>CALSTB010000010.1 GCA_943789165.1 uncultured Bacteroidia bacterium | reverse complement strand
TTGTTGTCGGACCGAAACGTAATGGACAACCTTTTGTTCGTGTTAAAAGCCACCGAATGGAAAGATGCTAGCAAGATGGAAAAAAGAGCTAAGGAAGTACTCGATTTGGTTGGCTTGTCGACTAAAGATTATAAGATGCCACACGAATTATCAGGTGGGGAGCAACAACGTATTGTAATCGCTAGAGCGTTATTGAACGAGCCTTCGGTGATACTTGCTGACGAACCAACGGGTAATTTAGACCCTGATGTGTCGGATGACATTATGAAGCTGCTTCACGACATTGCCGACAACGGCACTTCGATATTAATGGCGACCCATGATTATCGAATCATCAACAAGTTCCCAGGGTCGATATACAACTGTGCTGACAACACCATTACTAAAAAAGATCGACTCATCTAAAAACTTTGACACTTCCCACAGAAACTTGTCGATTCTATTTTGTCATTTATTAATACTTTTGGGCTGTAAGAAAAACAGTATGAAAAAAATATTACTCATAGCGGTAAGTGCCGCTTTTTTGTTGATGTACAGTTGTAAGGATGAAAAACCAACTCCATCAACCAACAACCAATCTCAAGAGTTGTGTGACAGCATTGCCATCACCTACAATGGACACATTAAAGCCATTGTTGACATGTCATGTAACACTTCTTCATGCCACGCAGTGTCTGCCGGAGGTTTCAAACTTGGTACGTATGCCGAAGTAAAAGCTGCTGCAGAAAAAGCAAACTTTTTAGGTGCCATCAAACATGAAAATGGTTTTGAAGCTATGCCGAGAAATGGCGCAAAACTGAGTGACGACGTGATTCAACAATTTGAGTGTTGGGAAAAGACTAGTTTCCCTGAGATGTAGTCGAATTAAACTTATTAAATGAAAATGTTCGTTTTCCAACAGGTTAACGGACATTTTTTTATTCAGGAATGGCGCCTTCAATCCCCAATTTTGCCGTAATCGTTTTTCTAATTTCCAAAATCTTAAACACACGTGCTTGAGCGATTTTAGAATCTTCTTCGGTTTCAGCCTCCTGCAGTTTCTTCATTTCCTTTGCATATACCTGACTAATTTTATACAGCTTCAAATAATTCAGATTGTCGATCACCACTTGTAAATAGTTCTCGGAATCTGGCGTCACATATATTTCGTGCGTTTCTAACCACACCGGACTAAGCTTATATTTCACAGACAGCACATCGGCTGCCATTTTACCTAACACCCTGTGTTTGGTAAAAAAGCTTTCGTCCAATGAGTCATTAAAGGTGTAATACTCTTTGGCTTGTTCAATGCACTCAGCAAATTCTGGGTCCTCAAATACATATGCATCTTCTTCAAGCTCACTAAAAATAAAACCCGCAACGTCGATTTCTTCATCATACGACTCATCACAGTATAAAATAAGTGACTCTAAAATAGCCTGTTCCTTATTATGGGCCTCTTGCGTTAGATCAGGCGTTAACGTGGGTACTGGTTCTATAAATGTCGCTTGGTCGCGCGCACTTGCTTGACGATTAAAGGCTTTTGTTGCTGCATTTTTAATCCGTTTCGCTTCAGCCATCAACAAGGCTTCATCGAACTGTAGAATATTGGCAGTTTGCTTTATAAAAGCATTTCGTTTTAAGGGATCTGGAATTTTGACGATGGTTTCAACAACCTCTCTAGCGGTTTCACTTAATCCAACAGAGTCATCTCCTTTTTCTTTAAGGAGAATTTCTGTTTTAAATCGCACAAAATCCTTTTGCTCAGCTTCAATGAACTCGGTCAATCCTGTCCCACCTAGTTTGCGACAATATGAATCGGGATCTTCTCCTTCCGGAAAGACTACAATCTTCACATTTAAACCGCCTTCTAGTAGCAAATCTACCCCACGCATGGCCGCTTTAATACCCGCAGAATCACCATCAAACAACATGGTTACATTTTCCGAAAAACGTTTCACCAGCTTGACTTGATCTGGTGTAAGCGCCGTTCCACTGGTTGCTACTACATTCTCGATGCCACTTTGAGCGAGCATCAAGACATCCAAATATCCTTCAACTAAATAGACCGTTTCCTGAGTTCTTATCGCTTTTTTGGCTTGATACAAACCATACAACACACTGGATTTATGGTACACCTCATTTTCAGGGGAGTTGATGTATTTCGGACTTTTTTTATCACTTCGCAATTGCCTTCCACCGAAGCCAACCACCTTACCACCCACATTGTGTATGGGAAACATAACCCGCTCTCGGTAGACGTCGTAATAACTAACGTCAGCTTCTTCTTCCGTCCGATTTCGCTCTTTAATTAAGCCCGCTTTTTCCAAAACGTCTTCGGCATACCCAGCCTCAGTAGCTACTTTATGAAAAGCTTCCCAACTGTTTTTACCATAGCCCAATCCAAAAGACTCAATCGTTTGGTCAGTTAAACCACGTTCCTTAAAGTAGGAATAGCCCACTGTTCGACCCTCTTCGTCGTCGTGGAGGTTTTTGTAAAAATAGTTTCTTGCAAACTCTAAAGCCGCATATAAGCCTTCACGCAGTTTGACTTGCTCAGATAATTCTTCTTTATTGGCTTGGTCTTCCTCAATTTCAATATGGTATTTTGAAGCCAGGTGACGTAGTGCTTCAGGGTAGTTCATTTTTTCGATCTCCATAACGAAATCGATGACATTCCCCCCTCTCCCACATCCGAAGCATTTATAAATGCCTAAGTTCGGACTGACTTTAAATGAAGGTGTTTTCTCGTTGTGAAATGGACAAAGTCCGCCCATACCGCTACCAGAACGTTTTAATTTCACGTAATCTCCAACCACTTCTTCAACAGCGGCAGCTGAAAATATTTGATCAATTGTACTCTGGCGAATCATTCAGGCAAAGTAAGGAAGTTTTTCAGAATCTTGTCTAACAATGCTCCGAGTTTATACGGCACTCAGTCTCAATTCATTCTTTAACTTTGCAATATGCTAAAAGAGCAGGTTAAGACCATTTCCGAAGAGATTTACGAAGACATCCGTGCCTTTCGTAGAACAATGCACCGACATCCAGAATTGTCTTTTAAGGAATTTGAAACTCAAAAGAGGATCAAAACTTATTTAGAAAAAATTGGAATCACCAACATCAAAACCTGTGCAGAGACAGGATTGGTGGCATTAATTGAAGGTAAAAATCCTGGAGCTAAAACAGTGGCTTTAAGGGCCGATATTGATGCATTACCAATCCAAGAGGAAAACAAAACCGAGTATACTTCTCAGAACGCAGGAGTTATGCATGCCTGTGGACATGATGTCCATACGAGTAGTTTATTAGGTGCTGCGACCATATTACATCGACTTCGAGATTCATTTGAAGGCACCATCAAATTGGTGATTCAACCTGGGGAAGAAAAACTACCTGGTGGCGCATCCATTATGATCAAAGAAGGGGTGTTACAAAACCCAGACGTTGACGCAATGATTGGTCAACATGTGATGCCGTTGATTGACGCCGGAAAAGTTGGTTTTAGAAAAGGCCTGTATATGGCAAGTGCCGATGAAATTTATATTACCATTCATGGCAAAGGTGGTCATGGCGCACATCCTCACATGAATATTGATCCAATTGCTATTTCTGCGCAAGTGATTACCGCTTTGCAACAGATCGTTAGTAGAACCGCAAAACCCGCAATTCCAAGTGTGTTAAGCATTGGAAAAATCATTGGCCTTGGCGCTACCAACATCATCCCGGACAAAGTAGAGATGGAAGGTACGTTTAGAACTTTCAACGAAGAATGGCGGATGGAAGCACACGACAAAATTGTTCATGTTGTAAAAACAATCACCGCAGCTTTTGGGGCAACCTGCGACGTTGAAGTGCGTAAAGGATATCCTTTCTTGTATAACAATGAAGAGAAAACTGAAACCGCTTACCAAGCTGCTGTTGACTATTTAGGAGCAGAAAATGTGGAAGACCTAGAAATTTGGCCAGCAGGTGAAGACTTTGCCTATTATTCTCAGGAAGTACCCAGTTGTTTTTACCGTCTAGGTATTCGCAATGAAGCCAAAGGCATTACGTCGATGCTGCACACACCAACGTTCGATATTGATGAATCTGCTTTAAAAATTGGGTGTGGCTTGATGGCCTACACAGCACTTAGAGAACTGGGAGCTTAAAGGCTAACGCACAGAGATATTCTCTTTATTTTTTGACCTACTCTGATTTGATTTCTATGAAGATGCAAACGTCGGAACAACATCTCGGCAAGAAAGGGGAGGAAATCGCTATGGTGTTTCTGCGCAAAAAAGGATATAGCCTTTTGCATAGCAACTATCGAATTGGTCGAGCGGAAATTGACATCATCGCTGAAAGTACAAATGCAACTGTTTTCATTGAAGTTAAAACCCGGAGTTCCCTAGAATACGGATATCCAGAAAGCTTTGTTTCCAAAAAACAAGAACGGATGTTGATTGACGCCGCTGAAGAATACACATTTAAAAACGCACCTGCCAAAGCCATTAGGTTTGACATTATTGCCATCATTGTAAACAAAAATGGGACAGAGATTGAGCATTTTGAAGACGCCTTTTGGCCATATGGATAAAATTGTTTGTGTGACTCGTATATGACAATATGAGATGCGTGGCGAAAGCGTCATTATTCGATATAAATGGGTCCTTATTTTTTGTCAGATATTGTCGAATAAATACATTTCACAAATGGGTTGATTTTAAAGGCTTAAAGAGGTATTTTTGCCGACTTTTAATTTTTTAAAAAATAAAATGGAAATGAAACAGTACGAGTCTGTGATTATTTTAACACCCGTGCTGTCTGAAAAGCAAATGGGCGATGCCATCGCAAGCTTCAGACAGTTGATCACAGAAAATGACGGTGAGATCATCCATGAGGAAAACTGGGGTCTTACCAAGCTTGCTTACCCAATCCAGAAAAAAGTGACTGGATTTTACCACATTTTTGAGTTCAACGCACCAAATGATTTGGTTGCGAAACTTGAATTAGCTTATCGCCGTGACGAACAAGTAATGCGTTACTTTACGTTGGCACTTAACAAACACGCAGTTAAATACAACGAGCGTAGACGTAAAGGTGAGTTTAACAAAAAGAAAGAAACTGAAAAAGAAGCGGTATGAGTAAAAGAAAATCATCAACGAATTATGTATTCAGAAATCGCCCTGTTGACAGAGGCGACAAGTATTGCCGGTTTAAGAAAAGTGGCATAAAGTACATTGATTACAAAAACCCTGATTTCTTATTGAAGTTTGTAAACGAGCAAGGTAAAATTTTACCAAGACGTCTTACTGGAACTTCTTTAAAGTATCAGCGTAAAGTAGCTCAAGCAGTAAAGAGAGCGAGACACATTGCAGTGCTTCCTTTCGTAACCGATCAGTTGAAATAAGTCTAACTTTATAATTGTAGTAAAATGAAAGTAATTTTAAGAGAAGACATACAAAAACTAGGTTATAAGGACGATGTGGTAGAAGTAAAAAATGGCTACGGTCGTAATTACTTAATCCCACAAGGATTAGCAACTATCGCTACCTCTTCTAGCTTAAAGGTATTAGAAGAAAACATCAAGCAAACACAACGTAAACAAGCTCAAGTCATTGCTGACGCAAAAGCCTTGCTTAAAACATTGGAAGGCCTTAAGCTTTCTATTGGCACTAAAGCAGGTAGCAACGGTAAGATTTTCGGATCTGTTACTACGATTCAAATTGCTCAGGCGTTGAAAGATGCTGGTCACGATGTTGACAGAAGAAAAATCTCAATCCCAGGTGACATCAAAGAATTAGGCGAATACAAAGCAAAAATCAATTTGCACAGAGGTATTGAAGCTGAAATCGATATTGACGTTATCGCAGAATAAGAAATCAACTTTAAATAATAAAGTCCTATTGGCTAACGCTAATGGGACTTTTTTTTTGTCTGATATACGGCAAACTTTAAGACGTTGCCCATTCAATTACATACGTCATCAAGAGCACAATTAGAATAAAAAGCACAATTGACAAAAAAACAGACGTCCGCCTTTCATTCTTTTCTTCACGCGTCTCATCGACTAAAAAGTTCCAACCGCATACACCACACAACTTGTACTCTATGAAGGTCAAGGGCTTCCCTGAATCCAATCCGAAGGCTTTATTGTTGCCGTGAAATTCCTCTTTATTCGTTACTATTTTTTGTGATGAACACCTTGGGCAAATCTTTTGCTGGTGGTCGTTAATTTCAGTTTTTAATTTTTCTTGCACCAGGGCATCTAGCTTCTCTGGACTCAAATTTCTTGAAGCGACTTCTTCTCTCACTTGACTGGCAACATCTTCAGAATACGTATCCAGTTTATACGCGACAATAAAAGCCAGTTCAAAGTCTAGATAGTCGGTAAGCGTTGTTGTTAAATCGGGCATTGACTCAGTTTACGGTTTAAATAGAAGAAAAGCGATAGGATTGATTGTGTTCACACCTATTTTTCATATAAAAAACTAAGGTACAACAAGGTGGTGTGTAAGACAAACTGATGGATATCAGGTTTGTATTGATCGTATCTATTTTATCCGAGTTGTGTGTTGTTAGTTATCTCGTCCTAACCGGGGTAAGACTTACGCCGAAAAACTCTCCCCGCACCCACATGTATCTGTGGCATTGGGATTATTAAACGTGAAACCTCTCGTGTTTAGGCCGTATTCATAATCGACTTCCATGCCTAACACGTACATCACGTGAGCCTTATTCATGACAACCGGAATATCATTGATGACATATTCGTTGTCGGAATCTTCTTTTTGATCAAACGCAAGCAAATACGACAAACCGGAACACCCTCCACCTTTTACACCAATGCGCAAGTAAGGCGCTAATGCGTCTGTTTGTTCGGCTTTTATTTCACCCAACTTCTTGATTGCCCCTTCTGTAAAGGTAATTGGCGCCGCTACCGTAGTTTTTTCTGCTTCCATTCCTTACAAATTTATTTAAATTTAAAGATTAAAAAGGGTAACAAATACGTTATTGGTTTAGTTTTACAACCTAATAACTGACAATCGTTATGACACTATTAGCAATGGACACATTGACCTTTTTTCTTGAAATGCTTCATTTTCTATTACCAGCAGTGGTGGTATTCCTAGTGACCTACTTTACACTGAAGAAAATGTTGGATGAAGATTTTCGGCGCAAGGAGCTTGATGTAAAAACCAAGCGATCGAATGAATTAACGCCTATACGTTTACAAGCCTATGAACGATTCACCATATTGCTTGAACGTATCCGCCTTGACAATGCCGTAATGCGTTTGGCAGACCCAATGAAAAGTGCCACAGAGTTGAAGTTTCAGTTAACACAATCAATAAACGACGAATTCAACCACAACATCTCACAACAGATATACATAAGTGACCAAGCATGGCAAATGATTAAATTGAGTCGTGAAAAAGGACTACAACTTATAGAGAAGAGCTTTCAAAGCATGACGGAAGAGTCAAAAGCTGTTGATTTAGGCAAAGCAATTTTGACTGAGTTATCGAAGACCAAGAGCAATATGGCGGCAACGACTATAGGCTTCCTTAAAAAAGAACTAGATCTTGTCTTCTAAAACTACCTTATATATATATGTACTGGGCTTTTTTGCTTTGCAGGCATGCAATAGGTTGCCATATACCTCCGTCCAACAAGGCGGGCTACAGCAATTAGATTCTAACTGGACCGAGACCCATCAAAAAATAGATGCGTTAATACAACCGTATAAAAACCAGATTGGCAGTCAGATGAACGTTGTGATTGGCTACTCTGCTTTTGAAATGATCAAGGCCCGACCAGAATCCGCATTGGGTAATGGTGTTTGTGATATGTTAATGCAATATGGCTTGTCTGAAATTGACGAAAGTCTTGACTTGTGTATTATGAATCATGGTGGTTTACGCGCACCAATACCGAAAGGAGCTGTTACCATTGGTCGCATTTTTGAATTGATGCCTTTCGACAACACCTTGGTGATTGTGGAATTGGATTCAACAGAATTAAACGCATTAGCCAGCCACATTCTCGTAAAAGGAGGAGAACCTATTGCTGGTGTAACACATACGTCTATTGTAAATTACAAAAGTGGCGCGTGTTTTATGGCGGGTGAACAAGCATTTACAAATAACAAAACGTACAAAATATTAACGTCAAACTACCTTGCTGATGGTGGCGATGGATATAACGTGTTCGTGGGCAAACCAAGAACCGAAACGAACATACTTATTAGACAGGCATTGATTGAAGGCTTTTCGAACACTACGGAAACTGCCCCTTTCAGTTCGCAAGTCGATGGCAGAATCATTTGGGACCCGAACTTAGATGAATAGACGCGACTTCCTCATATCGTCTTCTAAAGCAGCAATGGGATTGGCCTTGGCCAGTTCGCCACTGATATCGATTGGCAAAAATCGCTCTAGTCTTTCTATCTTATTTACCAATGATTGGCATAGTCGAATAGAACCTTTCCCGATGGATGGTGGCAAATACCAAGGATTAGGGGGAGCGAGTAAACGAGCAGCATTGATCAATAAAATAAGGTCAGAGAACAAACACACACTGTTACTTGACTCAGGAGACATATTTCAGGGGACACCCTATTTTAATTTCTTTGGAGGCAAACTTGAGTTTGAACTCATGTCACAAATGAGATATGACGCTGCGACTTTAGGCAATCATGATTTTGACAACGGAATTGACGGTTTGGTTAAACAGCTACCCTCTGCCAAATTCCCATTTCTTAATTGTAATTATGATTTCACCAACACATCGTTGGCATCTCATGTTGAACCTTATAAAATTTTCACAAAAGGAGGAACTCGGATTGGGGTTCTTGGAATTGGGATCGAATTAGCCGGTTTGGTTTCTAAAAAATTATATGGTGGAGTTCAATATCGCGATCCAATTTTATATGCAAACGAGACCGCAAGTCATTTAAAAGAGAAAAAGAAATGTGATTTAATTATCTGTTTGTCTCACTTAGGCTATGAGTATAAGACAGATAAGGTTTCAGACGTAACATTTGCGAAACAATCGAAACATATAGATTTAATATTGGGAGGTCATACACATACGTTTTTAGACCGCCCCACTCAGGTTATCAACAATCATGGCAAAGTTGTTAACATCTTACAAACAGGATGGGCTGGGATAAATCTTGGGAAAATTGATTATGAAGCACATAGCGTTTTGGAGGCCCAAATTGAGCGTAACTGTACAGTAAAAATTAGTTAAAACACAAGCGACTTTCGTTTTTTTTCTAATTTTTTTTTAGACAATTTTACCCACGATTTAAGGGGAAAGGTGTCGCATTACCTGTCTAAAATCGCTAAATGGCTTATAACTAAAAACTTAAATGACTGTAGAACACGAAAAGGTATGGAAGAATTGTCTGTCCTTAATTAAGGACAACGTAAACCCTCAAAGTTTCAAGACTTGGTTTGACCCAATTAAACCAATTAAGGTTGAGGATAAGAGTTTAACAATTCAAGTACCTAGTCAGTTTTTTTATGAATGGTTGGAAGAGCATTATGTAACCTTATTACGTAAAGCCTTAGACCGAGAATTGGGTGTTGGATCAAAACTAGAATACAGCATCATTGTGGATAACAGCAGCACGAGCTCACGTAATCCACATGCATACACTATTAACGTTCCAACGAGAAATGCAGGGTATAATAATAAGAATGAGGTAGGTATTCCTTTGAATGTCAATGCAAACATTCACAACCCGTTTATTATTCCTGGATTAAAGAAAATCAATATAGATAGTCAGTTAAATCCAAATTACACCTTCGATAATTTTATTGAAGGCGATTGTAATCGATTGGCTCGATCGGCGGGATTTGCTGTGGCAAACAAGCCAGGTGGAACTGCCTTTAATCCATTGATGATTTTCAGTTCAGTTGGATTGGGAAAAACACATTTGGTTCATGCTATTGGCAATAGAATTAAAGAAGTGTCTCCAAACAAATCTGTTTTGTTTGTTTCATCTGAAAAATTCGTCAACCAATATGTTGACTCATGTAAGAATGGCAACAACAACGATTTCTTAAACTTCTATCAATTGTTAGATGTATTAATTGTTGATGACGTTCAGTTCTTCGCTAAAAAAGAAAAAACACAGGAAATTTTCTTCCAAATATTTAACCACCTACACCAAAACGGTAAGCAAATCATTTTAACCTCTGACAGGGCTCCAAGAGACTTGAAGGATGTTGATGAAAGATTGCTGTCTCGTTTCAAGTGGGGACTATCAGCTGACCTTCAGGTGCCTGATTTAGAAACACGTATTTCTATTCTTGAACACAAGATGTATGAAGACGGCATTAAGCTGAATGCAGAGGTTGTAGAGTATGTAGCCCACAACATCGATTCTAACATTAGAGAACTCGAAGGTGCATTGATATCTTTATTGGCTCAAGCGTCTTTAAACCGCAAAGACATCGATTTAGACTTAGCTAAAAAGATGGTGAAGAACTTCGTAAAGAATGCTTCACGCGAAATCTCTATCGAATACATCCAAAAACTTGTTTCCGATTTCTACTCGTTATCTATCGAGCAGCTTAAGTCGAAAACAAGAAAAAGAGAAATTGTACAAGCACGCCAGATTTCCATGTACTTTGCCAAGCAATTGACCAAAGCTCCTTTAAAGAAAATTGGTATGCACTTCGGTGGTCGTGACCACTCAACGGTGATACATGCTTGTCAAACCGTTAGTGATTTGATGGACACCGACCGCAAGTTTAAGAGCGATGTAGAAGAAATTTCAAAACGCATAAAGATCAATACATTTTAATCAAGTCGCATTTGATTTAATGTAAAAAAGCTCCTTAATAGGAGCTTTTTTCATTTAAGGTTTTCGATATTCCAATCCATCGTTATTCAGAGGTTTGGAGGCACGACAAACGGAAGAATCTGTTGAACTGGTTCATAATTACCACATTCATTCTCCTGCCAATGTTGACAGATTCTTCGTATCCTCCTTACGTCGGATTCTCTGAAAGACATTCATTCAAAAAATTTGGACATCATTTGCCAACTCACTAAGATCATTCCAGCCTGGGTTAATTTCTGCAATTAGCTTCTCCTTATATGCCCTACTCTTACCCTTTAAATACCGCTCATATTTATTCGCTTCGTCGATTCTCTCGAAAAATTTGAAATACAATAACCTGTTTAATTCATATCTGGCAGAAAAACTATTTGGGTAAAATTTGGTCTTATGTTGCCATAGCCTGTATCTCAAATCACTTGTAACACCTACATAAAGTGTTGTTTTGTTTTTATTGGTTAGAATGTAAACGAAGCCATTTTTCACGTTCAAACGTAGCATTCTTAAATGCTATTAAAATGATTCCTCTCCCAACGTCAGAGCATAATCATCGTAAGTGCTTTATGATAAAATCCTTTGACTCGTGTAAATACTACTTCAGCAGATTCTGCGCACTCTCCTAACGTCGAGCACCTTGAATAACGAGTAAATAAAAAAGGTCCGCCAAATGGCGGACCTTTAAAATATATTGTTAGAACAATTACTGTTCTTTTCTTTTCATAAAGTCAACCACAATTGGCGTTGCGATACAGATAGAAGAATACGTTCCTACTGCCACACCAATCAATAGAGCAAAAGTGAAACCTTTCAAGCCTTCTCCACCGAATAAGAACAAGATTACCACAACCAATAGCGTTGTTAACGACGTTACCAACGTTCTGCTTAGTGTTTGGTTAATCGCGTCATTAATGACACCAGAAGTGTTCTTTTCGTACTTGTGCAAGCCTAAGAATTCTCTTACTCTATCAAATACAACCACCGTATCGTTAATCGAATAACCAACTACCGTTAAGATTGCTGCAATAAACGCTTGATCCACATCCATTGAGAAGTTTACAAACATTGGTAGAATTGAGTACAACGAGAATACGATTAATACATCATGGAAAAGTGCCACAGTTGCACCAAGTCCGTAACCCCATTTTCTAAATCGAGCTACGATGTAAATAAACATACCAATTAGCGATAAAATAATCGCTAAAGTAGAATCTCTCTTAATGTCTTCTGCGATGGTTGGACCCACTTTAGATTCTGACATAACTGATTTCTCAGTTACCCCATACTTGCTAAGTCCTTTTACGATCGCCGCTTTAACATCTTCTCCAACCAATGAATCTTTATCAGCAATTCTGTAAGAAGTAGTTACCTTATAATAACCATCCGTTCCGTAGGTTTTAACCTCTACGTCAGTGTTGTTTATTTCTGGCTTAATGGCAGACTGAATATCTTCCGTATTCGTAGCACCTTCGATGTTCATTACATATGACCATCCACCTTTAAAATCAACACCTGTATTTACGCCTCTTGTTATCATTGAACCGATACCGGCTAAAATGATGATAGAAGAGATTACATAGAACTTCTTTCTGTTTCCAATAAAGTTGTAGTTGAATGTCTTTAACATATTCTTACTACCACTTGTATTGAATGCTATTTCATTTCCTTTTGCGATGTCACGCTCAACAAACAATCTAGTCAACAAGATTGAAGTGAATAATGAAGAAAGAATACCGATTAATAAGATGATACCGAAACCAGCAACTGGACCTTTTCCTAAAGTCATTAAGATCACTGCTGCAATCAAGGTAGTAACGTTTGCATCAATAATCGACGTTAACGCTGCTTTATAACCATGTCGAACTCCAGCTTTAAAGCCTTTACCCGAGGCAAGTTCTTCCTTAATCCTTTCAAAGATCAGTACGTTCGCGTCAACGGCCATACCTATGGTTAGTACCAAACCAGCCATACCTGGTAACGTCAATGCCGCACCATAACCAGAAAGTACACCAAGGATAAAGAATAAGTTTGCTAACAAAGCGATAACGGCATATACACCTGCTTTACCGTAGTAGAACATCATAAACAAGATAACCGCTAAGAATCCAATCGCTAAAGAGATTAAACCAGCGTTAATTGCTGCAGCTCCAAGTGTAGGACCAACAACAGATTCTTCAACAATTTGTGCAGGAACCGATAAACGACCCGCTTTAAGAATATTACTTAAATCTTCAGCATCTTCCATTTCGAAGTTTCCAGAAATACTAGAACTACCATTTGGAATCTTGCCTTGAACTGTAGGTGCGCTATATACTTTATTGTCAAGTACAATCGCGATTGCTTCTTTATTTGCTTTGCTCGATGCTTGTTCAGTAATAATCGACCACTCTTTTGCAGCCGTATTATTCATCAACATGGTCACCTCGTATGAACCGTTAGGGCTAATCGTTGGACGCGCGTTGTCAATTACATCGCCATCCAATACAGGGAATTTCCCGTTAACACCACGTAAGGCATATAAGGTTACAAAACCATCTTCTGTTTCTTCGAAACTCCACTTAAACACTAAATCGTCAGGGAATAACGCTCTTACTTCAGGATCAGCAAATTGCTCTTCGAAAAATGGCACTTCAGTGCTTTTCACGAAACCGATAAAGCTACGAATCATTACATTTCCTTGTTCGTCTTGTGGCAACGCCATTCTAGACATCAAAGGATATTCAATCATCTGCTCTTCACGAGTCAATTCTTTTTGAGCTGTATCTTTTCCTGTAGTATCTTTTCCTTTAGACGTGTCCTTTAGCCCAGCAAAGTCATCAACAACTGCTGGAGAATCCACTGCCGTTTCTAATCCTTTCACATTCGCAAAGTCATCAGATACGGTTTTAACAACTGCTTCTTTGGTTGTATCTTTTTGTTGTGCTGCTCTTAACTTTTCAGAAATAATAGGTCGAGCATCTTCGAAGTACTTGTATACTTCGTCGTTGTTATACACTTGCCAGAATTCTAACTGAGCCGAACTAACCAACAGTTTTCTAACTCTGTCTGGATTATCAACCCCAGGTAATTCAACCAAGATTCTGCCATTGTCTAATCGCTGCACATTTGGTTGTGTTACGTTAAACTGATCGATACGGGTACGAATTACTTCATACGTCTCCCCTACTTTCGCTTTTTCCTCTTTCTTTAACCAATCATAGATTTGTTGGTTGGTAGAGTTGTATTGGTCTGGAAGTTCCGCCTTACGATTCTTTCTGTAAAAAATACGGGCCAATCCTGTTTCAGGGCTCAGTTGTTCGTATTCTTTAGCGAAGTAATCTACAAAACTACCTTGACCCTTATAGGCTGCACTAGCGCGTTGTATGGCTTGATTAAATTGCGGGTCCTCGTCATTTCCTCCCAAACCTAACACCATGTCTTGTGTCGAGATTTCAAGAGTTACGTTCATTCCACCCTGAAGGTCAAGCCCTAGGTTGATTTCACGTTGTTTACATTCTTGGTAGGTGTAGCCAAACAATGGGTATACTTTTTCATTTTGAATTGAATCAATATGCTGTTTGTATACTCGGGCATATGCCGCCGCGGTATCAGACCCAACAATTGCAATTACATCTTCTTTTACTCCTTTTTCTACGTTTCGAGTAACCAATGTAAACGACAATTGGTAAAGGCAAACTACGGCCAACAGAATTACCAAAAACTGTACAAATCCTTTGTTCTTCATTCGTCTATATCAAATAATTTTTTGTATTCCTTCCCGTTTTTCGGAAGTCCGCAAAAGTAAAGGTTTTTTTTAAAGTCTAAAAGGGTATTCAGACAAAGAATACAATACCTTTTTTAAGCTTTTAGGAGTTCGTTTAAATGGTTGGTTAAAACCTTAAAACTCCTGTCAAAATGGGTATTGTTGACAATGATTAAATCAACGTTGGCACGATACGGAAGTAGATATTGTTTATACGCGGGTAAAACATGTTCATTCCACTGATATTCAATCTGCTTTTCTGTCATTCCTCGTTCCTCGGCGTCTCTCGTTAAACGCCTCTTGAGCATCACGTCTAAACTGGCTTCAACATACAGTTTCAAATCAAACAATGCGTCAAGCTTCGGGTCGGTGTAAATAAACAAACCTTCAATCACGATGATGGGTGATACCTTAAACGTGATTTGTTTTGGAAACACATTCGGGTTGTTGAATGTGTACTCCACTATTTTGACGTCTTGCCCTTTTTTCAATTTGCGCAGGTCGCGTACCAATCGTGAAAAGTCAATCCCTTCTGGTAAGTCGAAATTGATTTCACCATTTTCGTCAACCACTTGATCCGACAACGGCTTATAGTAATGGTCTTGCGATATCACACAAATCTCCCCTGGTTTGTACAACTTGTTTAAACGACGAATAAGCGTCGTTTTCCCAGATGCACTCCCTCCTGCAATACCTATTATATATGGTTTTGATGTCGACATGATTTCTGGGTGCAAATTAAGTTCAAATTATTATCGGTTGTCAAGTAGTTTCACAATTCCTACATTCGAGAACCCATGGCAAACCCGAATATTCTTAAAATATATGACACATTGGTAAGTCAGTTTTCGGGCGTTGAACGAAAAGGAAAAACAACTCCTTACACTTCGACGAACACCTACATGTTTTCTTTTATCGGCAAGGACGGCAACCTTGCTTTACGTCTTTCTAATCACGACATTTCAGAATTGATAGAGAAAAACGACGCCAGTTTAATGATGCAACATGGTAAAATCTTAAAAGATTTCATTTGTGTCCCAGACAGTATTTTGAATGATCGCGACCTTTTAAAGCAATACTTTCAACGCAGTTTGGATCATACCAACAGTTTAAAGCCTAAGAAAAAGTAATCCATGTTTAAAACACCTTTTTTTAATCAGACAAGCAAAAGACTTTCTGTAGTCATCACCATATGGTTCCTTTCGTATCAAATTTCGATGGCACAGTTGACATGCACTCAAATGTCTATCGACACGATGTCGGTTAAAATAGGTTTGGTTGACATTGGACTAAAGCATGTGCAACACGATACGTTCAGAGCCTACGTATATGACAAACAAGGATTCTCTACCTTTTTGTTTAATCGTTCTACCCAACAAATAGCGTCTCCCGTGAAGACGTATAAAGAGACGTACTACGACGGACTGGAGTTAATTTCCATTTTCAATACGCAACCACACAATTCAAGTATGCGCAACACCTTAAATAAAGTTTGTCGTGGCATATATCATGGACCTTATAGTATTGTAGGTGTGGAAGAAGGTTTTATGGAAAACAACCTTTTAAATGGCACAGTTACCAAATTGAAAGTCGGAAACTACGGCTGGCACGGAACTTCTTCCTATGTCAATGGAATAAAACAAGGCATAGAGATATATACCAATGGTCGATATACAAACAGATGGTTTTACAAGAACGGTAGTGCACTACGACTGCAAGTTTTCAAAGACAGTCTGTTACTAAGAGATGAGCGGTATCACCCTACCTATGGCTTAACCACTTATGACGACTTTGGTCGACTTACGCGATTGGAGGTGCAGGACTCAATTTACTTGTATTATGAAAACCAAAACCTGCGATATAGCCTGACCTATAATGAGTCAAAACAAATTTGGGAAACAAAGTTGTTCTATCCTTCTGGGAAGCTTGAAATGTATCAGCCGCATAAAACGTATCGTCATTCACCCTTAGCCACTGAAATTTGGTATACAGAAAGTGGTCAAATAAAGCCTGAGCCAGAGCCAGAGGAAATGGTAGAAGAAATCATGGAGTACCAATCATTACGTTCATCCATATACAACCATCGTACAACCGATGTGACCGACAATCAGCTCTTAGAAATAAAAGAGGTTGAGTCATTTTTATCCCAATTGACCGCGCTTCTTGTTTTGGACAGTGAAACCAAGGTTAAGAAAAAGCAGTTGGGGTCTTACCAATTTGAATTAGAAGCTTGGAACTCTGAATCACCAAAAGTGTATTTTCAGAATGTGAATCGCAAAGACCATACGATATACCAGCATGTTCACTACACGTTAGAGGGCTTGGATGGTGAACAAGTGCCCATAGATGTTCTGTCTAATTACACGGTAACTTATCTAAAAGCTTTAATCGATATGCAAGTCGACAAACCATAGCTCTTTTGTGGAACTAATTTGTTCCGACTAAATCCACATCCAATTCGACAAAAAACTTTGGAAACTTTAAACACTTTCAAAGTTTCCAACCTACTTTTGCCCCGCTTTAATGGACGTAAAAGAACAAATATTACAAAAGGCACTTGGTTTATTCATGCGGTACGGCATCAAGAGTGTCAGCATGGACGATATCTCACGTGAGGTTGGTGTAAGTAAAAAAACACTATACCTACATGTCAGCGACAAACGTGATTTAGTGCGTATGGCATTCGAGCGTCATCTGAATGATGACGAGCAATTCTGCACCAATATGATGGACGCTACCAACAACCCGATTCAGCAGTTGTTGAACCTAGCGAAACACTTGGTCGACAATTTTACGCAAATGAATCCGAGCACCATGTTTGATGTTCAGAAGTACTATCCAAGTTGTTGGGCATTGTTTGATGACCATAAGAACAAATACATCAAACAACAAGTAGTTCAAAACTTGACCCTAGGTATCGAAACCGGACTGTATCGTTCTGAACTCAACGTAGACATCATCTCAAAGTTGTATATCTGCTTGATAGATGCTTCTGTAAATCCGGATACGTTTCCAAATAAAGAATTTGACCGTGTAGCCATTTTCGTTCAGTTGTTCGATTATCATTTACACGCTATCATGACTGCTGAGGGCAAAACCTATTTCAACACACATAAAGAATCCTTTTTCAATTAATCAAATGAGAAAACTTACCACATTACTGATTTGTCTGATTACCTTAAACGCGATTGGGCAAACGCAAACATTAACGCTTGAACAGGCCATTGAGTATGCCATGCAGCACAATACCGACGTTCAAAACGCTGGACTTTCTGTAGAAGGAAGCAAGCAAGAAGTCAAAAGTGTCATTTCAACTGGTTTACCGCAGATTACGGCCAATGGAAATTTCACTCACAATGTC
The DNA here is from genome assembly GCA_943789165.1 of uncultured Bacteroidia bacterium. Taxonomy (GTDB): domain Bacteria; phylum Bacteroidota; class Bacteroidia; order NS11-12g; family UBA9320; genus UBA987. The sequence continues at coordinate 14,424 of CALSTB010000010.1, read as the reverse complement.
CAGATTGCCTCCCAACAACTACCGGATTTTATTTCACCTGCAGTATATGGTGTTTTAATTGCAGAGGATCTTTTACCTGAAGGTCGATTTAAAGCGGGTCAGCCACAAACTTTGGCTTTTGGTGCGCCGAGTTCTTTAACGGCTATGGCCAATTTAAACCAGCTTCTTTTTGACGGGACGTATTTTCTAGGTCTGAAAGCAGCTAAACAGTACGTAAAGATGTCTGAGTTGTTGCAGGAAAACACAGAGATTTCAACTGTAGAAAATGTAAAGAAATCATTTTATGCGGCGTTGATTACTGGTCAGAATGCAGACTTACTCAACCAAAGTTTGGCGAACATCAATACCACATTGAAAGAAACCCAAGGCTTATATGAAGCGGGATTTGCTGAAAAACTGGATGTAGACCGTTTGGCTTTTGCGAAATCCAATTTAGAAACGCAGATCAACAACATTGGTTTACAGAAACAAATTTTGATTAATATGTTAAAAGTGACCATTGGTATGGATGTCAATCAACAGATTGCTTTGATTGGTGATATCTCACAACCATTAGAAGTCAATGCCAATGCCTTTAGTGTTGATAGCCGTATCGAGACAAAGATCATGCAACAGAAATTGGTTTTGGATAGCTTAAACATCAAACGATATCAAGTGGGATATTATCCGAGTATTCGGTTAAACGCTAGTTACCAGCAAAACAGTTTTGCTGAGGCAGCAGAGTTTCAAGGATTGGGAAATACCTGGAATCCAGGCACCATGTACGGTGTGAACATGAGCATACCCATTTTTGATGGATTCTATAAAAAATCAAAGATTTCAATGGCTCGAGTTGAGTATGAAAAAGATAAAAACACTTATAACCAAACACGAAACCAATTAATGTTTCAGGTGGAACAAGCGAAAATGAATGTGACCATCAAAGAACAGAATTTAGAAAACCAAAAAAAGAACCGTGCTTTAGCCAAAAGCATCTACGAAACTTCAAAAATTAAATTCGACGAAGGAGTGGGATCGTCTTTTGAACTTATTCAAGCACAAACCGACCAAACCCAATCAGAGATTTCATATAGCAACGCCTTGTATGAACTGATCGTCGCACAAATAGACTTACAAACCGCTTTAGGAACCAGTCAACCCACTATTAAATAACGCACACAATGAAATTCATGAAATACCTTAATTTAATCATTTTAGCAGCCATTATCGTTACTGGTTGTTCGTCAAAACCCGAATCAAGTCTTGACAAAAAAAGAGAAGAGCTGACGAAAGCTGAAGCTTCTTTGGACTCAATTCAGAAAGCCATCGCAGAAATAAAAGAGGAAATTAATAAACTCGACACGTCTGCAAGATCTAAAACTTTCCCAGTAATGGTGACTACCATTCAAAAAGGTGCGTTTAAGAATCCATTTCAAATTCAAGGTTTGGTAGAATCTGACCAAAACGTTTTGATTTCACCTGAAGTTCCAGCAAATGTTTTGTCCATTTTGGTAAAAGAAGGACAACGCGTTTCAAGAGGTCAGGTAATTGCTACCCTTGACGGTTCGATAGCAGGAGCGCAAATCAATGAATTGGAAAATGCATTAAGTCTTGCTAAGATCAATTTTGAAAAACAAGAAAGACTTTGGAACCAAAAAATTGGTAGTGAGATGCAATATCTCCAGGCAAAAAACCAATATGAAAATTTGGAGAAGAGTTTGACAACAGCAAAAACGCAATTGGGTAAATACACCTTGCGTTCTCCGATTAACGGAACGGTTGATGAAATTATGGCCAACCCTGGAGAATTGGTAGGTGGTATGACCAGCGGACCTGTTGCACGTATCGTCAACCTAAAGGACATTAAAATCAAAGCGAATGTGTCTGAAAGATATGTTGGACAAATAACGAAAGGACAGACCGTAATGGTGAATTTCCCTTCATTAGGCCTTCAAATGACTGAAAAGGTGTCGTCGGTTAGCAATGTGATTGATGTTAACAATAGAACTTTTGTTGTATACGTACAGCCTTCCAAAAACTTAGACAAGTTGAAGCCAAACCTATTGGCTTTAATAACTGCATATGATTATGAAGATAAGGAAGCGATTAGCATCCCGACCAAATTGGTGAGAACGGATGGAGAAAAATCGTTTGTTTTTGTTGTCAAAACCCAAGGTCAAAAGAAAATTGTTGAGAAGCGATTTATCGAAATTCAAAAACAGTTCCCAAGCCAGACGTTGATTAAATCTGGTCTTGAAGTGGGAGACCAACTGATCACCGAAGGCGTGGCGAGCGTCATTGTTGGCGATGAAATCAAAATCATCGACGCCTCAACTGAGGGTTAGTCTAACCAATGTACAACACATAATTAAAGTGCAATGAAAGAAATTATCAAAGAGTTTAAACTCTCCAGCTGGGCTGTAAACAACAAGATCAGTGTATATGTGATGATGGCCATCATCCTCATCATTGGTTTGCGTAGTTACAACTCGATGCCAAAAGAGAGTTTTCCGGAGGTTAAACAGCCAATTGTTTACATAAACACTGCCTACCCAGGTAACTCTCCTATTGACATGGAGAACTTGGTTACGCGGCCAATGGAGAAAGAGATCAATACCATTACAGGTTTAAAGAAACTGAACTCCACGAGTATCCAAGACTTTTCTGTCATCATCGCTGAGTTTGAGCTGAGTGTTAAAGGTGAAAAAGCATTACAGGAAGTGAAGGATGCCATTGACCGAGCGAAGATGGATTTACCGAACGACTTACCTGCCGATCCTTCGGTGATGGAGATGGACTTTTCGGAGTTCCCAGTAATGAACGTAAACGTTTCTGGTGATTACCCACAAGAAAAACTAAAAGAATACGCAGAATACGTCGAAGACAAGATGGAAGCCTTATCAGAGGTGTCGTCAGTCGACATCTCGGGATTAACGGAAGAAGAGGTAGAAATCGCGATCGACCGAGTAAAAATGGAAGCCCTTGAGCTATCCCTTGAGTGACATCGAGCAGGCGATTGCAGGTGAGAACGTGACCATGAGTGGTGGTGACATAAAAAGTATCGAAGGCAACGACATCACTCGACGTAACATTCGAATCGATGGTGAATTCAACGATTGGAGAGATATCGAAAACGTTATTGTTAAAAACGAGTTTCAAAACATCGTGTATCTCCGTGACATTGGTGAAGTATCGTTTGGCCCCAAAGAAGCGACCAGCTATGCGCGATTGAACGGCAACCGAGTAGTTACCCTCGACATCAAAAAGAAGAGTGGTGGAAACCTGATCAACGCGGCAGAAAAGATTCAAGCCATTGTTGCAGACGCACAGGAAAACATCTTCCCAAAAGATTTGGAAGTGGTGATTACCAACGACCAAAGTAAAATGACCAAAAACATGGTTACCAACCTGGAGAACAGCATCATTATGGGTGTTCTCTTGGTTGGTAGGCGTATTGGTGTTTTTCTTAGGTGTACGAAACTCCATGTTCGTGGGAATCGCGATTCCATTGTCGATGGTAATGGGTATAGCCATTTTAAACTTTAGCGGCACAACGCTAAACATGATGGTGCTTTTCTCGTTGATTTTAGCGCTCGGTATGCTGGTCGATAACGGGATTGTAATTGTAGAAAATATCTACCGGCAATTCTCAGAAAAAGGCAAATCCAAAGACCAAGCATCTAAAGAAGGTGTAGGCGAGGTAGCTACGGCGATTATCGCCTCAACAGCGACTACTGTAGCTGCATTTATTCCTCTGTTGTTTTGGGAAGATTTGATGGGTGAGTTTATGAAATACTTACCTATTACTTTGATTATCGTGTTGTCATCGTCTCTGTTTGTCGCCTTGGTTATTAACCCAGTGTTGACATCTGACTACATTAAAATTGGGAACAAGAAAAAATCACCGGCCAGTAAATTCTGGGTGAAAAACGGAATTACAATCGCTGTGGCGTTGATGTTGTACATAATTGGGTGGAGATTGTTAGGTGGTATTTTCATCGCTGGCGTTCTGATTTCAATTATCAATAGATTCTACCTAACACCGGTGGGTAACTGGTTTATGAATAAGATTATGCCAAAAATTGAAAATTGGTATGCGAATTTTCTCACCAAGGCCCTTTCTGGCAAGAAACCACTTGGTTACTTATTTGGCATGGTGGGGTTATTTATCGTAACCATGATTGTATTTGGAGCAAATCCTCCTCCAATGGTATTCTTCCCTGACAGTCAGCCAAACTATGTAAACGTATATGTGGAAACGCCATTGGGCACGGACATAGAACGAACAAATGAAATTACCAAGAAATTAGAAAAGCGCATTACTGCTGCCGTTCAAGATGATAGCTTGGTTATTGAAGCGATCTTGGCTCAAGTGGGTGAAAAAACCGCCGATCCGAATGAGGGTCCACAAAGCGGATCGTCACCTCATAAGGCAAGAATCACTGTTTCGTTTTTCGAATTTGAACGACGTGTGTTTTTGTTAGAAGGCGATCGGACTACAAGTGACATCATGCAGGTCATTAAAGACGCATGTGCTGATTTCCCTGAGGCGAAGCTGACGTTTGCAAAAGACAACATGGGACCTCCAACCGGGAAACCTATTAACGTAGAAGTAAAAGGGGAAGACTATTTAACCTTGATTCAAGAGGTTGAGAAAATTAAAAAGAAGATGGAAGACCTCAACCTAAAAGGCGTCGACCAATTGAAAACTGACCTTGAATTAGGCAAGCCCGTTTTGGAAATATCGATCAACCAAGAAGCAGCTCGAAGATTTGGTTTGAGTACGATGCAAATCGCTGGAACCATTCGTACCGCATTGTTGGGTAAAGAAATCTCGAAATACAAAGAAGGGGAAGATGATTACGAGATTCAATTACGCTTAAAAGATGAGTACCGGTATAATTTAAACAACCTGCTTAACACGCGCATCACATTTAGGAATATGGCTACCGGTCAAATCAGTCAGGTTCCTATTTCAGCCGTTGCCGACGTCGGGTATAATTCGACTTATGGTTCTGTAAAACGAAAAGACTTGGATCGTGTCATTAGTATTTTCTCTGAAGTTGAAGAAGGTGCAAATGCCAATTTATTGGTAGCTGAATACAAAAAACTTCTTGAGAACCACAAGATGAAGGATGGATATGAATTCAAGTTTACAGGAGAGCAAGAAGAACAAGGTGAATCCATTGACTTTTTGATGAGTGCCATGTTACTAGCTGTATTCTTGATCTTCTTGATTATTGTAACGCAGTTTAATTCGATTGCAGGTCCGTTTATCATTCTACTATCTGTATTGTTTAGTACCATTGGTGTATTCCTTGGGTTTTCGTTAACACAAACAACCTTCTCGTTTATGATGTCCGGCATTGGTATCATATCGCTGGCAGGTATTGTGGTAAACAACGCAATTGTACTGGTCGATTACACCAACTTGCTCCGACAACGTAAGAGAGCTGAGAATGGTTTAGATCCGATAAAAGGAAAGTTGGCTTCCAATGAGATTATAGAAACAATTGTCGAGTCAGGCAAAACGCGTTTGCGTCCGGTATTGCTAACTGCGATTACCACTGTGTTGGGACTTTTCCCATTAGCGATTGGGTTCAATATCAATTTCAAGCGATTGTTAACCGAAGGCGCTCCAGAATTATATTGGGGTGGTCAGAACGCAGAGTTCTGGGGACCGATGGCTTGGGCCGTGATTTATGGATTGGTTTTCGCGACCTTCCTAACATTAGTGATTGTTCCAGTGATGTATTACATCTCTGACAAAGGCACACTAAGAATCAAAAATTTGATTGCCAAATACAACAATTCTTAAAAACGATAAATTTTCTGTTAAGAGCTGAACAAATTGTTCGGCTCTTTTTTTATGTGTTTATTTGACTTCAAATGGAAAACACACAATCTGAAATAGATAAAATGTTTATGCGTCGTTGCATTGAATTGGCGCAAAAAAGTTGGGATGGTGGAGATGCCCCATTTGGCAGTTTGGTGGCTAAAGGAGATGTTCTAGTTGCCGAAGGATTAAACGAAGCTTCGACTAAAGTTTCCGAGCATGCTGAGGTCATTTCGCTTCACAATGCCCACAATGTTGTTGGCAGTTCTGATTTAACTGGTCACACTTTATATACCAGTTGTGAACCTTGTCCGATGTGTTCTTTTATGATACGTGAGTATAAAATTAGTCGAGTGGTTTTTGCCTTGACTTCACCATTCATGGGTGGTTTTACCAAATGGGACATATTGCAAGATGAGGAGATTGAGCAGTTCAAACCCTTTTTTGGTTCCCCTCCGGAAGTCGTTGCTGGCTTTTTGGAAAAGGAATCAAAAGAAGTCATGAAAAACACACCGTTCTGGATGTTCGGATCAGATGTCAAGAATCATTGACAGTCGGTGATTCTTATTAGATTGAAAGAATACACAAAAGCATAAATTTGCTTTCTCATAAATGTAACAATGCGCAAAAAAAGTAAAGACTTCCTAAAACAATATTTAAACACAAACGCACCAGTTGGTTTTGAAACTGCTGGACAGAAAGTATGGTTAGAATACCTCAAACCGTATATCGATAGTTACGAAGTGGATGTATACGGCACCACTTATGGCGTTATCAATCCTGGCCAAGACTATAAAGTTGTGATTGAAGCACATGCCGATGAGATCGCTTGGTTTGTGAATTATATCGATGACAAAGGATACATTTATGTTGTAAGAAATGGTGGAAGTGATCATCAGATTGCGCCTAGCATGCGTGTGAAGCTTCACACCAAAAAAGGACAAGTCGATGGTGTATTTGGATGGCCCGCTATTCATGTACGAGATAGGGTTAAAGAAGAACAGCCTTCAATTAAAAACCTAACGATTGATGTTGGGGCAAGCACCAAGGAAGAAGTTGAGAAAATGGGTATCCACGTGGGAACAGTAGTTACTTTTGATGCTGACGCGATGGAGTTGAACAAAAAATACATTGTAGCACGTGCGTTAGACAATCGAGCGGGTGGTTTTATGATAGCTGAAGTTGCACGATTGCTTCATGAGAACAAAAAGAAACTGCCTTTTACCTTATATGTGGTGAATGCCGTTCAAGAAGAAATTGGGTTACGCGGTGCTGAAATGGTCAGCAGGCGCATTAAACCGAATGTTGCCATTGTTACGGATGTATGCCATGACACGCATTCGCCGATGTATAATAAAAAAGAACAGGGAGACACCAAATGCGGAGGTGGACCATGTATCACAGTTGGTCCTGCGGTTCAAAACAACTTATTGGACATGATCATCAATGTTGCAGACAAAAAGAAAATATCCTTTCAACGCATGGCAGCCAGTAGATCCACAGGAACCGATACAGATGCATTCGCTTTTAGCGATGTGGGCATTGCGTCGGCTTTGATATCATTGCCTTTAAAGTACATGCACACCACTGTGGAGATGGTGGATTATGACGATATTGAAGGCTGTATCAAATTGATGTATGAATTCTTGATTCAATTGAAGGCTGGACACGATTTTAGGTATTTTAGTTAAACGATTTCAGTCCTTTTAGTTGTAAATTTGGTTCAAATAAATCATTATGAACAAACTAATTTACACTTCTCTATTTCTTGCTATTAGTAGTTTAAGCTTCGGCACCGTAGACACTACTGGATTAATTGGGTATTGGCCATTTGATGGCGATGCCAAAGACCAAACATCCAACGGCAATGACGGAACTGTCACTGGTGCTACTTTAACAAAAGACAGACATGGCAATGCTAACAAAGCATACTACTTTGACGGCACTGGAGACTATATAAATCTTGGGCGCGACGCGAGTATTCAACCTACATCAATGACAGTGAGTGCTTGGATTCGATTGGATGACACGACAGACCACCATGCAGTGATTAGTTGTCGAAACTCCAACGATGGAGAGTGGGGAATGGATATGTATCACCACAAAGATTTTGGAATCATTACAAGCATGGGTGCTGGAAGTTCTAACAGAGCCATTGGCCACCACACGTTAAACAAATTAACGAGCGACGATTGGCATATGTTGACGTTTGTATATGACGGCAAAAACAATCCACACCGCTACGCTACTTATTTAGATTGTGAGTTTTTGGGTTATGAAAACCGCACTGGTTCAAGTGGTGGGTTACAAGGATCCGATCGTATTGCGTATACCAGTAAAAATGATTGGATTATTGGAGCACATTCGCAATATTTTTCCGACGCAGTTAATCAAGGACATTACTACTTTAAAGGTGCGATAGACGATGTGGTAATCTACAACCGTCCGCTATCTGAGAGTGAAATTAAAGTGTTAGGAGGCAAAACATCGAATCTTGAAGATTTTGCAGAACCACAAGTAACTCTTTTCCCCAAACCCTTCAAATGGATTAATTACAATTCAATCTAACGGGTATGACTTAACAGGTAATTCAGTCGTTACCATCCATAACCAACTGGGTCCATTGATATTAAGCGTTCCAGTAAATTCTGACAACATGCCCATTGATTTGGAAGGTTTTTCGCAAGGTTTATACATTGTTGAAATCATCAAACTCAATGGGGAAGCTGTTTTGAGGGAGAAGATCCTACTTAAATAGACCCAATCTGAACTTGTTTTGAGATACCTCATATTTTACCTTATTGTATTTACAAGTCTGTTTTCCTATGGTCAAGACATAGAGATAACTGAAACACTTTGGGACGATGCGATGGTCTTTAGGTCATGGAAAGTACAGAAAAAAATGTATGCCTTGGCACAAGATGGTGACTTAAAAGTATATAGAAATCCAGATTCTGAAACACCGTTATCAAAGAGTGACATTGAGCAGCTGGGGCAAATTCAAATGCAAGTAGCCGGAGGAGCTTCTGACGGTAGTGATACATTAATGGTTATTCCATTTTCCACTGAATCATTTATCGGTTATGGCTTTAACCGACATGTTGCGCATACATTAGAGACGTCGAGTTCAACTGTCCAGTTAGACTACATTTCAATCATCTACAGAGCAGAAATGGATGGCATGTTCCTAACCAATAAAGAATTGTTTTATGTATCAATGATCGATATTTCTTCAGCATTGACCCGGGACGAATTACAATTTATACGTGGATTAGATTTGATGGCAAAACGTTTATCAAGCTTCACAATGAGTTTGTCGTATGCATCGAACGACCCTCATACAACTGTTCGACCATCAATTGAAATAATTGAGCAAAAAGTTGAGATGTCTGAACTTCGACATCAAAAAGATGATGATAAGAGCAAATTGTTTATTGCAATTGATGAATATCTGTCAAAAAATGGGCAAGTCTACGCGAAGCTAAATTTGACAAAGTCATTCGAAATGAGCAGTGATTTAAGAATGACAGATGTGATGCTTTTGGGACAGAATATGTATGTTAACGGTGAACAAAGCGACAGCCTGGTATTGGAATTTCCGTTAAGCAATGAGACAAGTTTTGCTTTCCTCACAAAGAACAAAAAAAATGATTTTGTCCTCAAATTAACCCCAAAATCAAGTTCAGACCGATTTACTGTCAGTTTTAAAAATAAATCTGAGTCATATTTCATTCCGATTTCTCCTTTGTTAAATAGTTCACAAGGTGAAACACGGGTACACATTCAAACCATCTTTGAATATCTAATGGAACAACAACATAATTAAATATTGTTGTCAGTGATGTACTACTCAATCGACTATCAACATATCTTTGATTCAATTATGAAAATAAAACATATAACAATTGCAGCCATATTCGTTTTTGGTAGTTTGCTAATCACAAGCTGTAATGATCAAAAAAAACATTCCGGAACAAACGCAGAAACGCCAGAAGTTGCTGATGTGACAACTGCAGAACAAGCACTAGCCTCGACTCCAGAAAAAGAATCCAGCGGTGAAATCGTCAACATGTCACCAGAAGAGTTTCAAGCTTTAGTGAGTAGCCAACCTTTTGTAGTCGTGGATTTTTATGCTACCTGGTGTAGACCATGCATCCAAATGGCTCCACACTTAGAAAAAATCGCGGACGGTTATGAAGACAATCAATTCAAACTTGTGAAGATTGACGCAGAACGAAATGTGGCCCTTTCTCAACAAGAAAAAATATCAGGTTACCCAACCTTGAAGATCTATAAAGATGGTAAGGAAGTAAAAACATCTATGGGTGGCATGGATGAAGCTCAGTTACGTGAGTTGTTTGGAAAATACATGTAGTTTTTTTTGTTGGTTTATGGCAGAATCATTCTAAGAATATGGTTATTCCTCGGCTTGTCGTACCTCCAAACCTCTGAATGAGTATCTATTTAAAAATGAAACCAAGTATTGATATAGTACAATCCTATTAGAAAAGTTATTTCAAATCAGAACTTACGATTAAATTTGAGCAGTGTTTATGGCGAAGCTTAAACTTAAACTTAAACTTCGACTTAAACTTAACTTGGGGGATTAGCTCAGATGGCTAGAGCGTTTGACTGGCAGTCAAAAGGCCACCGGTTCGAATCCGGTATTCTCCACAAGAATAGAATCTCGCGAAGTGAGATATTTCATTATTGTAGGTCAGACCAAGCTCGCTTGGGTCTGAGATGCATAATGAAATAGTTAACCCGACAGGGTTCTAGACTTGGGCTGGGGAAATGTTTGGATCGCAAAGCAATCCGGTATTCTCCACCAAAGCGCAGTAAGATTGATATGAAGAAAGTACTTATATGTGTATTTACGCTCTCGTTCTATAGTCTCGGACAAGCGCAAACGATTAAAACAGATCGCCCAGATCAAACAGAAGCATCTTCCACCGTTCCGGTTAAAAGTTTGCAGATTGAATCTGGATTTCAGTTTAGCTCCAATGGCACCTCTCGTGCTTTTCAAGGAACAGCCTATTCTGGTGCCGACAGACAAATACTCGCACCAACCAATCTATTTCGAGTCGGAATAACCAAGCAGATTGAATTACGGGTACTAAGCCAAATTGAATTAAACAGCACGTTTAATCCACGGGTTAACAAATCACCTTACCGATCTTATATGAGCGATTTGGAAGTCGGAACAAAGGTTCAGATTTACCAGAAAGAAGGTGCAAAAACTGAAGTTGCTTTTCTGACTCATCTTGGACTTCCTACAGGTTCTGAATCTACTTCTGCCGGAGAATTGTATTCGATCAGCAAGCTATGCATCTCCCATAAAATTACGGATGGATTTAGCATTGGATACAATGTTGGTTATAACACAATCCAATCGATTGATGACGTATTCTATTCGGCTTCATTTGGCTTTTCTCTAACAGACAAACTAAGTGTCTACTGTGAGCCTTACGGTTTGATCAACGTCAACAAAATTGCCCGTGCTGGAGTAGGTGACCAATATAACTTTGACGCTGGATTTACGTATTTGCTAAACAACAACACACAATTAGATTGGTCATTTGGTTCAGGCATCAACCACGATATGAATTATGTGGCAGCTGGCTGTAGTTGGCTGATAAAATAAAACCCAGCCAATTTTCATCGACTGGGTTCCGCATACTTAATTCCAGTTTTCTTTACATCGCAACCGTTTCGTGCACTTCAATGTCGCACCCACCAGTCCAAGCCAAATGCGGATGTCCTTTCAACATGCCCTTCGCTTCTTCGATATCTGTTGCTTGGATAATTGAATAGCCCGTAACTTCTTTTGAGCTCGTTTGAGTAGATCCGTCAGGCAATAAACGTGTGCCTCCCATCAAAGGCGAACCGAAATCCACTAAGGCATCGCCTATAGATTCCTTCCATGCAAACCAAGGCTTCATGCCTTCCATTTTTTGTTCTTCTGTAGCTGACGCCATTGCTTCCATAGCTTCGGCCGGAGCGTGATACAATACGATAAATTTTTTCATTTTTATATTTTTTATATAGGTATGACGAACGAGTTTTTCAATTCAGGACAAACACACCAAATATTTTTAAAACATTAAAAATACGACGACACGCCTATACTAAATCCACCAGTTTTAGCCGGCGGATTCCCTAATATATCATGTTGATTGCATAAACCGATAATTGGCTCTAAAAACTGTTTCTTGGGTCGTTCTAAAGCTTAAGCCAGGCACTACACTCCAAACTTCGTCGCCGATGTTTCCACCTGTTTCAACGAAGTCTCCCACGTTCCAATCCACATATTCTAGCCGAAGGGCCAGGTTTACAACTGCATTTGAAAAATGAAAAATAGGTCTTTGAATGATGGGTTGTACGAAATCTACAAAGCCGCCTTGTTGTTGACTACCGAACTGCTGCGAATAAGTACTCGGCACATCTACCCAAATCTTTGCCACCTCACCTGTGATTGTTGTATGTAACACTGGTAACTTGGTTGAAAAATCTATAGCCATAGCGGTAATCCATCTGCTTCTGTCAAACGTCAATCCGTCTTCTTGCTCGTCATTGTACTTGCCTGTCATAAAAGAAACACCAATCTCCCCTACTCGCTTATGTCGAACTGCAAGCTTGCCTGTATATAACACATGACCTTCCTCGAACCTATCCGCATTGGCTTTTGAAGACGGCAAATACGTTCTGTTTTGTTCATTTTCAATAATGGACTGATCAAAGCCACTTGTGATGTAGGCCTCGTAACCAAATTTCCAATCGTTTTTAAAATACTGACCGAACAAACCAAATCCCACGTTACTCCAAGTTGCTGGTAACATTTGAGTCGCTGATATGGGACGATCTACAAACTCCCATTTCGGTCCGTCGTGGTTTTGATTAAATGAACCAATCGGATTCATCACAATACCTGTTCTCAAGTTTAACATTGGATGAAGATCAAGGTCAAGCGCTGCAAATTCAATGGCTATTTCCTTCCCTCCTTCTTCCAATTCTATCTCACTCATAAATGAGACGTGTTCACTAATGTCGGAAGCCACAAACAAAGTCATTCTTTGAAATTGGAATTGGTGGCCTTCAGACACACCGTCTGTGCCAAGGTGTTGCCAATTCGCTTCAACATATCCACCAACCGCAGTGGCTTTACCTGAACTCATAAAAGGTCTGCTGTACACAGCATCCATATTCATCTGCAAAGAATCCGTTGATATGGTTTGCTTTTTTAACAAGGTTGAGTCTATCTGACCAACTGCTGTACCAACTAAAAGTACACATAAACTTAAGGCTAAAATCTTTTTCATTTTAATAGTATTCGGACTGTTTGTTGATCCACTTTTGTTTCAAACGATCTTAAATTGGTCGTGGCTGGACCAATGGTCACCTGACCGCTAGAATTAAATTCACTACCATGCGCAGCACATTGAAGTGTGTCGCCATACAGTTTTAAAACGGCTCCTTGATGCGTACACTTCATGAGGAATGCATTGAAAATATCGTTTGATTGACGAAAAAATACAAATTGGATATTCGATTAAAGGATTTCTCGCAACAACGTAATCGTGATAATGGCTTTCTCCCTTTTTGATATAGGCAAAGGCGACAAGCGGAACCTCAAGGTATTCGTTTTTCAATACTGCGTTCACTCGTCTGTGACTAACGCAGCTAGACAAAGTGGTTGTTGAAATAGCGATTCCAAGACAACTTCCGGTGCACACTTTTAGAAATTCTTTTCGGTCCATGCGTTACAACGATTCTAGGAATTTCAGCAAGCTTGACCTTTCAGATTCTGATAGCTTGTTGTATTTATCTCGACTATCAGCTGCTTCACCACCGTGTAGTTTGATCGCAGCATCAATAGACCTTGCCCTACCATCATGCATTAAAAAATACTGTCCACCTTGAGAATTTGGAGACAAACCTAAACCCCATAAGGGAGGCGTTCGCCATTCATTCGTTTCTGCATTTCCTTCTGTATATCCGTCATCCAAATCTGCCCCCATATCATGAAGTAACAAATCTGTATATGGGTAAAACGTTTTGTTCGACAGCACTTCAATAGGCGAAAACCCTGTTTTCAATTCTGGTTTGTGACACCCATTGCAATTAATTTGATTGAACACGCGCTTTCCTGCCATCACTTCCACATCATCAGGATTTCTTTGAATTGGAGCCTTTAAAGTTTGAAGATAGAAGACCACATCATTTACGGTTTGCGTACTCACTTCTGGATCCGTTTCTAAACCATTGTAAACACTTTTAGGCAGAAAGGTGGACGTTACACCCATATCTTCACTGTAGGCCGCAACTGTTTGATGAAGTAAATTGTATGCACTCGCTTTTTTACCAAAACGATGAATGTACATCCCATTTCTCTCAATAGCGCCCTGATGTGGTTCAATAAAAGATGCCAACTTTTTCCATTGCGGCACTCCTGATATACCATCTCCGTCTACATCATTTGGGTCAGACATCGCAATTATATCTGCATCGGTTACGGCTTCCAAAAATCCAAGTCCTGTGTTCGCTGGAGGCATGAATTTAGAATAGGTCGCGCCAGCTGGCATGGTTTCAGGTTTGAATCCTGGTATCGC
>CALSTB010000009.1 GCA_943789165.1 uncultured Bacteroidia bacterium | reverse complement strand
CATTGTTTTTATGCGCCTGAATTATCAAGTGCCCATCTTCCATACGCGTGTTCAGTGAGTTTGCCTTCGTATAGTACTGTAATTCGTTATTACCCCATCCCCAGTCACCAACGTTATAGGTCCACTTAGTCGTGTCTGGCAAACCTATTCCGTCAAATTCATCAGACCAAACTAATTCCCAAGTATCACCACTCATTTTTTGTTGAATAACCTTTGATATTGAATCACGTTCAATCATCAAAGTGAATTTTATCCAATCTATTTGTACATCTCCATTTTTAGCGTGAACCTTAATAGGGTGTAAACCTTTGGCCAGGGGAGAACCATATTTTTTCTTTGACTGAAATCTATCCGTTTCGAAATGAATATCACCAGTTATATTGTACACGCGATCGTCCGTATTGTCGACGTAATCTTCAATCCAAACTGACCCTTTTCCCGAAGAAGCCATAACTTCAATTTCATACCTTCCATCAGTTGGAATGTCAATGGTGTATTGAAGATAATGCCCTTCTGATAAAAGTACTTTTTCGTTTTTTAAAGCGTTGGAGTCGCTGCTAATGTCAAAGCTTTCAGCTTCAAGTAAAACAACGTTCTGATTCTCTCTAGTTGTTTTACACCCCAAAAAGACAAACAGGATGAAGATGTTAAAGCCGAATAGATAAGTCTTTAATCCCTGCTCGTTTGGGAATATGTCACATTTTATATAAGACATTATGCTTTGACCAATTGTTCTTCAACTCCTCTAATGATTTTCCTTTTGTCTCTGGTATAACTCGAATAATAAAGAGCAAGCCAATCAAGGCGAAGGCACCGTAAATAGCAAAAGTGCCCGCACTGCCTAGTGCTTCTAATTGCCATGGGAAGATCCATTGGACAGCTAAACTAACTGATGAGTTAATGACGCCAACAAATGATATTGCAATCCCGCGAATTCTGTTCGGAAACAATTCACTGAAAAGCACCCACATGACAGGCCCAAGCGAGATAGCAAAGGACGCTACGAATCCAAGAATGCCAACTAAAATTAATTTAGGATTCATAAGAATTGATGCCTTTATGATTTCGGACTTGTGTGCCGCTACCACATCGGAAGGTAATACTGAGGCCAAGGCTTCGTTAAATTCAATATCCGAATTGTACGTTGTGCCAGCAATATTGTCTAAAGCAGATAGATCAACGTTTTCTACAAGAGTTGGAATGGATTCAGCCGAAAGGGTATAGGTGGCTGTGCTAAAACCATAGGCCAAAAGAAACAAACAAATAGTCATGCCAGCAACGCCTGCACTTAACAACGGTTTACGACCAAGTCGGTCGATAAATAGTAAAGCCAAAATGGTAAATACAAGGTTGGTTACGCCCACCAGTATGGCTTGAATGAATGATGCGTCTGTGCCAATACCCGATTGCTCAAAGATCATAGGTGCGTAGAAAAAGACTGAGTTTATCCCCGTAATTTGCTGCAGAACGGCAACGACAATGCCAATCATTAACACCAAGCGCATCGCAGGTACGAAGAGCTCTTTAACACTCACTTTTTCCTTGTTTTGGTCTAGTGCAATGTGTTCTTTAATTTCTTCAACAGTCTTATCTGCCTGACTAGGTTCCACATATTTGCTGAGCACTAATTTAGCCTCGTCGTAACGTCCTTTCATGATCAGCCACCTCGGACTAGTAGGCACAAAAAACAAACCACAGAAATAGAGTATGGCAGGAATCGTTTCCAAACCCAACATCCACCGCCAATTGTGTTCGTCGATTTTCCAAGTACTTACCCAGTTCAAATTACTTTTCCCTAATTTAAGAATGAGATAGTTGGTGAAAAAGGCCAGCGAGATACCGATTACGATATTAAGTTGGTTAAAAGATACCAAACGACCACGGATTTCCTTTGGAGCCATTTCAGCAATGTACATTGGCGCTAGAATCAATGAAGCTCCAACCCCAAAGCCGCCTATCATTCTGGCAATCACTAAAAATGTGTACGTGGGCGCAAGTGCCGATGCCAAAGCAGAAACGGCATATAAAATGGCAGCGTATCGCAAAACTGTACGTCGACCGATTCGATCACTTAATGGACCAGCCACTAGCATGGCAAGTGTCGCTGTAAAAGTCAATGAAGCCACCGACCAACCCAGCTGGAGCTTAGTTAGGCCAAATTCGGGTTCAATGAACTTGATAACGCCAGAAATTACTGATGCGTCGAAGCCCATTAAAAGGCCGCCTAGGGCCACAATCATGGCGAACATGCTTATAACAGGACTCCTTCTTTTCATAATTATTTTTTTCTAATTATTTGTCATGAAATTATTTGTAATTTCACCGACAATCGAAATAAACTTAAAATTCTTAAAGTAAAAAGTACTATAAGTTTTTTTTTATACATTTGTGCATAAACACTCCAAAATGCACAGAAAAAATCCAGATTTCTATTTTCTATCAGAAAATAACCTCCCGTTTTCGGATTTCCTTCACTTTGGTCTTTCAACGGATTGTGTCATCTTCGGTTATAAAAACAAAGCACTACGAGTTTTATTAATTCAACGAGGTGCCGAGCCTTACATGAATTCTTGGGCAATTCCCGGGGATCTTGTATACCCAGATGAGGATTTGGATTCATCTGCAAACCGAATATTACAACACCTCACTGGTTTAGAGAATATTTACTTCGAACAGTTTCATACTTTCGGAAGTGTGGATAGGCATCCAGTTGGACGTGTAATAACAGTAGGATATTATTCACTAGTACGCAGCGATAACCATAAACCTATTGCATCGACATGGGTAAAAGAGGTAAAATGGTTTGATATAAATGACTTACCAGCATTGGGATTTGACCATGAAGAAATCATCCATAAAGCGCTTCTAAACTTAAGAAAGAAAGTGAGAACCGAACCAATTGGGTTTGAACTATTACCTGAAAAGTTCACCTTGTTAGAACTTCAAGGCGTTTATGAAGCTCTCTTGCAACAGCAGTTTGATAAGCCCAATTTTAGGAAAAAGATATTAAGTATGGACTTGATTACTCCTCTTAACGAAGTGGAGTCCAATGTAGCACACAGACCTGCCAAGTTGTTCAACTTTGATAAGAAACGTTACGACGCCAAAAAGAATAATGAAATCAGTTTTGAATTATAAAACAGTAGCCATTATTGGAATTTGTTTAATTCAATCCTTTTGTGCTAATGGTCAACCGGTCAAGGTTGAGGTTAAAAAGATCGATAATGAGTGGGGGTTGTACAGGAATGGCGAACCTTACTTTATTCGTGGAGCAGGAGGACAAACCAATCTTGATAAACTTGTTGAAATCGGTGGAAATTCAATTCGAACTTGGAGTTTAGAAAACGCACAGAAATATCTTGATGAAGCCCACAAACGTGGACTTACAGTAACTATGGGTTTATGGGTGCAACACGAGCGCCATGGCTTCGATTATAACGACACTGCTGCGGTACGAAAACAACTGGACTATTTTACAAGGAAAGTGCGTGAGTTTAAGGATCACCCAGCTTTACTTATGTGGGGAATCGGAAATGAAGTAGATTTATTTTATACAAATACCAAGGTTTGGAATGCGGTTCAAGACATTGCTGCTATGGTACATAGGGAAGATCCTAATCACCCGACGACAACAGTGACTGCAGGTTATGATTCAACAGAAACGGCACTCATTATGGCCAACGCTCCTGATATAGACATTTATGGAATTAACACCTACGGTGATCTAAAGAAAGCCGTTGATGATATGCAACGATTCGGATGGCAAGGACCCTATTTAATAGCTGAATGGGGACCAAATGGTCATTGGGAAACACCTAAAACTAAATGGGGTGCACCTATTGAGCAAAATTCAAGCGAAAAAGCAGATAGTTACGAAGAGCGTAATAACTATATCAATGCTGACAGTTCAAAGTGCATCGGTTCATACGTGTTTCTATGGGGTCAAAAACAAGAAACAACGGCAACATGGTATGGTATGTTTGGTCGGTCTGGAGAAAGTACCGAGTCTGTAGATAGATTGCACCAAAACTGGAGAGGTGCAAAACCAGTCAACCAAGCACCCAAGGTAAATGGGTTCGCTTTATTGTTTGACGGAAAAACTGTTCCAGACAACATACTGATGGCTGGTAACAAGTATCAAGTTACGGCGGATTTTTCAGATCCAGATAAAGACAACCTCAAAATTGACTGGCAGGTCGTATCTGAAAGTACAGACGTAAAGTCAGGAGGAGATGCGGAAAGTGCACCTCCAAGCATTCCGGGTGTGATCAAATCCAAAAGTAAAAACAGCATGGAGTTCGAAGCGCCAAAGACCGAAGGTGCTTATCGGGTTTTTGTTTTTGCCTATGACCAGCAAGGAAATATGGCATATTTCAATATCCCATTTTACGTCAAACCCAATCCAAACAGCACAACGACTATAAAATTAAAGAAACGGACGCTCAATTTTGAGTATTAGTTGATATGTTCAAGCACTTAGGCAACCTGGATTTAGCTGTTATTGCACTATACTTTTTAAGTGTTTTTGGCATCGCTTTATTCTTTTATCTAAAGAAACGGTTGTCGCACAAATCACGAAGTCCGGAGTCTTATTTTTTAGGAGGTAGGAATTTAGGTTGGTGGGTAATTGGTGCTTCGCTCTTTGCATCTAACATCGGTTCAGAACATTTAATTGGACTTGCAGGCGCTGGTGCAAAAGGCGATTTCGCTGCTGGACAATTCGAGATTCTCGCTGCATTAATGCTTCTTGTTTTAGGTTGGTTTTTCGTACCATTTTACATGAAAAGTGGCGTGTTTACAATGCCAGAGTTTTTAGAAAAACGCTACAGTCCTTGGGCAAGAAACTACCTCAGTTGGATTTCAATTGTGGCTTATGTCCTAACCAAAATTTCAGTTACAATCGCAGCAGGTGGCATAGTTTTTACCACCTTGTTAGGCATTAACTTCTGGACTGGAGCTTTATTGATTGTAGTCTTTACTGGTCTCTATACTTTGGTTGGAGGTTTGAAAGTGGTAGTTTATACCGACTTCCTGCAAATGGTGGGTACTGATAGCCGGGTCCGTTGCTTTAACGTATTTTGGATTAAAGTCTTTAGATGGTTGGGACGGCATGGTGCAACACGTCCCAGAAAATTCTCTCAGTTTGTGGAGAGGCATGAGCGATTCAAATTATCCTTGGACTGGTATCTTATTAGGAGCGCCTATTTTAGGCGTGTGGTATTGGTGTACAGATCAGTTCATTGTACAACGAGTACTTGCTGCTAAAAACATCAGACATGCGCGAAGGGGAACCATATTCGGAGGATTCTTGAAACTGCTTCCCTTGTTTCTTTTTGTCATTCCTGGTGTAATCGCTTTAGCTCTTTCTCTTGGAGATGATCCTTTAATTACTTTTCCGTTAAAGCCAGACGGTTCGACGAATTATGACGCGGCTTTACCTCTTTTAAGCTTAGCGGTTTTACCAACAGGTTTTAAAGGCTTGGTAATCGCAGGTTTGCTTGCTGCTCTCATGAGTTCTTTGTCATCTGTGTTTAACTCATGTTCAACTCTGTTTACGATGGATATCTATCGTAAATACAAACCTGAGGCGAGTAAAAAGCACTTGGTGTATATCGGGCAAATTGCTACCGTGGTTTTGATCGGATTTGGGTTAGCCTGGATTCCTTTAATGGAGTTCATTAAAGGTGGATTATTCCAGAAGCTCCAAAGTGTTCAAGCGTATATTTCTCCTCCAATTGCCGCGGTCTTTTTAGTCGGTATTCTAAGTAAAAAAATCACACCCAAAGCTGCCAAGATAACGTTACTTATTGGCGCATTAATTGGTGTATTAAGACTTGGTCTTGAATTATCTCAGGACAGTTTAAGCGGCGCTTCCTATGCGTTTACGCAAATAAACTTTTTACACTTCGCATTCCTGTTGTTTGTAAGCTGTATTGGCATGTTATACCTCTTCTCAAAAAAGCAAGATGCTTTGCCGCTTCATCAATTGGAAGACATTACTTGGGATAAAGCTGCTTTTAAAGTTCAGAAGCCGAGTTTGAATGCCGTCCTGTCATTTATGTTAGTCTTATCAGTGTTCATTTTATGGTATTTATTTAGATGATAAAATCAAAAAAACTTATCGCATTGGTCTGCTGTCTTTTAGGCTGGCTAATGAACTATGGACAATCGCCACCTGATGCAGAGGCGATAGATTCATTTAGACGATGGCAGTCCAATTGGAATGCACAATTCGATACGTCCATCAAACCCTCTATTGGCGTTTACCCAAAGAAACCAGAAGATGCTTTGTACACGTTCAAAGTAGGTGGAACTTATCGGTTTTTTAGTACGTTCACCGCTCACAAAGGCGATCTAATTTTAAATGAAGCTAATAACGACACAGCGCTTAAGAAAAGTGTTTTTGTTGGGGATGATAGCCAGTTACCTAATCTGACCCTAAATTTTTCGGGCCGTCCTTCTGCTAAAACAGCTTGGGGTTTTGATTTATATGCTTTTCAATTTTTAGATGGACAGATAAACCAAACCTATGGACAGGGTCAGGTGAGTCAAACGAATTTGCCAACTATTTACAGTCCATTGACAGGTACGCGTTTTGCAACGAACCTTGGACTGTTACTAGGAATCAATTTATATGGCAATTTTGATACTGATATAGGAAACTTTGGTATCAAAACTGGGGGCATACATTGGGTGTCGCTAAGTGATTTTACGTTGTCAGCGTTTACAGGTTATAACCGTTTTATTCTTTTCGAAAGAAACCCTTGGGATCCCGTTGGTGGGTAACGTATCGGACAGATATAGTAAGTTTTATAATCAAGGTAATATTAACCAAGATACACGTTGGGGTGAAAGAGCCTTTACAGGAACAGTTGTAGAAGCCACACAATTGCCAGGTGATCTGAGCCTAAAAGCACTTTATGGGAAAACAGAGTTAAACGGTGGTTTTTTGACCATTCCCAACCTCTCCTATGGCGGGACAGCTTAGCAAGGTGACACCATTTGGTTTTATCTCTTTTAATACGTTTCACAACCAAACCTTTAGTGATAGTCTTGCAACAAACAGTATTGGATTTGATATTTCTACCATTCAATTTCAAACGGAGGTGTCAAAAGGCATAACCATAAAATCAGAATTTGGCGGCGGTCGCTATTACAGTCCAGTTCACAGCTTGCCATACGGAGAAGCGATAAATTTCAAACTAAACTTTACAGAAAAAATTAGCAAAGTCCCTGTAGAACTCCATTATTTCAGAGTAGGTCCAAACGTCATAAACAACAATGCTATTTTCTGGAATTCAGCCATTCAAGAAGCAAGTAACAATACGCTTGCGGCTGGTACCGTTGGGTCGAGTGCTGTACTAGCGCCATTTGCTAGTGCCCTTACCGCTATTGGTCAGTTCACTAACAATAGACAGGGTATCAACATCAATGCCGAACTTCCAATCAAGAAGTTAAAACTCTCTGTTGCAAATGGAATCTCAGCCGAGTTGAAAGGACTTGGCAATCGAATTAGTTATGGACATCCAGTGAATCAACTCACAAGGTCTCGCTTTTGGAGATGGAATTTTCCGACTAATGTTGGGGCATATGGACGTTATAATGTCATTTTTAGAGACGTGTATGAAGTCGTTGAATTGACCGATTCCTTCGTGGCTAAGAAATTTAACGTCATGGAATTACAAGCCAAATACTCTGGAAAAATTGGCTTAAAACGATTTTACGCGTTTTTGTTAAATAGGTATTCTTCAGTTCAAGATTTCATATCGCCGATTACGATATTCTCTGAGTCTGCATACTTGCGCCATTACAGCAACGAACTAGAAATGTATTACGAATACAACGAAACGCTGTGTCATTGCCTCATACTTAGGGTATGAAAGCATTATCGCTAACTATAAAACGGATTTAGATGTTGTTACGGGCGCACCTAGAAATCAAAGAGGTTGGGGAGTTGGACTTGGTATAGACTACGACTTATCAAAAAAATACAGCATTGTTTTTACGTCACAGATGGTTTCATTATGAAGACAGAAATTTTGCAAGAGATGCATTTAATGGAACTGAAACAGTTGTTGAACTTAAATTAACATTCTAATGATTCAAATGAAATATATAACGGTACTGCTACTGAGCATTTGTTCAACAATGGCAGTAGGACAAAATAAGAAAGTTTGGGCATCAGGAGCAGCTCGAAGCGTTTTTCAACAGAACTCAATTCAAACGGATGGAGATACCATTACACCTACTAACCTCAATTCAGGGAACACCTTGGTTGATGTCGCCATCAATGCCCGTCCTAATGAGAACACGTTTGTCCACGGAATGGTGCGTGTTCGCAATGATTTTGGAGGCTTTTGGGGTTCTGGCGTCACTTTCGACATGCGACAACTTTACCTCAAAGGATTGGTTAATGATGCTGTCCGATACCAATTAGGAGACATTAATTACAAACTATCGCCGTATACCTTTTATAACAACCAAGAAGAATTAAGTAGCCATCAATCTGAGGCATTGGAGATCTATCGAGACATGGTACACTGCGACATGTTTTATACATCTGACAACACGTGGAGGCAACAAGGTGCGGCAGTTGATTTTACTCTGGAGTTTTCTAATTTAGTAAAGGAACTTCAGGTCAACACCTTCTTATTTCGAAACCGCCCGACGGATTTTGGACAAACAAGCGAAAGGATATTTTTTGGAGGAAACGCTACGCTTTTGCAAAGTGAAAAGCTATCCTTTGGAATGAACTATGTAGACATGATGGACGTGTTAGGGACTTCACGTTCCAATAAAGCATTTCATAATCCAGTAATTACCGGGACTGTTGACGCATACCAAAAACTCAAGGCGTATCAATTTAAATTTAAGTCAGAGAGTGGAATTTCTGAGATGTACACATTAAATGACCCTAATGCCACAGGCTTAAGGGATTACTTTTACGACCTTGACTTAGAAATCACGCGTGGAAAGAAGCTACCGAGCCTTGGCGTCAATTATATCAACGTTGGGCCTCAATTTAGAAGCATCGGAGCGCAAAGTAGACGAATTGATTTTGGGGCACAAAATCAGATGTTCAACCGTTACGGTAACGATCAGGTGGTGAGACCTATTACGCAAATGGACATGATGCAAGACGCGTCTTTGTATCAGTCAACCCTGTCGATGGATTTACAGCGTTACGCTCCTCAGTATGACAACGTTCAACCATATGGCAAAGCAACACCAAACAGAAAAGGTTTCTCTCTAAGCGCAGCACATACTATGAAGAATGAGTTGATTCAAGTAAATGGCACATATCGTTTGTTGTCTGAAGTGGTTGGCCAAGGCACTGATGTGTTACGTGATTTTAATGTGTTAGATCTTCGGGCTTTGATTCGTTTGGATACACTTATTTCTTCGTATAAACATCCGCTTGAATTGAGTATTGGACTGACGAATCAGAACACTCAGCGAGATGTTAAACTCGATACAGCCGACATTGATTTAAAATCTACCATGATAGATGTAGGATTGAAAATCGGAATATCTGAAAACTTTGCCATCATTGGTAGCTACCGAATGATGAACGCTTCTGGAGTTGAGTTGTTAAACACTAGGAATGACTATAGCCAAATTGTGGATTTTGAACGCTTCGAAACAGATATGAAACAATCTATAATGCTATTAGCGCTACGTTACTCATTTGACACTAAGAATCACCTTAACGTTGTTTGGCAAAAGCTGAAATATGAGGATGCGTCTAACCAGGACACACCAAGTTTTGACCTTAAGCAATTTGGAATTGTTTATAGCATGTACTTTTAATACGAACAGAAATGAAATCAATAAATAGAATAAAATATGTTGTTGGCATTTTAACGGTGTTTACGATTTTGATTACCCAAGGGTGTCAGCGAAACATGGAAACAGAAGGACCAAGTCTTAATGACTTATATGGAGACTTTACGGTGCTTGAAGACTTTAAAGCCAGTCAAGTAGATGTAGACTTCGCTGCGAATGAAACGGTGTATTTTACGGCAAGATTTTCGACGATAACCTCTTGGACAATTACCATAAAGAGTAGTACCTCTGATGCAACTAAGGTTATAGAAGGTCGATCAAGTTTAATTAACGAAGAAAACGGAATGTGGGACGGATCAACAACCGTCTTTCCATCATTTGGAACAGGCTTGTGTTCGGTTGAATTATGGACTGAAGCGGATAGTTCTGTTCAGAATACAACAGTAAATGTGACGGGACTTCGAACACCTACAGGAATAGTTGTGGCAGATTTTGAAAGTGGAATCAATCCTGGTTGGAATATTTTTGCGCAAAGCGGCGCCAACATGACTTTCCGCATTGCCAACGACCAAACTGTGCCTCAAGGTAGCAACTATTTTGACATGGGTGGAGAAGTGAATTGGGATTGGTTGATAGGCCTTATTGATTTTCCAGCTACCGCCATGCCCTCTAGTAATTTTGGATTATCAAACAACCCGAATGATGTTTTCTTTAACGTCGCTTTATATCGTCCAGATACTTTAACAAATGGCGTGGTGCTTTTTCAATTTAAAGAAGATGAAAACGGAGACGGTAACTTTAATACGGCAAATGAAGATATGTACTCGTTGGAGTTAACCAAACTTGAACCAGGCTGGCAAATTGTTTCTATTAAATATTCAGAATTGGTGTCGTTAGAGAACGGCCAACCAGCTTCACCAAAAGGAAACGCACAACATAATCCTGATAAATTACATACCCTGTCGTGTTTGTTTTTAGCCAATCCTGCATCCGGGTATTCACAGGCTTTAATGGATTATGTGATATTTACTACTGATGGACCTCTAAAACTGTAGTCATGCATAAAACTTTAACCTCACTTTGCGGTATACTGTTATTGTCTTCGGCTTGTGTTTCTTTGAAACCAACTACTTTATTCGATGCACCATCAGATACGGCAGAGCCTGCACATATTGAAAATTTTTATGCCTTAACTGTACTTAAGGACAAACTCAATTCTGAAGTGTGGTTTACACCAAATGTGAATTGCATTGAAGTTGAAAACAGTCCAATAACAAAGTATGCTGGAACAAGCGCAATCCACTTAAAATGGGATAAACAAGAAGGAGGTTGTGACTGGATAGGAATGGGGATAGGCTGGGATGGCTGGGCTCCAAAAGACCTCAGTATGATTATGAATAAGGCAGCCATTCAATTTAAAGCGTATACGGACGGAGGCAAAATTGTGTCACTTCCGTTGGCAGCTGCAATGGAAGACTATGGTGGTAAACAAGCTTGGATTGGTTTTGCGGCAAAGTACATCGTACATAACGACGGCGAAGATTGGGCAACTATCACTCTTCCACTAAACGATTTTGGTTGGGATGAATTTGGCGCAGATGAGACCAACGTCAAACAAATGATTATACAATTTGAGGCTGCTGGAAATGTGTATTTCGATGAGATGACCGTGGTTCCATTTAAGGGAAGTTTACATAAAACGTATCAAGCTAATTTTTACGACGACAATTCAATTACAGTGGATGGATTGTTAAATGAATCATGTTGGAAGAACCGTTTAGACGTAGATGGCAACAAGATTGCTATTGTAGGGTCACCACAGTATTTATTTATAAGTGGTGAGATTTTGGACGATACGCCACTATTGAATACCAATTCGGGTGATGAGGTTTGGAACGGCGATGGTGTAGAAATTGCTATCAGTACCAATCCAGAAGCCAATAGCAGAAGGAAACAGTTACTGCTTTCAGATCAACACTTCTGTCTAAAAAATGGGTGCCGAAAAATTGGCCTGGGACTATCAATCCAAGACAGCAATTGAAGGAGCACTGATAGAGTACAAGAAAACTCAGACTGGGTATTCGTTTGAGGCGAAAATTCCATATTCACATTTTAACATAGGACTATTAAAACCTAACCAGTTGTTTGATCTAGAAGTAGCCATCAATAACGGTGACGGAACCAAAAGAATTCATCAATCGAAATGGAACAGTGATGGAGTAGAAGGTTTTCATAAAAACCCATCCTTCTGGGGTAACATTTCCTTTAATCAAACAGATATTGAATAATTCAAAAGCATATGTATCGGCTATTTGTCTTGGCATTTTACTCCTCGTTGGTTGTAAACAATCAAAACCACCCGGACCAGACACATCTGTCAATACAGAATCTTTTGGTAGGGTAGGAGACAGTATCCGATTTGCGGGATTGGACTGGACAGTTAAAATTTACGAGACAAGCAAATGGGGACCTGGAGACAATTATTTCTCTGGGAACGAAAGCGACATAACGCTTGACAGCAACGGATATCTTCACATGAAAATTGTTCAACGCAACGGCAAGTGGTACAGCACCGAAGTAGTTTCAGACGACAACATGGGGTATGGTACATACATCTTTACAATTGATGATGATTTAGAAAACATCACAGAAAACATTGTTCTTGGGCTATTTACTTGGGATGACAATACTTTTTATAGTGACGCGAACTCAGAAGTTGATATCGAAATCAGTAAATGGGGTGACAAATCTGATTTGCGCACCTTACAATATGGTGTTCAACCGATAAACTTTGGAACTTTGTATGCTGAAAGAATGTATCGACCTGAATACCCTCTAGGTAAACTTACAGGCGTTACAACCCATGGATTTACTTGGGCAGATTCAACCATTTCTTGGGCCAGTTATTCTGGTAGCGTTTATGGTCAAGGAGAATTATTGGGGGAATGGGAGTTTGACAAATCGTTTCCAGGAAGGGTTAAGGAAGAAGGAGGTAATAAGTCGGTTCCCGTTACTGTTCCAGCACCAGGTTCAGAAACGAATGCCCGCATCAATTTGTGGATCGCAACATGGTTAAATCCAGGACCGGCAGACGGCAAAGAAGTAGAAATTGTGATAAGAGATTTTGAATACCGGCCGTTATAACCCAATCCGAATACCTTCTGCTAGTAACTTTTCTTTATCAATTGCAACAACGCCAACTTGTTCGCATACCAAACCACCAGCGAGATTGCTAAGAGAGGCTACTTCTGGCCAAGTGAGCTTTGATGCCACAGCCAATGCCGCAACGCTAATAACAGAATCACCAGCACCACTAACATCCACAATTTTACGTTTGTGTGCGTCAATGAAATGAACGTTTCCGTCATCTAAAATGGCAACACCCATTTCCGAAAGCGTTAATAATACATGATCGGTATTGAGTTTTTTAGCCAACACATGCACCGCCGATTCAATTTCCGTTTTGTTGGTGAGTTCACTTTGTAATTTTAAACCGTCGATAATTTCTTTTCGATTTGGTTTGAATAAACTTACCCCTTTATAATCTAAAAAGTGGTCTTTTTTGGGGTCAACCAAGGTCGGTATTCCCGCTGCCTGGCACAGTTTAATTGTGTTTGCAATTAATTTCTTTGAGAGGAGTCCTTTGTTATAATCTTGGAAAATGACTACATCAATTCGATTTAAGTTTGCTTTGATAAAATCAAGGGCTTTCTTTTCAATTTGTGAATTGATTTCTGAACAGTCTTCTTGATCTACTCGAAGTAGTTGTTTGTTGTTGCCAATTACTCTGGTTTTAATCGTTGTGGGTCTGTTGACATCCACCACAATACCTTCATTTTCTAAATCTAATTCCGCGATTCGGGTATACAACCATTCTCCTTCAGAATCATTTCCTCGAACAGCACAAAGAATAGGGTTTGCGCCCATGGCTTTTACATTCAAAGCAACATTTGCAGCACCACCTAATCTCCGTTCTCTTCCAGTGACAGAGACAACAGGTACAGGTGCTTCTGGACTAATACGCGTCACTTCCCCAACGTAGTATTCATCAACCATGACGTCGCCCACAATGAGCACATTCAGGTTGTTAAAATGTTCGAAAATGGATGTTAAATCGGCCATGGAATTACGCCAGTTTTGCTAAGGATGCCTTAACGTTAGCCATAGCTTCACGAATATCAGCTTCTGAAGCTGCATAACTTATTCGTATACATTCTGGGTTGCCAAATGAATCTCCACCTACCATAGATACATGGGCATCACTTAAAAGAAACAAGCATAAATCAGTTGCTGATTGTATAACGTGATCTCCGTATGATTTCCCAAAATAAGCTCTTATGTCAGGGAAGACATAAAATGCACCTGACGGGAAATTAGGTTTGATACCTTCAATATCCACCAAACAATCGTAGATGATTTGTCGTCGCTTTTCAAAAACAGCGTTCATTTTTTTTGTTTCTTCAAGCGGGCCATTAATGGCTTCAATAGCAGCACGCTGTGCAATTGAATTGGTGCCAGAAGTAAACTGGCCTTGTAGTTTTTCAACTGCTTTTGCCAACCACGTAGGGGCGCCCAAATAGCCAATTCTCCAACCGGTCATAGCGAAGCCTTTGCTTAAACCATTTACAGTAACAACGCGATCTTTTAGAAAACCAAGGGATCCAATACTTACGTGTCCTTGGCCATATTGAATGTGTTCGTAAATCTCATCAGAAATCACTATGATGTCGTCGTGTGAATCAAGTGTTTTGGCAACTTCAGTTAAAAATGCTTTCGAAAAAACCGATCCACTTGGGTTACAAGGAGAGCTAAATAAGACAATTTTGGTTTTATCTGTAATGACGTTTTTTAAATCCGCAATATTGAATGTGTAATCAGAATCGATGTTGGATTCAAGAATAACTGGTACACCTCCTGCGAGTTTCACCATTTCAGGATAACTCACCCAATAGGGAGCTGGTATGATGACTTCATCTCCTTCGTTAATAATGGAGAAAATGACGTTCGTAATTGAGTGTTTTGCACCTCCACTGACAATAATTTGTTCAGGCGCGTAATCCAAGTTGTTTTGCTCCTTGAATTTAGTGGATATCGCTTGACGTAATTCAGGATACCCTGCCACTGGTGGGTAATGTGTCCATCCATCATCAATGGCTTGTTTTGCAGCTGTGTTGATGAATTCTGGTGTGTCGAAGTCAGGTTCGCCAATACTCAAGTTAATCACTTTAACGCCTGTTGCAGCAAGCTCTCGTGCTTTTTTAGTCATCACAAGAGTCTGTGATTCTGTTACCGCCTGTAGTCGCTTGGATACTTCCATAGATTGGCGAAATTAAGGTGTTTTGTTTTGAAAGTGAATGGAATGACAAATTCTTTTTTTGCCTGAAGTGGATATCACTTATCTGTCAATTCCTATGCTTAATCGTTACGGGTATTTTACCCTGAGGCAAATAGTAGTACTTTTGGTTTCCATCAATCCCAATCAATGAAAATATCAATCCAACTTTCCGTTATATGTTGTTTCATTTTGTTTTCAAGCAATAAGTCAAATGGTCAAGTAACGAAGTTCAAATTGTCCGACTATAAGCTAACAGATGTGCGAATCCAGTCGTTTCAAAACCAATTAGATTTTAACCAAAGCTCCAATAGAAACAAAAGTTTGTCTGACGATACTGATTTAAGGGGTGAAAACAACATGAACATAAATTATAATGGGAACTATAGTTTATACCTAAATACACGTCCGTTACAACGCGAAACCAGTGTAAATTTCAAGTTTAAGGGCTATCGATATAAAGTTAATAACCCAACACTTATCGGACAAATTTGGGATAACAAATACTATGAATGGGAGACAGGAGTCAACTTTAAAGACGTACACAGGAGGTATGTAAATGACAAATGTTTTATAGAAAATCAATTTCTGGGAAGTTATTCGTTCGACCAATACAACAGATTTGATTCACACGTCAATGGGATTGAGGTTGGTCGTCGCCTATCAAACAATAACCATATGGCCAGTGTAGGTTTACCTGTTAAGGTTGGTTTAGGCCGATTAGAAAGAGTGGAAGATGCCCGTCAAGCGTTATTTCTGATCGAGGAGTTGAGCAAGGTGAACCGAATTCAACAAGATGTCTCTCAAGAATCTTACTTAGCGTTGTCTGCATTTGTTTCAAAGCTACGTAACAAGAGATTCTTCGATGTGCGGCTGCAGAGAATCTATCAACTAGAAGCGATTGATTCGTTTCTTCAAGCCAATCAATTAACCACAGAAACAGATGCCGCTTATTTTACAACCACAATGGACTACTGGATGTTTGGTGGACAGCCGATTCGATTAAACGGCAGAAGGATAAGCTTGGCCTTTTATCCGTCCATGGCTTATCAAGACAACCAATCAGCCGAACTCTCGAAAGTCAATTATAATAAAAACAGGCAGTTGAGTCGTTATTACCAAGCCTTTTTTGCCTTAGAGTTTGCCCATGAAAAAGCATTTAAGCAGAAATGGCAAAGCAGCTTTAATACCAGCCTGTCCGTTGGGAAACGAAAAACTGAGGAAACCATTGAGTTTGTTTTAGGCGAGCAAAGTACAACAGAAGTTTTGCCTAGCGTACAATTTGAAGCCTCGTATCAACTAGGATTTTATCCATCGACGCGTACCTCCATGTTTTGGAATGTGAATGTACATGCCTCCAAAATTTCAAATGCCCAAGACTATGCTGAAGAAATATATGGATTCGAATTGGAAAGAAATATTTTTTCATCAAGTATCAATGTGAACTATTACGTTTCTCCGCGATTTCGAATAGCCGCTGATTTATCGACAATTGTAACTCGAATACCCACTTTTAGAGGCCAGATATTTTATGACCCAAGGCTTCCTTATTATTATAATCAAACAGTTGAAGTTTCAGATAGCTACTATCAGCCACAAGATGTAATTAGTGACCAAGGAACACAGTACAATTTGGAAGAAAGAAATGTACGTACGTTTCTCCGTTTATGGGTGTTATACAGCTTATTTTAATCAATCAATTCCGACTGCTTTTTCTTCCAATAATACCCTGCAAAAAAGAGGAGTAAAGGGATCGGCAACAACCACCACCACACAGATGATTTACGTTTGTTGTAGACAACAAGGTCTTTTGAGGCTTTAGAAGTTTGTTGCATTTTAAGTTCTTCAATGGAATCATTATTTTTCCTCCCAATACCCGTTTTTGGGTCAATGGTAACGTGGTTCTCTGGATTTGAAACTTTGTTGTGAATCCACGAACTGCTATTAAAAGGTGTCGATTCAATCGGTGGTTCCATTATAGTAAAACCGGTTGTGAATCCGCCATAAATCCAGGTCTCGGTCGTTGTTATTGGCGAAAAGGTGTTCTTGTAACCCGGCCATTCCCACAGAACACTTGGTTGTATAGTCCACTCTTCATCAAATACCAATTCAAAAGTGGTTGTGTCATTTTGGAAAATGTGTAATGCCAATTCCGTTTTTGTTGAGTCGGACAACGCGTAAATGGTTAACGAATTTCCTATAACCGAATCTGGTATGTCAAATGAGAGTTCGTTGGATATTACAGGTAACGAAAGTTGAAAACTATCTATCGAGAACTGTAATTCATTTAATCGATGTATTGAATCCTCTGGCTGATGAATAACCCCTTTGACCACACGAGTTGGTTGAAACACCGTATCAATTGGTTCTACATGTGTCGTTTGAATAACAGTGTCAACCTGGGCGGTGTCCTGACTTTTTGCTGTAATCGCTCCACCAAACAAAAAACTACTAAAAGCCGCATTCTTGATGCACTTGGTCCATGGATTATGGAGGGTGGGAAGTGTAAGTTCTTTTTCCAACTGCCAATGTTGAAACCGACCACAGGTATTGTTGTTGCTGTTAAAATGCGACAGAATCATATGGTTATCCATATTTGTGAAGTCCACCACAACCTTATCGCACTTAGCACAATGACGACCCTGTTCCTGAGGTGTCATCTGATTCCAGTTTTCTTGACAAGGTTCTTGAATGTGAACTTTCACGTTGGCTACTTTATATTCAAACTTACAGCATTGATCTTTTATTGTTTAAGAGAATCAAGAGGACGTTTTAGGTGCGTGTGCCATTGTGTCTGTAAAAACTTTAAAATCAATCAGTTGTGCGGCAAAAATGTCAGGTGTTTACCTGTGAACTGTTCCTAAATCCGCAATTCTGTCAGAAAAGGACAATCTTCACGTTTTTTGTAATCTACCTCATGTAATAACAAAGAAATGAACCTAAATAATTTTACAATAAAGGCGCAGGAAGCCGTGCAAAAAGCACAGGAAATAGCCATGAGTGCCGAAAACCAAGCCATTGAAACGGGCCACCTTTTAAAAGGTATTTTCCTTGTCGATGAAGATGTAGTAGAATACGCCATCAAGAAAGTGAATGCCAATGATAAACGCATTGAACAAGCTTTGGATGCTGTTCTTGGATCATATTCGAAAGTAAGTGGGGTAACTAAAAACTACATCAGTAATGATGCAGATCGCGTACTTATTAAAGCTCAAAACTTTATGAAAGACATGGGTGACGAGTATGTGAGTATCGAACATGTATTTTTAGCTTTGGTTGATTCAAAAGACCAAATTGGCAACTTACTCAAGGATGCAGGTATCAAGTTATCAGAAATTAAAAAAGCGTTTCAAGAATTACGCGGTGGAAACAAAGTCACCAGTCAGAGTGCCGAAAACCAGTACAACGCCCTTAAAAAATACGCTAAAGACTTAAACGAACTGGCCAAAAATGGTAAGCTCGACCCAGTGATTGGGCGGGATGAAGAAATACGCAGGTTGTTGCAAATCTTATCGCGTCGGACCAAAAACAATCCAATCTTAATTGGTGAGCCGGGTGTTGGTAAAACAGCCATCGCAGAAGGCTTGGCACACAGAATTATTTCTGAAGACGTTCCAGAAAATTTGCGTAGCAAACGTATTTTTTCTCTCGACATGGGTAGCCTTGTCGCTGGAGCGAAGTATAAAGGCGAATTCGAAGAAAGACTAAAAGCTGTCATCAAGGAAGTGGTAGACAGTGACGGCGAATTGGTCTTATTCATTGACGAAATCCACACCTTGGTAGGTGCTGGAGGTGGAGATGGTGCCATGGATGCCGCCAATATTTTAAAACCGGCATTGGCAAGAGGAGAACTACGCGCCATTGGAGCAACGACTCTTGCGGAGTACCAAAAATATATAGAAAAGGACAAGGCTTTAGAGCGACGTTTCCAGACCATTTTGGTCGATGAACCAGATACTGCGGATGCGATTTCCATTTTACGTGGATTAAAAGAGCGCTATGAAGTGCACCACAAGGTACGTATCAAAGACGAGGCGATTATTTCAGCAGTAGAATTGTCGCAGCGCTATATATCCGATCGGTTTTTGCCCGATAAGGCCATTGACTTAATTGACGAAGCGGCAGCAAAACTGAGGCTTGAAATTGACTCTGTTCCTGAAGAGCTTGATGAGTTTGACCGTAAAATCCGACAACTGGAAATTGAACGAGAAGCTATCAAGCGCGAAAACGATAAAAAGAAATTGGAATCGTTGAATAACGAAATTGCCAACCTAAGCGAGGAACGCGACAGCTTAAAAGCCAAATGGCAAAGTGAAAAAGTCATTGTGGACGGAATTCAATCCAACAAAAAGAAAATTGAAGACCTCAGACTTGAAGCCGAACAAGCGGAAAGAGCAGGTGACTTTGGTCGAGTTGCCGAAATTAGATACGGCAAAATCAAAGAAATAGAAGATGAACTTAATAAGCTAAAGCTTGAACTTGGTGAAAAGCAAAGAGAATCAAGCTTGGTAAAAGAGGAGGTCGGCAACGAAGACATCGCGGAAGTGGTTAGTCGCTGGACAGGTATTCCAGTACAAAGCATGTTGCAAAGTGAGCGTGAGAAATTGTTGAAGTTAGAGGACGAATTGCACAAACGTGTTGTTGGACAAGACGAGGCCATTAGTGCCATATCTGATGCAATTAGAAGGAGTAGAGCTGGTTTGTCGGACCCAAAGAAACCAATTGGTAGTTTCATCTTTTTAGGAACCACTGGAGTTGGTAAAACCGAGTTAGCCAAGGCCTTGGCGTCATACCTATTCAATAAAGACGATGCCATGGTGCGCATCGATATGAGTGAGTATCAAGAAAAGCACACGGTTTCTCGATTGATCGGCGCCCCTCCAGGATATGTGGGATACGACGAGGGTGGTCAGTTAACAGAGGCTGTACGACGCAAACCATATTCTGTCATTTTATTAGATGAAATCGAAAAAGCCCATCCAGATGTGTTTAACATCTTGTTGCAAGTGCTCGATGATGGTCGACTTACCGACAACAAAGGCCGAACCGCGAATTTTAGAAATACCATTGTCATTATGACTTCCAACATTGGCGCTCATTTAATTCAAGAGCGTTTTGCTGAGTTGACCGGGAGTAATGAAGAAGAGATTGAAGCTAAAACCAAAAGTGAGGTGTTCGACTTGCTCAAGAAAACCATTCGACCTGAATTCTTAAACAGGATAGATGAACTTATAATGTTCAAACCACTGGGTCGAGATGAAATAAGAGGCATAGTGGATATTCAGTTTAACATATTGCAACGTATGCTGGCGGATCAAGGAATTGCCATAACAGCGTCGCAAGCCGCACTGGACTGGCTAGGAGAGATAGGATATGACCCAAGTTTTGGGGCAAGGCCATTGAAGAGAGCCATTCAACGAGAAGTGCTAAACAACTTGTCTAAGGAGATTTTGGCAGGGACGATTAGCAGTACCGATACCATCGAATTGGATATAGATACCAATAAGAAGTTTGTGTTTAAGAATAGTTAGGTTTGTTTTTTGCAAACGCTATTAACAGATATAAAACAATGCACTTTGTGCAAAGACCATTTGCCTTTGGGACCAAACCCTGTTGTTTGGGCGCACCCAAAGGCAAAAGTGGTTATTATCGGTCAAGCTCCAGGTACGAAGGTCCACAACACGGGCATACCATGGAATGATCCAAGTGGAGACCAACTGCGAAAGTGGTTGGACATGGACAAACAAACGTTTTACGACAACCCCTTGATTGCAATTGTTCCCATGGGATTTTGTTACCCAGGGAAGGGGAAGTCTGGAGATTTGCCTCCAAAACCGGAATGTTACGACGCATGGCATGAAAAGCTGTTTGCTTTGATGCCTGACATAGAACTGGTATTATTAATTGGTCAATATGCCCAAAAACAATATTTAGGCGACCAGGCTAAGAAAACGCTAACAGAAACAGTAGCGAACTACACACAGTATTTACCGCGGTATTTTGCTATGCCACACCCATCACCCAGAAACCGATTTTGGTTAAAGATGAATCCATGGTTTGAAGATGACGTAGTACCTATGTTACAGGCTAGAGTGCTTTCATTGGTCTTAGACTAAAGACACAACGAATACGTTATCACGACATGACCCGCTTAAAATATGGTTTAATTGGATTGTTGGTTTTGCTTGGATTAGCGCTTCTTTTGTCATTAAATAAACCATCCAATCCCGAAACTCGTGTGCATGATGTTGTAGAGATAACTGAGACGACCGACTCGAATGTAATAGATACCGCAAAATATAACTTACATAAGTTGGGCACAGGAAACTATACCATAGATCTACATCAAGTGCATAACGATAGGACTTTCTTATTAAGCTTGCACAAAGCTGCCAAATCTGATTCCGCAAGAGAGGCTAACCTTAAGCGAGCGGGTGAATTGGTTGAAGCCACATTGGTCAACAAGGTGTTTCATTATTGGTATGGAACGCCGTGGGATTTTAATGGGCATACCAATACACCCAATAAAGGAAATGTGGCTTGTGGCTATTTCGTAAGCACGACTTTAAAACACATTGGGCTTCAAGTAAATCGATACACTCTGGCCCAACAAAATCCTCAAAACGAAGCGTTGAGTTTGAGCTGTGGAGATACGATTTTTAAATTTCAGTATGTAGCGGCTATGAACGTTGTTGATTCTTTATCAGCGTTTACACCAGGGTTGTATTTTGTTGGTTTGAGTAGTCATGTAGGCTTTGTGTTGGTGCGAAAACAAACGGTATTTTTCATTCATTCCAATTACGTTGGAGATGGGGGAGTGGCCATTGAATTGGCAAAGTATTCTGACGCGTTTTTAAGCAGCCGAAGTTTTACGCTTGCACGCATCAGTCACAATCCCAAATTGATAAATAAATGGATCCATAGTGAAGAGGTTAGTGTTGTGACTTCTTCTGATTGAGTCGGTAGTTTAGGCTGAAACGAGAGATTGGATTGAAATGAGATATTGTATAATCTAATTTTCCCGATGGTCGATTTGAACTTATTTCTTGACCTACTTGAAGGTTAGACTCAATGGCAAATGATATCGCATCTGAAATTGGTATGTTGCACCCAAAGCCAAAGTTAAAGCCCAACTCATGGTAATGATAATCGTAATCGTGGAAATAGTATTCGGTCATGTAGCCTTGGCGTAACGTCAATGCAGAACCGTTACCGAAACGTTGATAGATGTCAAACAGTCCAAAATAATGAAGACGTCCATTTCTATTAATAAGGTATTGCACACCCAGGTCAATGTTGACGTACTTATACCAGTTCTGAATCAAAGTTGTGCCCCCATCAAAAACTTGTAAATTCTCAAGTGTGTAGGAATTGCTCCCATAATTTACTCCAATTCTACCACTGTATCGGGAAGCAAACTTATATTGGTAATAAACACCAGTTGGAGAATTTATTCCATTAGAATAAGAAGCTGAAAAGCCAGAATAAAATTCCAAGTCTGTAATTCTCAAAAAATTAATACCTATGTTGTGTTTTGATAAACTGTCAGGTTTGATCGAACACAAACTGACCTGCCATGTTAATGTAAGAAAAAGAAGTAATACAGATGACTTCAAATTCATAGTCGATAATTCAGTGAAAGTCGAGACATTGGATTAAAATACGCTTGGTATTTGCTATGTCTATTGTCGTAAAATCCATTCGCTTTAAACTCTCGTAAACCACGAATATGTGATTCGATGTTCAAGTGAAACTTATCTGTGAGTGTGAGGTTTACGCCAACACCTGCCGCTAATCCGAGTTGGTAGAAGTTGAAGGAGTCATCAAATGTGGATGGCACAGCAAAACTAACACTATACCCATATCTCTTTCTATTACCAAATTGCTGGAATACATCGGTAAACATGTATGACGAAATCCTTCCAAACCACATGTGTTGTTCCAGTCCCAAGGTAAGGTCAACTTTGCGGCTTTCTTTCATGTAATCCCAACTGGCGTCGTTAATCCGATTTCCAGATAAATGGTGAGATGAATTGCTGAAATAGCTTGTAAAAGCCCTAAAAGAAGTGTGTGGTTTGACTTGAGTTTTATATGTTAACCCAAAACTTGGGAACAAGTTTCCTGAGACAGAGCCATTTAAATCATAATGAGCCAAGTCTGTAAATTGAAACAGATTTACCCCTATTTGATGATTACTTAACTTGATTGTATTCCTTGGCTGACCAGTACTATACTGACTTGACGCTATAAAAATTATGACTAGAAATATTAGTTTGGTCAAACGATTCATTCACACAAAGATAAAACTTATCGCGTCAAAATCACGTAGTCTTTTAGCAGCTGTTTTAAAAAGGCAACGTGGTTGCGCTCTTTGCGTTTAAGCTCAAGATTGGTCTCAAATGCCTTGCTTGTTTGTTTGATTAAATCCGTATAGGTGCCGATGTTAGGATATTTTTGGTGCCTGTTTAACAACCTTTTTACGGTCAACATATTGGTTTCGCTTGCACTAACTACTTCTGGGTAAACTGGCTGATAACTTTCCGTACTCGTGATGCTTAGAATGTCTTTTAGCTGATAACCCGAGGTTTGTTTTTTCTTCACCACAATGGTGTCTGAAATCTTGTCACCTAGTCGCTGTCCTTTGTCAGAAGTCGAAATGGAAATCATACCCACCGCCCCAAATGAAGCCCAAATGTCAATCCATCGGATCGCCCAACGTCTGAAATAATCAATAAAATCGGGTTGACCGCCATCGGTTTTT
The DNA here is from genome assembly GCA_943789165.1 of uncultured Bacteroidia bacterium. Lineage (GTDB taxonomy): Bacteria > Bacteroidota > Bacteroidia > NS11-12g > UBA9320 > UBA987. The sequence continues at coordinate 7,579 of CALSTB010000009.1, read as the reverse complement.
ACCACCTTAACACCCATCATCAATTTAGCAGGTGTTTGTCCACGCAACAGCACCTCAAAAAGTAATGAATAAAACATAAAGGCAATGGTAATAATGGTAATGACCCAATCTTCCCAAAGATTCGATAGATGTAATATTTCAGAAATACCTGCTACAATCAATAAGTAACTCACCGTCATGATAATCAAATCCAGGATGAAACCCACAATCCGATCCATGAGTGTTGCTAGCTTTACCTGTATAACAACATTCTGCGTGGTGGTAATTTCTATTGTTCGCATTAAATATTTTATCTACTTTTTCGGTCTGAAATGAAGGAATCCGAATTCATCGACCAAAATAAGAATAAGTGGCTTGATTACGAAAAAATTATCACGCAACCTGAAAACGACCCAGATGAATTAAGTGATGTCTTTATCCAAGTAACCGATGATTTAAGTCATAGCCGTTCTCATTACCCCAATCGATCAGTTAGGGTCTATCTAAATGATCTAGCCAGCAAGATATTTGATAAGCTTGGAAAGAGGAAAAAACTAGATTTTAACGTCATTAAAAACTTCTATACCATTGAAGTGCCACAGCTGATGTATTTGGCCCGTAAAGAAATGATTGTCTCTTTCCTGATTTTCATTCTTTCTATGGGTATCGGCATTTATTCTTCTATGCAAAACCCTGAATTTGCCTCGGTTGTGTTGGGTGAGCAATACGTAGCCATGACCAAAGCCAATATTGCCAAGGGTGAGGCTATGGGCGTATATACAGGCGGGTCAGGAATGGACGGCTTTTTAATGATATTAACGAACAATGCCCGAATCGACATTATGATGTTGGGCTTGGGATTGTTTTTTAGTTTTGGCGCCATATGGGTGCTGGTCAGGAACGGTATCATGGTTGGCGTCTTTCAATACTTCTTCGTCCAACACGGTGGATTTCAAGATTCATTGTTAACCATTTGGCTTCATGGCACCATTGAAATTTCAACCATTGGTTTAATGGGTGGCGTGGCACTTCTAGCAGGCAAAGGACTTTTGTTTCCAGGGAATTACACGCGTTACCAATCTTGGCGACTAAGTGCGGGCAACGCTGGAAAGCTGTTACTCATGGTGCTACCGTTTACTTTTATTGCGGCTGTGATTGAAGGTTTCGTTACACGAATGACGTATATGCCAGATGTGGTAAAAGGCTTTTTTATCGTATTGTCTTTGGTCTTAGTAGTAGTCTATTTCTTCGTCTACCCAGCAGCGGTACATAGAAAACACGGGGCAAATCCATTGCATGAAAAACTGCGTAAAGACCATCCACCAAAACCCATTTCAGAAAAGGAAATTAAGACTACTTCCCAAATAATAACCGATTCATTTGTCACGTACAAAGAGCAGTTTGGAAGAAATATTGCCTTGTGTGCTTTGGCTGGTTTGTTATATCCCGCGTTACTGTACTATAAATTCGATATGTATTTCGAATTTCACGTGACACCTGCGATGGCGTGGCTAAATAATATTTTCAATGAGGTTTTTCAGTCTGGAGTCACAACCAGTGGTTATTTACCTCAGACCAAAACATACCGCATGTTTAACTTCTTGTTTTTTGGCGGTTGGACCTTCATATTGTTGATGGTAAATGCGCGGTATGCCTTCAAACTTAGGCTCACATGGAAGGCAGTTTTCAATTATGGTTTAGTGGCCTTATTTGTTTTAGTGGCTGCGTTTTTAACCAACTATTTAGAAGTTGGTTTCCCGATCAAGTACGCAACCAGTTTTGGGTATCTCCTCATGCTTGCGTTGGCAATTACAATTCTGTTAGTTCGGCACTATTATGAAGGAGATAAAGGTGTCATCCTGAAATTGTTTTTTAGTAAGGTGTTTCATTTTTTTATCCTATGGTTAGCCGTATCCGTTCTGATGTTTTTCGTACAAATGATGGTTCACTCCGTTTTATCTGAGTTTATCATTTATGTATTGAATGATTTACTGCCGTTTGATGCGAACGTGAAAGAAAAAATTGCTATTGGTGCCCAGATATGGCTTTATATGACGGTGATACTGGCCACTATACCTTTCTATCTCTATACGCTATATTTTATGGTATTGTCGCTGGTAGAAAAACATGAAGCCATTCATTTAAAACGTGAAATAAATGCCATAGTGGTGGGGGAAGCATAATGAGAAATAGTATTTACGTCATCATTGGTTTCCTATTTTGTTTCTCCGTTAACGGGACAACCGCTCACGCCAAGCAATTAGATAGTACCACCTGGGCGAAAATGGCGGAGCAATATGACTATCCTCCCCCTAAAAAAACAAAGAAACCTGAGGAGAAACCTGAAAAGCCTAAAACAACTATTAAAGAACCCAAAATACCTTCGGTAGGATTTGACTTTGGTAATGTGTTGATTTACATCGGCATAGCTGCCTTGTTTATCTTGTTAATCACGGTATTGGTCAAAGCAGGCGTTATACAAGTGGGCAAACGACGTGTGGTACTAAATCAAACTTTTGATGCAGAAAACCCCGAGGAGCTGGTCTTAACTGAATTGGAAAAAGAACTAAATCATGCGGCGATTGAAAACAATTACAACCGCTGTTTGAGATATGAATTCTTGTTACTCTTAGAAAGACTCCAGTCGCTTGGACTTATTCGATGGCATAAGTACAATACGAATGGTGAATATCTAAATCAATTAATTGATTACAAGTTTCACAAACGCATTCGTAACCTCACCATCGTGTATGAATATTACTGGTATGGTGAACATGTGTTGAGTTTGTCAGACTACGAAAAGATAGCTGTTTCATTTAATCAACTTAAAGACGAGATGATATGAACAGAGGGAATGTAGTTTTGATCATCGTCATCGTATTAATCGTCGGATTTCTTGCTTTCTTGAGCAATAAATTTAAAGGTGATTCAGATAGAAGGCTCTGGCAGTTTAACTATCAATATGGTGGCGAAGAGTTGCCGTATGACCGCGATTTTTGTCTGGACTATTTGAAAAAAGACGTGGGTTCTTCCAATTTCTATCCGCTTGAAGAACGGTTTTCTAAAACCGACAACAAAAAACCGAATAGCCTGTATTTGTTCTACAATAGACAATTTGATATTGATAAAACCGAAACCCAGGCCTTGTATGATTTTGTGGCTGAAGGGAATGATGCTTTAATCATTGCGGACAATTTCAATTTTGAATTCTTTAAGGAGCTAAGGGGCATTCAACTCAGCCAAGAAGAACCGTATTTAGCCTTAAGTAGATACGACTCAGCGGTCGTCTTAAGCGATATTTTTCAACTGAACCGTCAACACAACACACCAGTTAGCATTTATACCTATGGGCATAATGCTCTGTCTAGAAGCTTTAAGGTGGACACTAACAACATTGATGTGGATGTGTATGGATTATCCACCACATATACCTGGGAGGCAAATGAAGATGAATATGAGGAGGAAGAATATGAAGTCGAAGAAGAAGCATACCTGTATGAGGAGGAAGAAGTATTAGAGGAAACTGTTATCACAAAGTCAGATCAAGCTTTGGACAAATCCTATCCAAATCCAGAAATAAGTGTTTTGGGAACATCGGAAAACTTAGGGCCAAATGTGTTAAAGATTGCGTTTGGAAAAGGCCATATATTGCTGCACTCAAATCCCGTGTTGTTTACGAATGTGCAGTTGGATAAGCCTGAAATATTTCAATATACACAGGCGATGTTTGATGAATTGACCTACGAACATATTTATTTTGATGAGCTTAGATTCCAATTCTTAAATGCACAGGCAGAAGGGAAGACGATTACGGACCAAAGTTACTTCGAATACATTTTTTCCAACAAAGCGCTCAAAACGGCATTTTACTTCTTTCTCATTGGATTGCTGGTTTTTTTAGTGGTAGGCATTAAACGTAGGTACAACGCCATTGAAATCGTAGACCCGATTACTAATAGTTCGATTGATTTTTCTAAAACCATCGCACGTCTGTATTGGCTTAATCCGAATCATCGAAAAATGGCGGATCAGAAAATGAAGATGTTCTTGTTTGAAGTCAGAAACCGTTATGGTCTTACAACGCATGAGTTGGATGAAGATTTTAAAATCCGTTTTGGTGCCAAATCAGGTGTATCGGAAAAATTAATTAATCGGTTGTTTGATGCTTACAATTTAGCGCGTCAGTCTCCGACAATTCATAGCGATGTGTTGATCCAGATTTCTGAATCGATTGTAAAAATCAGACAAGAGTGGAAATAAGGCATTAATCAATCGTTTCGATAATCGATTGCTGAGCATTTACATTTTTGGTGATGGAATTCACTGAAATGGTTGCACCGCTGATGCCATCTACGTTTTTACCAACCTCAAATTTTTCATTTTTGACAAATTGTTTGAGCCATGACTTGCTCGCAATTTCATAGCCATGGTTGGCGGTGTATTCTAATACCCGTACTTGTTGGATCTCCTTTTGACGATTAAAGGCCGTCATGAAGAAGAATTGTTCAAATGCAACGCTGTCTTGTTTTGGTTTATCGCAGCCACCAAGCTGACAACCTAAAGCGCGCGTAACCATTACATACCCAGCTAATGTGTCTTTGGCCAAAACCTTATACACCTCGTGGTTCATCTTTAAACTGTCGTCGGTTTCGATGGAGTAGTATACCGCTTCTTTGCCAAAGGATTTTTTAACCGCTTTCTCCATTTTTTTACAAACGTGTTGCGGGAAGTAGCTAAAGCCCGCATAGCCAAATGCAAGACCAAAAGAAAGGAGTGATATGAGTATTATTCCTTTCTTCATGTGTTATCTAAACCAATAGCCTAGACCCAAGTTAAATTGATTTTGGGTAGCCTTGTCTCCACCGATAGAGTGTTGAAAATCCGCCTTAGCAACAAATGCTTGATCTAAAAATAAACTCACACCTGATGTAATGATGGTTTGTTCGTACGAAGGATTGGTAGTTGTTTCTCCAGTTGTTTCATAATGCGTATTGTAATTCGAATATCGCACAAATGGAACTAGTTTGTGGCTGATTTTAATCAGCTTACTAATGTCGTAACCACATTCAGCATAATAACCGTATGCCGTACTTCCAAGATCAGAAGAGGCAAATTGATTATAAGCAGGTGTGTTGCTGAAACTGCCAACAATCATCTGTCCGCGTGCTTCGAACTGCTTACGAGAATATCGAAAATCTAAACCAAACATCTTTACATTTACAACTGAACTGTCTGCCATTGCAACGTGGTGTGCACTGTCGGTCTGCAAGTTGTCAAATAGGGTAGATTCCGTGGTGCCGATATATGCTGACGCACCAATGTTTAACCCTCTTATGCCATAGTAATTGATTTTAGTCGATAGGTCTGGCTGGCGCATAGTTGCTTCGGATCCTTTCTGACGAGCACTTCGTATAGGTTGTTTACCTGATAAGCGAGAATCACCGTCATACCCCATTGGTCCATTTACTGCAAACACTTGGTAACGCAGGTTAGCGGAAGTTAGATTTCCAGTAAATCCAGCCCCTAGTTCTCTCCACGTACTAGGTATCATTACTTTATCAATTAATGGTCTTTCTACTCCGTTAAAGGTTGTAGGTTCATGGTATTCGTTTACGATGCCCATTGGAATTAACAACAAACCACCCTGGAAATTCATCCATGGTTTCAACTCATAGTTTAAGAAGGCTTGTTCTAAATAGACTTCTTTAATATGCTCAATTTCAATTTCTGTGATAAATGATGTTTTAGGATTGAACTTGTATCCAAATAACAGAACTTGTCTGTGCACATCTAGGTTGCCATTTTGGACTGTGTTTGCAGCGACGCCTTGATTGTAGTGTACTTCGCCGTACGCTGCCATTAATAAGTTGCCGCTTTTTCCAGCAATTAATGTTTGAGCAGAGTTTTTTGTATTGTATACGCTATCAGTATTTTGCGCAAATGTGGTTAGGCTAAACAGGGAAATTATTGTCGTTAAGAATAAGTGCCTCATTTCATTTTTTTGTTGGGGCAAAATTATTTTTATTTAGACTGATTAAAAATAAAAATCCAAAAAGTTTTATGATATCTGTCAGTAAGTTAGGACAGTTTTGCGTAACCGCCTATAAACTAGAGGTTTTGGTAGTAATAAATGTATACTCTTCGACCCGTTTGTACTTTTTTGTTGTGTTCTCAGTGACATACCTAAAAGGTAATCCGGCCTCATTGTATTCAAAGCTGGTTGAATATGTGGATGTGATTTCATCCTTTTTAAAAAATGTGACTGTAAGGGATATGAAGAATCCATCAATGTCATAATTCTGATCTGAAACGCGATAGAGGTTTCCTTTGCGGTACGACTTGGTTAGCGTGCTGATTACTGAAGAATCGTCATCCGCATATTCGTAGTCAATTTCATATTCAATCACTTCTTCAACGCCTTTTAACCGACGATAGTGAGTTACCTTGTCGGCTTTGTTTAAGCGATTGATGTATTTGTACAATTCACCTTTGTCGTTCACGTACTGGTACACATACGTTGTGGTGCCATCTTCTTCTTCAGTAATACTGGTGCACATTGTTGTGGTATCCTTGTGCTTGTTTATTTCAACTCCCTCTTCTTTGCATCGGTAATCCCATACGTATTTCACCTTTCCGTTGCCTTTAAACATGGTCACTTGTTCAACCTTGTTTTCGTCGTTATATTCATTTAACCAGCTGTATTTGAGTTTGCCCTTTCGATAATAATAGTCACGGGATTGCAGGTTGTTTTCTTTTTTGCCTCTTATAACGCGCGCGGTTGTATCGCCCTTTTTGACCACGTAATAATCCAATTTGTGAACGTCAAAGTTTTGAAATGCACTTCCGTCAATTTCACCTTTTTTATTGTAGAGAAGATGTTGGGTGATTTCACCATCGGTGTTGTAGGTATATAAGGAGTGGTTGTATAGTTTGTCTTTTTCAAATCTGACTATGCCCACAACCTGTCCCTTGTCGTTTATATCAAATTTGGTAAAGTTATAATGTGCTCTACGATTGCCGTTTTTCTTATAAAAGTATTCGGATATGGCTATTGAATCAACTTGTTGATTCATGAGGTAGTCTTTTTTAGCTTCTTCAGTCACGGGTAAATCGATAAACACCGTTGGGTTGTAGATGCGTTGATTTCTTTTATAAAGCTGGGCACTGGACTGCAACACATTAAAAAGGAAAATTGTGGCAAGTATGAATCTATAGGTCATATGTTTTGAACGGTTTCAGAGCAAATATAGTGTATGTGTTTTTGTTCAAATTTATACCTTTGAAACAAGAGATATTGGCTAGTCATTCTTTCCATGATACTGATTTAGAAGAAGACTCTGGTGTTTTCCTTTCTCAGGTTAGATCTAGATACTTAAGCTTAAAAGGTCAACCCCTCTACCGCATCAATTACCTCTTGCTCTGAAATCTTAAAAATACTGTTCTGCTTGTCTGCTTCCGTCGGCTGATCCTCCAAGTGATGAATCACTTTTTGGTTAGGGTATAATGGGTAAAATACATCTTTAACACCAGGGCCGAATAAAGCGACCAAGGGTTTTTGCTCAACGATTGCAAAGTGTAATGGACCACTTTCGTTTCCGAC
>CALSTB010000008.1 GCA_943789165.1 uncultured Bacteroidia bacterium | reverse complement strand
GCATTGTTCAAGGGCAACACTTCATACAGCAACATGGCTTGACTTTTGGTCTTTGTTGACGCAACAAGGTCATAGCCCACCAATAAAGAGACACCCGGACTGCTAGACCATGGCAAAATGGCCTTGCTATAATTGAATTTAGGTCCAACTGAAACCTGAAATTGATTTTTAAGAATGGATCCTCTTACTGTATGATTTATTCCTGAATAAGAAATGCCAATAGTTGACTCAACTGACCAATGTTGGGCTTGAGCTACTTGAAACGAAATCACCAGAAAGGAAACAATCAGTAGGGACCGCATGGCGCAAAAATAAGGGCTTCTTGTTTTAGAATTTGTAACTCACCGACAAGCTAGGAAGAATCGGTAATTGGTTGATTCTTTTATAACTCACTCGATCGAAGTAAAAGATGTTATCACGGTTGTAAATGTTGGTACAGCTCAAGATGACTTCCATTAATCGGTTGGTCAACTTGCCGTCTTTCTTAAACTCAATTGTCCGCTTGATACTAGCGTCTAATCTATGGTAATATGGCAACCGACCTCGGTTAATTTCATCGTAAACAACCGTAAAATCTCCGTTTGTTGTGCGATAGTCATCAGACGTTCCATTGTTGAAATTCAAGTTTTCATAAAAGCCTTGAGTAAGTGTAAATGGGAAACCACTACCAAAATTCCATCGAACATTAACTTCCCAGTTTTTGTCTTCGCCCAGTGCATATGAAGTAACCACGTTTATGTTGTGTCTTCTATCGAAGTGTGGTTGGTAAGTCCGTCTTCCATCATATCGCGAAACGTTGTTATACGAATAGACAAGCCAAAGGTACCAGCGGTCAGACTGTCGTTTATACGTTACATCAAATCCATAAGCCAAGCCTGTTTCAACAACGAAATCCTTTCTCAAGTATTCTGGTTTATCAGCATACTCGTTGTTGTCATCGTAAATCTTATCTCGGTTGATGTTCGTGATCTGTGTAAAGTTCTTTGCGTATGTTTCTACGTTAATAGACGACAAGCTGTCCAAGTCAATTTCAAAACCGCCTACAATGTGCTGAGCTGTCTGCATTCTGTGTGTCACCGGCTTTGTCCCAACCATGTCTGGTAATTCATCTGGACCGCTTAAAAAGCCATAAAACAAGTTCACAACGTCCCTATCACTTGACGCACTCATCAAGTTTTGAGAATACAAGCCCGTTGCCATTTTAAATCTCAGTCTCTCGTTGATTAAGTATTTAAACCTGAATCGTGGTTCAACACTCGAATTGCCTAAGGAAGCATATAACTGTACACGAAGACCTGGTTCGAAAATGAATCTATTTTTCACTTTCGTACTGTAATTCATAAAACCGGCTAATTCCGTTGTGTTATTCTCTTGGGTAATTTTTCTGTTAACCGCATTAAAAATCTGGAAAGCGGTTTTAAATCCGTTCAATTCCATACCGTATTTCAGCTTCGCTTTTCTGAAGAAATACGTAAAATTCAATCCTAAATTAAACCCATCGATTCCTGAACTCCTTGGCTTGGCATCTTGTTCGATTTGTAGAATGTTGTATTTAGAATAAGCAAATGATCCATCGATAATGTTTTTGGAGGCTTGCGGAACCATCAAAAATTTCCCGCCAAAACCGTTCGAACTCCAATCGTACGTAGTTGTATTCGGGAAATCGACTAAGTCATTGTAATCAAAATAAAAGAGCTTTAAGAAACTACCACTACTTGAGTTTAAAGACAGCTTGGTATACAAATCGCTAAATGAATAAGGCAATTGTCCTTCACCAACGTAATTGTAAAATAGCTTGGACGTTTTATCTAAGTAACTACTCTTATAACTCACGATGTATGAGGCATTGGCCTTTTCGTCATCGTCCTTTTTATTCAAGGGGCCTTCAAGTAATACTTTCGAAGTAAACGGATTCATATTCACCTTTCCTGCAAACCTGTTTCTATTTCCGTCGCGGGTTTGGACGTCCACAATTGCTGAGATTCTTCCACCATATTCGGCTGAAAAACCAGCTGAATAGACATCTGTCGTTTTTAAAATATCCGTATCAAATACTGAAAACAACCCAATCGAATGAAACGGATTGTAAATAGTCATACCATCAAGCAATACCTTGTTCATCACAGGAGAACCTCCACGGATGTACAGCTGACCACCCTGGTCGCCACTAAAGACAACGCCAGGTAGTACTTGCAAATATTGAACTAAATCCGGCTCTCCGCCGACTGTAGGAATTTGTGTTAATTGCTTAGGCGTAATACTTACCTCAGAAATCCGAACAGTTGCCTCGTTCTTTTTACGCTCTAAGTCTATGTCGACCCGACCAAGTGTATTTTTGTTCGGAACCAAGAATAGGTTCACGAGTTCACGCTCTCCAGGACGAATGGTTACCTTCTTAACCAGACTGTCATACCCAACACTTATCGCGATTATGGTGTAGTTTCCAGGATCAACATCACCTACTGTAAAAAACCCGTATTCGTCTGTTAATGCCCCGAGTGGTTGGTCTACAACAACGATGGTACTATAAGGAATTGCTTCACCTGATTTTTGATTGTAAACAAATCCTTTAATCTCGCCTTTTTGCGCCATCACAGAAGTGGCGATCAAAATGGATAAACAAAACGTGAGAACTTGTTTCAAGAGCGATACTTTAAGAAGGCGCAATGTTAAGTAATTATTGCAAAGCCTGTGCAACGAATCGTGGTCAATATTGTATCTTTACCGTAATTAAATGTAACCCAATTTACAAGTGAATGAAGTGGCTTGACCAACGGAATAAATTAACCTCTGCCCTACTATTTGGCATCTTTATAACCATTACTTCTTGTGTAAAAGACCCTGCTCTTGGAGACCCTATCTTATCCTGCGGAACTCAATTTGAAGTAAAGATTCCGGCTTCGACTCCCCCAATGCCTATTCCATCTGATAATCCAATGACTGTAGAAGGCATTGAATTAGGAAGACACTTATTTTATGAAAAAATGTTGTCGGGAGACAACACCCAGGCCTGTGCTGGTTGTCATTTGCAAAACAAAGCATTTACCGATGAGAATAAGTTTAGCATCGGCATCAATGGTTTTGTGGGAAACCGTGTCGCCATGCCTATAGCCAACTTGGCTTGGTCTGAGAAATTCTTTTGGGACGGAAAAGCAAATTCGCTGGAGGAGTTGGTCTTGTTCCCAATTGAATCCGAAGTAGAAATGCATGAAAATGTGTTTCGTGCGGTCCAGGAATTACGTGAAACAGATAAATACCCAGGGATGTTTTATCAAGCGTTTTGTGATTCAACCATAACAGTTGAAAACATGGCAAAAGCCATGGCGCAATTCATGCGGAGTATCATTTCCTATAATTATAGGTCGATCCCAACATTGGGTAAAGACTTACGAAATGGTGCACAGCAGCGCGGTTTAGAGGTGTTTCAAGATGAAACAAAAGGCGATTGCTTTCACTGTCATACACTCACTACGTTTACCACCAACTTCGACTTTGCGAACAACGGCTTAAATGCTGATCCTTCCTTGAGTCCTGGACTTGCTGGTCAAACCGGTAATCCAAACGACATTGGTAAGTTTAAGATTCCTTCATTACTAAACTTGCGTCATACTGCACCCTATATGCATGATGGCAGATTCGAAACATTGATGGACGTCATTAACTTCTACGACACTGGCTTTCATGTATCACCAACATTGTCTTTAGATTTATTGAAACATACCAAAGACGGAAAGCCTGTTCCTCGGGCTTGGTCGCAACAAGACAAATTGGATTTATTCGCCTTCTTAATTACACTTGAGGATACTGCCTTGATCAACAATCCAAAGTGGTCGGATCCGAATGAATAATTGAACTACAGAATCATGGAATTTTAGAATTATTGACTTATTGACTTATTGAATGTATCCTTGTTCAATCTTCATTCTAAAATCTATATTCTGAAATCAATCCTGCATTCTCTAAAACCTCTAGTTTTCATCTGTTCTCTAATGATCAGTCAGTCCGTTATGGCCCAAGACACAACACGTACATTCAACAACATCGATTATTGCGAATTTCAAAAAAGACAAAAGTCATTTACCTCGTTAGACGGTAAAATGAAATACATCGATGAAGGCAATTCTGACAAGGTTGTGCTATTGTTACACGGTGTGCCAACATCAGGATGGTTATATCGAAAGATGATTGATAGCCTTGTTGCAGGAGGATTACGCGTCATCGTTCCTGAAATGTTGGGATTTGGCAGTAGCGCTTCTCCAAAAGGGTATGACCTGTACACACCAGATGCACACGCTACTCGGTTATTGGCACTTATGGATTCACTTGAAATAAAGAGTTGGTGTCATGTGTTTCATGATTTTGGTGGACAGGTGACTTGGGAAATGCTGCGTAAGGATTCCACATGTATGAGTGAACTGGTGATTCTGAACACCCTGATTTATGAAGATGGCTTTAATCCACCAGTTAGAATGAAACGTGGTCCGATTGCCCACATTGCCATGAGTTTGTATCGTAGCCGCTTGACAAACAAACTGATGCTTAAGCAGTTGTTTAAGATGAGCGTACCATACAGAATTAACCAAGACAGAGTTTAAAGGCTATCAATGGCCCATGTTACATGGCAAAACGAGAGCCATGTACACCTTTTTCACCAATACCAAAAATCAGCTTCCCGACTATTCTTCTATCTTAAAAAACCTACAAATTCCTGTTCATGTGGTTTGGGGGAAATACGATGAAGTATTGACGTGGGATGGGCAATCGGTAGCAGTAATAGCAGATTTGAACATCAAAAAGGAAAACATCCACCTTGTGGAAGCGAGTCACTTTGTACAAGAAGAAACACCGGTAACGATTTGTGATACTGTGTTAGAAATCGTCAAGTAACCTATCTAATCGTATCACTCTCGACTGTCGATGCGATAAACGCCCCTAATCCATTGGTGATATTACTATGCACAATGACTGCGCTACCAAATGGTCCGGCTTGCTGTAAATCATCACGATCGCGATATTGTTTCAAGGTTTTGTAATAGTTATAGAAATCTTTAGTCACTGATCGTAATTCGATTAGATACAACACATCAGAATTCCCTGCCACCGAGCCTGCTGGAGGAACGACTTCAATCTTCTTTTTTCTGCCATTAAACAACACGTCATTGAACAAGAATCCACCATCATCAAGTTTCAACGTTTCAGGAGCTTGTAAAGTGGGATCATTAAGTTGAAAATCGAAAGGAATATATAAGTCGACTGTTTCGCTGTAATAGTAAAAATGAAGCATGTAATAGTTGCTACCAGATAAATCGGTCCATTCAATTGACAATAAGTCTGAAGGCAAGCCATCCATATCTATTCCACCATTTTCCACGTATCCAATCGTTTTTCCGAAAACTTTCTCTGGTATAAAGCTTCGGGCAAAAACTGTTGGTCTTTCCGATGCTTTGTCTCGTACTTCAACCGTATACGTATTACCTGGTACCGCTCGCTGGGTAGATTTGAAGCTATTGCTTGTGTTGTCGTACAACATCGACACCGAACTCCCGTCAGATTTTAAGGATACAAACACATCAGAATATGCACTTGGCAAATCGTTTGTATACGCACCAGCGTTATCACTAATCTTAATTTCAATTGGTTCAACGTTATTTAATGACGCGTTCACCACGAGTTTAGGCTGAAAACTTGGTAATTCACCTTCTGGGATAGGTAAATCATTATCGCAGGATTGAAACAATCCAAAAAGCAGAACTAGGCCTATGTAATGTTTAAACTGTCTCATTGGATTTTAATTCGGTAGGTTAGAAATGGTAAGAAAGCAAAACTCTCACGTGTATACGCTGTGTATTTATAGTTGGTGTTGGACGAGTCGCGTTCACTATAGATAGAATCGACGTTCCGCGTCCCAAGCAGGTTATAAATACTCAATTCCAAGCTCTGGACTTCATCTTCAAAATGCCATTCAAATTTGGCATCCACCCTGGCATGGTAAATGGATCGGTAATTATTAATCTCATCATAAGCCAATACAACACCGCCATCAATATCTCTGTATTTAGATGTAGGTAGAGTAAAGGGATTTCCTGTGGCGCCTACTCCTATTACGGAGAAAACGAAATTCTCAAGATTTACGATCCAGCCTAATTTTCCCACTATGCGTCTGTCGTAGTCGAACGAAAACGATTCACCCCGATTTAACTCGTCGTAATTCCTAGTGGCCTTTGATAATGTAGCACTTGCCCAAAACATCGCATTATCTGTAACATACTTGATACTGTTTTCCCAGCCAATCACTTGACCTTTACCTACCAAAGAATTAGCCTCCATATCCGCCCTATCGAACAGGTCCGCGGCATAAAAGATGGGTTGATTGGTTAAGCGTTTATAGTAGGCTTCTGTTACGAACCTAAATCGTTTTTGAGGTTTGGTGTAATACCCTACAGTTAAAATATCACTGGCTTGTGGCTTCAAATTACCACTTGCTGGTAGATAGGCGACAAAATTATCAGATGCTGCGCCATCGGTATTATACAAATGCATAAACTGATGCATGCGCGCATAGCTAAATTTGATGGAAGAAGTTTTATTCAAAAGATATCGGCCCGACAACCGTGGTTCGGGATAGAATTGGGTAAAATCACGATACGTATATAGCGTTGTTCTCAATCCTACGTTAAATGCCAGCTTCGAAGAATATTGATATTCATTTTCAATATAGGCAGACGTTTCGACGCCTTTTTGTAGGACAGTATCTCCGTATTGTGCATCTACCAACAGGTTACCATCGATGTCATATCGTTTATCAATTAATGACCCAGAGTTATTCAAGTGGAGTCTGTTTTGCAAACCGAATCGAAGCAACATTTTTTTACTTTGTCTCAACTCGAAATCGCCATTCAGTCCAACTTCACCCGCTGAAAATCGAACTTGATAATCACTGATGGCATTGGAACCAATTGGTGCTGTATAATCCGTTTCATTTAAAGTCACGCCATTGGAATAGTTCGTATAATACGATGTAAAACTTGAGGTGAGTTTTTTATTGAAAATATGCTGCCACTTAGCAGAAGTGGTTTGGTTTTTTACAACAATGTCAAAAGAAAAATCCAATTCCACTACTTGACTGGTATCGTTTTCTTCTGTACCGGTAAATTTAAACCTGTCTTTAAGACTATAATATTGAAGCGTCAGTTTGTTCTTGTCATTCAAGTTCAAATGGAGTTTGGAATTGAAATCTCGGAAAAACAATTCTTCACCTGGAAAAATAAGTAGGTCGAGATAAGACCTTCTAAAACTGACCCCAAGGGAAGATCCGTTGTCGTCCATTGGCAGTCCAATTTTAAAATTGGCAAGAGCAGGACTAACAGCTAGGTCTACATTTGCATCTTCAGCGTTACCCGCCGAAGATTGTACGTCTACCACACTCGACAATCGTCCGCCAAATCTGGCTGGGAAAGCAGCTTTATAGAGCACTACTTCCTCTGCCATACCCGTATTAAAGTTCGAGATGTATCCTTGAAAATGACCAATACTATACACTGGAGCTCCGTCAAGCAACACTTGATTCTGTCCAAGTCCGCCACCACGAACAGTCATATCACTATACCCATCGGAAGCGAAATCAACACCAGGATGTATTTGTAAAGATTTAGCCAAATCTGGCTCCGAGAAAATAAACGGAGTGGCATCCAACTCCGATCGATCCATGATAATTTTATCTGACTCAACGTCGGTGATTATCTGATTGGTTAGTGAACTCGGGCTGTAATGCGTGTATTCAGAGTTGTAGATGGGCAACATTCTAATAACGAATAAACCAGACTCATCGGGTTCAATAATTTTTGTTGCGTTGACTTTATCCGGATTTGAAATGATAATCTTCGACTTTCTGCCTTGTGCTCCCTTATTTAGGAACACCGTCATTACAATTGTTTCATATCCAGCCCGTTCTAAAGTTGCATTGAAAGAATCGCTGGTTACGATTAAATTGTAGAAACCATCAATATTAGTAATGGCATCTAAGGTATCAGCTGGCAAATACAGTGCGACATTGCTCAGTGGTCTTCCACTTGTTTGGGACATCACGTAACCTGAAAAATGTATTTCAGTTTGTGCTTGTATGGAAAGGCCAGTAAGTAATAAAGGCCAAAAGAAGATAAATTTTCTCATTATATCGGATTGCAAACAAAGATATAGAAGGTATGACACTATACTTCGACTTTTAGGATTTGTTATAAGAATTTTACGATGAAATTGGTTTCAATATCATTTACACAAAAACACTGGATAATTATATAAACCCTTTTATCTTTGCACCCCTTAATCGGCCCTGTAGCTCAACTGAATAGAGTATCTGACTACGGATCAGAAGGTTCCAGGTTTGAATCCTGGCAGGGTCACTAAGAAAGCAAAGTCCACGCGTTAAGCGTGGACTTTTTTGTTTCCAGAAAAAGCCAAGCGCGCTTGAGCTTTTGAATGGGAACAAAAAAGGCATGCGCCGCAGGTGCATGGACTTTGCTTTCGGAATTCGGAGCCAAACAGGATCTCGACGACACACCGAAGTGCAACGGAGGTTTGGAGGAGTAATCCTGGTGGGATTTCTGATTTCAGATTGGAGAATTCAGAATAGAGCTTTTGCTGGCGGAATTCGGAGCCAAACAGGATCTTGACGAAAGCCGAAGTGCAACGGAGACTTGAGGAATAATCCTGTTGGGATTTTTGATTTCAGATTTTCGATTTTGTAATTGCCAATGTTAGCGGTTAGCGGTTAGCGGTTAGCGGTTAGCGGAAATTCTTATTTATTCGAATCAAAAGCACATTTCATCACGAACTCTTGAATTTTGTTGACCAATATCGCTCCTAACGAGTGACGAAGACGACAAACAAAAGTGTGCTAGAAATTTTGAGGAATAATCCTGTTGGGATTTCAGATTTTCGATTTCTGATTTCTCACCCCCCTTTTACCATTCATTTTCTTTGGTGGCATCGTCCTAAATACACGGTCCCATAAGCGAGATGACAATCCAAAAGCACGATCGTCAAACCTATGGTGTAGATGATGGAGTCTCCAAAACCACTTAAAATAATTCTTTGGTGCCTTACGCATGTGGATCAAATAATGCATTGTTAGGTAAAAGGCATATCCCAAAACAAAGCCAGGGAAGAAAAAGAAGCTGTTGGACCCCATTAAATAATAAAACAGAAAAAAGAAGCTGCCCAAAATAACAATTGCAAGCGGAATAGGCATAGCAAGTTGATCTTCGACTTTCGGATGTTTATGGTGTACACCGTGAATTTTAAACTGCCATTCTGTTGGTTGGTCGTACTTCCCGGAATGATACACATACCGATGGAGCAAATACTCAACCAAGGTAAATGTTACTCTACCAAGATTAAATAAAACAAATACTTGGATGAAAGTAGTCGGTATAGTGCTTAAGCCATATACCAAAACACCCATAGCAGTTGCAACGTATATAGTTATAGCCACCTTAGAATTTGTATGGGTGAGCTTTTCTAGAAATGCGTTATCAAAAAGTCGAGGTGCAGT
Organism: uncultured Bacteroidia bacterium; assembly: GCA_943789165.1. Classification (GTDB taxonomy): domain Bacteria; phylum Bacteroidota; class Bacteroidia; order NS11-12g; family UBA9320; genus UBA987. The sequence continues at coordinate 88,123 of CALSTB010000008.1, read as the reverse complement.
TTTAAGTTCATTTTTCATAATCTCCTTATTTTACTGACATGTGGAACACATCATTTCAGACCACGAAATTGAACTTCTGACATCAGTCCATATAATCACATTTCGTTTCTACAAAGAACAATAGTGGCAAATAAAACCATCATCAATAAAATGCGCAAGAACAAAACCACGATTAAATTATCAGTTCGAAATTTATTCAACATTAAATCGTATAATAATTGTCAAATTGATAGTTATAGAACCTTTTGCATTTTTCGATTGCCTGTCCCTACACCTATTTTATTAAAGTAAAATATGAAGGAATTGGCATTGGTTACAAAATGATAGGAAGTAAACTAAGCTAATTCTATTTGTCGATAGGGTGATTAAGATATTGCTTTATACATAATGTACCAAAAGCACAATTTCCAATATACCTACTATTTATAGAAATCACTTAACTTTGGAAATATCAAAAAACTCGCGTCCATATCTCTTCTTTTAATCATTGCCTTAACCAGTATTGGCTTAAAGGTAAATACACATGTGTGTCAAGGAGACCTTAAATCGATTGGTGTATTCGTGGCTGCAGAAAGTTGTTCGAATATGAGCGGTGATTCTTGTACCAATGCGGCTCATGAAGAAGGGTACAACCGAAAACCTTGTTGTACAGATTTAAGTTATGTTGCCGCCAATTCAGAGTATGAATCTGTTCAATATACTGTAACAAACATTGAATCACTGAGCGATTTTGCTCCATTCAAAGAGGTTACAAGCAGTGCATATCCTGTTCATACACATACGTTTGTTTTGTATAAGGATGACCCGCCTGACATAGGTTCAATCGATGTACAGACTATGTTTCAAATTTATTTGATTTAGGTCGAATTAGATTAACTCATGACACTGGGTACGACGTATTCAGACCTACATTATATTTACTTAATTCTTTGAAACATGAAATCAACAATTTTTAAAACAACAGTTATAGCCTTATTCATATTCGGGCTCTCGTCATGCAGTACTCCTAAAAAAGAGGAATCAGATAAAACGGGAAAAGAATATACATCCACCTATGTTTGTCCTATGCACTGTGAAGGCAGTGGATCCGAAGAGGCGGGACAGTGCCCCGTATGTGGCATGGATTACGTTAAAAATGAAGACAAAAAATAAACACATCGTTATGAAACACATATATTTAATAGCATTAGCAGTACTTACCTCGTTTAGCGCCTTTGCTCAAACGACCGTAAAGTTCCAAATAGATCACAAATTGAAAGACCAAGTGTTTGCTTTTAATCAGAAGGCTACGAATAACTTGGACAATGAGTTCAATGTAAAGCGATTGGAATACTACCTATCCGCATTTACACTAACCCACGATGGTGGTCAAATCACCAAAGCAAGTGACGTATACATTTTGGTTGACGGTGGTTCAACCGTTGACGTAGAATTAGGAAGCTTTAACATTACCACATTGGAATCTATCAACTTTTCGGTTGGCGTAGATGCAGGTGTAAACAACCAAGACCCAACCCAATGGCCAAGCAATCATGCATTGGCGCCGAAATCTCCTTCCATGCACTGGGGATGGTCAGCAGGATACCGATTCGTAGCTTTAGAAGGTAAAACGGGAAGTAACATGAGTACCGTATTTGAAATTCATGCGCTTGGAAACGATAATTTCTTTAAGATTAGTATCCCAACAAAAGGTAGTATGGACAATGGCAACTTAGTGATTAAGCTTGATGCAGATTATACTGAAGCACTATCTAACATTGACGTTAGCGGGGGTTTGGTTATTCATGGTGAAACAGACCAAGCAATTAGATTACTCCGTAATTTCACAAATACCGTTTTTACATCTGAAGAAGGAAATAAAAACACTTTGGGCATTACAAACACTATCCCTACAATTCAGTCTGTACTTTATCCTAATCCATCCAATGGTCGTTTTTTCATTGAACTTCCTGAAGATCTTAGAGGCAACCTTGAATTGTCTGTCATGAACACCACGGGAGAAACAGTGTTAAGTCAGTCGCTTGATAATCATTCAGTCAACGCTTTTGCCATCGAGACAAGAGGTGTATACGTGGTTACGATTAAGCTTAATGGTATGATTGTGGAGACGAAAAGACTTGTCGTAATGTAAGCCTTTGACAAAACACATCGTCATATCGTTTTTGATTGTCGTTGGAGTTGTTTTACAGGCCTGCCATAAAGACCAAGTTGTCGATTTTCGAGAGAATATTGCTGATATAACGCAAGTACCGAAAGGGTTTCCAGACATTGATTATCCAAACGATAATGCCTTTACTGTTGACCGTTGGACACTTGGCAAAAAGCTATTTTTCGACAAAAGACTGTCAAAGGATTCATCAACGAGTTGTGGATCTTGTCACAAACCGCATTTAGCATTTAGTGACAACATAGCTACAACCAATGGTGTTTTTGACTTGCCTGGAACCAGAAACGCTCCGACTTTGACCAATGTAGCATACCAACCCTATTATACGAGAGAGGGAGGTATTGCCACTTTGGAAATGCAGGTGCTTGTACCCGTACAAGAACACAATGAGTTTGGTTTTAATATTATAGAAATCGCCGAAAGATTGTCGTCGGATTCTAGTTACCAAAGGCTAAGTCGAAACGCATATGGGCGTACCTTAGACTATTATCACGATCGTTCGGGCCATTGCAAATTTTGAACGAACCATTGTAAGTGGAAACAGTCCATTTGACCAATATACTTACCAAGGCAAAACATCGGCGATTACTGGATTTGAACTAGCAGGTTTGGCCCTATTCAATAGCGACAAAACCAATTGTAGTGCCTGTCACAGTGGTATTCACTTTACAAACTATGGCTTTGAGAACAATGGTCTGTATGAAATGTATCCAGATTCAGGAAGACAACGTCTAACCAATACCGATACAGACAACGGAAGATTCAAGGTACCGACTTTACGAAACGTAGAAGTTTCAGGGCCTTATATGCACGATGGTTCATTACAAACGTTAGAAGAAGTAATCGAGCATTACAATTCTGGTGGGCAAGTCCACCGCAATAAAAGTGATTATGTACGTGCGCTACATCTCACCCCAATAGAAAAACTACAGTTGGTAGCTTTTCTCAAAACCTTAACCGATCATGATTTTTTAAACAATGATTCTTTTAAATAGTAAAAATGAAAAAATATATAATACTTATAAGTGTGCTTGCAGGCATTGTTTTAATACAAAGCTGCAAGGATGACGATACAAACGAACCAACCAAGGTAGTGTTGGATGAGACACCGTATATCTTAGAATATGGCCAATTGCCACCTCCTAACATTGCTTTGGACAACCCTTTAACTGTTCAAGGCGTACAACTTGGACGTATGTTGTTTTACGAAAAAATGCTCTCAAAGGATGGCTCTATGGCTTGTGCGAGTTGTCATTTACAAGAATTTGCCTTCAGAGACACAGCGCAGTTCTCAATAGGTGTAGAAGGAAAACCAGGTGGGCGACAGGCAATGGCAGTCTTTAACATGGCTCTGGAACGAAAACGAATTCTTTTGGGACGGGCGAGCACATTTGGTTCGAGACCAATCGCTTGGTCCAATTCAAGATCCGTTAGAAATGAACGAAACACTTGAGAATGTAATCTCGAAATTAAGTGCCAGTCAAACGTATAAAGATCAGTTTACAAGAGCGTTTGGCTCAGCCGAAATAACTTCTGAAAAAATGTCACTGGCAATGGAACAGTTTATGAACTCCATAGTCTCGTATCAATCCAAATACGACGAATTTCTTAAAGACTCAACTGTATTTAACGAAAGTGAAAAACGAGGACGTGATTTATTCTTTGGCGAATACAATCAATTCTTTCCAGAAGAAAGTGGTGCCGATTGTGCCCATTGCCATAGTGGAGCAAACTTTGAAAACGACAAGTACGCCAACAACGGTTTGGATAAAGACGGTGAATTTAAAGATGACGGAAGAGAAAAGGTAACCAAGGACTCTCGCGACAAAGCAGCGTTTAAAATAACGAGCTTGAGAAACATTGCCATCACTGCACCATACATGCACGATGGTCGATTCCAGACCTTGGAAGAAGTCGTAAATCATTATAACAACGGACTCAAAGCTTCAGCTTCATTAGATCCTGCGCTTGAGCAAACACGTGGCACAGGACTCCGATTAACGGCTCAAGACAAAGAAGATTTAATCAATTTCTTAAAAACTTTAACGGACAACAACTTAACTTCTGACCCTAAATATGCAAGTCCATTTTAAAACAACCCTTATGTTAAAAAAATCCATGCAATTCGTCGCACTAATTGGAATCGTATTCTTTTCATATTCCGATGCAAATGCTAACGTACTTATCCCGTCAACAACCAAGGTGATGCACACGGTCACTGATTCCTTCGCGGTTTCAGGCAACTGTGGCATGTGTAAAAAAACCATTGAAGCCGCTTTAAAAGACGTGGATGGCGTCATTTCTGCCACCTGGAACAAGGAGACTAAGATGATTACAGTACATTATAACCCACATTCCATTTCGCTGAATAGCATGAAACAAAAAATAGCTGATGTTGGCTATGATACCGACACCATTAAAGCTAAAAAAGAAACTTACGATGGTTTACCCGGTTGCTGTCAATACGAACGTGAATAACATTGACGAAAGGAATACATATATTTCTGTTGGTGGTTTTTGCAAATTCTTTGAATGCGCAAACGCCACCAAACTTCACGCTCACCGACACCGAGGGTAAGGTTTGGAACCTATACAACGAATTAGGAAAAGGGAAATCAGTGGTCCTTGACTTCTTTTTTGTCAATTGCAAACCCTGCCAAAAGTACACACCCATGATTCAATCTATTTATGAGTCGTATGGTGCAGATACCGGAGACGTAGTCATATTTGGCATTAGCGACAGAGATGCCAATACAGCGATTAAACAATTTGAACAAACGTATGGAGTTACCTACCCTTCCTGTGGCACAGAAGGTGGTGGCGATACCATTACCGACCTATTTCAGCTTAATTATTCGTTTCTTAGCTGGCCAACTTATGCTGTGATTTGTCCTGTTACAACCATTTATTGGGACATCATCAAATCGGACAGTTTTCCCGCATTAATTGATAGTTTAAAGGCATGCCCCCCTCCTATTGTTTCAATTCCCAAGACCGCATTGACCGAAGTGAAAGTTTGGTTTAACGGAGCAACGGAAACCATCGAAATCGACAATGCCAATCAATTATCCATTGACAAAATAAACCTATTTGACCTCCAGAGTCGATCGCATATAGATGAGCACATTGGATATGACAACGCAAATCTGAGCTTATCAACTACTTCCCTTTCTGAGGGAATATATTATCTTCACATAACCAGCGATGGAAGATCGATCATCCACAAATGCATGGTTTATCACAATTAATCGAATATGAAACATATACTTTTATCCATATTGCTTTTCCCAACGCTGTGTTTGGCACAATCCATTACTTGGGATACACCGATAGAAGTCAATGCAGATAGGGCTTTTGGGCATACACGACCAAAAATTGTCATACCAAAAGACGGGAATCCTGTGGTGATGTGGGGCAAAGCCAATAACCTTGGAGTGTAAGTTTCTAAATGGACAGGCGCCTCCTTTACCGATCCAGTAAAAATTACTCCTGATGGTGTAAATGCCTTTGTCCTTACGTGGGCTGGTCCCGGCATGGCAGTGCGCGACAACGATGTGTTTGTTACTTTTAAGGCCCAACCTGAAAACAGTGGCTTTGTCTATGTTGTCAAATCTACCGATGGTGGCAAAACCTTTGGAGATACTGTTCGGGTTTCTGATAACAATTGGTCGAGGTTTCCTGAAGTGGCGGTTTTACCCAACGGCAATCCAGTGGTTACCTACATGGATTTTGATCCAGATTTTAAAGACCCAAGGTACGTCGTAAGTGTATCGAATGATGGCGGAAAATCGTTCCAAGATGTGGTTAGCGCAACTGAAGAAGCTCCAGGTGAGGCGTGTGATTGTTGTCCCGGATTTATTATGGCCGACAATGACCGTATTACCATTTTGTTTAGGAATAACGACAATGACTTACGCGATATCTGGGCCAGTATTTCTGAAGACGGTGGTAAGACATTTCATTTGGCCGAAGACATTGACGAACAGCAACTGGACGATTGGTGGCTGTCCATCGACGGGAGCAGAAGCCATCACCGTTGGGCGATAGTTTGGTTGGCAGTATGGATGAGTGGCGCTTCTGGGAATTCGATGATTCAGATAGGCACAAGCGCCTTAAGCGATTTGTCGGTCGGCATGAACGCAGACATAACACCGGACGTTCTGAATGGCAATCAGAATTACCCCAAAGATAGTTGGCGATGACAGGAGCTGCTGGCTGTGGCGTGGCAAGAAGTTGCGAATAGTTCTCGAAACGTAAATCTTGCATTATCCACTAAGGGGCCAAGTGGATTCTCGTCATATACGCCAGAACAAGTGAATGTCAACAGCAAAGGCGTTCAACAAAGTCCAGATATTGACTATGACGGAGAATATCATCCATGTCGTTTGGCAAGATATAACGGCTCAAAAGTTGATGTATCGCAGAGGAAAAGTGGATGTAACATCCAGTGTTGCTTCTGTTGATGTAAATCCATTTACTGTTTTCCCAAATCCAGGGTCAGATCAAATAACCATTCAATTAACACATAAACATTTGTCCATCACAGATTTTATCTTGGTGGATATTACTGGAGTTGTAATGGAAGTAACGACTCAATATGAAGCGGATAAAATATTCCTGAACGTTGAAAATGTTACACCTGGTATGTATTTTACTATTTTCAAGATTGTACGTCTTCAGCGAAAGTTGAACTTTTGGGGTCAAAAGCTAAGAGAGAGTTCATGCTAATTTAGGTTTAATTTTTGATACTGTTTTTTTCGTGCTTTTAGCGTTCTTGATTTAGTCATTCTTCGTTGCTTCAATTTCGACTCAGCTTTGCCGTGATAAACCTCTGCAGGAGTCAGGTTTTGCAAAGATTCATGGTAGCGTTTATTGTTGTAATAATAAACGAACTCATTAAGTTTTTGTTCCAGCTGTTCCGGGCTGAAGTAATTGTCCAATTTGACCACATTCTTCATGGATCTATGATAACGTTCAATCTTTCCTTGAGTCTGAGGGTGAAGAGGCCTACCTCGAACGTGTTTCATATTTTGGATCTGTAGATAATTGGCAAGTTCTAGTGATATGTAGCATGATCCATTGTCCGAAAGAAGTTTAGGTCTACTGTTCTCTGGAACGTCCGAAGCAAGTAAAGCTTCATTTAAGGTAGCTTTAACATCTTCTGCCTTCATAGAGGAACACAGCTTCCAGTTGACAATAAATCGGCTGTAATCGTCTAGAACTGTAGAGAGGTAATACCAACCCCAACCAAAGATCTTAAAGTAGGTGAAGTCTGTTTGCCACATCTGATTAACATGTGTTGTTTTGTCATGAAAACTGTCTGATGCACTCATGATTCTAAAGGAAGGTGTTGATATCAGACCATTAGCTTTTAAGATGCGGTACACACTTGATTCGCTAATGTAATAGCTATACGTATCGGTTATATACCAGGCTACTTCTCTAGGGGAAAGTTCGGATTGTTCTAGGGCTATTTCAACCACCTTGTCTCTGTCCGATTCATTAATTTGATTCCACGAACTCTTTCTTTTCGATGGTTTACGAGCTAATCCTTCATAACCATCTTCGGTAAAGGATTTGTACCAATTGTAAAAGGTGGTTTTGTTTATCTTTAACTCTCTGAGTGTACGGATTACACCTAAATCGGATTGCTCCACAAGATGAATTAATTCGTACTTTTCTTGTTGACTGTAATGCATATACTTCCTCCTTTCTATTCTTCGCCACTTAAGTTTTTTTTCAACTCTCTGTTGCGTAAAGAAAGTTCTGCTACCAGTTCTTTGAGTGATTGGTTCTCTGTCTTTATCTCATGAACCTCAGTTGTATTGGCTTCACGCATAGTGTCGCCAGATAAACGACGTTTACCGGCTTCCATAAAGTCTTTGGCCCATTTGTAATAATTGCCTTGACTAATACCTTCCTTCCTGCATAACTCTGCTATGGTGGTTTCACCACGTATGCCATCAATAATGATTCTAATCTTTTCTTCTGAACTGTAGACCTTTCTGGTCTTTCTTTTTAAGTCACTGATCAGTGAACTTGTGCTTTTCTTTTTTACCATCTCTGGGTGATTTAAAGGGTTATAAAGTTATTAAAACCCCTCTCTTAAATCTTTACCCTTAATAGTTCACTTTTTGCTGACGGTATACAACTAAAGCATAAAAGCTTTGTCATGACTCCGACATTAAATCAGATGGCTTGTCAGGATTTTTGTAGGCTATATGCGACTTAACAAATTTTACAGTCTTTTATCGAAGATATCGATCATTTGACAGAGACCGTTTTCTTTATACCTTGTATCTTAAATAAAGACCCATATGAAAAAACCAAACACCAAAACACTCGTCCTTTTAATTTCATTCATCATTCTTATTTTCAATCAGTGTACGCTGGATAAAAACGACATGTTACCAGACTACGACATTGAAGTAGGTCAATCAGAAAATCACACTATATCTGGAGCTGTCGTTGATGAAAACGAACAACCAGTTGCCAATGCACGTGTAGACATTATGGGGACTGCAACCGTAACGGACGAACATGGATTTTTCTATGTCGAAAGCGCGTCAGTATATTCAAAGCATGCGTATGTGAAGGTAGAAAAACAAGGTTACTTTTTGGGAAGTCGAAGCTTCTACCCTAGTCCAGGAACCAACTTAGTGGATATTAAACTATTAAAGAAAACCAAAGCTGGCAGTTTTAAAGCAACGGATGGCGGTGTTGTTAATTTTGAAACGGTTTCTGTAGACATGGGAAGTGGTTTTGTAACTGAATCTGGTACCGCCTATTCTGGAAACGTAAATGTGAGTGGTACATATATCGACCCAACAGCTGATGACATCAATCAAATCATGCCGGGTAGTTTACGATCTGCAAGCGTAGACGGAGAATCGCTTTTAGCCTCTTTCGGTATGATGGCAATTGAATTAACAGATGATAATGGAAACCCATTGCAATTGTCGGAAGGAAATACCGCTGAACTAAGCGCATCCATTCCCGAAGAATTATCTTCAAACGCACCTGCTACTATTCCAATGTGGTATTTCAATGAAGAAAAAGGCTATTGGGTTGAAGAAGGTGAAGCCCAAAAAATTGGCAACAAATACGTAGGAAGTGTGAAACATTTTTCGTTTTGGAACTACGACATAAAAATTGATGCCCGAGAAGCAAATGGAACCATTCTTCATGAAAATGGAACACCTGTCCAGAACGTAAGAATCGAAATGAGTACAACTCAGGCCGGTTCTCGTGGTGGCAATACGTGTACTCAAGGCAAATACCGAGGTTTGATGCCCATAAATGTAGATATCACTATGACGATATCAGGAGGACCAAAAGGATTAACACCTTTTAAAGTCAATTTAATTGTACCAGCATCTGGAAAAATACAAGACATCGTTATTCCAGACGATATGTTTCCCGAACCGATTGAAGTGACTGGAAAGATTGTAGATTGTAATAACAAACCTACAGATGAGGCTAGAGTCATTATCGGTGGTAGGTATGTTGCAACGACAATCAATGGTGTATTTACTGCGGAATTGTTGACCAACAGTAATTACAGTTTAAGTTTAAGAAGTAAAGCCAATTATAAAAAACAAAAGATCAACGACATCTCTACAACCCAATCAAATTTAAATCTTGGCAATTTGCAGTTTTGTCCAGATGGTGCAACCAATTCTGTTGATGTAGACTATACAGATGATATTAAATCATTCTCCTGCTCTTACTACATTGATGGTACACAATTTGCGATTAATGGTGATTTCCTTGTGGGTCAGAATAAAGACAAAAATCAAATGAGCATCAAGATTGGCGATGGTGCTAGAGGTACAATCACTGGAAGATTTTTAGAAATCACGATGTTGTCAGATTTCAAAATGGACGGACAACCACATTTTTACACTTTTAAAGATGACAAGTCAGATAAATGGATGATTGACTTTACAACTGATTTAACACCAAATGACGCCATAGTTCCTGAAGGCATACGCGTTGACTTTTTCAAATGGGACTTATCCCCTGGAGGCTATAACAAAGTAATTTTCTTTGGAGCATTTCAAGAATTTGTTGCGCCCACGGGTCAATATGTGTCAAGGAGCCTTGAAGATGGCGAAATCACATTTACTATGAACGACTGATGTATTAACCAAAACTAGAACCAACCTTCAAAAAAGATCGCAGCCATAAAAGGGTGCGATTTTTTTTGTCTGCCTATTCGTCAGCAATTACGTTTTGGCTTGATAATGGCCTATTGAGAGATATGAGTAACAAAAAAGTCTCGTTTCTCTGGGCAGCTAAGGAATTTATCTGGCCAAGAAAATCAATCATCTTCCTCGGGTTGGGTTTAATCATAATAAAAAGTCTTGCAGGCCTAGTATTGCCCTATGCCAGTAAAAGTTTATTGGATGACGTAATCCCTTCTCAGGATGTCGCTTCCCTCAAGACATTACTATTGGTGGTCGGACTAGCCATACTGGTACAGGCCATTATCTCGTTTGCATTAACCAGAATACTTAGTGTAGAAGCACAACATTTAATATCAGTTTTACGTGCCAAAGTGCAGCGTAAGTTACTCACGTTACCCATCAGTTTTTTCGACAACAATAAGTCCGGCGCTTTAGTTTCAAGGGTAATGACAGACGTCGAAGGTGTTCGAAATTTGGTAGGTACTGGCTTTGTGCAATTAATCGGCGGAAGTATTACTGCCGTGATTTCTCTGGTGATACTGATAAAGATTAATGCCATGATGACATTGTTTGTCTTAGTGCCTGTGGCGTTATTCGCCGTCATTGCACTCAAAGCTTTTAAATACATCCGGCCTATTTTTAGAGAACGCGGAAAGATTCAAGCAGAAGTCACTGGAAGGTTAACAGAAACATTAAACGGTGTAAGAGTGATAAAAGGCTTTAATGCCGAAGAACAAGAAAATAGAACATTTGAAGACGGTGTTGAACGGTTGTTTTTGAATGTAAAAAAGAGTTTAACCTCAACTGCGTTAATCACCAGCTCATCCACTTTTTTACTGGGCTTAGCCTCAGCGGGCATCATGGGAATTGGTGGTTACTTCATCATGCACGGCACTATGACCACTGGTGAATTTGTTTCTTTCACCTTGTTTCTTGGATTTATGATTGCGCCAATTGTGCAGATGAGCAACATAGGATCTCAACTTACCGAAGCGTTGGCAGGTTTAGATAGAACTCAAGAATTGATGGACATGAATGAAGAAGACAACGGTAAGGACAGGACCATCGTTTTAGACAAAATCACAGGGGACATCCAATTTGATAATGTTTCGTTTAGCTATGAAGAAAGCAAAGAGGTTTTACATAACATTTCGTTTGAGGCGAAAGCAGGCAGTGTTACAGCTTTGGTTGGTTCATCGGGTTCGGGAAAGTCAACCATAGCCAGTTTAGCAGCTACTTTTTTAAATCCAGCCGAAGGTATCGTTTCATTGGATGGTACTGATTTATCAAAAGTCAATTTGAGCAGTTACCGTCAACACTTAGGTGTTGTGTTGCAAGATGACTTTTTATATGAGGGAACTATTAGAGAAAACATTCTGTTTCCTCGGCCAAATGCAACCGAAGAAGAACTTCTAGCCGCAGTTGAAGGCGCGTACGTAAGCGAATTCACTGATAGATTTGAAGATGGCTTAGACACGGTTATTGGAGAGCGAGGAGTAAAACTTTCTGGCGGACAACGACAACGGATTTCAATTGCAAGAGCATTGCTAGCAAATCCTAGAATCATTATTTTAGATGAGGCCACATCCAATCTAGATACAGAAAGTGAATCCTTTATTCAAAAGAGTTTGAACATCTTGATGAAAAACAGGACGACGTTTGTGATTGCCCACAGACTAAGTACCATTCAACAAGCCGACCAAATTTTGGTGATTGAGGAAGGACAAATCGTAGAACGTGGAAACCATACAGAATTGTTAGCCAAGCAAGGCCGCTACTACGAATTGTATACCTACCAGAGTAGAATCTAAGTCAGAAAAAAGACGAATCACAGGTACGAGACTGTCATTTGTCATATACCAGCAGGCAAACGAAACTTACTTTTGGCTGAACCGAATTGCATCTAGCATTTGCACGGTTTAGAAGATTGCCAATGGGTCAGCAGCTTGCCAATTCTCAGGTTACCAAGGAAACTCGAATCAAATTCATTCGACATCTGTTAAACGATATCGATGCGATGGACCAAATGATTCGGGAGAACCGTTTTGAAACTGGCATAACGCGTATTGGTGCTGAACAAGAGTTATGTTTAGTAACCGATCAATGGAGACCAGCTCAAAATGCACAGGAACTCTTACCATTGATGGAAGATCCTCATTTTACAACAGAACTGGCACGTTATAACCTTGAAATCAACTTAGACCCGTTCGAGTTAACAGGTGATTGTTTCACAAGTATGGAGAACCAGCTTCGCAGTCTGCTACAAAAAGCCCACGAAGTTGCGAAGACCAAAAACACTAAAATTGTACTAACCGGTATATTGCCAACCATCAGTAAAGCTGAATTGCATTTCGATTATATGACGCAATCTCCCCGATACTGGGCAATGAACCAAGTTATCAAAGAAGCACGTGGTGCTGATATCGAATTAAAAATTAGTGGGGTTGATGAGTTGTCTGTAGCGCACGACTCCGTCTTGTTTGAAGCCTGTAACACCAGTTTCCAACTTCACTTACAAATTGCACCTGAAGACTTTGTTTCTAGTTATAATTGGTCTCAAGCGATTTCAGGACCTGTGATGGCCATTTGTACAAACTCCCCGTTATTGCTTGGTCGTGAATTGTGGAACGAAACACGAATTGCTTTGTTTCAGCAAAGCATTGATACTAGAAGAACGTCATTTGCCTTACGAAATCAAGAAGCACGTGTCAGCTTTGGTAATCACTGGGCGACCGGAAGTGCAACTGATATTTTTAAAAACGACGTTGCGAATTATAAAATCCTGCTGTCAAAAGAAATTGAACACGACTCTTTAGATCTTTTATCTAATGGCACCATACCAAAATTAGAGGCTCTTTGTTTAAACAACAGTACCATCTACCGCTGGAACAGACCCTGTTACGGTGTTGGCGGTGGAAAACCACATCTACGCATTGAAAACCGATACATTACTTCTGGTCCAACTGTGATAGACGAAATGGCCAACTTCGCTTATTGGGTTGGGTTGATGTATGGCCGTCCAAATTCGTTTAACGATATCCCAAACCACATGGATTTTAGAGATGCCAAATTGAATTTCATCAAATCAGCGCGTTATGGCAAAGAGTCAATGATGCACTGGAACGGTGAAATCCATTCAACCCAATCCCTGACAAAAAATATATTCTTACCCATGGCCTATGACGGACTTAAAAAAGCAGGAGTCGATGAGTCGGATGCCACGCGACTGTTAGAAGTCATCGAAAAACGTACAAAAGGCCAATCTGGTTCGCAATGGAGCATTGCTCAGTTTAGAAACTTGAAGAAAGAATTAAAAACCGACGATGCCCTTATTCAACTGACGAAATCCATGTACAACCATCAACAAACTGAGCTGCCTGTTCACGAGTGGAAAACGACAGATCTTAAAAAAGTAATATCTGAGGATGCCTTCAGAGTCGGGCATATCATGTCCACTGGTGTGTTAAGTGTAAATTACAACGACCATGCAGACCTTGCCACCAGCATTATGGAATGGAAAAACATACACCATGTACCTGTCGAAGATGGCTCTGGTAACTTCTGTGGTTTGTTGACCTGGACGCATATGAAACGGCACAAACTAGATGAAGAAGGTGGATCTAAGATAGTGGATGACATCATGACCAAAAAAGTGATTTCTGTTCCGCCAGAATTAGAAATTAAAGAAGCCATACGGCTGATGAAACATTACGAATATGGTTGTTTGCCTGTTGTACGAGGAAAGCAACTGGTAGGCATCATCACAATTAAAGACGTACTTCCGTTTGACAAATAAACAGCCAGTTATCCATGCTAAACTTAAACAACACGTTAGTAAACCACGACCAAAACATCTGTTCCCCTACTCTATTTTACGCCGATAAACCAAACGACATTGAGAAGCTTAATGCGTTAATTCAAGAAAAACCGTTTATCAAAAGCATTGATGAGATAGATGGACAATTACTGGAACTTTTAAAACTGAGAAGTCCGAGTATTAAATACACAAAGGCGGAATTGGATAATGCCGTCCTTGAGTATTTGGATGGAATACCAACTCGTGAATATGGTGTTTGGGTCTATTATCCCTGGTTAGAAAAGCTAGTACATGTACTGCGTGAGAAAGACTTTATTGAAGTCCGCACCAATCGAAATCATTATAAAATAACCCCTGAAGAAGAAGCCGTTTTACACCAAAAGAAAATTGGCGTCATAGGTTTATCTGTAGGAAAAGCCATTGCCTTAACCATTGCCACAGAACGCATTTGTGGTGAATTGGTGATTGCGGATTTTGATGTCATAGAATTATCGAACCTGAACCGCATTCAAACTGGAGTCCAGAATTTGAATACCAAGAAAACGGTGGTAGTTGCTCGTGAGATTTCCGAAATTGATCCATTTTTGAAGGTCACATGTTTCCATGAAGGATTGAGCGAAGACAACCTCGATGCCTTTTTTACCGAAGGTGGTAAACTGGACGTTTGTATCGAAGTTTGTGATGGTTTATTGGTAAAAATTCAAACAAGGCAAAAAGCGAAATCGTTAGGTATTCCTGTCGTGATGAATTCGAGCGATAGAGGTACCACTGACGTTGAGAGATTTGATTTAGATCCTGATTGGCCGATTTTCCATGGGTTGATTGACCATCTAGACCTATCGAAAGTAAAAGAAGCAAAGACCAATGAAGAGAAAGTACCATACCTACTTCCCATGATTGGCATAGACACAGCATCGGAACGCCTGAGAGCTTCGATATTAGAAATCGAAGGAAGTATTACGACGTGGCCACAACTGGCGTCTGGAGTGATATTTGGTGGTGGCATTTGTACGGATGTTTGTCGACGTATCTTACTGGACCAGTACACCAAATCTGGTAGATATATTGTTGACGTTGAATCCATTATTAATGATGATGTCGAAAACGATATATTAAAACACCAGTTAGAAGAATATGCGGTCGACAATCCAAAAATTAGCTTGTCGGACTACCAAACAGAGTTACAAGAAGCCCAACAAAAACTGCTACAAAGAGACAAAAGCAATACGGTTTCACTTACTGAGTCACAAATAAAAGAATTGGTAACTGCTGCGATTCAAGCGCCTTCAGGAGGCAATGTACAACCTTGGAATTGGGTGTTTCAAAACAATACACTGCTTTTATTTAATGATATACAGCGTTCAGATTCCGTTTTAAATTACAACAACACCGGGTCCTTATTAAGCTTTGGCGCCGCAATTGAGAACTTACAGCTGACGGCTGAAAATCATGGATTAACAGTGGATAGCCATTATTTTCCTTTGGGTGCAGACAATCAGTTAATGGCCAGTTTTACGTTTGGCAATCAAGTAGCTGGTGCAAAAAGCCATCCTTATCCCCAACTATCAAAGGAAATATTCAGACGATGCACCAATCGAAATTTAGGTGGTCGACAAACCATCGATGATCAAACCTATCAAAAACTTGAAGATAGTGTAAAAACTATTCCAGGAGCAAAGCTTCGCTTGTTCACTGACGATCAAGAGCTAGACGCATTTAAGGCAGTCTTGGGCGAAATAGACAAGTTGTTTATGACCAACCAAACGGGCCATGCACATTTTACAAAAGAGATTCGTTGGAACCAGCAAGAAGTTGAGACAACGCGTGATGGGATTGATATCAATACCATTGACTTAACACCAACAGAGCGTGCAGGATTGATTTTGTCAAAGAACTGGAATGTGACCAAACACATTAAAAAGTGGCGGTTAGGAAATGAGTTTGGGAAGCTATCTCAAAAAGCAGTAGATGCAGCTTCGTGCCTCGGGATGATTACCATGCCGAATCGGAATCCAGACACGTACATACATGCTGGAATTGCAGTACAGCGGCTGTGGTTACAAGCGACAGAGTTAAACATCGCCTTACAACCTATGTCAATCTCTTCTTTTCTATTTGCGCGGATTGACGATGATCAATTTGAGGGAATTGAGGAAATCAGATCCGGTGTGATAGACCAATACAAGATTGTAAAGCAACTTGCCAAACTGGACACAAATGAAAAAGACATATTCTTTTTTAGGCTCTCAAAGGTAGACGAACCAAGCGTTTATGCGTTGAGAAGAAACGTTGAAGACGTCTTGATAATCAAATAGAAGACCTTACATCTTTTGATACCTTTGCAGAAACAGTTTCACACTTTTGAAAAAAATCAGTCACGTCTTATACGAAGCGCTTTTATCGCTTGGCTTTAGCGAACAATCTGCTCAATATACGAATCTTGTCGTCTCATTAATCCTCATTCTTGGATTAATTTGGCTATTGGATTATGCCTTGACAAAGCTATTTATTTACATCATTACCAAGTTTTCGGTTAAGACCAAAACCCACTTGGACGATCTATTGGTCAAAAATAAAGTTCCTAAAAACCTTGCTCATATTTTACCGCTTATCCTTGCCTTTAAGGTTACGCCATATGTCTTTACAGATTTTAAGCCATACATAGCCTATTGGGACAAAGGTTTGAAAGTTTGTGGTGTTATATTAATCCTCATCATTGTAAGAAGTGTTCTTAAATCTCTTGAAGACTATTTCAAGACACAACCAAATTTAAAAGACAAACCAATAGATAGTTACAGCCAGGTGTTCATGATTTTCGCATGGATTATTGGCCTGACTTCAGTGTTTGCTATCCTCACCAGCATTCCGTTTCTAAACTTCATTACCGGACTCGGAGCAGCCTCTGCCGTTATTCTCCTCATCTTTAAAGATACTATTTTAGGGTTTGTAGCGAGTATTCAAGTGTCGATAAACGATATGGTGCGCATTGGGGATTGGATCACTTTCGAAAAGTACGGAGCCGATGGCGATGTAATTGAAATCAATTTGGCGACTGTAAAAGTGCAAAACTTCGACAAGACGATTACAACTATTCCTACCTATGCCTTAATATCTGATTCATTTAAGAACTGGAGAGGCATGACCGAAAGTGAAGGACGTCGGATTAAGCGATCGGTTAAAATCAAACAGGACAGCGTACGCTTTTTGAAACAAGAAGATATTGAACGATTGAAGTCGATTCAGTTGATTTCAAACTATATCACGACTAAGCAAAGTGACATAGACAAGTTCAATACGCTAAACGAAATTGACAAAAACACCCCAATCAATGGAAGAAACTTGACCAACATTGGGTTGTTCCGCAAATACCTAGAAGCGTATTTAAAAAACCATCCCGCCATTAACAAAGACATGACCTTAATGGTGCGCCAATTGGAACCAACCGGTCAAGGCTGGCCGTTAGAATTGTATGCCTTTAGTGCCGATAAGCGATGGGAAAACTACGAACATATTATGTCTGACATCTTCGATCACATTGTATCCTCTGTTTCCTATTTTGACCTGGAACTATTTGAATTTCCGAATAAAAACTTCGTCCAAGCACATTCGTAGGGCTTGAAGATACCGTTGGATTGACAAGCCAATCCGTTTATATTTGACACTCAAAAATAGTATTCAATTGATGTCGATTATAGATAACCTAACCCAATATTTCAACAAACCCAAAACGGAAACTTCACCCGCACCAGAAGGCCTTTGTCCCAATTGTTGGGGTAACCAAGAATACGACAACGTTATTCGAGAAATGTATGCCGACAAACAAATTGACGTCAACAACCATGAAGCCAACCATAGCTTCATTCAAAAATTTGTCGTGGAGCGCGTGAGTGGTATTACCTTAAAGAAAGGAAACGACGGGTATAGCTGTCCGACTTGTAAAATCACACACTAAAATGGCTGGGCGTTTGAAAAAAATATTGTCAGAAGGCCTGAAGGAAATTGTGTATGTCACTATTGGAATTCTCATTGCTTTACAAATCAACAATAGGAATGACATGCGCAAGGGTAAGCGTGAACTTAACAACATCATTTCTATCGTGAAACATGATTTGGAATTAAATGTTGCCGAAGCCAAGGCAAACATGAAGTTTGTTAAAATGAAAGCCCAATATCTTGAGACCATCTTTGACACTACAATCTCTGCCGACAGTATCCGTAATTGCAAAACGTGTTTTGCTTTAAACACAAGTTTTCGAGACATGACCATACGTGACCGTGGACTTAATATGTTGCGTAATTTCAGAGCAAACAACCATACAGCGTCTGACAGTACCATTATCGATATTGACTTGTTTTATGCCGTATTTATTCGAGCCAATGAAACCATTTCGAGCTTAATCAACGACGATGTAGTTACCACAATCAATTATTACCGAGATCATTATGACTAGTACGAACAATTCCTTAAAGGAAACGTAACGCCCCAGATGATTGATGACATTCTGGCTAATACCGCCACTCGTAATCGACTGTTGCACCATAAAATCTTGGTGGATTCAAATTATGGTTCTATGCTCCAATCGTTTGTTACCGAAGGAGAAAAACTCATTGCTGATTTGAATCGTCGAAGTAATGACTAATACACGCAATATCGATCTTGAAGATAAACTCAGAGAAGAGATTTTACGTGGTGGACATAAATCTTTTTGGCAGCGATTTGCAGAAGAGCATCACAAGGACGATGAGGCGATTGCCATTTTGTTCGACTTCATTATTTCTGGTAAAGACAAACTTGCTCAAACTACCTCGGAAATCATACGGTACATATCTGATATGAATCCAACTATTGTGATTCCCTTTATCGACAGGCTGGTTGAAAAGCTCAATACTGACTGCCATGACGCTGTTAAACGCTGTATTTTCAGGATGTTTCAACGGACTACTTTCACCGAAGATCAGGCTGGCTTTGTGGTTGATACCGCCTTTAAACATCTACAAGACCGCTCGAATGCCATAGCTATTCGAGTTTTTGCCATGACCACTCTTTATAATCTTGCACAAACCTACCCAGAACTCTATCCTGAACTAGATGCTTGTATTACTGAAAATCTAAGTGAAGAAAGTACAGGATTTCAAAATAGGGCTGTAAAAATACTTAACCGCACCTGGAAATAATGCCATTAAAAACCCTCTGTTCTCTTTTCGTTTTATTGATGTGTTCTCAGCCTGTTTTCAGTCAAAACATTTTGGTAAAATACCTGAAACATACACTGATGGATACGAGTCCACCAGCCAAACCAAAATTCATCGCTTATCCCACTTTGGCTTTTGCACCTGAAACCAATTGGGAAGTTGGTATAAGCGGATTACTTGTTTACCGCGCCAAACAAGATACTGCCAACCGACTGTCAGAGTTAAAAACCTTCTCATTTGTTACACTCGCACAGCAATATGGAACCGTTTTAGAACACGCCTTATATACCGATAAGAATACCTTTTTCTTTTTGGGTGAAATGCGCTTCCAAAACTTTCCGATTACCTATTTCGGTATCGGACCCAAGACGGTGGCCGATGAACACGTAGTGGTTGATACACGGGAATTTAGATTTAGAGAACGCATTTTAAGACAGATTGCTCCATCCGTATTTACAGGGTTTGAATTAGATTTTCAGCGTTTAAGTCGGGTAAATTTTGAATGGGAAGGCAATCAACAAATTCTTGGAATACCAAGGGGAAGTAATGGTTCTGCGAACCTCTCTTTAGGCTGGGGACTGTTGTACGACAACATTCACAACGTGTTAAACCCTCGACATGGTAAATACATGGAAGTGGCTTATTTGGGCAGTAACACTGCTTGGGGAAGTACCTACACCTTCAATACCTTGTTCACCGATTTTCGTTTCTATCATCCTGTGAAAGAACGTAATGTATTGGCAACACATATTTACGGCCAATTTAGTGATGGCGATGTTCCCTTCAACGAATTAGCACTCATGGGAGGAGAAAGGTTGATGCGTGGCTATTACCTAGGCAGGTATCGAGATAAAAAAATGATTGCTGGACAAGTGGAATATCGCATGTTACCAGTTTCGTTTGCAAAGCGATGGGGCCTCTCGACCTTCGCGGCCATTGGAAGTGTATTCCCTTCAATCGACCAATACCAAGATGCTCCGATTCGATGGGCGGCGGGAGCTGGTCCGAGGTTTTTAATTTTTCCTAAAAAAGACGTCTACAATAGATTAGACGTAGCTTTCACTTCCGAAGGTATGGGCTTTTACTTCCACATTGGGGAAGCATTTTAAGGCATTAATTGCCCATCTTTCATGACAATTTTTCTGTCGGCGCTATTGGCCAATTCTTGGTTATGGGTAACTATAACAAAGGTTTGTTTGAATTCATCGCGTAAGTCGAAGAACAGCTGGTGTAAGTCATTGGCGTTTTCCGTGTCTAGGTTACCAGAAGGTTCGTCCGCAAGAATAACCATCGGTTTGTTCATCAATGCTCTAGCCACCGCAACCCTTTGTTGCTCACCACCACTCATTTGATTTGGCTTGTGGTCTAACCTATGCGACAATCCAAGAAAATCCAACAACTCTTTCGCTCTTGATTCACTTTCAGCTTTGGTTTTTTTCGCGATATAAGCAGGAATACAGACGTTTTCAAGCGCAGTAAATTCTGGCAAGAGATGGTGAAATTGAAAAATGAATCCAATGTTTTCATTGCGGAATTGTGCCAGGTTTTTAGCTGATAAGGCGGAAACATCTTTGTCGTTGTAAAACACCTGACCTTCGTCAGGGGTATCGAGTGTGCCAATGATTTGAAGCAGTGTTGTTTTCCCTGCTCCAGACGCACCTACAATGCTTACTACTTCGGAGGCCTGTACTTCGAGGTCAATTCCGTTTAGGACTTGAACCGATCCAAAGCGTTTATGAATTCCTTTTAGTTGAATCATTTTTAGAATGCACGGTTGATGCCAAATACATAACGCATTTGAACATATTCTGTCTGTTCTTCAGGAATTCTATTTAGGAAAAAAGGCAAATCAACCCTAATATTTAAAGGCTTGGTTCCAGAGAATCTTCTATTAAACTGTAGAGCAAAGTTTGCCCCAACGCCAGCATCCATTCTCAACCCACTTGTTAAATCATCTCGTACTCCCAACACACCTAAATCCGTGAATAGATATGGATTGATCTGAACGACTTTGCCAACTTTACCCAGTTTTGGGTTGATATAGTTCCCAAAATCAAGTTCCGCGTTAATCGCTGCTCCACTCCTACCCGCGTAACTAAAGAATGTATCCGTTCCTTGAATATTTGTTGCTGCAACTCCTGAATACCCTCTTAAATTGAGCCCGCCTCCTTGGTGTACATTGTTTCCATCGCGACTATGAATCATTTGCTCAGGACTTAACCAACCAATGGCACGTGAATAACGATTGCTCATTAGTTCATATGTGTTCGCTCCGCTAAGCTGTAACATGGCCTCTGGCGCGATGTTAGAACCAGATAAAAACTGAGCAAATGCTCTGGTTTTAAGTACCATCTTTTTCAAATTTTGGTTGTTCTTTAACTCCGCAGAAACGCTAGAATACGCATAGTCAGAAAATATGATTGGTGCTTGAGCCTTAAAAACCAAGGTACCTCCACCGTTAAACTGTTTATAGTTTCTGGTAAAGCCTAAGTTAACCCAATTGTCTAACCCATTATTCGCAAACTCCGGATACAACAGGTAGCTTGAATTTCTTCTGTCTGCACTGGCAAAATCCAAAACGAACATGCCTTTATCAGTCTGGCGATCGATACCAATTGTGTGATACATCCATCCGGCCATCCATTTTGAAGAAAGACCAAGATTGGCGTGTTTGGCAACTCTCGTTTTATACCCAACGGTGTAAGAGAAGGCATCGCGATTGTCGACGGTTGCTTCATCAGTACCAGAGAACTGCACACCAGTATTATAGAAAGCACGAGCTTCAATTAAATGTTTGTAGTTGAAATAGTTTCCAGAAAACTTGCCCCCTACTTTGATTCCATCAATTGCGTTGTACCAAGCATCAACTCTGTATTTAGCGACGTATTTTCTAAAACTTACAGGCCCGTATTGCAGTTTGTCGTATGTCCAATAAACAGGCATTTTCTTGCTGTTGTTCAGTCGGTTAATGTCTGCCATTCTCCCTGTGATGTCAATGATGACATCTTTAACACCTCCAGGTATTTCAACTTCCGCTGTATAGGTTTGATTTACCAAATCCCAGCCAGTCCATTTTGGCAAGACAGTAGCTCCAGTCTTTTTAATGAAATACGTATTGGGGATATAGTAATGATGCATTTTACCTGCCTTATCAATCACGGTAAAGTCAATTGGCATTGGATCACCGATACGCTCGAATGTGATGGCATATTTGTTTCCATCTTTTTTCTTCACAGACTTGATGTTGTAATCGATAAAAGAATTGTTTTCAATCCAATCGTCAAAAAACCAATTCAAATCCACATCGGTGTACTGAATGATCGAGTTTCTAAAATCCTCCCAGTACGGATGACAAATCTTCCATTGGTTGAAATAATTTGAGAACGCTTTCTCGAACAACTCATCTCCCAATACGTATTGTAAATTGTAGAGCATGGTTGCCGTTTTATAATATACTTGACCATATCCACCTCCGTGTCTTGCGGCTGAATTAAAATGATCTGAGTGGATATTTAGACGTGCTGTATTGTCGTTTGTGGCGTGTGCCATATACCCAAAGTATACAGATTGGTCGTCTCGGTAATTGGGTGTGTAATTAACTCCGTCAATCGACTTTAACGACATGGCAGTAAGAAACTGGGTAAATCCTTCATCGAGTGAAGCTCGGTATGTTTCGTTGTTTCCAACCATGCCAAAAAACCAGTTATGTCCAACCTCGTGGGCTATTAAGCCTTTATGTCCAGGAAAGGAACCGCCGTCTAGCGTCAACATTGGATACTCCATGCCATCTCTTGCGTCAGCCGCAATCATTTTTGGATAGGCAAACATCCCAACTTTCTCTGAGTATGTTTTTACCACATCAGCTACAAACTGAGCAGAAGGTTGCCATTGATGGGCGTGTTCTTCTTGAGCAAGTGCAATACACTTAATGTCATTCCAAATGACTTCTCCTATTCGATACGTTGGATCTGCGGTAAACGCAAAATCGTGGACGTTAACGGCTTTAAACCTCCAAGTCTTAGTGGATCCATCTGGCGTAATCGGATTTGAATACGTCTTGGATGGGGTTTTGAAATTACTGATATCGAGTTTTTGTCGTAGGTCTCCTGGATACACCTCACTGGTGTTTTGCAGTTCACCTGTGGCTTCAACTACATATTGGTTTGGAAAGGTTAGGTTGACTTCGAATACGCCGTAATCACCATAGAATTCCTTTCCCAAATGTTGATCGGTAGTCCAACCAAATTTGCGGTCATACACCGAAACCCGTGGATACCAGTGTACCCCGTCAAAATGCAAGAAACTATTATCGTTTTCGCCTCCATGACGGAAGGTTTTCATTCTTCTTCGGATATTTCCACCGTCGTCTTTATCCCAAAAAGTCTTGAAGTTAATGTCGATCCGTAGACCACTATTTGGTTTTAACGGTTGCGCCAAATCCACATACATAATGGAGTTGTCGATGGTATATGCCATTGCTTTACCGTTCACGGATAAAGAGTTGATGATTGTATTGACACCTTTGCGTTCATGCTCGCCAAAAACAGATTTAATCTTATCCGCTTCGCGCATGCTATGCAAGTAAGAATTTGGTGTAAAAGCGTTTTGATATAAATGGAAATAGATTCTGGTTAATTCGTCTGGAGAATTGTTCCAATATGTTAAGGTTTCAGTGCCACCGATCGACTCCTCTTTGTCGTCAACCACGACATCCATTTTGTAATGAACGTCCTGTTGCCAGTAACCTTCCACTGGTATTCTGTTTTTCCAGTAATACTGGTTGGTGGTAGATTGGTAATTTTTTAATTCAGTAGTTGCCTGTTGGCCAAAACTTGTACTAAAAATGGTGATAAATAGTACAACAAAGAAGCTGTTTCGCATATCCAAATGATTCATTCGGACAAAGAAAGTCAAAAAAAGTGAGTGAGGAAATTAGTACCCGATGTATCTCAGGAATTCCATTCGAGTGGCTTCTTTCAGAAACTGACCACTTAAGTCGGCGGTAACGGTGGAAGAATTAACATCTTCAACGCCTCTTGCTGCAACACACATGTGGGTAGCGTCAATCACGACAGCGACGTCATCCGTTTTTAAGGTTTCGCGTAACTCTGCAGCGATTTGACGGGTAAGTCGTTCTTGTACCTGAGGTCTTTTGCTGTAATAGCGTACAATTCGGTTGATTTTAGACAAGCCAATTACTTCTCCGTTAGAAATATAAGCTACGTGTGCTTTCCCATAAATAGGCACAAGATGGTGCTCGCACGTTGAGAATAAGGCGATCTCCTTTTCCACCAACATTTGGCTGTACTTGTATTTGTTTTCGAATAGTGTCACCGCTGGCTTGTTGTTAGGATTCAAACCGCTGAATATTTCCTTCACGTACATCTTGGCCACTCTGTGTGGGGTTTTGGAAAGACTATCGTCTTTTAAATCCATGCCCAATATGTCCAAAATCGATTCAACGTGTTTTTCGATTTTAGCAATCTTTTCATTGTCCGACAGGTCAAATGCGCCAGCCCTTAAGGGTGTTTTCGTATTATCATCCATAACTACTCTTCTATATCAACAAAATTTCTTTCAGTCTCATACAAACGTAAACCAAGGACAAGTTGTTCATCGATGCGTTTTCGTAATCGGTTAAAAATAACAACTGCGATGTTCTCAACAGTTGGGTTTAACGTTTTAAACTCAGGAATATCCAAGTTTAAATTTCTGTGGTCATAACGATCTACCACTTCTTCATTTATGATGCTCTTCAATATTCCCAAATCCATTACATATCCCGTTTGGGGGTCAATTTCTCCAGTTAACTTCACTTCCATCACATAATTGTGTCCGTGATAATTAGGCATATTACACTTTCCAAAAACAGTTTTGTTTTTTTCCTCCGACCAGTCCTGCACATGCAAACGGTGCGCGGCATTGAAGTGGGATTTTCTATAAACAGATACTTTCATGTAACCGATATCAGTCATTAATTGTGGCAAATATCGACAAAGTGGAAACCTGCATCAAAATTATCTCGTATAAGAAATACTAAAACATGACAAATGTTCCGAAACAATGCTAATGTGGCGGGCATCTATAAATGGAGGGGTAATTGTAATAATAAGGAGAGTAGATAGTACGATAAGTATATTTTATAGGATTATTAAACACTCGTAATCAATAAGTTAAGTCGGTTTTTGGGAACATAACACAAGCCAGACACAGAATTACTTGTATATACATCTATCTCATATATATTTGAACAGTAAATAACAGAAACATGGACATATCATCAAAAATTCACAACGAACAACGCGCTCTAAATAGTTACGCTTTACAGCTGACTAAAAACTCGGAAGATGCAAATGATTTGGTTCAAGAAACGATGTTGAAGGCACTGACCTATCAAACTAAATTTAAAGAAGGCACAAACCTAAAAGGTTGGTTATATACGATAATGCGTAACAGTTTTATCAATAACTACAGACGTATCATGCGTCGTAATACATTTATTGACACAACCGACAATACCTATTTCTTGGACTCCACAAATCATACAACTGAAAACGATGGAGAAAATAAATTTTTAGCAGAAGACATTCAAGAAGCTATTAAGACCTTGCCTGAAGACTTAAGAGTCACTTTTGAGTTAAACATGGAAGGTTTTAAGTATCATGAAATTGCTGAAGAATTAGACATTCCAATTGGAACCGTTAAAACTAGAATCTTCGTAGCGAAACGTAGATTGCGTAAGCAGTTAAAATCGTATTCAAGTCATTACGGATTTGAGAACGCATAAGCATTAAAAACTTATCTGAAAGGCCATTGATTTATTTCAGTGGCCTTTTTTTGTGCAGTATCTTTAACTCTATTCTACTAAATGACTCTCAATTTTGTAATCATCACGTTTCACCAGATTCCCACACATACCACAAACATCCGATTCATTTTTGGTATTGCCACAACTCACACATCCTCTGGCCTCTCTTAGAGGACTGTTTAAAATAATGATATAGCTAATGATCGTTGTAAAAACAAGACTCAGTAATAAGGCTATGTAGAAGTTAATCTGTCTCCTTTTGCTTTCTTGATAGCACATAAGAACCGCTAACACCAAGAATATAGCAATAAACACGTAGACTAAAAGGCTAAAATTGAAACTGAACATAGTACGTCGGCAAAGCAAATATACCCAGAAGAACTGAATTAAATTACGTTTTAGTCTGCCGCCAAAGCATCTACAGGCTTAATATTCGCTGCTTTCATGGATGGTCCCAACGAGGCCAGTCCACCTGCTACGATTAGGATAATAAGCGCAATGATGGCTGTTTTAAAATCGACAGTTGGATTGGAGAACACGGCACCTGTGCTTGGTAAAAACTTAGCAATGAGTTCCAACAAAGCCACGCCGAGAAACAATCCGATATATCCAAAGATACCCGTGATGATAATAGATTCTTGAACAATGATGGCGACCACAGAAAGTGGTGTTGCCCCAATGGATTTACGTATGCCAATTTCCTTGGTTCTTTCTTGAACCGTTATCAGCATGATATTGCTTACACCAATGATGCCTGCAAAAATGGTGAGTATGCCTATCAACCATGAAAAGGTTTTTAATAAATCAATGGTCTTCGAAATTCTGTTGTATTGCTCAAAATTATTTCTAATCCGCATGGCACGTGGATCGTCTTTCGAAAAATGGTATTTGGCGGCCATCAATTCCAGTACTTGATTTGCCATTGCTTGCGTCTCTTCTAGGTTGGCGTCACCAGTTGTAAACACAAGTCGATCTATGACATCTGATCTTCCAAAAGCCAGTTGGGCTGTTGAAATAGGCATATACAACACGCCGTTTTCACCTTCGCTACCCGCATCCTCAAAAATACCAACAACCCGACACGAAGTTCCGCTCAAACTAATCCATTCGCCAAGTGGGTTGGCTTCACCAAACAATTCATTTTTTATGACCACACTAATCACACATACCTTCCTGTGTTCTTTTATGTCAGATTCATTAATGTATCTACCTTGAACAATGATTGTTTTTTCTACAAATTGGTGATCTGGGTGTACACCACGAACGCGGTATGCGGCAGATTTGTCTTCATACGATACAATGAACGACCTCCATTGAGCCACGCGGGCTGATATTTTATCGATACCAGCAATTTCTCGTTTAATCAAGTCATAGTCGGCATTGTGCATGTCAATTCTTCTGCCTGGTAAAAGGCCGTCATAACTTAAACTAGTCTGGCCCGGATTTACAGATATACTGTTAATAGCATCGTCTTTAAACTGTTCTTTGGTACCATTTTGCAAACCATTTCCAACTCCGAGTAATAATACGAGCATAAATATCCCCCAAGCCACACAGAACCCTGTGAGGAAAGTACGCAACTTGTTAGTCATCATACTCTGAAATATTTCTCCTAAACGCTCCATTAGTCGTTCAACACCATTCCGTCTTTTAACATGATAATGCGATCTGTTTGATCGGCTATTTCTTGCTCGTGCGTTACGATAATGATGGTCTTTCCTTCTTTGTTGATGGATTTCAATAAGTCTAAAACCTCTTGCGACGTTACCGAATCAAGTGCACCAGTAGGTTCATCGGCCAAAATGAGTCTGGGTTCAGTGATCAACGCTCTAGCTATGGCGACACGTTGCTTTTGTCCACCACTTAACTCATTTGGTTTGTGATGTGCCCACGGTTTTAAGCCCACTTTGTCGAGGTATTCGAGTGCCATTTCATTACGTTTCTTTTTGCTCACACCTTTGTAGTATAAGGGTAGCGCAACGTTTTCAAGGGCTGTTTTAAATGAAATGAGATTGAAAGATTGGAATACGAAGCCAATATAATTCCCACGGAATTTAGCCGCCTCGGTCTCAGACAAGTCACGAATGAGTTGTCCATCAATCGTGTAGGATCCTGCATCATAAGAATCCAGAATACCTAGAATATTCAATAGAGTTGATTTCCCAGATCCTGAAGAACCCATGATACTCACCAACTCACCATCTTGTATATCGATGTCGATACCTTTTAACACCTTCAAAAAATTTGAACCTGTTTTGTATGACTTTTCGATGCCGCTTATTTCAATCAACGCTTAAATTTTGCCAAATTTACTGCATCCATTCCATCGATGAGAGGTATTCGATTAATTAGGTTAAAATGTTGATGAGAATGCCGTTTGATGATGCCCTTTTAGAATCATGTGTAAGTGACTCAAGACCTGTTGTCGTCTGAATTGTTATGTTAAAAATCGATTAACTGTAAACGCGACAGCTAAAAACTGGCTAATAAATTGACAAAAATTCAATTAAACCCTGAAGTGACCTTACATTTGTACCCACCAAACTCGTTGATATAACTGGATTTGAGACTTTCTCATGGACTCACTTTTAGTTTTTAACTAAATACAAATAATGTGTTCTACATTTATTTGTATAACTCAACTACAAATACGACCTTCGCAGCCCGCTGGAATGGAGACCCAGCGTTTTAACAAATTATATAATATGTCAGTTAAATTAAGATTATTAAGAAAAGGGCGAAAGAGAAAGCCTTTTTACTACATTGTGGCGGCGGATGCACGTGCTCCAAGGGATGGTAGATTTATTGAACGAGTTGGTTCGTATAACCCGAACACAAACCCGGCAACAATTGACCTCGACCTTGACAAATCTGTGCAGTGGCTACAAAACGGAGCTCAACCAACAGACACGGTAAGAGCGATTCTAAGTTACAAGGGTGCTATGTACAAAAACCACCTTCTAAAGGGAGCTGCCAAAGGCGCTTTCCCAGTTGAAGAAGTTGAAACAAAATTCAACGCGTGGGTTGAAAACAAAGCATCTCAAATTGACGCCAAGAAAACACAGTTAGCAGATGCAAAAGCAGCTGCAGACGCTGAAGTATTTGAGCGTGAATCTAAGATTAGAGCAGAAAGAGAAAAAGCTATTTTGGCTAAAAACTCTCCTCTTGCGGAAGAAGTAGAAGAAGCGACTGAAGAAGTTGCAGAAGTAGAGGTGACTGAAGAAGCACCAGCGGTTGAAGAAGCACCAGTTGCTGAAGAAGCTCCTGTTGAAGAACCAGTTGCTGAGGTAGAGGCACCTGCAGCGGAAGAAGCGCCTGCAGCAGAGGAAGCACCTGCTGAAGAAGCTGAAAAACCAGCTGAGTAGATTCATATGATATTCTCAACCGGCCCATTAACCGAAGTTGGTCGTGTCATCAAAACCCACGGGTACGAAGGCAAGTTGAGATTTGAATTATTCAACGGTATAGAAATTGACTCAAAGGAACCGGTCTTTATGATGTTTGATCATAAACCGGTTCCTTTTTTTTTACTAGAAATTTCTAAATCAAATCCACACATCGTTAAGCTTCAAGATGTTGATACTCTTGAACAAGCACAACTTTTTTTGAGTAAGTCGTTGTACTTACCGGCAATAGAAACGGTAGACGAGGAAGAAGACAGTTTTGTTGGTTTCGAAGTAATAGATACCACCATAGGCCCGCTTGGTACCATTAAGGAGATTATGGAAAATGCTGCCCAAGACATTATCTTAGTGGAGTATCAAGGCCGAGATTTATTGATTCCATTTGTCGAAGAGTTAATCGAATCCATTGATGAATCCAAAAGAACCATCTTATTCAATTTACCAGAAGGATTAATTACGCTTGAATAAAAGTACGTATGAGTAGAATTCTATTTTACGTGGTCATCAAACCAATATCCCTATTACCTTTTTGGGTATTGTATGGTATCTCTAACTTTTTGTCCTTCGTGTTATTCCATATCGTTGGTTATCGAAAAAAAGTAGTCGTTACCAATTTGAGCAATTCCTTTCCTGACAAGTCGGATAAGGAAATCAATGCCATTGCCAAGCAGTTTTACAAACACCTCGCAGACATAATTGTTGAAAGTGTTAAGTTTTTCAGCATTTCAAAACAACAGGCACTTAAACGCTTAACGGTCAAAAATCCAGAACTCATTGATGCCTTTGCCGAAAAAGGTCAGAGCGTCATTTTGGTTGGAGGCCATTACAGCAATTGGGAAATCATCGCGATTTCGTTAGACCTAAAAATCAAACACCAAACGGTGGCTTTGTTTTCAAAACTCACCGACCCATTTTTTAATAAAGTCATGCTAAGCTCGCGAAGCAAGTATGGCATCAAAATGGTCACTACCAAAGATTCAAGTAAGTTTTTTGAAGAAGAAAGTGTGAATAATACCGCTACGGTATTCGGCGCAGACCAGAGTCCTACATACAACAAAAACGTAATTTGGACTACCTTTTTAAACCAAGAAACTGCCATTGCATTTGGAACCGAACGTTATGCCAAGAAGTATAACTATCCAGTGGTATATGGCGCCATACAGCGTGAAAAACGTGGTCACTATAGTTTTGAAATGTCGTTGATCACCGACAACCCAAGTGAAACACCACATGGTTTTATCAGCTTGGAACACACCAAACGGTTAGAACAACAAATAAACGCAGACCCTGCCTACTGGTTATGGACACACAAAAGGTGGAAACGCAAGCGTAAAGAAGGTGAAGAACTTACTGTTCTTTCCTAAATAACTTCATGGGTTAACCGATTCGGGCTTGTAAACAAATCACTACGCAACATCAATCTTTTTTTCTGTTTGTCCTCGCTCAAACTCATCCATCTTTTTCCAGATAAATATTAAACAAGCGATGGTATTGAAGATAATCAAATACCAAACCCAATCTGACTTTTTCGACTTTTCTAAAGTCTTGAATGACATTAGTTTTTTAATCAATATGACAACTTGAATGAGTCTTAAACCTTGAAGAACACTTAATTGGGTATAATATGCATTCATCGATGGGACTAACCATTGAAATTCTTCTGGAAAAACAAAAGTCCACACATAAACCAAAACCAAAATGGAAGGAATACTCAGACATACCTTCAATGATGTTTTCAAATTTCTACGCCTTATTCGTAATCAGATTATTCCTTCACAATTCTCATCGACTGTACTTGTGACCCAATTTGCACTTGCATGATATAGATGCCTTGGGACAATGATTGAGCAAGTTGTGAGAGATCTATTTGCTGTTTAGATGCCTCTATGATGCCAGCCTGACTTCCTAGTTTTCTTCCCGTTAAATCGATTACGGTAATCGTCCATCGTTGTCCAACAATTTGTTCGCCGTTCAGAGAAACATTCAAAGATTGCCCAAATGGATTCGGGTACGCCGCAACTGTGATATCACTTTCCTTTACAGCGTCGTTTACGTCCAACAAAGGAAAGTCCCGAAGGTTATACGACATAATAATCGAATCTGGCTCAAGTGCCAAAAACGCAGTAAAATCAGTTAACACATTATACTCAATGCTTTTGTTCACAACCATAGCTTTTTGCGTCGGTGTAATATTTGGAGTCATTAAGCTATTTAGGTGCATACCTGCCCACAATTGTCGGATAGACGACGCTCCGGTCGAACCAGCAATCTGGACCTTATTTCTATACATCGTACCACCAATCGAACGTGCCATTTCAACTTCAATTGTATTGGACGAATTACCAAAGTATTGGCCAACAATCGTTGTTGCATCTCCAGGTCTTTGTTCCGTTTGACTCACAACCAAATGTTTGTTGTACAATAAGCCATCGTTAAAGTCATAATTATACGTGACAAAATCATAGTAGTTTTGGATGT
The DNA here is from genome assembly GCA_943789165.1 of uncultured Bacteroidia bacterium. Lineage (GTDB taxonomy): Bacteria > Bacteroidota > Bacteroidia > NS11-12g > UBA9320 > UBA987. The sequence goes on along the minus strand of CALSTB010000008.1, from coordinate 56,067 downwards.
AACCAAAGCCTTGGTCTAACACATAATCTAACGACAAAATTTTAGCGTCATAACTCCACCACCAATTGGTTTCTATGTCTATTAAATGCCTTTTTATAAAAACACCTTGGGTTTGGTTAGATAACTTGCTAAAGAAGAAGTGATTGTTAAAGGAATATGAACCGTTCTGATTGAATGCAGCTCGTACATCCTCCATAATTTCTACGGTCACGAACGGATAGTTTTGGGCCATCTTACCCAATAATTCATTCGCCGTCTTATTTATTCTTGTTGGAGAATTATCAAAAGCTTCAGCACTTGTAAGTGTAAAAATAGTCCCTTGCGCGCCATGTTCATTGATGAATTTTATCGACTCTTCCAATAAGTCGATCGTGTTATCTTCATTCTTTGTGACCCGTTGCCCATCAGGTAATCCATTTAACGCATAATGGAAAGAAACTGAATCCGCTGATATCCATGTCGGTGAATATAAGTGCGCAGCATCACCAGCGTAATAGATAAAATTAAAGGAGTCTCCCACATTCAGCGTATTTATCAGTCTATTTTTTAACAGTTGCCCAACTTCAAAAGCTGGACAAAAATCATATAGGTTGCTTTTTCTGATGTGGTCGATGACAAACACCACTTTCTTCGGAATTCCTTTTGTGTTTGAATCAGCCAATACCATTTCGAAAAACTGCTCGCCTGTGAAATCATCCAAATACATGTTAAATCTATTCTCAGGTCTATAATCTGGAAATTGAAGTACGTCGTTTATCCCACCTCTATTGGTAATCTGATATTCGAAATTATCTTGATTTTCAATGATTGTAACTTCACTACTTAATTTGGGTTTCCCCCATTTTTCCTTATCTGCTATTCTCACTTGAACAGGTCTAATATGATTGGCAGTCAGTTGTTGTTCAAACATTTCTAGTGGCAGATTTAGAAATCCACCTTTGCTATTTTGTGTAATTGGAATAAGAAGCTTCATCTGCATCTGACGATTTCCCGGATTCAGTAAAGGAAATATCCTAGCCTCATAGTGATTGCCATCTTTATAGATAATCAACGGATCAGTCCGACGAATGACAAACGACTCGTAAATCACCTGAGCCTCCCCTTTTTCATACAACACCGCTTCAACCTCAATACCATCCATCCACAGACTGGCTCCATTCATGATGGTTCCGCTTGGCAACATAAACTTATACAACAATTCCAATGAGTCATTACGACTACTATACTGTGATAGCTCAGCGCTTAACTTTAGGTCGATAACCACTTCGGCATATGACGTTTGTGGTGTTACTGTAAGTTGGATAGATTCAAAAAACGCGTCATCTCCATCTGACCATAAGCCAATATCCGGAGGAAGGACGGTTAATCGATTCGCGGAGTTCTGTGAATACGCACTTAGTACAAGAAGAAATGTGGCCGCTAGGAAGGTAAAACGTTTCATATTCTTTGGTTTGATTCCCTGCAAGTTAGGAAATTACATCACGCAAAGAAGAGGTGGAATGTAATTTTTACATCTCCATGGCTACTTGGCCACGTATTAAATCCTCAAATGTTTCGCGGTTACGGATTAAATGTGCCTTTCCTTTATAAATCATCACTTCTGCTGGTCGATACCGAGAATTATAATTGGAACTCATGCTGATGGCATAAGCACCCGCATTATGAATCGCCAAAATATCCCCTTCACGCACTTCGTTTAATTGTCGGTCGTACGCCAACGTATCTGTTTCACAGATATAACCAACCACAGAATAAATGCGTTTGGTACCTTTAGGATTGCTCAAGTTGGTAATTTGATGATATGCATCGTATAACTTTGGCCTGAGCAAATGGTTTTGTCCACTATCAACCCCAACAAAAACGGTTGAAGTTGTTTGTTTGATGACGTTTGCCCGCACTAAAAAATATCCTGATTCACTTACCAAAAACTTGCCAGGTTCAAACCACAGTTCCAATTTTCTGCCGTATTCAGCACAGAATTCGTTAAACCGTTTGGTTATTTTCTTACCTAATGCCGCTATGTCTGTCGTTACGTCACCAGGACGATATCCCACCTTAAAGCCTGATCCGAAATCCATGAACTCAAGATCTTTAAACTCCTTGGCCACGTTAAACAGTAGCTCCGCTCCTATTAAAAACACTTCAGCGTCCAAAATATCCGAGCCAGTATGCATGTGTAAACCGTTCACCTTAATGTTATAGGTTTTTACCACACGCAATAAATGCGGCACTTGATGGATCGAAACCCCAAACTTAGAGTCGATATGTCCCACTGAAATATGTGAGTGACCACCAGCCATTATATGTGGATTTAAGCGGATACAAACAGGAACCGATGATCCATATTTATCGCCAAATTGTTCCAATATGGAAATATTATCGATGTTGATTTGTACGCCAACATCTACGGCTCTTTTAATTTCATCAAACGACACACAGTTGGGTGTGTATAGAATTTCATGAGGTTCAAAACCAGCTTCGAGACCTAGCATAACTTCTTGAATGGAAACGGTATCCAACCCACAACCTTGCTGGCGAAGCAATTTTAGGATGTTGATATTGGTTAAAGCCTTACAAGCGTATTTTATCTTAAGATCAACTCCCTTAAACGCGGTACACAACTGTTTATATTGACTTACAATCTTATCTGCATCATACACATAAATTGGTGAGCCAAATTCATTTGCTACGTTAAGTAAATCAACCCCTTGGATCTGATAACTTGTTTCTTTTAATTCCATTTCTTTTAAACCTTGTATAAAAAAAGCCTTTCTGCAACGGCAAAAAGGCTTTTAGTGCTTTCGTTTTGCCAGTTATTATGGTAAACTATTTTTAAAATCTTTATAACGATCCTCAAATCGCTCGCCTTCCTTACTTCCTTTATCTTCCCAATAAGAAATTATGTCAGCAACTCTGTTTTCTGGGTTTGGGTGTGTGCTTAAGAATTCTGGTCCACTACCGCCACCTTGGGCAATCAGTTTCTCAAAAAATCTTGCAGCCCCACGTGCGTCATATTGAGTTGGATATAAATAATCCACTGAACGCATATCAGCCTCAGATTCATTGTTGCGACTGTATTTCAATCCAATCATTCCCTTTGCCACTTGTGCTAAAGTTCCTTGGTCGTTACCAAATAAAATGGCGAACAACACGTCAGTTCCATATTGCTTCGTAAGCGCTTCCGTCGAATGTCTCTCATCTGCATGCGCAATTTCATGTCCCATGACACCTGCCAACTCATCTTCACTTTCCAAAAACTTGATTAGACCTGTGTATACATAAATGTACCCACCTGGTGTACAGAAAGCGTTCAATGTTGAATCGTCTTCAATGATTTTGGTCTGCCATACAAACTCTTCTCTATATTCTACTTTACCGCTGTTTAATATGGTATCAGTGATACGTCTTAAATGCTCGTATGCTTCAGGATAAGAAGCACTGTCTAAAATCGGAAAGTTCACTGGATCTGATTCAATTTCTGCTGCTACCTGAGCACCAAAATCGATATCATCTTGTAGTGTAAAAAAATTAACCGCTTTTTTATTTCCATCTTCATCCTTACAACCACTAAATCCGATTGCGAGGGTAAGTACAGTTAATAGGAGTGTTTTAAAATTTCTTTTCATGCTTTAATAACGTTTGCAAAAGTAATCGAACAAAATTAAAATGGATAGCCTACAGCAACATTCCATACTGGACGTTTAAAAATCCAGCCATCTTTGAAGGCTCCTCTAATCACTGCCCGTTCTTCTAAAGAAAAATTGGGATCCCAAAGAGGTACGCCCCAATCAGCTCGTAACAGTAAAAAGTCTAGGTCAAATCGAAATCCAACACCAGTATTAATTGCAAACTCTTGCAAGAACCTATCTGCCTTAAACTCGCCCTCAGGGAATAAACTATCTTGCTTCAGGTTCCATACGTTGCCCATGTCGACAAAAAACGCCCCGTTTAGATCAATCACGTTTCTCAAAATATTAAATCGGTATTCGAGGTTCCCCAACAACCCTAATTCTCCTGTCCGCGTAAGTTGCAAATTATCTGCGGCTGAAAACGCTCCTGGTCCAACGGTTCGCAATCGCCAACCCCTCAAATAATTGGAACCACCGCTTATAAACCGTCGTTCATACGGCAACACCGACCGATCTCCGATAGGAACACCTACTCCACCAAAACCACGTAAAACTAACTCGTTGTTTTGGTTGAACTTCACATGAAACCGCAAATCTGCATCTGTCCGAATAAAGGTTGAGTGGTTAACACCAAACGTCTTTCCGTAATCCGTCAATCTAGGCAGCCAAATTCCTGAAACCTCTAAAAAATTGGACCGAATAGACCAATATCGCATAGATCCTTTCTTTTGGTTGGTGTAAAAACCACCGACTTGCTGGCTGGTAATTAAGTTATTGGTAAAAATCCTTTCTAACGTCTGCAGGTAACTTGCGCTTGCCTGATCAAACAGATTTTGCTTATAAGTAGCCTCATTCAAACTCACCAATAATGGCGAATACGTTAGTCGAAATCGCTTATCCGCTATTTCATAGGTGTACGACAAAGGGAAAAAGTTTCGTCTGTAAAACGGGTTGGTTTCAAACAGATAACTTGCGTTAAAATTCGTGCTTACCGAATTGACTTTAAGTGCATTACCTCTTTTTCTAAAAAACAATAGTTGCGGTATTTTGAGTTCTGTATTGAGCTCTTGAATGAACGTACTAAATGCTGAATTACTATCCGACGTAAACTGAGTTTCTAAAGCCGTTCTCACATTGATGTTAAATTCCTCACCATTGTGAAATACGTTTTTATTCCGCAGTGAAAACTCGTTTGCAAGTCCGTAGTTTCTACTCGATTGACTATTATTAAATCGCTGTTCCGTTGAAATTATTTGAGGTTGCCAGACGAAATCAAACTTTGGCGCCGTCTTCAGGCTGACAAATATGTCCAACCTATCAAGGTCGCTACCTACTTCCTTTATTTCGATGCCAACGTTGCTAAACAAATTAAGACTGACAAGTCTTTCGTACGACGTGGCTAAGTTTAACTGACTAAAATACTCACCCTCTTTCAACAAGATGTTGTTTCCGATTACGGCGGGAGAAATATTCATACCATTCATTACAAACGTAATGTTGTGCTTGACGTTGCGAATCGTATCAAAACTCTGTTCACCTGTTTCATAGACAACCTGAACCTTGCGAATGCGTTTCTTAGTATGTACGGCGCTATCTGGATCGGATATATTGATATCGACAAAAACACGGCGAGGAATAATTGCCGTATCCAGTTCAATGGTGATATAAGACGGGTTAAAACTGTAATAGCCATTGTTTCTTAATAGCGTACTTAACCGAGCCCGCTCCTCTCCAATTTTATCAAAATCGACAGGTTGATTGACGATTAGTTTTGACTCCAATCGCGTTTTATCGATTAGCTTTTGAATATCTGAGGAATTTGTTGAATACTGAACGCGCTGAATGGTATATGGTGCTCCCTCATCCACAAAATACGTTACACGCTGTTTAGGCAAATTGAAAGTCTTTGAAAACTTCGTTTGACTCACTTCATACGTGACCTTGTTGTCGAAGTAACCTCGCTTTACCAAATAGCGCTGCATGTTCTCGGCGCTTAAGCGAATCGCCGTTGTGTCAATTAATACGGGAGGTTCCCCGATTTTGTTTAACCCAACTTTACTTCCGAAATAATGGGCCCACATATGCGCTTTGAAAACAATTAGGCGTCTGTTGGGTTCCAGTCGCACTTGGTCGAGTAGTTCCATTTCGGAGGCTGATTCATCAACACCTACGATTTTGTTTTTTTGAAGGAGGAACTCGTTTTCGGGAACTAGCTTACTGGTTTTACAGGAGGCAAAAAACAAGGCACTAAACAAAAGTAACGTTACCTTTGTCCTTATTACGTTATGCCCAAGTTGGTTACCAAAAATCAAATAAAATTTGTTCAGTCTCTTCACCGAAAGAAATATCGTCAAAAATACAGCCAATTTATGGTTGAGGGTGAAAAATCGGTGGTGGAACTCATCCACAGCAATTTTATAATCGACTCAATTTACGCGACTTCTGACTGGATTAATGAACATCAGGACATTACAAAGGACATTCCGCTTTTTGAAAGCAGTAAAACCGATCTAGAACGCATGTCTTTTTTCAAGTCTGCATCGCCTGTCATAGCAGTCGCCAATCAAGCGATCAACCAAATACGTCAAAAGTCAGACTGGGAACTGATATTAGATGACATCAAAGATCCTGGCAATCTTGGAACAATTGTTAGAATAGCCGATTGGTACGGCATTAAGAATATTTACTGCTCAGAAGAAACGGTAGACGTGTATAACCCAAAAACGATTTCGAGCTCGATGGGTTCATTTTCAAGGGTACAGGTCATTTATGGAGATTTAAAACACCAAATTCAAGAATCAACCAAACCAATTTATTATACATTGATGGACGGGGATTCCTTATATCATGTGCCGAAAACAACCTCTGGATTAATAGTGATTGGTGGAGAAGCCAATGGTATATCGCCGGAATTGTTGTTATTGAAACACAATGCCATTACGATACCTAGAACTGGAGAAGCTGAAAGTTTAAATGCAGCCATTGCCACTGCCATTGTGTGCGATAGATTAATGAGATAAATGAAGTTTACAGAATCCATAAAAGCCATCATGTTGGAAGCTAAATCCAGCTTCTTCAATAATGATGACACCCGCTTTAGTGCATTAGACACCAAAGGATTGAACCAATTGGTTACTGACATTGACGTTGCCACTGAAAAGTTTTTGGTCGCTGCATTTCTTGACTTGATACCCGGTAGTTCCATCATTGCTGAGGAAAATACTGGCGTAAAATCTGACAATGCGTATCAATGGATTATTGATCCAGTGGATGGCACGACCAACTTTATTCATCAAATACCAGCGTATTGCATCAGTGTGGCGCTGCAACACCACGGAAAGACGGTAGCTGGTTTTGTGTTGGAATTGAATCGGGAGGAATTCTTTTGGGCAGACGAAAGCGGCGCTTATATGAATAAAACACCCATCCACGTCAGTGACAAACTTAAATTCAGCGACACCTTAATTGCTACGGGCTTTCCTTACTACACGTTCGAAGACGTACCAAAATACCTGCAAGTGCTGGAATATTGCATGAAAGAAACCCGAGGAGTTCGGCGATTGGGGAGTGCCGCATTAGACCTTGCCTATGTTGCGTGCGGCAGGTTTGATGGCTTTTTCGAGGTTGGACTTAGTCCGTGGGATGTGGCCGCTGGAGCGTACATTGTACAACAAGCTGGTGGTAATGTTTATGACTTTAAGAATGGTGATGACTATATCTTTGGAGGAGAAATTATCGCCGGAAGCCACATGGCTTCAGACCACTTGAGTACGATAATTCAAAAACACTTTGAAACGACTTAGTCTATTTGTAGCTTTCTTGTTCGCGCTAACTATTGGTTGGGTGTCGTCGTCGTACAAGCCTATATCAGATGAACCTGCGACTGTTGACTTGCGTTCAACAATTGAATTGCCTGTTGAGAATCATGCGTTTGTTAAGGTGCTAGACTTGGACATCAACAAACACACAACGTATCAAAATATCGATTTTGATTTTGTGTATACCAGTTTCATTTTTGAGATTTCCCGTGACGCTGATTTTGTGTCAACGACCTATACCACCAAAGAAAAAGAGGTGTTTTACTTGGATTCAATTCCACAAACCGATCAGCCGGGCGACGAAAGAAGGTCACCGTTTATTATTCCCAATACCGCCCAAAAGTATTTTAATTTCTATTCTGGAAATCTTGAAGGGAGCATTCGGATCTACCTGTTTTATGCACCACCTGTTTTGTCACACATTAAAAAGTCTTTGGGCAAAAAATCTGGCACCTTGTGTGAAAAGCCTCAACTTATTAGCGGAAATATTTGGCGGGATGGATTGCCAAAACCAACAGGCAAACGTGAGAATCATACAGTTAATCACACCGTAATCCATCATGCGGCAAGTTCAAATGCCAACCACGATTATATAAACGTTGTGCGTAACATTTATTTGCTACACACCCAAACCAATGGTTGGGATGACATAGGCTACAATTTTGTTGTTGCACAGGATGGGTCAATCTTTGAAGGCCGCGACCATCAAAATATCGACAGCACTGACAATATTAAAGGCGCCCATTTTTGCGGTAAAAACACAAACACAATGGGTATTTGTGTTTTGGGCAATTATCAAGACATCGCCCCGACCAATGCCTCTTTAAACGCACTGACACATTTACTAACTTGGAAGTGTTTTAAAAACAACATTTCAGCTTTAGGAAGTTCGCCTCATCCAACCAGTAACTCAAACGCGTTAGGCCACATTGCTGGTCACCAAGATGGTTGTGCCACAGCTTGTCCTGGAGATTCTTTGTATCGTCTCTTGCCTATGTTACGAAGCCGCGTTGACTCTATTATGGCTACTTGTGGTAACGCTCAAACGGTTGATGAGACCTTGCTGAATTTGGGATTGTATTGGTATCAACCCAACGATTGTGAATGTGTTGTGATTTCTTTAAATAATCGAGATATAACAAAGCTCCAAATAACCAATTTGAGTGGCCAAATTGTGTGGAAAGCTTCAAACGATCATAAAAGTGATACATATCATATCAATGACGTTACACCAGGAATCTATTATTTGTCGGTTGAAAATGACAGCCATCAATTGTCTAACCAACCGATACTAGTACGTTAGGGCGATTCTAACACCCCCAATAATTTCGCAACAATCACGGCATCTTTCTACGACTATTTTACCTACTTTTGCAGCCCTTAATTTATGTGGGAGAAATTATCCGTTTTTGTCTTAAGAAATAGGTTGCTTCTGATAGCAGTCCTTGCCTTACTTACGGCATTCATGGCTTTCAAGGCCAAGGATGTAGAGTTGCAGTATGACAACCCTAAGTTTATTCCTGACAATGATCCTGACTACATAACCTACCAAGATTTTAAAGCCACTTTTGGCGATGACGGTAGTGTTTTAGTGATTGGAATCAATTCTGAAGAAATTACCAAACCAGCCTTTTTTAATGCCTGGTGTGCGCTCTCCGACTCAATTGAGCGAATGGATGGTATAGAAAAAATCCTTTCGATTGCCAATGTGCCTAAGATGGTGATTGGTCGTCAGATAACGGTTTACGAAGAAGATTCCTCACTTATTGAAGTCTTTGAACAACAAGAAGTAGTTGTCAAACCTGCTAAAAACCAGACTGAAGTTGATTCTTTGTTGGCGGAAATCAAAAACTTACGATTCTACCAAGGCATCTTGGTTAAGGACTCGTCGAATTTCACCTTAATGGCGGTGACTTTGAAAAAGGACCTGTTAGATTCTAAAAGAAGAATCCCATTTGTAACAGGTGTTGTGGACCACGTCAACCAAGTGTGTAAAGCACACAATGTTCAAGCGCATTACTCTGGATTACCTTATATCAGGACCAAGTTTTCGAGCATGGTGCAAAGTGAGTTACAACTATTCACTGGATTGTCGATGCTCATTACCGCATTGATTTTGTTATTCTTCTTCCGCTCTCTGTACACCTTGATATTCTCCATGTTGGTAGTTGCCATTGGTGTTATATGGAGTTTTGGCATAGTAGTACTTCTAGGTTTTAAGATTACTCCATTCATTGGATTATTACCCCCGTTAATTGTTGTGATAGGTATTGCCAACTGCATATATCTGTTGAATAAATACCACGATGAATACAAGATGCACAACAACAAAATGAAAGCTCTACAGCGGGTGATTAGTCGGGTTGGGATTGCGGTATTCTTCACCAACTTGACCACGGGTATTGGTTTTGGGGTGTTTGTATTAACCGGTAGTACGGTATTAAAAGAATTTGGTTTAACAGCCTTTTTAAGTGTGATGTCGGTCTTTTTGATTGCCATCATTTTGATACCATTGATCTTTAGTTATCTGCCTGACCCAACCATTCGTCAGACCAAACACTTAGACAATAAGATACTCAACGCTGGCATAGCCAAATTATCGCATATAGTCACTAATAAGCGCCGACAAGTATACATCGTTACAGGTGTGGTTGTGGTACTCATGTTTATTGGTTTGAGTCGAATGAAAGCCGTTGGCTTTATGGTGGATGATATTTCGAAGAGCAACCAAATTTATACTGATTTAAAGTTCTTTGAGAAAAACGTGAACGGAGTCATGCCGTTTGAAATAGTGATTGATAGTCGCGTGCCTTATGGCATTCAGGACCCAAAATTACTGCGTAAAATGAATGACTTTGAAACGAACAAGCTTTCGAAGTACCCTGAATTATCGCGTTCCATATCCATTGCTCAAATCATCAATTTTGCGCGACAAGAAATGAATGGCGGCAACCCCGCTTATTACCGAACACCGAGTACTTTAGAGTTATCACGGATTTTAGGTCTGTTCCCGAACAATACGCAGGGCAACGACCAAAAAATGTTGGGTTCGATGATTGACAGTACGCGTCAGAAAGCACGTATTTCTGTCCAAATGGCCGATGTTGGTTCAGTTAGAATTGAAGAATTAAAAAGAGAAATATCCGCAATTGCTGATACTGTTTTCAATTACCAGCGAGAGGTGTCAAACGAAATTACAACAGACTCGATTGTCGAAATAGTACAAAGTGAAATGGATTCCACGATGATGGATACCATATATCACACCGAATTGGAATATGTCTATACGCCGGTAGATTCTAGTATGCGTCGCGACATTTCCTTAACTGGCACGTCTATCATCTTCCTAAAAGGTAATGATTACCTAAATAGAAACTTGATGATTAGTTTGTTAGTAGCCTTTTTAATCATTGGTTTAATCATGGCGACAATCTTCACTTCTGCGAGAATGATTGCCATCTCATTAATTCCAAACATGATTCCTTTATTAATCACTGCAGGATTAATGGGATATTTTGGAGTAGCCTTAAAACCTAGTACTGTGCTGGTCTTCAGTATTGCATTTGGTATTGCCGTTGATTTTACCATCCATTTCTTATCTAAATATAGAATGGAGTTAAAGCGAAATCGATACAACATTCAGAAAGCGGTTAAAAAAGCATTGAATGAAACAGGCGTTAGTATGGTATACACTTCCGTAATACTATTCTTCGGCTTTATCATCTTCTCTGGCTCTTCTTTTGGTGGCACCATTGCGCTTGGGATCTTCACTTCATTAACTTTAGTGGTTGCGTTATTGTCCAACCTCATTGTATTACCAAGCTTGTTGCTTAGCTATGACTTAGCAAAAGAACGTGCTAAAAAGAAGAAATCTCCATTGATTGACTATCCTGACGAGGAGGCTTAGGTAATTTTTAATTCTAAATTGTTAATTGTTAATTGTAATTGTCAACTGTCAATTCCCCCTGCAGTTGCTCCAAACTCTTCCCTTTTGTTTCTGGTACTTTGATTAACACCCAAATCAACTGCAAGACCATCATGCCAGCGAAAAAGGCAAAAATGATCCATGGTGCGTCTTGTAATACACCGTCTTTACTGTCCAGAAACATCGGAGTAATCAGTGTTATCAATGCGGCCATCACCCAGTGAACGCCTGAACCAAAGGCTTGTCCGTATGCGCGGACTTTATTTGGAAATATCTCGGCAATAAACACCCAAATCACCGCGCCTTGTCCGATAGCATGAGATGCAATGAACATACACAAGAAGAAAAGGGTAACGCCAGGACTGGCAACATTTTTAAAGGCAATAGCTACTCCCACTAAACTAATGATGTAGCCAATTGAACCGTAAATTAATAAGGTCTTACGTCCGAGCTTGTCAATCAATCGCATACCAATTAGGGTAAAAATCAAATTGATGCCACCAATGGAAATACTACTCAAAAGTGATTCGGAGGTAGCAAAACCAGATAACTCCAAGATTTGGGGCGCATAGTAAAAAATAAAGTTGACGCCCGACCATTGATTGAAAAAAGCCAACAAAAAGGCCAGCATGATCGGAGTCCTGTATTTCTTGTTAAAAACCGACGTACGTGCTCCAACCTCTTGGTGGTTTAGTATTGAGGTTAATTCTGTAGTTGCATCTGCTTCGTCGTAAATATCTTTTAACACTCCCAAAGCGGCGTTAGTGTCTTTCTTAACCGTAGCCAACCAACGTGGACTTTCAGGTACTTTTAACACTAGTAAGATATAAACCAAAGCAGGAATCGCTTCAACGCCTAACATCCAACGCCAATCATGCGTCCCCCCTATTTGAGCGATTAAGTAGTTTGATAAAAAGGCGATGAAAATACCCAAGACTATGTTGAATTGATATTGTGCCACCAAACGGCCTCTTTTGGCAGCAGTGGCGATTTCTGAAATAAACGCTGGAGCCGCAACTGAAGACGCACCCACGGCCAATCCACCGATGAACCTAAAAAACGAAAAGCTCACAGCATTAGGTGCTAACCCACTCCCTACCGCCGATATGAAGTACAAAATTCCAATGGCCACCAATGTGGGTTTTCTTCCGTACCGCTGACTTGGTCCACCACCAAATAAAGCGCCGATTACCGTTCCCCACAATGCCATGGACATAATGAATGTCCCATGAAACAATGGAGACAAAGACCAAAGTTCTTTGATGGGTTGGTTGGCACCAGAAATAACCACAGTATCAAATCCAAACAGAAAACCGGCCAAAGCCGCTGTGAAGGTCCATAAGGCTGTTTTGTTTTTCATTGTGGTAAAATTACACAATTGTTCAATTATAGAGAAACAGTGCTCGTTGAGGATTTTAATGGAAAGTTGATAGTTGATAATGGAAAATCTCGAATCACCTCCTTCGACTTCAACTTGGTAGGGGGAATCAGAAAGTTATCGAATTTTTAACCTCTTTCTTCTCAACCCGAGTTCTAATTACAGACATTAGGACTACTCAAAATAAGCCCAATTATAACAATCTAAAATTACCTAAAAAGTATATCAAGCAACGGGACTTCAGAGAATGATAATCTTTCTGTTACTAATGCCATGATCATTTGCAATCTGTAAGTAATAGATTCCCGATTTAGGTCTTTCCAAATTGATTACCCTTTTGAATTCTCCTATGCCAGGCTTAAATTGTTCGGAGTAAATTACACTACCTCTAAGGTCTAATACTTTTAAAGTAAAATCTTTTGACCATGTTGTATATCCTTCTATTTCAAATGAACCTCTGTTTGGATTAGGCTTAATTGTTAGATTATAAGTTGCTTCAGTTTTAATTAAAGAGCTTGTTTTATCAGTAGTAAAATTGCTACCTTTTGTCCAATCACTTAACTCTGATGAACATCCGCTTCTAACCTCATAGGTATAGGTAGTTGAGCCTTGAAGCGCTGACAAATTGATGGAATTTGTTGACGTTGTATCAGTACTCCAGATGGCACCGCTAATAGGTTTGTATCTTAGGTTATATGTGATTGCATTGGTAACTGCCGTCCAATCAATCTGCACCGTCGTAGAAGTAATACTGCTAACTTTTAATCCTGAAGGGTCCTTGCATTCTTCTTTGAGAACAGTTTGAAAGCTTCTCAAAGTCCTGTTCAGTGTCACATAGTCTAATGGGATATCTTTTGCTTCCTGACTGCATAGATTTACCTGATGTAATACGAAATCTGTGTTGGCATGACCCGATACTGGTTTCTTACTAACGAAATAAATCAAGCTATCGAGCTTTATGGCATTTCCATGTACTGATGCAGAGGAAGCAGACGTGTAATATACTTTGGTCAAGGCTTTGTTCTGCAGATTAACCGTCCATACACTACCTCCTGAATTTAGTCCACCACCTTTCTTCGCAGATATAATAATGGAACTATCTCTTACAGATAATCTCATGGCTTGCTCCACTTCAAATCCACCCTTAAAATGGGTAATAATTTCAAATGCATCTTGGGAAGCAATAAATTTTAGAATTCCTCCGAAATTATTGTCTCCTCCTGCATCAAAAAGTAAATAGCCATTTCCTTCTGGGGTTATATAGATGTCGACTAGATTTGAAAAAGGGAAATTTGCATTTTTCCCTGTTGATGTGGAGGTCAATGCACTCAAACTATAATTTGTAATCTCATTATTTTGAACATATTTAAAACTACCACCATCTCTGCCAAGAGCGATGCCATTGATGCCTGAGCCAAAAGTATTCATTGAATCATTATTAAATTCATAGAACAAGCAGCTATTCAAACTATTGACACTAACAATTAGCTTTATGTCTGGATAGAATAACAATTGAATGGGGTCATTTTCTGGCCAAGTGTTTTGCATACCTTTGGGGACGACCTTCTTGTTGGTGGTATCAACAAGTAAAAGGCTTCGTGCAACCTGATTGGCCTGCACAAGGGTGTCTCTATGACCAATTGGTGCAAGTAAATCAATTATGCCTGCATCGGTAGCTTGTGGGAATTTATAGCTTCTAATAAGCCCTTTTTCATAGGACCAAAACGATGCCTCACGATCTCTGAATTGGTATAAGTAAAAATGGGAAGAGTCATAAGGTACCACAATGGGGGTACGGGTGAGATTTACCCACTGGGATGTTGTGATGGCATACCGTTCACTATGCCAGGTGCCGGAAGCGCCACAAGTCGCTTTATAGAAATAATAGACTCCTTTTTCAAATACCACGAAACGATCATCAAAGGCTGCAATCATTGGTCGAGGAAAATTTCCACTTAGGAACCCTTCACAATCTTCACTTCCAACTCTCTTATAGTTGATATTCCCATTTCTACCATACTCTAAAACTGAAAAGGAATCATAGCATGCTTTATTGACATAGCCGGCATTCACATTTGGATAGGTTACACCATGGAACATGTTGCCGGAACTTTTTTCGCCGGTTAAAGCATATGACCCAAGGGTGCTTGAATCACTCTCGATATTGTACAAAAGACTTGGTAAGGTGATAAATGCGCCTTCAACTACGTATTTACGATAGTTTTTATTCGATTCATAATCGTAGATTCTCTTGACGCTGCCAGTCTCAAAATTGATTACAGAAACAGCACCATAATTGCGCTTACCACCGTTGGTCGATTCTAAAATTACAAAATTATGGTAGGTGTACGCTTGCGTGAATCTGGTTCCTAGACTGTCGGCCCCAATATAAACTTTGTAAGTTTTTGCTATCTTCATCGATGTATCAATCCCGTATACATAGAGGGTGTCTGAAGTGACAAAAGGAGTGATGAGCATACCTTTATAAAAGTACTGTTCCCTATAAATGGTACGGTTTCCGGGTTCTAGAGGATATGGATCACGAGAATTTTTAAAGGTTTGATGGATCTTGCCATCCTTGTATACTTCTCCGTAGGTTAATGCTGATTTATACTCGTTTTGCCCTTGGAAATAGACCTCCTGTGCGTAGCAAAGTGAAGTAAATATGGCTAGAAAAATCGAGAGAATTATGCGTTTTGACATTGAATAAGGACTAGAATAAGAGGTAAAAATAGGAAAAAGTTTTAAGCATTCGTCAATAACATGGCTTGGAACTAAACTATATTAGGCTCCATACTTTCATGCGTACATTTTTCCCAATGAAGGACCAGTTTTTTGTGCAAATTGGAAGTGCTTTGGTAGAGGGAAGCAGCCTTATATCGAACTTTCTCAAGAATCCACATAGTGAAGCAACAGTCTTTAACAGAATCTTAACTTTAGTAAATTTGAATTATTGTTTACTATGTCGAAATCGTTGTCCGTACGAATGATAATTTATAATAGAGCGAAATATGTTGTAGCAATATTTCTTTTGCTCTGTTTAATGTATTCAGGTTTTGCGCAAACAATTCGATTGGCGCTACCTTCGGGTCATACCGTTCCAGTCATTAAAAAGGAAGAATTCAATCAGGACGAAATGTACCTAGCTTCTTTGGATATGAACCATAATCTTTATGTCTGGCATGTCCAAAGTACTGCTGTGGTTAAGGGGTTTGGGGATGTTTCCGGGTTTAAATGGTCAGTGGATTCGGAGGAAATTCTCATTTCAAGCAGGAATAATTTACTACTGTACCATATCCAATTTGACAAAATAGATACGCTCCATACCTTTTCAGGGTCTATAAAAGAAATAGTCGTGAGCACTGACGACGGGAGTATACTCATTTTTGATGATCAGAGCAGAATTTACAAAAAAAAACGTCTGAGGGAGAATTGGGAACAGAAGGAGATTCCAGGTTTTAATGTCAACTCGACTTATGAAATAGATCCTTACGGTGCCAAACTGGCTTTCGTTACTGGTGGGAAGGTGAAATTTTGGGATTTATTACAAAACACCGAAATATTCACGGTAAATGGGAGCACTGATCTTATTCGATTTAGTCGAAATAGTAAACGAGTTGCCTTGGGGAATCGATTTGAGAAAAAATGGCGACGACGCACAGTATGGAATAGAGGTGATAGACCTATTAAATGGTAATATCCAATCCGATTTTACACCCCATATTAATGGCAGAATTAATGACGTTTCGTTTTCGGGTGATGGCCAGTTTTTGGCTTCGGTTGGTAACGATTACAGTCTGCAAGTGCATGAGGTTTATTCCAGAAAAATGATTTACCGATATGAGTTTGAGGACCATGAGTTGGCCATAGCATGCGAATTCAACCAAATCAACAATGAAATCTTGGTGTCGACTACGTCAGACTTGTACCTATTTTCTGGAAAGGAATTCAAAAACAAAAAAATTCTGCAACGATATAAAAATTTACACGTCAATCGTTTTCAAAGACCGAAAATAGCGGACTCGGGAAGGTGGTTGGTATCATGCGATGGGACAGTACTTAAATTATTTGCCGGCGATTCTTGGAGGACCCAAAGGGAGCTTCGTAATCATGCCGAGGCTACAGTACGAAGTAAGATATCACCTACAGGGGAATACCTTGTGACGCTTTCCAGTGACCAATATTTTCGAGGGGCACACTACACCTATAATGTTCTAGTTCAAGACCTTAAAACGGGTAAACTTATTGCCACATTTGATGAATCTAACCGCACGAGTGACTTCAGTTTTAGTGAAGATGGCAGCTTATTGTTGGTATACTCGTATTATCAAGAACCTGTTAGGGTCTACGACTTGGGAAACCTGACTTTGAAAGGTGAATTTCCGATTACTGACGGATATATTGAATTCGCAAGATTAAGTCCGGATAACAGCTACCTAGCCTTCGGAACTTCGGATAGCGTGGTAAGCATATTTGAATTAACCCAAATGGGTGAAATAGGTACATTTAAATGTCAAAACGGAATTCCAATTGAGGGTGAATTTATACTTGAAACCAAGGAGTTGGTTGTATTGAGTTCATCGAGTACGCTGTATAAGTACGCCCCAGGAATTCACAGGGTCATATCTGAGCGAGCAATTGACTTTAACCTACCACAAGATGATTGGGATGGAATGGATGTCCACCCGTCGGAAGACTTTCTTCTTGCTTATGACAATCTCAGTGGAGCCATTATGTTGTACAATATGTATTCAGAGCAAATGGTTCTGGCCTGGTATGAAGAAAACCCTTGCAATGTTCATTTCTCTAAAAACGGTGATTCCATCATTAGTGGATTGAATGTCTATGCAGTCGATTGGCGTAAATTGTACGAAAATATCAATGGAGGCAAGTGGCCGATTGAACATGTCGATAGTATAATATTCAATGGTTATACAAGCGACTGCCCACTAGTGAAATTCAGTCCCTCGGGCAAGTTCTCATTTCGTTCAATGTCCAGAAATAATGGAACCATTACAGATAGCACTAAAATATCAAAACAGATTACGGGTCATTTTACAGGTATTACAGAGGCATCGTTCAGCCCCGATGACAAGGTGCTAGTTACTTCAGGAGAGGATGGGGCTACTCGATTTTGGGATGTACAAAATGGGGAACTATTGCTAACCCAGTATTTTTTTGATGGAAGTCCCAATCAGTGGTTAATTACTGACCCAAATGGGTATTTCGACGCGACGGATGAAGCCATGTCGCTCCTCCATTGGATTATAAATGGGGAAGTGGTCAGCTTTAATCAATTGAAAAAAGAATTCTGGGTTCCTGGATTATGGGATCTCCGACTTAATCCATCGGTCAACAACCAGCGAAATACGATACAAACGATTGGTCTTCACCCTTCCATTACAGACCTTAAAATATCCAACGATTCGGTGTTAGTCAAGGTGGAGCGACGCGAAGGCGGATATGGACCAATCAGTCTATACGTCAACAATAAAGAATTAGCGTATGATATACGCACAAAGGACTTTGATGAAACAGCCAGTGAACAATGGGTTAACTGGAAAATCGACAGTAGCGTACTTGGCTCTGGTAGCAACACCTTCACTGTTTATTGTATGAATGCGGCTGAAACAATGAGGAGCAAAGGAGGGAGGACTACATCAACTTCTGCTCAATTATTGGATTCAATTGTGCCCAAGTTCTTTGGTGTTGTGGTTGGTGTAAGTGCGTATAAAGACTCAAGTATGAACCTGACTTTTCCTGGCAAAGATGCAAAGACCATACTACGCGCTATAGATTTAGCAGCGGGAAATTTGTTCGGACAAGAGAATACATACTTGCGCATTCTATCATCTGATACGGGTATGGCTCCCATGAAATCTAAGATAACAGCAGTATTCGATACAATAACCTCGCTTGCAGGTCCTGAAGATGTTGTTTTTCGTTTATCTGAGTGGCCACGGTGTTGCTGATAAGGAGGTCAACGGTGAGTTTCATTTTCTGACGGAGGAAGCAACATCTATGAAAATAGGGGATCTTATTGAAGATGGACAGACGACAAATTTCTCTTTGTCTGGTAGTGACTGGATTCGTTTGATAAACAAAGTCAAAGCGCAAAAACAGTTTATGGTGATCGATGCATGTGGAGCAGGGAAAGCCGTGGATAATATGAGCCAACAAAAAGGGATACGAGCCAGTCAGATTAAAGCGATCGACCGTATGAGAGATCGAACTGGAATGTTTGTCCTTTCAGGGTGTGCTGCAGATGCAGTGAGTTATGAGTCGAGTGTTTACGGTCAAGGAGTTTTAACGTATGCGGTTCTTGAGGCTATGCGAGGTGCAGCTTTGCAAAAGGAGGGGGAAGTGGATGTCCAGTCAGTGATGATGTATGCCCGTGAACGTGTTCCAGAGCTCGCAAAAGACATAGGCGCGATACAGGAACCTCAATGCCTCTTTTCCTCTGGAGGGTCTTTCCCGGTCGGCATAATCACAGAGGATGACCAGAGACTGATAACACTCGCTGATCCGAAACCTGTTTTTGTTAATGCAATGATATTGAACTCTAGCACTATACGGGATGACCTAGGGCTTTCGAAAAAAATGAACCTCATTTTGAGCCAAAATTCCGGTGAAAAATACCTCTACTTTCCAGTAGAACAATATCCAGGATCAATTGCTATTACCGGGCTCTATTCCACAAAGGACAAGAAAATAGAATTACGATTAGTGTGGTCGAAAGACCAAAAAGAGTTCAGTGAAACACTGAGCTCAAAAACGCTAGAATCACTCACGACAAAGCTTGAGGAATGGTTAAAGGAGCAACAATTTTAGTATTTAATCTTCACGTGAGTGATGGGTCAATTCTTGCAGTATAGATGGGAGCAGTAGCGATGTTATTGGGAAGGGTTCCGTCACCTGACAGATACGAATACTTCAAAATGTCCCGAATTCTTAAAACAAAAAACCCCAGCTTGGTACAGCCAGGGAATTTCGTTTAGCTAATAAAAGCTAGTAGCCCCTAGGGGAATCGAACTTATCATTAGATTTCAAATAGTTTGGTTTATTTAAACCCTAAAGCATTAATTTACCGTACTTTAGATTTACCGGTTTTTCCGAGGTCACTCTTCAGAAAAAACTGAAGCCCAAATATACTTATCGTGACCCTTAAAGTCACAAAGAGGTAGATTAATGCCGTCATGGATTATTAGTCTCTTCTCTCTCATCTATTCTCTTTGCTCTCAGATATTGTTCATTGTTAATTGTCAATCATTAATCATCATTCAATACCTTTGCCGCTTCTTCAAATACGATAGAATGTCTGAATCGAATTCAAGCAATAAAACATACAAGGAATACCAAGGATTAAACCTTCCGGATATTGAAAAAGAGATGGCCCAATATTGGTCGGCGAATAACATCTTTTCCAAAAGCGTTTCAGGCCGAGACGAAGACAAACCTTTTGTGTTTTTTGAAGGACCACCTTCTGCGAACGGAATGCCGGGCATTCACCATGTGATGGCGCGGACGATTAAAGACATTTTTTGTCGGTACAAAACCCTGCAAGGCTATCGTGTAGAGCGAAAAGCAGGTTGGGACACACACGGATTACCTGTTGAGTTAGGCGTCGAAAAAGAGCTTGGCATTACCAAAGAAGACATCGGCAAAACAATTTCAGTTGAAGACTATAACGAAGCCTGTAAAAAGGCTGTGATGCGGTATACAGATGTCTGGAACAAACTCACTCAGCAAATGGGTTATTGGGTCGATATGGAAGATCCATACATCACCTACAAACCGAAATACATGGAAAGTGTATGGTGGTTGTTAAAACAGATTTACGACAAAGGCAATATCTACAAAGGCTATACGATTCAGCCATATTCTCCGAAAGCAGGAACTGGTCTTAGTTCGCACGAATTAAACCAACCAGGCACATATCAAGACGTTACGGATACAACCGTTGTGGCGCAGTTTAAATATTCGCCAATCAAAGGTGTATCTCCTCCTTGGTCGACAAATGAAGAGGTGTACTTTTTGGCTTGGACGACCACACCTTGGACCTTGCCGTCTAACACGGCATTAACCGTTGGTAACAAGATTGAGTACGTGTTGGTGAATACATTTAACCAATACACTTTTGAACCGATTCGTGTCATACTTGCCAAAAACTTAGTTGGCAAACAATTCACAGGCAAATACGAAGCAGTTGAAAGTCCTTCAGATTTAGCGAACTACGCTTCCACAGACAAAAAGATACCTTATAACGTTGAGGCGTCTTTTACTGGAGCTGACTTAGTAGGACTGAAATACGAACAACTGTTCACGTACGCCTTGCCTTATGAAAACCCAGAAAATGCGTTTAGAGTCATTTCTGGAGACTTCGTAACCACTGAAGACGGAACGGGAATCGTTCATACCGCCCCTACTTTTGGTGCGGATGATGCCAAGGCTGCGAAAGAAGCGACGCCAGAAGTGCCCCCAATGTTAATCCTCGATGACCATAACAATCCTATTCCTTTAGTTGATTTACAGGGTCGGTTTGTGAGCATAATGGGTGACTATGCCGGAAAGTATGTCAAAAACGAATATTACGACGATGGAACAGCTCCTGATAAGTCGGTGGACGTAGAACTTGCCATTGAATTAAAAACACGCAACAGGGCGTTTAAAGTAGAAAAATACAGCCACAGTTATCCAAACTGTTGGCGTACGGATAAACCCATCTTGTATTACCCATTGGATTCGTGGTTTATTAAAATACAAGCGGTAAAAGACCGCATGTTTGATTTAAATGAAACGATAAATTGGAAACCAAAGTCAACTGGAGAAGGTCGTTTTGGCAATTGGTTGAAAAACGCAAACGATTGGAACTTGTCGAGATCACGGTTTTGGGGAATTCCATTACCTATCTGGCGCACAAAGTCTGGCAATGAAGAAATCATTATTGGTTCGGTAAAAGAATTGATCGAAGCCATCGATGCTTCAATCGCTGCCGGAAATATGACATCAAATCCGTATAGCGATTTCATTGTGGACGATATGTCGGAAGCGAACTACGACAAAATTGACTTACATAAAAACATTGTTGACCAAATCATTTTAACATCATCCACTGGCGAGCCAATGATGCGTGAATCAGATTTGATCGATGTTTGGTTTGATTCTGGATCTATGCCGTACGCACAATGGCACTATCCATTTGAAAACAAAGAACGAATCGATAACAACCAATCCTTTCCAGCTGATTACATCGCTGAAGGAGTTGATCAAACGCGTGGATGGTTTTATACACTTCATGCCATTGGCACCTTGGTGTTTGATTCAGTCGCATACAAAAACGTAATTTCAAACGGTTTGGTGTTGGACAAAAACGGCAATAAAATGTCGAAGCGACTGGGCAATACGGTTGATCCATTTGAGACTATGGACACGTTTGGCGCTGACATTGTCCGTTGGTATATGCTGACCAATGCCTCGCCATGGGACAATCTCAAGTTTAGTGAAGACGGACTTGAAGAAACGAAACGAAAATTCTTTGGAACGCTGTACAATGTGTATTCCTTTTTCGCCTTATACGCCAATATCGATGAATACACGTTTGACCCAAATAAAGGAAAAGAAGGGTATCAAGAAATTGACCACTGGATAATTTCTAAACTCAACAGTTTAATTCAAACAGTTGAATCTTCAATGGAAGATTACGAACCAACTAAGGCTACACGAGCTATTCAAGAATTTACGACAGAGCAATTAAGCAACTGGTACATTCGATTGTGTCGTCGACGGTTCTGGAAAAACGATGATCCTGCAGATAAAGAAACGGCTTACACCGTATTGTATACCTGTTTAAAAGAAATAGCCGTCTTAATGAGTTCGTTTGCACCTTTCTATTCTGATAGACTGTTTCAAGACCTCACCGGAAACACAGCAGGGGCCTCGGTTCACTTGACAAACTTCTCAACTGCTAACGTTGATCTAATCGACAAAGAGTTGGAGGTTCGGATGGATATGGCACAAAGAATCACGTCGATGGTATTGGCTATTCGTAAAAAAGAACGATTAAAAGTGCGTCAACCATTACAGAAATTGTTGATTCCGGTTCAAGACGCTGCACACCAAAAGCGGATTGAATCCGTTCAAGATGTTATCAAACGTGAGGTAAACATAAAAGAGATTGAGTTTTTGACTAAGGATAGTTCCATTCAAATCATTCAAGAACTTAAACCAAATTTTAAAGTCCTTGGTCCAAAAGCAGGTGCCAACATGCGATTTATTGCGCAAGCTTGTGGAAGTTTAAACCAGGATGATATAAACCAATTACAACGTGACGGTGTTTACACCTTATCGTTGTCGAATGGAGAATCGTTTGAGCTGACCTTGGATGAAGTGGTAATCAATTCTACCGACATGCCGGGTTGGCAAGTGACTTCGGAAAACGGGATCACTGTAGCATTGGATTTGACCATAACCGACGCTTTAGAGCAGGAAGGAGTAGCGCGAGAAATTGTCAATAAAATTCAAAATTTAAGGAAGACAAAAGACTTCCAAGTGACTGATTATATTGACGTTACGCTGTCACATAGCGACAAAATAAATGTTGCAATTGAGGCGTTTAATGATTACATTCGCGGCGAAATTTTGGCACAGTCGATAACGATACAGCCTAATTTTGAGGCGGAAGATGAACTAGACATTAACCAAGAAATTATACAAGTACGTTTAAGTAAATCTTAAAAAATTGAAAATGAAAGAAGTGGAAAAAACAAGATACTCTGATTCAGAATTACAAGAATTCAGAGAAATCATTGAACGAAAATTGAGTGAAACAACTGAAGAGTTAAATAATTTATTAAAATCTTTACAATCCGACAACGAAAATGGAACTGATGATACTGGTTCTGTTTACAAAACGTTGGAAGATGGCTCTTCTACTTTACAAAAAGAAAGCATTTCACAAATGGCTGCTCGTTTGAAGAAATTTATTCAAAACCTTCAAGCTGCCCTAGTCCGTATCGAAAACCACACGTATGGAATATGTCGTGTGACTGGAAAACTAATTGCAAAAGAACGCTTAAGAGCCGTGCCACACACCACGCAGAGTATGGCCGCTAAAGTGAACCAATACAAGTAATTGGACGCTTCAGACAAATCCATTATTCGTAACAAACTGTTACTGGCAACCGGCATTGTTTTGGCAATCTTGGCTGCAGATCAATTCCTAAAATTTTGGGTAAAAACTACCATGATTCCTGGAAGCATGGGAGAAATCTCAGTAATTGGAGATTGGTTTAAATTACATTTTACCGAAAACGACGGCATGGCATTTGGTTTAGAATTGCCTGGCACATGGGGAAAATTGGTCTTGACCTTGTTTAGACTTGTAGCCGTAACTGGTATCATTTATTACCTGAGGATGCAAGCCAAGGCAAAAGCCACAACCAGTACCATTGTTTTATTAGCCCTCATCTTAGGAGGAGCACTTGGCAACATCATTGACAGTGTGTTTTACGGTCAATGGTTTACAGATGGAGGTTTCGGTTTATCGGAATGGGCGTCAAACGGCAACGGATATGCGCCCTACTTTCACGGTAGAGTAGTTGACATGTTCTATTTCCCGTTGATTCATGGCACCTATCCAACCTGGTTCCCATTTAAAGGCGGAGAATCTTTTACTTTCTTTAGTGCCATTTTCAATATTGCGGATGCAGCTATTAGTACTGGCTTGATATCTATCCTAGTGTTCAAAAGAAGTTTGTTTAACGCTATGGAAAACAAAGCCACTAAAGAAGAAATAAAGCCACAGGAAGAAGTAGTCGCTAACGAAGAGTAAGTCAACGTTTAAATTTTAAACGGTTCTGGTTTTCCATTCGATTGCACTTGATTCATCTTTTTATATCATGCATTCCTTTAGTGACAAGTAATACCGTCGAACCTATGCGATATCTATTTAAGCTTTTTACCACTGTTTTGGCGTTTGCATATACCTGCCATTCGCCTGTCTATGGACAAGTTGTATTTAAAGATATATCGTTTGCAGAGGCTATTACAAAGGCCAATAAGGAAGGAAAATACATCATTGTAGACTTTAGAGCGGATTGGTGTAAACCTTGCATTGAAATGGAACAAACAACGTTTAAGGACACTTCCGTTGGCAATTACCTTGCTGCAAATGCTGTTTGTGTTAAAATCGATATTGATGATTCGGACGACAAGGATATAAAACATGAGTACAAGGTGGATCAAATTCCGACCATGTTGATTCTAAGTCCTATAGATACTAGTGTTCAACTGAGAATCATCGGCTACAAACCAGCGCGCATACTTTTAGGTGATTTACGCTTTGTAATGGATGTAGATGTCGAAACGAATGACACTGAAGCAGACAAAATGAATGCAGGTTCACCCCAAAAGAAACAGAGATTTTTACAACGCTTAGGAAGGAATCGTAAAAAGTAGTTACTCCGCGTTTTGGTCGTCTCGAATCTCTTTATTTCGTTTGATAAACGTCGGCTTAAGTATAAAGTACGCACCAACAAATACAATCACAGGAATTAATATTTCCGACGCGATTAACAGTATCTTAAATGATTGTGAGGCTTCTCCTCCCATTATTTTTTCTTTATTGCCGACAAATATCGCTTCAATTCTTCTCTTACTTTAGGAAACAGCAATAATAATCCTATCATATTCGGGAAGACCAAGGCAAGTATCATGGCATCTGAGAATTTTATCACTGCATCAAGCGTTGCGGCAGCACCTACAACGACAAAGAACAAGAAAAGAATCTTATACACCATGTCTGCAGTTTTACCTCTACCGAATAAGTATTTCCAAGACTGCAATCCATAATAAGACCATGAAATCATGGTTGAGAAAGCAAATAGTATAATGGCAATGGTCAGGACAATTGAAAAATGTGGTATCACTTTATCAAAAGCCATTGAAGTTAAATCAACACCACCAACAGCCTGCCCAGTAGCACTCATCACTACTTGACCCGTACCGTCTCCACCGTATACAAACGCTCCGTCCATATTAAAGAAAATGATAACTAAAGCAGTCATTGTACAAATTACTACGGTATCGATAAACGGTTCCAATAAGGCAACGATGCCTTCACTTGCAGGATACTTCGTTCTCACAGCAGAGTGTGCGATGGCCGCAGATCCTGCTCCAGCTTCGTTACTAAACGCAGCACGTTGAAATCCAATAATCAGAACACCTATTACACCTCCTATCCCGGCATTTAAACTTAGGGCTCCAGAGAAAATCAGTCCAAAAGCTTTACCCAAATGAGAAATATTCGCAAAAATGATAACGAGAGCAGCCGCCACGTAGATGATGGCCATAAAAGGCACAATCTTCTCAGTAATGTTTGCAATTCGTTTGATGCCACCGATAATTACGATGCCGACAACGATGGCCAAAATAATGCCAATGATTACGCCAGTAGCTCCACCTTGTAATCCAAGTAAGGAAGTTATCTGTTGCGTAGCTTGGTTGCTTTGAAAAGCATTACCACCACCAAAGGATGCACCCACGCAAAGAATCGCAAACAACCCGCCTAAGAATTTACCGAGCATGCCTTTACCGTTTTCGGTCAAGCCTTTTCTTAAATAGTACATGGGGCCACCATACACCGTACCATCTGGTCCGATATCGCGATATTTCACACCCAACGTACATTCAACAAACTTTGTTGACATCCCTATTAGTCCACACACAATCATCCAGAAGGTTGCTCCAGGTCCACCAATCGCAATAGCGACTGCTACACCAGCAATATTCCCCAAACCTACCGTTCCAGAAACTGCAGTAGCAAGCGCTTGAAAATGGCTCACTTCTCCTTCTTTACTTTCATCACGAATGGTATCTAATATGTCTCCATCTTGAATGTTAATCTCTGATTTTTCAACACCATGGTCATCAA
The DNA here is from genome assembly GCA_943789165.1 of uncultured Bacteroidia bacterium. Taxonomy (GTDB): domain Bacteria; phylum Bacteroidota; class Bacteroidia; order NS11-12g; family UBA9320; genus UBA987. The sequence continues at coordinate 29,387 of CALSTB010000008.1, read as the reverse complement.
CATCATCGTATTTCCCTCTAACCACATTGATGGCTAGTGGAAACTTTCGAATATTAATAAACGAAAATCTTAAGGTGAAAAACAGGGCTCCCAAAACCAATAACAAAACGACGATTGGAACAGAAATGGTTTCAGTGAATGAAATAGGATATAAAACGATGTGCTCCCATTTATCTGCTATTGGCGCAAACCAATTATTAATCTTTTCATCTAATCCCAGTGCTTTTTCTTGGTTTACTTCTACTGCTTCTTGCGCGAATGTCATGAATGAAGTCAAACCTAAAAAGGCGGTTCCCAATAGTTGTTTCATATTTTTTGTTTAGGTCATGCAATATGACCAAAACACCATGATAATGCAAGTTTTATATCAACCTTCGGATTTGGTGATACGCGTGGGATTGTTTTCCAGTCTCTTTGTTGAAGATGCCGTCTTGAGTCAAAGTATCTATACGAACACAGCCAGCGGCATGAATTATTTCGTCCTTACTGACCATCAAGCCAACGTGATGAATTTTTCCGCTCTTACTTTTAAAGAAAACCAAATCACCTGATTGCCTGTCGACAAAATCTACTTCAACTCCTTCAGTGACTTGCTGAGAGGCATCTCTTGGCAACTTGACACCAGCAGCTTTGTGGACTATTTGAACAAAGCCTGAGCAATCGATACCCATAAAGGTTCGGCCTCCCCATAAATACGGGCAGCCCAAAAATTCCTTAGCCAATGTTAAAATATCTTGTTTAGTTGAAACCACTTTCTCAGGGATATGACCTCCAAGCGGTATGATGGTTCCTTGATAAGTAACAAACAATGCTTTCGTGAAGACTCCTTCAGGTTCAAAGATTTTTTCAGCAAATTGATTGGCGCTGATCCAACCTTCATATGCATCAAAATCAAGTGAAACCTTAATCCAATCCTCTGTAGATTCAAGAACGCGATACGTTTCTCCGTAAATAAGTTGTGTCACTATTTCAGCCTGACTCTTTCCTTCTGCCCTAACAGGAATTACAGAAAGTAAGCATTGGCCGACAGATGTTTTCATTTATAGGTGTAATCGGGCTTTGCGGTCTAACAATTCCTCTTCTGTTTCGACGTGGTCTTCGTCTGGAACACAACAGTCTACCGGACAAACAGCTGCGCACTGTGGCTCTTCGTGGAAGCCTTGACACTCAGTACATTTGTCAGGTACGATGAAATATACTTCGTCAGAAACAGGTTGATGCTTGGTATCCGCATCGGTTTCAACGTTGCCCATTAACGTATAAGATCCTTTAACACCGGTGCCATCAGAAATTGCCCATTCAGCTCCCGCCTCGTATATCGCATTATTCGGACACTCAGGTTCGCAAGCGCCACAATTAATGCATTCATCTGTGATGATAATCGCCATTGTAAACTATTTGCTGCGAAGATAAGGTCGATTTTTATTTATTGCCCTCCATTCAACTGTGAATATCTCTTCAGAGCAGCGTCATGTTTTGGATTTTGCTTCAAGATTGATTGAAGCCATACTTTTTCACTCTTTTCGTCTTTCAACAGACTATACAGGAGCACTAAGTTTTCTTTACCTAATACATTGTCAGGGTCCAGTTTTAATGAAGTGAGAAGCGTTGATTTAGCCTTACTGTATTGTCCTAAAATGATATACAAGTAACCAAGGTTGTTATAAGCCGGCACGTAATTGTCATACTGCTTCATTGCTTCCAACAACACAGTCTCCGCAGTTTTGTAATCTCTTTTCTTAATCAACTGAGAACCTAGCTCACTTTTGAACGCAAACTCACTTGGCTCTTTTAGAACCGCCAACTCAAGCCAGTTCACTGCATAATCAACCGAGTTTGATTCAGCGTATGCCTTACCTAATCGGAAACAGGTATGTCCAGTGATGTCATTGGCAAATTCATACCCATCTGCCAACTTGATGATTTTATCCCATTGTTGGCGTTGATAGTATAAGTGGATACGCAATTCATAATCATTTACCTCTTTTAGCAACGTTTCCGCTTTTTGTTGATAAACGGGTAAGGCATCAAACTTTTCGTAATACGTCAAATACGCTTTAATTAGCGTTTTTGTATCTGGGTTTTTATTGTTGACACTATACAGTCCGATTACAGGACCTTTTGCCTTGGTACCGTTATCAGAATACACCCCAATTTTATGGTCATGTACAGTCACATGAGGAATATCTTCGGTTCCACTTTTTGGCATATGACACGCCACACAATTGTCTTGTTTGATTTGCCGTACGGACAGCTTTTCAGTACAGTAATTCACTTGTGTTTTGTGACACGACAAACAGGCATCATTAAACTTTGTGATAGCCGTAGTAGTTACACTTACGTGTGGGTTGTGACACGTAATACAAGTAAATTTATTACCAGATTTATTCGATTGCATAAAGCATTGACTGTGCTGAAATCGATCTGAATGATTGGCCATGTTGAACAACTGGTCGTCGCCCGCATATTGCGGCAGGTATATTTCAAAAATGTCCGACAAAACCATGCCCGGTTTAAAATCATTGAAAGTTTTGCCATCTTTTAACACATTGTTCCCTTGTAAATGACAACGCTGACAAACATCTATTTGTCGTTCCCAGGTGAGCTTCGAAGGGTTTACAATGGAATAGTCAATATCCGTTTTGGGCTCAATTCCTGCTAATCGATTGGCTACATGAATACTTCCTGGTCCGTGACAACGTTCACAATCGATGCCATTCGGTACGTAACTAAACGCTTTCGTACTTCCTAGCTTCATGGTGGGTAATCCATTGTGGCAACTCATACATTCTTGGTCAATTACCCGACTAAACCGACTGTTGGCGCCGTTTTCAAATCCTGGCGGAAGATCTAGTTTCTTATCTTGTGCGTACCAAGTAAAAGGTGCTTGAACGATGTAATCTCCTTTTTGAATTAAATGACTATTGGTGTGTTGTCCTGAACCAATGATGTAGTTGATTCTTTCTTTTCTGGTATAGACGGTATCCGAACCAACCAACCGAAATTCAGTGACAAATAATTGGTCATTTTGCCAATGCGGATAGTAGTAGAAATCAGTGGCACTGTCGTACAACACATGATTCGTATGCAAATTCGCACTGCTTTTTTCTTTTGAAGCGGTATCGAAGCTCATGCCCATTCCAGTGTGAATAAAGGTCTCAGCTTTATCAAGATGGCATTGCGCACACGTGGTCATACCCACATATTTTGCGGTATCACTGTGATTCAGATAAGTATGTGTTTCTGTTGTCGAAGGCAGTGAGCAATATTGCGTCAAAAACACAATGGCGACAACCAATGTTCCAAAAACCCAAAAGGATTTTCGGCCAATCATTTATGAGGCGTTTTGGGCCTGCCAAGCCATCATACCGCCTGCTAAGTTTCGAGCGTTTTTAAATCCTTGACGCGTCATGTAATCAACAGCAGCAGCACTTCTTCCACCTGATTTACAGTGAACAATCACTTCTTGATCCTGCCATGCATCAAGGTCATCCAATTTGCCTTGTAAGTCCCCTAACGGAATCAATTTCCCATTGATGTTGAATTCCTCAAATTCCCAAGGCTCTCTTACATCGATGATGTTTAATCTTTCTCCAGCATCCAATCGCTGTTTTAATTCTGTTACGGTAATATCTCCAGTCATTTTTAATGTTTAACTACTTTAGCGTTTAAGATTTGATTTTGTTTGGTTACAACGGTTACAATGTACATTCCTGTTTCTAATGCACTTAAGTCTATTGAGTTTGAACTTACTTGTCTAAACGGAACCTTCTTCCCTTGCATATCCATCACAAACACCTCAGAAACTTCTGCTTCTAAATGAATCAAGCCATCTGTTGGATTGGGATAAATACCTATTGACTTCGGAATCGTTTTACTAATAGAAACATTCCAAGGAGTAGCACCTCCGAAAATTGGACGGATCATTGGCGCCCCAACTAGTGTTGAATTGTTGTTCTCTAACCAACCGTCTCCAACATTGAAATAAATATTTTTGTTTAACACCTTCGATCGGATATACCCATTGTTTTTATCAAAACCCACAGTCAAGTTGAAATTCCTTTCCTGGCTCCAACCCACATAAAACTTACCAGCAGGTAATGGAATGGCGGTGTCTAAACCAACTGTAAAAAATCCGCGATTATCGATGCCATCATAAATGTCATTGCCTACATACGCTCGCTCAAACAACAAGACGTCCTCTCCCCCATTATATTCAATGTCCTGATACACTTGAAAAACAAATCTTTGTCGACCCACGTCTTGTGTGTTGTACGTCAACATGAAATCCACGGCTCGAAGCGTGTCTGCCTTTTTTAAATCAAATGCCAATACAATACGTCCGTCACCCGTTTTAAGGTCATTGAATCCAAAACCAGATTCAGGAGTGCCGTCGTCATACGCATAGTGCCTTGTAAAGAAATGGTCTACCACAATGGAATCGTTACCTTGAAACAAGGGTATGTCGTTCACACTTTTACCACGTACATAGTACTGTCGAGTAACGTGTATTGGATAAGCGGTGTCAACGAAATTTGTTAAATCATAGGCCTTAACCTTCCTTTCCACATAGCCTCTTCCTGGCGTGTTCACTGCGTTTGTATCAAAAGGAGTATTGATGTAGATCTTATCGCCTTGACGCTCTTGGTATTTTACCAATGCATTAACAGCTGTTGGACTCAAGTTAGACACTTCAAAATAAAAACTGTCAGACGCTTCACTCGGATTAGCCAAAAAATGATCATAAGGCATGGAAAAGTAATTCTTCAACAAAGAAGTTGGTTTACTAGCAATGCTATTATCTAATTGAAAATCTTCAGATAATTTCCTATTCTTTTCGATATATACGTTGTCTAAATGCCAATGGTTATTATTCCCCCAACGATGGGTTAAATTGACGAACTGAAACTGGAATGCTTCAGTAAAGTAGATAGACTCAGTAATTGGGATTAGTACTTGAACAAATTTGAGATTTGAATTACCACGAACACCCCAAATGTGCTTCCATTTTCCGTTACTTCCTTTAAACAATAACTTAAGTGAATCTTCAAGCGTAATGAAATCTCCTAGTCCTTTTGGTTGGTAGTAGAAACTCATAAAGATAGAGTCTCCGGCGGTATAAGCCTTACCAGTGGCATCTTGCTTTAAATTGATGCATTGTGAGGTTAGTGTGTCACCATAGTCCAAATTCTCTCTCTCAATGGACTCATAAGGTTTGCCGTTTGCATCCAAATAATCGAAAGTTGCTACGCCGTAGCTCGGTGGGTGAATCGCAAAATCTCTATTGACATATACATCGTTGTCGAGCCACTTGCTTGAATCGGGATACATCAACGTCGAAGTAAAATCGTCGAAGAACGGCAAGTGAAGTGTGTCTTTCTTGCCCCATTTCGCATGTTGTTGGGGCGCGTTCCAAACATAATTGGGATGTTGTTTCAGATAGGATTGGATCGTTGGGTTTTGATTCAGTGGCTTCAGTCCAATTTGACTTAGCGCCGTACCACTTATTAATAGCACAAAGGCCATTAAACTCCCCATTCTTTTTAATTCCATTCCTCGTTTAATTTTGAATATCAACGCGTTCAAATCCAAGCTTATTGCGGCAAATTTATTGAAATAAGAATAAGACATGGGATTGACAATGAAGATTGTGGATTTCTCTTAACGTAAAACAGTTACAGTTCCTTTGTAGCCACGTTTAATATTATCAATACCTAAGCTTTCAATTATATATACATACGCTTCATTTTCGACCACGTTGCCTTCATACGTTCCATCCCAACTGTGGTAAAGCGAATTGCTTTCAAACAGCTTCTCACCCCATCGATTGTAAATGGTCAAGTGGTATTCCTTAATATACCAACCTGGCGTTGCGAAATAATCATTTAGCCCATCTCCATTCGGCGAAAACGCGTTTGGCACATACAACCAACTATGCACGTCTACACAATCCTCATTCGAGATACTAATGACTTGGTTTTCGTTGTTTTCGTTGACTTTGTATCCTACAACCCGATAACAATAATGTGGTCTTTGGTTTAACTCGGTTTCTTTATCGTAAAAGGTGGAGTCATTTCCGGAACTCGTGAAACCCAATGAATAAAAACTTCCGTCTACTTCCTTGCGTTGAATTTCGTATTTGTCAACGCCAACATCCCAGCCATCGTACGTGCTCCATCGTAAAAACGGACGTTGAAACTTGCCTGTATCCGCATCCAATAATATAGTTTTTGCAAAGTTGCTGTAAGGCGCCTTGTCCTTACATACGTCCACAGCTCTTACCCTATAAAAGTATGACTGACTATCTACTTCAACCAACCGATCATCGGCTTCAAATGTCGTTGGAGACAACTGATCAGTCACCAATCGATACGTATATCCGTCGTCTGATTTCTCTAACTCATAATGCTCAATTGGCATTTTGCTATAAGGCGTTGCTAGCCATTCTATCCGCACGTAGTCATCGTGCTGTACAGTTGCTCTTACCAATTCGTTTGGTGGAATTGAATTAACATAAATTGGGGTCGCCGCGCAGGTATCACTCCAACTCACCTGTTGGTTTCCGTCTTGCTCCACTGCCAAAATTCTATACCAGTGTTTGCGATAACACAACACGTTGGTATCGATATACTCTAACTGATTTCCTAAAACTGAATCCAATAAAATGTATTCGTTTTTCTCAACGTTGTCATGTCTAAAAATTAAATATTTCTGTACCGAGTTCCATCCGTTATAGGCATTCCAAGTAACCCTACTCTGGTTTAGTTCTCCTACGGCTTCCACCTCGACGGTACAGTCGTTTTCATCCCCTGTCGGTATACTTTCTAGTCCACAAGCATTTTGAACCGATACACGCGCACAGTACACATTGTCGAGCGTATTTACTTTGGGAATAACAAATCTTGTTTCATCTTGGTCTGTTATTTCACCAATTTTAACATCATTGTGGTAGATAAAATAGCTCCTAAAGTCCGTAATATCGCTTCGTTTATAATCCAGTAGATAAGAATGATCGTCTTCGACACTTACTCGTAACACAGGAGTTAAGACAGGTGGAATGGTGTCACCGACTCGCAGATCCCGCGCACTCACTAATGTATCTGTACAACCAATTTCATCTTGAATAATTAACTGAATTTTAACTGGACCAATCTGTGAGAAACTGAGCGTCGGATTGGTACCTTTATACGTAAACGTGTCGTTTATCGTCCAATCCCAGCTTACAATCTTTGCATCCGATTGCGATTGATCTTGTATCTGAATACTACTACCCACACACACTTCACTTTCAGCAGTCGAAAAGTCAGCGCTAATTTTCTTTATATCTACCTGTTTGGTGGTATCATTCGAACAGCCATGTTCGGTAGTTACCTTTAAAGTAACATCATATTTTCCTCCGGTTGCATAGGTGTGATTCGGATTCGCTTCATCGCTACTTCCTCCATCGCCAAAAGTCCATGAGTAATCGGTCAAGTTTGCTGGCCAACTATTGCTGGTGAAGGTCGTTGGCACACCGGGACACGGTCGAGACATGCCAAAGTCTGGAAGTGGTTGTGGATACACATATATCGTATCCACAGGTGGATGCGTATAGGTACACCCAAACGTATCCGACAAGGTCAATAAAGGTATGAACCTCCCAGTATCGTAATACACGTGCGTGGTTTTTAATGCGTTCTTTAGAATATTCCCGTCCCCAAAATCCCAAGTAAATCCGTTGCTTTTGCTGGTGTCAGCGGTAAAGTTTACCGATAGTGGAACACAGCCTTCCGTCTTATCAAACGCATAAGAACCAATTGGTCCTTTGACTAAAACAAATCCTGGATAGGTAAATGAGTCTTGGCAGCCCCATTCATCTGTCACTTTAAGCGAGACATCATAATCACCCGATTTTAAGTATAATTTGCTTGGATACCTTTCTTGAGAACCCGTTCCATCTCCGAAATCCCATTCCCATTTGACAATTCTTCGAAGAGAGTTTAAGGTTGACCTATCTTCAAAACTGACGTGTAATGGAGGGCAATCTTTAATTAAACTATCAGCAAAAAACTTGGCACGTAGGACTTCATCTTCCATATTGACAGTGTCCTGCAAGCGCGTGACACAGCCATTTTCATCGGTCATGAAGACCTTTACCAAGTACTTACCAGGTGTTTTAAAAGTGTAGTTGACGAGCTTTTGATCCGAACTACCAATACCATCCCCCATGTCCCACTTATACGTCCAACTCGAATCTTTTACTGGTGTTGCAAACAAAGGACTAAATATAAATTTACGTCCGCTACAATCCTTAAATCGAGTAATTTTCAGTGTGGCATTTTTGGTACCGAATACTTCTGTTTCAAAATCTTTGGTTCCTTTACAGCCGTTGGAATCGACTCCAATAAGGGATATAGGCCATTTCCCATCATTAGGTCCCGGTTTAAACAACTCAAATGTGTCTAAACCAGCACTATTTACTGGAACTGAATGGGGACCGATATTCCAATATAACTGGGCAAAATCTTTCGGTTTAGAAGTCGTTTTCAAGATGACATCCAACGGTCCGCAGCCAGGCTTAGCGATGATTGATCCGTCGACCGTAGGACCAGTAACATTGTACTCCACATTCATGGCACGTGCACATCCACCTGTGGCAGAAGTATCGGTTGCACGATAATACACGTCGTATTTGCCAGGCTGTTTGAACGGTACGGTAAGTCGCCGTGTGTGAAAACTATCCGTGCCATTGATTATCCATAAATACGAAAGGTATTTCTCGTTTGCAGAACCGGTAAAACTGTAGGTTGTTGGGGCGCAAAGCTTGCCATTTGCTGCAAACCCTCCACTAAATGTCTTTTTAGGTTCAAACTTGAACTCTACAGAGTCAATACATTTCGATTTGAAATTATATGCCCTTAATCTGGCAATTTCTGCAGTGTCGGTCCCGACTCTGATAATAGAATCAATAAACACGCTCTTCCGAACAACCCAATTAATACTATCTGCGTATTTTGAGATATTGGCCAAAATCATGATGTCATTGGCGCAGGTGTCGTGCAATGGCTTAATCTTTGCCACTGGTGGTAAGATGTAAATCCTATCTTTCAACATAATCGAATCATAGCAACCATTATCACGAGTTACCAGAACGACGTCATATAGACCGGTGTCTTGATCACGCACTTTATATTTATAGTGCCACAAATCTGGAAACTTTAGTTTGTCAACCGTATCAATAATGCCGCCATTACCAGTATGAGGCAATAACTTCCAAACAATTAAGTCTAAGCTGTCTTTTAGTTTGATATCGGTATTGTTGGTTAGGCTGGCCATTTGTGAATTACACAGGGTGTCGAGACCAGGTGCAATCGCAGGTTTCCTTTTCTTCCCAACTTTCACCGTAAGTGAAGTTTCTCCTTCACAACCTTTTGTCGTGGTTACTTTAAGCGTAACCGTATAAACGCCTCTGTCTTTGAATTCGTGTGAGACCGTTCGTGGTGTTTCACCTGAGATGCTCTTTGTACTTCCGTCACCAAAATCCCACTGTTGACTAGCAATAATGTTTTTTCCTAAGTCAGAAGTATTAGTAAAGGTCACAAGCATTGGCGCACACCCTTGCGTATCGATGGTTGCGGTCACATCTATTGGATGTACTTGTATGAGCTTTTTGACCGTGTCAGACACACAACCGTAGTTGTTTTTGGTTACCAATGAGATAACGTGGGCTGCATAATTGGTTATTCTAATACTACTCTTTCGGCCTTGCGTCGCAGAGGATCCATCCAACAACCAATTCCATTCCGAAGCACCAGTGCCTTGATCTTCTACAGTAACATCAAAAGGCACAAAACAAGACACGCTGTCACTCACCACAATTTTGGGCTCTGGAGTTGGTTTAACAATTACCGCGTTGGCGTATGTACGTGTTTGATTACATTTTCCATTTTTTGAAACCGTCAAACTCACCTTATACGTACCAGGCTTGTCGTAGGTTGTTGCTGCATGTTTGGTTTGTAAGGTTTTCCCATTCCCCATGTCCCATGAATACGACAAACCTGAAATATCTGGTTTCGTTTTATTGGTGAAGGTTACGTCTAATGGAGCGCAGCCGTCATTTTTATCAATATCAAAATCGACGTCTATCGGGTTGATGTTGATATATGACTTAATAGACTTAGTTGTTTTACAGCCATTGCTGTTGGTTACGGTTAGGCTGACCTGGTAACTCCCGTTTTTAGTGTATTCATACGTTGGGTTTTCTTGAGTGGATGTGTTGCCATCGCCGAAGTCCCATTCATACGTAAAACCTGTACCGCCTTTTTTGGTCAGGTTCTTAAAGTTTACTTTTAAAGGTGGATTACAAGCAAAGGTTTCATCCGCAGTATAGTCGACTTCGGGTACTGGATAAACCGTAATGATGTTATCTTTTTTAATCTTGTCTTTACATCCATTGGCGTCAATCGCCAGCATCGAAACGGAATAGGTTCCAGAGACTTTATAAACGTGATAACCTGAAATCGTATTGAGCGTATTCCCGTCTCCGAAATCCCAAGTCACATCGACAATTTTACCGCTTCCTTCCTTTGTTTGGTTGGTAAATGGCACTGCCAACGGAGCACAACCCGAAGTTTTTAGAGGTTTAAAATCCGCTTTAGGAATTTCGAATACCTCAATGTAAGCTGTTTTCGTTTTGGTTGATTCTTTGCCTTTATCATCCGTCACTTTTAACGTGATGGTGTATGTTCCTGGCTTATAAAATATTGCTGATGGATCAGATTTTGTTGATGTATTTCCGTTTCCAAAAGTCCAATAGCGTGAAACAATGTTGCCTGTTGATTGGTCTTTAAACGTAACGGTTACGGGGGTGCAGCCACTTGTTGTGTCAGCGGTAAAATCAGCCGTCACCTGTGCATTGGACAGAATCGAAATTCCAAAGAATAACAAAGCAATTAGGTAACGTGGCATTGGTTTTGGCTAACTCCTACAAATGTAAGACGAAAACCCCTACCTATTCGTTGCTCCTTTGAAAATAAAACTGAGCTAATTTTCAGTTGTTTCTACAGCTTCCGAAACCTCTTCCAAATCTTCAATATTTGCCTTGTTCATGACACCTACGACTAAGTCCACTGCTGTGTTTCTTTTGATTTTGGTTCCTTTAGGTATTTGCTTATTAGATCCTGCAAAACGCTGCTCTAAAACAGGTTCACTATCTGCGTCTTTTATCTCAGCCATTTGGATTTCAATTTTACGGCCCACAAGGATGCCTCGGTTCTTTAAAATTCGTTCAGCTTGTGTAAATGACGTTTTACCAGCTAAATCCGGCATTTCTACATCTGGAACTTGATCCGCATTTAACACCAAATATATTTTCCTTCCAGATTTCACTTCAAAATCGCTATCAGGAATTTGGTCTACAATCGACAACAGCGGCAAGCCATCGCGAAACACCGTATCCGTAATTTCATATTGAAAACCGCCTTCTTCTAAAACACGTATCGCTTTATCGATACGCAACCCTTCAATATGTGGTACCTTAACTAAGTCCTGACTATGCTTGGTATACGTACGAATAAAAAGCAATACTCCAGCAATTAGCACTACAGTTGTTAATCCAATAAATACTAAAGACTTAAGCGTTTTGTTCATACTGTTTTTGTTTTAAACGATTTTCGCCAAAGGTTAATATCTCGTCAATAAAATCAAATGGTTTATACCCATTTATTGCTGCTTGGTGGTAGATGCACGTCGCTGGTGTCATACCGGGCAGTGAATTTATTTCAATGATAATCACCTCAACCTTTCGGTTGTCGAAAATACGTACAAAAGCATCAATTCGGCAATAGCCTTCCACTTGTAATGTTTTGGCAACCGCTTCAAACACGGCACGAACCTCGTCAGAAACATAACGATTAAGCGCTTTATCAGACGAAAACCTAGCTGGTGTAATGTTTTGACCTTCTCCAGCTAAAAACTTTTCCGCTAATGACAGTATCTCCCCTTCAGCCAATGCCTCTGATGGTTCGAACACTTCGTAAACCACCTCGCCATTTTCATATTTGGTTACCAAACCTCCGGTAATTTCTATAAAATGATTGGCTCCTTCTCTATCAATAAACTGCTCAATTAAGAAATAATCCTTCGCTGGGAACTCCTCCTTTTCTTGAATGTCTAAAACCAAAGCAAGTGCTTGATCTATTTGGTCTGAAGACCTGAATGTGGCTTCCGCATACGCCTTAAAGGCATCTAATGACTTTAACTTCTTAACTGCACTACTACACCCTTCATCTGAAGGTTTAGCTATTAAAGGAAAAATCATTTTTTGTGCTCTTTCTAGCACTAATTCTTGATTTGAGAACCATTCATCTTTGGTAACCAGTGCTCCATTTGCGACTAAAAACCCTTTGTCTCGTAAGACATTGTTGGTTTTAAATTTATCGATGGTCATGGCCGAGGACTCGTATCCACTACCATTATAAGGCAAGCCTAGCTTATCCAATTCAATTTGAATTTGACCATCCTCTCCGGGTCGGCCATGTAGTGCAATAAATACTGATTCACACAAGCCAGGTAATTCGCTATACTGAATTCTGTGTGGTTCAAAGATCGGTGAACCAAACGTGTACTTTTCAGTAACCGAAGACGCTTCCTCAATGATTTTTGAAATAATTGGCGCATGGTGATAGGCCTCCACTTTAGCCTTTATGTCATCCGCATTGTCTTTGAGCATGACGTTTATAGGAATCACATATAATTCGTGTGCGTCATTATTTCCTGTTAAGAAAACGGGTATCGGTTGATACTTCCCTGACGAGGCTAACTTTTCATAAATATTACGACCACTCTCAACGGATATATGCCGTTCCGTTGAATATCCACCCATAATGATGGCTACACGTTTTTTTGATTGTGCTGCATCAGCGTTGCGTTTTAATTGTGCATCGAGGTTGTGGAGTAAAGCCGTTTTTTGCACCATAGCTGGAATCGTTTCAATCCGTTCAGCAATAGATGTTCGAATGATGTAGGTCAAAAATTGACTTGGGTTCAAACCAATCTCAGCGGCTTGGTGGAAGAAAAAAGAAGATGGCATCATTCCCGAAGTTGTGTTCGGGTCGTTTAAAAATATCTTACCATCGTTGGTAAAGAAACCATCTATTCTAGCGTATACATTGAATCCGAAATCAACAAACAATTTCGCACAATCTGTTCGGATAGCTTCAATTTGCTCGTCGGGCAACTGGATAGGGGTAATTTTTCGAGACAAACCAGGAAGGTATTTTGATTTGTAATCAAAGAAATTAGTGGATTTGGCTATTTCTGTTGGTGGCAATGCAATTACTTCACCGTCCTCGTCTTTTATAACGATACAGCTAAACTCTTTCCCAGTAATGAGTTGTTCAACGACAATCTCTACTTCGCCTCTAATGGCTTGCAAAGTGATTGTTTCGTGCTCTTCAAATAGTGTATGAAGCAGTGTTAGCGCATCTTCTGGATGGTGAACGATGGCATCATTAATGAGCAATGGAAAGCCCAATGAACTTCTAATATCAGATAATTCCCGTATGAAGGTGACTTGATCCGCTTTTTGCCATTCAGACTTTTTCAAGCGTTGAATGAACAAACTGTTATTGATCGCCTTTTCGAACCTTTCAAAACCAGATTCTTTTACGATGTTTACCCCTATCGAAGAACCTTGGTTTGCTGATTTGACTACCAATGGAAAGCCAATCGCGTTGAGAACTCGATTGTAAAAGGCTTTCGGGTCTTTATCCCATTCGTTTTTGTGAATACGAGCATATCTCGGTCCATCAAATCCTCGAGAAGTCATCCAATCCTTCTGAATGGCTTTGTTCATGCCAATGGCTGACGGTAAAATACCTGACCCAGAATAGGGTATGCCATACCACTCCAATAAACCTTGTACGTTGCCATCTTCGCCTCGTTCACCGTGTAAGGCCAAAAATGCAAAATCGATGTATGTCGATAACGCACTTGGTTCTATGACTTCACCAACTTCCGAGAGCATCTTATTTCTTTCGGTGGCCGACAATTCTATACTTTCTGAATATATCTGATAATTGTTAGGCGAATTTGGTAAAAAGGAAACTGGCGGGTAAAAATCTCGGATAGTGCCCCTGTATATGAATTGCCATTGCAACAGTACTAAGTTGCCAAACTCATCGACAAATATGGCGACCGGTTCAAACAAATCTTTGTCTAAATTATCATACACGGTTCTCCCTCCAGCAAACGAGACTTCTCGTTCGCGTGAACTTCCACCAAAAAATATACCGACTTTAATTCGCTCTGAACTCAATGATTCTATCGATTAATGTGTTAATGATTATCTGATTATCAAACTGTTAACTTAAATCCAGTCTGTTTTGTTGTTTACCAATTCCATTTACCCTGATTTTGATTAAACTTGCAAACTTCTTTGTTGGAACAATAATTGAAATCTATCTTAACAAAAACAAGAAATGAAGAATATAGTTATCGCCATTACCTTAATGATTTGTGCAATTGGCACTCAGGCTGCAGTTGAAGACAGCACCAAAACAAAACAATCACTTCCAAGCGTTACCTTAAAGAATACGGAAGGTGAAAATATCGATGTTTCCACTTACGGTACAAATGGTAAAATAACCATCATTTCGTTTTGGGCAACATGGTGTAAACCTTGTATCAAAGAACTGCGCAACCTAAATGATGTTTTGGATGATTGGGAAGAAGACTACAACGTAGAATTGGTGGCAGTTTCTGTCGACGATAGCAGAAACTCTGCACGTGTTAAGCCTTTCGCTGATGGACAAGGTTGGGACTTTGACATATTATTAGATCCAAATGGAGAATTTCAGCGCGACATGAACGTAACAAACCCACCGGTTACCTTTTTAATTGATCAAAATGGAAAAATTGTATACACCCATACAGGATATTTAGAAGGTGATGAACTGGATTTAGAAGATGAAATCATAAAGCTACAATCAACAGTAAAAGTTGAAGATGCACCACAAGATACTCCGGACCAAGACGAGGAAATTGAGGAAGAAAATGAAGACGAAGATTCTGAATAGGTAAAAAGACATATTTATAAAGAGTCCATGCGCTAACAAGCCATGGACTTTTTTTATGCCTAAGCTTTCTTTAACGACGGATTTAAGAAACCTCCAGCTAACTTTGTTTTTAGATATTGGCCTGTAAATGAATCCTTACACTCAACGAGTTGTTCGGGTGTTCCTTCAAAAACTATTGCGCCACCCTCTTTCCCTCCGCTTGGACCTAAATCAATTACCCAATCAGCAGACTTCACGACGTCTAAGTTGTGTTCAATTGTCACAACTGTATTACCGCTATCAACCAACGCGTTTAACGATTTAAGTAGTTTTTGTATGTCGTGAAAGTGCAAACCAGTGGTGGGTTCGTCGAATATAAATAAGGTGTGGGTTTGACTGTTGTTTTTACCCAAGAAGGAAGCCAGTTTAATTCTTTGGGCTTCTCCCCCGCTTAGTGTATTTGATGATTGCCCTAATGACACATAACCCAATCCTACGTCTTGCAATGGTTGAAGTCTTTTTTTGATAAGCGACACAGAATCGAAAAACTCCATCGCGTCATCAACAGTCATAGACAACACGTCATGGATGTTTTTTTCCTTAAATGTCACTTCTAACACTTCTTGTTTAAACCGTTTGCCTTTACACACTTCGCATGGTAAGTGCAAATCAGCCATAAACTGCATTTCTATAATCTCTTCACCTTCCCCTTTACAGTTGTCACAACGACCACCTTCCACATTGAAAGAAAAGATAGAACTTTTATAACCGCGTTGCTTCGACAACACCTGTTCAGAGAACAAATCTCTGATAGCATCATAGGCTTTTACATAGGTCACTGGATTAGATCGTGACGATTTACCAATAGGATTCTGATCAATCATTTCTACGGCTTGAATTCGAGAAATGTCTCCTGAAATACCATCAGACTCTCCTGGCTTAACTCCTGCATATTGGTCTAGTGCACGTAAGATTAAAGGATAAAAAACTCCTTTAATTAAACTCGTCTTACCTGATCCAGAAACACCTGTAACCACCGTAAAGGCGGACAAAGGAATTTTTGTATTCACACGTTTCAAGTTATTGAAGCGGGCATTTTTAATGTCAATGTAATTGTTCCACTTTCTTCTGTGTTCAGGAATTTCGATTTCACGTACATTATTCAAAAACTGTGACGTCAGCGTTTCGGACGACATCATATCGTCGAAGTTTCCGTTGAACACCACTTCTCCCCCATGCGATCCCGCAAATGGTCCGATGTCAATCAATTCGTCTGCAGAATGCATTAACTCTTCGTCATGTTCAACGACAACAACTGTATTACCAGCAGATTGTAGTTTCTTTAAAACCACAATCAATCGTTCTGTATCTCTTGAGTGTAGGCCAATACTTGGTTCATCTAGTATGTAGGTAGAACCCACCAAGCTGCTACCAAGCGATGTTGCCAAATTGATACGCTGAGACTCACCACCCGATAAAGAATTGGATAACCGGTTTAAGCCTAAGTAACCCAAGCCAACATCAGATAAGAAATCAAGTCGGGCCGTAATTTCAGTCAACAATCGTTTGGCAATTTCTAAATCTGCTGCACTAAAGGTAAATCCTTTGAAAAACTCCTTTGCTTCTGCGACCGTTAATAAAAGGACTTCGGAAAGTGATATTTTATTGGGCGTTCCTTTTGAGTGGTATAATAATGGGGTTTCACTCACGATTTTGACAAAGTTAGAATCATGGCGAAGTCTTGTTCCTTTACAGTCTGGACAAATCGTTCGACCTCTATATTTAGCCAACATCACCCGATATTGTATTTTGTACGAACTGTCTTGTAAAAACTGAACGAATTGATTGATGCCGTTTACTGAATCACTTCCCTGCCATAAAAGATCTTTCTCGTCTTCTGAAAGCTCCATATACGGTTTGTGAATAGGAAACTCATTAGCATCTATGTTTTTGATAAACTCATTCTTCCATTTACTCAAGGATTCACCGCGCCAGGGTGCGACCGCCCCTTCAAATAAGGACAAGCTTCTGTCTGGCACTACCAGCGATTCATCAATACCAATTATGGTTCCAAATCCCTGACACGTTTTACAAGCGCCGTAAGGGTTATTAAAACTTAAAAAATTGATGGTTGGTCTTTCAAACTGCATCCCATCCAATTCAAATAGATTTGAGAATTCAATTTCTACCGTTTCTTTCTCTTTAAGAATTTGAATGGTTAATAGTCCTTTACCTTCATAAAATGCGGTTTGAACCGAATCACTTAACCTTTGTAGGTATTCTTCATCTGACTTCTGTTCAACGACTATCCTATCTACTAATAAAAAGAGGTCTTTGCTTTTTACCTCGGTCACCTTAAAATCGTCAATTTTTACTACCTCATTCCTATACAGTAAACGGCTATAACCTTTTTGACTTTCCAGTTCCAATACGTCTTTTAATTCCTTTGCATTCTCGAAAGGAATGCTTGTTAAGACATATACATGCTCATCCGCTTTGGCTGTTTGTAATATGTAATCAACGACGTCTTGCGGAGTATGGCACTTTACTTCATCACCTGATATCGGCGAGTACGTGCGACCAGCCCTTGTGAATAGTAGTTTTAGGTAGTCATATATTTCAGTCGAAGTAGCAACGGTAGATCTTGGATTACGCGTATTTACTTTTTGCTCAATAGCTACGCAAGGTGTTAATCCTTTTATATGATCCACCTCAGGTTTGTCGAGCTTTCCCAAAAACTGTCTGGCATAAGAGGATAGACTTTCTACATACCTTCTTTGGCCTTCTGCATATAAGGTATCAAAAACCAGCGAAGATTTTCCTGACCCAGAAACTCCAGTAACCACAGTGAATTTATTCCGCTTAATCTGAACATCAATATTCTTCAGATTGTGCATTCTCGCCCCTACAATATCTATTACTTTCTCTGCTTTGCTGCCCATATTTTTAGTAACAACAAAATAACTCTTTTGCTTTGTGTTTTAAGTGAGGAGTTTTATAAAAAATTTTTTATTTCAAAATCAATTCTCTATCTTAGTAGAACATTTAAAGCACAAAAGCCTATACATTATACCTCTACTCTAAATTTTTTTATTACAATCGACTGATTTACAGTCACGTAACACATTAGGAGGTATATATGAGCGAACAAATTAAAGACCGTGCTTTAATCAAGCAGTACATTCAAGGAAATGAAGCATGTTTAGAAATGCTTATCACTAAACACAAAAACAAAGTGTTTACAACCATTTTACTTATTGTTAATGATCGATACATTGCTGAAGACTTATTTCAGGAAACTTTCATTAAGGTCATTAAAACGTTCAAATCTGGAAAATATAATGAAGAAGGTAAATTCTTACCTTGGGTTGTTCGAATTGCGCGCAACTTAGCCATTGATCATTTCAGAAAATCAAAGCGCATGCCGACGATAACTTCTCAAGATGGTGAAGACATTTTCAGAACCATCGAGATTAGTGATAGTAATCGTGAGGAATCGTACATCAGAAATCAACGCGACGATACAGTTCGTCAGATTATCAATATGCTACCACCAGAGCAAAAAGAAGTTCTTGTACTACGTCACTATGGTGATTTGAGTTTCAAAGAAATCGCAGACCTAACTGGTGTAAGTATTAATACGGCACTTGGACGTATGCGATATGCGTTGAACAACATGAGAAAAATAATTTCAGAAAAATCTATCTCATTGCAATAATTGTGTAATCTGGACGTTCATGAGGTAAAGAAACTAATTTTACTTTATGGATTACACCTCTACTCTACACAACCTTATTCAACTCTCATACTCAGAACTAGCTCAAGATGAGCGCTCTACAGTTATGGATCAGATTACAACATCTGACGAACTTTGTGACATATTTAGTGAAATAGAACAGATTAAATCTGCTATGGATTCTGAAATGTATAGTCCAAATCCTACATCTGTAAGAATTGTTTTAGAAGAATCTCAACGTTCTGAGTTAGAAATGCATTAAGCGAGTCCTTCCGATTTTAGTATTTCGGCAAGTTTCTCAACCACTAATGGTATACAAATAAATCCATTAACGATATCGTACGTCTCAGATTTCTGAATGTCTTTGTTATTGATTGAAGACGAGAGCATGTATACTTTTACTTTGTTTTCCTCACTCTCGTAGGCGTCTAAAAAGTCCCAACCATTCATTTTGGGCATATTAATATCTAAGAAAATCATATCAGGCAAACCATCTTGCTTGCTTTTAAGATTGGCTAAAGCGTTCTCTGCAGAAGTAAATGCTTTGACCTCTATCCCGTCAGATACAATACTGATTACCCTAGTATTAATCAGATTTTGAATCTCATCATCATCTATCAAGTAAATCATCGGGATCTAGATAAAGTTCTTAAATGTAACGGTAAAGGTAGTTCCTTCTCCATACTTCGAAGCTACCTTAATTTTTCCTTTTAATTTATCGATGGTTTCTTTTACAATATACAAGCCGATTCCTGTTCCTTTAGAATTGGAACTCGCTCTGTAAAATAACTCAAATATTGAAGTGAGGTGTTCTTTTTCGATACCAATACCGTTATCTGATACCGTTATCTTGGCTTGCTTGGTGTCAGCTACCACGTCAATGTTGAGGAAACAGTCAGGTTTGCTTGGATCCATATAACGCACCGCATTTGAAACCAAATTGTTCATTACCACGGATAATCTGTTTAAGTCTGTAACAAACTTTCCAGGTTGATCAACATTAATGGCAATAGCCAATTTCTCTGCGTTTTCCGAGAAACGATATTGATCAACAACTTCGTTAACGAATTCGTTAAGGTTGATTTCATCCTTAGCCAATCCAAGTCGCGAGTTTCGCGAATAATCAACGATGCTCTTAATAAACTCGTCTAGTTTAGCAAGACTCTTTTCTTGTAACCCAATATAGTGTGAGGCCGTTTCAGAAATTTCTTCTAATCGAATCAATTTCACCAATCCCATCACGTTTGCAATAGGCGCTCTTAAATCATGTGCCGCACTGTAAACAAACTGATCCAATTCCTGGTTAATTTTAATAAGCTCTTCGTTTTGCTTACGGATTTGTCTTTCAGCTGTTTTTCTCTCAGTGATGTCCTCGATTATCGTTACGTTACCATAATGCTGTCCTGCATCGTCATATAAGGCACTTGAAGCTGTTTGAGCAACAATCTTCTTCCCAGACTTTATTTTATATTCCTTCTCAACCGAAACGTATCGTTTCAATCCTGAAGCAAAGTCATCAGAAATTTGTTTATTCAGTTTTCGATATGACGGAAGCAACATGTCGTTTTCCTCAATCTTCTGCATGTCTTCTTCGGTATACCCAAAAATCTTGGTAAAAGATTCATTAATCTTTACCATGTCTTTTTCGTAGTTTGTATATACCACCGCTAGACTGTTGCTGTCAAACATGGTGCGGTAACGCTCTTCGCTTTCTCTGAGTGCTTTTACCGAGTCTTTCAAGTCAGTAATGTCCTGTATTCCATAAAGCAAATCTCCACGTCCTCCAACATCTGAGAAATGCACATTGATATTCAGGTTTCTAGTTTCACCATAGTTGTTTTTGATAACCACTTCACAGGTAAAACTATCCAGTTTATTTTTTATAGCACCAAAAAACTTCGATGCTAAGTCTTCAATTCCTTCTTGTATATACCGTAAAGGTTCAAAACTTTCAGGGTCGATGTCGTTTGACAAGCCAAAAATGTCGCCGGCTTTTTGATTAAAACGTGTAACAGTACCGATTGCATCCTTATGTTCATGAATAACCTTACCAAAGTCGTAATTACACGCAATTACTGTTTCAATAAGCTTAGGCGCACTTACCTCCACCCAGCCAATGGAATCACTATTAAAGAAGTGCTTGTATCGCCGCTCTTGGTCGAGCATCTTGTTTTCAGATTCAACCTCTTCAGTAATTTCCTGTGCATAGATAATAATCCCACCAATTGTAGATTCGTCAACGTACCATGGCTTTACGTCCCAACGGCACCATGATGGATTTCCATCTGGATCGGTAAATTGGTCTCGCTTCATGCTAGAAGCATGACCTTTGAGTGCTTGTTTGTGTTGTAACTTCCACCTCAATGGGATATGAGGGTTTAATTCCTAATGATTCCTTCCAATAATATCAACCCCGTGTTTTGTTGGGAAGGTCTTAATCCATTCCTCAGCAACAAACAGGTAATTCATATTGTTGTCTAACATGGCAACAGGTATCGGGCTGTCACGAACAAACGCTTTTAAATAATTTTCTTGTTGCTCACGAATGGCCTGATTGATATTACTTTCGAACTGGAGTTCTTTTTCTTCAACGTCTTTTGCAAAATCCCTCTTTAAAGAGATGTCCATGACGCTGCTTCGAATATAAGTTCCATTCTGAGTAGGCAACTTGAATACACTTACCTCGCAAGGAAGCAGTGTCCCATTCTTTAATCTTATTTGCCATTCAAAAACGACACGCTTATTCGTTTGAACACATTGCTTTAAATGACTAGCAGCCACCGTTGCAGCTTCTTTTCCTTCTTCTACTTTGCCCGGACTTAAATCGCCTAAGCTTAATGATTTTAGTTCTTCTAGGTCGTATCCAAACAGTTTTTCGGCTTTATCATTTGCAGCAATATATTTTTGGCGATCAAAATCTAGAATAAGTACTGCTTGCGGTGAATTCTTTAATACAGAATCAATGAGTTTTAAATCTGCATTATTGATAGTCGAAGGTTCAACGTTGGCCTGTTTATTTCTTTGAATGATTAACGCTGTGGTGGATGGTACGGACACCATGCAGTACATATTTCCATTGAGTTTTAACGTTCGAAACTCAATCCCTGTTGATTTGTCATAGATAAACTCATCCGAACCTGATTGGAAAACAGCATCACAATGCTTTTCCCAATTTTCAGCGACTTCCTCGATGCTTAATAACTCATCAATCGAATCGTTAAATTGGCTTGAGAACGACGCATTTTGGTACACCGATTCATGTTCTGGATTTAAAACTATAATGGCATTCGGATTGGAATCAAACAGGGCACAGTATTGTTTGATAATCTCAATCGTCTCAACATTAGGAGGTTGATAGAGACTCATAGGAATTTATTAATAATTTTCTTTAAAAGTAATATAGTAGTTGACCAAAGATAACACATTGACTATGTTAAAACCAGTAAAAAATGAAGAAAATTCAGTGAATCACGTTCACTTAAATAGACGGATTTACGGAAGTAAATGTCTCATGATATCCAAAGCAGCGATGGCCATTTTGTTGTTTTGATCAATTAACGGATTGATTTCTGTAATCTCTAAAGCCGCGACCTTAGGGCTTTCATACAAATATTCAAGTAGTGCTTTGGCATCTTCTAAACTCAAACCATTTGGAACGCTTGTCCCTGTACCAACACTCACGGAAGGGTCCATAGAATCAACATCGAATGAGATGTATATAAGATCACAATGACTCAAGTATTCAAGTGTTTCTTCGGCTACTTGCTCCATTGTTTTGTTCAATAAACGTGCTGGAACGTAGTTAAAAATGTCATTATCATCAATGTCATTCCACTCTGCGTCTTCCAAATCCCTTATAGCGATTAGGGACAAATCTTGTGGCAACACCTTTGGATGAATTTTATTTTTACCCAAATGCGTTAAGTCATGCCACCCAGCAATTACTTCAGGTTCTGGTGTATTGATTGCATCGGATTCGTATCCTTCTCCTAGACTGGCCCCAAGTGGCATACCGTGCACGTTTCCTGATGGCGTTGTATAAGGTGTGTGTAGATCCGCGTGCGCATCAATCCAAATCACTCCCAATCTCTTTTTTGGATGAAAATCTTTGATGGCAGCAATGGTACCAAGCGCATTGCTGTGATCTCCTGAGACAATTACAGGAAATTTGTTTTGAGTAAAAAGTGGATGCAACACGTCAATCAACCGATTGTTTTGATCCACGATTTCTTTTATATACTTAGCATTTGGCGTTGTGATTGGCGTACACAACGCACCATTGAAAGTTTCTACCGTTTGAAAAGGGTATTTACCATAAACCGTATTGCCTGTCTGGTTGTCTTGTAAACGAACAGCAAATGGGCCTGTACCAGCACCTCTAGTCCCAGCACCAAGTTCAGATGGATTTTCTACTATTACGACGTCTCTATTCATTGGGTAAATTGACTAAGCCCTCATTTTATGGCGCTTTGTTAAAAATGGAAGTAAAATTTGATCCATTGGTTTTTGGATATCACACTCAACAAAGTCGATTTTATACTGAGTACATTTATTTTTCAAACTTGTATAAAAGGAAGTCAACTCCTTTTGGTAGTTTTCTTTCACCTCAGAAGGAAATAGCTTTACGCGATCTCCTGTTTCAATATCTTCAAAGGTATATGGCCTATCCTCAAACTCGAAATTCAATTCAGATTTGTGGTCCATTATATGAAACAAAATGACCTCGTGCTTATTAAATTTCAAATGCTGTAAAGCATCGAATAACGCTGCCTCATTGCCAGAATCAAACATATCGCTAAAAATTACGACTAAACTACGTTTGTGAATTCTTTCTGCAATTTCATGTAACACCATGGTTACATCCGTTTCTCTCTGCACAGTCGTTTCGTCGTACACATTGGTCAAACGTGTTAACAGTTGTAGGTGGTGACTTGCTGAAGACTTCGCTGGAATATGGTCGATGATTTCGTCATGAAACAGGGTTAAACCAACAGCATCACGTTGTTTCCGCAACATATGCATGATGGAAGCCGCAGCCACAATCCCATATTTAATCTTGTTCTCAGATTGATTTGGATAATACATCGAGGAAGAAACATCCAACAGTAGTTGGCATCTCAGATTCGTTTCTTCTTCAAATCGCTTGACATACAGTCTTCCAGTTCTGGCGTATAACTTCCAGTCGATATTTCGTGTGCTTTCACCCGTATTGTACTGTCGGTGTTCAGCAAACTCGACTGAAAAGCCGTGGTATGGACTTTTATGAAGACCAGTTATGAAACCTTCAACCACTTGTTTCGCAAGCAATTCTAGGTTCTCAATGCGTATGATGTCTTTATTTAAATCCATAAAAAAACGATGGTCACAAAAATAACCATCGTTCCTAGTATAATATTGTTGTCTTGGCTATTACTTATGCCAATTGAGCTTCTAGTTTTCCAGATATCGTACTCTTAGGTACAGCACCTACTAATTTGTCAACGACTTCACCGTTCTTAAAAACGAGTAAGGTAGGAATGCTTCGGATACCGTATTTCATTGGTGTTTCGCGATTCTCATCTACGTTCATCTTACCAATCTTTACTTTCCCATCATATTCAGTAGCTAATTCTTCTACGATTGGACCAATCATTTTACATGGACCGCACCATACCGCCCAAAAATCTACTAAAACTGGAACGTCAGAATTTATTACTTCTGCTTCCCAATTGCCATCATTAAATTCTAATGCCATTTTATTTTGTGTTTAATTCGTTAACAAATCTTTCCTGCAAAGGTATTGGTTCAACAAGAAACATAATATTATTGTTCCATAATTTGTTTTGATAGTGTTATAACGCCACCTTATTTGAAAAACTCACGCCTTCTAACCTCCGCAACCCTTCTGACTTACGTCATTATTTCGCTGTTTGGGTGCAAACCTGACAAAAACAGTTCTTCACCTAAATATTCGGAAGTGGAAATCCCGGTGGAAGAAGTTGCTGTCATTGACTCTTCCATGCTCTATTATGGTTTGAAATTAAACCGTGATTTAGACTTGATAGACAGCTTTAAGGTGAGAAGAAACTCAGTATTCTCGAATTTTTTCGACGATTATGAAACAGACGACTCGTTATTGTTTGAAGCCATAGGCATTGCGGATACGCTGTTCCCAATTAATAAGATTATTGCAGACAAGCCTGTGAATATGGTCTATCGCAAAATCAAAAAAGACAAAAGGGCTTCCCATTTGATATACCATGTAAGTGAAACTGAAAAACTCGTGTTGTGTTTCAAAGATTCTGCTTATGCGTATTTACACAAGGTGCCGGTCGACACGATTCAACGTGCAATTTATGCGACTATTGACAACACCTTGTACCACAGTATACTTGCTGCCAATACCTCGTACGAACTTGGCATCAAACTTTCCGAAGTCTTTGCCTGGCAAGTCAACTTTTTTAGAATAGATAAAAACGACTTTTTCAAAGTCATTTTTAATGAATACCAAGTTAACGGTAAGGCTATCGATATCGGAGAAATTAAAGCCGCCTTGTTTTATCACAGAGGAGACTCATTTTATGCATTCCCGTATAACAAAGGAGGAGATGTTGGGTATTTTGATGACCAAGGCCAAAATCTTAAAAAAGCCTTTTTAAAAGCTCCGCTCAAATACAGCCGGATAAGCTCGCGGTATACCAAACGACGATTCCACCCTGTGCAAAAACGTTGGAAGGCGCATTTGGGAACTGATTATGCTGCGCCGAGAGGCACACCAATTAGAACAGTCGGAGATGGTAAAATCATTGCAGCAAGCTATTCTGGGGGCAACGGACGATATGTGAAAGTGCAACACAACAGTCGATACACCACGCAATATTTACATATGAGCAGGATTGCCAGTGGTATAAAAAATGGTCGATATGTCAAACAAGGTGAAGTCATTGGCTATGTAGGAAGTACGGGATTGGCGACAGGACCTCATCTTTGTTTTAGGTTTTGGGATAACGGTGTACAGGTAGACCCCTTCAAAATCAAGGCACCTCCAACAACGCCAGTATCAGAACAAAACATGGCAGATTTTACAAGTCAATCTGAACAATGGATGGAACAATTGAATGCGCTTCAGCTGTCGTCTGAAGCTTCGGAAACAATGACTAAAGATAGCGTTGACTGAACATTAACGCGTTTCTTCCGAATTCTACCCGGGATTCCATTTGGCAAAGAACGGATTACGTAAACCCAATAATCATCTGGTATTTGGTTATCACTTAATAACACCTGTGCGTCAATAATTGAACTGTCTGCTCCGACTACAAATTGAATAGTTGCTTCAACCGTGTCAAAGTCAAAGTTAAAAGTATCGACCATCATAGTTTTAACAAACCGTTTAATCGAATCAAGGCCGCCCACAAAAGTAGGTGGTACTTCACTTTCTGTATAATACGTATAGCGTTGTGTATCGAAATCAATTTCTGGATCGATATACGTAAAATTAAAATTTAACACCATTTGAGAATTTGCCACAACTCCGTTGTGTACTGCAGGATTCCATAAAGGCATGTGGTCGATAAATCGCTTCACTTCTTCTTCAAAACCCAAACCACTGTTGGGATACACGTATTCTTGAATCCGTACTTTACCGGTTGAATCTATTTCAACTACGACTCTAATTTCTCTAGTGGTCCTAGATTCGATGGCCTTGTCTGGAAATATCAAATTGGCTTGTAGGTACGCGTCATAAGCCTCATCGCCTCCTGGAAAACTGGCTGAAACATCGTTTTGTCCGAATGACAATATGGACATAACACACAAGCATATCAAACAAGTTAACCTTGTCATTTTTTTAGTATGATTTTAAACGTTGTGCGTTCATTCGGTATAGACTCTTTGACAATAATGGTTCCGTTATGATAGTTTTCTACGATACGTTTAACTAGGGATAAACCCAATCCCCAGCCTCGTTTCTTCGTAGTAAATCCGGGTTCAAAAACAGTTTTAAAGCGACTACTAGGAATCCCAACACCAGTATCCGATACGTATAAGTACAGGTATTTGTCAGTTTCTGTGATGGTATATGTAAGTGCACCGTCCCCTCCCATGGCATCTGTTGCGTTCTTCGTTAAGTTTTCGAGAACCCATGCAAACAATGGAACATTTAAATCACAGTATCCATCAGTAGTTTCATCGTTAATTGTAAAGGACACCTTACTTGATAATCGCTTCGATAAATAACCTACTGTTTCTCCAACCACTTGAGCCATATTCGTTTTTACCAAAATAGGTTCAGAGCCTATTTTACTGAACCGCTCAGTAATGAGCTCTAATCGACCAATATCTGTGTTAATCTCGTCATACACCTCTTGGGATATTTGCCCCTCATTAGCCTTTATTAATTCCATCCAGGCCATCAACGAAGAAATAGGTGTTCCTAATTGGTGGGCAGTTTCTTTACTCATTCCAACCCATACTTGGTTTTGCTCCGACCGTTTCGAATAACTAAATGCATAATAACTCACCAATAAGAAAATGGTGATAATCATGAGTTGGGCGTAAGGATATAATTTGAGTTTGGTAAATAAAATCGAGTTTTGGTAGTAAATAATGATCTTTTGATCCTCATAAAGTCCTGCCACGATTGGCTCATTCGCCTGTTTCATGTCCTCGATTTCTTCAAGAATATAAATTTTATCCTCAGCCAATAAAGAATCAATATTTCGATGGGCGATGACTGATCCATCCTCTAACGTCACAATAACAGGAATCGAATTATTTGCGCGTATGACAGACAGCGCATAGGTCACATCCATCTCGTCTTCTGCTTCTAAAGTGGCAATTAATCGTGTTGCCTCCGCCCATAGTGCAACTTTGGTCCGTTCGTCTTCTTTTAAGTTTTTGGCGAGATTGTCGGTATACAGCAGAGACACTGCAACAATGAGCATTGCGACAAGAAAGAGTAAACCCTTAATAATCGTTTTTGTCTGGTACTTGTTAAATGCCATTCGCGTACAAAGAACGATTATTTTTAAGTTTCTTATATAGTCTAGCGGTGGAATGGACTAAAAAGAGGAAGTAAGCTTATTTTTGAGTTTTACTTTTCACATGAAATTCAGTTTTACCCATCACGATAAACAATACTCGTACGACAGTCGAGTTTTTCACGACCTCTCCACTCCTATTAGAAATGGGAATCACAACGTAAATGCCTATTACTTGGCAGACCCTCAATTTGAACCGTTTAGAGCTGGTGGATTCGTTGGTTCAGTGGCTGAAGGAGGTGCGTGTAACTGTGAGGACATCACTTTTAATGCACATGGAAACGGAACACACACAGAATGTGTGGGACACATCAGTGCTGATGGATATACCATTAATCAATGTTTAGATCAGTTTCAATTTATGGCTGCAGTAATTTCTGTAAAACCAGAAATAAAGGAGAACGGAGATTCAGTTGTGTATGCGGCTTCGCTTAATGATTTGGATTTAGACGGCGTCGAAGCGGTAGTCATTCGAACACTTCCCAACGATGAAACTAAGTTGGAAAAACGGTATTCTGGAACAAATCCAACGTATTTAGACCCTTCTGTTACAAAGCTTCTTGCTGACAACAATATCCAGCACATTATACTGGATCTACCCTCAGTTGATCGTGAAGAGGACGGTGGTAAATTATTAGCACACCACGCCTTTTGGCAATACCCAAAAGCTCCGCGAAATTCAGCTACTATTACAGAGCTTGCCTACATTCCGAATGAAGCGAAAGACGGCATGTACCTATTACATATACACATCGCTGCGTTTGAGTCAGATGCTAGTCCGAGCAAACCCATACTTTACCCTTTGACAGCAGTTTAGTGGACACAGAAAAAATACTGTATTTCTGTACGTCATTCACTTCATCGTTGGTGAATGCCTTTAAGCAAAGACCTAATCAACTTGATTCTGTTTTGGTTGTTAAGCTTGATGAAATAGGTGACATGATGTATACACTTCATTGCATCGAAGCCATCGCTGAGCAGCATCCCGATGCCGCCATTGATGTGTATTGTAAGTCAATGAATAACGATTTGGTAAGACAAACAGGGGTTGTTCGAAACATTTTCAATGACGAAAATGAATTATTGAAACGGTATGACCTTCAAATTGATTTTAGGGGCAATTGGACAAGTCTTTTGAGAGCGTTGTCAGGCAAGTGCACGATGTACTTAGACAGAGGCAGCGTCAGACTGAGAGAACAAGTTCCAGGGAGGTCAAAAACATGAAACTAGAGACCAACCAAGAAACGATACAATGGTTGTTCCCAGATGATTATCAATTGGCCGACACCTACATTCTCAACGTAACCGAATCCTGACCAAGCATTTGTTTCGTCGTTATTAGAAGAACAAGGTATACATGAATGTGTGGTGATGCACTGCGGTGCAAGAGATGAAGCGAGAAGATGGCCAACAGATCGATTTGCTTCAGTGATAGACCATATACATGAGAAATATTCACTTAAGACGGTATTAGTGGGTTCACCAAACGAGCAGGAACTGAATGCCGAAGTATGTAACCAAACAACAAACGCCATAAACTTTGCTGGCAAAACCAATTTACTTCAATTGGGAGCATTGATGCGGTCTGCAAAGTTCTTT
>CALSTB010000007.1 GCA_943789165.1 uncultured Bacteroidia bacterium | reverse complement strand
CCCTTTAAATCACCCAGAGATGGTAAAGAAGAAAAGTACAAGTTCACTGATCAGTGAATTAAAAAGAAAGACTAGAAAGGTCTACAGTTCAGAAGAAAAGATTAGAATCATTATTGAAGGTATGCGTGGAGAAACCACGATTGCCGAGTTATGTCGAAAAGAAGGTATTAGCCAGGGCAACTATTACAAGTGGGCCAAAGACTTCATGGAAGCAGGCAAACGTCGTTTAACAGGCGATACCATGCGTGAGGCCAGCACTACAGAAGTTCAAGAGCTCAAGGGGGAAAACCGTTCATTAAAAGAACTGGTAGCTGAACTATCCCTAGAGGTAAGAACTTTGAAAAAAAACGTAAATGGAGAAGACTCATAAGGCCCAAGTATATGCATTACAGTCAACAAGAGAAATACGAGTTGATTCAACTTGTAGAGCAATCAGATTTGGGTGTTATCCGCACTCTGAGAGAGCTTAAAATTAACAAAACAACATTTTACAACTGGTACAGAGCTTACACCGAGTTAGGCTATGAAGGACTGGCACGTAAGCCCAGCAAAAGGCAAGGTTCTTGGAATAGAATCAATGAGCAAGACCGGGACAAGGTAGTTGAGATAGCTTTAGAAAGGCCAGAGCTTTCGTCACGTGAAGTGGCCTGGCATATTACCGATACGTACAGCTATTACATCAGCGAATCTAGTGTTTATCGCATACTAAAAGAAAATGGATTAATAACCACACCATCCTTTAGAATCATGAGTGCTTCGGACAGTTTTAAGGATAAAACCACACGAGTCAACCAGATGTGGCAGACGGACTTCACTTACTTCAAGATCTTCGGTTGGGGTTGGTATTACCTGTCAACCATATTAGATGACTATAGTCGATTTATAGTCAACTGGAGGCTGTGCTCTAGCATGAAGGCACAAGACGTGAAAGATACCCTAGATCAAGCCTTATTGGCCTCTGAGGTGTCACAGACCAACAAGCCAAAACTACTATCTGATAATGGATCTTGTTATATCTCAAACGAACTTGCAGAATATCTTGGCAATCAAAATATGGAGCATATTAGAGGCCGTCCGTTACATCCACAGACCCAAGGAAAGATAGAACGCTATCACCGATCCATGAAGAATGTGGTCAAACTAGACAATTATTTTAGTCCTGAACAACTGGAAAGAAAACTCAACGAGTTCGTGGAGTATTACAACTACAAACGCTACCACGAATCTTTGCAGAACTTAACTCCTGCTGAGGTTTACTACGGAAAAGGCGAAGTGAAATTGAAGCAAAGGAAAAAGACCAAAATCAGGACACTTAAGGCTCGTAAAAAACAGTATCAGAAATTTAAACTAAATTAGCATGAACTCTCTCTTAGTTTTTAACTCAAAAAGTTCAACTTTCGCTGAAGACGTACAGGTTTAGAGAGGAACTTCTCATATGATTCTTTCGTTCCTATTTGTCTTCCTTTATACAATCCCTTCTCTTTACGGAGTTTGATTCCTTCCATCTGTCGTTCCCTTATCAATGAACGTTCGAAATCACTCATAGTAGAAAGGATACTCATCATCAGTTGAGAGAACTTATCTTCTTTACCATTCTCATCAATGTTTCGAAGATTGGGGTTTCTACAAACGATGGTAATCTTCTTTTCGGAGAGTTCCTTCCAAACTGAAAGAACATCCAATGTATTTCTACCTAATCTATCAATGGAGTGAATCTCCAAATGGGTGAGTTGGTTTGAATCAATCAGTTTTTTGATTTGAGAACCTTGTGGTCGTTCCCAAAACGGAATCAGACCGGAACACCTATCTACAAGAACATAATCGAATCCATCCGTATTTTGAATCTGTCGTTCCTCATTCTGAGATTGAGAACTAACACGTGAATAAAGTACCTTCATTTTACTATCATTTAAGGGTAATCAGGAATCATGTCTAATATAATAGTAAATCCTGAGAAAACAAAGTATTTACGAGGGTTTCTATACTATCATTTGAAGTGTACTCTAAAATGATAATGATTGAGGTTTTCCCCAACTCTAAAAACCTGACTTCGACATATAAACCACCCATTTTCAAACCCAATGAAAAGGTTTGAATCGGTTTACAAGAGAAATACCCCCACCCCCTTAGGTGGTACTCATCCTCTTCCACCAATCGGTTTTGTGTTTGAGGTGGTACTCTTTCATATCTACTCTATCAAATAGGTGAAAGTTCTTTGGTACTAACCCCTTCATCTTCCAACTCCTTTCAGAGTTTTGGTAGGATATGAATCTCTAATCTTTTTGGTTTCGTTTCTTCTTCGTTTTGAACTCATTAAGTGATATTTCTGAGTCTTTAATTTACGGAATATTTTTCAAATAATTTGTTTATTTGTACATTAGGTTCTATCAGTTTTACTCACAAATGAAAAAGTTATTAAAATTTATTAATACCCTCCTTTTTATAATTACGATTGGTTTAACAGTATTAGTCTCTGTAGGAATCTTAGTAGATGACAACTCCCCAATAGTAGGGTTATCAATCATATTGTTATTTACAGGTATTATTTTATTTCTCCTATTCTTATGGAGGAAAAAACTAAATCAATCTAAAAACCCTAACACGAACATTTCACCAAATGTCCAAGTGGAACGACCTCAAAATGTTATCCCAGAACAACCCTCAAAGAATGAAACTGTTGAACCTGTAAAAAGTGATGAGTCAATATCAGACGGTCCAAAAATATCTGAATCTACAAAAGAAGAATCTGTTTCCGAGGATTATAGAGAAAATAATTATTTTAACGTTACTTGGATTATTGGTAGGATTATTCATCTGGAAGGGTGTTCAAATGATTTCATCCTGGGTTTTCTTCCTCGTTGGAACATATGTATTATGGTCAATAGTGAGACCTTATATAATTGGATTCATAGTAAAAATAACATTTCCAAATGTAATGGTGAGAGATAAAAGTTTGATGGAATGTTTCCACTTACGAGATATGATAAATAATGTCCTTGACAACATCTGGGTAGATTGGATAGTTATCCCAGGAATATTATTTTCGGTACTATATATTAGTTTTTCTACAGGAACTAATGAATTCAGTGGTAGATTATCAGAAAGAGATGTGACTGGGTACTTACATTTTTAACATGAGTGACTCAGAAAGAAGACAAATGATAATTGCAAGTTCAGGAGTACTTCAATTTGAGGACCAAAAACTTGTTTTATCAAGAAATAGGTCGTATCAACTTACCTCTTGGAGTCGAAACAATGGTGAAATTACTTCTAAAGTTAATGGATCCTGGATTTTAGAATCACTTTCAGATACAGTTTGGAAGAATGGTGAAGTATTGAAAGTAAGGTTTTCTAATTACATCAAACTTGATGATGGGAAGGTCTTTCACGTATCTAATGATGGTAATCTACATCCATATAAAACCATGTATTCATCGATAGTATGGAAAAGAGACTAAGATAATTACTATAATCTCATCACTTACTCCATATGTTGTTCCATTGGAAGTCGTTGTCAGGTTGTAATTCCTGTACCTTTTCCAGAGGTTTGTTAATCATCTTAGTGTTCAGATATCTATTGAGGTCTGATAACCTCATATACCTCTTATTCTGAGTAATCTTTATAATGGGTAGGTTTTCTTCTGTTACCAATTTCTCAAAGTGTCTTCTACTGATGTTGAGGTAATCCATCACTTCGTATTTAGTCAGTAGTTTATCTTCCATAGTACTCCTTCACTTTTCTTTCAAACTCTTTTTGTTTTTCAATAGGTAACATCCCAATACCCTTCTCTAAGGTTCTCTTTCCATTGAAAAGGATTGAATCTCTGTATTTCTCATAGGTTATGAATAGGTTGATTAGAGATTTAGTGGTATCAGGTATTTTATCGGGTGGTAGATGATATCCAACCTCATCTGTAAACTCTTTGAGTTTATCCATTAGTTCGTTGTGTAATTCATTTGGTGTTTGTTTCATTGTTGTTTCTCCTTTTTACTTATCACTTAGATATAATCTATCCTATCAGTGTCGTAATACTCACAATGAATTCAATGTGGAATCCTATTCCTAAATCCATTGTAGACGACTGATAGGATAACTCATCACTTGAGTACTCACTATCACAACCCCATTATCGTTCAGTTCCCCTCCACCGGGTATCACTCCGAGTATATTACAATACTGTCGGTTGTTGACTATAACACCTTTCTGAAGGGTGTTAACTATCAATAAGTATGGTAGTAAATCTTAAAACGATAGAAAATCACAGAATTTCTCAAATTATTTTCTGAGAGATGTTCAATCGAGTAGAAAGAGATTGAAGGTGGTTAGAGTTTTTAGGTAAATCTCTTCTCATAGGGACTACGACGTATCCTACCTAAAATTGGGTGAATTATCAATTCAATAGTAACAGGAGATACCTCAACTATATCTTCACGATTCATTCTTTCTTCTCGAATCAACCCCTTTTTGTACATAGAATGTACTTTGGAGTTTGTGAATGAAGTACCACGAGGTGTTTTTAACCCTCATCATTGAAGATTTTTGAAATACGACGATAACCAATAGGGGTTACAGAATTCTCAATAAAACCCTTAATTCTGTCGTACAAATACTGTTGGTAATCCGAATAATTGGATTCCCAAAGTTTTGTAGAAGTTATTGATACAGAGAAATATACTAATATGAGTCCGGAGTTACATTTCTTATCCCATAACCTTACTCCACAGTAACGGATTTGGCTAAGTTTCGAGGTTGATCCACGTTACATCCGCGCATCACAGCTATGTGATAAGACAATAATTGCAATGGAATCGTGGCTAAGATTGGCACTAAATAATCTTCAGTGTCAGGAATTTCAATGGTATAGTCAGAGATGGCTGACACCTTCTCATCACCCTCGGTCACGATGGAAATGATGTTTCCTTTTCGCGCCTTTACTTCCTGAATATTGCTAAACACTTTTTCGTAATACCCTCGATTTGGTGCAATAACCACCACAGGCATGTTTTCGTCAATTAAGGCGATTGGTCCGTGTTTCATTTCAGCCGCTGGATATCCTTCGGCATGGATGTAAGAAATTTCTTTCAGTTTAAGCGCACCTTCTAAAGCAACTGGAAAGTTGACACCTCGTCCTAAGTATAAGAAGTGATCCACGTCTTTGTAACGTTTAGCAACTTCAATCACTTTGGCTTCACAACTTTCTAGTACTTGCTTCACTTTCTCAGGTAATGCATCTAATTCAGCAAAAGCATGACGTAATCGATCTTTCGTCATTTTACCTCGGATATCTGCAATACCTAAAGCAATCAAGATCAATACGGTAACCTGAGCTGTAAATGCCTTCGTTGAAGCTACCCCAATTTCTGGACCAGCGTGTGTGTACGCCCCTGCATCTGTTAATCTTGGTATAGACGATCCCACCACGTTACAAATTCCGTAAATGGTCGCTCCTTTTTCTTTCGCCAATTCCAAGGCAGCTAGTGTATCTGCTGTCTCACCCGACTGACTAATCGCGATAACCAAATCATCTTCGTTGATAATTGGGTCTCGATACCTAAACTCGGATGCATATTCAACTTCCACTGGAAGTCTAGCAAAATCCTCAATGATGTATTCTGCCACTAAACCCGCATGCCAGCTAGTACCACAACCTACTATGACGATTCTCTTAAGATTTTTAATTTTTGACTCATACTCACGCAAACTTCTCATGGCGAAGGTTAGGTCAGTTGGGTGAAAACGTCCTCGCATGCTGTCGTAAATCGACTTTGGTTGCTCAAATATTTCCTTCAACATGAAATGCTCATATCCGCCTTTTTCAATGGCGTCAAGCGTTACTTCTAACTTGTGAATGTATGGTGTCTTTTCAACATTGTGAATTGTCTTGATCGTTAATTCGTTGTTTTTGACCTGAGCAATTTCGTTGTCGTCAAGATAAATTACGTCGCGTGTGTACTCCACTATTGGAGTCGCGTCGCTTGCCATGAAATATTCCTTCTTATCTTCCCCAATACCAATCACTAAAGGACTCCCTTTTCTAGCACCTATGATGGTTCCTGGGTCGTTTTTACTGATGATTACGATTGCATACGCACCAATCACTTCGTTTAAAGCGAGTCGGACTGCTTCAAATAAATCGACTTTTTCGTGCTTTTGAATATCCTCAATAAGATGGATTAACACCTCAGTATCCGTATCACTTTTGAAAGAATGGCCGTTTTTTATTAGGGCCTCTTTCAAAGTCGCGAAATTCTCAATGATGCCGTTATGGAT
Source organism: uncultured Bacteroidia bacterium (assembly GCA_943789165.1). Taxonomy (GTDB): domain Bacteria; phylum Bacteroidota; class Bacteroidia; order NS11-12g; family UBA9320; genus UBA987. The sequence continues at coordinate 106,884 of CALSTB010000007.1, read as the reverse complement.
CACTGCAATATCACCTGATTGACTTAAATGCGGATGAGCGTTTACTTGATTTGGTTCTCCGTGGGTCGCCCAACGGGTATGCCCCATTCCAGTTGTGCCTTTGGTGTTTTTTCCAGAAGCTTCTTCAATAAGGTCTTGAACCTTTCCCTTTTGTTTATATACGTTTAGCTCGCCGTTTAACAGAGCAATTCCAGCACTGTCATATCCTCTATATTCTAGTCTTTGAAGGCCTTTGATTAAGAAATCATACGCCTGGTTATGACCAGTATACGCAACTATTCCGCACATAAATTTTCACTTTTATAGGTTAAAGGTATTTTTTATCTCGTTTACATAATCCAATTTTTCCCAAGGGAATAATTCAACCGTCACTTTTTTGACAACACCATCTGGTGAAACAAACGTTTTTGTTACTGTTTCATTGTTTCGGCCCATATGACCATACGCTGCAGTTTCGCTATAAATAGGTGTTCTCAGTTTTAATCTTTCTTCAATAGCCGCCGGTCTTAAGTCAAAAATTGCCTTAATCTTCTCCGCTATTTCTCCGTCATGCATATCCACTTTCGCAGTTCCATAGGTATCAACAAAAACTGCCATAGGTTCAACTACACCAATTGCGTACGACACTTGAACAAGTACTTCATCACACAAACCAGCAGCCACCATGTTTTTGGCAATATGTCTAGTTGCATAAGCAGCACTTCTATCTACTTTACTTGGATCTTTACCGCTAAACGCACCTCCACCGTGAGCACCTTTACCACCGTATGTATCCACAATAATCTTTCGTCCAGTCAAACCAGTGTCTCCATGCGGTCCACCAATAACAAACTTACCTGTTGGATTGATGTGGTATTTAATATCGTCGCCGAACAAAGCCTGTAATTCAGGACTCAATCCCGCTTTCACCTTTGGGATAACGATATTAATCATGTCAGATTTAATTTTCGCCAACATCGCCACTTCTTCGTCGAAATCATCGTGTTGTGTAGAGATAACAATTGCCTCAATTCTTACCGGTTGATTGTCGTCATTGTATTCGATCGTTACCTGTGATTTCGAATCTGGTCGTAGATATTTAATTTCATTTTCTTCACGACGATAAATCGCTAATTCCTGAAGAATTTTATGAGACAAATCCACTGCCAATGGCATGTAATTATCTGTTTCGTTTGTTGCGTAACCAAACATCATCCCTTGGTCACCAGCACCCTGCTCCATGCGATCTTCTCTATCTACTCCACGGTTAATGTCATCACTTTGCTCGTGAATCGCTGAGAAAATACCACAAGAATTGCCGTCAAACATGTACTCACTTTTAGTGTATCCGATGCGGTTAATGACTTCTCTCGTAATTTTTTGAACATCTAAATATGTATTCGATTTCACTTCACCAGCAAGCACAACTTGACCAGTTGTCACTAGGGTTTCGCAAGCCACTTTTGAGTTTGGATCAAAAGCTAAAAAATGATCAATTAACGCGTCAGATATTTGGTCTGCAACCTTATCTGGGTGACCTTCGGAAACTGATTCTGATGTAAAAAAATATGACATGTTTTTCTTCGTACTTAAATAAGCCGCGAATTTAGCCCATTTTGTAATTTAACCCGACCAACCAAACGATATTATTCAACGACGCCTGATGCTTTCAAACGTTTTCTCTGTTCCTCTGTAAAACTGTATTGTTCAAAGACAGATTGAATGGCATTCTTCATCAGCAATTGCTCATTGTACCATTTCAAGGTTGCCACGGCTGGAGAAGCGAGTCTTCTATTATTACTGGTACAAGCCTCAAGTATGTTCACGATGGCATTGGCATTTAGATAATTGTATTTCTTAATTGCTGCCATAGCTGTAGTTCGGGTTCTAAACTCGTATAGATTTGAGCTGTAGCTTGTTAACTCGTTAATACAGGTGTAATAGTTGCTTGATTTATCTCGAAGCTGCTCAACAGAATCGGATTTCAATTGGTCAAGTTTTGAAGTCAACCAGGTGATGCGCACATTATGCCCCAACCCAATGTCGTCCTTGGTTCGTTCGAAATAGGCATCGCGGTTTGTCCCTTTATCTTCACACAAACATCTTAGTGCTGCTTCCTTGTTGATATACGACTTGTCCGACAATCCTGATTCAAAAATGGATTTAAACACTTTTGCATTTTTACAATCGGCTAACACAACTCGCTTGACTCTCACGTCTTCCTTTGGCAGTTTACTTATCAAAAAGAAGTTGCTCTTACTGTCCTCCAAAAGTTGCTTAACAATCTCCCCTTTAATCGAATGATGACTTTCTTTTTCAAACGCTGTTTGCAAAGCTTCACGCTTCACTTCTATATCCACAGAACTCAAGGCCAAAACTGCATCATAGCGGTCTATCAAATTTTTAGCATTGGCTAATTGATTCTTCAAAACCTCAGCAGATTTGTTGAAGGTTACTTTTTTTAGAATTTCGCTATTCACGTCAAACAGCACATAGCTAATCGTTTTACCAGCATCGTGATCAAACATGATTTGCTCCGTTTGTTTTTGCACCCAATGCGTTTTCTCTACAAAGCTTCCGTCCGTAAAGTACACGCCACATTTTATTGGCATCTTAAACAAACCAGTGGTCAGGTTTTGTTCGTGAATTTGAGAAACAGTCATTAACGTTTTGCTACCAAAATTTTGATATGACACTTCATAATGTGGTTCTCCTCCCCTGTACAACCATTGCTCAAAAAACCAATCTAAGTTCTGACCTAACACATCTTTGATGGCCTGATTTAAATCGTTCGTCTCCACATTGCCAAAAGCATGTTTCGTGAGGTAGTGTTTGATGACTCTTTTGTATGCTTCATCGCCCAATACATAGCGTAACATATGTATGATGGTGCTTCCTTTTGGGTAAACTCTGGCTGAACCCGATTTTGAATGCACCACTGGAATATTGTCTCTCTCACCTGCAGCCAAAGCGCTGTTCACTTCGTTCCGCATGTTGATGGCATATTCATCCGCACCATAAATCGATTTCATAAACAGTTTTGCATAGTATGTTGCGAAACTTTCTTGCAACCAAGTGCCTTGATTTGAACGTGCCGTAATTAAATCGCCAAACCACTGATGGGTTGCTTCGTGTGCATTTACAGAAATATAGTTTCGGTCATTAAATCCGCTTTCATCAACATTGAAGAAATCGCCAAAAATGGTTGCCGATGTATTTTCCATGGCCCCGTACATAAAATCTTGGACCATCACTTGGCTATACGTCCCCCATGGGTATGGGAATCCAGTTTCAGCTTCTAAAAATTCGATAATCTTCTCAGTATGCATGCTGGTGGGCTCCACTTTTTCAGGATGTTCAGGATAATACCAGAATTGAATAGGCGTGCCATTAGCCGTTTTGGTTTCCTTTACTGCGTAACGATCTATCGCCAGCATTAATAAGTATCCTGCATGTGGGTGAGGCATTTTATAATGCCAAGTCGTGGTTTCATCTTTATTTTTTTTCTCCGACAATTTTTCTCCATTCGACAACACTTTAAATTCACTGCTAAAAGTGACAATCGTTTCGGTAATAAACTTGTCATTCATATTGTCATACATCGGAATCCAGTGTCGGTTATCGATGCCTTGACCTTGCGTCCAAATCTGCTGACGGGTTTGGTTTTTAGGATCGGTGACTTTAGGGGTATTCCATCCAATGAAATAAATCCCTTTTGAAGGAGTCGCTTCATACGTAAATTGAATGGTATACTTTTTATCCCAAGTGAGTGGTTTCAAGAAATAAGTAGTTACACCTTCATCCGATATTTTAAATTCAATGTCTTCGATTTCTTTATTTCCAACCAACGCTGCAGATTTTATGTTGATTCCTGGCGCATCCCAAAACACTGAGTCTACAGACTGACGTAATGATTGAAATTGATGTTGAACCATGCCCTGTACCAATCCATTTGCCGGATCAAAACGTACGTCCAACTTCATATGGATGATGTCTAACTGATGTTCCCGAGTCTCCCCAGATTCGTCAGACATATAATGTTCAAATTGTTGACCAAACGATAAGGTCGTTGCTAAAACGCAAAGCAGGAACAGTATTTTTTTCATGGTTCGAAAATAAATGTAATTATGCATTCCGTTTCCACACCATTCGTATTTACGCTCTTATTTGAACTCACTGTTGAATATCACATCGACAAAGTATTCGGGTGATATCCAATTTCTGCAAAACTTCCCTAAACTTGCACATATCATGTCTAAAACAACAATTACTTTAGTTGGCGGTGGGTTGGCAGGTTCGCTCATGGCCGTATATTTTGCTAAAAAAGGATATCAAGTCAATTTATTTGAACGCCGACCAGATATGCGTCGTGCCGATATCAGTGCTGGTAAATCCATCAACTTAGCACTTTCTACACGCGGACTTCGAGCTCTAGAAAAAGTAGGTTTGAAAGAAACCATTTTAACAGAAGCGATACCGATGCATGGCAGAACCATGCACGACGAAGTGGGTCAGTTATCTTATCAGCCTTATGGAACCGAAGGACAATACATAAATTCTGTTTCACGTGGTGGTTTGAATATTCAACTACTCAAATTAGCAGACGAAAATCCGGACGTGCATTTGTTTTTCAATCATAAATGCATCGACATAGATTTTAAAACTGGTGAAACCACCTACTTAAATGAAGCAGGAGAAAAAGTTGTACAAAAAGCGGATTACGTGGTAGGTTCCGATGGTGCATTCTCACGTGTACGACTACGTATGATGAAATCAGGAAGATTGGATTATTCTCAGGACTATCTAGATCACGGTTATAAAGAATTGACCATTCCTGCAACCGCTGACGGGCAATTTGCGCTTGAACCTAATGCGCTTCATATATGGCCACGAGGAGAATATATGATGATTGCACTGCCGAATCCTGATAAATCTTTCACATGTACACTGTTTTATCCTTTTACTGGTCCTAATAGTTTCGACACGCTTAAAACGAAGTCTGATGTTGAAGGATTTTTCAACACCCATTTCGCCGATGCTGTGCCTTTAATGCCAACCTTAGTTGAGGACTATTTCGAAAATCCAACAGGGAGTTTGGTGACAGTACGATGCTATCCATGGGTTAAAGGAAAAGCCGCACTACTCGGTGACGCATGCCATGCCGTTGTGCCTTTTTATGGCCAAGGTATGAACTGTGCTTTTGAAGATTGCGTGATTCTGGATGAATGTATTGACGCAGCAAATGGCAACTTGGATCAAGCCTTCCAAGCCTATCAGAAATCCCGTAAAGAAAATGCGGATGCTATTGCGGATTTGGCAATTCAAAACTTTATTGAAATGCGTGATTTGGTTGGCGATGATGATTTCTTGCATTACAAACAAGTCGAACATACACTGTGTGAATTACATCCAGACTTGTTCCAATCTCAATATGAAATGGTAACATTTACGAATGTGCCATACTCGGTTGCGAAAACAAAAGGTGCTCAAAACACCAAGGTTGTCAAGAAAATAATTGCCAATGGATGGGAAGACAAAATAACAGATAGAACCTTTGTGCGTGACGTCCTTGAAAAACAGGATGCTCTTTCATCCTAAATAATGGTAAAAAATAAGTTTTGGTCTGACTTAATTTTTGTTCAAGGCATTAATGTCTTGGTTAAGACCATTTGGATTCTGGTCATTGACCGGGCTGTTCAAGACTTACTTCCTGCGGAAGATTATGGGATGTACTATCGGCTATTGAGCCTTTCTATTCTGTTCGTAATTGTATTAGACCTTGGCTTAAACAGCATGAATAGCAAGGAAGTCGCGCAAAACCCGAACTACTTTCGTACAAATTTCAAAACGATGGTTAACAGCAAAATTGCCTTGGCAGTTTTGTACATCTCTATATTATTATTTGCAGCGTACATTTTGCAATTGAATCAATCTCAAATATTGATCTTATACATCCTCGCAGCATTTCAAATTATTAACTCATTCAATCAATACTTAAGATCGAACGTAGCCGCCCTTCATTTTTTTAAGTTAGATGGCATACTCGCGGTCGCTGATCGTTTGTTGGTTATTTTTATCTGTGGCTCTTGGCTGTTATTCCCGAACCTCAGACATAACTTAACCATTGAAAACTTTGTATTGGTACAGCTCGGCGGTGTGGGCTTAACCTTACTCATTGCCCTGACCATCAATCTACTAAAAATAAAAAATTTCGAATTACTTGACACCAAACCCAAAGTTGTTGCGTTAATCAGAACCTCCCTACCATACGCCTTGTTAATCACTTTAATGGCTGTCTTCACTCGTATCGACGCCGTTATGATTGGGGAAATATTGGACGACACTCAAACGGATAGGTATGCCATGTGTTATCGGCTGATCGATGCCGCCAATATGATGGCTGCATTGTTTTCGGGCATGTTGCTTCCGATGTTCGCTCGAATTCTAACCGATTCAAAAGCCGTTGCCCAACTGGCCGCAACAGCAACCAAAGTATTAATCATACCGGCTATTGTAGTTGCCCTTATCATCGCGCCCCATACGGCTGATTTGCTGACTTTGATGTATGCAAACAAAACGCACATCATTGCTCCAGGTACTTTCACTTTACTCGGATTTAGTTTTATTGCATCTGCTTCTGTCTTTGTTTTTGGCACATTGCTAACGGCCGCTTCCAAGTTAAAAGTGTTAAACAAGCTTGCTCTGACCGCGGCTATTAGTAATATCGTTTTAAACTTTTGGTTGATCCCGAAAATGGGTATTCAAGGTGCGGCATTAGCAACGCTAATCACACAATCTGTCTTTGCCATCGGTTGTATCGCCTTTAGTTACAACGCTTTCTCGTTTCAGATTAGCTCAAAGCTGGCTATAAAAATCGGTAGTGTCTTGGCCTTATTCGCTTTGATATTTTACGGATCAATACAATTTTTTCAAAATAGCTTCGTTCATATTGCGTTCGGAGTTTCGTTATCCGCATTGCTCGTCGTAGGCAACGGAATAATTAGTTCGGACAACCTGAAGATTCTAAGTCATCGTAAAACCTACAATCGTTCAGACAATTAATCTATTTTTGCAAACTTTTTGAATGGCTAAATAATATGAGCACCCAAGAGAATTTTATCGATTTTACTTTTTCTGACATTCTTTCGTTTATCCTGCGTTGGAAGAAGCATTTAATCATTATTGGCGTTATTGCCGCAGTAGTCAGCGCAGCTGGTAGTTATCTAATTACACCACGTTATGAAGCTGAAGTTGTTTTTTATCCAACCACTGTAAACTCCATCGGTAATGCTATGTTCACCGACTTAAACAAACGTGAATCCGACGTATTGGCGTTTGGTGAGGAGGAAGAAGCTGAAAACGCGTTACAAATCTTAAAATCTGATAAGTTATCAAATCGCATAATTCAAAACTTTGATTTGATGAAACACTACGATATTGATCCAAACGGTGCGTATCCTCGTACGAAGTTGCAAGAGAAAATGAAAAAGAACATCTCTTACAACAGAACACGTTACCTGTCGATTTCTATTAAGGTGTTAGATGAAGACCCTGCAATGGCAGCAGTGCTAGCCAATGGAATAGCCGCTGTATATGATTCTGTTAAAACAGAAATTCAAAGAGAAGTTGCTACGGAGGCTTTTGCTATCGTTGATGAAGAGTTTAGAAACAAAGAAAAAGAAGTTTGGGACCTTAAAATTGGGTTACAAAAACTAGGTGAGAAAGGCATTCTCGATATTGAAAAACAAGCGCAATCGATTACGGAAAGTTTGTATGGAATGAAAGCCAGCAATTCAAGTAGTCAAGCCCGGATCAAGGAATTACAAGCCGAAAAAGACACTTTAGCGAAATACGGTTCTGAATACACCAATTTGTATGAAACCTTGATTCTGGAGCTGGAAGAGCTATCAATGTTGCGTAAGCGACATAAAAAAATGAAGGTGGACGTAGAAAAAACCATCCCTCACAAGTTTGTTGTTTCTAACGCAAGTGCTCCAGAAAAGAAAGCACTGCCTAACCGAAAGCTCATCGTTTTATTGGCAACCGCATCTACGCTACTGTTGGTATGCGTCTATTTACTATTTATCGAACAACGTAAAAAGTTAGCTGCGTAATACCGAAATGGTTCGCAATCTGAACGTACGGTGGTTTTATGGAATTGGTCTGCTGTTTCTAGCGATCAACATAGTCTGTTTTGTCTTTGATTTTTATTACTTAACAGCACTCCCACTTGTACCGATATTTCTATATGTGCTATTCCGCCATACAGATAAAGTTATTTTATTCTTGGCATTCGCCACACCGTTATCCATCCCGTTTAAAGACATTGGTGGAGGCATTGGGTTGTCACTACCGACAGAACCACTCATTGTATTGTTGTTTTTTGGTGTCTTATTTAAGCTGGTAAGTGGAAAAACATTTGAAGTGAGAATCCTCAAAAACCCAGTTGTACTCGTCGCTTTGTTGACCATTCTTTGGTTGTTTATCACCACGATTACAAGCACCCATCCATTGGTCAGTTTCAAATACTCATTGTCCTATACGTGGTATGTTTTGGTGTTTTTGTTGTTGCTTACCCACTTCTTCAAATCGGAAAAAGCCATGACCTTATTTGTTTGGTTGTTTGCTATATCCACAGCCATCCTGACCTTATATACCTTAAAAAATCACGCCGCTGAAAGCTTTACTAGGCTGTATGCCTATACCGCTATGCGTCCGTTTATTCCTGATCACGGCATGTATGCCGCTGCGATTTCATTTGCCTTACCACCTATGATGGTGATTGGTGCTTTTGGAAAGAAAATGAAGGTCAATTGGTTTTGGACCTTAGTGGCGATCGGCATTGCGCTTGTAGTGACCACCGGTGTTATTTTCTCATTTACACGGGCTTCATGGCTCAGTTTAGTGGTAGCATTCGCTGTCTTCGGTTTGTTGATGGCCAAAGTGAAATTTAAAACAGTCATTACCGTTGGGGTTTCTTTGTTGGCTGTATTTTTACTTTTTCAGAGTCTCATTTTTTCTGAGTTGGCTCGAAACAAACAAGATTCAGATGATGACATTGCTTCCCACTTACAATCATTTAGTAATGTGAGTACCGACCCTTCCAATTTGGAACGATTGAACCGTTGGAGTTGTGTATATCGAATGTTTATGGACAAACCGGTTACTGGTTTTGGTCCGGGCACATACACTTACGAATATGGCGTTTATCAGTTGCCCTATGAAATGTCCATCATCAGCACGCATGCTGGCGATCTTGGTAACGTCCACAGTGAATATCTGAGACCTTTTGCGGAATCAGGATTGTTTGGTGGATTGTTATGGATTGCCTTAGTATTGGCCACCATGCACCAGGGATTCCAGGTGTATTATGAGGCCAAACGTGCTAAAATAAAAGGCCTCGTACTCGGGGCATTACTTGGTTTAGTCACCTACTTCATTCATGGTTTCTTAAACAACTATAGTGAGTTCGACAAAATTGCCGTTCCGATGTGGGGCTTTATAGCCATCATCATTGCCTGTAAGGTGTATCATATGGGTGATAAAGGGGAAGGTGTTGCGGTGAACTGACTCGGACCGCAAAGACACAAGACTCAAGACGCAAGACCCAAGACTCAAGACTCAGGACCGGAACGCCAGACCCGATAAAAAGTCACAAAACAAAAAAGGCCACAGAGTGGTCCAACATCATAACAAGAACTAAGCAATAACTTCACGGCCACAGAGTGGTCGCACAATGCATGGGTTTGGTGTGTTGACTCACGACTAAAGGACGCAAGACTCAGGACGGGATCGCAGCACCACTTAAAAAGTCACAAAACAAGAAAGGCCACAGAGTGGTCCAACATCATAACAAGAACTAGGCAATAACTTCACGGCCACAGAGTGGTCGCACAATACATGGGTTTGGTGTGTGGACTCAGGACAAAAGGACGCAAGACGCAGGACGGGATCGCGGCTCCATTTATAAAGTCACAGAACAAGAAAGGCCACAGAGTGGTCTAACATCATAACAAGAACTAGGCAATAAATCCACGGCCCCAGAGGGGTTGCACAAAAAAATGCAGAATAGGCTCGACAATTCTTCCAAACTCAACAGATTCTTCGGGTCGCACCCTCTGAATAGCGTCCTAGGTAAAAGTTGTGCAAATAAAAGTAGGTAAATCGTTCGTCAAAATAACCACAAAAAGATAGAGCAGCTTCCCAGCTGCTCTCTCAGACCCTAATTGAATGAATATGAATTATTTTTTGTAATCAGTTACGTTCAATTACTACTACTATTTATTATGATGAAATCACATTACGGTTACTATATTCCAGAATTCGTACCCAAAAGAATTTCACAAACAACAAATCACGTCAAACCACTGGATACCAAAAGGTTAAATATTATTTACCAAAGAAAACTACGCTTATTTGTGTCCTAATATGTAAACACTATTGTTCTCCAATTGGGGTGTTCTCAGTGCGATAGAACAAGATGAGTTCATCAAGATAGTCGGCAGACAACGATAAATTTTTCAGTTTGAGTTCTTGCTCTGGACCTTTATGTTTTTGGTAGACTAGTGTATCGCTGCGAACTATGTCGACGTTGTCCAACTCAATCCAGCCATAATGTTTGCCCGTTATTGTAATCCCATGTAAAGTGATTTCTATAATGGTTTGGTTACGTTTCCAAATGGTTTTGATGGTATACAACACACCACCAAATCCAAGGATAAATACGAGTCCGAGGATGATTCGCATGACGTTGTCTTCCAATGAAAGAAACAACAACACCAAACCTGTGAGCACAATGACTTCAAACAGCAACATCCACATCAAACCTGAAAATCGATGGTGTACAGACACAGGACGTTTGTGAGAATAACGCTCCTTTGCGTCTTTTAAATATTCTTGTTTTACCAATTCCATTCGACTGTCAAAGTCCTCACGGAACTGTTGTTTAGCTGCCTTCCCCCAAATGGCTAAATTCTCTTTCCAGCCATGTTTTAGAAACGAGGCTTTTGCCATTTCTAGAGCTGTCTTTGGATTAACGGTATTGGCAGCCATCCACTTTTTCCAAGTACCAATGCTACGTAACGACCAGATAAAGCATATGAAGGATACTGCACCAAATATGATTAACGACCACTCAATAGGGAAACTCATTTGCACGGAAGCATAGGTCAAGCCACCAAATACCAACAGGGTAATAACCATTGGCCAGATACGTACTAACCACAAGCCTTTTCGGTGTGCTTTGTTTGCTGAAACTAACGTTTTATTTTCCATACTGACTTCCTAAATGTGGGCATTCTTTCAATTTTGCAGTCCCAGCGAACGAAACTCTGTCCTTTTGATAACCAAAACAATCTTCTAATGTTTTGGTATAGTTTGCATCCCCCATACTCACTTCAATATCTTGCATGGTGAATTGACTTGGATGTTCGTGGCCAACCGCCATGGCAAGCTCTAACATTTCTTTTCTAAACGCCTTTGCGTAATTCGCAAAACGATCAGACTTCAATGGAATATCAATACCAGATTGCAACCATTTGTTTTGCGTGGCAACACCAGAAGGACATCGATTGGTATGACACACCTGAGCTTGGATACAGCCAATGCTCATCATAGCTTCTCGGGCTACATAAATCAAATCGGCACCTAATGCGAATGCTTTTGCCCCTTGAGCTGGTAAACCCAATTTACCTCCTGCGACCCATACAAATCTATCTGTAATGCCTTTTTGCTTAAACAATTTATAAACGGAACTAAAGGCATAAAACAACGGTAAAGAAACATGATCAGCAAAACTTGGTGGAGCAGCTCCTGTTCCGCCTTCTCCCCCATCTATAGAAATAAAATCTGGTCCAGTGCCTTTTTCTTTTATCTTATCCGCTAAATACTCCCATTGCTCCAAACGACCAACAGCGGCTTTAATCCCTACTGGAATTCCTGTTCTTTCTGCGATTTGTTCAATCAAATCAAGCATCTCATCTATGTCATTAAAAGCGGTATGAAACGATGGTGAAATTACATCATGTCCCATTTCAACCCCGCGAATACCAGCAATTTCTTTGGTTATCTTCGATGCTGGCAAAACGCCTCCTTTACCAGGTTTAGCCCCTTGGGATAGTTTCAGTTCAATGGCTCGAACGAAAGGATTATTCTCAACTAACTTTTCCAGTTTGTCTAATGAAAAGCTTCCGTCCTTATTACGTACGCCGAAGTATCCGGTTCCAAATTGAAACACAACGTCAGCTCCGGTGCTGTGGTACATTGACAGTCCACCTTCACCCGTATTGTGGAAACAGCCAGATTTATGCGCTCCTCGGTTGAGAGACTCAATGGCTTTAGCAGACAATGACCCGTAACTCATGGCCGAGATATTGATAATAGAACGTGGTCGGAAGGGTCTTTTCCTGTTGTTGTATTCGCCAATCACTTTGGCACAAGGCACAAAATCTCGGTCGTTGTAATTCGGATGGTCGTGTTTCATCTTGTACCCAAACAAGCTTGGTTTTATAAAATGATAACTCGCATCGTGAATGTCTTTATCTGTTCCAAATCCTTGGTAATTGTTCTGTTCTTTCGCGCTGGCATATATCCAAGATCGGTCGCTTCTGTTAAAGGGTAATTCTTCACGGTTGTTGGCTACTAGGTATTGGCGTATTTCAGGACCAATCTTTTCGAGTAAGTAGCGAAAGTGTCCGAGCAAAGGGAAATTATGACTGATGGTATGTCTTCTATTAAAAAACACATCTCTTATTGCCACAAGTAACAAAATGGCCAGAACATACATCCACCAAGAAATACTACCTAAAAATGCCACTACACTTTCCATAAACAGGGTATACTAAGAAGTGCGCAAGTTACAATTTTTCATCGTTGCTTGACCAAATTTTCCATGAGGCTTCTGCCTGTTCGACTAACATTTGGAAGCCATTTTTGATGCGCGCACCTCGACTAAGGCCTTCTTCTAAAAAAGCAGTTGTCCGCGGTTTGTAAACCAAGTCAATGAGTACATGATCCACACCAATATGCTGATACGGTAGCATCGGTTTTTCGTTCATCCGATTCATCATACCCAAAGGCGTTGTATTGATGATTACCGGAAACTGCCTAAGTACCTCGGCGTTAATATTATCGTAAGTCAACCCTCCAATTGATTTGGTGCGAGACACGCGTTTAAAAGGCAGATTGCGTTGTTGTAAAACATAAACAACTGCCTTGGATGCACCACCCGTTCCCAACACTAGGCAGCCTTTTTTGCCGAAACTTAATCCCGATATCGTTTTATCAAACCCGATCACATCTGTGTTGTACCCAATGAGAGAATCCCCTTTGCGTACTACGGTGTTGACCGCTTGTAATTCTTGTGCTTCCGGACTTAGTTCTGAAACATATGGAAGTATGGATTCCTTAAACGGACTAGTCACATTAAAGCCGACCAAATTTGGATTTGCTTTTAAAACGTCTTTTAACTCAGAAATCTTGGCTAATTGAAATCGCTCATAACGATATGGTAGTCCTTGTTTATGGAACTTTTCACTAAAATAATCTGGAGAGAAACTGTGCGTTACCGGATTACCAATAATGCCATACAGCTTAGTCATGGCTTTCTTTTGGTGTAAACTTACTCATCACCACTATGACTGCGACACCGACAATCATTAAGGCAATGGCCCCTAATAGTTGTGGATTTTCTACGGCGCTTGGCAACACATTTTCTTGAATGAACGGCACTTCAACGTTGTGGCTATTTAGCCTTGTTTGTAAGGTGTGCTTCCATGGCCACAATTTATTGAGTGAGCCAATGAGAGAGCCTAAGAGAATGGCTACCGTGATGTCGTAATGTTTGTCTAACAGCCATTTTAAAAAACGGCTAAAACTTAGTAAGCCTATGATGGCTCCAGCACCTAAAGTGGCAATGAACTTTATGTCTAACTCAGAAACCGCCTCAAGCATTGGGTAATACACGCCAAGAATTAATAGAATAAATGAACCAGAAACCCCTGGCAGTATCATCGCACAAATGGCAATGGCGCCACTCATGAAAATAAACAGGCTTGTATTGGCTTCTCCGCCGGGTTGTATAATGGTGAGGTAATAACTAATGGCCGTTCCAACGATAGTTGCAAGAGTTGTCTTCCAATTCCATTTGCCAATCATTCGACTAACGAGAAAGATACTACCCAATACCAGTCCAAAAAAGAAGGCCCAAACTAGGTTGGGGTTGGTATCAAGTAAATGTTTGAATAACTTTGATAGGCTTAGGAAACTAACCGCAATTCCAGCAACCAGTGCTACTAAAAAATTCCCGTTAATCTTCTTCCAAACGAAGGCGATGCCTTCTGTTTTGAGTTCTTTGAGTGTTTTAAGATTTACCGCATTGATGGCAGACAACAAGTCGTAATAAATCCCGGTAATAAAGGCAATTGTTCCACCAGATACTCCAGGCACCACATCTGCCGCACCCATAGCCATTCCTTTTAAAAAAACCAACAACGACTTAATCATAAAACTGCTTTTGCTTCGTTAATGGGACAAAGCTAAACGATAGTTCTTATTTTTGACAATATGTTTCGAAAACGCACCATAGTCATTTTATTGATCACCATCTTCTCTATGGGACTGCTGTCTTCATGCGGTTCGCAGCGTGCTGCCGGTTATAAAGGCAAGAAAAACTGCAACTGTCCAGGAGGGTTTTAATCATTCTATTTAGCCGTGTCGCTAATCACTATACAAACTTTCGACAATCCTCTAGAAGCCAATTTAGTGAAATTACAGTTGGAGAGTTTTGACATCCCAGCCGTTATAAAAGACGAGCAAATGGTTGGACTCATTCCCATCTACAACATCACTCTAGGCGGAATCAAATTGCAGGTAAGCGAAAAAGACTTTGAAAAAGCAACCGCATTATTAACAGAGCTTAAAAAATTGGATGAGCGTCTACATTGTCCGAAGTGTGATTCAACAGAGTATTACGTTAATTACAAATCCACAAAAACGTTAAAAGGACGTATGGCCGTGCTGATATCATGGTTAACAGGCACTTATCCTCCATTGCATTTTGACCGTGTGAATACATGTAAAAGTTGTGGTCATATCTTTGTCGAGCACCAAGATTAAACCTACCAATGCCAAACAAGTTTTTTCTTTTAGTCATATCCTGTTTGCTCATACTGTTCTTTAGCGCGTCCTGTCAAAAAACTTCAGAACCCTCTTTTACAGAAAATGAAAAACAAAAAATAAAGGACTTTAGTAAAGACTTAGCGACCAATTTACAGGCATTTAATTATGCATTTATAGAAACTCATTGGAGTACAACCGGCTTTAGGCGAAACGTTAAAAACTTAACCGGTGAAGAATAAAGTCTGTTTAACCTCATGTATAATAAAAGCCTTGGGAAGCATGTCTATTATCAAAATGTAGACATCATTAACTCCTTGAAATTCAATAATGGCAAAATTCATTTGTCCAAAATTGCGTTTTGTCCTAAACATGTTGAATTGACTTTTTGCACTGAAGTAGGCTACGGATTCAACTTTATTCGTTACAAAGTCACACTCGAAAATGACGTTCCTGTGCTTACCGATGTCTATTTATTCAAGGAATCTAAATGGCTAAGTTCTGTGATTGGTGAAATGGTTTCAGTGAATGTAACGTATGATGCTCGGAGCACCACAAGAACTTCTGCGGATGTTAATCAAGGTAGGTATGAATACGCAATGCGCATAAAAGACACATTGGCCGCCATACAATATTTGGATCAAATTCCTGACGAATTCAATATAGCGAGTTCGTTTAGTATAACAAGAATAGCGCTCGCCAAGCAAGTTTGCTCTGACTACGATTTCTTGCAAGTATTGTTGGAGGAAAAACTTCAAAACAATTCTGAATATATTAACTACCTCTATCATTACTACAACTCGAATAATGAACAAGTAGATTTCATCTTAGACAACCTTGAAGCTAAAGTTGGACGAAATAGCTACATCGATTCACTCAAAACCTATCGGTATATTTGGTATTAAACGAACAGCTAAAAATTGATTAACCGTAATTCCTTATTTTTGGTCACACTTACCACTTAATGTAAAGCTATGACTGAAAGTACACAAAAAATACCCGTTTGGTTCTGGATTGTTTCAATCATCCTTTTGATATGGAACGTTATGGGAATCATGAATTTTATGTCCCAAGCTACAATGACACAAGAGGCCTTTGACGCACTTGACGAAACCCAAAAATCCTTAATTGAAAACAGACCCAGCTGGGTGATGGTTGCGTTTGGATTGGCCGTCTTTGGATGATTGCTTGGTTGCGTTGCCTTGTTACTAAAAAAGAAACTAGCGGTCAACTTATTTCTGGTTTCGTTGTTGGGCGTTGCCTTCCAAATTGGACATGGTTTATTCACTGGTTCAGGTGACATGTTTACGACTGCTATGATGGTCATAACAATCTTGGTGGTTGTTCTCGCCCTGTTTGCCATTTGGTTTGCTAGAATGAGTTCCAAAAAAGGTTGGCTCCAATAATTTAACTTATGTACATTCTGAAGTAATAGATTCTTATGACCTTATCTGAAGTAATGACCCAGCTTGAAGCCTGTGGCGATGCACAAACCAAAAAAACTCTTGGCGTTCATGGAGCCAAAGAACCATATTTCGGCGTAAAAGTAGCCGACTTAAAAAAGATCCTCAAAAAGACTAAAAAGAATCATGAACTCTCGTTAGAATTATTTGCAACTGGAAATTCTGACGCGATGTATTTAGCAGCTTTGTCAGCCGACGAATCTAAAATGACAGAAGCTATTTTGGATCAATGGGCCGAACAAGCCTACTGGTATTATCTAAATGAATATGCAGTACCATGGGTAGCAGGTGACACTGATTTTGGCTTTGAATTAGGTTTGAAATGGATTGACTCTGACAAAGAGCAAGTCATTGCCTGTGGGTGGTCAGCACTCGCTTCATTTGCAGCGGTAAACAGTGACGACAAACTGAACATCCAAGCATACTCCGACTTACTCGATCGAGTAGAAAAAGAAGTGCATGGAATGCCTAACCGCCTCCCTTTTGTAATGAATGGCTTTGTCATTGCCATTGGATCATACGTTCCCGCTTTAACAGAAAAAGCCAAACAGATTGCCAAGAATATTGGCAAAGTCAATGTGGTGATGGCGACGGGGAATTGCAAAGTTCCGTTGGCGCTTGATTACATCAAAAAAGTGGAAGACAAAGGTCGGATTGGCGTTAAGAGAAAAACGGCCAGATGTTAAAATCGCGTATGCGCGAAATTGACAGCGTTAAAAACTAGACTGCAACGTTTATAAGTTAGAAGGCTTTGGCACGTTGGTATCTGTGGTTTATACCATAAATCGTAAACAGAGTTCTTTCTTTCGTTTAAAAGCCTCCTAATCTCACATTTTGCGGCGATACTATTTGGCAAGCAGCTAGTTTGATTGCACTTTCAACACTTACATTTGCATTCTGTATTTGTTCTTTAAGGGATTTCTCTATGTATGAATTAGTGTATTGTTCTAAAGCGTCTCCTGATTTAACTCATGAAGACATACTTTCCATTCTAGAAACCGCCAAAAAGTTTAATTCCGAAAACAACATTACTGGTTGTCTCCTTTATTATAACCAAGAATTTGCACAAATTTTAGAAGGTGAACGCGATGTTGTCATGTCACTTTATGAAAAAATCAAAAAAGACAAGAGACATACTTTTGTTGTATTGTTAGGGACTGGAAACAAGCCCAATCGACATTTTGCCGACTGGAGTATGGCATATAAAGACTTAGACAATGAAGTAGAGGCTCCTCTCAAATCGGATTTTATGAAAACATAGAATGCTTCTCGGATTATTCGAACAACCCCAGTCATGTTACAGCGATGTTTCATGACGTATCTAAATTGATTGTAGAAGACGGCCTAGATAGACGCTAACAAACACTGATTTTTATTGCCTGAATCTTATACTTGTCACACTGGCTTATGACATTTTGACGAACTAAGTTATCTAACTGTTAAAACTAATTTTAGGCTTTGTTTCCTAACTTTAGTCTCGTTATTTTGCGACACATTTACGACGACCTTGACTTTCAATTAACAAGTAATGAGGGAGTTAAATGAAAAATATGACCGAGCCTAAGATATCTTTTGAAAAACGATCAACTTGTCCGATGAGTAGTTGGCTGGAATTATTTGGCGACAAATGGACCCTGCTTATCATACGCGACATGGCTTTTTTTGGTAAAAAGCACTACAAAGACTTTATGGTGTCGGAAGAGAAAATCTCGACCAACATTTTAGCTGATCGACTAAAAAGAATGGAGGAAATTGGCATCATCACGAAGGTCTCAAATAAGGCAAATAAGCTTTTAAACGATTACAACCTAACGCCAAAAGCGTATGCTATGGCACCAATATTCGAGGAAATTGCCAAATGGAGTTATAATAACATCAGCGATGTACAAGAAATTTCAATTCCTTCTAAAATGCTGGTTTAGCATCTCATTGAATCCAAATTTGGAATAAATACGGTTAGTGCATATATTCAAACATGCATTCAGCCTTAACGATAGCCTTCTCAAAGCTCCGCTCATTTCTCCTCACGTTTGTACTGGCTTTGTTCATTATTGGTTGTCAAACACCCAATAGTCCAAATAACAAATCAGTAAAACCCCTTAATGTTCTGTTCGTATCAATTGATGACCTAGGACCAAACCTCGGGGTCTATGACAATCCATACATTGTTTCACCAAACTTGGATGCGTTTGCAAAAAAAGGAACCACCTTTCGCAACACCTACTGTCAAGCTGCTGTATGTGCACCATCTAGGGCAAGTCTTATGTCTGGACTACGACCAGACTCCACACGAGTTTGGCACTTAGGAGACAAATTCAGGAAACTTCATCCAGACATGATCACCATGCCTATGCACTTTCATAGCAATGGATATTACACGGCTTGTATCGGTAAAATATTTCACAACTATATGCCGGATTCAGTTTCCTGGGATGAACCAGATTTACGACCCTCACGGTATTTAAGAGAAGATTGGTTAAAACGAGATGGGGAAACCTTTTATGTCAATCCAGAAACGCAACGAAAACAAAAGATCAAAAGGGACTCACTTGTTAAACTGCGACCCAATTATTATGCGGATGGCTGGAATAACGGTCCTGCTTGGGAAATCGAAGACGTGCATGATACGATGTATTTTGATGGAGCGCAGACTGAACTTGCAAAAAAAAACGCTAACTCGATTGGCTCAAAAAGACCAGCCTTTCTTTCTTGCTTTGGGATACTTCCGACCGCATTTACCGTTTGCAGTGCCCAAAAAGTATTGGGACTTGTATCATCCAGACAGCATTCCATTAGCCAGAAATCCATATGTTCCTGAATTGTCGCCAGTCATGACCATGAATTCTATGTACGAATTACGTGGTTACGATGGTTTTGGCCACATCAAACATCCTACAGAATATACAATGTCGGAGGACACGGCCAGAATATTGAAACAAGGTTACTATGCCAGCGTCAGTTACATCGATGCACAGTTTGGGAAAATTTTGGCTCATTTGGAGGAACTGGGTCTTTCCGAAAATACGGTCATAATTGTGTGGGGAGACCATGGGTGGAAACTTGGCGAACACAATGGTTGGTGCAAGCAAACCAATTACAACATTGACATCCATGTTCCGATGATGGTGTATTCCCCTAAAATCAAAGGACAAGGCCATCAAACTTTCGAAATCACTGAATTGATTGACATGTATCCTTCACTGTGTGAGTTAGCAGGCATTAGTGCTCCTGACTATTTGCAAGGAACTAGTTTCGTTCCGTTGATTACTGAACCAAATAAAGAATGGAAGTCGGCTGCTTTTAGTCAATTTCATCGCAGACCTAAAGTAACACCTGACGGCAAGCGGTACATGGGTTATTCCATTCGCACCAAAAACTATCATTACGTTGAATGGTATTATTGGGACAACATCGCTGGTGAACGACTCGACTATGTAACCAATGAGTTGTATGATAGTCAACACGACCCAGATGAAAACAAAAACATAGCAAGTGACCCATCAAAAAAAGTCGTAGTCAAAGAATTATCTCAAAGACTTAAAGATGGTTGGCGCGCTGCTGTACCTATTTCTCAATAATAAATTGTCGGGTTTCTCCGACATTAATGTCTACAACTTATGGAACAAAAACACCCAATCCCTCCTTTTACAGAAGAAACTGCAAAGCAAAAGATTCAGTTGGCTGAAGATGCATGGAATTCTAAGGATCCCGTTAAAGTAAGCCTAGCGTATACACCAAACAGTGAGTGGCGAAACCGCGGCACATTCCTTAACGGAAGAGAAGACATCATTAAATTCTTAAATTACAAATGGTCTACAGAGTTAAATTACAAACTGAAAAAAACATATTGGGCACACACGGAGAATAGAATTGCGGTGCGATTTGAGTACGAATATCACAACAAAGATGGTCAGTGGTTTAGGGCTCATGGCAATGAAAACTGGGAGTTTGACGAAAATGGCTTAATGTCCAAAAGGTATGCCAGCATCAACGACGTACCTATACGCCAGGAGGATTGTAAATTTTAGCAACCGATTTCAATATATCTTTGGTTTTAAAATATGTTTAGTGACAAAGGAATGTATAACCGAAACATTGAATAAACAGCTGTTTGTTCAGTTATCGAAAACATCGCCTTTACAACTAACTAGGTCAGTATAAAACAAAATAAACCCAATGCCAATCAACTTCGAAGCCTCAGGCATAGAGTTAGATTCACCGTATTTTAAACGCAATAAAAGCATCGCCGACGAATGGGCAGCGTACAACCTGAATAACCCTAGTGGATTAACCGGTGCTGTCAATGGATTTTATATTCATATGAAACTCACGGGAGTCAGTAACACTGGCACTTTTAGTGTCACTGGCAACCATCAACTACAAAATGTCTCAGCACCGTTACCGATGAAAGCCACTTATGTAGACCGAACCATACTTGTGCTAGAAAGTGGTTTAACTCAAAAAGAAGCTTGGAAAATCAGACTTAAAACCTTCCAATCCTCGTGTTCTTCTCTCTTTCAAGCCGTCACCCCAACTACTTTCAATCCCAACCTTCTTATCATTTCTTCCAAACAATACAATGCAGAAGTCTTGCAACGAAGGAACGATTATGCGGCAATGTTGGCACAACATGGTTTGCAAAAACTCACCTTAAAGAATGGCACCTTAATCATAGAATTAAACAGACTAGTTTCTTCGGCAAACGAACTTGCCATTTTCATATCAACTGCAGATACGATTTTACAGAGCGATTAATCGTCAATACTTTTATTGACTACATGGCGTTGTTAGAGAAATAAAATCCTTATGAAAAGCATCACATTTGTAATCGGTTCAATTAGCGCAATAGCTATTGTGTTAGGTATCCTTTTTAGTATCCTACACTGGAAGGGTGCTAGTATGTTATTATTAGTCGGATTAGGCACAACAGCCATTTTCTTTATCCCGATACTAACTTTGCAGATGTATAAGAAGTATAAGCTCGCGAAAGTTTAGTCAATAGGCAGAAGTTCTAAAGCAAGATTCGTTGCTACTTCATACTCTTTCCTTGTCGCTTTCGAATTGAATACATTGCAATAGCTGCAACGAAAACAAATGCGAACATGGCAAATCTTCCGTTGAATTTGCCAGTATTATAATACGCTAAAAAGGCTTCCCAAGCAGATACAGCTGCCACCCCTAGCCAAACAATTTGAATAAATCTATTGAACTTCTTCATCTTCTAACAAATTATCTTGAACCGTTACTGGTCCAGCTGGTCTTAGTATTCTGTACTTAGTAAAGTTTTCATTGCTCTCAAATCCATCTCCACGCAATGTTTCACCGTTCCGAACAATCCTTACAAATTTATTGGTATAAATCTTTTTTTCTTTTTGATCCCAAAACAGTTCTTCGCTTTTCAACTCTTCACCTTTCACATTAACCACTCTGACGCTATCTGTAAGTTTGATTAACTTCTTGTCTTCATAGTTAATTCCGTAGGCAGCCGACAATTTGCTGTCAACGTTGCCGTCCCCGTCATAAAACGTAGCGAATAATCCCTTAGGCATTTCGGTATAGGGTTCTGTTTTCTTCGGGTAGCGAATCATTTCTGGCGCTTCGATTGTGGCTTTAACCACTGCTGAATCGGTATAACGGATTACAACATACTCGACTCTTTCTACGCTCAAATCTTCAGATAACTTTATGTAACTCTCTAAATCAGATTTGTCCGCATTCCGACATTGCACAAAAAAACCGGCAATCACAATTGCGATAAACAATGTATGATGCCGGTTTTTATTCATCACTATTGTGATTATTTATTAAATCTTACGATCGCAGAAACCCCTAGACAAGGAACTACATAAGTTCCGCCTTCAGGAACAGGGAAGTTTTTGAAAAAACGCTTGTTCCCCTTTTACGAAATACGCTGAGTAAACGGCTATAAACTTATTGGCCTGCTCAGTAACACTTGGATCTACCGTCTTAGCTTTAACTGCTCGATCAACCGCCGCCCAGTAAACACTAGCGCCATCAATTCCATCTGCAGTACAAGAACTTGCGCTTTTTGCATAACTACTTGCGATAATTAGATGTGCCGCTCCATTATTAGGATTGATTGCCAATACTTTATTAGCATAGTTCTTAGCTGCACTAATATTGCCACTCGCATACTCCAAATTCGACATAGTCTGGTATACTTCTTCTTTTGCAGCAGTGTCAGTAACACCATCAACCACCTTTGTTGTACCAGGTCAATGCTTGGGTATTCATACCTTTTGCTCGGTACGTTCTTGCAATGCCTATAGCAGCTTCAGAACTTGGTTCTAATTGGTAGATTTTAACCGCGATGTCCAACGCATAATCTGATTTATTACATTTTGCGATGTCCAACAAGTTGGCAACCTTTTTTAATTGCACTAAATCAGTTGGAGCTGCATCCGTTTTCGCTTTGAAGAATTCTTCAATTTTTTCACAAGTGAAATAAGGACGCATCATTTTAACACAGTTGGTATCACACACAACCCACTTCTTTTTATCCTTATTGTTTAATGCAAGGTTGTAATCAATGATTCCTTGTAATTGGAAGTACAAATCGAATAGAGAATCTACACTATACTTTCCTCTTTTGTTTTCAGTGATTGCTGATTGCAAATAGTACAAAGGTGTTTTGTACTCAGTATCATTTCCTAAATTTCTAACACTTTCTTCAAACATTCTCATCGCCGAATCCCGCAAATCAGGTCTCAACTTAAACATGTCCGCAGCCTTTTTTGCCAAAACGATGTCACGCTCACCCCAATATTTGATACGCATATCATAAGTAAGTAGAATCGTATCAATCAAACCGTCCTTACGTAATTCATACGCTTCTGGATTGTTCTTTTGAAGATGAAGCAAGTATTTCTTAGCGACAAAAGCTCCATTATAAGTAACTCTTTTACTAACGACTGGCGCATTGTTAAATAGGTATTCCCAGTAAGGATATATAGCGCTATAGTTTTTTGCTTTAAAGTATTGGTTGAACATCGCCTCACTTTTTTGTGCTTTTAAGGTGTCGTTCCCATACTTATGACCTTCCCAATTTTGTTGACCAAATGCAAACGTTGCAGTGAATGACAAAAGGGTCATTAGGATAATGTTTTTTACTGCTTTCATTTTCATCTTATTTATACTTTATAACTTTATTTACTTATTGATATTTTCTTTTGATAAACCACTTATCTGATAGACTTAACCCAAATTTGATGCCAAGAATATTTTCTTGGATCATGCCTGGATCTGCATTTCCTCGAATTGTGTAATCGACACCGATATTCAACCTAGATATCATAACCGCCTTTTCTCCTTCTATGCTATACCGCTCTATAAATAGGCAGTCCAACACCTAAACTAAACGTCATTTGCTCTACCTGCTTCTCTACCACCCCAGTGCATAATTTCTGGGTATTAAAACCATAATATATACGGGTTGTTTTAAAATAATCTTTTGTTTTTTCAGCCTTAGATGCGTTCTGATCATTTCGCTCAGCCTTAGCCTGCCAGTATCCTCCGATACTAATCGATTCCTGATTGAAGTAGGCATTGTCACTGCTTCTTGGAGCCACGTCAGCCCATTGCGCTGTATTATATTCAACGCCTAAACTCCATACATCTTTATTCCCAAAACTTAACGACAAACCATAACTCAATGGAAGTTCCTGATCAAATTTCGCATCCTTGCGATTAGAGATGGTATCGACATAGAAATTTCCTAAATAATTATATGTCGTTACGAGCTCATCTCGACTCATGGTCATGGTCGATGCTGGTGTTGCATGAATGCCTAAGACAATCTGTTTTGACTTAAATAATTGTCCAGTATATTGAACGCCTCCAGTGTATCTTACCCCAGAATAGAAATTGGTTTTTGTGTTTCTTGTACTGAATACTTCACGATCGTTTGGAAACTGCTTGTCGACTAATTCCTCTGAGCTTCCAAAAAGAAAACTTGTTTCTAAACCGATTGAGAATCCGTTGAATATTTGGAAACCCAATGCCGTTTGAAATCTGTTCACACCTCCTTGACCAGCAAAAATATTCACGACATCGCGCCCGTTTTCAGTGGTCGTGCTTGGAATGGTATAATCCATCATCGTCATCCGATTGATGCCGGCTGCAAACCCTATATGTTTTTTGATGGAGATAGGTAATCCTAAAGCAAATTGTCCAAAATCCCCGTGGCTATCTGTTTTCCGTTTTGTGGCAGACTTTTGGTCAATAAAACTTGCAAAACTGCCCGTTTGCAAACTTGTATGTTCTAAGGCTGATAATGAGGCCGGATTCACTAAAGTAAAATCGCTTTTCCCTCTAAGACTTCCAGACAAGCCACCCATCAGTTCATGCTGCGTAAATCCCGCAGATTTCATCAACCCTAAACTACCCAAAGTATATGGCGAAGATTGTCCGACTGCCTTTTGATTTGTAACCATACCAATCAAAACGACAGCAAGGAATTTAACTACGTTTACTTTCATTAAATAATAAGATTTTATGCAGTCCTAACAGCACCAAATTTCGGTTCGCGAATATCTTCTTTTTAAGCATATTCACAAAATACCGAGCATCACCACCGCAAATTACCGTTTGAACACCTGAAAATTCTTCTTCGTATCGCTCTATCATTCCATCCATCTCAGCTGCAATCCCTGTAATCACACCGGTTGCCATGCTTTCTTCAGTCGATTGTCCGTATAGTTGCTCGACCTCCATTTGTTCTACCAAAGGCAAAGCATGTGTAAACTCATCCATGGCGCGAAACCTTAAATGTGCGCCCGGACTGATATTACCACCAAGATAAACGTCATCCTCGGTTAAAATATCGTAGGTAATACACGTCCCTGCATCGATTGCAAGCACTGGTCCTTTGGGATATAAAAATCGAGCACCAATGACAGCAGCGATTCTATCTTTCCCGAGTGTTTCAGGTGTTTTATACGCGTTTTCAATGGGCAATGCCGTTTTGTGGTCCAACACCATTGTTGGAGCCACCTGATTCCAATAAGCGAACATAGCTTCATTGTTTTCACGTACCGAACTAATTATGATCGCCTCCACTGGAAATGGTTTAATCAGCGACAACAGTTCGTCACCTGCTTTTGGAGTAGTAAACACTTTATGGATTCCATTATTAATAAAAATGGCCGCCTTCACCTTCGTATTGCCGATATCAATTACTAATTCCATATAACTGCAACTTCTTTATGATATATAGATTTAGACCCTTTGTCGTTTCCCAACAACAACTTTCCTTCTGCATCTACACCCGTGACTATATACTTTTTCGAATCTACCAAAACCTCTTCATTGAGCTTGTACAATTGTGATACGTATAATGTCTGTAATTGTTTCACGCCATTGTCTCGTTTTGACAAAAGGTAGTATTTCTCGACAAAACCGAGACATTCGGAAATAACCGCTTCAATGTCGAACTCTTGTCCAGAGATGGATTTCATTGATGCAGCTTTTGGCAAATCATCAAACTGTGTTTGATTAATGTTTAACCCAATCCCAACAACCGATTCTGTGGGATTGCCTAATCTATTTTCAATTAAGATTCCGGCTATTTTCTGATTGTCCACCATAATGTCATTTGGCCACTTGACTGTTACGTCTTTGTTGGGTAAGAATTTCTGGACTGTTGCTCTTACGGCCAAACTCACTAAAAATGACAACGCATTTAGGCTATGTCCCGACAGGTTTTTTGGTTTCAGTAAAATACTGAACAAGGCATTTTGGTTAGCATCGCTTTGCCATGAATTGGTGTGCTGGCCTTTGCCTTTCGACTGAAACTCTGTAACAACCACAGCACCTTCAGCAAGGCCTTCGTTCTTAGCGAAGTACTTTAAATATTCGTTAGTCGATTCCAGTTCTTTTACAAAAATCACTGATTGACCAACAAACATGGATTGAGGGTTAAGGTTCAACAAATTTTCCCGACTTTTGCCGGCAAATTACGCAATAACTCATTTATGCCGAAAAAAAATCCGGCCGTTGAAAAACTCGCAGACATCGCCATTCATGGGATGTTGGAAAAAAAAGCGCACAACATCGTAAAAATCGATTTACGAAACCTTACAAGTGCTGTTACTGACATCATGATTATTTGTCATGGAGAAAGTGATAGGCAAGTATCCGCGATTGCGGAAAGTGTTATCCATGAAATAAAAAAACAAACAGGTGAAAACCCATTTAGTCGGGAAGGGTTTTCCGTTGGAGAATGGGTCTTAGTCGATTATGTAAACGTTGTCGTTCATGTTTTCAAATCTGAAATGCGCTCCTTTTATGCCCTTGAAGAATTGTGGGCAGACGGTGATATTCAAGAGATTACAATTGACTAACTCCTCAGAAGTTTATTTCGACTTCTAATCCTTACAAAAAGTTAACAATCCGATAGCATGAAACGCCACTTTGTTGCAGACAAAACTATATTTTTGCATCCGTCGTTCATGCGTTGCTCAACCCTCATAATTGCAGTATTAATCACCGTTTCTGGTGTTGCACAAAGTTCTTTTTCTGAAAAAGTTACGAATGCCAGTAATGTGCGGCTTAATGTAAGTAATGTAGGAACCTTCGGTAATGCCTTTAGAGGATATCGCGATGGTAGTGGCAACCAAAGCTGTGAATTTCCCGCAGGATCGGGTATCGAACATCTTTTCGAAGGTGGTATCTGGGTTGGAGGGCTAATAGATGGCTCATTAGTCGCTGTATCAACCAGTGCTTATGATGCTCCAAGTGGTTATGCTACAGGCCGAGGTGGTTTCGAGTTTACTGCCGAAGTGGGCAGCACCCTCGAACAACGTTCTAGCTTATTTGATAGTCCGTTTTTTACTCCTGAAGCGGTTTCACATCAAGATTATGTGGCACATTTCTCAGACTCAAATTTATTAGTACCTGGCACCAATATTCCTATTAGCAGCCATACCCAGCCACTCAAACTTGGCGTGACCATGGAAACGTTTAATTGGAACTATTCTTTTAGCGATTTCTTTGTTATCCTAAATTTTGAGGTCACGAATACAAGCTCAAGCACTATTGACAGTGTATACTTTGCACTCTGGACCAATACCGTTGTTAGAAACACAAACGTCACACCAGCTGGTAGTGGTGGCGCTGCCTTTTACAATAAGGGCGGAAATGGTTTTTTAGATAGCTTTAACATGGCTTACTGCTACGACAACTCAGGTGATGTAGGATTTACTGAAAGCTATGTGGGTCAAAAGTTTTTGGGAGCTGAGGACAAAACAGGATTCAAACACCCTTTGATCGACCCGAGTTTCAAAGCACATTACAATGCATGGGAATTTAACAACACAACAAACCCAGTGTTTTTCCTACCGAATTCTGAGCAAGCGCGATATGGCAAAATGACTTCTGGTCTGAACCATCACGTATGTTGGGATAAAAACTCCTCTCAAAACGGAAATTGCGGTTCCAAAAGTTTTAAAGAACAACTAAACGATGCAGGGAACCGAGCCGACTTACTTTCTGTTGGTCCGTTCAAAAGTATGGGACCAGGTGAAACAATTAAAGTAGCATACGCCTTTGTGTTGGCTAAAAAACTAGAAGACGGAGAACCCAATAGCGTTAATAGCGCTTTGCAACAAAGCATTTTCAGGGGCAATGCTGATTGGGCACAAGTCGCATTCAATGGCGAAGACAAAAACTTCAATGGCGTTCTAGACCCGGGAGAAGACGCCAATAATGATGGAGAAATAACGCGTTTCATCCTTCCTGCACCTCCAAATATTCCTAAAACAAAAATCGTTACCAATCAAAATAGTATCGACATTTACTGGAGCGACAATGCTGAATCCAGCGTAGATCCAATTACGCTAGAAAAAGACTTTGAAGGCTATCGAGTATACATGACTCAGCTTGGTTTTGATGTAACCAAAGTGCCAAGTCTTGCGACAGACCTTAAAAAAATTGGTGATTGGGATATGAAAGGCAATGCCCTTTTTAATGAATCGGGATTTGAATCTATTCGCCTCGCTAGTCCCCAGATGTTCGAAAACGACCTCACACCCTACCACTACAAATACACCATTCAGAATATTCAGAATGGTTGGCAGTACGCGATATCTGTTTCGGCCTATGATCGAGGCAATGAAAATAGCAATTTGGAATCCTTAGAAAGCAGTCTACTGAGTAACAACTATAGAGCCTTTGCTGGAAAGCCTATCAACGAAAACTTAGAAGTAAACGAACCTTTCGTTTACCCCAACCCATACTACGCTGGAGCCGCTTGGGAAGGTCAAAGTAATTTTCAAGAACAAAGCCGAAAACTATATTTTTCCAATCTTCCAAAAAACTGCACCATCAGAATTTTCACGGTAGCTGGCGACTTTATTGATGAAATTGACCATGATGAGTCCTATACTGGGGATGATATTCGATGGTACAATACCTTTGGCGCAGAAGACCCGAGCAAAAACGTCTTTAGCGGTGGTGAACATGCCTGGGATTTGCTCTCTGGGGAATCACAAATTATTGCAAGAGGTATTTATATTTTTACCGTAAAAGACAATGACACTGGCAAATCCTACAAAGGGAAGTTTGCCATTTTAAAATAGACAATTTGAATAAAAACATATGAAAATGCATTACTTAAAATCCTTGTTTGTACTCACACTTATTTCAGCATCATTTGCTGCAAGTGCTCAGTACCCAAAAATTACTGTAAAACAATTACAGGAAGTTTCAGCTGCGAAACTGGCTGCATGTAACGATTCCTCTTCATACTATGGAGACACTGTTACTGTTGTCGCTGTTGTGGTTCAAGATGCCAACCTGATTGACGTTCCTTCAAGTTCTGTCCAAGGTGGATTCAGACCATTTGTTCACGTTCTTGACACCGCCAACGGTGGCGCAAGTGGAGACTTTCATGGTTTACAAGTGATGGGTGTTTATACAGATGCTGGCGGAAACTCTTTGCCAGTTACCGACATCTATAACCTGTATGCTGGTATGGTTGTAGAAATGACCGGTATTGTTGGTAGATACCAAGGAGAAACACAATTGGCTTTGCTTAACAACTCTTCTTTAAACGTGCTTGGTAGTCAAAGTGCTCCAACGCCAATAGTTGTTGACTTAGGTGACTTAAACGACAACACAAGAACGAATAAAATTGCAACAGGTGAGCAATATGAAGATTCGTATATCGAACTTCAAAATGTAACTGTGACCGCTACACAGAAATTTAGCGGCAACCGTGTAAGTTTTGATGTTGCTGATGGAAATGGAAATGTGATCAACGTATCTGATAGATTTTTTGCCCAAAAAACGCCATCTTACAATACCACGCGTTCAAGCGCTCCTAAAAAACAAGGAAGTTTTATGCTTCCAGTAGTTGGGACTAAATTTGACCACATCCGTGGTATCGTAATGCATTCCGAAAACGGTTGTTCAGGTGGATCTGGTCGTGGTTACGAAGTGAACCCAACCAGAGATAGTGACTATAAGATTGGTAAGACACCTCCAAATATTTCTGAAGTGGTACGTACACCGTTAGTCCCTAAAGCAGATGAAAAAGTAATGATCTCTGCTAAAATTATTGATTTTGATGGAAGTATCGCATCTGCGAAGTTTTACTACTCAGATAACCTTACAGACACTTACGACAAATTCACAGAAATTGTGATGACCTTGAAATCAGGAACAACAGACACTTACGAGGCTGAAATTCCAGGAAAGGCAGAGAACACAATTGTTCGCTATTATTTATACGCGACGGACGATATCGCTCAAGAAAGCTACATGCCTTTTTCAGCAAACGCTTCTTCAAATCCAGATTTTATCTTTTATACAGTTCGAAACGGTGGTTTAACCATTTCTGATGTTCAACGTGTGTTAAACGTAGCAAACGATGCTTCTCCATTCAACAACCAAGAAGTAACTGTAACAGGTGTTGTTACTGCAAGTGCTAAGTCGTATGACTTAGAGCAAATTTATATTCAAGATCCAAACGCAACGATGTGGGGTGGTATCAAATGCCAAGGTAACTCTGATTTAATTAAGTTATTCAGAGGTCAAGAAGTTACCGTTACTGGAACAGTAGCAGAAAGTTTTGGATACACTGTACTTAATGTAACTAAGGTGGTTAAAACTGGTGAGGTTAAAACGGTACCCATTGTTACTTTAGATCCTTCTGACAGTGCCTTTTACTTCAGTAAAGAAGCTGAAGCATACGAAAGCATGTTGGTGGGTATGGTAAATCCAGCTGGAGGTAAGGTATACGTATCGAACCCAAGATTAAACAACTTTGGAGAATATCAAATATCAACAGATCAAAACGCAACTTACGGCAAGTCTCGACGTGTACAAGCAGGAATTCAAAACACAAATAACAGCAGTAGTTTATGGGTTTCATTAGTTTCTGATACTACGTTAAAAGACCGAGATGGTTCAATGAACGTAGCAGCCATTGAAGTAACTCAAGGAATGTCTTTTGACACCGTTGTTGGGATTATGTATTACGGATTTGGTAACTATAACTTGATTCCACGTAACAACGATGACTTCAAAGGTTCAAGCGTTGTGCTACCAGAAACTGATTATCCTAAAATCGTATCTGTAAACGATATTGCTAAATTATCGGGAATTACTTTCTTCCCTAACCCGGCAGAAAATGAATTACACATGAACATCACTGATGCAACTGTATCAGCCGTAACTGTTCGAATTTCTGATGTTTCTGGCAAATTGGTTTTGACACAAGACATGAGTGGTTTTGATACCATTTCTATTGCAGATCTTCAGGCTGGTATGTACATCGTTAATTGTTCAAACGACGGTGTATCATTAGGTAGCTTCAGATTGATTAAAAAATAAGCTTGGTTAAGCAACAACATGTATTTAAAAAGACAGCAGTACTGTTCAGTGCGGCTGTCTTTTCATTACTCGTGTTCTATGGGTGCAAGGAAGATGTCGTCATTGGCGATCTTCCTCCAGACACGCATATATCGATTGAAAAAATCGATTTGCAAGGAGAGAATAGATTAAATTCAAGTGTCTATTTAACTTGGTTCGGGACAGATAAAGATGGGTACGTTGTTGGATATGAATATTCAATTGACGAAATCAATTGGTTTTACACCGAATCTCGTGATAGCGTATTTAAATTCCCCATCGATCCAGGAGAAGATACCACTGACATTGACTTTTTTATTCGTGCCCATGACAACAGCGGTCTTGTTGACCCAAGTCCAGCATTTTTAAAAATTCCTCTGCGAAATTCATCTCCAGAAGTTTCCATCATAGAAGAATCCTTTCCATCCGACACCGCGTACAGCGTTGTTACTTTTAGGTGGAGATTTAGTGACCCAGACGGAGACAACACCGTTATCAAGGCCCTCATTAAGGCTAATGAAGGTCCGTGGACGGAAATTGACCGCAGCAAATTCATGTTGAGCATTCGTCCTAAAGATGCCATGCAATCAGGAAGTGTTACCGCAGATGTGTATTACAATACAGATATAGCTTCAGCAGCCTTCTCGTTAGACGGTGTTAATAACGACGGCGAAAACACCTTCTATCTTAAAGTGGTGGATTTTGCCGGTTCCGAAAGTACAGTCGACACATCTGAAACGATTTTCATTAAAAAACAAACATCAGATTTACTGTTAATTAGCGGTCAACCACCCGAGGTGAATCTTGAATATCAAAAACTAGTTGGCAATAATTATAGTGGCTTTGATGCCATTGATTTTGCGTTAGACAACGGACAATACCAACCAAAATATTGGAACCCCACTTTTTCGTTGCTTACCGAACTCTACGACAAATTGGTATTTAACTGTGACCAAAGTTTGTTCAGCAATCCAATCACAGGACAATCAGGACTTTTACTCGAATTTGCTTCTCCGGTTTTACAAAACTATACCAACACTGGTGGAAAATCATTTGTTATAACGAGCTTCCCAGCTGGATTTGTCCCATCTGAATTGCGTGGGGCCATCCCTATCGACAGTTTGAGCACAACGAGTGGTCAGGCAGTGGTTAGCAATGATTCTAGCTTAGTAGGTGTGACGCCAGATTGGCCACGCTTACAACCTAAAAACCTTATTCTCGGATTGGATCCATTTTTACCAAGTATCGATGGAGAGGCTATTTATACTGCACAAATTTCAACTTTTGGAGCCTGGGAAGGCCCAAACATTGTTGGCGCAATTCGTAAACAAAACGGCAAAACCAATCAAGTGTTTTTCAGCGTTGAATTGTATCGGTTCGACAAAGACCCTGTTGCCGTAAATAAAATATTTGACAAAGTTTTAAACTCAGAATTCAATTGGTAAACGCACGTCTCATACTCTTTTTATTATTCACAAGCATTACAGTGTTTGTGTCTGCGCAAACCCAGGTTGGTTATATAAAAGGTAGTATCACAGACGGTGAAACGGGTGAAGGCTTACCGGCAGCGACAGTCTACTTAATTGGCACTTATTACGGGGCAACTTCCGAAGAAAGTGGCAATTATTTAGTGACGGATATTAAACCGGGTGACTACAGTGTTAAAGTACAATATGTTGGGTACGTGGAGCAAGTATACACAGGAATCACTGTTTCATCAGGTCAAACGACGACCTTACATTTTAAACTTGAATCTCAGAAAAACACCTTTAAAACTGTCACCATTTTTGGAGACAGGCGGGTGATTGATTTGGATGAAGCCGACACCAAAGTGAAAGTGACATCTAAAGACATTTCGGATATGAATGTTCGAGACGTTCAAGAAGTAGTGGCCATGCAAGCTGGTGTTTCCAAAACTGCAGATGGTTTGCAAATTAGAGGAGCACGTGTGTATGAAACATTATATTTAGTAGATAACGTAACGGCACAAGATCCGTTGGCTGGAACAGGATTTGGGGTGGAAGTAGCTAGTGGGTCAATCGGCGAAATGGAATTGACGACTGGTGGTTCTGGGGCTGAATACGGCGACGGTTCTGCTGGAGTTATTTCTACCACAATTAAGGAAGGCGGTGATAAATTTCAAATTGCTGGAAGTTGGCAAAGTGACCATGTGGGAATATACGACGGAAGTGCACAATGGCAATCCGATATAGCCGATATCAACATGGCTGGCAACATCCCAGGAACGAAGAAAAAACTAACGTATTTCACCAACTTCACCATGCGAATGAGTGACACGTATTTTGGTTCAACTGCAAATCAATTACACAGTTCATTATATACCAATGATTCGTTTTGGGCACCTCGACAAGAAAATCAATTTACCAATACCGTTAAGCTGGCTTATCAGCTAAAAAGAGGTACAAAGATTACGCTCTCCAATCAACACAGTTTATCGATTAATCAAAATACGCGTACACTTCAAATTGTTGGTTTTGATGCGATATTAAGACCAGGTTTTCAATATGAAAGAAGTCTGAATTTAGACAATGCTACAACCTACACACACGCGGCTAATCTTACAGCATTAAACATCAAACACAGCATCAATGAACGTTTGATTCTAAGAGCAACCGTAGGTAGACTATTTACGAATCTTCGTGCTGACGCCAATGGAAGACCATTTCGTTCTGAAACGGTAGATCAATTGTACGACGAGTATTCTATTGTTACGAATCCTGTTGAAGTGTTTAATCCAGGATCCAATATCCAATTTGTGTTGCCTGGCCCAGGTCTAATCAACAACGGAGGAATTTCTGGCACTTGGCATGACCATTTTGCGAAAGAAATCACTTTAAAAGCTAACATCAAATATTACCCAACCAATAAGATCAATCAGTTCACTTTTGGTTTTGAACATAAATTCAATCACTACCAATGGGTCGATGTTTCTCGGCCGTGGGTTGGAGCTCCAATTCAAATCAACGATACCACTACTACTGCTTCTATATCCATTGGGTCCAGCAATGATATTTGGGAAGTAAAACCGAATAACGGAGGCTTGTTTGCCATCGACAAAATAACATACAAAGGCATTGTTGCCAATTTGGGTTTGCGCTTAAATTATTGGGCTCCTGGCAAATTTGCTGACGATGCAGTAAACAGTCCAACAGCACCTGTTATTGATCAAATTCGAACCGACTATTTAGACAACACCTTTGGGATGTTTGGGTTGCGATATAAAGTTCGATTGTTGCCAAAGGTGAATGTGAGTTTTCCAGTAACAAGTAACAATTCGCTTTACTTCAATTATTCACATAGCATGCGGTTGCCTCATCCACGTTTTCTATATGCCGGATTAGACCCAACCTATCAAGATCGGTCTTTCTTATCGAATGTGGGAAACCCAGATTTGAACCCAGAAGTGAATGTGTCGTATGAATTGGGATACAAAACTCAGGTGACCAAAGATTTTGGCATCACCCTTTCAGCTTATAACAACAACCGATTCGATTATATTGTAAGTCGACGTGTTATTGTGAAAGACCAAACCGGTCGGCCAGTGACCAAGGTGATGTATATTAATCAAGATTACGCAAAGATTGTTGGTGCTGAATTTTCAACCACATATCGAATCAAAGAATTCATGCGGGTGTTTTGGAATGTGTCTTATCAGGTGGCGAGAGGAAAATCTAACTCTGCAAGAGAATCTAGTTTACAGATCGAGCAAACAGGAGAAGTTCCATTGAGTACTGAGCAATATTTGGCATGGGACAGACCATGGAACACCACTTTAGGTATTGCGTTAACGTATGATACATCGTTAAAATGGTTGCCGGGTTGGCTTAAAAACAGTCAAATGTTCTTTTCCAGTAACTACCAGAGTGGATATCGATATACGCCACAGGTTTTGGAAGGATATAACGATTTAGGTCGCCCAATGTATCGAGAACTTACCGACAAGTATTTACAATCTAGAGCCAAGCCTTGGTACAATTCGGACATCAAGATAAACAGAACATTTAGGGTAAGTGAAAAGAACGCCAATGGTTTTACCTTAAGCTTCGAAATTCGAAATGTCTTCAACAACCAAAACGCTCAGTTAATAAATCCGATTACGGGAGATGCGTATAGAGAGGGAGATGACGTACCTAATGATTGGAGAGACCAACGATACATTGGACCTTTGGAAAGTGGTGAACCTCCAACAAATCCTGCACGGTTTTTAGCTCCTCGCCAAATGTTGATTGGATTGCGTTTTCGCTTCTAAATCTGCACGTCAAGTGCGTCACGTAGACCGTTCCCGACGAAATTAAACGACATAACGAGTAACATGATTGCTAGTCCAGGAATTATCGCTAAGTGGGCCGCTCCTGAATAAATGTAATCAGCATTTTCACTTAACATTTGACCCCAGCTTGGAAACGGTGGTTGAACACCCAAACCCAGAAAACTTAAGCCTGCTTCTAATAAAATCGCTGAAGCGAAATTGGCCGCACATATAACGACAATTGGTCCAACGCAATTGGGCAATATGTGTCGAAACATAATTCTGATATTAGAGTAGCCCAACATTCTGGCTGCTTGAACGTATTCGGTTTCCCGTAGACTAAAAACTTGTCCCCTGACTATTCTGGCCAGTTCCACCCACATGGTTAATCCAACTGCCACGAAAATTTGCCAAAAACCTTTGCCAAGAGCGAACGTAATCGCAATTACCAAGAGTAAGGTAGGTAATGACCAAATTACATTGATTAACCACATCACTGCTCCATCCACCCAGCCTCTAAAGTATCCCGCTGCTAAGCCGAGGGTTACACCTAGCACCAATGAAATTAAAACAGAAATAAGTCCAACAGAAAGCGATATTCTAGTTCCCAATAAAATTCGACTAAGCACGTCGCGACCATACACATCGGTACCAAACCAATAACGTTTTGAAATCACTTCACCTTGATTCTTATTTAATAAAGGTGTGGCAACCAACATATTTGTTATCGACGTATCTCCGAGATTGTCGTACAAATAAATGGCGTTGTGTGGTGGTTTTCCTGTGATAAATAATTCACGCAGACTGGCTTTGGGTTGTTCTGAACTGTGATAGAACCAAGCTTTGTATCCTGGCTTTTTTCGATCTATTTCGACTTGCTGCTCATTGGTTTTCGATGATTTATCTGGCGTTATCGTATAGCCAGCAATAGACACAAGCAGGCACAAAACGATGAACATAAATCCAAATCGCGCTAAATAATTCTGCCGATATTTTTTCCAAAAAGCTTTCAAATCAGTTTGTGAAATAACGCAAAATGAATGGATAAAAGGAGTTGTTATGTTGTAAACTTATCCAAGTTGCGCTGGAAACGTTATGGTAACCGTAGTTCCTTCGTTTGGTTTGCTTTCAATTTCCATTGTCCCTTTCTGGTTTTCCACCATCTTTTTACAAATGTTTAGGCCAAAACCACTTCCGCTTTCATCCTCCGTTCCTAACCGTGGTGGGATCTTACCATATTTGAACAATTCGTTTTTAATTTCCTCGCTCATTCCTATTCCTTGGTCTTTTATCGAAATGATCACGTAATCCCCTTCCTTTTTACCTGAAACGGTAATTGAACTATCTCGATGGGAAAACTTAATTGCATTGCAGACTAGGTTTCGAAAGATGGTCTCCATCATCCGCACATCCATGTTCATCACTAGTCCCTCTTCGATATTGAGGTCGATATTGATGTTTTTAAGTTTCGCGTTCGTCTCTTTGACACTAATGGCATTTTTGACCATATCTAAGAGATCGTGTTCGTGCAACTCGAACGTCATATACATACTTTGTACGTCCACCCAGTTCAAAATACTAGCTACAAGATCGTCTCCATCTTTAATGGCGATTTTCATTAGTTGAATGTACTCCTCTTTTTTGACTGGATCATTTGTATGTTCACAAAGTGTTATCAGCGCTGATAAGTGAAAAAACGGTGCTTTTAAATCATGACCTAATATTTCAAAGAGTTGATCTTTTGCAGCATTAGCCCTCATCAAGTCTTCATTCTGAGATTGAATTAATGCATTCGCTTCTGCCACCTGCTGATTTAAATCAAAGAATATTCGATTGAGTTTATACCCCAGTAAGCTCGTACACGTCAGAAGCATAATGTAAAACACGAATTTGGATACTGGGTAGGCTCCTTGCATGCCATAAATACATGCTCCAATGAATATGAGATTTAACAGAAGCAGGTACAAGATGTGTTTTGGGTGCACCAAAATCCCAATCGAATACGTTAAAATTATCAGGATTATTTCAACTTTAAGGAAGTAGGTTTCAAAATAGAAATCAGTTTTTTCTAACCTAAAAGGAAGCAAGACCATGATACCCACGATTATGGAATAAACCGTAATATTAATGGCTACAGTTTTATGTATCTTTTTCAGACCAAAAAGTGCGTAACAACCAGCTATTATGATGACTGTGACAATGTCTTTATAAAAAAATGGAGATAAGCCCCCCGCTGAAAATTCAACCCATGCATCTACGCCAATGGTAATCATTACCACGATCATTAGTGGGGCGAACATTTTTAAGTAGACCGCGGGCCACTCTAGTTCGTCACCAGAATACTTCAATGCACGTTTGCTCATGTAACTAAGCAAATATAGCCTGTTATGTCATTCCACCTCGGTTGAAATCAAATTTTGAATGACATGATTGATATCATTAAACGCGAAGGTAAATCCGTGCTTTTGTAGTCTCTCTGGAAGCACCCAACGACTTTTTAATAATAACTCAGTTTCGGTTCGAAGGAAGAACGCACCTATCGCAAGCATCCAAGTAAAAATTGGGATTGCAAGTCGTTTTTTCAATTTCGTCTGAAACGTTTTCATGAACTTTTGATTTGTAATGGGATTTGGGGCAGAAACATTAAAAACACCTGACAAATTCTCGTGATTTCGCAAAAACTCAATGGCTCGGTACACATCTTCTATATGTACAAAACTGACCATCTGTTTGCCACTTCCTTGTGAGCCTCCAAAGCCAATATTTGTCAGCATCTTAAAATGTTTAAAAGCTCCTCCGCCATGGCCCAACACGATGGCGGTTCGCAATGCTACTTTCCGTGTCTGGTCCGTATTTTTTGAGAAGAATGTTTTTTCCCAAGCGGTAGCCACATCAACAGAGAAACCACTCCCTATGTCACCGTCTGATTCAGTCATTGGTCGGTCTTCGGCATGGCGATAAATGGTAGCTGTTGAACTATTCACCCAGAGTTTTGGCGGATATTGAACCGCAGCGACCACTTCATTTAACTGACGTGTGGTGTTCACCCGTGATTCCAAAATGGCCTTCTTGTTGGCATTGTTGTATCGACAATCAACGGATTTACCCGCCATGTTAATGAGCAAGTCTGCATGGTTTATGGCAGCGTGTACTCCTTGGCTGTCGGTCCACTCTACACACGTAAACATTGATTTTGTTTTAGATCTAGCAATCACAATTACGTCGTGACCATCTTGTATATACCTATTGGCCAAATAGGTACCAATAAATCCTGTACCTCCTGCGATGACAATTTTCATAAGTCGAATACATTGTGTTCAATTGATTTGAACGGGTTTAAATAATTGAAACTTATATACCAATAATGGATGGCTAATAAACATGGAATGGCAAACGTCAAAACGATACCGGTTAATGTGCCTTCCAAAAACATAGGGATTTGTATGTATTCCGTGGCTACGAGAAAAAAGACTGTTAGATACAAACTGCTTACGATAAAGTGTCCAAATAGTTTTGAGTCTTTGCCGTCGCCAATCAATAAAAAAATTGAAAAAAGCATGTGGTTAATGCCCATAAAGAAGGCAATGTAAAGGAGATAAAAGGGCGCAAAGAAGGCAGCGATTATGGCAAGAATCCATATGACCTGCAAGATTATGTTCAATTGAAATAAGATTTTCATATCATTTGTATTAAGCGGCGGCCTTCGGCCGCCGTAATTAAAAATTAACCTCGTGGTTGAATATTGAGGCCTTCTTTCTTGATTGTCTGTTGTTGCAATCGATCGTGTAGTCTTTGGTTCTCAGACGATTTCTTTTTCCCTCTAAACAACATGTACAAGTTAAAGAATACCATGATGCCTAAAAAGACACTTAGCACACCTACTTTTTCACTGAGAATTTCATAAAACTGTTGGTGATTGATGGCTGTTCGTCCAATTTCCATAATGGACAAAGCGAAACCAAGACTTAACAAGTAAAACCCCATTTCGAAAAGGGTGTTGGTGCTGTTGGCAATTTCAAGTCGTCCTCTAAAAATGTCGGACATAAAAATGCGTGAGTTTTTGAAAAATACCTTCGCCACAATGAAGGTTAAGATGACTGCTACTGGTAAATAAACGATGTACGCTCTTACGATTAAATTTTCCATAATTTGATAATTAATGAGTTAAAAATTTTATAAAGTCTTTTCTTTTGGATAGATAATTCAGCCATAAAATATTGTTGTAATGTAGAAATGCCAATGCGAGTAAAATGAAGCTTACCTCGTTAAATAGTATTTGAAACAATTGAGGGAAGCTGGTAATGGTTGGCCACAGACTAATTGACATTGCCAAGTATCCGAGGTTGACCAGATAGTAACCTACCAACAGCAATTTGTTGATTGAGTGGGCGCCTAATACGTTGTTTTGAAACA
The DNA here is from genome assembly GCA_943789165.1 of uncultured Bacteroidia bacterium. Taxonomy (GTDB): domain Bacteria; phylum Bacteroidota; class Bacteroidia; order NS11-12g; family UBA9320; genus UBA987. Next base: position 66,774 of record CALSTB010000007.1, on the reverse strand, counting down.
ATTCCAACACCAAGTAAATACCGTTTTTGTAGAACTTGTATCCCACAATTACTGTGATGTAAAAGGTGACCAATAAGTATATGCCGTATGCCAGTAGATTCAAATTCATAACAGGTTCTCTTTATTATGATACTTTTTATATTTTCAATATTTTGTGAAAGTTTATATTAAATTTTTTTACTTCTTCTTAAACCATTTAAAAAACATGCTTTCGTCCAATTTCATCACTAAATCCAACATGCTTTCTGCCCGTTTTGCCATACCATCAGCTGATTTAACCACTTTATTCATTTCCTTCACTTCTTCTGAGTTACCTTCAATTGTTTTAAGTTCACCTAATATTTTCACTAGGGGTTCCAATTCACGCTTTTTTCTTTCACGTGAAATCTTTTTCGCCAACTCCCACATATCCTTTTCAGAATAATAATATTCTTTCCGATCACCTTTGATAAAGCTTTTATACACCACACCCCACGAGAGTAGTTCTCTCACGTTCATGTTGGCGTTGCCTCTTGAAATCTGAAGCTTTTCCATTATTTCATCCGTACAAAGTGGTTTTGGCGACAATAATAAGACAGCTTGAATTTGAGCCATTGTTCGATTAATTCCCCAACTGGCGCCCAATTGGCCCCACCCTTGAATAAACTTCTGTTGTGCTTCTTCTAATTTCACAAGACAAAAGTAATACAATTTTTCTTACTTTCAATTATTTCTGAAAGTTTAATTGCTCGGGTGAATAAAAAGAGCCGCTTTGAATGAAAGCGGCTCTTTCTTTTAGTGCTTGATTATCCGTTTAGACATAGTCCCGGAAGTAGTTTGTATGTGAATCACATAGGTCCCACTTGCCACATCATCTAAATGCATATTTTCATTAAACCCTTCCGTTGTTTTATCAAACGTCCAAGTTTTAACGGTAGAACCGTCCACAGCAGACAATGATATAACCACATCTCCAAAGTCATCGTTTTCAAACGCCACCCACAATTGGCCTGTGGTCGGGTTTGGATATACTGCTACCCTACTTCCCGCGATTTCGCCAATGGAAAGGTTTTCAACCACAACTGTATACGAAGTATCTTTTGAACCACACTTATTGGTTATGGTGTATTTCAAAATGTAATCTCCATGTACCGCATATTTGTGGGTTACACTCTTTTCAGTGCTCGTATCGCCATCTCCAAATATCCATTGGTGTGAGTCACCGTGATCACTGTTGTTTAAGATGGTAATCGTCTTATGGCTTTGCGACATGCTAAAGTCAATCACAGGTAAAGGATCTACCGTAATCAATACAGAGTCTTCAGCTGAACATCCAGTACTATTCGCCACCACAACCTTGTATTCCGTGGTTGTTTTTGGCGAAACGCTTATGGTTTTTGAGGTTTCTCCTGAGCGCCAATCAAATGCAACATCGTCACTAGTATTGGCAACAATATCAATAGTAACGCCCTCACAAATGGTGGTATCAGCAGGCAGACTAACCTTTGGAATTTTAGCAACGGTTACCACAACACTGTCGGTTAGGTAACACCCATTTGGAGCAAAGCCTTTAACATAAATGGCCTTTGTCGACAATGGCTGCGCGTTGTATTCTGCCGTTTTCGGACCGCCAATCCACTCATACGACGTTGCGCCGTACGCTTTGATCAACACCTTGTTTCCGAAACAAATACCGGTATCAGCCGATGTATATAACGGTGGACCAGCAATGGTTTTGACATCAACGGTATCAAACGCTGAACAGTTATACTGGTCGGTTACTTTCACAACGTATTTCGTATCGGCATTTGGATTAACCCGATACGTTGCTGTATTAGGACCTCCAGTCCATTGATAGGTGGAGCCTCCCCCAGCTACCAAATCAAGAGGTTGTGCTTGACAGATAGTGGTATCGGCAGTTACAGTAGGAATAGGTTTACTCACCGTCACTGTAACATTCTTGGTCGATTTACAACCAAAAAACGAATCTGCTACAACAGTATACGTTGTTGTCTTCGCCGGATTAACACCATAGTTGGTATTGCTTGGTCCACCAATCCAACGATAATTTGCACCGGTATTGGCCTTTAATAACACCGATTGAAATTCACAAACAGTGGTGTCATTACTAACGTTTACAGTAGGTGTAGCAATCATCTTTGTCGGTTGAATAAGATTTCCAACTTTACCACATTTATCAGTTCCAGTAACCCTTAAAGTAAAGTCTTTGTCTGCCTTTACTTTAACCGTATTACCCGTTTTGCTTTGTACGATACCAAACGGTTCCCAAACATAGGTTGAAGCCCCGGTTGCCGTTACAATATATTCTACATTCTTACAAACTGTATCGTTTAATGATACCGTAATTTGAGAATCCGATACTTCTCCAAAGTTCATTCTAACTAAAGCATTTAACCCGACACCAGACAGTACTAGGTCAGTCCAGCCCCCTCCAGTGTTGTACATCGATTTATTCGCTTTATAAAAATTTGATCCGTACCCAAGTCCCATGTTCACCATATTTACTTGTTCAACCACTACGAAGTAATCTCCCTTCTTTAAATACTGATCGCAACCAGCAGAACCCAGAGCAATTGTATACCACTCAGGTTGCCCTGAAAGTGACACAAAATTTGACCTAACTATCAAGCTTGATGGCGTACCTCCCGTCATGGAATACAGATTTACACGAACAGAATCTCCTGCAGGACCACCATTAACGAAAAAGCTCACTGTTGTTAAAGTATCATCCTTTAACAACGTGTATGCGTTACCGATTTCGATTGCAGCACCGTTGGCACCAACACCACCAACAAATGTTCCATCGTCCCGACTATATATCGAGTCGTTTGGACCTATTTCTTGAGTAACCGTGTTATTCGATGTGTCGGCATCCTTCTCTTTTATTAATAGTTTTACTGTGACATTAGTATCCAGTTTACTCGGAAAATGAGACACATACCGAATCATGGTATCCCTTGCTCCAGGTCCTAGAGTGCCTAAATTCATGGTATCAGAACCACTAGAAAACGTGGTCACCAATTGAAGGTTAGTAACTTCTTTTATCCCATTATTTCTAATGATAATATCTGCATATAAAGAATCAAAGTGCCCGTCTGGCATGTAATAATAACCATTATCAGTATAGGCACTAAATGAAAAAATTTCGGCATCATATTCATCAGGCGTATAGGTAACTACCTTTATATCGTCAATCGCACAATCACTTAAGAAATTCACACCCATCACCGCTCTAATTCTCAATTGTACCGCTGATTTACCAAAATTAGCAAGACCTACTCGTGCGATTTTCCAGGATTCACCTTGATCGCCTTTTATATACCAAACGTCGTTTACCCATTTTGTTCCGTCATACACATCAACTGAAAGACTTCCCATACCCGATCCGTGCATGTGATACGCAAATTGCAGTTGATAATAGGACGAACCTGACAAGTCAAAACAAGGACTTAAAAGATTAATCTCAACATTGGAACAAGATGTTGCACTTGATGCTTCCGTATACAAATACGTACCACTTGTCGTCCCTGGATTGTAGTCCGTTCCTACTCCAATACCGTTGGTGGTATCTGTGCTACCCGGTCCGGTTCCAGTTGAACCTGTTCCAGAAGAATCTGCTCGCCAATCCCCGCCATCACTTGGATCTTGATACCATCCATCTGACGAATCACCGACAACGGTTGCATCACAACTCGCATTTGCTTGATGGAGGCTAAAATTCTCAAAATCGTAATTGTAAGGAAAGGTTTTAATACACTGTGCATTGGCTTCAAATCCAACCACACAAAAAACTGCAACAAGAAAGGTAATGGTTTGTCTCATATCGTACGTTTTAACTACTTGCTCGCCTTAGTAAAAGGCAAATCATCTAAAAATAGGGCGTACTAAGTTACAAAAAACTTACATTTCAACAACCTAATTTGTTATTCCGATTGGAGCATCTCTTTACCTAATTGCAAGTCCGCCTGTTCTTTTTCACCGACCGTTGGGTATGATAGGTTTAACTGTTCGAGCGCGCCCACAATAATGTCGCTCACTGCCGCCTGCATAAACCACTTGTTGTCGGCCGGCACAACAAACCAAGGCGCGTGTGGCTTTGCTGTATGTTGGAGGGCTTGTTCATATGCGTGCATATAATCATCCCAACGTGCCCTTTCTTTTAAGTCCCCAATATTAAATTTCCAATTTTTCTCTTGTCTTTCAATTCTACTCATGAAACGATTCTTTTGCTCGTCCTTCGACACGTTTAAGAAAAACTTTAAAATGATTGTACCGTTCTCTGCCAAATGTTCTTCGTGGTCACTAATGGCTTTAAGTCGTTTTTTCCAAAACCCCTCATCAATGTCTGACACATCATTAATCTCTGGAATTCTTTGTCCCAAGATATACCCTGAATGAACCCTTGTCACCAACACTTCTTCGTAATAAGATCTATTGAAGATGCCAAAACAACCTCGCTCTGGAAGCACCAAACTTGACCGCCATAAATAGTCGTGGTCCAATTCCGTTTTTGTGGGTGCCTTAAAACTGCTCACGCGACAGGCTTGTGGAAACATGTTCCCAAAAACCTTACGAATCGTGCTGTCTTTCCCTGCTGCATCCATCGCCTGAAATATCACCAAAACAGAATGACTGTCATTTGCGTACATCATACGTTGCAGATCATGCAGCCGCTCTGTATTTTGGGCTAACTTCTTTTGTCCTGCTTTTTTATTCTCAATATCCCCAGTATAGTTCGTGAGGTAGTCTGACAATTTAAAATCACTTCCATCAAAAACCGCCAGTTTGTTGTCGTTATAATATGAGTCCATAATTGACAAATATAGAGGTCTATACCACATTTCAATTTATTCAATCATCACTTTTGATATCTTTGAGGACACAGCCATGCGCATACAATCATTCCTTTTTAAATCAATCGATCATGTCCAAATAACGGTCTGGAGAATTCTATTCGGACTTGTATTGGTTTTTGAATGTTTTGGCTCAAATCTCGTGGGTTGGACGCATGAAGTTTTTGTGAGTCCTCCGCTGTTTACTTTCAATTTTATTGGCCTAGAATGGTTGCAACCTTTGACAGGTAACGGCATGTATATCTACTTCATTATTATGGGTTTGATGGGAGTTGCCATTACCGTTGGCTGGCGATACCGTTTGTTTATGCCGTTGTTCACTATTGGTTGGGCTGGATTGTATTTTATGCATAAGACGAGTTACAACAACCACCATTATCTCATGTTGTTGCTTTGCTTGATCATGTGCATTACTCCTGCTCATGTAAACCTTAGTGTAGACGCCAAACAAGGCAGAACCAAAAGGCGTTCCACTTTACCGGCTATTTTTAAATGGCAGTTTCTTGTCCTTTTCTTAATCGTTTACACATACGCTAGCGTTGCGAAATGGTATCCAGATTGGATGGATGGGACGGTATCCAAACTTATGTTTTCAACCAAAACGGACATGCCAGTTATAGGAAGCATGTACAAATGGGAGTATACTTCGTTGATAGTTGCTTGGGGAGGCATTCTCTACGACCTACTGGTCATTCCAGCATTGCTTTGGAAACCCTCCCGAAAAATTGCCTTCATTATATCTATTGTCTTTCACATTTTCAACTCTATTACTTTCCAGATAGGCACTTTCCCATACATGATGATTGGGGCGTCGGTGTTGTTTTTTCCACCAGAAACGATCCGTAAAGTGTTTAGGGTGCGTGCTAAAGAAGATGAAGTCCCGTTTCCAACTATTTCAGCAACCTGGCAGAAACGAGGCACGCTCATTTTTGTGGTTTTTATGTTTTTGCAGACCGTTTTACCGCTTCGTCATTTTGCCATACCTGGAAACGTTTTTTACACGGAGGAAGGTCATCGCTTAAGTTGGCGGATGATGTTAAGGATAAAATATGGCACTATTGGTTTTCAGATTAAAAAAGACGGCAATGTCATTGAGCACGATGTTAAGAAAGATATGACGCCATTTCAGTTCCAGCACATGGCCACGCACCCTGACAACATTTGGCAATACTGTCAACATTTAAAGGGAATATATGGCGATGACATCGAAATTTATGTCAACTCATGGGTCTCCGTCAATAACCGAAAACATCAACAGTTGATAGACCCTAAATACAACATGGCCAAAGCAGAATGGCATGTCTTTGGTCATGAAGAATGGATACTTTTGTGTGATTGGCAAAACGAAAACGACATTGAATAAAACAAACGACATTTCGGTTAAGGACGTCCTAGCCACTTTGAAGGAATTAGGCAATCCAGAAACCATTGAGTTTAAACATCGAAAATTCGGGATAGCCCCAAGTAATTCCTATGGTGTTTTCCAAAAAGACATCAACCTAGTTGCCAAAGAAATTGGCAAAAACGATGCGCTTGCCATTGCCCTTTTCGACACAGGAAATTACGATGCACAGTTGCTTTGCAGCAAGATTTTCACCCCAAAAAACATCACACCAGAATTGATGGAGGCGTGGCTTCCGACTTTTAAAACATGGGAAGCTTGTGATTCCTTTTCCATGAAAGTTTTTGCCAGAAGTCCATATGCGGTCCCAAAAGCTTTGGAATGGACCCATCGGGAGGCAGAATTTGAAAAACGAGCAGGGTTTGCCACCATTGCCGCATATTGCATGGCCGATAAAAAAGCCAACAACGAGGTGTTTGAACCGTTTCTAGAGGCCATTCTGCGTGAGTCGTGGGACAACCGACTATACGTCCGCAAGGCGGTTAGTTGGGCCTTAAGAAGCATTGGCAAACGCAACTTGGATTTAAAATACAGGGCCATCGACACCGCACATGCCATTCTTCAAATACAAACTAAATCCGCGCAGTGGATTGCTAAAGACGCTTTGAAGGAATTGACCAATGACGAAGTCCGACGGTCCGATTACCCGAGGTCTATTTACCGCCCAAGAAAAAAGTAGCTTTTCCACATCCCATTTGTATTCCCAATAGCTTTACCGAAATTTGGTGCAGGTTAAGTAGTATGGAACAGCCATTTTTGGAAATCCAACGGTATCGTAAATGGTGGATGTTTTTAATAGTCTCGTTGTTATTGGTGCTCCCAGTTATTAGCATCTATCAGCAGATTTATTTAGGCAAGCCATTTGGAAACAATCCAGCGCCAGATGGATTGTTAATCGGGTTTTCTGTTTTCATGGTTTTATTGGCAGTCTTGTTTCTCACCATATTTCTTAAAACCGAAGTTGGGTGGGATGGTATCACGATTCATTACTCTCCTTTTTTCAAGAAACAAATACTCTGGAGTCAAATCCAGTCTGCCGACATTGTCGATTATGGCTTTTTAGGGGGTTGGGGATTTCGGTATAGCAGAAAATACGGTTCTGTTTATAACGTTTCTGGCCGTATTGGTTTGGCTATTGTATTGATGAATAACCAAAAGATCGTGATAGGAACGCAAAGACCAGACGAATTGCGAGAAGTACTAAAAAAATACATTCCCAATTTAGAACCAGAATGGGCCTCTCCCAAATAAGGCACAGATTTCTGTAACAGCTTTAAACCATGTCAACAGCATTAAAAGACCGTTATAACGCTCAATTTTTCGACACGTTTTGTCAGGCCCTAGAGCTTGTTAATCCTAGGCTCGAAACCGATCAATTTCGCAACGACGTGTTCACAACAGCTTTTCATGAAGCCGAGCTCAAAGGTCGAATGAGTCACATTTCAACCGTTTTACATACCTATTTGTCTGAAGACTTCAAAACAGCTTGTCAGGAAATAATTGATACTGTGAATGCGCTTAAAGGTCTAGGTGTCGGCGAAAACTTCGAATACATGTTTCTGCCAGACTATGTGGCCAAATACGGCCTACATGACTTAGATGTATCCGTCAATACGCTTGCGGCAATTACTGCATTCACAAGTGCCGAACTTGCTGTACGCCCGTTTATTTTGAAATATCCTGAGAAGATGATTCGACAAATGACACAGTGGTCTAAGCACAAAGACCCTAAAGTCAGGCGGCTAGCCAGTGAAGGTGGTCGACCACGTTTGCCATGGGCCATGGCACTTCCTCCATTTAAAGTGGACCCAAGTCCCATGTTGCCTATTTTAGAAACACTCAAAAATGATCCTGACATGTGGGTGCGTCGCAGTGTCGCGAACCATGTAAACGACATTTCAAAAGACAACCCAGACATTGCTAAAGACTTGGCCTTGCGTTGGATGGGACATAGTAAGAATCAAGATGCCGTTGTTAAACATGGATGCCGATCACTTTTAAAAGCAGCAGACCCGGATATATTAAAACTGTTTGGTTTGGACTCGTCCGGTTTAGAACTACTACATTTCAATGTGTCTAATGATCATGTCAAAATGGGTCAACGATTACATTTTGATTTCAAATTTGCCAACGAAACTAATAACCCTAGGACTGTTCGTATTGAATACAATATTCATTTATTGAAAAAGAATGGTAGTTCGTCTGAAAAGATTTTTAAGATAAGCGAACGCATGATTCAGGCTAATGAAGTAGTGCTCATAGAAAAAAGCCATCACTTTAAACCAATCTCAACCAGAGTATATTATAGTGGGTTGCACAAGGTATCTGTTGTATTAAACGGCAAACCGTTCGAAACAATAGATTTTCAATTAGAAACCTAAGGCAGTTACCTTTCGTCTTTTAATATGATATTGTCCAACAGCCGGACGTCGTCGTATTTCACCACAGTTAATGCCGCGACATACGCCGCGTCTTCTAATTGTGTTACCTCATTTAGAGTGACGCCATCAACACAAACAAAATATTCTAAATCGGCCCCTTCTATTGAGGTGAGATATTTGACGGTCGTTTCCTTTGCTTCTTGTAGTGACTTGAAGTAACACCGCTCTTTGAACTTTAATAGGGATTTGTATATGAAGGCCGCTTTGTCACGTTTGACGTCCTCTAAGCGCTCGTTACGGCTACTCATCGCCAAGCCATGAGGTTCTCGAACTATCGGACAAACAACTAGCTCTATATCCATAGATTCAAGTTTGATTAAATGATCCACGACTACAGTTTGTTGAAAATCCTTTTGACCAAAGTATGCGCGAGTTGGTTGAATGACTTCAAAAAACCGCTTCACAACTTTAGCTACTCCTTGAAAATTACCAGGTCTTTGTTCGCCTTCATGAATTAAATCCATACCAGCTAAGTCCAAATCCTCATGTTCGACTCCAGGCACGTATACTTGATCAACAGTTGGGTGAAATAAAATGTCTACACCTACATGACGTAGCATATCAATGTCCTTCGCAATTGGATTTGGATAGTTAATCAAATCCATTTCATCGTCAAATTGTTTTGGGTTAACGAAAATGCTACACACCGTTGTATCATTTTCTGACTTGGAACGTTCAAGTAATGATTGATGGCCAAGATGCAGTGCACCCATTGTAGGAACAAAGCCAATTGATTGACCTGAATTTTTACGTCGGCTGAGTTCAGCGTACAGTAAATCAGCCGATTTGAATATAATCATATACTAAAAAAATACTTAAGAAACAAGTAGAACCACGCGCAAATTTGCCGATAATAGGGGGTATCTTTGCAGTCGCATTATAGTAAAAACACAGTTTATTTATGGAAAACAACAGAAAAAAAGTTTTATTCATTTCTTCAGAAATGAGTCCTTTTTTAGAAAGTAACGCATTGTCTGACATCGCTCGCATGCTTCCACAAGCAGTTCAAGAGCAAGACAATGAAGTAAGAATTCTAGTTCCACGATTTGGTGTTATCAATGAAAGAAGAAACAGACTACACGAAGTAGTACGTCTTTCAGGAATGAACATCACGATTGATGATAACGACAATCCTCTTACTATAAAAGTTGCTTCTATACCTAATACAAAAATGCAGGTGTACTTCCTAGACAATGAAGATTACTTCCACCGCAAAAGTGTATATGGAGACGATGAGAATGAATTCTTTGCTGACAATGACGAAAGAACCATTTTCTTCTGCAAGGGCGCACTTGAGACTGTTAAAAAACTAGGTTGGTACCCAGACATCATTCACTGTCATGGATGGATGACGTCATTAATCCCATTGTACCTAAAAACCATTTACAAAGACGAGCCCGTTTTTGAAAATGCAAAAATCGTTTACAGCGTATTTGATAATGAATTCCAAGCATCATTAGGAGAAGATTTCTCAAGAAAAGCAAGCTTGAATCATATCCAAGACGACGAAATGAAGCCATTTGCTAACGCCGATTGTACGAGTATGTACATTGGTGCCATTACACACGCAGATGCAGTAGTTAAATGTCAAGACTCTCTTTCACCAGAGGTTATGGACCACTTACAGAACGACAAAACGAAACCGGTTTTAGAACACAGAGGCGATAACATCGCTGAAGAGTACACCGAATTCTATGACACCATATTGTCTGCAAATTAATAATAAGGCTGTCCAAAGGGCAGCCTTATTTCTTATCGCCCTATTCATTTCTACAACCTCTTGCAAAAAAGCAACTGATGAAGTTGGTGTTGACTTTCTTCCTAAAGGAAACGTCCATGGAAGTGTGGTTACCGATTCATTTACCATTGTCACCCATACCATCCGTGAAGACTCAATCAAAATTGATTCATTGTCATCCAACCTTTTAGGAGCAATAAGCGATGCAGCATTTGGAACCAGTGTTGCCAACCTGTACACACAAGTATTGTTGCGAGAAATTAATGTAGACTTTGGCACCAACCCAGTCATTGACTCTGTGATATTGTCTTTAGCTAAAGACCTTGACGTGCCTTCATACGGTGCTTCTCAAACGTCTGTAGATCTCGACATTTACAGAATGGATGAAATTATTAAAAAAGAAAATAAGTATTATTCAAACTATGAGCCCGCTTTGGGCAATCAAATTGGCTCTTGGTCTGGAAATATTAATGCCCCAGACACCGCCTGGTTTGAAGAAGATGGCAACCTAAAATACAAAACAAACACATTGCGCATTCCACTTAACAACTCTTTTGGTAGTGATTTTTTCACCAACGGTAAGTTTGGTAGCAACGAAGTATTCTTGAACTATTTAAATGGAATCGCTTTGAAACCAAATCCGAGTGGATTGGGTTCAGACGACGGTGCAATTGTCGCTATTGATAAATTCTCCGACGACACGAAACTTGTAATCTATTACAACGGTGGTCTTCGAAAAGAATTTGAGATTAACGCGGAATCACAGAACATCTCTACATATACTTTAACAAACCGCAATGCATCAATCGAAAATCAATTCAACAATCCCAATGTGCATTACAACGAAACATACGTACAAAGCATGTCGGGTTGTAAGACGAGAATTGAGATACCAAACTTATACGACCTAGTTAAAGATGGAAATGGCATTGTGATTAATGAAGCCAAGTTGACGTTTACCGTACAACAAAATTCAACCAATTCACAATATCCTGCCCCTTCAAGATTATTATTACTTCAACCCTCAGAAGATGATGGCTCAAATGCATTTATCATTGATTTGATAGACGTATTGTTCCCAAGATCGCAAGCGTGGGTTGGCTATACCAGTTATGGAGGAGCGTACAACGAAGACGATGGTACGTATTCATTTGGCATTAATCGCCATGTTCAATCTTTGTTAGACACCTATTTAAACAGTGGTGAAGACAAGAACAGAGGGTTCTATTTAATCATCCCATCTGATAACCCAATGACGCCAAGTCGATTGATCTTAAATAACGACAATAGTGGAGGTGTTAAAAATATCCAGTTAAAAGTGACCTACACCAAACTTTAATTAAATCTTGGTGTTTAATTTGCAGAAAGAATAGAGCGTTGCCTGATATACCTAAATATAAATTAGCAAGCCGAGAATGGAAGCCCGAAAAAACCATTATCGATGTTAAAGGATGTCAAATTGGTGGGGATGAAATCTTCTTAATTGCTGGGCCTTGTGCTGTAGAATCGGAAGCTCAAATTGACGAAATTGCGTCTTACATTAGCCAACTTGGCATTAAATTCTTACGAGGTGGCGCGTTTAAACCGCGAACTTCTCCATATAATTTTCAAGGGCTACAACAAGAAGGTCTAGACCTGTTAAGACAAATGTCGAATCAATACAACTTAGGTGTTATCACTGAAGTGATGGATTTAAGTTTGTTGGATACTGTTTACCCGTATACCGACATTATCCAAATTGGTTCACGAAACATGAAAAATTACCACTTGCTGAAAGAAATTGGCAAGACGGATAAGCCAATCATGTTAAAACGTGGTATGGATGCGACAATCGAAGAATGGCTTTTAGCGGCAGAGTACATTTTACTTGGCGGCAACGATCAAGTCATCTTATGCGAACGTGGCATTCGCACATTTGACACGAGTAGTCGGAACACCTTGGACATCGCAGGAATTGCCTTAGCAAAACAACTATCGCATTTACCCGTAATTTCTGACCCAAGTCAAGCCACAGGTAGTCGTGATCTAATAAAATCAGCAAGTTTGGCCTCCATTGCTGGTGGCGCCGATGGTCTTATGATTGAAGTTCATAACGATCCTAAAAAAGCCTTAAGTGATGGCCCGCAGTCTTTGTATCTAGACCAATTAAAGGACATGCTTCCTGCTTTGGCTAAAGTGTCTAAAGCTGTTGACAAGACATGTTCTTGGAAGAATAAACACGAAATCGTAAACGTGTAGGAAACTTACCGATTTTAGAAATATTTCAATTTCCTTTGCAAAAAATTTAAACATGAGAGTAGCCTTAGTAGGAGCCACTGGAATGGTTGGTTCAGAAATGATAAAAGTACTGGAAGAAAGCACACTTCCTATCACCGAATTCATCCCAGTTGCAAGCGCAAAGTCTATTGGCAAAAAGGTATCTTTTAAAGGTTCAACATTCACCTGTATTGGTTTAGAGCAAGCAGTAGCAGCTCAACCCGACATTGCCTTATTCTCAGCTGGAGGAAGTGTCTCTTTAGAATGGGCGCCGAAATTCGCTAAAGTAGGGAGCTTTGTCATCGACAATTCTTCAGCTTGGCGGATGGATAAAAATACTCCACTAGTTGTTCCAGAAATCAATGCAACTACCATTGGTGACAGCAAAATAATAGCGAACCCAAATTGTAGCACAATCCAACTGGTAATGGCCTTAAAACCTATCCACGATAAATTTGGCATCAAGCGTTTGGTTATTAGTACGTATCAATCGGTATCTGGCACAGGTTACAAAGCTGTTAATCAAATGAATGGTGAAAGAACGGGTGCTGAGACAGAACAGGCTTATCCATATCAAATTGACAAAAATTGCATTCCTCATTGTGATGATTTTTTAGACAGCGGTTACACCAAAGAAGAAATGAAAATGGTGAACGAAACCAAGAAAATTTTGGGTGATGACTCGCTTAGAATAACGGCTACAGCTGTGAGAGTACCTGTTGATGGTGGACATTCAGAATCTGTCAATATTGAATTAAACCAGCCATTCGAATTAGATGAAATTGTGGCTGCTCTGAATACTATGCCTGGCGTAACGGTGCAAAATGATTCTAAAAACAATATTTATCCTATGCCGTTAATGGCAAAAGGGAAAAATGATGTCTTTGTTGGTAGAATAAGAAGAGATGAAAGCGCTGACAACGCGTTTAATATGTGGATTGTAGCTGACAACCTCCGTAAAGGTGCAGCAACTAATGCTGTCCAAATAGCAGAATACATCACTGCAAACAAGTTAATTCAAAAAGAAACAACAGTTTAAAAACGAACTATGCCTAACGGATTTTATAAACTTAAAGTCGATAAAATAACAAGAGAAACAGCGGATGCAGTAAGCATCAGGTTACTGGTTCCTCCACCTTTAAAAGGAATGTTTAGCTATAAAGCTGGTCAATACCTTACAGTGCATTCTATGATAAACGGTGAAGACGTTAGAAGGTCATACTCTGTTTGTAGTAGTCCGTTTGAAGATGCTATGCCAACCGTTGCTGTAAAGCAAGTGGAAGATGGCAGAATGAGCACTTTCCTGAATACTGCGTTACAGGAGGGTGATTTGATAGACGCGATGCCACCTATGGGGAACTTCATCGTGGAACCTGATTCCGACAGAAGCAACCATTATGTTTTATTTGGCGGCGGCAGCGGTATTACTCCTTTGTTTTCTATCGCAAGAACTGTGTTAGGACAAGAACCTAATTCTCGTATCACATTGATTTACGCGAATAGAGACGAAGCCTCCATCATTTTCAAGTCGTCTATTGACGAAATGGTAGACCTTCATGGAGACCGTTTCAAGGTTCATCATATATTAGACAATCCAGGTGCAGATTGGACCGGCCTATCTGGTATGTTAAATGGGATGAAGATCAACCAAATGGTTAATCAGATTACGCAAAACCAAGCCAATAACGCTGATTACTTTATCTGTGGCCCATCTGGTTTAATGCAGTTGGTCGAAAATTCATTGAAAGACATGTCAGTCGATGAATCTAAAATTCACTTAGAATACTTTACTGCAGTAACCAAATCTGAATCTGCTGAAGAAGAGGAAGAGGATGACCACCTAATAGAAATGGGTGGTGATAAAACGGTAAAGGTTGATGTCTACGGCGATGAACAAACCATTACAGTATCTCCAGACAAAACGATTTTAGAAGCGGCACAAGACGCTGGTTTAGATCCGCCTTATTCGTGTACAGTTGGAGTTTGTACCACGTGCAGAGCTAAAGTGTTAAGCGGAAAAGTGCGTATGGATGAAAGAGAAGGATTAAGTGATGCAGAAATTGAGGATGGATTTGTCCTTACTTGTCAAGCGCATCCTATTACCAACGACGTTGAACTGACGTACGAATAATTCTTTATACCTTTTTTGAGATTAAGGTTTCCCAACCTTCTTCTACTTTTTTAATAGACAAACCTTCATCGTAATAGATGCCGTTGTCAATTTTAGGAATTTTATAGTCTTCAAAACCTTCTTCACTTAGGTAGTTTCGCAACTCTGTCATTTCATCAAATATCATGGTCTCTTTACGCATTAACGAAACCACTTCCTTAGGTTCGTTTTCTACCTCAGACGTGTGATTTCCGTAAGTTGAAATCGTATCGCCTTTTTTATAGTTAAGTAACATCGACTTGATTTCATCAAGATATTCTTCATCGATATCGGCAGGGACAGCTAACGTTATGACCTTTTTCTCATTTTTATTTAACCAAAACTGCGAACGACAGCTCGAGCTACAAAAACGTGCGTTTTTTCTATTGGCTAAAAAAGCTGCATTGCAATTTTCACATACTAATTCTGTGGACTTATGATTGGTGCGAAAGCCCTTTGTTGTCCGAAACATTCCTAATTCTAATTGCATCTTAACGTTTATTTGATGCAACAAAGTTGATGAATTATTAAGGAAAAACCGTGTTTAGCTTCCCACACTGTACACAATTATATACAATCTAAAACGTTGATTACGAAATTATTAACTAGACTGAAGCCAATATGCTTTCAAACATCACTTTACCGCTGACGTTGAATAATTTCTCACTCGCCGCGCGTTCAGGATGTGGCATCATTCCAAATACATTTCTATTTTTATTGGTAATACCTGCAATGTTGTTAACAGATCCATTTGGATTGGTTGACTTATTGACTGTGCCTTCGTCGTCACAGTAATAGAACAAAACTTGGTCGTTGTCTTCTAAACTTTGAATGGTCGACGCATCTGCATAGTAACGCCCCTCAGCGTGTGCGATTGGTATTTTCAACACATCACCCTTTGATAAATTAGCGGTAACCAAGGTGTTGTTTGTTCCTGTTTTCAAGTGCACATTTTCACAAATGAACAATTGATTTTCATTTCTCAGTAAAGCACCCTCTAATAACCCTGACTCACAAAGGATTTGAAATCCATTGCAGATTCCCATTACGTATCCACCTTTGTTAGCGTGCTGTATGACTGCATCCATGATTGGACTCAGTTTCGCAATAGCACCACTTCTTAAATAATCACCAAATGAGAAACCTCCTGGGATAAAGATAAAGTCACAACCCTTCAGATCCGTGTCTTTATGCCACAGCTCTTCAACAGGTTGACCACTTGTCTCCTCTAATACTTGAATTAAATCATGATCACAATTGGATCCAGGAAATATTACTACACCAAATTTCATGTGGCAAAATTACAATTCAGTCAAAAGCTAACCTACACAAGTGTATAATATTCCGTTTTTTCTGTGGTATGTGATCGGAGCACGCCAGCACTAATCAAATTCACTATTATCTTAGTGGCACGCCGCGTTGAAATATTAATCATGTGTTTATACTGATTCAACGTAATACGCTCATTATCTGCCAAGTACTCTAAGATTGCTTTTTCCTTACTGGTATAATTGATCAATGTACCCTGACCTGATGTCTCACGGCGCAAAACATCCAGTACAATTTTACTTGCTAACAATGTATTGTCCTTTACTCGAACATAGGCCCACCATTTTCCGTCATCGTCTTTTGCGAAATATGGCTTGTGACTCCCGCGTTTAACGACACATTCTATGATCTCCTTTCCTTCCACATCATGGCGCTTCATTTGTAATTCCACCTCAGGTTTGCAGAAAAAACGTGCGGCTAAATCCAGCATATACGCCTCCTCTTCTCCTTTCACACCACACACTTTTTGGTTGTCTTTGACCCCAACTAATAAGGTCCCTCCAGAATCGTTTGCAAATGCGGCCATTGTCTTGGCAATTTTAGACGCACTGGTAATAGATTGTTTGTAGTCCAGTGTGGCATCTTCACCTCTTTGAATAAGATCGTAAATACGCTTTTTCACCCTCCGAAGTTAACCAAAACCAAAAAAAAAGCCCAAGTGAATTACTTGGGCTTTTGAAAATACACTCACCTTACTTAATGGAAATCTGTTTTACTTTCGCTTTGGCTTTCTTTGGAATTTCAATCTCTAAAACTCCGTTTTTTAACTCAGCTTCAATTTTTTCAAAATTAGCTGTATCAGGTAGGTAAAAACTTCTCTTGAACTTACCACTTCTGAATTCTCTCAAGTGGTACTTTTCTGTTTTCTCTTCTTTCTTTTCTTCTTTCTCCCCCATTACAATCAACTCGTTGTCTTGCATGTCCAGCTTAATATCGTCTTTTGAAAATCCAGCAAATACCAAGCTGATTTTGAATTTTTGATCATCTTCCATGACCTCTGCTGCTGGTGTTTGAAATGTTTCGAGCTGCGTATTGGTATCTCGCATTAATTCACCAAACATTGAATCAAACGGAGTTGGAAAGAAATTGTCTGCTAAAAAGCTTCTTCGAGGTTTAAATTTTGTTAATGTCATTGTCGTAATAATTTGTTTTTACACATTACTTCAATTGACGTACCACAGCACAAAATCATTTATTATAATGCCATTGTGTCTCCTTTTGGAAATTTTACCACATATTTGATGCCATTATGTCTCCTTTTGACAAATAATAAAGTGATTTAGGTCAAATTGTTGATTAACCCTCACCGACTTAAATACACTTGATAAGTCAAGCATTAATTGATTGACTTGCTCTTTATGGGTTGAATTGGCAACGACTTTATTAAAAATCAAAACCCCATTACTGGTTAGCATTGAACTTAGTCGTATAAGTACTTGTTTGCTATGCATTTCATCCGGAACGTCTAAATCATTATAGACATCAACAATAATTACGTCGTACGCCATCTGATGGTCGTAAATACACTTTACGGCATCCATCTGTCTCACATCGACATTGGGTATAGCTTTGCAATACTTTCTGTACCAGGTAACGACTGTCGGATGAATCTCAACCCCAACTTGCTTAATGGTATCATTATGCTGGTATAATAAACGAGAGACACCTCCTAGACCAAATCCTAACACTAGAGCTGTATTTCGCGTGCTAAGCTTTAAATCAATTTCACTAAAACAAAGTGTATATGCTTCTTGGAGATTCCCATTCGAATAATTCGCATTGCGACTGTTTAACAACCTATTTCCCCTATATAGCACCAATTCTATATATTCCTTATTGGATCCTTCGGACAGAAGCTTTACTGGCCAAATGAATGAAAGAATCCATTTACACCAAAACAAAAAACCCAGGTGATGTGCCTGGGTTTTCGATGTATCTTGTAAAAAGTTGTTAGTCAACCTTTATCAATTTTGTTGCTGCTTTGTGTTTGTTACCATCAATCTTAATGATATAATTTCCAGCAGGCACTTTGCTTACGTCTAATCCGATAGAGGTTTCAATCCCAGTTACTCGAACTTGTTTCGACAACACAACCTGACCTTGGTAATTGATTACTTGAATCGTTAAATCATCTGATCCCAATACAGGCATATCAATAGTAACGTTGTTTCTGGTTGGGTTCGGATACGCAGTAACGGTAATTTTATCGCTTGATTTAGTTGGCTCTACACTCGTTAACATACTAGAAGATCTCCAAATACCTCGTCCGTGTGTACCTGCAACTAAAACAGCACCTGTTCTTTTACCACTTTTCCAAACCTTTTCCTCAACTTGGCGAATTTGGAACACAGGCACTCTTGGCATACTGTCTTTGTTGTATGTCCAAGTTGGTGTATTAGCAGTTCCATTCTGAGTATAATAAATACCATACTCTGTTCCTAAAATGATATGGGCAGCGTTGTTAACGCTAATCTCCGCATCATACACTGGGAAACTAGGTAACGCGCCTTGAATACTTCTCCATGTTGGAGCATCATCCAATGCATTCTCAGTAATATACACGTGACTACTGTTTCCGTAGTTACCTAACGTTACAACAACTCTATTTGGATTGTTATAATCCACTTCAATATCTGTTACCGTTCTACCACCTGGTAGGTTAGAGTTTATGTTTCTTATGCTTAAGCTATCTGAAATTGTAGCTCCTGTTAGAGCAGCAGTATCCCAAACTGTTTTATTTAATCCATCGATACGACTTAGTGAACTTGAATTTGTAGATGATACGAATAACGAAGCACCATCAGCAGTCACCTTCATTGCGTGAGGGGTGAAAGAAGTAGCTGCAATTTTAAACCATTGAGGGTTCGGAGAAAGTACCGCGCCGTTTGCCATCCATACGGCATTATCCATTCCGAAAAACAATCGGCTACTTGAATCAGATAAGTCTTCCCACAATTGCATTGGGGTATTAAATATATTATTTGCTTGACGAATTGTTCCATCCGTATTAAGAGATGCAGGCTCACCACTTCCAGCGATTCTTGAGTCCCAAATTCTTGAAGGACTACCGCCGGCATTTAATGATCTTGCCATACCACCATTTTGGCTCTCAGCAAAAATGATGTCTGGATTAATTCTAGAAACTTCACACTGGAAACCATCTCCACCGATAATGTCTTCTGCGGCTTGAGGTGTATTCCCTTTTCCATCAATCACCATTGAGTTGTTATCTTGAGTTCCGCCAATTACGATTCCATTGGCTCCTCCAGCTACTCCGTAAAACTGTGTAGTTCCATAACCGTTATACAAAGTTGTATAATTGGTCATTTCTGCATTTGTCGTTCTGCTTACGCCACCATCTGAGGTGATATACATGATCATTGGTTTTGACTTAGTATCAAAAACTATAGAGTGTTTGTCAGCATGGATTCCAAAAGGGTTCGCTTTGCTGTCATTGTTGTTTCCAACAATTCTAGCTCCCGTTTCTGGCGTCCATTCCGCAAATTGGATCCCCCCCATGAAGATGCGTTCTTTATTAGTTGGATGAACACCTATACATAAATCATAATATCCTTGTGAATGAATTGAACTAGGTCCAGTCGCCAAAGTTGGCACTGACCATGGCGCAAAGAATGAACTTGCGTTTCCAATGATTCTATCAAAGTTTTTTCCGTTGTCTTTCGACTGATAAACACCTACCAGACCTGAACTTGCTGATACCTGACCAATTGGTCCATTAAAAGTAACATTACCTACAATTAATATGTACGAATAATTCGGATCTGAATCGGAAACTGCGAGAGCAATTCTATTTACACCACCTAATGGAATACCTGAAACCGCAGTATAACTGCCATTGGTTGCAGGATCCTCTGACCTATATACAGTATTTGTATACACAAGGGCATTCCCATTTTTATCGATTACGATGTCTCTAGAATTACCTCCTAAAACCAATGACCATTGTGCATCGTTTCCTTCAGTAGAAACACGCAAACCTGTATTGGTAGCTGCAAAAACGATATTCTTACTTGGGTGTGCTACTAATTTATTGATATACGCAAATCCATTTGTGCTTGGTATTTTTTCAAACGTCTTTCCTCCGTCTGTGCTTTTATATAATCCACCACCACTAAATCCAGGTGTGAATGCTTCTTGACCTCCGCCGCCAGTAAACGATTCACCAGTACCGAAATAAATAGTACCATCATTTGTTTGACAAATGCTAGACACTGCCATATCATCAAAATTATCATTGATTGGATACCACGAAGCTCCTTTGTTTATAGATTTAAATAATCCACCCATAACGCCACCAGCGTAAAGAATGTTGTTGTCATTTCTATCAATTAAGATTGCTCTAGTTCTACCACCTCTGTTGTCAGGACCAGCAAAAGACCAAGACAATGGAAAGCTTGCTTTACCGTGTGATTTATAAAACTGTTGCAATTCAGCTTTAGCTCTGGCAACGTCGTTTGGGTCAACGATACCTGTATGTTGGTTGGCACGAAGCATGTTCAAATACTCCTGTGCACCCATAAATGTTTGTGTGTTTTCTTGTGATTTCTCTCGAGGTTGATAAACCGTTTCCTGATTAACTGAAATTAGGGCTAACAAACCCGTTACTCCAACTATGGCTGCGGCTAAAACGCTATAGTAGATATTCTTCTTCATATTACTTTTTAAATACAGTGCTTCTAAATGTATACAATGCAAATTTATTAGGATTATACTTTAATCCAAGACTTAATTCACCATGGGTTTAATCAAGTTGAGCAACGGAAATTACCCTTGATTTATCACCCACATAAATCCAACAAAAAAAGTGGCATTAAGTTTGGGGTTTGGTCTAAAAGCCATAATCGGCAAACCCTGTGGATAGTAGTCCAAACTCGCCCCCAGATTTAGTCGTTTAGCGACCTGCGCATATTGATCCCAAGAGAATGCGACGTTGAAAACCCCGGCCATTCCTGGTCTATATTTTAATTCACTCCAACCCTCGCCATTTTTTGCGTATCCAATAATGTTCTCCGAGTTCGGGACTAACTCCCTTGTATAAGGAACATTTTTTACAGTTTTCTGATCATTCTCAATCGTTTCAATTCGCAGATATACGGGTCTTTGCACACCTAAGGTAAAACCTGTCGCCGCTTGAAGGTCAACAGTTATATTGTTAAGCTTGCTTGGTTTGGTCAATCGTAACGACACGCCAAGAGCGCCTCTTATAGTTGCGGTATGAAACATTTTCCCATACACAAACGGCATTTTATTTTCAACCTTGTGGTTGACAATCTTCGATTCATTGGTATGCTTAAACGAACCGAAATCTGCGTAATAATACCGGCCGAATCTTTTATTGGTCGCTACTTGGTGCTGATAATTCAAACCAATTCCATTGCTTTTCACCATCAGGCCAAAACCATAACTCTTCTGCTCAAGAAGCATTTGGTCAGTCTGCGCAAACACCAATATTGGCGCACAGAAAAATGCTACTACTAGAATGTTATGGAAAAACTTCTGAATCAATTGCGATTAATACTGGTAAAGATACAACTTTGAAAAATCAATCACAACTCGTTTATGGCTTACACGTCCACGATATTATACTTGGGAGATTTGCGCACTCAGGCTACGCACTGTTCGTCTGGAAGCGTCATTGAAACAGATGCTCCAATAGACAATAATGGCAAGGGTTCATTGTTCTCCCCGACGGATTTAACTGCCACTTCGTTGGCCAATTGTATGATAACCGTTATGGGAATTGCCGCGAACGCAAGCAAAATAGATTTTAAAAACGTTAAAGCTTCAGTGAAAAAAGTTATGGCTTCAGAGCCACGTAGAATATCAGAAATTCATGTCACAATTGAAATTCATCACTCTTGGAGTGAAAAAGAGAAAAGTCGAATGCAACATATTGCACTGAACTGTCCTGTTGCAAAGAGTTTACACCCTACTATCCAACAGATCGTAGAATTTAAATACCTTGATTAATTAACCGATGGTTTTGTCGTTTTGTTCCATGTTCCCAAAGTTGTTTGGACAACCTTTATCTCCACGACGTGAGCCACAAGAAGACAGCAATCCAACCATCAATAAACCCACACAAACGATACTCAATGCCTTTTTCATATAATCCCTATTTTAGTGAACGCCTTTTATGAACAACGTTCCACCACATAATATAGTGCAAAGTAATGAAATTATTGAGTTACTAAAAAACGAAGATGCAATGGCATTTTTGAACGAACATTTCCTTGAATCTCCTGATTTGTTGTCTCTTAAGTATTCAGGAAAGGTCACATTCAACATAACCAAACTTACCCAAATCTTACATTTATATCGAAAAGCCAAAGATAAAATTCCATTGTGGGTAGAAAATCGATGTGCCATGCACGACAAAAGCTATGCGCAAAGCTCGCATTGGGAGGTGGCACAGTTTAAATCCACCCTATTTAATGGCAAAATGCTGCTTGATTTAACTGGAGGTCTTGGAGTCGATAGTTATTACTTTTCATTTTCTTTTGATTTTGTAATAAGCGTTGAAAGAGACCTTACTACCCATCAATTTGCCTTATACAACGCTGCTAAACTTGGCGCTCACAATATTCAGTTTATTCAAGCTGACTCTAACGCTTTCGCATTTGACAATCACTACGATGTTATTTATGTTGATCCCGATCGACGAACAGATACCAGTAGAATATTAGGCGACATTGAAGCGTATTCCCCAAACATTGTGGAAGAGCATAAAAAATGGCTCCAACACGCAGATTCAGTTGTAGTCAAATTGAGCCCTATGGTAGACTTGACTCTGCTCGAAAAAACGTTTCCGAACTTAAAATCCATCTACGTGATTGGCCACAAGAATGAAGTGAAAGAAATCCTTATTCATTTAGTCAAAGCAGATGTTGAGACAGCTAAAAAGTATTCCGTAAACATTTCATCAGCAAACCGAGTAAATCAATATACGTCAGATAATTACCATGACTCCGCTGCAACTAATGAGTATGGCTCTTTCTTACTCGAGCCTTCTAAACCTTTGATTAAGTCGGGATTATCACATGCCTATTGCCATCAAGTCGGCATTCACCCAATTATCCCCAAAGGCTACTACTACCTACATGACGCTTCTATTCCTGATTTTGATGGAAGACAATTCGAAATCATTGAAATGCTTGACGGAAATTGGAAATCAATCAAAAAGTATTTTAAAAGCGAAGGGATAAAGTCGATTGAAATTGCTCAAAGGCACTTTTTTGATGACGTAGCAACGATCAGACAAAAACTGAACATCAAAGCAGGAGGTAACACCTCTTTACATTTCACTGTTAATAGCGAAGGGAAGTCTTTGTGTTTTCACACAAAGCGAATTACAGAGACTTAATATACGCCTCAATTGCAGCAGTCATTGAAGGACTGTCTGACGTAGGAGCCGGAATGTTGTTTTTTAAGTTAGCCTCAAGAATGGCCTTGTTTGTTGAAGCTCCCCAACCTGCAATCCGTGTATCATTTTGCTTGAATTCAGGAAAGTTGTCGAACAAAGATTTAATATCGGCAGGACTAAAAAACGCAATAACATCATAAAACACCTCTTCCAAGTCACTTAAGTCGGCATTCACAGTGCGATACATAATCGCCTCAGTAAACGAGATATTGTTATCGGAAAGAAAGGTCGGAATCGATGGCTTTCTTATATCAGAGCACACAAATAAATAATTCTCTTTTGGATGAGACTTTATCAATTTTAAAAATTCTGGTTCTCTGGCTTTTCCGAAAAACATCTTGCGTTTTCGTAAGACAGTGTACTTCTGGGTATATAATGAAATTCCTTTGTTGATGCAGAAGTATTTCATCGTGTTTGGCACCTCGACTTTCAACTCCTCAACGCATCTAAAAAAATTATCGACGGCACTTCTAGACGTTAATATGATGGCCGTATGGTCCAAAATATTTAACCGCTTTTTACGTAAGTCCTTTGCTGGAACTGGCTCCACTTGGATAAAAGGACGAAAATCTAGCTTCAACTTATACTTTTCAGCTAATGCATGATACGCCGTCTTTTTATCTCCTGGATCTGGTTGAGATACTAAAATACTTTTTACTTTCAAGTTTCTTTACTAATCAACACCAACACCGATTAACTTTCCGATAATCAACAAAGGGGTTATTTCAAGGGCGCAAAGATAAATAATTATATAAATTTTAGCGAATGGAAAGTAACGATAATAAATCAAGACACTCTTGACCAAGCGCCAGACAACGAATACTAAAGTTGTTAACAGCAGCATTAGCATGATTGTCGTTTTTATTGATTCTTCTGGCACGTAATACCAGCACACGACTAAAGGGAAAATTAATAAAGTAAAGGCGTACATCATTCCAGACAACCCAACTACCATGAGCTTGGCGAGATCTTCGGACTGTAAAATGGTCCCGACGATATAATGCATGAAGTATTTAAAGGTATACACCAAACACACCGCCAATAGAGCTATTAAGAAAAAACTAAAATCATGAGGAATTGACAAATCAACACTGAATGGTTCGAGTATGAAAATGGCCAATGCTATTATGATGGCCGACACAAATGCTTGAAGTACTATGATTGGATTAATGGTAGCTTCTTTGTCGATTTGTTCATATTGGTTGCTAATGTTTGAAAACGCCATTACCAAAGACAATTTATGTTGTGGCAAAGCGATAACGCGTATTAAACCAATCAACAATAAAATGGCGACCGCCACTATAAACACCCAAGGGTAAGCACCCGTTTTACGCTCTTCGATTAACGGTGGTACTACATCAAGAAAATCCAAAGCCTGCACAACTGAATCTTCGTCAACGGCTCTCTGTTCTAGGCCAATCGATTCTGAGTTTAGGCTATCTTGTGCGTAGATATTGGTTGAAACACTTGACATAAGCATCAAAACACACGTGCTTATTCCAAATAAGTATTTAACCCATTGCATGTCGCAAAAATAGCTAAACTACCGTCTGAAGGTGTTTTTCAATAACCTCTTGATAATAGGCTTCGTAAATTGGACAAACCGTATGAATGTCAAAGGTTTTTGCGTGATTCAAGGCATTGGTCTTAAATTGCTTTAAAGTCGCATCACTGCTAAGCACTTCTAAACCTCGTTTTGCCATGGTCTCGACATCTCCAACGTTACAAGTAAACCCTGTTACGCCGTCAATATTGACTTCTGGAAGTCCACCCGTATTGGTCGATATCACTGGAACTTGACACGCCATAGCTTCAAGGGCGGCAAGTCCAAAGCTTTCAGTTTCAGAAGGCATTAAGAACAAATCACCTACTGACAAAATCTCTTCCACCGCATCTTGTTTTCCAAGGAAGGTAATTTTCTCGCACAAGTTTGAATTGCGACATTCCCTTTCTAGACGCACTCTTTCAGGCCCGTCACCGACCATTAAGAGTCTTGCTGGTGTTTGCTGTTGGATCAACCGAAATACCTTCATTACGTCGTCAACACGTTTTACTTTTCTAAAGTTTGACGTGTGAATAATGATCCGTTCATTGTTTGGGGCAATCGCTAGTTTAAAATGTTCTTTAGGTTGTCTCTGAAATCTATTAAAATCCACGAAGTTTGGAATCACACGAATGTCCTTATCAAACTGGAAAATATTTTTTGTATCGCTTTTTAAGCTTTCAGAAACTGCCGTAACACCGTCTGACTGATTCAGTGAATAATGAATCACTGGTCCATAGGTCGCATCCTTCCCAACAAGGGTAATGTCCGTTCCGTGAAGCGTGGTAATGATTGGAATATGGACACCCTCTTCCCTTAAAACATATTTTGCCATCACCGCTGCTGCCGCGTGAGGAATGGCATAGTGAACATGTAAAATATCCAACTTTGCAGATTTCACAATCTCTACAATTTTACTCGATAACGCTATCTCGTATGGAGGATATTTAAATAGAGGATACTCAGAAACATTCACCTCATGATAAAACAAATTTTCACTAAAAAAATCTAATCGCGCTGGTTGATCATAACTTATGAAATGGACTTTATGCCCTTTGGCTCCCATAGACTTCCCCAACTCTGTCGCTACAACTCCACTACCTCCGTAGGTTGGATAGCATATAATTCCTATGTTCATTATGTGTTATGTATTTAATTCGACCTCCATAAGCATGCGAGGTTCATAATTTTTTACTTTTTCTGTTATTGCCTTTATATGACCTGGCGTTGTTCCGCAACAACCACCTAGCACATTGACTAAACCGCTGCTTGCAAACTCTCCGACAACCTTTGCCATGTATTCTGGACTTTCGTCGTATTCACCCATTTCGTTGGGCAAGCCAGCATTGGGGTGTGCACTTACTGCACAGGTAGCAACATCACTTAAATTTTTCAAAAACGGCCTCATTAATTCCGCACCAAGGGCACAGTTCAAACCAACTGTTACCGGATCTGCATGCACAATAGAATTCCAGAAGGCTTCCACTGTTTGACCACTTAAGGTCCGTCCACTGTTATCGGTAATTGTTCCAGAAATCATGATTGGAATTTCAATTCCTCTCTCTTCTTCAATTTCCAGTATGGCATAAATGGCAGCTTTGCAATTCAACGTATCCGTAATGGTCTCAATGAGCAACAAATCTGCTCCACCGTCTAATAAACCTTCCGCTTGCTCTTTAAAAGCCAAATAGAGTTCTTCAAAAGTAACCGCGCGAAAACCTGGGTTTGAAACATCTGGAGACATAGATGCCAACTTTGTTGTTGGGCCAATACTGCCTGCCACATAACGTGGTTTATTAGGTCTCTGCTGCGTGTACTCATCGGCCGCAGATCTGGCAATTTCTGCTCCTTTCTTATTGATCTCATACGACAGGTCTTCCATATGGTAGTCGGCCATTGAAATTCTATTGGCATTAAAAGTATTGGTCTCAATGATATCCGCCCCTGCAGCTAAAAACTTTCCATGTATCTCACGAATCACATGTGGTTGAGTAATGTTTAACAAGTCATTATTCCCTTTAACACTATGGTCGTAATTTTCGTATTCCTTACCGCGATAATCAGCCTCTGACAATTTATATTGCTGTATCATGGTGCCCATGGCCCCATCTAAAAAGTGAATACGTTCTTGAAATAATGTTTTAAAATCTTGCTTTGACTTCATACCACAAATTTAATTCGGAAAACTATCAATAGTCGATTTATATAACATAACAATTGAAAATCGAAATGTTTTGACTGTTTTGTCTAATCACTAAAAACCCACAGTAAAATAGGCAAAGATGAATGGTCAATAACCTTTTCTAATCGGGACAGAAACTCTGGCGATACAGTTGGACATCCTTCACTTCTACAGATGCCAACAACGGATTCTGTATCTGGCACACAGCTGTGACTATGCAAAACAACAAAGCGATCGAAGGCATTGGAATTAGAAGATTCTAAACCATGTAGTTTATAAGCGGTTCCAAAACTGCCATCGTACTTATACCCGACTTTGTACATTCCCAAAGACGTGCAATTGCTTCCTACTTCATTGCTAAAGCTTGGCTTTCTGGAGGCATAATTTTGGCAATGACCGTGAGCGACGAGACCGGCATCTACGATGCTGTCTTTTTTTAAATCAACAACAAAAAATCGCTTACGGCCTGAACGAATGTCCATATCGGAGAAAAAGGCAACCTCCGCGTTAAATCCATGCATTTTGCAATACTCCTTAGCTTTTTTGCACTTTAGTTCGTCAAGTTGATAGCGAGTAGGGTTGTGGGTTCTTTGTGATTTGTCTTTAGCTGGTGTATGTGGTGTTTGACATGAGAAAAAAACACCAACCAAAAGCATTGTAAAAATTAAACGTCGTTCCACGTATACTTCAACAACATTTCTTTCATTTTAGTATGTAGGACGTCTAAACATAGCGCAGCACCATTTTGTAGTGCATAATGCCTGCTTCTTCGAATTGTGGTCCTTCTTCCTTAAACCCGAATCGACTATACAGACTGCATGCGGTTAACTGTGCGTGTAGATAGACATTGGTTTTATTCGGCAAATCGTTTAGAACGGCTTCAACAATTACAGATCCTACGCCTTTGTTTCGGTGGGACGGCAAAACGGCAAATCGTTCTAACTTAATTCCGTTGGGTGTCCTTCTCCATCTTGCTGTGCCAACAGGGTGTCCATCAACGACTGCCACAAAATGTACCGAAGTCTCTTCAAACTCGTCGTATTCAAGCACTGGATCGACTTCTTGCTCTTCCACAAAGACGGTTTGTCTTATTGCAAAAATGGCATCAAATTGTTTCCCACTTTCTACTTTCTGTACGACTATCTCCATATGTTAATGGTGTGTTAAATGATTTTCCATTGCGTGCTTTTCAAAAATAACACGAAAGTCTTGATAACCCGTCATTAGCACATTTGGCAATTGACTGCGAACCAGTGCTAAAAGTTTTAAAAAAACCCTAATTTTGCCGACCTTAAAACAAAGCACAAGACGATGAGTAACTCCGCAATCGAACAAATTTTAGGTAGTGAATCCGAATATTTATTAAACCACGAGTCTAAGACAATTTCTAAGTCGAATTTAAATTTGCCTGGTCCAGATCATATTGATCGTGTATGGGGCATTTCGAATAGAAGTCCGCAGGTTTTGAAAAGTTTGAACCACCTGATGAACTCTGGTAGATTAGGAGGAACTGGTTACGTTTCTATATTACCTGTTGACCAAGGAATTGAGCATTCAGCTGGTGCTAGTTTTGCGCCAAATGCTGCTTATTTCGATCCTGAAAACATCGTTAAACTAGCTATTGAAGGTGGTTGTAATGGTGTTGCGTCAACTTTTGGGGTGCTTGCTAGTGTATCTAGAAAATATGCCCATAAAATTCCTTTCATCGTAAAGCTGAACCACAACGAACTATTGACTTACCCAAATACTTTCAATCAAATCATGTTTGGGAGTGTGGATGAAGCCTGGAATCTTGGTGCAACTGCAGTTGGAGCAACGATTTACTTTGGATCTGAAGGTGCTGAACGTCAAATAGTAGAAGTTGCAGAAGCGTTCGAAAGAGCACATGAGTTAGGAATGGCTACCATTCTATGGTGCTACTTAAGAAACTCAGGTTTCAAGAAAGACGGAGTTGATTACCATGTGGCTACAGACATTACAGCTCAAGCAAATCACTTGGGGGTTACTATCCAAGCCGACATAATTAAACAAAAGCTTCCTGAAAACAATGGTGGATACAAAGCCATTGGTTTCGGGAAAACACATGATAAAGTATATTCTGAGTTAAGTTCAGATCACCCAATTGACTTATGTCGTTACCAAGTTGCCAACTGCTACATGGGGCGCGCGGGTCTAATAAATTCTGGTGGTGCATCAGGCAGTAACGACTTATTTGACGCAGTTAAAACTGCGGTCATTAACAAGCGTGCTGGAGGATGTGGACTTATTTCTGGCCGTAAGGCATTCCAACGTCCAATGAATGAAGGCGTTGAATTATTAAATAAGATCCAAGACGTATATTTGGATAAAGGCGTTACCATTGCCTAACTACCCGTCACGATTCTTTGTGATATTTATTTAATTTTGACAATCTATGAGCTGGTTTAAGCGCGTAAAAGACGGTATCCTTACTAAGACCCAAGATAAAAAGTCTACACCAGACGGTTTGTGGGTTAAATGTACCGAATGCCAAACACCGCACTCAAGTAAAGATTTCGCTATCGATTACTGGGTGTGTAAAGACTGCGGTCATCACTCACGTATCGGATCTGACGAATACTTCGAAATCTTTTTTGACAACGGAAAGTTTACTGAGTTAGATGCGAACATCACATCAGGGGATCCGTTAAACTTCGTTGACAAAAAAGACTATCCATCTAGGATTAAGGCTGCACAAAAGAAGACACAGCTAAAAGACGCTGTAAGATCTGGTGTTGGCAAAATCAATGGAATGAAAGTGGTGATATCATGCATGGATTTCACCTTCATTGGCGGATCTATGGGTTCTGTGGTTGGCGAAAAAATAGCCAGAGCCATTGACCATGCTCGTGAGCATAAATTCCCATTAATGATTATCTCCAAAAGTGGAGGTGCTCGAATGATGGAAGCCGCTTTTAGTCTAATGCAAATGGCTAAAACAAGTGCCAAATTGGCCTTATTGGATAAAGAAGGCATCCCTTTCATTTCGTACATAACTGATCCAACGACAGGTGGTGTGACAGCTTCGTTTGCCATGCTTGGCGATTTTAACGTTGCTGAACCAAATGCACTAATTGGTTTTGCTGGACCACGTATTGTGAAGGAAACGATTGGTAAAGACTTACCTAAAGGTTTCCAGCGAAGTGAGTTCTTACAGGAACATGGTTTTGTAGATTTTATAGCTGAACGTAAAAATGCCAAAGAACAAGTTTTTACTATTCTTTCACTGATTTGTGATAAAAAGCCTAGAACCAAACCAGAGCCTAGCAAAACAACAAGTGCTTAATTAATTTTTAAATGCCCTTATTATTCCAACAATAATTTATTAATTCGCAAAAAAAACTTATGAATTTTCCAGCTGATATTAAATATACAAAAGACCACGAATGGGTTAAATTAGACGGAGACGTTGCAACCATTGGCATTACTGATTTTGCTCAAAGTGAGTTAGGTGATGTTGTTTTTGTGGAAATCGAAACTGAAGGTGAAACTTTAAATTCTGAAGACACGTTTGGTACTGTTGAAGCAGTAAAAACAGTTTCGGATTTATATATGCCATTGGCGGGAGAAGTAATCGAAGTAAACGCTGGTTTGGAAGATGCTCCTGAAAGCGTGAATTCTGATCCTTATGGCGATGGTTGGATGATCAAAGTTAAAATTAGTGACCAAGCTGAGTTTGACGCCTTGATGAGTCCAGACGAATACAAAGCTTCTATTGGGCAGTAGTGCTCAAATCATATAAATTTACCCTTATTCTCGCTGTGGTTATTTTGATCCTCAGCGTTATGTCCGTAAAGTCAATTCCAAAAATTGACGTGAAAGCAAGCGACAAGATTGGCCACTTTCTAGCATATGCCAGTCTGACGATAGTTGTTCTTTTTGAAACAGCTAAGAAATTCCGTTGGTCAAACGAATACAGACGCTCGTTAATTTATTTAATTCCGCTTTGTATCGGTTATGGTGTTTTAATGGAATTCTTACAGGCCTCCTCCCTATTCAATCGGCATTTTGAGTATTTGGATATGCTAGCCAATTCTATTGGGGTTGCCGTGGGATGTGCCCTATTTTTACTTGGCTTTAAGCAAATTCGGAGCTTTTATATAAAATAATCATTGTTTCGCGTTTACCTTTTGGATACTGCATATATATATCCATGATAATTCATAAATTTGGAACTTTAAATCTTTGTAAAACATGGAAGTTAAAAAACGTAAGAACATCGACATCAGGTATAAAAGAACATTGTTCTTTCTGATTGGTATGACTATTTCTTTAGGATTTGCGTTTGCCTTGATGCAGTACAAAAAATATGATCCTATCGTACTTGAGAATTTAGATCAAGTATACGACGAGGACATGGTACAGCAAGAACAAACTCAACAACAAGAAGAAAAACCACCACCACCTGAGAAGCCACAAGATCCAGTGATCGAAGTTGTGGAAGATGATATAAAGGTAGATGATCCACCAGACATTTCTATTGAAACAGATGACGATGAAGCATTTGGCGAATTGGATTTTGACGATGGTCCAGAAGATACAGATGAAGTATTCAAATGGTTCCAGGTACAAGAAAAGGCATCGTTTCCAGGTGGACCAACAGCAATGGATGAGTTCATTAAAGAAAACATGGAAATTCCAGAAATTGCCTATGAAGAAGCGGAAAATGGTACGGTAGTGGTGTCGTTTACAGTTGAGAAAGATGGTAGCTTGTCTAACATCCAGGTAACCTCAACACGTAAAATTGGATATGGTGTTGAAGAAGCAGCGATCGCTGTTATCAAAAAAATGCCTAGATGGAAACCAGCTTTACAAAGAGACAAACCAGCTCGTATGGCATTTCAAAAGCCGATACGTTTAAGTTTCAACTAATAAGAGTTTATATTCAAAAAAACCTCGACGCAAGTTGGGGTTTTTTTATGCCCTCTAGAATTTGTCTAAGATAGACACACCGTTTTCTGCGTAGTCTTTAAGATTTAACATGAGTTGTAGGTCTTGTTTTTCATAAAACTTAGGCCTTAACCAAGACCACCGCTCTTTACTACCACTCAATCTGTAGATATGCGTAATGCCCCACATCGTTCTCTTTCCACCAAAATCCTCAAATTGATAGTCTATGTCGCTCACCATATTAGGAGCTTGGTAATGTGCACTAAAGATATACGGGAAATTTCTTTCTGTGACGGTTTCAATTACTTCAAAAGGTCGTTTTCCCAGTTGATACACAAATTTTGACTTGACACCGTACTGACCTTTTTCACCACTCAAGAGCTCAACAGATTGGAACCCTGGTCGCCAGTGTTTAAATTTCGTTTGGTCAAGAAATAAGTCTATGAATTCGTCGATTGGGACTTGAACTTCAATGGCGTTGGCATGATACATGCCCCAAATTTACGCCATCAATCGCTGCTCAATCGCATTGTCATAAATCGACTTGTACTCCTCAATGCTGCCATAATCGTCATCATTGATGCACATTCTGTTGCCGCTTACACTGCCTAATTTACGGAAATGAACGCCATGTTTTGACATCATTTTCTCAAGCGCTTCTCGTTGATTTTCCTGGACAGACACAACAATTCGGCTTTGGCTTTCACCAAACAAATAAGCATCGAGTCTTTCTTCCATATTGGTCACTACATCAACCCCTAAACCACTGGCCATTGACGATTCTAACAACGTAATGAACAATCCTCCCTCCGACACATCATGACAACTCTGTAAAAGACCACTTTCAATTGAATCTATCACTGCAGCTTGTAATTGATATTCCTCGTCTAGATTAAAATATGGACAAGGTGAGTGTTCTACTTTGTGATATTTAGAGACATATTGTGAGGATCCGATGTCTACAATTTCCTTTCCTAATAAGTAAATCACATCTCCAACTTCCTTGAAGCCTAAAGTAGTAATGTGCTCTGGTTTTTCGACCAAACCTACCATACCGATAGTCGGTGTAGGATACACCGCCGATCCATCAGAATTTTGATTATAAAAACTCACATTACCACCCGTAACCGGAGTACCGAATTTTAAACACGCAGCTCTCATTCCCATGATGGCGTTTTTAAATTGCCAATAAACTCCTTTATCGTATGGATTACCAAAGTTCAAGCAGTTCGTCACTGCACTCGGCTTTCCTCCACTACAAACGATGTTTCGTGCAGCTTCACTGACAGCGATTGCAGTTCCAACTTCTGGGTCTGCGTAAACGTATCGACTATTGCAATCAACCGTTAACGCTAAAGATCTATTTGTGCCTTTTATTTGAACGATAGCTGCATCACTCGCCTGATTGGTACTTTGATTTACTGTGCCAACCATACTGTCGTATTGCTTATAAATCCACCGCTTTGACGCTATGTTCGGTTGTCCAGCTAAGAATTTTGCAATCTCTATTGTTTTGTTTTCGTTTGGAATATCGTCTATAGAAAAGGATTTAATCTTTTCTGTATAACTTGGTTCAGCCCACTCACGTTCATAAATAGGAGCTCCTCCGCCAAGTACTAAACTTTGAGCTGGAACATCACAAGTAACTTCACCATCCTTGACGTATTTAATACGTCCAGAATCATTCACCTCACCTATTTGCGCATAGGTCAAATCCCATTTTTCTAAAATTTTCTCTACTTCCTTTTCATGACCTTTTTTAATGATTGCCAACATACGCTCTTGACTTTCACTCAACAAGATTTCCCAATCCTTCATGTCTTGTTGTCGAAGTGGCACTTTATCCAAATCGATGGTCATTCCTGTTTCGCTTTTTGCGCTCATTTCACAAGTGGAACAGGTAATTCCAGCTGCACCCATGTCTTGTAATCCAACAATGGCGTCAGTTTCTAATAACTCCATGGTGGCTTCCAAAATCAGCTTCTCCCAAAACGGATCACCAACTTGCACGGCGGGTAAATCATTCATGGCGTCTTCACCGATGTCTTTACTCGCAAAAGCGGCTCCAGCGATACCATCTTTGCCTGTTGCAGAGCCAAAAATGTATACTGGATTTCCAACTCCTTCAGCAATGGCACTTACTGTTTTTCCAACTTCAACGATACCAACGCTCATTGCATTAACCAAGATGTTGGTTTCGTAACAATCATCAAAATACACCTCACCGCCAACGGTTGGTATGCCAAATGAATTTCCGTAGTCGCCAATACCTTTAACAACTCCTTTAGTTAACCATTTGGTTCTATCTGTATCTATGTTTCCAAAACGCAAAGAATTTAACTGTGCGATAGGTCTCGCACCCATAGAGAATATGTCTCTATTGATTCCCCCAACTCCAGTCGCCGCTCCTTGGTACGGCTCTATGGCCGATGGATGGTTGTGACTTTCTATTTTAAAGCAGCATGCCAAACCTTCGCCCATATCAACCAATCCGGCATTTTCTTCACCGGCTTCGGCCAACATCATCGGACCTTCTTTAGGTAATTTCTTTAACCAAACGATGGAGTTTTTGTACGAACAATGCTCACTCCACATTACGGAATAAACACTTAATTCAGTAAAGTTTGGTGTTCGGCCTAAGACCTCCTTTATTTTATCGAACTCTTCAGCTCTGAGTCCTAGTTCAATGGCCGTTTCTACAGTAACTTCTTGCATGCTTAAGGATTAAATTGCTGGGCAAAATTAAGTATTGCCCGCACAAATCTGGCCTTTGACTGCCGTTTTGGGGAAAACATTTTTATACCCCTGAAATGGGCCATTAAAATCGTCAAAATTTCACCTTGTTTTTACCAATCTGATAAAACTATCTTTGCAGTCCTTAAAAAGAATAGGCAATGATTATTGGAGTACCTAAAGAAATTAAAAATAATGAAAATCGAATTGCATTGACTCCGGGCGGTGCACTTGAATTAACAAAACGTGGACATACAGTTTATGTTCAAAAAAATGGTGGACTTGGAAGCGGGTTCAGCAACGATATGTATACACAAGCAGGTGCTCAAATATTAGATACAATCGAAGAAGTGTATGCCATTGCAGAAATGATTATCAAGGTAAAAGAACCTATTGAACCTGAATACAAACTCATCAGAAAAGGTCAATTGGTTTTCACCTATTTCCACTTTGCTAGTTACGAGCCTTTAACTCACGCCATGATTGAAAGTGGTGCTACATGTTTGGCTTATGAAACAGTGGAAGCAGCAGACAGAAGTCTACCATTGCTTATCCCAATGAGTGAAGTTGCGGGCAGAATGGCTGTCCAGCAAGGAGCAAAATATTTAGAAAAGCCAATTAAAGGAAAAGGCGTTTTATTAGGTGGCGTTCCAGGCGTTCCTCCAGGAAAAGTATTGGTACTGGGTGGTGGCGTTGTTGGGACTCAAGCTGCTAAAATGGCCGCCGGTTTAGGTGCACAGGTAACTATTTTAGATGTGAGTCTTCAAAGACTTCGTTACTTAAATGATGTTATGCCTGCTAATGTGGTAACCAGATTTTCAAGCGAAATGAACATCCGGGATTTAATCCCTCATATGGATTTAATTGTTGGTGCTGTGTTAATTCCTGGTGCAAAAGCGCCAAACCTCATTACTCGTGACATGTTAAAGGAGATGCAAGCAGGTACTGTTTTAGTTGACGTTGCAGTTGATCAAGGTGGATGTATTGAAACGTGCAAACCAACGACTCACGAAGATCCTACTTTTATCATTGACGACATCGTTCATTACTGTGTTGCTAACATGCCAGGTGCTGTACCTTATACGTCTACAGTTGCCTTAACCAATGCAACATTGCCATATGCCATTCAATTAGCGAACAAAGGCTGGAAACAGGCTTGCAAGGACAGCAACGAATTGAAACTAGGATTGAATGTAGTTGACGGAAAAGTGTGTTATAAAGGCGTTTCTGAAGCATTTGATTTACCGTATACTCCGGTAGAAGAATTCTTAAACTAATTTTTTTTGAAGCTGAACTACAAACAATACGGTGATTCAGGACCGTACGTTGTCATAGTTCATGGTTTATTTGGCATGCTCGACAATTGGCACAATATGGCCAAAAGCTTGTCTGCGCATTTTAAAGTAGTATCTGTTGATGTTCGAAATCATGGCAATTCAGCGCATCACCCGAGTATGACGTACGAAGACATTTGCGACGATTTCAATGAACTCCTGAAAGACTTATCAATTCCAAAAGCGCACTTTATTGGGCACTCCATGGGCGGAAAAGCGGTGATGAAACTTGCCGATTTGCATCCGGGTCTTATTGACAAATTATGCGTCGTAGACATTGCTCCAAAAAAATACAAACCAGGCCACCTTGCCATCTTTGATGCGATGTTTAAGCTCCCGGTAAACACCTTGAGTTCGAGAAAAGAAGCGGAAGCTTTGTTAAGTGAATCGATTGATGATGTAGGCATTCGTCTGTTTATCTTAAAGAATATCGACCGTTGTAAAACTGGTGGATATGAATGGAAAATGGGACTGGAAAATATCTACAAGAATTATGAAACCATAATTAATAGGGTTACCGTTTCATGGCCGTTTTCGAATGAAACCCTATTTATTAAAGGCGCAAAATCCAATTACATTTCAACTGAAGATGAATCTACAATTCTTGAAATGTTTCCAAATGCTGAATTTGCAACAATACCGAAAGCAGGTCACTGGGTCCATGCAGAAAACCCAGAAGCCTTCTATACCGTATTAGAGGACTTTCTTCTGTAATCATCTCCTTGTCATTTGCCAATTTAATTCCTATTTCTTCATAGGTTTTCATAGATTTGATTCGAATTACGAAACAGCATTTCTGATCTATGGCAAAGTCTTCAGCAAAAAAGAAAATATCAACTCCTTCGGCACCGTGTTTTGTCGTTGTTACCGGCATAAACTCAGGCGAAATCAAAACGAAGGTTGAGGCTTCGCTGGCAGAACTTGGCACCAACGTTAGCAACGCAACGGTTATGTTGGCTGGATCAAATGGCACGCAGTATGCCGACTTAAGTCAAAAGCTGTCAGAATCCGAAAGCAACGATGTCGTTGTGTTGTCGCATGCCAACCTACATTTGCTACCGAGTGCCATCCAAAGTCTTAGAGGTAACAAAGCCACCTCAGGCGAAGTAATGGTTCCCGACTTTGCATATAAAAAGAATAAAAGAACAGCAATACAAGCCTTAGGAAATTTCTGGTCTAAGTTGTTTGGATTGGTTGAAGTCAATGGCTTTGACAGTGGTGTTTGTATCGTTCACAAGGACGATGTTCTTTCTAAAGGACTATTCAACAATGTCTCAGCTGCGCTCGACAATAGTACGTATTCCTTTGCAAGCTGGTGCGTTTTAAACGGCCTTACAGCGTCGGCTACGTCGCTTCCTAATACGACGGCTAAAGACGTGGTATATTCACAT
Organism: uncultured Bacteroidia bacterium; assembly: GCA_943789165.1. Classification (GTDB taxonomy): domain Bacteria; phylum Bacteroidota; class Bacteroidia; order NS11-12g; family UBA9320; genus UBA987. The sequence goes on along the minus strand of CALSTB010000007.1, from coordinate 29,071 downwards.
TCAAAAAGTGTTTGGAATGCAATCACTGCTAGAATCAATTGGTTTGTAACAACACCAATTAAAACTTTCTCAATCAAAGATTTAAACCGAGGGAACTCTGGATTGTATCGCTTAATCTTTGTCTCCTTGTGTTTGTTTAGTCTTGTTTTACTGCCCATGCTAAGTTTCGACTTTGGCACTACTTGGGATGAACCTGAAGACAGAAAATATTTCACGGAGGTTATCTCATATTTCCAAACAGGTGGGGAAGACACGCGAGCCTTAGACGAGAATCGAAAGCTGCACGACCATTTGGTAAATTATGGTCCATTTGTGAATTTAACATGTGCCTTTGTTGAAGAATATCTATCTCCTTTTGACACATACGAAACACGACATCTCGTCTTAAGCTTATTTGCCTTCGTTGGACTCCTGTTTACTGGATTGCTTGCACGAAAAACGGGCACATGGCGTACAGCCGTTATCGCCATATTAATCCTTCTATTTACTCCTGTTTTCTGGGGTCATGCGGCCAATAACCAAAAGGATATGCCTTTCATGTCCTTTTATATTGCCAGTATCTTTTACATCGTCAGATTCATTCAGGAACTGCCAAAAGTAAAAACCAAAACGTTGGTAATGACTGGGCTTACAATGGGTATTTTATTTAGTATTCGTGCGGGTGGACTTATTGTGTTTGCCTATTTGGCTTTGTTTGCTGGTGTTCGATTTTTACTCGCTATCTATAACAAAGAAACCAAGCTTCCTACCCAGTTTCGCCAATATCTCTTTAATGGAGTTGTTGCCATGGGCTTGGCATATTTTATCGGAATAATTTTATGGCCAGCGGCGTTAAAAGACCCATTCAATCATCCTTTTGAAGCACTAAAAAACTTCGAGAAATTTAGCCTTGTTCACGTGTACGAAATATTCGAAGGCGCACGCTATTACATGAAAGACTATCCGTGGTATTATGCGCCAAAAATGATGCTAATCACCCTACCCCTCTTTGTTTTAGGTGGATTGGCAATCTTTATTGGTTCTTTAAAATGGAAATGGCGGTCGTATAAACTCCCTATTGTCATCATAGAGGTGTTTACCTTGGTTTTCCCTCTTGGTTACATCATATATAAAGAGTCTTCTTTGTACAATTCATGGCGACATGTGTTGTTTGTGTTACCAAGTTTAATCATACTTTCTGCCATCGGTTGGGATTCTATTATCTCCCTGAAAAACAAAATCGCTCGTATAGCAGCTCCTGCAGTATTGGCGGTGTTAATGGGATTGGTCGGTTTATGGATGGTGCAAAATCACCCGTATCAATACATGTATTACAATGAGTTGGTTGGAGGAGTAAAAGGAGCCTTTGGTAATTACGAATTGGATTATTGGTGTCAAACACCAAAAGAAGCCATTAAATGGATTCAGGAAAATGAAGAATTACCTCCTGGTAAGACAAAAATTATTTCGAATAATGAACTTTTTAGTATCCAATATTATTCTGATTGTTTCCAGAAAAATGGCAAGGAGTTAAGGGAAAATATCAGACAACTAGAAGTGTATAATGATGAAATCGATCGACTGAATCATTACAAAAAAGAAAAGATCATTACAGAAGCTGAACACAAAGCTGAAGTGGATATACTGGTTGCTGAACGTGAACCTATCAAGGCGATGGTTGATTCACTTCGCAACGCCAGCATTTTGTGGAGTAGGGAATTGAATTGGAACAAGGACGACTGGGATTACGCCATTTGGACGAACAGAACCTTGTCTCCGACGGCATTAAAAAAAGGGTATTTCCCACCAAAAGGAACGATTCATGAAATAAAAGTCGATGGTGTAACCGTTGGGGCGATTGTCAAAAGGGAAAACAAAGACATCTACTTGGCGAATCAAATGCTGAATAAGCGTAATTATACCGAGGCCGAAAGACTATTACTAGATTACATCAAATATGACTCGTTAGAAGAAGAGGCCTATCGAACGTTGGGCTATACATATCTAGTGCAAGGTCGAAACGACGAGGCAATTAAATGGTGTACGAAAAGTTTAGAATTGTGTCCTGAAAACTACTTCAGTCACCACTTTGTTGGCATAGCGTATTTACAACCTGTTCAGATGCAGAAAACAGGAATCAATGTGAATGCATATCTCGATTCAGCCGACAAACACTTTAAATTATCAGCCATTTACAAACCTAACTTTAGCTCGTCTTACGACGGTCAAGGTGATGTTGCGATGGCGAAGGGTAATACACAACTAGCGCTCAAGTATTACAAAGAAGCGTTGACTTACGGGGGCAACAATCCGCAGTTTTTCTTCAAAGCGGGTAATGCCTATTTGCAATTGAACGATTTGAATAATGCAGGTAATTATTTCAACGCTGCCATTCAAACCAATAAGAATTTTGCTCAGGCGTATTACGGCATGTACCAAGTGTACTTGAAAGCTGGCAACGAAGCTGAAGCGACTAAGTTCTTACAACAGTATCAGCAATTAGCTGGGAGATAAAAGCATGCATCTGGGAGATTAACTACCAAATAATGACATACAATTAATCTATGTGTGCCAAAGATTAACGATTTTTGGAATGTACGTAGATATTGAACTGTCTAACGTGTAACTTTACTTTGAAACGAACGCTTCTCTTCACACTCTGGATCATAACCAGCATGTCCGCTGGTGCAACGCATATTGTGGGTGGTGATTTCTATTATGAACAAACTGCCAACGGCGCGTATGACGTTACGTTGAAGCTATATATGGATTGCGAAAATGGCAGTCCGAGAGCCATTGCAGATGATGCGTTTGCTTATGTGAGTATCTGGAATGCAAGCAACAATGCCCTCATTCGGACAGAAACGTTTTCAAGAACGGGACCGAAGTATCTTGACAAGGTTCATTACAAATGCTTGATTCCGCCGAAGGATGTTTGTGTTTCTGAATATGTCTACACAAAAACGGTTACCATTAACCCTGGTAAAGATGGCGTGATTTTGGCCTTTCAAAGATGTTGTCGAAACAACAGTATCAATAACATCATTGCTCCGGAAAGTACGGGTGCAACGTACTGGGTGAAAATTCCAGGAACCGATTTGGTCAGCACCAATTCAAGTGCCATTTTTAAAGAACTTCCACCAAATTATTTATGTACAGATGCGCCATTAAAATTTGACCACTCTGCTACAGATGCAGATGGAGATTCTTTAGTGTATGAGCTCTATCAACCATTCCAAGGTGCCTCACGTGATTATCCACGTCCAAATGGTAGCGCACCAGTTGGGTTTTCTGGAGGATATTTTAAAGCCCCACCATTTAACACTGTGATTTGGGGAAATAGTTACAGCACAACCAATCAGGTGTCTGGTGATCCAAAAATGGAGATCAATAGAAACACTGGTGAATTGACACTTACTCCTAACTTGGTTGGACAGTATGTAATTGGTATAAAAGTATTGGAATACCGAGACGGTGAACTTATCGGTGAAACGCTTCGAGATTATCAGTTTAATGTGCGAAACTGCCAGACAACTCTAGTCAGCAACTTTCAAATCAGCGCGGGTTCTTCTGCACTTGTATATTCCTGTACAGATACCGTAGATTTTATAAATAAAAGTCAAAAAGCGAAACATTACTTCTGGACGTTCGGTGATCCAACGACAGATCAAGATACTTCTTCTGAAACTAATCCACGGTGGATTTACCCGGGCAATGGTGAATACCTTGTAACCCTTAAGTCGTGGAATGAAGTATGCGAAGACGACTACAAATTTGTTGTTCGAATAAAATCCAAAGTGGGTGTTGAGCTTGGTCCAGACTTATTTTTCTGCGAGGAAGTAGATCGGTTTATTTCACCACGAATTTTCGATGCCACCAAAATATCTTGGAACACAGGCCAGTATGGCACATCAATAAGAGCTCAAGATACTGGCAAGTACATTGCAACTGTTTTCTATGGTGCTTGTTCTGGAAGTGATTCGGTGACGCTACACGTTGATCCAGTTGAAATGAATCTAACGTTAGATTCACTGTTTTGTACGGAAGAAGAAGTAGACCTAACGCTAGACGCCGGAATTCAAGGACCAGATATTACCTATCGCTGGAGTACTGGTTTTAAAGACACTTCCAGAACGCTACATGTAACTACACCTGGCAATTACTGGGTTCGAGTAGAAAACAAACATTGTCGCAAAGTAGACTCGACGAATATTACGGTAGCCAAACCTGAAATCGGTGATTACTATTTTGTATGTAACGAGTTCCAGAAAGAATTTGATCCTGGTGAGTATGAAGGAGCAAGTTACTTATGGAGTAACGGTGCAACGACGAGAAACACCATCATCTCGTCACCAGGAGAACATTGGGTACGTGTAACTTACAAACATTGTGTTACAAGCGACACTGTGTTTATTGAAAATCCTGTGATCAACTTAGACCTAGGCGGAGATTCCAATTACTGTGACGATTTGGATCGGACTTTCTTGGCTCCGCCAAATATGTTTTCTTATTTGTGGCATGATGGTTCAAACAATCAGTCATTCAGCACAATTGACCCAGGTACTTTTTATGTCTACGTAGTAGATACAAACGGTTGTGAAAAATCTGACACCATCCACCTAACAAAAACTAATTCACCAGAATTTAATATTGGCCCAGACACAACACTCTGTTTGAGGAGTTTTATGAGTTACGGTGTACCTGACAACTATGCCGTTTATGAATGGAATACGGGCCAAAACTCACCACGTATTGAAGCGAGTGATTCAGGTTTTTATATATTAAAGGTTATTGACCAATTCGGCTGCAGCGGTTATGACACTGCGCATGTAGAAGTGAACCCAAATGCCTTACCCAACATCTTATTTATACCCAACGCCTTTAGTCCAAACGATGACAACCTTAATGAGCTATTTCCGTTTACCGACGAAATTCCTCAACCAGAATATGTAGTTCGGGTTTACAATCTCTGGGGTGAAAAAATATTTGATTCAGAGGAGAATGGCACCCAATCTTGGGATGCAACATATAAGGGTAAGCCGGTAGAGGCCGACACCTACATTTATACCGTTCGCTATCGTTCTTGCGATGGCCAACAAAAGAAAGTTAAGGGTTCCGTAAACGTAATGGAATGACGTTTCAAGATTCTTTTTTTCTTATACTTTTGTCTTTTAACCTAATAATGTAAGTCGTATGCCCATTCGAATGGTGGATGATCCACAAAATCCTAAAAGACCGAGCAACAACAATCCAAGGAAATCTGCAGGAATTCCTAAAATACTTTTACTGTTCATCCCTCATTTGTTAAAATTTCTAATTAAGAAACCTAAACTACTTATCGGTTTAATCGTCATTGGCGGCTTACTTTACTTCTTTTCTGATTCATTCATGGGTAATGATAATGTAGTTGTTAGTCCAGACGACTCCTTCTCGGAGCTAGCTACAGGCTTGAATATGAGTCAAGAGATGTACGACAAAAGTAGCATCTATGAACCCTTGGTGACAGGATATAAAAACCAATTACCAAGCAGGGTGAGTTTAGAAGAATACTGCCCACCGAGACTTAATCAAGGATCACAAGGTTCCTGTGTTGGCTGGAGTAGTTCTTATGCTGCGCGAACCATTCAACAAAGTTTCGCCACTGGTAAATCACCAAATACTGTCGCCTTTAGTCCATCGTCATTATACAATCAAATCAAACTTCCAAATTGTCAAGGGGCCTATATCCATGATGCAATGGAAGTGATGCATAAACGAGGTGTTTTGCCTTTTAACGAGTTTAAATACAATCAATATGATTGCGAGAAGACGCCTACCGCGTCGCAAATGAATGTGGCTTCACAGTATAAAACACGTGGCTATGAACGACTGTGGGAAAATGAAGGCGGAACAGATATAACGGCCATCAAGCAAAATGTGGCGCAGGGAGCTCCTGTGGTAATTGGTATGTTGGTCGGTGGAAGTTTTATGAATGCTATGCAAGGCCGAAAGTTGTGGGAACCTACGGCTACTGATCGCCGTATGCGAGGTTTTGGCGGTCACGCGATGTGCGTTATGGGTTACGACGACAATTACGAAGGAGGAGCGTTTCAAATCATGAACAGTTGGGGTGACAGATGGGGTGATAACGGTTTCTGCTGGGTTAGGTATTCTGATTTCGAATTCTTTACAAAAGAGGCCTACGGATTACATCCTATGGGAAATGCCAAAAAACAAGACCCCAACAAATTGGAGGTTGATTTTGGTTTGGTTGATAACCAGACAATGAAAAACATCCCATTAACTCAAGTGGGTAATTCGGTTTTTAGAACGACGTCAACCATTGCCAAAGGCAGTCGTTTTAAGATTGAAGTAACCAATTCAATTGAGTGTTACACGTATGTGATTGGTGAAGAAACTGACCTATCGAGTTATGTATTGTTTCCGTACACAGACAAACATTCTCCCTACTGTGGAATTACAGGAACACGTTTATTTCCAAGAGCGCAATCATTGATGGCTGATGAGCTAGGTTCCATGGATAGAATGGCCGTCATTATCAGCAAAGTACCAATAGACGTGAAGGCTTTGAACACTGCGGTTAACACAGCTCCAGGCACGTATGATCAAAAAATTAATGCCGTTTTAAGTCAGTATGCGGTACCAAATGTTGCTTTCAAGGCTGGATCAGTGGTGCATTTTGACGTTGAGCTCAACGACAAGAAGGCAGTGGCAATGGTAATTGAAGTACAAAAACGTTAATGCCAAAAAAGAACTCCATAGGGTCAATTTTGCTTATTGTAGGGTTGTTTCTTTCTGGTAGTTTGTACTGCTTAATTTGGATGGTTTGGCCTGATTCGGTCACCGAACAAATCGAGCTTCAACTGCACGACACCTATATTTTTCTGCACCCTATATTCGTCTTGACAGGTATATTTTCAGTTGCTTTCAACCTTTTTCTCATCCCACTTCAGCTATTCAAAAGATTCAAAATAAACTTATGGAATGTGACCCACCTATTTAGTCTTTTAGTACTCGGTGGTTTTGTATTTTATGGCAGAGAAGTTTTACGATTTGGATTTGGGCATATTGGTAGGCGCATGGACCTTCCTGACCAAGAATGGACACTAAGCCATAGCATCACTTATACCGCTGGTAGGTGGGAAAAACTATTTCAAAAAGTACCTGAAGCCATAGTTGTGGCTACAACTTTTTTTATTCTATTGCTTATTATGCATTCAGTAGTATTAAAACGAAGCAGCAAACCTTTGAATTGAAATTATTTCAAAAGGTTTAGTTTGTTCATTAACGTTTGGCGATTGTTACGACTAATTGGTATCAATTTATCATTGATTACTAAAGAGGAATCATCAATATCCCGTATCCAATTTACATTAACGATATAGGATCTATGAACACGCACAAAGTCCTCATACCCAAGCTCCTTCTCAATTGCAGATAAAGTAGTTTTGACTACATAGCGTTTTCCGGCTACTTGAAAACAATAAGCATTTTGACTGCATAGTATAAAACAGGTAAAAATGTGTTACTGATTCAACTACTAAAATCTGCTCTCCCCCCTTTAGCTTGAATCAATTGAGCGATTATTTGCACCGTTGCTCAACGAAGATTCACTTTTGAGACATGAAATGGAAGAGACTTAAATTACTTAGTATATCATTTTTACAACTCGCAACTGCAACGGCTCAATCCAACCAAACAATGGACGTAGGTACCCACCAGAGAACATATTCTGGAAATGTCCGCGGGTATGTTCTCACTGCACCATGTGACTTTATAATAACAGGACTGCGTGTACCTACAGACGTATCAGGAACACAGAATATTACTATAGCGAAGTTTAATTCATTGCCTCCGTTATGGTCGTCCATCACAAACAGCTTTGTTACATTAGGTCGTTGGACAAATGTTCCGGGGAATGATTTTATCGATATGGTTATTCGTGTAAAACAAGGCGACATAATCGGTATTTATGGCCAAAGAGGTGACAATAATTCGTATGGACCAGCAACTGGATACTCCACTACAATAGGTGGGAACGCACTCACTTTGTACCGATCGGGGATGCAATTTGCCCTAAATACCACCCCGCTAAAACAGGTCTGGCGAGAAAATTCGGGTTCCATTGCTAGAGTAGAGATGCGCTATGTAATTCCCTCCGCATCGTACTATGTTGATGGCAATGCGACACCAGGTGGTTCGGGATTAACATGGAACGATGCGTTGAACACGATATCTGAGGCGCTGCAGCGAGCAAACCTCATGGGAGACTCTGCAGTTGAAATATGGGTAAAGACCGGAACATACACACCTAACGACTCCAAATGGAACGGAAGGAACAAAACCTTCCTCATCACCAATCCGAACGTAAAAATTTATGGAGGTTTCAATGGGACAGAATATTCTATATCACAACGGAACATCCAGCAAAACCCTACAGTGTTCAGCGGAGATATTGGTACAGTTCATGACTCCTCAGATAATACTTTTCACGTGGTAACGATAGCTACAGGGGGGGGGGGGAAACCGTTGAGACCAGCTTGGTGATAGATGGAATTTCCATTACCGGTGGAAATGCGAACGGCGGCAGTCTGGTTCGCTATAATGGTATTAGAATCTTTCAACATCGAGGTGGTGGTATAGTGGTGGCAAGTAATGACTCTGCGTTTGAGTTGAGTCCTCAAATCAAAAATTGTAATTTTATGAACAACTACGGGTATTACGGGGCAACTATCTTCTTATCAAACAAAAATGGACTGTGTAGAAGTAGGATATCTTCGTGCATATTCGAGCAAAATGTTTCTGAATACGGCACGGTTTATAATGATGGATATGGAGATAGCTCAAACATGCAGCCCATATATGACCAATGTGTTTTTGCAAACAATATTGCTAAAAATAGAGGTGCTGCTTTATACAATAATGGGGCACAGGGTACTGGTCTCACTACCATTACCAATTGCGTTATCGCAAGAAATCACGCACTAGTGCAAGGAGGTGCGATATTCAATAATGCATATAAAGGACGGTGTCGAACAGGTATAGAATCCTCGACACTCTATGCGAACAATGCAGGTATGCATGGAGGGGCCGTTGCAGAATATAATTTCTCAGGGGAATGCCAGACGTTTGGTGGGAATAGTCTTTTCTGTCGAAATTCAAGCGATGGCTCTGACACGTCTATGTTTAGCGAGTTTTACACGCTCAATTCAACTTATGCGATTGGGATGAATTATTCAGTAATTCAATTAGATACACAGAAGCATGCGATTGGGTCATATAACGATATCAGTGGCAACGACCTCAATTTTAGTGGTGCATATGTTACATTTCAAAATACAAACAATCTAATAGGTAACGATGGCATTTGGGGGACCTCAGTCGACGGATTAATCCCCACCAATGCGATCACCAAAAACAAAGGAGCCGGGCACCTTTCGACCGGCCGAGATATCACCGGCGCCACTAGAAGTAGAACGAACCCAGACATTGGGGCCTACGAACATTAACATCGAGAATATCAGCCATTTTACACACATCTTCTGTTCACTCAAGCATTAGACTTTGACACTTTTCAGCTACTTATCTACTGAATTCGGTATCTCACCCTTGATCGGACTCTACTCTTCTACTACCAAGAATGTAAAAGTGAGGAAATCATAATTTTGCCTCTACAAATTACAAGTTATGATGAGAAATAGAACTTCTGAAGACAATCTGTACTTCGATGGAATTGGGCAATTATGTTTTTTTGTGATATCAAATTCGCATCCTATTCGCAGCGAGTATTCAAGCAAATTGGCTATGCTTGGGTTCAAAAACGTTCAGGTATGCTCTCCCTCGAATTTACCGTCAAGTGAGAGCTTGAAAGACGCATACGTGGTACTAGATTATTTTGAACAAAAACAATCTCATTTTGAGGCTCTGTTATGTTTGAGAAATATCTCTTCAGCTTTTCAGTTAATCACTACAACGTCGGCCGACAATATATTGAAACAAATCATTTACTCTTTCCGCTCGTCCGTTTACTCTCCGCAACACATCTCTGCAAACAATTAGCAGAGTACCGTTACAGATTTCAGCAGGCTTCCAAGAACGTTAATATCTACTTGTTTAGTCCAAAAGCTTGAAGAAACTGAGCACTTCAGTCTTTCTTGCCCGGCTCACCGGGATTAACTTTTCACCCATTATCAAATTGCCTTCATCAATCTTATCTACCTTTGCCATGTTAACCATGTAAGATCTATGAACGCGTTTGAAATTTGTCGCAGGTAGCTGTTCTTCCAAACTGGTCAAGGTTTTCTTCACTGTATATCTTTTTGAGGTTGTATGAATAGTGGCATAATCACCTTTTGCTTCAATCCAGAGTATATCTGAACTTTCGACCGATACATATTTACCATTATGACGGATAAAAACTTTACCATCCTCAGAGCTTAAGCTGTTCTGAGAATTTCGGATAACTTCGTTCACCTTGTTCAGACTCCTAAGTAACTTGGCTTGATCAATCGGCTTGAGGATATAATCAATTACATCAAGTTGGTAGGCATCAAAAGCATGGTCTCTTTCTGAGGTTATTACAACGATTTTAGGTTTAATCGACAGTGACTTTGCAAAATCTATCCCGTTAATCCTCGGAAGACCAACATCGAGAAACAGCAAATCCTTCGCTTCAAAACTTACCCGACTTATTGCATCCACCACCGAGGTAAAGGCATACACCTCTGACGTTACACCTAAGACTTGGAGATTTGACTGGATTAGCTTTAATGCTAATTCATCGTCCTCAATAATGATACACCTTGACCATAATTTCACGAGGGGAAGATATGATTTTTTTACACTCTAAACTCATAAACATAGCTCTTTTGTTCCCTTCTAAAACACAAAACTTACCAATTACCGTCGTTATCTTACTATTCAGCGGAGACAAGCCTCACGACTCTTGTGATAGAATGTACGACCAATTTTCAAATGTTAGTTTCATGGCGTTGATGGGAGCCAACGCCCGTGGCTCCCTCATCATGCATGCCAAATCAATTCACTCATCTCTCTGTACGTGCATCTCAAGTACCCAGAACGGCAGTTCGGCGATAAGCTACCATGAAATCACCCCGGATACGAACCTTTGTAATCTTTAAATGGACTACATCTATTTAAATGGACTACATCTACTTGCAACTCCCCACACTTTAACATGCGACTTTGAGTGTGGGGAGATTTTACAAAAAGGCCTATATGAATATCAACCAAATAAGAACAACTGTTGATCCACTCATTGAAAAACTGGAAGCACATAAGCTATATGATTCAATACATAGCGCAATGGATGTCAAGAACTTTATGTCTCATCATGTTTTTGCAGTTTGGGACTTCATGAACCTCGCGAAATCCCTGCAACACATCATCGCACCTTCTGGGGCGCCATGGATTCCAAATAGACACCCAGCAGAAATTACTCGCTTCATAAATGAAATAACCGTTGATGAGGAAAGCGACAGTGTTTTTGGTGGCTCTAAAGTGTTAAGTCATTTTGAGCTATATAAGGAGGCTATGAAGCAAATAGGTGCCGATACGGTACATATAAATTCATTTATAACACACCTCAAGGAAAACTGTTCCATACTTAGTGCACTCACTTTGAGTCACACCGACGCGGGTGTAATTAAGTTCGTTAGCGACAACGACCGCTTGATTCAACCCAGCAAACCCCATGTAATTGCGGCTGCTTTTGCCTTCGGCCGAGAAATCCCACTTCCAAAAATTTTCACACGCATATTATCCGTCTTGGAGAAGCAAAACGTTAAGTGCGAAATCTTCAAGGAATACCTTGAACGTCATATTGAATTGGATGGTGACAAGCACTCACTTCTAGCTGAACAGATGGTCTCGTATTTTTGCGGAGATGATGCTTGTAAATGGGTCGAAGCGATCTCTGCTGCAAACATGGCGTTGAAAGTGCGACTAACATTTTGGGATCACTTATCACATGAGTTAAACAACTAGATTTTTAAACTACTCTGGATATTAGAGAGAATATATGGGTCTAAGTTTAAATTCGACATCCAACGGTAGAATTACGTCCTTAGATATTTATAGACATGAAGGAATGCTGCTTGATCTTTTAGTATCGTAATCCTGGGTAGTCCGTCGATTTATTGAATCACCCGAAATAGTGTCAAGTCCTAAACACCTGCCAAAAAAATCTAAACAACACCTCATTTTAACCACTCATCGATTCTCTCGTGAGAGAGCGTCTCAAATCATAAGCTTTGTTTACTTTTTATAAAAAATAGTAGTGTGGGTGGAATGACATTAGATATCATCCCGCCCTTTTTTTTGTACCCCTAAATGAACCCAACTATACATTCGTGCCATTCATCGCCGTTTTTAATTCACTCACATAATTCTCGTTACACTGGATGCCTCCGGTATTAAATTCGAGCTGTCCGCGTCATAAGAGTAAGGCATGTGTAGAACCTTATGATGAAAAATTGGCGCGGATTTCAATCTAGAAACGGTGGAAAAGAACTTAAATAATATGTCAGCTACGGTTATTGTCGCCAATGGAGACCTAAATATGCAATATGTGAAAGAACTTCAACGCATAGGAGTTTCAACAATATCATCTGCCAGATTCCCTAATATTTTAGAGAAGAACAATATGCAAGCTTCCATATATGTGCTTGACCAGGCTGAACAAGAGGAAGATAACTTTCATTACTTAAAGAAATTCACCCAAAGGATGAATCAGTGCAATATTGTTGTCGCTAAATCTCCTAAGACCCTATTCAACGACATCATCAGGCAATATAAGAATTGGAAAATGGAGCCTACTGTATTCGACTAAACTTCTAATCGAAACTCCGGGAAATCGCGATTCTCATTCATTGTTGAAGTAGTATTTCACGACCAGCACTAAAGACTCATAGTTAGTCTTACATTTGCGCCAGACAAAATGCTAATGTAAGGGTTCAAAACAAAGAATAAACCAAAACAAAACAACACGCTATGATTGTTTTGCACAAATGAAAAGTTTAATTACTCTACTTGTACTTGCACTGGCAATAAATGTAACGAAGTTCCAAATTCGGCTCTAGTCGGCTATTGGTATAATTGGAACGATCAATACGCTCCTTATTTGCACCTTGATTCTATTGATAATAGATACAACGTGATTGTAGTCGCTTTTGCTGTTCCAAAGTCTCCTTCGGATATGACCATTTCATTTACTCCTAATGTGGTCTCGCAAAGCGTTTTAAAATCACAAATCCAGAAATTACAAAATCAGGGTAAAAAAGTCCTTCTAAGTATTGGAGGTGCCACAGCAAGTATTGACTTAACCGCAACAGCCAATAAAAATGCTTTTGTCACTTCTATCACAGACCTTTTAGATACGTATGGATTTGATGGGGTTGACATTGATATTGAACATGGAAACTCCATAATTATAAGCGGTGGAACAATCGCTACACCCCATAACACTGCACAGGTCAATTTAATTGATGCTATTAAACTGATAATGGCAAATTATAGATCTACTCATTTTCGAAAACTACTACTCACAATGGCACCTGAAACTGCATAAGTGCAAGGCGGTCAATCGGCTTTTGGAGGAATATGGGGAGGCTACTTACCGATAATTGAGGCATTAAGAGATTCACTGGATCTATTGCAAGTTCAACTTTACAACAGTGGCACAATGTATGGGATTGATAAAAACATAAGTGCACAAGGAACTGCTGATTTTATCATTGCGATGACTGAAGCTGTAATACAAGGATTCAGCACCTCAGGCGGGATGTTTAGTGGATTACCGTCAAACAAAGTTGCAGTTGGACTACCTTCTTGTATGAATGCGGCAGGTGGTGGATATGTGGATGTAGATACCGTAAAATCTTCAATAGACCATCTTATGAGTAATGGCACGCAACCTGGAACTTATGTATTATCAAATTCTAACGGATATCCTGCGCTATAGGTGGAATGATGACATGGTATATTAATTGCGACGCAGTTGGCTCTTGCGGTTCTGAGTATGAATATGCCGCTAATTACGCATTGATCTTTTGGAATACCACAGCTGTTCCAAATTTTGAAGAGAAGGTAGACGTAACGATATACCCCAATCCGTCAAAGAGCCAGTTTACCATTTCACATTCTGCAAATAATTCAGTGATAACGATTACCGACATTACAGGACGGTAAATTCTTAAAAGCAAAATAGGGCAAAAAGAAATTAGCGCACAAATCTCCAGGGCAGGTGTTTACATTATCTTGATCGAAACTGTTAATGCACGAATGACTCGCAAACTGATTATCGACTAAATAAAAAGCTTGTTCACGGTATTTATGTAATGTAATTTAAGACAATCATCACAGGCAGTGGCTAAAGTGATAGCACAGACTTCATCCCGACACTGTGAAAAAAATGCATGATCCTCACTATACTTTGGATTACTATCATGGTTGATTGTACTGATGAAAAAGTAGTGTCGTTGCCAGAGATAAAAAACAACATCGCGAGATGTAACCTCTGAAATACAGCACAATGGCTTTCCAGAAGTAACATGGAAACATTTAACAGCAAAGCAGCTAAGAATATTTAAGCCGCTATTCATCGACCATTTTTTTGCCTCTCAGCAACCTCGTGGTTTTCAAGACTGCGCTACTGTAGTACTTCGCATCATGCGAAGCTCAATATCAAAGCTGGTTACTGCAGTAAAATACCCATCATGGGCTCACAAGCTCGTCCGACGTATTGCATCATCTTACACGATTTGGTTACTTCGTCTCACACCGAACCACCATATCTCAAGACGGCAAGTTGTAATAGGACTCGAGGAGTTCACGATTGGTAAAGAAATAAACGTGTGGGATCATTTCCGAACTTATCAAGAATTTCAAAAAGCACTTAAGTCAGGATACATCTATCTTTATATCAAGACATTGAAGGCATAGGTCAAAGAACTCACACCTTCTCAATAACCTTGCTATTGGATCTACGAATAAACTACTTAGGACCTCATTAAGTTCCACACTTGACGAGTTTACTTTTGAGGGTATTACGAAGTTTTGAACGTCAAGAATAGCTCATCTTCTATTCTAATACGACAATTGCAAATGCTGAATGCCCCAGTTTATAGCTTCTGCAAAACATCAGCTGCTGGCTAAAATACCAAACGGATAATGTCACAAGACGCTGTTACTTACACGAGAAATCTGCAAACTCGCAAACTAACTACTCCTTATCCAAATTACGCCTCAAAACTCTTTGATCCGAATAATACCAAACTTAGGGCGTTCATTTACGTTGCCCCCATCTAATTAAGATAAATAAGGACAGATTATCGCTTGATTTATTCCATTCACCAACATTCTACATTACACAACGCTTTAAGCTCGATTATGAGAGCACATTTTTATTTTATCTTATAAGTAGTAGCTAGAGGAGGCGTTGCAAAATGTCTCCTTTTCTGTAAACGGGACTTTCAATTACAATGGTAGCCAAGCAAGTGGAAGGGTAAGTACAAAACAGACTAATCCCACATGATTCTATAGACCATCCCAATTATCATTCAATTCCGATACCGCTAGGCCAATCTGGTGCTTCAAAATCGCGGCGAGTTTCAAACGCTCCAATACATCATCCACATTCTTCATCGCCTCCAAGACATTTGTATCCATACCACACGACTTAAAGGTAGAAATAGATTTGTGACGTAATTGTTCAAACCCAACTGCCTCAACCGAGAATTTCTCCCACTTGTCCAACCTGTCCCTTAAGGTTAGTAAGCTGACTTCTTTCAATTCTTCGTGTAATTCGTAGTTTTTGGGTTGTATATCTGTAAACATCCTCGTGTCTACCTGATTGCGGGTAAGAGAGGACACGATAAGAGGTAAGTATGTCTTATCATAAACATTGGGAAGGTTACTTTGTCCGGACACAACTATAACATTCAATGAAGCATATTTCAGTACTTCGGCTGGATTGATGTCTCCAATGTTCAAGTCCAATATCATGTAGTCAAAGAGTTGCCAACTAGATGGTTCAAAATCCCCGGTTGTTTTCCCATCTACATGTTTCGTATGTTTAAATAAACGCGCACAACGCATTCGATCCATGCTGTCGTCATCAACGTACAAAACTTTCACTACCTCCATTACTTACGCAAATTTCTGTCAAGCCAAAAGTTCAGGTTAACTTCTATCACGTCTGAGAAGTGATTGAAGTCTATCGGTTTATCAAAATACGCATTAGCACCGGCTTTGAGAGCTCCCGTTACATCGATATTACTTGACGATGTACTGAGTATTACTACCGGCAAAGTGTGTGTCAACTGTTTTATTTGACAGAGTGCCTCTATTCCGCTTAACCCCGGAAGATTTAGGTCGAGAAAAATCAGTTCAGGACGCTCACTTTCACTATTTAGTGCATCTAACATTGTCTCCGATCTATCGAAGTAAATTACCGCTAAATCTGATCGATCAAGAACGCCAAATACACGTTTGTAAGTCATCAGATCAACCTCATCATCGTCAACTACCCATATTCTTTTATCCGCCATATTTAATTAGTTCTGTGGTACGGTAAATCTAAACGTACTACCAATTCCGAGTTCCGAATCCAATACGATACGACCGCCATGGACCTCCACCAAGCGCTTAACTATTGAAAGCCCTATTCCCGTGCTGTTTCGTTCGTCTTTGGACTGAAGCGTTTGGAAAATACCAAAAATTTTATCTCGAAATTCTTCTTTTATTCCAGGACCATTGTCAGTTATTTCAAAAATTACATCTTTATCGGTCGTATAGGCCCTAATTATAATTTGCACATAGTCTTTATCATTGTATCTAACTGCGTTGACAATAAGATTCTGAAATATTTGTAACAGACTGATTCGATGATACTTGACCATGACTGAATACAAATCTAAACAAACAAAAGAACCTTCTACTTGAGCCAGAGAGTCAATCACTTCTTCCACCAAAGGTTGGACCTGAATTAACTCGGTTTCCAACGCTTCGTGTCCGATACGACTGTATGTGAGCAGCCCGTCGATCATTTTGTGCATTCGACGAACTCGTTTTTGAATAAGTCTAAGCATGTCTTTGCCTTCTTTGTCTAAGACGTCATGATAGTCCCGATTTATCCACTCAGCTAATGAGCTGACAGCACGAAGAGGTGCTTTCATGTCATGTGAAATCACATAGGCATAGTTGGTTAATTCTTGGTTCACCTCTAGCATTTTAGAGATAAGATGCTCTCTAATTTCTTCGCTCTTACGTCTTTCTGAAATATCACGAATAAACGCTGAAAAGTGAGTTTCACCTCCAATTGTAACCGGTGAAATAGCGAGCTCTATTGGAAACTCATCTCCCTGTTTATTTACCGCTGAAATTTCAAACCTTTTATTTAACACAGGACCCTCTCCGGTTTTACGAAATCTCGCCATCCCATTATCGTGATCTACCTTATATCGATCAGGAATTACTAGGTCTACAAGTTTCGATCCTATAGCATCATCCCGGCTGTATCCAAATACCGCACTGGCATTGCGATTCCATTGCGTTATGATTCCGGAGTTGTCTATTGTGATTACTGCATCAAGTGCACCATCCACAGTTTGACTCAAACGCAATTCATTCTCTACTCTCTCCTTCTCTAAAAACACTCGTTGAGTGACATCACGAACAATGTCTCGTGAACCGTTGAAACGACCTTTGTCATCATAAATCGCAGTCGAGTTAACTTCAACATACTTGGTCTCTCCCTGGGGTGTTATGATTCGACCTTGATAACCAGAATAAAAACCGGCTTCCTTCAACTTTAATAAGAATTGATCGGACATATCTTTATCGTCTGGGTGTACTATATCGGCCAGTGATAATGTATATTTTGATTGAGGAGCATAATCTAGAAGTTTTTCCGCAGCCTTATTCGTTTGCACTATTTCTCCATCTGCAGATACAATAATCATAGCATCGTACATTTTATCGAATAAGTCTTTGAGTTTTGCTCGCTCTTGTTCAAGCAATTTCTCGCGGTATTTTCTCTCTGAAATATCCAAAACGGTAGCTATGGTGCCAATAATCTCCCCTTTTTGATCTTTAAATGGCGAGCCAGTTATTCTTACCCAATACGTTTCTCCAGAGGGATAAAGTTGTTGAATCTCGTACACCTCAGCTATTCCCTTTTTGCGTTTTTCGTCAATAACTTCTTTCTTGAAATCTTCAAATCCTACAGGTCTGAACAACTCATAACCTACCGCACCAAGTATTTCGTTTCTCTTGTAGCCTGTTATGCTTTCCATAGCCTTATTGGCATAGGTAATAACATCATCTAAGTCGGTTACAACAATCCCCTCTAATAAACTATTTGCACCCAACCTGAACATGGACTCTCGATCGTATTCTACACCTCGTCTGCGAATTACCTCATCTAAAAGCATCTTGTGGGACATACACGCTTTTACAGATAAAATGAAACGCTCCAATAACGGTTCCAATTGGTTTACATCTTTCGGGGTCAGTTTGTAAGTATTACTCTCCTCCAAACAAACATAAAAACCCTCTCCTCTCATCCACAAAGTAGTGCTGGATTCGGTTTCTATTCGTTCTTCATCTACACTTGAACTTGCACGGATTAATTTGAATTCAGGTTGTGTAGACCACTTCCCCAACTGGTCAACCAAGTTATGTGGCATATCCCAAGGATAGGTATATACACGCTCCATATTACTTTCGCTAGACTCCCACAATGAACATCTTTTAATATTCCTACGTTTGATTAGAGCTTTAAAAAACGCACTACAATTCTGCTCTAGGTTTAAACTCGAACCAATTGAAAGCGCCAACTCGTATAAATCCGCTAAATCACTAACAAGTCTATGCATAATTCACCCCTACTAGGCAAGTCTTATTGTGTATGTCCAACAGCTCGTTTTTCTGGGCCGAGACTTCCCCTAAAGAAAGAATACCTTCAACAGATATATTCGGATATTTCGAGTGAAGCACTTCGTTTACTCCTGTTATCTCCTTTTCAAAATCATCATCTAGGTATAGTACTCGAGAGACACAGTCGACCACCAGAACATTGGTTGGCTGATCGTCGGACATACGTACAGTTTGTTCTGCCGCTTCCCGTGCAGCAGCAATCAACTTGTCTTTGCTACCGTGCAACAAATACAGAGCAGCATTTTCAGGCAGCTCGTTTATACATGTAATCGAACCATCTTCATCACAACTTATCGGGTCGCGGACAATGTCTTCTTGACCTTTTCTACTAATTCCAAGTGGGTACTTCATCGAGCCAGCAAAAAAATCATCCGGATCTATGTCATCACCACAGTGTTTCTTGATAGTATTCGAATAAAGCTCTAATGGACTTTCCCAGTTTAGCGTTTCAATCTTTTTCATCGAAACATTAGATGCAATAAAAGGACCTTCAACACGCTCATAGCCGTGTTTCACTCCCAAGGAAAAATCCGCATTCAGTAATACAAGAAGGGCCTTATTGCTATAAATATCGTTCTGGTCGAATATGCACCGAACCTGCTTCAACGTGAGAGAACCGGCACCACCACCCAGAAATGTATATCTCGAGCCAACGGCATAGAACAAATCGTCTATAAGCTGTTGGTTGTTACTCGCCAGTCCATCAACCATGACCACACCACTGCCCGACTGAATAG
Source organism: uncultured Bacteroidia bacterium (assembly GCA_943789165.1). Classification (GTDB taxonomy): domain Bacteria; phylum Bacteroidota; class Bacteroidia; order NS11-12g; family UBA9320; genus UBA987. Next base: position 9,398 of record CALSTB010000007.1, on the reverse strand, counting down.
TTGAGTTAGCAGCCTTGTCAGGCAAATTCACATAATCGTCCAAAATTACTTGAGAATCTTGGACGAAATGCTGAACGATGAATCCGGAATAATGAAGTTTCGTCTCAGAAAAAATAGCAGGATACATCCCACCGTATACTTTTAACGCGTCCGATTGAATATGGGGTTTCAATTCAAAATAGTCGAAACCCTTTTCACCGGCATAGATTAAAACCAGGCCACTTTCGATGGTCTGAAGATGCTCGCTTAATTCTGTTAAAGTTGAACAATACATACCTAATTGCTTTTAGTCCCCCAGTGGGATGTTATATGTTTGACCTAGATGCGGAATCTCCACCGATTGAAATTTGTGCTCTTTCAACGCCGATTTGAACAATTCTTGTCGTTCCAAATCACCATGCACTAAAAACACTTTTTTCAATTTATGTCGGTTCAGATTATCGAGATAATCCAACATTTCTTGCTGGTCTCCATGAGCGCTAAACGAATCTAACACCTTGACTTCTGCTCTGACTTTATATTCTGTGCCATAAATACGCACGTCTTCTTCTCCGTTTCGAATTCGACCGCCCAGCGTACCAGGTGAGCAATAGCCAACCACCAAAATAGTGTTTCTGCTGTCCTCAATATTATTGGCTAAATGATGTTTGACCCGACCAGCACTCATCATGCCACTGGCACTGATAATAATCGCAGGACCTTTCAATCCATTAATTGATTTTGACTGTTCCACGCTCCGCACATATTTCAATCCATTAAACCCAAATGGATTTGGATCTTTGCTCATATATTCTAAGATATTGTCATCAAAACACTCCGGATGCATCGTGAAAATATCGGTTGCGTTAACCGCTAATGGACTATCTACAAAAACAGGTATATGAGGCAGTTTACCTTCTGTTTCTAGCTGGTCCAACATGTATACGATCTCTTGTGTCCGTCCCCACGCTAAAGGCGGGTATGATCAGTTTCCCTCGTTTTTCCACACAAGTATGGTGAATCACATCTAACAACTCTTGTTTGTTGTCGGGAATTCCCCCGTGGGATTTCCCGCCATAGGTAGACTCACAAATAAGATAATCTACATCGTCCATTGGCACCGGATCTCTGAGAATTGGTCGGTCAGGTCTTCCTATATCCCCAGTAAAACCGATGTATTTATAATACCCTTCTTCCTTTTTTATTCTGACGGTAACACTGGCACTACCCAAAATATGTCCACTATCTCTAAAACGAACTGATAGGTCATCGTTGATTCGATACCAACGATTGTAACCTATGCCAATGAATTGATCCATACAGTTTCGGGCATCTTCAATGGTGTACAGTGCTTCAACAGGTTTTAACCCCAATCGTTCTTTTCTCTTGTTTAGATAGACAACGTCTTTTTCTTGGATATAGGCACTGTCCATGAGCATTATCGAGGCAAGGTCGCGAGTGGCACTCGTACAGATAATATCCCCTTTGTAGCCATCTTTTGACAGTTTAGGTATTCTACCACTGTGGTCGATATGGGCATGACTTAAAATCATATAATCGATTTCAGATGGATCAAACTCCCATTGTCTGTTGAAATTATCGTACTTGTCCTCGTTGCCTTGGTATAATCCGCAGTCTAACAGAATTTTAGTTCCATCGTCCAAGGTAATTAAGTGGCTACTTCCTGTCACTGTTTGAGCTGCCCCACAAAATTTAATTTTTGCCATAATGCTTTGTTGTTACAAGGATAACAAAAAAAAGAGGTTGACTCTGGCAACCTCTTTTAATTTATATCGTTGTTGAATTGATATTATTTTATTCGAATGGCGTAAGACTCTTCTTCTCCATCTTTGGTCACACCATCAATCAACACAGAACCAGTCTTGTCTTTTAATAGTTTCTCTACATCCGCCGTAGTGTAAACGCGTTGTTTGTCAATCATTGTAATAACAAAACCTTCAGGAATATTCTTATCCTTTAATGGTCCTTTACCGATTGATTTTATCCGCACACCGTTGCGAATTTTTAGCGCTGATTTTTCCGTGTGTCCGATGTTTTCCAAGGTACCACCAAGTACTGTTTTTTGCTTCTCTAACTGTTTCGGTTGATATTTCCTTTTTACCGTCTTTACTCAACAATTTAACCGATTTCTCAATCGTTTTCCCAGACCGCAAAATAGTAACAGTTACATCATCACCTGGATGGTATTTACTGATTTCTTCTTGTAATTCAGATGCTTTATTAACCGCTTCACCGTCAATTTTTAGAATTACATCGTCGGCTTTAATACCGGCCTTGTCTGCAGCACCTCCATCCACTACTTCAGGAATAAAAACCCCTTTGATGTTTTCAATTCCTTTGTCGGCAGCCAACTCAGCGGTTATGTCTTGAATCCTTACTCCCAAGAATCGCCCGTTTCACTTCTCCATATTTTCTAAGGTCGTCTAACACTTTTTTGGTAATGTTCACAGGTACGGCAAATGAATAGCCCGCATACGAACCAGTTTGTGAGGCGATGGCGGTATTGATGCCAATCAACTCTCCTTGTGTATTGACTAATGCTCCGCCACTGTTTCCAGGGTTTACTGCAGCATCGGTTTGGATAAAGTTTTCTATGGCATACTCGCTATTCTGACGCAATAAGTTGATGTTTCTCCCTTTGGCACTTACGATTCCTGCAGTGACTGTACTGGTCAAGTTAAAAGGGTTACCCACAGCAATTACCCACTCACCTACTTTCAAATCATCGGAGTTACCAAAACGCAAAAAAGGAAGGTCTTTTTCTTCAATTTTTAAGAGGGCCAAATCTGTTTCTGGGTCTCTTCCGACCAACTCAGCATCATAGCTTCGCTTGTCATCCAAGATCACCTCAATTTTAGCTCGCGTTTTCAATCACGTGACTATTGGTCACGATATACCCATTGTCCATAATAATTACACCCGACCCTGAGCCTTGTCGTGGTTGGTTGTTTTTAAACCTTGGGTCGTTAAAAAAGCCAAAAGGGTCAAACATGTCACCAGCGTCGCCGGTGTTTTGTGGCGCCATTTCCGTTTTGATGTGCACTACCGTAGGTGTGGCCTTGGCAGACACTGCTACGAAGTTAATGCCGGGTTGATCTGTGATTTTTTCTTGATTTGTGAAATGTACTTTTTGTTGTTCTTCAAAAGTTTGGGGTTTTGAATCTTTATTGAAAAAGACTTGGTTTAAACCTAAGGCCATAGCGCCACCCAAACCTGCAATGACTAATACTCCTAAAACTTTCTTCATTTTCATAATACTTTTCTGTTATCAACACGTACAAAATTAACTGTTAAGCCAATTTGTGTTTTAAATTTCGATATTTGTAACGTACAAAAAGACAAATAGTATCTCTATCGTTTACCTATTTCGATTAAACAATATTAACGCTCTATAAAATGCTTCTAAATAAACGTTTTTCTGATTCTCAACTTGTTGAGGAAATAAAAGCAGGAAACGACGAAGCGTTGGTGTCAATGCAAAAATCGTATTATGCTATGGTAAAGAGCTTTATACTAAAAAACAACGGTACGGAAGAAGAGATAGATGATGTACTTCAAGACAGCTTGATTGCTGTGTGGCGTAACGTCAATAAACCTCATTTCTCACTGACCGTCAAAATGAGTACGTATTTAATGGCTATAGTGAAAAATCTATGGTTCAAACAATTAAAGAAAAAAACACGTTTTACGGTCGTTGATGAATCCCTTCAGGAAAAAATTACGGCCGATGATATAAAAACGGATCACTTGGATCATCGAATCATTCACCAAATGGTGGCTGAACTTGATGAAACCTGCAAACGGTTGTTGAGTTTCTTCTATTTCGATGGATTGGATAACAAAGTCATTGCAGAAAAAATGGGGTTTGCCAATACAGACACGGTCAAATCCAAGAAGTACCAATGTTTTAAAAGGTTACAAGGTGCGGTAACCAATAAGTTTGACAAAGAAGATTTTTTCAATTAATCATGGATAAGCAACAACATATTCACGAATTAATTGACCAATATCTCAATGGAGAATTGATGGGCCAAGAGCTGGATAAATTTAAAATCCGCTTAAAGGAAGATCCTGCGTTCTTACAGCAAGTGCAGGTTCAAAAGGCTATCATTAGTAGTATTGAGGCACACCGACAAGCTGAATTAAAAGCTATGCTGGTCGCAAGTAAAGCGAAAAAACGTGGCTTAATAATCCCGTTTGGAAACAGAAGTTTAGCAGTTGCGGCAAGTATCTTGTCATTACTCGCGTTTGGGTTAATCATTAAAACTATGTTGCCAAATGGGATCGGCGAGTTGACTCAAAAAGATGAGCCCGTTAAAACAAAAGAAGTAATGGTTGATTCCAACCAAGAAGTAGACGACAGTGACCAAGAAATTGCTGATAGCAAGCCAGTAGATGTTGCGGATTCTGCAAACGTACAACAGCCTCCAGAAATCGCCATTGTAGAAGATACAGATGACCAAACTGAAGGTCCTAATGATGTGCTTTTCGAATCTGATGACGACATGGATTTATCTGAATTAAAAAAGGATGAAGATGAAATCGACGGTACTGATTTCAAAACAAAAAGAGACTCATTGTTAGGGAGTAAGAGTGTAACCTTATTGGTAATGTCTTTTGAAACCGCTGAAAGCCGCGTAGAAACCACTAGTAAAACTACAGAGGTTAAAAAAGAAGGTCTATTTAATAAGAAATCAAAAGACAAAGAAGAAGATGATAAGGCGTTGTCTGGCAATGATGCCGAAAAAGCAGAATTAATCAAGGCACCAGGAGGTTCAATTAAAGTGGAATTCTGGGAAAGCATCGTCAAGTTCAAAGGTTATAAGTATGATGGAAAGACGTTGTTGCTATTTGATACGCCTGTTTCTGCTTCGATTGCTTTACAATCGTATGAAGGTGTGACCTATCTAAACAAAAATGGCGTGTTTTATAAACTGATTCCAAACAGCAGTTTTAATCAAATGTCTAGAGTGACAAACGCTGATTTACTTAAAATCCTAAACACCAAATAATCTGTGGTTATACAGTTCGAAAAATACCAGGGAACGGGTAACGATTTTATCATGATTGACAACCGTGAGAAAAATTTTAATGCTAATGAATTAGCCATTTCAGAGTTGTGTGACCGTAAGTTTGGTATTGGAGCAGATGGTGTCATCGTCATTGAAAATCACGAATCGTTAGATTTTAACATGATCTACTTTAACCCGGACGGCAGTCAAAGCTTTTGTGGTAATGGCAGTCGCTGTGCTGTGGCATTTGCCAAAACACTGGGTATGATTGGTGATGAAACCAATTTTTTGTCGACAGATGGCGCTCATTATGCCAAGATGAATCATGGATTGGTTGAATTAAAGATGCACGACGTTACACAGGTTGAAAAAAACGTACCCCATTACATCATCAACACCGGTTCACCGCATTATATGCTGTTTGTGCAAGACGTTGATGCCATTGACATCCTCCCTGAAGCCAAGTCAATTCGGTATAGTGATAGATTCAAGGACGAAGGAATAAACGTCAATTTTGTGGAGCCGAATGGCGATGGTATTCGCATTCGCACCTATGAAAGAGGAGTTGAGAATGAAACCTTAAGTTGCGGAACGGGAGTCACTGCCGCTGTTCTTGCCGACGCCCTTCGCAAAGAAGCACCTGAAGGTGTTTATCAAACCAATGTGGAATCTCAAGGTGGTCAGTTGTCGGTTAAATTCACCTTCTCAAATGAAGGATTCTCAGAGATATTTTTGATTGGCCCAGCTGAAAAAACCTTTTCAGGCAACATTGTCATTTAAGTATTTTCGCTTTTAATAAAATTACCTTTGCGCATGCAAAAGTGGAACACTGGCTTTTGGGGGATTACCATTATCGTTTTGACATTCCTGTTTGTATTAACCAAGAATGACCCCTTTTTTGGCGATTCTATTTCGACCATTTCTCGTGCCGCCAATCACATCTATGAATCGGATTTTACTGAAATCTCATACCCACAAAACCTTGACCCTGGTCATCCCCTAAGTTTTTCTGTAATACATGCCTTTGGGTGGAAACTCTTAGGTAAAAAGTTATGGGTAAGCCACCTCATTAATCTGATATTTGGGATTCTAACCTTAGGTTTGTTTGTCAAATGGGGTAAACAATTAGGATTCGGAAGTACCGTATATGTTGGCGCATTTTTCCTGCTAGTCACTCCCTTGTTTGTCTCGCAGTTGGCCAACCCGAACCTGCATCTACCCTTGACTTTTTTTACATTGGGGTTTGCGTATTCACTACGTCGAGGTGTTGTTTGGCAGCAAATCTTTTTCGCCTCAGCCATGCTCTTGACCCACCTTCAAGGACTATACTATCTAACACCCATTTGGTTGTGGTGGTTTTTCACTAATAATGAAGCACCCGTTTTCAAAAGATTCGTTTATAGCATCAAGATATTCTGGATACCTGCCTTGCTGTTTATTGGATGGCTGGTGTATCACCATAGCATTACTGGCTGGTATTTGAGCTCACCCGATTACAGTGGTCATAGAGGCTTCCCAGGAATAAAACGGTTTGTGGTCAACCTCATTATGGCCGACTGGCGTATTGTTGACTATGGTCAGATAGCGTTATGGATGTTGCCTGTGTGGACGCTGTTTAGGGGTAAACTGAAATTAAAATGGGCCCACCCACTTTCTCTATTTCTGGTAGTTTTCTTATTTAACTCCATTGCCATTGGTCTAACTACCAAAACTGGACCAATGCATCGGTACTTGTTGCCAAGTTTGCCTTTCTTAGTGATGGCAAATGTGCATTTGTTAAAAGACAAAAGTCTTAGGCCAGTTATTCCCATTTTTCTAATCCTCCTCAGTGGTCACTTCTGGTTTTATCCAGGAAAAATAATGGGTGATGCTACTTTGTCGTATCGAAGTGTTTTCCCGTTATTGGCAGAAGCAAAATCTGATTTTAACAACGTTACCTTCCATACGTATGCACCTTTGAGTAATCCAGGTGTGGACACCTACCTAAATGACAATCAGGATGATTATGTAGCGTTGTATGACGTCTCTATGGACACCATCCCATATGTCATTTACAGCAACATCAGCGGCGATTTTAGCGTTGATGAAGTAGAAACACTTAAAACCAAATGGCCGTGTAAAACGTATGAAAAAGGATATGTGTACCTCGAAGTATATAGCAATCCACAACTAATTGAGCAACCGATTGTCAATGAAAAGCGAAAGCCTAGCGCTTTCGAAGTTTGGTTTATCAAATTGAAACATACGATTAAAGGCACTGATGGCGTTTAAACTTGGCACATGTTTTGAACTATTAATAGAAACAGCATTATGAATAAGTTCTTCCTCTTTGTGTGTTTGCTTCTGACAACTATCTTGTCTTTTGGTCAAACAGATTCTACTGATTCTTCTGAGGTTGATAAACTTGGCCTTGATTCCATTGAAATTGTGCGCATCATTGTTGATTCAGCAAGTGGTGATACCTTGATGTTTTATCGTTTTGAAGAGTTAGTGATGAAAGACTTCACGACTCCAGAGCAAAAAGAAGAATACAGAAGGCTTAAATACAATGTAAAAAAGGTGATGCCTTACGCGAAATTGGCAGCATTTAGATTGCAAATGATGGAAGACAATTTGCATTTGATTGCCGATCCAAAAGCAAGAGAAAAATATATTAAGGAAACTGAGAAATCGCTAAAGGACGAGTTTATTGAAACCATGAAAGGGTTTAGCAGATCCCAAGGCATCTTGCTTATCAAATTGATTCATAGAGAAACTGGCAAGACCACATATGAGTTACTAAAAGGGTACCGCGGAAGTATTGAGACGTTTTACTGGAGTGCCTTTGCGAAGATGTACGACGCTAGCTTGAAGGAAGAATATGATCCTATCGTTGACTACCAGCTTGACATGATTATTCGTGCCTACGAATTGGAATAAATTACATTGGGAGAGCGTTTAATTACGCTCGGATAACATCACTTGATTCATGATTGGGGTTGAACGTAACATTGTATAACAAACCTAAAATCATGAACTTTTTAAATTCAAAAAACACATTAAGACTAGCGAGCTTTATAGTATTGCTCTCTATTTCCTCATTTACCTTTGGCCAAGGCACTAATGGCCCAACAAGTCCTGGTTACACCTTGGAAAGTTGCTATCACTTACTCTCTCCTTCAAATACTGGAAAGACTTTAAACGTATTAAACACTGGCACTTTCCATTTCAATTACACCAACAATGCTGGGGCACGTCCTGATCATATCCGTATAAAAATGTACGACGCGATGCATGGATTTCTCGGTTACAACTACCAATCGATTGGCATAGCGGATAATGTATTTCCCGCTGTTTACCATCCATATTTTGGTGAACTGATTACTGTAACGGCCAATGATGAGGTGAACAACAACTTGACATTTAATACGAACCCTATCAACTTTCCACCTGAAGCAGCCCTTGTTGAAATTACAACATACCATTGGACAGGAGATGCTGGTAGCCAAACTTTGGACGAAAACAATTACAAGATGACTTTAAATTTATTAGATGTCAACGATGCTTTTACGCTTAATTCAGGTGATAAAGACTGTTTTACATTTGACGATTTTCTTGTCGATATTAGCCATAGTTTAGATGGATTTTGTGGTAACATTATTAATACAGAAATTGAGTCAAAGCCTCCATTCCCTGATGGATCGGGATGGGATGACACCTATAATGAACCGATAGTTCTAGGTGTAAGCACAAGTCTAAGCCAACCAGTGAATGATGAAGGAAAAACTTGGTGCGAACAGGATGTTAACACCCAAACCGCAGACTGGAATTTACCTGACCCTGTACCTTCTGGTTGTCTAGAATTCAACTTTAAGTTTAAAATCACGCCATGTAACGCAGCAGATGCAAATTGCCCTGATATAGAATTAGCTATACCCATAACAATATGTTGCAGCTGCGATGTTAGACCTGTCGGACCACAACAATAATTTTTTTTTATTATTAAATTTGATATTATGAAAACCAAATTAACGATGCTTTTACTGGCTCTCATCACGCTATTCAATACCTCCGTTTGTCAAACTTTTAGATATGCTGATTTAAAAGTAAACTTTACGAAGCCAAAACCCAATACTCAGATTACCTCTCCAAGTGTGATTAGTTTTGAGTTCACGGTAACCAATCAAGGTCCTGACACAATCTTTCAAACCGACACGTTGTTTTACACATCTGGCCACAGCTTCAAACTGAGGAACAGTGAAATCAAAATCCCAATACCTCAGATCATTGCGCCTGGTGACTCCATAGTGATCAATGACACCATATCCGTAAACTCAGGGAAGACTAAAGCGGATTTTAACGTGTTTTTTATACAAGTTCCTATGACTTATGGTCCTGACAAAGGCA
>CALSTB010000006.1 GCA_943789165.1 uncultured Bacteroidia bacterium | reverse complement strand
CACTGCAATCATCAATTCTCCTGACGCTTGTATCATGGCCGTTGGCGCAGCTAAAGAAACAGTTGTTGTCGACAATGGAGAGATGAAAGTCGGCAACATAATGAAGGTAACCTTATCATGCGACCACCGCGTTGTTGACGGCGTTGTAGGCTCACAGTTCTTACAGACTTTCAAAGAGTTGATGGAGAACCCTGTGAAGTTGCTGGTTTAAGTTGAAGTCTAAGATGAAGTTGAAGTTGAATGCCATGTAGGTTATTCATGCATTCATTCTTATTTACTGCCTAAAGCCACTAGCCACTAGGATTCAGGGATTAGGGTTTTTAAGTTGAAGTCTAAGTTGACGTTGAATGACGTGTAGGTTATTCATTTCTTCGCTGCGCTCTGAATGACGTGTAGTGGATTAAGTGCCGAGCGACCCTTTTACATTCAACATTTTACATTTATCATTTCACTCGGCGAAACGACGTAATTCAGTTAGCAATTAACATCAACCGAGTGACCATTTTTCATTTTACATTTTACATTTCACTCGGCGAAAACGACGTACTTCAGTTAGAAATCAACATTAGCCGAGTGACCGTTTATCATTTCACTCGGCATAACAAGACGTATATAATTTGGCATTCAACACCAGCCGAGTGACAGTTTTTCATTTCACTCGGCGAAGCACAGCATAATAAACGTAGCATTCACCTAAGCGCCGAGTGACTAGTGCACCACAACCACCTTCGAATTATACCATTTCTCGTGATAGAGACAGCCGACATAATATAAACCATTACAATACTTACTCAAATTGATAGATCCCATTTTGGCGTTGAGTGTTTTACGTTCTAGGATTTTGCCGTTGGAATCAAAAACGAAGATATAATCCACTTCAAAACTGGAAGTCACGTTTAAGGTAGTGGACACGGGGTTTGGAAAGAATTTGACCTGCTCTTTTACAAATGCGATATTTTCAAGGATATCTTCATAAGTTGAACCAGAATCCATGACAATGACATCACTGTTTTCAAACTGAAAAGCTGGTTCATCAGAACTAGTGTCTGTGACAGTCACCACGTCCATGGATTCAAACTCAATAAAACTGGTGTCACTCATTATAGAATCTTGAACAAAGATTTCTTCGGTACAATCAGAGATATAGGCAAATTGACTTATTACCCGAATCAACAAAGCGTTGAACAATTCAATGTCCATTTTATCTGCCGTAGGAGCTGTGTGAGAATTACCAATTCCGCTGTCATCGGTTAAAAATGCATTCGTTCCTCCAGTTGCTAACGCCATACAACGCATGAGGTATTCTAGGCTTTTATCTTTTTCGCCATTTACACCAGAGGCAACGACTGGGATGATCTTAATTCCTTTCGCTGCGGCATCAACGATGTTTTGTCGTAATAGTTGGTCTGTCGTATCGTTTGGTGCTTCATCCAACACCAATAACAAAATGCGTGCATTGGCTTGTTCATTCCATTTATACAGGTTGATGGCTTCATCAAGCGCTACTTCAACAGCTTCATCGCCGCCTTCCGATGCACTTTGTTGCCGTATAAAATTCACGGTTGAATCTATGGCTGTGGTAAAATCTGAACGTAGTGTCGTATACGTATTCCCTTTGCACTTATAAAACATGCTTCCCAGATTCACTTCCAACTTCGGGTTTTTGGTTACCACTTGCTGTACGATGTCTGTCAGCTCGGATTTCAAATGATTGATTTCATCGTTCATGGATGCAGTGGCATCAACCACCAGCAACAAATCTACTTGGTTGGCTACCGAGCATTCCACAGGCAGCTCGCAGTGGTTAATCCCAGTATCAAAGCTGGTTGGTTCGTCAATTCTAATTTGTTGACCTTGCTTTTCGACGACCACATAAGCAGCACTGTCTTCACCCATAAATAAATTTAGCCAAAGCTCTGCGCGACCTGTGTTGTCGGACATAGCAGACCAAATTTCTTCATTTGACGCATTATATAAGCGCACATGGGCATTGTGCACTGGCCTGTTGTTGTTCGACACGACGACTGTGAATCTTTCTCTCGGCAGCATCGTCCAATTGCTCGAGTACATGCCTAATGTGCTTTCGGTAATGTCATTCCACAAATCCCATTTCGCGAAGTCGTTGATTTCGGTGGCGGTAAGTACGCCAGCTTCAAACGAATGAAAAGTTCCTGGTGGTAAATCCGTATCGCCAATCATAACACCCTCTCTAATGCGTTTTGCATTGGTTAATTGACCTACTTTGTCATAGGAATAATCCGTTGTCTTATCGCTCACACCAATAAAGTCTGGACAAGCCAAAGCCCTATACTTACGAGCCACAGGTCTTCTGTTTAAACAAGCAGTGAGGCATAGTATGGCTAGCACACAACACACTAGGTGGTACATTTTTACTTTCATCGCGACGCTTTTAGTTGGTTCACTGACGAATATAGGGATGAAAAGGTTGGGTTTTTAAGTTGAAGTTGAAGATGAAGTTGAAGATGAAGTTGAAGGTCGCGTAGGGTATTCATGATTAGTGAGATTCTTCGCTGCGCTCTGAATGACGCGTAGTGAACTCTGTGCCGAGTGTACGTCCCTGATATAGGTTGACCGAAAATTAAAAAAAAGTCAACATGTCATTACAAGTACAAAAAATTAGAAAACATCGAAAATTCTCAGAAGATTATAAGCGTCAGCTTGTCAAGGATTTTGAAAGTGGCCGGTATAGCGTCCCAGAACTGTCCAGACTTCACAATGTCGCGACACAAACGATTTATTGCTGGATTTACCGATATTCACGGTTGAACAAAACAGGGTATCGCGTCGTGGAAAAGAAAAACAGCACTGCCTCCAAGGTTAAAGATTTAGAAAATCGGATAAAAGAATTAGAGCGTATGGTTGGCCAAAAGCAGATTATGGTCGACTATTATGAGACGATGATTGAACTGGCAAAGGAGGAATTTGATATCGATATCAAAAAAAACTCAAACACCCCACTATCTGGCGACTCAAAGAAAAAAAGATGAGTTACAGCATGAATGCGGTTTATCGCCAATTACAGATCTCTAAACAGGCGGTTTATCAAAGCAAAAAACGTCAACATAGCCTAAACAGTAAATGGTACGATTTGCAGGGCAAAATTGACGCTATTCGAAAAAACCATCCAGGTTGTGGGGTTGAGAAGATGTATCACATGCTTAAACCAGACTTTATGGGCAGGGATAAGTTTATTGATACGTGTTTGGACTTTGGTTACAGAGTCAAACGAAAGAAAAACTATCGAAAGACAACAAGAGCTTCGAAAGAGTATTATCCAAACTTGATTCAAGGTTTACAGATAACTCGACCTAATGAAGTATGGCAGTCTGATATCACGTACTTCCCAATAAATGAAGAACATTATTTTGGTGTCTTCATAATTGATGTTTACTCCAAAAAGATAGTTGGATATAACATTGCTAACCATATGCTTGCATTGGCCAATGTGCAAGCGTTAAAACAAGCTTTAAGGCGCAATAAGTCTCCAACATACCATCACTCAGACAGAGGAAGTCAATACGCTAGTAAAATCTACACACAGCTTCTTGAAAAGAATAATGTCAGAATTAGTATGGGGTTAATTGCACAAGAGAACGCTTACGCAGAACGCTTCCATAGAACTATTAAAGAAGAATATTTAGATCATTGGAAACCCCAGTCTTATACAGAGTTAAGATCTTGTGTAAACAAAGCTTTAAGAAACTATAACAACACCAGACTTCATAACAACATTCATCCAAAGACTCCTATTAACTTTGAAAGAGAATGGGAATCTTCTTTACATAAACCAATCTTAACTATTTTTGAATATCAATAACTAAAAAGTGGTCAACGCTATTTAGGGATATACAAGCGACCCTTTTACATTCAACATTTTACATTCTACATTTCACTCGGCAGAAACGACGTACATCAGTTAGCAATTAACATCAACCGAGTGACCATTTTTCATTATTCATTTTTCATTTTACATTTCACTCGGCGAAGCACGGCATACAAAACGTAGCATTCACCTAAGCGCCGAGTGACTACCCTCCTTGCGCCAATTTAAAAAAATCACCCATGCTCTTGTCCTGCATGAAGTTAAAATTCAATTTAAATGTAATACGCTGGTTTAAGTCTGTGATGCCTTGTAGTTTCTGAGCCTCAAGAATCATGTTTGAACTTAACAAGGGCACGTATATTTCTAAAAAGTCTGGAACCACTTTTATCTGAATACCGCCGTTGTAAATAAACGATTCACCTTCTTCTACATTTGGTAAGTCTTGTAAGCCGTTAAAAGTAAAAGCATCAAAATACACTCCCAAAGGAAGTTTTAGAGGCAAGTCTGATTTCAGGTTTACAGCCAATGTCCATTGACTAATATTGGCAAATGTGCCTGGTTCTTTTAAGAAAACATCGTTTTCAATCACTTGTTGGCTGAACACGCCTTCGGTGGCACCACGACCCATCAACACTTCATCATAGGAGTAATCCCATCGTCCAGCTCCAGATTCCATACGGTAGTGGTATAAGCTGTTTTCGGATTCATCCAAAAATGTACCACCAAATACGCGGATATCTAAGCCCTTCCCTTTCAACTTATAGGTGACGCGCTTTTTGTATTCCAAGTTTAACTTGATGAAATTATCGCCTGTGGTCGTAGCCGACAACATGCTTGTAGCTGTATCCATACGGTGCGTCACATTAGAAGGCGTACCCATTTCAATACTGGCTTTCCACTGAGATGGATTGATCGTTTTTGCATTTTTAAATAGATATTCAACTTTTAGAAACTGGTCTCCACCCTGTTCGGTGTACGTCCTTCTACCAACTGCAGATCCTGTGTCTTGCAACAAACTGCTAATGGACGCTTCTTCATCAAAGTTTGGCGTAAACGTAAGCATGGTGTATTTCAACGTTAGTCGACTTGTAATTGGCGATCGCTTATCCGGCCCACGAAAATCTACCTTAACGTAAGGCACAATTCTGTTGTACGCATACTCTTTTGTTTGGATTTGGTTTGAGAATCGCGACCCCTTCACTCCTGCTGTAAAGTTGTTTAGGGGTTTGTTTTGCGCTTTTGAATAATTGATGTTGAAGTAACCATTGACGTCTTCTGTTGCTGAACTGTACAACGGACTTGCTGAAAAGTTGAAGTTTCGTTTAGGTGTTACCACGTTGTTAAACCACAAACCATACATCATTTTGTTGTGGGTGTTCCAACCCAGCAATGGGAATACATTCAATGAGGTTTTGTTTGGATCGTGAATCACAGACATCAATTTGATCTCTAAAGGTTCAACAGTTTTAAACAATCCGTTCTTTTTCAATGTGTTGTTCTGGCGATTCACTTCCGGAATTACTTCATATGGGTCAATCTTTATAACATCAAAATCAATTTCTGGATACCAATGTGTAAGTTTTTCCAAACTTCCTTCGTGCCATTCGATTTTAACCAACTTGCCGTCTTTAAAATAGCCAATTTGATAGGGACTGGTGCTACCTCCTAATTCTTCAATGTCAAAACCAGCAGTACTCTTCGTTATCTCAAAATCAATATGCTCTTCAGAATTAATGACTCTTAAGAAAAACCAGTGTAGGTTTTTCCCACTAACTTCTTCAAACAAATCCATCATATCGCCAGGTAGCGGATGTCGGTATTGCCATTTATTGAAATATGCCCTAAAACAACTGTCCATGAGCTCCTGACCCAAATAAGCCTTAAGATATTTAAAGGCATCTGCTCCTTTGCCATATACAATGAGGCCATAATTCATGTTTGTCAGCTGCTCACTTCTTTCACCAATGGCTTGATGGAGTTCTGAAGATTCCAATTGTCGGTAGCCAATAGACATGGCAGCCGTGTTAAAACCGACATCTTTTAACTTTCGATTCTCCAACAACGCCTCACTTTGCTCCTTATCGCCATGAATGGCTTCAAACTCAAAATATGAATTTATCGATTCATCCATCCATGGATAAAGCCTTTCGTTACTACCCAATATGCCATAAAACCAGTTATGGCCTACTTCGTGCACAATCACTTCTTTCCCCAAACTCGCCACCACAGTGATCATTGGATATTCCATTCCACCGCCTGCTTTTAGCGCGCCTTTTACCACAGTGCAATGGCTATACGGATAATACCCGCAGTGATCTGAGTAATAATTGAGCGCCGTTTTTATGTCGTCGGTATAATTCAAGTTGGTTTGATCAGCAAACACATAAGCCTTTACTACTTGTCCGTTCGACAAAGTGACATCACTTTGCTTTACGTTAAACCGTTTGTCTGCAAACCACGCAAAATCATGGATATTGTCTTGGATGTAGGTAATGGTTTTGGTTTCATCCGCCGAAGGCAGTAACTTTTTACCTCTGATTGGATTGTTCGTTCGATCTAATAAAAAATCATGTTCCTCTTGTTCTTGCAATTCTCCTGTAGCAGCAACCACATAGTTATCTGGCACAGTAATCTTCACCTCAAATTTGCCAAACTCAGAATAAAACTCCCCTTGATCTAAATACGGCATTGGGTTCCATCCATTGACGTCATACACAGCTGGTTTCGGATACCATTGAGTGATCTGATAGCTTTGTCCTTCATGACCAAAACGACTAAAACTCCCAGGGATTTTTACAAAAAACGGTGTCGTGATCTCTACTGTTTCTCCTGGCTTTATCGACTGGTTTAGGGTTAACACCGCAATGTCAATTTGGTTATTAAAGTACGCCCATTTCACTTCTTGTCCTTCCACCTTAAAATCCAATAGACTAATAGATCCTCGTAGTGAATCATCGGCAAAATGAAATTTGGACGACCCATTTTCCAGTTGTTGAACAGCAAAATCCGTTAAATCATCTTTATACGCGTTCGGCCATATGTGGAAATACATCTGGTCGAGTTCTTTGGGACTGTTGTTTGTGTATTGAAATCTGGCGTATCCAGACAACGTGTGTTTTACATCGTCCAGAGTCACATTGATATAATAATCACATCGTTGTTGCCAATCTGATTGCCTAACCTTTGGTTGCGCTGAGGCAAAAACTGTAGTAACAACTAGTAGTATCGTAATAATCAAATATCTCATCTTGCGGAATTTTGTGGGAAAATTAAAGATAAAACCGCGGAAATGTTCTGCATGTTTTACACGTTTTGTCTAGCTTTGTACAAACACGACCAGTATGGACGGAGAGGAAATAACGGATGGGGAATTAAAAGACCTCATCAAGCGGTTTGAGATGAATTTTACTGAAGGTGAGTTTGACTACTACACGCCAGAAAACCTGAACCACATTATTGACTATTACATCGACAAACCGAATTACAAAACGGCTCTCAAAGTGGCGCAAGTTGGCATCGACCAACATCCATTTGACGCTTCGTTTTATTCCAAAAAGGCTTTTATAAATACCATAACTGACAACACGGATTTGGCGTTGCAGCTAATTGACGTGGCGTTGGACTTAGACCCAAACAATCCTGATTATCTAGCACAAAAAGGCAGTATACTCGAATTAATGAACCGACCGTTGGAAGCCCTTGAGCAGTTTGATCTTGCTTTAGAAAATGGCGCTGAAAACAATGATGTGTTGGTCTTAAAGATGTTCGTATACTTCAACATTGGCAATCCGTCTTTAGCCATTAATATGATTGAACAAATCTTCAGTCGTAAAGTGGAAGAAGACAGGTTGATATTAGAATCTCACTTTTGTCTGCAATTAATGGATGCCTACGACGAGGGCATTCGCATATTCAAGTCATACTTAGACGACGATCCGTATCACGAAGTGGTGTGGCTCACACTTGGACAAATGTATGTAGCAATAGACGAATACGAGGAAGCGTTAAGCGCTTTTGATTTTGCCATTGCCATCGACGACGAATACGCAGAAGCACATTTCGAAAAAGGCCAATGCCTTATTGAAATGGATGATTATTTAGAGGCGTCTAAAAACTTCGATGAGTATATCAAGCTTGAAGGTCCAGATCAATTTGCTTATGTAAATCTTGGCGATTGTTATAAAGCCATGAACCGCATTTCGAAGAGTCGCATGTATTACAAACTGGCTTTAAAAATTGACCCCAAGTTCGGCCATGCTTGGCATGGATTAGGCCAAACCTACGTACTAGAAGAAAATCATAAAGAGGCCCTCACCTTCTTAAAAAAGGCCAATACCATTTTACCTGATGATGAATACATTTTGTTGGAAATGGTTAAAACCCAAATTACCATTGGGCAAATAGAAGAGGCCAAAAAGACATTGGAAGAGATGCGCACAACGATTCCTTATCGTGAATCCGTTTGGTTGTTGCTTTCAAGTTTACACTTCCAATATGGTAGCGTGACCGATGCCATTGCGACGTTATATGAAGGGTTAAAACTGATTACTCAAAGTGCCAAACTGACTTACAAACTGGCGGCGTATTGTTTTCTCGCAGAACGAAGTGAAGAAGCCTATGACCGACTGACTGACGCACTGTTATTAGATTTCAATCTACATACTTTGTTGTTTGCAGACGCACCAAAACTAGAATACAATCAAGCTGTACTGGACGTAATTGACTTGTACAGAAACGAAAACGATTAATAATTACAAATGAATAAAACATATAATTACCAACTCCCAAACCTTCCGGAACGTACTGTAAAACCTAGAGACATGGGCATGACGATGGTAATGGATAAAGGCCTAAGTTTACGAGAGGCTGAAGACTTTCTGTCGATGACTGGAGAGTACGTAGATATCATAAAACTTGGTTTCGGGACTTCTATCATTTCTCCGAACCTAAAAGAGAAAATTGACTTATATCGCCAAGCCGGCATTCCTGTCTATTTCGGTGGAACCTTGTTTGAGGCTTTCATTGTTAGAGACCGTTTAGACGACTACTTGAGGTATATGGACAAATACGACATTCACCACCTAGAAGTAAGTGATGGAAGTATTGAAATAGCACAAGACGAAAAATGTGAGTACATCTCGAGGCTTTCGAAAAACTACACGGTATTGTCTGAAGTAGGTTCAAAAGATGCTGAAAAAATCATTCCTCCATACAAATGGATTGCGATGATGAAGGCAGAGTTAGAAGCTGGTGCTTGGAAAGTGATTGCAGAGGCTCGAGAAAGTGGTACTGTTGGTATTTTTAGAAAATCTGGCGAGGTACGCTCAGGTTTGGTTGAAGAAATTTTAACACAGATTCCACAAGAGAAAATCCTTTGGGAAGCGCCTCAAAAAGTGCAACAATTGTGGTTCATTAAATTATACGGAAGCAATGTAAGCTTAGGCAACATTGCCCCGAATGAAGTGATACCTCTTGAGACTTTAAGAATTGGTTTGCGTGGTGACACGTTTAACTTTTTCTTATAAAAACCGTATTTTTATTCCATGAAAACCTTACGCCTTCTATTTGTTTTGTTCGCTTTTAACACCACCAATGCGCTTGCGCAATGGGAAATGGGTTTAGACATGGGGGCCATTGTGCCAGTTGGCACGCTAGCCGAATCCAGTTTTCCTCTAGGTATTGGCGGTGACTTAGTGTTTATGAGTCCAACTATTCTGAATCCAGAATCTGATTTAAAAGTACAGTTTGGATTAAATTTAGGAGCAGGTGACAATGGTCGAAAATCGTTTAAAACCAATAGCCAATTTGAAGAAGGCTCTCTTGGGTTTTACAACTGTATCGTGACTCATCAGGTTTCAACTAGGCTTACTTACAGACCTCATCCACACTTCGGCATGTTCACAGAAGCTTTGGCTGGACTCACTCGTGTTCACTCAGGAATTAATGAAACGACGAATACAAAAAAGGTAACCGGGAGTTCTCACACCAAGGTGTATTCCATGCGATCTTTTAGATACGGAGGTGGCATAGGTGCTTCCTATTATTTTAACAATTACACACGACTAGAACTTCGTGCAGATTACACCATCGGAGGTCCCGTTAAGTTTATCGATATGGCTAGCGCTGATATCACAGAAGATGGTGCTATATATACCGGTGTATATTCAAAACGATCCGACTTGGTCAATATTCAACTTCGTATTTGTTGGTCATTAATTCCTAACAAATAAGCTTGATGTTTTCTTACTTGGTATAGTTTGTGTAATACTGTTAACAGTCCTCATTTAATCGACTGTATTATGAAAACAAGAGTACTTTCAATCATTCTTTTCATTTGTAGCTCCACAGCAGTATCTGCTCAATGGCAGCTGGGTATTGGTGGTATAGGACTAGGTCCTGTCGACCGATTTGACAGCAGCGTATACAAACCAGGTGCAGGCTTCTTTATGAATCTGACTACCTCATCCATTCTACCAAAATCATCGCCGTACGAACTACGATTTGGATTATATTTAGATCACATGTCGTCGGGTTCCAAAAAATTTGATGTTGATTTAGCAGACCCAATTACTGAACAAGGTCAGACCAAGTTTCAGAACAACAGTGTTGGCAACCATTTCATCACACGTTTTGGATATAAGGCTAGTTCGAAAGTAACGTTGTTCACAGATGGCATTATTGGCCACCGAAAATTCTATTCACAAACAGTCACTGGTGTTAAAGGCAGTTCAGAAGAATATGAAGACGATATTCAACGCATTTTTACTTCTAGAACTTTTCGCTACGGTGTAGGTGTTGGTGCGAGATACAATTTTGGTCGCTCATTTGGCATTGAGGTTCGAGCCGATTATACCCGTGGAAATCAAGCCTCGTACTTCGACTTGGATGAAATTAAAGAAACCGCTACGTCTATTGAGTATGCCGACCAAACTTGGCCACACTCAGATTTATTCGTCTACGGAATAGCCTTAAATTGGAACTTATTTAAAATTCAAAGCTCCGGCTATAGTACGCCATCTACCACTGAAGATAATTACACGCCAAGTCCAACCTATAGGACAAATACGCGTACAACGCCAACTAGAACTAGGACAACTACGCCTTCAAAACCAAAAAAGAAGGTGACTCCAAAAAAAGAAATTAAGAAGAAAGAGGAGAAAAAAGACGTGCCAATTACTTGGTAGAAAATCCGAGTTGATAAACCACGCCTACGCTAAACCAGCGATTATACATGCCCGTTCTAATAAACTTTCGGGCATTGCCTGGTAAGTCACCGCTAATTTTATTGATAGAATACGCATGTCTCACACGCAAACCTAATTGGTCGTTAACGTGATACGTTCCGCCCAACAAAAAAGCCATTTCGATAGGATTAAAACCGGCCTCTGAAATCCTGATTCCATCGTCGATGGTTCCAGATATGTTTACGTTTAACGACAAACCCGTGTGTAAGCTAACAGCGTCAATCGACCGAAGCTTTTGGGTATACACCATTGGAAAATCAATATAGGTCGACTTGATGATGTAGATAGGCTGTAGGGTTGCCTTCGGATCGTTTACTAATTTACTTCCCTTTTGTGCGTATAACATCTCAAACCCGACTGATTTGAATTCGGTAATGTCGTGATTGATTCCAATTCCGACATGCAAACCGAGTTTGTTATACCCTCCAATATGATCGCCGTCTACCTGAGCAAAATTCCCACCACCAATCACAGATGCTTTAAAAAACTGGGCGTGCGTAAAAGTACATGATAAAAAAGCGATGAGGCTAAAAACGATTCGTGTCAAATGCATGTTTTAATGTTAGAAATGTGTTAAAAGTATTCAAAAAGTGATTTCGTAATGAATCAAAAATAGATAAACTTGTACGTAAATATTCAATAATGACTAAAGCGCAATTTAATAAGGACATTACTGGCTACTTGATTCTGTCGATATTGGCAGAAGCAGACGGCAACTTCGATGCAAGAGAAGGCTCTGTAATTGTGGATTACATCAACAAACACTTCCCTCTTGGCGGGAATTTGGAGCAGGCTGCAGAAGCACTGAGTAATTTAGATTCGGCAGATTATGAAGCAAAACTTGTTTCATTGGCTCAGGATTTCTACACAGAAAGTTCAGAGAAGGAACGCACGCAGTTTTTACGCTTTGCAATGAAACTTGTTCGAGCGGACGATGAAATTGCCGTGGAAGAAAACGTATTGATTACCAAACTCTTTGAAGCTTGGGATATTTAGGTTTTAGGAGACAATTCTAAAATAACGGCTGCCTTAGCACAACAAATTTTTTCAGCGTTTTTCTTTGAGTAATTTTCTGCGGTACAAATTTGTTCACCGTCAACCTCAAGTCCAATCTTGAACTTCCCGTTTTTCGAGTCGCCTTTTTCTTTGATGATTTTGAACTCGAGTAGCTTCTTATTTTTTTGAGCCCATTGATTCACCAAACTCTTGTAGTTGATGTATTGGTTTTGGATCTCATCTAAATCAATGTGCGGCTTTAAAAGCTTTTTGTATACGAAAGATTTCGTTTTGCTGTAACCACGATCTAAATAAATTGCGCCAACCAAAGCTTCAAGAGCATTTCCAGCTAAAGAACCCATTACGTGTTTGTTCTTTTGAAGGACGTCTTCTACTTCAATAAACGAAGGAATCCCGATTTTGATCGCCATATAGCTGAGCTGCTTGCGACTCACAATTTTACTGCGCACTTCAGTCAAAAAGCCTTCGCCTTTAAACGGAAATTTCTTGAAAATGATTTCAGCAATCACCATGTCCAACACAGCATCCCCTAGGTATTCTAACCTTTCGTTGCTGTTTTTCTGACTGGTATATTGAATGTTCTCCGACGCAGATAAATGACGGAATGCTTTCTTATACAGTTGAAGATTTTTCGGTTTAAAACCGATTAATTGCTTGATGTTAGCCCTTGTTTTTTTATCCTTACTGTTTTGGAATAAAGTCAAAGGCATTTAAGAATTAAGCCTGAAACTTTTTCATGATGAGCGACACATTGTGTCCCCCAAACCCAAAGGTATTACTTAAGGCTGCTCTCACTTCTCGTTTTTGCGCCTTGTTAAACGTAAAGTTCAATTTAGAATCTAACAATTCATCATCCGTAAAATGGTTGATGGTTGGTGGAACAATACCTTTAGTGATAGCCATGATACAGGCAACAGCTTCAACAGCACCTGCAGCACCTAATAAGTGGCCCGTCATCGATTTTGTTGAACTGATGTTCAAGTTGTAGGCATGTTCGCCAAAAACCGATTGGATTGCTTTTGTTTCTGCTATATCTCCTAACGGAGTTGAGGTACCATGCACGTTTACATAGTCGATATCTGAAATATCCATTTCAGCATCTGCCAGTGCATATTTCATCGCATTGCTAGCGCCTAAACCTTCTGGATGTGGTGCAGTGATGTGATGTGCATCCGCAGATAATCCGCCTCCGCCAACTTCACAATAAATATGAGCGCCACGCGCTTGAGCATGTTCTAAAGTTTCGAGAACCAAACAAGCAGCACCTTCACCCAATACAAAACCATCACGGTCTTTATCAAATGGTCTACTCGCGGTTTTTGGATCGTCGTTGCGGTCACTTAAAGCTTTCATGGAATTAAATCCACCCATTGCCAATTCGTTCACACAAGCCTCTGAACCGCCTGTAATCATCACATCAGCCTTACCCATTCGCAAATAGGTAAATGCATCCATGATGGCATTATTAGAAGAAGCACAAGCACTCACTGTTGTGAAGTTCGGACCTCTAAAATTATATTTCATTGAGATATAACCGCTGGCTATATCTGAAATCATCATAGGAATAAAAAATGGGCTAATTCTTGGTGTGCCATCTCCCTCGATAAACGAACGTGTTTCCGTTAACAAGGTGTGAAGACCTCCAATACCAGACCCCCAAATTACGCCACTTCTATCTGGATCAATAGCGCCTTCGGTGTTCAGCTTCGCATCGTTCATCGCCTCCTCTGCCACAACCATGGCATAGTGCGTATATGGATCCATGCGTCGTGCTTCGCGCCTATCCAAGAAATCTTCGACATTAAAATCCTTTACCTCGCAAGCAAAGCGGGTTTTGAATTTTTCTGGGTCGAAACGGGTAATAAGATCGGCACCACTAACACCCGCCTCAAGATTATTCCAATATGTTTCTTTGGAATTCCCGATAGGTGTTAGTGCCCCGATACCAGTTACAACAACTCTCTTGAATTGCATGTAACGAAATTACTTTGTGTTTTCTTCGATATAAGAAACAGCTTGTCCAACTGTTCCAATTTTCTCCGCTTGCTCATCAGGAATGGCGATATTGAACTCCTTTTCGAATTCCATAATCAATTCCACTGTATCTAATGAATCAGCGCCTAAATCGTTTGTAAAACTAGCTTCTAATGTAACTTCTGATTTCTCAACACCGAGCTTGTCAACGATGATGTCGGTTACTTTTGATGCAATTTCTGACATTGTTTTTACTTTTTAAGTCGTTAAGGGTGCAAAGAACATTTTTTTCATTAAAAAACGCAAGTAAAATATTAACGAGCGTAATTTTGACCTAAGTTTAACATCGAAGTGAAACGGTATATTCTTAAAGAGACTCAAGAACATCCAAATCGGATTTACGGATTGGTTTGCACGAAACCTTTCACGCAATTGGTATGGAATCTTAGTGAAACCTTAGACATACCCTTTACTAGAGATAGTGATGTCTCTTTGAAACAAGCGGAGAACTCACAAAGCTGGCCACGTTGTTCCTTTGTAGATGGCGACACCGAATCCACCTACTCAATAGTTAAGAACAAAGGTGTGGATAATATATTGGCCCCAGAGCTTAAAAACGTGGATGCATTTCTAATTGAAACGAATCAATCCCTAACGTTTCAATTAAGTTTGGAGAAAGTTTCTCAAACAAGATTCATAGACTTTTGTTTCGAAGTAACACATAACATGATTAATGACGAGACTGATTTGCTTCTTTACGTAGAATAGCATCAGCAGTATATATGACAACAGAAACATCTTACAACAAGACAAAAATTATTGCGACTATCGGGCCTGCAACGTCTGACAAAGAAACGCTACGGAAATTAATCGCTGCCGGCATGGACGTCGTACGGATTAATTTTTCTCATGGAACACACGAGCAACACCTCGAAGTGGTCACCAACGTAAAACAGTTAAACCTGGAACTCAATCGTAGCATCTCCATTCTTGGTGATTTACAAGGACCAAAACTGCGAATCGGAGAAGTTAAAAAAGGCACTTTCCTAACAGAAGGCCACGATTTGTTAGTCACCACCAAAGAATGCATTGGTACAAGCGAAAAGATCTACGTGAACTATCCGGCTTTGCCAACGGACATACAAATTGGTGATCCTATCCTGATTGATGACGGAAACATATCCATTGAGGTTACAGAAAAAATTGACGCGGAAAATTTTAACACTAAAATTGTTTACGGTGGACCAATCTCTTCAAACAAAGGATTTAACCTGCCTAATACCGATATCAGCTTACCGTGTTTAACACCCAAAGACATTACCGACCTTGAATTTGCTATTACGCATTATTTCGACTGGATCGGATTGTCGTTTGTGCGCAAAGGACAAGATGTTACCGACCTAAGGAAGCGGATTACAGATTTAAATGGTACAGCCCGCATCATTGCCAAAATAGAAAAACCGCAAGCCATACGGTACATCAAGTCGATTGTTAAAAAATCGGATGCCATTATGGTAGCCCGAGGTGACCTAGGTGTGGAAATGCCGTTGGAGCAAGTCCCAATGTTGCAAAAGAAGATTGTGGAACGTTGTATCAACTTTTCTAAACCCGTTATCATCGCCACCCAAATGATGGAAAGCATGATTTCTAATGCGCGGCCAACGCGTGCAGAAGCAAGTGATGTTGCCAACGCAGTAATGGATGGAGCTGATGCCGTGATGCTTAGCGCAGAAACCTCTGTTGGGAAATACCCAATAGAAGCTGTTCAAGCGGTACAAAAAATTGTTAAATCGACGGAAGATGGTTGGGATATTTATCACAAAGGCAAAAAGCCATCAAAGTCCTCTCCTACTTTTCTGTCGGATCAGATTTGTTATGCTGCCGTACAGATTAGCGAGCAAATCAACGCTTCCGCTATCGTCAGTTTAACGCAGTCGGGTTATACCGCGTTTAAGATTGCCAGCTATCGACCAAAGTGCAACATCTTTATCTTTACAAGCAACAAATACATCTTTAGATTGTTAAACCTGGTATGGAACGTTCGCGTGTTTTATTACGATAGATTGGAAAGCACCGACCAAACCATCACAGATGTTTTAGATATTTTGAAAAAAGAACGGATGATAAAAAAAGGGGAACTTGTGATTCACACAGCGAGTATGCCCATTTTATCGAAGTCTAGAACCAACGCACTTAAAATTACACAAGTAGATTAGATGGACGAGATCGTAAACAAAGTTGCCAATAGCCCGCTGATTACTTTTAATCTAGAGGAGTATTATGATCAATCTGCCGTGGCAGAATTTGATATGAAGCAACACTTGTTCCAAGGTCTGATCCTTCGCGAAAAAGACTTCCGTGGTTTTATCAAATCCTGCGATTGGTCTGAATACCAAGGAAAGAATGTTGCCCTATTCTGCAGTGCCGATGCCATCGTGCCTACGTGGGCTTATATGTTGGTAGCTAACAAGTTGTCGGGCATTGCGAATTATGTTCATTACGGCTCACCACAAGATATGCAGCAATCCATCATCCTCGAAAAGCTTAACCAAATTGATGTTGAGTCGTATCGTGATAAGATGGTTGTAATAAAAGGTTGTAGCAAATTTGATGTACCCATTGGGGCATATGTTGCCATCACCGAAAAATTCACACCAGTAGTGAAAAGCATCATGTTCGGCGAACCTTGTAGTACTGTACCAATCTATAAGAAAAAGCGTGAATAAATCGGCTAAATTGTTCTTAACAATTGGTGCTCTACTTGGTGCCGTCAGCGTAGGAATTGGCGCATTTGGAGCACATGGATTACACAACTTTTTGGAAGAAGCTGGAAGAATTGAGACTTTCAAAACCGCTGTCAACTATTTGTGGTACCACACCTTTGCTATTCTGTTAGTTGGACTGATTTCCATGCACAAACCATCGAAACTGTTCCCAGTTGCTGGCTATCTGTTCCTTTTAGGCATCCTCTTGTTTTCAGGCTCTTTGTTTTTATTGATCAAAACCAACAATCCAAGTCTGGGTGCAATTACGCCATTTGGGGGGCTATGTTTTATTGCAGGATGGGTGTTATTGGCGATAGGCGTTGTCAAAACACAAAACTCTAATTAAGCCTAAATTGGCAATTGTTAATTGACAATGCTCAATTATCAATTCTATTCTTTTTCCTCAACCGTATCCTATCAAACTGTTTCCTAAAATAGAATCCAACACCAGTTGTGGTCACGTTGGTCACATCTCCTAAAGTCGGGTCACTCGCACGCTTGTGATACGCTTTTAGCTTGAGTGAACCATCCTTTTTTACTTTATAGACCAAATCCAAATTATATGGATCTTTTGCAGCACTTGAATTTGCATTATACACCACAGCCAATTCAATTCTGTCGTTCATAATCTTTCTTCGCGCCGACAAGATTAATTCCGCCCGCTCTTGATCTGTGATGCCACTTCGTGTTTTATAATCCACACCTAATTCTAGGTTTTTATCGTATTCGCTTATCCAATTGTTCACCTGATTGGATAAAAAGGTGCCCACACTGGCACTTACAATGTCTCGGTAATCATTGGTGCTCGACAAACCAATACCGTAGTTAGCTGCAGGCGTAAACGACCCAAACGTTATTAATGAAAAGACTTGCCGGTTCATCTCATCTTGGTCGGCTTCAATCTTTTTGATGAACGAATTAAATTCTGTAAAGGTATTGCTGGCGATATCCGGGAATTCCCAGCCAAATGAAATATCAGGATTAAACAACTCACCCTTGAGATTCAAGATCACATTCATCTTAATTTGGGTGTTGTATGCTTCCTCGTTACCATCCACCATACCAATCATTAAATCCAATGGATTCGCTCTGTTTCTGGCTACTGCCGCTTGTAAGTCAATGATTGCATTGTATGGATCTCCGTTCCACACAACCTTCCCACCTGGACGAATATCAAACTTCTCGCTTACCAATGTGGGCGACGAGAACGGATAAATACCGTTGGTGATTTCAAAAACACCGTACATAAACAAGTCTTCACCTGTTGCGTATTCAATTTTTACGTTTCCAAATCCCCTACCCGTTATTTTATCATCCAACACTTCATCAAACAACAACACAAACTCAGCATCTTCTGTCAAGTCAAACTCAAAATTCATTCTGATTTTTTGACCTGTACTTTCTTTTACCAATTTCTTTTTACCTGCTGTGTCAGACTCTGGAATTTTAAAGGTGATGTAATCTTCGTACGCGTTGTCAGAGTCATCGTAAATAGGTATAGTCAACCGTGACCCTTTGTTCGTTTTGGCTTTGATATCAATAAATAAATCTTCGACAGGTCCTTTAAAATCAGCACGCCCAGTTGCGAAACCCGTACCATAAAAGATTTCATTTTGCTCCTTTGTCGTATTCAAAACCATGATGTTATCCGCTTCCGTTACAGACACGTTCATCACCATGTCAGCGAAAAAATCGTGTTTGATTTGGCCCCGAACTTTCGCTGTATGGTTCAGCTCATCTTTTACAATAAGGCCTTTAAAGTCAATGCTTTCGTCTGACAACCCAATCTTATCATCAACAAAGTATCTGGTATTTAAATAGTCGACAACAAAGTTGACCTTGTGGGTTTCAATCACACCTTTAAACTTGGGTTTTTGGAAAGTCCCATAGACACGTATATCGCCTGTAACTGTTCCTTTAAAGTCTGACGCAATTCCTGCAAATATGGGCTCCAAAGGTCCGATGGCTGCATCCTTAGCGCTCACCGTCATATCTAACCTACCATCGTCCTTCGATAAATCGAGCGTTCCTTCTGCACGAACATCTTTCAATAAGCCTTTTCTTACATACGCTTTTACGTCCATTTTTAGAGGGTTTTCTTTAGACGTCGTTTCGATGCTGAAATTCCCTAGTGTATCTCCATTGACAGCTAAGTCGTCAATTTCCAAATTCCCTTGAATGATTGGACGCTTCAATACTTGATAGATGTTAACGGAGTCGTTTGACACTCCGCCAATTTCAAATCCATACGGCTGTAACAATGGGTTGAAATTGTGCAAATCAAGGTTTGATGTATTGATCACTACATGGTGGCTTGGGTCTTCATCGACAAAACCGTTAATCGACAAACGTTGGCCAGAATTGGAAAGTTCCACTTTAGAAAGGTGTAAACCTCCATTGGTATATACTGCGCGACTGTGGTTGCTGAAATACCATGGGACGTGATCTAAATAAAGTTTCGATTCTTCGAGTTGTATGCTTATGGAATCGTCATCGAATTCGAGGCTACCAAATGACCTAAGTGCTAGCACTTCCGTTGTATCTGCAAAGTCCAACAAGAATTCAAGATAGTTGGGTAAGATACTCATGTTTAACACGATCTTTTCTGTAATCGTGTCGTTGTTGGTTTTACGCAGAGTTCGAACATCGGTACTCACGTTGAGTAACTGATGTGGACGCTTCCGCATCACCAACTCATGTTGGTCGAGCAAGTAATCTTGATACTGAACAACGTCAAAATCTGCTCTGGACTCCAAACTTTCTTCAATCGTATTGTAATCAATGCGCACTTTACCGTTGCCAAGTTCCAAAGGATAATCAGTCCAGTAGGAGATTAAATTATTGGCTTTAATCTCAAACAACGCAGTAGCAACTATCTCATTTTTGAGCATTACTGGCTCGTAATATTGTGGGAACAAGGTGTTAAGGAAGTCGTTATAGACGTCATTCAAATTATTCAAACTGAACACTCCATTAATTTCACCGTTTACATAATCTGACACCACCTTGAGTGAGCGAGAAGAATCACTAAACGAACTAATCAACTCCATTGTGCTTAACTCCAAGTCGTATGAGTTACGCTTTACACTTACGTTTTTCAAATTGGCATAACCACTGATGTTGTCGGCGTTGTTACCCACCATCTTGATATCCAGTTGTCCGGCGATTTTCGTATCTGCACTATCTAAACCGAGCGCTTTCAAGTCAATGTGTTGTACATCTGCGGTAAAATCAAATTTGGGAAGTCTTTGACTAAAATCAATTTTCCCGATAAACGTAAATGCCAGTTTCTCATCATTCAACCACGTCTTTCCGTCAAACTTCTGATCGGTGTACAGTCCGTTGGCTTTGATGTCTTGTATCCTTTTGCCATTGTACTCCACATATTGAATCTGACTTTTAAACCGCGTTTTTAATTTGTCAAATGTCAAACCATACCCTTCTTGTAAATCAAAATCAAATGAGGTTTTACCAAGAGTTGAATTGCCTAAAAAAGTACCTACGTCAAAGTTTGTTGCTTTTAAGTTCCCCGAATAGGTTGCAGCATCGTCATTTAACAACTTAAAATTTATCCGTGATTCAAGTGAGCCCAAATTGGACAACAAAATACCGTCTGCAGCAAAATCAGAATAGAATCCGGTTAGGTGTCCTGTAAAATCTATCGCATTAAACCGCTTTATCGTTTCTTGGAGTGGTATTTTTAAAATGGTCTCGACCTCATTCGCTGACGTCACCAAATGCTTCAGCTTCAATTTCATAAATGTTGACCTCCATGCAGGCAATCCTTTAAGGTCCACGTCACCTTTGAGCTCTGTTTTGTCACCAATAGAGATGTCAAAGTCTTTCACCTTAAAATTACTGACCACGCCTTTTCCGTGACCAGAAATCGTTACCACATTGTGTTCATAGGGTTTGAGATTATATGAAAAGTAGGCTAAATCTCGGGTATCAATAGTCGAATGTTCAAGACTTGCGTCCATCTGAACGACATCTATGAAATCTTTAAAGTCTTGATAGCTGTCGTACGAAAAAGACAAGTAATCGCGTATGATTGAATGGCTTGTCTTCAATTGGAGGTCGGAGTACTCCATGCCTTTGTAATGAATTTTGGCCTTGCAGACCATGCGTTTCACTTCCAATCCGTTTTTCTCAACGGTTCGTAATGATTTAATCTTCAAGTCAAGTGAATCACCAATCAAATAGAAATCTTTTAACGAGCCATTGATTTGGTTGAAGGCAAAATCGTTCTCATCAAAACTACGATCAGTAGGTGGTTCGAAGCCTTCCATTTTATACGTAAACTGACCGTTCTCGATTTTCATCGACTTGAACAAAATATTTGAGACATTTCCAGTAGGGGGTTGCTTTCGCGATAAGTCGACCAAAAACTGATAATTCATTTCTGTCTCACCTTCTCGCTGGATGAAATGCACCTGCGGTCTTTTTAATTCAATATCCCCAAACACGAATGTATTGGCTGACCGCTTGACTGAAAGTATCCGCACCCTGACCTGTTCGATATAAAACATCGAGTCTTTCTGTTTGTCCTTAACTAAGACGTCGTTCAGAACAACCTTGCCATTCCAACTCAAATTGACCGCCTTTACAGAAACTTCTGCCTCTAAGGATTTAGAAACGGAAAAACTAATTTCATTGACTATCGCTGTTTGAATAGCCGGAATACTGATCAGTACCGAAGAAACAAGCAATAACAACACAAGGACAATCAATGTCCTCAGCCCAAATTTTGCTATTTTTGAAAAAACGTTTTTCAACAGTTCGAAATTAGTTAAACTCCCATCAATTCTAGCATTAATCCAGCCTCAGTGCCTGATAAAAAAGACATAATTATACTGGCGATTGAATCGTCTTGCGACGACACAGGAGCCGCTGTTATACATAATGGCAAAATGCGGTCCAATATTGTTGCAAGTCAGCAGATACACGAACAATATGGAGGTGTTGTGCCCGAACTGGCTTCTCGCGCGCATCAGCAACACATTTTACCAGTGGTAGATGCCGCTCTTAAAGAAGCACAAATTTCTAAAAACGACCTCACAGCCATAGCTTTTACTCAGGGTCCAGGCTTACTCGGTTCATTGATGGTCGGAGCGAGTTTTGCTAAATCCATGGCGCTCGCTTTAGACATTCCCTTAATTGGCGTTAACCATTTAGATGCTCATGTGTTGGCGCATTTTATAGACGCTGATGAAGTTCAATTTCCCTTCCTGTGCTTATTGGTAAGTGGCGGACACACACAAATAGTAAAGGTAGATTCACCGCAACACATGGAAATTTTGGGTAAGACGAGAGATGACGCCGCGGGCGAGGCATTTGATAAAACAGCCAAAATGCTGGGTCTACCATATCCCGGGGGACCATTACTCGATAAGTTAGCTCAATCTGGAGATCCCCATAGATTTAAATTTCCTGATTCGCGTGTTGATGCGTTAGATTTTAGTTTCTCTGGTTTAAAAACAGCGGTTTTGTATTTTATTCGAGACGAAAAAGAGAAAAACCCAGATTTTGTGGAACAGAATTTGAATGATATCTGTGCATCTATTCAGCATACTATTGTGTCATACTTAATGAGGAAGTTAAAAAAAGCGGTTACAGAAACTGGAATTAACGAGATTGCTATTTCCGGTGGTGTTTCGGCAAATAGTGGTTTAAGAACTGCCGTAAAGTTAACTTCCCAAAAACTAGGTTGGCGCGTCCACATTCCAGCATTGGAATATTGTACGGACAACGCCGCGATGATTGCACAATCGGCTCATTTTCAATATGTAAATGAAGATTTTGCCGACCAAAGTACGGTGCCTTATGCCCGATTAAATAAATAAAATGAGAAAAAAAATAAGCCTTTTCACTGTGTTCTGTTTGGCAAGCTTCATGGCTTTCGCTCAAATTCACGACACAACGCTATACAGACAAAACAACGTAAAGTCGGTGAGTCAGTGGGTCCACATGTTGGGATTTGAAAAATCCAACGACACGTGTTTGTCGAATGTGAAACACATAAATAAAAAAGGCAGTCCGACATACATCAAAATTGATTATCACTGTCAAGGTTGGGATATCATCACGGAATTGCGGTATACGTACAATGACAACAACGACGTGACTGGACTTTCAACCATCCGAAACGATGAGGTAATCAGCGATTTAAAAATGGAGCTTGATAGTTTTGGTAGAATACGAACAGAGATAAACACCTTCTTCGATCCCCCTGGACAAGTAGAAGTGCGCAATGTCTATTTCGGTGAAGGCAAAAATGCCGACTCCGTGTACACCGTTGAAATCAACGACAAAGACACAACTTACCTTGTGACTAAAAACACCTATGTTGGCGACAACCTATTAAAGTCGAATACAACTGATGTTAATGCGAATAAACCCGTCAACATGCTAACCAATCGCTACGACAAAAAGGGTCGGATTGCTCGTACGGAGTTTATTTATTTTTTGGGATATGACAACGACGACATTACTTTGTTTGAATACAACGAAAAAGACCAAATCATTAAAACCAAAAGTGAATTGACTGATTTGGCCGCTGAGTTTTATTACGACAAATCTGGTTTGCCAATAAAAACGTTTTACTATAATAAATTTGGAACCCTCGAACGCGAGGTTTGGTACAAATACGAATATTATGAATAGTGCAAATGTGCTTTGGGTTGGATTGGGCGGTGGTTTAGGCGCCATTGCACGGTACGTGGTGAGTTTGATTTTTCAATCTAGCGAAACACACCGATTCCCATGGTCGACCTTAACAGTGAATTTGCTTGGGTGTTTTGTTATCGGACTTTGTTGGCAGTATTTGAGTAAAAACGTACAACTCAATGCCTTTTGGCTCATTGGTTTTTTGGGTGGATTTACCACATTTTCAAGTTTTGGATTAGACGGACTAAAACTCATCAACCAAGGAGCGTTTACCCAATTTAGTGCGTATGTATTGATAAGTAATATTGTTGGCCTTTTTCTCGTTTTTATAGGAGTAAAGGTGGCAGAATTGATTTAAGAAGAAAATGAATAACATGAAGAAATATATCACATTACTTGGCATCCTCATGTTAGGTGTGGTGGCAAAGGCTGAATACCTGTTGATACCGATGGATGACAGTCAGAAAGACCATTTAAAGGCGTATGGCATTGCGTATTCTGTTTTGGAATTCGACAAAGAAGTGGAGTGGTTGCTGAATTATAAAGGCGGTGCTTTTATGACCGTCTATTACGAAGACTTCGAAAAATTATGTCTGCTCCGTGGAGTGGGTTACCAAAAAATATCCGATACGAAAGCACAGACCATTCGAGACGAAATTGAAAATCCTGTGGTCAACGCCAGTATCGTCAAGTTACTAACGGCACCAAAAATCGCCGTGTATACACCTACTTCTGCACAACCTTGGGACGATGCCGTGACTATGGTGTTGGAGTACGCTGAAATTCCTTACGAAAAAGTATTTGATGACGAAGTATTGAGAGGTGACCTTCCCTTATATGATTGGTTGCACTTGCACCACGAGGATTTTACTGGACAATATGGAAAGTTTTATGCCCATTACAGAAATGCGCCTTGGTATAAAGAACAGGTAAAAGAAGCTGAGGATATGGCGGCTAAACACGGATTTGAAAAAGTATCGGAATTAAAACTAGCTGTTGCAAAAAAGATTAGAGACTTTACTTTGGGAGGCGGGTTCTTGTTTGCCATGTGTTCTGCAACCGACAGTTATGATATCGCCTTGGCAGCCGATGATGTGGACATTTGTGAAGAAATGTATGACGGAGATGCTGCTGACCCAAATGCTCAGTCGAAACTAGACTTTAGTAAAACGTTTGCCTTTGAAAGCATTCAGCTTGAACGTAATCCATACGTTTACGAATATTCAAACATTGATGTAAACCCAGCAACTAGAGGCGTTACAGAAGCCAATGACGTATTTGTTTTGAATGAATTTTCAGCTAAATGGGACGTAGTTCCTACGATACTCACCCAAAACCACGAAAAAGTGATTAAGGGTTTTATGGGACAAACCACTGCATTCAAAAAAGAAGTGGTTAAAAGCAACACCATCATTATGGGTGAAAACAAAGCCTTAAATGAAGTTCGTTATTTACACGGAACCATGGGCAAAGGTACTTGGACGTTTTATGGCGGACATGATCCAGAAGATTACAGGCACTTAGTTGACGAGCCCCCAACGGATTTGGCATTACACCCTAACTCGCCTGGATACCGATTAATCTTAAACAACCTGCTGTTTCCTTCTGCTAAGAAAGAGAAGCAGAAAACATAGATAGTCTTGATTTTTGGTGGGGTTTTGAGCATGCCAAAAGACAAAGGACTGTTTGACTCGGGACACTTCTAGTTCTCCTTTACATATATTAAAAACATCCCTTGAAACACGCTTTCACATACCGGATTGTTGGATTGGTCATTGTGATCTTATGCACCATAGGTTGCCAACAAAAAAAGGAATCTAAAAAGTTTGGACCCTACTCAACACATAATGTCGATTTTAAGATCTCTACCTGCCAAAAGGAATGTCGACAAGATAGTGGAGGGGTAATCTCTAAAACCACGATTGGAGACACAACCTTTTTGAGATTAGGCCATTGGTTTAACTGTTCTTATACTGATGCCTTCCTCGTACAAACGATTATTGGTAAGAATAGAGCCCTGTTTTCCATAGACAGGCCATCTGAAACTGTAGTAGAGAGCGACGGTAAAAAAGTACAGGTATATTCAATGATGGCTTGTAATTGCTACTTTTATTTAGATTTTAAAATAGCTGGTAAGCCTGTTATCCCTGACAGTATTTTCATCAACAGCAAACCGTTGGAAAATTATAAGGGTGAACGTATTCCTTGAAGAAAGAAGTCGTATTTATTGTTTCACAAACTTCGTAACGAATCGTTTCTCGTCCATTTCAATCAATACCGTATACACACCACTTGGCAGAGCTGAACAATCCACATAATGATCTTGCCACTTTGGTTGAGTTACTTCGCTCCCAACACTGTTGTATATCGTTAATTGATCAATTTTCTTGTCTCCATCTACATCGATATTAAACCCATCTAGTACTGGATTTGGATAGATACGAATATGATGGTCGTCAATTAGTTTAATTGAACCATTTTTTAAGTTTATGCGCTTGTCCGTATAACAATTGTCGCCTCCTTTATTGTATGAATTCAATCGAACATTCACCAATGTATCAGTAACTCCTGAAACATCAAATGTCGGAGTGACATCAAAAGAGGTTGCGCTTAAAACGGTCCACTGATACTGTGGGAATGAATCAATCACAGGTGTCAGTTTTAACAACTTAGTCGACAAATCCAAGTCCATTTCAAAATCGATGCAAGGTGTACGGTGGACTAGAATCGTGATATCATTCGTTTCTGCTCCACACGCATTGTATGCTTGATTGGCGGTAGCTTTAACACGCACTTTGGATGTCACTTCCTTATCAGTCTGAAACGTAAACCGAGTTGTTTTTGCCGTATCATTTTCGAAACTGCCTCCGTCTAAGGCTTCCCATTTCATACCATATCCAAATCGCGGATTGGCGCTCACCCATTGAACCATATTGTCGGCATACCACGAATGCACTGTGTCTTTAGGCGATACGGATAAGGCATTGGGAGATTCCACGACGACTTCAACGCTATCTGAACCACGACATCCATAAATATCCGAATAATCGTAATACACTTTAAACGGGAAGTTCACTTTGGTCGACTTGGATGGCTTAAACACATGGCCTACCAAGGTGGCTGGATCACCACTCGACCAAACACCGCCTTGATGCCTTACATCTAAAGTTAAATCCGACTGTGATGTACAAAAGGAATATGGTTGTGTTTGACTGTTAATCGATAAAACTTTTCGGTCAATTCGAGGTTCTGGTAAACCACGTATGGTTAAAAAGGTGTCACGAGTTGCTAAACAACCTGACGCGTTGTGGCTATACCGCATGTAATATTTGAAATAGGCAAATTCCGCAGGTCTTACTGTATTTGTCGTAACGAGTGTATCGCCAGCATTGCTTTTGCTCGACAATGCTCTGTTCAAATAATCTGCCGTCGCATAACCAGTTTTGTCTATGGCTTTCCAAGAACCATCCACTGGCGATACTTGTGACAGCACTTTAAGGTCGACAATGCCTTCATCCCAACACAAATTAGGGAAACCCGAAAAATCAATCTTTACCTCTTTTTTGATTACGATGGTGGTGGTGTCTTTTGCGTAACAACCGTTTTCATCTTTAAACTCCATGTCGAATGTCAACGATTCTTGACCATTTGGTTTTAGAGGAATCGTGAACGGATCAATATAAATTTGGAAGTATTGATTCGCTCCTGGCTTGCCAGTACCGGTGTCTTGGATGACATTGCTTTGCGTATATGTTTTACAATCTACACAACTCCAAGTCTGTCTTCCCTTTCGAAGCACCGACTCATTTGGTGAGATGATGACGCTATCCTCAATTACATCCAATGAATTATTGCTCTGGCATACAGTTATGTCCTGCAGCTTAAGTTGGGGTAACGGATGTACTGTGGCTTTAAAAGAATCCAACAGTTCGCATCCATTTCCGAGGTGTTTATAGCTAAAATAGATTGAATTGGTGACAGAATAATCGGTGACATCAAAAGAATCCAACAACAAGGTTCGTTCGTTTTTAACCGTTTTTTTATACGCCGGACAATACCAAATTCCACCAGAGTCTTTGGCGTCCTCAAACTGCCTCAAATCGATAGTAGTTCCTTTAATATTACACAGGGACATATTTTTTAGTCCTTTCCCTTTCGGCCACTTTACGTTAAACGTGGTGGTATCTGTACATCCCAAACTGTCGGATACAACAATGTTGTACAGGCTGGCAATTTTAAATTCGAAGACGGTATCAGAATTTATAAATTTATTCTTGTCATAAAGCGAAAACTCCAGTGTTGCCCCTTGCTGATACAGCGTCGTATCTGAATCTCTTGGATCATCCCAAAAAGCCAGTTGACCTTGCGGTTTGATTTCTATTGAATCGCCTTTACAAATGATGATGTCCGTGATAGGATCAATGGTGGGTCTGGGTCTGTTCAACGCCTGCACTTTGCTTGTAGCATAGCAACCGTTCGTATCCGTAACTATAATTGATAATTCACCAATCGCAATACTATCTGGCAAACTAAAAGATGTCTGCTGGGTTGTGTCGCCAGTAGACCACAAATAAGCGACAAGAGAACTTCCATTGGTGACATCAGCAGTAAAGCTTTTGGCTGTTCCTTGACAAACGAATGTGTCGGATTCAGAAGTGTATGCCACCTCTAACAGATCTGGAATATCTATCGTGTCAAAGCTGTATGATGGGCAACGTTGAATATTGTCAATTCTGTGCCGGATGATATACCGTCCTTTCTGTTGGAACCGAATCGTATCCTTTTGTTTGACCGAAATAAATGATTGCGATGACGCAAATTCTGGAGCCTTAGCGTGGCTCAACACCTTGCCATTTGTATCAAGCACCTCCCAGAAATACTTCGGAAATTTAGTTTTTGCTGAATCAATAAGACTTGTAACCACAAATCGACCACAGGTCAGTGAATCTATTTGTATTTCAGCATGCGCCCGTGGATGTACTTTAACCTGTATTGGATAATAGGATGTTGCAAAATACGGACAACTATTGTCTCTAATCGCTATGTCAAACTGGTATGGAAGTGATCTACTTTGACCAATTTCTGGTCGCCAGCTGAAACGGCCCCTTTGGCGTAATACGTTTGAATCGATGATTGAAAAATGTGCTCCAGGAATTCCATAATTCCAGCGCATTTTCGTGGAATCTGGATCTGGCTTTGGCAACGGAGGTGGAGGCACTTTAACGTCATCGCCGGATGTAAAAATGATTGACAAACTATCTCCTTCACAAATGGTAAACGACCTAGCGGAAGACAAGTATGGGGCATTGTTCCCTTGCCCATACTTCACTTCATACATCATGTCCCGTCTAACTACTCCTATTTTTTGGTACTTCCCCGCAGTATCTTTTCGCCATTCCGTGACTTGGAACACCATGGTAGTAATTTCATCACACTTTGTTGGCGTAAAAATTACAGATCCTGTTTCTTTATCAAAATAAAAACCAATGGGTGGATTGGCGTTTGGATTGCTATAAGGATACTTCAAACTGCCAGGATAATAGACAGTAAACGGAGGCATATTGGCTGAAATAGTACTTGTACTAGAACTCATTGGTTGAACAATATCGTAAGACAATGAATCCCCGTCCACCGTGTCTATTGCTGCGAAAGAGTAATAAACAGGTTGGTTACAATAAAAGCGCGGTACTGGCTCGAATGCAAACTCAGGTGAGGAATTTTGAATTCCATCATCTAAACTAAGATCTGCAAAGTTGTATAACAAATACCCTGCTGATCCAGTGGTAATCGAAGAATTTCTACAACACAAACCAACCTCAAACCTGAGATCAGTACAACCTGATTTTATCAGTCCATTGTACTTACTTGTTCTAAAATCAACTGTATCCCGATACACATGAATCTCAATACCATCTCCACTTCTCGTTTGGTTCTTCCCAGAACATTGTCCACTTAGCGTGTCACAAACTGTCTTTAATTCTTTCATTGAAACCAATGTTAATGACAAACCAACATTGCTTCCAGACGTTTTACAAACTACACGGGTCGCAGAACTTGGATTGCTAAGCGCAGTACCTGCACACGTCCGATAAAAGGTAAAAGTAACTTCATACGTCAACGTATCAATCCAACGATAGGTAATCTCATTTGAAGATACGTGACCGGCCTTTGCTTGAAAGCAAAACAAAACTAACATGGCCGAAAACATGAGCTTAAAAAAAGGACGGAACGATACTACTGGCATACTTTTTCTTGGTTACACAACTATGACACACAGGATGTTTCTTTCGCTGCTTAACTCATTCTATAATTCTATAATTCTATAATTCAAACATAGAACTACTCCTTCACAAACCTGCCTAAATACTGTCCCGTATCTGTTTGAACGATGATTGTATACATGCCAGGCGCCAAACTACCACACGTAACATAATTAGTTTCTAATGTAGTTGAGTGGGCTAGTTTTCCGTTGCTTCCATACATCTCTACTGTAGCCTCAATCAAGTTAGATGTCGTTTCAATCGTAAAACCTTCCGTAACTGGGTTTGGATACAAGGATATCAATTGATCTAAATCTGTAACAGAACCGTTTTTCACATTGATCTTGTTATAACTGACACAAGTGTCACCAAGTTGGTTAGTCGCAATTAACTTTACCCAAACCAAAGTATCACTAGCATTCGACAAATCCACCGTTGGATTCTTTCCGTTATATGTCTTGCCATCTACTTCCCAACGGAATGACGACATATTTTCATTGACAGGACTAAGCTTTAAACTTTTCGAACTCAGCGTGTAATCCATTTCAATATCCATGCATGGCGTTGGGTGCACCATTAAAACCATTGTGGTATCCTGGAATGGACAAACATTCGCACTTGACTCTTGTGTCATTGCGTACAATATTTTTCTCGTAATGGTGTCTCGATCTGCACTAAAACGCCAAGTTGTTTTAGCCGCTTTCGTATTGTCTATAGTACTTCCAGTTAAAGGTACCCATAAAATACCAGGTGTATTTGCATACGTGGCTTCCACGTCAAGGCTCATTTGACTTGCGTACCACGTGATCGAAGTGTCGGTGTTTATCCGTAAGGTTGGTTTATCATGAAACACAATCTTTACAGAATCTTCCCCAACACAACCGTTGGTATTTAGTAGTTGATTCCAAATAGTAATCACTTCGTTTGTGCGAGTTGCTTTTTGGGGATACAGTTTGTCCGCTATTACGATACTTGTGTCTGAAGCAGACCAGACACCTCCATTGTAAGACTCTAATGTAAAAGGAAATTCAGAGGGACAAAAAGCATAGGGTTCTCCAATCCCCAATCTTGCTTGAAAATTCCTATGGTCGATTTTAGGTGTGACAACGCCTTTTATCTTGATGGCCGTATCTAATTCAAACTTACACACCCCTTTTTCTGATAGTAGATGAATTTTGTAAATCGAATCTGTTGAATTGCTAGGCCTCGGAGTTTGCGTTGTATTTAAAAAACTGTCAGACATAGCCACATTAAAACTATCTGCAGGGGCGTATCCTGGTGCGTCAATTGCACTCCATTTACTATTCGGGATGGTTATTTTGGTTAACTCGTTTAAGTTGACAACTCCGTCGTTCCAGCACAGCTGAGATACGGCGTCAAACTTAAATGTTGGGGTTGGATGGACATAAATAGTTGTCGTATCTCGATTGGTACACCCAAATACATTTCTAAATTCTAATTCTATTAATAAGGAATCGACTGCCTTCCCAGGAAGTGAGATAACACTTGAATCAATATGAAGTTTAAAGTTTTGAACGGCTCCAGGAAGTCCAGTTCCGTGGTCTTTGATAATGTCCGATTCCTTATAACCGCCACAATCGACACAACTCCATTTTTGTCGACCTAGCGCCAATGTTCCACCACCAGGAACTGCAATAATTTTATCGTTTTTGACATCGATGGTCTCAACATTTTGGCAAAACTTACCATCACGTAACACGACGTTTGGCAATGGGTTTATCCGTATGTCGAAAGAATCTAGGTATCCACAGTTGGCCACACTTCCAATGGCATAGTAAATGACAAAACGCTGTGTGCTTGGCAGTAACGGCACGCTATCGGTGAGAAACACACCTTTACTATTTACCATTTTGGGGTTGGCTGGACAAC
This sequence comes from uncultured Bacteroidia bacterium, assembly GCA_943789165.1. Classification (GTDB taxonomy): domain Bacteria; phylum Bacteroidota; class Bacteroidia; order NS11-12g; family UBA9320; genus UBA987. The sequence goes on along the minus strand of CALSTB010000006.1, from coordinate 101,538 downwards.
TCCAAGTGCCATTATTGCCCGCAGTATCATACTTCGTTAAGTCAAGTGGACCGTGGTCATAGCATATTTCGATATCTGATGGTGTCGTCATATCTGGAAAATCTCCGACCACCAATGTATCAACTATGGTTTTACCGCATTCCAAGGTGTATGTCAATTCATAAAACCCATTACGCGTCATCCGTATTGAGTCCTCTGGCTTTTTAGAATAGTTAGTATGGTTACTGGCAAAATAAGCTTTCACATTTGTTCCTAAAATGGGCTTTACCATCAACTCAAAATTCAATTTTGACAATGCAGCTGTAGACAATGAATTCTTTAAAGCAAACTTGCCACAAGTAACCGAATCGATCGTTAATGCATAATCAGGTGAAGGTGGATTAACCGTGATTTGAAACGTTCGTTGGGTGCGCAAAACACCACCACAATGGTCATCGTCGGCATATACGACAAACTGGTAAGGCCGTGATCTTGCGGAACCCGAATCTGGAGTCCAGCAAAAGTTAGCACTCTCAAAGGTATCTTGCGTTACCACAAATTTTCCTTGCGGTATGCCTCGATTCCATGCTAAAAAAACACTATCTCCTTTCGGTTTTGGCAATGGAGGCGGCGGCACTTTTACATTGTCCTCAGTCTCAATAGAAATACAAATAAATTTTCCTTCACAAGCTCTGTATTCAAATGATTCACTTTTGATGATGGGCGGATTATTGTTTGGACAAAGTCTTTGTTGTAGGTCAATGTCCCTTCTAGAAACACCCACTTTTAACATTTTTCCTGTACTTGTATCCTTTCTCCATTCAGTTACTTCCATAACCAAAGTGGTGTACTCATCACATTTGACTGGTGTGAAAATCAGATCTCCAGTTTTCTCGTTTACATGCAAACCAATAGGAGGGTTGGCATTTGGGTTATTGTAAGGAAATTTCAACGACCCTGGTAAATAACAATCAATAGGTCGGTAATAGGCGTAGCTTCCAGCATACTTCAAACCAGTCCCGTAGGCACTCAAAGGCTCAGCCAAGGCATAACTCAATGAATCATCATCTGCATCAATTGCTCCTACATTGTAATACACCGGTTGATTACAACAGCCATATAAAATTGGCGGACTGGTAAAACTTGGTGATGAGTTGCCGCCATCAATGTCCAAATTGACTTCCGCATAGGTGTACATTTTCGTATTGCCTAAACCAACGGTACTGGCTGAGTTCCGGCAGCAGTCTTCCATTTCAAAACGGATTGAGGTACAACCGTTGTTATAGAATGAATCGAACTTACTAAGCGTAAAATCGACTGTCGATCGAAGCACTATTCTTTCATACCCATTTCCTCCGAATGAAGCATTCGGCGGGTTACAGGGTCCTCCAATGGAATCACATTCCGTTTTAATTTCTTGGACAGAAACGATTTTCCAATCTAGACTTTTCTTATACCCTGAGGTTTGACAAACCATGTATGGCGTTGTAAAATTCGTATTTAACTTCACACTGCCACAATACCGGTACACCACGAAATCGACATCGTATTTTAATGAATCAACCTGGTGATAGGATATTTCAAAGCCAATTCCAGAAGCAGAATAAGCGTGAAAATTAAAAAACAATAGAGTGAAGACAACAGCAAAAAATGGCTTCAAATGGGTCATAAATTCAAGTTAGGGCTTAATTAACAAATTGCCTTAATACCGTTAAGACATACTTATGAATAAGACACAAGTTTTACCAAATGGTTGCCTGAACGCTTTTGCGAAAAAAGCCTAAATCAAAGTATATTTTTTAATAGACATCCACATCACCGACCATGTTTTCTGGTCTAACCCACTCGTCGAATTGTGCTTCGGTAAGCAGTCCAAGAGCCAAGGCGGCTGCTTTTAAGGTAGAATTATCGGCATGTGCTTTTTTGGCAATCTTCGCTGCATTGTCGTACCCAATATGAGTATTCAATGCTGTTACCAACATCAAGGAATTATCCAACTTATTCTTGATTTCAGCGTAATTAGGTTCGATGCCTTCCACACAGTTGTCGTTAAAACTCAAACATGCTTGGCCTAAAATTCTTGCAGATTGCAGCAAGTTGGCAGCAATCATTGGTTTAAACACATTCAATTCAAAATGACCGTTGCTTCCACCAATTGTAACTGCAACGTCGTTGCCCATCACCTGAGCACAAACCATTGTAAGCGCTTCACATTGTGTTGGGTTCACCTTACCTGGCATGATGCTAGAACCTGGTTCGTTTGAAGGAATAATGATCTCTCCAATACCACTTCTTGGTCCACTGCTCAGCATGCGGATGTCGTTCCCAATCTTCATTAAACTCACCGCTGCCCGTTTTAATGAACCGTGTAGCTCGACCATGGCGTCGTGAGCGGCTAATGCTTCAAATTTATTAACGGCAGTTATTAAAGGTAGTTCTGTTTCTTTCGCAATTTTATCAGCCACTAACTCGGTATACCCTTTCGGTGTATTGAGACCAGTCCCAACTGCAGTGCCACCTAAAGCGAGTTCTGAGGCAGTCGCCATAGCTTTCTCAATGGCTTCAATGCTCAACACCAACTGGCGGTGATACCCCGAAAATTCTTGTCCCAAAGTCAGCGGAGTTGCATCCATAAAATGCGTTCTACCTATTTTGACAACTTCTCGGAATTCACGTGCTTTTTTCTTGAAAGTATCTTTTAACACTTGTATACCTGGTATGGCAAAATCTACCATTTGTTGGTACACGGCAATGGTCATTGCTGTTGGAAATGTATCGTTGCTACTTTGTGATTTATTCACATCGTCGTTGGGATGCAATACTTTGTCGGCATCAGTCAGCTTACCTCCAGCCAATACATGAGCACGGTTGGCTATCACTTCGTTGACATTCATGTTGGACTGTGTTCCAGAACCAGTTTGCCAAATCACTAATGGAAATTGATCATCCAATTGTCCTGCACTGATTTCGTCGCAAACAGCGGCTATGAGGTCTGCCTTTTCTTGACTAAGGACTCCTAAATCTGCGTTGGTTTGTGCTGCACATTTTTTCAATACTGCAAACGCCCTGATAATTTCAATTGGCATTTTTTGGTTGCCAATTTTAAAGTTCTCTAGTGATCGCTGTGTTTGGGCACCCCAATACTTGTCTGCAGCTACTTTTACCTCGCCAATGCTGTCTTTTTCGATTCTAAAATCCATAGTTTTTGTTTACGAAATTCGTCCGACAAAGGTATGTTTTTGGGTTGAATCTAAGCGTCAAATTCCACTCAAATTAGCCACACACCAAAATCGACTTCAAGTACATAAACGCAGGTAAAGAGAATTAAAGTGTGCAAAATTGTGGAACGTTTTGCTCTAAGTTTTATAACAAAATGTCGTCAGTCTTTAATAAGATTTATTTGTGCGATAATATTGCGGCTATATCAACGCTGAACAAAATGAATTTGGTTAAAACATTCGCATTCGTGCTCATATCACTATTTGCTGTATCGTCAGTGCAAGCACAAAAACTTTCTAAGACTGAAAAAAAGAAGCTTAAGAAGGAACTCAAACAATACAAGAAGAATCCAATAACCTATAAAAAGGCGAAAGAAAAAGCAAAAATTGAGATTGACGAACGCGACGAGACCATCGTAGAATTGACCAAGCAACTTGATCAACAGAATATGAGACTGCGTCAAATGCAAGATTCGTTGGACGCCATGGGAAAGAAGTACAGAAACTTATTGGCTCAAGGTTCGACCAAAGTTCCCGACGGAACGGTATATGCCGTTCAAATTGGGTATTTTGAATTGCTTCAATTAGATGAATTTAATAGCCGCGTGAGAACGATACGTGCCGAAAACCAGGAAGGTGGTAAGCGATATGTCATTGGGTACTTCACCAACCTCAACCAAGCCAAGCAATTTGGCGAAGAAATTAAAACCATTGGTATCGATGATGCCTTCGTTTCGCAATACATCAACGGTGTTCGAAATATGACTTTCGACGCTCAAGAGGTGGAATAAGCGCATGTTGGAAGAAGGCTTCTTCATTCTGTACATTAATGCGGGATTAGGATTTTGGCTCTTCGTTCTGCGACTCCGCACCATATTTCTTATTAAGAAATACCAAATTTCAGATGAGTACTCGTATTTCCGAAGTAACGATTGGAGATTAAACGAATTCAGAGGGATGATTGAAACAGAACCCTTTTTAAACTCACCAGAGCATATTCAACATGAATTATCAATTGAATTTAAGCTACTCAAATTGCTGCGATTCCTTTTGTTTGCGAGTTTTATTGCTTGGGTAGGATTCGTCATCTACATCGCCAAAACCTGACAGATTTTTTAACAATTTAGTTCAGTTTTAATTTACCCCTCGAATAGGCGGTTACGGTGAATACACTATCTTTGTCCGACCTATGATCACTTTTCCTTTTAGCAAAAATTGGTGGAAATACCTGGGGGCGTTGTTAGTCATTTATAGCATCGCAATTGGCACAATGACCAAAGTTGGTCCAGGCATAGTTAGTGTCGCACCTGCACATATCGATGGCCGATATGATATTGCCGTCAAAGTTGAAACCTACAACACAAGTTTTACTCGACTAGAACAAGACGACAAAAGAGAGAATCAAATCGTAAGCTGGATTAAACTTGACAACCGATTTCACAGGGCTTACATGGAGCGGGTTGTTGACGACAACCACCTTGAATGTTATTTCAGACCAATAGATTTAAAAACGGATTCACCGTTTTCTAAGGCAGCAACCTTCGTGATTGAAGATGGATATCACGGTATTTTTGTTGCTCCTGATGCGCTTAGTGTCGATTTTACACCTGACCCTAGAAACAGACTAAGAGAATTCCTTAACCAAGGGGAACCGCCTAATTCTCGCAGGTTGAGTTATTTTAGTTTTCCTTACCGAAACATCCTTTTAGAAACCATACGTAATCTTAATTTCCATGTCCCTATGTGGTTCGCAATGATATCCATGTTGCTGTTGTCCTTCGGATTTTCGATTGTGTATTTAAAAACGAAAAATGCAGAGCACGATATGTGGGCGAATGGTTTTGCGAAAGTCGGATTACTCTTTGGCATAATGGGAATTGCCACAGGCATGTTCTGGGCAAATTATACTTGGGGAACACCATGGACGAATGATCCAAAACTAAATGGCGCAGCCGTTGCGGTTTTGATGTATATCGCCTATCAAATTCTAAGAAGTTCCATTGAGGACGAAAATCTTGTAAGTCGGATATCGGCAGTATACAACATTTTCGCCTTCCCAATTTTTATTGTATTGATAATAGTCCTGCCTAGATTGGCAGACTTTTCACTACACCCTGGCGCTGGTGATAGCGTAGGTTTTAACACATATGATTTAGACAATAATTTAAGAAAGGTTTTCTACCCTGCTGTGTTAGGTTGGATTCTAGTCGCTGGCTGGATATCGCAACTAACTGTACGTGTAGACAAACTCATAAAACAAGACGAAGAATGGTATCCTTAAAAAAAATTACGGCAGTATTTAGTCTCTTGTGTGTGCACCTAAGTTTGTTTGCACAAGACCCAACAAGCCAGGACTTCTTTTTCCGATCAGGGAAGTATTATGTAGTTGCAGGAGTTTTGGTCATCCTTTTTGTCCTTTTGTTTGTTTATCTAAGAAGAATGGACAAACGAGTTAAAAAATTAGAAAGAAGAGCGTGAAAAGTACACACATAGTCATTTTGGTCATTATCGCAGTTGGCATTGCTGCAATTCTTGGTACGTACGGAGATGCGAGTACGACTGTATCCTTCAAAGAGGCCGCTGAAAACCCAGGTAAAAGCTTTCATGTTAAGACGTATCTGGTAAAGGAAAAAGGCATTGAGTTTAACGCCGAAATAGATCCTGAAAAGTTCATCTTTTACGGGAAAGACGGCAATGGTGAAGTGCGGAAAGTAATCTGTTTAAAAGAAAAGCCTCAAGGCTTTGAACACGCAGAAGAAATTAAGTTAATAGGGCATGTCAATGGGGCAAATGAATTTGTCGCCACCGACTTACAGACAAAGTGTCCAAGTAAATACGAAAACGAAATACAGGACATTTAATCCTTTCTCATGGAAACCATTACGTTTAATGGAGAACACCTCGCTGCTGGTAACTGGGGACACTTCTTTGTAGTTTTAAGTTTTATAACAGCCATTTTTGGTGCTATTGCTTTTGCCGTTCACGTTAAATCTCAAAACGAAACGCATAGGCAAATTGCTCGTGCAACTTTCTTCATCCACTTTATTAGTGTTCTGGGCATTATTATTTCGCTGTTCTTAATCATATACAACCACTATTTCGAATACCAGTACGCTTGGCAACATTCGTCACTGGAACTGCCCACCCATTACATGATTAGTTGTTTTTGGGAAGGTCAAGAAGGAAGTTTCTTACTTTGGCTTTTCTGGGAAGCTGTGTTGGGCATGGTGATTATGCTCAAGCCTAGTCAGTGGCAGAGTCCCGTTCTTGCCATCGTACTCTTATCTCAAGCAGTACTAAGCTCGATGTTGTTGGGTATTGAAATACCTTTCTTAACCGATTACAAATTTGGTAGCAGCCCGTTTATTTTACTTCGAGAGGTGGATCCCTCGGTGTTACAATTACCTGTTTTAACCATGCAGGGTATTGCCAAGGCAGACTACATGCAAGTAATTGTAAACGGCACCGGACTTAACCCCTTGCTTCAAAACTATTGGATGGTGATTCATCCACCGACGTTATTCTTCGGTTTTGCGACCACCATTATCCCGTTCGCGTATGCGGTTTCTGGACTATGGACAAGAAAATATAAAGAATGGATGAAACCCGCTTTACCATGGGCACTTACTTCAGTAATGGTGCTGGGTGCTGGTATTATCATGGGTGGTGTTTGGGCTTACGAGTCGCTAAGTTTTGGTGGCTATTGGGCTTGGGATCCGGTTGAAAATGCGTCGCTCATTCCTTGGGTCGTTCTCATCGCAGGCGTTCACGTGATGGTTATTAATCGAGTAACTGGTTCGTCCTTAATACTTTCCTATTTATTAATCATTGGCACCTTCATATTGGTGTTGTACGCCACTTTCTTAACCCGAAGTGGTGTGTTGGGAGATACTTCTGTTCACTCATTTACAGACCTTGGGTTGTCTCAGCAACTGCTTGTATTCTTACTCATGTTTGTCTTCCTACCCGTCATTGTTTCGTTTAAACAAACTAGGGCACGATGGATATATTTTGGGGTAATGCTAGTCCTGTTTGTGATTAACATCTTGGTTGGAAAGTTTATCGTATGGCTGAATTTGTTGTTTCTGTTGGCATCGTTCATCCTCTTCATTCAAAACTTCTATGCGCATCTTCCTTTAAACAAAAAAGAAGAAAGCACCTTCAGTCGTGAATTCTGGATGTTTGTCGGATCATTGGTTTTACTTTTATCAGCGATACAAGTTTTCAGCACAACAAGTATCCCCGTCTTTAATAAAATCACTGCCTCCTTAGGCATGTTCGATTGGTTATACAATATCACTGGCTTGCAGAAGTTTCAGGATATGGCTAATGGAAATGTTGCTCAAGACATCGACGTTATACGACATTACAATTCATGGCAATTGCCATTCGCCGTAATCATTGCTTTGTTGAGTGGCATCACGCAGTTTTTCGCATATAAAAAATCTAGTAAACGTGCGCTTCTTAAGAACTTTACCATCGTATTTATAACGTCTATCGTTTTAACAGCGGTGTTGATGCCAGTTTTTAAACTTTGGTTTTCAACTGGAATATTGCTGATTCTCTTTTTGTTTGCAAGCACATTCGCCATAGTCGGAAACTCATGGTTTATTTATAAAGCACTTCGATTTAAATGGAAATTATCTGGAGCAGCTTTAGCCCACATTGGCTTCGGACTCATGATGATTGGTGTTCTAGTGAGCTCGGCTAAAAAGCAAGTTATCTCAGAAAACAAACTGTATTCGTATGGAGATAATTTCAGTGCTTCTGAAAACCGTGAAAACATTCTGTTATATCAAAACCAGCCATTTAACATGGCTCAATATGTTGTAACCTATAAAGGCGACACGACGATTGGACCAAACACGTTTTACGAAGTGCATTATTATGATACCATTAGAGACCAAGAATTCTCTCTATACCCGAATGCACAATACAATGAAAATCAAGGCTTAATGCCTAATCCAGATACACGCCACTACTTAACACGGGACATTTACACCCACGTTTCTTTAGTACCAAAATCAGGTGAAGGCGAGTGGGAAGCAGATGGAAAACACACGATGGCAATTGGGGATACGATGATTGTTAACAAATCTCTAGTTATCTTAGAGGGCGTTGATAGGACTTTAGGCGACACCATAAGCAAGCAATTGGCAGGACACGATTTGCATATCGCACGAGTAAAAGTAATTACAGGTGATAGTGCTGTTGTTGCAAAACCTGTATTTGGTATTAAAGACGGGCAAGGGATTTATAACATTTACTCAGTTGCGGAATATGCTAAAATCAGGTTTAACTACATGCCGAAAGAAGTGGAAGGTGAATTGATGCATGAAATAGAAACTGACATCCAACCGCAACGCTATATTGTCATGAAGGCGATCGCTTTCCCATACATCAATTTGTTGTGGACGGGAACGATTGTTATGCTCCTAGGCTTTTTCATGGCCATTAGAAGAAGACTGAAAGAAAATAGAAAATGAAACTAAAGATAGGGTTTATTGGTTCGGGTAATGTCGCAAGACATTTAGCACGCGCCTTAAACACTTTCGGTCATGAAATCGTTCAGGTAATCAGTCGAACAGAGTCCAATGCAAAGTCATTGGCAGACGAGTTCAATTGTGGTTTTAGCAATCAAGTTCATGAAATTGACGCATCTGTTGAGTTGTGTATCGTATCGGTCTCAGACGACCAAATAGCCGAAGTCGTTTCTAAAATGCCAAATTCTGATCGCATCGTTGTACACACTTGTGGGTCACAGGCAATGGATTTATTAAGGAATGTTGGTTCGAATTACGGCATATTATATCCTTTACAAAGTTTCTCCAAAGACAGAACCCCAGACATAAGCACGGTACCATTTTTATTAGAAGCCTCTAATCCAGAAACGCTTATCGTACTTCACAAAATTGCGTCTTCCCTCTCCCACTTCGTACTACAAGCGGATTCCAATACGCGTTTGAAATATCACCTTTCGGCCGTGTTGGTCAACAACTTTGTGAACTACTTATATAGTGAGGCAGAAAGCTTCTTAAACGACAATGAACTCGATTTCAATGTATTGAAACCCATTATTAAAGAAACGGCCTTTAAAATTCAAAATCACAGTCCTAAAACCTCCCAAACTGGACCAGCCAAACGAGGCGACCAAGTAACCATACAAAAACACTTATCACTTTTGGAGTCGGATAAACATTTAGCCAAGTTGTATACCCTTCTCACTAAAGCAATCGAAGGAAGACACCATTAAACATTGTTTAAGGTTTCAGACACTAGAGCCCATTATTTTAAGCAAATCAATACATAATTAAGCCCATTTATTGACCTGAGCGCTCGGAACGGCATTTGCATATGTATGGTAACCCAACACCTAATGTATGAAGTACCTCTATTGTTTCTTCCTCGCCTTCCTCTATTCCTTTACGCTTGCATCAGGCCAAATAATTGACCAAATCAAAGACGCTTCTGATCAACATTCTTCTCAATCATCCAATAGCAGCGGTGATACGTATTCGGATGATTCGTATGATGATGATGACACCTATTATGATACTGATTCGTACGATTATAGCGACTATGGTTACACACCCGATTATTTTGGGCCAACCCTAGATGTATTTGATTGGGTTGAACGAAAACGAGCAGACTCAACTTATAAATTTTCCGCTTTGAATCTGTCGTACAGACGCACAACCAGCAGTGGACAGGTTGTTCTATCCGTCCCAGAAGTGCAATTCAAATTGGGTGCCTACTACGGTTCATTTAGAATCAATCAACTCATTGAAGAAGGAATAAAAAAAGAAGATAGATACGCCACCACAGATTTTCAGATACTTGGTTTTCAAACGAATCCTAAATCTATGTTAGCCTTAAATTTAAGTTTTGGATTAATGGCCGAGCAATATTCAGGCAATGTGTTTGCCGAAGGTGTTGCTGGTTTAAGATTTTTGCCCACCTCGTCCTTTGCTATCGCTTGGGAAGGTCGACTGGCTGGAGACGACATTTCTGTAGTGCGCTCAGAAAATACATTCAGTGCTCAATTTGCATTCCTACAAACACCAGATCTTGAAATGACGGCCAATGCGTTTACCACCGCTTCCATGTATTATGAAGAAGTTTCTGTCAATGGTTTTGGCGTAGGACTAGGTATTCGTTTTTAGTCCTTCTCAGTCTCGTTTAAAACGTAGTCCATTTTACAGGTTGGACAAACGCCTGCAGAATCAGATCCGCTCCCAGCACAATGCATAGGACAAATGTATTTTGACGTGTATTCTGGACCAGAATGGTTTACACCTTTGTTCAAATGTTGGTGTTCTGTTCTAGCTTTTTTTTGCTGTGGACTTTCTCCGCAAGACATGAATACAACAGATCCACCAATGATTAAAAGAGTCAGTAATGTTTTCATGGTACAAATGTATCTCAGGCTTACGGACAAATAAAATATTTCTCGTTGAAAGCCAATGATATATGTCGGGATGCATAATATGACATGGATTCAGCCGATTTCTTTCGTAAGTTTACGTTATGGAAAATAAGACGGAAAAACGAATAGAATCTATTACATCTGGATTGAGTACGTCGGTTAATTACGACTACTTTACCATTTGCCATTCCTTCGTGACACAGATTAAGAAATTTAATGAATTGAGAAAACTCAAAACAATTAAACCCGTTTAAATCTGTTATACACGTATGCCTACTTTTACAAAACTTGGTTTAGCCCTTGTGGTCTTACTTATGCCTTTTTTAAGTCAAGCTCAAGTTGTCGACATAAATCCTTCTGTTAAATGGAAATACATCATTAGCCATGATATCACGTTTGAGTCTGGCAATTTTGTGATGTACGAATTCCCAGCAGAACGCAACTTTGATTACATTTTCAACATCACACACAACCAGGATAGTTTGTATGCCGTCATCATGGTTTACGATATGCAAGACGGTTTGATAAAGAAAATGATCTTGGACAACAACCAATTATCTATCGACCTTCCTTTTGACGTGTCTCAATCAGGCACATACAAAGTCATACTCAGCTTAACCGACCCTAAAGGCAAAAAAGGCGACGCCTTGGATTCCAGGTTAACGTTAATCCGAAGACCGAAGGTTTAATTATTTTCAATATTTCATTTACCATTCCTATTCGACGTGTATATACGTCTGAATTGAAAATGATATGAAACACATTGCACTTTTATTAAGCCTTACTTCTACCTTATTTCTTCAAACACAAGCTTCTGAAGACGTAGAAAAAACACTCAAGTCAAAAATCACCAACGTTACTGTATTTATGCAGGGAGCGCAGGTAACGCGCACAGGGTCAACGTCGATTCCTAAAGGAACGTCAACCATCATCTTTGAAGGCGTTTCGCCTTACATCAATCAACAAAGTATAAAGGCTTCCGGCAAAGGGAAGTTTACTATTCTTGATGTACAATATCGATATGTATATCCAGAGCCCGTTGAACAAAACACTAAGGCACAAAGCGAAATCGATAGAAAAATTAGCAAGATTCAAGACTCCCTGAATCATCAGAGCTACTTTCTTGCGAATATTCGTGAGAAGAAAACAGCCATTCAAACAGAAAGAAATTTACTCTTAAATCATCCTTTGATGCGAGGAAAGGCCAAGCCTGATTCTCTCGACTTATTGATGGGCACCATGAATTTTGTCGAGAAAAAATTGGTAAGCATCGCAGACCGATTTCTAAAAATTAGTTTAGAAGAAGCTGAAATGGTGAAAGAGCAAAACGCCATGAATCAACGGATCTATGAATTGCGTTTATTCAAATCCAACTTACCACAACCACCACCGAATCAACCGAAACATCAAGTACTAGTGGCGGTTACTGCCAATGCGCATACTTCTGGTTCTATAGATATTTCGTACAAGGTCAATCAAGCTGGTTGGTCGCCATGGTACGACATTACAGCAAAGGACGCTGGAGACGATATTGAACTGATTTATAAAGCCGCCGTATACCAAAACACTGGCGAGGATTGGAGCAATGTGCGGTTACGTATTTCCAATGCAAACCCTAACCGTAGTAACATCAAACCGGTTTTACCGCGTTGGTACATCGACTATTTCAGACATGTGCGAGTGGCAACTAAAAAAGCAACTCGATATTTTAAAGAGAAGGATGTAGCCATGGATGACGATATGGAAATGGCCCGCACCACGGAAGAAGTAGCAGACAAAGCGCTTCCAACTGCAGGCATGGCCTACGACTATAGCCAAAAAATGCAGAATTTCTCGAGCATTGAATTCGACATTGACCTTCCGTACTATATAAAATCAGATGGCAAAACGCATTTCGTAACCGTTCAAAAACACAACCTAAAAGCGGAGTTTCAGCACTATTTGGTCCCAAAACTCGACAAAGACGCCTTTGTTGTGGCGCGTATTGTGGATTGGGAAAACCTAGACCTGTTGGTTGGTAACGCCAATATCTATTTCGGAAATACCTTCGTTGGGCGCACAGTAATTGACCCATCAATTGTTTCTGACACGCTTGAAGTGTCCATGGGCAGATACCGTTCGTTGGCAGTAACCAGAACAAAGTTGAAATCTAACACCAAAAAGCAAATTGTTGGTAGTCACAAACTATATACTGCCACTTACCAAATTGAATTGCGGAACAACAGTGGCAACGATATTAACCTTACGTTGGAAGATCAGATACCTTTAACCAATAACGCGGAAATAGAAATTGAGTTGGTAAAGTCTGATGGAGGAAGCATGAATGAGCATACTGGACTCATCACTTGGGACATGAAATTAGCGCCCTATAAAAAGAAAGTCATAACGTTCACTTATACAGTCAAATATCCCAAAGAAGAAGAGATTACGGGATTGTAAACTTGAAAGCCCCATGCAAATGGGGCTTTTCTTTTGTAACTTTGGGAATACCAAACACGTTGTATTAGTATGAGTTTCGTCAGTTTCAGTTTGTTAGTTAAAGAAAATAAGAAGCTACTACGAAACAAATCGAGGTATACCAAAACCAAACAACGGGCATATGAAATTCAACGCAAAGTTCAGCTCCTCTATCCCGAAAAGTCACCTGAAGAGTTGAAAGCGGTGAAGAAAAAAATATGGGAGGACCTTGAGCGATCACGTATCAGACGCATCAAACTCAACATCATTAGCATCATTGCAGGTTCTGTTGTTTTCATCCGATTGTGTATTTACTGGAATTTATTTTAGGGATATATGGGAATGAACGGCACATATTACAAGGCGCATATCGAGAATATGAAGCTCCGTAAAAACAAAGCTAGATTCAAGAGACTTAAAGACAATGCGTTTGAAAAGTTTGATAATAAGATGTCACTCAAATTCGCGACTCCTTCTGAAATTGAGCTAAAAGAAATTCGAAAACAAATATTTAAAGACATAAGGCGTGAACAAAAACGTCGCATGCTGATCACCTATTTTGCTTTTTTCTGCGGGCTGATTGTAGCTGTTTGGGTAATATATGCGTTACAATACAAACTTATTTAACCCAACCATAAACCAAAATTACTCGTCAGTATAGTACATGAAACGGTCGCTTATATGCATCCTATTTCTACTTTGTTGCGCAACGGCCTTTGGCCAAGTCAACTTAAGGAGGTCGTATGCCCTGAACCGTGGCAACGTTGCGAAATTGGCGCAACAAATTAACAGCACCGCTGTTTCGGATAGTCAACGAGTTGCCAATATCCATTTCTGGATAACCCACCATATCAAGTATGATGCAAAACGATCGGCAAAATGGCAAACCCAAAACCAAGAAACCAAAGACGTTTTAAAAAGACGTAAAACACTGTGCTCTGGTTATGCCAACCTATTCCAGGATTTGTGTCTTGCTAGCGGAATAAACGCAGTCGTGGTAAATGGCTACGCCAAAAATGAATTGGTCGACATTTGTGACTCGACATACCTACCTAATCACGCTTGGAACAAAGTTGAGATCGATGGCTATTGGTATAATATTGACAATAGTTGGGATGCTGGTGTCGTGTCTTATTACAAAACATCAAGTCTCCGAAGGTTTGAAGCGCATCTGACGCATGGTTTGATTCGTCCATATGCGTATAAACCGCATTTTATCAAGCAATGCACTAACCAATATTACCTCTCGAATGACAATAGTTTTGCAGTTACACATTATCCAGAAAATAGCACGTTAACTGGCTTTAAACCTCAATTTGATGCGACAAAGTTTAGTCAGGACAGCGCGTTCTATTTTAATCTAAACACCCTCCAAAGTCGACCCAAAGTGGCTGCCACTTCCTTTAATACGTATGCGACGTACGACGCAATTGAACAAGACCAACAAGATGGCAAGCATGCGTATGAGGTAAATGATAAAAACTTTTTTGGAAGTGCCCGTTATCACTATCATAACTTGTTTGAAGAATGGGAGAAATACGTTGAGGATCCTAAAACCATGAAACTCGACAGTGTATACCTTAAATCCGTTATTCTTTTGAGTGACTCTGTACTTGTTGCAACCCACAATAACGATAGTTTGATTTGGGAAGAATATAGAGATTTAACAGCCAAGTATCGACAAAAGAGTAAGATACAAAGAGGCTATAGCTCTGATTACACAAGGTATTTAAAACGGAAACTCCGTTATCGGAATCATCAGCTACAGAAGATCCATTCCAAAAAAAATCGGTCAAATAAAAGGCGAAAGTTGAGTAACAAAAGGTACGACCGAATGATGTGGAGGCATTTTTATCATCCTGGGAAATGGTCGGAACACCCTAACCAGGAAAAAGCCGATTCACTGACCATCGTTTTTAAATCGTACGAAGACAGTATCAAACAAACGAATAAGGAAGTTGCGGCACTACAGGAACAATTGCGTAATCAGTTTGACAGTCTGAATTCACACGTAAATGACCAGGTCAATTACATCCATGACGTGACCTCGCACTTCGACTTTCTGATCCAAATGAGATTGGCGGCACTGGATGATTTTGACCTCCGTATTCAGCAAGAAAAGGCAAATTTTAATCACTATACGACAAGTGATTCGTCAATTAGGTTGTCGGAACAATACGATCTGGTTTATGACTTGATGGATTCTATTTACCGTTTAGGAAAGAAAAACTACCGGTATATCAGTCGACAACGCAGTGTACTTAAAAGGGTTAAACGCAGCACAGGGTGGAAAATGCAGTACTACGCTTTGTATGACGACTTCCGAAAAAATGTAGCAAGAAGCAAATCCGCTGAAGCCGCGATACAGAACGACACAAAACTTGTTATGAAACAAATGAAACGTTTGACTAAGTCATCTGCTCCTGTTGGTCTTGGACTCACCAATTGCCAAACTGAAAAGCAAATTGCTTTGCCTCTTACTATTATCAAAAGTAAAAGGCATAAGAATTCGAACGACAACAAAAAGTTAAAACGGTTTGCTAAAAAAACCCAAACAAAAGCTTCTTCGAAATTGGACGTGTTGCGTCTTGAATCACGTTAAATCAAGTGTTCAAGTTACGTGTCAAGTCAATTTTACTTAGAGTTTCTCTGTGTATCCTCTGTGCCCTCTGTGGTGAAAGACAGTGAAAAACGAAAAGTGAAAAACGAAAAATTGTCGATGCCTGAAATACGCTGACCACATTTATATCTAACCATAATTTTACTAAGTGGCCCTCTGTGTACCCTCTGTGTATCCTCCGTGTACTCTGTGGTAAAAAAAACAATGAAAAATACTACTCCCCACGTTTTTTACGCAGCCGTTTGATAACCAAAAAGAACAACCCAATCCCCAACAACACCAATAAAACCTGGACCCACGCTGCGATCCGAATCGATTTATTCAAAATTTGGTTGTGTTTGTCGTTATCAATCTCAACTCCACTATACTCCGCCACATGACTCAATAAATCAATAGCGATGCTTTGGTCAGGAACCGTTTGGTGACAACTCATACAGACACCTCTCCTATCCAACCGCATGAGCTCTTCTTTATTTAATGGTCTCGAGCCAGAAAAATGATGCCCAACAGTCTGAAGTTGATTCCCGTCCTCATCAATAATCGCCGACCAATCATGTTCTAAATTTTCGATACGATTGAATTGTGTATCGACCTGACTTGCGATGACCCGCCCGTCTGCAGCAGTTAAATCCATCACGATATTGGAATCAGGACGGAAATACAATCTACCTTCTTCAATGCCATAGCCCATTGCTTTTGGGTTGGCATGACAACTCTCACAAGTTCTCGCTTTCTTTTGAATCGTATGTGGCTGCACCGGACTCATGTCAATTGCGTTCATACCTTCCTCACCTGCTCCCTCAACATTTTTAATCTTAAAAATGTGGTTCTTTAACAACATCTCACCGTCGGGGCCTTTTACTGTTATGGTCGTTTGACAACCCGGAATTGCTGGTGAAATCCGATGATCACCATTCACCACCAAAGGCGGATCTTCCCATCTTAAATAACTCCGCTCTTCTTTTATCTCACCATTTATCAAGTACTCCTCAATATTGTTTTTTTCGCGCTGACTAATCACCTCTCCTGTTTCGCCGTGGTTGTTTTGCGTTTTGGCAGCCGCTACCCAATCCAACTTTTGTTTCCCAGTTGAATAATCGATATTGATATGGCAACCATAACACTGAGGTGCCCAAGTCGCATGACACGCATAACACTCCATCTTTTCCATGTGAAGACCAGTTTGTACCATGGCCACCTTGCCTTCAAGCGATAACTTATCTTCTTCGACCAGTTTCTTTAACGGACTAAACTCAATGTTCTTACCACTGGCAGAAAACAACACCACTTTTTCACCTTGCTTCACCACATGTGGCATTGGGTTCCCTCGTGCACTGAGCAGATATCCATCCAGTTTGTCATTGATAGAACCGTAGGTCAGGTAGGTAGGAAGATCTTGGCTAACCCCTCTTGGATCACCGTGCTGCGGGGCTTCTCCCACTATTTCATCCCCATATCCGATAGGCAATTCCCATGGATATTCTGTAGGTGTTCCATGACAATCTTGACATTCGATTTCGACTGCTCCTTGAATCGCTCCGGACAAATCTCCCAAACTGTGCATGTCACCCGACGTGTGGCAATCTTGACAAAACATGCCTTTTTTCAAATGGACATCGCTCTGTAAATGGATGTAGTTCTTTTTATGAATCTTTTCTTGATCGCCGCCAGTGCCCATGTAGGGAGCATGAAAACCAGACTCCATCAAGCCTTCATAACTCACCCCAATTCTTCGTCCACGGTTGTGACAAGCGGTGCACGTTTTGGTTGGCACGCCGCTATATTCTTGGTCGTGTACTTTTACCTTGGCATCCCGACTGGCCTGAAAACTATGGACCAACATATGACCAGCTTCTGTTTTGTCAATGGTTGGATCATTTCCTTCATACAAACCATTGTTTGAATAAGGCGAATGACAACTGCTGCAACCCAATCCTCGGTAATCTCCTTTGGCGTTGTGGCCTTTCACTCCCGTATGACATCGCTGACAATCCTGTCGCAAATAGGTATAGACAGAAAGCTTTGGGTTGATCTTGACTTCTTCAGCAGTGGGTGCCTCAGGTAAGGCCGTCATTTTACCTGGAAACACTTGTGGTTCCGCTTTTTTGAGCGCAACCATGTATTGCTTGTATATGTCAGAACCCAATCGGTCATGGACTTCCAATTCATCTACTTCTTGGTTGGCGACATTATGTTCATATCCTTGAATTCCACCAAACCCCCAAGTCGTTCCTTGAATTTTACCTGCTTCAGTAAACATCAAGCTTGTGAACTGTGTACTTACCTGTTCTTCGTGACACATGCCGCAGGTATTTTGGTTGATGTACGGGCTTCCTGGATCCGGGTAAAAGTCTTTAGGTCCTTCATTGGCGAGGAAAAACTTTGCCGATCCTTCGTGTGCCAAAGCGGCGGTCGTTGCGTCAGGATTTCCGCCGTGACAAACGATACAACTATTGTCTTTGTATCCAGCTTTCGCTGCTTTTTCAAAGATGTCGTGCATCATCTCAGACTTCAAATCTCTGATGTGCTCAATTCCAGTGTGGCAGGTTAAACAGTTGTTGTTTGCAGGGTCGTATTGCACTTCCTCTAAATCCGACTCATAGCTTTTTGGACAAACGCTTGGATCTTGAGCAACTGCAGCGGTTTCTGTTTTTTGTGCGCAGTTCCAGTTGCTGACAACCGCTAACGTCATTGCCGTTAATACGAACAACGAAACCGTCCACTTTTTACCAGTCATCCTTTTCCCCAAAACCGTCATGGTTCAAGGTTAGGTAAGAAGAGTAAGAAATAAAAGTTTATTCCCCCTACAACAACTTAAACTCCACTTTGGGATAACCTCGTTCTCCAGAGGTGTTGTAAAAATCTACGAAATGAAACTTGTAGAAGAAGCCTTGTGACGTTTGAATAATGAAGTTTTTATCAGGATACACAACGTAAACGCCCTGGTCGATGTTAAAAGACTTCCAGTCGTAACCGATCACATCATGGTTTGGACTAAAACTATATGCTGACGTATCACTCAAGGTGATATCTGCAAAATCTTTGTCGTTGATCGACATCACCCGCGTATTGCTTGGATTGTATAAAGCGCCCACAACACTGTAAGGCAAGTCTTCGGCTACGAAATAATAGATGTATTGTCGGAAGATAAGGTCATACGCCGTTTTTACAGGTTCAATATCGACTTGTGTGCCTGACGTAAAAGAGAAATATACTCTATTGTACATGTCATTCTTACCAAGAATTGCTGTACGTTCTACGCGCTGACCGATTAGTCCGTATTGTAAGGTTAGGCTGTCATTCTGAATTCCGAATTTCACCTTCATGTAGCCACGATGTTGGTTGTCGATGGTGTAGCCTAAATCGAGAACGGCCACTTTTCCATGTGACTCCCATTTGTACAAAACGGTGCTATCATCCCTACCGTTGCTCCAATCCCATTTGAACGCCAACCCATTGGTATCGCTCACTTCCGCAATGTCTGTCTTGTCGGTGATGGCGCCATACATGCTGTTGCCCGTATTCAAGTAAATCGAGTTGTTATCTGCCTCACATGAAAATGCCAAATCCCATTCGTCTCGCAACACTGATTTAACCACTTCGTTTTGCGCGAAGTTGTAAAATAACTGATGCGTATATTTTGGTCCAACCTCAATAGATATTTGTTCCACTTCGCCGCGTGGAAACGGCTGAATGGGTTCGTCTTTTTCGAAACAACCAGTGAATACCGTTATGGCGATGATGATGAATCCTAATCCCCTCATTTTGAAAGTCTGAATATCGTTTTAATAAAATAACTTCTTCCTGTACCAACTGCTAAATCCGCCGGTGCTGAAGTATGTACGCTTCCGGTTTGCAATTCGTTGTTCACGTTCCGTACGTCAAACACATTTTTAACACCTACATTTAGCTGAATCCGTTTAGCAGAAAGGTTGGTCCCTACCTGGAAATCACTCAAGATATAACTGTTAATGCGGCTTTCGGTCACATTTCCGTTTTCTAAATCAATATTAAAAACAGTACGAGGACCGTTGTATTTAGCAAAGTAATTCAAGATAAACCTGCCCACTGTTCGTGAAATGTTTCCATTCACTTCACTATACTGAAACGACGACTTACGTCCATCTTCTGTGTTTGAAAATGAAGTCACAAAAGTGGTTGAGTATCCCACATTCACCTTTGTTTTGTTGCCTGCAATTCCTAACCGGACATTACCTCCCGTGCTTCTAAATTTATCCAGATTCACATACGTGTATTCAATTCCTTGAATACCTGCTAGTGTGATCTTATCATCAATGTCGTTGTAAAAAACAGAAGCTGACGGACGAATCAACAAACCTTTGACTTTATGAAAACCTGTTGCGGATGCTTGAAAATTATGAGAGCGTTCAGCTTGTAAATCTTTGTTGCCAATCACGTTGTGGTTAACATCGACAAACGACAAATACAATTCTTTTAAATCAGGTGCTCTAAATCCACGACCATAACTCAAACGATAGATGTAGTCTTTGTGCTTGTAACGCGCCGATAAAGTTGGTGCTATGGGTGCTGAATAACTGGTGTTATAAGCAATTCGCACACCTGGTTTTAAAGTCACTTTCTTTTTCAGAACTATTTCAGAAGTCATAAAAAGGGCAAAATCTGAAATGGTCTGTTGTTCATTTTCAATTCTTGAACCGATTCCTGTTTGACTGATAATGTCGTATCCCAATTCAAAGTTAAACGGTCTATTGGGTGAGAAATAATGATACGTTCCTCTGGCCATCATGGCATTAAAGGCTGTGGTATCGTCGCCACCATCCGTTTTCACTTGTTGTGATTGAAGGGTAACTAAGTCTTTAAAAAACTTATTCCTCACGCGACTATAATGGTTGTATGCGATGTAACCTGAAAACCTTCGGTTACTATCCATTTGCTTGTCGAGTTGAATTTTTTGATCAAACCGCTTTGTATAAAATTCTTCGTCGAATGCCGTTTCGAAATATGAAGGAAGCGGCCTTCCTTTGTTTAACAACAGCTCTGAGAAAAACTCTGACTTAATTAACAACTGCGTTTTTTCACCGTTTCGGCTTATTTGAAAACGACCATTGTATTGCTCTTTCGGCTTCCACAAATCATAGCGCCCTCCTTCAGTAGGATTCCATCCACCAAAAAAGTTTCGAGATCCCCCCAGACGAACATTGTATTTCTTAATCTGCTTACCTCCTACCAACGAAATATTGTCTTGTCCGTTGGTTTCGTGATAGCCGTCAACCATAATTTCACCAGAAGTCGACGTCTTTTTCTTGGTAATCACATTGATTACTCCTGCCAGCGCGTTGCTACCGTAAGCTGTTGACACAGGACCTTCGATAACCTCGATTCGCTCTATGTCGTTTATGTTTATTTGCGACAAATCGATGTTGCCATCTAACCTACCGATAACGGGAACACCGTCTATGAGTATTTTTACGTTTTGACCAGAAACACCCATTAAACTTACAGAACTACCGGTTGAATTGTCGTTACTAATCTGCACATTCATTTGCTGAGTTAGTGCATCTCGCAAGTTAAATACCGACCTACTCGCCAGTTCTTTTTGTGTGAGTACAAGAATTTTTTCTACCGACTTTGTTGAGGATTGTGGTCTTGATTGAATCGTTACCACCGTTTGCCCCAACATTTCATCTGTTGGTATTAATAACAACGGATAGGTGGCAGACTCATTGACCCTAATGGATTGAACCAAATCATCGTACCCAATGGCAATTACTTTGACGTAATACAATCCATTTTCCAACGACAATTTGGCAATGCCAAATTCATTTGCTGTGGCATATGCAATGATATCGGTGCTTTCAAAAGAGTTTGATTTAGACACCAAAAGTTCTGCATACTCACCAACGCCATCTTCCTTGGTTGAGGTGATTTCAAAACGCAACTGGTTCTGTGCAAAACCAATGTTACTCAGAACCAGTTGAAATAAAATGACGATTGCGTATCGCAATGATCTATTGAATTATAAGTTTCTTTAAGGCAGTTCCTTTGGTTGTTTCAACCGCAAGGAAATAGATACCTGATTGTAAGTTGCTTGTGTTTACAGTAGCGTCAGTCTGCATGTGCACCATTTGCATGGCATTGTTATATACTATTACTGCTTTTAGCTCATTGTTGTTTTCTAACGCAATGGCTATTGGAAGTTGCGCACTTGGGTTTGGGTAAATAGAAATCGACTGCATGTCTAATTCATTTACGCCTGCGCCAGTTTCAATCTTCTCTAACGTGTAATAGAATGTTCCTGCTGGACCACCTGCATATTGAGTGAAGTATATTTTCCAAACAGAACCACCGCTTAATCGTACGAAATAAGCTCGGTCTTGTTCGTACACGTATTTCGTTCCATCCCATGACTTCCAATCAGAACCAATTTCAGAAATGTTGGTATTCCAATTTAGTCCCATTGTGTCATCACTTGTTACATCAACACCATCTCTTTGAGCAACTTCAATTCCTTTGTTAATTTTTACTCCAGATACAGGATAGTTTTGGAACATTCCAGGACCTGTTGGAATTGGAATGATGTATTCGGTAAACACCAAATCCCAATCTTCCGTTGCTGGCTCACGAGTCACTACTTGTTCGTCAACGATAGAGTAGTAACCAAAGTTTTGGCCTTTCATATCGTTTTTAGTAACGCTCTTTTTCTTTTCGTTTGATCCATCAACATCTGCGTAAGTGAACGTGTATGTTCCAGCAGTTAGGTCATTAATTATAATTTTCTTAAACGACTTATCAGCCAACATAATCAAGAAAACACTATCACCAGTGATTACGTGATTTTGCACGTTGTACGTCCCCCAACCTAAGTCAAAAGGATTGCTTAAGTCTAGGTCTTGGTTAAAAGCACCATTCGACCATGATTCAGAAGAGTTAATATATTCTCTCCAAGACGACATGCCCGTAGTATCAAAGTTGGCCCAATCAGAAGTAGCAAAAGGTGTTGCATATAACTGCACACCTTTTTGTCCGTTGATCAACACAGACGCCGTGGTTCCAATGTTTTCAAAACCCAAATCCCAGTTGTCACGATCAGCTCTTGCCTTCTCGCCAGTATTTAAGTGTACATACACATCTTCCGTGTTTCCGTTCGTAGATGTTGTGTCCAAATATTCTTGAGCAGTTACTCCTGTAACAGCCGCCAAACTCATTAAGCCTAATAGATAAATTCGTTTCATTCTTTTGTATTATTTCAAATTGTGGTGCAAATGTGCCAGCATTAAATAGTTATTTTTGCCGCCTGACGGAAAAATAATATCGCTAAAAGTTGAAAAGAACACGCGAAAGTAATCTGCAAATTATTCAATGTTTATAGGGGTTTACAAACATCAGATACGAAAATGACAAACAACAATATCGCAAAAAGTAACATGCAAGTACGGTTAGATTCGAGTCATGCGAAACTCATTACTTTCGATTGCCAAGACAGTCCGTTGAACTATCAAACCAAACTCAGCAATCAACATGTGCATCTATTCTTTTGCAAACAAGGCAACCCCATATTTCAATTTTCGGAACATTATCAGCGGCCCTTGCCTGAAGGTTCGTACTTCACCATCTACGATCAAAACAAAACACTTGATGTTTTGATCCATGCACAATCTTGCAAGCTTGTATATGTTTCCATGCCGCCTCAAGACGTGCATTCCATCCTGATTGACGACAGAAAAAGTTTGGTCCAGCTAGGCTTTGAAGGCTTTGGTGTGAGGGAATACTCGGTGAAGGACATCAATTTCGCAACAGACTTGGTATTAGACAATTTATTAAATCCAACCACTGAACCCAACTTGTTAAAATCGGTGTTTTATCGTTCTAAAGTGCTTGAATTATTAAGCTTTACGTATGATGTTGAAGAAGACCAATTGTATGAAGCTTGTCCGTTTTTAAAGGAAAAAGACAATGTAGAACGTATCAAAAATGCCCGAAACATCTTGATCGACCATTTAGATAACCCACCAAGCTTATCAGAACTCGCCAAACAAATTGGCATGAACGAATACAATTTAAAAATTGGATTTAAGAACGTGTACGGCCTCCCTCCATTTAAATATTTACAGGAATATCGGCTTAACTTGTCCAAAAAACTGCTGGCAGAAGGACAATGGCAAGTGGCTGAAATTGCTGATAAAATTGGGTATACCAGTTCAAGTCATTTCATAGAAGCTTTTAGGAAAAAATTTGGGAACACCCCAAAAAAATTCATGCTTTCAAAAGCTTAAAACCTCATCGAGCTTGTTTAAAAGCGATTTTGAGTTCTTCAAAATCCAGCTTTCCATTAACGTCTCTAAGGTAATCCGTAATAATCATTGCTTTTTTGATGCGTATGTCGCTAGACTTTGGCTTGCCTATCATGTGCAAAAGCGTGCGTTGTTTCCCTGGCGTCAGTCGGTGAAACAGTTGATCAACTTCGTCGTCAATCTCAAAAATCGCTTGCAACTCCTCTGGCATCGGTAGTCCGTATTTACTGGTATCTGGCTCGATATGCACAGCTACTTCATCACCTACTTGTATTCCAGCTTCTTTTTGAAGTGACGCATTCACGTTCACAAAATATCGGCCATCACCATAAGGCATTATAGCGCATTGAAAAGCAACTGTTTCGTTCAACACACATCGAATTCTTTTAGCGTTCGCCTCAAGGTATTCTGTCGCAATTTGTGTTGGCACTTCAAAGCCAACACTCCAGACCGTGCTACTCAATAAAAATAGGGTTGCGTTAAAATCAGTAGGTTGTACGGGTTTCATTTCTCGGACAAATTTGCTATATTCGTAAGACTACTACAAGCGGAAACGATTTCGCATTACTATTTTTTGAAGATTATTAACATGTTATTACTACTCACTCTGTACCTCACCCGTAAATATAAATTGCGTAATTAGAAAAAGTTAAAAGACTTTTTACTTCTTAGATTTATACAAATTTGAATAACTTGTACGTTCATCGTATGTAACCTTAATTATATGCCACGAACGACTCTAACCTTAATTGCCATTTTTTGGCACATATTGGCATTTGGCCAATTAAAAATCACCACCACAACCTACAACGGAAAAACATACAAAGTCTACCCAGTACGCGTCCCCTTTCCTGATACTGATTCAGAGTGGTATGGCGATTTTACCCCTAACGAAAAAACCTTAAAAAACGGGATCTGGGAAAGAAGTACGCAAGAATCTACTCTTCCATTCAATCCGTTCAAAGTCCCAGACGGTGAATACCTTGTATACTATAAAAAGAAACAAGGCAAGTGGGACAAGGAAAACAAAGTATACATCCAATCGCACAAGGACACAGCTACCGTTGCAGCAACGTTCGAACTTTCCAACAACAAACGAAATGGCAAGGCTGTGTGGTATGATTTTGGAAAACGCCCAGAAATATTACAGACGGGTTATTACAAAGACGGTTTAAAAGAAGGAGAATGGATTATCTATCGCAAAAACGAAAAGCGAGTCTACCAGTATGAAAAAGGTCTTTTAAACGGTTTAGACATTGAGTACTACAAAGGCAAAATTATCACAGAACAACGGTGGGTAACCGGATTTAGAGACGGAGAAGTCATAGAATATTATGACTACAAAAAAGGCAATATCGAGAGGAAAGCAAGGTATGACAGAGGTAGCGTCATTGAAAATAAAGAGTATGACGACAAAGGGCGGTTGACTTATTGGTTCAACCGAAACAACACCGACAATATTCGAAGGCGCTATTATAAAAAGGGTGTACTCTACAAAACAGTTTCAGAAAACGATACCTTAGGCATTTATGAAGAGAAAATTTGGTCGGATAAAGGGCAATTAATGTACATTGGTTACCGCTATGAACAATGGTCAGATGAATATCGATCCATTTATGCTCAGCCGTGGTACAATAAGTACAACCGATCTGTGATCAAAAGGGTTGGTGGCGCAGACGAAATAGCGGTCGAGAAATACCATCCCAATGGACAGCTTCGTCTCAAGTATGACATGCGCACCGACGACCTACGTAAACCTATTAAAACGTATTCCGAAGACGGCAGTTTGTTGTCGCAATGCCAAATGGATCCTGAAGACTCCATGTTTGTCATAATTAAAGAATTTGATGAGAAAAAAGGGTATCTCTCAAGATTGGACGTATCATTCCATTCAAGAAATTGGATGTTTAACTGCAGGTTTAATGAGCAAGGGGATACAACGTATTACAACGCTGACCCGTTTTATTTAAGTCAAAAAAATAAAACTAAAAAAGGCTTTGTTAAAAGTTATCAAAACAGCTATTCCAAAGATTTGTCAACCCATTACAATTTGTTGCACACGTCTTATACCGTTGAATCTAACTCCAACAAAGGCAATCCAAATTTAACTGTCGACTTTAACACGATAAATGACTCAACCGTCCTTGTTACCCAAACCGAACACGACGAGGATCAGTGGTTTGAGGTGATTCATACCTATGCGTTAAAAACTGCTCAATACACAGATTATTTCATCAACCATCCATATCGGTTAGATGGAGAAGTGGTTGAACCAAAACACATAATGGAATTGTATGACACCTTAGATTACCGAATAAACTTATTCGGTAAACCGTATTACGGAGACATTGACGTTGAGGAAGAGTGGACCAAACATTCGAAAAGATATTCCGTCAAACTAAAAATAGAAAAACACAATGTTGACGGTTATGTGTATTACGACACGACAGTACAGTTGACTTCTTATCTGGATGGGAAAGAGGGTTATGGTACCAACTTTTTAAAAGTATCTGACGGCCAGGTGATACACATTCAATCCGGTTGGGCAAACGAAGCGGATTATGTGAATTCCAAAAAGCATGGAGAAGGCACGGATCGCTTAGGATATCGCGGCAATTATGAACATGGCATTCGTCACGGCGTATACAAATCCTACAGCCACATATCTGAATATTACATGGGAAAGAAACATGGTATGGATATTAAGTTCGGCTACTACTCACAGTACAAACACTACGACCACCAATTAGAGTATAAAGCAACCTTTGTGATGGATACACTCCAAGGGCTGTTTCAAAGTTTTGCAGAACCTGAGGTCGTTGGTCAAACGGTTAATTTTGACAAAGGATACCCGCATGGCACATATTTTAGAGGTAATGTTACCGCACCAACGAGCGTATCTGTAAACCTAGAACATGGCTATTTAATCGACACGGGTTACTACTATTTTAAGGAAGGGACAATAAAAGTAAAGGTGAATTATAGGCTTGAAGACAGCGTGTTTTACAAGTCTTATGGAAGACCTTATAGCATCACAGGTCGCAACACCGATCCTTTAACGTATTTCGACTATTATCGTGGCGAAACATTTTTATCGACGGATAAAATAATCGATTTTGAATCAAGCCGTACTGGCGATTATCAATATTTCTATAAAAATGGTGTCATGGCCTCTAAAGGTAGGATTGAAAGTCGGCAAAAAATTGGCACATGGCAGCATTGGGACTTAAACGGACAGTTATACAAAGAAATCACGTACGACAGCGGATGGTACGTCAACCCGATTACCCAAGATTCTCTCTTTTATTATGGGAAAGTGCAGATGTGGTATCCAAATGGCAAAAAGCTTTTGACAGGTTTGATAAAAGACAACGAAATGAAGTTCAAATGCGATCAAGAAATGAAGGTGGATATGGAAACCCTGTATTACTTGACGTTTTTCGAACAAGATGGAACACAATCTATTTCTGATGGTTCTGGGAAAGTTGTTGAGTTTCACAACAATGGAGAAACCCGGTTGACTGGCGAATTAAAAAACGGAAGACGATATGGTTTATGGAAGTTCTACGGCCCCAATGGTCGATTGGAAGAGATAGGGAAATATGATGAATATGGCCGTAAACATGGTTTGTGGGTCAAGGGAGACTTAGAAGCGGTGCCCTATTTCGAAAATCTTTGCATCGAAGGATCTGTTTCTGCTTATAACTTCCCCGATGTGGATCAAACAGGCTACGTAATGCAAGAAATTACGGTATCGGAAACCCATTACGAACATGGATATTTTCGGGATAGTAATAAAATGACGCTGTTGCCCTTGTATTAATCGGCTGATTTAGTCTACATGATTTTCGTTTTGGTTGTTGTATTAACCCATCGAGCTCCTGAATTACTTGCACGTCTCGCCAATACACCCGCATTTACAAAATGCTTATTTACGGTTATCATCTCTACGAGTTTCTCGCATTCTATATGCGTATCTTGGGTTTTTATCTATTAAACACTTAATACAAAAATGTTATGAAATCTATTTTACGCGTTGGAAGTTTAGCGACTTTCTTAATTTTCACAATGAGCAGTTTTGCTCCTGCTCCTGGAGCTACTACAGGCAAGTATTCTTATTCATACTCCCCAGGACTTTATTATAATCCCTGTGCTGGTGAGTACATCCAACTTACTGGAGAGGTAACAGTTAAGGGCAATTGGGTGTCAACTAACGGTGTAACTTCTCAAACCTATCGCACGAATTATGGAGGCATTAAGGGAGTTGGCATGACGTCTGGTAACAAGTATGTCATGAATGGCACAATTGTTACAAAATACAAGACTGCAGATTGCGACTTCACATACAAGTACAATCATTACAAACTTAAATTGATTGGTCAAGGCAAGGCAGCGGATGTAACGTTCAATGCCACGTACACCTATGATTGGGACTGTACTGATTTTACTTTTGAGTATGACTATTGGCAAGATTGCAACTAATCTTGCTCTAAGAAAAAGTTAAAGGTGGCTCTGCCACCTTTTTTTATGTTCTTTTCTTTACTGCAAATACTCGAGGACTCATTTATTCCTCGACTTTAACAAAAACTCGATAAACCATGTAGGCGACACCCGGAATGATGACAAGTTCTAGTCTGAATAGATTCCTAAACGACAAGCCTTGAGTTTGGTTTAATACGACCAATCCGGCGGCAATTAAAATGAATAATATGGTTATGACTTTTGCCGTAATCGTTTTATAGAAACCAACCTTTTCAATTAAATGCGTTGGCTTTGTCTTGACAGACACCTTCTCCGACTGTTGTTCACCAAGTTGCGTTTTGGTTGAAGCCTCGTGCTCTTTGCGGACGACTTCTTTAAACGCATCTCGAAAAGCTTGAAATCCGCTTTTGTCGTGTTGGTCCGTAATCCAAATTTCACCTGGTGACTTGGACAAATACAGTTTCAAAAACTCGTATTCCCCTCCACCCCGCTGTTGATCAAAATCGTTTTTAAATGATTTGATATACTTCCACGCAACAAATCGTTGTTCTTCTTTTTTCTTAAGGTAATAGGGGATGAATCGTCGAATGCTCATTTGAATTCCGTCTTCATATAAATCGTAAGTCACCTTGCCAACTCGGTATCCATAAACCAATAAAATGCCCCCGAACAAACCGACCATTGAAATCAGTATTGGTGCACCTAATAGTATGGTTACAAACATGAAGCCCATCCCGCAAACAGTGGCAATGGCAATCGAAGACATCGGGTTTGCCACAAAACCGTTTG
Organism: uncultured Bacteroidia bacterium; assembly: GCA_943789165.1. Lineage (GTDB taxonomy): Bacteria > Bacteroidota > Bacteroidia > NS11-12g > UBA9320 > UBA987. The sequence goes on along the minus strand of CALSTB010000006.1, from coordinate 72,294 downwards.
TGTGCAAACTTGCTAATAGAGGCGATTTGGGTTCAGTCATGCTTTGCGAAACGTTTTGTATCTTCGAAGATAGTTCAAAGAAAAAGACACATTTGAAGCTACAACTACATTTTTTACCCCGACTTTTCACATTCATTGTGGTTTTACTCTGTTGGCAGTGCATGGCACATGCACAGCGTTACCAACTCATGCCAGACAACAGTCTGTCTTTTCACGAAACGAATTTGTCTGCCGCAAACGTTCAGAAAGACGCAATCAATGAGTATTTGGTGAGCCATTTCAAACTGGATAAAAACCACCGATTCGAGATAGTCCGCACCCTACATGCAAACGAAAATCAGACACACATTCGAATGGCACACTACTACCGTGATGCCCTAGTTATGGGTAGCGACGTCGTTTGTCATTTTCAAAACAACCTGCTGACTAGTATAAATGGCAGACTTCGCACGCCAACATATACCACACGCGAAATACTTTTGGCCGAATACGCATTTGAATTAGCAAAAGACTACAGCAAAGCGTCATCATTTAAATGGGAATTTCCTGAGGAGGAAGCCATGCTCAAAGTATGGAAAGGCGATAGTACTGCCACCTACTTACCTGAAGGACAATTGGTTCACGCCCCTCAAAACTTAGACTTTCACAACCAAATGGCCCTCTGTTATCGATTCGAAATCAACTCAGAAGAGCCCCTAATGCGCAAAAACATATACGTAAACTGTAGATCAGGAGCGTTTTGGGCAGAAGAGGACTTGTTGCATATCGCAGACGTAAAAGGAACGGCGAATACAAAATACCGAGGAGACAAACCCATCACCACCGACAGCACTGGACCTGGAAACTACCGCTTGCGAGAAGTTGGTAGAGGAAATGGAATTGAAACGTACGACATGAATAAAGGCACCAATTATGGTGCAGCGGTTGACTTTACAGACTCCGACAATTATTGGAATAATTACAATGTAAACTTCGACGAAATTGGCGGTGATGCCCATTTCGGAGCTGAAATGACATACGACTATTTCAAACAAAATTTCAATCGTAATAGTTTCGACGACAATGGAGCAAAAATTAGAAGCTATGTACATTATCGCTCTAATTATGTCAATGCCTTTTGGAATGGAAGCGTGATGACTTACGGAGATGGCAATGGCACTTCTTATACCCCACTAACGAGCTTAGACATCTGTGGACATGAAATTACCCATGCCGTTACTACAAACAGTGCGGGTTTGATTTACCGGAATGAAAGTGGTGCACTCAACGAATCTTTTAGCGACATTTTTGGCAATGCAATAGAATATTTTGCCGATTCAACCCAATTCTCATGGAGAATGGGAGAAGATATTATGGCCAGTGCCAGTGGATTAAGAAACATGGCAAACCCCAAAACTCATAGAGACCCAAGTACGTATAAAGGCACTTATTGGTATAGCGGGACTGGAGACAATGGTGGCGTGCACACCAATAGTGGCGTTCAGAATTATTGGTTTTATGTGCTTACCAACGGGGCAACCGGCACAAACGACAATGGTGACAATTACAAGGTGGATAGCCTTGGTATACATAAAGCTGAACAAATTGCTTATCGCAATTTAACCGTGTATTTAACCAGTTCTTCAGACTATGAAGAAGCTCGATATTATGCGATTCAATCTGCAACCGATTTGTATGGAGACTGTAGCGCTGAAGTTCAGGCAACTACCAATGCTTGGTATGCTGTTGGGGTTGGAGATGAATACGACAGCTCTAAGGTAGTCGCTGATTTCGAAGGGGATTCTACGTATTGTGATGCTAGCGAAACGGTTGAATTCATCAATAAATCAATCAATGCAAAAACCTATTTCTGGGATTTCGGAGATGGTGATACTTCCACGCAACAAAACCCTACTCACGTATATCCAAGTCAAGGTAAATACACCGTAACCCTTATTGCAGAAAGTTGCTTTAACAACAATTACGACACGGTTGTAAAAGCCAATTATATTGACATAGATTCCAACCAAGACATTTGTAATGGATACTTATTGCCAAAAGGCACATGGTCGACCGTGCACGCTTGTAGTGGTTTTATTTATGACCACAACGGTGAATCGGATTATCAAGGATTGTTGCGCGACACACTTACCGTTGATTTTGGTCGGTGCGATAGTGCTCAAATCACTTTTGAGGAAATGGACTATGAAAACCGATACGACTCTATTTATGTGTACGACGGCAACTCTACAAATGCCACGTTATTAGGTGGTTGTACGGGACAAACGCTTCCGTTTGGAGGACAAGCAAAAACGCTATTTAACGGTGCTGTAACCATTCGTCATTTCTCAGACCCATACGTTGTTGGAACTGGTTTTAAGGTGGAATTTAAAACGTTTAAAGAGCCACTTGGACTGTTCAAGCCTGGCAATAGAACGGTTTGTTATAATGAACGCGTGACGCTTACTGCCTTAGGTCGTGGAGGAGATGCTGCCGATCATGCCTATTTCTGGAATGGGGTAAAAGGGAATAAAGCCATAAGCTTTACAGCTACAGCCGACACGGTTATGTACATCACATTTGGTGATGAATGTATGAATGAATACTTATATGATTCTGTCATCATTAAAGTAAGACCTCCCATCACTTTTGCCCAAAGCAATGACACAACCATCTGTCAAGGAAATTCCACTATATTAACGGTCAAACCAACTGGTGGATTATCAACGTATAACTACTTAGTTTCTGATGGAACAACTGGTAACGGCGCCGATTTTTCGTTTAACACTGGACCTCTCACGCCTGGCCAACATCCTTTTTGGATTCAATTTTCTGACGGATGCACAACTCCTGACGACACTGCATTTTATACGGTAACCGTTCGCGACTCTTTGTCGGTTTCAACGAGTGCTGACACAACGATATGTTATGGCAGTAGTGCCTTCCTAAACGCTTTCGGCAATGGCGGATTGAGCAATCAATACTCCTATGATTGGGGAAATGGCCAGTCTTCAACTTCAACACAAACAGTGAGTCCTACGACGAATACGTCGTATACCGTAAGCTTATCCGACGGATGCTCTCAATTCAACCCAAGCGCAAGTGTAAATGTGGGTGTTTTAGATTCTTTAAAAGTCACAATCATTGGCCAAGACACAGCCTGCCATGGAGAGAATATCACCCTAACAAGTACAGTCAGCGGTGGAGACACGAGTCAATACAGCTACCTGTGGAAGCCAAGCAACAATACCAATGATACTGAACAAGATGTTATTCGTTCAACACGCACTTTCCAATTAGAAGTTAGTGATGGTTGCACACCAAAAAATGGAGTCGCAGAACACACGGTTATAGGTCGACCTGCTTTACATCTAATTCCTTCCAATGACACGATATTGTGTTTTGGAGAAACGGCGATTTTATCTGTAAATCATTCTGGTGGGATTCAAAGTCAAAGACAAATAACTTGGAGTCATGGACTTGGCACAGGAGATTCAAAAACAATCATTCCTTTGTTTTCAAGGACGTTTACAGCAACCTTAAAAGACAATTGTAGTGATTCTGTTTCTACAAGCATATCTGTTACTGTCAACCCGAATCCAATTATCGACTTTAGTCCATCGGAGGCTGAAACATGCACTGGACTACCTGTTACTTTTACAGATAAATTTTATGAAGCATCAAAAACATATCGCTGGACATTTGGTGATGGCAATTCAAGTACAGACCCCAATCCAGTAAATACATACACGCAAAAAGGAGCATACGACGTCTTTGTACATGTGACGAATAGCCATGGTTGTGTTGACTCGTCTGAACAAAAACCTGGCGTAACAGTACTCGATCATCCTATTGCAGACTTTAGTTATACACCTTTGCTACCTAGCTTTTTAAATGCGCGGGTTGATTTCAAAAATGAATCACAACACCATACGCAAAGTATCTGGAGTTTTGGAGATGGACAACAATCCACCAACCATGATGCAGTTAATGTGTATGGGGACACAGGTACATACGTTGTCAGTTTATACGTGCAAAACGACATCGGTTGTTTTGATGAAGCTATCAAATCCATTTTTATTAAGGACGATGTTGTGTTGTACATCCCAACAGCGTTTAGTCCGAACAGTGACATAATTAACGACGCGTTCGCACCATATGTAAGAGGAATGGAATACTACGACATCATGGTGTACAATCGCTGGGGTGAAGTATTATGGAAATCCACTGATACGGAAAAGGCATGGGATGGCAATGCGAATGGCTCTCGAGCTACAATGGGATTTTATTTCTATAGAATTACTGGCGTTGATATGAACGGCAAGGAAGTTGAAAAAAACGGGAGGTTCAACCTCATTTATTAAAGTCATTGTCAGGAAATCGACAATTGCTATACCGTATTACACTAGTTTTATCCAAAACCGTAGAAGCTATTTTTAAGACAAGTTTTATAAAATAAAAACTATCTTACCTGCCAGAATGAGTGTAAAAGATGGATTTATCATAGCCTGTGCTTGGCCAGAAACCCTTTGTAAACAGGCAGGTTCTTGGTACGACACGTTGATGAACGACCTTGGATTTAGCCGAAATGGGTATTACAAAGTTGGGCACGCAGCATTGATTCTCATCAACAACGAATCTGGCTCCTGTGAATATTTTGATTTTGGCCGATATCACGCACCAAATGGGTTTGGTCGTGTGCGTAATGCACAACATGACCATGAACTTCGTATGCATACGGTTGCACAAATTGAAAATGGCGACATCACTAATGTCCCGGAAATATTAAGCGAGTTATTCCAAAATGAATCTGGCCATGGAACTGGTGAGTTATATGGCAGTCATACAGCCATTCACTATCAAAAAGCCAAGAACAAATTAAACGAGATGATCGCAGAAGAGTTTATTTCTGACGGTCCTTTCATCCAGTCTGGAACAAACTGTTCGAGGTTTGTCAATAAGGTTCTCAGAGCTGGTCGTCCTAAATTGGATGAACACGTTTTGTTAAAATTCCCTTTTACGGTTAGTCCAACGCCTATGTGGAATTTACGTGCATTACAAAATGAAATTGTTTGTGTTGGCAATCCAGAATTGGTTCAAGAGACCAACAGTGTATATGTAACTGAGTATGCTACCAGATCTTCTTCAAGCTCCAGATAGACCTAATAATGTTTCAAAACATGCGCATTGGCTTGCGGGCGAAGGCGCAGGATCTTGGTTTGAGATTGAACTAAAGGAAGCCTATTTTTCGGTAAGTCGGTATTCAGATCAAGGTATTTTAGAATGTCAAGGATTGTTTAGAACAGATACTTCGTTTGACATTAGTAAACCTTATGAAGTCACCTTTCCTTCTCATTGTGCTAAGGTAACCGTCATCCAAAACGACGAACGTTTTACCCTTCTTAAGGCAGACTAAAAATCAATTTTTATACGCTCCTTCCACATCGGAATTGAGAAACTCATTTCCCAGGTATTTTCGGGGATACCGTATGGGTATGTTCGACTGGTAGTCGTGGTTCCAGTGAGGATGTCAAGCGTTTCAATAATAGCTTTTCGCAATTCATTTCGATCATCAAAATGAGCTGGGGTAAAAGGTCCTTCCACCTCATGATTCGCGAGTTGAATTAAAAACGGTATTGCTTTTCTATCCTTCAAGCTGCCTAATGCCCGAACACTGTAAGCAGCTACTGCTGGAATGGCATGATTCGACATCACACACAAACTATATACTTTTTGGTGTTTCAATAAAGTATCGATGTAATTGAACGCGTTCTGTTCATAGTTCGGCATTGTTTTATAGTCTTCATACAACGCGGTCGGTCCTTCATAAACACTGGCCAACAACACAAGGTTACTGTCGAGGTGAATCGATTCACCATATGTGGTCGTCCAAGTACTATCGTGGATTTGTCGTTCGTATTGAGATCGGTCAAAGGAGAGGTATTGTGGACTCGTTACTTTGTCGACTTCAAACGACATAAGCATCATGGTATCGTAGTTTTCTCTTGAAAAATGGCGATAGGCTTGAGCTCTAAAAAGCTTGTACAAAACATGAGGAATCCAAGTGGCAAAGGTCTTGTAGTAGCCAATTTGGAAATAACCCATAGCTTCTACTTCTCTTTTGTTGGTGATAAACAAATAACGAACGCTTTGATACGAGGGTAATGATGACAACATAAACCTATCGGGCATCACCCACTTTATCGCTCGATGCCGCATCCAGTCAAGACGTCTTTCATTATTGGCGTTTTTGGCAATGTGTTTCTCCACCTTTTCCCAATCTTCTTCTTCGATACTGTGGCAAAAACCGCAATCGTGACTACATGTTTTCTCTGATTTAAATGGTTCAATCCAAATCAAATCGTCGTTGCTTAGTTGATGGATTGTTTGTCGATTGAGCTCGTTCAGCGTCAAAATCAAGCTATCTGGTATTTCTGCTCCTTCGAAAAAATGAGCCTTTTTGAGAAAAAATATTTTTTGCTCACCCTCGTGCTTAGTGATGCAGTTACTCATAGGAATCTCACTACAACGTAGATTGGAAACGATCCAATGCAATTGAATGGGTTGGGTCGGACTCACAAACCGACGTTTGTATATACTGTCCACGTCCAAGGTTACGTAATAATGATCGGTGCCTAAATCCCCGTTCATTGGACCCGATATGAATTTGATTTTTCCTGTTAGCACTACGTCTGATTGCTCAAACAAGGTTTGGATTGATGCATACGTCTTTATAGAAGAAAAAACAGTAAACGTAAAACAGAACAACGCAATTCCGCGCGATCTGATGATTCTATGCAAGAAGGTCATGCCACTACATACCACTGCGCTTCATTAGGTAAATTAACAACCAAATTCCCCTGACGGCATATATCCTTTGCCGCAGTGAATCTGATCTTCAAAAATCAGTTTACTAAAGTCCAATTCAACACCACTTTCTTTAAGTGATTGGCAGGTAAAACTACAAATGGAATAAGACACCTTATGTTCTACAGAGTCTCCATCAGTCACTGTAAATGATATTTGTAATGTGCCTACAACGGTTGTTCCAGAACTATAGTTAAAATCCCAACGGTCACTAAAACCTGTCAAATAGTTGTTCATGGTATCTGAAGTAAACACGGTATCTCCTTTATAGTCCACCGCTGTCAAATCGGTAATAAACAAAACGTTGGAGGCGGAATCGATACATGGAATCACAAATTGATCATTCAGAAAATCATAATCGGGGGTATAGGCGTTTGGTACATACAACCTAAAGTGTGTCGTATCTATGTCTGGTTTTTGACCGCAACTCAAATACTTGTTCACCTTGTCAGGTAATTTGTCTTTGTCCTTGCAGCCCAAGAACACGATGCTTAGGACGCATAAAAGAAGAATTGCATTTTTCATAATCGATTGATTTTATCTGATTCCAAAATACGGCCAAATGGCCCATTATCCAAAAAGTTTCGGCTCGAACTTCGACAAAAATAGTATCTTACCGCCGTGGATTCGTTTAAATCATTTCTACAAGAACAAGTTGATATCGACGTAAATGACTGGGCCATCATTGCGGATAAACTTAAACGCGTGACATGCGATAAAAACGACTTTTTAACAAAACAGAATGAAGTTGAATCCAACCTGTATTACCTTGAAGAAGGCATCCTCCACCTCTACCATGAAACAGATGCGAAGGATATTACTGTCAACATCGCATTCCCCAAATCATTTATAAACGCATACACATCTTTTCTAACCAGACAAGCTTCCGAATTCAACTTACAAGCTTTAACAAAGTGCAAGTTGATTTCTATATCCTACAATGATCTCAATCAGATTTACAACAGCACCAAATGTGGCCACGCCTTAGGCCGCATGTTTTCGGAACGGCTGTTTTTGTATTTATCTCAGCGAGAAAATGCTTTTATGCTGCAATCTCCAACCGAACGATACCTTTCGTTGTTTGAAGAACAACCACGTCTAATCAAAGAAATCCCTCAAAAGTTTTTAGCCTCTTACATCGGTATCACGCCACAAGCGCTCAGTCGCATTCGTGCAAAATTGCAAAACACGTCTTCATAAATTAGTTAACCGAGGTTCATTGATTCAGATTTGAGTGCATTCTTCCTTTGCCATAACAAAAAACATAAAAATGGTAGAGATTCAAGATTTGACTCAAAAGACAGAAAAGAAAGTAGTTAACAAACACGTATTACGACCAAGTAACGCCTTTGTTGGTGCCGCATGGATGGCATTGCTCATTGGAATGGTTTCGTATTGTGTTGGCTTGTGGAATGCAGAAATGGAACTCAATGAAAAAGGGTACTATTTCACCATCCTCTTATTTGGATTGTTTTCAGTGATTTCAGTCCAAAAAGCGGTGCGCGACAAACTAGAAGACATTCCGGTAACCGATGTGTATTACGGTATAAGTTGGTTTACCACCATCGCATCTATGTTGTTGGTCATAGGACTTTGGAACGCAGAAATCGAACTAAGCGAGAAAGGCTTCTACGGCATGTCGTTTACGTTAAGCCTATTCGCCTCGGTAGCGGTTCAGAAAAATATTAGAGACTTGGTTTGGTTGGATAATAACAAAATCGACTAACCAAAAAGACCAAACTAACCAGAAAAAAAACCTTTTGAATGGGTTAAAACGTGATGCCCACGTTGAACACAAAAGCTTCGGTTGTTCTAATTCTTCTCGACAACGTTACGAACGGATAATCAGGCAGCGTTTTAGGTTCATAAAACGGGACATCCATCAGGTCATACCCAATGGAGGCATTAATCATAAATGAGCTGAACTTATTGATATGTACCCCGACCGCTGGATTGATAACTAAACCGCCTTCATTGAGTCCATCCGTAGAGTTAAATGCGACACCAGCTGAAAGACTAGCAAACGGTACGACATTATGAGAAGGTGTTAAGTTGTAACGACCATTCGCATACAATGGGATAAAACTAGGAAAACCAGATGCCGTGGCTTGTCGAAAACCAACTCCTCCACCCACAAATACGTTTTCATTAAACCGATGGCCATTGACAAAGTCGATCTTAAACATATCGAGTCCGTAAGTGCCCATACCCGCTCCTATTCCTGTTTCAACAAAACCATGATACCCTTCAGAAAACATATTCTTGGAAGGCGATCCTGATGTAGCGTTTGTGCTTTTCGTCGGTGCTTCCCAAGTGATTTTAGCAATGTCAGACACGTTAAAAACAAACTTGTTTCCATCTGCAGTTACAATCGTGTATGTCTTGTTTGGCACATATTCTACAATTGTACCAGAGACCACCGTACCGTTATTCAAATGGATTGTTTCTTGTAATTTGTTCTGCCCAAAACTAAAAAGGCTAAACAATAAAAAGGTGAGCAGGAGGATTGACTTATTCATCCGCAATGATAGATAATCTTCAGAATCCTTAAAAGTTGAAATAAAAAAAGGCAGTCCGAAAACTGCCTTCTCATTATTCAAAATGTCTCGCATTATTTCAAAGACGCCATTCGAGCTTCTTTGGCAGGTGATACTTTTCCTGTTTCGGCATAAATCTTCAAATCGTTGCTAATGGTCGGCAAAAGCGTTCGAAGGTTTTTTCGCATCATACCCGCCATCAATGCGCCCATAAAAGGCTTCATTTCCATGGTTACATGCATGTTTAATCTTGAGGTCGATTCAGACAATGATTCAACCGTCCAATGGTTTTGAGCTAAGGTCACAAAACCTGGAAGTCCTTCAGTAACAGAAAAAGTCAATTCTCTCAAGGAGGTGTCGTACTGTACTAGTTTTTCTGTAATGGCGCTAAAGCCTGTGGCATTGATGTCGCAAGACCGTTCATCGCAAGTGGCGCCCTGAAATTCTGGTGTTCCTTTTCCAACTGAATGGTCTACGTTGGTGGCCCAAACCCCTGCATTGGCATAACCGTCGTCTACAATGGTCCATAAACTATCTGCTGATACATTGATTATGTCACCTTCGAGTTTGTACTCAATTGTTTTTACTTTTTTCTCATTCATTTCTGTGTTTTTAAGGGTGTTAAAGGAAAGCAAGCTGATGCTCAGCATAAGCGTTGCGGTAATCGATAAAAATGTTGTTGCTTGTTTTTTCATTGCTTTAATTGTTGATACAAAGTTCAACAGGGTAAAAGCAAATGACTTGCACGACTAGCTCAGAGATTTGCTCATTTGGCTCAACCTAAAATCTGTTGGTGAAACACCCACCACTTTTTGAAACGTATGTGAGAACGAGCTCAATTCATTAAAGCCGCATTCATAAGCAATTTCTTCTACTTGCTGAGTTGTTGACACCAACAAGGTTTTCGCTTTGGCAATTTTTTGATGACGGATGTAGGCGGCTGGCGACGTATCAAACTGTTTGCGAAAGGTGCGCTTAAATGTCGCTAAACTCATGTTGCATAAAAAGGCAAACTGATCCATTGACAAGTCGTTGTAAATATTGTTTTCTACCACTTCGACAAAGCTCATTTGTCGCGGACTGGCAAACAATTCAGAAAAGAAATCTAAAACGGATGTGCGATTTTCTGATTGAATGAGTAAGCGCACAAGTTCTTTAATTTTGATTGCAGCCAACTCTTCGTCCATGAGCTCTGGCACCTCGAAATATGGGATTAACCCTTTGATGTATTGTTGAATCAGTTCGTTGCTCACCACCTTCCGTGTATTAAAACTTGGAGGTGGGGTTTCTTTAAATTGCTGGAATTCGTTCTTAAAAATCTTTTTGATAAACTCCGGATAAAAATAAATCGCTACACCTTCACAAAACGTTTCGTTGTCATCTGTCACAAACTGAGATACGTATCGGCTACAGCGTTTCACAATGCCTTCAGACGCATGAACGCCAGTCATACCGTTTTGTTCAATCGATAGGTTGTTTCCCTTCATCATAAAGAGAAAGCAGGCGTGATCATCGAGTTCACCTACATGAACAGACTTGCCTGGCATGGCTGCCTTTTCGAAAAACACAGAACCGTTTACTTCAATCGTTTGAAACCCTTGCATGTCAACAAAGCTAAAAGTTGAAAAACGAAATCACTTGTTTATTTGGCTCAAATAATTGTTTTACAAGTGCATAGAGCTGGCAATGACATGAATCTATCGTTGACCAATGGTTTATACCGTTAGACTCCTTTAACCAAGGACCTTTCAACGCCTTCAACCTCCAGTATTAAAGCACTTCCAAATGCTCCGGCTGGGGTATGATACCCAGGCTTCACCTCACCGTTCAGAATTTTCTTTGTACACATAACGGCTGTTATTGCAGTTAACTTATAAGATTCTGGTGTTGTCATGTGCGCTTCAATAGTTAACCCCTTGTCGTCGGTAACCTTTCCCCATAAGTAGCTTTGTAGCTGTTCCCGTTTCTCTTCACTTGGACCATCGATCTTTCTCCGAATCATGTTCCCCGCCATTTTTTGGAACCAGTTGGTTTTGATCAACCAACCAAGTTTAGAAGCACGTCGCATCATATTCATGGTCTTCTCTGGCATGACGGTGAATACTTCGATGTTTGGAATTCCTGTAGTATGATACGCAGTAAAGATGTCGCCCCAAGCAATACCCACGGCGTTTTTGCTCTTATCATTAAAGTTGATAGACTTGCTGACACTTGCCGCTGGCATTGTCTTGATTATTCCATTTTCGCGAATGGCACTGCCTTGATGAAATCTGTTTAACACCGACAAAGCGGTGCCTCTAGACAGTCCGGAACTGGACTCAAAAGCTATCTGCAGATGCGTGGCTGTTGGCAATTGTTCGTGTAAATATTTCGCCAAACAATCGGTTGGCACCACATCGAATCCTATTCCAGGCATCAAAACTATGTTTTCAGCGACTGCATCTTTGTGGTGCGATTGTATGTAGTCAAAGACTTCTATTTGTCCATTAATATCTGTGTAATGCACCTTGTTACGAACACAAGCCGGCAATATTTCTTTAATGGTTAGCGAAAACGGTCCTGCGCAGTTTAGTAGCAATGCGTGATTTTTAAGCACTTCATCCCAAGCACGTTGATCATCATAGTCAAAACAAGCTGAGGGTAAGTCATATTGCTCTGCTAGCGATTGTACGAGCGCTTTGTTCCGACCTGCAACCGTTGGCTTTAAACCCTTTTTTACCGCCTCCGCAACTATCAGTTTGCCAGTATACCCGTAGGCGCCGTAGATGATAAAATTGTCCATTGTTGCAAGGTTATAAAATTATCTGAATTGCTATGAATCAAATTGCATCTGAAATGGCATCGTCGTAATGTCATAAACCGTAATCTCTCAGGTTTCGTATATTTGGTCTTAACATAAATTAATGCTAACATGAGATGGCTTTCGGTTTTAATAGTGGTTTGGTTTTGTAGTCTGCAAAGCTTCGGTCAAGCTTATTTCACATATGGATATGGATCCAATTTTGCAAATGTGAAAGGACTGAACCAATTCGTAGAAAACTACAATACTTCACGTTCATGGCTACGGACAGAGATGAAACCGTTTTCTTATGTTGATGGTTTAACCATCACTTTTGGGGCTGGCTTAGGAGGCGCATGGATTGAAACAGAATATGGTTTTAGGGAACAAAAAAGGTTCGCTGATGGAATTGATGCAATGGGTGATGACGTTACTCGACAGGTAAAATTAAAACAAGGTGGACTTGCTATGAGTGTTGGTGGCATATACGTTGATGAAGGTGGAGGCGTGGCTTTTGGCTTAAGAACGGCATTCAGTCATCAAAAAATTCTTACGCGATTGTATGAAACGGGTATGGACAAACCAGACTGGGAAAAATATGATTTACGATTTATAGCGAATACTGGACCAGCGCTTAAAGTATTTCTGGATGGACGCGGTGGCGCTCTAGGCACAATTTCCCTTTATTACACCTTTGGTTTGTTCAAAACCAATGCCTATGAAATTGAAGCTGATGTTAACCACTCAAATCCTGTAGAAAAGGATAAACGATTTCAAAACAAGAACAATGTGTTTGGTTTCAATATTGCGATTGGCGTTTATGGCACATAGTGATATGATGAAAAGGGCTTTGTTAAGACATTGCTTCTTATTAAGTGGCATATTGTTCGCCCACATAGCATCAAGCCAAATATTTGTTGAAGCGGGCGTCCCACAAGCATATAACTACAACTTCAGTTCCGAGAAGAACTTTTGGAAAAGCCATGGAACGTACATTCATTTAGGATATGAAATGAAGAAAATGTCGATACACGCCAAGTTGTATTCTGCTCCGTTTCTATCGAAAAACCAAACTGCGTATGGTTCAGGATTTGGCTTTTCTCGTATTGAGTCGTTTGAAAGACATCCAAAATTAAAACTACACACCGGCGTTGGAGGGTTGTGGGTTCAGCGCCGACAGGACATTCGCAATCCTTCAGACTATGACCTGCAGAGCGTATTTCTCGAAATTCAAATGAGATACTTTGCAACCGACCAACTGTATATGTCGACTGAGGTCACTTACGGTTGGGGCTACCAAAACTATCTTAAAGGCAACGCGTCGGATGGTTTTGTGGCAGATGCTCCCTATCGACTTGCGTTTGGTGTTGGTTGGAAATTTAAGAAACGGTAAGACCGTAATTATCCTGCCTTAATCACACCCGCATCAATCATCGACTGAAATGAATCTTCCATTGTTTCTTTCAATGGTCTAAAAGACATGTTCAATTCTTTTTTAATCTTGGAATTGTCGGCTCGCCATGGAATATCAATGTTGTTCCGAATGAACCTTCGGGTAAACAATTTATTAGTCACAGGACCAACAAGCATGACCAACCATTTAGGCAATGCCTTTTTGGGAAGTGGAAAGGACTTTCCGTATTTCGGGCGCAAGACTGTACCCATTTCCAACAAATCAGAATTGTGAGCGGATGTAATATATCTACCCTTTGCTTCAGGCGTAAATCCAGCCAGGTAATGTGCGTCAGCTACGTCTCGAACATCCACAACACCCACACCCATTTTAGGTGCACCGAATCTCATATCGCCCTTTGCCATGAGTTTTAGCGTATTCATGCTTTCTGACGTAGTGTGTTTGGGATTTAAGGCTGGTCCCATTACAAACGAAGGATTCATCACCACTAAATCCCATTTGTCTTGGGCCTCAGCAATTTCCCATGCCTTTTTCTCCGCTAAGGTTTTAGACAACGAATAGGGTTGATAATCAATTGAACCTGATGTATTCCAAATGGCTTCTGTAATCATGCCTCCTGGAGCGTTGACCGTATCAATGGCATCCGTATAGATGGCAGTGCAACTACTGGTTAATACAATGCGTTTTACAGATGAAACGTCGTTTGCTGTTAACAGCACGTATTCGGTGCCGTACACCGCGGGTTGAATTAACTCCTTTTGAGGATCTTTTACGTCTGTTGTAAACGGTGATGCCGTGTGATACACCAACTCACACCCTTCCATTGCCTCTTTGTACGCTCCAGGCGTTAACAAGTCTGCTTTAAAAAACGTCAAACTACCTTTTGAGCGTTTGGCCAAATCGACCAAATGACTGTGTTTGTTGTGATCCTGCGGGTTACGTACCGCAGCATGGACATGTATTCCGTCCTCCAATAATTTTTTCACCAACCAACTAGCTACATAGCCATTGGCGCCTGTTACCATTACTGGCTTAGATTTGTCGATTTGTGTCATTCTGTAGAATCAGTAAACACTACAGTTGAAACCCTATTTAGTTTCAAATTACTTCGAATCTTTTAGACTATTGAAAGAAAGGGTGATGGCACACCTGAATACAGCGCCCATTTGGTCAGAAACCGCAAGAGGTTCTACGCACTCTCCACTGGCTCTGCCTCCACTTCTTCGTCTGCTCCGTGTGTCAATACATTAAGTTTTTTAACAAACACAATTAACAAAAGACCAAACAAAACGCAGAAGATGCAAATTGCTGTAAAGACCTGTAATGGCGTCGAACCTTCGAACGCCGCCCCTCCAACTATGCTGGCCAATTTGCTCCCGAAACCAGTGGCACAAAAGTACAAGCCCATCATCATTGCAGCATACTTTACAGGTGCTAGTTTGGTAATGAAATTCAGAATAATTGGGGAAATGCTTAGCTCACCCACTACATGAAGGAGGTAGGCAATAAGTACCCAAATCATAGACGCTTGGCCATTGGTGACTGCTGAAGCATCTAAAGCCGCTTTTGCTAAAAATATAAAACCCAAACCCGTGATGATCGTGCCAATTCCCATTTTAAAAATGGTTGAGCTCGGTTTTCCCTTTTTTCTCAATTGGTTCCAAATAAACGCAACAGGAACACCTATTAAAATGACATAAAACGCATGTAAACTCTGGAACCAACTTGTTGGTACGGTCGCAGATCCTATCGTCCGATTAATGGATTCTTTGGTAAACAAATTCATCAATCCACCAGCTTGTTCGTATGCTCCCCAAAAGATAATGGCGATAAGAAACGTAAGTCCCAGCACCACCATTCTGTCTTTTTCTATTTTTGTCAAAGGTACTTTAGCCACCTTGCCAGAATTGGTATCTAGGGGTTTTGGCACAAAATCGCCGACACCTTTCAAGTATTTCTGTCCCCAGATATAGACCATTTGTCCTATCAACATGCCTATTCCTGCCAGTCCAAAACCGTAATGCCAGTTTATCGTTTCACCCACATAACCCACAAGAAGCGGTGCAGTAAAAGCGCCAATATTGATTCCGATATAAAACAAGGTAAAGCCCTTGGTTCTATTAGGGTCGTTCTTTTTGTACAAAGAACCGACCATGGAAGAGATGTTTGGCTTGAGAGCGCCAACACCTAGCACAACGAAAACACAACCAATATAAAAAGCGGTTAAGGTATCAAATGCCAAAATGAGGTGCCCAATACACAAAAGGAAACCACCCAGCATCACCGTTTTTTTCTGTCCCAGAAACCGGTCTGCAATGATTCCACCAGGTACCGCCATGACATACACCATCATGGTATACCAACCATATAAAGCTAGGGCATCTGCTTTCTCCCAGCCTACACCTGGATTTAACCCAGTGGCTTTAGCCGCCAAATACAAAACAAAAATGGCCCGCATTCCATAGTAGGAAAAGCGTTCCCACATTTCGGTAAAGAAGAGAACATAAAGACCTTTAGGGTGAATCGTTTTAATGTTGTTGCTCATTTTGAATTTGTAGATTGAATGCGTTAAGGATTTATTTGTTCCAACTTTTCATTACCACAACATCTGCTTTTGACAAAGTCAATGACTTGTTGATTGAACTGCGGAATATTGACTTTAAAAAGTACGTGTTATTTTCTGGTATTTTAAACCGTCCAATTTTAGTTTTAAAACTCTCAGATTTCTTTGACCCAAATGTTTTAGTAGTATGTCTCGTGGCCAATTCTGAATCATTAGGAATTGTTTGAGACACATGAACGGTATCATTATCCTCAGAAACCATTACAGTAAGAAAATCTAGCAGAATACTTCCTTCATATTCTATGTCAATATCCGTGTACAGTGTAATCTGATCACCAGCTTCTAATTCAAAAGTTTGAGATTTAAAACCGTTGTCAAACGCTACTTGAGTAATTTCAGTACTTGACCCTACCGCTTTATCGAAAGACATTCTAGCGAACTCTTCTCCACCGGACATACACGAAGCTAGGCAGAAAACAAGTGACGTAAAAAATATTGCTGTCAGTTGCTTCATATTTCAAATTGATTTACGATGCCAAAGTACGTAAATCAATTTATTCGAACTACCTGTCACTAAAATAAATCTTAGTAATAAGTAGGTCTGCGCACGCTAGACACGTGCTTTGCTAAGCGCATTACTTGTCGGGTGTAACCATACTCATTGTCGTACCAAACGTATAGAACAACATTCTTTTTGTCTGGATGCACAATCGTTGCAGGACTGTCAAACACAGAACAGCAACCATTACCAATAATGTCGTTCGACACAAGTTCGCTGTCAATCGAATAGAAAATTTGACTTACCAACTCGCCGTTAAGTGCTGCATCTTTTAACAAGCTGTTTACTTCATCAACTGAAGTTTCTTTACCAATTGTTAAGTTCATGATGGCCAACGAACCGTTTGGGGTTGGTACACGAACTGCGTTTGCCGTTAACTTATCACTCAACTCAGGAATAACCTTTGTCACCGCTTTACCAGCGCCTGTTTCGGTTATCACCATGTTGATGGCTGCAGACCGACCTCTACGAGATTTTTTATGCATATTGTCCAACAAGTTTTGGTCATTGGTATAGGCATGGATCGTTTCGATATGTCCTTTTTGGATATCAAGATGGTCGTTAATTACCTTTAAAACTGGCACGATGGCGTTCGTAGTACACGAAGCTGCAGAAACAAGAGTGTCGTTTTCTACGTCGAGGTCCAAATGATTCACACCATACACAACGTTTGGCATTTCCTTTCCAGGTGCTGTTAACAACACGTTTCCAACTCCATTCGATTTTAGATGTAAACCTAAGGCTTCTTTATCTCTAAAAACACCCGTATTATCAATCACAAGCGCATTATTGATTCCAAAGCTTTTATAATCTACCGTGTCTGGATTGTTGGCTTGAATCATATGAACGATCTGTCCATTAATCACCAAGGCCTTGTTCTCCAAATCTTCAATGATGGTTCCTAAAAAAGGTCCATGAACAGAATCCGTTCTTAACAAAGACGCTCTTTTGATGATGTCATGATCGGTATTGCTTCTTGTTACAATCGCTCTGAGTCGCAGTTGTTGGCCTTTACCCGTATTTTTAATTAGCTCTCTAGCCGCTAATCTTCCGATTCTACCAAAACCATATAACACAACATCTTTCGGTACAACTGTATCAGCCTCTTGTTGTGTAAAACCTGATAATTTATCTGCAAGAAATGCATGTTTGTCGGCAAAGTTGCCTTGAACTTCTTGCCACTCGTAAGCCAATTTCCCAATATCAATTTTCGATGGAGCAAGATCCATTTCACTTATGATTTGCGCCAATTCAGCAGAATCATATACGTTAATAGGTTTGTTAACGACGTCTTTTGCGTATTTATGAAGTCTTAGTATTTCTGACACGCTTTGATCGACAATCACATTTCTGAATAACACCAATTCGATGCTTTTATCATAGAGTAATGTACTGATTGAGTTGATGAGCTTAACTGCCGCTCTCTTTCTATCAATCCAGTTTTCAAGCTCTTGTTCGTACTTCAAAGCTGTGTTGTGCAATTGTTCTTTGTTGTCCATTTGGTAAAAGTCTTAAAAGACAAATAGATTCTACTTTTTACTTTCTCAAATCCCCTGTCCTGAAATTTGGTGCAAACCTAATGAATTGGTATGAAATAAAATAAGTATGTGATTAGACAATTTTAAGAAGTAAGACGCATGGGTACTGTCGCGTTAATCCCTCTAGTATCCAAAAGTAGAGGGATTTCACTTTTCATCAAGCTGCTAAAGATTTAAATGTGTTAAACCAACTTGATCTTGAATCTTTGAGTTGATTCTTTCTGATAATATTGATGATTTCTATTCCAGCCAACGTTCGTTGGGCTGATTCAAATTCCTTGAATCCTGTACTTATTGCTATTCGCCTTTTAATAGTCCGATGATCCTGTTCAACAATATTATTTAGATACTTAACTCGTCTTATCTTTATCTTCTTTAGTGAAAGACTTCGTTTATTAATTGTACGTATCCCTGCTGTATTCGCTCCACTCTTGTCAATGTTGATTATCCTTGGTTTGTCGTTATTCCCTATAGCCTTGTTCAAAAACTTCTGAGCCGAACCCTTCATTCTTCGCTTGGTTAACAGAAAATCAACTGTGTTTCCATATTTATCAACCGCTCGATAAAGATATCTATCATTACCACCCACTTTTATGTAGGTCTCATCCATCCTCCAACTATCACAAACCTGCTTTTTCCGATTGTGCATATTGGCTTCAACAATAGGAGAGAACTTAAAGACCCATCTTTGAATTGTTGAGTGGTCTACTCTCACACCTCTAATTCTCAATATTTCTTCAACGTCGCGATAGCTCAATGTAAATCTCAACTTGAAATATACCGCTTGAAGAATTATAGATTTGGGATATCGATGGTGTTTGTAGTTCATGGTCGCAAATTAATCGTTTCGCTATTTACTAAGATTAACGCGACAGAACCGCAAGTTTGGATATAAAGACTCGATTCGCTCTAGATTTTGATATCTTATTTGGACAAATCACTGGTCAATCTGAGGAGCAGTATTATAAATCATCTCTTGGCATGTACACTATGGGTTTTAGTGTAAAACGTCAGCCTAATGTTTACCACTTAGAGATAAAGTTAAGTAACAGTTTACAGTTCTAACTTTTCTTCTAAATTTGTACGTCATGGCAATAATCGATGTTCTTAAATATGACGGACCTAATGATGTCCTGATATGGAAATGGCGCTCAGAATCAAATAGTTCTCGTGAGCAAGAACTACGAATGGGGTCTCAATTAATTGTTAACCAATCTCAAGAAGCATGTTTTTACAAGGGGGGAGAGTTACTTGACGTCTTTGGCCCTGGAACTCATACTTTGTCAACTAAAAATTTACCTATTTTATCTAGTCTTGTAGGTTTAGTATTTGGAGGAGACAGCCCTTTTTTAGCTGAAATTTATTTTATAAATAAGTCGGTGTCAATGGATGCCAAGTTTGGTCTTGTTCCATTCAATATGATTGAGCCAACTTTCAAGGTTCCTATCCCTGTGTCTTGCCGTGGTTCGTTTGCACTTGTTGTAGAAAACTCAAAGTTGTTTCTGATTAAAATGGTCGGAACAGTTAAGGATTTTGATACAAATACATTATCTGAATTATTCAGGGGGGTAATCTCAGAAAATGTGAAAAATACAATTACAAAAATAAGTCGTGAACAAAACCTAAGTCCTTTGGAATTAGAGTCCATTGTTCATGAAGTAGGTGGTGCTGTAAAAGCTGTTATTAATTCTCATTTACAAGAATTTGGCTTAGCTCTGAAACTGTTCAATATTGAATCAATCCCTGTTATTGACGAAGATCAACGTGTAAAAGATGTTGTAGCTCAATTTCAAAAAATCATGGCTGAGGATATATATGAACGTATGCGTTTAAAGCGACATGCAGATAATCTAGAAACATACAAAGTTGAACGAAGTTTTGATACAACTGAAAAAGCTGCAGAAAATATTGGTGGCGGAGAAGGTGGCGGAGCAGGAGGAATTCTAGGAACAATGATAGGGTTAGGAATGGTAAATCCTATCGCCCAACAAATGGGGGATATGATGGCCAAAAATACCACGGATGCTACTAATACTTCAGGTTCTTCTAGCGGGAATACAATTGAACTTCTAAAACAGTTAGGAGAACTTAAAGATTCAGGGATTTTAACAGAAGAAGAATTCACTCAGAAGAAAAAGGAACTTCTTGATAAACTCAAGTAAATAAAAAACGACAAGTATATGAAAAATATTTTTCTATTTGGCGGTATAATAGCCATATTAATGAATTCTTTGGCTGGAATAGTTCTATCTAGTTTTCCTACATATAATTGGGTTTTAGCTGATGTTAGTATACTTTTTTCAGCGGGATTTATTTTTGTTTTATACACACATTTTATCGACAATGCTTTTAAAATTGCATTCACTTTTTTATTTCTAATATCGGGATTAATTCGTTATGTGCTTAGTCTGTTTGCTAATTTAGAGCTTGAAAATAATTGGATCATACTCTTGATGGGAGGGTTACTATTTATCGAAGTATTCATCTTCATCTTTGGAGTTGTTTTAAGAAAGAAGTAGATGTATCAAGAAGAGATAGAAAAACTAATCCAATATGCCCTTGTTGACGGAGATATATCTGCCAAGGATCGTGAAGTTTTATATAGAAAAGCTTTTGATGCGGGCATTGATAAGGATGAATTTGAAATGGTACTGAATGCTAGAATTTATGAATTAAATAAAAATAAGCAAAGTATTAATAATAGTCTGAGTGAAAAACCAATCACTCAAAAATCAAGTGAAACAGCAAACAAATGCCCAAACTGTCAAGCAAACATTGATGCATCCTCTACTACCTGTGATTATTGCAAGTATGACATCGTAAATAGACAATCAAACGCTTCTATTCAGCACTTATTTCAACTATTGAATGATGCTGAGGAGGAAAGAAAGAACGATCCAGATGGGGTGTTTTCTTCCTTTGGAAAGGTATTTTCTGAAGCACTTTCTGATATCACTGGTCCAGGTAAGGTCGATAGAAAAAAAATTGAAATTATTTCTAGTTTTCCTATACCTACCACAAAAAATGATATCCTTGAATTTCTAGCATTGGCTTACCCCAAGGCAAGACAGATTGGGAATATTTTTACGCGAAATTCTGAAAATAATAAACTTCATAATCGATTTGCACAGGTTTGGAAAAGTAAATGTGAACAAATCATTTTGAAAGCTAAATTTTCCATGAAAGATGACAATGAAACATTGAATGAAATTTTGTATTATAGAAAAGAGCTAGGAATTGAATAAAAAAAAAGTTTTTCTGAATATGTAATAATAGTGAATATTATCTATTGAGGGTTTGTAAGATAGTCGACACATCCTCCACTTTCTTCAATTCTTTTGCCACACTCTTTGTTAGTTCCATATTTTCAAATAGTTTGATTAGTTTACCTTGAAGGCTTATCAACTCGTCAAAATTTGTTTCTAAATCAGCATTTTTGTGCGCTTCATTTAACCACCATGAATCGTAAACAAGAGCAAGTTTTATTGTAATTGCAGCTATATTTTTGCTTTCTTCAATTTTAGATTGAATTAGTTTTTCTTGAGATTCAAACTTTAATATTTTTGACAAAAGCATAGATTGATATTCGCTGATTTTATCTAACTCTGTGATAAATTCTGTCATATCATTAGATGGTTTGTTAAACCCTGAATTGATAACTTCATTATACTTATCCCACACTTCTTGTTTTACACTAATGGTTACAAATTTTGCAGATAATTCTAAATTTTGTTTTTCTAATTTAGCCAGTGACTTATCAATATTTTCATTAAACTTTTTGATGATAGGCAAACCCTCACCTATAACCTCGGCAAAGGTGGGTCCATTTACATTTGTAAATGTTTTAGAAAAAATTGCTTTATAGTTTTCAATAAATTTTGCAGTTCGCATACCTTCTGTCTTTACATAAAAAGCATACTTTTCGTTAAGGGCTTTAACTTCATCAATAGAGATGACATTATATGCTTTAAGAAGAGACTCGTTGTAATTATCTTTATATGAGCTTATTTTTTTTATAGAGCTTTTTAAGTCATCGATTAATGATCCGATTGAATTTGGTGAAACCTTGACTTGACAAGCTTGAGATGTGTCTCTAGTCGCTTCTAGTGATGGACAATTTATCGAATTCAGTGTTTCAGAAAAAGATTTAATTCCATTTAAAACAGATGAAACAGAATCATCTAAACGAATTTTATTAAGTGGGGTATCACCGATTTTAAGCTTTGCCAATTCTAAAACCTCATTTTCAATTTCGGCAAAAGTCGTAAGTTGGCTTTCAGTTAATTTTGTTGATGCTTCATAATCCTTTCTTAAATTTCTTAATGATTGAAAATATGCTCCTATATCTTTTATAAATAAAGTATCAGCCACAATAACACTATCTCGAAGTTTAACTTCAGCTGATAAAATCTGATCTCGACTCTTTTCAAATTTATCTTTTTCAGTGAGTGAAAGTAATAAAATTTTATTATGAACACTAACTGATTTTGATATACAGTTTTCATTATTTAGCTTTTCTAGATAGGTTTCCCATACAGCTAAAGGTGTTAACTCACTTTCCTCTAATCCTCCTTTTTTAGAACCTTTAAGATACATAGGTCCATTTAATTCATCAGATGAAGGTACACCCTCAAACTTTAAATTATAAAAAGCTGAATTCCCCCAAATAATGTCAATTATACCAACATACCATTCATTTGGCATTTGAATTGTGTCATAGTATATATCTGACTCTGATACACCTATTAATTCTTCTTTATAATTTTTATTATAAGTGACATTGCCACTATTTCTACTTACAACTATCTCAAGAACACCTTTTGAACTAGTCCGAAGAATTTCATCATATGTTTTTTCATGAACTATAAATTCACCTATCACAAAACCATTTGAATTTAATTTCCCCGTAATTGACTTGTCACCTATATTAGGCGATGATTTATAATAAACATTACCTACCATCTGTCCCATTTTGTAATTAACAGAAGCGTTAATGGTGGCTGAAGCTGTTCCGTCGTTGCTAGAGGATTTGAATTCAAATAGACCGTTTGGCATACCATCTTTAAAATTACCTGTTGCTGTAATTTTAGATGTCACACCATTTTGTTTCATGTCAGTTGTATGTGTCCAACTACCATTTACTTTTCCATCATTAAAAGATCCTTTTAGTGTCTCATTACCATAGTCTCCTCGATAAGATATAGATTGCTCCCAAACAAAATTGCCGTGTTTAGTTTGTTTGTAGTCTTTTTCTTTATATGTGTAAGTAGCTGTTCCGTTTGTATAGCCTAGTTTATAGGATCCTGAATATGTTTTTAGAGATTGCGCCTTAACTGAACTACTGGCAATTAATAATAACGCCAGCTGGAATGTGAGATAAGTATTAAATGATTTATCTTTCATTTCACAAATGTATTATATTACCTAAAATCCGCAAGTCCAAAATTTGGTAATTCTAATTTTACTTTTCAGAGTTAAAATTAGCTTTCCCCGTTAATTTTCGGTTTGATCTTTTATGATAATCCGATTTTCAGGTATTTATTTTCTTTTTTGAATTTTGCGTGGGGTATGTTCTTGCTTAAATTTTTAATCAGTCAGAAAACAACGTATTTAATGGGACTGCAGGCCTAGATCTACTTGAAGTATTGAATAAATAATTATCAAGATAATCCACCTTCCGACATCATCAAAAAGTTCGATAACGTTCTGATTCCCCCTACTCTTAAAGCAAAGCAACTCTTTAATTATCAAGGAGTTGCTTTTTTTGTGGTTACATATAGCCTAGGAGTTTCTGACATGGAGTTATTTAGCTATTGTATGGAGAACAGAATAGCTCTTTACCGCAATACTCGCCTACATATGAAGGCATTCTGGGATGGTGAAAGTCGTTTACTTTTTGGCTCTGCAAATGTTACGGGCAGAGGAATTGGGGAAGCCCAAAACTGTAATTATGAGCTGAACGGAATTCAGGAAGGACTAACTTTTGAAGATAACTTTTACTTGAATAAAGTCATAGCGAAAAGTGAGTATGTTACTCAAGAGTTATTTGACGCTTTGAAAAAAATTAAGGATGAAACTATAATACCCATTATTACTTATCCTAAACTAGACACAAAAAAGAAATTAAGAGATTATTTTTTAATCTCTCAATTACCGATGTTTTCAGATATTTCCTCAGTTGCCCGAGCATACGAAAATGTAAACGACTTAGATGATTTGGATCGAAATTGTCTTTCGCATGATTTAAATACCTTTAACATAGGTCTCGGTCAAAATAGCGATTTAATGCTAAGTCAATTGAAGGTTAACTTCAATTCACATGAGTTTATCATAGCATTTAAAAATGAGGTAAAAGGAAGCTCTAGGGGAGCCTCAATGGGCTATGGTGCTGTTGTTAGATGGATACAAGAGAATACCACAACGGTGCCGACTCCAAGGAGCTGGGAGCTAAAACAAGAAAAAATTGTAAATATACTGTATGAATGGATCTGCTTTTTTGATGCAGAGTTTACTTGGGATACACCTAATCATAGTCAAGTTATCTACTACAAAGGCTAACGATAGTGCTCAAGAAAAGCTTCGTTAAAATCAGTTTAATAAGTTTTCAATTACGGTAAACTGGAAACCTTCCTCTTTTATATCAGCCTTTAAAGTTTCCAAATCTTTTACTGTTCCATGTCCTTCTGGATGACAAACCACTATTACGCAATCTGCAAATTTTATGTTAGAAGGAGAGAACGCACTAATTGACTCATGCGTTATTAGCATGTGAAGAAAATCTTTTTGATAATTTGGGATCTTTGGGTCTGGCACAAGTAGTTCCTTACCGTTATTGAACCAAACTGCGCATGGATGGAAACAAAGGTCATAGCATAAAGTGCTACCCTCGTTTTCTTGATTTTTAAATATCAGTGTAAAATACATATTTCTTATATGAAACAACTTGCACAACCTTCTTCTTCTGCTTCTAGAATTTCATCTTGCCAAGTCGTGGTGGTTCTATTATTATTTTTAGCTCTGTGTGTTCTTAGATAGTGATCTTTTTTAATAGCCGCGACTTTATCGCTTTTAGCTAAAGCCTCTAGTGGTTCTTCAGACCACGTGTAACCCTCTTTTTCATATCCCATTGCTTCTTCGTACAGTGCGGGATGTTGCTCAAGTAACCAAACCCATTCTATCTTTTGCTGGTAGAAGCAAAAAAAACATCCTGAACGACTACGCGCATATGTACCCTTTTTAATTTCTCCCTTTATTTCTACTTCATATTCTAAAGGTTTATAATAAGCGGGAATGTAAGTCTTCAAACTAATGTTTACCAGAGATAGTCAAAATTAAGTCATAAATTTAATCTTTGCAACAGGTGTTGCTTTCTTCTTTTTTTCATTGTTTTTAGTTTAATTAAATGTCTTTGATCTAATATCTCTTGGCTGCGTCCAAAGTACACGTCTGCTGGTGTTAGGTGTATACCGTCAGCAAAAAGTGAACTATTAAGGGTAAAGATTTAAGAGAGAGGTTTTAATATATTTATAACCCTTTAAATCACCCAGAGATGGTAAAGAAGAAAAGTACAAGTTCACTGATCAGTGAATTAAAAAGAAAGACTAGAAAGGTCTACAGTTCAGAAGAAAAGATTAGAATCATTATTGAAGGTATGCGTGGAGAAACCACGATTGCCGAGTTATGTCGAAAAGAAGGTATTAGCCAGGGCAACTATTACAAGTGGGCCAAAGACTTCATGGAAGCAGGCAAACGTCGTTTAACAGGCGATACCATGCGTGAGGCCAGCACTACAGAAGTTCAAGAGCTCAAGGGGGAAAACCGTTCATTAAAAGAACTGGTAGCTGAACTATCCCTAGAGGTAAGAACTTTGAAAAAAAACGTAAATGGAGAAGACTCATAAGGCCCAAGTATATGCATTACAGTCAACAAGAGAAATACGAGTTGATTCAACTTGTAGAGCAATCAGATTTGGGTGTTATCCGCACTCTGAGAGAGCTTAAAATTAACAAAACAACATTTTACAACTGGTACAGAGCTTACACCGAGTTAGGCTATGAAGGACTGGCACGTAAGCCCAGCAAAAGGCAAGGTTCTTGGAATAGAATCAATGAGCAAGACCGGGACAAGGTAGTTGAGATAGCTTTAGAAAGGCCAGAGCTTTCGTCACGTGAAGTGGCCTGGCATATTACCGATACGTACAGCTATTACATCAGCGAATCTAGTGTTTATCGCATACTAAAAGAAAATGGATTAATAACCACACCATCCTTTAGAATCATGAGTGCTTCGGACAGTTTTAAGGATAAAACCACACGAGTCAACCAGATGTGGCAGACGGACTTCACTTACTTCAAGATCTTCGGTTGGGGTTGGTATTACCTGTCAACCATATTAGATGACTATAGTCGATTTATAGTCAACTGGAGGCTGTGCTCTAGCATGAAGGCACAAGACGTGAAAGATACCCTAGATCAAGCCTTATTGGCCTCTGAGGTGTCACAGACCAACAAGCCAAAACTACTATCTGATAATGGATCTTGTTATATCTCAAACGAACTTGCAGAATATCTTGGCAATCAAAATATGGAGCATATTAGAGGCCGTCCGTTACATCCACAGACCCAAGGAAAGATAGAACGCTATCACCGATCCATGAAGAATGTGGTCAAACTAGACAATTATTTTAGTCCTGAACAACTGGAAAGAAAACTCAACGAGTTCGTGGAGTATTACAACTACAAACGCTACCACGAATCTTTGCAGAACTTAACTCCTGCTGAGGTTTACTACGGAAAAGGCGAAGTGAAATTGAAGCAAAGGAAAAAGACCAAAATCAGGACACTTAAGGCTCGTAAAAAACAGTATCAGAAATTTAAACTAAATTAGCATGAACTCTCTCTTAGTTTTTAACTCAAAAAGTTCAACTTTCGCTGAAGACGTACAGTACCTAATAACTCAAAACATCGCAAAATAAATAACAACTGTTCTCCAACAAAAAGGCTCTATATGACTGTCTTTGGTGCTGTTTATAATGTATTTCTTAAATGTTTGTTTTGTAGTAGTTACTTTCCAATACAAAACCGCCCAAATATCGAACTCAAGACTTCATCGTTGGTGACTTCGCCAGTGATTAAGCCAAGGTGGTGTAACCCATTCCGGATATCTAAGGCTACCAAGTCGCTTGGGATGTCGTTGGTTAATCCTTCTAACACGGTTTGTAGGGCTTCCGAACTTTTTGTTAACGCATCGGCATGACGTGCATTGTTTACAATCGTTTCATTGCCAAGTTCATAGGTAGCAACGATTTTCTCCAATCGCTTGATTAAAGATTCTATGTCTTTTTGTTTGGCTGAAATGGCCACAACACCTTCTGGCCACTGCTCAGGCTTAAAATCAATTTCATCCGCCTTGTTGGCGACCAACACAGTATGAAGCACTTTGGGCAAACCAGCTATTTCAAGTGCTAATTGTTCAGGAGTTGTTTTACTTGCGTCAAACAAATAGACCAACAACTCAGCCTTATCCATTTCAGCTCTGGTTTTTCCAACACCAATTTGCTCAATCTGGTCCGTACTTTCTCGCAAACCCGCCGTATCAATCAGTCGAAACTGAACGCCATTCAACACGAACATTTCTTCAATCGTATCTCTGGTAGTCCCTTCAATCTCTGAGACAATCGCGCGCTCCTCATTTAGTAAAGCATTAAGCAAGGTAGATTTCCCCGCGTTTGGCTTTCCCGCAATGACCGTGTTGATCCCATTCTTCATCGCGTTTCCTGCAACAAATGAAGACCTTAACTTTTCAATATGGGTCAATATCCTTTCTACTAAGGCACGA
The DNA here is from genome assembly GCA_943789165.1 of uncultured Bacteroidia bacterium. Lineage (GTDB taxonomy): Bacteria > Bacteroidota > Bacteroidia > NS11-12g > UBA9320 > UBA987. The sequence continues at coordinate 44,221 of CALSTB010000006.1, read as the reverse complement.
AGCTTTGGCCGGTTGGCAAACTCAACATCTTCTTCACCAAAGTCGTTCTCCAATTCAATCAATGCTGCAAAGTCTATTAACTCTTGACGCAAATACTTGATATCGTCGCTAAAGCCACCCCGAATCTGACTGATGGCCATTTGCAAACTAGCTTCACTGTTGGAGTGAATCATATCTGCTACCGCCTCAGCTTGCGCTAAATCCAACTTTTGGTTCAAGAACGCCCTTAAGGTGAACTCACCTGGATCAGCCATGCGAGCGCCGTTTTTAATCAAGGTTTCAATAACGCGCTTGACGATAAATGGTGATCCATGACAAGAAATTTCTAATGAATCTTCGCCTGTATAGGAATGCGGGTTCAGGAATAAACTGACAAGAACTTCGTCGATATTTGTATCTCCATCCTTTATAAAACCATAATGGATGGTATAACCGTCTTTTCCAATCAGTGATTTAGAAAAACAACGATCGGTGATTGTAACCGCATCTTTCCCTGAAATCCTTACAACGGAAATAGCCGAAATTCCTGCAGGTGTTGCTGGTGCAACTATGGTATCTTGTAAGTTAATCATTACTAATATTCAAAGGTACAATCCCCGCATCGAATATTATTTTATGTAAATCTGCATTTCAATTGCAGTTTTACTTACTTTTAGAAGTTCAAGCTCATGCTGTACTTGCTGTAGAACTCTAGAATTTCGTTCACTGCTTCATCTGCAGTGTCGACAAGCTTAAACAGGTCCAAATCACCTGCACTAATATTATTTTCTTCTTCCAACATGGTTGTTTTTATCCAATCAAGAAGTCCCTTCCAATAATCTGTTCCAACCAATATGATTGGAAACTTAGCAGTCTTCTGGGTTTGAACCAAAGTCAATGCTTCAAACAATTCATCGAGTGTTCCAAATCCTCCAGGCAAAACAATAAAGCCTTGGGCATATTTCATGAACATCACTTTTCGCACAAAGAAGAAGTTGAAGTCAATCAGTTTGTCTTGATCGATATATGGATTTGATGTTTGCTCAAAAGGCAATTCGATGTTTAACCCCACCGAAGCACCTTTTTCTTGGCTTGCTCCTTTGTTACCAGCTTCCATGATACCTGGACCACCACCTGTGATGACACCAAGACCTACAGAAGCTAATTTCTGACCAATGTCAGAAGCCATTTCGTAATATTTGGTACCTGGCTTAGTTCGTGCAGAACCAAAAACCGATACACATGGGCCAATCTTTGCAAGGGTGTCGTACCCTTCAACAAATTCAGCCATAATTTTAAAAATATTCCAACTGTCCGAACTTTTAATTTCCGGCCACTGCTTTATCTCAAATGCCTTTTTTATTCTTTCGTTATCCATAAATTATATTTCGTTGTCTAATGCCTCTTGCGTTTGCTTTGATTCTCGAGCAATTGCAAGCATGGCAAATGTAATGCATCCGTTGATGAGGATGAGTTCAAATCCTGGCTTATACCCAGTGATCCATTGCGGAGAATAGGTATAGTATAACCACGTTAGTCCGATACTTAGTATCGTAATCAATGGAATCAATTTATCCTTGACTTTAATCTTAGTTAATATGCCGAAGAAAAACAATCCGAGCAAAGGACCGTAGGTAAAACCAGCAGCGGTGAATAATTGTTTGATGACCGCTTCATTATTTATTTCTTTAAAAATCAGAATCGTCATAAACAGCAATGCGGCAAAGCTCAGATGCACAATTCTTCTTATCTTCAAATCCGTTGGCCTTTTGCTTTCAAAGCCTAGAAAGTCGACACAAAAACTAGTGGTTAACGCCGTTAAGGCACTGTCGGCACTTGAATACGCAGCTGCTACCAAACCCAAGATAAAGAACAAGCCAATCATTGGGGAGGCATGTTTTAACGCGATGATGGGAAATAACTGATCGGATGACTCAACTGCTCCAATTCCTGCAAAGCTTTGGTATTGGTACAACAAAGCCCCTAAACTCAGAAAAACAATATTGACGATGATGAACATCACCATTTGAGCGTAAATGTTCTTTTGCGCTGACCCAATGTTTTTGATACTCAAATTCTTTTGCATCATATCCTGATCCAGTCCTGTCATCACCAAGGCTATAAATGCCCCACCGACAAACTGTTTCCAGAAAAAGTTATTGCTTTTCCAATCCCAATGGAATATCTGGGTGTTGGGGTCATCCACTAATGATTGCACCAAGCCTGCAAAGTCCAAATTCATTTGACCGGCTATGTAACCAATAGTTAATACAACAGCCAATACCAAAAACGTTGTCTGAAACACATCGGTATACACCACGGTTTTGATTCCACTTTTGGTTGTATACGTAAAGATTAATAAAATGGTGATGGCAACTGTCCCCCAATAGGGAAAATCAAAACTGGTAAACAGTGGTTTAAAGATAGCGAGATGTAATACACCTGCTACTAAGAACAGTCGAAACGAAGCGCCAATCACTCTTGATATTAAGAAATAAGCCGCACCTGTTTTATATCCATTGTTACCGTATCTCTGTTCTAGATAGGTATAAATGGAAGTGAGTTTTAGTTTGTAATACAAGGGAAGTAGGACCTGAGAGATAATGACATATCCAATCATGTACCCAAAAACCGTTTGCATGTAGCCAAAGTGAGTTGCGTTGACCCAACCTGGAATTGAAATAAACGTCACTCCGGAAAGCGAAGCGCCAATCATACCAAAGGCGACTAAAAACCACGGTGACTTGCGATTGCCATTGTAGAATGAAGCCTCATCGGCATTTTTACCTGACCACCACGATATGAACATCAGCACTAGAAAGTAGCCGATTAACACCAGTAAGTTGGTTACTGGATTCATTCAGATACGCGCAGTTTTTGACCGATGTTGATTTGATTGCCTGTGAGTCCGTTCCATTTAGTGAGTTGCTCAGTAGTAATGCCATATTTCTGGGTAATGCGGTACACAGTCTCACCTTTTTCAACCACATGATATTTAGTCGCTGGAACCACTGGGTCTTCTTTCGGCATTACCGGACTTTCGCCCAATGCTTTTTCAGCAGATTCTTGTGTGAGATAAATCTTTCGACCCAAGGTCAATTGTAAAGCATCAATCTTATTCCACTTTAAGATGTCTTCCTCAAACACGTGATATTTTTCAGCAATTCTATAAATGTTATCTCCTTTCACAACAACGTGATAAGGCGGCAAATCAATACTGTCTTTCTGAATTGGGGGTGCTTTTTCAATCACAGAATGCGGGTTTACAAACGCTTCCTTTTCTTTCTTCACCACTTCTGGTGATTTTGTAGGTATTGAATCTGTTTTGGCTCGCTTACCGCGCATGTATAACTGAGCTCCTGGTGCGGGCTCCTCTCCTATTTCTAGGCGGTTACGTCTGTACAAGTGTTTTAACTGAATGCCGTATTGCTGAGAGATTTGATACATGCTCTCATTAGGATTCACGGTATGGTATTTCTGAGAACCTCTACGTCTCTTAGGTTTGAGGTAAACAATGTCGCCTTCATCAATTTTATCTCCCTCTTTAAGGTCATTGTACTTGTAGATTTGTCTGTTGCTCAATTCGTTTTCTTTGGCGATTGACTCCACCGTTTCGTCTTTTTCGGCATAGACAACTGGCACTTCGTTTTGCAACACAAGAGGTTTGGAGATTAACGGCTCAGCCGACATAATATCTAGTTTGTACAATTCATGTCGCTCAACCAAATTGATAATGATGGTGTGGTAGCTTTGGTTGGTTGCATAACCTGCTTTACGCAAACCGCGAGCCCAACCTTTATAATCGGTGATGTCTAATTCGAATAACTCATGATATCTCCAGTTGTTTCTGAGGAAATCCGAATGATCACGATATGAATCCTCAACCGAATTGTATGCTCTAAAACATTCGTTTGGCGCATCGTCATCGGCCCGCATGGTTTTACCCTCCCAAGTACTCTTGCATTTAATGCCAAAGTGGTTGTTTCCCAAACGAGCCAACCGACTGTTGCCATCACTGCTTTCCAAAATACCTTGAGCCATTGTGATACTGGCAGGAACTCCTGCACGGTGCATTTCACGAATAGCGAAGTTTTGGTATTCCTTGATATACTGTTCTCGCGTCATTTTCTCTTGTCCGTTTGCAGACAAGGTTGAAACGATACTTATTAAAACCAGACAGAATACATTTCTCATAATCTCTACGAATTTAAAGGCTTAGCCAACTGTATAACGTTAGATTTATTCACTTTTGCACAATTAGGTAAACCAAAGTGTAGTTTGTAATGGTAGAAACTTCGCTAGAAATTGTTTTGCAAGGCAAAGCAACGCCAAACATATACACACCATCTTATGTTTAAAGAGGTTATATATTTAAGATTAAATTGCCATCTTTGGCGCAGCAAACTGACGATTTTAAGAGTTTGTTGTCAATAAAATAGAAAAGGATATACAAAGGGGATATGAGAAAAATTAAGGTCATTGTTGCACTAATATTAGGATTACTACTTACAACGGTAGGAACCATAAACGGTCAGATTATACCTCCTGCAGACATAAGTTACACAATAGACAATCCGAGTGTTAAAGTAGGTGATATAATAACTGTGACGTATGCTGGGACAATTCCTGGCAATTACCACATATACAGTAATGATTACGTCTGTGCAAACGGAGGACCCTTACAATCTAAATTCACCTATGAGGCTAATAGTTCATTTTCACTTATAGGTAAAGCAACTCCCATAGGTGCTAAAAAAGTGTATGATGACGTTTTTGATTGCGACGTTACTGAATTCCACCACAAGGTTGTATTCAAGCAGAAAATAAAAATACTTGGTACTTCTCCAAAAATCGTTGGATTGTTTGAATATCAAATGTGTACAGAAGACGGTCGATGTGTTCTACACGAATACGATATCGACATTAAAGGTATCTCGGTAACTACATCTGTCGACAACACGACAGAACCCACCATCCCTGAAGAAACGGCAACCCAGAAAGTTCCCACTGGTGAAACCAACATAGGAATTGATAGCGCAACTGTGGCTAAACTGCTAAGATGCTTAGACTGTGGTGATGAAGAAGTTGGAAATAAGAGCCGAATTTCAGCTGATGATGTAAATTACTCATCGTATCAGAAAACTTCCCAAAGTGATTCTTCTGCATGTGAATTAAAGACATTCGGTGGAGACTCAGATGAATCTAAAGATTCCTACTGGGGCTTTTTCATTTTAGCCTTTTTGTCTGGTTTAGTAGCGCTTTTAACACCTTGTGTCTTCCCAATGATTCCAATGACCGTTTCCTTCTTTATGAAAGATGGAAGCCGAAGCAAAGCAATACGGGCAGGATTAATTTATGGGGTAAGCATTATCGCTATTTATGTAATTGTTGGAACAATTGTAGCAGCTACTGCGGGACCTGATGCCGCTCACTTCTTGTCGACCCATTGGATACCAAACGTATTCTTCTTTTTGATTTTTGTCATTTTTGCGGCGTCGTTTTTCGGAGCATTTGAAATTACACTACCAAGTAGGTTTGTAAATAAAATTGACAAACAAGCCGATAAAGGAGGACTTGCCGGTATCTTTTTCATGGCATTTACTATCGTATTGGTTTCATTTTCATGTACTGGTCCTATTGTTGGAACAATATTAGTAGAATCTGCAGGCGGACAGTTTATTAAGCCCCTCATTGGAATGTTTGGTTTTTCCCTCGCATTTGCAATTCCTTTTACCTTATTCGCCATTTTCCCAAATTGGTTAAACAATTTACCTCAATCAGGGGGATGGCTAAATACAGTAAAGGTCGTTCTAGGTTTTATAGAATTAGCTCTTGGTTTAAAATTCCTAAGTGTGGCAGATCAGGCTTACCATTGGGGAATATTAGATAGAGAAATTTATATTGGATTGTGGATTGTGATATTCACCTTAATGGGAATTTATCTTTTAGGCAAAATCAAGTTTGCACACGATAGCGATGTTAAATTCCTAAGTGTTCCAAGACTATTTATGGTAATCATTACCTTCTCATTTGTTGCTTATTTAACACCTGGAATGGTAGGAGCTCCACTAAAAGCACTTGCTGGTTATTTACCCCCGATGTATACTCATGACTTCAACATCGTGGAGGAAATCCTAAATCCACAAAAACGGACTAAAGGGCATAATGGTATAGAGCCTAAATACAATGACAAGTTGCACATAGCTCATGGCATTCGTGGGTATTTTGATTACGAACAAGGAATGGAAGTCGCTCGTTTGATAGGCCGCCCAGCCTTTATAGATTTTACTGGACATAGTTGTGTAAACTGCAGGGAAATGGAAGCAGTAGTTTGGAGTGATCCAGAGGTAAGACGCATCCTAGACGAAGAGTATGTCGTGGTTTCATTGTACACCGATGAAAAAGACATTATGCTTCCTGAAAATGAGTGTTATTATTCCAAATACGATGGTTCTTTAATTCAACGGATGGATAAAAAGAACGTAGATATCGAACAATGTTATTTCGAAAAAAATAGCCAACCACTCTACTGTTTACTTGACAACAACGGCAACCTGTTACAAAAGCCAAGGGAATACAAATTGGATGTCGAGGAGTATATAAACTTCCTAAATAATGGGTTGGATGAATACAAAAAACGAATGGAAACTTCTAATGTTTCTGAAGCGGTAGAATAGTACAAGCTCTACTTTTTACATTCCCCCAACTCCGCCCTTCATCCTCCACTTACTAAGGACAATGTGATTCGGTTGGTTTAGCTGGTGCGTTATTCATGTTATGAGGTTGAAAGCCGCTGGCTTTCTGTAGGTGCATCGTCGAAGTACTTCCTTGCTATTTAAGGATATACAAGTGAACATTTTTCATTATTCATTTTTCGTTTTTCATTTCACACAGCAACATAAAAGAGTTCAAACAGGAAACCAATGTTGAGTTGCTGTGTGATGCCGCTGGCTTTCTGTAGGTGCATCGTCGAAGTACTACCTTGCTATTTAGGGATTGTACGTCCCTGATATAGGTTGACCGAAAATTAAAAAAAAGTCAACATGTCATTACAAGTACAAAAAATTAGAAAACATCGAAAATTCTCAGAAGATTATAAGCGTCAGCTTGTCAAGGATTTTGAAAGTGGCCGGTATAGCGTCCCAGAACTGTCCAGACTTCACAATGTCGCGACACAAACGATTTATTGCTGGATTTACCGATATTCACGGTTGAACAAAACAGGGTATCGCGTCGTGGAAAAGAAAAACAGCACTGCCTCCAAGGTTAAAGATTTAGAAAATCGGATAAAAGAATTAGAGCGTATGGTTGGCCAAAAGCAGATTATGGTCGACTATTATGAGACGATGATTGAACTGGCAAAGGAGGAATTTGATATCGATATCAAAAAAAACTCAAACACCCCACTATCTGGCGACTCAAAGAAAAAAAGATGAGTTACAGCATGAATGCGGTTTATCGCCAATTACAGATCTCTAAACAGGCGGTTTATCAAAGCAAAAAACGTCAACATAGCCTAAACAGTAAATGGTACGATTTGCAGGGCAAAATTGACGCTATTCGAAAAAACCATCCAGGTTGTGGGGTTGAGAAGATGTATCACATGCTTAAACCAGACTTTATGGGCAGGGATAAGTTTATTGATACGTGTTTGGACTTTGGTTACAGAGTCAAACGAAAGAAAAACTATCGAAAGACAACAAGAGCTTCGAAAGAGTATTATCCAAACTTGATTCAAGGTTTACAGATAACTCGACCTAATGAAGTATGGCAGTCTGATATCACGTACTTCCCAATAAATGAAGAACATTATTTTGGTGTCTTCATAATTGATGTTTACTCCAAAAAGATAGTTGGATATAACATTGCTAACCATATGCTTGCATTGGCCAATGTGCAAGCGTTAAAACAAGCTTTAAGGCGCAATAAGTCTCCAACATACCATCACTCAGACAGAGGAAGTCAATACGCTAGTAAAATCTACACACAGCTTCTTGAAAAGAATAATGTCAGAATTAGTATGGGGTTAATTGCACAAGAGAACGCTTACGCAGAACGCTTCCATAGAACTATTAAAGAAGAATATTTAGATCATTGGAAACCCCAGTCTTATACAGAGTTAAGATCTTGTGTAAACAAAGCTGTAAGAAACTATAACAACACCAGACTTCATAACAACATTCATCCAAAGACTCCTATTAACTTTGAAAGAGAATGGGAATCTTCTTTACATAAACCAATCTTAACTATTTTTGAATATCAATAACTAAAAAGTGGTCAACGCTATTTAGGGATATACAATAGACAGTGAACATTTTTCATTATTCATTTTACATTTCACACAGCAACATGAATGAGTAGAAAAAGGTAACCAATGTTGAGTTGCTGTGTGACCGTTTTTCATTTCACTCGGCGAAAACAACGTACATCATTTGGCATTTAATACTGCCCGAGTGACCGTTTTACATTCAAAATTTTACATTTTACATTTCACACAGCAACATGATAGAGTTCAAACAGGTAACCAATGTTGAGTTGCTGTGTGACCTCAAACTTCGCCTTCTACCCAAACCAAACTATGGTTGTCGTAGATTTCGTACTGAATAGTAAATACCGCTTTGGTGTCTTTTAGGAATTCCATTTCGAACCAGCCACTTTTGGTGGTTTTAAACGGACGAGCGATCATGTGATTTTTAAAGTCGACGGCTTTTTTACCGTAGAGTTTGTACAGCGCTTCCTTGGCACTCCATAATATATAGAGGGTTTCTATTCGCTTACTCTTTTTAATGAATTCCCACTCTTTGTCGTGAACAAAGCGTTGTGCAATGCGCTCAATGCGCGGCGTTATTTCTTCGATGTCTATGCCGACTGGAAGTGATCCAGTGATACCAGCAGCGTATTTCGAGCAATGGCTTAAGGACAAATGTTTCCCTTTACCTCTCAAATAAGGTTTGCCAAAATCGTCCTTTTGAAGTTTCGACACATCGACGTCCAACGCTTCTAACGCTGCACGACTTGCCATCCACTGTTTGTTTCGCGTGGTGTGATCTGACTCCAAGTCATCAGTAGACACACTAAAATCAGCAATTTGCTCTGTGATCTTCCAGAGACAAATCTCCGCTTTCCCGGCTTGTATTTTCTTTAAAACTGGCACTAATGATACTTTCAAAGGTATCAAATCAGTCGTTCCCTTCATCTGGTATTTTAATTGTTTTACACATATTCTACCCCTTGCCCATTTTTATTCAGAAAACCCATTATTTCGTAGCTTATAAGTTCAAGTAGCACGTCATGATTTTAAGCGATACACGTATTCTAGAGGAAATAGAAAAAGGCACCATCTTAATTGAACCTTATCGTCCGGATTGTCTTGGAACAAACTCGTACGATGTTCATTTAGGAAAATGGCTGGCAACCTATGATAATCGAGTACTAGACGCCAAAAAACACAACACAATTACACATTTCGAAATTCCAGAAGAAGGTTTTGTCTTACAACCAAACACTCTATACTTGGGAGTAACGGAAGAATATACTGAGACCCACGCCCATGTTCCTTTTCTTGAAGGTAAGTCGAGTACTGGTCGTTTAGGTATCGATATTCACGCCACAGCAGGAAAAGGTGATGTAGGATTCTGCAACACTTGGACACTTGAAATATCGTCTGCACAGCCCGTTCGTATTTACAGGGGCATGCCCATCGGACAACTCATCTATTTTGTTTGTGAGGGCGACATCAAAACGATGTACAACACCAAGAAAAATGCGAAATACAATACCAGAACCATCAAGCCTGTAGAAAGCATGATGTGGAAGAATAATTTTTAATTCAGAATTCTAAATTCTGAATTTTTAATACGGTTCTACATCGGCGCAACGCCTTCCATTAATACAGCACACAACCACGCCCCATACGTACCTATAGCATATCCTAAAACAGCTAGTAATACCCCAACTGGAGCTAGAGATGGATGAAAAGCCGCTGCAACTACTGGAGCTGACGCTGCTCCACCAACGTTTGCTTTACTTCCTACGGCCATAAAGAAAAATGGAGCACGAATCATTTTTGCAACAAACAGAAGTAGTCCAGCATGAAATGCCATCCAAATAAGTCCTACAACAATCAAAAGTGGGTTCTCAAATATCTGTCGTAAGTCCATTTTCATACCTATAGTAGCTACAAGTACATATATAAATACACTGCCAAACTTAGAAGCCCCAAAAGCTTCCAGTTTTCTAGCTTTCGTAAAACTCATGATCAAACCAATGGTAGTTGCCATCACAACCAACCAAAAGAATGAACTGGTTAAGGTAGATCCTTTCAATGCCTCGAATCCGCTAAAAAACCCTACACACCACTTGGACGCTAGATGCGAAAAAGCTGTTGCGCCAAAGGCAACACCAAGTACCACCAAAATATCTCGTAAGCTCGGATTAACTGTTATGCTCTTCGTGAAGTTCTCCATCTTCACCTGTAAGTCTTTTATAGCCGAACTATCTGCCTTCAACCACTTATCTATCTTGTCTGCTTTACCGGCTCCATATAACAAAGCTGCCATCCAGATATTGGCGACCACGATGTCCACCAACACCATTCCTCCATACTTACTTTGCGAGTACCCATATATTTCAAGCATCGCGGTTTGGTTTGCTCCACCACCGATCCAGCTTCCCGCCAGAGTAGATAGACCTCTCCAAACTGCCTCCGGGCCCTGACCACCAACCGTTTCTGGCGAAAAAGTTGAAACCAACAAAATGGCTATTGGACCACCTAAGATAATACCGACAGTACCGGTTAAAAACATCACAATGCTTTTAGGCCCTAGGTTTATGATTCCTTTTAGGTCAATACTTAAAGTCATTAACACCAAAGCCGTCGGCAACAGGTATCTTGTCGCGATATAATAGATGCCTGAAGATTCAACACTATTGATGATTCCTAAACTTGCTAGAATTGAAGGCAGTAAGTAACACATCAAAAGGGCTGGAACCACCGTATAAAATTTCTTCAACCAAGGTTGTTCGCTTGTGCTTGTATAAAAGACAAAGGCCAAACAAAGCAATAATAGGCCTAGTACAACGGCATCATTTTTCACCCAAGGTGCTTTGGATATTACATTCACACCCATCTTCTTGGTTTCGCCTTCTGGTCCGATTAGTTTGAATGCCATTTCACCAGTAACATCCAATGTGATGACCACAGGTTGTAATCCATCAAGTTTTATGGACTCTTCGTTCATTTTAAACTCGAAGCTTTGATTTGAAATCCATTCAGAGGGAAAATCAACTAAGTAAGACTTGCTCACAGATAAATCAATATACTCAGGAGCGTTGCCAAATACTATTACTGGAAATGTTTCTGACTCAGAGGCAAGCTTGATGTTTTCTGCTTTTACGTTTGTACTTCCAAAAACAATCAGAAGCATCGCGAAAAGACCAAAAACAAAAGATTTCAACTTTGAGAGGTGTTGTAATTTCATGCTGCAAGTAATAAAAAAAAACGACTTGGTAAATCGATTATTAAAGTTTAACTTCGACTACTTTCAATTTTTTATAAAGCATAATACTCATTAATTAGAATTTATGGTTTAACTTTACTTTTAGAAGAGACTGGTTCGCCAGTCTCTTTTTAGTTTGTAACCATTCGTCTTAAAGCCATGATGTAACCTAGATGCAAAGCTTCATGAGCGTTGTTGAATGCCAATGCGTCTTCAATGTTTTCTAAGGTAATCCCGTAACTGGTTGGATAGGTTGTAAACTCAACAAACACCCCATTATCATAGTCCTTTTTGGTCTCTTCAGTTAATGACAAAGTAAGTCCTTTTAGCTTGTCAAGAAGTGCTTGATCATAAGTCGAGGCCGATGACCCTTTTCTAAACAATTCAACCAAATCATCACCCACCTTCATTGGCAAATTACTTATTCGATAATTTAACAATTGCTGGGCAACCACTACATGACCAAAATTCCAAAATATGTTGTTGTTCAATCCTGAAGGGATTTTATTCAACTGCTCTAACGTCAAATGCTCTACTATTTGCAGAATATTATTACGTGTTTGTTTTTGTAAATCGAATACGTTCATGGCCCAAATATAAGGCATAAAAAAAACGACCTAGTTGATTTCTAGGTCGTTTTTCAAAAGCTTTTCTCGCTTTAATATTTTACTATTTTCTCTACGTGTGTTTCAGTTCCTGAAGTCACTTTGAGATAATATATGCCTTGCGAAACGTTTGCAATATTGATTTGATTTGTAGTCATACCGCTTTGAACAGAAATGTTTCTTAACACCTTTCCAGTCGCGTCAGTCAACACAATTGCGTCTACCAACATATCTAAGTCCGTTTCAACACTGATCACATCTTGTGTTGGATTTGGATACACCTTTACAACATTCGACAACGTAAATAATCTACTGTGGTCTTTGCTTGTTTGTTGTGGGATAAATATGTCCGCATTCTCAGTCACTGCACTAGACTCAACCACTTCATTTGACTCAGCGTCAATTTGGTAAGCCATTGTTGCTCCGTTTACCGTTTTAGTAACAAACAATTGATCTAACTCAGCATCATATTGTATTGATCCATTTTGCTCAGTTGCCAAAGCTTTGTTCTGAACTTCAAGAAGTACTTTGTTCGACACTTCACCTGTCATATCGTTAATGTCCACTACATAATAACTTGATGAACCGTCGGCGTTTTCCTCAACAGTAAGACCTTTTACAGTTTTGGTAGTTGCACAATATGCTAAGGACAATGCTTCAATCTGAACCGAAACTGTTCTTACCTTATTTGTATTTAAGTCTAGTTTCACCAAACGATTAAATCCAGGAATGTCTCTAGCTACAAATAAGAATTCTGATTTATCTGTATTTACTGTTGGCAAACTGATTGAAAAGTTGTGCGTTTGAGTTAAGCCTCTTGCGTCCTTTTTAGTTTGTTGACCTACATAAGGTAGGGTAGGAACGAATATCGAAAATGTCGGAATTTTTACTTTTAATGAGGTGTTGTCGACCAAATCAAGGATGGTAATGCTAACATCTTCGGTTAAGAAATCATAGTAATTGGGCACTTTTGAGGTCGCCAAATAGACCAATTTATTCTTCGATTCAACAAAGCTTAACGACAATACGTGGTCGTATAATCTTGTCGATTTAAAATGTCCGCCAGCATCGTTTCTTACGTGAATTGTTGAAGACGTGCCATCAAAACTTGAATACGCGTATTGATTTTGTCCAGCATACTTGATGAACGTGTTTCTACTGTATTCGCTGCCTAAAGAGATGGTTGGTGCTTCAAATTCACCTAACTCCGAACTGTAATTTGACAGCTTCCATTGGTTGTCGGTTTTAACAACGCAAGGATAACTGCTTTGTGCAACCGCTATAATTGTGGTTGCGATAAATGCTAATGAAAAGCAAATCTTTCTCATAGTACTACTGTTTAATTGTGAGACAAGTTACAAAAAATATACCACATATTTTTTGTGCCTATCTATGTCTTAGTCTGTTTTCTTTTTGTTGGGCTTGGATATGGAATCACGCATGCTTGTATCTGCTTCAATATTTCGCAGTTTGTAATAGTCCATTAACCCTAAATTACCACTTCTGAATGCCTCTGCAATCGCCATTGGAATTTCTGCTTCAGCTAAAATAACCTGTGCACGAGCCTTTTGCGACTCAGCCTTCATTTCTTGCTCGTTGGCAACAGCCATTGCACGTCTTTCTTCCGCTTTTGCGTTGGCCACTTTTAAATCAGCTTCTGCTTGATCTGTTTGTAACTCTGCCCCAATGTTCTTCCCTATATCTATATCCGCGATATCAATACTTAAGATCTCAAAAGCAGTTCCAGCATCAAGTCCTTTCGCTAAAACAGTTTTAGAAATTTTATCTGGATTTTCAAGTACTGATTTGTGGTCAGTTGCTGAACCGATTGTGGTCACAATACCTTCACCAACCCGAGCCAGAATAGTTTCCTCTCCTGCTCCACCCACCAATTGGTGAATGTTTGCTCGTACGGTGACCCTAGCTTTCGCAATCAATTGAATACCGTCTTTGGCAACTGCTGCTACTGGTGGTGTATTGATCACTCGAGGATTTACGCTCAATTGCACAGCATCAAATACATCACGACCTGCAAGGTCAATCGCTGCTGCAAGATTAAAATCCAATGGAATGTTTGCTTTATCAGCACTAATAAGCGCTTTGATAACGGTGTTTACATTTCCTCCGGCCATAAAGTGTGTCTCTAAATCATTGACACTGGTATTTAGTCCAGCCTTGACTGAATTAATTTGAGCGTTAATAATTAAAGATGGTGGAACTTTTCTAATTCGCATTAAAACAAGTTGTACAATGCTCGTACGCGCACCCGACACCAAAGCTGTGAACCACAGTCCAATGGGTACAAAGTACAAAAAGACGAAAAGGAAAATGAGAATCGCGCCAATGGCGAGTAACAACGATGGATTCATATGTCTATTTTTTTAATGTAAATTTTATTCTGTTCAATACGTATAACTTCAATCCGACTGCTTGTTTCAATAGCCTCACCTTCGGAACTTACTTCAACTTTCTTCCCGTTTATCAATGCCGTTCCTAACGGCCTCATTGCTGATAAGGCTTTTCCCTGATCACCAACCGCAACTATGTCAACTGCATTTTCTTTGGCTTTACTGCTTATCGTCCCTGTGGAAGCCATCTTGGTCCACACACCCGACTTTAGGGCAAATAATACAACGCCAATTGTTATGACTCCAACCGAAAACAGAACTATGTTTCCTGTGGTATTGCCATATTCATTGTACGCCTGGAACACTCCAAAACTGATAAAACCCAATCCTATAATACCAAGCACGACACCAGGTGTTACCAAGATTTCTACCAATAAAAATATCAACCCAATGGCAATAAAAAATACAATTAATCCAAGTGTCATTTCCGTGATAAACTAGCTACGCAAGTTACGATTTATATCAAACTTATTGACACCAATTTGACTGAAGTAAGGTGCTATACGACAAACGTGATTGGTGGTTGGATATTTATGTCAAATCGATGAGCAGACATTTGCTCTCCATCGAGATGTGCGTGCAATTCCGTTGTCGCTTCGAGAACCACATTGGTCACCAATTCATGTGTAACAAACGACTCCGTCAGGTGTTTTCCTGCCTGCACCTTGGGGATTTTGAACAACCGTTTTAAAGGAGATATGGCGTTGACTTTTACCAAGTTTAAGAGCCCGTCATTGGCATCACTTTCTGGCGATACCTTAAAGCCTCCACCATAATCAGTTCCATTGGCAATGGCAATCATAAACAATCGGTCGGTAGTTGAATTCCCGTCAACCGTAACGGTAGTTTCTACACTTTTATAAAACAACACGTTTTTAAAAATCGCCACCCAATACTTCCATTTACTTGATAAAAGAGGCAGCTTCATACGCATCGTTTCTCTAGCTACGCTGCCGTCAAAGCCAATACCAACGACGTTTAAGAAATAACGACCGTTACAAGTACCCACATCATATTCCTGACAATCGCTGGAAAGGACTTTCGCAAAAGATGCATCTACATCCACTGGTCCGTACACCAACCTATGAAAATCGTTTCCACTTCCAGCTGGAACTAAATGTATTTTTTTTGACCTGACCGGTTCAACATTTAAAATTTCGTTGTTGCTGCCGTCTCCTCCGACAATAGAAATTATATCGGGATTAGCACGAATCACTTCCGCTTCAATTCCTGAATAATCTCCAGGTTTTGTCGTTGTATAAAATCCGAAATGGTGTTCAGGGTGCTGCTTGGCAAATGTCTTATACCTCTTTAATACCTGGCTCGATGTTCCTCCGCCGGCAAAAGGATTGCAGATGACAAGGATTTTGCTCAATTACATCTGTTTACTACGTCGTCAACCATATTGGTAGATCCCATAATTACAGGAACACGTTGGTGTAGTTCAGTTGGCTCCACCTCCATAATTCGTTGCCTACCTGTAGTTGCTTTTCCACCTGCTTGTTCTGTCAAAAATGCCATTGGGTTGCATTCGTACATGAGACGAAGTTTGCCGGTTGGTGCTGAATCAGTTGCTGGGTACATAAATACCCCGCCTTTTATTAAGTTTCTGTGAAAATCTGCGACCATAGAACCAATGTAGCGTGCAGACATTTTCGCTGCTTTACAAGCATCGACGTATTGTTTAATCCCTTCAGGAAAGGCATTATAATTACCTTCATTTACTGAATAGATGTTACCTGTTTCAGGAGTTCTCATATCAGGGTGACTTAAACAAAAGTCGCCGATAGACATGTCCAATGTAAATCCATTTACGCCCGCACCAGTAGTATACACCAACATGGTACTGGAACCGTAAATGATATAGCCAGCAGCAATTTGATTTATACCTTTTTGCAAACAATCTTCGTCTGTGGCTTGAGTTCCAATCGGACTTACACGTTTATATATAGAAAAAATAGTCCCGATTGGTGCGTTAACATCTATGTTCGAGGAACCATCCAAAGGATCCATTGCCAACACATATTTGGCATCCGGATTTAAGTGACGGATGTAGTCTTCTTCTTCGCTAATTATCGCACAGCAATCGCCCCCTGCAGACAGAGAAGCAATAAACTCATCATTGGCTATAACATCTAGTTTTTTCACCTCTTCACCTTGAATATTTGTGGATCCATGCTCTCCAAGTACATCGACCAAGCCCGCTTTACGTACGTCACGGTTTACCAGTTTGGTCGCAAACTTGATATCACGAAATATTTTAGAAAGGTTTCCAGATGCTCCTGGGTGTTTGGCCTGTTCGTTGGCAACAAACTGACTTAAGGTAATTACTGTGTTTCTGTTTTTCATTTATGGTTCAACGTTAACGACCGCTTTAATGACGGGAAATCGTAAATTTGCAGCGGCAAATATAAGGCCACCACCAGCAAAAAGCTTAGTTGAATGTTAGTATTCAAATTCGGAGGAGCATCGGTAAAAGATGCCAAATCAGTTCGGAACGTAGCCAGTATATTGGCCCGATATCAAAAGGAGCAAATTTTGGTAGTTGTTTCAGCAATGGGCAAAACCACCAATCTAATGGAATCTTTAGTCGATGCCTACATGCATCAGCGAGATTTTAACTCCATTCTAGATGAGGTAAAATCATTTCATAGAGCCATCATTTCAGATTTAATTGGTCCAAATTCTCAGCAGTTTTACGAAGTTGAAAACCTGTTTATCGAATTAGAATGCGCGCTCGACACCGACATGGTTTCTAGTGGATACGATTTCGTTTATGATCAGATTGTCCCATATGCCGAATTGATTTCAACGCGAATTATTAGTCACTATTTAAACGAAAACAACGTCACCAATCGATGGTTAGATGCACGGAACTTTGTCGTGACTTCTTCACATCATCGACGCGGTCGGGTTAATTGGGACACCACACAAAACTTGATTAGCAAGCGTGCTAAAAAACTGATTGAAAAACAGCTAACAATTACGCAAGGCTTTATTGGTAGAACGAGCGAAAACACAACAAGTACGTTGGGAAGAGAAGGTAGTGACTACTCCGCAGCCATTTTTGCATATTGTTTAGACGCCTCATCAGTTACCATTTGGAAAGACGTCCCTGGTGTGATGAATGGAGACCCAAAGAGATTAAAACAAACCACTCTATTGCCAGATATTTCCTTTAAGGAAGCCATCGAGTTAGCTTATTATGGTGCCTCTGTAATTCATCCTAAAACCATTCAACCTTTACTTAAAAAGTCTATACCGCTTTATGTTAGGTCATTCCTTGACGAACACGCGCCTGGAACCATCGTACAAGACCATGGTTTGCAGAGTGTGGTTGAAGTACCTTGTTATATCGTAAAAGACAATCAAGTAGTTATTTCTCTGTCGTCAAAGGATTTCGCTTTCATTATCGAAGACAATTTAAGCCATATTTTCAGCGCCCTAGCTTCATGTGGAATTCAAATAAACCTCATGCAAAACACAGCCATTTCGTTTACTATTTGTGTTAATAATGATGCTAGTCGAATTGAAAAATTCTTGGATTTAGTAAGCGACACGTATCTCATTGATGTGTCTAATGACCTTCAGTTACTCACGGTATTTAATCCGTCAGATTCGCTAGATTTCAAGGAAATTGTGGGTGATAAAACCCAGATTTTAGAGCATCGCACGCAAAACGCGTTACAGGTTATCCTTCAATAGCGAAGGTTGCGTTTATTTCGTATTTAATGGTAATTTTTCTGAGTTCCGTGGCACTTCCACTTTGGTCGGATTGAATGTTGGCCCTTTTTTCCATTGCGCAGGGAACTGGTGGATTGTACCCATATTCCGCTTCGCTAATCATTAAGACTTTTCCGCATTTTTCGTCAAGACTTTCCAAAAGGTATTCGGCTTTTTCTTTAGCGGCTTTTAAAGCGGCAATCTTTACTTCTTTTTTAATTGACTCAATAGCAGAATGCTTTAACTCACTGATATACAAATTACTAACGCCTTTGGGATCAATGGTTTTGGTAATCTGATCTACGGTTGCAAAATCTGTAAGCGTCAGCACCAAGGTTTTAGACACCAACAATTCTTTGCCCGAGGGCCGATAAGAATTCCCGATGCTACTCACTTTTATTTGGTTGTCCTGAACTCCAAGCTTCTTTAGTTGAGCTAAGATTCCTGGCTCAATTTGAGTCATGGGCACCTTTGTTTTGTAGTCTTCGTACTTTTTCCCTGGTTCAAATTCTTCCTTCCAGTATTCTTTTATGTTAATGGTGAACTCAATTATATTAGGAACAACCTCTTTTTCGGCACTACCAGTGACGTTTATGGTTCTGGTTTGTGTTTGGACTTTGTCTGTCATTTGTTGGGCTTTACAGTTAGTAAATAATAAACATGTAAGAGCGATAATGGTCAATGGGTTTTGTGTCAATGCGTTCATACTATCTAATCTCAATGTCGTTTTCAAAACGTACAGTAATCGTGCCACTTAAGGGACTGTACAAATCAAAGTCACCTTCCTTTTTTCCATTCACCCAAGTGCCGCTTAAAGTGGTTTGACTACCGTTTACAACTTGCTTACAGTACCCATGTGGTCGTCCGTTTTTAAACCAACCATCAACATAACCTTCAGGGCTGACTAACTTTCCTTGACCGTAAAACTGGTTGTTGACAAACTGTCCTTTGTAATGGTATTTTTCAGAGAACCAGAAATGCCCTTGCCCATGCATCAAATCTCGATACCAATCACCCTCATATCGTGTTCCATTGGTAAATGTTGCGTTGCCATACCCCATCCGTCTACCAAGAACAAAGTCTCCTTCATATAAAACAGATCCTGGAATATTTAGCACGCCCTCTCCCCATAAGAACCCAAGTTTAAAACCGCCCGAATAAGCCAGACCAGTTGAATCTGAGAATGATCCTTCACCGTGAGGAATGCCACTCTCCCAATCACCTTTGTAGTGTAAAGATGTCGGCCACTTCATTTCGCCTTCTCCCTGATAACAATTACCGCTTAAACATGATCCTCCAGGAATAATGCGCATGCCCCACTCCGATCTTAAGGCAGTTGTTTGCTCACTAAGGAAACTGTCTTTGGTAAAAAACTTAACCAATTCTATGTGATTGTCTTTAAAGTATATCTTGGCATGGCCAACCCCCAAATCTCCATGATATATGTATGGATTAAAAGTGTCGACTTCAAATTGATCGTACTTGTAATTTTTGAAATCAGTATACTTCATATCAAAGCTTAATCCCATTGGTAACTTTGCCTCACATCGACTATATACATATCCAGAATCATAGAATTGGATTTCTTTCAGTATGTAATTCTGACTAAAAATTAAACTCATCCCTTTTTCATACGACTTCATTTCATATTCGTTTGTGGCCAATGAAAAGACCTCATCAAGCTGCCCAGAATCTAATGACAAAATTAAATCCGTTAAAGGCGGGTAAGTGGCAATCTGGCCCAGCATATATAAATACGGACTTAGCTCTTTCTTAGGTTGCTGTTTTGCTTGCCCAAAAACTGAATAAGAAATAGCAAGAAAAAGGATACTGTATATTGGTTTTATTAATTGTTTCATATGGGTATCTATACAAATAAACGCCATGAAAAAAGAATAGTATGATTACTTGAACATTTTTTTATTTAGACTGTTTAAAAATAGTAGTTTTGCACGCTTTATGGCACATAAGATCCGTTTCCTTTTCGAAAATCCCAATATAACTCCCAAAGAAGTAGATTGTGAATCCGGTGATTCAATCTTAGACGTTGCACACGACAATGATATTGAGCTTCACCACAACTGTGGCGCAGTATGTGCCTGCAGTACTTGTCACGTTTATATTGAGGAAGGCATGGATAGTTTGCCAGAAATAACAGACAAAGAAGAAGACTTTATTGACAGAGCTATTAGCCCAAGCATCAATTCTAGGCTGGCGTGTCAATGTAAAATATCAGATAATTTAACAGTCACTATTCCTGATCAGGAGCAATTTAACGGGCATTAATAATGGATAAGTTTGAATTACCAATACATTGGAATGACTATGAAGACATCGCGATTGCGTTATACGAACGTTTTGGGGATGACTTCAATGAGGGAAAAATTTATCGCATTCGGTTTACAGAATTGATCGAATGGGTTCTAGAAATTCCTACATTCGTTGGAACTAGAGAAGATTGTAATGAAGGCCACCTCGAAATGATTCAATCTAATTGGGTCTACGAGTGGCGAGACAATCAGTAATAAATTGGCAGAAATCTATTTAAAGAAGCTCAAGAACGTTAAAGTCTTTGTCTTCGACATTGACGGTGTACTAACGGACGGAAACATCTATGTTTCTGATGCCGGCACATTCACACGATCCACAAGTGTTAAAGACGGATATGCTATCGTTAAAGCACTTAAGGCTGGCTATCGCATTGTCGTTATTAGTGGAGGTTCCGCTGAAGGGGTTAAAATTAGGCTTAATCGATTAGGTGTTACTGACGTTTTTCTGCACGTAAAAAACAAATTGGAAGTGCTGACCACATGGTTGACGGAAAACAAATTACAACTTTCTGACTGTTTAATGATGGGTGACGATGAGCCTGATTTGGAAATAATGGAGGCCGTTGGTTTTTCATGTTGTCCGGCTGATGCAGTCCAAAAAATCAAAGGTACCGTAGACTATCAATCTCCCAACGTAGGTGGTCAAGGATGCGTCAGAAATGTGATTGAGACGCGTCTAAAATTGTCAAACGACTGGTAACCAAAATATTACAACAAAGACTTTTTAGAGGAAATACTTTGCAATTCATAAAAATTGCCCTTCCTTTGTATTGCCTTCGTGAGGTGGCATTTTTTCATGGTTAGTTTGGTTTATTTGCCCTGCTCAATAGGGCGGGGCTTCTTTTTTTATACCGTTTCTAGTCACGCAATCTATATTTATGGTTTTCTTTACCATAAATATTGACTACTTCTTGCATTTAACAAGTCTAAGACCGTATCTTTGTTTCGTCTCCGCGAGGAGACATTTTTTCATGGTTAGTTTGGTTTATTTGCCCTGCTCAAGAGAGCGGGGCTTCTTTTTGCCCAAACTTTTGACTAGTAACTATTGAATAGCGTAGAGGCATATTGAGTTACCCCTAAGATTTGCTTCTGCATTTGATGATAAACAGAATCATTGTTTGTTGTATTTACTAAAAACCCATCTCCCCCAATGTCATAGACTACACATCCATTTTCATTGATCATCCCAGATCCCAACACATAATAATAAAGTGCGAAGGACGCTTTGGAATCAAAGACAGATTTACCAAACGGGTATTGACTGATAGCATTCTCAAGTAACAACGACTCTAACGAAAGTGGGATATCGGTGTGTGAACAATAGTGTGTATAGCGTTTTGATTGTTTGATTGCTCCGCCGGTGAATAACAACGGCACTCTAAATTTTCTCGGACTTAAATGCACCAAATTACCTGGATTCTTTACACCGTGGTCGGCAGTAACAACAACGACCGTATTTGCCCAGATTTTTGACCTTGATAGTTTACCCATAAAAACACCAAAACAACTATCTGTATAATAAATCGCCTTATAGAAATCGGATGTTAAACTATCCGACTGATAGGACACCGCAGGTATGTCGAACGGTTCGTGACTACTTAATGTATACAAAGTTGCGAAAAAGGGATTCTGGTCTTTAGACAGGTCAGAATAAAATCGGTCAAACATATCTTCATCTCTTACTCCCCATTTCCCTTTGTTAGGCGTTTCAACCTGACTTCCGTCGATAATCCTGTCGACAGATCCGTCACTAAACAACAGTTTAATATTCGCAAAATCAAGATTGCCACCGTAATAGAATGATGTTTGATAACCTTGCTCTTTAAACCCATTATAGACATTTGGCACTTTATCTAACTTATTCGGGTAGCTCAACAAACGAGCATTGGGTAGAGCAGGAAAACCAGTAAACAAAGTGGTTAATCCTTTATCTGAACGATCACCACTGGCATAACAGTTTTCGAATGACAAGCCATTGCCCATCCACTTATTTAGATTTGGTGTTATACCATCAATTCCACCAATGGCTTGCACCACATTGGCAGTGAAACTTTCCAAAACGATTACAATCACATTTGGAGCGCCTTCCAACTTGTACGTTGAATCAGTTCCGCTAGTGCTATACAAAGAGGTATAGTGTTCTAAAGCTTCCGAGTCATCCATAAAATGAAATACGTCTTGTTTGCCTTCGACCAAAGAAAACACACCATTCCAAACCGAATTCATTGCCACATGATTGGCAAAAGGTTTAGTCGAATAATACACTTTACTCACATTCATGGTAGCCACATCAAAACCTCCTCTGATTGGAATAATTAAAGCACCCATTATGACCAGTACCGTCAACATATGTACACGTTTCAAGCTACACGATTTTATAGGCCGTACGACTATCCATCTATACAGTTTGAAACATATATACGTGAACACAAAGCTTACCAAGACAACGACAAGCCAATCGAAAAAGTTGGCTGATGCCATAGCTTCTTTAGGCGTTTTTAGATATTCTAATATCGAACCATCAATGTGGTATCCCCAGTAAGCATATAAGCGAGCATCAATGACTACAAAAATTGCCAAAATAAGGGTTAGCGCTTTGTTGGTATAATGCAACACGTTTTTACTTCCGCTCCAAACCAATAGATTGCCAATGAAAAATAAGGTCGCATTGAGAATCGTTAGGTAACCTGCCGTTGAAAGGTCCATTTGCAAACCGTGAATACTTGACGTGAAAAACACATCAACTCCACTCCCTAGCTTCCAATTCATGACAAAAAATAACAGGCGTGCTAAGACAAAAAACACGACATAATAGAGGAATACGCTACCTATGGCTTTTAATGTCTTCATACTGCAAACCTTTTAAGATCCATTTCCTCATCCAACGGAATACCAGCTTCGATATACGCCAATAAATGGATGACCAGTTTGGGTGCCATAGAAACTCCTTTACTGCCCAAACCACTGAACAGAAATGTGTTTTTCATGGTTGGATGCGCTCCTAAAAGTGGCCGTCTATCCTTAACGGCTGGACGTATCCCAACTTTGTGCGCTATTACCGTAAAATTCGTTTGTGTAAATTTTGCCACTTTGTCCAAAATCTCCTTGCGTGCATTGTCCGTTTTATTAAGATCAATGTTTCGCCAATCATACGTCGCACCGGCATAGTATCTGTCATTTTCAATTGGACTAAGAAAGCAACCACCTACCAACGTTTTATCCGATTTTAACTCTTTCGATTCAAGTTCCAACACTTCACCCTTCATTGGAGTAAAAGGCAGGAATCCCCAATGGGTAGGGTCATACCCTGTGCAAAAAATGACCTTTTTTGCAGTGATGTCTGAGACTTGTACATAATCCTCTTCAGCCTTAATTTCCGACTCAGTTACATGACTTTGGCGATAACATCCTTGTTGCTGCAGTTTGTCTTTTACTCCGTTCAAAAAACCGTTTGTATCTAACCTGCCTCCACCTGTCACATCGAGACTTCCAAATGGGCTAGGGACTGCAGGATTTTCGGTTATTTTGGTAATATCATTTTTTATGAAGTTTTGGTACTTTTCATCTTGCCACTTAGCCGACCAATCGTTTTGTTCCGCTATAGAACTAAAGACACGAACAACTGGGTGTTCTGACAAAAATGAAAGCTTTAGTTGAGATTCAACTCGTTTGTAAAAATCCATTGCCTCAGGGAAGAATTCGTCTGCTTTCCAACTGACAGTCATACGCTTACCTGTTATCGGATTCATAATACCTGCTGCAATTGCAGAAGAGGTATTTTCATTAGGACTATCCACTACAAACACCTGTTTACCCTGTTCTAGCAGCGTCATCGCAAGAACAGATCCAGCGATGCCCTGGCCAATTATTAGGTAGTCATACAAAACAGGTTTCATTCAATCGCAAAGATACTTGGTTGAAGTTAACCGAAATAGTTTTGTCGATGGTCTTAAAAACCAAAAACAATACTAAAATGGCCTTACTTTTGCCGCCATTAGTATTCTGTGAGGTTAGGACTTTCAATCATATTATCATTCTTATGCATGACGTCATGGGGACAGATGTTCGACACGACCGAATACAAACGTGACTTGAGTTTTTACCAAACCGTAAGTGACGTTGAAAATCTTAATTTCTCGCAACAAGAAGAAGACACAAGCCTACAATTTGGTCATCAGCTATTACCCAATTTCATCGAAACTCCCATTTCTCTGCATACTGGAAGAATAGCCAGTCCTTCGATTTCACTTGAAGAAGAATTGCCGAGCACTGATCAATTTCGAATAAGTACCTCCTTATTTACTCCATGGTTTCAAAACGCTGACAGCGTTTCATATTATCAATCAAAAACACCGAGAACTGATTTGACCTATTCTCAGGGAACTGGCAATCTTCTACAATTAAAAGCATCCCATTCTCAAAACATTGCGTCAAATTGGAGTTTTGGCATAGAATACAATCGCATCAAGTCACACAATTTGTATTTCAACAATTTAGCTCTGTTCAATCAAGAGCGGATGACCAATCTTTTTAGCACTAGCTTGTATTCTCATTACTTCACGCCTAATCGGAAGTACGAAGTGATGGCAAGTTTTATTAACAATAAAAATACGGTCAAAGAAACCTTCGGGCTTAGTAATCCTGAATCGTTCGACCAACTTACCGGGAGAGCCAAAACGTATTCTGGACAAGCGAACTTTTACGATGCCCAAAACTTGTTTATAGAACGATCTTGGAATGTCAGTCAATTTTTTAGACCTGGGAGTAGAACTATACAATTAAACGACTCCACAACTGCATCAGACACTAACACAGACAACATCACTTCTCAATGGTTTCATGAAGCAAACTATCGTCGACATATTAATCGCTTTACCGACAGTGATCCAAATATTGCTTTATTTCCAGTAAGGTTTGTTTCGTTAGAAACCCATGATTCAATCTTTTACTCGGTGCTTTCCAACAGGTTTGGCAAAATACAGCGTACTGAGACTGGCCATATCAAGTATTGGATTCACCACGAATTTGCCAATATCAAACAACAGTTTTTTCATTCAAGTACGTACAATAATGTGAAAGTCGGTGGTGAATATGCAAAATCAACTTCCGCATTTAAACATATTGCAAAAGGCTATGTGGCCGGACTCGGTTACAACACGGGTGATTTTAAACTAGATTATAGCATTAATAAAATCAACAGTAAAATCCCACTCAGCCTTAAGGCCGTCATATTAAATCGGCGACCAGATTACAATGATCAATTTTTAGGTAGCAATAATTATTATTGGAATCAATCGTTGAACAAGACATTCACAACCAGCGTTACGGGCACTGTTTCAAACCAAGAAAAGACAGCTGAGCTGAACATAGAGTACCGCGGCATCAGTCAATATGTGTATTACGACACTAGTGGCTATTCTCAGCAATTCGATGGAGACATCCAATATGTAAAAGCAACTGGACTATTGAAATTCAATTTTGCTAACTCCTGGCACTGGCATCAACAGTTGACTTATCAATCTAAGTCCAATGACATTATGCCTGTTCCAAACGTCAATGTTAAAACTAGGCTGTTTAAAGAAGGTTTTCTTTTCAATAAGAATATGTGGGCTCGAATTGGCGTTGATGTTCAGTATTTCACGCCTTTTGTTGGCAGAACGTATAATCCTATTGTGCGACAAATGACCTTATCCAACACAGAGATTGGTGGCTTCCCAATAGTAGATATTTTCATTAACAGTCAGGTTAAGTCAATGGAGTTGTATGTGTCAACCCACCATATCGCTCAAGGATATTTTATAAATGACTCGTTTTTGGCAGGCAATTA
The DNA here is from genome assembly GCA_943789165.1 of uncultured Bacteroidia bacterium. Classification (GTDB taxonomy): domain Bacteria; phylum Bacteroidota; class Bacteroidia; order NS11-12g; family UBA9320; genus UBA987. Next base: position 17,851 of record CALSTB010000006.1, on the reverse strand, counting down.
CCCCTTAATTAGTAGAACATTCCAGTTTGGAGTCAACTGGCGTTTGTTTGATTAATTGTTGGCCTTTAGCTGAAGCGTCCAAACTTCAACACGTTTATTCTGATCGGCTTCAAGGTCACTGGTAGGATTAGGAAAAATCATTCTGTAATTACTCAATCCTTTATAGGTCAATCGATCCTTGTTTATTCCTCGTGAAATCAAGTACATATACACTGCTTTGGCTCGTTTGTGGCTAAGGTCGTGATTGTATATGCGCTGAAGGATGTTTGCTTGGCGACTTTCAGAAAAATTCATGTGCCCTTGTATTTCTACATACAGTTTAGGGTTCTCTGTTAACATGGTCACTAGTTTTTCTAGTTCCTGCTTCGCCTCGGGTTTAAAGTCATCCGTATCCGTATAAAAGTATATGTGGTCGTAACGTAGTTTTTGAACCACCGCGACTGGTTTCAAATACACTTGTACTTTTAATGTATCACCAACTTGGCGTACATCTTTGTCACTTATGGTAACGGATTGATTTAAGTATCCCGACTTAGAGAATGTGATGTTTATAGTTGGAAATCGCTTTCGGTCAAAAACACACATCGCTTCACTATTGGTTCTTGAAAATAGGTTTTTGCTTTGACGTTCAATGACGTAATCGCATGGGAGCCTAGACTTTGTATTTGCATTAAACGTTTCGATCTGTATAAACTTCGCGTCCCCGGTCTTTACCTCAACCAGTTGTGGTGGATACGTTTCATCTTCATACACTATCGTAATTAATACACGCCTATTTTTATTCTTTTTGGAACTAATGGGCTGACTTTCTCCGAATGCCCCTATTTTGATAATGTCGGACTTAACACCTTGTGTCAATAAATACTCCTGAGTATTGGCAGCTCGTCTGGCCGACAGATTTAAATTATAGCTTAAAGAGGCATCACTATCGGTGTGACCTTCAATGTATATTTCTCTGATAATCTTTGGGTGAATCTCTAAAAACGCTTGACGTATGTCCGTTTTTGCATTTGAATTCAATTGATCCCCATTGGAAGGAAAATAGACACTCAGTGTTTTTTGATCATATGACTGCGCAAAAAGAGCGCTTGTATTCATGAATAAGAATACCAAAAAGAAGCAACTTATGCCTACAAATGAACTCCGTACGTTTTGAACATTGCCCATGTTATAAGGGTATAACGCAAAGTTAATGCCGTTTATTCTCTTTCCGAAAACAAGGATGCTTTAAGAATCCCTATATTTGCAAAAATCCATAAATGACAAGCCCCGACCATATAGGTCAGGGCTTAAAATCAAAGATAAAATACTAAACTACTACTTATGATGAAAATTATTAACCATGTGCTCTTTCTCTCGAAAGTTACATTCATAGACATGCGAAGTATATGCCAACATCATGTGCGTTGATTATCAGCACTTTACGTTTTTAACACGTCGTTTTTTTGTTTCATTTTGGGAATTTATTTTCTATTTTATAGAATATGCTTATTTTTACTCATAATTACACTGTTTTGCTACGACACAACCATTCTATCTTGTTTCATTTTGGGATGACAATAGCAAAATACGAACTAATCCACAATTGTAGTCTGGATTCTCAACTTTAAATACTTTTGCTAATGATGAAATCAATCTGGGAAATCAACGAATCAGCCTTAAGCCACTTAAATGATTCCTATTATAAGATAAAGTCCGATGGCTCTTTAGAAACGGAGGAAGTCTTTACCCCAATTCCAACGGACATCATAATTACTTGTGACCAACCGCTTTCTATCGAAGAATCGGAATTCCTCAATAAAGTTATGTCATCTGTAAAAAAATCCCCGACCCAATTCACAGTGGTCGATACATATAACATCAATGACGTCAACAAAGGTCAAACGTATTTAAGTTTTGGCCTGCCAATTGACAATCACACTCAGTATGTGATTCAGGATGATAACGGATCCAAACGATGTTGGTTCGACTCAATTCCAGCCATCATGAAAGACATTCAAAAGAAAAAACAACTTTGGGACTGCTTAAAATCCATGTTTTAACGTCTCGATATTAGCCATTAGTCCCATATTGGGATATAATCTAATTTTGCGCCTTTTGTCATGCGCCTGAATATCAACACTTTAAACACTCAAATGTCTCGTTGGCATCTCAATTGCAATACACAACTCACTTGATTACTACAACTATGACAAACGAGATTAAAATTCTATTAATCGATGATCACGAGATCAACAGTTTATTTACAGGCTACATGTTTAATAAGCTAGGTATCCCATTTGGCATCGCAACAAACAAGAAACAAGCACTTGAGTTAATTACAACCAACGAGTACAAAATGGTGTTACTTGACATTCAAATGCCGAATCACGATGGCTACGATGTTGCCAAAGCAGTGCGAAAAATTGATCCAAAAATTCCAATTATCGCTTTTACAAGTCTACCTGAAGAAGACGTATTGCCAAAGGCGCTTCATTCTGGCATGAATGACTACTTATTAAAACCACGTGCGATGCAAGAATTGTGGGGGATCATTGACAAATTTCAGCAGTCCGCCTAATTCTTAACGAATCGAAGCTTAGCGAATTTTAGCACCAATTGCTTTTTACCGTATTCATCGAATTCGATAGTGGCTTTTTTATTTCCAAAATCGCCGTCTAGCAATACAACTTTGCCTTTGCCAAATCGCTGATGTTCGACTACGTCTGACACTTTTATTTCAGTCGTATCGTCCGGCACAAAATTCACAATTGGAGGAGGCAGACTCCTAGTTGTCTGCTTTTGATTGGTTCTACCGTATTTGTTCTGGAGGTTTGACTTTTCAGTTGATTCAGACTTCCTCTTATTAAATCGGTTAAACTCTGGCTTATCGCCATCACTTCTTTTAACAAACGCTTTTTTGTCTAGTTCAATAAAATCATTGACAATTTCACCGATAAATCGACTTGGTTCACAGGGTAGTAATTGACCAAATCTAAATCTCGAATTGGCGTAAGACAGGGTTAATTTGCGTTCAGCTCTAGTCATACCCACATAAAACAACCTTCGCTCCTCTTCTAAATCTTTCCTACTACCGGTACTCATTTGAGACGGAAACAGGTTCTCTTCCATACCAGATATATACACGAAAGGAAACTCCAGTCCTTTAGCTGCGTGAATTGTCATCAGCGATATCTTATCATCTGACCCATCGTCTTTATCTGAGTCTGTGATGAGGGCAATATCTTGCAAGTACACGCCTAAATTTTTCTCTAGTTCAGAGGAATCATCTTCGACAAACTCCTTAATACCATTCAACAATTCAACTACGTTTTCATACCTGCTTATGCCTTCAACTGTCTTATCATCATATAAACTCTTCAACAGATTTGTTGATTTTGCGATATGCATGGATAATTCATAGGCATCGTTTGTCGCCAACATCGTAGCAAAGCTTTTGATCTTCGTAGCAAAATCTGCCAATCGCGATTTAGCTGCCCCTAAGTTTGGAAAAACTTCCGCATTGCAAACTATATCCCACCATGACACACCTTGTTCACTGGCATGCAGTTGAATTTTATCGAGGGTTGTTTTTCCAATTCCTCGTGCAGGGTAATTGATTACCCTTTTTAAACTTTCTTCATCTTTGTGGTTGACGGTCAATCGCAAATAAGCCAGCAAATCCTTCACTTCCTTACGCTGGTAAAACGACTGTCCACCGTAAATTCTATAAGGTAGATTCAATTTGCGCAAAGCTTCTTCTAAGCTTCTTGACTGTGCGTTTGTCCGATACAGTATGGCAAAATCAGTGTGTGCAGACTGATGTTTCATTTTTTCCTCAAAAATGGATTGAGCAATAAAACGACCTTCTTCATTGTCGGTAACGGCACGAAGTACTTTTATCTTCTCACCAAGCTGGTTGGAAGTCCACACCTTTTTTTCTAGTTGATCTTTGTTTTTAGCAATTATGGAACCGGCCGCATTTACAATGGTTTGGGTAGATCTATAATTCTGCTCCAACTTAAACACCTTTAAATCTGGATAGTCTTTCTCAAAATTCAAGATGTTTCTAATCGTTGCTCCCCTGAAAGAGTAAATACTTTGCGCATCATCCCCAACAACACATATGTTTTCGTTCACAGCAGCAAGTTTCTTCACAATCATGTACTGACAGTGATTCGTATCTTGATACTCATCAACCATGACATATTGAAACTTGTGCTGGTACTTATTCAATACATCTATGTGGGTAGTGAACAACTCAAAGGTCTTTAACAACAAGTCATCAAAGTCCATTGCACCTGCCATAAAACAACGTTTTGCATATAGATTGTAAATCTTGGCAATTTCTGGCTTTCCACTAACAGAATCATAGGAGGTCAATTCATCTGCATTCTGATACATTTTGTGTGTGATCAAACTATTCTTAGCTGCGCTAATTCTGTTTAATACCACATTGGGTTTATACGCCTTGTCGTCTAACTTTAACTCTTTGATGATGGTCTTAAGCAGACTCTTCGAGTCATCCGTGTCATAGATGGTAAAATTTGACGGGTATCCGAGCTTTCCGGCTTCAAAACGAAGGATTTTGGCAAACACGGAGTGAAACGTTCCCATCCAGATGTTTTTTGCTTCCGAACCAACTACGTTTTCAATTCGCTTCCGCATTTCTTTTGCGGCCTTGTTCGTAAAGGTTAAGGCTAAAATGTTGAACGGGTCTATACCCGATGCTATCATATGCGCAATACGATACGTCAACACCCTGGTTTTCCCAGACCCAGCACCCGCAACAATCATAACCGGTCCACTCGTCTGAAGCACAGCCGCTTTTTGGGGATTATTCAATCCCTTAAGGTAGTCCGCTTCGTGTTGCTCATCCATGATTCAAAAGTAAATTCGCACAAAACCCATTCTTTGGAATTTCATCCATTGTTATCAACAATATCCCCAAAAGTTTTACAAATTTGTGCCAATATAAAAAACATTGGAATTTACAACAATCGATATTGAAGGCCCTTTGGTAATTCAACCCAAAGTATTTGGTGACCACAGGGGTTATTTCTTCGAAAGCTATAGTGATCGAGATTTCGCCAAGGCTGGCATCAATCCTAATTTTGTTCAAGACAACCAGTCCCTCTCTAACAAGGGCGTATTGCGAGGTTTACACTTTCAGAAACCACCGTTTGAACAAGGCAAACTCGTTCGTGTTATCACTGGTGCTGTCCAAGACGTGATAGTTGACATACGCAAGAATAGCCCAACTTACGGCAACTCATTTAGCATTGAACTCACGGAAGAGAACAAAACCATGCTTTGGATTCCTCCAGGCTTCGCACATGGATTCTGCACCTTAGAAGACAATACCATTTTCTCGTACAAGTGCACAGAATTATACCATCCAGAAGTTGAAGACGGCCTGTTTTACATGGACGATGCGTTCGACATTTCTTGGAGGCTTGACAATGTTCAGTTGTCTGAAAAAGACAAACACTATCCTCCTTTCACTTCATTTAATTCTCCTTTCTAATGAGTCAGTTGGACAAAAATATTGAAGACTTAGTTCACAAACTTGAGGACAAGTACAAACGAATGGGGCAAGATCTTGCTTCCTACCTAGAAGGTCGTTTATATGAAAACTATGTTCCGTACTGGGATTATGTACATCTTGACACCTTGCTCACGCTACAAAAACCAAAAACCGATATACCTGACGAGCAAATTTTTATCATGTACCATCAGGCAACAGAATTGTACTTTAAAATGATTTTGCATGAGGTTGAACAGGTGGCCAATAAACCAGTAGTAAGTAAAGAATACCTCATCGAAAAGTTGAACCGTATCAATCGCTATTTTATCATTTTGACGGATTCTTTCACTGTGATGAGCGAAGGCATGGAACAGAAGCAATTTTTAGAGTTTCGTATGGCCTTACTACCAGCTTCTGGGTTTCAATCTGCACAATACCGCATGGTTGAAATTGCGTCAACCGATTTTGTAAACCTCGTTGGAAAAGATTTTCGTGACAACTTTACACGCAATTCTGACATTGAAGAAATGTATAAGTACATCTATTGGCAGGCTGGTGCTACGGTGTTAGCCACTGGTGAAAAAACGTTGACACTTATGCAGTTTGAAAAGAAATATAACGACGACTTGATACAAATGGCCGTGGATTATAAAAATGCCAATGTATGGGCGCGTTACAAACAACTGCCTAAAAAAGACCAAGCCGACGAAAAACTCATACAAGCCTTGCGAAATTTAGATTTGAATGTAAACGTCAATTGGCCTTTAGCGCATTATAAAACAGCTGTGGTATACCTTCAGCGCAATCCGACAGATATTGCAGCTACTGGTGGAACCAACTGGCAAAAGTATTTGCCACCGAGATTTCAGAAGCGTATTTTTTATCCTGAATTATGGAGTGAAAATGAGATTGAAGAATGGGGTAAGAGTTGGGTGAAACAACACGTTTCTGACATCAACTAATTATTCTTCTCCCGTTATTTTTTTATCCTGTTTCTTGAAATCCCCGCGTTTCCAAGCCTCAAAGAATTGAGCCCACGCAAGTGGATTTAAAAGATTGTTTGGCGCAATTTGTCCCGCAGAATAATAGGCCCTAGCCTGTTGTTGTAAATGAAACTTGCCAGCTTCTTTCCCATCCGCCGAAAGTGTTTCACTTTCTTCTTTTAATTTTTCTCGTTCAAGATTTTTTCTTGCCCGCTCCATGTCGTCATCCGGGATATTCGCATTGACAAAATAATAATCAAACAAATCCCTTTTTGGCAAAGGAGTAATGATCGACACATCCAAATATACCGTATCTGCGGTCATCAGTTTGATCATGGAATACTTTTGTTTCTTTAGGGTGTCCGACAAGATGTAATATGAATCTTTAAACCCAATACAGCTAAAATCTATCGTATCGCCTTTATGTGCAACAAAATTAAAATAGCCATTGTAATCGCTGTAACTGCCCGTTTTTGTTCTTCTGATAACCACGCTAACATATGGAATACCCATCAAACTATCAGACGTCATAACCACGCCAGAAAACTGTACCAATTTCGAATCTTTGGCAGTCGAGTCAGATTGGCTGGCCTCGTTAGTTAAGCTGCTTAGGCCTAACGCAATTAAGAGAAGTATTTTCGTTTTCAAATGTGTTCTTTGTCTGTTATACGAACAAGTTTACAAAAGGATACCCGCTAAAATAGCAAGAACTACCCAAACTGGGGTCGGAATCTTGAACTTAGTCAGCATAAGTGACAATACAATAACCAAACCAATGTCAAAATAGTTAATACAATTTATTTCTTGCAGATTGGAATAATGAAAACTGTTGGCCTCAACCCAGTTAAATCCAACGGGTAAAAACAGCAAATACCCTGCGGCTAAAACCAAACCTGCAGAAACGGCAATCACTCCATCCAACGACCTTCTAATAATTTTATAGTTCTTAATGCTGTCCCACATAGGGTATACAAAAAAGATCATTAACGTACCAGGCAAGAAAATGCCGATCGTTGCAACTACACAGCCCATGAGTTGGTCGGTAACACCGCCTTCACTGAGAATCAAACCTCCACAATACGTTGCCACAGTAAAGATGGGACCTGGGACTGCTTGATTTAACCCAATTCCTGTCAAGAATTCTTCTGGCTTTATCCAATTATGAAACTGAACGAATTGGTCGTACATCATTGGTACGAGCACGTTGCCTCCTCCAAAAACGAGTGATCCAAATCGATACATATTCTCGAACAACAAGAAAAACCTGTTGTTGGTGATTTTACCCAAAACGGCGGCTAGAATAAATATCACAGCAAAAACAATCAAGTAATTCCACTTGACCACAATTTTTGGCTTAGGTGATTTATCGGTCAGCACCTTGTGTTCCTTCTTGTTTAAAAAATAACTCACGATACCACCACCAATAATCACAAATGGGAACATGAATGGCGTTTTTACATACTGCTCAAGTGGGTGTCGGAGTAAGGCGACAATGACAAAAGCGGCAATCATCAATATGAGTTTCAGACTCCCTTTCGTTACCTTTCTAGCCATATTAATCCCCGCCGTGACTACGAAAGCCACAGCCAAAGGTTGTATGAACCTAAATACTTTATTCGTCACTTCCATATCGAACCACACGAACAAAAATGAACAGGCAGTCATCAACAAAAAGGCAGGTAGAATCCAGACCATGAGGGTCAAAAAAGCCAGAACGGGCCCTCCAAACTTATACCCCATGGATGTGATGGTTTGTGTACTACTTGGACCCGGAAGCATCTGAGCTAGGGAGTACAATTCGAGTAATTCATTATCGGATAAATACCCTTTTCGCTCAACCATTCTCTTTTGAAAAAGAGCAATATGCATAGATGGTCCTCCGAATGCCGAAAGGGCTATCACCAGCACATCTTTGAGAAAGATGAACCGTTTAATTTTTTTTACTTTTGCCCCTTCTGAAGCCATAACACGAGCAGTTAAAACTAAGACAAAAATATGACGAAGTCAAACAAAGGAATATTTTTAGGTATAAGTCTTATCACCATTATCTTAACCATTTCATTTCAAACGGGTTGCAACTCTGTGGATGAAGCCTATACAAGTCGATTAGACAGCCTTGATCAAAGGTTAACACAAACCGAGCAGTATTTAAGTATTGACTTTAACACCATTAGTATTCGAGAACAATCTATTGAGAGAGAGCTGCGCTATATGGACAAATATTATGACACCATTTTTTCTGAGAGTTTGGGTAATCATTTGACCAAATACAAAGGCATTAAGAAAAACTATGCGCACTTCTTAAAAGAATACCCCGCCTTGTTTAATGAAATGAAGTCTCTTAAAACCCAAGCCGCCGATCTTCGCACCTCGGTTAATAAAAACCAATTGACCAAAGAGGAGTTTAAGCAGTACTATCAAACCGAGTTGACTGACGCGATAAACAACAGCCAGTATGCTGAAAAAATCAGCTTATCAATACATGCTCTCGAACCAGAATATCAACGTATAAGTGGCATCATCCAAAAAGAACTTGCCAGACTAGCCAGTAAAGATTCTGTTTTTAACGCAGTATTACAGCGTGATTCGGTGTCCTACGAACAGTGATTCCTGACATTTCCCCAAGGCTATTTCTACCACTATAATCCTTAAAATATCTATTATTTTTGCCGCACATTTCAAATAAGGCAAAATGCAATTAAACGTAAATCAAATCGACTTTTTTAAAGATCGACACAATGGTCCATCAAAGGCGGATCAAGAGGCTATGTTGGCAACAATTGGTGTGAAAAGTTTAGATGAACTAATTGAGCGCACAATTCCAGCAGACATTCGTTTGGAAGGCCAATTAAACATTTCTAAAGCCAAAAGTGAACAAGCATTTTTGTCGGAGTTAAGGAAGACAGCTTCGAAGAACAAAGTGTATAAGAATTACATCGGTATGGGATATTACAACACCCATACACCAGCTGTGATATTGCGAAACATCATGGAAAATCCAGGATGGTACACGCAGTACACGCCTTATCAGGCTGAGATTGCCCAAGGTAGGTTAGAGGCTTTGTTGAACTACCAAACCATGGTAATGGATTTAACTGGAATGGAATTGGCCAACGCATCTTTATTAGATGAAGGAACTGCTGCCGCTGAAACCATGACTATGTTTCACAACATCTGTAAAAGAAAAGAGTCAAATAAATTCTTTGTTGACCACAACGTTTTCCCTCAAACCATTGACATACTTGAAACTAGAGCGACTCCAGTAGGTATCGAATTGGTGTATGGCGATTTCCAAAACGCTCAATTAGATGAGTCGTTTTTCGGAGCGTTGGTACAATACCCGGATTCTAACGGAGCAATACGCGACTATAAATCATTTACAACAACCGCTCATGAAGCTGGCGTATTAGTAGGCGCTGTTGCTGATTTGTTAGCACTAACGCTGCTTACCTCTCCAGGTGAGTGGGGCGCAGATGCCGTGGTTGGAAATACCCAACGATTTGGTGTACCACTAGGATTTGGTGGTCCACATGCCGCTTATTTTGCCACAAAAGAAGAATACAAGCGACAAATTCCTGGAAGAATCATTGGTGTCAGTAAAGATGCTACTGGTAAACGTGCTTTGCGCATGGCGCTGCAAACAAGAGAGCAGCACATCAAAAGAGACAAAGCGACTTCTAATATCTGTACGGCGCAAGTTTTGCTAGCCATCATGGCTGGTATGTATGGTGTCTATCACGGACCGCAAGGTTTAAAGAAAATAGCAGGCAAAGTACACGGCTTGACTAAAATATTAAATGAGGCTCTTGCCAAATTAGGCTTCACACAAAGTAATGGACATTACTTCGACACCTTAAAAGTGGATGGCCTTAGTGCTGATGAAATTTCAAAAGTGATCGCGAATGCGGAAGCCAGCGAAATGAACCTTCGAAATGGAGGTAGCTTCATAGGTATCTCTATTGATGAAACAACAGAAATAGAAGACATTCAAAACATTGCCAATTGCTTTGCCAAAGTCAAAGGACAAGAAATAGATGTTACTTCACTTGCGGATGATCTCACATTAAGCTGGGACAAAGCATTTGTTCGTACGTCAGAATTCATGACACATGAAGTGTTCAACAAATACCATATTGAACATGAAATGTTGCGTTATATCAAGCGATTAGAAAACAAAGATCTGTCGTTAACACATTCCATGATTTCATTAGGAAGTTGTACGATGAAGTTAAACGCGACAACGGAAATGATTCCAGTTACGTGGCCAGAATTCAACGCAATTCACCCATTTGTGCCAAGAAATCAAGTTGATGGGTATTATGAAATTCTTGACGAGTTAGCCAAAGATTTATCAGAAATCACTGGTTTCGCAGATATGAGCTTACAACCAAACTCAGGTGCTCAAGGTGAGTACGCTGGCCTGATGGTTATTCGTGAGTATTTCGAAGACCGAGGTGAATCGCACAGAAATATTGCCTTAATTCCAGCGAGTGCTCATGGAACTAACCCAGCGAGTGCAGTGATGGCAGGAATGCAAGTTGTGGTTGTAAAAACATTGGAAAACGGTTACATCGATGTTGACGATCTACGAGCAAAGGCTGAACAACATGCTGAGACATTGGCTTGTTTGATGGTTACGTATCCATCAACCAACGGTGTGTATGAAGAAACAATTAGAGAAATCACATCCATCATTCACAAAAATGGCGGACAAGTGTATATGGATGGTGCCAACATGAATGCACAAGTTGGGCTGACGAATCCAGGTCTTATTGGTGCTGACGTTTGTCACTTAAACTTACATAAAACCTTCTGCATCCCTCACGGTGGTGGTGGACCAGGCATGGGACCAATTGGTGTTGCTGCACATTTGGTGCCTTATTTACCGGGACACAAATTGGTTAAAACTGGTGGCGATAAAGCGATGACAGCTATATCGGCTGCGCCGTTTGGAAGTTCAAGTATATTGTTAATCTCTTATGCCTATATCAAAATGATGGGTACAAAAGGATTGGTTGAAGCAACAAAAACTGCCATATTAAATGCCAACTATATCAAAGCGCGTTTGGATGGACCATATCAGTTACTTTATACTGGTAAAGGTGGAACAGTTGCCCACGAAATGATTGTTGATACACGCGTGTTAAAAGCTGGTTCTGGTGTTCAAGTTGAAGACATTGCGAAGCGTTTAATGGATTATGGTTACCACGCACCTACTGTTTCATTCCCTATTGCTGGAACCTTAATGGTTGAGCCTACTGAATCGGAGAGTAAAGATGAGTTAGATCGTTTTTGCGACGCGTTGTTATCAATCAGAGAAGAAATAAAATCAATTGAAGATGGTGTTTATTCACAAGACGACAATATGTTGGTTAATGCACCGCATACAGCCGAACGTGTGATGTCATCAGATTGGAATCATAAATACACAAGAGAAATGGCGGCATATCCAAGACCATGGGTAATGGAACGTAAGTTCTGGCCTAGCGTGTCAAGAGTGGACAACACGTACGGTGACAGAAACTTAGTTTGTGCTTGTTTGCCTTTGTCTGAGTACGAAGAAACGGCAGAAGCTTAAAGATAATTATAAAAACTCAAAAGCCCGATTGTGAAAGCAGTCGGGCTTTATTGTTTAATAATATTCTCCCGTTGGGCGTCTACGTTTCTACACTAAAAGTCTCACTGTGATCTTCGTCCTCAAGCTGTAGTTGCTTTAGTTTTTTCTTAAGCTCCCTTGTCAAGAGATAAAAATACAAAGCAGTATAACCTAACACGATGCAGCCGAATAACAATGCTGTTTCCGAGTCTGAAAATAACCTGATGGTTGGAGTTCCTAAAAATACCATTTGCCTTAGTCTTTCGATTTATATAATCCTAAAGATACAATTTCGAAGGTAAATTGCCAGGTGCAAGGACCATTATGGTGAAAAGTAATACGTTTGCATTACTGGTTAAAACATGAAAACAGCGAGTCTAAAAGAAATAAAAGATGAATTAAAACACGCTTCTGAAACGGAAGTATTAGCATTATGTTTAGAGCTCGCCAGATTTAAAAAAGAAAACAAAGAGTTATTGACGTACCTCTTATTCAACGCCTCAAACGAATTACGTTTCGTTGAATCTGTCAAGGCTCAAATGGTTTTAGACCTGAACGACATAAATACGGCAACATACTATTGGATGAAAAAAACCATCCGCAAAGTGTTAAGAAATACAAAAAAGTATATCCGATACTCCAAAAAGAAGGAAACTGAGGTCGCTTTGTTATTGTTTTTCTGTCAGCAACTGCTTTTACTCGAGCCATCTATCCGTAGGAATGTTACGCTCTGGAATATCTACAATAGACAGCTGGATTTAGTAAGAAAATCGATGTCAAAACTACACGAAGACCTACAGTATGATTTTAACAAAGAGTTAGAGCAAATGCCTTAGAAGCTTTACTCCCACGGCTGTTTCTCGAAGTCGTCAAAACCGTCATCCTTCTTCTGTAGATTCAAACCATCTTCCGCATTCTTATTCGTTTCTTCAATTTTGAAGTGTTTCATGAAAGCATCTTTAGAATAGGTATCAATATTCCAGTCCTGGACAATTTTGCCGTCTTTCAGCGCAAGAATTCGAGGAAATCCTTTGCCTTGAAGCAGTCTGTTAAACTTGGTGTAATCTTCGGTTCTTACATGTGCATGGCGACAATTCCCCGCTTGATTAAAAAAATACTTTTGTTCAAATTCTTGACCATAATTGATCAAATACAACTTTGGTAAACTGGCAAAAGCACTCAACTCACACAGCTCCTTATACGATTCTTGACAATGCCCACAGGTCATACTAAACAAACATACCGCAACTTCTCCTTTAGATAGTTCCATAGGTTTGCCATCGGACATTTTGCCCATTTTCTGAAGCATGGTTAAAATGGGACTTAATTCTGGTTCATCTTTTTTCACTTTGGCCGTGGGATCATCTTTCACCACACTGATTTTCGTCGCTGAATCTGGTTGTTCTGAAATTTCAATTGTTGTAGGTTCTGGCACTGTGGTTAACAGACTATCTTCCACAATAACTTCTGGATTCTCAGGTTGTTCTTCCACCTCTTGGTACGTTTTAACCCCCATCAACAAAGTGAGCAGCGTCACTATGCCAATGACAAGTGGTCCAGCCCAGACAGCCAGTTTTTCTTCTTCTTTGTATTTCAACCATACGAAAACGGCAGCCAACATGGCAACAACATTTTTTATGATACTTTCCAGGTTATTCATTGGCAATACATCACCAAAGCACCCACAATTTCCTTCAATAAACCCTTTGTCACTTGTCAAACCTTCATAAAAGAGGTGAACAGTAAACAATAGCAACATGCCAAAAATAGCAGGAATGGTAATCCTCTTGACCCACTTGTCCATTAAGATTGCGGCCCCAAGAACCAATTCGGAAGCGATTAAAACACGGCTAAGTATTTGTGTATAATACAAACCGGTTGGGAAGTCATAATAATTTGGCCCAAGAAATAATTCGGCGACCATAGCGTCGAAAAAAGCCATGGAAAGTAGTTTGCTTATTCCTGAGAATAAGAACATAACTGCTAAGAAAATTCGACAAATGCGAATTAATGTCTGCTGCATGTGGTACTAATGAAATCGTTCGTTAACTATCAACAAATACCATTCCCCAAAGTTTGGTAAATGCTATCTAGCCAAAATCATGGGTTTTGTTTGTTGTAGTTCCCCATTTTGGTAGCGGTAAAAGTATGTACCACTGGCTAAATTACCAGCGTTGAAGATTACTTCATGTTCACCAACAGGCATTTCTGAATCGACCAAGGTGTCAATTAATTGCCCTTGCGGACTGAACACTTGGATTAATATATGTCCACCAGATGATTCAAATTTGATTGTTGTTGCTGTTGAAAATGGATTTGGGTAATTCAACACATAGGCATCTCCTGCTTTTCGCAGCGCTTTACGGTCATTTGAATTGGTATTACACGTGTCTTGCAACAACGGAAGTTGTTGGTGTGTTTTTAACATCACCGAATCGACTTCAGAATCTTCTAAACAGAACCAATCCTTTAATACACTCGCATACACCGACCTAAAATCGTACTGCATAGGTAAGTTATCATTCACCTGAACGGATCCTGATATAGTCGGGTTCTGACCTAGTATGCCTGGTTTTACATTCGTTCCAAACAAGAACATTGGCGCAGCAGCACCGTGATCTGTTCCCAAACTAAAGTTAGACATGATTCTACGACCAAACTCAGAATACGTCATTCCCAATACGCGGTCTTTTAAGCCTAGTAATTCAATATCATCTTGGAACGCATCTATTGCCCCACTCAACTGTGACAACAAGTTAGCATGATTCCCTGTTTCTGTTCCCCCAGTCGCATTTACTTGGGAAGCATGGGTATCAAAACCATTGATGTTTACTACATAAATTCGAGACTTTAATCCACCCGAAATTAATTGCGCTACTATCTTCAATTGATCTGCCAATCGGTTTTCACCTGCAGCAGGGTATTTGGTACTCTTGTTATTGCCTTTTTCGCCAGCCGTTTTAACTGCCTGACCATATTCATTACTTTGTTCAGCAACGTGTCTTACGTAGTCAAGTTCCTTTCCCGCTTTTGAGCTTGGACTCGTCGTGTAGTTTCCAGTCACCAATTGATAATATGCGCCAGGGTCACTAATGGCCATTCCCATGTTCACACTTACGCCTTGACAAACCGTTGAAACAACAGAACCTATCTGCAACACAAGCGGATCAGGCATATCTGTATTAGGAAAACCAACTGGGTAATTGGGGAACTCATGACTTAGGTATCGACCTATCCAACCTGAATGAAGTTCTTCACTTGAATCCGACGCCGTATGCCAAATATCGGTACTTCTAAAGTGCGAAAAATTTGGGTTTGGATATCCCACACCTTGCACAACAGTCAATTTCTCGTCGTTGAACAAATCGCGCATTCCAGTCATTGACGGGTGAAAGCCTGTTCCTTCAACGTCATCCAATACAAGTACTTTAGACAACGGAATCATGATGTTGGATCGCGCCTTAGTCAAGTTACTATATTGGTCGGTTGGGATGACGGTGTTTAATCCATCGTTCCCACCATTCATTTGAATCAATACCAAAACGTGATCGGTATTAACAAATGCTTTACTCAAAATATTCATGGTTTCTGGGTTGCCCAGCGCATGAATTGGAAGCCCGTTCATTAACACAGGAAGTGTCGCAAAAGGAGCAGTGGTCTTTAAAAAATCTCTTCTTTTCATTTTACTACGCTTTAATTACGACAATTGATACTCTGCTAAATTCATGATATACTTCACCAAACCTTGAAGTCGTAGCTTAACCACGTTCTTCAAGGTTGTATTGTTTGGATCTGCCTTATATGCGTTCCAAGCACTGGTCCAATACGTTGCCGCTTGTCCAGATAACAAGAATGACTTCATGTAGTCCTTTTGGTCAGTACTAATGTCTAAGGTGTAATAATAATCAACCATGTCATCAACCAACGTTGCGGCATCTTCAGGATTGTCAAACATTTCGGCGACTTTAATTGGATCAATTACAATCGTTTGTCCTGTTCGCGTAACACCTGCCAACACCATTATGTCAGAAATTTGATTTCGCTTTGGTAGCGTATCAGTATTAATCCAAATCTCATGGTACTGAGGCACTTGATAGTATGCCGGCCATCCTGCCACATTTGGCGGATCTCCAATGTTTTGCTGCTGTAAGGCACATACTTGACCTACAATCTGCCACATATAATATTGTTCAACCAAATTGGCTGATGTTGGGAATTCTACGGCGTTTTGACGCATTATGCCCACTGAATAGTCTACTGGACTTTTAATCAAGCAACCGCGATTGACTACGTCAAAGAAATGTTGGCTTTTGAACAAAGCACTTAACACTGGTTTTATTTGGTAATTGTTATTTCTAAAAATGGTTGCCAATGGCTCTATTACATTGGTTTCGGCTGCTGCATCAATATCGTAATAAACAAACCATCTGTACAGTTTGCGACACATGTATTTCGACACTTCCTCTTCAGAGAAAATCATGTCTAGCAACTCGTCTAACTCATCGGCACCTGCTGCACCAGACTTTCCAGTAATCTTTTTGTTTCCAAAGAAAGATGAGAATGTCTTGTCATCGGAGTCGTGTAAGTTTGGATTAAAATAACTGGTAAAACTCGTTCTATTCACGCGCCAACCTGTTAATACACGGGCCGCTTGTTGAACATCAATTTCGGTATAACCAGAATCCTCTCCTTTTCCTAATGTAAAGAGCTCTTGTAATTCTCGAGCATAATTTTCATCAGGAGCTCGGTTCGTGTTTTTCTCACCGTTTAGATAAACAAGCATGGCTGGATCGACTGTAATCTTCTTCACCAACGCTTTAAAATCACCCAAACTATTCTCACGAAGCATTTGATGGTGGTTGTAGCCAAAAATAGGGTCTCTATATACTTGTGTTTCCGTGGCAAAGTGATTGTGCCAAAACAAGGTCATCTTCTCTAATATACTCCGGTCTTGGTTTAACATCAATCCGTACCACCATGAGCGCATCGACTCCATTCTGGCATTGTACAATGCTTGATTTGTTGGACCGTTGACCCACGTATCTCCTAAAGCGATATCCGGATCTGTGATTCTTCCGTTGTTATAGTTATTTACGGGAGGATCGGGTGTAAACGAAGTTGGCGAGAGTAATTCGTCAACAGCATCAGACATGTTTTTTGTTACAAAATAATCAATGTCGGATTTTGTTGCGCCAAACATAGTACGCCGTAAAAGGTGGAGTACTTCCTTTTGCGACCAATTACCCGTATACGGATCTATGCCGGCCATTGTACGCGCGGTGCGCTGAGCAGAAGCTATCATATAGCAGTTATTAAGTGAGTGATGTGCGTTTAAGCCTCACTAAATTAATGAAGCGTACGAACATTACAAATAACTATTAATGTTGACTGCTGTGTTTGTTTGATATTAACATCTATTAACCCATTACCAATCAACACCTTAAACAAAAAAAGCGACCGAAGTCGCTTTTCTATTTTTGTGTCATAAATTCTATTTACCAAACAGCTTTCCCAAGAGACCGCCGATTCCGCCGCCTTTTTGTGCTGCTCCAGTGTTTCCGCTTAAACCTCCAACGACATTTAGTATATCGCCTAAGTCTAAGCCTGTGTTTTTGTCAGAAGTATTTGCCATTCCTCCTAAAAGGCCAGCAATACTACCTAAATCAAACCCAGAACCTTGTTGTTTCTTTTGTTTGCCTAAGTATCCCATAATCAGCGGAGCGGCCATTTTTAATAACTGTCCAATCTGACTAGAGTTTAAACCCG
>CALSTB010000005.1:155000-1016256 GCA_943789165.1 uncultured Bacteroidia bacterium | reverse complement strand
AAACATCGACAAAGACTCTCTAAAGGTGTTAGGCCATGCTGGTGCAGGTTTTCCTAGCATCAATAACCATTTCCCTATTAATTCAATGGAAAGCATACAGCAAGCCTTGTTTGTGCACGGTGCTGATGGGGTAGAGGTGGACATCCAAATGACCGCTGATTCGCAGTTTGTGTTGTATCACGACCAACGTCTTGAATCAGGAGCGAACGATACCGGCTTTATTTCGAATTGGCTTTGGTCGGATTTAAAAGAGTTAAAACGGAGGGACAGCAAAACGAGTTTACATCCCGCTATTGGCCTTTGGCGGTTAGAGGATTTGCTCAATTTTGTCGATTCTTTACACTTGGATATTTGGCTGTCATTAAACATCCAAAACCAATATGAAGTGCTTGACCAACAGGCATATAATCTTCGTGTATTACATGTGTTGGAGGAACAATTTTCGACCTTCAGTGGACTCACTAAAATGATTGTTGAAAGCCCTGATCACGATTGTATTGTCGCTCTTAAAGACCTGCCAGATACGTATGGTGTTCACCTCTTTTATACCGGTCAATTGACAGAATCGAATCTAACTCGAACTGGACCATTTGTGACCGGGTTTGTGACAAATTATCTAAGTGAAACAGAAACAACAGTCAGAAACGCCAAAGATTTAGGCTTTCAAATTGCATTGTATGGCGTAAAAATTCGTCAAGACATTCCACCAGCTATTAAGATGCAACCTGACTTTATTCAA
This sequence comes from uncultured Bacteroidia bacterium, assembly GCA_943789165.1. GTDB lineage: Bacteria > Bacteroidota > Bacteroidia > NS11-12g > UBA9320 > UBA987. The sequence continues at coordinate 1,015,517 of CALSTB010000005.1, read as the reverse complement.
ACTGATAATGTGCCTCTTACGTTATCGATATTAATCGATAAGTTCCATTTTAATCGTTTCGTACATTTTTTTAATCGCCTCAAAGCCTTGCTATTAAAGACTTTGCGCCATCATTCATTTTTGACATTGATTTTGTCATGCAACCATTCTGAATTGTCACAGACAAATAATTGAAACGTTTCGAGGAAAGCTGAAAACTCGCTGTTGGTTCAGTACAGAGTAAGCATCAATACTAAATGCTATTACAATGCAACAACTATTAAAGACCCTAATAGCGGTGTGCCTTATCGTAACGTTTACCAACGTGTCAGGTCAGGATTCATACGCTAGCAGATTGAAAAAAATGAAGGCGGAAAACGCCGAGATTGAAGCGTACATCCGTGCCAACGTTTCAAAAACACCTGAAGCCGATATTAATGCTTACATAAAAACCACTGGTCCCAAATCAGGATCATCCAAGGAACTATACTAAGGAAGAAATTGCTGAACATGTAGTGGCTTTCAAAAAAAGCTATTGGAGGCTCCAATATTTCGTTAAATACCCAGAGGCATTAGCACCGTTTACTGATGAACCAACTAACGGATGTAGAAACGGAAATTTCGAACGAGGTGATTTAGAATATTACATTTTGGAATCAAACGACGGTACTTTAGCCGGAGGAGGATATAGTGAAGGACACTGTGACTTTGACCCTGCAAGTATCTTATACTTACCTGAGTTTGAAGGATTCAACGTAGATAATTTTCTAATTGTCGACAACACCGAGACCGACTCGTTTACTGGATATTCAAGAGTACATAACGGTACATACGCAGTTAAAATAAACAGTGCTGATCCATTAGCGAATCCGATTATTGGAACTCAAGAATGTAAACCCAATAGAGGTGTTAATAAGCTCAGTAAGAAGTTTACGTTAGAGTCTACAAGTGAAGAACTATCACTGTATTTCGCTTTAGTTCTTGAAGACGCGGGCCACGTTGATGACCTTGAACAGCCTATGTTCATTGCTATAGCGAGGGCTGAAAATGGCACAGTCCTAGATAAAATTTGCAACGTTGCGATACCAGGAAACCCATTCTTAGAGGAATTTAATGACGACAATGACATTGACTGTCCTCATAATACGATTTTAGGTAAGGATTGGGACTGTGAGAGTTTGGAGGTTTCTGGAGAGATAGGAGATACCATAACCTTAGAAATTTACGTGACGGATTGCGGAGCCTCTGCCCACTTTGGCTGCGCCTATGTTGATGACATTTGTGAGCCGTGTATCAAGGATTCTTGTAACAATACCGGTAGTATTGATTTAAATCCAAGTGATCCATGTTTTGATACCGAGGGTTTCTTTCAAGTGTGTGGTGCATATACGTTACCAGCCATTAACTGTGAGGATGGAACATTAGAAGACATTTTGTTATACGTAGTTCAAGGAACTGATGAAGTGCTTTTAACACTTGATGCCTCTCAACTAACCATCAACGAAACTGATCAAACATTTTGTTTTACACTGGAGGCAGCTGATTTTCCAAGTATCACTAGTGGATCGTATGATTTTCTTGTTGAAGCCATTTTTGAAATCGACGGAGAACAGTTCTCGCAAAATGATTACAATACCAATCCGGGCGAAGCCAATGACGTAGAATTCGATTGTACACCAGTTTGCTGTCGTGTACGACCCAATGAAAACTATATTCTGAATGGCTATTTTTCAAGTGGACTTGGAGGTTTTAGCTCTGACTACGACATGGTTTCGACTATCGCTAACGCTTCGATTTATCCAGGTGCTGTAACGGTTGGAGACTCTTCTGATGGACTTGTTATTTCCCCAACTTGGGATGTTGGCTGTACAGATGGCAACAACCATTTATTTGTCAATGGATTAACTGGACAAACCGGATCGTCGGTCGTTTATTCACGTTCGGTTCCGGTACAAGAAGGACGCTATACTTTCTGTGGAGATTTTAAAAACTTGGCACAATGCGGTTTTGATGTGATACCAACCATCACAATTCACTTCGATGGCGTGACAGGATTTGATCTAGAAGATGTTGTCATTGATGTTTCAGATGCTGGATGTGATTGGATGTTGTTAAACCAGATTATTGATGTACCCGATGGAGTTTCTTCAATCAACATCGAAATCATTTTAGACGAAACGCCTTTGGGAGATGGGAATGATTTAGTCATTGACAACTTACGATTTGCTGAAATTGGAACAGTACCTGCAAATCAAACACTATTTGATATTACGCCAATACCTATATCAGCAACCACCTATTCGTTTGAGGCTGAGCCAGTGTCTGTCATCCAAAACAACTGTAGTTATGCATGGTCTGTTGCAGAATTAGACGGCCACTTTTGAAGATATACCGGGAACCGTAGTTGACAATCCAATCCAATGGCAAACCTACCCTGACGTCAATGAGTTTATTGGATACAATGGAACCAGTACATTAAGCGGTACGAATCCGGGCGTTTTCCAACTGGCAGATGCGTATCGAATAACGTTTACTAAGTGGTGCGAATGTCAATTGCCAAGTTCAAGGTCATATCACGCGTTCCCAGGTAAATCTTCGGCACGTGTACCCACTCTGAAATTGGTTGAACAATCCACTTCTAAAACAAGTAGATCAGAAGCACACTTGGGTGATGATACCGAAGTAAATAACAATACACTTGGTGTCTATCCAAGTCCAACAAAGGACTATGTCAATATTGATTTACGGTCTATTCAAAAATCGACCGTAGATATTTTGGACAACCAAGGTAAGATAGTTCGATCCGAGAAAATGAATGGCAACGAGGTCAAATCATTTAAAATTCACGACTTAGGTGCGGGCGTGTATTTCGTAAAAGTAACGGAACTGACTACTGGCAAAACCTATCTTCAGAAATTTATAAAAAACTAATAACCATAGTAATTAGTTCAAATTGGGCGGCTTCGGCTGCCCTTTTTTTATTGCGACAACTTTGCTAGATACGGTATAAATATCATACACGGGTTATGATGTAAATCAACTCAAACTGGTTGGTAACACTGCAGATAAAAGACAATTTTGCGGACTCTTTCAAAACGTATTACATGGTTTGGACCAAAAAGTCTCACGACGAGATTAAAAAAACTGTTTTCTCAGCTTTAGAGAAAAACGTTAACTATAGTACAAAAGGAGTACTCGGTATTCCAGCATCCTATTTGGATGACAAGGTGTTTAATCAAGATGATGCCTTTCTCGACAACGCACCGTTCATTTCTTCATTAATTAAAAACCCCAACCACATTGGCTGCCATACCCGTGGTAATTCTGAGTCGTTTTTTAGTGGCACACAACAAATTGAGCGCGATGTAATTGAGTTATGCGCTGTCGATATTTTGAAAGGCACGTCTAATGAATTTGATGGTTATGTCGCTTCGGGAGGAACTGAAGCGAATATTCAAGCCATATGGATTTACCGCAACTATTTTGTGAAAGAGCACAACGCCACATTGGATGAAATAACGATTTTAACCAGTGAGGACAGCCATTATTCAATGGATAAGGCCAGTAATCTATTATCTGTGTCAATCGAAAAAGTGAAAGTAGATTTTGACACTAGGATGGTCACTGAAGAGGCTGTAGCCAAGTCAATTGCTAGTGCCAAATCAAAAGGAAAAAAATACTTCATTGTCATTTGCAACATGATGACTACCATGTTTGGATCGGTTGATTCGATATCAGCTTACACCAACGCACTTATAAGTGCTGATGTTCACTGTAAGATTCATGTGGATGGTGCATACGGTGGGTTTTATTATCCGTTTACCGAAGGTAGCTCGACTTTAAATTTTAGTAATCCTGAGATTACATCCTTTACGCTCGATGCCCACAAAATGGCTCAAGCACCTTATGGGACGGGTATTTTCTTAATTCGCAAAGGTTTTATACAATATGCCAATACCCAAGAAGCCAGCTACGTAGAAGGGGAGGATTGCACTTTAATCGGTAGTCGGTCGGGTGCAAACGCGGTAGCCATTTGGATGATTTTATCTAAAAACGGACCATTCGGTTGGCAAGAAAAAATATTCATTTTGCAAAAAAGAACTGATTGGATGTGTGAGCAATTGGACGACTTATCTATTCAATATTATCGCCATCCCCGCTCTAACATTATTACCATAAGAGCGAATTGTATTTCTAAAAACTTGCGGAATCATTTGGATTGGTAACCGACAACCATCACAAACCAGCGTGGTACAAAATCGTTATAATGGAACACGTAACCATTGAGCGATTAATGCCTTTGGTGGAAGGATTGAAGACTGATGTTTGACTATTATTGATTAATAGCCGGCAACTCAATGATATCTCTTACCAAAAAGACATCTCCAAACTCACGTTCTAATTTCATCATGAGTTTCTGTGCGTCTATTTTACGGTAGAAATTACCGACGCGGACCTTCCAATTGGGTTGGAAATAATCTGGATACACCTCAGATGCTAAGTCTGGATATCTTGCTTTAAAGCTTTGCTCTTTTTCTTGAGCGTCTCTACGATTACTGCCAAAGTAGATTTGAATACGATATCCCCAAAGGTCTGTGGTGTCCACACTCGACACTTTTTTATCTACCAATAGTTCAAGTTCAGCATCACCAATAACTTCGACATTCCCGCTTTGCGCAAAACCAGTTTGGAACGCGAGTAAGCCTATCAATATGACAAATAATGCTTTCATTTAACCGAAGTTAGTCATTGATGCCGTGACACTTCTTATATTTTTTTTCCACTTCCACATGGACAAGGTTCGTTTCTACCTACTTTTTTCTCTACGCGCACAGGCTGAGTATTCTCTCTTGTCACCTGTTGTGGTGCAGATCCCGTAGTAGGTCCAACTTCTTGTGGTCTACTCGTTTGTAAGCCTTCATCTGCTGGGCGACGTTGACGTTGTGCCTCGTTCACTTGTCCAGGATCTTGATTTTCGATAAATCCTCTAAACAATAACGATAACATTTCAGAATTCAGTGTGCTCACCATTTCCTTGAACAAGTTAAACGACTCCAACTTGTAAATCAAAAGAGGGTCTTTTTGCTCTAAAGAGGCATTATTCGCCGCTTGCTTCAAATCATCCAGTTCACGTAAGTGTTCCTTCCAATGCTCATCAATGCTCGATAGCACCGTCATTCTTTCAAAAGAATCAATAAGATGTTCGCCTTCGGTTTCAATGGTTTTGTCCAAATCAACGATAACGCGTAATCCTTTTATCCCATCCGTAAACGGCACATACACATTTTTAACTTCGCTTTTATCTCTGCGAATACCCGATAAGATTGGTAATGCTTGATCCTTGATGAAGGTGTTTTTCTGTCGGTAATGGTTCAACATATGATCAAAGACCAACTGAACTGTATCTCTCTTACCGTTAATGAACTCTTCCTCAGTGATAGTTGGTTCGTTTGCTAGAACCCGTAAACATTCTAATTTAAAGCCTTCATAATCGTTTTGATCTTGATACACGGCAACAGCTTCGTCACACCAGTCGTACAAGGCATTGTTTATGTCAACCGATAATCTTTCACCATACAAGGCATGTCGACGTTTAGAATAAACAGCTTCACGTTGTTTGTTCATGACATCATCGTACTCCAATAAACGTTTCCGCATACCGAAGTGGTTTTGCTCCACTTTTTTCTGGTTTCGCTCAATCGACTTGGTTAGCATCGAATGTTGAATCACTTCACCTTCTTCGTAACCAAAACGGTCCATCATCTTCACCACCTTGTCGGAGTTAAACAGACGCATTAAATCATCTTCTAACGAAACAAAGAATTGTGACGACCCAGGATCTCCTTGTCTACCAGCACGACCTCTTAACTGTCTATCAACTCGTCGAGATTCGTGACGCTCAGTACCAATAATGGCCAAACCACCAGAGTCTAAGACTTCCTGACTAAGCTTAATGTCGGTACCCCCGACCAGCCATGTTGGTTGCAATGGTAACACCGCCAACATAACCTGCTTCAGCGACAATCTCTGCCTCTCGTTGGTGTTGTTTTGCGTTCAAGACATTGTGCTTGATTTTACGCATGTTCAACATCTTACCCAAGATTTCAGAAACCTCAACAGATGTGGTACCTACCAATACTGGTCGACCTTCTTGTTGCAGTTTGAGTATTTCATCAATAACTGCGTTGTATTTTTCTCGCTTGGTTTTGTAGATTAAATCTTCTCTATCATCACGGATAATAGGCTTGTTGGTTGGAACAACGGTTACATCTAACTTATAGATTTCCCAGAATTCACCTGCCTCTGTTTCCGCCGTACCAGTCATACCACTTAGTTTGTGGTACATACGGAAGTAGTTTTGTAAAGTGATGGTTGCAAACGTTTGAGTTGCATCTTCCACTTTTACGTTTTCCTTCGCTTCAATCGCTTGGTGCAATCCGTCACTATATCGACGGCCTTCCATAACACGACCCGTTTGCTCATCAACAATTTTTACTTTGTTGTCTTGAACAATATATTCAACGTCTTTTTCAAAAAGTGTATAGGCCTTTAACAATTGGTTAACACTATGAATACGCTCAGATTTAACGGAGAAGTCACGCATCAATTCATCTTTGCGCTTTAGTTTTTCTTCAGCCGACAAACTGCTTTTTTCTAAATCCGCTATTTCGCCGCCAACATCTGGTATAATGAAGAAACTTGAATCTTCTCCTGCTGAGGTAATAAGATCAATCCCTTTATCTGTTAATTCAACTTGGTTGTTCTTTTCATCAATCGTAAAGAATAAATGCTCATCTACTTTTGGCATTTCTTTTTGATTGTCTTGGAGATGGTAGTTCTCCGTTTTAAGCATTAAGGCTTTGGTACCCGTTTCACCAAGAAACTTGATTAAGGGCTTACTTTTTGGTAAACCTCTTTGTGCTTGGTATAACTTGAAACCACCTTCTTTGTCTTTGCCCTCGCCAATTAAACGTTTAGCTTCCAACAATGCTCCGCTTAAATACTTCTTCTGTGCATCTACAAGTCGCTGAATTCGTGGCTTTAGTTCTGCAAATTCGTGTTCGTCGCCTTTTGGAATCGCACCTGAAATAATTAAAGGTGTTCTCGCATCGTCAATCAACACAGAATCGACCTCATCAATCATCGCATAATGATGTTTGCGTTGTACGAGGTCTGTCGTGTCATGAGCCATATTGTCACGTAGGTAGTCGAAACCGAATTCATTATTCGTTCCGTACGTGATGTCTGCTAAATATGCTTTTTTTCTAGGTTCTGAATTAGGTCGGTGGTAATCTAAACAGTCGACGGTTAGTCCGTGAAACTGAAAGATTGGCGCATTCCATTCACAATCCCGTCGTGATAAGTAATCGTTCACTGTGACAATATGTACACCACGTCCTGATATGGCATTAAGGTAGGCTGGCAAAGTCGACACAAGTGTTTTTCCTTCCCCAGTAGCCATCTCAGCAATTTTACCTTGATGTAATACAACACCACCAATTAACTGAACATCATAGTGGACCATGTTCCAGTTTACTTCGGCACCCGCAGCCAACCATTTTGTATGGTACACTACGTCTGAACCTTTTATTTCTATGTGCTTTCTGCTGGCAGCAAGGTCACGGTCATAATCAGTGGCAGTCGCAAACACCGCTTCTTCTTCAGTAAATCTGCGAGCCGTTTCTTTAACAACTGCAAAGGCTTCAGGAAGGATTTGTTCTAAAACAACTTCCAACTCACTGTTTCTATTTTCTTCAAGCTTGTCGATTTCGTTATACCACTCTTCCTTTTCATTCACCATCATATACGACGCTGAATTTATTTTTTCTCGAAGTGCTTTAATCTCATCATCGATAGACGATAAGTGATCAGCAATTCGGGATTTAAATTCTGCGGTTTTGCCTCGCAACGCGTCGTTGCTCAGGCTCGTATACTGCTCGTAAAATGTGTTTATCTGATCTACAAATGGTTGTAGTTCTTTGAAATCTCGTCCGGCTTTACTACCGAACATGCCTGAAATGCCTTTTACAATATTGCCTAGCATGAAATTATTATTATCCGTGTTTTATTCCCTAAACACTAGGGATGTAGTTGGTCTACATAAAAAATCATGCCAATCTTCAAATCAGAAAATATGGCATGATTTAAGAATTTCGTTGACTATTTACTCGGTGTCTTTGTAGGAAAACAACGTTTTGTAGTTGTCTGTACTTCCCTTAAATGACATGGTGTTTGCACCAATTGAGATGAATACATATTTAAATCGACCGCCGGTATGGTCTGAACAACTCATGGTATCACCATTGTTTAACCAAGTCCATCTACCGTCTAATCCTCGTGATAGTCTTAACGTTCCATCGCTTAAAAATTCGTGTTCAATTCCTCCTGCAGAAGATGCTGAATACCATACTTTGTCGTACAGCATTTCTTTTTCTGATTTACTCAATTTACCTGTAGTTCCACCTGAGGTTGTTGGTGTTTCGTCGCCACCACAAGAACTCAAAAATACCAAACCCATTACTACAGTAAAGTATACGATTACCTTTTTCATTTAATTAAAATTTATGTGAGCCAAAAGTATGTTAAGCAGAGGGGATTTCCAACCGTTTTTGAATGGTTAATCCACAACGTTTAAAAGTTGTCCCTTATCCCAGTTTTCAACGCGAATTTTTTTGTTTTGATGGTTGTAAACAGTCCATTTCCCGTCTTTTAAACCATTGTAGAAGCTTCCTTCACTTTTGCCGAACAAGCGTGAATGTCCCATGACCCAAGCGCCGTGTTTTTTACCATTCAGATAGGGGCCGCTTGATTTGGTTGCGTCGTTACTGGCATTTTCTATCCAATCACCTGTCTTTAATCCTTCCGAATAATTGCCACGCATGTCTATCGTTTGGTTTACCCATTTGATATATTCTCCGTGTAATTTACCGTCTTTATAATGGGCTTGTTCAATTTTATATCCAATGGGTGAATTGGCAACAGGAGGCGCGTATTTTATTGAAACGCCTTCGAGCTTACCCATGACATAAGTTTCTTCCGAAAGCTTGTTGTGTTGGGCATCGTAGACAATTTTTTTACCATTGATGTACCCCAATTTGTATTCGGTTTCTTCTCCAACTACACCGCTCGAGTGATAGATGTAAGAAAAGCCATCACGCAAGCCATTTACATAATTGACTTCCTTTCGCTTTGTTTCAATTTGTGTATAACTGATGACGGTGCCGTGCGGTTTGCCGTCTTTAAAAGTCGCTTCTTGTTCTTTTTTACCGTTTGGAAACCAAATGATTAATGGACCATTTTTAACGCCCATGTCGTAATTGACTTTTCGTTTTGGAACTCCTGATTTATAATATTCAGTAAATACTCCATTTCGCAATCCATTGTAGTAGGTGCAGACAATTTCGTCGTTGCCATTGTCGTAATGCGAATGAAAGGAACCATGGCGTTTGCCATTTTCGTACTGCACTTCTTGGTCGGGGTGACCGTTTACGTACCAACTTTTAAACCAGCCATGAATTTTGCCGTCTTTCCATTCAACACGCTGCCATGTTTTTTTAGAATCAAATAGTAAAACGGAAGTACCTGTATACGGTTTCCCTTGATACAGATATACGTCGTCCTTCTTTTCTAACTTTTCGAAAAACACCTTGTCTTGGGCCATAACCGATGTCGACGCCAAGGAGGCAAACAAAACTAAAAATGATACAAGTGACTTTAACTGCATATATGTTTAATACGTTTTCAAATCTATAACTATTGTATCATATCAAAAACTATGCGGGTTTTTTTAATGTCTGATTGTCTGAATGTTTGAATGATTGATTGATTGCATGTCTGAATTTGTATCGTCCTAAAATAAGTTGACAGGTTAATAGTTAAATCCTGATAGAATGATCGAATGTGTCAACCTATTTCAGGACGAGACAATCCTGCAAAATTTACTTTATCAATTAAAATTTTACATTCATCATTTCGGCCGCAGGCCGACAACTTAATTGCATGTATTTTTGCCCGTCTTAAAAAGTGTTATGCAAATACCTTTATTAGCGATACAATCTAACGAGTTAATATTCTTCTCGATCTTCATCACATTTATCTTATTTGTGTTGATGTTGGATCTGGGCATATTCTCTAAGGAAAACAAGGTCGTAACGTTTAAAGAGTCTCTTATTTGGTCAACCGTTTGGGTGGCATGTGCTTTTGGTTTTTTCTTTTTTCTGAAAACGTACGGACATTATATTCATGGTTTTACGGATCTCGATCAGTTAAAATACATCATTGAAAAATTCGAACATCCTATCAATACAGAAGGCAAATCGTTTGAAGTATTGACAACCGAATACCGCAACATCCTTTCGCTTGAATTTATTACAGGGTACTTTATTGAATATGCGTTAAGTGTCGACAACATCTTTGTCATGCTGCTCATATTCCAAACGTTTGCCGTTAAAGAAAGGTATTACAAACGGGTATTGTTCTGGGGTATTTTAGGAGCCTTGGTTATGCGATTCACCTTTATATTTTTAGGAGCAGCCATTATCCAGCAATTTCACTGGGTACTATACATTTTTGGTGCATTCCTGATTTACAGCGGTATCAAGATCTTGCTTCAAGGTGACAAGGAAGAGAAGATTGACGAGAAAAACCACCCAGTGGTGAAACTTGTCAGTAAGATATTTCCTGTATTCCCAAGGTATGTAGGACACAACTTTTTCATTCGCAAAGACAAGCGTACCTGGGTGACGCCACTATTCATAGTTTTGATGGTAATTGAAGCGTCCGATTTAATATTTGCAGTCGATTCTGTACCAGCCATTTTCGTCGTTACCAAAGATCCTTATGTGGTTTTCTTCTCGAATATTTTCGCGATTATGGGACTTCGTTCGGTGTTCTTCCTACTCGCGAATGTGGTACACTTATTCCGTTTCTTAAAGTATGGCTTGGGCGTATTATTGACGTTCATTGGCGTTAAAATGTTGTTCCACCACCACATTGTAGAAGTACTTGGCGTCGATAATAAAATGTCACTAATGATTATAGGGATTATCTTAGGAGGAAGTATTTTGTTGTCAGTTATTTTTAAAGAAAAAGAGAGTAATGTTTAATTCTTAATTCTTAATTCTTAATGTTTAATGTTTAATCAAAAGAACGATTAATGAATTTCATTGAATACCAGGAAGATTCCTTAGAGCTTATTAAGATTTTAACTTCAATTGTGAAAACGACCCAATCCAATCTAAAAGCCAATAATTAAAAACTAAAAATTAAGAATTAAAAATTACAAAATGCAAACGCTCATAGTAATCCCTGCCCGATATGATTCAGGAAGATTTCCAGGAAAGCCATTGGAAATAATAGATGGTGTTTCGCTAATCGAACGAGTATATGAAAAGTGCCTGCAAACCAATGCAGAAGATGTCATCGTTGCCACAGATGATCAGCGCATATTTGATCACGTTCAAGGATTTGATGGAAACGTATGTATGACGTCAAAGTCGCATAAAAATGGCACTGAAAGAATCATCGAGGCCGTTGAAAGACTCATGGACGAAGGTGAGGAATATGAATGTGTGATTAACGTACAGGGCGATGAACCATTAATCGACCCAAAAGACATAAATCGTTTAATCGATGTGTTTGAAGAAGACGATACGGATATTGCTACATTGGTAAAGCAAATTACAGACGTTTCTGAATTGACCAACCCAAATGTGGTTAAGGCAGTCTTGACGGAATTTGAAGAAGGCGTTGCCGATACCCTGTATTTCAGTAGGTCAGCGATTCCACATCTAAGAGATGCTTCATCAAATCCATTAGAGGAAACAACGTATTACAAACATGTGGGCACCTATGGTTTTTCAGTAGAAGTATTGTTGTCGCTTGCCACAGTAGGTGAATCGCCTTTAGAAAAAGCCGAGAAACTTGAGCAGCTGAGATGGTTACAAAACCACTATGTGGTATCTGCCATAGAGACTGAAAACAACTCAATAGGGGTGGATACACCTGCAGATATCCAGACTGTTGAAAATATCTTGAAAAGCAAATAGAGAATACTGCTTTCAACGGTCGTAACGACCTTATCTTTGTTTCCCGTACACAAGCGTAGGCTCTTTTCCCGGTTTACCCTTTTAACGCTCATAGAATGAAAAAAGCAAAATACGTGTTTGTTACGGGTGGCGTAACATCCTCATTAGGTAAAGGAATTATTGCCGCTTCTTTAGCGAAACTGCTACAGGCACGCGGGTATTCAAGCACCATCCAGAAATTCGATCCCTACATTAACGTTGATCCAGGTACGATGAATCCGTACGAACATGGAGAGTGTTATGTTACCAATGACGGCGCTGAAACGGATTTGGATTTAGGACATTATGAGCGTTTCCTGAACATTCCAACTTCTCAAGCCAACAACGTCACTACAGGGCGAATTTATCAAACAGTAATTGATAACGAACGCGAAGGAAAATATCTAGGCAAAACAGTCCAAGTTATCCCGCACATAACCGACGAAATTAAACGTCGTATGCTGTTACTTGGTGAATCTGGTGAATATGATGTCATCATCACAGAACTTGGTGGAACCGTCGGTGACATTGAATCTTTGCCTTATGTGGAAGCGGTTCGACAGTTGCGATGGGAGCTTGGTACAGATGATACCTGTGTCATTCACCTAACATTAGTACCATACTTAAAAGCGGCAGGCGAGTTAAAAACGAAACCAACCCAACACAGCGTAAAAGGCTTACAAGAATTAGGAGTACAACCGGATATATTGGTTTGTAGAACAGAACACAAACTCACACCGGAAATACGAAAGAAAGTAGCCTTATTCTGTAATGTTAACCGCAATGCAGTAATCGAGTCTATTGACGTAGAATCAATTTACGAAGTGCCTTTAGTGATGCTAAAGGAAAAGCTGGATAAAGTCACTTTAGCAAAACTACGTTTGAGTGCTAAAAATGAACCAGACCTCGATAAGTGGAAAGACTTTCTATTTAAATTGAGTCACCCAAAGGCTGAAGTTAATATTGGCTTGGTAGGTAAATACGTCGAGTTACAAGACGCATACAAGTCCATTAGTGAAGCGTTTAACCATGCTGGATCTGTCAACGAGTGTAATGTGAACGTGGTTAGCATACAATCAGAATCACTTTCAGAAGAGAATATCGAAGACAGAATCGGTCAGCTTGACGGGGTACTTGTGGCTCCAGGTTTTGGAGATCGAGGTATAGAAGGAAAGATTGATACCATAAAATATCTAAGAGAAAACAACATTCCATTCTTTGGTATATGCTTAGGCATGCAGTGCGCGGTTATTGAATACGGACGAAATGTGTTGGGATTGAAAAACGCTCACAGCGTGGAGATGAATCCTAAAACGAAATTCCCTGTGATTGACCTTATGGAAGGTCAGAAGAAAATCAAAAACAAAGGCGGCACCATGCGTTTAGGCGCCTACGCGTGCGACATCGAAAAAGGGAGTCTAGCTTCCAAGGTGTATGGTAAAAATGCCATTCAAGAACGTCATCGCCATCGTTATGAATTTAACAACGATTACCTAGATCAGTATAAAAAAAGCGGCATGGTGATGTCTGGAATAAACCCAGATAACAACTTGGTTGAAATCATCGAATTACCAAACCATCCGTTTTTTATTGGCGTACAATTTCATCCAGAGTTAAAGAGTACTGTCGACAACCCACATCCGTTGTTTGTTAAATTCGTTAGAGCAGCGTTAGACAAGTCCAAAGAAGCGTAAGAAACCATACCTTTGTCGGGTGATTAACAAAATGAAAACTGTCTTGTCAATTTCTATGCTACTGCTATGGAGCAGTGTGCAAGCAGTTGATGTATGGCATCACATTCACGAAATTCATGAAGCGGAATGTACCGCTGAAGTTGATCACTATTGTGCACCACACGCAGAAGTAGAATTGTGTGGACTGTGCTCTGTCATTCATGGAAATGCGGTTCAAACAGAGGCGTTTCAAGCCTCAGAACGCGTTTCTTATTCCGAAGAATTCACATGTAAGGAGGTTGGCAAAGCCTTGGTGTCTGAATCGGAAACTGAAGTCTCTCGAGGTCCGCCATCTTCCCTTTAAACTGCCGACCTAACCTTTTTTAATCTTTAACCTTTCGCAGAATTTCTGCGACTAATACATATTAATGAAATCAATTTTTATTAGTCTGATTGCCATCGCAATGATGTTGGCAACCGGATGCAGTGATAATGGTACCTCTGATGAGGCCAAACCAACCATAACCAGCGTTAATTTTTTAAACGGATACACAATTCAAGCTGGAGACAGTCTAAATGTCCGCATGTCGTTTAAGGACAATATGGCTTTGTCTGAAGCCTTTATTGAAATCCACGATAATTTTGAGGGACACAAACACCAAAAAGCAAATGTGAAGTTTTCAACTTCTGAAATTTTAGTCCTAGAAGGAACTGAAGATGCACAAATAGCAAGCTTTGTGGTACCAGCCAATGCGGCAGCAGGACCATACCACATGAATATTTCTGTTTTAGATGGTGCGGGAAATCGATCTGAAACCAAGGTGTTTAGTTTTTTTATTACTCAGCCTGGACAGCCTGCGTTTAAGTCTATGATTAACGAACTGACTGTGGCGCCTAAAACGAGTTTTGAAATAGAATTTGAAGTGGAAGATGACGTCGACTTAAAAGAAATCAGTTATGTCATCGAAGACGAAAATAATCCGAATGGAGAACCTTTATTCGATGGCGATATTGATTTGGACGGACCCGATGACCTCGGCTTTAATTTCAAACAGTCCTTCTCTATTAATACGACAACCGATGAGGTCGTATTTGTAGTTAGAGCGCTTGACAGCGATGACAACTTGAGCATAGCGGTGATTGAAATACATGTCCGCTAGACAATATTTATTAATTCTGATACTCGCATTTAGTTCGCTTTGGACAAATGCGCAGTATCAGATTTCTGGACAAGTCACCGATGAATCTGGGAATCCAATCGAAGGCGTCGACGTGTTCATACATGAGACACATGTGGGCGTCCTTACGGATGTCAATGGCAAGTTTACCATTGAGTCCGTCAAAAAGGGACACTACCATTTACACGTGACCTTTGCCGGGTACCATGCGGAACAACGCGATATTGATGTAACGGAGTCAGTAACCGGTTTGCAGTTTGTTTTGGAAGAATCTATCAATGAATTGCATGAAGTCATTATCGAAAACTCCTTGGAGAAACAAGACCTCAAGAATAACCCTTTGCAAGTCATACACCTTGATGAGCATTTTTTAAAACAACAAGGTGGGACGTCCTTAATGACCAACCTTGAGAAAATTCCGGGCATTGGTTCTTTAAACAATGGGGTTGGCGTTAGCAAACCTTCTTTACGGGGTTTAAATGGAAACCGAGTGGTGGTAACCACCGATGGGATTAAACAAGAAGGACAGCAATGGGGGAGTGATCATGGATTGGAAGTAGATGTCAATAACGCCGACAAAATCGAAATCATAAAAGGAGCGTCAGCGTTGGTATATGGATCTGATGCGGTGGCTGGAGTGATTAATATAAGACCTGTTTTACCGAAAGGTAAAGACCAATTTACAGCTGGTCAGCACGTTAGTTTTAATAGTCTGAATAACGCTAAACGATCAAGTACGTTTATCGCTGCGAATAAAGGAGGCAAGTGGTTTAAACTTCGGTATAGTTTTTTAAGTGCTGGCGATTATTCTGTTCCATCAAACTCTTTTGTGTACCAATCAACCATTCTACCGATTTATGCAAACCGATTGAAAAACACCGCGGTGAAGGAACACGTGGTCAATGCCTATGCAGGCGTTTCCAAAAACTGGGGATATTGGTATGCACGTGCTTCGTATTATTACCAGCAGTCAGGTTTTTTTAGTGGGGCTTTTGGTGTACCTAGTATAGGCATTTTACAACACGATGGGGACTTCAACAATATTGATTTGCCCTACCAAGATGTCAATCATTTGAACCTGTCGACTCATGCCAATATCTTGATCAACTCAAACTGGTTGGAGATTGATGCTGGATATCAGCAAAACAATAGGGGGAGAAGTGGCCAAACCGCATTCTGGGGCTTTTGGTCAGACTGAAACCGGCGAATAACCAAGCTTTGCAGTTGCAGCTTAGTACAATGACACTAAATGCCAGGTATTTCGTCAACGATTCGAATAGCAAGAAAATTATAGGCTTTTCAGGCCAATGGAAAGAGAATAAGGTTGATGGATATGAATTCATTCTTCCCGCTTACCAATCAGGATTATTGGGCGTTTTACGGTTTGCGAAAATCCCAGACAAAGAGTCAATGGAAAATCAATATAGGCGCTCGTGTTGAGTTGAATTATCTAGACTTTGATTCAACGTCTACGGCATTTTATCAGAACGGCTTGTTTGTTGGAAATGCATCCAGAAACAAAGCGTTTAACACACTGCAGCCTAATTGGGCTTTGGGAATAGGCTTGAACAAGGAAATAAAAAAATCGTTGTTTATTAAAATCAATACGGCAAAAACCAGTCGTATGCTTCAACCCAATGAATTGGCGTCAAATGGTTTGCACCATGGTGCTTTTCGATTTGAAAAAGGTGACTTGACCTTGAATTCTGAAACCGCAATTCAAAACGATGTCAGTATCATTTATGAAAAGAAACGATGGTTGATTGAAACCTCGGTCTATGGCAATTACTTCTTCAATTTTGTGTACTTAGCGCCATCCAATGTATTTGCGCGGTTAGACGTTGATGGAAAGGTTTATCCATACCCAGAGGCAGGACAACTCTATACATACACTCAGGCACCTGCAAGGCATTACGGCTTTGAGACATCGGTTGAGTATAAAATTTTGAGTGATTTGATTGTATATACTACCAGTGAATACACTGAAATCTTGAATCTATCTCTAAACGAATATGCCCCGTTTATTCCGCCGTTGTCGGTTAAAACTGGACTTGAATATGTTCATGAACCGCATAAAAAGTGGCTCGACGAAATTCACGGAGAAGTGAATGTAGGGTATTACAGCAAACAAAATAGAGTGCCAAGAAACGACATTCCAACGGCCGCGTATTCATTGCTTAATGCGAATTATGCCATGTATTTGTCTAATGGTTTTGAATTGAATATTGCGGTAAACAACGTCTTAAATACTGCGTATTTTAATAACATGAGTCGGTACAAAACGATTGGCATTCAAGATCCAGGAAGGTCAGTGGTTGTGGGCTTGTCTTATACGTTTAAGAAGTAGGATTTATTCGAAAGTCATCTCTGTCGCTTAAGACATCAAACTGTTTGCGACGATCCTGTAAATCTGAATAAGACAAGGTCGTCATTAACACCATGTCATCGTCTACATGATGTGCCAAAGACTTTCCGTCAAAATCACAAATGATGGAGTTTCCATTGTATTCAATGCCTTCTCCATCTACGCCAATGCGGTTTACGGCTGCCACATAGCATTGATTCTCAATCGCGCGTGCCTTTGCTAAAGCCAACCAGTGATTGATTCTTTTCGTTGGCCAATTGGCGGTATAGAGTAAGATATCATACTGAGAATCATTGCGACTCCATACAGGGAAGCGTAGGTCGTAACAAACTTGAGGACAAATCTTCCAACCGTTGGTTTTCCAAATTACCCGTTGAGAGCCTTTTGTGAACACGGTATCTTCACCTGCCATTGAAAAGGCATGACGTTTGTCGTAATGCTCAATAGCTCCATCCGGAGATACTTTAACAAATCGGTTGTAGTAGTGACCTTGTTCTTCAATGATTAAACTGCCTGCTAATTCGAAGTTGTGTTGTTTGGCTGTTTGCTTCATCCATTGAATGGTTTCGCCATCCATAGATTCACCATTTTTGGAAGGATTCATGCTAAAACCGGTATTAAACATTTCCGGTAAAACAACTAGGTGGGCATTGGTGATAGATTTAAGTATTTGCGTAAAATGATTCAGATTGGTTGGTTTGTCTTCCCAAACAACATTTGTCTGAACCAGCGCTATACTTAAATCGAGCATAATATTTCCGCCGCTTTTTCGAGGGTTTTATTCGATTTTGCGAAGCAAAATCGCAACACATTGTTGTCTGTTTTATTTCTGTAAAATACGGATATTGGAATGGAGGCTATCTTATGTTCAATGGTTAGTCGCTTGGCAAAGTCTTCATCGCGCTCATCCGTAATCTTGTCGTATTTTAACAATTGGAAATACGAGCCATGACACGGTTGTATGCCGAAACGAGATCCTTGAACCAATTCAACAAAATAATCTCTTTTCTCTTGATAGAAGCTTGACAGTCCAGTATACGTTTTAGGGTTAAGCAAGATTTTAGAATAGGCGTATTGCATCGGACTACTTGTACTAAAAGCCAAGTATTGATGCACTTTTCTGAGTTCGCGGGTTAAATTTTCTGGCGCCAAAATATAGCCCATTTTCCAACCGGTTGTATGGTACGTTTTTCCAAATGAAGAAACGATAAAACTGCGTTCGGCTAACTCTGGATATAAGGCAACACTTTCATGTCGTTTATTATCGAATATGATGTGCTCATACACCTCGTCGCTTAAAATGATGATGTCTGAGCCGTGAACCAATTTGGTCAATTGCTTCATATCATCCGCCGTTAGGATACAACCACTTGGATTATGTGGTGTATTGATGATGATCATTTTGGTTTTAAAAGTCACCAACTTGGCGACTTCAGCCCAATCAATTGAGAAGTTCGGAAATTTTAGTTCCACCCGAATAGGCTTGCCTCCGTTTAATTCGATGGCAGGTACATAACAGTCATAAGCCGGTTCGAATAAGATTACCTCATCATCTTCCTTGATCACTGCACTGATGGCGGCAAAGATGCCATAAGTCGCTCCAGGCACCACTGTCACCTCATTTAATGCACTGTACTGGATGTTGTATAAGTCTTCGGTCTTTTCAGCAATGATGTGCCTTAAGTCCAACAAACCTGGCATAGGTGCGTATTGGTTAAACCCTTTACGCATGCCTTCGGCTACTAATTTGGTTAATTGACTATCTGGTTTAAAGTCAGGAAAACCTTGTGATAAATTAATCGCATCTTGTTCGGCTGCCAATTCAGACATCACAGCAAAAATGGACTGTCCGTTTTTTGGAAGCTTTGAAGAAATGGTTGAGGGATGATTCAATTCGCAGTTTTTAAGTTGAGACAAAAGTGCAAAAAAGAAATGAAATGCTTCGTCATATTAAAATAGATTAAGTCTATTTTATACCTAGAATCAATAACAACTCTTGCCAATCCCAATATCCATTTCCGTACCAACAGCCATCATATTTGTACTGAAAAAGTACTAATACAACAATGTATAAAGTACCAATTATGGCAGAAATACCGATAAACCATTTATGCTTAAACTGTTTTAAGCTGAAAATGATGGGAATGCTGAAAAAGGGTAAAAACTCAATAAAGCCTCGGTGACCATATCCACACCCTAAGCCAGGAGTCCACCACGAAGCATACAAATAACTGATACTTAGAAAAAGGAATGCAATGGCCCCAGTTTGTAATTTGTTGATCTTCCAGTACTGCCACAAGCCAATAACAAAAATGAGGTAGATCGGACTGTAAAGGACCAAACCATTGGCTGGGGCGAACCAGACACGAGCTAATTTAGGGTTGAACCAATAGAGAAATCGTTCATCATTGTAACTGTAGGCAAACCAGTCGCCAAAAGCATATTTGTAATACAACAATTGGGGAATGAGTAACAAGAGTACAATTGGCACAGCCCACAAGAATCCCTTGAATAATGCTGTTTTTTTATGAATTAGGACATTAAGGTTAGGGGCAATAAAAACGAAACTTGCGATGCCGATAAACAGAACATTAATGGGTCTAATTAGACAACCAAGGACCATCATTGTGGTTAACAATGTTATCGTTTTCCAATCACCGTTTTCTTCAAAGAATTTTTTTAGAAAATAGAAGATAGCGGCAAAGACGAAAAATGAATACCCGTGGGAAAGTCCAGCATCACGTGTGATGTAAAAGAAAAAATTTGAGCCAAAGACCAATAAGAAAAGGACCAGATATTTTAGTCGGGGTTTGTACGCTTTGCCAAACGCTTTGAACAGTAATAATAAGCCCAGTACTGCGTAGAATATGGTAGCTAGGCCAATCATTTTATGTTGGACTGGCGAGTACCCAAGGTTGTCTTTGGTCCCTAATAGTGCATCAATACCAGCTCCCAAAGTGAAGAATGGTAATTCCAATATGGCAACACCAATGGGGTATTTCGTTAATACCTTGTTGGTTTTTTTGTCGAGTTTAAAACCTGTGCCGGTTTTCCAATCCATGTCTTCAGGAAAACGTGATGCATCAAAGTCATAATAAAAAAGTGCAGGAAGAAAAACGTGATAGCCCGCTTTGTCGGCGTAGAGTTCTCCGTGATAGTTAAAAGAACCATGTTTAGAATGTCTATTGAAATTTAGAAATAACAACAAACCAAATATGGATAAAAAGATGAATTTATCTGTTCTACGCAGCATCTAAGCAAAGTAACAATTTGTATACTTGTGTTTTAATCGAAATATGAAAAAATATTCAGTACTGGCCTTCTTGTTAATGGGCTTTAATTGCTTCGCACAGAATTCCTTGTTGTTTGAAATAACGGGCAATGGCATGTCATCACCTAGTTATTTGTTTGGAACAATGCATGTTCAAGATGAAGCGGCTTTTGGGTGGAATGACAGCGTGTTTTGGGCAATAGATCAAGTGGGAACAACTGCTTTTGAAATTGATTTTGACGCGAAAAAATTAAAAAAGGAACTTAAACCGTCACCGGTACAAATGAAGTCATGGGAGAATTTTATTGTCAATGACTTAAGTCCGGCTATTGAAAAAACGATTCCAGCCGACACCTTGGGGATGCGTATAGCAGGCTTTTATTCAACCGTATTAACGGCATTATTGGAGAAAGACAAAAAGCAGAGAGGCACGTTCGTCGACATGTTTTTGCAGGAATATGCCCAAAAAGAAGGTAAAGAAGTGGTGGGTGTTGAATCCATAAAAGAACAGTTAAATATCTTTTTGGATATGGATAAACAGCTTCTTAAGAAGTCTATTATCGAATTTTTGGAAAACGACAACTGGGATTTTGATCCAAGTTTGTTGACCGGAGGGCAAGCGGAATTAATTGAAGCGTATGGTTCTAAGCGTTTGACTGACGTATGTGCCGTTATGAACAAGGAAGTGACCAAGTCGAGTAATGAATTGATCAACCAATTGTACGAGCGTATTTTTAACGATCGCAATGAAATTATGTATAAACGGGCTTCTAAAATGATTAAAAAGAAACCACATTTTATAGCGGTAGGTGCTGGTCACTTATGCGGTTCTACAGGTTTAATTGAACGACTAACCGCAGCTGGGTATCAACTAAGACCGATTGATATTACCACGACGACTACAAAGAACATCGCTTGGAGGAATCATACAACTGAAATATATTCCGTTCAAATTCCAGAAGGAGTCTCAGAAATTGACCCAAGTGAGCAAAGTGATTTTGATCCATACTCGCTATATAGCAACAAGAAGGCGTCTATTTATACTACCAAAGGCAAAGCTTCTTTCACCGTTGAATATGTCGTTTCTGCGTCTTATGATGATTCATACGACATGATGGAATACGCAGAGGAAATGTCTGAAGAATACGAATATGAAGACGTAGATATGGACAGTCCTATCGAGTATGTTGGTGATGATGGTGATGATGCCGAAGAGGAAGAAGAAGAAATGGTCGAGTATGAAGGTGATTATGACATCGAATACGAATCAGACGAGGTAGTTGAGTACGAAGAACAACCTGAGGTAGTTGAAGAGGTTTATATAGAAACGGACGATGATGAATCATTTGGTGATATGGAAACTGAAGATGCGTATCCTGATTATGAAACCGACGATGCGTATAGCGGAGATTATGAAAAGGAATCCAAGCGTCACGGTAAAAACAGTAAGAAAAGCAACAAACCTTTCGAGAGTGAATATTGGACAACCGTGACTCGAACAGTGATGAGTCAGGCGATGGGTCAATTGATGTCCAGTGCAATGAAAGAGGCTCTTGAAGAAGGGGGAGAGGATGCTATTGAAGAGGTGATAGAAACCATTACAGTGATGGACAAAGAGATGGAAATTGAAACAAGTACAAATTATCTTGGCTATTCTAAAAAGGTCCGCATTCCTTTCGAGTCGGGTTTTTATGAATTAACCATTTCTGGAGATCCAGCTATTTTGAACTCAGGAGAATTAGATACTTTTTTTACGAGTTTTCAGATACAGTAAGGTTGTCACTCGGTTTTTAAATGACTGCATTGAAGTGAAAGACTTTTCACCGAGTGAAATGAAAAATGAAAAATGGAATTGTAGGTCTCTATTCTATTCTCTTTTTTCTATTCTCTCTGTTCTATTCTCTTTATTCTCTTCTCTCAGCATCATAACCTAAATCCCTTGTTCTTCGTAACGACAATGAGTTAGTTATTGAATAAAATATACCCATTCAACGACGTTGCCACGCATAACCATATAACGTACGGCAGTAACATCAATGACAAAATCTTAAGATTTTTGTGATAGGTGATGAGCATGTAACCCGTTAACAAGGTCAACGCTGAAATAGTCACCAATGCCGCAATTGTTTGATGAAATTCAAAAAAGATCGGATTCCAAGCTACGTTTAGTATCCATTGAATGGCAAACAACAGAACCAACCGTTTTTTTGACTTAACACGTTCGTATGCATAGGCAATGTAAAGCGCGAAGAAAATCATGATTGATGTCCATGCTGTGCCAAATACCCAGCCTGGAGGCGTCCAAGGTGCTTGATTTAAAGATGTATACCAGTCTGAAGTCACGCCAGGACCAGTGAACAAACCACCAATTGCCAAAGCTGCAAAATTGAGGAGGAGGAAGAGGATAATACGTTTTAACATAAAGCTAATTTAAATGAAAAAAGTCACTCGGTTACTAAATGAATGCCTTGTAGTGTGTGTCACCCCACCGAGTGAAATGAAAAATGTCGCTCGGCAATTGATTGAACGCTTTTTGTGTGTCTGCTTTAGCCGAGTGAAATGTAAAATGTCACTCGGTTTTTAAATGAACGTATTGAAGTGAAAGACTTTTCACCGAGTGAAATGTAAAATGATGAATGTAAAATTTTAGGTCTCTATTCTATTCTCTTTATTCTTTTCTCTCTATTCTATTCTCTCTATCCTATTCTCTCTATCTATTCTCTCTATCCTATTCTCTCTTCTATTCTCTCTTTCTATTCTCTCTATTCTATTCTCTCTGTTCTATTCTCTTTTTTCTCTTCAACCCCTACATCAAAAATCCATTCTCCGACGGCGTTGGTCCCGGAATATTGTCGTCATCAATCATCTCACGCAAGTCGATTTCAATAGCACGAGCGATAGAGGTGATGGGCACGTCATTGTACGTTCCTTCAAACGGGTTTTCGGAATAATCGCCAATCTTTTCCATGAGGAAGAATATCCAGATGATGAGGGCTGATAAGAAAGGACCTATCCAAAACATCCACGATTCCATTGATTTAAAGATTTCCAACAAACCAAACGGCACGAAAGCGCAAAACACAAAAGTCAGCCAAATGGCTGTTGAAGCATACTGTCTTGGGAAAGGGAAATTCTTAATACGTTCACATTTTCCCTGATCGGCATAGAAACTTGTAATTAACGTATGAAACTCCATATGTCGAAAATCTTCAAAATAGCCTTGGTCTCTCAATTCCTGAAGTCTAAGCGATTGAATCTTCAATATTTGTGTAGCACCATTGGTTTTGTGTTCAATAAACTTCATTTCTTCGTTCGTCATGAACTGGGCAATGTCATCCTCAAGTTGCACCATGTAATCTTCACAAACGGTTGGAGCATATTTCGCGTTAAGGCGATCACCGTGTTCCCATGGTCGACTCAATCTTAATTGGTGACGTAATGAAGTCATCCATGCAATATGTCGGTAAATAAGTTCTTTGTGAATCACGTCTACATCGTCACCCTGCACAAATGCCACAACTGCTGCACCAAAGGTTCTACTGTTGTTGACGATGCTTCCCCATATCTTACGCGCTTCCCAAGTCCTGTCGTACGAACTGTTATTTTTAAAACCGAGGTAAAACGCAACAGCAATACCAATTAACGAAATAGGTTGCCAGGGAATGGTGACATAAAAGTTGGTGAGATATGAAATTAAGCTAATTCCAAAGGAATAGATGAAGCCAACAATAAAGGGTTTCTTCGACCAATTAAAGGTCATCCATAGACCATAATTGCGGTTTATATACATGCGTTCTTATCGTTTAAGGGTAATAAACGCTAAAATAAAGATTCAACTTAAAGATGACTACTTTTTCTTTTTGGGTTTAATCTCGTTTCCAAGAGCATCCATCTCAGTACCACATTTGGCACATGTATTTCCACCCCAGAAAAATTGTCTCCAATTTTTTGGTTTGCGTATGGTCGGTTGATCTGCCCCACAGGAAGGGCATTGCACTGCCTTCATATTATTTCTTGTTTCGGTTGTCCTTAATACTACAACCGATTGCTTTGGTCGTTTTAGTCTTTATCTCCTCGCCTTTAATCAATGCGTCAACTGCGTCCTCAACATATCTTTCACTTACGTCAGAAGCATCTTCGTAGTTGTTGTCAATAGCACCGATATACTTAACGATGTTTTTGCCGTTTTCTTTGTTAAGTACAAAGGTATGAGGCGTCTTGGTCGCACCATATTGCGGATAAATAGACTGGGTTTCATCCAACAAGTAAGGAAAAGTGAACCCTTTTTCTTTGGCTCTTTCTTTCATCGCTGCTAAACCATCTTTTGGTACAATAGTGGTGTCGTTTGGACTAATCGCTATTACTGGATATCCCAATGCAGCGTACTTTGTATTCAAATCAACAATTCGTTGTTCGTAAGCTACTGCGTAAGGACAATGGTTACAGGTAAAGATGACTATAAAGCCTTTTGTGTCTGGATAATCAGCCAAAGACACTTTAGTCCCTTTTGTACTCGGCAAACTAAAATCTGTTGCTTCATCACCTATCGAGTATCCCGAAGCTTTTTCTTCAACGACAACTGGTTCATTTTGCTCAGTAGAGTCATTTTGTGCAGGTTCATGTGATGTGGAACTTGAGTTTGTGCATGATGCCATGCCGATTGCCAACAAAGCGATAAAAGGAATTTTCATATGTGTTTTTTTATTAATTGTTCTAATTCTGATTTCGAAAGTTGGCCTTCATGGAAGTACAACTGTTTGCCATTTTTATAAAAAGCGGTTACAGGAATGGCTCCGTCCCAATCGGTGTCAATCATAGGAATCCAATCATTCATACGTTTGGCATCGTCCAACAACAAAACGTCAGGTTGGATGTGCATTGTTTTAACAACCTTAGCCACTCCTTCATGTAAATTGCTCGACATATCCAGTGACACCAATATCATTTCATATTTCTTATTTGTGCGGTATTCTGCATCTACCTCTAAAAAATGAGGTAATTCTTCCATACACGGCCGACACCAAGTAGCCCAAAAGTTGACGACATACAATTTGTCGTCGTTTTGCTTAACTATGGATAAGAGTTGATCATATTTTACAGCTTCAAACCTTTGATTTTTAGTATTGTTACACCCAACAGATATAAAAATACAAAGGGTAGTTATGAAAGTAATGTGTTTAATATGGGATATCATTTATCTATCTTATCAAAAGGTTTACAATAGTAATGGCACCAATTAATAAAATCAGGGATAGAGAAAGTTTTTTAAATTTTTCCTGCGGAATTTTAACCAATATTTTCTTACCCATATATGTTCCAATCACACCAATTAAGAATAAGAACGGTACATATTTCAAGTCGTGAACATGAATATATCCGTTGCTGAAGTAAACGAAGGTTCTAGAAAAATCAACCATAAAGTCAATGAAGGCAGAGGTTGCGATAAATACACTTTTTTCTAAATTAAATGCCGCCATTGTTAACCCACGAATAGCCCCTCCGGTGCCAAGCAATCCTGCTGTTAAGCCAGATAAACTCCCACCAATAATGGATTCCTTCTTTCGCGGTTTGATTACTAAGTTCTTTTTGACTAAAAACAACAAGCTAAGCAACACAAGAAAAACGCCTAAAATCAGTTCTAAATATTTGATTGAAATGTAGCGTGATAGGAAACCACCTATGATTACAAATATGACTGACGGAACGCCTATTCGAAGTATGAGTTTTTTATCTAAACCTTGTTTGAAAAAGTATATCTTACTTAGGTTACTGGAAAGGTGGAATAGCGCGGTTAAACCCAATACACTGTGAAAATCAAAGTAAAAATTTCCGATTGGAACAAAAAAGACTGAAGATCCAAAACCTCCTACGGTTCCTATGATTTCAGCAATTAACGCAAGAAGTAAGAAGACAAAGTTTAATTTCAATGGATGGTTATTTACACATCAAAGAATGGACTACCGTCCTAGCATTTTATGTATTAAGTCTTCGTAACGTTTCCAACCAATAAATTGTTCTACTTCTTCCCTTCGGGTACGAAGTAAAGCCATCATAGGTTTCCATAAATCGGAGCTACGCTGAAACATGTCATGCTTAAAACCGTCGATGTGCTCTAAAAACGTACTGCCATCATCTGGGTCTTCTTCGTATAAATCCGCATGCATCCGCTCCATAACGACCGGCATTAAAAACTCAGATCCAATGTCTTGCTTTAACAACGTGACAGCTTGCTTAATCGTTAAGTCTTTTAACGGAATTTTTCGGAATTCATGACAATCCTTAAGTGTTTTTGAAAAATACTCTTCCCTGTCCGGCCAGAAAACATTTTCCAACTCTTGTATCGACTTAGTTTTGTCCATTACTGCTTGTTTTTAACATTGTTTTCCATCCACTGATGCTGTTCCCATAGTAAATGGAGTATGCTTTCTCTGGCTGCATAGCCATGACTTTCTTTCGGCAAAATTACCAATCTTACTGGTGCGCCAAGTCCTTTTAATGCATTAAAATATCGTTCACTCTGTAATGGATACGTGCCAGAATTGTTGTCAGCTTCTCCATGTATCAATAACAATGGTGTCTTCATTTTGTCGGCATGCATAAACGGCGACATCGTGTTGTACACTTCAGGAGCATCCCAATACGATCGTTCTTCGCTTTGAAATCCAAACGGTGTTAAGGTTCTGTTGTACGCGCCACTTCTCGCAATTCCGGCGGCAAACAAGTCCGAGTGAGACAGTAAATTGGCAACCATAAAAGCGCCATAACTGTGTCCACCAACCGCAACACGGTTTCTATCGATGTACCCCAACGAATCTATTGCATCAATGCCAGCCTTCGCATTAGCGACAAGTTGTTTTCTAAAATCATCATTTGGCTCAGCATCGCCTTCACCCACAATAGGGAAGGAGGCGTCGTCTAAAACCGCATAACCTTGTGTTACCCAATACACCATAGAACCGTAGTACGGATAGGTAAATTGATTAGGGTTTTCTGTTGATTGTCCCGCACTAGACTTGTCCTTGTACTCACGCGGGTAAGCCCACATGATGAGCGGGACTTTTTCTTTTTTAGCGGTATCGTATCCAATGGGTAAATACAAGGTGCCAGAAAGGTCTAATCCATCTTCACGTTTGTAATGCACTACTTGTTTATGTACGGAAGCTATGCTTTTAAAAGGATTTTCGAAATGCGTTAATTGTTTGATGGGCTTGGCATCGTCGATTGGGCGGATGTAATAATTTGGATATTCATTTTTGGATTCTATACGCACCAATATGCTTTTCGTTTTATGGTCATAACTATATAGATTCTCCAATTTGTTCGTAAATGTCGAACGATACAAAGTGGTCACCTTTTGAGTTTTTAGATCCATTTTATGTACAAATGGGAACTGTCCTTCTTTTGAATATCCAGGCCCAACTAAAAACACGCTGCCTTTGTCAATGGTAAGGACGTATTTCCCATACTTGCCGCGTTCCATAGTCATTTGTCCCGGGTTGTTATATCGGTCCTGATAGTTCCTATCAAATAAAATGTTTGGATTCGAATTGGATGTACTTGGGTCAATTAAGTATGTTTTGGTATTCCGTGTATTCCACCAGTAGTCTGAAACAATTGCGGTATGGTCATCGCCCCAAGTGATGCCACTATATCGGTTAATGGTTTTACAAATGGTACGTGGCGATCCATTAAATGGTGCGACTAATTCGAATACTTCGTCTCTAAAAGGAACTTCAACCGCTGGATCACCTTCGTCTAACACAGACGCATAGACTAAGCTGGCTGGTTTGTCGGCCCTCCACGTAAAACTTCTATTGCCTTTTCGTGCGGACATAAATCCCTTTGGTAAATCTTCAATTAATGGAACCTTTGAAATTTCCTTGACAAGCCTTCCGTCTTTGGCGTGAATGCGAGTAGTGTTTGGGAATCGTCCATAAGTGACAATATAAGAAAACGGTTTTTGAATCGTACCCACCAAAACATAAGCGCCATCAGGTGAGAAATCAATGCGTGTATACATGTCGGCAGGCAACCACTTTGATTGTTCTCCAGAAACAGTTATTTGAATCAATTCAGAAGTGGCGAGTTGTTCGAAATTAAACTCGTCATTTTTATTCTTTAACAGGTCTTGATACGTTCTATTCTGCGCTTTTTTACCCTCATTGGTTGAAATAATTGGACCTGTGGGTATCACATTTTTGGTGTCAATCAATGGTTTTCGAGTCGATGGTATCACTTTAATAATCAAAGACTTACTATCACGCATCCAACTGATGGCACCATACATATTGGCGTTGATTATTCCTTCGGTTAGTTTTTTAACAGTATTTTTTTGAATATCCAGCAACCACAACTCATTGCCAGTTTCGGTGGTATGCGTAAACGCCATCATGCTTTCGTCGGGCGACCAACTGAAGTTACTCAAACGAGGTTCAGCTGGCAGACTAGCCGACAAACTTGTGGTTTCCTTCTTTTTTCCAAGGGAGTGCACTTCAATGCTGTTATAAAAGGTAGTCCGACTACCGATGTTTGTCTTTGGGTCGATTCTCAAACCGGCTAAACGTAATTCTTCTTGCGATAGCTCAGCAATGGATTTATAACTGTTGCGATATAGCAATATCATGTAATCCTTCTTGGTAGTAAATATGGCTGTTGGGGGCCGCTTTACATCCACTAAATCTAGTATTTCCTGTGGTGGTTTTTGGTAGTCTAGTTGTTCTTGGGCGTCGGCTATATGAAACAATAGTATGAGGGTTATGAGGTGAAAAAATTTCATAGGCCAAAGATACGGGGAGGGATTAAAGATTAAAGATTTAAGATTTAAGATTGGAGAAATGAATTATAGAATAATTGAATTACAGAATTACAAAATGTCTGACTGTCTGATTGTCTGAATTACAGAATTATTGAATAATAGAATTATAGAATAGTTCGGCTTCAACTTCTACTTAGACTTCAACTTACCAAGTCTATTTTCTTTTCAGTTCCAACCCCTAATGCCTAGTGGCTAACCCCTAATTCCTCATTTCGCTAATTGGCTTTCAAACAAATCAATAAGCACACCTTCATAAGGCTCTACCGGCGTTTTTGGTGTTAGTATCAATGATTCTCTTTTGTCAATTGTCAAGATGAAACGTTTCCGGCGGGCGTCATAAAGATAATCGTTGTACCTCGTTAGGTCTATTTTCTTTTGATTATTGCTATAAAAAAGACCACTGATAGTTAGATAAGACTTCTTGAACCTATAATGAAATACTGTTTTGAAGATAGCTGATAAAGCAATTATGGCATAACTCAATTTATCACCAAAATAAATAGTTTGATAAGGGATAAAACTTTTTGGCAAACCGACTAGGAATAAAATTAACAAAACAAGATGGCTGTATCGCCAAGCGCAAAACCCACATCCTTTAACCCGAGCTTTCGTCGGATACTGATGTCAAACTTTATGAGAATATGATCTTCACGTTTTGACATTTCAGTCCAATCTCTAATGCCCACCGTCATACCTGATAGAATCGAAATCACTAATAGAGCGATTCCTAATGTCTTTGGGACAAACA
Source organism: uncultured Bacteroidia bacterium (assembly GCA_943789165.1). Lineage (GTDB taxonomy): Bacteria > Bacteroidota > Bacteroidia > NS11-12g > UBA9320 > UBA987. The sequence goes on along the minus strand of CALSTB010000005.1, from coordinate 985,423 downwards.
GGCTTACAAAAAAAAGCGCAATAGTTGCGAGAATTAAGTAGTTGCGTTTAGTCAATTCATTATGGTTTTGGAATCCGACAAATTGGAATTATCAGATGGTTTTGACTTGTATAACTGGTTTTCAAACCAGTTAATAAGCACGATTTCATAAGGCTTAATTGGCGTTTTTGCGACAAGCTCCATGGTCTCTACACCATCTTTACTTAGGATAAAACTGTTGTACTTAGGTTCAAAGTGATATGAATGATAGTCTTTTATGTCTAAGGATTTGCCAGAGAGCGACCGGAAAATCCCTTCCTTGGTTAGGTAGCAGTCCTTAAACATGACACGCAGGAATATATTAGATAGATTCAGAGCTATTATGAACGGAAACGAAAATGTACTATTTAAAATTTTACCACCGTTATTCATTCCAAAGTAAACAACAACAAACAAAAGACTCATAAAGCCAATAACCCAGAGAAGGTTTTTTCTAGTACGTTTGATTCTTGTTTTGTAATCATACTCTATTTTAAACTTTATGAGCATCTCTTTTTCTTTTAAGAGTAGAGAATGCCACAATTGTGAATAGAATAGAACAATTAGTAAAACTGACAGGAATATCAAAATTTCTGAACCTTTTCCGCCTAATAAAAAGGCCGCAAGAAAAAGTACAACTGCTCCTATTACTAATGGTTTGTATTTATGCATAGTTGGTTTTAAGCGAATTTATTAAAATTCGGCAAATTCTTATGAGCTAAGTCGACATGAGAAAATCTTGCTGAAGAAATACTAAAGCGGTAGATAAATATTGTCGATTATTCATGGAGTGGTTCACGAATTTACATAATTCAAGATTGTTGAAATATGATTCTGAATGTCTGAAGGTCTGATTGTCTGAATTACAGAATGTTTGAATAATAGAATAGTTCAGCTTCAACTTCTACTTAGACTTCAACTTACCAAGTCTATTTTCTTATCAGTTCCAACCCCTAACACCTAGTGGCTAACTCCTAAATCCTTAAAGCCCTGCCTCAACCCGCATCTTTAAAGCTTCATTCATCGATTGAAATTGCGGAAGAGTCTCTGTATCTAATTTCTTACTCAACATCCCAACTAACATGCCGTTAAACTTCTCTGATTGAATAAACGTCGTAGTTCCATCGCCATTATCGATCAGTTCAAAGCGGTGTTCACCGTCAAATATTCCTTTAAAACCAAAGTGTCCCAGCCATTTTAGTTCTTTATTAGCCGTATAATTTAACACAGTTGGCTTGAATTTCATGCCACCCAATTTGACCTTAATCTTATTGCCCTGCTGGACATCCCCAGTGATGTATTCGATAAATGGATTCCATTCTCCGTAAGTATCAAAATTGGTGAGTACGCTCCACACTTGTTCTGGAGTTGCGTTAATCGTAATCTGAGTTGTAATTTCTTTGTTCTTCGCCATTGTTGTGATTGTTAAAAGGATTAAAAAAGCTGTTATTGATAATTTCATTGTGTGTTAATTACACAACAAAGGTCTGAAGTCGTCAAGCGGTTCCTCTTGACATATATCAAGAAATAAAGTTTGTTAAGATTTTGCGCGAATGCGACTAAAAGTCTCTGGAGACATGCCCAGCATTGACGCTAAATACTGCAACGGAACTTGGTTAAATAATCCAGGATTCAATTCAAACAACTGCTGATACCGTTCTTCAGCCGTCATTGAGATTTGACTAAACACACGGTCTTCAAGTGTGAGAAAACATTTGGCGATAAACAGTTTCTCCAATTCATCCCAGTTGTCAACCAAGTGGTTAATTTGGTTGTACCGTTCCTGTTTGATCGTATACAACTTACAGTCCGTAAGCGCTTGTAAATTCCAGCGAGCTGTTGTTTTAAAAATTAAACTCGATAAATCGGTAATAAAATAACCTGGCGTCGAAATCCATTGGGTGATTTCTTTTGTTGGTGTTTCTGACCAAACACGTATAAATCCTTCCTGAATAAAACTAAGCTGATTGCAGTAATGACCAGCCTTTACATAATAGTCTCCCTTGTTCAACGTCGTTTCTTCAAACAACTCAACTACCTTATTGACGTCCGTGTCAGAGATACCAAAATAGGATTGTATGTATTGTGGGAGCTTCATTTCTTGGTAGCGCTCAAAATTAGCACAAAAAAAAGCCCCAACTAAGTTGAGGCTTTTCAATTTATGAAGTAGTCTTAAAGACTCTTTTCTTGTCTTTTGATAAAGTCACTTAACTCTTTGCCCTTCAAAAGGTTCTGAGCTAATTTGGCTAAATCCATTGCGTTGTTCATCAACGATTTTTGCTCTGCTTCGTCTGAAGTCTCTAACACTTTTTTCGCCAACGCATGATTCGAGTTTAACGAAACTGAGTATCGCTCAGGCATAGAACCAAACATGGCCATACCACCCATTCCGCCCATTTCGCTCATACGGCGTTCCCATTCCGATCTTGTGATGGTAATGAAATCATCGTTTGGCGACATCACGACGGTCTTCACTTCGAACTTATCTTTGTTTACTGCCGACTCGAAGCTTTCTTTCAACTTCGTTACTTCATCATCGCTTAGTACAGATTCAGACTTTTCATCTTTATCAATAAGCTTGTCAACTGTATCGGCATCCACTCTTTTTAATTGAACTTTTTCTAGTTTTTGCTCAATGTTTGACACGAAATGGTTGTCGATTACTTCATCCATTAACAACACATTGTAACCTCTGTCTTGTGCTTTTTGAACGTACGTGAATTGTTCGTCTAAGTTCGATGAGTAAAGCGCAATGGTGTTACCATCTTTATCTGTTTGATTCGCCTTTATGTCTTCAATATAGTTTTCTAAAATGGTGTGTTTACCATCAACGTCCTTCAACAAACAAATCTTCTTTGTTCTATCGTAGAACTTCTCGTCGCTGATCATACCATATTTTACGAACAGATTAATCGAGCTCCATTTAGATTCAAAGTCCTTTGCGTCTTTTTTATACAACTCAGTCAGCTTGTCAGCCACTTTTTTACTGATGTGACCAGTAATTTTCTTAACGTTTCCATCCGCTTGTAGCGCACTTCTTGACACGTTTAATGGAATGTCTGGACTATCAATCACACCATGAAGCAACATCAAGTATTCAGGAACGATGTCTGCAACGTTATCCGTTACAAATACCTGGTTACTGTATAGTTGGATTTTGTTTTTGTTAGGGTCGATGTCTTTTTTAACTTTTGGGAAGTATAAAACTCCTGTTAGGTTAAACGGATAGTCAACATTCATGTGAATCCAAAACAATGGATCTTCCGCGAACGGATATAATTCTTTGTAAAACGCTAAATAGTCTTCATCCTTAAGTTCCGTTGGATTCTTTTTCCAAAGAGGATCCGTATTGTTGATCACCTTACCATCGAACTCAATTTCGATAGGTAAGAATTTACAGTACTTATTTAACAGACCTTGAATCTTACCTGTTTCTAAAAACTCTTTAGAGTCTTCATTGATGTGTAAGATAATGTCCGTTCCACGCTTTTTTCGCTTTCCTTTTTTGATTTTAAAATCTGTAGACCCTTCACATACCCAGTTGGCAGCTTCCGAACCTTCTTTGTAGCTCAACGAGTCGATTTCAACTTTGTCTGCAACCATAAACGAAGAGTAAAAACCTAATCCGAAATGACCAATGATGTTGGCTGATTCGGTGTCGTCTTTAAATTTTTCTACAAACTCTTCGGCACCACTAAATGCGATTTGATTGATGTATTTATCAATCTCTTCCGCGGTCATACCAATACCTTGGTCACTGATGGTTAAGGTTTTTTTCTTTTCATCCAGTTTTACAGTGATTTTTAAATCGTCTGTTTGACCAGTTTTTTCTCCTTTGGCCGACAACACACTAAGTTTGTTCGATGCGTCAACGGCATTAGAGATTAATTCTCGTAAAAAGATCTCATGATCTGTATAAAGAAACTTCTTAATAATCGGGAAGATGTTTTCCGTGTTTACTGAAACTTTTCCTTTTTGCATTGTTATTCGTTTTTTCAAAGACTTCTTCAAATTGTTTACCAAAAGACAAAAAGTGGAATAGAAGTCTTAAACTGTGTCAAATCGTCAGTATAATTGTGTCAAGTGAAACAAAGTTGGCTTAAAAACATCGTATCGGACCAAGAGTTTTGGTTGATCCTGCTATTTAACGTAGCGTTAGTAGCATCGTATTATGTAGGAGAGATTTCGGCCTCATTGGTCATCATGTTGTATTATTTCCAATCGTTGTTTATTGGAATACAGTATTTCATTCGTCTCTCTGCCATGGGAATTTTGTACCACAAGATTGACCCGAAATACAGTCGATTTGGGATAGCCATTTTCTTCTTATTCCATTACGGCATGTTTCATTTCGTGTATTTCATATTCCTGATTTCCATTGTGGTTAAGATGCCTGGGACTGTAGACCCAGGTGCAGTTAAAATATTTTTAATCGCACTACTAGGAAACACGGTTTTGTCGACCATTTCTGATGTCAAAAGAGATAGAGCGGAGCTAAAAGTGCCAGCGGTGGTAATGTTTCAGCCTTATTTTCGGGTTGTTCCAATGCACCTTTTTATTATGTTGGCCTTCGCAACAGATTCCTTAGAAACCTTAACCAATGCTTTTCTATTATTTATTGTCCTAAAAACGGTTGCCGATGTTGGGATGCATATTGTGGTGAATAAAACCTATAGAGACAAACGACCTAATGCTACGGGAGGGTGGATTTAGGAATGTGGAAGTTGAAGTTGAAGTCGAAGGCGAAGTTGAAGTGTACTTATTCAGTAATTCAATAATTCTATAATTCAATAATTGAACGGCATTAGGCTTTAGGCACTAGGATTTGGATTGCAAAGAGTATAGAAAATAGAGTATAGAAAAGAGACCTATGTTGTGCTAAGTCTGACGTAAGTTGAAGTTGAAGTCGAAGGCGAAGTTGAATGTCCTTATTCGATAATTCTATAATTCTATAATTCAATTATTGAAAGGCATTAGGATTTAGGCACTAGGCATTAGGGTTTAAAAGAGTAAAGAGAATAGAGTATAGAAAAGAGACTTATTCAATTTTCGAGTCAAAATCTATTAACTATATATAGGATGGCTTTTCGAGTGGTGTAAAGCGCATTCTAGTAAAGATTGACAGTGCTTTCTTTAATGCTTCATTCACAATCAGTGCTGTTATGCTCACGTTTGACTTGAAAAATATATTGTAATGCGAGAAAGCATCAGTCAGTTTCAACTTTTCACAGCCTATCCACATCAAAGAAGGACCTTTGCACAATTCAAATTCCTGACGGTATTCTTCGACTGAATCTATTTGGAGATTTTGGGTTAATCCATTACGAAATGTTGTTTTAACATAATAAGTATCCTTAAAGTCAATTCCTTCAAACCCGGAATCTAAAACTTGTAACCAATAATATTCGTAATTTTTTTCTTTAACATATACATCGGCAGGGTGAAACTTGACTTTCCAAAGATTAAATTTTTCCAATACTTCTTTAACAGATTTGTTAACTAACAAGCCCCGACCATTAATATTTGATGGGCTTAAAATATCCGTTAGTATCGCTTTCTCTTCCAGTTCCCAAATTAATTTTGGAGGGAAAGTTGGGAACTCAGTACTGCTCAGTTTGGTTGCATCTTTGTATATACTAATCGTATAACCTGTGGGGACTCCTTTACACTGTATGTAGTGTCCAATTTTTTTTCTATCGGTTTCTAAACTAAGTCTGTAATATGCTTTATTCATTTTATCAAAAAACACTTTCTATTCCTGCGTCGTCAGGCCCTGTGCCTTAACTATTAAAAAATCCTTATTCAGTAATTCAGACATTCAATAATTCCACATCAAATCCACTCAAGTTTATCCCTGGTTAAATCACCTCCAGAATCACCGGTATTCACTGTGCTCGCTGGTTCAAATAACATGATATCTACTTCGGTTTCTGCAACGGGTTTATGTTCTACACCACGTGGGACGATGGTAAATTCTCCTTCTTTAATCGTATCAATACGGTCGCGATAATGCATGTCGAAACTGCCTTTGACAACCAGGAACAATTCGTCTTCACTGTCGTGTTTATGCCAAACAAACTCGCCTTTTAATTTAGCAAGCTTAACGTGTTGTCCGTTGAGTTCACCTACGATACGTGGATTCCAGTGGCCTGAGAATTTGGCTAGTTTTTGATTGATGTTAATGACTGACATAGTGATTTTAATTGGCGCTAATGACTAAAATAATAATGATCTTCCATCCGTTCACCGCCAAAGTATTTGTTCCCTTTTTTGTCGATGTAGCCCTTAAATGCTTTTATGTAGGCGTAACCTCCTATAAACTGTGGCGTGATTATATATGGAAACGGATATGCTGCAGCAACTGCTAATTCAAACTCAGGCGCAATAGCCCACTCGCCTTTTTTATTAATAAACCCCAGCTTTCGATCTTTGTTTAAAGCTGGCGCCAATCCTTCATTAAACACACCAGCAAATAGAACTGACGTAGGAAGTGAGATTTTGTGCTTTCCTTTTTTATCAATGTATATGAAATGCATAGAATCGAGGTCAATCATAGGATATTGCTTCAAACTGTCACCTTCTCCATACATCTTTTTAAAATCCTTACTTAATAAAAGGCCGTTGTAAAATCCTGGTGGCATAAATAAAGTCTGGTATTGCTCAACATCCGGATACATAAACGTATAGGGTTTTTCGACACCATGAATATCGATTGTGACAACATTACTTTCTCGGTTTGTTTCAGTCAAACGATTATTTATGTACATCATTTCACTATTGAGTTTGGCGAAACACCGTCCATTTACAAAAGGGAAAATACGCGAATACTTGAATTCTGTGATGGCTGTACCATCTCGGTTAACAATGCCAAAGAGCTCAGATTCGCTTGACTGGACAATAAACTGCTCTTGATTGAAGTACTCAGCATAGCTGTGAATCATGCCAACAGAATTGGAATAAGATCCATAGCCCGTCGAAACACCGTTTGAATCACAATAGTAATAATCTCCATTCCGTCCCAACAATCCAAAATGATTAGGTCCTAATCGATAGACTCCGTCCAGTGAGCCGTGGTCAATCTTTAAATTGAAAACCGTTTCATCTTCAGCCGTAGTACCAGTATATGTATAATACCATAGTGAGTCAGGCAGACTTCGTGTAATGAGTAAATTGTCACTGATTCCAACAAAGTCAAACATGCTATCAATGCGAATTTCTTTCACCAATCGACCTGTGTTACTACGCACGTGATATGTACTACCAAATCGAAAGACAGCTAGACTATCTCCCGAGATAAAACCTTTGTATTCATGGGTCTGCTCGCTAAATAGCTCTTTCCCTTTTAAATCAAAGTAATAGTGCGCAAAACATGAATTATAGCTCTCAGGTATGCCCAAAGTTGAATCAACTCTCGAATAAAAACTGCCATGGAACATGTGCCCTTCTTTGAATAAATTGGAAAAGTACGGAGGAATGAGGTAGTTTCCTTTAAAGTCAATGAAGCCATAACTGTAATTGGTGTCTTTAACAATGGCACCGTTTTCATAGACACCATATACCTGTTCGAATTGAGGTTCGATTAGATACTTATCAGGTTTGCCTGGCTTAACAAATCCATACAGTCGACCCTGTCGATATGGGATCATCTTCGCCCTTTTTCCGTTCAAGGGATCATGTTCACGCTCAAACTTGTCTATGTCTTGGTAGAAATCAACACTGTAATACCGCTCTAACGTATCGATTTGACCATAAGTGCAGTGCGCCATTAATAACGCCAAGGACACGCCAATCAATCGAAAAAGTAAGAATCTTGTGTTATTCAAATGAGGTTGAGAATAGTGAGATTCAAACTTACTTGATTAAGCGCAATTGTACGCTGACTTCAGCAATAAAATCTACGTGTCTGTCGAGATGGATTAACCCTTATTCCTGTCACCAAGAATAGGCATATACGCCTTCCATGGACCAACCGCTTCTTTCGTTTGTGATGCAAGTACTCGACACATTTGTGCCAGATGATTTAAGTCGTGTGCCACCCAAGCGTTAAGCAACGCATCAATGGTCACTGGACCGAATTCTGGGTGGATGCCTTTTAAAAACATAGCATCTTCAGACAACTGTAAATTTCGCAACTTGTCTAAGTTAAATGCGCGTTTGCTTTTAAACCTTAGCAACAAATCGTCTAAGCTTAATCCTTTGCATTTTTCAACATGACCGTTGCGATCAAAGGCCGGAAACTTTTTGGACTTTTTATCCGACAAAATGATCTCCAATCGAGGAAGCCAATCCGCCTCTTCACAGTGAATTAAATGACCAAGAATGTCGTAAAATGACCAGGTTTCTGGTCCTTCATTGGCGTGTATCCATTCATCACTTAACTCTTCAGACAGTGCCTGAATGACGGTTGGTGTGTTTTGTAACAATGGGTAACCTTGTTCGAATGTGTACTTCATTGATTTACTTTTTAATTATTTGGTTGATTTTATTAAGTTCAAATATCGCAGATAGGTTTTTAAATTTCCTGACAAATCTCCCAACGTCATGGTTAGACTCCCTTACAAGGTTTGAAAATAAGTTAACTAACCACTTATTGCTAGCAATGGCGGGCTTCTAAGAATCTATATAGGTGATTTATTAACCATAACGTTGGGAGATAAAACCAGGACGTTGGTTAATCTAAAAAGTGCTTAAGGAACCTATAATTCGATTTGTTTTTGTACGAATTCGAGGTTTGAACCATTTAAAACTATCGCTTAAAAAAAGCTAATTTTCAAATCTAAATTAGACAACACTTGTTAAATACCGTGTAGATTCGCATTCCCTGATTTGAAAACGACGTACGACTATATCATCACCGGTGGTGGGGCCGCTGGACTCTTACTCGCCTTGCGGTTCGCTGAGGAGGATTATTTTATTAACAAGTCGATATTAATCATTGAACAGTCATCCAAAAACCAAAACGACCATACATGGTGTTTTTGGTCGAAAGAAGAAACGTTTATTCAAGACTGCGTCTCGAAGCAATGGCCTTCGGTACAGTTTAAAGGCATTGGATTTGATAAAACAGAAAAAACGAATCCCTACACATATAACAAAGTCAGAAGCGTTGACTTTTATGCATTTGCCCAAAAACAATTGGGTCAAGCCAAAAACATTACCTGGTTACAAAGCACTGTTGATCGAATTGAGCAGTCAACTGCGGTTGCGAAGGTGTACACAAGCGAATGGATATTTGAATCAAAGCACATCTTTAATAGCATCCCTTTTAACAAGGATTATGTCGCTGACCCAACATTTCCGCTAATCAATCAGCACTTTGTTGGTTGGTTTGTTAAAACCAAACAAAACATTTTCAACCCTTCAGTTGCCACCTTCATGGATTTCGATATTCCACAAAATGGCAATACCCGGTTTATGTATGTGTTGCCAACTTCTGAAAACACGGCACTAGTGGAGTATACCCTGTTTTCAAAAGAGGTTTTGGATAAAGAAACCTATGAACAAGCCATACAAGCGTATTTGGGTAAGATAGGCGTTCAAGAATATGAAATTGAAGAAAAGGAAGCTGGATGTATTCCCATGACGTGTTACCCATTTTGGCAACATAATTCAGAAAACATTCACCACATTGGCGTGGCAGGTGGTTGGGCAAAACCCAGTACAGGTTACACGTTTAGGAATTCTCTCGTTAAAACCGAAACAATTGTGTCGCAACTAAAGAGTCAGACCAAAATAAACACAAAGCAGAAACGTCAGTTTTGGTTTTACGATTTACTGCTGCTCGACATCTTACACAGAACAAATGATAAGGGCCAGCTACTTTTTACCGAGATGTTTAAACACAATTCGGTCACAGATATTTTTAGATTTTTAGACGAAGAATCCAGCTTCTGGCAAAATATGAAAACCATTTGGTCAATGCCCAAAGCCATCTTTATCCAGGCATTGCTACGTCGCATTTTTGGTAGAAACTAACTATTAATTTCAGCCGCTATTTTTTCAACATCTTGCAGATTCATACAGTTGAAATGTCCTTTCGGGCACGATTCATATCCAATTTTAGAGCAAGGTCGGCACGACAAGTCTGGCACCTCGAACATCACAGAATCAGGAGAAGCTTTATACGGGTACATACCAAATTGTGGAACGGTATTTCCCCAAATCGATATCACCTTCTTTTTATATGCTGCGGCAATGTGCATCATGCCAGTATCATGAGAAATAACGGTCGTTGCGTTTTTAATCACTAGTGCGCTTTGATTGATGCTCAGTTTTCCTGAAAGGTCCAGTACGCGGTTGCAATGATTTTGAATTTTAGCTCCAGCTTCAACGTCTTCTTTGCCACCGATTAAGACGACGAGACTCGAAATACCATTACACAACTCAATCATCTTTTTGATTGGCAATTTTTTTGTTTGATGTTGTCCACCAATGGCAAAGCATACAAAGTCAGAGGGTAATTCCGCTGGTAGTTGCGTATCAGGTGGAACAAAGAAATCCAATCCTTTGTCATCGTTTTGTACGTTAAATTTTTGGGCAACATCCAGATATCTGTCAACAATATGTACGTCTGGCATGGCGTCTTGTTTCAACTTGACCAACCGCCATTTCTGCCAGTTTAATTTGTTAACTCGTTTATAGGGAATGAGTAATGTTAGGCTGACTCGCTTAGATCTTAAGTTGTTATGTAAGTCAACGATGAAATCAAATTTCTCAGAACGCAGTTGCTTCATTAATTCGCCGAAGTCAGAATCCAAGCCCCAAATCTTATGTACGTATGGATTATGTTCCAACAATCCCACAAACGACTTTTTAGTCAAATAGTGGATCTCGACACCTGGAACTTGTGTATGTAAACACCGCAATACTGGTGTTGTTAAGACAATGTCTCCAATAGAACTAAACCGTACAACTAAGACTTTCATGCAGTCGCCGAATCTGTTGCTTCTACCACCCAATAACCTAATTCACGCGTAATTACTTGTACCGCTGTACCCTCAGAAATAAAATCACCTAAAGACTTTACGTCCATAATCACACCTTCAATTTTGGCTTTGCCTATTGGTCTAATGTCGGTATGTGCAACTCCTATTTTTCCAGTTAAATCGCCATTAACTGGGACTTGCAATGAATGACCAGTCTTGGCATCTTTTAAAGTAGTGGTTAAAATCAACCGCTTAAACAATGGACTATTCGTCATGCCTTTGCCAAAGATGATTGCCCCGACGACAAATCCGATTAAGGCAACAAGTACAACCATCAATGCACGTGTTAATTCTATTTCAGATGAATTGGTGAAATCAAAGTCCACATTCCGAATCATACTCAAAATTAAACTACCAACAGTCAATAAGATGCCTGTAATTCCTGCGACGCCAAAGCCAGGTATGACAAAGACTTCGAATCCAATAAGGACAATTCCGACGATAAATAATAATATTTCCCAGTTTGCTGCCAATCCGTCTAAATACAGAGGAGCGAAGTATAACATAGCTGCCAAGAGAGCTGCCGCTAACGGAAAACCAATTCCCGGACTTCGTATTTCAAAAAAGATACCCCAGAAAATGATCATCATCAACGCACCTTGTAATGCAGGCTTTGCTAGAAATCCAACAATCTTATCCAGATTTGATTTAGTTACTGGAATCACCTCAGCATCACGCAAACCCTCGTTTGATAATATTTCTTTCACCGATTTCATTTCACCTTCGCAATAGCCATTTGTAATGGCTTCCGAAGTCGTAAAAGCAACAATTCGAGCACTATCAATAATGCCTGGAATTACAATTCTATCATCCACCATGGCTTCCGCTATTTGCGGATTTCGCTTATAACGAATGAGGGTATCACCGTTTTCAATGATGGTGTCATAGCCGTGACTCTCGGCCGTTGCACGCATAATAGAGCGCATGTAAGACTGATACTTGTCCGGAACTACTTCGCCAGAACCGTTAACAACCGTGGCAGAGCCTATGGTCGCTCCTGGCGCCATGTATATTTTATCACAAGCTATCGAGATTAATGCACCAGCTGATCCCGCATTTTTGTTAATGAAAACATACACAGGTATGGCTTGGTCTAAAATGTTTTTTCGAATACTGTCGGCGTCAATCAACAATCCACCGTACGTGTCCATTTCAAGAATAATGAGATCGGCGTCAGAAGATTCCGCAACTGCGATGGCTTTGGCAACCAATCTGCTAGCTGAAGGCGCGATTTCTTCTTGCACTTTTACGTGTATGACCTTTTTGTTAGATGATTGACCGAAAGTCAATAATGCATTGAAGAGGAGCAGAAGTATGGCAAAGTGTTTCATTTAAGCAACAATGTGGCTGTTTATATGGATATAGTGTGTGCAAATTACCTTAAAAAATAAGATTGAAGGCAATAAATTTGTTTGGAATAGTAGTTGTGTATTTGATACAGACGAAATAGAGCTAGAAATGAAAATAATGAGACGAATACTCGGAGTGACATTTGTATTGATGGTGTCAACTGTAATGAGTTTTGCAAGCACGCAAGATTCAATAGGGACGAAAGTCAAAAACGGTAAAGTCTTCATTTTACACAAAGTTGAAAAGTCACAAGGCTTGTTTGCTATCAGCCGCATCTATGGCGTTAGTCTAAACGACATCATTGTTGCTAATCCTGGGTCAGATAAAATGCTGCACATCGATCAAATTTTGCTCATCCCGACTGGAAAAGATGCAGAGTTAGAGGAAAAAGCAGTGACAGATTACTTCGCTGAAGACAAAGCCCCATCTCAAGTGGTGGAAAAAACAGAATCGAAGAAAACAACGTTTGCCAAGTATCACACGGTTGCCAATGGCGAAACATTATATTCCATTTCCGTCTTATACAAAACAAAAGTGGATGTGATTAAGGATTTAAACGGGTTAGAATCTGATGTGTTAAGTCCAGGTCAACAACTCATGGTGCCTGCAACCAAAGAGGAAAAGGACAAGCAAGACAAAAAGCTTATTGAGGCAAAACAAGAACTTGATGACGCATCTGACAAATTGGAAGAGATTAAGGAAACAGTCAAGCCAAAAGAATTACGTGACGATCCAGTGGTTGAAACTTCTGAAGTGAAAGGTGAAAAATATACCATATCGGTTGAAAAGATAGCCAAATACAATACGGAGAAAGTAACTGAAACAGGTTTTGTAGAAGTATACGATGTTGAAGTTACCGGTGCTAATAAAAGAGTTTGTTCTCACCATAGTGCAACCATTGGCAGTACCATGATGGTAACAAATCCAGCCAATAACAAATCTGTATTTGTTAAAGTGGTAGCTAACCACAAGTTGAAGGAATCTAAAGGCAATATTATCCAACTGAGTAAATCAGCACTCGTTGATATCGAAATGACTGACCAATCAGCGATTCAAGTGAGCTTTGCCAGATAATACCCGACTTAAAAACTATCGTTTGGAATGGCAATTCTTGCCATTGGTATTATGCATTGTCTCTTTATTTTTTAGTCGATTCTTACTTTCTGTAAGCGTTGGACTTATGTTAATTTGGGTCATCATTTTCATAAAACAAGGCGACAACACTTTTCGTTCGGTCATGTCGAAAGCCGCTAAACACATTCTAATCGCCATTTCAATCTGGATGGTTTTATTGATATTAGACGTGTTTCGATCTGGATTTACAAACGATTGGCTAGAGGAAGTTTTGTTAAAAATACCATTGATTGTAATTCCAGTATACCTTTTATTTCTACCAAAAGATACCTGTAGTTTTGCCAATTCTTGGCTCATATTCACTCTGGTGACTACCGCTGTTGGATTCGTCAGTACCGTGCATTATTGGTTGAATTACGAAGAAATCAATGCACTGTTACTGCAAAGCAAACACGTACCCATTTTTGGGAACATGCACCACATCTATTTTGGTGTCATAGTTTCCTTGTGTATTTGGTTGTGTGTTCATTTCTATAAAAAAGACATGCACCGGAAGATTTGGTTGGTGTGTGGTATTTTGTTGCTTGTCTTTATGCATATTCTTGCGTCAAGGACTGGTATTGTTGCGTTTTACTCTGCGACCTTGATATACATCTTTGCTGCATCTTTAAAGGCAAAGCGATATACTATTTTAATCATTGGCGTTTTCGGACTTGTTTTGCTACCCATAATTGGGTATCAAGTATCTGGTTCGTTTAAAAACAAAGTCGCCAATTCTGTGGAAGACTTTAATGCCGTTCAGTCGGGTCAGGACATTAATTACAAATCACTAGCCATGCGCATTGAAGCATGGAAAACAAGTGGGAGAGTGATTGCTAAAAATCCTATCACAGGCGTGGGGGCGAGTAGGGTGGACGATCATTTACAACAACAATATCGAATAGATGAAACGGTGTTGTATCCTGAAAATAGAGTAGGGCCTCATAACCAATTTATTGAGATGACATTGGCACATGGCATTGTTGGCGGACTATTGCTGTTGTTTATTGTACTGATATGGCTCATAAATGTCAAACATTCTCCAGCCATCTTAGCGGGTGCCGTGGTGATTATCATGAGTTTCTTATTAGAGTCATTCTTAGAAAGGCAGCAAGGTATTTTAGTGTTTTGTTTATTCTTGTTTTCGTTTATTCAACTACCTTCGAAAAAGTAGAAACAAACACAGCTTTGACGTTGTCTTTGAAACACATTTTGCTGTAAAACGTTATGTACAAGAGATATACTATGAAAAAAATTGCACTTGTTTTATTAACTGTCATTACTGGAACTTCAACAATCTACGGTCAGAAAAGTGATTACAATGAAGATTTCTTTTTGGCCTTGCATTCCTCGTTTTATTTGGATTACATCTGGACACCATTAGAAGTGGCTTATGCCCCAACTGGGAATATGAAACCAGATCCAGATAATCCAGGCAATACAATTCCAATTTACGCAGAAATACCTTTTCAGTCGTTTACCAACAACTTTGTATCGTTTGGCTTAGAACCACGATACAACATTAGAACCTTAGACGAGAATTCAGCTATCGCTATTTCGGCTCCAATCACTATTGGACTTGGGCAAGTGACAGCGCCACCTTACAGCGATTTTTCTGTTGGAGGGATAGAAGGATTTGGAAGTATTCAAATACCCTTGTTTGCTAAGCTTTACGTTGGATCTGGGTCCACCTACGACTGTGAAAAAGACATTGGAATTTCCATGGGCATTGGACTTGAATACAACAAGGTTGGACTTATTCGATTTGATCAATCACAATCATCCTATAAAGGCAAGACTGGTTTTGTTTTACCTGTAGCGAGCATTGGTTTTCATTTTTGGAGAGGCTATAATCCAGCGGAAATAAACATAAAATACGGTCATACAGCGCCAGCATACTTTAGTTATGATAGAAACGGCGACAGCATTCGAGATGCGACCAATGGTAAAATAACACAGGGAAAGGGACAAGGTAGAGTCATAAAGGTTACGATGTCTCAAATTCTCAATTATTAATAGTAAGGATACTTCACTCATAGATGAAGACCATCAATAGAGAAATAAGCTGGTTATCTTTTAACGAGCGCGTATTACAAGAAGCCGAAGATTCAATCAATCCGTTGGTTGAAAGAATGCGGTTTTTAGGTATTTTCTCAAACAACTTGGACGAATTTTTTCGTGTTAGGGTAGCAACCATTCGTCGGTTAATCAAGTTACAAAAGAAAACGGACGTTCAATTTGTGGAGTCACCTCAACGTGTCATGAACCATATTCATGAAACAGTTGTCAGGCTTCAAAAGCGATTTGATAAGGTCTACAATTCTATCATTAAAGAGTTGGGCAAAGAAGGCATTTTTATCATCGATGAAATGCAGCTTAATAAGGAACAACGAGAATTTGTCAATGACTATTTTCTTCAAAAGGTGGAACCACTTTTGGTACCTATCATGTTGAAAAGACTCAAAAAATTCCCCTACCTCGACGACGACGTCAATTATTTGTTTGTTGGCTTTGCTGATAAAACCAAACAGCAGCAATACAGCTTAATAGAAATCCCAAGTGACCAATTGAGTAGGTTTCTCGTTTTGCCAGAACGAAAAGGAAAGAAATACATCATTTATTTAGATGACGTGATTAGAGCCAACTTAGGACGAATCTTTAGAATATTTGACTGTGAAGATTTCGATTCTCATGTGTTTAAAATAACGCGTGACGCTGAGCTTGACTTGGATGACGACATTGTTGTTGGGTTCTACGACAAACTAAAGCGTAGTTTGGAGAAGCGAAAAAAGGGAGAGCCGTTGCGGTTTATTTACGATCAGCACATGCGTGAAGACTCTGTACAGTACCTCATGAAAAAGATGAATCTGTTTAAAGAGGAGAACATTATCGCTGGCGAACGGTATCACAATTTTAAAGACTTTATGAAGTTCCCAAATGTGGGAGAGTCGAAACTAGTGTACAAAGAAAAACCGCCATTAACCCATAAATACTTAGAAGGCCAAAGAAGCATTATTGATGCAATAGCCAAAAAAGACATCCTTCTTCACTATCCGTTTCAAAACTTTGACTACATCATCGACTTGTTACGTGAAGCTGCCATTTCACCCAATGTCCGAAGTATTAAGGTGACTATATATCGATTGGCATCGGATTCAAAAGTGATTAACGCCTTAATCAACGCAGTTAAAAACGGGAAAGACGTAACGGTTGTGATTGAGTTACAGGCACGTTTCGACGAAGAAGCGAACTTACAATGGGCCAAAACGCTAACAGACGAAGGCGTTCGACTTATATTAGGTTCTCCAGGATTAAAGATTCATTCGAAGCTGATATTAATAGAGTACAAGGCCAAGAGTGGGCGTAACAAAGTAGCACATATCGGTACGGGCAACTTCCATGAAGGCACCGCCAATGTTTATAGCGACATTTCTCTGTTAACGGCACGTGCTGAAATCACCGAAGAAGTCGAAAAGGTGTTTAGCTTTATTGAAAAGCCATACGTGGCCACCAGGTTTAATCATTTGTTGGTCAGCCCGCGTTACACCCGTAACAGTCTATTGTTGCTCATTGATGAGCAGATTGCTTGCGCCGAAAAAGACGATTCTGGGTACATCATGGTGAAGTCTAATAGTTTGATGGATACCGAAATGATTGACAAACTGTACGAGGCTGCTGGTAAAGGAGTGAAAATTGAATTGATCATTCGCGGGATATGTTCATTGGTTCCAGAAGAGCCTGCAGCAAAAGGAAATATCAGAGCTATCAGTATATTAGATTGCTATTTGGAGCATTCACGCGTTTTCGTCTTTGGCAAAACGGGTGCACGAAAAATGTATATTTCGTCTGCTGACTGGATGACAAGAAACCTCGATAGGAGGATTGAAGTAGCCACACCGATATACGACGAAGCCATTCAGCAAGAGCTGTTGGATTTTATCGCCATACAATTGCAAGACAACGTGAAAGCGCGGACTTTTGATGAAAACATGAAAAACGAATATGTCACCAATGACAAGAAAAAAACCAGAAGCCAAGTAGATTTTTATACGTATTTAGAAAAAAAGTAGACTATTGAAACCCCTCAAATTTGCCTCCATAGACATCGGTTCTAACGCGATTCGCTTTTTACTGGCTTATGTTTTTGAGACAGAAGATGGCCCCTTCTTTCGAAAAGGCTTGCTGTTACGGGTTCCGCTTCGATTAGGTGACGACGCCTTTAAACTAAAGCGTATTTCCATTGAGAAAGAAAAGCAAATGATTGAAACGATGCATTCATTTAAACACTTAATGAAGGCACAAGACATCATTTCTTACAAAGCATTTGCCACCTCGGCTATGCGGGATGCGATTAACGGTCCCTTGATCGTAGACCATATTAAAAAAACCACAGGGATAAAGATCAACATTATTTCTGGAGAGGAAGAAGCAAACGTTATCTCTGGCGAAGAAATACCAGCATTTATTAAAGCTAAGGATAAAATTCTATTTGTCGATGTCGGTGGTGGTAGTACAGAAATCACGTATCACAACAAGAAAAAGTCAGTCAGAGAGTCTTTCAACATTGGCACCATTCGGTATATGATGGACGAAGTGAGTAAAGACGAATGGAAGCGCTTAAAGAAATGGTTTGCCGAGCATAAGTTGATTGACAGCAGTATTCCAATCTTGGGGTCTGGTGGTAACATCAACAAGATCTACAAGCAACAACGACGTAGAAATACGGACATGCACATCACGACTGCTGGTTTACGACAGTTTTATGAGCAAATGAAACCGTTAACGTATACGGAGCGTATCATTCAATACAATTTGAATCCGGATAGGGCGGATGTGATTATACCAGCTTGTGAAATCTTCTTATCGATTATAGAGTTCACGTCTACCAAAAAGATCTACGTACCTAAAATCGGACTTTCTGATGGTATTGTCCGTTCGTTATATCAAGAATACTTAAAGAAAAAGTAAGGAACTATTCTCCTTCAGAACCGTCTTCGTCATCATCGCCTGTCGCGTTGCTTTTGTTTTCCAACTTATCCAATGCTTTGAGTTTTTGAGCAATTTCATCCAAAATGGCCTGGTCACCGTCATAAGCATCTTGCACTCCTTGCAAGGTTGCTCGTGCTTGGAAATAATCTTCTTCAGCTACATAGATATCCGATAGCAACACGAAGCCCTTCACCACCCAATATTCGTAGGATGCATAAGCCTCGCTTAAGCCAAATACTTCAGTTCTTGCCTCGTCTAACTTACCTTGGTCGAACAACACCTTACATCTGTAATATTGGGCTTCAGCACCTTCCTCGGTTGCAGATTCCTTTACCACAAAGTCTAGATGGAACATAGCCGTTAAGAAATTGCCAGCACCATATTGAATTTTACCTAGTACAAGGTTGGCTTCAATTAAGTATTCGGATTCAATGTTTTCAATTGGCAATACGTCGGTTGCGTTTTTCTTGGCAGCGTCTAAATTACCTAAGGCATAGTTGCAACGCATCTGACCAACAACGGCCGATATGAAATGGACTTTACTACTCGCCAAACGCTCTAACTTACTAAAATAGGGTAGGGCTTTCGTGAGCTTTTTCTGCCAGTATAACAATTCAGCCAGCTTATAAGTCGCATCTTCTAAATACTCACTTAGCGACTGATCTGCTACATATTGATAATTCTCAACTGCGATGTCGTATTTGTCCTCGGAATAGGCACACTCTGCAATGTAATAATGGGCTTGTGTTACGAAATATCCAGATTTGCCAAAACGGTTTTTGTACGCGGTAAATCCTTTGGTTGCGCCAGCACAATCACCTGTACGGTATTTCTGCAACGAAGTTTCATACAACACAGAATCCTGGTAAGTAACTCGAACATCACTGTTCGGGCGACCATTGACATAATCAAACCATTCATCCAAAGTGCCCATGTTAGTGGCAACCGTTTCACCTTCTGCATAAGCATCTTTTGCAGCGGCAGTGTTGGGATATTGTTCGATTACTTTCTTACAATACTCCATGGCTTTTTTATAATCACCAGAACTACCAAAAATTTTGCCAATATACAGGTAGCTATTAGGTGTATAAATGCTTGCTGGATGATTGTTAATCACTCGATTGAACATGGTCATTGCCATTTCTGGTTGACGTAGATACTTGTAATACGTAATGCCTATTTCATATAAAGCGTCATCTACAAACACAGAATTTGGGAAACTGGTTTCTATTCGCTTTAAGGTCTCTACCTTTTTACTAGGATTGCTTTTTAGACCATAGATAATACCTGTTTGAAACAAGGCGTAATCACTTTGTTCGTATTTGCCATTGGCTACACTGGCATATGCGCTGATTGCATCATCGTATTGCTTTTTAAGAAAGTAACTATCTCCTAAACGCAAGGCATTGTCGTTGTGGACATTAGAGCCTTTGTCTTTGGCCACCGACTTGTATTTGTTGAAGTAGTTTAAGGCTTTGTTTACGTCCTTTTCCATGTAGTGGGTGTAACCCATACTGTATAAGGCTTTGGTATAATAAATGCTTTTGGTCGACTCTGATATGTTCAACATGCGGCTGTAATTGGAGCGTGCATTAGCATATTTTCCATCCATAAACAACATTTCCCCTAACCAGTAGTAAGATTGGGCTTGCAGTAGTCGATAGTTGGTAAACCGCAACGATTTCTCAAAATACGTTTTCGCTTCGTCGTAGTGTCGATCAGTAAAATGCTGTTCGGCCCTGTTGTACGTTATTTTCTGGTAAATGGCTTTACTCTGATCGTTAAACGATTTAATCTCTTCTAATACCCTGATGGCTTGGTCGTAGTTTTTGGTATTTACCAACATTTCAGCCAACATTCCCTTTGCATCATCGCTGTATTTGCTATTTGGATAGGTCTTAATAAATTCTTGTGTCGTTTGGATGGCATTGTTATGGGCACCTTGCTCAAACGCAAGTTTGGCATAATTGAAATGCGCTTCTTCCTGGATTTCTTTATTGTAATCCATTCGCTTGGCAACACCTAGAGCTAAAAAGGCTTTTTGCTTATCGTCGGTGGCAAGAAAACTTTGACCGAGTTGGTAATTGGCGAGTTGACCTAAACTTGATTCCAATCCCGATATTCTTACAAACGCTGCTTGTGCTTTTTCATGATCATCATTTAGAAAGTGCGTAAAGCCCATCATATAGATGTCTTCGTTCGTTAGATAAAACGTTAAGTCATCTATTTTAGCAAACATTTCAGACGCCTTTTTATACTCCTTTAGTTGGAAATAAATTTTCCCTTCTAACAAGTCATACTCTTTGGCATATTTGTCGTTGCGGTGCTGTGATACGTAATCCTGTGATGGCTTGAATCCCTTCTGCGCGTAGTATATCTGGGCGATGTACAGGTGCATAATTTCTGGACCTTCAGACGATATACGCCCGAAACTCTGAAGCGCACAATCATAGTCCATTTTTTTATAACACATGTAACCATAGAAGTAGTTGGCTTCTGTATAGTACTCACCTTTTTGATTTCTTATTTTGTTAAAGTGTGCTTTGGCCTTGTCATAATCGTTGGTTCTAAAAAAAGCATACCCCATTTTAAAATTCGCTTCTTCCCAGTATTCTTTTGGCAAGTTCGAGATGGTCAACTCTTCGTAGTATTTGGCCGACTTCTTGAATTTTCTGTTGTTGAAATAGTAGTTCCCTAACTCAAACATAGCCAAGTTGTGCATGGCTGTTTCTGGATTGTTTTTGAGATACCTATCCAGTTTGCGGTCATAGTTATGATGATCTAGCTGCATATGGCTAATCAAAGCGTAGATCCGCGCTTTTTCGGCTAGTAGCTGGTCTTTTTGATCTGATTTTAGGTACAGTTCAAATTCTTCAATGGCAGGACCGAATAAGTCTTTGTCATAAAGTTCAACCGCGTGGTAATAGGTTTCTTCAGCTTGTTCATAGACTTGTGTCTTTTGTGCATATCCATATACGACGTGCAACATCATGAACATGATGCCTAAAAAATATCGGATGCGAGTACCCAGTTGCATAGTTGCCTTTTATAAGTATGTTTCAAAAATAACTGTCAATACGCCTGTTTTGGTATTTTGTTCTGCACATATGTGGATAGTGAGCCTGTATGCATCGGCTCTTTTTAGGTCGACAAAATATTTATTGAAAACATAGAAAAATGTATTGTAAAATTTATAAATGACATATTTTTGCATCCCTTAAAAAAACACGGTGGTTGTAGCTCAGCTGGTTAGAGCATCGGTTTGTGGTACCGAGGGTCGTGGGTTCGAGCCCCATCATCCACCCAAGTTAAACCTTCATCATTCGATGGAGGTTTTTTTATGCCTTATAATCAAGCGTCATTTGTGTTTGTTACACGGGAGTATAGAATAAAGAGAAAAGAAAATAGAAAAGAGAAAAGAGAAAATAGAAAATAGAAAAGGGAGGATAGACTTTTTATAATATCAAGCGACACTTAACTATTAGATATAAAGTAGTAAATACTACCTGACGTCATTCATATCAATTATTGACTATTCGAGAGGTTTTGAAAATTAATTACATTTGATGAAACACTAAATCATGACCACAAAACCAATTGACTCGAACGAAATAAACGACTCAAATTCTCAAACAACTTCAGTTAACGCGAAACCAATTCCAGGAGTATCTGATAGGGTTCGCGCGGCTGTGACGGATTCCGTGGTGATGATTATTTTGTCAGTAATCGCTTCACAAGTATTGAATAAGTTTTCAGGTGATATGGAAGTAGTCAGAGGCATATTGTTAGTGCTCATCTTTGGTTTATACGACCCAATATTCACTTCTTTTAGTGGCGGCACCTTGGGACATCGCATGATGGGCTTACGTGTAAAAAGACAATCGGATCAATCAAAGAATATTCCAATCCATTTAGGTGTAATCCGCTATTTGATCAAATTATCTTTGGGTACTATTTCTCTTTTAGTGGTTTCTAAAAAGTCAAGACGGCATGCGATACACGACATTGCAGCAAAATCTGTTGTGGTCTATGCTTAGGTAGCAGTGTTGCTTCTATGCTGGAGCTGAACAAAGAGAAAAGAGAAAAGAAAAAAGAGGATAGACCAAATTAGATAACATGACAGTCAAACAGTCTTGAGTCAAACAGTCTTGAGTCAAATTCTACTATTCACATTCTAATCAGATACATGTTGCGAAACAAGATTATTGAAACAATCTTTGCACCCAGATACAACCTATGAAAATTTACGCTATCAGCGGTTTGGGCGCAGACGAACGCGCATTTCAGTTTCTTGAGTTTCCATATGAAGTTGTTCATGTAAAATGGATAACACCAGAAGGTGATGAGTCGATGAGTTCTTACGCAAAACGTTTGTGCGCGCAAGTAGATACTTCAGAGCCATTTGCCTTGGTCGGACTTAGCTTTGGTGGCATGCTAGCGACTGAAATGTGTAAGTTTATAAAACCAGTTCACACCATTCTACTGTCTTCTGCAGAAACCAAAAAGGAGATCCCATGGTGGTTTAAAATGATAGGTAAAATGAAACTAACGAATGTTGTTCCTAATGGCTTTGTGGAAATTCCTCGACCATTGGCCAGTTGGTTTTTTGGTACCAAAGACCCAGAAATGTTAGACTACATTTTGGAAGACGTGGACTTAGACTTTGTTAAGTGGGCTGTAAAGCAAATCATGACTTGGGATAATAAAACGCCTGCAACCAATGTGACTAAAATATACGGTACGGCAGATCGAGTGTTACCACCCAAAAAGAAATCAAAAGCGATATTAATCAAAGATGCGGGACATTTTATGGTGGCCGATAAAGCAGCAGAAATAAGTTCCATCCTTCAATAGAAATTAACCACTAAATCTATTTAGTTATGCAAAAAGTCATGTACCTCTTTCCACTTCTATTGGGTTTTGTGTTAATCCTGGGCGCTTCAACTGCGTTAATAAAACATCTAAAGAAAAATCAAAAACCTGGTTGGACGGTTATCGTCACAGGCATTGTAGCCCTTTTGTTGATGTTTGTTATGTTTAAAGGCGTCTACAAACCATATGGCTTGTATGAGAACCATTATAAGCAAGCGACCCAACTATCTTTTCCTACGTTGGGAGATTATGTCTTTGCCGATACTTGGATCGATGATGCTGAAAGTGATGGCTATAGTTCCATTGCATTGATACAGTTAGACACCAAAGATTTGATCACCTTAAAAGATCAGCTAGAGACCTTAAACTATGGAAAAATTAGCGATACCTTAAAAATTAAAGAAGGTTTAGACGACCGTTTAGCGTATGTTCTGGCACTGAGTGAATCAAAAAATATCGTAGAAGAATTTGGCTTGGTAGAGAAACGCCAGGAGAAAAGAAATGGAATGTTGTTTAAAGTTGATAGAATTCGTTATTACTTTGGATTTTTAGACGACCATAAAACAGTCGTTGCCTACATAATTAGCAAATAGAACCTTGCCTGTTTATTCCATAATGCGTGACCATCTAGTCGATACAACGGTGGAAGAGCTATGGGCCTTTCTAACAAACCCGAATAATCTCGAGAAACTGACACCAAAGAAATTTGGTGGGAAACGCATTGGTGACGTTTCTAAAACAGTCATTGAAGAAGGCATGACGGCAAAGTACCAAATCAAACTACTACCTTTTGTTACTATTAATTGGGTCGCCAAGTACAAAGACATTAGGCAGCATGATTGCTTTACGGACGTGCAAGTTAAAGGTCCTTTTCGTAGATGGGAACATCAACACATCATCATACAAGATCGTGAAAATGTGATTATGAGAGACATTATTACGTTTGAGCCACCTATACCCATTATTGGTGAATTCTTGTATGAAAACTTCATTTTACCTAGGTTTTTCACCTTGTTCAATTACCGTGATGCGCAATTAGACATTTTGTATCCACCACAAAAAAGAAAGTCGAAAAGACTAATGAAATATTATCGTAAATAACATGAATCTCTTAAAACCAATTAAGTCAGTTGTGCGTTCACAACTTGTTCAAATGGGTGGCCACATCATAGATCAACCGCTACCACACGATTCAATAGAGTATATAGATCCCTTTCTACTCATCCATCATTGGAAAGGAGCATTGTTAGGCGGACAACGTCAAAACGAAGTTGGAGTGGGACCTCATCCACACAGAGGATTTAGTCCTGTAACCTTTGTGTTTAAAGGAAACGTGGTACATAGGGATTCTCTCGGTAATAAAGCCACAGTCAATGCCGGAGGAACACAGTGGATGTTTGCTGGACGTGGAATCACCCACAGTGAAAGACACTCTAAAGAATTTGTTGAAAACGGAGGTGAACTCGAGTTTATTCAGTTTTGGGTAAATGTACCCGCCAAGCACAAAATGGATCCTGCTTTTTACCAGCCAATTGAAGCTGCCGACACACCGTTAATTGAATCTGATAAATCAAAGATTTGGGTAGTGGCAGGTGAATTCGAAAACGCCAAAGGACCAGCACCCACCTTTACAAATCAGACACTGTTAAGAGGTGAATTACTTCGATCAGGTGAGCGAGAAATAGCCATTCCGGCATCATACAACGCACTTCTGTATTTGCTCGACGGTGAAATGAAGGTAAACGGTGAACAGGTACATGCCAAGGAAATGGTTGTCTTTGAAAACAGCGAAGAGATAATCGACATTAAGGCAACATTTGATACGCGATATATTTTGCTTAGCGGAGAGCCTATTAACGAAAAAGTGCAGTCTTACGGACCGTATGTGATGAACAACCAAACAGAGATTATGGAGGCCATGAGGGATTATCAAATTGGAAAGATGGGAATCTTGATAGAGGAGTTTGATTAAAATCAACCGTATCTTTACGATTGATTTATGAAAGACATAACTAAGAAGTACGACGCGGGAGATATTACAGTAGTCTGGAAACCTGCTAAATGCATCCACGCTGCAGAATGTGTGAAAGCCTTACCTAACGTGTATAAGCCAAAGGAAAAGCCTTGGCTTACCCCCGAAAATGCAAGTGCAGAAGAACTTAGAGCCCAGATAAAGCTTTGTCCCTCTGGTGCCTTGAGTTATCTAGAAAATTCAGATCAGAAGGACGTTAAGACATCAACACCAGCCGCAACCTCCATTCAGGTGTCACCAAACGGACCGCTGTTATGCAAAGGCAGTATTGAAGTAAAAAAGGCTGATGGTACTATTGAGCTCAAAGACAACATGACGGCATTCTGTCGTTGTGGTGCATCAACGAATAAGCCTTACTGCGATGGCAGTCATAATAAAATTGGTTTTCAAGGGTAGTTGATGGAGCAAGGAGCACTAAATCAAAGTGCCTGGCTGCACCTTAAAAAGTTATCGGAAACTAAGTTTCAGTCCACAGTGATTGACACGAATAATACGTGGGGATATCAAATTCAGCCAAATACGACTTGGGAAAAAGGTTTGTCAAGTCTAGAAATACAGCAATTAGAACACTTGTTTGGTTTTTCATTTCCTGACGATTATGTCCAAATGCTACAGGTGATGAATGGTTTTGATTTACCACATGTTTCTTTTGATCCAGATAACGGTATCATTGATCATTATGAAAGGAGGTGTTATACATATCCTGACGATTATAAACAAACCCAATGGCTAGTTCAACTGGTACGTGAAAACCGGGATGTGGTGGATACAGTTCTGTCCGAGGCTGGGTATAATTCGAAACTAATTGAAGGGTTTATTCCACTTTATGGGCAAAGAATTCTTGTCGTAAGTAAAGATAAATCTTGTTCGCCAGTACTCTCAGTTCACGGTGATGATGTTATCGTTTACGGAGATTCACTTCTCACTTACTGGTATTATGAGTTTGATCTCGTTCCTTAACAGTGGTGGAACAAAGCTTGACTATTTTAATGAATAACTATCACATTTTACTGCGATGTATTACCTTGCAGTATGGGAGTTAAAGGAGAAAAAAATACCAATGCGGCCAATGATCTTGCGGACCTAATTACTGGGAAATTGAGCCCAATAGGCGGAATCACCAGTAAAAAAATGTTTGGTGGTCATGGGATCTTCCACGACGGTAAAATGTTTGGATTGATAAGTGCCAAAGGACAAGCATTCATAAAATTCGATGATTCGGTACAAAAGACTTTAGAGGAAATGGGAGGTGAACGCCACTCCAAGATGCCTTATTTTTCTGTACCCGAAGAACATATTCAAACACCCATATTTGTCGAACTCGCACAAAAGGCAATTGCACTTTCTAAGTCATGACCATTAAAGATATATATCGAGTCATTTTAAGACTTATAGGCGTATTCTTTTTTATCAGATACGTGATGGGAAACTTGGTGGCAGCTATGTATTCCACCTATAATAGTTATGACGTAAATTCAATCATCAGTTCAGCCATCTCGTTTGCTATGGTACTGGTTATTTCGCATATCCTTGTTTTTAGAACGGACATCATCATTAAGTTTTTACATCTTGATGAAGGCCATGATTCGCATCAAATAGCCACGTCGGACCTCTCGTCTCACAAACTGTTTAAGCTGGTATTTGTGTTTACTGGAGTATTGCTGGCAACAGACTATGCCGTAACTTTTGTGATGCAGATATATTATTTCTTTGCCGAGAATATCTCAAATAAAGTGCCTATTGCTTCAAATTTTAGGCTCCAAGAGTTTATGTATTCTTTCTTATCCATCCTATTTGGTTTGTTTATTAGTTTAAATGCAGCCAAACTTGCAGTCTGGTTTGGCAAAAAAGACGAACCACGACAATAAAATGGATAAAATCAGCGATTACTTAAACGTCAACAAAGAGGCTTGGAATAAAAAAACCCCAGTTCATTTTGCTTCAGAGTTTTATGACAATGAAGCCTTCATCGCGGGGAAAAACTCCTTGAATAGCATCGAACTAGCATTACTAGGTGATGTAAAAGAAAAGCGCATATTGCATTTACAATGTCACTTTGGTCAAGACAGCATATCGCTAGCCAGAATGGGAGCGGAAGTAACGGGCGTTGACCTTTCAGACGTCTCAATTAAAATCGCCAACGAATTAGCAGAAAAAACAGATACCTCAGTGAGGTTTATCGAATGTGACCTGTACAGTTTGGACCAAGTCCTAAATGAGCAATTCGATATCGTTTTTACAAGTTATGGGACGATTGGCTGGTTACCAGATATGGACCGCTGGGCTGATGTAGTATCCAAATTCCTAAAACCAGGTGGACAGTTTGTTTTTGCAGAATTTCATCCAGTTGTTTGGATGTTCGACGATGAATTTGCTGGTGTTGGATATAACTATTTCAATGACGGCCCGATTCATGAAACCCAGGAAGGGACCTATACCGATCGTGATGCAGACATCCATGAAGAATACGTCATGTGGAACCACGGCACTTCGGAAGTGTTAAACGCGTTAATCAAAAGTGGTTTGGTCATCAATTCATTTAACGAATTTGATTATTCGCCGTACAACTGCTTTATGCATACCGTCGAATTTGAACCGGGTAAATATAGAATTGAACATCTGGGCAACTACATTCCAATGGTATACAGTTTGTTGGCGACCAAGCCAGCATAATACACGACATATTAAACGGTACAGAACTTGCGTTTATACTGTATAAAATACTAGTCTTTTACTAAGTCTTGTTTGAAACAAGACACTGCCATTTGATACAAACAACTGATTATCAAATAGCTTTGTTTAAGTAAGTACAGATAAACACCAGTGATGAAGCGCTTTGTAATTCCAACCTTTCTGTTTGTGATTCCATTTTTGGGATTTCCGCAGCAAGCGAATTATAAAAACGGTTTTGGCATCAACCAAGATTTTCACGATTACAATGTCCGTCTACTCGACAATAAAATTACCAGTTTTGATTCTTCCTTGTCACAGTCGATCCGTATTTCTTACAACCGATATTTAGGTCGGTCATGGGGTTTTTCTGCTGGAATAACCAATGGGTTTTTGCTAAATCAAACAGAAGAAAATACACTCATCCGAAAGTCGTATTTGTTTGGTGGGGATCTAGACTTGATACTTACCTTAAATAACGGTCGGTTTTTGCCAGTTCACTCAAAAGTAGCGCCTTACCTCTCGTTTGGTTATAATTTCAATTATCTATCAGCGTACAAAACTATTGGCATTACACCGATGGTCATTAGCAACGAGTACGGTTTTGGTTTTAACGTAAAACTCGGACCCAAATCAAAAATACAAGTAGGAGCAGCGTTAAATCAGCAACTCAATGGAGATTTCGATACCCACATGCAATATCGATTGGGCTTTTCTCAAAGCATAGGTAAAGAAAAGGAAAACATCAACACACCTTCCAAACCTTTAGATTACGACAACGATGGAATCGCGGATGTCGACGACAATTGTCCAACCTTACCAGGTATTTCAGCAAAAGGTGGTTGTCCTGAGTCGTGGGCAGAAAGTGGAGCAAACAAACTGATGAGTGATTCTATGTTTGCCATGATTGAAGCTTTAGAGAAATCAATCTCTAAACTCAAAACAGACATCGACGTGCTAACTCTAAATCAAGTAGTCGAAGTTGTTTGTGATCCAATAACCGGTGAAATAGTTGAGAACAAAAACGTAAAAACTCCAGCTGATACAGAGGAAAATCCTTCTGGCTTTGGTGAAACAAAGGACAAGCCAACGATTGAAAACAAACCGGTGGCAGATAAGAATGATCCTCCAAAAGATACTAAGACCACAAATCCTAATCAACCAAATACTAATCAGCCAGACAAAACAGCTACTCCTCAAATAGCTGATAAAAACAATCCAGTTTCGAATGGGAGTGGAGATGTGTCAAATCCGATGGTACGATATAAGTCTGACCAAGAGGTCTCTTCCTATTATGTTATAGCCATTTCGACGATGGACAAAGCGTTGGCTGAACGTTCAGCTGCGATGATTGCAAGGGATTATCAAATTGTTAAAATCCTCCCACAACCCAATGGTTTTTATCGGGTAGGCATTTACGCCACCAAAACCAAAAGTGAAGCAGTCAAGATTCTTGACTACGCCAAAGGGCATGGAATCCCATCAGGGTGGATTGCTTTCGAATAAACATTTGAAGAAAGAAACTACTTTTTTGTCGTTAACGTTCTGTTCCTAAACACCCCTATCGTATTTTTGGCGAAAACTTTAATACAGTAAATGAAGAAACTAAGATTCGTAGCACTGGCGCTGATGTCGGTTCTATTTGTTCACACATCATTCGCCCAGTTCGAACTTGTTGAAGACGTAGCTGGTAATGTGGATGAAAACATTATTGCTTACAAAAAGTATAAGCATAACAAAAATGACCTGACATTAATTATTCACGAAGACCATAGTGATCCTATTGTGCATGTACAAGTGGCCTATCACGTTGGTTCTGCGAGAGAAAGTGCAAGAAACAGTGGTTTTGCCCATTTCTTCGAACATATGATGTTTCAAGGCTCTAAAAACGTAGCCGATGAAGAGCATTTTAAAATCATCAGTGAGGCAGGTGGAACGAACAATGCCTACACGTCGTTTGACAAAACCGTATACATCAATACGGCTCCAAGCAACCTGACAGAAACTTTGTTGTGGTTAGAAGCAGATCGAATGGGAACGCACTTAGATGGGTTTACTGAAGAGAAGTTCAACAACCAAAGAGATGCGGTAAAAAATGAAAAAAGACAACGCTATGATAACCAACCTTACGGGATGGTGAATGAGGTGTTGTTTAAAAGCCTATATCCAAATCACCCATACGAATGGACGCCAATTGGATATGTAGATGATTTAGATGACGCTAGTTTCGACGATTTAAGAAACTTCTTCTTACGTTGGTACGGACCAAACAATGCGACTCTTGTCGTTTCTGGTGATGTGAATCCAGAAGACGTTAAAAAATGGGTTGACAAATATTATGGAACGATAAACAAGTGTCCAGAAGTAAGACAACAAAGAGCTACAGACCCAATTCTTCCTGTAAATAAATACATCCCAATGACGGATAACATTTATTTACCGATGACGGTTATGAACTTTCCGACAGTTCCAAATTACCATAAAGACGAAGCGGCTTTAAGCATGCTTGGTCAAATATTAGGGGGAACTAACAACTCATTGTTGTACAAAAAGTTTGTAAAGTCTGAAGAAGCTGTTCAAGCTGGGTCTAGCAACAACGCATTAGAATTGGCTGGTTTCTTTAGTATCCGGGTGATTGCTCGTTATATGGGACTTAGCTTCAATGAAGTGGAAGATCAAATTAACGAAGTATTACAAGAATTTAATAAGGTGGGTGTTTCTGACAAAGAATTGGAAGCCACTAAAATGGGATACCGCACTTACCTTGTAGATCAGGTGAATTCAGTAGCAAGCAAAGCGACTTTGCTTAGCGAATGGAACATGATGTTAGGTAATGGTTATAACTTGAATGATGAGATCGCTCGTTATGACAATGTTACTAAGGAAGACATTATGCGTGTTTTTAGAAAGTATATTTTGAATAAAAAGGCGGTTATCCTTACCGTTTCTCGTCAGGCACCTAAAGAAGGTGACGATGAAGGTTCTAAAAGTGTCAACCCACATGCTGGTCAACCTAAAGTGATTGACGCACAGTACAACGGATTAACCTACAATCCACCAGTTGATAATTTTGATAGATCTGTTCAGCCTAAAGCTGCTGCAGTTAAATCGATAAAAGTACCTGCTTATTACACTGAAACTTTTGACAACGGTTTGAAAGTAATCGGTTCTAAAGCAGACGACTTAAAAAAGGTATACCTATATCTACAAATCGAAGGCGGACATTTATTAGAAGCCGACAAAAAGATTAGTTCAGGAACTGCTTCGCTAACGGCCGATCTACTCAATGAAGGTAACGCATCTCTATCATCTGAAGAGATGAGTGCGGCACTAGACTTGTTGGGAAGCCGTATCAGCTTTGGAAGTGGAACAACTACGTCAACCATTTATATTGAGTCATTTAAAGAAAACTTAGATGCGACATTGGCAATTCTAAAAGAAACCTTGGAGCAGCCTCGATTTGACCCTAAAGACTTCCAGAGAATCAAAAAGCAAATTCTTGAGTCCATCAACAATAGAAAGTCGAATCCAAACTTCTTGGCGTCAACCAACTACAACAAAACATTGTATGGTAAAAGCATTTTGGCTGATCCATCTTCTGGTGATTTTTCAAGTGTAAACAAAATATCTGTAGATGATTGTAAAGACTTCTACGAGCGTTTTTACTCACCTAACGTAGCAAGTTTATCCATATTAGGTCCAGTATCTCAGAGTGAAATCATGGGCAAGCTTGATTTCCTTAAAACTTGGAAGAATAAAAACGTTGTTATTCCTGCTTTACCAGCGCCAACTAAATTTGACAAAACAACTATCATCTTGGTGGACAAACCATACGCACCGCAAACTATGATAATTGCCGGTTATCCGTCGCTTAAGTACGACTATAATGGAGATTACTTTAAAGCAGGTGTTATGAACTATACCTTAGGTGGAGCATTTAGCAGCCGTATAAATCTAAATCTTCGTGAAGACAAAGGATATACCTATGGAGCACGATCTGGATTTAGTGGCAACCAGTATTATGGTAATTACACGTTTAGTGGAAACATCAAGAAAGAAGCCACTGATAGTGCCATAATGGAAGTGATGAAAGAATTGAAAAAATTCAAGGAAAGCGGAATTACGGAAGAAGAATTGGCGTTCACCAAAAGTTCAATTCTGTTGAGTGAGGCGCTTGATTATGAAACACCTATTCAAAAACTTGGTTTCTTAGCGAACATCGTAGACAACAATTTACCTGTTGGTTATAAAGACGAGCAAAGCCGTATTATCAATGGCTTAACGAAGGCGGACATCGACGCTATTGCCAAAACGTATATCCACCCAGATCAAATGGTCTTTATCGTTGTTGGACATGCCTATAAAATTAAGCCAGGACTAGAAGCGCTTGGTTACGGAAAAATTAAAGTAATTGATTCAGAATAATCTGAGTTGAATGTAATTCATAAGAAGTCCATTCGTCACTAGGCGGATGGACTTTTTTTTGTTAGATAGATAACAATTTACCTTCGTTGTATTGCACAACTACTGGGTGGGCATTAAACTGCATACATACGGATAAATCACCGTGGTTGCCAAGCCGCTCGAAGCGTTGTGCATGACTTGCCTTTTTAAGAAAAGAGGCAGGGTCAGGCTGTGACTGCTTGACCAAATCAATCGCCAATTCAACTTCATCCGAATCCCAGGAATGTGTGTCTCTTAAGTTATTGGCTACATATCCAGCAAATAAGGTATCCTCAAGGTTAACACGGTCTTTCCAACCCGAACAAAACAGCACAATTGAGTTCTCGCTATTTCTTAGATAATAAGTTATAACATCAAGATTAAAAAATGATCCAACTAAGATTTCATCGGCAGCTAACGACGCATGGATACACTTAGTTCCATTGGTCGTGGTTAAGACAACTTGTTTGTTTTGGATTACAGAATGGCTGTATTCTGTTGGAGAATTACCAAAATCAAACCCTTTCGCTTTTTCACCATTTCGTTCACCAGCAACCAAATAGTCATCTGACGTGTACGTTAGCGCATCTTCGACTGATACCACTGGAACGACGGCTTTGGCACCATTATCTAAAATGGCACAAATGGTTGACGTTGCACGTAAAATGTCAATCACCACCACAGTTTTTCCTTTGAGGTCAACTAATGGAAGTAATAAAGGGGACAGGACAATTTCTACGGTACGAGACATAAATGACGGGTTATTTTATTTTTCTACGATGATTTCAATCATTAACGGACAACAAATCAGTCCATCAGGTCTAGAAGACAAATCTTCTAATTCTTCAAAAGCCAAGCTTACTTGTTCTTGAGTGACATATTTCATATCGATTAGTTTGTTGAAATATGTTTTGTAAAACGTTATAGGCCATTGCCAAGCAAGGTCGTTTACTCTAGCCGTTTTGGCCATTGGACGTGTGTGAAATAACGTAAACCCACTGTTTACACATATTTCGGGCAGATTACGTCCGATATTAATACTACCATCAAAGTCTTCAAAACTATCAAAACACCCTTTGATACACGCAGATAAATTTTCATAACTAGGTACGGTTGAATGCGTCATCCAATGAAAATATTCATGAAAAACGAAGCGTCCACCTGGTTTTAAAGCTTTATAGACTTTTTGAATTATTTCTTCTGGATTGGAGATCCATGCCATCGCCCAACGACAATAAGCACCATCAAGTGAATTGTCTTCTAATTGCATCTGGTTAAAATCAACCGCATGGCCATCAATGTTCAACCCATATGTATCTTTGATGTCATTTAAGAAGTTGATATAAGCGACTGATTTATCAATGCCAATTACCCGACCAGATTTTCCAGTAATAAGTGCCATTTCTTTGGTACAGAACCCTGGGCCGCAACCTAAGTCTAGTAGCGTTTGGCCTGCAGTAAACCCAGCAATTCCCCAACCTCTCTGAGCCTCAGACGCCCATACTTGGTGTTGAACACCTAGACGAACCAATTCTTCTGAATCGGTTCCTAATATGTATGCATTTTCTTCCGCCATGAATGATATCCAGCTTGCCGTAACAGGTTCAAAATTAAACTAATCTTGAGATTTTCGACTGTTAATCAAAAACCATGAGAATATGAATTCATTTGCCTTTTGAAACCCTATTTTTGCCTCAAATTTGAATACTATGAATGACGTATATATTGTTTCGGCTGTAAGAACCCCAATGGGCAGTTTCAACGGAATGTTTAGTTCGATACCAGCAACTCAATTGGGAGCGACTGCCATAAAAGGTGCTCTGAGTAAAGCAGGTGTGGATGCAAAGGAAGTAAACGAAGTGTTTATGGGTAATGTACTACAGGCCGGTGTTGGTCAAGCCCCAGCACGCCAAGCTTCGATATTTGCTGGTATAAGTGAAGAAGTTCCTTGTACAACCGTAAATAAGGTTTGTGCCAGCGGTATGAAGGCTGTCATGTTAGGTGCTCAATCCATTATGATTGGTCAAAACGACTGCGTTGTAGCGGGAGGTATGGAGAACATGAGTTTGGTTCCTCATTATTTAATGAATTCTCGTAAAGGATATAAATATGGTGATTTTAAAGCCATTGACGGTTTGGCACATGATGGTTTGACCGACGTGTATAACAATTACATGATGGGTAACGCTGCTGAGAATACAGCAAAAGAGATGAACATCTCTCGAGAAGCTCAAGATAATTTTGCCATAGAATCGTACAAAAAATCAGCTGATGCATGGTCAAAAGGTCGATTTAACGAAGAAATAGTAGGTGTTGAAGTTCCTCAAAGAAAAGGAGACCCAGTCGTGATTACGGAAGATGAGGAATACAAAAATGTATTCTTTGACAAGATTCCAGCACTTCGACCTGTTTTCGCAAAAGATGGTACAGTTACAGCAGCAAACGCAAGTACAATGAATGATGGCGCTGCGGCCATTATTTTGATGTCGAAAGCTAAAATGGATGCATTGGGTTTAAAACCATTGGCGAAGATTAGAGGTTTTGCAGATGCAGCTCAAAAGCCAGAATGGTTCACGACCGCTCCTGCGAAGGCATTGCCTATCGCTTTAGAACGTGCTAATTGTTCAGTCTCTGATATTGACGTTTTTGAAATTAACGAAGCATTTAGTGTGGTGAGTTTGGCCAACAACCAATTGCTGAATTTAGATGCCTCTAAAGTAAACGTAAATGGTGGCGCAGTGTCCTTAGGTCATCCACTAGGAGCCTCAGGCGCACGTATCATCGTAACCCTTATCCACGCGTTAAAGCAAAAAGGCGGACAACTTGGTGCTGCCGGCATTTGCAACGGTGGAGGTGGTGCAAGTGCGTTGGTACTTGAGCTATAATACAGCCCTGACATACTTTTGGGCATGCGTTTTGAGTTATAAAACTATATGACGAAAAAGTGGTTCATATTTATTTGTTTGCTTGGTGTTGCTTTTTCTAGCAAGGCTAAAGACGTTGACACCACTTATCGTGATTCCATTCGCAATATTGAATATCAACTTGAAGGACTAAGCCACAACATCATAAATGGCAAAGACATCAATGAACGTATAACAAGTTGTTACTACTTCGTTCAAACGCTGAAAAAAGCGCTTCAAGTGCCCACCAGCTTTGATTACGAGTTTACGCTTCTAAAAACAGTTTCTATTTTAAAACCATCGGACGATGCGTTTAGAATGTTTACTTGGAACCTACTGTTGGACAGTGGAAAGTACATGTACTTCGGGGCAATACAGATGAATAACGAGGACTCGCTGATTCTGTATGGACTGTACGACAGTTCGAGTAAAATTCGAGATCCTGAATTTCAGACACTTGATAACAGACACTGGATGGGGGCTTTGTACTATCAGATTCACGACTATAAGTACAAAGGAAGGTCGCATTATATTTTGTTTGGCTGGGATGGGGAAGACCACCTTATTAATAAAAAAATAATAGACGTTCTGTACTTCGACGAAGACGACAAACCAAAATTTGGGCTGCCTATTTTCGAAGATGATGAGGATGAATATAAATACAGATTAATACACACGTTTGCCGATCAAGCCACCATAACGTGCCGATATAACGAAAAAGAAAACAACATTGTGTTCAACCATTTGGTGCCGTTTCATCCATTGCAAGAAGGTATGTACCAATATTATGTGCCCGATGGTACGTATGATTATCTAGAATTCTATAAAGGTTTTTGGCAGAAAAAGGAACTGTTGTTTAAAGAGCTGGATCAATATCAGCACGACTTACGCAAAACAAACGACATTCAGAATCCGGAAGAGCCGAAAGACTTTAAGAAGAAGAAAAAGAAAAACAAAAAGGATAAGAATAAGAAGGCGTTTTAGAAACCAACTTATTCAGAGGCATTCCCGAATTTTTCCATGACAGCCGCACTTACGCCAACGTTGCTAAATCCTCCGTCGTGAAACAAGTTCTGCATCGTTACCATTCGTGTTAAATCCGAAAATAAACTTACGCAGTATGCAGCGCAGTCGTCTGCAGTTGCATTTCCTAGAGGCGACATTTTTTCTGCATAATCAATAAAGGCGTCAAATCCTCCCACTCCAGAACCTGCAGTAGTCATAGTAGGTGATTGAGAAATAGAGTTAACACGCACCTTGTTTTTCACTCCGTAGTGGTAACCAAAGCTTCTTGTGATAGATTCTAACAAAGATTTGCTTTCAGCCATTTCACTGTAATCAGGGAAGGTACGTTGTGCGGCAATGTAAGTAAGTGCTACTACTGAACCCCATTCATTGATAGCGTCTTTCTCGTAACACGTTTGCAACAATCTGTGCAAGCTGATGGCACTGATGTCGAAGGTCTTATGCATAAAATCGTAGTTCAGACCAGTATAAGGCTTGTTTTTACGAATATTCAAACTCATTCCAACAGAATGTAAAATGAAATCGACCTTGCCAAATTTCTCAATTGCAGCATCAATTAATGCATTCATGTCGTCGTTACTCGTTACATCACAAGGCACAACTTCAGAATTCGTTTTTTCAGCCAATTGGTTGATAACTCCCATTCTCAAAGCGATTGGGGCATTCGTTAGAATGAATTCTGCACCGGCTTCGTGACATTGTAACGCTACTTTCCATGCAATTGAACTTTCGTCTAAAGCACCAAAAATGATTCCTTTTTTACCTGCTAATAATTGATTTTGCATTGTACAAATATTTCCTGCAATGTTAACTAAAGAAAAAGAAACTTTCCTCGTCGCAATACGCCTTTTATCTCTATTGTAAAGAAATACAATCCCGGTGATTGTAGTCCAATAGCGGATAATTGAATGGAGTTTTTACGTGTAACCAGAGTGGGTCCACATAAGCTACCCTTCGAATTAAAGACTGTTATCACTGCCTTGTCTTGATTGTCATTGGCAAATAGTAAAGTTGACTGACTATTCGCGGGATTTGGAAACACTTTTGGGTTTAAACCATCCACTTCAATAATGGTAATTTCTAAGAGCTCTGAAATTCCATAAGAGCCTAAGTCAATTTGAAAGTAATTCGCTTGGTTGTAAATGACGTCTCGGAAGAGGTGGGTATATTTCTCTATTTTGTTCTCAGAACCACAAATTCCAGGATAGGTGTATACAGTTGCGAGGCTATTCGAATCAACCCCAGATTTGATGGATATGTCTTCACATGTAAATCCAGCACTGGTGGTCCAAGAGATTAATACAGCGCCACGTTCTTCTTGAATGCTATATTCCGTTAAATACTGATCTATTTGAGCATTAACAGAAATACTCAACGCCAAGTACACCAGAAGGAATAGAGTGCGCATACACAAGAATAACACTTGTAGGTCGCATTGGTTGTCGAAACCAGACTTATTTACAGATTTTAGATTGTAATATTGCCTTCAAATTAAGGTTTTGAATAAGCAAGAAATTATAAACGCAGTTGTAAAGGCAGACAACAACCATTTTTTTGTGCTTGCCGGACCATGCGCAATTGAAGGAAAAGAAATTGCCAACGAAATAGCTGGTGAATTGGTGGAAATATGTGACCGATTACAATTGCCACTGGTTTTTAAAGGTTCCTATAGAAAAGCGAATCGTTCTCGGTTAGATAGCTTCACAGGCATTGGTGATGAAAAAGCACTTGAGATTTTGGCCGATATTGGAAAAAAATACAACATCCCAACAGTAACCGATATTCACGAGAGTGCAGAAGCGGCTATCGCAGCCCAGTATGTTGATGTACTTCAAATTCCTGCCTTTTTGTTCCGACAAACAGATTTATTAGTAGCAGCAGCCAATACAGGCAAAATAGTTAATATTAAAAAAGGACAATTTGCTTCTGCTTCGGCAATGAAGTATGCCATGGACAAAGTAACAGAAAGTGGGAATGATCAAGTTTTGTTAACCGAGAGAGGCAACATGTTTGGCTATGGCGACTTGATAGTGGATTTTAGGAACATCACTGAAATGAAATCGTTCCAAAAACCTGTGATAATGGATATTACGCATAGTTTACAGCAGCCTAATTCTTCCACAGGCGTTACAGGCGGCAAGCCAGAGCTTATTGAAACCATTGCTAAAGCTGCGATTGCTGTGGGTGCTGATGGTTTGTTTATTGAAACACACCCTGATCCAAGTAAGGCAAAATCAGATGGAGCGAATATGTTGCCATTGAATCAGTTTGAATCTCTTATGAAAAAACTAATTCGATTGAAACAAGCCATTTAGTTTCCAATCTGAGTACAAAAAGTCCTAAAAGAATAAAGGCCGGATTGCTCCAGCCTTTAAACCAATTAACTAACCAATTAATTCAAATTTACCCTACTATCTAAACGGGATTGGTATGCAATTATTTTTCTGATTTGAAATTATGACATTTCTACTTTCGAAAACTTTGTTGGTACAAAACCATATAACTGCGTTGATAAGATTTAAATTACCGTGACTTTATAATACAGTCATTTAGTAAATTCGCACCAACAAAAAATTCTAATGGAGTTAAAAGACGTAGTATCAATAGGAGGGAAGCCAGGATTACACCAGGTAGTTGGTAGAAGAACCAATGGTTTGATAGTTGAAAGCATAGATGATCGCAAAAAGCGAACACCAACTTCTTTAACTCAAAAGGTTTCTGTTTTAGAAGATATATCGATTTATACCTATGATGGCGATGTTCGTTTAAGAGAGGTATTAAAAAGTCTTGATACTTTAGTGAAGGATGGCTTGACGTTGGTAGAGAAAAAGGAAGGTGGAGATGCTATTCGTGACTTTTTCAGAAAAGTACTTCCTGAATTTGATGAAGATCAAGTGTACACCTCTGATATCTTAAAAGTGTGTAATTGGTACACAGTACTGAAGGACCATATCGATTTCCAAAAAGAAGCAGAAGAAGAGGAGTCAACCGAAGATAAAAAGTCTGGCGCGAGCACTAAAGCGGCAGCGAAACCTAAAAAGACTCCAGTTAAAAAGGTAAGTACCAAAAGCGCTCCAGCCAAGGCACCTAAGTTGACCCAGCGTAAAATGAGTTAATCTCGTTTCACTGCAAAGACAATAGCTTTTCTCGAATCAATCCGTCGGTAGTTACTACCTCGACAAAATAAATGCCTGCTGGTAGCTGTTGTTTTCTAGGAATCAATGTCACCAGTCCATTTTGTAAGTCCCAGTCTTGATTGGTTGTGACAACATTTCCTGTAAGGGTAACTAGTCTAACATCCAGTGTTCTCGTATTAAGTCCGGATAACTCTACCACTATAACTGAGCTAAAAGGATTTGGGTAAATCGATATCTCAGATTTTAACAACGACTTAGCATTTCCTGTTCCAACAGTAACCGTATCCGTTACTTCGTACATACAACCTTTGGAGTTTCTGACAACGCACGTGATGGTATATAGCTTTACGATACTTGGGTAGATATGATTAGGGGATACTTCGCTGGACGAATCTCCGTCGCCAAAGAACCATTTAAAACTTAAACCCACCGAATCCTTTGGGATACATCGGATTTGATAGTTACTCAAAGGGGTTATGGCAAACGAGGTTTCTGGTATGGTATCAAAAACAACAGTTTTAAACACCGTATCGGGGCAAGATTTGTTGATCGCTATTAGTCGAATATTTGCAGAATCTACATTGCCATACACATGTACAGGATGAATGGCAGTAGATGTGTTACCGTCGCCCAAACGCCATGAGTAGGTGGTTTCAAAAGTGTCGGTTGTCGTATTGGTAAAAATAACCGAATCATATTTACACGCAGGATTCACATTAAAACCGGCTGTTGGATGCTTATAAATACCAACTACTGTTTGGGTAGTGTCTGAACAGTTATTTGTATCCTGAGTAACCAAAGTGACGTCAAATAAACCAAAGTTGTAAAAACGACGTGTTAATTGCTGACCTTTTCCAGTTGTATCACCGAAAAACCACGTAAATGTCTTTACCGGAGTTACTTTATGCGAACTATCCCAAAGTGTTATATTGTTTCGCATACAAGAGTCGTCCCAAGAGATGTGAGGCGTATTTCTAGGTTTTACGCTAATGTCTTCCTTAAAATATCCATGGCAACCATTCATATTCAACACGGTTAGGGTTAGCTTATATTTTCCAGTGTCCGCGTAGGTGTGGGTGTCTTGTTGTAAGGTAGATTGACTTCCGTCACCAAATGACCAGAATCTTTCTATGACACCTGAATTGATACTTGTGTCTGTGAATGTAATCGTCTCACCTAGACAAATTGCGGAATGCTCAATTCCAACTGTTGGAGACTTTCGCAAAATAATGTACCTGATTAATGTCGTATCACAGACTGTATTGATAAGGGACAAAATACGTGCTTTCAAGATAAGGGTGTCGCCTAATAACTTTTCTTCAGGAAATACACGAATCCTGAAATTATTAAAACTATCAGGTTGAATCGTTAACGTATCGTCAATAGATGTACCGTTAATAGTTTCTAAACTGATCCAATCAACCGTCCATAATGAGTCGTAGGTATACCGTCCTAAAGTTTTTGGTGGGAAGATCTGATAATAGGTGGTGTCTTCAGTACAAAGCGCATCAGGGTCCCTCAATTTTCCAGCACGAATCATCCCCTTAAATGGGTGCCCCTGCACCAGTTTAGCGTCTTTTGTCGTGCCAACAGTAATTCTTTTCGAACTAGAATCAACACAGCCGTTTGCGCGGGTATACTTACGAATTTCGTAAATACCAGCTGTGTCGTAGGCATATTTAAATGTAGGGTCAACGCGTTTTTGACCGTCGTCTAGAAGGTGAAGTAAGGTGTCGTTAAACGAATGATTGGCATGGGTTGCAACCAGTATGGTGTCACCTAAACAAATGTCCTGTTTGTCGACGGTA
Organism: uncultured Bacteroidia bacterium; assembly: GCA_943789165.1. Taxonomy (GTDB): domain Bacteria; phylum Bacteroidota; class Bacteroidia; order NS11-12g; family UBA9320; genus UBA987. The sequence continues at coordinate 944,077 of CALSTB010000005.1, read as the reverse complement.
AACGACGCATCAGGTTTTTCACCCACTTGAATGTAAGAGGTGAAAGTACTGAAACAGTGTATTCCGTTATTATCTCTGAAAATTAAAAACAACGTAAACACGGAATCAACCTCGGTCGAGTCAGGACAAAACTCAATACACCCATCAGTTGTTCCGGGGTTGGTCACCTGAAAATTCGAACTACTATAACCACTTGTTGTTTTGACACTTATTGAATCATACCTCCAATCGGTTCCATAACTAGCGTTACTAAACCCTTTTGGTGCGGGTAGGTAGTATTTTAAACATCCCGATTGGCAAATGACTGCTGGCTTGGTTGCATCGACAACAATGCCCGGAATAAACTGATCTGCCCCAATTGTCGGCCTGATGTTACACCTTAAGTCATTGTCTACATCTCTCGTCAATTGAACATCAAACCCAGCAATATCTCCCGAACTATCTACGTGTAAATCCGTATTTGATATAAATCCTGGTAACTGATTAAAGGAATGTCGGTTAATGTTTGTGTCCGCTTTGAACCAATCCGTTACCATACGGTATTTGGTCTTGCCATATTCTATTGTATTGGTAGCACTGGTTGCGAACCGAGCGTAATATAGATTGTAATCCAATTCATTTGACGGATTTAAACCACCGGAGTCATTGGCATAAAATATGTTTTTCGCCGCCTTGTTGTGGAAAATGTTGTTGAGAATCTTCGACGAATCTATGACTTCAAAAGCGGCCGTATATCCACCGTTTGTTTGAATGCTGTTATGGATATAATTCAAGTGGTTGACATTGTAACCGATGCTTCCAAAGTTTACCGCCTGTACTATGTTGTTTGCGATAATACCCGGTAAAGAATCAGTATACTTCAATCGGTTGATGTTGGTAAACTGAATTCCGGTGTTGACTGACGTAATCGTGTTTTGTTGAACAACAGTCGAGTTACAATAATCTAAATAAACACCAGTGGAGGTTGTGTCTTTGGCAATAATTTTATTGAGTTGCACATTGGCTTTGTCCGTCGTTTGTAAATCGATTCCACGTATATCAAAGCCTGAGATTTGGTTATTCGTTATCTGAACACTTTCAGCAAATCGAGAGGTATCAAATCCGGAATACTTGACGCCAATGCCGCCACCACTAATCGTATTGTGGTTGATGTTGTTATTAAAACCAGCAAGTCCTTTTGGTTCAACATTGTAAGCGGATCCCGTTCCAGCTATCCCGATAAGTTTAGCATTTTTATTGGAAAAAGGAAGTTGTATGTCACAGTTCTCAATTGTGTTGTTATTCGAGTGAATCAACTGAATACCAATGCCGTAGTTCTTGTCTTTTGGTTGAATTGTCAGGTTTTTAATAGTTAGAAAAGACACTGCCTTGAGTAAGACGTTTTGCTGATCACTTCCACTGGTTGCGTCATGTTCAATAATGCATTTGTCTTTTTGGACACCTGAAATGGTAACGGTATTTGCCGAACTGGTGCCTTTGATATTTTGTAAAATAAGTTGTTCCCTATACGTACTAGGCTGTATGTCTACATGCACAGATCCACACACACCGAAATGGGTTAATTCTTCAGAAAGTTCAGCAAGTGTTAAGAAATCTGATGAACTATCACCAACCGTATAAGTTCCACTCATAGAGGCTTTTATCTCGGTTCGTAAGGTGTCATTCGCCGAAAATGAGTCGATCATATTGTTGGGTAAATCAGTCCATACAACCAAGCTTTTAGCCACACCTTTGGTAAATGTATCCGTAGTGATTTTGATTATATGCGAGTTGCCTTTTGCACTGCCAAATGTGTCTATGGTGTTTGTATACCAAAACGATTTTACAGTGCTTCTATCTAACTGCCAATTGACCCTCACACTGTCAATTGCAGTCTTACCGTGATTCACGAGCTGAGTACTGATGTCATGCTGACCTGGACAAAACAAAACCGGACCAACTAGTTTAGATATTCCAGCATCGTTTGATTTCCACGGCTCAGTATCAAATCCAATATTGCCAACGTGCTGGTTAAAGCCCTCGGACTCCGATTTGTCGTGAACTCCAAATTGTTCGGTACGTCCATTTGTCGAAATAGATTGAATTTCGATACCAGCGCCTGCACTTGAGGAAATTTCGACAATTAATGATTTCGTTGGGTCGTATATAAACACGTCTGACAGTTCAAAGCTGATCCAAGTTCTTGATTTGGCTTTAATTTTCTTAACACTTTGATAATAAATGGTTTGCAATGAAGTGTCAAATGCATTGTTGGTCCAAAGGGTGTCTATATTCCTCTTTTGACCAAGTTTAATGGTAAAATCAGTATAGGAATCTAAGGAATCGGCGGTGTCGCCGGTTTTGAAATATATGGTTGAAAGCTTACTGTATGGGGCACTCGTTCCAGAGTTATTACCGGTAGAAGTAAAATAATGAGGACCATAAATCCATTGTACTTGGGTGAAACTGTGATTTAGTGGATAGACCGAACTGCCACCGACTTTATCAGAAGTGAAATATTGAGGTTGGGCAATTACAAAACCACTACTCAGGAAAAGTAACAAGAAACTACAAACGAATTTGGCCAACAGACTGCCTCTGATATCGCCCATAAAAACAAATATATCGAATTTAACACGCGTACTTGGACAAGCCGTGTCATTGTTAAAACAAAAAAGGACTCCATGGGAGTCCTTTTATTCTAACTAATACATGGTTTATTTCTTCGCTGGTGTTTTCCGGCCACTTGGGTAAGTGAACTTTAGGGCATCTTTTGTTTTATCTAAATCGACTTTAACAATGGCCCCATCTTGAATCTCTTGTTTAAGTATTTCCTCTGCTAATGGATCTTCCAAATATTTTTGAATGGCTCTATTTAGCGGACGAGCTCCAAAGTTTTTATCAAAACCTTTTTCTGCCAAGAATTCTTTAGCTGCTTTCGACAATTTGATTTGGAAGCCTACGCTTTCAATTCTGTCCAACAACTTAACTACATTGATTTCTAAAATCTGAGCAATGTGTTCTTTTTCTAGGTTATTGAATACGATTACATCGTCAATTCTATTTAAAAATTCAGGTGAGAAAAACTTCTTTAACGCATTTTCTATAACACCTTTAGACTCTTTTGTGATGGCATCTAACTTAGTTGCTGTCGAAAATCCAACACCAGTACCGAAATCCTTTAATTGACGTGAGCCAATATTGGAAGTCATGATGATAATGGTATTTCTAAAATCTATTCGTCGCCCTAGTGAATCTGTTAAAAATCCTTCATCCAAAATTTGCAACATCATGTTAAAGATATCCGGATGCGCCTTTTCTATTTCATCAAATAGGATGACAGAATATGGTTTACGTCTCACTTTTTCAGTCAACAAACCACCTTCTTCGTAACCCACATATCCCGGAGGGGCTCCAACCAATCTACTCACGGCAAATTTCTCCATGTATTCACTCATGTCTATTCGAATCATTGAATCACGATTGTCGAATAAGTAATGAGCCAACACTTTGGCCATTTCTGTTTTACCTACACCAGTAGGACCTAAAAATATAAACGAACCAATTGGTTTGTTTGGATCTTTTAATCCAGCTCTGGTACGTTGAATTGCTTTGGTTAACTTTTGAATGGCTGGGTCTTGACCAATAACAGATTTCTTTAAATCATCTGCCATCGATAACAATCTATTCCCTTCGCTCTTAGCAATTCGCTTAGTAGGAACGCCGGTAATCATAGCTACCACTTCCGCAACATCTTCTTCTGTAACACTGTAGCGTTGAAGCTTGGTGTCTTCTTCCCAGCTTATTTTTGCGATGTCTAATTGCTCTAAAAGGGTTTTTTCCTTGTCCCTAAGCTTTGCAGCTTCCTCGTAACGCTGACTTTTTACCACCTTGTTTTTTTCTTCCTTGATTTGCTCAATCTTTTCTTCAAGGTCAAGAATTTCTTGAGGAACGTGGATATTGGATAGATGCACTCTTGCACCAACTTCATCCATGATGTCGATTGCCTTATCAGGCAAATGTCTATCGGTAATATATCGTACGCTTAGCTTTACAGCCGATTCAATAGCTTCGTCTGTATAATTCACCGCGTGGTGATCTTCGTATTTGGTTTTGATATTACGCAGTATCTGAATGGTTTCGTCAGGCGTAGTAGGTTCAACCATCACAGATTGGAAACGACGTTCAAGTGCGCCATCTTTTTCAATATACTGACGGTATTCATCTAAGGTCGTAGCTCCAACGCATTGCACTTCGCCACGCGCCAAAGCAGGTTTAAACATATTCGAAGCATCTAAACTTCCTGAAGCACCTCCCGCACCAACAATGGTGTGTATTTCGTCGATAAACAGAATGACGTCTTTGGATTTTTCCAATTCATTCATTACCGCTTTCATCCGCTCTTCGAACTGGCCTCTATATTTTGTCCCAGCCACTAAAGAAGCTAGGTCAAGCGTTACAACGCGTTTATTAAATAAAACTCTGGATACTTTACGCTGGGTAATTCTTAATGCCAAACCTTCAGCTATAGCAGTCTTACCAACTCCAGGTTCACCAATAAGTACAGGGTTGTTCTTCTTTCTACGACTTAATATCTGACTAACTCTTTCAATTTCTTTCTCTCTACCCACAATTGGGTCAAGTTTATCTTGTTCAGCAAGCTTCGTTAAATCTCGGCCAAAGTTGTCTAGTACAGGAGTTTTCGACTTTCCTTTGACGCGTTTGGCATCGGCAGACTTCTTTTCTTCTTTGTAAAAATCTTCTGGTGAATCTGTAGACATTTCAGCTTTGATTTCAGGGTTGTTGTTTTCAATGGCGCCTTTAAACACATCGTAATCCACACCATATTGATTGAGCATAGAGCTCGCAATGTTGTCTTCTTCCCTCAAAATGGAAAGTAGTAGATGTTCTGTGCCAATGATGTCAGCTTTGAATATTTTCGCCTCTAAGTAGGTGATTTTTAGCGCTTTCTCGGCTTGCTTGGTCAAAGGGATATTCCCTAAATTGGTATTTTTAGAAGCTGTATCACGGATACTGTCTTCAATAGACTTCTTTAAACGTAGAAAGTCTATGCCCATACTTTTTAAATGAACCAAGGCTTTTCCTTCACCTTCTCGAATGATGCCGAGCAACAGGTGCTCAGTTCCTATATAACCGTGACCTAAGCGAATGGCTTCTTCGCGGCTAAACTGTATTACTTCCTTAACTCTTGGTGAAAACTTAGCTTCCATATTTTATCTAACGTAGAACATATAGATAACAAATATAATTCCATTTTGTGTGCGAGGTCAATCGATGCATCCACGCCTGACAATTATGACCAGTAAATTGGATTTGCTGACAGGGTTGACATAAAATATCAACTGTTTAGACTGTCAAATTGCCTGTTGGACTGACTTATGTGGATTAAACTAATCGTATATCAGCAGGTTATGACTCGAGTTTCAAGTTATACCAATTTTTTCAACATGGTTGATTTTGTTCATTTGATAATTTCATGAAAACGTCTTGGAGGTCGAGGACAAATAGTTCTAAATTCGTTGCACGAATTTGTGCAACATACATGGATATAAATAAGAATCCGAAGAGGAGAATAGAACGCAAAGGTATGGTCCTGTCTGAGGAAGGTAATCTAGGACGAAAGCCACCACAGGCTTTACCGCTTGAAGAAGCTGTTTTAGGGGCAATGCTCCTCGAGAAAGATGCGCCTGTTAGGGTATTAGACGTATTGATTCAAGAGGTGTTTTATCACGACTCTCATCAAATCATCTTTGCTGCAATCAAACGACTTTTTGATGTTGGGGAGCCTGTTGATTTACTTACGGTAACAGAAGAACTGCGTAAGTCGGCTCAACTTGAGGCTGCTGGTGGAGCGTATTACATTACTCAGCTCACGAATAAAGTTGCGTCATCTGCCAATCTAGAGTTCCACTCCAAGATCCTATTACAGAAATACATTCAACGTGAGTTAATTAGAATTTCTGGGCAAATTGGTAAAGATGCATTCGAAGATACTTCAGATGCTTTCGAACTGTTAGACGATGCTGAGAAAAAGCTGTATGCCATTAAGAATGATACCATCAAAAAGAACTACGATTCGATTGATGATTTAATTCATAAGGCAATTAAGCAAGTGGAGGCCATGAAAGACCAGGGTTCGGGCTTGACTGGCGTACCTTCTGGGTTTACCAATATTGATAGAATGACTAATGGTTGGCAAAAATCTGACCTCGTCATTTTAGCGGGTAGACCAGGTATGGGTAAAACGGCATTTGTACTTGGTATTGCACGAAACGCTGCTGTTGAACATAAAAAACCTGTCGCAATCTTCTCTCTGGAGATGTCATCACTGCAGTTAGTTACAAGACTTATCTCTGGTGAAACAGAATTGCCTGGTGAAAAATTTAGAAGTGGCAAACTTGCGGATTATGAATGGGAGCAATTAAATGCGCGTGTTGAAAACCTAAGTGATGCGCCAATTTATATTGATGACACACCTCAGCTCAGCATTTTTGATTTACGTGCAAAAGCAAGGCGGTTAAAATCGAATAAAGGAATTGAAATGCTGATCATTGATTATTTGCAATTAATGAGAGGTGAAGAATCAGGTAAAAACGGTAACCGAGAACAAGAAATTAGTTACATATCAAGGTCTTTAAAATCTTTGGCTAAAGAATTAGACATTCCTGTAATTGCCTTGGCACAGTTAAGTAGGGCAGTAGAGCAAAGACAAGACAAAATTCCAATTCTATCTGACCTTCGGGAATCAGGTTCGATTGAGCAAGATGCAGATATGGTTGGATTCTTGTATCGTGCTGATTATTATGGTTTTACTCAGGATGCAGAAGGGAATGACTTGACTGGAATGGCAGATTTTATCATCGCCAAACACAGGCATGGTAGTACAGGAAAAGCTAGAATAAGATTCCGTGCAGAGTTTGCTAAATTTGAGGATGTTGAGTATTTCGACAACCACGAATCGGAAGGAAGTAGTGTCACTTTTGAGTCTAAGATGAACAATGATATTACGAATATCGCACCTGATGAAGGTGATTATGAATTCTAATGTGCAAAAACTAATTGAAACACGTTTGAAAAGTAAAAATTAAACGTATTTTTGCAGCCCAAAATAAAATCGATGTTTGCGATAGTAGAAATAGCAGGAAAGCAATACAAAGTAGAGAACGAGCAAGAATTGTTCGTAAACAAACTACAAAACGAATCTGGAGATTCTTTAACTTTTGATAAGGTATTGTTGGTTGACAATGACGGTAAGTCAAAAATTGGAAAACCAGCAGTTAAAGGTGCATCAGTTTCAGCGAAAGTATTGGAACACGTGAAGAGTGATAAAGTAATCGTTTTCAAAAAGAAGCGAAGAAAAGGTTATGCAAAACGTAACGGTCACAGACAAGATTATACTAAAATTCAAATCGAATCAATTAAAGGATAAGACATGGCACACAAAAAAGGAGCTGGTAGTTCGAAGAACGGAAGAGAGTCGCATAGTAAACGACTTGGTGTTAAGATTTACGGTGGTCAAGCAGCCATCGCTGGTAACATCCTTGTTAGACAAAGAGGGACAAAACATCATCCTGGAAACAATGTAGGAATGGGAAAAGACCATACCTTATTTGCATTGACGGATGGTATTGTGATGTTCAAAAAAGGAAAAAACAATAGATCTTACGTTGCTGTTGACGCAGTAACTGAGTAAAAATATCAAATACATATAAAAGGGCGATTGAATTCAATCGCCCTTTTTTTATGTAGTCATTTTTGCTTGAGACACACGAAGTCATAACCTCGAGTGGTATACAGCTTTCCATCAGAACCGATGTCTAATCCGTTTGTAAACGAACCTCTACTTGTCCCAAGTGATTCTTCTTTTAACAGTTGAGTTACTATTTCAAAGTTCTGATTAAGCTTATACAACCCTTCTGTAGAAGTGAACCAGCAGTACCCGTCATTAAACTGATATGCTGTACTGAACCACTCATTACCTATACCATTAATAGTATGGGAAATGATGCCGGTTGTTTTGTTAAAGACGTTTATGTGTCCTTTATTCCCTAAGCTTAACAGAACGTGATCGGCGAACATAGCAATGGGCATTAACGATGCGGTAGATTGTTCATCAGGAATAGTCTGTACCCATTCGACTTCATTATTAAGTAAGTCTAATGCGGCGACTTGATTCCAACCGGATGCGATATAGACTATGTGATCATCGAGATAACACCTCCCACCAATGTCGACTTCGTTGAAGAAACAACCCCAATCGTGATAAATGGATTGGGAGCTTGCGTTCACAGCGATGTATTCACCTTTACCTTTATTCGTCGGACCGTAATTCCAAGATCTGCTTTCACAAAACAAAATGATATCTCCATTTGGATGTTGCCATGGTGTTACATGGTCGTAGTTAAACGTATATCCATTTCTATCATAGGCGTTTAACCGTATGATTTCTGTTGGTTGGCCATTTTGGTCAAGCTCAAACAAGATTGATTCGTTCGTTTCTGGATTTGGTTTCCGGTCTTGGTATGAAACATACACTCCCATTTCGCAGACGTTTAAGCTCATATAAGCAAGGTTGACTGGTGGTTGATATTCCCACAAGGTTTTTCCTGTCATGCAATCTATGGCGTACACAGACGTGCCTGCGGTAAAGTACAAGGTGTTGCCTTGGATGTATCTGTAGTTAGTGAAGTACGGGCCTTCATCCCAAACCCAAAGTGTATCTCCCGTTTCAAGATCGAGAGACAGAATCTCATCCTTTGAGTTAGGTTTTGCCTCTTGAATAAAGAACACCACTCCAGCATCATAAACAAAAGTCCCCCTGCAAATCTGCGCTCGGTTTGATCGTTTATGCCACACTAACTCCAGCGATCCATGGTTCATAATGGAATCAACAACACTTATAAGCTTATGTGGACGAGTAATGGCGTCCTTTTTACAACTAATACAACCTAAAATAAAAGCAATGATTATAGATCTTATCATCTCTTCTTTTCTCTGAGTTTAAAGAAAATAGGGACGCCACGACCTTCATAAATCCGCCTCAAGGCTTCGTCGGTTTGGGCACAATTCAAGATCTGAATGTGGTTAACGTCGCTTTTGGTTTGGACACCAGTGAAGTTGCCTTGAGCGTCGTAAGTACGGATTTCATCTAATAACAGTTTATACCTATCGTGACATCCAGGAAATCCTTTTTGACTATTCACGGTTAAAACAGCATCAGTTTTCTGTTCTACTGCTGGTGTTGAATAAATAGGGATTGTTTTGGTACCGTCACATAAACTTGGGTTGTCCACTCTATGCCGATTTTCGATTTCAATCGTTTTTTTGCCTTTGTAAGGGACGTTTACTGTGATCTCTTTAGTTCCTGTAACACACCAATAACCAGTCAGTTCTCGCTTAAATAAGCGCCTAACGTCAATGGCACCCACAATGGTTTTATACATGACATTGACTTTTTCGATAAAAGCGACGGCTTCTGTTTCTGCTTTACTAGCGTCTTCCTGAATTTTTAATTGGTTCAATTTGCTCTTTTTGGTTAGGAGATAAGCCAATCCGATCACAGGAATATTGGTACGATCTATCTTCTTTTGAATTTTCTCAGCTTCTTTTTTGTGTGCCTTTATATCGGCTAATAACTTGGCTCGCAGCTCGTTAACTCCTTTTTCAATTTGTTCATCATCATTGGCACCAAAACGCGGGTAATGGACAAAGTCACTGGCGGTCGGTCCAATCATGTATGTGGCAATGCGAAATAAAATGGGGTCAGATTCTTCAGCGTAGAACAATGCTTTTGGAATCGTAGTGTTGCTGTAATTCATCGTATTTCTAACGTAGGGCGCAAACTCACCATATTGCTGCACCATTGGGGCCTGCTGTCCTTTAGACATTATGTTTATGCCCTCCACAATCAAATTGGTAGATAATGCCTCGACCAAATCAGAAGCACTAGCGCTAAATCTTAACAGCTTCTTTGAAAGGAAAGGCACTTTTAGCGAAAATTTTGCCACTTGATTTTTTAACGTTGCGTTGCCAATTAAGTAGCCAAAGTCGGCAGCCATTTTGGTAAGCGCCTCTTGTGATGTCCCAATGCTTGCCCCAAGGTGTGGAGTACAAAACGTAATCATTCCATAAAACTGACGATGATCTTCTTGAAAATGGGCATCATAATTCTGATCAAATTTGCGGTCCATATCTCGTATGACTAAACCACCTTGGCTATGACCAATGGCGTAGGGTTTGTCTGTACTAAGCGTGCGGTCGTTGTTGTACAAGGCGCTGATCCTTAGGCGATTCATCTCAGTATACACTTCGTAGGACGCTTCATTGAAATCTCGTTGATGCTCCTCATAATCCACTCGAAGCGGTGTATACACGTATTCCGAAGTGTGGGCATCGTCTACAGCATCCCAGGATTTGTCATTGCCTCCTAAGCCATGGACAAAATATATCAACCTAGTGTCGAATTCAGATTTATTGAGTTTAGGGTAAGATTCAGGATTGTCTTCCTCTACATCCGAGGAATCGGTATACCAGGTATTAAAACTGTCAGTTACGACATGAAGGTTTTGAATAGAGATTGTGTTCTCTTTATCTAATTCACATTTCACCGCGTCTACCAAGATGGGAGCATGTGAAATGTCTTGACCGCAGCATACAGTTGCGATTATGAGCATGAGTATTGTTAAGGTGTTTTTCATGGTTTTTATCAATGATTAAGGTTGGTATAAGAATTTGCCTGGGATAATGTTGACGTCTTTAACCCCAAAGTGGTACACACCAGTAGGCAATTGTCCTAAGTCAACATAAGGGTCGGTGGTGTTGATTACTATGTTTTCAATGACGACGCCACCGTATATGTCTTTCACAACGCCTGTAATCGTCTCAGGAATGGCAATGGGTAAATTCAAATAAACGGTGTTGGTTCCTTCAATTTGGTGCACATGAACTCCGTAATTCTCTGCGGTTTCAATCGTACTGGATAGGTGCCCATTTGAAAGTGTAGGAGCACATTTGGGATTGTGAAAAATGCGTTCGATATTGTTGTAGTCTTCGTACACGATTTTTTCAATACACGGTTGTGTTCTCGTGTCGATGGATGAGGTTTGAATAAGATCATACAGCAGAAAGCCTTCTGAATCAGGTGTGTACAATGTAATTTTGCGAAATATTTCGGTTCCATTATCATCTAATTCAATATAAGTCTCAGACAGGTTTTCCTTATCATATCGTAGCATTAGAGATGGGTTCATGATGCAAAGTGTCTGTGGTGTGTTTTCAATTATCTCCATTCCGGACAACTCAAATTGGGAGACCATTTGTGCATCTATCGGGAGTTGCCAATTGTTTGTTGCTAAATAGAATGGAGCAAAGGTTTCAGTTGGTGTTAGTTCAATCGGTTCGTGAATAGAGTCTCTATACAATAATTCGTTGTTTGCATACGCTTCTACCTTATTGTTCGTCGAGACAACTTTGTCAATTGGCTCTATCCAATCTTCAAGTAAAGAAATGGGGTAGGAGATGGTTGATTCAGTACGCGAGGTTCCGTCATCGAAAAACTGCTCATGAACCAGTTCACTGGTGGCGTGTGGCAACAGTTTAATGGTATCTTGTGGTAAGAGTTTGGAAACATCAGCCTCATTCACCTTATACGTTGTGTGTGTCGTAAGCTGGTAACGGACTTCAAAATCCAAATGTTGGGAAAAGGCGGAATGCCATGGAATGGCTAACAGGGTTAGCACAGTAACAATGTGTTTTTTCATGATTCTAAAATTTGGTTCATACGAAAGACAGAAATAGAAGGAGCTTTTTCGAGTCACATTATGTCACAGTGGCGAAAAAGTATGACGAATAATGAGATTATTCTGCGGTGGGAGTTTAAGTCTCGAATCTTTCGAATTGAAACTTAATATTTGTCTAATGGCCAATCAAAAATCTCAAAAAATGCCTTCAGTTGTTCTGCGTAAGTTGGAATCTGCCATTAGTGATCAGGTGCCTGAGCACATTAACGTCATCCTAGAATTGGCTGACTTACTAAACGTATCGAAAGAAAGTATTTACAGGCGACTTCGCGGCACAACAGCCTTTACGTTCGAAGAGTTGTGGCTTTTGTTTAAAACATTTGGTATCTCAATTGATTCTCTATTTGCTGTTTCACCCACAAACCACAGCGGATTGAGATTTGTTAGCGTGCATGATTTGGGGATTTTGGACTATTGCAAGGAGTTAATTGAGCTTCATTCAAAACTTTCAAATGGGAAGTCAGAACAAGTTTTTTGTCTGGCCAGTCACATACCGCTGGTTCATTTGCTAAAACGCAGACCTATAGCTCAATTCAAATTGGATTTATGGAGCCATTTATACAAACCGAAATCCCATGTTTTTGTCGATGATATTCTGAAGATTAGTCAGCAAAAATCGGCAACTAAGGCAACGACCACCTACCATGAAATGTGGTCAACTTCTGCAACCAAGCAAATACTTAATGAATTGGAATATGCGATTGCCTGTGGACTGCATTTTGATAAAGAATATCTATTTACTTTTTTCGAAGGACTAATTCAGTTGGTTGAAGAATTTGTGTTTTCGACTAACAACAACTATCGAGTTTTGTATCAACAGGAATTAGACGTACAGATGAATGTCATGATTTCCTTTGGTGTGACCGATTCATTGCTGGTTCACTTCGGTGATGATATGATGGGAGTCGCTTGTAGCCATGCACGTTTCAAAAATCAAAAATCATGGATCAAAGGGGTGCAAAGTCAATGTATCCGTATTACGGGCCAGTCTGAAAGACAAAAACATAATTTTTTTGTATTGTTAACTGAGCCAATTTTTAAGGTCGCAGCGACCATGTTAACAGGAAATCAACTCGATCAATTACGGACAAGTCGTTAAACGCCGTACGTCACCCATAGAGAGTTCGAAAATGAAATGCTGATCGATTGTGCACAGTGGTAATGGACGTTGCCAACGATTACCCAAGCCTAAAAACAAGGATTTTTTGGACGTTTTGTTCCAAGCATGTACTTGCAGAGTGGAGTCACTTACATATTGAATATCTGCGTTAAAGCTTCCTACAATGATTTGACTAAAGTTTCTGCCTTCCCAGGTTGCAAAATGCTGGTTTAAACTAAAATCCCACGTGGTTAAATCAAATGGTACTAATACAGGACTGAATTGATACCGACAATCATACATATTTAAACAAGAGTCAAATGGACTAAGACTATCGTATTGGCTCATGTATTGATTTAAAACCCAGTGCATTCCAGGGGATGACATAAATGAAATAGCAAAACTGTCTGCATTTGTGAAATACCGTGTAGATGGACCATCTCCGGTAGCAAATTCATATAAAATGACACCTGCCGCTCCGATTTCACTTTCAGTCAATAATTGGTTTTTATTTAAGGTAGACAACACTTCGACCTCTTGCTTATTGATTAAGTTCATTGAGTGGTTTTTTAATAACCACTTAGAGGTTATGTTTAACCACTTAGACGATTCAATGCGCTCTAAGATGTTTACTCGTTCAGGTGGATTGGTAACATTTTTAGACAGATTTCTGCCAAATGAATTGCCAAATCCGAGACCGAATAATGATATGAAAAGAACTATTCTCACAATTTGTTAAAAACAATCATACTAAAAATCAGCCACTTGTGAATTTGTTGTATTTTTTTTTACAAGTTCATGCAACTATTTACCACTTCAGGAGACTATATAAGTAAGAAGCATGTTACAATGCTTAATTAATCAAAAGATATAATACTACACAAAAAAGCCGACCTCAGTGATGGGGCCGGCTTTTATTTTTACTGATTACTTAACTAAGATTTTGCTGCACATCGTGCATTCATCAATTTCTGAATCAGTACAAAGAAATCGACTTGTTGTTAGGCAGGATTTCTTATTTACTCGAGTGTTGAATCATTGAAACTTTGTCTATCGAGGCTTTGATAGGTCGACTTGCTCCGAAAACTTCACTCGGTTTTAAATTTGACAAGATCAACATACTGGTGACAATGACTAGGGAAGTTAATGTGGTAACCATAATCGCCATATATGTTTTACGTTCTTGAATTTGTTGTTGTGTTATATGTGAGTTCATTAATACGTTGTTAAGTTAGATTTTAGTTAATGTTTAGGGTGTTAAGAAATACCCGGCCCTGTCTCAGGGCCGGACATTCAACTTTACTGATTACTTAAACTAAAGTCTTAGTGCTTAACAAGTATTTTATGGCTTTCATCTCCTGTTCGACTGACAATCTGAACAATGTAGAATCCGTTAGGGAGCTGATCAACTGGTATTTGGGTGTTGTCCATTTCATTTTCACGTAATTCAACTATTGTTCCGTTGCGGTCTAGAATTTTAACGGAGAATCGATATCCGTTTTTAGAGACGTTTATGAAGTCTATGGCAGGGTTTGGATACACATTTGCCATATGTTCTTCTCCAGATTTTACATATACTATTGGACTGTACTCAAAGGCGCCATCGAAATCGACTTGCTTAAGTCTGTAGTATATAGGATCATCCTGTGTAGGTATGTTTACATCTTGATATTGGTACTTAATGATGTTCATTGAGTTCCCGTTACCTGGTTCTTCAGCAATTTTCTCAAAGTTTTGTCCGTCAAGACTTCTTTGAATTTCGAAATGACTGTTATTCTCTTCCATAGCCGTAGCCCAAATAAGTTCTGCATACGAATTCTTTAAGCTCGCGTTGAAGTACATTAAATCTACAGGCAATGCACTTGCATCAAATCCGGCAGTTTCAATTTCATCACTCTGGTTACCAGATGAAGTAAAGGCAACAGGTATGGTCACATCTGTAATTACTTCATCAAGGTTGCCTGATGTAGTATCGATCTCAACGATAAACTTATTGGCATGAGCGCTTCCAGTAGTATAAGTGATAAATATTTCTGGAGCCGAAGACGAACTATTGTCTCTCGAGATTGCATCTCTATCTGAACCAGAATTTGGTTCGATAATGATGTTTAATTTATTCCCTGAAGACCAGTTAGATCGGTTAATGACTTCTTGTATAACAGACGAAATATCGTCAGTGTTATAGTATGAATTGGTATACCAACGTTCGATAGACCAGGTCACATTTGCTGTCGTTTTTGTTCTGTCTGTAATGTCATCATCAGTGTACGAGAAAGTTGACGCGTTGTCAACGTCTTCAGCATACACTTTCACTGAAGCAGAACTACTTGGAGAGTTGTCCTCGCTTCTAAATTTAATGTAGGCGTTTGTGATAGTTGCTCCTTGTGGAATGGTTACGTTGTCGTATAACAATCCAACTGTATATTCATTGAGATCCAAGTCGCTGCTTGAAATCGACATTTCACCGTCGCTTTTTTCTTCAGCATCATAAGAATTACTTGAAATTTGTTTGCTAAAAGTAGTCGAAGAAGAACTACTTGACGTATAGTCAACTAGAAATTCAAAAGCACCTGTACTTGAAGTCGATACACTGTCAATACAAGCATCACCTCCGTTTAAGGTCTGACTTCCATCTAAATCACAGTGTAAACGAATTTTTACGTTTTCACATGCACCTTCTCCAGCGTCTAATTCCCCAT
This sequence comes from uncultured Bacteroidia bacterium, assembly GCA_943789165.1. Classification (GTDB taxonomy): domain Bacteria; phylum Bacteroidota; class Bacteroidia; order NS11-12g; family UBA9320; genus UBA987. The sequence goes on along the minus strand of CALSTB010000005.1, from coordinate 928,481 downwards.
CTTTGTCAGCATCATTGAAGATTTTACCGACAATTCTGTTCTTGGCATCATCACCACAAGCGTTAATAAAACCGAAGTCATTATTCGCATTTGTGTTTCCTCCAGAAGAAAATGATACAGCTAAGTCATTATCACCAGATAAGTTTGATCCTGTATAAGAACTTGTGTCTGCACGCACAATGTAGTTGTTTGTACTTCCAGTGTCACTTGAAGAATAGGCAACTGATAGGGTAGGTGAGTAGTAAGAAGAATAATCGGTTGTTGTAAATTTTTTCTGTGAACCAGATACCTCATAAATCATGAAAGTCATGTCGTTACCTGATTGCCAGTTTGAACGATCAGTTATTTCTTGAACAACATCAGAAAGATCAGGAGTTGAGTAATCTACGTCGTATCCCCAGTTTCCTAATGACCAAGTTACATACTCAGTAGTTTTAGTTCTGTCAGAAATGTCGTCGTCACTTGTAATAATTGCAGAAGAGTTGTCAACGTCATCCGCATAAATATTTACTGTGCCAGTTCCTGATTGAGAATTCCATGAATTCAATTCAATACTAGCACTCGTAATGGTCGCACCTTGTGGAATAGCCACATCTTGAAAATAAAGACCAATTAGGTCTTTGTTCATTTTCATGTTGTTGTTGTTCCGTTTAATGTCGCCATTACTCTTTTCATAAGCGTCGTCGTTTTTGTGTGTAATGTCTAACGTGATGCTTCCTCCACCTGAAGAGTAGTCAATTGAAAAACTGTAACTCCCAGAAGAATTTGTGGTAGTAGAGTCAATTGCGGTTTCGCCAGCGTCTATACTTCCGTTTCCGTTGGCGTCATCAAACAACCAAACCTTCACATTGTCAAGGTTGGCTTCGTAACTGTCTTGAGTTTCGTCTTGATCTATGTCGCAATAAACCAAGCCACTTATCATGTTGGTCGTGCTTTGTACACCAGCGTAGGTGTCAGAAGAAGAAGAAAGGTTTGTGTAGACAAATACTGAGATAGTGATTAGAACCGCAAAGAGAGAAGCGATAATCGCAACTTTACGTAATTTAAGTTCTAACCCTAGTTTAGGTTCGTTTCTTAGTTCCATTTCATCAATAATTAAGTAGTAGTAGTAATAGTAGTATCAAAAATGCACAAGGTGCCGCTTTGATGTTTCAAATATAGATAAATAATTCTCTATATGGGAATTATTGTCAAATACTTATTTAAAATAGAATGATTCCAAATAGTAAAATAATAGAAATAGAGGTAAACTGCTATGCGACTCACAAATAAGAAAAATGATATTGGTTTTAAATAACGTCGGAGAATATCAAGTCGGAGGCTTCTACTTCTACGCCATCACTCATCAATACACAACGTTCCATAAAGGCTATGACTTCTCTTACATTCCCAGGGAATGGATGATTGAGTAGTGCTTGTTTTGCGCCTTCACTGATCTTTTTCGGTGGAATTCCATGCTTTTCACAATGGATGGTTAGGAACTTTTCTGCCAACAAGATAACGTCACCTCCTCGATCTTTTAGTTTAGGCAAGTGAATCAAGAAGCCTTGAATACGGTAATATAAATCTTCTCGGAAGTCACCTTTCTTGACTAAATCACCTAAGTTTTTATTGGTAGCACACACAATTCGAATGTCAAGTTTGATGCTTTTATTACTTCCCAATCGGGTTACTACCTTTTCTTGTAAAACACGCAGAAGCTTGGTTTGAAGTTGGATATCCATTTCTCCGATTTCATCTAAAAAGATGGTTCCTCCGTTGGCTTCTTCGAATCGACCCTTCCTTCTTCCCGAAGCACCAGTAAAATCTCCTCGCTCATGACCAAATAATTCATCTTCCAATAAATTGGCTGGAATGGCGGCAATGTTAATCGCCACATAGGGTTTCTTTTTTCTAAGACTATTCATGTGAATTGCCTCAGCAATCAATTCTTTCCCAGTTCCACTATCACCAGTAATCATAACCAGTGTATCCGTTTTTTCAACTCTTTGAATCAATTTAAGTACCCGCATCATGGCATTACTCTCTCCCACAATTTTTGCATACTTACCTCTATCAACAATTTCTTCGTTCAGCAGTGCAACTTCTTTCTTTAAAGAAACGGTACTTAAACAATTTTTTACGGCCTGTTTTAATTCTACTATGGCATTGTCGTTTTTAACGATATAACTTTTAACCCCATTTTTATATGCCTCAACAACTTTGTTTACATCTTCTTGTCCCGACAAGAAAATACAATTTAGATCACTATTGTATTCTTGAATCTTTTTCAAAACATCCATTCCACTCATATCTGGAAGCATGTAATCGATTGTTACCACATCAGGGTCTCTGTGCAGGTTATCAAGAAATTCCTGCCCACTGTGGAAGACTTCAATGTCATATGGTTCGTTTGCCAAAGCCTGCTGCATAGCGGCGGCATACATGATGTTGTCTTCGATGATAAATACTTTGTTAACCATAGTTGTTCTTATGGATACAATTATAAGTGGTAGGAATAGGATAGCCCTCAGATGGCAACATTTGTTACCCACGCTGAACATCTTTGTATACACTGATATGGATTCATCTCAGTTTGAACATGAACAATAAAAGTTGTTTCTTTGCACCAAGTAAAAAACGATAGTTTTTTAGGAAAATCGACAGCACAATACATGGCACAATTTGAATTAGTAATGCCCAAAATGGGCGAAAGTATCAACGAAGCAACTGTAATTCGATGGCTTAAGAATGAGGGAGATAAGGTTGAGGCCGATGAAGCAATCTTAGAAGTTGCTACAGACAAAGTTGATTCTGAAGTTCCAACTCCTGAAGGAGGGATCATTGCCAAGCTGCTATTTGGTGAAGGCGATGTGGTGCCAGTAGGTCAAGCTGTTGCTATTATCTCAACGGATGGATCGGCGGTGGTTGAACCAACACCAACTGTTGCTGCTGCACCTGTCGAAAAACCTGTTGAAGTTATTCAAGAAACCATTGTAGAAGCCAAAGTTCAGGCAAGTCCTGTAAACAACGGTGGAGATAGATTTTATTCACCTTTGGTGTTAAACATTGCCCGTAAAGAAGGTATCTCTATGTCGCAACTGGAGTCATTACCAGGTAGCGGAAAAGAAGGTAGAGTAACCAAAAAAGACATATTGGCGTACGTGAAAAACGGCGCACCAGCTGCACAAACAGCTGCACCTGTTTCGACAAGTGCTCCTGTAAAACCGGCGGCATCATTAAATGCAGGGGACGAGGTGATTGCTATGGACCGCATGAGAAAACTCATTGCGGATCACATGGTGAAATCAAAACACGTTTCGCCTCACGTATCGTCTTTTGTTGAAGCCGATGTAACCAATTTGGTTAACTGGAGAAACAAACACAAGGATGCTTTCCAAAAACGAGAAGGTGAGCGATTGACGTTTACGCCATTATTTGTTGAGGCCGTTGTAAAAGCGATCAAGGATTATCCAATGATCAATATCGAGGTCGATGGTGATAATATTATTAAACGTAAGGCTATTAACGTAGGTATGGCTGCGGCTTTACCAAGTGGAAACCTAATCGTACCAGTCATTAAGAACGCGGATACCAAAAACTTAGTAGGTTTGGCTCGCGAAGTAAACGACTTGGCAGGGCGCGCTAGAAGCAATTCGTTGAAACCAGATGAAATCTCTGGAGGAACGTATACGATTACAAACGTGGGTACTTTCGGCAACCTTATGGGAACGCCAATTATCAATCAGCCTCAAGTGGCGATTTTAGCGACTGGTGCCATTGTGAAGAAACCAGCGGTCATCGAAACTGAATACGGTGATGTGATTGGCATACGACACTTTATGTACTTGTCGCATAGCTACGACCACCGTGTTGTTGACGGTGCTTTAGGTGGCATGTTTGTTAAACGTGTGGCCGAGTACCTAGAGAATTGGGACGTCGATCGCGAAGCGTAAGCGTTTTCTACTTAACCTTTTTTAATAACTCAAGTACAGTTTCTCGACTCGCGTGAATGTTTTCATGCAAATACACATCTTCAGAAATGTAAGGTACTTTTTCACGAATAGTGCTATACAGTGTTTCAATACCCGTAGACGATGTATTAGGCCTTCTAAAATCCAACGCCTGAGCAGCCACCATGGCTTCAATGCCTAAAACGGTTATGGTATTTTGCAACACTTTATAACATTTTGTCGCCGCATTAGCACCCATGCTCACATGGTCTTCTTGGCCGTTGCTACTGACAATACTATCTACGGATGCAGGTGTACACAACTGTTTGTTCTGACTGACAATACCAGCCGCTGTATACTGAGGAATCATAAATCCTGAATTTATACCAGGATTTTCTATGAGAAATGCCGGTAAACCGCGCTCTCCTGATATCAGTTTATAAATGCGTCTTTCAGATATACTCGCTATCTCTGCCAATGCTATCGCCAAATGATCAAGTTGAATGGCCAATGTTTGTCCGTGGAAATTGCCTGCCGACAAAATCAAATCTTCGTCAGGGAACACATTTGGATTATCTGTTACCGCGTTAATCTCGTTTGTGAATATCTCTTCCACAAACCGAATGGCATCTAAACAGGCTCCGTGGACTTGAGGAACGCATCTGAAACTATACGGATCTTGAACGTGCTTTTTTGCTGCTTGCTGCAGTGGACTGTCTTTTAATAAGGCGTAAATTTCAGCAGCACAATCTTGTTGACCTTTTTGTTTCCGTATTTCATGGCTACAGGCCAAATAAGGATCTATTCGCGCATCAAAGGCATCAGCACTCATTGCCGCGATTTGATTGGCAAGAGAGACCAACTTTAAGCCATTATACACACAATGAACTCCGAAAGCGGCCATAAACTGCGTACCATTGATTAACGCCAATCCCTCTTTGGCTTTCAATCCATAATTTGAATCTGCTAAAAACGAGGCACTAGATTTTTTACCATCCTTCCATATGTCACCCAATCCAATTAAAGGAAGTGCCATATGGGCTAAGGGTGCCAAATCTCCTGAAGCTCCCAAAGACCCTTGTTCATATACAACTGGAATGTGGTTGTTGTTGTACAACGCGATTAACCTGTCAACAGTTTCAGGTTGAACACCACTGTGTCCTTTGGTTAACGACAACACTTTTAATAACAACATGATACGAACGATGTCTTCAGACACCGTGTCGCCCGTGCCGCAGGCATGAGACTTTAACAAGTTGACCTGCAATAACTCAAGTTCTTCTGTTGGAATAATGGTATTACACAATGAACCAAAACCAGTGTTGATACCGTAAATAGGATCGACAGACCTTTTTATTTTATCCTGTAAATAGTCATAACACTTTTGTGTTCTTCCTCTCGCCTCAGTTGTGAGTTGTACACTTGCGTTTGAAGCAACAATTTCGGCAACTGTCTGAATCTGTATTGGTCCGCCAATGTTCATTATTTCCCTGTTTTTAATTGTAACATAAGCCGCGTAATCACTCGTTTTGTGTTCTCAGGAAAGTCTCCGTTCATCATCCATTCAAAATAGGATGCTTCTTGTTTAAAGACTTGTGCGACTGTTTTTCCTTTATGTTTCCCAAAAGCAAAAGTAGGTTCACCGTTTTTATTTCGGCGAATGCGACCTGCTAAATCTACCAAGTCATTCTGACCACTGAAACTATGAAGCGACTCAACAGTATTGGGCAAATCCTCGTAGCGATCTACCTGAGCTTTGATAATTTCCCAAGTGGCGCGTGTATCTGCTTCGGCTGAATGGGCATTTTCTAATGTTTGATCACAATAGAATCGATAGGCTGCTGCCAAGTTCCTAGGTTCTTTAACGTGAAATATCCGCTGGGCATCTACAAATTTTCTTTTTTCAGTTTCAAAATCAATTCCTGCACGATAAAATTCCTCTACCAAAAGTGGAAAATCAAACCTATTGGAGTTGAAACCCGCAAAATCACCGTTTCCAATAAAGTCACTCAATTCGTTGGCAATTTCTTTAAAGGTCGGACAGCCCACGACATCCTTGTCGTAAATTCCATGAATCTCCGATGTTTCCTTTGGAATGGGTACTCCTGGATTTAAGCGTTTATAATAAGTTTCTTCTGTGCCATCAACTTTGGCTTTGATTAAGTAAATGTCAATAATACGGTCTCTCGAAACATTGATGCCTGTCGTTTCTAAATCGAAAATCACCAATGGCTTTTTTAATTGTAATGGCATAGGCTGCAATATTAGAATTTAGTTGCTTAAAAAATTTATTATAACGTGTTTTGATGCATATGATTGACGCATTCCACAATGTTTCTATAATTCTTGGGTCGAAATCACCTCGAAGACGGGAATTACTTTCTAAGTTAGACATTGATTTTGAATCAATCAGTATTGATGCGGACGAGTCCTTTGAGACACATATGCCGATTCATGAAGTCGCAGAATATTTAGCGGTAAAGAAATCACAGGCGTATCAAGCTGAGTTAAACAAAACGATACTTATCACTTCGGATACCACCGTTTTGTGTGGAAATCAAATACTCAACAAGCCTAGTGACAAACAAGAAGCCACAGCCATGTTACAGTTGCTTTCGGGTAAAACACATAGAGTCAACACAGGTGTGTGCTTGAGAAATGCTCTACAAAAAGTTAGTTTTAATGAGACTACGGAAGTGGAATTTGAGGTACTAACCGATGATGAAATCTCGTATTACATCGATCAGTATAAACCTTATGACAAAGCAGGAGGGTATGGAATACAAGAATGGATTGGGATGATTGGCATCTCTGGAATAAATGGCTGTTATTATAACGTGATGGGCTTGCCCATCAGCAAACTTTACAATGAATTATGCAATTTTATAAGAAAATAGGAAGCCTCTTTTTACTCATTGGTTTAATCGGAGTTGGTGACACATTTGCTCAGGTGGATACAAGCTACTTTTCTAATTTAAAGTATCGAAGCCTAGGGCCAAGTCGTGGAGGAAGATCTACCGCGGTTGTTGGAGATTTAAACGATAAGAATCTATTTTACATGGGCACCAGTGGTGGCGGCGTGTGGAAGACAACGAATGGTGGAAACTCATGGGACAATATAAGTGATAAGTTTTTTGGCGGTAGTGTTGGAAGTATTGCCATAGCGCCAAGTGATGACAATGTGATTTATGTCGGAATGGGGGAGGAAAGCCTAAGAGGTAACGTGTCGTTTGGTTACGGGATATGGAAGAGTGAAGATGCGGGAGTAACTTGGAAACTGAAAGGTTTAGAAAAAGGCCGCCATATTACTAGAATTGCGGTACATCCAAGCAATCCCGACATTGCTTTTGCAGCGGTGTTGGGAGACTTGTACAAAGAATCTACAACCCGAGGCTTGTATCAAACAACCAATGGAGGAGATAGCTGGAGTCAGATTGTTTTTCAATCAGATAGTGCGGGTTTTAACGAAGTGATAATCGATCCTTTAAACCATAGAAATGTATATGCCTGTTCTTGGCAAGTGCGACGAACGCCATATAGTTTTTCAAGTGGAGGTATTGGGTCAGCTTTATGGAGAAGTAAGGATGGCGGTAAAACGTGGACCAACTTAATGGACAAACCAGGTATGCCAAAAGGCATCATTGGTAAAGTAACCATCAGTGCGTCAAGCGTTCAGAAAAACCTGTTGTTTGCAAGCATAGAACATGCTACGAACGGTGGATTGTTTAGAAGCGATGATGGAGGCGAAACCTGGAAAAACGTCAATAAGGAAGGAAAAATCAGACAGCGTGCTTGGTACTTTTCTCGTGTGTATTGCGATACTAAAGATGCCAATACAGTCTATGCGATGAACGTCCATTTTCAAAAGTCTATTGATGGTGGCAAGTCATTTTCTGTCATTCATACACCTCATGTGGATCATCATGATTTGTGGATTGATCCAAGCGACCACAACCGTATGATTACGGCCAACGACGGCGGCGGACAAGTATCGTATAACGGCGGACTAAACTGGTCGACGTATATGAACCAACCAACCGAACAGTTCTATCGTGTGTCGGTGGACAACCACGTGCCGTATCGTATTTACGGTGCGCAACAAGATAACTCAACCATGCGAGTAGATCACGTAACAGGCGCTTGGGAAAACACGGCAGGTGGAGAAAGTGCACATATCGCAATCGATCCAACCGATGACGACATTGTCTATGCGGGTAGTTACGGCGGTTATTTGACCATGTTTAATCACAGGACCCACGATTCGAGAGCCATCAATGTCTGGCCTGACAATCCTATGGGATATGGAGCCGAAGGAATGAAATATAGGTTCCAATGGAATTTTCCAGTGTTCTTTAGTCCGCATGATTCAACGAAATTGTATGCAGCATCCAATCACTTACATGTAAGCCATGATGGAGGAAATAGTTGGGAAATTGCAAGTCCGGATTTGACTAGAAACGACGCTGCTAAACTTACGGCCAGTGGCGGACCTATTACCAAAGACAATACAGGAGTTGAATACTATTGTACCATCTTTTCTGCAATAGAGTCTGACATAGAACCAGGCGTATTATGGGTGGGTTCAGATGATGGTTTGATCCACGTTAGTAAAAATGATGGTAAAACATGGGAGAACATCACGCCTAATTGGCTTCCTGAATGGACGATGATTAACTCTATCGAAATAGACCCGTTTACCAAAGGGGTAGCCTATATCGTGGCAACGAGTTATAAGCTTGGAGACAACAGGCCATTCATTATTAAAATGACGGACTATGGAGTACGTGCAAAGCCCATCATTGCAGGTATTTCATTTGAACATTTTGTGAGAACTGTTCGCGCAGACAAAAAACGGAAGGATTTATTGTATGCAGGTACCGAACGCGGTATGTACATTTCCTACAATGGCGGCACCCTATGGCAACCTTTTCAGCTAAACTTACCTGAAGTGCCTATTACCGACCTTGTTCAGAAAGACAATGATTTGATTGTTGCGACTCAAGGCCGTGGATTTTGGATCATAGACCATTTGGATGCTGTACGTATGGCGGATAAAAAGCCATTGTCCCAAACACTCCAGATTGTTGGCGTTGAAGGAGCTCCATTGACTCACGGGAATAAGGTGTCGACTGTTTTTTTTATTAGAGATAGCATCACGAATAAAGACACATTTCTAATGGATATCATGGACGCTGAGGGTAATGTAATCAGGACGTTTGGTAATAAGAAATACGATGAGGACACGCTGAGTTATACCCCAAATAAAGGTATGAATTATCGGAATTGGAACATGCAATACCCTGGAGCTAAAAGGCCCCAAGGTATGATACTGTGGTGGGCGACTACGGCAGGACCGAAGGCCAAGCCAGGAACGTATTGGGTAAAAGTACAACTCAACGGCACGGTTGATTCAGCTCAATTTGTGATTACAACAGATCCAAATTCATTGGCTACAGAACAAGACTATATAGCTCAGTTTGATTTCTTACAAGAAGTCATTGCCAAACTGGATATGACACATGAATCATTAGAAGAAATGGCGGCACTGAAAAAGAGCTTAAACGAGTTTAAGTCAAAACACGAACTAGATACAAGTGATCAAGTGCACAAAACCATTTCCGAGATAACCAAAGAACTAGATAAGATTCAGAATGCCTTGTACCAAACCCAAAACAGAAGCAATCAAGACCCGATTAACTTTCCAATAAAGCTTAACAATAAATTGGCACATTTAAATTCACTTGTCCGCATGGGGCACTATGCACCTACCGAACAAGCAGGTGCAGTTAAAAATGAGTTGGTTGTTGAAATTGATAAGTATTTAGCTCAATATCAAGAGATTAAGATAAATAAACTAAGCGAGTTAAATGCGATGATGTTGGAACGACGGTTCAACTACATCAAAGCGGAATAACAAAATGTGTACATTTGGTTGGTTAATTTATAAAGGAATATGGGGGTAAAAGCGGTAACACAATTTTCAGATTCAAATCAAAAAAGAGCGTTTACAAAGCAGCTGTTAAATGAAATTCGTGCGTTGGATTATATGTTGGAGCACAACATGATTGAACGCAATACAAGTAGGGTAGGAGCCGAGCAAGAATTGGTTCTTCTCGATACGGACTTCAAACCAGCGCTAAATAACATGGAGTTGTTGTCGATGGTTAACGACAGTCATTATACCACAGAAATTGCACGCTTTAATCTGGAAATTAATCTTGACCCATTTGACTTTAATACAGACTGTTTTGCCAAAATGGAAAACCAGCTGACCACGTTGTTGGCAAAGGGCGAGAAAGCAGCCGAGAAATTAAAAACGAATATTCTATTAACCGGTATTGCACCGACGCTTGGTCAGGAACATTTGCACTTTGAGCAAATGACTCCGAATGCCCGTTATAAGGCACTAAACGATATGATTAGGGCTGAGCGCAAGACTGATTTTGAAGTCAATTTGGCCGGAAGAGATGAATTAGTCACTCAACATCCCAATATTCTCTTTGAAGCATGTAATACCAGCTTTCAAGTGCACTTGCAGATTGACCCTGATGAATTTGTAGATCAATACAATTGGTCACAACTCATTTCAGGACCTGTACTTGCCTTAGCGGCAAATTCACCGTTACTCATGGGTAAGCGGTTATGGAGTGAAACGCGAATAGCCTTGTTCCAACAAAGTGTGAACACGCGAAACACCATTAACAATGTACGTAACAAAGAGCCACGGGTATCTTTTGGCCGACAATGGGTGAAAGAATCCGTTACCGATTTGTATAAAGACAATGTCTCACGTTTTAGTGCTTTATTCCATAGCGATATTGAAGAAGACGCATTGGCCATGGTTAAAGAAGGAAAAGTACCTTCATTAAGTGCGTTGAATTTACACAACGGAACGGTGTACAAGTGGAACAGACCGTGTTACGGCGTTGGAGGAGGAAAACCACACCTCCGTATTGAAAATCGGTACATACCGAGCGGCTCGACCGTGTTAGACGAAATGGCAACCTCTGTGTTCTGGCTTGGTTTAATGGTTGGATTGCCCGAAAAGTATAAAAACCTTCAAAACAAAATGGACTTTGATGATGTCCGTTTTAACTTCTACAACGCTGCGCAAAGAGGCATGGATTCCAACTTAAACTGGTTTGGTAAAATCGTTCCAGCACGTCGGTTATTAGAAAAGGAATTACTTGACTTAGCCTATGCTGGTTTGGACAAAATGAAAGTGAATGGTCCAGATATTACTCGGTATATGACGGTAATTGAAGGCAGGTTGCGAAAGAAAGTGACCGGAGCTAAATGGATGTTACACAACTACAGTGAATTGTTGAAAGGAAGCACTCCGAATGAAGCTTGCCTCAACTTAACGAAGAAGATGTTGGAGAACCAAAGAACAGGCGAGCCTGTACATACATGGAAAAATTTGGATCAAAACGAAAGAAAAGTGCAGAAAGAATTCAAGCGGGTAAACGAAATCATGGAAACGGATTTATTTACGGTGAGTGAAGACGACGCCATTGATTTGGTGGTGAACGTAATGAACTGGCAAAATATCAGACACGTTCCAGTTGAAAACGACCAGCATGAGCTGGTTGGCATGATTAACGCGCATAGCATTATTCATTATCTAGCAACAAAAAAGGAGTCGTCGGCCCACGCAGCTAAAGATATTATGTTAACTAAATTCCCAACTATATCAGCTACTTCAAGTGCCAAACAAGCCGTAACTTTGATGGCTGATAACCGTGTAGATGCACTTCCCGTCGTGGATGATGCCAATCGGTTGTTAGGCATTGTCACAGAAAGTGACATCATTCAAGTGTTAAACATGACAAATAAGATAAGCGAGTAGGGTAGTATGCGGGAGTCACGATTTTCGATACCAGTGTTTGATGAAACATTAGAGGTATCTCGGTTTGTAGGTGATGTAGGAAATTCTGAAGGCAATACGGTTTTGTTTTTAGGTGGTGTTCATGGCAATGAAACGGCTGGAGTAGGTGCACTTAATTCGGTGTTTAAACAACTTGAATTGACGAACCCAACTTACAAAGGTCGAGCCATTGGGTTAATCGGAAACTTAGAAGCCACGCGACTAAACCAACGATATATCTACAAGGATATGAACCGTATATGGAATCGCGAAACACTCGACGATTTACATTATGGACGTTTGGATACTCGACATACTGAATATGCCGAACTAGCAGAAGTTTACCGCGAAGTAAAAACCATTATTGAGGAGGCGAAAGGACAGGTATTTGTCATTGACTTACACACAACATCGAGTCCAACGATACCTTTTATAGTCACCAACAAAAGCGATGCTGGATTACAGTTCACAGACGCGTTTCCAATGCCCGTGATTAGTGGTTTGACAGGTTTTCTTGATGGCACCTTGTTGTCGTATATAAATGATTTGGGCCATGTTGGCTTGGCCTATGAAGCTGGACAACACAAAAGCACACAGTCGCTCATGAAACACGAAAGTTTCATTTGGCTATGTCTTCACCAAACGGGAGTTTGTCCTGACCTAGATCCTGACTTTATCCAAAAACACATTGATATTTTGGAAGAAGAATTGGTGACCAGAAACAACCATTTTAGAATAATTAGTCGGTATAAAATCAAGCCTGACGAAACGTTTAAAATGAACCAAGGCTATACCAATTTTCAAAAGATTTATGCTGGCGAAGAATTGGCTCAGAATGAGGATGGACCTATTTGTTCTCCTTATGACGGCTACATTTTTATGCCGTTGTATCAACCACAAGGTGAGGATGGTTTTTTTATTATTAAACCTGAAATAGAGTAAGTTATGCCCATCACTTTCATGTTTCTTGTCATCTTGGTGTTACTCATATTTTTTGCCTCGAAAAGGGTAGCGGAGAAGGGGATTCAACACCTTGACCAGGCACAGAAAGCGGGTTTAATTGATTTGTTTACACCTCTACGGACAAAATATCCAGCCTTCATCATTACGCTTTTGGTTGCCTTTTTTGCCAACCTCTATTTTAATTTGATTCCAGACGGTGTAGCACTATCCATCTACTTTTTTATCCTCATGTTTTTCATGTTGTATTTGGCCTATTTGTCGTACAAAATTTTAATCGACAATGAATATCCAAAGGAATATGTCAAAAGCTTTATACAATCTACAGTTTTGCGAATTACAGCGCTGGTGCTACTCATCGTTGCACTGACTTCGTTTTAAGTCTTATCTGCCAAATTGTTCGTCGACTTCAACGGCGTTAAACAAATACATTTTTAATAAGTCAACGTCAACTTCTGAAGGATTCTTAAAATCTCGATAAATCACAAACTTGCGTTTTCCTTGATCGAAATATGTTGATTCGTTATTGAGTAAGTGTCCTTTAGTAAATCCAAATCGGACGCCGTCATACATCCTTTTTTTATCCCATAAAACGGCTCCAGGCCAAATAAAACAAATGGGTTTATGTACTGAAAAGTAGGGGACGTTATAGGATAATTTCTCGTTACAATGTGGAATGCAGTCGTAAACAATATTCCTAAGGTGCTGGGTTACGTGCCTTTCTTCCGTAGGTAAGGACTGTAAAAAATCTTCAATGGATTTAGGCCTTGGACTGCTCATAAGCGTCGATCAAAGAAAGCATTTCCTTGGCTTGTTGCAAATGCCTGCGCTCGTGTGTAACTATGATGTCTAGCGCTTTTGCAGCTGTATAGGTTATGTTGGCATTGGCCGGACTCGCAATGGCTACACCATTTTCAATGTGCACCTTGTTTCTGTCAATAACTGCGCACAAGCCTTGTTGATGCGCCTCAAATTCATCTAAAATGTTTTCCGACGAATCACTCATGGCTGGTTGCCAAATTGGAAACGTCCCAATCTTTTTCTCACGAGTCGGTTCAACAGATTTTAATATCATGTTGCCGCACATCTTTTGCCACCATTTGAATTTACCAAAAAACGTAAGCTTGTTTGTGCCTGCTTCAATGGCATCAAAGGTGGGGAGATAAGAGTCATTCACTTTAATCAAATGCTCTATGTTTTGCGCCACACTCCAAACTGAGGAATTTGGTTTGTAATTCATTTGTGCCGGTGTCAAATGACCAAACGTGTCTTTGAATTCGGCCGTAACAGAATGAATATCAGATATAAAATCTTGAACTAACATTGCGACTTTGAAATTGACTTGCCACGGCAAGCCTAACAAAGATAATGCAATTCAAAGACTTAATTAGTTGAGCCGATTGGCTTAATACGCGTAATAAGATAGGTATTGCTTTCCACCTTGAGGTGAAACACCCTCAATTCTCACCTGCCCTTTCATGTTTTCTAGTTTGCCCACAAACGTCTTTAAATCTGTGACAGGCGAATTGTTAAACGCAGTGAAAATAAATCCCTCGGGAATGTTCATTTTCATCAATCGCCCATTACCCACTGACGTAACACGCACGCCAGACTTGAGGCCAAAATGATCGAGTTCATACTTGCTTACGATTTCAAATTCGGCATTAAGATTGTCAGAATACAGAAATTCTCGTCTCTTCAAATCAAAAGTGCCATCCATGTTAACCAAGGAAACATCAGCTTCTTGCGTTTTACCATTTCTGATATACGTGTACTTAAGTTTATCTCCAGGCCGGTAATACGACAACACTTCGTTGTACATGGCTTTTTGGCTCACGTCTTTACCATCAATCTTGGTAATGACATCACCGGGTTCAAATATTTTGCTTGTATACTTGTTTGTTTCGCTCACTCTTCCAACAAACACGCCATCTTGGATACCGTCCACTTTGTCTAGAATTTCGTCATTGATATCAACTACTTCCAAACCATCAAAGCCTCGCTGTATTTGTCCATACTCTTTTAAGTCATTGATGATTTTAACTACGATGTTACTCGGGATGGCAAAGCCATAGCCCACATACGAACCCGTTTTGCTCGCAATGGCTGTATTGATTCCCACCAATTTACCATCTAAACCAACAAGAGCACCGCCACTATTACCAGGGTTAATAGCAGCATCTGTTTGAATGAAGCTCTCTATGGGAAACTGATTTTGAACAATGTTGATGTTACGCCCTTTGGCACTTACAATTCCTGCTGTGACGGTACTGGTTAGGTTAAACGGATTCCCTACAGCCAACACCCATTCCCCAATTTGTAGTTCGTCGCTATTGGCTATTTCTACAGGAATTAAATCGCTGGCTTCGATTTTTAATAAGGCCAAATCTGTTGAAGGAGCTGTTCCGACAACCGTTGCCTTATAGTTCTTTTTGCCGTTGTTTAAAACCACTTCAATGCTCTGGGCACCTTTGATAACGTGGTTGTTGGTTACAATATATCCGTCTTTTGAAATGATAACGCCTGAACCTGTACTCGATACTTTACCTATGCTTCCAAAGGGATCCATATCGAAAAACCAGAAGGAATTTCTTCGAACGGCTTCAGATTCAGTTTTGATAAAAACTACTGATGGAGTCGTTTTTTTAGACGCGGCAACAAAGCTGACACCGTCACCCGTTTGGTTGTGATACTTGATAGGAAGAGCGTCATTAGACGACTGTTTAATCTCAATAACCTGTGAATTAGAATGGTTTTTTGAAAATAAATAAGCGGCAAACAATGAAGTTAAGGCGCTTACCAAAACCGTTAGGAATAAAACTTTCTTGTTCATAATGATGGATATTGTAACTAACTCAGAAAGTCAAAAACGATACCAAACTATTGAATGTTCAGCACGTTTGCTTTAACATACAATTTAACAATGTGTTTGTTTGGGTCGTTGGTATAAAGCGTTACCTCTTTTTGAGCCATACCAGAAACAAAAATAGAGTCAAATGTCAACTGAACTGTTTTTGTTTCTCCAGCAGCTATTTCAGATTCTTCTAAATCAACGCTAGTGCAGCCACAGTGCGTTTCGACTTTATAAATCTTTAAAGGTGTTTTACCCGTGTTGGTTAAGGTAAGTGATTGAGAAGACTTGGCGCCTTCCCGCATGTCTCCGAATTCAAATTCAGTTTGGGAAACAACCAACTTGGGTGCTTTCTTTAACGATTTTTTTGAGAGTTGTGAAAAATCTTCTGTGATAAAAAACGCCATCTTGACAGCCTTTAACGGAAATGATTTGTCATTGGTTTTAAAGACAATGTCGGAGTTTATCAATCCATAATCCTTCACCCTATCTGCGTGAACGGTGATGGAAATAGATGCCGTATCACCGGGTTCAATAACGGTTTTAGACATTGTATACGTTACGTATTCAGGACTCCGTAATAGACCTGTAAATTTTAAAGGTAGGTTGTAATCGTTGATGAAGACGACTTTATCGGTATAACTACCTGTGTTGGTGATGTTACCAAAGGCAATGGTATTTTTAGATTGTCTCAGATACCCAAATTGTCCAGGATAGATCTTACTCATGTCTTGTTGGACTGGCTCCAAAATGGTACCACTAATTGTCAATATCTTAGACATGATGACGTTGTAGTTGGCAAAAATCTCAATGGTTTTGTCTACTTCACCGGCCAAGTTCTTTGGGTCGAACGTGGCAGAGATAATGCCTTTTTTCCCAGGTTTGATAGGATGTTCCGGCCATGAAGGAACTGTACAGCCGCAACTGGCTTTTATATCTCTAATTTCAAAATCAATCGGACTGTTATTGGTAAAGATGAACGTCGCATTGATTTTTTGATCACCGAATTTCACCGTTCCAAAATCATACACCTCCGAGTCAAACACAATTTCTTTGTCATTGATTTGCGCAAAGGCAGCAACTGCCCAAAAGGAAATTAAGAGTGCAACAACTTTTCTCATATGTCTATAAACGTGATGTAAATGCTTTTGGTGTTATACTTTAGACAAAGGTATTAGTAAATTGGTTGTATGCGTGTTGGATTAAGATGGATGATGCTGAACTCGAACCTAATTTCACCTATATGCCTTTTAGAACTGAAGATATTGGGTTATAACTAACTTTCAAATCTATAGTCGCTCCCCTTTTTGGCACCAAAATTCAATTTATTTATTGCCCCAGATTTTCAGTGTTCAAAAACGGACATCTAGGCAATTTTGGTGCTTATTTAAGTCTTTTCAATTGTTCGGATAAGTTTTTAACACCATCAATCATTATCTCATCGGTCACCTTGGTGTAGTAATCAGTTGTTACCCGAATTGAAGAGTGACCAAGTAAAGCACTAAGTAATTCAATACTTACAGAAGACCTAAGTGCCAATCCAATTGAGAATGTTTTTCTCCCCACATGACTTGTTAACTTTTTAGGAATACCGCAGATTTCCGCTATTTCCTTTAGGTAAGCATTGTACTTCTGATTTGAAATAATCGGTATCAATTTACCTTTTGGTATTGCTGATTGGTACTCTTGGAGTTCTTGGATCAGTTGATGAGCCTGTGGCAGTAATACACATTTATACTCACGCTTTGTTTTTTGTCGAACCATCTTAATCCAATATGTTTCTCCATCTGAAGTAATAATGTTGGAAGGTTTTAGGTTTTCCATTTCTTTGAAGCTCAAACCGCTGTAACAACTGAAAAGGAATATCTTCTTCACAATTTCAAGTCGGTCAATGTGAAATATTTTTGCTTCTATTTTATTGACCTCTTCGAATGTGAGGTAAACGATATTTACCTTATCGAGTTTGGGTTTATACTCTCCGAACGGATATCTATTAATGTAACCACGATTTAGGGCAATTCTCACAACTCTTGAGATTCGTTGAAAGTGTTTGGCACAGGTTGTATTACTATTATTAAACTCCGTTTTTAGAAAGCCCTCAAATCCATCAATGAAGTCAAAATTTAACTCGTATAGGTAGATGTCGTTTCGCTTATATCTTTTCTTAATATATTGCGAAATCCTTAATTGGCTATTTCTGTATTTTACTATAGTTGGTTGCGAATATGATTTACCTAATAGAATAATCATTTTTTGAATATGCTCTTCCATCAGTTCATTGAAGGTCATGGCTTTTGTGGTACCATTGATCAATTTATCTTTTATGGTAAAAGAATTAAATGGTTCCCCGCTAATTAGCATTTCATTGTAAATCTTTAATGCTCGAGCTTTTAGCGTTCCCAAGGTTCCATTAATTGATTCAGCTTCTTCAGTTAATCCTTTTACCTTTTGTGCTTTAGAATCCCAGTGAGAAACTAGTACATACTGACCGATTGAATATTCGGTTCTCACTCCATCGAGTTGAAGGCGTAAATAGATAGGTGTTTTACGGTCTTGATTTTTTTGGCTAGGTCTTACCCAGAATGACATTTTGAGGCTCATATTATTTGTTTTTAAGTTTACATAAAATCAATGAGCGCAATGAATTACAAAGATCAGGTGCCAAAAAGGGGAGTAATTGCAATCTGTTTTAGAAAACACTCCCTTTTTAAGCACCAAAATTGACTAGATGTCCGTTTTTGAACACTGAAAATCTGGGGCAATAAATAAATTGAATTTTGAAACAAGGGGCTTCGCACGAAACGGTGATTCCCTTTATTTAAAAGGTTTGAAGGTGATTTGAGATTTACAACCTAGTTCAAACAACAGGATTTTTTTGTCCTGTTGTTTGTCTAGACTGTTGTCAAAAGTGGAGTCTATGTGGAACCCCACCTATGGAGTCTCAACGCCCACCAATGCTCAATTCTTATCTTAACCACCAATCATGTGCTCCCTTATTTGGCACCAGAATGGGTTTTCACTATTTGAACCCCCAATTTGTTTTTGACCATTAGTTCGACCTTCATTTTGTTTGCTGTCTCCCACCCAAATTCTTGGGTTATGGATGATGGTTGATTCGGGGTTCAGGACTCAGGACTCGGGACTCGGAAGAAGAGAAAATAGAACAGAGAAAATAGAGAAAATGTATATCCCTAAATAGCGTTGACCACTTTTTACATTCCCTCTTGTAGCAATCATTTCTCCTTCGGTAAAAACTAATACCTCATCCGGGAAAACCAAAAAATTGAAGTTTTACAATTAAAGGTTTAAACTAAATCAAAATAACATTGATTATTTTTGGTATTAAATAAACCAAAGGGTACTGCGAAATTATATATGACAGTACATGTATTTGCAATAAGCGCAGCATAAAAAAGCCAATATCATGAAAATGAAGATACAAGTATTAATTGTTTTGTGTTTGTTTCGAATGTCTGTATTCGGACAAGATCGAGACATAACCATAAAATATCAGATAATAACCCCATCGACTGGTTCAGCTTACCAGAGTCCAGGCTATATTCCAGTCACCTTCAACATGGTCAACTTAGGTCCTGATACACTTTTTTCGAATGACACATTTGTCTACTACATAACGCACAGTTTAGATAATAATCAACAACAAGTCCGAAAAAGAATTGCGATTGGCAAGACCGTGGCACCTGGAGATTCAACGGAAATATATTCTGATACCATTGACATAGATTGGCCTAATTGGAAACCACAAGAGTTCATACTGTCGATACTGTGTGATTATTTTACCGCAGGTGTTGGCAGTGGGCATACGCCTTTTGATGTGGATTTTGTTAGTAATCAAGATTCCTTGCGCAGTGTTTTATTGTTACATCTAGGTAATTTGTCCGTAGATAAAGTAACAACTATTGGGGCTCCCAAACTATACCCCAATCCATCCTCCTCAGGAAAGTTTAATTTGACTTTTAATAATCTTGATTTGAAATCGGAAGGTCCTATTGTAACCGTGTATGACTTATTGGGGAAAGAGGTTGACTTTGATTATGAAAATAACGTCCTGTCTATTAATGGTTTAAAAGGAACATACATTGCTGTGTTTAATTATGCCGGTACATCGTTCTATAGGAAGCTCATCATAAATTAGTCTACCCTATGAAAATTAAATATTTAATAATTCTTTTACTGATGATAAGCAGTAAAAGCTTGCAGGCTCAAAGCTTTCGCTATACAGATTTAAACATCAGTATAGCATCACCGTCTAATGGTTTTACTGTTACAAGCCCTGGAGTTGATTCTTGTTTAGTTAGGATAATCAACAATGGTCCAGACGAGCTTTTAAAGGGTGATGAAGTCATTATCACAATAAACTTTGGTGGGTTACGCTTTGTAGCCAGATCTTATCCAATTCTCAAACCGTGTTCCAAAGGTGATAGCATCTTTTATAAATGTTTTTTTCCCGCAAAAGGCGCGAATGACGCTGACAGTGTAGAGTTGTGTGTCCAGGAAGCCTATGCCTATACACCAGCAACAAGCTCACTTGATACGGTTCTGTTTAAGGAGAAAGACTCCAGTAGGTTGTTTAAAGACAATTCATATTGCGTTGTCGGATTTCATAGAATGGCTCGAAATTCAATCGTCGATGACCTTGAAAGCGATGACGAATCCATGCTTGTTTATCCGAATCCAGTACATGACGTATTGACGATCCAGACTTTACACGAACTGGTTGACATCTCACATGTTGAGATAAGCCTAGCCAATGGCGCTGTTGTATATAGTTCGAGTAACACTGTAGGCAGTTCGTCAGTACAAGTGGATGTCACAGACTTTGCGCCAAGTTTGTACCTTGTCAAAGTTTACACTGTTAAGGGTTTCTTCGTAAAGAAGATCATAAAATCAGGCGGTTAATCGTTTCTTTGGACTTTTTTAAGACAATTTGTTTTACTTCCTACCTCATGAGTCCTGTGTCATGAATCACCCTTTAGCGTTTTATCCATGAATCTTCTGCCGTGAATAACTTTTGATGGAAACAAATCGTTTCAATCCTGCTATTGCTATTTTTGAAAAGTGCAAAACGAAAACCTAGATCCCAACTTTGAAAACCTGTCAAATGCCGATAGGGACATCGAAAAGGTATTGAGACCTGAGAGTTTCAGCGATTTTAGGGGACAAGATAAAATCCTTACCAACTTGAAAATATTCGTGCAAGCCGCTGTACAAAGAGGTGAGGCGTTAGACCATGTTTTGTTACACGGACCTCCAGGTTTGGGGAAAACCACGCTGAGCAACATCATTGCCAACGAAATGCAAAGTGCCATTAAGGTCACTAGCGGACCCGTTCTAGAAAAACCCGGAGATTTGGCTGGCTTGCTTACCAATTTGGAAGAAGGAGATGTGTTGTTTATTGATGAAATTCATCGACTAAGTCCTGTCATTGAAGAATACCTGTATTCAGCCATGGAGGATTATCGTATTGACATCATGCTCGATACAGGTCCAAATGCCAGAAGTGTTCAAATTACCATTAACCCTTTCACGCTGGTTGGTGCCACCACTAGGTCTGGTCTTTTAACAGCGCCTTTACGTGCTCGGTTTGGCATTACCTGCCGACTTGAATATTATGATTCTGATTTATTGGCGAGCATCTTAAAACGATCGGCAACTATATTACACACCCAAATAGATGATCAAGCGGCAAGCGAAATAGCGAGACGAAGCAGGGGAACACCAAGAATTGCCAATGCTTTGTTACGCCGAACCAGAGACTTTGCGCAAATCAAAGGCAACGGTCAGGTGGATATAGAAATTGCGAAATATGCCTTGGAAGCGTTGAATGTGGATGCGACCGGCTTGGATGAAATGGACAATCGAATCCTGAGCACGATTATAGAGAAATTTAAAGGCGGACCTGTGGGCATCAGTACCATTGCAACGGCAGTAGGAGAGGAAGCGGGTACGATAGAAGAAGTGTACGAGCCGTTTTTAATCAAAGAAGGATATATCCAAAGGACAGCAAGAGGTAGAGAAGCTACCCACCTTGCCTATGAACACCTCGGTAAAATTCCACCTCAAAAAATAAACAGTTTGTTTTGAGTTCGCTCAATGTGTCACAACGCACTAACCTTGTAAAGGAAGTTGTTTTGAATCATGGTTTCCTCAACTGTGGTATTAGTCAAAGTGGTTTTTTAGAAACAGAAGCACCAAGACTTGACTCCTGGTTGCAGAATGGTTACCACGGATCCATGCAATGGATGGAGAATCACTACGATAAGCGTTTAGATACACGTAAGTTGGTTGAAGGGTCCAAGTCGGTGATTACCATGACCTACAATTACTTCCCCGCTGAAACAAAACCTGAAGGCAAACCAAAGATTGCCAAATACGCCTATGGTGAAGACTATCACTTTGTGTTAAAAGACAAAATGAGGTCGGTGATTGAAACATTGCAACAACAGATTGGCACTTTCGAAGCACGGGTCTTTGTCGATAGTGCACCCGTTTTAGAGCGGGCATGGGCTGCAAAATCTGGATTAGGTTGGATTGGTAAACATTCGTTATTGCTCAGCAAAAAGCAGGGCTCATTCTTCTTCATTGCACAAATCATTTGTGACTTAGAATTACTCGACGACGCACCCGTCACCGACCACTGTGGCAGTTGTACGGCCTGTATTGATGCTTGTCCGACAGATGCCATCGTAGCTAATCAAGTAGTTGATTCAAACAAATGCATTTCGTATTTGACCATTGAATTAAGAGATCAAATTCCTGTCGGGTTTAAGGACCAAATGGAGGACTGGGTATTCGGCTGTGATATTTGTCAAGATGTCTGTCCATGGAATCGGTTTTCGAAACCAAACACCGAAGAAAGGTTTACTCCAAAGCAGGAAATCCTACACAACAATTGGGAGGATTGGGAAGAAATTACGGAAGACGTGTTTAAAAATGTTTTTAAAAAGTCAGCCATAAAAAGGACAAAGTTTTCAGGATTTTTAAGGAATTTGCACTTCGCAAAGCGATAAGAAATGACAGAGGGTACAGAAAATCCTAAAGATGAAATAAAATCAAGTGCAACGGGACTGTTCCATGCCTTTAAAAATTTAGTCAAGGAAATATTCAACGTCCATGACGAGGTAGACAAGGTAGGTGCGGCAGAGACGATTCGAAAGGATATCGTTTTCAGAGGCTTTAATATCTGGATCTTAATTCTCTCCATTTTAATCTGTAGCATTGGATTAAACCTAAATTCAACAGCCGTCATTATTGGTGCTATGTTAATTAGTCCGTTAATGGGACCAATCACAGGCATTGGTTTTGCCGTGGGTACGTTCGATCGTGATTTGTTGTTTCTGGCGTTGAAAAACTTCTCCATCGCTGTGGTCATAAGCGTATTGGCGTCTTTTGTCTTTTTTTATTTTGCCCCAATTGGTTTTGATCATTCAGAATTAGATAGTCGGATTTCTCCAGGAGTTTTAGACTTGTTTGTGGCCATATTTGGTGGTTTTGCCGGTATCTTGGCTGGGACACGAGGAAGCAAAACAAACGTGATTCCAGGGGTTGCCATTGCAACAGCATTGATGCCTCCTTTGTGTACCGCTGGTTATGGACTAGCCAACGGCGACATGACGTACTTTTTAGGAGCGGCCTATTTGTTCTTTATTAACTCGGTGTTTATTAGTTTGTCGGCACTATTAGTGGTACGCTATTTACGCTTTCCCATTGCTAGTTATATCAACCCTAAGGTAAAACGCAGGACCAAAACTTTGATTGTTGTTTTTGTGATTATCGTCGCCATTCCAAGTGTCATCATCTATAGCAAAGCACTAAGAGAATCGATATTTCATACAGAGGCTCGAAACTTCATCAACAACCACATTAATGACGATACCCATAGCGCTATCAACCCACAACTCAGTTATAATGATAGCATAAGTGAAATAAAACTGTATGTCTACGGTGCTGAGTATACACAACGTGAGAAGGATTCGTTAACGTTATTAATGGCCAACTATCGACTTCACAACGCTGTGCTTGATATTCACAACATGGGCACATTCGATGCGTATAAAAGTTTAACAGAACAAAAGGATGCCATCATTGGAGAAACGAGGTCGCTGAGTAATCAATTAAGTGTTGAACTGTTTTCAAAAAACAATGAAAACCTTTACCCGAATAACCGCATTAAGCAAGTGAATCAATCTTGCGCTGCGCTTGACCAACTAACCAAAGAAGCCAAATTGGTTTTTGAAGGCATTGAATCATTGGATTACGCAATAAAACCGCTGGACGACAGTTTACAGCATATGTCACTTGTTGTATTGGTTGATTGGAACGCTCGATTGCGCAACGAAGCAAAAACGAAAGACAAGGAGCGCTTGGAACAATGGATAAACCTAAAATTCCCTCCAGGTGATTCAATTAGGATAGTAGACGTACAGTAGTTCATGAGCAAAAAAGGTCTCTTGGTTTTGTTGGTAGTTAGTCTTGGATTTACATCCGAACAGAAACCGTTTAGTCTACAACAAGTAGATACCAGCACACTCGAAAGCCTCATAACCAAAGAATTAAACAAAGTACGCATTGAGGCCAAGTTGATACCACTCAAGGAAAATCAAGCGTTGAAAAAAGCAGCTGAGGACCAAGCTAAATATATTTCGTCTATCGGAAAACTGTCGCACCGACAGCCAAACAAACAAAAGGAGAAGGCGAGAAACAGGGTGGTGTTTTACGGTGGAAAGATGCAGGGTATTGGTGAGAACACGGCCTATATAAAAGTGTTTGAAACAGCTTTGTATAAAGGTAAAAACGGACAAATTGATACGGTGAATATATCGTCAATGGACCAGGCAGTGGATTATATCGTATATGCCTGGATGAATTCTGAACACCACAAGACAAACATCTTGTACGAAAAATTTCGTGAGACCGGCTTGAAAGTCGTGTACAACAAACAGCTTAAAACTTTATACGCGGTTCAAGTTTTTGGATATCCTTACGAATGAAGATTTTTCTGCGAATTGTTTGGTTTGTTATGCTCACTGTCGTTACACAAGTCGGCGGACTCGTGTATGTAATTCATTTAGTGCTGTACCACAAAGTTTGGAAACCTAAAAAATGGAAGTGGTTAAAGCGACAAGCGTCGTTCGTTTTGCTATATGCATTTGTTTGGTTAATTGTTATTCCTCCGTTGGCGAAACTCAATAACAGAAGGCCGTTACCCTATATAAACATAACAACCTTACAACCGCAAAATTGGTTTACAGTATTCTGTAACCGGCATTATGTGCATGAGGATTTGTACTATACTATGGAGGCAGTTTCTGAAGATTTTAGCAATCAATCAGCGGATAGAATGGGTGGATTAACATTAAATTACTTAGATGCGAATTTTCCGTTTATGGACGGCTTCCCTTTGATTCCACACTTGAGTCATAACGATGGTAAAAAGCTTGATTTGGCTTTCCGTTACAATTCAAATGATGAGTCGTCTTCTAAGAATCAAACGAGATCATTACTCGGCTATGGCGTGTATGAAGAACCTCAAGAAGGAGAGATTGACCAAACCGCCATTTGTAAGCGAACGCGGTGGCAATATGATATTACTAAGTATATCGGCATTCCTATTCACAGCACCCTGAGGTACGATGGTGCTGAAACGGAGCGATTAATGTCGTTGTTGATAGACTCAGACATTGAAAAAATCTTTATTGAACCGCATTTAAAACAACGAATGGGTCTTTTTTCAGATAAAATTAGATTTCACGGCTGTCATGCCGTTCGTCATGATGATCATATTCATGTGCAAATCCCCTAAAAGATTATTGCATTATATAGTAACTTCGAAATAATGAAAACGCTTACCATCGTCCGACACGCTAAGTCGGATTGGACTCACTACTTACCTGACCACGACAGACCACTTAACAAAAGAGGGAAATCAGATTTACCCATGGTTGCTGATAGACTGAATCAGTTGGGTTGCAAACCTCAAGTCTGTTATTACAGCACCGCCCGAAGAGCTACCGATACGGCCAATGGATTGTTAGATTACATGAACATCGACGTAAAACGAGAAGAAACGGATTTGCTTTATACGTTTGACGCTTTTGACGTCATTAATTTCCTCAAAACCATGGACAAGCACGTTAAACACGTCATGATTGTTGGTCACAACCCAGGGTTAACCGAAGTCATTAATCGTTTGAGTCACGTAAACCTCGACAACCTGCCTACTTGCGGTTTCGCACAATTCACTTTCGACATTAGTTTTTGGTCCGACCTTGAAACAGTAGAAGGAGAGCTGGACTTTTTGGAATACCCTAAGATGATTGGATAGAGTACTGATTTTAGATTTCAGAATAACGATTTGCCCTATATGTCATTCAGAACAACGACGTAAGGAGGAAGTGAAGAATCCCATTGAAACGAATTTAAAATTACTTGACCTTAAATATCGTCTTCTTACCATTCAAGTTTGCTTCAGCGTAATGATCACACGCCTGGTTATCGAACGGATCGTAATTGATAGATACTACTTGTGATCCTTCGGTTGCTGAGACAGTTACGATGCCAGAGATAAAGGTGTTGGCACAACCTGTTTCCATTCGCTTAATCAAAGGCTCATCGATTTTAACCGTAAACGCATCACCTTCTCGGTTGATACCAGACGATTTGCCAGTCACGATATACTCATCACCCCAAATGCCGTCACCGTTGTCTTTAGTTTGGACAATAGTTCTGTCGCTTTCCCACGAATATTCTTTGTCGCCGTCAATAACCAAAGCATCAGTCACACGAACACGAATGCCAGCGATGCCCGTTAAGGTAATCGTAGTTTTACCAATTAACTGTACCATATCGGTGCCATTACCAGAATAGAATGAATCTTCTGCGGTTATGGTCACCACAGCTCTAAACTCAGCTGATTGTATAGATTGATTTACGTGAATACGCATTTTGCCGGCACGGTATCGACCGTCTTGACACAAGGTACCTTTTGGTTCTTCGCTCCCTAATCCACCAAAGTCAACAACCACGCTTACACCGTTGCCATCAGCAAACGAACTATCTAAGAATTTAATAGCGGTGTTACTCGGAATGATGGTCGTTTCGAGTTTCCGAAATTTCTTATCGGTGGCGATGACGTCGTATGCCGCATCAAATGTCGCGAAGAAATGTGTTTCTGCCTGACTGTTGTCTTGTGCTGAAAAGATGTTCTCTTTCACCTCGGGTAATTGCTCTGTACAATTTGAAAGAGTGAGTAGCAGTCCAGAAATAAAAACTATAAGTAGTTTTTTCATTGTTTGAATAACGATTCGTAATCGTATGCAAATATAACGTGCGGTTTTGTTCTAAATTTTCACAGATTTGTAAATTGCTGATCACTAAATTGTATTGAGCCTCTTTAACGACTATACTAGCTTGTACGTCAAGGTGTTACTACCTCTGGCTTTACCTCAAGAATATACCTATCGCATACCTCAGGAGTATAACGAAGAGGTAGCTGTGGGTAAAAGAGTCATTGTGCAGTTCGGAAAGAAGCGGATTTACGCTGCGTTAATCGTCGAAATTGATGAAAAACCGCCAGAAACCTATCAGGCGAAGTACATTTTGTCGGTTCTCGATAACATGCCTATCGTGTCTGACCAGCAACTCACTTTTTGGAAATGGATTGCCCGTTATTACCTCTGCTCGTGGGGTGAAGTAATGAATGCAGCTTTACCAAATGCCCTCAAGCTCCAAAGTGAAACTACGATTGAACTCAATCTTGATGTAGATCTCAAAACAATAGAATTAGACGCCACTGAAATTCCAATTGTGGAACATTTAAAAGTGGCGGGTAGTTTAACCCTCGACCAAGTCAGTGACTTGCTAAAATCGAAATCAAGTTTTAAGCAAATACATTCGTTATACGAGAAAGGCATCATTCACATCAGAGAAGACCTACATGAACGGTACAAACCGAAGTTGAAACGTTTCATTCGATTTGCTCCGGCCTATCAGAATCAACAAGCCCTCACAGCCTTGTTTGATTCGCTCGAAACAAGCAAAACACAACAATTGAATGTTGTTATGCAGCTTTTGTCGCAAGACCCAAAACATGAAGGAGTTGATAAGCTTGAGTTTATTGCAAACCATCATTTGAGTCCGTCGTCGGTTCGCACGTTAACTAAAAACAACGTTTTAGAAGAATATCAATTGGCGGTCGACCGTGTGGTGTACGAAGGCAGCGAGGAGACCAAAGAAAATCAACTGACGGACGAGCAGTTAAAGGTATACGAGGAAATTAAAACATGGTTTGAAGAGAAAGAGGTGGTGTTGCTTCATGGCGTTACATCAAGTGGAAAAACACATGTCTACATTCAGCTGATTGAAGATTGTTTGAATCAAGGCAAACAAGTCTTATATCTACTGCCAGAAATATCCCTTACCACGCAGTTAATCAAACGAATACAAACGTATTTTGGCGACAAAGTGTTGGTGAATCACTCGAAGTTTAACAACAACGAACGACTTGAAATTTGGCAAAAAATAAAGGACAATGAAGCGCAGGTTTTGTTGGCACCACGGTCAGGTATCTTTATGCCGTTTTCTGATCTTGGCTTAATCATCGTGGATGAAGAACACGAAAATACCTACAAGCAATCTGAACCGTCTCCGCGTTATCAAGCCCGTGATGCGTCTATTGTATTGGGACAGATTACCGGAGCAAAAGTATTGTTGGGCAGTGCTACGCCATCCATCGAAAGCATGCAGAATGCGAAGTCTGATAAGTATGGCTTTGTAGAATTATCGAACCGTTTTTCAAATGTCACACCTCCAGAATTTGAAGTAGTGGACATGCGGGATGAAAAGAAGAAAAGAAAAAACAAGGGCTTGTTTAGCAGTGTGTTGGTCGATCATATTAAATCAACGCTTGTGAATAAAGAACAGGTCATTTTATTCTTAAACCGAAAAGGATATGTGCCCATAACGGAATGTAATGAATGTTCTTGGTCTCCAAGGTGCATCCAATGCGATATCACTCTTACATACTATCGGAAAGAGAATCGTTTGCGTTGTCACTTCTGCGGATATAACATTCAACCCATTTCGCAATGCCCTGCCTGCGGTAATACTGCAATGAAAATGGTGGGTTATGGCACTGAACGTGTGGAATCTGAACTCACCGAGTTGTTTCAAGACGCCCGAATTCAACGATTGGATTACGAAACGACCAGAACCAAAACAGCGTTTGAAAACATCATTACTGGCTTCGAAAAAAAGGAAATAGACATACTTATCGGCACGCAAATGCTAACCAAAGGTCTGGACTTTGAGGCACTATCGTTAGTCGGTATTTTGGATGCAGATCATGCCCTTAATTTCCCTGATTTCAGAGCTTTCGAACGTAGTTTCCAATTGTTCACCCAAGTGGGAGGCAGGGCAGGTAGACGAAATAAGCAAGGGAAAGTAATCATTCAGGCCAATCAACCTGAGCACTTCGTCATTCAACAAGTGACTGAATCAGATTATCCGGCGTTTTACGAGAAAGAAGTAGGGGAGAGAGAAAAGTTTCACTACCCACCTTTTGGGAGGCTGATTAAAATTACGGTAAAGCACAAGGATTATTTGCACACTGAAAAAGCTGCCGATATGTTGGCGTTTTTACTTCGTCCACAATTGGGGAGTATGATGCTGGGACCGGAAGAACCGTATGTAACCAAAATTCGAGGACTGTTTATCAGGCAAATCTTAATAAAGATTGTTCCTCCCATGCCGTTAAAAGGAGTGAAGAACCACCTTCAAGAAAAACTGTTGATTTTTAAAACGAATAAGGACTATCGGCAAGTAAGGGTAATTGTCGATGTAGATCCTTGATAGAAATCTAAACGTTTAATATTCTATTTGGGAGGTGCGAAACGTCTATTCTTTGTGCATACTCCAATGTTTTACAATCAATATTTACATTACATAGTTCGTATTATTGTGGTGGAATAAAAACGTAGTCGAAAGACATTATGGAAATCATAGCAGGCACAAAAGAGAATTTTAAAATTCTGGCGATTACGATAGGCATCATTGTCATAACAATGATCGTGACCCGCGTTGTTCGGTGGTTTATCAATCGATCTTTTATAGCTGCCTCAAAAAAGTTGAAAGTGGATGCCACTCGGTATCGTTTCTTCAAACATGCGGCAACCATGATGATTTGGTTGTTGTCGTTAGGGGTAATCATCTCGTTTATTCCAGCGTTAAAGGCATTTGCGATTACCTTGTTTGCAGGCGCAGGAATCTTGGTAGCACTTATCGGTTTTGCTGCACAAGAGGCTTTCTCAAACATCGTGAGTGGCGTGTTCATTGTTATGTTCAGACCTTTCCGAGTGGGCGATATGATTAAAGTTGGAAGCTTACAATACGGTATTGTAGAAGACATTACGTTACGTCACACAGTAATCATAAGTTTTGAGAACAAGCGAATTATCATTCCTAATTCGGTGATTAGTTCCGACGTCATCATCAATGATACAATCAGTGATGAATATATCTGTAAGTGGGTGGAGATAGGTATTAGCTACGACAGTAATATCGATTTGGCTATTAAAATCATGCAGGAAGAATCGGAAAAACATCCGCTAAGCATCGATAATAGAACCAATGATATGATAAAGGATGATGATCCTATTGTCGAAGTGAGGTTGATGGAATTAGATGAATATAGTGTCAACTTACGGGCGTATGTCTGGACAAATGACGCCTTTCATGCACCTCGTATGCGAACGGACATTAATAAGGCGGTTAAAAAGAGATTTGATCAGGAAGGGGTTGAAATTCCGTTTCCTTATAGAACAGTTGTGTATAAGAAAGATCTTCCACCAAATAGTTAAGATGTGTCATGAATAAACTGTCAAAAAAGTCATCGATAAAAGCGGGTTTACCACCTGGAACACTGATTCACGTGGGTAAGAAGAAATCTGAAAACGTCAAAATATCCGTCCTTGACTTTAACGATGAAATATTTGATGCAGTAGAAGTCAAAAATGAAATCGACTGTTCTGTTTATAAAGATCCCACAACGGTTAGTTGGATAAATGTTGATGGACTGCATAACATTGATTTAATGCGCTCCTTGGGAGATCAGTTTGAACTCCACAACCTGTTACTAGAAGATATCTTAAACACCAATCACCGTCCAGCCGCCGAGGAATATGACGACCGCATCTTCTTAACGCTTAAAATGTTGGGAGTGAGTAAATCTGGTAAAAGCATTGTCTCTGAACAAGTGAGTTTTGTTCTCGGAAGCGATTGGCTCTTGTCGTTTCAAGAAAAAGAAGGGGACTTGTTTGACTCCGTTCGAAATCGTTTAAAAGAAGCAAAAGGGAATATCCGTAAAAATGGAGCCGACTATTTGTTGTACGCTTTGGTAGATACCATCGTCGATAATTACTTCTTTGTTTCTGAATACTTTAGTGAAAAAATTGAGGCGGTTGAGGAAGTTGTGTTGACTGGCGCAGACCATACAACGGTTCATGAAATACAAAGACTGAAGAAACTATTAATAGATTTTCGAAAATCGATTTCTCCCTTACGTGAAGCAGTTTCTGCATTGCAGCGCGACAATTCTGTTCTCATCTCACAAAATACAAGACGATATCTTCGAGACGTATATGAACACCTAATTCAGGTAAGTGATTCTATCGAATCTCACCGCGACTTATTGGCAAGTATCATGGACTTGTATCTATCTGGCGAAAGCAACAAGATGAACAAGACGATGCAGGTACTTACCATCATTGCAACTATTTTTATTCCTATGACGTTCGTGGCTGGTATTTATGGTATGAATTTCGACCACATGCCTGAATTACACTGGGAATATGGGTATCACGCGGCGTGGGGTGTTATGCTCGTAATTCTTGTAATCATGGTGATTTTCTTTAGACGGAAGAGGTGGCTTTGACTTTAATGAAAAGTGAAAAGTGAAAAGTGGGGTTAAAGTATCTTAGTTCATCTATCCTTCGGGGTCTTTTTTTACCACAGAGGCGCAGAGGTCACGGAGGTTACACGGAGGTTTTTATTAACTCCAATCAACTACGTCATTATTCTTTAACTTGAATTATCAATCGAAGGCTCTCAGTGTCCTTTGTGTATTCTTTGTGTACTCTGTGTTAAGAAAACAGTTTAGTGAAAAGTGAAAAGTGAAAAATGAAAAGTTGTATATCCCTAAATAGCGTTGACCACTTTTTAGTTATTGATATTCAAAAATAGTTAAGATTGGTTTATGTAAAGAAGATTCCCATTCTCTTTCAAAGTTAATAGGAGTCTTTGGATGAATGTTGTTATGAAGTCTGGTGTTGTTATAGTTTCTTACAGCTTTGTTTACACAAGATCTTAACTCTGTATAAGACTGGGGTTTCCAATGATCTAAATATTCTTCTTTAATAGTTCTATGGAAGCGTTCTGCGTAAGCGTTCTCTTGTGCAATTAACCCCATACTAATTCTGACATTATTCTTTTCAAGAAGCTGTGTGTAGATTTTACTAGCGTATTGACTTCCTCTGTCTGAGTGATGGTATGTTGGAGACTTATTGCGCCTTAAAGCTTGTTTTAACGCTTGCACATTGGCCAATGCAAGCATATGGTTAGCAATGTTATATCCAACTATCTTTTTGAAGTAAACATCAATTATGAAGACTCCAAAATAATGTTCTCCATTTATTGGGAAGTACGTGATATCAGACTGCCATACTTCATTAGGTCGAGTTATCTGTAAACCTTGAATCAAGTTTGGATAATACTCTTTCGAAGCTCTTGTTGTCTTTCGATAGTTTTTCTTTCGTTTGACTCTGTAACCAAAGTCCAAACACGTATCAATAAACTTATCCCTGCCCATAAAGTCTGGTTTAAGCATGTGATACATCTTCTCAACCCCACAACCTGGATGGTTTTTTCGAATAGCGTCAATTTTGCCCTGCAAATCGTACCATTTACTGTTTAGGCTATGTTGACGTTTTTTGCTTTGATAAACCGCCTGTTTAGAGATCTGTAATTGGCGATAAACCGCATTCATGCTGTAACTCATCTTTTTTTCTTTGAGTCGCCAGATAGTGGGGTGTTTGAGTTTTTTTTGATATCGATATCAAATTCCTCCTTTGCCAGTTCAATCATCGTCTCATAATAGTCGACCATAATCTGCTTTTGGCCAACCATACGCTCTAATTCTTTTATCCGATTTTCTAAATCTTTAACCTTGGAGGCAGTGCTGTTTTTCTTTTCCACGACGCGATACCCTGTTTTGTTCAACCGTGAATATCGGTAAATCCAGCAATAAATCGTTTGTGTCGCGACATTGTGAAGTCTGGACAGTTCTGGGACGCTATACCGGCCACTTTCAAAATCCTTGACAAGCTGACGCTTATAATCTTCTGAGAATTTTCGATGTTTTCTAATTTTTTGTACTTGTAATGACATGTTGACTTTTTTTTAATTTTCGGTCAACCTATATCAGGGACGTACATGACGTATCTTAGTTCGTCTATCCTTCGGGGTCTTTTTTACCACAGAGGCGCTGAGTCAACGGATAGTGAAAAGTGAAAAACTAAAAGTGAAAAGTGGGGTTGATGTATCTAAATCTATCTAACCTTCGGGGTCTTTTTTACCACAGAGGCGCAGAGGTCACGGAGGTCACACAGAGGTTTGTATTAACTCCAATCAACTACATCTTTATTCTTTAACTTGAATTATCAATCGAAGGCTCTCAGTGTCCTTTGTGTGTTCTTTGTGTACTCTGTGTTAAGAAAACGGTTTAATGAATAGTGAATAATGAAAAGTGAAAAATAGGGTGGACGTATCCTTAATCCATGCTGCCTTCGGGGTCTTTTTTTACCACAGAGGCACAGAGGTCACGGAGGTCACACAGAGGTTTGGACACTGTCTCGTCCTAAAATAGGTTGACACATTTTAAGCAAAAATGAACAACAAAACAGGTTTAAGAAAACGTTTCACAAAGGAATTTCGACATTTAGTAGTGAAGGAGTATTTAAAGGGTGGAATTACCCAAGTAGCTTTATTAAAAAAGTATCAGATTAAGAATGTTTCTGCAATTAGTAAATGGCGTCGAGAATTTGGTTACAGTGACGAAGTAATTAACTTTACAGATGACACTTTTTATCAAATGAGTAAAAAATCTCAGGAAAACTTTGATTCAGCGGATCTCCATGAGGATAATTCATCACTGGAGAAAGAAAATGAAGACTTGCGATTACAATTGGAGTATTACAAACGAGTAATTCGGCAGGCAGAAGAACGTTTTAAAATTCGAATTGAAAAAAAGTCAGGCACCAAGTAATAGAAGATATGAACCGAGAGTTATCGGTTCCACTTGTCAAACTGTGCAGATTACTTGGTGTAAGTAGGCAATCCTACTACCAGCACAAACAACATCAAAATTGGATGAGCATTGAACATGCTATGATTGTCGACCAGGTGAAGATTATACGAGAATCTCACCGTTACATGGGCACACGAAAGTTGTATGAGGTTTTACAGCCTTTTTTGATGGAGCATCAGATAAAGATAGGGAGAGATGGCCTATTTGATATGTTATCTACAAACAAGCTATTAGTACGTCGAAGAAAGCGAAAAGCTGTAACTACCAACTCATACCACAGATACCACAAATGGCCCAATATAGCTCAGTTTATAAAGCCTAGTAGAATCAACGAGCTCTGGGTAAGTGATATTACCTATTGGAAATTAGGGGAGAATTTTTGTTACATCAGCTTGATAACAGACGCATTTTCACATAAGATAGTAGGTTATCATCTAGCTAAAAACTTGAAAGTTGTACAATCCATAAAAGCTTTAAAAATGGCTTTAAATACTTTGAAACCAGAAGAAAGATTAACGTTAACTCATCACTCAGATAGAGGGATACAATATTGTTCTGATGCCTACGTCTATATGCTGCAAAACCGTGGTATACAGATTAGTATGACCGAAAATGGAGATCCAAGAGAAAACGCCATAGCTGAGCGAATCAATGGAATAATTAAGAGTGAATATCTTCTGAACATGAATCCCAAAACAATACTACAAGCCTTTGATTTATTAGACAATGCTATCAGACTTTACAATCAAGAAAGACCGCATATGAGCATTGGTATGTTAACCCCAAATAGGGTACATCAAACTATTGGAATCAAACCAGTAAAACTATGGAAGAACTATTATGACAATACTTATAAAAAGTAAACCTATTTTAGTACTAAGAATTAACTGTAATTCTATATCAGGATTTAACTATTAACCTGTCAACTTATTTTAGGACGATACACTCTTATCAATCCTACCAAAACGTTCATTCAATTATTCAATAATTCTATTATTCAATAATTAACACCGGTACAGAATACGTATCACCTTCGTGTTTCAAAAGAATCATATACGCGCCTGCTGTCTCAATTTTTGTATTGAGGTGAATCAAACCGTTGCTTATGGTTTCGTTTTCAAATACAACCCGACCATATAGGTCAACCATTTGAATTCGCACCGTTCCATCTAAATCAGATTGTATGGAAAAAGAACCTGAGTTCGGATTTGGATAAAGCTTGATGTTTTTAGTCTGGAAATCAAGAACCGACACATTCGCTCCTCGGATGTCCAAAGAAGATTCGCACGTACAGCCCGCAGAATTTATCACTTGGAGTACGACAGTAAAGCTGTCTTCAGTGCTATAATCATGCGTTGGGTTTGCATCAGACGATGAATCGCCATCACCGAAGTACCATTTGTAGGATGCATATCCACTGCTGTCTGCGTTAAAGACAACGTCTCTCGCTGGCCAGGTATAGCTATAATCAAAGCCACAGTGTGGTAAGGCGTGTATCGTGATGTTTTTGTTCTTTCGATCTGTACAACCGACACTGTTTTCCAAAATTAAGGATGCTAAAAATGTTGTAGTGACATCAACGTCATATTGGTGGTTTGGACTTGTAGCATTAGATGTATCACCGTCTCCAAATCTCCATGAATACGTCGTATTGGCAACTCCTGGATCTGATTTGTCTTCGAAAGCTGTGGTCTCACCAATACAAATTCCGTCTATGTCGAAATCGGCAGTAGGTGTTTCCAAAACTGTTATTACCGATTGCTGAACAGATGTACAATTGGCGCTCGATGCTGTTAGCGACACGGTGTAATCACCCTGTGAAGCGTAATCAGCAAGTCCATTGGTATCCGTACTCATCGATCTGTTTCCAAAATTCCATTGGTATGAGAGACCTGTGCCGATTGATTGATTGATAAAGGGTTCAATGGCGTTCAAACAATAATTTGTAGCGTCAAATAGGGCTACGGTTTCTTCAATGAGAATGGTGTCATATGCAATGACTTTACAACCATTGTCATCACGCACTTCCAAACCAGCTATCATAGGCTCGGATTTAGTTGCAATGTTATATGCCGTATCTTTTTTATACGGTCGGTAAAAACCAAAGTCCCATTTAAACCAGGTGATAGACGTTGGATGCGATGTGGTATTAATAAACATCACTGTATCGTCGTGACAAGCGTTTTCATATCTAAAGCTTGGTTCTGGATTTTTATAAATCTCAATCGTGTCGACATCCGTCGATTTACAATTGGTCCCAAGATCTGTGGCGGTTAAGTTGATATACACATTTTGAACTTCATTTAAACTGAGTTGTGGTTCAAATTCTGTGGAAGTAATGGCATTGGTTTGCTGATCACCTGTGATTGTCCAGTCGAAGCGCACTTTTCGTGAAGTATCTGATAGATTGTCGATAATGATGTCCGCACCTTGGCACACCGATTTAGACGTGAATTTGGCTTTGGAGACTTCAACAGGTGATATAAAGATCTTTGTCTTTGATTCACAACCTGTTTTGTAATACGCCTTTAATTCTATGCTGAAATAGTACTGTAAATCTTTCAGTGGAAGTCTTAAATCAGTCGTTGTTTCCTGTATATCATAAGGTTGGATATCCCATTCATATAGCAAAGTTTGCGACTTATCGGCATTTACCGTGTTATTAGTCACCACCAATGTGTCGTTAAAGCCCTTGCAAAACTCAGTTTGACTTGGTGTAAACTTAGCCTCTGGTTGTGCGTTGAGCGTAAAAACCAATGTATCGTAAAACACCTTGTTACACACAGAGGTTTGAAGCTCTATGGTTGTTTGTCCGAATTGGGTAAAGGACTTCTGAATTGACAGTTGAGAACTGGTATCGCTTGTACCGTATTTCCAAAAAACACTTCTACTTGGGTCGCCAATAGACGCAAATTTTTGTGTCGCTGGTAAGTGTGTACATCGTGTGCTTGGCCCAACGATACCGTGGTCAAAGTTGGTTAACTTCACCGTTGTGTCAATGATGCCAACAGCCTCCCACGCATCCCAAACCATTTGAAGTTCTTTACCGCAAGTGCCGTATAAATCTTTGGTTGCTTTTAACGTGAAGCTAGCCATATCTGCAAATTGGGTGTTTGGCGTAACGTAATAAAACATCGCTCTAAACATAATTTGAATGGCGGTGTCTCTACCTAAACCTGGGATGTTGTACACCACACCGTTGTCATTGGTTCCGGTATCGCCTTCAACCATCATGTAAAACCAGTAGTTTTGAACTTCTCCATTGTTGTGGCAACCACCAGCCCAGTACTGCCCTTTGTAAGTATCAGGGTGGTTCATTGCTTTAGGTGTTTTCATGTTCCGGATGCCACCTCTGGAAACCCAAACTTCTTCACCTAACAACCAGTTTGATTTGCTCGTGTCCTCGTAATACTCCAACACACTTCCGCTAATGTCGGCAAACGACTCATGAAGCATGCAGGATTCACCAGAATACACTAGGCCTGCATTTTCATCGGCGATGCCATGACCAAATTCATGACCAATAACGTCGATCGACGCGCATGGATTTAGACTGGTTGTTTTGGCAACCAGAAACGTGGCATAATTCCCAGCCAAATTCCAAAAAGCATTTCCGCTTCCACCAAAATTCAATACACTGGTGATGGAATCTCCATTGTTGGCATAACTGTCCCAACCAAAAGTGGTATCCATAAATGTATGCAGCAAATCCACCGCATAATGCACGTCGCCAGCGATTTCTTTACCGCTGGTATTCCAGTTGTTGTCTGTATCTGTTACGTAATCACCTAGTCTAGAGTCGTAGGTGTTAATGGGTTTTGCATTTTGCTTCATTCTGAAGCTATTGGAACCTAAAAAGTCTGTCGTAACAGGCTTTGTACCTCTGTAAAAGGTTTTTGCCGTACCAACGGAATCACTGTGAATTAACTGTGGCTCTATTCGGGTCAATATGTTTTCAGACGGATTAAAGAACACATAATCATCGCGTTCATGGTTTGGAGATTGTAGTCTGAACCGAAACGCATATTGGATATTGGTAAGGTCGTGGGTTGGACAATACAGTCCGTGGGCATTTTGTGCTTCGTCGACAAAAGTCCAAGTAGCATATTCTGGAAATTGTGTTAAAAATTGTCGCTTTGCCTCTGAATACGTAGTGGTGGTAAGTGTTACAGATGTGTTGTAAACTTCTCCGTTAAACGACTCAACGATGCCTTCTTTAAGATGTACATTGAGTATGCCATGCATCACCTCTAAGCCATTGATGCTTTGTTGGTAACGAATATGGGTAAAACCAACTTTGTCGGTTGAACGTTTAATTTCTTTGAATGCGACTTTTGTATTGTTGAAGTATTGTGTTTTGAACTGATCGAGAAAGGTATTCTCTGTCCATTGATGCTGGGAAGTAAGCTCACCATACCACGGAATGTTATTCCCGGTATTTAATTTTACTGAACTAAAATCAAATGATTGACTTTGACCATAACTGGAGAAAGTGATTAGTAGTAAAGCAAAAATCAAAGATGAGAAACGGGTCAAGTTTTTCATATTTGAAATGTAATGAATTATTCCCAAAACCGCCCTATGTCAGGTCATGGATAGCAGAATCGTGACAATAGCCATACTGATGTTACGCTCTAATTTTTGATTATGTAGGGAGCCACCAACACAACTTCTTCACGATCTACGCGTACTTGACCAGGTAAAGCGCCTTTGAATTTACGTACGTATTTCGGACTTGTATAAATAACCGCAGCAAGGGTGTCATGTTGATTTTTAGAAAAACGAGCAGCTAAAGACGCAGCAAATTCTAAGGCTTCTGTGCTTACTTTTCTGTTTTCTCTGTTCTTTAACAAAACGTGCGAACCCGCTACACCCCTGGCATGTAGCCAAAGGTCATTCTTGTGCGCAAGTTTTAGCAGTGCATCATTATGCTTCGCACTTTTCCCAACCCATATCTCGTAATCCTGGAAAGTGAAAAGTCGATAAGGAAGTTGGTGATTGCTTTTGGCCGCATCATCGGATTTTGTTTTGACCTTTTCGAATGATTGTAAACTGCGGTAATTGTCTGTTTGTTCTATGGCTTCTTTTTCCTTTTCAAGCGCTTCCAACTGTTTAATGATACCAGTTTGTAGTTTTTTGTTATGGGCGATTTCAACGTGGACGTTTTTCGATTTCTGGTAGTACCGCTCCGCATTTTTTTGAGCTGTTAGATTTTCTTTTAAGCGGATATCGATGTCTTTGTTTGTATAAAAATTAAACAACGTGACTTCTGTCGCTTTCGCTGGAATAACATGCAAGTTGGCCATTATTACATCGGCAATTTCCTTGAGGCTATCTCCTTCGGTGAGTTTTGTTAAGTGCTTATCTATTTTGACTTTTCGCGACCTGAGTTTCTTAATGTCTTTGTTGATTCTAGAAAGTAAGCTGGTCTTTAACGCGTCAAATCGGTCATGGGCCATGTACAACTTGCCGAAATCATGTTGTGCTTTCCCAATGTCCGAGTAAGTCTCAATAATTTCGTCTGTAGGGAACAAGGTCAGCGAATACTCGTTTTGCTCCGACTTACAAACGTATATTGGTCTAGCGACCAACGCTGTTGTGTATTGCAACCATGCGTCTTTTTGATTTGAAGATGTAACGAAGGATTGCTTTTGTAAGTCAGTTATGATATCGTTTGTGACAAACGGATTGTTTTTTTGGAAGGCCAAGGCATCTGTATAAAACTCGACTTCTCGATTTTTTAGGTCAATAGTTTCAGGTGGTTGAAGCGTTTTGAAATGGTCGATTACGCTAGAGCCTTTTGTGATGAGAACACCGCTTCTACGGCCATAACACTGTATATGTAATACCAACTTTCCTATGAAAAATTGAAAACCTCGGTCGTTCTCATATGGTTTTACAGATTTTACTTCTTTGCCAACTAATGCTGCACATTGTGTTTGTACATTCTTTTTAGGGAAATGGTCAGCCTCGGGTAATAAGAAAAAAGTGTGTTGTTTATAAAATCGAATCGATAGATAGAAGTCATTGCTGAACAGCAGATGTAAATCAGTAGGAGAGGTGCTCACACATTGAACAAGCTTTTGATGCAAACAGATGTCATGCAAATAATCCGCATACCGCTTTAAAATAAATGCGTTATTGTGCATGATGCAAGTATTAGTAATCTCCGAAAACGTCTGTCAGTGCCTCGCAGCCGTCTTCTGTGATTAAAATCGTGTGTTCATATTGAGCCGATAGTCCGCCGTCAATGGTGCGTGCCGTCCAACCGTCAACTGCATCTACCTTGCTTCGTGCCTTTCCAATATTGATCATTGGTTCAATGGTGAAAATCATGCCTGGGCGCATTCGTTTTCCTGTGTTTTTATGTGCGATGTGACTCACTTCTGGATCTTCGTGAAACTGCAATCCAACGCCGTGCCCACAAAACTCATATACTACACTATAGCCTTTTTCATGGGCGTATTCAGAAATTTCATAACCAATATTACCAAATCGGCTTCCGGGATAACATTCCTTTAAACCAATGCGTAAACATTCTTTGGTAACCGCCATTAATTCCTTTGCTTCATCAGAGACATTCCCAACTTCGTACATTCTACAGGTGTCGCCGTAATAACCGTCAAGGATGGTCGTGACGTCGATATTTAAAATATCACCGTCTTTTAGTTCATAGTCGTTTGGAACACCATGGCATATTACGTCGTTTACCGACGTACAGATATGGCCACTGAAGGGTTGAACACCATGCCCTTTATAACCTCTTGTGGCTGAAGTGGCATTGTGTTTTTTCATAAAATCGGCTGCAATCGTATCTAATTCCTTGGTCGTGATTCCGGGTTTTACGAAATCCTCAAGGTGTTTCAAACACGTTGCCGCCAATTGGGAACTTTTACGAATTCCTTCGATTTGTTTAGGTGTTTTAATTTTTATCGCCATAAAGTGGCGCAAAGGTATGTTTTATTGTGTTTTAGAATAATGACTAGCAGTATTGTCATTCTCTCTCTATATGGGAAAATTGTCCACATATGGTATGAAAACAACGACCTGTAAATGAGAGAAACTGAGTTAACTGTCAGAATTCCAGCGTTTTGTGTGCGTTGGTATGATTTTTACATGTGAATAGATACTACTCGCATGTTATGAATTATTATTCTACGTCATTACAATTTAATCCCACTATTCATTCTTTTCAGCAGTTTAAGTCTGTTGAGCCAATTAAAGCCATCAACTTAAAAGCACATGTCAAGCTTGGTTTTAGCCAACGAATGCGCACTATCTTAATTTATAGAGCGTTGCCAACCAATGCCATCATGATGCCGTTGTTGATGAATGAATTAATGAAATATGTTGGGTAGGAGTAAGGCAAAGCAAAGAAATACAAAGACACTAATTCGCATTAGTTATATCAATTAGCGTAGAGTCGTGAGACTTACGTAGTTAAAGTAGAAAGAGCACGGCAATGCCGTGCTCTTGTGTTTTAAGGTTTTTACAACGTCAAACCGTGCTCGTCTCTTGTTTTGATTGCAATGTCATATCCTGCATCTGCATGTCGAATCACACCCATAGCTGGATCATTGTGTAACACACGTCGAATACGTTCGTGTGCATCGTCAGTACCGTCGGCAACAATCACCATTCCGGCATGTAAGCTGTAACCCATACCTACGCCTCCGCCATGATGAAAGCTTACCCAACTAGCTCCACCGGCTGTATTGATTAATGCATTCAAAATTGGCCAATCCGCAACAGCATCACTACCGTCTTTCATCGCTTCGGTTTCTCTGTTTGGAGAGGCAACCGATCCTGTATCTAAATGGTCACGTCCAATAACAATAGGAGCGGAGACTTCTCCGTTTTTTACCATTTCGTTAAAGGCAAGGGCCGCTTTTTCGCGTTCGCCCATTTTTAACCAACAAATACGAGATGGTAAACCTTGGAAAGCAATACGCTCTTTCGCCATGTCTAACCAACGCAATAGTCCAGTGTTGTTTGGAAATAATTCTTTAAGCTTTTCGTCTAATTTATAAATATCATTTTCATCCCCGCTAAGCGCGACAAATCTGAATGGTCCTGAGCCTTCACAGAACAACGGACGAATA
The DNA here is from genome assembly GCA_943789165.1 of uncultured Bacteroidia bacterium. Classification (GTDB taxonomy): domain Bacteria; phylum Bacteroidota; class Bacteroidia; order NS11-12g; family UBA9320; genus UBA987. Next base: position 886,390 of record CALSTB010000005.1, on the reverse strand, counting down.
TAGGCTGGCACAAAACCAGGAAAGTCAAACGCATTTGTAACACCATTTGCCAGTGCCTGACCACGAATGTTGTTACCGTAATCGAAGGTGATGGCACCACGTTTTTGTAATTCCAACATCAACTCGACATGGGTACACATCGAAGCAAGTGACTGCTTACAGTATTCATCTGGGTCAGCTTCTCGAAGCTTGTTGGCTTCTTCAACACTCAATCCCTCTGGAAAATATCCTACCAGTTCATCGTGCGCTGATGTTTGATCCGTTAAGGTATCAGGTGTAATGTTGCGTTCGACCATTCTTTTTAACAAGTCGATGGCATTACAAACGACACCAATAGAAATGGCTTCTCCATTCTTAGCAGCTTCAACTGCCCAATCAATGCCCTCATCAATATTGGAAGTCATTTTGTCGAGATACCGAGTTTCTAAACGTTTAGTTACCCGCCATTCTTCCATTTCTGCCGCCAAGGCAACGCCTTCGTTCATGGTAATGGCTAGTGGCTGTGCGCCACCCATTCCTCCTAATCCTGCGGTTACGTTTATCTTGCCTTTTAAAGAGCCATTGTAATGAATTTTTGCCAGTGACAAATATGTTTCATAGGTGCCTTGAACAATGCCTTGTGATCCAATATAAATCCAACTTCCAGCCGTCATTTGGCCATACATCATCAAGCCTTTTTTCTCTAATTCATTGAAATGCTCCCAATTGGCCCATTTACCCACCAAATTAGAATTGGCAATAATGACTCTTGGGGCATCTTTGTGCGAACGTAGAATCCCAACTGGCTTACCCGATTGAACAAGTAAGGTCTCATTCTCTTCAAGTGTTTTTAACGCATTTAATATACCATCAAGAGATTCCCAGTTACGCGCTGCTTTCCCTCGACCGCCATATACAATCAGGTCTTCAGGTCTTTCCGCCACGTCAGGGTCAAGGTTGTTTTGCAACATTCTGTACGCTGCTTCTTGTACCCAACCTTTTGTATTTAATGTATTTCCAGTAGGTGATTTAATCACTCTGCTTTTTGATGATGTCATGTTTCAGTATTATGCGCCAAAATTACAATAGGGTTTGCAATTAACAATTGGCTTTTAGCGATTAGCAATGTATAATTACACTACGCGTCATTCAGAAGTTCGACGGTAGGAGAACTGAAGAATCGCATTTGGCTATTGGCGATTAGCTGTTGGCTGTTGGCGATGTACGATTTTGCTACGCGTCATTCAGAACATCCGAGGTTACGAGGATGTGAAGAATCTCATTTGGCTATTGGCGATTAGCTGTTGGCGATGTACGATTTTGCTACGCGTCATTCAGAAGTTCAAGGTTAAGAGAACTGAAGAATCTCCATGGCCTTCAATAGTCTGCCAGGTCTAATCCCCAACCTGAAACACATATTGCATTCAAAATTTCCCATTATCAGCTATTTTTGTTTATGACCAAATTGCTTGAAATACAGATAAAGCGAAATAAAGGAGTAATATTTTCAGTTGTTGGAATTTTGGCATCTTCTCTATTTACAACATTCGACTCCAGTGTGTACGCTCAAACACAAATCGGCCAAGATATTGACGGTGAATCAGCCGGAAATTTTTCAGGACATTCTATTTCTTTAAACCAAGATGGGTCTACAGTTGCTATTGCAGCAATAGGGAACACCGATATAGGCACAAACGCAGGACAAGTAAAGGTTTACTCATTTACCGATGATATATGGAACCAAAAAGGTTCTGACCTCAATGGTAATACACTGGACAACCTCGGAGCTTCAGTTTCGTTAAGTAACGATGGAAATATAATAGCAATTGGTGCTCCACAAGTTACTCTAAAAGAAAATTTGAATGGATATGTACGTTTGCTAAGATATGACAATGGTGCTTGGAGTCAGATTGGTAGAGATATAATTGGCGAATCTCCTGGTGACCAGTGCGGAATGTCAGTATCATTAAGTGGAGACGGAAATACTATAGCTGTCGGTGCGCGCAATAACAGTGGTAATGGACAATATGCTGGCCATGTTAGGGTATATACAAACCTAAATGGAGATTGGACACAAGTTGGATCAGATATTGATGGAGAATCAGCAGGCGATCACTCTGGATGGAGAATATCATTGAGTTCTGATGGAAATATAGTAGCAATTGGAGCGAACAGGAATAGCGACGGTGGCAATTCTGCTGGCCATGTTAGAGTTTACAAAAATATGGGTGGCAGATGGACGAAACTAGGATCAGATATTGACGGGCTGAATGAAGGAGATGCTTCAGGAAGTTCTGTCTCTTTAAGTAGTGATGGCACTGTTCTTGCCATTGGGTCACCGAATAATTCAGGAGCTAGAAGCTTAGCAGGACGTGTGCGAGTTTTTAAATATAAAAATGAAACTTGGACACAGCTAGGCACAGACATTGAAGGTGAAGCGGTTGGAGAGCATTTTGGGTGGTCTGTATCATTAAATGACAGCGGTAGTTTAATCGCAATTGGAGCTATTGCAAACAACGATAACGGAAATTGGGCTGGACAAGTTAGACTATATAAGTATAAAAACGACATCTGGAACCAGATTGGTTCAAATATTAATGGGGAAGGAGACAATGATCAATTTGGAGGATCGGTTTCACTAAGTGGTTATGGTAACACCTTGGCAATAGGAGCACAATACAACGATGGTAATGGGACGAACGCTGGTCACGTGAGGGTATATGACATTTTTGGTATTCCCACTAAGCAAGACTCAATAGTAACAAGCTTTATTCAAGTTTATCCTAACCCGATTTTGAATGAAATAAGTATTGAGGTGGATTCAAGTTTAATTGGAACTTCATTTATCTTTTATAACGCAAAAGCACAAGTTGTGTTTGAAGGACAAATAGCTTCTAATCGCAATTCTTTAGAAGTTGAACATTTGGCAGCAGGTGTGTACGTACTCCAATTTGGTATTGATCTTGAATGCAGATTAAAAGTTATTAAGTTTTAGGGCTTAAGCTTTCCTACTTCTCAAGCAGAAGTTGGATTTACTAGAGATGATCAACACACTAAGGTTACATTCATAATTCTCCATACAATTTGGAATAAGTGAATGGTAGTTGGGGTAATCAATGAATAATAGAATTATTGAATCATTATGCTTGTATCGTCCTAAAATAAGTTGACAGGTTAATAGTTAAATCCTGATATAGAATTACAGTTAATTCTTAGTACTAAAATAGGTTTACTTTTTATAAGTATTGTCATAATAGTTCTTCCATAGTTTTACTGGTTTGATTCCAATAGTTTGATGTACCCTATTTGGGGTTAACATACCAATGCTCATATGCGGTCTTTCTTGATTGTAAAGTCTGATAGCATTGTCTAATAAATCAAAGGCTTGTAGTATTGTTTTGGGATTCATGTTCAGAAGATATTCACTCTTAATTATTCCATTGATTCGCTCAGCTATGGCGTTTTCTCTTGGATCTCCATTTTCGGTCATACTAATCTGTATACCACGGTTTTGCAGCATATAGACGTAGGCATCAGAACAATATTGTATCCCTCTATCTGAGTGATGAGTTAACGTTAATCTTTCTTCTGGTTTCAAAGTATTTAAAGCCATTTTTAAAGCTTTTATGGATTGTACAACTTTCAAGTTTTTAGCTAGATGATAACCTACTATCTTATGTGAAAATGCGTCTGTTATCAAGCTGATGTAACAAAAATTCTCCCCTAATTTCCAATAGGTAATATCACTTACCCAGAGCTCGTTGATTCTACTAGGCTTTATAAACTGAGCTATATTGGGCCATTTGTGGTATCTGTGGTATGAGTTGGTAGTTACAGCTTTTCGCTTTCTTCGACGTACTAATAGCTTGTTTGTAGATAACATATCAAATAGGCCATCTCTCCCTATCTTTATCTGATGCTCCATCAAAAAAGGCTGTAAAACCTCATACAACTTTCGTGTGCCCATGTAACGGTGAGATTCTCGTATAATCTTCACCTGGTCGACAATCATAGCATGTTCAATGCTCATCCAATTTTGATGTTGTTTGTGCTGGTAGTAGGATTGCCTACTTACACCAAGTAATCTGCACAGTTTGACAAGTGGAACCGATAACTCTCGGTTCATATCTTCTATTACTTGGTGCCTGACTTTTTTTCAATTCGAATTTTAAAACGTTCTTCTGCCTGCCGAATTACTCGTTTGTAATACTCCAATTGTAATCGCAAGTCTTCATTTTCTTTCTCCAGTGATGAATTATCCTCATGGAGATCCGCTGAATCAAAGTTTTCCTGAGATTTTTTACTCATTTGATAAAAAGTGTCATCTGTAAAGTTAATTACTTCGTCACTGTAACCAAATTCTCGACGCCATTTACTAATTGCAGAAACATTCTTAATCTGATACTTTTTTAATAAAGCTACTTGGGTAATTCCACCCTTTAAATACTCCTTCACTACTAAATGTCGAAATTCCTTTGTGAAACGTTTTCTTAAACCTGTTTTGTTGTTCATTTTTGCTTAAAATGTGTCAACCTATTTTAGGACGAGACACAATGAGTGAATTTCGAATGAGTGAATGTAATGTCTGATAGTGTGAATTATTGAATAATAGAATAAAATAATAGTTCAACTTCAACTTCAACTTTAACTTGTTGCCCGCAACACGTATCTTTGCCTATGCCTCAGTCCTTCGATACCGCAATCACAAAGATGTTGGGAATCAAATACCCGATTATACAAGCGCCAATGTTTTTAGTAAGCAATACAGCAATGGTGAAAGCTGCGATGGAATCTGGTATCACGGGAGCGATTCCAGCACTGAATTACCGCACAATTCCAGAGCTTGAGGAAGCGATTGGTGAGCTTAAGTCGGCTGGGAGCGGACCATTCGGAATCAACTTGATTGTCAATAAGTCCAATTTCAAGTTTAAAGAACAATTGGAGGTTTGTTGCAGACTAAAGGTGGATTACATCATCACCAGTTTGGGCAGTCCGGAAGAAACGATCAAACAAGCCCACAAATCGGGCGTTAAGGTGTTCTGTGATGTAACCACGGTCGAATACGCCAAGAAAGTCGAAGCGCTAGGTTGTGATGCCATTATTGCTGTCAACAAAGAAGCAGGTGGTCATGCTGGTAACATACCAGCAGTGGAACTTATTCCCCAATTAAAAGCGGCGTGTAACATCCCTATTATTTCAGCCGGAGGAGTAGGGGACTACGATAGTTTACAGAAAGTGCTAGCCCTTGGTGCCGATGGTGTTTCCGTTGGAAGCATCTTTATTCCTACCGATGAGGCACCAGTAAACAACGAATACAAACAAGCCATTGTGGATTATAAGGCCGAGGATATCGTAATGACGACCAAGTTGTCTGGGAGTCCGTGTACGGTGATTAACACACCATATGTGCAAGAGATTGGGACGCAACAAAATGCAATAGAACGGTTTTTAAACAAACACAAAAAGTTTAAAAAATGGATGAAGGCCATTACCTTTATTCGCGGAATGAAAAACCTGCAAAAAGCAGCGTTTAGTGCCACCTATAAAACGTTGTGGTGTGCAGGTCCTACCATACAATACGTACATAAGATAAAGCCTGTAAGTGCGGTGGTTCAACAATTAATTGATCCAGATTATGCGGAGTAAAATCACCAAAAAACTTCAATGGAAAGTCTTTCTGTTTGGACTGATTAAGATTCCCCTCATCGGTTTTTGTCGACCGCGTATTGAAGAAGTTTCTGAAACACGTATCAGCGTTAAAATTCCTTTGAATAGGAGAACACGCAACCACGTGAATAGCATGTATTTGGGTGTTATGACGGTAGGAGCTGATTTAGCCACTGGCTTTCTAGCTTATTATTTGTTGCAATTACAAGGGCTCAATGCTGCTCCTGTTTTTAAATCAATGAAAGCTCAATATTTTAAGCGTGCAGAAGACGCTGTTTATTTTGTATGTGAGGAAGGCGATACCATTCAAGCCATGATTCAAAGGATGATTGACACTAAGGAACGAGAAAACCAACCCATTATGGTGAAGGCCATGTGTAACAATGAATTGGTCGCGCAATTTGAAATGGAGTTGTCAATGAAGCTTCGGCCTTAGTCGCCTGTGTAATCAACTACCACATTGCCAATTTTTTGTCCAGTCTCAACATATGTATAGGCGTCACGGATGTCATGCATCGCATATGTCTTGTCAATTAATGGCTTAAACAAGCCTTTGGCCAACATGCTGGCCATAAAATAAACGCTTCGTTTGCAGTTGACAGGTATCGGAAAAATGACTCTTTTACCAGCTCTTAGTTTTGTAATTAACGGTAGGTATAGGTTCTCAGCATTGGGACCAAGCTCAGAGGATATGTAGATGCCTTTTGGTTTTAACAGTTTTTTGCATTTGCCAAACTCACTCTTACCCACGGCATCAAACACAAAATCATATCGTTCATTATCAGTTGTAAAATCGGTTTGCAAATAGTCGATTACCCTATCTGGTCCAAGCTGCGTGACTTTGTCAACGTTTTTTGTGTCGGTTACTGCAGTGACATAAGCTCCCATGCTTTTTAAGATTTGGATAGCTGCTGATCCAATGGCACCAGTTCCACCGTTTACCAATACCTTGTTGTTGGCGTTTACATCCACTTTGTTAATGAAATTATACGCGTAATGCGCTCCTTCAAGAGATGCAACGGCCTGACTGTAATCAATGCCTTTTGGAATTCTTGTCATGGCTCCAGATGCCTTAAAGGTCATAAATTCTGCCTGTGAAGCAATTCCTTCATCTCCCAAGCCAAACACACGGTCACCGACAGCAAGCTCTGTAACTTCGCTTCCAATAGATTCAATTTCTCCTGCGAAATCTGTCCCAGGAGTGGGTGAGGACGGTTTACGTAATCCGGTAAAAAACCGAATCAGAAAAGGCTTGCCACGTAAAATGCCACAATCTGTTCTGTTGACAGTCGTGCGATGCACACGAATCAACACCTCATCTGGTTTAGGAATGGGTAAGGGGAGTTCTCCAACAGTTAGAATTGATGGAGCACCATATGAACTTCGTAGTACAGATTTCATTGCGGCAAGTATTCATCATTCTTGAATGCTATCAAAATCAACTCGACAAGCATGTGTGAACTTCGTTCAAAAATTATCGCAGTTTCGTCATTCTCATTTCTGCGCTGTCCATTCCTTCACTTACCTTTGAGCGGTGAATTACATTTCAGTAGAAAACTTAGAAAAAAACCTCGGAGAACGCATCCTTTTCTCTGACCTAAACTTCGGTTTGAGCAAGGGAGATAAAATGGCTTTGGTTGCCAACAACGGGACGGGAAAATCCAGCCTACTGAAAATCATGACAGGCAAGGACATTCCAAGTGCTGGCAAGGTCGTTTTTCGCAACGGGGTACGATACGGTTATCTCGAACAAGAGCCTGATTTCAATGAAAATGTGTCAATTTCTGAACTCATTCGTACCGCAAATTCGGAGATGCTGGAAATCATTTCTACCTACCACGACATTTTGGAAAAACAGTCGGAGGAATTTACCAGTCAGCACCAAAAAGACTTAGACGCAGCCATGGCGAAAATGGATGAGTTTGGGGCGTGGGATTATGAACGGCGGTTGAACGAAATTCTTACCAAGTTTGAAATTGACGACCAAAGTCAATTGGTGTCAATGCTTTCGGGTGGACAAAAGAAACGCTTGGCGCTTGCATTGGCATTGTTGGATGAACCAGACGTGTTGATTCTCGATGAGCCAACCAACCACTTGGATGTTGCCATGATTGAATGGTTGGAACAGTACCTCAGTCGATCAGGATTGACCCTGTTTATGGTGACGCACGATCGGTATTTTCTTGAAAACGTGTGTAACGTCATTTTAGAATTACATCACGGCAGGTTGTATACCCATCACGGTAATTATTCCTTCTTTTTACAGAAACGCGCAGAACGCGAAGAAGTGAACCGCATTGAAATTGAAAAGGCGGGTAAAAAGGTGAAGACCGAAATCGATTGGATTCGACGGATGCCTAAGGCACGTGGTACCAAGTCTAAAGCCCGGATTCAAAAGTTTCACGAAACAGAGGCGATATCAAAAAGTGGTCACGTAGACCAAGAGTTGAAGCTGCAGGTGAAGATGAGTCGGGTAGGAGGCAAGATATTAGAGCTTAAAAAAGTGAACAAGTCGTATGACGACTTTACCATCATCAAAGGCTTTGACTACACCTTTAAAAATGGAGAACGCATTGGTATAGTAGGACCAAACGGCGTCGGTAAATCGACATTCTTGAACATGCTTTGTGGATTGGAATCACCCGACTCAGGTAAGATCAATACAGGAGATACCGTTGTGTTTGGCTATTACAATCAGCAAGGATTGGCATTTGAGCCTGATATGAAGGTGATTGATATTCTCCGTGAATATGCCGAAGTCATTGAACTTGGTGATGGAACGAAATTATCCGCTTCACAGTTTTTGAATCACTTTATGTTTCCGCCGGCGGTGCAACACAATCCGGTAAGCAAGCTGAGTGGGGGAGAAAAACGCAGACTGCATCTGATGACGGTGTTGATCAAAAATCCCAACTTTTTAATTCTGGATGAGCCAACCAACGACTTGGATTTGTTGACTCTAAATAAACTAGAAGACTTTTTACTCCAGTTTGGTGGCTGTTTGATTATCGTGTCTCACGACCGGTATTTTATGGATACGCTGGTGGATCATTTATTCATTTTCAAGGGTGAGGGAGTGATTAAGGACTTTAATGGATCGTATCAAGACTATCAGGACTATATGGAAGCTGAAGCTGAAGTTGAAGTGGAAGTTGAAGAGAAGGTGGATTGGAAGAAAGAGCAGCGAAAGGATGAGGTGAAGACCAAGTTAACGTTTAAGGAGCGGTTTGAATTTGAGGGCTTGGGAAAAGAAATTGAACAACTAGAAGCAGAGAAAAAAGAAATCGAGTTATTTATGTCCAGCGGTGAAACCGACTACAACTTGTTACAAGAAAAAGCCGAGCGCCTTGAAGTAGTGATCCAAGAACTTGACGACAAAGGCATGCGCTGGTTGGAGTTGAGCGAGTTTGAGTAGGAGTTGTATTCTTTTAGATATTGGATACATTCCTACATTTCAATAAATTGCCTCAAATAAATAAACGCAACAAACATGGGTTTATCCCCAGAATGTGGAGTGTTATCCGGATGTTTTGTGCGTATAAAACGAGTGCGGCATATATAGATCGATACACTAAATTACAAGTTATGAAACTTGTAACAATAAAATATTTCAAGGAAAAGCATCAAGAGCGGATCAGGTTTGTTCGTACATTGATTGATTACCAAAATGAGTTAGGATTAAAATCAGCAAAAGATATGTTGGATAATATGCTCGATGGAGTACCCATAAAGTATCAGATTTCTGATGATACATTAGCTGATTTTACAAAGGAGTTGGACGCTTTAAAACTTAAGTATGAGGTGTCATAAGCGTTTTAATTGCCAAACTCTAAAAATTACCATGCTACACCACATGAAATTAAAACTAATTGGTACTACATTGTTTTCAGTACTATTCGCTGCATGTATAAACACTAAAAGTGAGGATTCAAATACAACCACTGTGAACCAGGTTGTAGCAGAACAATCTATAATGGATTTCTATAGGGCTCAAATGAGAAAAAACTATGTTACACTTAATTCCAGAGGCAGGTGTGAAGATGCACTTGATGACACGCTTCATGAAAGATTTGTGCCTTACATAGAATCAAAGCGTATTACCGATTCCACAATAAACATAGACTATAAGCTGAAAGAAGCATGTTGCATGGAGTTTTTGGGCGATTATCAAATCACAAACGATACGTTGAAGTTTGAATTTGAGCATGTAAACGGTACGGTTTGTTCGTGTATCTGTTGGTACAAGTACAAACTCGAAATAAAAAACATTAAAGCCAATTTTTCAGAAGTTGCCTTAGTCTATAAGCGATGAGAAATGTACCAAAATCAGCAAAGACAAAATTGACATGGATATTGTGTCAAAGAAATTTAGAAACAAATATCAATGGGCATAGTACATTGGATTAATTAAGGCGTAACTTGACAAAATCGATTTCACACTGATGAAAAATAAACAATATCGGGATAATCTTAGTAAGGATATCTTATTAACTACAATGAAAATTCAAGTAGAATTTCCGGAATTAGTTAAATACTTAGATGAAATTCTGGTAAACTTTCAAATTCATTCAGAAAACGTAGTAAGCGAAGCCGAGTTGAGAGATTACTTAGAGTCTTTACAAGACCTAATTGAGACTTACTCACAAAAACATTAAAAAATATAGTATATGACAATTCAAATAAACACCGACAATACGCTGTCAATAGAAAAAAGAAGTTCTGATTATTTTACTTCTCAAATTGCCGAAGCACTACAAAGGTTCGACTCACATATTACCAGAATTGAGGTTCACTTGAAAGATGAGAATGGGAAAAAGGACGGACTCAATGATATTACTTGTCTATTAGAAGCCAGACTAGAAGGAAGGCAACCCATTGCCATTACCAATCAAGCAAACTCAATTGAACTCGCTGTTTCAGGAGCAACAGACAAAATAAAAACGGCTATTGAATCCATTCTTGGTAAAACACAAAAGCATTAACAGGTTTGTCCTTTTGGCCATGACTTAATGAGTCCCAAATTTTAAAAGCGGACAAATTTTAATGTTTCTGCAAAGTGTTTGCCGTCGAATCACTTCGTTGCCACTGCAATAACTGCCGTTTGCCATTTGAAAAATGAATTATCTTTGGTTGATAGAGGTTTCTCACATGAATAAAGAAAAGTTAATCAACACCATTCAAGAAATTACAGACGAAACTATACGAAAAGATATTTATCGTCTACTCCATATGGAACGTGTTGAAGAACCATTGATTTGAAATCACCATGACACACTACATAGACGGTTTTGTTCTGCCCATACCTCGCTCGCATCTCGAAGAATACAAGCGAGTGGCCGAGCAAGTCGCAGACATATGGAAAGAATATGGCGCGCTTGAATACAATGAGTTTATAGGAGACGATATGACATTGGAGGGCACACGTTCATTCATAGATGTTGCTCACGCCAAAGAAGACGAGGTCATAGTTTTTGGGTGGGTGTTGTTTCCATCAAAAGAGATTCGCGACAAAGCCAATCAACAAGTCCCCAATGATGAACGAATGACTGCCTTGGTTTCGCCATTAATTGAATCATCAAAACTCATTTTTGATGCCAGTCGGATGGTATATGGTGGTTTTAAGCCGTTGGTAAGGTCGGGTGGGAGCGAAACGGATTAGAAAGTAATTACCTATAATTTGATTTAGGTTTTAGGACATCTTCCTAAAAACGATTAACTTTCTGACCTCACGCTAACAAACAGACATGAAAACAACCATACTATTGGTCTTATTAACATTATCTTCTCTAGGCTTTACGCAGGACAACCAAAGAATTGATCAGATTATGGAGATTATTGAAGATCAAGATTCTATTTCCAGAGAAGTGTTTCTTGACTCTACAACCATCCAGCATATGAGGTTGACCAGCACCTCGAATTGGAGACAAGTATGGAGTGATATTGACGATTCAATCAAAAGCATTGGCCAGTTTTACGATATCCGGATAAAGTTTGATTCCAACGAAGCGGCCAAAAATTTTCACTCAGAATACTTGCCAGAAAACTCAGAAAACGGCCCAGAAATCAAAAAGCATAAAATTAAAATCGATGGGGTTGAGGATTTAAGCGTGTTTACTCAAAGTAAAATGATGTCTGACATGTTCCTCACACCATACGGTTTTCAGGCTTTGTGTTTTGTATTTGTCGTCGACAATTATTTTGTCAAAATATATGTGACTTGCTTGAAGGAGTATAAACCCAAGTATTTCGAAAAGTATATTACTGCCGTTAGAGATAAAATAGAATTGTCAAACGAGCAATAGGGATTTCTCTACCAGGTGTAAAACACCCAATTGATCAGGTTGAGTACGTTACTAGCGTATGTGACTGGTAATTTGTGTTTGGTTATCTGAGATATTTTTTTTGTGGCCACTAGCCATTAGGATTTAGGCTTTAGGGAGTAACAAATAGAAAATAGAAAAGAGAAAAAAGAGTATAGACTTTTTAAGTTGAAGTCGAAGTTGAATGGTTCACAGTATGTTCATCTAGTGATTAAATCATGTGCAAATAGCGAAAAAGATTCTTCAGTTCTCCTACCGTCGAACTTCTGAATGACGTAGTGTAACTGTCCATTGCAAATAGCTAAAAGCCAATAGCCAATAGCCAACAGCTAATAGCCAACAGCTAATAGCCAAAAAGATTCTTCAGTTCTCCAAAAGTCGAACTTCTGAAGACGCATAGCATAATGATTCTATAATTCTCTAATTCTATTATTCAATAATTCAATCACTGCAACGTTCGGAGAACCAACTCCTGTGCTCAGAGACATTCTCTAGAAAGTATGGCTTCCAGACCTACCTTGCGCCTGTTACTTAATTGATTTGCTTTAAAGGTGTGCACCTGGGCAAACAAACCAAACAAACCATACCAAAAACTAAAAACCACAAGCTTTAATGAGGTGCACATCTTTTTTGAATGGGATGATTTATATTGGGTCAAATTTTAAAACATGACCATGAAATTTAACACAATGTTTGTCGTCTTGATTGGAATGCTGGTGGGTTGCCAACAATCGTCTAACCAGACTGTAGAAACAGAGACGGTCACCGCTCAAGACTCAGAAACAGACTCATTAAATAGTCTGTGGTCTGATCGCATTGTGGTACCTGGTTTTGGTTCGATTTTAGATTCAAATGAAGTAGAGGGTTCTGTGTTGTTTTATGATGTACAGAGAGGTAAATGGCTCAGCAATAATTTTGAATGGGCAGAGAAAAGGCGTTTGCCTGCATCGACGTTCAAGATTGTGAATTCAATCATTGGTTTAGAAACTGGTAAAGTTTCTATTGGGAAAACGGAGTTTGAGTGGGACGGTAAACCAAGGCAACTCAAACAATGGGAGCGAGACTTCGATTTAAAAGGGGCTTTTCATGCATCTTGTGTGCCGTGTTATCAAGACCTAGCGCGACGAATAGGTGTGAAGTACATGAAGAACTACCTTGATACCTTTCACTATGGCAACATGATCGTCGACACGACGTCAATCGATGTTTTTTGGTTAGAAGGTGAGTCTGGAGTGAGCCAGATAGAACAAATCAATTTTTTAAGAGCGTTTTACAACAATGAACTCCCTATAAAAGCCAGAACTACCACGGCTATGAAATCATTGATGGTTATTGACCAAAACGATGCATATACCCTCAGTGGCAAAACAGGTTGGTCTATCCGCAATGGAAACAACAACGGTTGGTTTGTGGGCTATATCGAACAAGGCGAAAACCTATTTTTCTTTGCAACCAACGTAACGCCGTCATCCAGTTTTAATATGGATTTATTCCCAAAGATCAGGAGTGAAGTGACTATGAAAGCGTTTGCGATGTTGCAGGGATTTAAATAAAGACAAATAAATATTCTTTTTTCTCTTCTCTATATTCTTTACCATACGTCCAATTAACGCTATTTAGGGATATACATATTATCCATTATCAATTGTCAATTGAAAAATCAATCACCCCGCTGCCCTTGTCATCCGATCATTAATCGCTTTTCCAATACCGGTATTAGGCACTTTAGAAATGGCCACTTCCTTTTGATCTGCAGAGTCCGCGGTACGAAGCGCAGTAAACAGCTGTTGAGCCATTTCATCTAAGTTTTCGGTAGGAGAAAGGTTGTAGTCGAATAGTCCTTCACCATAACCGATGGTAAATACCGCATCTTGGTTGAACTGTAACAATTCATAAGGTTTGTTAACCAAATGCGTTGGTTTTCCTGTGGCGTAATGTTTGTCGAGCTGGCCAGGTGCACTTGGATTAGAGTTGTTTGAAATGGAAATCTTTACAGGACCAATAACCTTTTCAATCGCTGCCTGATCGACTCCGCCAAACCGGAGAATCTTTGGATGGTCTGGTACTTCAAAGGATACGATAGTCGATTCTAATCCCACAATACATGGACCACCATCTAGAATGTATTCAAGCTTGTCGCCTAATTGATCAGCTACATGCTGTGCAGTGGTCGGACTCACATAACTGAAAGGATTTGCGCTCGGTGCTGCAACAGGAAAGTCCAACTGTTTTAACAGACCTAAAGTCAATGGGTGACGTGGCATGCGAATGCCCACAAAGGGTAATCCCGAGGTGACAATGTCTGGAACTAATTCGGATTTAGGTAGAATAAGGGTTAAGGGGCCGGGCCAAAAGGCTTTAATTAAGTCTTTTGCTGATTGGGGAAGGTGTGTTATCAATTTCGATAACCACTCTGTGTCACCAATGTGAACAATCAACGGATCAAAACTAGGTCTGTTCTTGGCTTTGTAAATCGATAAGACAGCCTCTGGATCTAGTGCGTTGGCAGCCAACCCATACACGGTTTCAGTTGGTATGGCAACAAGTTTCCTTGCTTCCAACAACTGTTTGGCAACCGATACGTCGGTACCAATCATGCGATTACTTCTTGGTTCGTTTTAAACCGTACTTGTCGATCTTGTTATACAAGTGACTTCGCTGTATGTCAATTTCCGCAGCTGTTTTGGCCACATTCCATTTGTTCTTTTTCAGCTTCGCATCGATAAATACCTTCTCTGCGTAGTCTTTAAAGTCTTGGAATTTGTCAAATTGCTCCACTACATCTAAACTGCTGGTTCTGCGACTCGCAGCGTTCGAAAAGTTTAATACATCTTCTCCCGTAATCTTGTCATCGCAAAGAATCGTTAAACGTTCAATCACGTTTCTTAGTTCTCTAATGTTACCCGACCAGTTGATTTTCTTTAATTCCTGCATGGCACTTGCAGCCAATACTTTGCGAGGCATGCCGTTGTCTTCACAGACTTCGTTGATGAATTTCTCGGCTAACAATGGAATATCATCGGTTCTTTCATTTAACGATGGTACATGAATTAATATCACGCTTATTCTGTGGTATAAATCCTCTCTGAAGTTTCCTTCGTCAATCTCCTTACGCAGGTCTTTGTTCGTTGCAGCTACGATTCGAACATCAACGTCTAAATCCTTATCTCCACCAACACGGGTGATTTTATTCTCTTGAAGAGCGCGTAACACCTTGGCTTGAGCCGACAAACTCATGTCGCCGATTTCGTCAAGAAACAAAGTGCCTTTGTGTGCCTTTTCGAATTTCCCAATACGTTGTTTGTGCGCTGAGGTAAATGAACCCTTTTCGTGTCCAAACAATTCACTTTCAATCAATTCAGATGGAATTGCGGCACAGTTTACTTCAACAAAAGCATCTTGATGACGGTTTCCTTTTTCATGAATCCAGCGTGCAACAAGTTCTTTACCTGTACCGTTCTGACCAGTGATTAACACACGTGCGTCGGTTGGTGCCACTTTTTCAATGGTGTCTTTTATCTTTTTAATGGATGGACTGTCGCCCACCATTTCACGCGTTTTGGTGATTTTGCGTTTTAAAACCTTGGTTTCAATCACCAAGCTGTTTTTCTCAGTTGCGTTACGAACCGTAATCAACAACTTGTTTAAATCAGGTGGTTTTGAGATAAAGTCGAAGGCTCCTTTTTTAGTCGCTTCCAGCGCTGTTTCAATTGTACCATGACCAGAGATCATGATGAAAGGCAATTCTGGAACAAGCTCTGCTGCTTTGTCTAACAACTCAATGCCATCCATTCCGGGCATCTTAATGTCGCACAAAACCGCGTCATAGTTGAATTTCTTAATTAGATCTAGTGCTTTCTTCCCGTCCTCCGCTTCTTCAACCTCATAGCTCTCGTACAATAGGATCTCCTTCAGGGTCTCCCTTATACTTTTCTCATCGTCTACAATTAATACTCGTGGCATATGTTACAATTTTAAAAATGGACAAACCTATAAGCCGGGTTCTGTATAACGACACAAGGTCATCATGTCTATCATTTATCTAGTCCTGATGTTACCATCCGGATCAATCAACCTACCCTCCTTAGTTGCCGAAGCATTGAGCGGGCCGCTCTTAAACTAAGGTTTACTTGGTCTTTCAACATGCAAGGTTTGTACCATTCCGATGTTACCACCGGAAAGCGTGGTCTCTTACTCCACGTTTTCACCATTCCCCATCTGCCAGTTGGCGGACAGGATGTTATTTTCTGCTACACTTGCTGTCTTGTAATCTTCCAACTACAATCCCCCGAGGTTATCGGGGTGCATTGCCCTTCGTTGCCCGGACTTTCCTCATAATGACATTACATCACCATGCGATAGACCAGTTTGTCCGAGACAAAAGTAAATAAAATATGTACACAATATTTGACGGTTAATCTGCGCTTCGCTTCAGTATGACATAAACAGGAAGATGGTCGCTATAACCTGCTAGATAGGTTTTGCCACCAAATGAGCGCAATGGATAATTTTTGTAATCTCCAGAAGCTTGTTTTAACCACTTGTCATCTCTAATTTTTGCCGAATTTGCTACGTAATCCCACGATTTTCCGTCCATCAAAGAATTGTTGATCATAATTTGGTCTAACATATTCCACGTTCCACGAAAACAATAACTGCCTTTCTTTTTTTCATTTAATCGGGACATAGCGTTGAAAAGTTGTTCATTACTAATTGTCTTGGCGTTATCAGTTGTGTTCAATGTGGTCAAAACGCTGGTATTGTCAGGCTCATCATTAAAATCACCCATCACTACTACATTGGCAGTTGGATCCTTACGCAACAAACTGTCTTTTAACAACTTTAAAGTAGATGCGGCTTGGATTCGTTTCGGTTCACTTTCTGCCAAACCGCCACGTCGACTTGGCCAGTGGTTTACCAAGAAATAAAAGGTCTCGTCACCAATAACACTGGTCATTTTAACCCATAAAATATCTCTGGTAATTTCGTCAAACTCACTTAAGTCAACCCATTGGACGCCACTTTCAACTAAGGTTAATTTCTTTGGATTGTAAATCGCTGCCACGTCAATGCCTCGTACATCGCTGCTTTGATAATGTACTATCTCATACCCTAAGTCACTCATGAGTTTGGTTTTGAGTAAGTCTTCGATTACCAACTTGTTTTCAACCTCACACAAGCCCAAGAAATCGGGAGCGTATTGGCCATCAAACGTGGTAATGACCCGCGCTAGATTGTTCAACTTGGTGTTGTACCTTTCGGTATTCCACTGTCGAAATGAATCGGGTAAATATTCACCGTCAAAGGTTTCAGGGTCATCAATTGTATCAAAAAGATTTTCGACATTATAAAAGGCGACGCCCATATAATGTGGTTCTTTACATGATGAATAGACCATGCTAATCACCACCAATAATCCAAGTAACATTCCCGTTTTGCGCATTGTCCAAAAGTACAATTGTCAATCAAATTAGGCGATTAATTTTATGTGTTTATGTTTCCATCGACAGGGCTATGTGAAACCCATTTTCTCGAAGTAGCTTTGCCCTGTATGACTTTGATAAAATCTATTTCCGGTTTTCGCGGAACTATTGGCGGTAAAGTGGGAGACAATCTCACGCCACTTGATACGGTAAAATTTGCAGCCGCTTTTGCCACATGGTTGAAACAACAAAATGCTGGTAAGACAGTCGTAATCGGACGAGACGCAAGAATTAGTGGCTCGATGATTTCAAACTTGGTGAGCAATACGCTCATTGGTATGGGTATGGACGTGATTGACTTAGGTTTAAGCACAACACCAACTGTTGAAATGGCTGTTCCTGCATTGAACGCATCTGCCGGTATCATTCTTACTGCGAGTCACAATCCAGCTCAATGGAATGCCTTAAAACTGTTAAACAGCAAAGGAGAGTTTATCAGTGCGGAAGATGGAAAGGCGCTTTTGGAAATTGCTGATGGCGATGATATGGAGTTTGCAGAAGTTACAGAACTCGGAAAAATCACCAACATGGATGGTTGGATAGAGAAACACATTGATTTGATTCTTGCCTGTGAAGAGGTGGATGTTGTGGCAATAAAGAACGCTAATTTTAAAGTGGTTGTCGATGGTGTCAACAGCACTGGAGGTATTGCCATTCCTGCAATTCTACGTCGATTAGGCGTAAGTCAAACAACAGAATTGTACTGTGAACCCAATGGTGAGTTTCCTCATAATCCAGAACCGTTAGCCGAAAACTTAACCAAAATATCAGAGGTAGTCCGAACAGAAAAAGCCGATTTAGGAATTGTTGTAGATCCAGACGTTGACCGACTCTGTTTTGTTATGGAAAATGGCGACATGTTTGGGGAAGAATATACACTTGTAGCTGTATCAGATTATCTATTGGGACTACAACCTGGAAATACCGTTTCCAACTTGTCCAGCACCAGAGCTTTACGTGATGTGACGGAAAAGCATGGAGGCAAATATGAGGCAAGTGCGGTAGGAGAAGTAAATGTGGTGAATAAGATGAAGGAAATCAATGCGGTGATTGGTGGGGAAGGAAACGGAGGCGTTATCTGGCCGAAACTTCATTATGGAAGAGATGCACTGGCTGGAGTTGCTTTGTTTTTAAGTCATTTGGCGCACAAGAAAACAAGCATGACAGCCTTGAAAGCGGAATATCCGTTATACGAAATGTCGAAGAATAAGATCGAACTTAAACCGCACATGAACATTCCAGATATCTTGTCCAAAATGGGGGAGAAGTATGCGAATGAAAACACCAATACGATAGACGGCCTAAAAATAGAATTCGCTGAAGAATGGGTGCATTTAAGAGGGTCGAATACAGAACCCATCATTCGTATTTACGCTGAAAGCAAGTCCGCGCAAAAAGCACATGACTTAACGGAAAAGATAAAAGCAGAGGTATTGGCTTTATAATTAGCTTTTATTCTTCTTGCTCTTTTTGTCTTTTTTCTCTCCTCTTCCAATGGTGACGTTCAATCCTGCCCGCATGTTAAAGGTGTTCACTTTTCGGTGGGCAAAAATGCCTAGTAAGTTATCTGATACAAAATAGGTTTGAACAGGTCCGCCATTTAATGTAAAGCCTAAACCAGCATTGACAAATGAATTGTTGGCAACAGAGTAACTCGCTGAAACACCTAAAACACGTGTCAACTTAGAATTCCAACTCAAGGTAATCGCTGGATCAATGGTTTTGTTATAAAAACTGCCGTGTAACAATACCCCAGCATTGTGGTTCTTGGTAAGGTTGTAATTTCCACCTACATAAAACTGTGCAAATAATCCAGTAGAAAACGATTCGGTATTGTTGTCCAAACGGAAGACAGACCGAAGAGTATCTCCTAATTGGTTAAATGCTTCTTCGATATCTCGTTCCTCAAACTTTAAAGCGTTCGCGATTTCTAAACCCGTAAATTGATACGTGGCTCCTGGGTCTCTCGATCTCCAATTGTACGTATTCGTATTCCAATTAATCTTGCCGAGATTGGTAATGCTCGCGCTTAAGGTAATCTTATCGGTATGCTTGTAGGTTACACCTATATCTAACGCCATTCCTCTGTTTCCACCTTTAAAAAAGGAATTTACGACCTCTTGAAAGCCAATACTGTCAGATGGCTTAAAGGTTGAATCAAAGGGAGAAATCGCTGGTAATTTGTTAAATGAAACGGCTGAATTGATTTCAATGTCGGATTGCAGGTAATAGTCAAACGTGTTTTTGTCAGTTGTAAAATCAAACTCACTTGATTCCGTCGAGAAAGTGGCAAGTCCTTTAATAAAATGCACGCGTCCACCTACCGTAAGTTTTTCATCTAACAGTTTACGGCTATAACCAATACCAATTTCTGCATACGACAGCATATCAAGTCCAAACCCAAAGTCAAATTTTCGATTCAGGTTGGATCCTCCATTTCCCTGTGATATAAATTGGAAGAAATCTCCAGGTGCTGTGAATCTTGCGTTGTTAATCACAGAAGTGTTAAGAAAGAAGTAGTTGTTCTTCAACTTAAACCCGAATGAAAATAAATCCACCGAATTATTGACTGAAATATAATTCTTCTTTTTAAATCCTTTAGTGAATTCACTCAATCGGAATGTCGTGTCACCATTGGCATCAGGTTGTATAGCGTCAACCAAATCTTGAAGTTTAAAGGCCGTAATACCAAAATCTAAATAGTTCGAGGAAGCTCCGGGCACTCCAATAAATATCTTGGCGTCAGAAGGATTTGCTGGGTTCGCATAAAACTTCTGAGGTATTGGTTTCATGTTATACAGCGTCAGGTTGTTCTGAGCTTGGGTCACAAGTCCAACCAATACAAGACAAATCGATGTTATTAAAACTCTTTTCATGGCTTACTTCGTTTTAATGTTAAAGACGCCTTTTGCCTGGATGCCAAGCTTTACACTCAATCCATAATCGCTAAAGAATTTCACATCTGGTTGCGGAGAACTTCCTTTATATGTATTTAGTTTCGCCCGTATCAGTCCTTTTTTAGACTCTCGAATTTTTTCGAACCGTTCTTTATTCATCGATATGTCTAGGGTGTAAACACTTGGACCTGTTATTTTTCCACTACCATCAACCATAGCACTTCGAAGTAAATATTGCTCCGTTTCGAATAATGAATCCAACGTAACCCCATTGTCGTCCATAAAGTAGATTTGTACATCCACATCTATTGGAAAGTCGTTCTCCATAAACAAACGAAGCGTCACCTCATCCAATTCCTCAATATCTTCCATATTCGAAAAAGAACTATCGAGAGAAATTTCATGGTTTAGGACAAAGCCATCAGCGGAACCTTGAAGCGGTATATGAATGTCTACTGCAACAGTTAATTCACTGTTGTAAGTCACAAAATTCCGTTGTGTTGTCCCAGGTGGGTTGGCCTGAGCAGCATATCCGTAGATTAAGTACTTTGGAATGTTACTGACGACATCATCAATGTTGCTGTTGTTTTTATTCAACTCAAATGAGTCCTTCAGTGTTTGACCAATTTGCTGCTTGCTCGGTGTTGGGACAACCAGTGGGTCAGGATATCCTGTTAATGTAATCTTGTTACCATCACTTGATAGCGTTGAAAACTCATTGATAAATGCATGAATGGGAATGCCGTATGAATTCGTAAGAATTACCTTTATACGAGGGTCTCCAATTCTAAAACTCACGTCTTTTAATGAAGAATCTACCCCTCTGAACAAATCAAATTTTAAAGAATCGACTTTGCCAGGTGAGATGTCTGATGATTTAATAAGGCCATATAAAACCTCATATTCATTATATGTAAAGTCTGTTACAAATCTCAATTTGTCATTTGTCGAAATTGGGTTGTTCCCAACCTTGGTAACGGTGATTTTAAAGTTGGCAAGTAACTGACTATGACTTTGATCGCCACTTTTAGTTAAATCGAAAAAAGCTGTTTTTAAGTCTTTTGTCTGACTAGCAGTTGCTGAACCAGAGCCAGTATACGGTAAGTTGAAGTTAAAAGCCAGGGCTTGATTGTTTTTAACGATTTCTGGAATCGTTATGTTAACTGTCACGTCGTGCTGAAAATCAGAAGTCAAGCTTGTCATAACGCCACAGGCCTTCATGATGATACTATCAATTTCGGTATCGTCAACACCAAAATTAAAGATGGTACTAAAGTTTACCTCCGTTTTACCAGTATTGTTAAACTCATTTACGTGAAATTGCAACAATCCAAACGATCCATCAAAATGTTGTAACGGAATACGTAAAACTTGATTGGCTTTTAAACTTGCCAATTGACTTCGGTAGACCACATGGATTAAATTGTCCTTGTCGATTTCAATAAACGCTGTTGAGGTTTGATTAAGGAAATCATTGATCGTTACCCTGTTATTTACCAGTGGAACTGCAATGGTTGGATCCCATTGAACTTGGTCAACACTTTTAATGGTTTTAAAGGTTTCTTTGATGTCTTTAACACATCCAGAACACAGTGCAACACAGGCCAATACGACCACAAGGTTTCGAATTTTCATATAAATGACTTGAAAGTGCAAGATACTGAAAATGACCCGAGACGTCATCTTTAGTTTGCTACAAAAGTGTTATAAAATGTAAGAATATGACTGATTTTAATCAGTCATCAATGACCCTTCGCGCTCAAATAACGCTCAGCATCTAGTGCAGCCATGCAGCCAGTTCCAGCTGCTGTCACTGCTTGACGGTAGATCTTGTCTTGTGCATCTCCACAAGCAAACACGCCTTCTACGTTGGTTTTAGCACTATCAGGCTTGGTAATGATGTAGCCTTGATCATCCATATCTATAAAGTCTTTGAAGATGGCCGTATTTGGTGTATGCCCAATCGCCACAAAGAATCCTTTCACTGGAATATCTCTTTTTTCGTTGGTGATGTTGTTAAACACGCGAACACCTTCTACTTCCATATCACCTAATACCTCATCGGTCTCAGTGTTATACAAGATTTCAATGTTTTCAGTATTCTGAACGCGATGTTGCATGGCTTTAGATGCACGCATCTCATCTTTTCTAACCAACATATACACCTTGTTACAAATCTTAGATAGGTAACTCGCTTCTTCAGCAGCAGTATCTCCCGCACCCACGATAGCAACGTCTAAACCACGGTAAAAGAAACCATCACATACAGCACAGGCTGAAACACCACTACCATTTAATCGTGTTTCACTTTCAATACCCAACCATTTTGCTGACGCACCAGTAGAAATAATCACAGTTTCAGCTACAATCTCATGTTTGTCATCAACCCATACTCGGTGAGGAGCACCATTTGAAAAATCAACTTTAGTCACCATGCCGAAGCGCACATCTGTTCCTAATCGAACGGCTTGTTTCTTGAAATTATCCATCATTTCTGGACCCATAATGCCATCCGGATATCCAGGGTAATTTTCAACGTCTGTTGTAATCGTTAACTGCCCTCCAGGTTGCATACCTTCATACAAAACTGGCTTCATATCTGCTCTTGAGGCATAAATGGCTGCCGTATATCCAGCAGGACCACTTCCAATTATCAAACACTCTATTTTTTCAACGTTTTCTGACATCTTTAATATTTTATGCAATTATACAATGTGTGGTCGCAAAAGTTTGGTCAAGTGGACAAAGTGTCGATGATAATTATCAATATCGAAATAATATAATTTGATAAGTCACGGTTAATGCCGATTTCAATTATTTTAGCGTACTCATTCATAAACCAATGACGAACAAACGTATTAAAGAACCCTATAGCCTGAGTAAACTAAACGGTATTCTGTTATTAGTGCTGTGCTGTGCGTATCCTTTATACTTTGTCGTCTTAAAAAACAACTATAGTCCTCACAACATTGGTATTTCTATTGGCAGTGTTATTGGTACACTTATAGTACCCGTTTTCTTTTCATTTATAGGGTGGTTTGTTTCAGGTAAACGCGCACATGTTGGCCACATAACGCTTAATATTTTTGTTGGCCTGATGTTCTTTTCGTTGTTTGGACAGATCGGTACAGATCAAGCAAAAATGCGTAATGATTCTGTTGACCTTACAAATGCTATGGAGGAATATCGAAGCGAATTGCGTAACAACAATGGAACCGCTGATTCCAGCTATAAAAAAATAACCGGAACCGTTAGATCTGAATTAGACAAATTGATTCGAAACAGTCGTGGTAAAGAAAGAGAGTCATACCAAGTCCTACGCGAGTACTTTACTTTGTCAGATTCAATTATGTCTGGTTGGCAAGATGCTTACGGCGAAACAGCCACTGAGGGAATGCTCGATTTTAGCGTGCTGACAACAGACTCTGCGTGTATTGCGCAAAAGAACACTTACCGGCGTTTCGTGAACAGGTCAATCGATTATAAAAGATTTGTGAATAATAGGGTAGACTTTCGCTCGTCGTAAGGTCGATTCTTTGGGATATGAGTCCAAATTCACCAAAATGATGTTGTCGAAAATTGAAAAGACAAACGAAGTGCAAGGGCCTATTTTGAATAAATACCTTGCAGCATACATCGACCACACAAAACGAACGATTAATCTGATTGATATGATGCAATCCAATATGGACGACTGGTATTTTGAGGGTGATGAGTTTTACATCGATGATGATAGGTTGTTAATTCAATTCAACTCTAGTGTTGATACTATGGCGGTGATCGAAGAAGAAATAAATGAACTTTCACTAGCCCTTATCGAAACCATTTAAACTATTATGCGAAAATATAAGCTTGCTCGAAACGCGGTATTTATTGGTATTACAGGTGTCGTTACCATTTTTTCTAGTTGTACAACAAACTACAATTCAATAACACTTGAAGGGACTTGGCAAGTAGTCGACATGGAGGCAGATATGCCCACGGTATCACCAGGCATCATCAGCGAGGGTGAAAAGCTGGCGCTTTCGACCACCTACTTTTTTAGGTCTGATAATACCTGTCTGGTAACCTCCGATTACTATCCAGATGGTTATGAAGCTACCTGGCAATTCGACGAAGACAGCATGTTGTTACGGGTAGAAAGTGCTGATGAAATCATCATTGATAACTCAAACTTTAGCATTGAATTTGAAAATGCCAAGAAAATCTATTTATCACAAAGTATTTCTGAATTAGGAGATTTGAGAATGACGTTGACCAAGAAAAGGAAGTAGTTGTGAGTAATATTGACCACTTCACAGAAAAGTTTCAAAGCAAGACCTTTGAAGAGCTCAATCAAATTGTTCAAAATCCAGACAATTACCAATCCGACGCCATACAGGCAGCACGTCAGTTGTTAAACGAGCGCGGTCAAGATGAAATCAAAGAGCAGACAAAGAAAGACCCTGTTGAAACTATCGACCCAGAGGAACATAATTATCATATCCCAGTTATACCACGTACGTTTAGATTCATACATTCGGTAATTGACACCATTCTTATTTATTTTCTAACCGCTTTTTCCATGCAAGTTGTTCGTATCGGTGATATGGGTTTTACGCTTTGGTTTGGGAACACGGGCATCGTAGTCGATTCCGGTAATTTGTACTTAGTGTTCTTTCTATACTATTTCTTTACTGAACTCATTTTACATAAGTCTTTTGGCAAATACCTTACTAAATCTGTTGTAGTAGATGAATTTGGTCAATACCTAAGTTTGAGTCAAACCTTAATTCGTACACTTTGCCGATTAATACCGTTTGAATCTCTAAGCTGTTTGGCGTCGCCGAGCATAGGTTGGCATGATCGTTTTTCGAAATCTTACGTCATAATGCAATCTGACATGGAATCGTTACGAAGTCAGGAGAATCCACACGCAGACAGTCGGCATTTGATTTCTGATGACATGATTTCGTAATAACGGAATAGATCTGTAGCCAAGTTGGTCTAAATATACGGGCACTTATGTGACATTGTTTCTGACCAATAATGCGATATTTGCTCGATTTTGTAGTATAATCCTTTTTTATGTATAAGAAAATTTACGCTTTCGCAGCATTTATGTTGCTCTTAAATCCAGTGTTTGGACAGTTCATCAACACAAAAACAGACCGCATTAAACAACAGTTTATCTCGGAGTTTCATTTACAACCGAGCGACGTTTTAAACTTAGAAATTACGGATGATTACGTTGATCGTTTTACTCAATTGAATCACGTGTATGTTCGGCAACAGTTGAATGAAATGCCTGTTTTTAATGCCGTTGCGAATGCGGTAATGAGACAAGATGAAGTGGTTTACGTTTCAAAAGGATTACAATCTAACCTCAGTGCCTTGTCGGCCGATAACCGATTTAACCTAGATGCGAAAGATGTTTTTAAACGCTTCTTGGACGTTGTGAATCAAACGGACATTAGCCTTGAGACAATCAGATTTAACGTGGTCAACGGCGGCTTTGAGTGGATGGATTCATCAACGATGACCATGCCTGTTAGACTAGAAAAAGGATTTTACATATTAAACAACACGATTTATTCGTGTTTCTATATTCAATATTTTAGTGAGCAGCCAGAACATATGTGGAATGCGTATGTAAGTGCATCAACTGGAGACGTATTGGTAAAATCAGACTTAATTGTCCGTTGCCAATTCGATAACCATGCAACTTGCAACCATAATCAAACCACCACCGATACTTGGCTTGCTCCAAGTGTCTTGGCAGTTACTGAAACCTTAAAAACCCAAGCAGACGCTTCTTATCAGGTCTTTAAATACCCAATTGAAAGTCCAAACCACGGCAATAGAACGATTGAAGAGGATCCTGCAGATGCAATTGCATCACCTTTTGGATGGCACGATGTAAACGGCGCTGCCGGAGCAGAATACACCATTACAAGAGGAAATAACGTGTGGGCTCAGGACGATATCAATGGCAACAACGGAACAGGATATAGTCCAGAAGGCGGTTCAGGTTTAACGTTTGCAGCTGATTTTAGCACTACGCAATCGGCAACCAACTATTTAGACGCTTCTATCATCAACTTGTTTTATTGGAACAACCTAATGCACGACGTATGGTATCAATACGGCTTCGACGAACCATCTGGAAACTTTCAAGAAAACAATTATGGGAACGGCGGAAATGCTAGTGACCATGTTTTTGCCGATGCGCAAGACGGAAGTGGCACAAATAACGCCAACTTCAATCCGATGGTCGACGGACAAAATCCACGAATGCAAATGTTTTTGTGGGGGAATGGAACCACCATCGAAGATTATTTCCAGATTGACGATCCAGCTTCAATTGCTAAAAAATATACAGCAGCCCCAGCGACAATTGGAGGCGATTTAACACAGGTTCCGGTTAAAGGGAATTTAGTATTGGTAGAAGATGGAACAGCGAATAGCTCAGAAGGCTGTAACACCTTGACCAACAATGCCGCCTTAAGTGGCAACATTGCGGTTTTTGATAGAGGAAATTGCTCGTTTGTATCTAAAATTCAAAAAGCACAAAGTGCTGGTGCCATTGGTGTCATCGTCATTAATAATGCAGCCACTGCGCCGTTTGCCATGCGTGGCAACGCTACAGGAGTGACAATTCCAAGTATCATGATTGGTCAAACCGATGGTGCAACGATTAAAGCGAGAATGGCTGTGGAAACAGTAGAAGGGTCGATGTACGATTCTTCAAGAATTGAAGGAAATTTTAGAGACAGTGATTTCGATAACGGCGTTATAGCTCATGAGTACACACATGGAATCAGTACACGATTAACAGGTGGACCAAGCAACAGTTCCTGTTTGCAATCCAACACATACCAAGAGCAAATGGGAGAGGGCTGGAGTGATTTTCTTGGATTGATAATGACGCAACATAAGGATGATGCACCTGAAAAAAGACGTGGCATTGGAACGTATTCAAGCGGACAAGCAACCAACGGTGGTGGAATCCGTGTTTATCCATATTCAACAAGTTTCTCAGTAAATCCAGTAACATACGACTACATTAAGAACGCACAATTCACAGTACCTCATGGTGTTGGAAGCGTATGGTGTTCGATGTTGTGGGATCTTCATTGGGCGTTTATTAACGAATATGGCTATGATGAAGACTTGTACAGAGGAACAGGTGGAAACAACATCATGATGCGTTTAACGCTTGAAGCAATGAAGTTACAACCTTGTGGACCAGGATTTGTTGACGGTAGAGATGCTATTTTGAAGGCTGATGAATTGCTGAATGGCGGAAAGAATAAAAAGATTATTTGGACAGCATTTGCTAACCGAGGTTTAGGGTATAGTGCCGACCAAGGCTCATCACAAAGCAGAGCAGACGGTGTACAAGCGTTTGATTTACCTCCTTATCTAGACAACTACAGTGTTCATAAATCTGGCGTTGCAAGCGCCACATCTGGAGAAACAATCGACTATAGTATCAAGGTTGTTAATCGGGGTGGTGAAGTATTGCCAAGTATCGAGGTATTTGATACACTTAGTGCGGAGGCAACATTTGTGACTTCTGACGGACGATGCAACTTGGTGTTTGACAAGGCAAACAATACCTTCTCATTGACGATAACCAACCTTGCAGGTGGAGATAGCGTGGAATGCGGGTATTCGGTAAAAGTGGATAAAGACGCCGGTGGAAATGAGGTATGGCTCGATAATGTTGAACAAGACACAGCGAATTGGACACCAACCACAGATCAAGGGTCTATCATGTGGTTAAGAAGTAAAACGGAAGCCAATAGTGGTTTCTTTAGTTGGTTTATTCAAAACGTTGGTACGTCGTCAGACGGTTGGTTGGAAAATACGTTTGATCTAACCAAAATGGCGAATCCAAATCTTATTTTCTCTCATTACTACAATACTGAAAGCTCAAATGATGGCGCTGTTGTTGAAATATTAGTCAATGGAGATTGGATTGATTTGGGAGACAAAATGATTTCCAATGGATATAACAGCACAATTGATCCGAACAATACGAGTAGAATCAGTGGTCGACCAGCGTTTTCAGGTAACTCAAACGGATTTATCCAGACCAATATCGACTTAAGCTTTTATCAAGGTAATGTGGTCAACATTCGATTTAGAATGGTTTCTGACCCAGCTGTTGGTGGAAGAGGTTGGTATATCGACGACATCGCGTTATGGAATCGTTTTACCACATTAACGAATACCATATCTGCCACTGTGGATGGGGTTTCGGTTTTCGACGTAACACAAACAGACATTATCAAAACGGATTATCAAGATACGATTGTGATTCCAAACATTGACGTGAATGAAAACATTCAAGTCTTCCCGAATCCAATAGTAAGAGATGTAACCGTACGCTTTGAATCCAAAATTGATCGCGAATTGGACTTACATATATTCAACGCTACCGGCGAAGATGTATGGTTTGGACGTGTATTAGCGAACAAAGATGAAATCGTTCCTACAGCACATTTGGCGTCAGGCATCTATTTTATGGAAGTACAAGACGGCGAGAAAGTCTACATTTTCAAGCTTTTGAAGCAATAAGAAAAAAAAGTCGTTCCATTTGTCCTAATTTGTACAAGGCTGTTCGTCTTCTATAAAAACATATAACAACAAAGCAATGGACGTGGTTCGGCGGAATAAATTTTCGGAATCATTTGATTTTAGTAGTGACGACAAAGACCTGTTAAACTCAGAGTATTCTTTATGCTATGTCATGGACACTTTTGGGAGGAAAACCAGATAAAAGATGATTTGTTGCGAATGATGTTCACATGTTGTCACGATGGCATTTCGAAAGAGAATCAGATTACTTCTATTCTTAAGGCGCTATGTGGTTTTGGTACGAGTGAAGTGGCTAGTGCTCTGCTTGTGTCGGAAGATGCGATATTTAAGCGTTTATATCGAGTTAAGAAGTTTTTTAGAGATCAGTAGATAAAACCAAAATTTCCTGGCAACGCACATCTCAAACCAAGAGTTCGGACAGTATTAACCGCTATTTATTTGCTCTTCAACGAGGGCTGCCAATCGCAACAAGATCTATCCATACGTAAAGACTTACTCAATCAATCTATGTACTTGTGTAAGCTATTGATTGATAATTCATCGACCCCTTTTTCTGAAGTGTTTGCTGCAATGGCGCTCAATTGTTTCCATGCGTCTAGAATAGAAAGTCGTGTTACGGAGGATGGCAGTTTGATATTATTAGCTGACCAAGACCGAAGTCTTTGGAATCAAGAATTGATTAACCACCGACTTCAGTACCTGAGTAAATCCTCTATTGAAGCTTACGTAACTTCTTATCATTTCGAAGCCGCAATTGCGTACGAGCATTGCTCGTCAAAAACCATTGAAGATACAGATTGGGTGAGGATACTATCTTATTATGACGGACTATTAGCCTTACACCCATCCGCGGTTACTGCGCTTAACCGCTTTATCGTTTTTTACAAAGTGCATGGTTTCGACAAGACCAAACAAGAACTGGATACGTCAAATTATCAAAAGGAATGGGAATCTATGGCACTGTATTATAGTTTCTTAGGTGATATGTATAAGCCGTTCGATACTGGTAAATCACGTGAATTGTATACGTTGGCTCTGAAGAAAACGAAGGTTCCAAATGATATTAAAATCATTGAAGATAAGCTGCTAAACTTGTAATACCTTTGGCTTCAATACAAATACGTAACGTATTTATTATCACTTTTTTAGTAAATTCGAAGGTTGGTCAAAAAAATGAGTAGAAACAGCGTAATATCCCTGTTATCCAAAATCACCTCAGTGTGTGTGTTTTTGGTTGTGGTAAATACGTTTAGTTTTGGCCAATCAAAAGTTAACATTACTTCCAAACTTCCTTCATCTATCGATATCTGCGGTGAAGCCGTAACGGTAGAATTAGACGTTCGAAATATCACAACAGGAAATGTGACTGGCATTTCTGTAAATCTTACGCTGCCAACTGGAATCTACTATAAACAGGGAAGTGTTAGTGGAAATGGTGTCTCTGAGAAATCTGTATCAAATCTCCAAAAGCCAGAGTTTAATTTACCAGACCTATCCATTACGCAAAGCACCACTTTTACCATCGACTTGATTGCAGATTGTGATTTAACAGGTTATTTAACGAATGGGGGAATACCTACTGTCAATGCAATTTGCCTATACAGTGGTGGGTCGGTGAGTCATAAATCACTGCCTTTATCAGTCAATCAACCGTCCATAAACGTTAGTAACATCACTAATCAATTCCATTCAGGTAGTTTAGGAAGTCTGTTTGTGAGAACTATTTCGATCACCAATGGTGGGAAAGGTGGCGTAAAGACATTGAGCTTAAAACAAACCATAGGTAGTGGACTAGTTGTGGTTGGTGTGCAAGGTGGTGATTTAACCAAGGTGGGGAATGTCTATACATCCATTTTCGATAGTACGCATATCAAGCAAGTGGGTAATAAAGACATTTACCTAGATAATGGTGAGACCTTAGTTTTAACTGATTCACTGATTATTGCATCCTGTAAAAACCTTGGCGCCAACATGGTGCTCTCGTGGGGTTGCAACAACAAAGTGTGTAAAACACAGACGTATAACACTCAGGTGAGCTTGATTAATAAAGCGCCGAACTTAGTTATTACGCCATCAGCCAAGGTTTCAACTTGTTATGACAATACCATTCCCAGCGATGAACAACTTCGCATTGTAAACGCTGGTGATGATACAGCACGTAACACGGTAATATCAATCTTCCAAACAGCAAGTACCGGTTTTTGGGGTGGGAATTTGTCAGCGATTGATACCTCTTCTGTACGTATGCGTTTTGGGTTAAATGGAACACCTCAACGTGTAAACATTATCAAAACCAAACTCAATTTGAGTTCTGGGAATTATGCTTGTTTGGGTTCTGGACCCATTGCAGCAATGGACATTGAATTACCCCCAACGCTACCAGGCGACACGGTGTATATCGATTGGGAAAGTAAATCGTGTTGTATTCAAAACTGCGTAGATTACATATATGCGCACAGATGGAACTTCAGTGCAACCTATGAGGATCAATGTAACACAACGATTACCCATGCAGAAACGAGAGGCTCGTATGGACTGTATCACAATTTGAATTTTACCACTTTTACACCTACGGATGTTATTGATAAAGATACTGCCAAGTTTATTCTCACGGTAACCACAGCAAGCTTAGTAGGTGTTTCGGCCAATTCGATATTGGATTTTTACTGTGAACTTCCACCAGGAATAGCTCATTCGCTCAATAAAAAGGATTTTGAATTTAGAACACACGCCGGTGCAGTGTGGCTTCCCACAACCATTAAAATGGTTGGAGACTCTCTTCATGCACAGTTTAAGGGCGTTCCGACAATTACGTTAGTCAGGTCTGATCTGATTATTAAACTGTTTGGTGATTGTTCCAATGCATCTTCAAATAAAGTGCAACCGATTAACATAGACGCCAACTACACACCAAATACGACGTGTTCTAATCCTTGTGTTTTACGGAGCTTATGTTACAACGGTCAGGTAAAAGTGCATTGCGACAACAGCTGTAATACAGGATTGAAATTCAGTTACTTTAATGTAAAACGTATTAGCTACGGACTTCCAGACAGCGACAACGATGGTGTTGCTGATGCGACAGGTTCGATCGATCCAGATAAGATCCGAACAGAAAGGGTGATGTATGGCGATACTTTGTTGGCAGTATTTAAAGGAAAGGTGAACCGACAAGGTAGTATCACGAACTGGACAAGATTAACTGCGACGTCGTCTATTCCTTATGGTCAATATTTGGCGGTAGCAGATGCCCGAGTACGGATATTGAGGCGTGGAACGCAATTGTACTCTTGTAGCGGTGTAAAGACTTCGTATGTCACAAATGGCAATGTGAGAACGTTTACATTCGACTTAGGCGTTTCCAACTTGATTTCGTCCAGTTGTCCGCTGTATAGTGGATTTACATACACCACGACGGATAGTGTAGAGCTGTATGTCAAGTATGTGGTGGCAACAAACCCTGGTAACTTTTTCAAAGAAGTAACCATTACAAGTGATTTCTATTTGCATAATGTGGCTTCACCCGCGTCGTATCAAAAATATCAGTGTGATAGCTTTTCAGGCAATTTCCAATTAGTTGGGTCGTATTTCACGAATTGCTGTGCAGGTATATATAGCGCCAATAGCTGTGGAGACTTTACAGTTACCCAAAACTATTATTTAAGTGTAGGCAACTGCTGTAACAACTACCACGGGGGAAATATGTTCCCTAGTGAATATCGAGCGTGGGCCAAACCAAGCAAGTTCATCATCATTCCTCCTCCTGGATTTGAGGTCGTACATACAATGCTGTATGACTACAGGACGGCTGGGACTGGCACCTATAAATATCAATTTGCGGATACGATTAAACCTTCGAGACTGCTCGGCGATACGATTGAATATGATGTCGCAGATATGTATGAGGACAAAGGAGGCTCGTTTAAGATTAGTGATGATGGTTTTGTGGGCGTTTGGTATATTAAGCTCCGACCTAATTGTTTGGCCAAACATGGACGGTCGCCCATTCAATATGGGTTTGAATTTCAACAATTGGGATTCTTAGGCAATCAAAAGGAAACCTATTATTCCATTACCAGAAGTGACCAAGTAGAATATGAAAAGCCTCAGATTGGATTAAACACCTTGTCGGATGATGTCAATGCAGACTCCGATACAGCCGTATGGCAGATAGTCATTGACAATTCCTCAGCTAAGTCGAATTCAAAACACATTTGGATTGCAGCAGGAGATAATGGCAATACAAAAGTAGAAAGCATCATTGATGTGTCTACAGGTAATGCAGTTCCAAATGTCAACGGCATTTTTCAACTTGGTGATTTAAATGCACTTAAGAACAAAAGCTTCCTTATTAAAGCAACATATACTTCCTGTGATCGAGATAGTTTTGTGATTTATGTTGGCAACGATTGTGAAGGGTATCCAGATAGTTTATCAGTAGCAAGATGTGTCGATTTACAGAAAACCTTGTACTACGTTCCGCAAAACACCTTGTTGACTCCTTCCATAACCAAACAAGACACTGTTGTAGATTTATGTGATTTCACACAATTCGAAATCAGTGTTAAGAATCTGTCCAACGCACGGGCATTTAATTTATATGTCGATCTATTCCTGCAACCTGGAGTCATTTTAAAAGATACCGCATACGCGTTTCTTGGCACCAGCTCTGATTCCTTTATGTTGCTTAATCCAATTGATTTGGGTGGGGGGAATTATCGCTGGCAAGTTAGTCAGTACAGCGCCTATTTAGCCAAAGAAGGTCTTGCCGGTGTTACCTCGAATTTGGTCAATTCTTACAGAATTAAATGTACAATTAGTACCGATTGTGACTTTGTTAGCTCGACTTACTTTTTAACTAGGCCAGGAGGTGAACTTCGGTGTGGAAAGTCTGTGCTGAGTAATTACGCAGCGAGTAAACCATTGGACATAAAAGGCATTGTAAAACCCTATTTTGCATTTATCTCTTTTGATAAAAAACCAATAGACATCTGTAATTACGATGGTGATGGACAATTCAGATTTATAAATCTAGGTCCTGATACCACTGGTGTTAGTGATTTTATACAACTGTTACTCCCAGATGGAATCTATGTGGATACAACCTATTTGGTCAACATTCACAATGGTCCAGCAAACAAACCAACCGTACAAAATCGATTGAAGTACACTGGATTGTGGGAGATTCCTAGTGGTATTGCCGTTGGTGATTCCATGATACTCAAATACAGAACGTATGTGAATCCGGCAGAACTTGATTGTGGAAGTACCCAGATTATTGCGCAGTCGGTTGTGTTACAACCTGCGCTTTGTGTCAAGGATAGTACGTATTGTGATATTAACGTAAGTACTAGTAGTGATTTACAGTTAGATTCAATCAAAAAAGGAATTTATCAAGTAAGTGTTGCAAAGGCTTCAAGTATAGCCACAACTGGAGGTGAAGAGGTGACTATTGATTATGAGGTTACCAACACCGGTAGTTCTAAAGAACCGGGTATATTGATGCAGGTGAAGATTGTCGCAGACACCAATGGAAACGGAATAGCAGATGTGGGCGAAGCAATTCTAACTAGAGATTCTATTACAGTAGCCATCGCTAACAACCAAACGATTCAAGAAAGCGTCAAATTCGTCACGCTGTCTAAATATGCGTGCAATCTGCTTATTGTGATTGATAGTACAAACTGTGTTTGTTCTCAGACTTACCAACGAGTAGGTAAGGTTCACTTAAAGAATGCTGGACGTGATACAATCGCTTGTTCGAGAACGCCTATTCAGGTTGGTTTACCTGCCATGAAAGACGTGACATATCGTTGGTTAACGTTTAAAGACATTGATGAACCTGATAGCAGTACAGCCATTTTTAAGGCGGTAAACAGTGATGCTAAGAATCAAGATTACCGACTTTTATTGGAAACAGACAGAGGAGATTGTAAATCGATAGATACGGCGTGGATTACGTTATATCCAGCCATGTTTATGAATTTACAAGATACAGTCGATATCTGTAAAGGCGAACGTGTTATAGTGGGAGAAGTACCAACTGGTGGTGTCGGTTTTAAATCATATCAATGGTCGCCAACTGACAGTTTACAAAGGTCTACCAGTGTTAAAACATGGGCCAATCCAACCCAAACAACCTTATACAACATCACAATTACCGATTCTGAGTTCTGTCAAATTGAAGACTCGACCTTAGTCGTGGTTCATGACATCCCTAAAGCATCATTGCTCATTGAAGACACCTGCGTTGGCGTCGGTTATACGATAAGTCACAACTCAGTGATTGGCGATATCGGGTTTGATACCATTCGTTACGTATTCCAAAGTAATGACACCTTCACCAACACCACTCCAGGTTTTATACCGACTAGTGATAGTGCCTTTGAGATACAACTGTTGGTGATTGATAGTTTAGGCTGTACCAGTAGTGACACGCAATACGCACGTCCTTATCCTTTGCCAAACACGGATTTTAGCACTCAAGATGTATGTCAATTTGAAAATGTTCAGGCCACCAATACGTCAACAGTAAAAACGGGTTCTTTGACGTATGAATGGACAGTCAATGGAAAAACATTTAGCACCACAGACCTAGATTATACCGAGAATGACTATGGGTCGTTCGATGTTGAGTTAATCGCTACCTCAGATCGCGGTTGTACAGGGATTCATCTAGATACAATAGAACTCTTCGAAAAACCTGTCTTGACAATTCTAACTGGAAATGGCTGTCTGAAGAGTACCACGGTCTTATCACCAACAGTGTCATCAAACACTGGAGTTACCGTTTCTGCGTATGACTGGAGTCTTGGAGATGGGAACACCATGCAGTCATTAGGTGATACGAGCTATTTGTACGTAAGTGCCAATACCTACAATATTATTTGTGAAATTCAAACAACGGATGGATGTCGGGATACGGCCACAGCAAGCGTTGTAATACATCCAAACCCAACAGCAGATTTTACCATCACGGATGCGTGTTTAGGTGATTCGATTGTTTTAAACGAAACAAGCTCCATTGCTTCAGGAAGTACAGTCAATCGAGCCTGGGATACGGGTAACGGTTTCACATCAGGTGCTAAGCGTCTAGCTATTTTGTTCCCAACTTCTGGACTTCATCCAATACAACTTATTACCGAATCAGACAGTGGTTGTTACGACACAAGTGCGGTTCGATTTGCGCAAGTGCGGTATACTGAAGAACCAAATGTAACGGTTACAGGAAACTGTGCAGAGCAACAATTGAGTTTTGAGGATATTCCCGTACAACTTGATTCAATTACTGATTTCCAGTGGGATTTCCCGACTTACTCAATAAACGGTGGAAGTAGGGTGGATGGTCAGATATTTATGTCACCAAACACATATGCGGTTGAACTCACACTCACATTTACAAACGGTTGTACAACGGACTCAATCTTTAACTTTACAGTTGATCCGAAGCCGGTGGCAGCATTTAACTGGACAACGCCATGTGACGATAATTTGGTAAGATTGACATCAGCCGCAACCACCAGCACTGGTACGATCAATAGTTATGACTGGGACTTAAACGATGGCAGGACAGCTACGACTACTGATGTGAATCATCTTTACACGGCATTAGGCACCTATAACATTTCGCTTATAGTATCCAATACGTTTAATTGTTGGGATACAATAAACCACGATGTATTGGTTGAACATATTGTAAAGCCACAATTCGATATAAAGGATATATGCGTGTTTGATACGCAAATGGTGAAACAGCAAATTCAAGATCTCATAACCCCAATCACCTCATCAGAATGGGATATGGGGAACGGATTACGTTTATTTGATAAAGATAGTTTCGAATATGTTTATCAAAATCCTGGAACGTATAAAGTGACGATGCAAGTTGAAACGAATCCAAATTGTTTGTATTCGGCAACCAAAACAATAGAAGTTCATGACTTGCCAACAGCAGGATTTTTTATGAATCCAGAACGTGCTGATGTGGTAAATGCGGAAGTAGACTTTACTTCCAATGCCGTGGATGCCGTGAGTTACGTGTATCAATTCTCACACGGATTCTCAACTACAGATAAAGATTTTACGTACAGATTTCCTGATACGGCAACGTATTCTATTACGCAAACAGTTGAAAGTCAGTATGGGTGTAAAGACACGTACACTGGAGATATCATCATAGATTTTGTTGTGAATATTTTGATTCCGAATGCGTTTCATCCTAACAACGACAACATTAACAATACGTTTTCACCACAAGGTTTGGGTATTGGTAGCTACGACATGAAAGTGTTTAATCGTTGGGGCGAACAAATATTTACGACGGATAAAGGTGAAGCATGGACCGGTGAAAATGCCTTGCAAGGAGGTTATTTTTACCTGATTACCGTGTATGACTTCCAAAATGTTCCGCATCATTTTAGCGGAATAGTTCAATTGGTGAGATAAAGCATATGGACCAATAAAGTCTTAGAGAACCTGCTTCTCTCACTTCTTGGTCAAACAATCTATGTTTCTCGATTGGCAATACTTCAAGCTGATTAGAATAAAATATATTTGTCTTCTAATACAGTAATCATGTTAAAAAAGACAAGCCTTGTAATTACCCTTTTATTCATAAGCCTATTTGCATTCAGTCAAACAGAAATTTATGGTGCGTGGGACGTACATTGTGGAGTAGAATCGTCAGGTTTGAAAACAACTAAAACTTGTGCATTGTGTCCAGTTTCATCTAGTGATACGGCTGTAAAAATTAAAGGATTCACATTGCAAGTTGATTCTGCTCACTTGCAATTTGGGAATGCAAAGGATAAAATCTCATACGTTCGAAGACCAAGTGGAAAGGCTATTTCGTTTGTTAAGGACAGACAGCCATATAGTTTTGATATTGTGGCAACAACGTCTCCAGACTATGTTATTCTTCGATCAAACGACGGGACGCTTTTGATTCTTCAACGTAGATTAGAGTCTGAAGAATCGGCAGCAACGGAAGAATAGTATGAGTCGCGTTGCGCTCATTTCAATTCTTGGTTTAATTATTCTGTCGGAGCATGTCCATGCGCAAACGTTTTCATATGCTTATTTTAACCAGCAGGATTCCACCTATTACAGTTCATTATTAATCCTGCCTCAAAAGGATTCAATCAAGGGCTTGGTGGTCCGTGATTACACCTCGTTGCCGGACACAACTACTTGGAAACCAAATGGATTCGCTCAAAAGTGCTTACATAGTGGTTATGCCTATTTGATAACCAATTCTTCCAATTACTTCCCTGAATTGTGTTATTCAGATACCGTATTGCATCGCATAGATACGATGGTTCATCACGCACTTTCAGCGCATTCGATACCCAAACAGAATGTCTTTGTTGGCGGGATTTCCGCAAGTGGTACACGGGCTTTTAAATATGCTGGGTTTTGTGAAAAAGGTATGTCGCATTTCGATATCAAAATCGCTGGAATTTTTGGCGTTGACCCACCACTGGATTTAGTCCGTTTTTACCAATCTGTACATCATTCGGATAGTTTTATGGCAGGAATGGCAGAAGAAGCCGTTTTAAAGGATCGGGTGTTTGAAGAAAAAATGGGAAACCCAAAGGATGATTGGATTAAGTACTATGAAACGTCTGTATTTACGCACCAACACTTTACGGGAGGAAATGCACATGATTATCTTAGAATTCCGATTATCCTCTTCCATGAACCAGATTTAGATTGGTGGTGGCAGGAGCGAGGTGCTCGTTATTCAGATATCAACTCAATTGATATAGATAGGTTTTATGATTATTTAACAGATTTAGGAAAATCTAATATGGAAGTTGTTGCGACTTCAGAAAAAGGATATGACAAGCATGGAAACCGTAAGTGTCATTCATGGAGCATAGTTGACGAGGAATACTTAATAGAGTGGATTTTAAAACATTCTCAATTCGATTAATGGAAGTCCTGAAAATCAAACATTTAAGTAATACACAAAAGTCTGCTCTCATGAATTTGTGGAATCAAGAGTATCCCAAGTCCTTGTTTTTGAAAAATTCTACGGATTTTGACACTTACCTATCTTCAATTGATCAGGCAATACATTTTTTGGTGATTCAGAAAAATGAGATAGTCGGTTGGTTTGTTGATTTCAAACGAGAAGGTGAAAACTGGTTTGCGATGATTATTGATCGCAATCATCAACATAAAGGAATAGGTTCAATGTTGTTAAACCAAGCAAAGGCACGACATCAAAAATTATTGGGTTGGGTGATTGATCAAGACAATGAACTACGAGTTGATAATAGTACATATCCTTCACCGATTCAATTTTACATCAAAAATGAATTTGTTGTAAGGAAAGAGGTAAGGTTAGAAACACCTAAGATTTCAGCAGTCCAGATTGAATGGAGTCGGAAGTAACGTATAAAAAAAGTCCCGTAAGTCAATGACTTACGGGACTAGGGGTATAATTACACTAATTGAGTTAATAGTCGTCTTCTGTGAAACCTGTTCTTTGGTGTCCAGAGATTTCATAAATGGTTCCTGGGTCATCCGCAAACTCTACTTCGAAGTAGATACTATCTACTTGAACGCCTGTTTTAGAACGGCCCCCATCAGGGATTACTTGACCTTTTGTAACACGGATTTTGATGTCATAACCTTCTACTAAGTTGGTTAAACTATCAGTTCCGTTAGAAAGCCCAAACGTCTTGGTACCAACATCCATAGGAGCCTTCACTTGGAAGTCCCAAAAGTTCGCCTGATCATTTAAGAACAATTCTTTTCCATCTGCTGCTGCAGTGGTAGACGTTAGGAATGTGTGATATCCTAATCCATAGATATCATCACCGTCAACCGTATATCGTACATACCATTCGCCAGCTAATTCACTGCCAGGTAAAACGGTTGGTTCGTACTCACCCCAATCCTCACAAGCTGTAAAGGTTAAAGCGATTGTACTTATTAATAAAATTGATTTTAGTTTAAATTTCATAATGTTACGTGCTTAAATTAAAATGATACTTGAGTTAAGGTTACGTCAAAGTCGTATCCTACATCCCATGTAGTAACAAAATTGATTGTTTTAGTTGCTGGGTCAACAGTCATGTTTGCCGTTGTACAAGCGCCACCGAAGGTTTTTACACCGAAATCAGTAATTGTGAAATCGTTTGCAGCAATGTCATTTGTTGTAACCTCCATACCTGGAGCGATGTAATTCGTTCCATAACCACGTCCCATGTTGTAGTATCCACCAATACCATCAGACAATACGTACGTTCCATCTGCTTTTTTCCAGATAAGGATGTAGGCCATGTCAGTATATTGTGGACTTGCTGAACCATTACGAACAACGGTAGAGGTGTAAAGTCCTTCTATGGAATTTACCAGGTCACCATTATTCACAACTATTACCGTTCTACCAACAGATCCGGCAAAGCCGTCTTTGTTTGTGGCTGAATAAGTAATGTGGTATTCATCCGATGTATTTACGTCAAGAGACGACCCTCCTCTGTAAATACCTGAAGCACTATTTGTTACTTCAATCTCAGCACCTGCTTCAGTTGCCGTTACACCTGGATCTGTAAATGCATCTCCCAACTGATGGATGATGAAATCATCACCATTCATCGTAAAATCAGGATAATTTGTGACACGCGAAATAGATTCTGCGTCGTCTTTACATCCTACAAAGCATACGGCCAACAGCGATAATAAGATTAAGGGTTTTATAGATATATTTTTCATTTTATATGTATTTAATTGTTATTTACTCCACCACACTTTTTCACCAATACCACCAGCTGGTTGAGATGGTGTATTCGTATTTCTTGAAACTTCAACGTCTGGGAATAACAATCTCTTAGGTCCCTTACCTGCTGGTAAAACAGACCCGATAGAAATAGTTAGTTCTCCTGGAGCACCAACGCCAGCAGCGTATTTTGGATAGCCAGTTCTGTTAATTTCAAAGAATGCTTCTAGGTTTTGGCTGTTACACATCGCAACCCATTTTTGAAGCATGATTTGTTCCCATTGTTGATCCATAGTTCCACCGGCATTCCATTCGTAAACACCACCAGTACCATAGTAACCTGAAGCACCTCCAACACCTAACATGTTGAAAGAGGCATCGATTCCAGCTTCATATGCTTCTTTAGCACCTGCACCACCGTTAAAACGAAGATTGGCTTCAGCGATTAAGAAATTTACCTCTGCTAACGTGAAGAAATATATAGGCGTAGTGGCCTCCATATTCGGAGTTGCTAAGTCGCCAAAACTGATATCGCGATTTGCGAAATCACCTTGCTCTTTTGCAACCCATTGTCCAGTACCACCTTGAACCAATAATGCGTCAATTCTGTCGTCACTATTGTCCACTAGGTATTTAACAATTGAATTACTCGCAGCTTGATTTACACCACCAAGTCTATCTACTTGTATTTCGTAGTACGGGTTACGTTTGTTCTGCTCATCTGCAAACGTTGTCATCATGGCATCTTGCGTGATGAAATTGTT
This sequence comes from uncultured Bacteroidia bacterium, assembly GCA_943789165.1. Classification (GTDB taxonomy): domain Bacteria; phylum Bacteroidota; class Bacteroidia; order NS11-12g; family UBA9320; genus UBA987. Next base: position 844,966 of record CALSTB010000005.1, on the reverse strand, counting down.
GGCAGCGATCAAAGCTTTTATAGCTGCTTGATCACCTTGAGGTGTTGCAGATTGACGCATATGAATACGAAGCTTCAAAGTATTGGCGAAACCAATCCATTGAGCCATGTTTCCACCGAAAACCAAATCATCTCCTCCTGGTGTAGTTCCTGGAGAACTTGCTTGATAGGCCAAGGCATCATCAATTGAACTTAATAAACTTGTATAAACAGCGTTTCCTTTGTCCCAAGTTGGAGAGAATTTTCCATCCAACCCGCCTAAAGCGTCAGAATAAGGGATTTCATTGTATAGATCGGCGAGGAAGTGATAACCGTACGCTTGAACAAGCGTTGCAATTAAGTAATAGTTTCCTTCTCCACCTTCTTGTGCTTTTGTACGGATGGTCTCTAAATCGTTGATTCCACCTGCATAAATGTCAGTCCATTCTCTATCGAAGAAGTCAGATGTGATGTTGTACTCATCGATGTCTTCATATTGACCTGCGTCAGGACTTTGCGTATAATATTGAGACCAAAACCCACCTAGGTTGTGGTAAGAACCTCCTACCTGGATACCCACTGAGGCTATACCAACTGGAAGAATTAGATCTAACGTTGCGTCTGTCGGATTGTTCGGATCATCATTAATGTCTAGATAGTCCTTGCAACCTCCCAATAACAATAGAGCTGCTATTGCAATTGTGTTGTATTTATTTAAAAACTTTTTCATTCTATTTAACATTAAAAATTAGCTCTAAGAGCGATTGAAATTGAACGTGCCGTTGGGTTTGCACTAAATTCTCCAAAACCTGCTGCTACACCAGTACCGAAAGACGTTACTTCAGGATCAATGAACTGATTGTCTGTAGGTGTAAATAACAATAGGTTTCTACCAACAACACTAACCGTCATGTTGTATGCTTTTACTTTATCTGCATACTTCGCTGGAATGTTGTAGCTAATTACTAGATCACGAAGTTTAATGAACGACTGATCGATTACGTTTTGTCTGTCAAAAGCAACTGCTCTGTGGTAATCATCCATGTGTGCTGGATCTACTGCAGTTAAGTTTTCAGTATAGCTAAATGTTCCGTCTCCGTTGTCGATTTCATTAACAGAACCAGGAACGATGAATGGCTTACGGTTGTTGTAAGTAGTTTTTACACTGTTACCAGTAAAGTGACTGATGTCTGAAGTTCTTGAGAACATCAATCCACCTTTTCTAATGTCAAAGTTGAAGCCTAAGCCAAAACCTTTCCAAGTGAAGTTGTTAGAGAATCCCATGATGTAATCATATTGTGAGTTACCATAGTATTCTTTTTCTGTTGAGGCAACAGGTACTCCGTTTGCGTCTACAACAGTTTTTTCTTCACCATTCACCATAACAGTTTTAGCAACGCTACCTTCAAATACACCAATTGGTTCACCTTCTACTGCGAAATATCCAACAGTTGAAAGACCTCCAAGTGAGAATTTATCAACTCCATCAGCCAATGAAACTACCTTGTTTCTGTTGTTAGTGAAGTTAAATGAAGACGTCCAGTTGAAACCACTTCTCTTATCTGACTTAATGATTCTACCTGTGATTAAAAGCTCTAAACCTTTGTTTTCAACTTCCGCAACGTTGGCATATTGACTTGAATAACCAGATGCTGGAGATAATGGCACAACAAAGATTTGGTCTTTTGTATTACGCTTGTAGTAAGTTGCGTCGATGATTAACCTGTGGTTCAAGAACCTTAAATCACCACCAATTTCGATCTCAGTTGTAATCTCAGGCTGAAGACCTGGGTTACCTAATGTATTCCCAACTTCAAAACCGTTGATACCGCCTGGAATAGGGAATAGGTATTCTCTAAACGGCTGATCGATAGAACCTGCTACATAAACAGGCTTTGTAATGTACACGGGTGCGTCATTACCTGTTTGACCAATACCCACTCTTAACTTAGCAAAGTTTAATGTTTTCTGAGCTTGCTTAGATAAGAATTCAGAGAAGATCCAACTTAAGTTAGCTGATGGATACGTAAATGTATTGCTTTCTTGTGGTAGGGTAGAAGAGGCATCTCTTCGTATACCTAAGTTTAAGAACATGTAGCCTTTGTAATCAAATGTACCTTGCATGAAGGTACCAATTAAACGACGTGTTGTGTTGGATTGGTTTACAATTGGAGTAGATGAACTGTTTTTCAAGTTGTAGAATCCAGCAATGTCTAATCCTGTAACACTAGAGTATAAAGCGCTAGTGGTTCTTTCGTTTACGTTAAGTCCAACAAAGCCGTTAAAGCTTAAGTCTTCGTTCAGCTTGTTTTCGTAGCTTAACAATACATCGTGGTTGAATTGGTTTGCATTGTATTTATAATTACTTACAAATCCAGGGTCATCCACACTACCACTGTTTACACCTTCTGGTAATAAGATAGCTCTATAGATATCAGAATTTGAGAAGTTCAGATCATATCCAAAGCGATATAATAGGTTCCAGTGATTTTTAATTTTTGCCGTAGCCTGTACGTTACCAAACAACTTATCTGTATTAGACGTGTTGCTGTTTTCATTGATGCTGAAATATGGGTTGGTTACACCGTAAGCCGTAAAGTACGTTTCTACATCGTAGAACTTAGCATTGTAATCTTCCATGTCAGTGATTTTAATATCACCTGGAATTTGCATCAAGTTATTGATTACCGTTCCTCCTTGTCCTGTTGGTACGAAACTATTTTTTGTAGCAGCGTAATTCATAGAACTAGATAGGGTTAACCATCCTACTTTTCTAGACCCACGTAAGGCAATTGTATTTCTTTTGAAATTATCTACGTCTGTTGGCATGATACCATCTTGTTCGAAATTGGCAAATGACAAGTAGAAACTTGATTTGTCGTCACCTCCACTTAATGAGATGTGGTTGTTTCGCGCAACTCCTGTTTCGAAGAAGTTTTTCAAGTTGTCTTCAATTGGGTTGTAGGCTTTCAACAACTGAGAGTTGTCTACTACTCGACCCCATACTCTGTCTGAACCATCATATTCCGGTCCCCAAGATCCATTTTCATCTAACCAGTTGTTTCCGTCCCAACCTTGCCCAAACTGAGTTTGGAAGTTAGGCGCTCTCAGGATTCTTGAGAATGTGTAGTTACCTGAGTACGATACACCAAATCTCTTCTTTTGACCTGGGGCAGCGAAACCTGATTTCTTAGTTGTAATAATGATTGCACCATTCGCCGCACGAGAACCGTAAAGAGCTGTTGCTGCCGAACCTTTCAAAATGTTCATTGATTCAACATCCTCTGGGTTTACTGCGTTGGCACTGTTACCGAAATCGTAACCAGCGTTTAACGCATCTCCTCCTCCTGATCCATCAGTAGAAGTTGAGTTGATACTCGCATTCGTCATAGGTACACCATCAATAACAAACAAAGGTTGGTTACCCTGTGTCATCGAACTGATACCACGAATAAGAATTCTAGTCGATGCTCCTGGATCCGTTGAACTCTGGGAGATGTTTACCCCAGCAACTTTTCCTTGTAAGGAGTTTAAGATGCTTCGTTCACCCGACTCAGTAAGCTCTTTGGCTTTTACTTGAGTCACGGAGAAACCAAGTGATTTTACCTCTTTCTTTACACCAATAGCTGTTACAACTGTTTCGCCTAAGTCAAGTAAGGCTTCAGTCATAGTGACGTTGACAACGTCGCTGGCTGTTAATGTTACGGTTTCAGTTTCGAAACCTACGAAAAGGAATTGGAGTTCATTTTTCCCAGCTGGCACTGTAATAGAATACTTTCCATCTGAGGTGGTTGCCGTTGCAACATCTGTGTCTGTAACCAAGACACTTACTCCTTCAAGAGGAATGTTGCCATCAAGTGTTGTTACTGTTCCGGAAACAGCTCTTTGACCATAGGAAAAGTGAGCTAAACACACAGCAGTAACAGCAAGTAGATACTTGTAAAGTTTTAATTTCATACTGTTATACTTAATTACACCGTGAATTAAACGTTAAATAAATATAAAGTCAACATTTCCATGACAATATTTCCAGATTAATATGATAAATTATAAGGCGAACAGTGCGTTTATGCAAGTATAGCGCGGCTTTTGACACTACATCCTCTTCAAAATTATTTTTTAAATAAAATTGCGTTTTTTTTCTGAATAGGTAAATCTGTGCCGTTAATTGTAAAATAGGACAACACAGGAGACTTGTCGCAAGCGACTAAATCTTGCACTCATTTGTGCTAAATCGAAGATGTTTTTTGATATTTTAGAAAAATGATTCTTCCAGTCAGTAAATTCAGTTGATTGTGGAAACTACCAGTCTTTTTGATTATAGACATTAGCCATAAGAATGGATACAGTATTAACAACAGTAGAGACGTTGTTTGTCTCTTATCGTAAGAAAACGTTGCTCGCTTAAATCCACGTTTTACTGCCAAATAATCATACTGATCTAAAGTCAAAGAAGCTACGTGTTGTAGTCCATCGTAATTGGTGATTTCTAAAGGCTTAAAGCTATAAAAAAAACCGGTGAACATAAATCGAATCCGAGATTTTAGGCTCAATACATTAGGGGTAGAGATATATACAGATCCTCCTTGTTTTAGTATTCGGTTGGCTTCATTAAAGAAAACCTCATGATCTTGTATGTGCTCCATGATTTCCATGGCCACAATGGCATCGAATGAATTGTCATCATACGGAAGCTTTGCCGTAACATCTGCCTTTTTACATTCAACCTTATCATAATAGAAGATTTCTGGAAACAAGTCACACGCTGAAACGTCGTAACCATCTTCAAACAGTTTCTTGGTAAACGCGCCGTGTCCAGCACCGCAATCCAACACTTTAATCTTTTCACCCTTGGTGTTCTCAACAAAATATGGCCAAAACGCCTGGTGAATTCCTGGAATGGAAATGGGTACAACCTTGTCTTCTGACATTACAGTAAGTTTATTTGATCACCAGAGGTGAATGTTTTTCCTTTATCGTCTGTCTTTTTTTCTGACTTCTCCTCGACCTGCTCATCAGAATCTTTAGGCGTCTCAGTTACAGTTGTTGTTGTATCTTCTTTGGTCTCGGCCACTTCTTCATTTGATTCAATCACTAAGCCATTTTCTGGCTCTTCAACCTCTTCAACTGGAACCTCGACATCAGACAGTTTTACAAATTGGTCATACGTTAATTTATTACCAGTCGATTTCCAACCTTTTGTGTCAATGAAGTCTCTTAAAACAATGTCTTCTTCCTGTTTTTCCTTTTTGTCATTCTTTGTTACCAAGTGAATTGTAGCATTCGGCTTGGTTGACGCATAAACAAGATTTGAATTACGACCTTCATTAATGAAGTAGAATTTCTTCCCGACTGTACTCGTCTCTATTAGGAAACGTTTGACATAATGTGTTTTTTGCTTGGCATCATAATGCACAGCGGAAATCACCTTGTTAGGATTAAATTTCTCAATAACCATCACGTCTTTAGGGTCATAATGGTTGGTGAGTTCATGACTGGTTAACTGATAATCGCCAGAGTGATAGATTACTAGAATCAAGTCATCTGTTTGGAAACTACCCAACAATACACCTCTTTCATCCACGTTTAACCTTCCAATGGCAGATTCGTACCAAATGTCTCGCCCGCCAATAGTCGACTTTCCTTTTTGTTTTAATTCAACCTTGCGTAAACGATATTTACTAACCGTATTCCCTTGAGAACCACGGCCTTTAATCGCCAACTCAGAAAAATCGAAGTCAAATACCTTTTTACGGGCTTTTGCCAATCCGTGTAAATACACAGTGACTAACTCAGCTTCACCATTTGGGTTTGCACTAAAGTATTGCACCTTCGATTGGTCGTTTTTGCCCACATTATAGGGTTTGTCTCTAGTAATGGAGTTTACATTGAAACGTTTTGCGAATGTTTTGTTGGTCTTACCGTCGGTATAGACACAGTTGTACACCTTTCGATCATCGCCTTTTCTCCAAACGGATACATGAATGATGTTTTTACCAAAAAACGCTTTGGCAGACACCTTGCTTACGGTATAATTTCCATCAGCGGTAAATACAATGATGTCGTCGATATCTGAACAATCGCTGATATACGTGTCTTTCTTTAAGCCAGTCCCAACGAAACCTTCATCAAGGTTGGCATATAGCTTTTCGTTTGCCACGGCCACTACGGCAGCCTGGATATCCCCAAATTGTCGCTCCTCAGTTAATCGTTCTTTTCCCTTACCATATTTCTTCAGTAGGTTTTGGAAATAGGCGATGGCATAGTCTGTTAAATTCTCAAGGTGGTGATTGACTTCTGCCAATTCATCTTCAATACCTTTTAATATTTCGTCCGCCTTGAATGAATCGAACTTACTAATTCGCTTAATCTTTATCTCTGTTAAGCGAACGATGTCATCTTGAGTTACCTCTCGTTTTAATAATTTCTTAAAAGGTTCAAGCCCTTTGTCAATAGCCGAAAGAACGCCTTCCCAAGTTGTTTCTTCTTCGATGTCGCGGTAGATTCTTTCCTCAATGAATATTTTCTCTAACGAGCTAAAATGCCATTTCTCTTCTAACTCTCCACGTTTTATTTCAAGCTCCTGTCGCAACAGGTCTCGTGTGTTTTCGGTGTTTATCCTTAGAATTTCATCGACTGACAAGAAGTGTGGCTTGTTGTCGACAATCACACAGGCATTCGGACTAATAGATACCTCACAATTGGTAAAGGCATATAAGGCATCAATCGTTTTGTCTGCAGAGATACCAGGAGCCAAATGAACTTCAATCTCTAACTCCTTAGCGGTATTGTCTACCACTTTTTTGATTTTTATTTTACCCTTATCATTTGCTTTGATGATGCTGTCAATGACTGACGTAGTTGTCTGACCATAAGGGATTTCTTGAATCAGAATGGTCTTTTTATCTTGCTCTGCAATGCGGGCACGTACTTTGATTTTTCCACCACGCTGACCAGAATTGTAATCTGAGAAATCGGCCAAACCACCTGTCGGGAAATCTGGTAAAAGCTTAGTGGTTTTGCCTTTTAGTACAGCAATACTGCCGTTTATCAACTCAATAAAGTTGTGCGGCATTATTTTAGTCGACAAGCCTACAGCAATTCCTTCTACACCTTGAGCGAGTAGGAGAGGGAATTTCATTGGCAACGTAATCGGCTCATTTTTTCGACCGTCGTACGACTTCTGCCAGTTCGTTGTTTGTTTGTTAAAGGCGACTTCTAATGCAAATTTGGTAAGTCTTGCTTCTATATATCGTGGCGCCGCAGCTCGGTCGCCTGTTCGGATGTCGCCCCAGTTACCTTGGGTGTCGATGAGTAAATCTTTCTGACCTAGGTTGACTATGGCATCCCCAATTGACGCATCACCGTGAGGGTGGTATTGCATGGTGTTACCAATGATGTTCGCTACTTTGTTGTACCGACCATCATCCATTTCCTTCATGCTATGCAGAATCCGTCGCTGAACCGGCTTTAAGCCATCTTCAATGTTCGGAACTGCCCGTTCAAGTATTACATATGAGGCGTAGTCGAGGAACCAATCTTTGTACATGCCTTTAAGCGCACGTTCAGTTGCTTCCTCCTTCCCTGGTTGATTCTCTAAATTATTCTCTTCTGACATTTTCTTCTAATCGTATCACAATGCGGTTAAGCTGCCTGCATTTCGTCTTCCAACGTGTCTAATTCAATCTTTAAATTTTCGATGATAAAGTCCTGTCTTTCAGGTGTGTTCTTGCCCATAAAGTATTCTAACAACTTTGGAATAGAGGTTTCTTCATTTAAGATGATAGGTTCTAATCGAATGTTCTCACCAATGAAATTCCCAAACTCGTCTGGCGATATTTCACCCAAACCTTTAAATCGTGTTATTTCAGGATTCGACAGTTTGTTGATCGCATCCACACGCTCCTGATCACTATAACAGTAAATGGTTTCTTTTTTGTTCCGTACCCTAAACAAAGGTGTATCCAAGATGTACACATGTCCATCTCGCACTAAGTCAGGAAAGAACTGCAAAAAGAAGGTCAACATCAGCAATCGAATGTGCATGCCATCGACGTCGGCATCAGTTGCTATAACAACATTGTTGTATCGTAAGTTTTCAAGTCCTTCTTCAATATTGAGGGCGTGCTGTAACAAATTAAATTCTTCATTTTCATACACCACTTTCTTACTCAAACCATAACAGTTCAGTGGCTTTCCACGTAAACTAAAAACGGCCTGTGTGTCCACGCGCCGACTCTTAGTAATAGAACCACTGGCGGAATCTCCCTCTGTTATAAACAAGGTGGTGTCTAACCGAGCTTCTTTAGACATGTCGTCTAAATGCACCTTGCAATCTCTAAGTTTCTTGTTGTGTAAATTGGCTTTTTTAGCACGCTCTTTCGCAATTTTACGTACACCTGCCATGTCCTTGCGTTCTCTCTCAGACTGCTGAATACGCTTGAGTATTGCCTCTGCCGTTTTGGGGTTTCTGTGGAGATAGTTGTCAAGAGCTGTTTTGATAAAATCACCGATAAACGCCTTAATACTAGGGCCATTAGGTCCGATGTCAGTACTTCCTAGTTTCGTTTTTGTTTGTGATTCGAATACAGGCTCTTGCACCCGAACACTGATCGCTGTTACGATTGAAGCACGTATATCACTTGGTTCAAAGTTCTTTCCATAAAAATCACGGAGTGTGCGCACCAAGCTTTCTTTATACGCGTTTAAATGCGTTCCACCTTGAGTAGTATGCTGACCGTTAACAAAACTGTAATAGTCTTCACCGTAATGACTGTCATGAGTTAAAGCCAGTTCAATATCGTCACCTTTTAAATGTATGATTGGGTAACGTAATTGATCTTCGTTTGACTTTCTTGTCAATAAATCTAAGAGACCATTTTTTGAAAAGTATTTTTTGCCGTTGAAGAATATACTGAGACCAGCGTTTAGGTATACGTAGTTCCAGATTTGATTTTCGACAAAATCATTAATGAACTTGTAGTTCTTAAACACCCCAGAGTCTGCTGTAAACGAAGTGAATGTGCCATTAGGCTCGTCAGTCTTTATGTCTTCTTCATTGGTAAGAACACCATATTCGAAGTCCACCAATTTCGACATGCCATCACGAAACGACTGAACCCTAAAGTTTTCGGACAGTGCGTTTACTGCTTTGGTTCCCACACCGTTTAGTCCAACTGATTTTTGAAACGCTTTGGAGTCGTATTTACCACCGGTATTAATTTTTGAGACACAGTCAATCACCTTACCCAATGGAATACCACGGCCATAATCCCGGATGCGCACTTGCTTTTGATCGATTTCGATTTCAATTTTATTGCCATTTCCCATGACAAACTCATCAATTGAGTTGTCAAGAATTTCTTTTAGCAATACATAAATACCATCGTCGGCAGCAGCACCATTCCCTAATTTACCGATGTACATCCCTGGACGTAACCGTATGTGTTCACGCCAGTCAAGGGACTTAATACTGTCTTCGTTATAGATAATGTTTTCAGCCAAAATATTAGGATTAATACAACTTCCGAAAATAGAAATATGGTGTTGTAATGTAGTGTGGATAGTGCGTTACTTATAAACAAGTTGTGCAACAACCGCAAGGCGGTTGTTCAACGAAAAGTGAAAAACGAAAAGTGAAAAATGGATTTTAGTGAATAGTGAAAAACTAATAGTGAAAAATTAAGGTAATTTTTTGGCTAAAGTTCATTTGAATACGTTTTGTAAGTTCCAATGCCAATCTACTTCATTTTGGATTTCATAGATACTACAACATCGAACAATACTGTTCACTTTTCATTTTTAGTTTTTCACTGAAAGGAATCGTTTTTCACTAAAACCGATTCCTTTTCCAAGTTTTTCTTCGACGTATTAATACTAGACACAAGCATTTTAATGATTTCAGTGCAATCATTTAATACAGAGTCGAAAATTGGTTTATCAATGTACTTAGTTTCATGCAACAGTTTTAACCAGTATTTCGTTTCATTAGCTTCTTTTAATGCAATCGACATTTTATGAATAAAATCTGCACGACTCTGGCCAAATTCTGCTTCTGAAACTAGGGCGCCTACTGCCGTTCCTGATCGTAACAACTGTTTGCTGAGTACAAACTCTTTGTGTTTGGATTGTATTTCTCTTACCTGGTTTACAACGGTTTTTACAAACACAAAGCTTTTCTCTTGTAGGACGGAGTTTTTTGTATAATGCATAGACGTATAAAAATTTAAGTATTGTAAAGAAAATGCCAAAACATTGACCTTTTTTAACCTTTCTCCTTGTGCAAGACCGTATTCACCTAACGTTTCAACTTTTTAAAATACTTTTCACTATTCACTTTTAGTTTTTCACTAATTGAAGTTTCTTCAATTTTTTAAGCATCTTTGATTCACTATGAAAAGCGTACTTTTATTTCTTGCTGTTGTTTCATTTTCGTTTTTAGGTAGTGCCCAATCATGGACCAAACTCAATTCTGTGCCGGCTCGACTTACATTTCCAGTCGTAGATGTGATTGATGGTAACATCCACGTCGTTGGGGGAGGAGGAGTAAATGGTGCGACAGATTTGCATCTCAGGTACACTCCGAGTACTGATAAATGGGATACGTTAAAACCAGTGCCTTATTTGGCGCAACAACCTGGAGGTGGTACCATAAATGGCAAGCTTCATTATTTCGGTGGAGGATATCCTAATTCAGGCACTAGACTAGACAAACATTATGTGTATGATCCGAGCAAAGATGATTGGACGAAGCTACCTAACGTTCCTATTCCACGAGTGATTCACAAAACCGCCGTTCTTGGCGATAGCATATATGTTTTGAGCGGACAACCTGATAAAAAGCGTGTGGACGTCTATAATGCTGTAAACAATTCTTGGAACCAATACAATGATTTGCCTGATAACAACTTTTGGTATGCCGGCATAACCACGCATAACAACACCATCTACCGTTTTGGAGGAGGTGGCAGTATTGCGGCAACTGATGCCGCACACAAGTACGACGCATCCAAAGATGCGTGGTCTAGTTTAAATACCTTGCCTAAGACCATCCATGCACCTGATGCGGAAACTTTGGGAGATTCTATATTTATTACAGGAGGATATACAAGCGGTAGGTATTTGTCTGGTGTTTGGATATACGATATTGCAAAGAATACCTATTCACAAGGTCCGTTCTTAAACACCGAGCGTTCATACCACAATATGGTCCGCGTTGGTGACTGTCTGTACGTTATTGGCGGAAATAATAATAGTAATCCCGACAGTACAGCGGTGAGTTTATTGAGATATTGCAGGGGAGAAGACTTCGCTAAAGTCGATGATCATAAGCTTATTGAAACTAAGATTAATATGAGTCAGTCGCCTACACAAATTCATATTGCTGCCACGAATACCTACAACGATGTCCTTGAAATAGAGATTAAAAACATATTGGGAATAACTGTTTACACTGGGACGTCACGTTTAAGTGATACTCAGTTGGAGAAGACCAAGGTGTTACCAACCAGTGGGACTTACATTTGCTATGTACGGCAAAGGAATCACGTTTCTAGGATGAAGATTGTACATTATTAAGACTAATTATAGACTAACAAACTCAGCAAACCATTTAAGGCACGGACGTGTTATTTTTGAAGAATAAATAGACAAATAAGAAATGATTTCAAAACTGGTAGAAAACGCATTAAACGACCAAATTAGAAAAGAAGCTCAGAGCTCGCAGTTTTATTTAGCCATGGCATCATGGGCAGAAACACAAGGTTTTAATGGGATAGCCATGTTTTTATATACCCATAGTGATGAAGAACGCCTTCATATGCTGAAGTTGGTAAAGTTTGTAAACGAGCGGGGAGGAGTTGCCATTATTCCAGCATTAGAAGCACCTCCAGTGGAGTTTAATTCAATCACCTATGTGTTTGAAGAACTTTTGAATCATGAAGTCATGGTTACTGAAAGCATCAACAATGTAGTTGACGTATGCTTAAAAGAAAAAGACTATACCACACACAACTTCATGCAGTGGTACGTCTCTGAACAAATTGAAGAAGAAGCACTTGCCAGAACCATTAACGACAAGCTCAAGATGATTGGCACGGATAAGGGTGGACTATACTTGTTTGACAGAGATTTGGAGACAATGGCTGCAGCACCTCCGAAGGTGTAAGGGTGAATGTTTGTGTGATAGAATTACAGAATGTCTGAATTGTCTAGACTCTGTGTTCTCCGTACCTCTGTGAATTTTGTGATAAAAAAGATATTATTATCCCACTAAACGTTAAAACGGAAGTGCATGATGTCGCCATCTTTTACAACGTACTCTTTTCCTTCCACTCTTAACTTACCTACTTCACGACACGCAGCTTCAGAACCGTGTTCGATAAAATCATCGTACGCCATGACTTCTGCACGGATGAATCCTTTTTCAAAGTCGGTATGGATAACACCAGCAGCTTGTGGTGCCTTCATGCCAATAGTAATAGTCCAAGCACGAACTTCTTTAACACCAGCAGTGAAATAAGTAGCATAGTTCAGTAAATGGTAAGCCGATTTAATTAATCGTCCAACACCACCCACTTCTAATCCCATTTCTTCTAAGAACATCACCTGATCTTCACGATCCATGGTTGCGATATCTGCCTCAATAGCTGCACTGATAAACAGTACTTCCGCGTTTTCGTCTATCGATTCAATTAGCTTTTTTGTGTGGTCGTTCCCAGTGATAACAGAGGCTTCGTCTACGTTACATACGTACATAACTGGCTTGTATGTGATCAGTTGAAACGTTTCCATGAGTTCGGCTTCGTCTGATTCTAACTTGAGGCTTCTAACAGACTTACCGTTTTCTAGATGCGCAATTGTTTTGGTAATCAAATCAACTTGACGAAGTGCAACTTTGTCACCCGCCTTAGCCACTTTATGTAGTTTTTGCAACCTGGCTTCGAGCGTTTCTAAGTCCTTCAACTGCAACTCAGTATCAATAATTTCCTTATCACGAACTGGGTCGATGCTTCCGTCAACGTGTACAATGTTTGGATCGTCGAAACAACGTACTACATGTATAATGGCATTGGTGTTTCGGATATTTCCCAAAAACTGGTTGCCTAATCCTTCCCCTTTACTAGCGCCTTTTACTAGTCCGGCTATGTCAACGATTTCAATGGTTGTAGGTAAAACACGTTCTGGTTTTACCAACGCTTCCAATTTCCACAAACGCTCATCTGGTACGGTTATCGTACCCACGTTTGGTTCAATGGTGCAAAATGGGAAGTTTGCGCTCTGTGCTTGCGCGTTGCTTAAACAATTGAAAAGTGTTGATTTTCCTACGTTGGGTAAGCCAACGATACCAGCCTGTAATGCCATTTATTAACTCTTAAAATAAGGCTGCAATTTTAGCGATAATTTTCAGGAAAATACCGACAACAATTACAGTTTAGCGATTTAGAACATCGCTGTTTTAATTCTTTTTAACGTATTCGGTGATAATTACGATTTGTTGGTCGTTTACCCGACCTTCAATATGATTTGTATTGTCCGCAACCAATTTAATATTCCTAACCGCAGTACCTCTTTTCGCTGTAAAGTTGGCCCCTTTAACGTTTAGGTTTTTGACTAGCGTTACACTGTCGCCACTTTTCAAAGGCGTGCCGTTGCAGTCTCTATGAATCACCTCACTTCCGTCGAGCACGCCTTGTTTGGCCCAGTTAAGTTCCTCTTCCTCCATATACATCATTTCGATAAGGTCAACCGGCCATCCTTCATTACGCAACTGATTAAGCATTCTCCAAGCAACTACCTTAACAACAGGAACTGCGCTCCACATGCTGTCATTCAAACATCTCCAGTGGTTTGGGTCCACTGTGGTATCGTCTTCGAGCTGCGTTTTGCACGTAGTACACACTGCTACACAGTTGTCTGGAAGACCTTCGGTACGTGGTGCAACTAAGTATGATGAAATCGTGTCTTCCGCTGCACATAATTCACATACACCGCCACTTCTTGTTGTTAAATCTTCTAATAAACTCATTGGGAATTCTGCTTCTTTCGTAATTAATGTGGCGAAAGTAATCAGAATAATCAAAGTGATTGGATTACAAAAGATAGAAGTTCGCTTAATTTGTGACAGATGATTCATCCAAAATATATCGCTGCCTTTGTTTTGGGAATAACTATCAGTTTTTCTTCTTGTCGGTTTTTAGAAGAAAAACAAAAGGAGTCTGACGATGCAATTGATAGCACATCATTGGTGCAGCAAATCATGGAAGGCCACATCGAGCCTAAAAACCATGAGGTATTTAAACACTTAATGCAAATGAAACATTTGCTGCCCAAACCTACGGTCATACCCAGAAACACAGTTGAAAGGGAGAACCCGGTTTCTGCGGGCATGAGCCTAACAGATCCATGTTATGATAACCCTAGAAAGAAACAAGTTATAAAAGCGTGTGATTATGCAAGTCCAAAAGTGCGCAACACATCAATACAAATTGCAGCAAATAATCCGGGTCCCTATAATATTGGTCAACTGTGTGATTTATTTGATTTTGCTTTAAAACGCTGGACGTATGTGAACGATCCTATTTTTATTGAGTATGTGGCAAAAGCTTCGGAAACCATCGAGCAGAATTACACTGGTGATTGTGACGATTTTGCGGTCTTACTTGGTTCCATGATTATGTCGATTGGTGGAGATATCCGATTGAATCATGCCTGGAATGACACCTCTGGTCATGCTTTCGTAGAGGCCAATTTGGGTAGGATAGACCTTGCCTCGACACGCGAATACTTGGAACAACGGTACAATTTAACTGATTTTGATGCGATTCATTATCGTATTGACAAGAAGACGCAAAACATTTGGCTCAATATGGATTGGTTTGCTCAACATCCAGGTGGACGATATTTCGGGCATCACAGTGGCATCCGATTTTTTATTGCCTATCACCATTGCGAGTCATACACCATAGACCGATTTGGTATGACGCATGTGTATGAAAATTAAAGTATTAGGCGTCAGGAGTGCTGTGCGCAGGAACTTTCTTGAGCTGGATGAATCCAACAGCGTGTAACACCTTCATGATTAAATAGGTAGGGTCAATCTCAAACCAACGTACACCAAAGTTTGCATTGCTGCCATTTTTATGATGGTTGTTATGATAAGATTCTCCCATCATTAAGAAATCAAAAGGAAGTAAGTTCTTAGATGTGTCTTTTAGCTTGTAATTCACATACCCGTAAATATGTGCATACCAATTAATGATTACACCATGAATTGGCGCCATGAATAGGGCAATTGGTAGAAACAACCACTGCCACAACGAAGTAGCAAAGAAGGCAAAAAAGGTAATGTAAACAGCTGCCCACATGACTCTTGAAATTCTAGAACTTGCTAGTTTGTCGAACCACAACCACTGTGGTACATTTTTGGTGAACTTCTCATCGACGTTTACCAATTGTTGGTTAATGTCTTGATACGTATTTTTAGTTCGCCACATCATGGCAAATAGGTTCTTGTCGAACTTGGGTGAATGTGGGTCTTTTTCGGTATCGGCGTATGCATGATGCATGCGGTGCATAATGCCATATCCATAGGCGCTTAAATAGTTTGAGCCTTGAAACAACCAAGTCAGGAAAAACACAACTTTCTCAGCTGGTTTGGACATGGTAAACATCTGATGTGCAGAGTAACGGTGAAGAAAGAAGGTTTGAAAAAACAGACCACCGTACCACAAAATAATCATGAATATAATTACTGCCATTGCTTTTTTACTGTGCCGCAAAGGTATCTTTTTGACCCAGCGAACAAGAGGAAGTTTGTCTATAAATTTCTAGATTTAATCAACGCCCAAATACTTGTGGGTTTGCAAACCGATATGCCACTCTGGGTTGGCTAGAACAAAAGACACAATTTTATCGTGCATTTCTTCTCGTTTACTCCATTCGGGTTGTAGGTAAAGCAAACACTTTTCTGGAACGGTTTTTTGATGTGATGCTGCCCAATCGAAATCAGACTGATTGAACACGATGACTTTTAATTCATCAGCAATAGCGGCACTTTCTGGTAAAGGAGCTTTGAACTTTTTGGGACTGTACGTAATCCAATCAAAATTACCACGAATAGGATGTGCGCCTGATGTTTCTATGTGCACGCGCTTGCCAGTTGCTTTGATTGCGTTTGTTAGTTCAGTCAAATCATACATGGCAGGTTCCCCGCCCGTTATCACGACAATATTACAGCCATGCTTAGAAACCTCCAATGCCAACTCTTCAGGAGTAAACGTTGGATATCCCACTGCATCCCAACTATCTTTTACATCGCACCATACACAGCCAACATCACAGCCAGCAAGTCGGATAAAATAGGCTGCCTGTCCGGTGAATTTTCCCTCACCTTGGACTGTATAAAACTGCTCCATTACAGGCAGTTTCATATTAACTATTGAATTTTAATTGGTGTGATTTTAAGGTGTTTTGCATCAAGCCAATAATCGTCATTGGACCAACACCACCTGGAACAGGGGTAATATATCCAGCCACTTTTTCGGCTGATTCGAAGGCAACGTCTCCTTTTAGCACGTAGCCTCTAGGTGTATCGGCATCCACACGTGTTATTCCTACATCGATTACAGTAGCACCTGGTTTTACCATGTCGCCAGTCACAAATTCTGGAATTCCTAGAGCAACAATTAATATGTCAGCTGACTTGGTATAAGAGGGAAGGTCAACTGTTCTGCTATGACAAAGTGTTACCGTACAGTTTCCTGGGTTTCCACTTCTTGACATGAGTATACTCATTGGCCGACCAACAATGTTACTTCTACCAACAACCACACAATGCTTGCCGCTAGTTTCAATTTCGTAACGTTCTAATATTTGAATGATGCCGTATGGTGTTGCACTAATAAAGGTGTCTTGACCTTTGGTTAAACGACCAACACTCACATCGTGAAATCCATCAACGTCTTTAGCTGGGTTGATTGCCTGAGTAACTTTATGTTCAGAAATATGCTTCGGAAGTGGTAATTGAACAATTAGCCCGTCAATGCCATCGTCGTTATTGATTTCTTCAATTTTGGCCAAGACGTCAGCTTCTGAAGTATCTTCTGGTAGTCGGACAAGCGTAGAGCTAAATCCAACCTTCTCGCACGCCAATTCTTTGTTTTTGACGTAGGTTTTACTCGCACCATCTTCACCTACTAATATAGCAACGAGATGTGGTGGACGAAATCCTTTAGCCACAATGGCTTCAACGTCTTTTGCAATTTCTAATTTGATCTGGTCAGCGACCTCTTTTCCTTTCAATAACATAGCTGTCAATCTAATTTTGTCGGCAAAAGTAGGCATATCAATAAAACTACGTTTACTATTCTAGCGAATTAATAGGCTACTTTGTATGATTCACGGGTACGACACGTTATTAACATGATTAAACGAATTTTATATATATCGATACTTTGCTGCGGCGCCATATTTCTGATGACAGAAATGGGTTGTCGTAAGAATCAATTGGAACCTAAACCAAATGATGTCGGGTATGGATATTTCCCACTTGAGGTAGGGAATACATGGATTTATCAAGTCGACTCGATTCATTACGATGCCTTTGCGAAATCGATTGATACTTTCTCCTTTCTGGTAAAACAGGTTGTGGTGGATACCGTAGTTGACAACCAAGGTGTACGTTCAAGCATTGTGGAATTTTTTAGAACGGATTCATTAACGGGAGCATATAAACTAGACAGAACGTTGTCAAAAAGGATTGTGGATTTTAGAGCAGAGGTCATCGATTCAAATGTTCGAGTGATTAACCTCGTTTTTCCGCCAACCTTATACAAATATTGGGATGCAAACGCATACAATACCAAGTCGAAAAGTGAATATGAAATTCTTGAAGCCTTGGACAGTGAGCGAATTGATACCGTTTTGTACAACAATGTGGTGCATGTCGTTCAGCGCGACGAAGCGTTTAAAACCTTGCGAAACTATGGCGTTGAGAAATACGCAAAAGGTTTTGGGATGGTATATGCCCATCAAATTTATTGGATAAAAAAGACGATTGGAGATTCAACAGAAATTCCAAACGGATATGACTATACGTATACTTTAAAGAAGTTTGATCAATAAACTTGCCATACGGTTAGGACTGATTGTTACATTAATTGTAATGATTGTTGCGTGCGACAAAGACGTGATCATATCTAAGTACAAAGGATTTGATGACGGATATGTAAGTATGCGGAGTGGTACTAGCTGGCTATATAAGGTCGACTCAACCTGCACCGAAACCAATAAGCCTGCAAATCTCTATACGTTTTACGTGAAAGAAACTGTTATAGACTCGGTAAAGCAAGGAAGTACAGTGACGTATTTGATCTCAAGCGAAAGAAGCGTAGCGTTAGATGGAAGTTTTGAGCCTTACGGAGAGTTTAGACTTATAGTTTCTGATGAACGAATCATCCATACAGGTTTTGATTACAAGATCATCGCGTTGAAAGCACCACTGTTTGTAAACAGTAAGTGGAACAACGTATACTTAGAATGTAATAATCAACAGTCGATGGTGGTGAACCGAATGGACGTAGATTATTTACATGGCAACGCTTATGAAGATGTGATAACAGTCAATCATTGCTTAGAATATCATTACGATATCCGTAAAAGTCATGAAAGTAGATACGCGAAGGAGGCTGGTCTCATTGAAGAAACCATTTACCGCGGTTTTTATAACCGTTTAGAGGGAAGAACAACAGGAACCACAATTACCAAATCATTACTTACTTATGCGTATTAGAATACTTATACTCGCTTTAGGTTTCATAGGTTGTCGAGATGTCGAAGACCCTGTAGACATAGGCTACGATTACTTCCCGTTAGACGTTGGATTTGAATGGGTCTATCAAGTAGATTCCATTTACCACGATGATTTCTCGCAAAACCAAAGTTCCGATACTTTTCGGTATTACAGGAAAGAAGTGATTATGGAAGAAGCAGACATCATTAGTCCAGAAAAGAGGTATAACGTTGACGTATTTTATAAAACCGATAGTACCAATTGGCAGTACAAGTCTTCTATGGTGGTGTATAAAAATGATTTACGAGCCGTACGGTCTATCAACAATAAATCTGTCATGCATTTGTTGTTTCCAGTTGCAGATAGAGTTTATTGGGACGCCAATCAACTCAATAGCGAAGGCCAAGATCGCTTCCGTTATATTGATGATGAAAAACATCGGTCCATGATGAAAGACTCCTTTTTAAACAATGTATTTGTACAGCAAGCCTTTGATACAACCATTATCGACGAAGACATCCGTTGGGAACTGTTTGCAGAAGGTGTTGGTTTGGTTGAAAAGCAGGCCGTTTCGCTTGAAAAGCAATTTGGTAAGAAGAAAGGTTTTGACTACCGCTGGAAATTAATGTCGTTTACTAAAAATTAATACTTTGAAAATACTCATTGGGGCTATGTTGGCCTTTTTAACGTTTAATGTCGCTTCGGCAAAGACGGAATATCATTTCTTCGTTCAGTTTCACGACAAAGGACTCAACTACGTAGATATCAATAAACCTGAATTGTTCATGTCCGAAAGGGCCTTAGAGCGACGTAAAAGATTACACGTACCCATTGATTCATTCGACTTGCCAGTTACCGCCTCGTACATTGTCAATATCACCAAGCCTTCTATCAAAGTGCGGTATGTCTCCAAATGGTTAAATGGTGCTGTAATTACCACTGAATCAATGGATACCGCTTGGCGTTTAAAGATAAAATTCTTTGTAGATGACGTGGTATACCTCGGCAAAAGCACTGTTAAGGCTTCCAAATCCGGTAGACAGGCAGATGAATCACCAGAGGATGAGGCTTTTAAGAAACAATATGGTGATGGGTATCAGCAGTTAGACATGTTGAATGGCACGCAGCTGCATCAATATGGCTTTAATGGGGAAGGCATGTGGGTCGCAGTATTTGATGCTGGTTTCCGCAAAGTGAATGAATTGAGCTTGTTCCAAGCTTTGATCGACAACAAGCAAATTATATATACGAACGATTTGGTAGATCAAGAGGAGAATGTATTTGATGATGACGACCATGGATTACACGTGTTGGGCTGTATGGCAGCCAACCAAAAAGGAAAAATGATTGGGGCAGCTCCCAAGGCCAATTACATCTTAATACGAACAGAATCAAACGCTTATGAATCTTGGTTGGAAGAACTTAATTGGGTACGTGCAGCAGAAATCGCCGACTCAATGGGTGTGGATGTGGTTAATTCGTCATTAGGGTATAATACATTCGACGAAGAACGACTGAATCATGAACATAAGGACCTTGACGGAAGAACAACGTACATCAGTCGTGGTGCTGCCATAGCGGCAACGCGTGGTATGTTGGTTGTAAGCTCGGCAGGTAACGATGGCAATAAGTCGTGGGGAAAATTGGATTTTCCAGCAGACGTTGAAGATATATTAGTGGTGGGCGCTGTAGACAGCCGTAAAGAAGCTCCTTCATTTAGTTCACCAGGACCAACTGCAGATTTTAGAATAAAACCTGACGTCGCCGCGCTAGGCAAAAACACTTTTGTTGCTACAACATATGGAATTGGAACAGGCAACGGTACATCTTATAGTGCCCCAATCATCGCTGGATTAGCGACTTGTTTGTGGCAAGCAAACCCAAGCTTATCGCCAAGTGAAATAAAACGCATTATTATCCAGTCAAGTCATTTGTCCCTAAACCCAGATAATGTATCAGGTCATGGCGTTCCAGACTTTAATATCGCATTAATTCTGGCTGGAATGCATCCAAATTTCAACTACTCAGAAGCTCAAGTCATTGATTTTGATAAGAAAAACTTTAATCATTCAGAGTTGGTCAATGTTTTTATGCCCAAAACTACCTATGCTTACTGCGACATAAGATTAAAAAAGAGATTCCTATTTATATCTTACTTCAAAACGAAATCTACTATAGAAGCTAGCTTAGATCAAAACGGTTTCGGAAAGTTAAATGTGTTGTTGTACAACATTCCTGAGGACAAAGCCGTCACTCTAAACTTTTATTACAAAACTGAAAAAGGGGATAAGGTGCTGGTGAAGTCTGTATCAGGACAAATGGACTAAGCCTAGTCAATCAGTATCTTTTCATAAAGAACGACGTCTCCCAAGCTTATTTGTAGCCAATACATACCCGACTGGAGGTCTTGTACATCCAAGGTGACATTGGCGGAGGATTGAAGCTGTTTGTTCGAAACCAATCTTCCTGCGGCATCATAAAGGGCAATACCTGTCAATGTGTTATCAACCACTTCAACTTGAATCCAATCATGTGCTGGATTAGGATACACTTGCACACCGTATAGTGTCAGATTTTCAACTGAACTATGGAAATCAACAACAAAAGAGCCGAAAAGGGTGTCATTGCTTTTTACTTGATCAGATCCCAAGCGACTAATCACCATCATTTGATACAATCCCGGAATCTTTGGATTGAAAGTACTGTCGAACACAACCGTACGATTTTCACCCGAATCTAACGTGATGTTTTTGTTTGAATTATACTTGTTACTTCCCTCAAAATCAATGAGATATGACACACTAAATTCTTCGCTCTGTGCACTGTCACCAAGATTTTTAAAGGATGCCTTTGGAGCGTACATTCTGTTCGCATACACCAATGAATCAATCTCAGGATATAAAAATCGAATTGGACTTACGTCGTTCTGCAAAGACACATGAAATACGTGCGTTATTGCATTATCTGTTAACACTTCGTCATCAGCGTTTTGGATAATCAAGTTAGCTGTATAATTCCCTGTAGCAGTCGGTATGAATCGTGTTCCATTTATAGTTGTGGAGGATTCAGAAGCAAGTGTTGTAGCTGAATCATTCAATGTATACACGGTATTTCCATTGGTTTTTAACGTGAATGTGTAATACACTGGATTTGACAAATCATTAACGCCTGTATTGGCGATGGTAAATACAGGATATACAGTATCGCGGTTTAATTGATATACCTGATTCATTTCAGGAGAAAGAATCTCAATTGCTGCAACAGAATTCGATAATGACGCATTAAAGTTTGTTCGTAACGTATCATTTCCGCGTTCACCGTCAGTAGTCAAACGCACAAAACATGTTGCGTTATACGCATCTTTGATATTGAGAATGCCAAAAGGAGCGAAGCTTAGCCATTTGGTAGCGTCTATTGCTAATGCGCTTGATAACGTTGTAGAATCTCTGTACACAATCGACCCAGTACTGTTTTGTATGATGAAGAACAACTCTGCAGTTCCAGGGACTACGTTGTTTCCAGTGTTTTGTACTTGCACACTTGGTCGAATAGTGTCTCCCAGTAAATACAAGGAATCTTTTACTGGATGCGCTATTGTTTTTAACGCTAGGTCGGTTTTTGTTTTGATAAAAAACTTCGTTCTGACTTTGTCGTTTGTCGTGTCTTGATCTCCGTCAATCCAGGTTTTAGCATCGAAATAGAGTGTTTGGGCAGAATCTGGGGCTTTGAACTCTCGAAACAAAGCTTGTATCGTGCTTAGCTTTGGTAAGGCTTTAATGATTGTATCTGTGTAAATGATATTGCCCGACTCTTGGCTAATGGCACAAGTCACAACCACTGAGTCCTGATCACCTAGCCCGAAGTTGCGATAATTGAGATATGGCCTTAAGATTTCGTTGCGTTCAAATACCGTACTATCTCTAGGACGAATCACCGAAACGATGCCTAAGTCATTGCTTCGCACTACTGTTACCATAACCCGAGCGGTATCATTCACTGGGAAACTGTCGATGGTATTCCAACAGAATACCTCAAAATACACCTCTCCTGCAAATGGGATGGTCACGGAATCGAAGGCCAATATTTGACTGCTTCCGCCCGCTAAATCAATGATCAATGTTTGTGATTTCGCCACAAAACTGTCCTGAATAATGCGAGAAGTAACACGAATGCCATTCTGATCTTTGGATCCAAAGTTGACCATTCTAACTGTTGGACTCACTTTGTCTTTATTTAATTCATATCGAGTCCCAGAAATGGGTTCAAAGAAACTTTCTACTTGTATGTCGTATTTCACATAAATGCTAAAGTCTACCGACAATGTATCGTTTTCAGACGCTTGGTCGCCAGAAAGCTTTGTGTAGACCTGCATTCTTAGATCCCCATAATTGCCAAGTGAAAACTTTTTTGAAAAGGTAACAACTGTACTGTCTTCTGCGTCCAAAGTAATTACCTCAACACTTCTATACACCACGTTGTCAAACTGATCTATGACTTCACAAACAACGTCAAAAGGGTTGTTTTGGTCCTTAGCTCCATAATTGAATATGGTTGCTTTTGGGTAAATACTGTCGTTGATATTAAACTCGAACGTGTCAAGCGCTTCTGGGTTCGCAATTCTAAGCACAGAAACGTCATGAGCTACTTGAATCCTTGGTTGAATATCGAAGTTGAAGTCAAAACCTGGAGAAAACGGCGTCCAATTGGTATCGCCGGCAGGCGCTGTAAAATAAAAGGCATTTGGACGTACTGGAGATTCTGGTTCATACAAAAACGCTATGTTTTGTGTTCCTAATTGTCGAATTCCCACAAAATATCCTTCACGAACCTGTACTTTAGGCAATATTGGTTGAATGTATTGACCACCATTGCTGATCAATGTGTCAGACGTATATATTTCTTTTCCTGGCAGTCCATTGGTGTCTTCTTGCCAAATCCCAAGCTTAAAAGGCAAGCCTGAAGATGAGAAACCAATCTTAATTTGATTGATGTAATTGCTATCTGTATAATACTTGGCTATGAAATCACCAGAGCTTCCATTAAAACCTATCCCAAACCCGGCGTTGGTCACAAACGGATTGTTATGACTTAATACGTTATACGAGATGTTTCGCACCATTAACGTCGTATCGTCAGTGGAATAGGGGTCACCCAAACTCGTCACCGTTATACTATCCGCTCCTTTGTTTTTAGGTCTATAACTGCTAGAGAACAACATCGTTGAACTGAAGGTCGCCAAACTGTCGGCGTAAACCGTATCTTTAAAGGTATTGGCGCCGGTGATGGAAATTTGGAACGGATGGTTGTATAATGTTTTTTTACCCGTATTGCGGACAACAAACTTGATTGTATCAACTGGGGCCATGAGTAAGGCGAGTTCGCCAAGACAATACACATTGTTCACTGCGGCATTCTGGTCGAATCGCGGATAGTGAATGCGAATAGAAGGTTTTCGTACTTGCGTATATAGGGTTGAATCAATGGCTGTGTTAACACCAAAAACGTATTTCGTTTCATTGTTTGACACAAACGCCAAAACACTTTGGTCGTTTTCATACGCCCAAAACGGAATTTGACCTGCCGTTTGCCGCGTATACTGATAAAATTCAACAAATATCTTTAAGTGACTTCCCTGAGTTGTATCAAAAACGAACAATGAATCAAAATGAAAGGCCTTATAACCAGCCGATGCGTCCACTATTGATTGAACATTGCCATCGAACACCTTTTTGACACCTGGTTTGCCAACCTCAGTCGTCCAACTTTTTATGTTGCCAATACCAAAGTCTGCGGTATCAGACATGGCCAAGTACATTTTAAAACTTGGGTTCCCAGAATACACAGCCGCATTGGTCTTAAAGAATTCAATCATTCTAATGGAATCGCCGTGTGCTAAATTACCTAAACTGGCAGCAGGGTACACGTATGCATGTCGACTATAAGCCGCGTTGCTATCGGTACGACTTACCATGGGGCCATAGGTATTGCTAGCAAAAGTGACAGGGCCAATGGTGGTATATTGAGCAAATCCAAATTGAAAACCAATCAGAATGGTGGCAAGTGCTAAAAAGTAACGGATACTACGGTTCAAAAGGATCATTGAATCAAAAATAACCTAAAAATAAACGGCAAATGACTGGTAAAGAAATAATGATTTTGTTTTTACTATTTGTCGATGTAATCCAGTATCCTTGAAACTATGTCGGATAAATCCCCATCAAAAGTTCATCAGCCCAATGCTTTGGTCAATGAGACGAGTCCATATCTGCTCCAACATGCGTACAACCCAGTTGAGTGGCGTCCATGGAACGAAGAAACTTTGCAGCTTGCTAAGGATGCCAATAAGCCTATTTTAGTGTCGATAGGGTATTCTGCTTGCCATTGGTGTCATGTTATGGAACATGAAAGCTTTGAGGACGAATCCGTTGCCGAGATAATGAATGACTCTTTTGTCTGCATTAAGGTGGATAGAGAGGAAAGGCCTGATGTAGATCAATTGTACATGAGCGCGGCTCAACTCATCACAGGAGGCGGAGGTTGGCCGTTAAACTGTTTTGCCTTCCCTGATGGTAGACCGTTTTATGCGGGAACGTATTTTCCGAAAGACAAATGGATGCAATTGATGCAACGCATTGCAGAAGAATGGGAGACCAATCGCACAGAATTGGATACCTACGCCACCAAGTTATTACGAGGAATCAAAGCTTCTTCTTCAATCGATAGAGTAGAAGGGTTTATAGGTAATAGCGTTAATGTACTTGATTTGGTAGCGCAGTCAGTGCATAAATGGAGTGAATCGTTTGATCATGAATATGGCGGAACAAATCGTGCACCCAAATTCCCTTTGCCAAACAATTACCAGTTTTTACTGAATTGGGCCATTGAGACACAGAACCAACCGGTTTTGGACTATGTCCATTTTACTCTTAAAAAAGTAGCACGTGGGGGAATTTACGACCAAATTGGTGGCGGATTTTCTAGATACGCCGTTGACAACCAATGGAAGGTTCCGCATTTTGAGAAAATGTTATACGACAACGGTCAGTTGTTATCCGTGTATGCTGCGGCTTTCCAGCATTCACCAAATGATGAATATCTTCGGTTAATTGAGCAGACAGCGACTTTTCTAATAGAAGAACTGAAAGACTCAAGTGGGCTTTTTTATTCTGCCTACGACGCAGATAGTGAAGGTGTTGAAGGAAAATACTACGTCTGGACGGCTGTTGAATTTGATCATTTGTTTGAAGAGGATTCAGAACTGGCCAAATCATACTTTGGTATTAACGCAAGAGGCTATTGGGAACACGAAAATTTCATTTTGTGTCGGACGGATGATCAAACCATATTGGATGAATTCAAGATTGATCAGAAACGATTAAACGATAAGGTCACCGCGTTTACAAAAGTTTTGATTAAAGAACGCTTCAAACGAGTGCTTCCTGGTTTGGATGATAAATGTTTAACCAGTTGGAACGCACTTGCTGTTTCGGGATTCGCATCCATTTATCAGGCTACCAAACAGGAAGCTTACAAGGCTCAAGCTATTGCAACATTAAACGCACTGTTGACACATCAGCTCAAAAAAGACGGAAGCTTATGGCATAGTTACAAAAACGGCGTTTCAACGATTCAAGGTTTTTTGGAAGATTATGCGCTGGTTGTTCAAGCCCTATTGGATGTCTATGAAATTACCTATGATGAATCTTTTGCGGTCAAAGCCAAAGAATTAATGGACTACACCATTAATCATTTTTATCAAGAATCGACGATGATGTTTCAGTTTACGTCTCATCAAAGCAAAGATTTGGTTGCAAAACAAACAGACTATTTTGACAATGTGATTCCGTCGTCCAATTCGACCATGTGTCGCAATTTGTTTCGTTTGTCTCACTTATTCTTAGAGGTAAAGTACCGCAGTATTGGATTGGAAATGATTGATTTAATTGCTCCAAGAGTTGTTCAATACGGTTCTGGTTTTAGCAATTGGATGTTGGCTATGCTTCAAGCCTTTGGCAATGCCCAAGAAGTGGTAATAGTGGGAGAGGAGTCGATGAATTACGCAGATGCACTCGAAAAACAACTTACTGGGTCAGTGAGTATTATTGCTGGTAGTGAAACTAGTAGTTTGCCTGTATTTGAAGGTAGATACAAAGTGGGTAAGACGTTGGTTTATGTCTGCCAACACAATATGTGCTTAGAGCCGGTTGACTCGATTGAAGAAGCATTAAAATTACTCGCATAAAAAAAGGCGAACATTGCTGCTCGCCCTTTAGACATATTCCTATATCTTGTTCTACTTGATTAAAGTCATTTCTTCAACTAAATGACCTGCTCCTGCGTATACATCGATTACCCATAAGGTGTATCGAATATCAACAGAAATTGTTCTTTGTAATTCTGGTTCAAAAGCGATATCACCGCTCATTGCTTCCCAGTTGCCATCAAATGCAGTTCCAATTAAATGTCCTTCTGCGTTAATGACTGGACTTCCCGAGTTACCTCCAGTAATGTCGTTGTTCGATAAGAAACAAACATGCAATTCACCATCCTTATCAGCGTAATTGCCATAAGTTCTACTTTTTGCTAATTCAACAAATCGCTCAGGTAAATCAAATTCAATATCACCAGGTACGTATTTTTCTAACACACCATTCATGGTTGTGAAATATTCATAATGTACTGCGTCTGCAGGGAAGTAATCTTTGATTGAACCGTAAGTCATTCTCATTGTGCTGTTCGCATCCGAAGAATATGCTTTGTCGGCATTCATTTCTTTCAACCCCTTTACGTATAGTCTTTTTGCTTTTTCTAGTGATTCGTTAGACTCCATGATGCTTGGCACAACTACTTGACGGTAGTGGTTGATGAACATTGCCATTAACTTGTACATAGGGTCTTTTTTCATCTTTTTGACGTTCACTTTGTTTAGGAACGCCAATGTTTTGTCTTTGTCGACGAAGATGGATTTTTTGTAAATAGCCGCTGCCATTTTATCAAAATCGCCTTTGTACTTAGCCACTAATTTTAAGAAATCAGCAGGCTGCTGATCCTTCGGAATGTCGTTGTGGTAGTATCGCAACATGGCTGCACATACTTCTTGATCTAAGTCTTTGATATAATCTTTATAGTGACCGTCTACTTTTGATTTTAAACCATCTGCAGCAGCCGCTAATTCGTCGTCAGTCATCTCAGCGTTTAAACTACCAAAACGGTACGCGTACAACAATGCTTCGATGCCAATTACGGCTTCTTCAACAATATACACTTGCGACATTTTGTTTTTGTGCAGTGTGTTAAAGCCTTCTTCATACAAAGAAATAACGTTACCATAAAGCGCCTTTCTTTCTGGGGTTGCATTGGCCCATGTATTGAATGCTTCCTCTTCAGATTTCTTACGATCTGCGATGTTTAGTCTTTTCAAACCTCTCGTTTGACCCATGAAGTTTTTCCAATAGTTACTGACACCAGCATATTTTGAAGCGTACTTCAATTTGTTGGCTTCGTTCATGGTCATGTACTTCTCGTAGATATCAAGTTTTTCTCTTCTCACCTTAACCCGAGCTGGGAATTCAGTTTCTGTAGCGAAGTTCACTCCACAAGAAGTTAAGTATCTGTCTGTGCTTCCTGGGTAACCGAAGATCATAGCAAAATCACCTTCTTGAACACCTTTCATTGATACTGGTAAGTGGTGCTTTGGTGTATAAGGCACATTTTCGTCGCTGTATTCGGCTGGGTTGTTGTCCTCATCGGCGTACACTCTAAACATAGAGAAGTCACCAGTATGACGTGGCCACATCCAGTTATCCGTTTCACCACCAAACTTTCCTACTGATTGAGGAGGAGTTCCTACTAATCTTACATCTGGGAACGTTTGGTAAATGAAAACGTAGTAATTGTTTCCTTCAAAAAACACTTTTACCTGAGCACTGATGTGTGCTTTTTCATCAGCGTATTCCTTTTGAATAGCAGACATACGTTCTTGAATTTTACCAGATCGCTCTTTTAACGTCATAGATTCCGTCAAACCTTCAGTAATCTCTGAAGTCACGTCTTCTATTCGTTGCAAGAAGGATACTGAAAAACCAGCAGCCAATTCATCTTTTTTCTCTTTCGCCCAAAAACCTCTTTCAAGATAGTTTTTCTCTCCTTCTGTACTCAAGCTTTGGATGGCATTAAAACCACAGTGGTGATTCGTTAACATCAATCCTTGAGAAGAAATGATTTCTCCTGTACAAAATCCACCGCCTAAACGAACGATAGCATCTTTAAGACTTGAATTATTAACGTCGTAGATTTGCTCTGGTGTTAATTTAACACCTAAACGTACCATTTCATCGTACGTTTGACCTTGAATTAAATGTGGCAACCACATTCCTTCGTCAGCCTTTGCTTTGATACCAAACCCAACTACTAATAGGGCCAGTACAAGGTAGATTCTCTTCATTTTTATATTGATATAATTACAACTAATTTAAACAGTCTGCGAAAATAAGCCTTTACCCGACTTGTTAAAACCAATAAGACACACGAATACAATTAATCGACAATTGGATATTAGGTAGGGTTAAATTAACGTACACAACCGTGTCTATACTGAAGGCGACTATAATGTCTTACAATGAAACATTCAATTCTTCAAGCACTGCGTCTGCACCGCTTACGTATTTCATTACATACAAGACATATCGAATATCCACACCAATGGATCGGCTATATGATTCATTCCACTCAAAGTCGTTAATCGTTGCGGAAAAGGCGCGGTCGAAATTGACACCAACCAGTTGTCCTTTTGCATTTAAAATGGGACTGCCACTGTTTCCGCCAGTCGTATCTAAGTTGTACAATATGCCTACCACGACTTGACCACCTTTAGGATGCTTTAAATTGTCGTTGGCATTCACCGTTTTGAACTTCTCTAGAATGTTTTGAGGCATATAGTAATCACCACTTGGCTCTGCTTTTTCAAGAATGCCGTCAATGGTTGTAAATGGATCGTTGTGCACTGCATCGCTAGGACTATATCCTTTAACGTATCCATAGGTTAAACGTAAAGTAGCATTGGCATCCGGGATGAAATTGCCTTTGTAATACGCTTGTTTGATGTCAGCCAACTTTGGCATTAGTGCATCTAACTCTGCACTAATCTCAGACCATTCTTGTCGCAATTCTTGATTAATTGGATGAAAAATAGCCGCGAGGTCCTGAATCTTATCTTTCGACTTTATAAACTTTAAAGGCTTGTTTTCAATGTTGTTCAGGTTTTTTGTTTTGTCGGCGTATTTGCTTTTGCCCCAAATCTTGCTAACAGCCGCCAATACTTCTTCTTTGGTCGGATTACTTAAGCCTAAATAATCTAATGCTTTGTTCGCGCGGCCATTGTTGGTTTGATATACGCGGTATAAAAGTGAGGCAAACAAGGTTTGGTCAATCTCAGTCGACACCACTCTGTACCCAGACTTAACTTGGTCCATGGCTTTGTCGCTATTCGCCAACCAATCGGCTCGCTTCTTTTTATCTGTACTGAGGTATTCTTCTTTTAATACATTGCGCATGTGCGCAGCATAGTACATCCCCGAGGCAGAATACATTTGGTTCAATAGAATGAAATCATCAGCAATGCTGTTCTTCTTTTTGTAAAGCTCTGCAATTCGAGGAATAACCTTATTATCTACTTCACCATTTGAATTTAATGCGAACTGCTGAAGCTTTTCCTGCTCTTCATATCTGTGTTGTAAGATATTCGTTCTGCGTAGGCCCTGCATTTTGCCTTTAAAGTTTTTCGTTGTGTTGCTTAACGATGCTAACGTACTAGCATATTGGAGTTCTTTGCCAACGTCACCTTTCGCGTCTTGTTTCAGCAAAGCGATACGCTCATCAAACCACGATGAAATGAGTGGCAGTAGGTGGTCGTTTTGATACGTTAAAAACTGCGCTGGGAAATGTCGATAGGTACTGCCTGGATATCCTAATACAAATACAAAGTCGTTTTCTTGCGTGCCGTTTACATCAATTTCTAAAAAGCGATCTGGTGTATATGGCTTGCCATCTTCATACGCACGAACGATACTGAAATCGCCATTGTGACGTGGCCAAATCCAGTTATCAGTTTCACCGCCAAATTTACCAACAGCTTTAGGTGGTACATAGACCAATCTAACATCTGTCAGCATCTTATATCTGAACAACGTGTAGAATTTGCCAACGAACATTTCTGATATCTCAATTTTAAGATCTGGATATTCAGCCTGTTCTTCTTTGGTTATTCTCTCTAAGTTGTCTGATATGGTTTTTTGTTGCTCTTGTGGTGAGCTTTCAGCGTTTACGTTTTCAAGGACACGGGCACTTACGTCTTCAAACGACAACGTTATTTTACACGGCAAAGTCGTTTTGATCTCTTCAGTTTCATTTTTGGCGTAAAAACCGTTTTCCAAGTAATTGTTTTCGGGAGAACTTGCAGAAGCCACAGCGCCAAACACGCAATGGTGGTTGGTAATAATCAAACCCTTGTCAGAAATGAAAGAGCCTGTGCATCCTCCCAAACGAACGAGCGCATTTGTCAAACCAATTTTACCAGGCTGGTAGATATCCGACTGAGCCATTTCCAGACCTGCCTTTTTGAGATCTAGGCTGCCAAGTTGGGCTAGGGGATACATGCCTTCTTCCTTTGTAGAAGTAGTAAAAGCAAGGATGGAAAGCGTTAAGCAAAGAATTAAAATCCTGCAGATGTGCAATAGTCTTGAGTTCATAGGTATTCGTTATTCAAAGTAAGAGGCATTAATAAAGGCTTTAAGCTCCGTATTGTCAGCGAGACGAACCTCACTTTTTTTGCCTTCCCACCATTTATTTCCTTCGTATATAAATATAATATGATCACCGATATCAAAAACGGTTTTCATATCATGGGTGTTGATTACAGTTGTCATTTGGAACTCTTCGGTAATTTCTTGCAGCAATTCGTCAATCACTCGAGAAGTAACTGGATCTAAACCAGAGTTGGGTTCATCGCAAAATAAATATTTGATGTCTAACGCAATTGCACGCCCTATTCCAACCCGTTTTTTCATTCCTCCACTGATTTCAGCAGGGTATTTTAGGTTGATTCCTTCTAGATGTACTTGTTCCAAACAAAAATTTACTCGGTCATGTCGCTCGGCCGGAGTCATATCGGTAAACATTTTTAAAGGGAATTCAATATTCTCTTCAACCGTATAGCTGTCAAATAACGCATTGCCTTGAAACAGCATGCCAATTTCACGGCGAACGTCTCGTATTTGCTTGTTGTCTAGTTTGTGAAAATCCCGACCATCATATAAGATCTGACCAGAAGTAGGTTGTAAAAGTCCAACCATACACTTCATTAATACACTTTTACCGCCACCACTAGCGCCAATAATTAAGTTGGTGCGACCTGGTTCGAAAGAAGTTGAAATGCCTTTTAATACTTCAATCCCATCAAATGATTTATGTAAATCTTTTAATTCGATCATGGTTATAAAAGCAATTGGGTTAACAGGTAATCGGAGAATAATATGAGTACAGCGCTATACACAACGGCTTTGGTACTGCTGCTGCCAACTTCTAATGCACCGCCTTCGGTCTTATATCCGTGGTATGACGATACTGACGTAATTATAAAAGCATAAACGAATGCTTTAATTAGCGAGAAGGCCAAGTTAAAAGGTAGGAAGCTTTCACGTGCTCCTTGGATGAATTCATCTGGAGTTAATATGCCACTCGCATAACCTGCGAAAATGCCACCGACGTTGCTTAAAAATATAGAGATAATAATTAAGCATGGAAACATGACAACACCTGCAATAATTTTAGGCGAAGCGACAAAGGCTCGTGAATTGATTCCCATGATTTCTAAGGCATCAATCTGTTCACTTACTTTCATGGTACCAATTTCTGACGCGATGTGAGAACCCACTTTTCCTGCCAAAACCAAACAGGTAATGGTAGGCGCTAGTTCAAGCATAGAAGAATCACTTACAATGGATCCAATCACAGGGTTGGCGACTAATGGGCTTACCAGTTGATAGGCAATTTGCAAGGTGGTTACGGCACCTTGAAATACTGCGATAATCGCAACAATAGCCAAGGAACCCACTCCAATGTTCTTCATCTCCAACATGGTGCGTTCCCAATAAACACTCAATTTCTCTGGACGAGAAATCATGCGTTTTAAAAACAAAAGATAGGTGCCGAAGTGGTTAAAAATTTGCATAAATATTTTGCAGCGGTAAATATATCGGTTAAAAGTAAGAGCAAAGATTTAATCAACTAGTTTTGCCATAATTGTGGAAATAAACTCGATAAATATGGACAAAAGAACTGTTTTGGTCACAGGAGGCTCTCGAGGAATTGGGAAAGCTATTGTTTTACATTTTGCACAACTGGGGTACAATGTTGCTGCCTGTGGACGTAGTCAAGCACATTTAGACACACTAAAAAAAGACGTATCAAAATTCGAAATTGATTTTCATTTTAAAACGTGTGATGTTAGAAAGAAGTCAGAGATAAAAACTTTTTTTAATTCGGTGGTCGACCGTTTTGGTGGTATTGATGTATTAGTGAATAACGCTGGCGTGTTTCATCCTGGCAAGATTCAAGATGAATCGGATGAATCATTTGACGTCATGATGGAAACGAACTTAAATGCGTCATATTATTTTTCAAAGCTTGCCATTCCTGTGTTGAAACAATCAAACAAACCACACCTATTTAATATATGTTCTACAGCCAGTATTACTCCATATAAGAATGGCGGCACTTATTGCATATCTAAATACGCGCAATATGGATTAACCAAAGTATTAAGAGAAGAACTTAAAGAAGACAATATAAAAGTCACTGCAGTCTTGCCTGGAGCTACAAGAACCGACTCATGGGATGGAACCGAATTGCCAGATTCACGGTTTTTAAAAGTTGATTCGATTGCTGAATTGATTGTGCATACGTATCAATTACCAGCTGAAGCAGTAGTGGAAGAATTACTGATACGACCTATGTTAGGTGACATAGATTAAATACAACGATTACTACATTCTGACATAGTGCATGTAATTTGTTGTGTACATTTGTTGTGAAAGCATATTTTTGCAAAAAAGTATTACATAAAAGGATAATTAATGAAAAGTTTATTTACAAAAATGTTTGTGACCGGAATCATTGCTGCCGGTGCAGTTGTGGCTAATGGTCAGGAGGTACAAAGTACCGACAATTATGAACAAAAAATGGGTGACCAAAAGGAAGTACCTTTCGGTGCAGAGGAGTTACTTAGATCTAATGCCTCTAAGAAATTAGGAAAACTTGAAGTTGAAGAATGGTATAATTACCAAGGTGCTTTAAGCGAAAACGGAGAGGGCGTTACTTACTTTACTGGTAATTCTATATGGCCTGATTCAACAGCAGTACAAATATTCTCTGATGACAACGGCAACCCGTACCCAAATCACGTTGGTACACATGCTTTAGGTCAAGTTTTTGACCCAACGAGTGAGCATTTTAACCTAATTCCTGAAACACCGTCGTTATCTAGATTTAACAATCATACAGTGGATTCAGTTGGTTTCTTTTACAAATACATGAATGCAAACCCTGGAGTTGTTGATACATTGGTTATCGGCATTTATAACAATGCAGATGTTATAGGATTAACTTATACTAGTAGCACAAGTGGACAACAATGGCGTTCAGCTAGTTTTAGATACAACCAAAGCAAAAATGCTGGATATAGTCCTACTAAAACTATTAAAATTCCTCTTTCAGAATCAACTGAAGACTTTTATAACACTAGCTTAGCTTCTTTTAGCGGGTTCATTACATTTGAAACAGGCTTGGGCCAAACGAATGGAGGAAGCTTAACTGGATATACAGTTTCTTATGTACCAGGAATGGCTTGGCAGTTTGGAGACACTATTGTTAACGATTCTAGTGTTCAAGGTGCAACAAAGCTCAATTCATTTATGCCTTTAGTAGTAAGACAAGGAACAGTTCAAAACCCAGCGTTTTTAACAGATACTTCAATGTCACACGGAGTTTTTGCTTACAGTTTTATTAAATACAGCGAGAGAGCTACTGAGTATTTCTACCCAGGTAACCTAACAACAACTCCAGCTAGAACGCATGTATATTCTATGTACAAGTTAAAATCTTTAAATGTTGGTGTTGATGAAATCAACGCGAACGGTTACGGTTTAGGAAATGCCTACCCGAACCCTGTTTCTACAAACGCAGAAGTAAATATTCCATTTACTTTGGGTCATGGAAGTACAGTTAACATTGAAATGTTTGACCTTGTTGGAAAGAGCATCACGAATGTTACATCTAACAGATCAGCTGGAAACCATGTTGAAACTCTAAGCACAAACAACTTAAAGCCTGGTATCTACTTGTACACAATCACTGCAGGTGAGTACACAGCTTCTAAGAAGTTCACAGTTAAATAAGAATAAACTTATCATATATGAAATCCCGTTCCTTTTGGAGCGGGATTTTTTTTGTTTTATTTTTTATAGGCTACGGTGATTTCCCTTTTACCCATCGGTCCTTCAGGATTTGTTACAGAAAATCCAACTTGCAAAAGATTTCTTTTAAATTGTCCTTGAGCACAGTAAGTCGTTAGAATTCCTCCTGGTCTCAAGCAGTCATATACTTTTTGAATATTATCCAACTGCCATGGATTTGCTTGTTTATTCGGTGCAAAAGCATCAAAGTATACTACGTCATACTGATTGTTGTTTAATTGACACAGCTCCAACTTCGTTTTGCTGAGTTGAAACTTGAAATATTCATTTATTTCAAGTTCTTCATCACTTTTGGTTTCGTGAATCAGTTGTAGAGTTTCTTTTGCGATGCTTAAATGCTTTTCAAAATTGAGTTGAGCCCATTCATTCGTATTTAATGGATAAGGCTCCAAAGTATGAAAATATGTAGTTCGCTGTTGACGCTTACTTTCAATGAGGGTTAAAAGTACATTCAACCCAGTGCCCATACCAATTTCCAAAACGTTGATGGGAGAGGAGGTGCACAGATTATATCCGTGATCTATGTACACAAATTGAGATTCTTTAATAGCTCCTTTACGGCTATGGTACATCTCATTCATTTCTGGGATTTCAATTGACGTTGAGCCGTCTTCAGTAGTCACAATACGCCGACTCAATACTTTGCTCGAAGTGTCCCATTTGTCGTTCATATTATGTTAATTTGCCGCTTAATAAATGACAAATAACGCTGTTTCCATCGTAATCCCTGCATACAACGAGGGCAAAACTATTCACCTAATATTGGATAAAGTTCGGGACGTAAACCTAATGAATGATCTCCAAAAGGAGATTATAATCGTAAACGATTGTTCTTCGGATGATACTTCAGATGCTGTAACATCATATCAAGAAAAAAACCCAAGCTTAAACATTCGCCTACTTGAGCATACGGTCAATAGCGGTAAAGGCGCTGCCTTACACACGGGTATTGCTGGAGCTACTGGTAAATATGTATTAATACAAGACGCGGATTTAGAATACGACCCATTTGAGTATAACGACTTATTGCGACCATTAGAGGAAGGTGAAGCAGATGTGGTTTATGGTTCAAGATTTATGGGAGGTAAGCCTCATCGTATTTTGTTCTTTTGGCATACGTTGGGAAATAAATTATTAACCTTGCTCAGCAATATGTTTACCAACTTAAATCTCACCGATATGGAAACCTGTTACAAGGTTTTTAGACGGGAGATTATCCAGTCACTTGATTTAAAAGAAAAGCGTTTCGGGTTTGAACCTGAAGTGACGGCAAAAATGTCGAGATACCCAAAGGTGCGTATTTATGAAATAGGCATTTCTTACTACGGTAGAACGTATGAAGATGGCAAAAAAATTGGGTGGAAAGACGGCTTTCGTGCTTTGTGGTGCATAGGGAAATATAATCTCTGGGCTAAATGATGCCATGAAGTTTTTACGCCTGTTTATGGATTTTGACGTCTTTAACGAATGATCAGTAGTGATTTAGTAGCAACTAAACGCTAATTCACGCTTATTGTCTTGTCGCAGAACGCATATTCATCGTGACTATTACTCGCCACAACAATGGTTTTGTCTAACGACAAAGTTGAAATTAATTGTTGATACCATTGTATGCCAGATTCATCCAGATTGGAACATGGTTCGTCCAGAAAGTATATTTGAACATTGGATCCAAGTGTTAAAATTAACTTCAATCTTTGTTTCATGCCGCTTGAGAAATTTTGGACTTGTTTGGACTTATGCTTACTAAGACCACTTTCTTCCAACCATTCCTCCAAATCGATGTCAGTGCGCAACGATTTTAAACTAAAATGAAAATCTAGACATTCTTGAAGTGTATATTCTTCGATTAGCTCTAAATAGGGCGCAGTGTACGCAAAGAAGTGGTGCCAACTAGCAGGGTCAATTTCTTGGCCATCGTTACGCCAAATAATTTCTCCTTCTGTAGTCGCCATATAACCACATAAAATCTTTAACAAAGTTGATTTGCCACTGCCGTTAGCGCCTAATACTGCCGTGTTGTCGCCTGAAGCGAAAGTATAATCGACGTGTTGAATTATCCAATCACGCTTAAAGCGCTTGGAGACTTGCTTTAATTCAACTTCAATTGCCATAATGTTATCTGGATAGGAAACCTTTCATGATTCCTCGATCTGAACTTTTGATAAAACTGATGATTTCATCACGTTCTTTAGTTGCTGGCATTTCAGCTTCAATCTTTGCCAATGCCTTCGCATTGTTTAAACCACGGAGATACAACATCCTGTAGATTTCTTGAATTTCTGCGATTTTTTCAGGTGTAAATCCTCTTCGTCTTAGTCCAATGGAGTTAACGCCTTCGTAAGACAAGGGCTCTCTAGCTGCTTTCGTATAAGGCGGTACGTCTTTCCTTACCAAACTTCCTCCGCTAATCATCACATGAGGACCAATTTTAGCAAATTGATGAACTGCCACCAATCCACTTAAAATCGCAAAATCGTCAATTTCAACTTCTCCAGCTATTTGAGATGCATTGCCAATAATCACATTGTCACCCAATATGCAATCATGGGCAATGTGGGCGTAAGCCATTAATAGACAGTTGTTTCCAACTACTGTTTTGCCTTTAGCTACTGTTCCTCTGTTTATGGTAACACACTCTCTTATAGTGGTATTGTCACCAATTTCAACAGTGGTGTCCTCACCATTAAATTTGAGATCTTGTGGAATTGCAGAAATAACTGAACCTGGAAAGATGCGGCAGTTTTTGCCAATTTTAGCACCTTCCATGATGGTTACATTTGATCCAATCCATGAACCTTCTCCAATTTCAACATTTTTATGAATCGTAACAAACGGCTCAACGACAACGTTGTTGGCTATTTTCGCTTCCGGGTTTACGTATGCTAGTGGTTGAATCATTTCGGCAAAAATAACTTATTTATTTTCCACTATTTGGGCCATCATATCGGCCTCACAAACCAACTTACTTCCAACATATGCTTCACCATGCATGAGGCATAGTCCACGGCGGATTGGTGCTCGTAATTCCATCTTAATTAAGAGTGCATCGCCTGGAACTACCTTGCCTTTAAACTTCGCATTTTCAATTTTAACAAAGTATGTACTCCACTTAGCGGGGTCTTCTTTATCATGGAGCACTAGAACTCCACCAGCTTGCGCCATGGCTTCAAGTTGCAGCACACCAGGCATTAGTGGCTCGCCTGGGAAGTGTCCTTGAAAGAAATATTGGTCACCCGTGATGTTTTTTACACCAACGATTGAATTTTCATTAATCTCAATAACCTTATCTACCAATAAAAACGGGAAGGTGTGTGGTAATATCTTTTCTATTTGCTGGTAATTAAATATGGGTTCAGCATTGGGATCGTAATTAGGTACGTTTTTCATCCGTTCTGCTTCTTTTTTCGTTTTTTTCAATAATTTTTTTAATCTTTTTAGCAAATTCAACATTTGCTGCGTGGCCTGGACGAGCAGCCATGATTTGGGCCTTCAAAGGTGTCCCAATCAAAGCTAAATCACCAATCATATCCAACAGTTTGTGTCTTGCAGGTTCGTTTTGGAATCGCAATTCTACGTTGTTTAATATGCCTTCTTTTTTTACTTCTACTTTTGGCTTGTTAAACAGCTTAGCCAATTGGTCTAGTTCACTGTCTTCGATCACGCGGTCCACAATCACAATAGCGTTGTTTAGGTCACCACCTTTTATTAGGTTATTATCTACTAACATCTCTAACTCATGTAAGAAACAAAACGTCCTACAGCTAGATATTTCAGAGTCAAACTCACTCAAATTGGTAATTGATGCATGTTGACTGCCTAATACCGGTGAGTTATAATCAATCATCACGGTTAATCGATAGTCATCTAAGGGCATTGCCACCATTTCAACTCCTCGATCTTCCTCTTCATAAGAGATGTTGTAAGGCACTTCAAAATATTCTCTTTCTTTGGTTTGATCTACAATACCAATTTCCTTCAATTTGGCAACAAATGGAGCAGAACTTCCGTCCATTATAGGTGTTTCAGGAGAATCCAATTGGATTAAGACATTGTCAATTTCCAATCCAGCCAATGCAGCCAATACATGCTCTACCGTATTGATTCTCGCGCCATTCTGTTCAAGAGTAGTCCCTCTAGAAACGTCCACCACGTAGTCAACCAATGCATCTACAGTGGGTTGCCCCTCTAAATCCACACGTTGAAACTTATAGCCATGATCCTCAGGTGCTGGTAAAAACGTCATGTTTACCGATCCACCAGTGTGTAGACCTGTTCCTGAAACTGTAAAAGACTCTTTTATAGTCGTTTGCAACTTCTCCATATTACTCTTCTTTGTTTTTGATTACTAACTTTTCTAATAAATCTACTTTGGCTTTCAGGTTTGGTAGGTCTCTAAAAACTACTTGGCTTTTAAGCTCATCTTTTAAAGGCTGAACCGGAGAGCCAAACAACCTCGTGTTTTCCTCCGTAACAGACTTCCCTAAACCGCTTTGAGCGCCAATCTGTGTTCCTTTTGCAACGGATATATGTCCGGCAAAACCAACTTGACCGCCTACAACACAGTTTGGGCCGAGCGTCGTACTTCCTGAAACCCCTGTCAGTGCAGCGATAACGGTATTGGCCCCAATTTCAACATTGTGAGCCACTTGAATTAAATTATCTAACCGAACACCATCATGAATAATGGTTGAGCCCATGGTAGCTCTGTCGATGCTACAGTTTGAGCCAATTTCAACGCGATCACCAATAATGACATTCCCTATTTGAGGAATTTTGACGTACGTTCCATCTTTCTGAGGTGCATGACCAAATCCATCACTTCCTACAACCGTTCCTGAATGAATAATCGTTGACTCGCCAATTTGTGTGTCATTGTATACACTTACATTGGCATAAATAAGGCAATCATCACCTATGGTGACACCTGAGCCAATAAAACAATTGGGGAATATTTTTACATTGTTTCCAATCTTGCAATGAGCATCGATGTATGTGTTGGCGCCGATGTAACAATTTTCTCCAACGGTAGATGTTTCAGACACCACAGCTCCTTGCTCAATTCCAGATTTAGACACGCCTGGGTTAAAGTATCTGTTTAATACAGCACAAAATGCCATATACGGATCTTCAACATGTATCAGGGTTTTTTCAAGACCTGGTTTGGCCTCAAAATCTGATTTAACCAACACAGCAGAAGCTTCCGTGGAATAAATGA
The DNA here is from genome assembly GCA_943789165.1 of uncultured Bacteroidia bacterium. Classification (GTDB taxonomy): domain Bacteria; phylum Bacteroidota; class Bacteroidia; order NS11-12g; family UBA9320; genus UBA987. Next base: position 804,451 of record CALSTB010000005.1, on the reverse strand, counting down.
ATTCTTCATACTTCGAATTGGCCAAAAAAGTAAGTGATCCGGGAATAGATTGGTCAATTTTTGACACACCGAAAACAGTTTTAGTCGATGGGCCTGAAAGCGTACCACCCAGAAAATCAGCCAACTCGGCAACCAAAAGATCTCTCAATTTTTCTTACTTTGAGGCAAAGGTAAAATTATTTTGGCCTACAAACGAAATACTTTGTGGCTACGCTATTGGCACTCACAAAATTGTAATTTACTGAGGCTGTTGCCAGGTCAATTAATTCACCAGATTTTTTTCGAATGATGATGTTTTCGTTCTGAGATTGATAAGCTGCATTACGCAGTTCTCCAGTCGTGACAACGTATTTGGCCAACGAAACATCAATCTTCAAACGTTCTGCTGTTTGTTGCTGTAGCGCAGCTAAATCTGACGTTTCCATTGGCTTGTCTTGAATAACAATGCCTGGTAACCGACGATTGATCAAGCTTTTAGAGAGGTATGACAGCACTTCATCCTCGTCATCCTGCCAATTCTTTAAACATACCATTATGTCTAAATCGTCTAACTGACTAAAGCGATTCAACACGGTGATGTCCTCGGCGATTGACTTGCCATCAATAAAATTATGTAGAAAGAACGCCACGTTTGGCAGACTAAAGATTTGCTTGCCTGACAGACTCAATTCACGTGCTCTTTTTAGCGCATTTTGAAGTACACAATCTGCAGCTACAGCCGTTTTATGAAGATATACTTGCCAATACATCAAGCGGCGAGCGACTATAAATTTCTCGACAGAGTAAATTCCTTTTTCGTCAATAACCAATTGGTCATTTTCGACGTTCAACATTTCTATAATTCTTTCCAACCCAACAATTCCCTCAGAAACACCCGTGTAAAAACTGTCCCTGGTTAGGTAGTCGAGTCTATCCACGTCTAACTGGCTCGATACCAGTTGATGCAAGAAGTTCTTTTTGTACGTCCCTTTGAAAATGTTAATGGCAGTTTCGAGTCTTCCACCAAATTCATCATTCAAATAATTCATGAATGCCAAAGAGATAGATTCATGAGCCACGTTGTGAACAAAGGCGTGTTCCATTACATGACTAAAAGGTCCATGACCAATATCATGTAATAAAATGGCAATTTGAGCCGATTCTAGTTCCTCATCGTTGATTTGGACACCTTTAGACCTTAAAACCAATATCGCTTTGGTCATTAAATGCATTGCACCTAGTGCGTGATGGAATCTCGTATGATTCGCTCCTGGATACACTAAATTGGTTAGTCCTAGCTGCTTAATACGCCTTAAACGTTGAAAGTAGGGGTGCTCAATAAGATCAAATACCAATTCACTATGGATAGATATAAACCCATAAACTGGGTCGTTAATAATTTTTTTCTTATTCACAGATGCAAAACTAAGCTTGTTTCACAAAATGTATGACTTATAGATTTTTGTCTGTAATACCCGTTATTTTGTCCATAGGTTGCGTAACCTTGTACTAAGCAAACCAGCTTTGCAGTTATTACTTGAATTGAACCCTATTTAATGTCAAAAATCAAAATACTTTGGGCCGACGATGAAATCGAACTCCTTAAGCCGCATATCTTATTTCTAGAATCTAAAGGATACGACGTAACTACCGTGAACAACGGTATTGACGCTGTAGAATTTGTTCAAAAAGACCAATACGATCTCGTGTTCTTAGATGAGAACATGCCTGGTATCAGTGGACTTGATGCCTTAAATCAAATCAAAGAAATAAGAGAAAACCTACCGATTGTGATGATCACAAAAAGTGAGGAAGAGCATATCATGGAGGATGCGATCGGATCGAAGATTGAAGATTATTTGATAAAACCAGTAAACCCAAGTCAGATACTACTTTCGATTAAAAAGATTGTCGACAACAAAAGACTAGTGACCGAAAAGGTAACTTCTAAATACCAACAAGAATTTAGGAATATCATGATGGCACTAATGGACCATTTGGATTTCGATAAATGGAAAGCCATTTATAAAAAAATGGTGTATTACGAATTGGAGATTCAAAAAAGCAATGAGACTGGGATGGAAGAGGTGATGGAAACGCAGAAAAATGAAACCAATCGTGAGTTCGCAAAGTATATTGAGAAGAACTACGTGAAGTTTCTTGATTATGACAATGCGGAGGCGCCTATCATGTCACATACGTTGATGCATCGCTCGATTGTACCGGAGTTAGGAGGGGAGGAGCCCGTATTTCTTTTCCTGATTGACAACTTACGTTTCGATCAATGGAAGTTCATTCAGCCTTTGGTTTCGTCTTTATTTAGTGTCGACGATGAAGACTTATATCTAAGTATTTTGCCAACGACTACCCAGTATTGTCGAAATAGTTTGTTTGCCGGATTACTTCCTTCGGATATAGAAAAAAGATTTCCAAATAAATGGAGTAACGACGAGGAAGAAGGCGGTAAAAACCTACATGAAGAAGACTTCCTGCGTGATACCTTAAAGAGATTGAGGGTAGATGCTAAAACGAGTTACACCAAAATCATTCACTTAAACCAAGGAAAGGATTTGGTAGAAGACATACCCAACCTTTTCGATAACGATTTTAATGTCATTGTCTACAATTTTGTCGATACACTGTCTCATGCCAGAACCGACAACAAGGTAATGCGCGAATTAGCTGAAGACGAAGCGGCTTATCGCTCTCTTACACTGTCGTGGTTCGAACACAGTCCACTATACGACGCATTAAAAAGAATTGCAGAAAAGAAAGCAAAGGTGATTATCACAACAGATCATGGCTCTGTGAAAGTAACCAACCCTGTTAAGGTGATTGGTGACAGAAAAACCACGACCAACTTAAGATATAAAACAGGTAGAAACCTAGATTTTAAGAGCAAAGAGGTGTTTTTAATTGAAGAACCACACAAAGCTGGTTTGCCTGTGCAACACTTAAGTTCCAACTTTATTTTTTGTAAAAACGCGGATTTTTTCGTCTACCCGAACAACTTAAACCATTACGCCAAATATTATAAAAACACCATTCAGCATGGTGGTATTAGTATTGAGGAGATGATGATTCCGTTTATCAAATTATCAAGCAAGTAATGACTTTTGACGTTTCTAATGAATCGGAATTGCCGAAAGTGGTCAAAGACCTTTGGCCGATACTTTCAGCAAACAACATTGTACTTTTTCATGGAGATTTAGGTGCTGGTAAAACAACACTGGTTAAACAAATTGGCAAGCATTTGGGCGTCACCTCCAGCATGAGCAGTCCAAGTTTTAGCTTGGTTAATCAATATGAAACGGCGGACGATATACTCTACCACATCGATTTGTATAGAATAAAAGATGTTGCCGAAATATACGAGTTTGGTTTGCCAGAGATTCTAGATTCTGGCAAGATATGTCTGGTAGAATGGCCCGAAATGGCTGAAGAAATATGGCACGACTATGATTGTTCGGAGGTATCTATAACCATAGAAAAATCAATGTCTCGGCGTATTTTTGTTAAGTGATTCGCGGCTTACTATTCTTTCATGTAATTATTGCTGGTTTGACTGTTTCTGGTCAGACTTATAGTCCAAAACTCAATCAAAAATTAGCTGAGATAGAGCATGCGACAACCTTGGTTAAAGAATTCGAATCATTTGGTATCAAATCGCATGGAAGTCAAGCAAAAACCAACACGTTTAATTGGTTGATAGATGCGTATGAGTCGTACGGATACGACTCCATTCGTGTTGATTCATTTATTCAAGATGGGAGTGTCGTTCGCAATGTTGTCGTCACTAAACCAGGTGTGTCGTCAAAGTATATTATTGTTTGTGGTCACTACGATACGCGAAATGGTCCGGGCGCAAATGACAACGGTTCTGGTGTTGCCGCTATTTTAGAAACGGCAAGGCTCATCAAAGATTTAAAGACGAATAGAGGTGTAATTTTCATCAATTTTGATAGGGAAGAGGATGGATTTAAAGGGAGTAACTACCATGTTTGGCAAGTACTCGGCGGACAAAATTGCGACACCAATTTGTATATGGTTTTAAACATTGATCAAATCGGCGGATCTTTTGGACAGCCTGATAATGATAAAATTACCTGTGAACGTGACGAAGAAAATGATCCAAGTTTTAATAACGCGTTAAGTTATTTACTGACTGACACCATTGCCTCCTTATGCAAGCTGTATACCACATTACAACCTGAAATTAGCAATGCTTTTCTAAGTGATTACGTCCCATTTGAAAAGCAGGGGTATGTCATCACCGGATTGTATCAAAGCGCATCAGATGTATTTGGGCATAGTTTAGCCGACACATTCGGGAACATGGATACGGTTTCTTTTAAACAGGCTGTTAGGCTAACAATGGCCTCAACTTTATACTTCGCTCAAGTGGATTCATTTGTATCCGTTAAGGAGGTTGTAAGAAGTCAGTTTAGGTTGTTTCCCAACCCTGCAACTGATCAAATCCATGTCGAACTAAAAAATGAGGCTGAATCAGTTGAACTTGTAGATGTATTTGGCAGAATTGTCTTCTTTGACAAACCATCTCATCCCACAACCATAATAAACACAACACATGTTGTGTCTGGAAGTTATTTCGTTCGAATAGTTATGAAGACTGGTGCAGTGATTACGTCGCCGGTTATTATTCAACACAAGTAGTTCCGTGTTGAAAGCACAATAAAGTTCATATAGTAATATCGATTTAAAACGGTGGTCAAAAATCCAAGAATGGATATCCATAATCCAATGAAATGCTTTCCTTTGCACGCTTTAAATGAAACTATCTTTTTTAGGGGCGGCGCGACAGGTAACTGGCAGTATGTATTTACTGGAGTTAGAGAATAACTACAAACTATTAGTTGATTGTGGTCTAAACTATGAAAGAGATGTGCCACGGGAGGCCAATGCCAACTTCAACTTCGACCCTGAAGCCATTGACGCCGTCATTCTGACGCATGCACACATAGATCATTCTGGAAACTTGCCTACCTTGTTTGCACAAGGATTTGAAGGCCATGTTTTTTGCACTGAACCCACGGCAGCTTTGATTGATATCCTGTTATCAGATTCGGCCAATATCGAAGCCAAACGGGTCAATAAGAAACGTAAAAAGAAAGAAGCAACTAGACGACTATTTGGACACAAACAAGTAATGGATGTGTTGGACAGTGTTGTCACTATGCCTTTTCATAAACCATTTGAATTAACAGACCATGTATCAGTAGAGTTTGTGCCTGCTGGACATATTCTTGGTGCTGCCAGCATTGTGTTCCGAATAAAGGAGAATGGCAAGGTCAAAACAATAGGATTTACAGGTGATTTAGGTAAGTCAGATGCTAAAATTGTAGTAGCGCCAGAACCTATGAAAAACCTTGACTTCCTAATTATGGAAGGCACCTATGGTTCTAGGTTTCACATCGAAGAAAGAAGTGCTGAAGAAACACTAAAAACGTACATTCAAAAAACGTGTATTGATCAACCTGGGAGACTCATAATTCCTGCCTTTAGTGTGGGTAGAACCCAGGCCATCTTATTTGCGTTAAACAGACTGTTTAGATCTGGAGAAATAAAGCCAATACGTGTCTTTACCGATAGCCCTTTAGGCATTAATAGTGGTCATATTCACGACAAATACATTGCATATTTGAATGAAGAAGCCAAAGACTTTGTTCAAGAATATCGAGACTTATTTCGATTTCCATTCTTGGATATTGTAGAAGACAAGGCTGATGAAGAAGAAATGCTTCGGTATTACGAACCTAGTATCATTGTTTCGTCGGCTGGTATGCTAGATGGGGGCAGGATACAGCGCCACATTGCAAACAACATACAAAACCCTCAATGCACCATCCTCATTGCAGGGTATTGCACGCCAGGCACACTAGGCGCTTCTTTACTTGAAGGGCAAAAACAAGTTAGGGTGAATAGACAAGATCGAACTGTTTATGCAAAGATTTCAAGAACAGATGTTTTCTCTGCTCATCCAGATCAAAAAGGATTGGTGGACTATTTCAAATCAGTTAAGGAAGCTAGTCAATTGAAGCGGGTGTTTTTAAGTCATGGAGAAGAATCAAGCCTTGAAGACATTAGGCAGGTATTACAGTCTGATTTTCAGGCGATTGACATCCCTCATTTGGACGAACAATTTCAATTATAAGTACGTGTTTTATTTCCGTTTGTCAATTCAACACTTGACCTCATCAAATACCCACATTTTGTAGGTAAAATGTTGGTATCTTAGCCCATCAAATGTCAGTATTAGAGCCTTACAACTGTAGTTTTACCATCTTAACAATTAAATAATTTACGTAATGGATTATCCAAACGAAAAGATTATACCAATTAACATTGAAGATGAAATGAAGACAGCCTACATCGACTATTCGATGTCTGTAATTGTTTCACGTGCGTTACCTGACGTAAGAGATGGATTGAAGCCTGTACACCGCCGTGTTTTATACGGAATGACGGAACTAGGTTTAGCCAGTAACAGGTCTCATAAAAAGTCTGCAAGAATAGTAGGGGAGGTGTTAGGAAAGTATCACCCACACGGTGATTCATCTGTTTATGACACAATGGTAAGAATGGCGCAACCATGGAGTTTAAGATATCCAATGGTTGATGGACAAGGAAACTTTGGGTCTATTGACGGAGATCCTCCAGCAGCAATGCGATATACCGAGGCAAGAATGCGGAAGATTGCTGAGGAAATGATGACGGATATTGACAAAAATACCGTTGATTTTCAGACAAACTTCGATGACTCTTTAAAAGAGCCAACGGTTCTTCCAGCCAAAATACCATGTCTTTTGGTCAATGGAGCTTCAGGTATTGCTGTGGGGATGGCTACAAATATGGCGCCTCACAACTTAACGGAAGTGATAGACGGGACAGTAGCGTATATTGACAATAGAGACATCACGATTCCAGAATTAATGGAGTTTGTGAAAGCCCCTGATTTTCCTACAGGTGGTACGATATACGGTTATGAAGGTGTAAGAAACGCCTTTGAAACAGGCCGTGGTAGGATTGTAATGCGAGGTAAAGCAGAAGTAGCGGTTACCAAAACAGGGAGAGAGCAAATCATCATCAACGAAGTACCTTACCAGGTTAGTCCTTCTCAAATTATTGTCAAAGCGGTTGACTTAGTAAACGAGAAAATTGTTGATGGTATAGCTGAGATTAGAGATGAGTCGGATAGAAATGGATTAAGAATTGTTTTTGACTTAAAACGAGATGCTATCCCAAACATCGTTCTTAATCAATTATTTAAATACACACCTCTACAGACCTCATTTTCAGTCAACAACATCGCACTAGTAAAGGGTCGACCACAAATGCTCAATCTGAAACAGATGATTGAATATTATGTGGAACACCGACATGAAGTGGTTGTTCGTCGAACGGAATATGATTTAGAAGAGGCTAAGAAGAAAGCACACATATTAGAAGGATTGCTAATTGCTTTAGATAACCTTGATGAAGTCATCAAGTTAATCAGAGCGTCGGCTAGTCCGGAAGAAGCGCGAAATGGGTTGATGACGACATTTAAATTGTCGGAGATTCAAGCTAGAGCGATTCTAGACATGCGGTTGCAGAAGTTAACTGGACTTGAGCGTGATAAAATTAGAGAAGAGCATGCACAAATCATGCAGACCATTGCTCGCTTAGAAGAGATTTTGGGCAACGAGGAATTGCGATATGAGTTAATTAAAACTGAATTAATTGAAGTACGCGATAAGTTTGGAGATGAAAGAAGAACCAACATTGAATTTGATAGTGGTGATTTAAATATTGAAGATTTAATTCCAAATGACGACGTGGTGATTACCATCTCTCACATGGGTTATATCAAGCGAACCTTATTGTCGGAGTATAGAACACAAGGACGTGGAGGTGTTGGAAATAGAGGCGTGAAGCACAGAGATGAAGATTTCGTTGAGCACTTGTTGTCGGCTAAAACACATAATTATATGTTGTTTTTCACTGAACAAGGCCGGTGTTTCTGGATGAAGGTATACGAAATCCCAGAAGGCGCAAAAGCGACTAAAGGTCGTCCAATTCAGAATTTGATTGCCATGCCGAAAGAAGATCAGATAAAAGCCTTTATTTCAATTGATGGTTTGAAAGACGATGAATACATCGACAACAACTTCATCATCATGTGTACGAAGAATGGCATTATCAAGAAAACAACGCTTAGAGCATATTCAAGACCAAGAGCCAATGGCATCAACGCAATCACAATTAGAGAAGGTGATGAATTGTTAGAAGCAAAGCTAACGGATGGCACCAACGAAATTTTGATGGCTAAGAAATCTGGTAAAGCGATTCGATTCAACGAAAGTTTCGTTCGACCAATGGGAAGAACCGCTGCTGGTGTACGTGGGGTAAAATTGGAAAGCGACAAAGACGAAGTGGTTGGCATGGTTTGTGTCGGTAACTTAGAAGACGAGACCATCATGGTTGTATCAGAAAAAGGTTACGGAAAAAGAACAGCAGTTGAGGATTATCGAATCACTGGAAGAGGTGGTAAAGGAGTGAAAACCTTGAACATCACAGAAAAAACGGGTAATCTTGTAACCATCAAAGCCGTAACAGACGAAGATGAACTCATGATTATCCAGAAGTCTGGGATTGCCATACGGCTGCCTTTAGACGAGTTAAGAGTGATGGGAAGAGCAACGCAAGGAGTGAGGTTGATAAAGATGAGAGAAGGAGATGAAATTGCATCAGTTGCCAAAGTGAAGAAGGATGAAGACGAACCGGAAATAGAAGGTGTTGAAGGAGAGGAGGGAACTGAAAATGGGTCTGAATCGTCTGAAAATATAGACACTAATGACAAATAATATAAATATGCGACATACAATGAAACGAAATCTGTTTGCAATTGGACTAGCACTAACATCTTTGATAGCAGTAGCTCAGCCTTCCAATGTAGAATCAGTAAAAATGAGTTGGGAATCTTCAGGAGTTGAAGATGGGAATGATGTAGAGGCTCTACAACGCCGAATCGATGAAAATATAATAGATATTGAAAAGGCGAAGGCACACGTTAAAACCGCGAATAACTACAAGATGTGGTATTACCGTGGATTCACTTATTTGAAGGTATACAATAGTGGGAGTGAAGCTCAGAAAGAGAAATATCCCAATGCCCTTGACATAGCAACTGAATCCTTTTTCAATAGTATCAATACAGATGTTAAAGGAAAATTAGTTGAACCAAGCAAGCTGCAATTGGTGAATTGCGCTATTGGCCACTACAACAATGGTGTAGCTTACTTCAATGCCAAAGAATACGATAAGGCTCTGGCTTCGTACAATATGGTACTGAAGATTTTCCCTCACGACAAAGAAGAATTCTTAACTAAAAAAGCAGGGATAAACAAAGAGACCATCATTCTGTATTCGGCATATTCTGCTTCTGGTGCAGGTAAAACAGACCAAGCCAAAAAGCTCATACAGGAACTCATTGATAATGCGTATGGAGATCCGCGTATTTATGGAGAAATGGCTAGCATTTTGCTGCAAGAAAAAGACACAACAGGTGCCTTAAAATACCTAGCGTTAGGTCGTGAAATGTTTGACCGTGATGTAAACCTGATGAGAGCAGAGCTCGATTTGTATATGAAGCTTGGTCGGTCGCAAGAGGTGGTTGACAAATTGAACGCAGCAATTGAACTAGAACCAGAGAGTGCCGTATTACACTTTGCACGCGCAATTTCTTACTACAATATTGGAAACTTAGAGGAAGCAGAAAAGAGTTACTTAACAGTAATTGAGTTAGATCCAACGTATACGGATGCTAATTATAATCTCGGTGTTATCTATTTAGATCGATGCAAGCCATTGGCGGACAAAATTGAAAAGGTAAGCTATGACGAAGGCTTGAAATATGAAACGCAAATAGATTCATTGTACGCAAAAGCTGCCAGACAGTTTAAGTATGTGCTTGACAATGCAGGTTATGAGAATGAGCAGAAATTGGATTTGGCTCAAAACTTAAAGAAGCTGTATGGAAGGTTAAAACAAAATGACAAAACGGGAAAGCATAAACCGTTATATGAAGAAATGAAAGCTATCATTACTTCAGTAGAAGGATAAGAAGAATAGGCCAGGGCAAACACTCTGGCCTTTTTTATTTAAGCATTAGTTAACATAATATATATTATGTGCTAATAGATATTTTCTTTTAACCTTGTAGTTCAAGCTTTTACAAACTAATCTTGCAGCATGATAAAAACATTTCGATTGATAGCGCTCTTGGAAGGCGTATCTTATATTTTACTATTGTTCATCGCAACACCTATAAAATATTTTGCAGAAGATCCAACGTATGTAAAGCTATTAGGAATGCCTCATGGCATGTTGTTTATCGCATATGTTATTTTGGCTCTTGTAATTCGTTCAGAACAAAAATGGGACAACAAAAAAACGTTTATCGTTTTAATTGCTTCAATAATTCCTTTTGGAACATTCTACGTCGATAAGAAATATCTTAAATAAACAAATCCGGGTTTAAATTGGCTATTGGCTATTAGTCATCATCACCAGGTCCCAGCTCTAATGCCTGAATATTGCCGATTGCATTACCCGCAATACCTTTAATTGAGCCATACATATCGACTGTATTGTTAATCACTCGCTCAATTTGCTTTTCTCTAGATTTCCAAATACGTTGCATAGATCTCTTTTCAGATTCTAAATCTGCTTGCATCGTGGTAAAACCTTCTACAATGCCTTCAATCTGCAGTTTGAACGCGTTACTCATTAAAAAGTCGTATAGCATCCCCATCTTATCGCCTTTGTTGGACTGGGTTTCCACGCTTGAGTCAAGTAATACCATGGTTTGGCGTAGTACTTTACTCAAACCTTTAAACTCTTCGAAATTGCAAATCCAAATGCCGTCTTTAAGTCCAAGTCGATCCATATCAGAAGGCATTACTTCGGTGACTAAAACGCCGATATTGGCATTTCTGTCGCGTATGTCGTCCTTAAACTTCTCTATCCAGGTCGGCTGAAAATCTTTGGTGCGCTTGCTTTCGTAATAGATCTTACCACAGTTTTGACGAACACGGGTATTAACAATCTGAATGCAATCTCCTCCTCTTGCGCCTTTTTTGATTTCTTCAATCGTATCAAGAGGGAATTCAGACATCAGCCATTCTTCAATAGCTAATTCTTGAATCTCTCCTTGCAACTGCATAGACCCTTGCTCCTGCTTACGCTTCATATCATCCGTAAGCTTCTTTTGGTCCTCCAATTGCTTGGCTAACTCCCTTATTTTGAGTTCGTTTTTCTCTTCTTCTAGCTTTTTGATTTTTAGTCGCTCCTCTCCTAGTTGCGCATTTAGTTTTTGCTGCAACTCAACTTCTAATAATTCTCGAGCTTCTGCTTTCTCACGTTTAAGCTTCTCAATCTCGGCCTTTGTTTTATGGAGTTCTTTGATCTTTTCTGACTTTTCGTTCAGTTCTTTCTGTATGTCCGCAATTTGCTGTGATTGCTCTTCATCGATCTTCGCCTTTATGCGTTGTTCCTGTCTTTTAGCTTCTTCCTTTAATTTTACCTCCAAACGCTCGCGAAACAATTCATTTTCCTTCTTTTTATTTTCCTCAAAACTTTCCTTCTGCTTTTGCAGCTCTGCTTCCTGAGCTTTCAAACGCTCTAAATCTCGTTTCTTCTGTATCTCATACTTTGCCTTTAAATCCTCCTCAAGTTGATGCGATAACAAGGTACTCACATCTATGTTTTCCCCACAATTTGGACAGACGACCCGGGTTGAATTCTCCATCTTACGAAAATACTACGGAGTCGGACTATTATGAATTGATGCTACTGAATGTTGATAAAGTTCAGTTACTCACAGTTTAGACATGTTCGGATTACAATTCTTGCTCAATTGTCTTATTGAGTTCCTTCAGTCTTTTATTCGATAGCTTCTTTAACTCAGCGTCTCGTAAAACCTTTTGTGCTTGCTTATACTGTTTTAAACCTATTAAGGCTTCCGCTTTGTGCATATACGTGACAACGGAGTCCGGTGCAACCATTTCCATCATTTCCAAATAATATAAGGCTTTGTCGTATTTCTTATTTTTTATGCATCGCGGTACAATTTCATAAACACTCCCCTCTTCCATTTTATCTTCTTTTGAAAGCTGTTTTTTGTAGTCATACGTGCTCATTTCTTCAACAGGAGAAGGTTCAGGCATTGTAGGTGCCATTAATAACTGTTTCTGCAACATCACTGCATCAGAGTTCCCTAACTGAATGGCACTATCCAAGTATAAAAGTGCTTTGGTTTTATCCGTTTCTTTCCAAACCAATCCCAAATGATAAAAAGCTTGACCATATATTTTAGGATCACCGGCATTGCTTGCGTCTTTGTTTCGAATATCAAGAATTCGATATAAGTCCTTTGTCGCGTAAGCAACGTCACCCATGTCATTGATTAAAAGTGCTCTATACAAGTAGATTTTGGGTTCGTTTGGATTTTGTTTAATAAAGTCGTTATAGGTATTAAGTGATTGCTGGTAGCGTTTCTTTTTATGATAAATACGCCCGAGTTGTAAATAGCTGTAGTGGTAGTTGGTATAACGGATATCGTTGGTATACAGCTTAGTCTCGTTTTTCCAGTGCCCAATTTGCTGATAGCTTATATAGCTAAAAAAGGCAATTAAGGGGACAAAAACGAGTATATACAACTGTTTGGAAAACTTCGTTTGAATTAAATGCACCAAACTGTAAGCTACTATTCCTAAGCCAATTACAGGCAAATACAGGTACCTTTCTGCAACCATTACACTGACAGAAAAGAAATTGAAATGCAAGCCGATGTTTATCAGGAACCACGCCAATCCAAAAAGCAGTCCAGAACCAAGTACCGTTTTTCGATTTTTCACACCTAAGTAGACAAGAAAAAGAAACACCAAAAGTCCTATGAGTCCTTGCCACATAAAATAGTCTGGTAGCAAGTCTCCTGTTTCTACATTTGGGTTAGTTGCAAATGCCCGGTAAATGTGCAACTTGGTTTGATAAAAAGGTTCAACCAAATAGAAATAAAGCGTTTTACCGCGAATAGCGAGATGTTCTTTAAAGGAATAAAAGGAATAAAAGCTATCAAACGTACCCCCCCCTGATCCACGTGACGAGATACTCACTAAACCAGTGACAATCGATACGACAAAAAATGGGACGAGACCAACTAGGCTTTTAAAACTTCGTTTTCTAGTGGTATAATAATACAGTAACATTATTGTAAATGGGAAGACAATAGCGGCAGACTTCGTGAGTGCTGCCAACGCATAAAGGAGTAGTACTATGCCATATGTTTTAGAATCAACCCTTCCTTCTTTTGACTTTATGTTTCTCGTAAAAAGTGTGGCCGCTAACAAAATAAAGGTTGAATATAACAACGTACTTCTTGTTGAAATCCAACCCAAAACTTCAGCTTGAAAAGGATGAACGGCAAATATGGATGTCACAATTACGGTTAGCCACTTATCCTTAAAAAGGGCAAACAACAACCAATACACCAATCCGATATTTATCAAATGCAACAACAAATTGGTTATATGGTGAACCTTCGCATTTTTCCCAAATATGGCATATTCAATGGCAAATGAAAGTGATGCAATAGGCTGGTATGAACTTACACAATACGAAGTAAAATACTTTCCAAGGCTCTTAATACTAAGTGACTTGACATCTTCGTTTCCTACCACTTGTTGGTTGTCATCCCAAGCCATTAGGTAGTCACCTTGAATGGCTTTACCAAAAACCAAAATGGTTAATAGCCAAATGAAGCCTATGGCTTTTTTATCAAAAGGACGCAGTGTTATGAAAATTTCCCTCATAATTTTTCTAGCATGTCAAATATAAGATTCTCTTCATATGTTAAAATGGTTTTGGTATTACATAAAAAACCATCCGCCTTAGACGGATGGTTTTTAATAATTGAGAAATGTTGATTAATCCTTTTGTTAAAATAACGTGAGTAATGTATCACATCTTTATAGATGTCCTCAAAAAAATTAGCCAGCAGACCACATTCAGAACGACATAACTTTCTGCTTACTTTCCATATTTTCGCGGCATGGTGGTTTTGGAAGGTTTGCTCTTGGGATTGGCAATGATGTTATTCATTGGTCCTGTCTTTTTTTACCTCCTCCAAATTAGTCTAGAACATGGAGCCAGAAGTGGTATCGCAGCAGCCCTTGGAATAGTTATCAGTGATGCCACAGTAATCGTATTGTGTTACTTCTGGGCGTCAAAATTGTTCGAATCCGGAAGCCAACAGAATGAGTTGTGGCTTTCTATAATTGGTGGAATTATTCTCATCGTATTTGGTTTAGGCTACATATTTAAACCCAAGGTACCTGCCAATAAGCCCGTGACCATAAAAAAGCTTGATTACGCCACTTTTTTCACCAAAGCGTTTTTAATCAATTTTGTCAATCCTTTTGTATTTTTAGTGTGGATAGCCATGATTGGTAGAGCTAAAATAACATGTGAATCCGAACAAGAAGTGGTGGCTTATCTCAGTGCTGCACTGCTTGGAATTATCACAACCGACAGCCTTAAAGTCTATGGTTCAAAGTACCTCCGACGTGTCATTGAACCTCACTTCCTCATTAAAGTATACAAGTGGATTGGAGTCCTCCTTACCCTGTTTAGTCTTAGGTTATTCTACCACGCGTTATCGTTATAACTTGCTATTTACAAGTTTGTCTATTTTCATATATTTGACCTGAACTAAAAAGTAATATTATGGTATTTAATCCTCCTATTTTGTTTTGGCGGCCTTGGTCCCAATGATTATTGGCTTCATTTGGTACAACCCAAAAGTGTTTGGGAAAGCTTGGATGGAAGCGTCAGGTATGACAGATGAAAAAGTAAAAGGCGGCAACATGGCTTTGATCTTTGGATTGAGTTTTGTTTTTGCCGTGTTATTAGCTTTTGAAATGCAATTCATTGTTATTCACCAATTTCATTTAGATTCAATATTCTTTGGAAATGAAGCGGCATTAAAGGATGTAAAAGCGTATTTAGACGGCAGTCAGGCTGGATGGGCAGACAATTTTAGAACCTTTAAGCATGGAGTGCTTCATGGAACCACAGGGGGTATCTTATTTGCACTTCCAATTTTGGCAACCAATGCGATTTTTGAAAGAAAAGGACTTAAGTATGTTTTAGTTAACGGTGGTTACTGGATTGTAACGCTTGCTCTTATGGGTGGCGTTATTTGCCAGTTTAACTAATATCGATTAACTCAAAATTACCGAAAGCCGTTCACTTAGTGGACGGCTTTTTTAATGCCTGTTCGTTTCCTTTTATCCGGTCAAACAACACACCCATAAAGGTTGGAATGTCACTGAACGAAAACTTAGGATCTACTTGATGAACAACCCATTCACCCTCTTCTTTAACCAGTTTGTGTGTGAACACAAATTCATCACTTCCTTCCTCAAACTCACCAAAGCGCAAATCACATAGATACAAGGTGTTTTCTTTTTCCCTTACCACATACCACCCCTTTGTAATCTTAAGTAAACGAGCCATTTGTGGTTCGTCCCTAATGGAATCAATCATTTCTTGATCTTTCACATGTCCTATGTACGGCACGTGTTTGTCTTTGTCAAAAAACGAATAATACCCTATTAAGAAAGAATCTTTGGTCTCCACATTGGCGGTCCATAACATGGAATTAAACATGGTGGGACGATTCGAAATAGCCGAGTATTCGATTCCTTGTTCTTCTAAGCTATGTTTAAATGTAAGGTATGAAACACCCTTTAAACCAATGGTGACCAGCATGTACAAACTACTTATGACAAGACCTAGCTTGTTGTACTTAATCCGTTTATCAGTCCCTCGTCTAGTAAACAACGCCATTAAAACCAACGTTAAAAACGGCAAGGTATACATTGGGTCCACCACGTTGATGTTGTTGTAAGCGATGCGTAAATCGAATGGCCAAAGGAACTGCGTTCCCCAGGTGGTATGGCAATCCAACAACGGATGCGTTACCAAGGCCATAAAAAACAGCCATGACCACTGTTTAGTCGTCGCTTCATTTTTACGTTTTTTATGGAATTGATGTAACAACCAACCCAAAACGGGTGCAGCAACCAGACTAAAAAAAAGACTGTGCGAGATACCACGATGCCACTCCAGTGCCGTGATGTCGTCCAAAAAGGATCGGCCTAAGACATCTAAATCTGGTATTGTGCCAGCAATTGCTCCCCACAACATGGCTTTATTCCCAACTTTCTTACCTAGCGTGGCCTCTCCTACTGCCGCGCCTAAAACAATCTGTGTTAATGAATCCATTACTCCTGATAAAATACAGCCTTGAAAGGCTTTCTGAGCTCGAATTTACTTGGCTTTATGTGTCCCACAATAGGTTTTACCAACTTATTGGTAATGTGGTTCTTATGTCGCACGTATAACTTCATTGGAACCGGCTCAGCTCCTAGTGTACTTTTCATTTCTTCAGCAGTCCTGCCTAGTCTTAATGACTTCATTCCACTGTCAATACCATACTGAATAAAATCACACAACATACGCTGGTAAATGGCATGTGTATGATTGTATTCATAATTGATCCCAACAAAATTGGCATCCACTACGTCATCTCCTTTGAAACATGTACTGAATCCAACCATTTCTCCCTCTAGAAAATAACCAGCCATTCGAAAATAGTTGGGTAAGGCTTCCGCAAACCGTTTAAAGGTATCTGCCTTTAGCTCTCCAAACCGATAGTCGGCCCGGTTCAATACATTGGCATATAAGCCATGAATGACATCTTCGTATTGTTGAATATCTTCAGAAGATAAAATGCGGTGTTCCAAACCAGCCGATTTTTTGTAAATGCCTTTGACTTTGGTCCTAAATTTAGTCACCAAATCATTCTGATAGTCGTCAAAGTTTTTCCATTCTGATTTTAAATTCAACACCATGTTTACATCGATCTCAAAATCACTATACCCTTCATGTTTCAAGGCTTCCATGTTGTCAAACGACTGTGGCCAAATATCCTTAATCAAAATGATTGAAACGCCGTTATTCGCTTTTTTCTCGTCACGTTTGATCCGATTCAAGGCCCGGCTTAAGTTTCTTTTGGCAATGTCGTTAGACACACTATCACAAAACCAAAAACCATTTTCTCCCGTTGAGAATGCGTTACCACACAATAGGACTCTTGCATCCAAATTGTGTAAGAGTTTGTCCGACAAATACTGCCCAAACCTAGATTGTAGGTCTGTGATGTTTAAGTCGGTGTTCGTAAACCTCAATAGTTGTACTATGGCCACTCCAACTGGATTGAACTCATTGTTGTAAAACAGTATATAACGAAAATCAATATGGTCTCCTAAACTTGCTTCTAAAGCACGTAAATACGGCAAAGTCATATAGACTTCGTTGTCTGGAACAACCGATTCCCAGTGCGCTTCGTTCAATAAATGAACAGAATCGAAGATACTCAGCTTGAGATCAGATTGGTCGTTAATTGCTGGACAATGCATTTACTTCGTCTGAGATTTTATAAGTTCTTGGAGTTTGCTGTCTAATGCAGAATAGATATCGCTAGATCCATCCGAAACTTCGTATACAACTTCAAAATTGTGATCAATTATCACATTTTGCGGATATGTTTTTACTAAACGGGTTTGGAGCTTGCTCGTGTATGACTCTGCATTAGCAACTTGTTTGTAGTTGAATGGGAATCGGTTAAGCATTGGCTTCATAATCTCGGGTGACTCATCGCACAAACCTATAAACACCACTGAAGTGTCTTCAGCATATTTGGCTTGCAACCGATTCAGGTCTGGAATTTCTTTGATACATGTGTGACACCATGTCGCCCAAACGTTTACAACGATGATTTTGCTCTTCAGTGTTTCTGAATCGATTACTTCGTTGTTTATGGACGTAAAGGAAAAACTAGGTGCCGGTTTACCGATTTTCGAGCAGGACAAAAATCCCGTAACGAGCAGTATACAACCAGCCAATGTATTCCTCATGCTTAAAATAACAGATAAACGACTTGTTAGTTTGAATTTTAACCACATAATGCCTAAAGTGCTAAGCATATTGCATTAAACAATGCACTATCACTAACAGTTGCGCCATTTTCAATCATGTCAAAAATTTCCAATTCTCGTGTTTTAGCGTATGCTTTAGTTGTAGTATACACCTGAATATCCTGACTAATTTCTTTAATTTTTGAGAAGTCTGATAGCTCAGTAAAATCTACATTGGGATTTGTGGTTTCTAAACCAACCAGGACAATTTGCTCAGGTTGACAATAAAAACACATTATCTCGGATTTTGATATTCTTTCCAAGTACTGAACCTTTCGCATCATCCCTGCATATATGGCGTCGCTAAAGCTATCTACCATTTGTGATGCATTCTGTGGTTTCGATTTCTTTAACTCAACCCAATCATCCGCTGTAATGCCATTCAATACGAGAAAATCGACAAACTCCTTCTCTAATTTCTTTAAATCTGTGTCAGATAAACGCTTAAAAATCATGATTATGCAAAGCCTTGTAGGTCGACTAACTTTTTGTAGTGTCCGTTTTTATCAATCAGTGTTTGGTGATTCCCTTGTTCTACAACCTTTCCTTTTTCAATAACCAAAATGGTGTCGGCATGTTTAATCGTTGACAATCTGTGGGCAATCACCAAAGAAGTTCTCCCCTTCATTAGGTTCTCGATCGCCTCTTGCACCAGCTTTTCAGATTCCGTATCTAACGCAGATGTCGCCTCATCAAGAATAAGAATTTCTGGATTTTTTAACACAGCACGAGCAATGGCTAGTCGTTGTCGTTGCCCCCCACTGAGCTTTCCACCTCTATCACCAATATTGGTTTGATAACCATCTTCTAACGCGCTTATAAAATCATGTGCATTAGCGATTTTAGCCGCATGAATCACGCTATCTTCTGTCGCCGATTGATTTCCCAATCGAATGTTTTCGATGACGGAATCATTGAACAATATGGGTTCTTGCGTCACAATCCCCATTAAACTCCTTAGTGCTTGAATTGAAACCGATTTTATATCCGTATCATCAATTGATATACTGCCACTGTTTACGTCATAAAATCGTGGTAATAAGTCAGCCAACGTGGACTTACCTCCCCCACTGGCGCCCACAAGAGCAACTGTCTGACCCTTTTTAATATCAAAACTAATGTCTGAAATTACCTCATTATCTCCATAACTAAATCGGATATTTTGATATCGAATTTGGCTATTCAAATGACTTAATTCATTCGGGTTTTGAGATTCAACTATACTATTGTCTGTATTGAGAATCTCCTCCAACCTTTCAAAACTCGCTGACGCCTTTTGGACTCTGAAATACGACTCTGTTAAAGACTTAGCAGGCGTAATCAATTGTGAAAAAGCGACGATGTATAGAATGAAAAACTTTCCATCAATGGCGTCCGTTTGGTTCAAGACCATAGCACCACCGAACATCAACAAAGCTGCTATAACAACAGAACCGAGGAATTCACTCACTGGAGAAGCAGCTAGTTCTTTACGATGTAGCTTCAACATCAATCTAAAATGTTGTTGATTCTTACCATCAAAGAATCCTTTTATCTGGTTTTCAGCATTAAACGCTTTAATCACCTTTAAACCACCAAGTGTTTCTTCAATCACATTGATGACTTCACCCAATTTTTTTTGTCCTTTTTGCGCTGTACTCTTGAGCCTTTTCGCAATACGACTGATAATGTACCCAGAAATTGGAAGTATTAGCACTGAGAACAAGGTCAATCTCCAACTAATCACCACCAAACTACTTACGTAAATCAAAATGTAAAATGGATGTTTAAATAACATCTCAATGGCACCAACAACGCCCCATTCTACTTCTTTTACGTCGTTTGTCAACCGACTAATAATATCCCCTTTACGTTCGTTTGAATAAAACGAAACTGGTAAATCAACCAATTTGCGATACACCTTTTGTCTCAAATCCCTAACAACGCCGCTACGTGTATAGGCAATTGTGTAAAACGACAAATAGTTAAATACGTTTTTAAGCAAAAAGAGGATGATAATCGCAAAACTGAAATAGTACAAGCTCGTTTGACTTCCTTTTTCTTGAATAAACAGCTTGACCTTATAATCAAAAAATGCTTTTAGCTGGTCGGGATCCCAAGAAAACAGTACTGGTTCCAATACTTCAGCCGTGTTATTGTCAAACACCACAGCTAAAAAAGGAACAATGGCTGCGATAGAAAAGATAGAGAAAACAGAAGCCAAAGCATTGAAAACAACGTAGCTCCATTGTCTTGATCGATAGCCTTTTACAATGGCTAAAATGCTTTTTAACTGTTTCAAATCGACGGCAAAATTAAGGCTTTAGGGTTAGGAGTTCATGAAAAGTTGAAGATGAAGTTGAAGTGTAAGTTGAACGATTCCATAATTCCAACCTTCCGACATTCTAATACTGCCAAAGTTTCGAAACTGTGTTGTAAAAGTCGATACCAAATTTGAATCCTTGGTTAAAACCAGTATTAGAGTTTTGTCCAACCGCGTAGTACGCACCAAAACGAAACATTTGCTTAAACATTCGCACAGGTCGTTCCAGTCCAACTAAAACCTCGGCATGACCAATACTTCCCCTTGTGTTTTCGTCGCCTAAGGTTACATAACCTCCCTCTAATGCCAATAAATATCCTCCTGTTGCGAGTTGGAGTCCCGTATGTTTGATCACGGGAACCTTTCGCAATATTTGCCCATTAAAGTGGTGCATCAAACCTGCTTGCAAATATCCGTTTGATGTTTGATAGCCGCGTGCCTCAACTAACTGAGCGGTTTGTAACGGATTTGAGAAATAATACTTGTCTGAACCTCTGATGTATTTCAAGCCTGACAGTCTCACTTCTCTGTCGTTAACAAACCTTCCTGCCTGCGCTTCTAATCGTGTTGTGCCTATTTTAAATAGTTTGAAGACGTATTCTGTCCCCAACTGTAAGTAGTCAAAGTTGACATCACTTTTTAGAAAAGGTTTGATTCCTTTGGTATAGGTCAAGTCTATGACTGGGTATTTAGATCCTGTGATCACCTTTTTATAGGGTAAGATTTCATACTGTTGCTTAAACGTAAATCTAGCCCTCATGGTTAAGACCATTTCTTCAAAAGGTTCGAATTCTTGAGGCTCACTAAAGTCTGGGAATAGTTCCCACACTTCCTCTAATTTCTTGCCTTTAAATGGCGCATATTGATTGTAATCTAAATACGCTTGTAAGAAAAAACCATTCCACCATTCTTGTTCATGACCAATGCCATATCCGATGTTTTCGACAAAATTGGATGGACTTAAGGTACTGCTAATATTGGCCCGGGTGTTAAGCATGGTGTACTGGTTGGTGTATTTAACACGAACCCGACTAAACTTTTTTGGGTCGTACATAAACCGAGCTTGAATATGTCCTCTAATATTTTGATTCGTAATCCCATAATCAATTCCGCCGTTCAGTCTCAGGTCCTTTTCTTTGGTCCACACCTTGGTGTATGAACCACCCAAGGTATGGCGATAACCATCAATGTTGTTGATCTGTACCTGTGCAATTAAGGGCAATATATACCAACGCGTCCCTTTGTCGCGGTTGCGATGAACAATACCGTTCAGTAAAAAGTCCCAAACATTTAAAGAATTGTACATGCTGTCCTGAACATCAAGATACGCATCACTGCGGTGATGAGCCACAATACTGTCTTGTGTATGGATGAAGTCCTTTTCAAATTGTTTTAAACCCGTTGGACGAATGGATTTCCAAAAATCCAAAGAGGCGTCATAGCTACTATCTTCATACACCACTTGGCCCCTATTCATAAATCGATTGCTAATAGCGACATTGTATGTATAATTTTTATACGTAGCTAACGTATGTCCATAGGTCGTTTTATGCTTTCCATTCTTTGTGTCGTAATAAAACTCTTGTCGTTGAGGGATGAGCACTGTATCGCCTACAAGCGTATAGTCTTGTATGACCGTAAATCGATCAAAAAATGAAAGCGCTTGTGGGTTGATGTCTAAATGAACAGATTTAAGTGTATTGGTTTTTTTAGAAATGTAAATTGTACCAGAAAATAGCGCACTGAACGCATATTTAGGGATCACTGTTATTTTGGCAATTACATCATCTCCTTCATAAAACGTTTCAATCAGTTTGTACTCGTACGACAAAAAAGCCGCGTTGCTAATTGGAGATGTAATGGGCATTTCACCTAAGGTCGCCAGATCCATTCTATTCTGAAGGAAATCAAAATTTCCATCTGTGATTTTGGTATAAAATAACTCAGGAGTTATTACTGAGCCCGGCTGAGTTGGATCTGATTCGTTAAAGCTTACAGATACCGTAGAACCTGAGTTTTGCTTTTCAGACAAGTCTTTGTACGCTTTTTTAACTTCTTTAAAATGACCTTGCTTGTAATAAACGTCAGAATATGACTCAATAAAATTAACCCGTTTTTTAGTCACTAATTCTGAGTTGATGGTATCTGGTTTTTTGAGGTTTTCTTTCTCAATAGAAGCTTTGATATACACGTTGCATGTGTAAGACTGTAGGTTCTTATTTAAATTCTCTTTGTTTTTTATCGCTCTTCTTACGATGGGATATGCAGGATCTTCTCCCCCAGTTTCTATTACCAGCGTACTTAAGACTTCCTTTGTTTCCGTTAACTCGAAATTTAAAGTCATGTCGCTTGCTACGTTGACTACCTTGGTTAACGGCGTCATGCCCACAAACTCACAAATGATGGTATATGTTCCACCTGGTAGTTCCATATAGTAATCACCTTTACCGTTAGTGATTACTCCATAGGTTGAACCTTTTACCCGTAAACTGGCATGTCCTAAAGCTTCTCCACCGTAAGTCACTTTACCGCTTAATTGGAAGGCGTGGGTTAAAGTCGCAGATAGAATGAAGGTAAACGTCAGGATTAGGGCTCTCATATAAAATACTATACTAGTATTGAACGGGGAAAATACTTAAAAGTTACTCCAGCCGTTTCAACTTGCCGACAAGTGCACAATGTTTTGGGTTAAATGCTTTAAGCCAATTGAAATATGGCAGTACTTTTATTCGGTGAATCCATTATTCGATAATAAATTCGCGCCATGGAAATAGGCAAAAAATTATTCAAATTTGAGTTACCCGCAACCAATGGTGAAGTGTATAACAACTTTGATTTTGCAGATCGAGCTGCTCTATTAATTATTATTACGTGCAATCATTGTCCGTACGCCAATGCCTATTGGAGCAGGATTAATAAGTTGTCGACCCGATATGAGGAAGATAACTTGGCAATTGTGTGTATTAATCCCAACGATGCAAACCGTTATCCTGACGATTCTTTTGACAACATGCGTAAGTTTATGGCATCGGAGAAGTATGAATTTGTGTACTTAAGAGATGAATCGCAAGTCATTGCCAAAAAACTAAATGCCACAAGAACACCTGAAGCATTCCTTTTCAATTCGAAACGTGAATTGGTGTATAGAGGCGCTATTGACGATTCTTGGGAGAACGCAAAGGCAGTAACAAGGGTATATTTAGAAGATGCTATTGAAATGTCTCTAGATGGTTTGGAAGTCGACTTTCCTGAAATTAAACCAGTTGGCTGCTCCATTAAGTGGTTGCCAGGAAATGAACCAGTTCAACAATAAAACGCAAACAACAATACATACAGCGGGTTTCGATAAATTTGCACCCGTTTACATTCAAAAAGTAGCTGGAAGATACGTTCACACCTACTGTTAAGCATTGAATTTACTCATGAGTAACGACTTTATAATTTCCTTAAAACAATCTGTAGTAGAGGCTTTTGCGTCCCTATATCAACATAGTCTAACACAAGACGAAGTAAAGATTGAAAACACCAACCCATCCTTTGAGGGCAGTTTCACTTTTGTAGTATTTCCATTCTTAAGGATTACCAAGTCTAAGCCTGAACAAAGCGGTGAAGCCATAGGTAGTTTTATTGCCGCAAAACACGATGAAATTAAGTCGTTTAATGTAGTGAAAGGCTTTCTAAATTTTGAATTAACCGATGCCTTTTGGTTGTCATATCTATCGAATCTTCAAACCGCCAAAAGCCTTGGTCAAAAAACGACTTCGCCTCAAAAGGTAATGGTTGAATACTCGTCTCCAAACACGAACAAACCCTTACATCTAGGCCATGTACGAAATAATTTGTTGGGATATTCCATAAGCAAAATATTGGCGTATTACGGCCACAACGTAGTGAAGGCTAATTTGATTAATGATCGAGGCATTCACATTTGCAAAAGCATGTTGGCTTATCAGCTATTTGCGAATGGAGAAACTCCAAGCTCAGGTAACATAAAAGGAGATCACCTTGTAGGTAAGTATTATGTGATGTTCGACAAGGCATATAAAGAAGAACAAGCTGCCTTGATCGCGGGAGGATTATCCGAGGAAGAAGCCAAAAAACAATCAAGCTTAATGACCCAGGCTCGTGACATGCTCACCAAGTGGGAACAGGGAGATGAAGAGACGTTGGCTTTGTGGGAAAAGCTAAATAACTGGGTGTACGCTGGCTTCGATATCTCTTACAAAAGAATGGGCGTTGAATTTGACGCCATTTATAAAGAATCACAGACCTATTTGTTAGGCAAAGAAATGGTGATTAAGGGTTTAAGCGACGGTGTATTCTTCAAAAAAGACGACGGAAGTATCTGGGTAGATTTGACAGAAGATGGTCTTGACCAAAAACTGTTGCTTCGTGCTGATGGTACGAGTGTATACATGACGCAGGACATTGGGACTGCAGACTTAAAGTACCAAGACCACAACATGGATGAATCTATTTATGTGGTTGGAAACGAACAAGAGTATCACTTTAAGGTGTTAAAACTGATCTTAAAGAAACTTGGCAAACCGTATGCAGAGGGTGTTCAGCATATGAGTTATGGTATGGTTGAATTGCCCTCTGGCAAACTCAAAACACGTGAAGGAAAAGTAGTAGACGCCGACGATTTGATGGATGAAATGTATGCGACTGCTCAGGAAAGAACAGAAGAACAAGGCAAAACCGATGGTCTTGAGCCTACGGCTTTGTCTGAGTTATTTGAAACCTTAGGACTTGGCGCATTGAAATACTTCTTACTGAAAGTTGATCCAACAAAAAGAATTTTATTCAATCCAGCCGAGTCTATCGATTTTCATGGAAACACCGGGACATTCATTCAATATACGTTTGCACGATGCAGTTCCATATTAAGAAGTGCGAGCATCACTCCCACCGTATCTGACAGTGTTTCATTAGACCCAACGGAAAAAACACTCATAGAACACTTCTTCCGCTTTGATGAGGTGTTAAAAGACGCGGCAAAGCAGATGAGCCCTGCTCTAATTGCCCAATATTTATACGACACGGCAAAGCACTACAACAGCTTTTACAACCAATGTCCGATTCTTAAAGCCGATACTGATGAATTAGTTGGGTTAAGACTTGGATTAACGGCTACAACAGCTAAAATGCTTGAAACTTGTGGCGACCTTCTTGGTATGAAAATGCCAAGTAAGATGTAGTCAAAGCCCCTGATAAATTTACAATATGCTTATTTAATCAAATGCCTTTACAACTCAAACCCAAAAGGTAGAAATTGGTTGACATTCTGTACCGAATATACCGCACCATCAGATGCTTGAATGTGGATAGAGATGTAAGACTGTTGTCGGTTTTGCACATCCCACAGCACCTGTAAACACGAACCACAAGGTGGAGTAAAGCCTTGTTTTAACTCTTTCTCGGTTTTAACCACAATCATCAACTTATTGATATTGGTGTTTGGGTGATTTGCTTTGGCTGCAAAAACGGCCACCCGCTCAGCGCATAAACCGCTTGGATACGCCGCATTTTCTTGGTTGTTGCCAGAAACTATGGTACCATCTTCTAATTCCAATGCTGCTCCTACCCGAAAGTTCGAATATGGCGCATAGGCACGATCTGCTGCTTCTCCCGCGTACTGAATAAGTGTATGGTCTTCTTGTGATAAGTCTTCAACACTCCGTTGAACAACGGTACTCTCTCTCTTAATATCCATTAATTAATTTTTATTTTGGCGACATCTGTACTGAAAGTAGCAAATACGCCATAACCTCCTTCTATATTACTTGGCACTTGTGACGAAATACTAAAGGGTCCACCATAGACCGGTCTATTTAAACTCAGAGTCGTTAAGAAATCGTAGTAATCTGAGCTTATGTTTTTTAATTCCAATTGTAATTCCTTGACAGCACTTCTGTCCGTTTGTTCCGAAAGTTGAAAAGTACTCACGTCAACATCCAATACAAAGTTTTTCCCATTAAATATTTGATCATTTAACAATTCAAAGTTTTGTCTGTTGTTGACTATGTTGTTATCCGAAAAAAACAATCGATTCACACTTTTCATATCAATAATCTCAGAGCTAAACATCGAGTCCGTTCGCATACCTGTGTTTGGGTCAATGGTATAGTACCACCGTTTTCCTCTCAGACTGACCTGATAGAAATTTTTTTCTTGCGGTTTATCGTAAAATGAAATACGAAGTCCTTGCACTCCAGGCCTTTTATTGGTTGTGTCAAACTGCAAAACACCAACAGCACTAGGTATTATGCTTTGGGTGTAGACGTCTTCAAAAGACGGTTTGCTAAATTCTAATCGCACTGAATCATGTGAGGTAACATTGTAATTCATTAATGCCTTGCCAGCAAGATCGGTATAAGCGGACTCTCTCAGCAATCCATTGACAAAAAGTTCGATTGCAACACCATCAATAGGCTGCTCCAAAGTATCTTCAGTAATGAGCTCACTTTGTCTAATCTCTAATCGCAGATTTTTACCCACTTCAGCCTTGGCATGAACAACCATTCGATTGCCTGCAGCGCCTTGATTGAACGTAATTTCGTCATTACAACTGCTAAGCACTGCAATTACCAAGAATATATGTATGCAATATTTAAAACTCGATTGCATAATTGACTGATGGTAAAACAGGTAATATAGAAAACAGGCTGAAAACTCAAACCTCTATTTGAGTTTAAGGTAGAATTGACATAAAACACGTTTTGTCTATTATAGACATTGTATACGGTAAAACTCCAGGTCTGACGCGCGTTGCCAAGGTCTTTTTTATGATGAATGCCAACGTCTAAACGATGGTAAGCCGGTAGTTTTAAGTTGTTCTTGCTACCATACTGCTCAATTAAATACTGCTGATTTTCTACGGTAATCAAATAATGCACCTCAGGAGCGGTGAGATAGTTTCCAGAAGCATAAGACCACGTTCCGCCTAAAGACAAGTTCTTGTTTAATTGATAGTGCAAACACGGCTTTGATATCGTGACGCCTATCAAATTGAAAAGGGAACCAAGCTCCATTGTCGATAGACTCAATTGAGCGTTCACTTTTTGAAATGGTATAAGCCAACCAGCCATTCAACTTACCTTTTTCTTTTTTCAACATGGCTTCAATGCCTTTGGACCTTCCTTTCCCGACCAACAAAGCCTTATCCCATTCAGCAATAAAATCGGCAACACCATTTTTATACTCAATGATGTTTTCAAATACTTTGTAATATCCATTCAGTTTTAGTGCTATCGTAGGACTCATTTTTCTTGTATAACCAGCCAAATAGTGAGTACAATGCATAGGCGAAATATGCTCGTCTGCAGGTATCCAAATATCTATGGGTATGCCTAATAGGTTGTTAGGTACAAACAACATGAATTGACTCGTTTTCCCATATCCAACCTCAAGCCTGTCTTTTGATTTAACATCATATGAAACGTTTATTCGCGGCTGAAGTGACCTATACTCTACTTGGTTATTGAAGTTAACGAAGTGCAGACCGGCCATGATTTTAAGGCCTTTATGGGCATACACGTCACTTACAAAATACCGTTGTTCTAGAATTTTTGCATCGCGTACTTTGAAAATCGTATCATAATATATGAAGTCATTTTCCTGCAAATAATATTGTGAATTTGACGGTGAAAAGTTGTGCCAAATATTTTCCATTCCAAACACAAAAGCATGATGATGCATCGGAAGTGTTTTAACATAAACCCCTGTTTTTACATCTGTGATTTTACTTTCGTATGCCAACCTTGTATTGCGCGAATAGGTAGATTCAGCATCATCAATATGCAAATCATATTCATTTTCGTGAATAAAACCGTATTGTGTGAAACCCGTTTTTAAATGTAAACTGAGCGTATTGTTTATCCAGGTTTTAAATCCACCGGTAATTAACAAGTTAGACTGAACAAAAACGTCGTTTTGGTCTTCTGTCACCTGGGATAACGTATTCTCATTAGATTTTTCCTCGTATATACCCTTTATCTCCTCCAAGGTAACCAGTTAAATAGGCTTGTGACTTCTCTGAAAACTTGTGGTTTAATGTCCCTGTGACGTCGTAGAAATAGTATTTGAAACGCGACAACTCGTTCTGTGTCTGGATTTGCTCGTAGAACAAGGGAAAGAAATCTGTGAACGAACGTCTCCCAGACAACAGGAAAGATGTCTTCCCTTTGTTGATGGGTCCGTGGAACATTCCCTCTAAGAGCACAGGGTTTACGTTCAGTTTAGAATTCCATTTATTAAAATCCCCGACTTTGCTTTTTACATCTAATACCGACGATAGTCGCCCACTATACTGAGGAGGAATAGAGTTTTTATAAAACGATATGCTTTGCAAGGAATTCTCATCGAAAACCGAAAAGAGTCCAAATAAATGCATTGGGTTATACAATTCCATGCCGTCGAACAAAACTAAATTTTGGTCTTTACCGCCACCTTGAACCACCATTCCTCCATTGACCTCAACAGTACTTTGAATGCTTGGTAAGAAACGTAAACTGTTTAAAACACCTGGTGATCCCGCAATAGAAGGGATTTTGCTCAATTCAGCAATATTGATGTTGACTCCACCCGTTTTTCGAACCATTAATAGCGAATCATATACTTCAATCACCGATGGATTTAGCGTGTTATCAGGTGTCAATAAGTACGATTGTGGTTCGGTTGTTTTGGACGTTAATTCCAACCACCCGCTTTTAAAACCGGGGTAATGCATGGTTATTTGTGCTGGTAAGGTGGACATTTCCATTCGAAAGAAACCATCTTCATCGGTTTCCACCCAACGGTCGTTATGCACCACCAAAGCATCAACTACGGGTTGTTTGCTGGATGAATCTAGCACAAAGCCAGACCATACAAAAGGTTCAACTAATTCCTTTTTTCGAAACACGAGGCTTTTAGAACCCACGCAAATAAATTCAGCTCCCTGTTTTTTACTGATGGTAAGTAGAAGGGCTTCTATCGTCTGCCGTTTGACGTTAATTGAATACAATTGGTCATCAAAAACATTGGACGCATAGTTTATAGTGAAGTTGTGATCTTCCGATAGTTTTTTGATACAAGACTCGGCAGAAAGCTTTTTGACTTTAAAGTCAATTTGCTTGTTTAAAAAATCGCATTGCGCTGAAGATAGCGTAACGACACCCGTCAATACGACAAATATTATGAATTGAATTAGGGTGTGAATTCTCACCCCGTAAATCTACTAAAATAACGTGTAGGTTTGGCCTTCTTTTGAAGCCTTAAGATTGGTAACTAGTTCAATTGTTTGAATGATTTCATCAATTGAGGATCCGGCTAACTCCATTGTAAACTTCTCATTTTCAATAGACTTAGGCGCAATCACTTCTAAA
This sequence comes from uncultured Bacteroidia bacterium, assembly GCA_943789165.1. Classification (GTDB taxonomy): domain Bacteria; phylum Bacteroidota; class Bacteroidia; order NS11-12g; family UBA9320; genus UBA987. The sequence continues at coordinate 774,701 of CALSTB010000005.1, read as the reverse complement.
CCAGTACTTTCTTTTAGATCAGATAAAATGACTTTCAGCGGTGTGTCATAATAATCAAGCACTTGATGTTTGAATGATTTTAACGCTGAATCATCTAGTTTAGAACGAGTGACCATTCCGCCGTTATCAGCAGTAAAATCGATTTGATCTCCCGCAGTTAATGTTACGGTCTGATTGCCAACATGCACTTCAACAATCCCGGTGTTTACACCGACTGTGGAAGAATGGTCATCTGTTCTAACAAGAAAAGTAGTTCCTTTAACAGTGGCTGTGAGGTGGTTTGTAACCACCTCAAATACCCTGTCTTTATCCGGTTTTACGACAAAAAAGGCTTTTCCATTTAACCGCATTTTACGACTTGAGCGGTTAAAGTGTTTATCTATATTTAGTAACGATTGGTTGTCAAGGTACACGTGAGATCCGTCGGACAACCCTTGAACCATAGTATTGGTTTGTGTTTCGAAGACCAATCCTGGAGAAAATGAATCTCCTTTAAATTGATTGACCACGAATAAAGACGACAAAACGAGTAGCACAACAGCAGCAACCCTGTAAAACGTTCTAAAATAATTTCTTTTCAATTGACGTACTGGCGTAATTGGAGTCATTTGCTTTTCAAACGCTTCCCAATTGGCGGCAACATCAATGGTTTTAGGAGATGTATATTCTGAATGGCTTGAGGCATCCCAAATGGCCAAAACGCGCTCGTACTCTTTTGCAAAGGACAAGTCGTTAGCCAATTGTGATACGAACTGCTCCTCCTCTTCAGGAGTTAAGCTCTGCATCAAATAACCATACATCAATTCTTCTCTGTTCATATTCTAGATGGACATTAAATTTACCCGCATGCGCAGATAGTTCAATGTGTTTCTGTTTTGTTGACTTTCGTCTAACCAATCTGTGAGTTCTCGAGTTTCCTCAGCACTACACTGATTAAGTAAATACCTAAGTAAGGTATTCCCTTGTAAATAGTTCATAATTCCGGATTATGTCTATAAGACACATCTAATCCCCACTACCCCCACTCTACTGATAAAATAATTTATAACGTATTAGTTTTCAGATGGATAAAGTTTATCTCTCAAAAACTTTAAAGCCTTACCAATTTGATTCTCGACCGTTTTCGGCGCTACATCCATCAACTCAGCTATTTCTTTATACGACTTATCTTCTTCTCTGCTCAGCCTAAAAATATACTGTCGTTTGGGCGGAAGCGCATTCACCAGGGTTTGAATCTTTTCCTGTAAGTCTTTGCCCTGTAACTCGTCATCAACACCGTACTCTGCAGCCATATCCTCATTCTCTAATCGCTGCAATACATCAGTTTTTCTCCTTTCGTTTAAAACCTGATTCTTAACAGCAGTGAGCAAATAGGACTTTGGGTTGGTGATTGCGTTAAAGTTTGTTTGATTCTCCCACAGTTTTAAGAAAACTTGCTGTACGATGTCTTGTGACAATTGCTCATCAGAACAATAAAAATTTGCAAACCTACAGAGGTCTTCAAAATACAAGAAATAGTACTGTTTGAAGCTTTCTTTAATCAATTGGGTCAAATTTGAACGCAGCGAAATTAGGGGTATCACTACTCAATTTACCCAACGTAGCTTCGAGAGTTTTAGTGCATTACCTTAAAACCGTACTGATAATTAGCCAGTTACCTTTTTCATTGCTTTCCAATCCACTTTAAACATGGTCGAGGTTGATCTGTTTGTATGAACTCGCTTGCCTTCTTTTTCGACATATATATTTGCTTCGCAAAACACCAATTGTCCCCCCAACTTAGTGACTGTTCCTTCGGCGATCAATTTGTCGCCAATACCAGGATTCAAAAATGATACGTTTAAATCGGTCGTGACCACGCCAAAATGCTTTGGCACCAAACTATACGCTGCAAAACCCATCACGATATCAGAGGCAGTTGCCATTACACCTCCATGCACAAAGTAGTTCTGCTGCAAATGCTTTTCTTCAATTTGCAAACTACCCGTGACCTTACCCAATTCAATTACATCCAACTGAAACCCCATGTGTTTCATAAAGAATTGACGTTGAAGTTTCTCCTCAATGTCAGCTTTAAAGTCTGGGTTTAGGCACTCGAATGTTTTATTCATCGTCATCAAATAACATATTATTTAAGGCGGTTTGCAACTCAGCCAATTTGTGCTGTTCGCGTTTCAGGCGCGTCAATCGAATGCCTTCTTCGTATATCTCTTCCGCTTTTTCAGTGTTTTTTTCGTTCTGATAGAGCTTTCCTAAATGATAATAGGTTGCGGTATAGTCTGGGTCACGCTCCATTAATTGGGTAAAAATATCCTTTGCTTTCGCGTAGTCCTTTTGTCCGACATACTCAATCGCCAACGCGTAATTTAGAAAGCTGTCATTAGGCTCATTTTTTAAAAATTCTTCCAGCTGTTTTATTCTACTCATTCCCAATTATAAATGGCAAATTTCCTTAATTTTGCTCCACTTTTTTCACGTAACGGAATAAATATTTTAGATGAATATATTAGTTTGTTTGAGTGCCGTCCCGGACACAACAACCAAAATCACATTTGTAGACAACAATACCAAGTTTAATACCGATGGTGTTCAGTTTATTATCAACCCATATGACGAATTGGCTTTAACGAAAGCCCTTGAATTGACCGAAGCAAATGGCGGTGAAGTAACTGTCGTAACAGTTGGTGATGCGACTGTAGAACCAGTGATAAGAAAAGCATTGGCAATTGGAGCACACAAAGCGATTCGTGTAAACACTACTGCTCAAGATGGCATGCACGCTGCACAATGTATTAAAGACGCTGTTTCTGGAGAATCATATGACATCATCTTTACGGGTAGAGAATCTATCGATTACAACGGTGGTCAAGTTGATGGCATTTTATCCGAGATGATGGATATGTCATTGGTAAATGTAGTAACCTCTGTTACGGTTGATGGTAGTTCAATCACAGCTGTAAGAGACATAGACGGCGGACGCGAAACAGTAACAGCCTCAATGCCTTGCGTTTTATCGGCCCAAAAAGAATTGTGTGAGCCAAGAATACCTAACATGAGAGGTATCATGCAAGCCAGAACCAAGCCGCTAAGTGTTGTAGAACCAAGTGGATCATATGACGCGACAAATTACGTGGGTTATGAATTGCCAGCACCAAAACAAGGTGTGAAGCTTATTGACCCAGCAAATGCAGGAGAATTAATTGATTTATTAAGATCAGAGAAAAAATTATTATAGTATGATTTTAGTTTTTGTAGAGATAGAGGGTGGTTCGATTAAAAAATCATCACAAGAGGCCTTAACGTACGGTGCTGATTTAGCAACAGCAACGGGTGACACCTGTTCTGCTATTGCCATTGGTGATGCATCTGCGGTTGGAAACTTAGGCCAATATGGTGCTAGTTCAACATTTGCCGTTTCTGGCGGAGGTTTGGATACGTTTACACCAGAAGGATATAGCTATGCCATTAACGAAGTAGCAAATACCAACGGTGCGAATACCGTCATTATATCCGGCTCTTATACGGGGAAAAGTATTGCACCTAAATTGGCTGTCAAGCTTGGTGCTGGGCTAACCACTGGTGTGGTAGCAATGGCATCAACCGACGGTGGTTTTAACGTACGTAAAACGTGTTTTTCAAATAAGGCTTTCTCGAATGTTGCTGTCAATAGCGAGAAGAAGGTTATCAGTATTGTGCCAAATTCATATGAGGTAAAATCATTTGATAATCAAGCCGCTGTATCAACCGTTTCAATTGATGCTTCAGGAGTTATTAAAACTAAATCTGTAAGCGTTGATAAAGTACAAGGCAAAATTCCTTTGACAGAAGCAGAATTGGTAGTTTCAGCAGGACGTGGACTTAAAGGTCCAGAAAACTGGGGAATGATTGAAGAATTAGCTGACGTTCTTGGTGCAGCAACAGCTTGCTCTAAACCAGTGAGCGATATGGATTGGAGACCACACAGTGAGCACGTAGGACAAACTGGTATTACCATAAAACCTAACCTATACATTGCAGCGGGTATTTCTGGTGCCATTCAGCACTTAGCTGGAGTGAGCGGAAGTAAAGTAATATGTGTTATCAATACCGACCCGGAAGCGCCGTTCTTTAAAGCAGCTGACTATGGTATTGTTGGTGATGCTTTTGATGTAATTCCTAAATTAATAGCTAGAGCAAAAGAATTAAAAGCTAGTTAGTCTATGGACAAAATTGAACTGGAAATAGCAGGTTTGGCCTCTGGCCATACGTCGAAGAACACTTCTTACACCCTTATTTTGGGTGAGGTGAACGGAGACCGCCGTATTCCAGTGATTATCGGTTCATTTGAAGCTCAAGCCATTGCTCTTGTTTTAGAAAATATTAAACCACAACGACCACTCACTCACGACTTATTCAAAAGCTTTGCAGACGATTTTCATGTTGATGTAATCGAAGTGAACATTTGCAATTTAGTCGAAGGCGTATTTTACTCTAAAATCAAATGCGTTCGTGAAGATGAGGAAGTCGAGATTGACGCGCGAACTAGTGACGCCATTGCTTTGGCTGTACGATTTGATTGCCCAATCTACACCAATTCCGATATCATGACAGCTGCAGGAATCGTCCCGGACCAAGAAGTTGGCAACGAAGACGTACCAGGCAGACCTGATGAAATTGATGATTTCATGCAAGACATTGGAGAAAGTACAGATTACTCTGGACTTGAAATGGATGACTTGGAAATCTTGCTTACCGAAGCCTTACAGGAAGAAGATTATGCGAAAGCAGCTTCTATCCGTGATGAGATGAATCGAAGGAAGTAATTCATAATACGGCTTGTAAATAGAATAGGTTGATCAAAGGTCGCAAAATGGTGCTTCTTTGGTGCCTTACCTCATGATGGTATATATACTCCTGTGATAATTAATACACGTGACCTTTGAAATGTAAAATGTAAAATTTCAAATGTAAAAGTGTACGTCCCTGATATAGGTTGACCGAAAATTAAAAAAAAGTCAACATGTCATTACAAGTACAAAAAATTAGAAAACATCGAAAATTCTCAGAAGATTATAAGCGTCAGCTTGTCAAGGATTTTGAAAGTGGCCGGTATAGCGTCCCAGAACTGTCCAGACTTCACAATGTCGCGACACAAACGATTTATTGCTGGATTTACCGATATTCACGGTTGAACAAAACAGGGTATCGCGTCGTGGAAAAGAAAAACAGCACTGCCTCCAAGGTTAAAGATTTAGAAAATCGGATAAAAGAATTAGAGCGTATGGTTGGCCAAAAGCAGATTATGGTCGACTATTATGAGACGATGATTGAACTGGCAAAGGAGGAATTTGATATCGATATCAAAAAAAACTCAAACACCCCACTATCTGGCGACTCAAAGAAAAAAAGATGAGTTACAGCATGAATGCGGTTTATCGCCAATTACAGATCTCTAAACAGGCGGTTTATCAAAGCAAAAAACGTCAACATAGCCTAAACAGTAAATGGTACGATTTGCAGGGCAAAATTGACGCTATTCGAAAAAACCATCCAGGTTGTGGGGTTGAGAAGATGTATCACATGCTTAAACCAGACTTTATGGGCAGGGATAAGTTTATTGATACGTGTTTGGACTTTGGTTACAGAGTCAAACGAAAGAAAAACTATCGAAAGACAACAAGAGCTTCGAAAGAGTATTATCCAAACTTGATTCAAGGTTTACAGATAACTCGACCTAATGAAGTATGGCAGTCTGATATCACGTACTTCCCAATAAATGGAGAACATTATTTTGGAGTCTTCATAATTGATGTTTACTCCAAAAAGATAGTTGGATATAACATTGCTAACCATATGCTTGCATTGGCCAATGTGCAAGCGTTAAAACAAGCTTTAAGGCGCAATAAGTCTCCAACATACCATCACTCAGACAGAGGAAGTCAATACGCTAGTAAAATCTACACACAGCTTCTTGAAAAGAATAATGTCAGAATTAGTATGGGGTTAATTGCACAAGAGAACGCTTACGCAGAACGCTTCCATAGAACTATTAAAGAAGAATATTTAGATCATTGGAAACCCCAGTCTTATACAGAGTTAAGATCTTGTGTAAACAAAGCTTTAAGAAACTATAACAACACCAGACTTCATAACAACATTCATCGAAAGACTCCTATTAACTTTGAAAGAGAATGGGAATCTTCTTTACATAAACCAATCTTAACTATTTTTGAATATCAATAACTAAAAAGTGGTCAACGCTATTTAGGGATATACACAACCCCATTTTTCACTTTTCATTATTCACTTTTCACTAAAACCTTTAATTGGTGTAAAATTCGTAAACTCTAAAATGACTGATAATAGCATAAACCAGATATCCATTCTACGTTTCCATTTCCACTCGCCAAGGGGGATTTTTGCGATATTCTCCAGCATGATATAAAATTAACTGATGGCCATCTGGATCTTTTAACCTCGACTCCCTCCAACCCCATTCTTTGTCGTTCGGTAGTTCGTCAAAGACAACTCCTTGTTCTATCAATGAGTTAACAGTCGAGTCTAATTTATTTAGCTCAAAATAAACCCAAATCCCACTATCGGTGCTGAACTCAGCACTGTGGTGTAGTGAAAACGTCGATTGACCATTCGGACATTCGAACCGGGCATATCTCGGAATAGAATCCACAATTAGATTCAATCCTAACTTTTTATAGAAGGCAACAGATTTCGCTACATCTTTAGATGGAAGCGTAAGTTGATTTAAATCCATGTATAGTTACCCACTTTTACATTCAACATTTTACATTTCTAATGAATAGCCTGTCATGTATAGGATGTTAGCAAAATCACCTGCTATTCATTAGACCCCTGCTATTCATTAGACCAACGATCGTCCATTCAAGTCGGTAGTCAAAACATCACTCATATAATCAAAGAATGGTCTGATTGCTTTAAGGGTGTCAACCACATTGTCAAGAAACTCCGGATTTGTAACTTCTTCGTCTGTAAAAGGCTTCATCGCATAAAATTGTTTTTTACGTAGCAAGTCCACATACGGATGTTCTTTGTCGAAACCTTTAGGCGCAGTTTTCAATCCTTCGCCTTTTAACTCTCCAAAATGGTTTTTGAAGTTTGAGTCATTTATGATCTTGGTCAATGTTTTACCATCCGCTTCAATCTCTTTTCGGATGCGTTGTAAATCGTCTTTTTCGGGACCGTAAAATCCGCCACCAATCTGCGTATTGCCAGGCTCTATGCCAATCCAATAACCTCCTCGTCTTGCAGCACCTTCACGTTTCAAGTAGCCATGAAGAAATGTTTTATATGGCGTCTTGTCTTTCGAAAATCGAACATCACGGTAAATTCTGTAGACCTTAAACGTTTCTATGACGTCTGTTTCGTTTAACTTGTTTTGGACAGCTTCCATAAAGCCCTCCATGTTTTCTTTGGCCTGTATGTATTTCGGTTTATTGACATCAAACCAGTCCTTGTTATTGTTTTTTCCAATATCCTTCAGAAATGATAAGGTAGATGTTTGTATCGTAGACATGTTGTTACATTTGAGAAACAAGTATACAAATAATTAGACATAACCTACCGCATTAGATGCAGGGTTCCGCGATAATTCAGGATAACATCATCTAAAAATCGCGCAGTGATGTGATACATATAAATACCGGCAGGTACTTCACCTCCATCCCAACCATCTTGCAGTTCTAATGGACTAAGACCATTTGCATTGAAAACCAATTGACCCCATCGGTTATAGATTTCAAATTTATCAAACGATTTTACTTGGGGGTAGACTGTACTCGCTTTAAAGAAATCATTAAACCCGTCTTCGTTTGGCGAAAAAGCCGTTGGAATGAAAATGGACCGCACAATTTCCACCTCAATTCTTACCTTGTCATATGCCTCACAACCCTTATCGGAAGTGGCGTTGAGCTCCAAGGTCATTGATTTTGATGGATAAAAAGTCAATGGCGAACAATCTTCAATACAACTTACTTCAGGTGAGCTCCAGATGTAAGATTTTACTGGGTAATTGGACGAAGTTATAATGGTAACTTTTTGGCCAAGCTTGATCGACCAATCTGGTTCCACCTCTATCACAAAGGGTTGTGGATTGACAATCGATAAAGTTGTATCAAATTCGCAACCAATCCTATCGACTATCTGATACGTATAGTCACCTGGTCCTAAATCAATGAATTTGCTTGATTTTCCTTGTACACCGTTTAGGTAATACGTCAAAGGGGTTATCCCATTTAATACCAAACCAGTATCAATTGAGCCATCTGTTAGGTAATCACAAGTTGGATGGGTTATTGTGAATCTCGATTTTATACTTCGATCTTCATCCACATACAGTTCCAATAACACAATACTATCACAACCATAAGCGGATGTAAAACTATCGATATACGTACCCGACTGCGTGATTTCATGCTTCCCGAAGGAATAACTGAGTCCCTTACAAATAGTATCTGCTTTACTAAAATAGGTTGGTAGTACTTCTACAATTTTAGTGTTGGAAGTCACGCGACATTTAGAATTACGCACATGATCTTCAGAATTCCCGACGATATAACGGTAATAATAGAAATTGCGTTTGCTGTTGTTGTGATGAAACGTGAAGCCAGTTGAATCAGGAATGTCGCTCCAAGAATACCCCCTGTTTAAACTCTGCTGCCACTGTATAAAGGGGGTTGCGTATTGATTGCCGTCAAGTTCAGCCTCTAATTTATGCGGCGTAAAATTTTCTGAACATACTTTACTGACGCCTTTTGGCGTAACAGTCGCTTTCGGACCACATGGTCTGAAAGAGATATTGTCGATGGCTAAATCGTTTCCATAGCCACCAGGAGCATCATTTTCAAGTTTTAATATTACGCTAGTTTGTCCAGGAACTGTTGAAAATGTAAATCCATAAGTATGCCATTTTGCATCTTCGGGAACATCACCTGTGTTGTATCGCTCTATGTCGTTAATTAAGAACTTAATCTTTGGTTTTATTAAGTTGCCTCCTGGAGGAATTACGTTAATTAGGTCCAGAGAAAATTCATACAAGGTATTTTCACACAAACCTTTTACTTCTTGAATAAAAAACAATCCTGGGTCATAGCTAGCATTTACCACCATCATATATCCGTTGGGATCTGAACTGTTGTCTTGAATCTTCAACCAATCATAACTATTCGACCACTTCTTAATATCGTTTGTAATGATATATGTGCCATCGGGAGGTGGCGGATTGGTTGTATACGTGTATCCAGGCGCGATGTTTGGGTCACTTTGAACGATGTTATCTGTACCTGAGCCGAAGTCTCCAGCAGTGTAAATGTTTTCACCTAAATATCCGTCACAGGTCTGTGCACTTGTATTTTCTGATATAGAAAGTGATAAACATACCGTCATAAAGACGGGAATTATATAGACGAGTTTAACTTGAAATCTCACAACTGTTCAATTATAACCCATTGCTATTCACTAAAGTTTGTTTTCGGCCAACAAAGTTTCAAACTCCGCGACATATTTCAAACCCTTCGGAACGTAATCCTTGTGGTATGTCTTAGGACCACCTATGGCTGGATATGGTCTACCAGTGTTGTGGATATGAAAGGCATGTTTCAACTCGCCTGCCCTTAATTGATCCCCATAGTTGATGTTAATCCATTTAGCGCCATGCATCACCGCTTTTTTTCCTTGTAACTCTTCAACGTCACAGTCAATTTCGAAGGACTTGTATCCCATTATTTGAAACGGCCCCCAACTACTCGCGAGCTTCATTAGCTCACCATCCGTCATGCCTTTTAGGTCTGATGCAGTGATTCCTTCCATTGCGTTTTGCTTGCTTCTTGCAACGGCATCTAATTTTTTAAAGATGTGGTTTTCATAACGTTGCGGGACAATCTTTCGTCCAGAAGATTCTAAAACAATCAGAGACAACAAATACGCCGGTGGTAAGTCATAGGTCTTGGATGCTTCCAGTACTGGCTTCTTGTAGTTTAAAAATGTTTTCTCAACTACTGATTTTTGGACGGAGATTGCGTTGTACTCTAAGTTGTGTTTGTACTTTAATACCAATACACCCACGAGTAAGCCAATGAGAACAAAGGCAATAAATCCTGACCAAAAGCGTCGCATGCTTATTTTAGAAGTCTTCTTAATATCTTACCAACGTTCGATTTTGGTAATTCGTCTCTAAACACGACTTCTTTTGGTACTTTATAGTTGGTAAGGCGTTCATGACAGAAGGCAATGACTTCTTCAGCCGTTAAAGATTGGTCTTTTTTAACAACAAAAGCTTTAACGAACTCAGACCCGCTTTCTGTTTTTTCACCTCTCACTCCTACTTCTAGGACTTTGTCGCATTCAGATATGGCTTTTTCAACGTCGTTAGGATATACGTTGAATCCAGAAACGTTGATCATTTCTTTTTTACGATCTACAATCTTGAAGAATCCGTCTTCTTTCATCAAACCTATATCACCAGTCAAGAAATAATCACCATGAAAGCATTTAGCCGTTTCTTCTGGCTTGTTCCAGTACCCTTTCATTACTTGTGGACCTTTGATACCAATTTCTCCAGGCTCTCCCTGGGGTACTTCTTTTTTATCGTCGTCAAATATTTTAATGTCTGTATTTGGCATTGGCAAACCAATGCTGCCTCGTTGATGGCTTCCGTCTACTGGGTTAATGGTTGCTGCTGGGCTCGTTTCAGACAGTCCATAAGCCTCTAATAATGGTGTATTTGTAATTTTTTGCCATCTATCCGCAACAGCATCCTGTACTGCCATTCCACCTCCAAGAGCAAGCTTCATCTTGCTAAAATCAAGATTTCTGAAAGTCTCCTGATTGAGTAGTCCGTTAAACAACGTATTCACACCTGTAATCACACTGAAAGGATTCTTTTTCAGATCCTTACAAAATGCTTTCATATCTCGAGGGTTGGTCACCAACACGTTTTTGGTACCATATCTGTAAAACACGATACAGTTAGCCGTGAGCGCAAAAATGTGATACAACGGCAAGGCAGTGATTATGGTTTCTTTGCCTTCTTCAAACAATTCATTAATCCAAGCTTCAACTTGCTGTACGTTAGCACATAGGTTTCCATGAGTCAGCATGGCTCCTTTTGAAACGCCAGTAGTTCCCCCAGTATATTGCAAGAATGCCAAATCCCCTTGGTTTAGCTCAACTGCGGTTGGTTTTTTTCCTTTTCCTTCAGCTAAACATTGTTTAAATGGTATAGCGTTTGGAAGGTTAAACGGCGGAACCATTTTTTTGATTTTTCGTACTACGAAATTGGTTATGCTTCCTTTCAAACCACCCAACATATCCCCTATGGTAGTCGTGATAACGGTTTCAATTTCCGTTTCTCCAATAATCTTTTCAAGGTTACACGCAAAGTTTTCTAAGATGACAATCGCTTTCGCTCCAGAATCCTTGTATTGATGGCGCATTTCTTCAGCTGTATACAGAGGGTTTGTATTGACCAATACCAATCCGGCTTTTAAACACGCAAAAATGGCAACAGGAAACTGTAGCAAATTGGGCATTTGTAAGGCAATTCGATCACCTTTTTTAAGATTGGTCTTGTTTTGCAAATACCAAGTAAACGCATCTACGTATTCACCTAATTCTGTAAACGACATTTCGACGTCCATGTTCTTATAGGCAATCTTGTCCGTGTACTTTACAAGTCCTTCTTCGTAAATGTCGACAATACTATTGTATCCATCCAGGTTTACGTTGGCAGGAACAAAACTCGGATAACTCTTTAACCACTGAAAATCGCTCATATTCTATATTTCCGTAAAAATAATCGAACGATGGGATTTTGGGAAATTATTTGTTTTATGAATTATGGAGTAGCAGGCTGAATGATGGAGCCTACGGCCAGGAAGATTAAAAGAAAATAGAGGTTAAGTCGGCTGGCGGCTGAAATGTAAAATGTAGAATGTAAAAGTACTTGCTGCATGATTGAGCCAACAGCTAATAGCTAAAAGCCAATAGCTAGGAAGATTAAAAGAAAATAGAGAAAAGAGAATAGACTTAATGTGAGCACAGATTGGCTTCTTGAGTCTTGTGTCTTGTGTCTTGTGTCAATCAAAAGTCCCTTTGAGAGGCATTAGGAATTAGCCACTAGGATTTAGGGTTAAAAATTGAAGTTGTTGCAGTCGGCCTGCGGCCGAAATGTAAAATGTAAAATGTATAAGTACATGCTGCATGATGTACGTCCCTGATATAGGTTGACCGAAAATTAAAAAAAAGTCAACATGTCATTACAAGTACAAAAAATTAGAAAACATCGAAAATTCTCAGAAGATTATAAGCGTCAGCTTGTCAAGGATTTTGAAAGTGGCCGGTATAGCGTCCCAGAACTGTCCAGACTTCACAATGTCGCGACACAAACGATTTATTGCTGGATTTACCGATATTCACGGTTGAACAAAACAGGGTATCGCGTCGTGGAAAAGAAAAACAGCACTGCCTCCAAGGTTAAAGATTTAGAAAATCGGATAAAAGAATTAGAGCGTATGGTTGGCCAAAAGCAGATTATGGTCGACTATTATGAGACGATGATTGAACTGGCAAAGGAGGAATTTGATATCGATATCAAAAAAAACTCAAACACCCCACTATCTGGCGACTCAAAGAAAAAAAGATGAGTTACAGCATGAATGCGGTTTATCGCCAATTACAGATCTCTAAACAGGCGGTTTATCAAAGCAAAAAACGTCAACATAGCCTAAACAGTAAATGGTACGATTTGCAGGGCAAAATTGACGCTATTCGAAAAAACCATCCAGGTTGTGGGGTTGAGAAGATGTATCACATGCTTAAACCAGACTTTATGGGCAGGGATAAGTTTATTGATACGTGTTTGGACTTTGGTTACAGAGTCAAACGAAAGAAAAACTATCGAAAGACAACAAGAGCTTCGAAAGAGTATTATCCAAACTTGATTCAAGGTTTACAGATAACTCGACCTAATGAAGTATGGCAGTCTGATATCACGTACTTCCCAATAAATGAAGAACATTATTTTGGTGTCTTCATAATTGATGTTTACTCCAAAAAGATAGTTGGATATAACATTGCTAACCATATGCTTGCATTGGCCAATGTGCAAGCGTTAAAACAAGCTTTAAGGCGCAATAAGTCTCCAACATACCATCACTCAGACAGAGGAAGTCAATACGCTAGTAAAATCTACACACAGCTTCTTGAAAAGAATAATGTCAGAATTAGTATGGGGTTAATTGCACAAGAGAACGCTTACGCAGAACGCTTCCATAGAACTATTAAAGAAGAATATTTAGATCATTGGAAACCCCAGTCTTATACAGAGTTAAGATCTTGTGTAAACAAAGCTTTAAGAAACTATAACAACACCAGACTTCATAACAACATTCATCGAAAGACTCCTATTAACTTTGAAAGAGAATGGGAATCTTCTTTACATAAACCAATCTTAACTATTTTTGAATATCAATAACTAAAAAGTGGTCAACGCTATTTAGGGATATACAGATTGAGCCAAAAGCTAATAGCTAGGAAGATTAAAAGAAAAAAGAGAAGAGAGAATAGACTTAATGTGAGCACTGATTGGCTTCTTGAGTCTTGTGTCTTGTGTCTTGTGTCAATCAAAAGTCCCTTTGAGAGGCATTAGGATTTAGCCACTAGGATTTAGGGTTAAAAATTGAAGTTGTTGCAGTCGGCCTGCGGCCGAAATGTAAAATGTAAAATGTATAAGTACATGCTGCATGATTGAGCCAAAAGCTAATAGCTAGGAAGATTAAAAGAAAAAAGAGAAGAGAGAATAGACTTAATGTGAGCACTGATTGGCTTTGTGAGTCTTGTGTCTTGTGTCAATCAAAAGTCCCTTTGAGAGGCATTAGGATTTAGCCACTAGGATTTAGGGATTTACAGCTGCTTGATTGAGCCAAAAGCTAATAGCTAACAGCCAACTGCCAACAGCTAACAGCCAACTGCCAACAGCCATTCAACAATTCTATCCTTCAATACGTCATCAACTCATACACCTGCTTCGGACTGATATCGTCATTGTGAAGCTTCAGCTTCTTTTTCGTGAGATAGCCTCGGTTTAAGCTTTCGAGATAGAATAACTTACCAATTTGGTAGCTAGCGAAGGCAATTGGCCATTGAATTTGGCTATAGTAATGATACTTGCGAACGTTACGTTGATTGTCGCCATAGTTTAACGTAATGAGGTTTAATTGGGTACTTAATTCGTCGTTCAGCTTTCTTAAGTACATCGTATCTTCCTCACTCAAAGTCTTCTCATCCCAAAAGAAAATGTATGTCGGTCGCTTTTTATATTTCTTTAAATCCTCTTTCTGATTCTCGATATTGACAAAACTAAACTCTGGCACCCGCTTACCAACTTCAAGCTTTTTAGTCAGTACAGGGTTTAACACCTCAATTATTTGGACTGTGCCTCCCGTTGGGTCAATAGACTTCAACTGATATCGTTTTTTATTCCATTCAAAGAATACATCTCCAATTTCAGGTAGAATCAAAGCCATTTCTTCGGTATGTATTTCCTCTCCAACTCCCCCCACATACAACATGTCCATACAGGATTCGTTGAATATCCCGTCGTTGTTCATGTCTTTTAATGCTAACGTAAAACTGTCTGAATCAGTACGATAAACGCCGCCTAACGTGTTTAATCGCTGCTCTCGATAGCAATAATTAATATTGGAAAACACCTTGGTTCCACTGTGTTTATTGAAGTGTTCGGTCAATAGCTTTTTATAGGCATAGTTTTTCCCGTATTCAATCCGACTCAGCTTGATGTGGTGTTGAGCTTCGGCATTAGTAACATTATTCAACTTCATGATGAAGTCTTCTTGCATATACGTCAGACTATCCGGTGCGCCATCATCAGAAAAATCTAGGTTGTTGTTTCGATCAACAAAGAAATAGATGGTTTTACGTGACCTTTTGTAGTTTCCTATCAGCGTTAAACAATACCCTTGATTTATTTCATTATTGGCCCCCGAGAAATAGATATAGGTATATCCGGTGTCTCGCATCCCGGTCATATCGGGCATTTTCTTAATGATAAGTCGCGGTTGTTCTTCTTTTTTCTCGTCATCAATACCAAACAAAGTAAACGGTTCAATCTCGGTGGATTGAAATGTGTAGACTGGCAAGATGGCTAAGCTCCTGGCGATTTTATCATCTTGCATCCTTTCGGATAAACTGATATCGATAGGCGTTTGACCCTGAACAAATAAAGGAAGTATGAAAGCGAAGTAGGTTAGAATTCTTTTGGTATACACCATTAATTAACGACGGTTTAGATAATACATTACATAATACAGTAAAGTTGCAATGGAACCGATAGCAGCGACTACATACGTCATTGCTGCCCACTTCAGTGCGTCTTTTGAATGACTCAATTCATGATCTGAAACAACGTTACTTGTTTTCATCCAAGCCAAGGCACGTTTACTCGCATCAAATTCTACGGGT
The DNA here is from genome assembly GCA_943789165.1 of uncultured Bacteroidia bacterium. Lineage (GTDB taxonomy): Bacteria > Bacteroidota > Bacteroidia > NS11-12g > UBA9320 > UBA987. Next base: position 759,209 of record CALSTB010000005.1, on the reverse strand, counting down.
AAAGTGACCACAGTAAATATCGTCGTTAAGGAAAACAAGCCAATCCCAAATAACAAAAGGTAAGGAAAAATATTGACCAACAGAATACCTCCAATCAAGGCTATTTGAATGATTAAACCACTTCTTTGGATAGCCGGCACCAATCTACTACGCATGGTTAACCATGCGTACTGTCTCGCGTGTTGAACGGCATGACCGCATTCGTGTGCAGCCACTGCAGCCGCAGCTGCGTTTCGTTGGCTATAAACCGCTTCAGACAAGTTGACTGTTTTTTTCATTGGGTTGTAATGGTCGGTTAACTGACCTTGAACCGATATGACATCCACATCATAAATGCCATTTTCCTTTAACATCTTTTCAGCAATCTCTTTTCCTGATAGATTCGATCGTATTGGCGTTTCGCTATACTTTTTAAACTTTGATTTTAATCGTGCCTGTACAATTCCTCCGACGATTGCGATTAATATACCTATGAAATATGCTCCGTATAAACCCATTGTTTGTTTTTACCTTAGAACTTCAAAAGACATTCCAAATTATCTAAACACTTTGAAATAAATGATAACTAACGCAATTAAGAAGACAAAAATTGAAATCTTATTAATCCTATGCATGGCTTTCAAATAAGAATTATTTGGAAACTCTGTGTCCTTTTTCAGAAGGATATAAGACAACAACTTTTTTAATATGCTCATTTTGAAAGTGTTAATAGGTCTTGACCAATGTCTTTACGATAATACATTTTATCGAACGAAATGTTTTGAACGCCATTGTAACTTTTCCTTAATGCGTCTTGGATATCTTCACCAAAAGCACTCACTGCTAACACCCTACCACCACTTGTCACAATGTCATGTTCTTGGATCTTTGTCCCAGCGTGAAAGATAACGGCGTCATTGGCTTCGTGTGGTCTGAAAGTAATTTTCGTTCCTTTGTCATATGACTCTGGATACCCTCCACTTACTGTAAATACTGTCGAACAAGTTCGTTCATCAATGCGCATTTTGACTTCGTTTAACCGTTTATTTGCAGCTAATTCCAGCATAGCACCGAAATCATTTTGTATTCTTGGAAACACAACTTCCGTTTCAGGATCTCCCATTCGTACATTGTATTCAATCACTTTTGGATCACCATTGTCGTTTATTAACCCAAAGAAAACAAAGCCAACAAAGGTCATCTGACGTTTTTTCAGTCCGTCAAAAGTTGGTTTGATTATTTGCGTTTCCACCTTTTCTAAATAATCGGAATTCATGAATGGAACAGGACTTACTGCCCCCATTCCTCCTGTATTTAAACCTGTGTCACCCTCACCTATTCTTTTGTAGTCTTTTGCTTCCGGAAGTATCACATAATTTTCACCATCGCTCATCGCGAATATTGAAAACTCTACACCTTGTAAAAAGTCTTCAATCACTACGCGACTACTTGCTTTCCCGAATTTCTCGTCCAACAACATATCATCCAAGGTGGCGTCCGCATGTTCTAGGGTCTCAGATATAACCACGCCTTTCCCGGCGGCAAGTCCATCCGCTTTTAACACATAGGGAGCAGTCTTGGTTCTCAAATAGGCCTTAGCCTCGTTGATGGTTTCAGAAGTAAATGAATCGTAGGTTGCCGTTGGTATGTTGTTCTCCAACATAAACGCTTTTGCGTACTCTTTGCTTCCTTCCAGCTGGGCTGACTCTTTATTCGGACCAAGAATAAATATATCCAGATCTTGTTGAGCTTCCATAAAATCAACGATGCCTGCTACCAAAGGGTCCTCACTACCTGGAATCAAGACGTTAATCTTATTTGCTTTGCAAAATGCTGCTACGGCTTCAAAATCCATTACAGATAAATCGACGTTGGTTGCTATTTGAGCAGTCCCAGCATTGCCAGGTGCTACGTATACATGCTCAACAATGGCGCTCTGAACCGACTTCCAAGTCAGTACGTGCTCTCTCCCCCCAGATCCTAATATTAGTACGTTCATAATTCAATTACAAAAATATTGTTAACACAGGGACGTCAAGCCAAAAAACAGGTTTACTTTTCCCGAGTTTTTAAACAATGCAAGAACAAAAATCCTGGTTGCCTTATGTATTACTTGTAGTGCTTGCTCTCATTTGGGGAAGTTCCTTCATTTTAATGAAAGAAGGACTTAAAGTAATGACGTCGGTTCAGATGGCTGCCTATCGAATATCGGTGTGTGGATTGGTGTTTTTTCCATTTGTACTAAAACATTTCAAACGAATCGAACCAAAAGACCGGAAATATGCTTTGTTGGCAGGCTTAATGGGCAGCGGTATTCCCGCATTTCTATTTGCAATTGCACAACAACATATCAATAGTTCATTGGCAGGTATACTAAATGCCATGACGCCAATTTTTACCTTAATCATTGCTGTTGTAGTAACAAAACTTGTGCTACCTAAAACCAAATTTATTGGCGTCATAATCGGCTTTTTAGGCGCTTTAGCCATTATCATTGGTAAAATGTACGTGGCGGGTGCAGATTCGAGCACACCGGCTTTCACGGATATTAAATACGTATTGATGGTCGTATTGGCCACATTGCTGTACGGCTCTAACATCAATTTGATCAAAAATAAGCTTGCTAAGTACAATGCATTTGTCATTGCCACAACGCCTTTGTTCATGATTTCCATTATTGCCATGCTCATAATGGCGTTTACCAACTGGTCAAATATTAGTGAATACCCTTCAGAACAGGTCTACAAGTCGTTTGGCGCAGTAACTGCCTTGGCAATCTTAGGCACTTCATTAAGTTTAATCTTGTTTAACCGCTTGGTGCAACTATCTGGGCCCGTATTTGCGAGCTCAGTCACCTACTTTATACCATTTGTCGCGGTATTTTTCGGATTGTTAGACGGTGAGGAAGTAATCTGGATTCAACTTGTAGGCATGTCGCTAATCTTGACCGGCGTTTACCTAATCAATAGGAAGACTAGTCAGAAACCAGCTCAGAAAGCTTCTTAAAGTTTCTCTGAAACACCGTAACCCGATTACTCAACTCAGTTAATTCTGCCTTTAGAGATTTGATTTCCTTCTGAAGCGCAAGGCTATTTACGCCGTTTTCACTCTCATACATGTCACCCACACCCATGATCAACCAATGCGGAGACACGTTAGGATAGTGCTCTAGAATCTTCTGTACGATGTCTAAGGCCACTTTATTTCTGCCACTAGAAATATGGCTTATAACAGCTGGAGAGATATCTAACTGTTGCGCAAACTCACTTTTTGATTTGCCAGTATGCTTTAAAAAATCCACTACCCGAACGTTGATTGCATCCATTTTACAATTGTTAATACATTTTGCAAATGTAAAACAATATTAAACTTTACAATTGTAAATAACACCAGCCCTAGCTATCATTTTTTGAAAGTAATTCACTTTAGATTACCAACCTTAACTTACTGATTATATGTCTTATACACATATAATAATTACAAATGTGAATATTCTCTTAAATGAATATGCAAGTACCTATAACTGCCGCCTTATATTTGCATAAAACAGAGAAGAATGAGAAAAATTGGAGAAATTTCTGCGATAATATTATTACTAAGCTTGAGCAGGTTGGCAATTGCCATTCCTAATTTAGAACCGATTGGTGCAGCAGCTTTATTTGGCGGAGCCATGTTGTCGTCTAAATATTTAAAATACTTAGTTCCCCTTTTGGCATTGTTCATTGGAGACATCATTATAGCCTCCCTCGCTCCTACTTTTTCAGCGCATTTGTTTAGCCCTACGTTCGTAGCTATTTACGTAGCCTTTATTGCGGCTGTCTTTATTGGTCAAAAAGTAATTGGCAAAGCGCCAAAAGTAAAAAGCGTAGCTGGTGGAGCTATCTTATCATCCGTAATTTTCTTTGTAGTAACGAATTTTGTGGTATGGATGGACCCTACTTTTGCCTTATATCCTAAGACACTAAGCGGTTTGAGCGCCTGTTACATTGCCGCAATTCCTTTTTACAAGATGACGCTTTTGTCTAACTTATTGTTTTCAGCTATAGCCTTTGGCGGGTATGCTATTTATAGAAAACAAGTGGAAGCTAAGCAAGTAATTGCCTAATCTACGCCGTATCGCTGCATAAACAATCCAGCGTCGCATTTCGGTTCAACGAACGTACTTTTAGGTGGCATAACCTCATTGTTATCTGAGATTAATGCAATGTCTTCAAACGTGCAAGGATGCAGCAAAAACAGGTATGTATTTTCGGTTTGAGCCTTTATAACCGCCTCCGTAATCTGATCATCAGTACTGATAAATGAAACTCGATCATCTAGGCGTGAATCGGTTATATTAAAGATAGTAGTCAGTACTTTTTGCTCAAAGTCTTGTACGTCTAACAAATGGTTTGGAGATTTTAAACTTAGCCTGAAACTACCCTCTTGACATTTCAAAATATACTCTCCTTTTTGCTCAGGCCGTACCGCATAGTCTGGTACTTCGTCAATCCAAAAGTCTTGTTGAAGTTGTTCCATTACCGCTTTAAAGTCTATTTCAGCTACTTCAACTAATCGGTGAAAAGGATTAATTTTCAGTTGGTTACAATCTAAAAGATAGGTCATACAGTACCTAGAAGAATCAATAGGGTTTTCGTCGTACAAGTTCGAAACACTAGCTGCTCTATGATGACCATCCATGATATAAAATGCATCAATATTGCGCACTTCACTTTGAATTGCAAATTTCACATCTTGGTCTTGAACCACCCAAATTTGATGGTTCTTCCCTTTTTTCTTAAATTCAATATCACTTTCCCCTTGAATCACCCATCGCAATAAATCTTCTAATGATTGTTTGTGGTGGTGACTCAACAAAAGTGGTTCACCTATGACGTTTGTATCCTCTAATAAATTAGCAATAAACAATTCCGTCGCTGGACGCGTGTGTTCATGTTTTCGAATTCGCTCGTTTTGATAATCAACAATATCGCAAAGACCTATAATTCCCGTATGCGACACATCGTTGTGCGTTTGCCTATACACAAAGAATATTTCGTCTTTAAATTGGTCAACCTTCTGGTTTTCAAACAAATAAGAAAAATAGTCTTTGGCATTTTCGTAAACGACATCACTATTTCTTTCAATTTTGGAAAACATCAGGTGATTTTTCGTTACATGGAGGTATGATAAGTCATTTGCGAATAATTCCTTCGCCATTTCCTCTTCTGAATTGAAATTTGTCGAGTTCGCAGTAACGTCTTTAATAAACTCAGGTTTTGCCTGAATTGCGCGAAATGGTTTTAGTATTGGCACAGTTTATTTGAAATAAGCAATGATTTTTTGAGCTAACTCTTCTCCAATTCTGGCTTGTGCTTCTGAAGTGGCTGCACCGATGTGTGGCGATAACGACACATCATCTCGAGTAAAAAAGTCCATGTTAACAGGAGGTTCAACCTCAAATACGTCGATTCCTGCTGCGCTTAACTTCCCTGATTCTAAGGCCGCTTGCATGGCTTTTTCATCCACAACACCACCACGGGCACAATTGATTAGAACTGCTCCGTCTTTCATTTGTGCAAATTCTCTTTCTCCAATCACGGTTTGACCGCCACCTGGAATATGAAGTGACACAAAATCACTTTGATTTAATAGGGATTCTTTGTCCACCAAAGCCACCTCTACAGAAACTGGTGAACTTTTGAAATTAGGGTGAAGACTCAGTTCTATTGGCATGGTTTTGTCCTCGATATACGGATCATGAGCAACTACGTTCATGCCAGCCCCTATTGCGATTCTAGCTGTTTCTCGACCTATTCGTCCAAACCCAATAATACCTATTGTCTTACCAAAAAGTTCTTGGCCTTTTGACGTTTCTTTTTTCAATTCTTTAAATCGACTGAAGTTCGCATGAGCCATTTCACGATTCGTACGATTTAAGAATCTGATACTTGATAATAAATGCGCGAATACCAATTCGGCAACGCTATTCGATGACGCTGCAGGCGTATTGATAACTTCAACACCCTTGCTTTTGGCATAGGCAACATCAATGTTGTCAAGCCCTACACCACCACGACCGATTAGTTTAATATTCGGACACGCATCAATTAAATCTTGACGAACCTTAGTCGCACTTCGGACTAAAATGGCGTCATATTGATTCAATTTAGCGGCCAGCTCCTCTTGAGGAATTGTGTTTAAGTCAACCTCAAAACCAGCCTGCTCCAGCATTTCTTTACCTAGAGCGTGTATACCGTCGTTTACTAAAATCTTTTTCATAATTAAAATGTTTGCATCACATTAACCAAAGCCTGTACGCTGTCTAATTCTAAAGCATTATACATGGAAGCTCTAAATCCACCTACGGATCTATGTCCTTTAACACCACTGATATTGGCTTCTTTACACGCTTCTAAAAATGCTTCATTTCTCGACTCATCTTTTAATAAGAATGTCGCATTCATCCAACTTCTATCGTTTGCCGCTACTGTCCCAATAAAGGCTTCGTTTCTGTCAATCTCATTGTACAACAAATCAGCTTTGGCCTTGTTTCGATTTTCTATTGTTTCAATACCGGTTTTATCGATCCACTTTAATGTTTGTAGAACCACATATACTGGGAATGCAGGTGGCGTGTTAAACATGGATTCTTTGGCAATATGAATTTTGTAATCCATCATGGATGGAATTTGTCTGGTTACTTTTCCAAGTAAATCTTTTTTGATAACTACTAAAGTCGCTCCTGCAGGCCCTAAGTTTTTCTGTGCACCTGCATAAATTAAGTCAAACTTCGTCGCATCTATTCTTCTACTGAAAATATCAGAACTCATGTCGCAAACAACTGGTATTGAAGCTGTTAGAAACTGATGCATTTGCGTACCATAAATGGTATTGTTGCTTGTTAAGTGTAGATAGTCTGCGTCGCTAGGAATTGTATACCCAGTTGGGACATACGTATAGTTTTTGTCTTTACTTGACGCAATGACATCAACCTCGCCAAACAATTTGGCTTCTTTTATTGCTTTACTTGACCATACTCCCGTATCGACATAAGCAGCCTTGGTTTGCAGCAAGTTATAAGCTACCATTAAGAACTGAGTGCTGGCTCCCCCATGTAAATACATCACTTCGTACTGGTCGTCAAGACCCCAAAGCTTTTTCACTAGATGTCTCGCTTCATCCATCACAGCAACATATTCCTTGCCTCTATGTGATACTTCCAATATTGACAATCCTGTATTGGCAAAATTTTGCAATGCACTTATGCCTGCATCAATGGCCTCTTGTGGCAATACGGCTGGACCCGCAGAGAAATTATGTACCTTACTCATAGTCTTACTTTTTGATGGCGCAAAAGTATTACGTATCGCCTCCAAATCCATATGAAATCTTGTTAATATATGCATACATCTACGTGAAAACGGATAACCTATATTTGCCAAATTAATTTTTAGATTATCACCCGTTTAGAAAAATATCAGGCTAAAATTATTACGCAACTACAACCCGTTGTTAGATGGTTAAAGCGACATAGTTTTCCTGGATTTAAGGGTCGATCTCTTTGGGACGTTGGAAAGTTTTTTATCGATTCTTTGTTCGATGCTGATTTGATGTTACGTGCCTCATCCCTCGCCTTCAACTTTTTTCTTGCACTTTTTCCGTCCATCATTTTTCTCTTTACGGTCATTGCATATATACCTGTAAGCGAATTTCAAGCCGACCTTTTAGATCAAATTAAACGCTTATTGCCAACCAATGCCTACGAGGTATTACTTGGCACAATCGAGGATATTCTTACCAATCAGAACCTGAGCTTATTGTCTTTTGGTTTTGTATTGGCCTTGTACTTTAGCAGCAATGCTTTCAACACGTTAATGACTGCCTTTGATAAATACACCTTATCACATCAAAAACGAGCTTGGTATTTAGCAAGGGTACGTAGCATTGGATTAACCTTATTGGTTGCGTTAATCGTCCTTGCCAGTGTCGCGGTTATTACCTTGGTCACCATTTCTATTTCGTGGTTAAAGCGACAAGAGTATCTCACAGAGCAGTTTAATATCCTATTACTTGAGTTGTTACAATATGGTTCCATATTCATTCTCATCTATTTTGTGTACTCGTCGTTGTACTACTTTGGAAGTTCAAGGGTAGCAGAATGGAAATTTTTTAGTGTTGGGAGCACGCTTGCCACGATATTAAGTTTAATCGCTTCTACTGGATTTACGTTTTACGTGAATAATTTCAATTCTTACAACAAGTTGTACGGGTCAATCGGTACCATCCTAGTAATCATGCTGTTAATCTATTTTAACTGCATCATGTTGTTGGTTGGATTTGAATTAAACAGCAGTATTGATCGGGCTGAGATGAAGGCTATTAAAGACGAGCCGAAGAAAAAATTGACGATGTAATATTTTTATGAAATAAATGTTGCCGTTACTGCAATCAAAAATTAAATTTGCCCCCTCTTAAGGAGAAGTGGCAGAGTGGTCGAATGCACTTGTCTTGAAAACAAGCGAGGGTCACACCTCCGGGGGTTCGAATCCCTCCTTCTCCGCAGATCGACAAAGCCTTACGCAATAGCGTAGGGCTTTTTTGTTTTCAAACGAGTCTGAAGCAACGCTTCAAGGGAGGGAGACCTAGACACGCAGTGTCTGGCTTTGTGATCTAGGCACCCCACTTAGGGATAACGCAGTAATCCAAACCGGCAGACATAAGACAAAGGATTTTTGACTCAGGACTGTCGGGCTTCTGAACTAAGCACCCCACATAGGGATTGAGCAATCCGTTAGTCATGACACAAGGCTTAATGACTCAGGCCTGTTTTATACAGGACTGTGAACAAAGCGCACACCTAGAAATCACGGGCGAAGCTAAGGATCATTATTGTTTACCTTTTTTGCAGAACAGTCCCTAATTCCTAGTGGCTAACCCCTAATGCCTAATGACTTAATCAAAATCATATGACAATTCACAAATAAGAATAACTTTGGGACAACTAAAATTAGAATATATGAAATCGAATGCGAAATTTTTCTCAGGCTTAGGCCTAGGACTATTAATTAGTTTTATTTTCCTTAATGTAAACATGCTAAAATCTGAAAAACCAATTGACTCTGCAACGCCAGTTGTTCAAAACGCGACAACAGAAGAAAATGAGACCAACGGTACAATGGTGGCTACTGCTGATGCAGAAGCACTTATTTCTGCTTACAAGTCATATACGACTGCTCCAGGAGCCAAAATGGTTACAGAAGGTGGTGTGATCGACCGCAGAGTGTTAAAAGACATTCTAGGAATGAGCAGTGATGACCAAATTAAATTTAGATTTTACAAAAAGGACAACAATATTGGAATCGTATTTTACCCAAAACGTACGTCTTCAACAGTATTAAGAACTGGTTTTGCGTCGTTTTGTCCGAATATGTGTAACTAAAAAAAATAGAATTTAAACTTGAAGCCTTTGCCTCCGGGCAAGGGCTTTTTTTATGCTTTTCGATCTTCAACGAAATACATCTCCATACTCCCTTTGTTTTTAACATCGATATGGCCTCTTGGTGTACAGGTATAGGCGTCTTTCACCAGGTTATAGGTATCTTCAGAGATGTTGATCTTCCCAGGCTCACTGTTTTGCTCCATTCGCGCTGCGATATTCACTGAGTCCCCCCAAATATCGAAGGCATATTTTATTTTCCCAACCACTCCCGAAACCGTTCTACCGTATGCATACCAATTCTAAAGTTGAAATGAGCCCCAAACCGACTCATTATTTCTGCTTCAGATTCACGAATCGCTTGCAACATGTCAATACCCGCAGAAACCGCATTTGATGCGTTGTCTTTCGTTGCTTCGTTAAGTCCCGAAACAAACATGTAAGCATCTCCAATCGTTTTTATTTTTTCGAGTCCGTGTTTTTGAATAATGGCGTCAAACTTTCCAAAATAAAAGTCTAACAACTGCACCAATATCGTTGGTTCTAAGTCTCCGGCTATTTTGGTAAAATTCTGTACATCGGCAAAAACAATGGTGACTTCCGCATGTGCTTTTGCCACGGCTACACCATTCGCTTTCAATTCTTTAGCGGTTTCTACAGGCAAAATGTTGTACAACAACTCATCAGACCTATGTCTTTCTTTTGCCACGCCTCTCAGGGATAAATACACCACGATAGAAATGATGAACAGTGCGATGACCAGGACTAATAACATCAGTCGTTGTTTGTTCTTTGCCCGTAATTCGTCATTGAACTGTTCTTCCTTTTTTTCAAAATCGTAGTCGGCACTCATCATAGCCACTTGGGTTGAAGTAGCTTGGCTTAAGGTGGACTCCTTAATCTCTTGCGCCTCGAGCATCAAATCAGCTGAAGCTTTATAGTTGCCACTTTGGTATTCCGTTTCAATTGCTACTTCAAGAATTTCTTGCAATGGGTATTTCATTTTGGCGCTTCGTGCCATTTCTAAAGATGTTAAGGCCAATTTTGAAGCTTTTTTATAATCACCACTTTTTAAAAGGGACTTTGCCTTTCCAAGTACCGAATAACACATCCCAATTTTTTCATTTCTATGCTCGAATTCGGTATAAAGTGCGTCATAAATTGAAAGGACTTCAGGACTATTTGAGCGTTCAACAGCAATATGGTTCAGGTTTAGTCTGATTTCCAACAAACGCGTACTGTCGTTCACAGACTCAGCGGCTTCCCTAGCAGAAAATAGGAATGTTTCTGCAACTTCATATTTACCTAAATTATAATATGCCAAACCAAGCAAGTAATCCATTACAGACGTCAATCGGTCATCTAACGGAGCCGTTTTATAGTCCATGGACTTATTGAAGTCCGATATGGCTTCCGCCCATTGCTTCATATTATATTTAACCAAACCCAGCCCTCTATATGATTTGGACATACTACTTGAGTCATTTAGCGTTTCAGCATGTCGGAGAGATATGTAAAACTTCGAGGTTGCGTTGGGAAAGTCTGAGTGATAGAGGTAACCATTTCCTAACAAATTAGCACTACTAATGATACCAACGGTGTAATTTGACTTATCTGATAGAAAGTACGCCTCTTTCAGTATCTCAATGGCATTTTCTATAGAGTCATCAAACTGAAATTTATGGTCAGCATCCTTAACCATCGCGTCAATGCGCACCTCCAACTTTGCTTGCTTCCGTTGTTTTTCTTTCTTGCTGTTTAATTTTAAATCAGCAGACGCAGGCTTTGAGCAAGTCAAAACCAAAAAGAAAACCACTGCTATTTTGTAAAACCTCACGCCGCAAATTAAACAAATTAAGCAGTTAAATGAGAAGTAATAAATAGGAAATCAAAGAGTTAGCTTCAGCCTTCTTTAATCTCTTCTCTCCCATCCGGATGCCGAGCAAACCTTTTGGCTTCTGCTCCATGTACCGGATCTGAACTTTCCCAAGGCCAGCCACCAAAACCCGTTTTCTGGTAATCTAAAAACGCTTCTTGAATTTCTTCACGCGTATTCATCACAAACGGACCATGTTGTACTACGGGTTCGTTTAAGGGCTTTCCTTGTAAAACCAGTATTTGTCCTGCGGTTTCCCCATTTTTGAGTTTTAAGTCTACGGTAGGATCAACGTCCACACCGTGATAACTAGCCACTTCTTGATCTTCAACAGTAAGCGTTTTACCTTCAAAGAAGTACAAACTTCTATTCACACCTTCGACGCTTTTTGGCAAAGTATATTCCGCACCTGGGTCTAACTTAAGCGCATAAATCGCCACGTGGTTATCTGCTTCTGATGCCCATGAATCTGGGTTCGCCGATGGAGCTGATGAATCGTCCAGACTGCCCGCCAATACTTCAATGTGTATGGCTCTATTTTCGGCATCTTTCTTTTTTAATACAGGAATGTCCTCACTCCAATTCATTTTAAAATAAGGCGACACCATTTTATTCTTCTTTGGCAGGTTTAACCAAATCTGAAACAATTCCATTCGATTACCGGATTCTTTATTCACCAATGGAAACATCTCAGCATGCTGCAAGCCTTTACCAGCGGTCATCCATTGAACATCACCATGGCCATATCGTGCCTGACCACCCTGCGAATCCGAGTGATCTACATAACCATCTCTTACAACGGTTATCGTTTCAAATCCACGATGTGGATGTCCAGGAAATCCAGGTACCATCTTCCCATGATACATGCGCCATCCATCTTTGATAATGAAGTCTTGGCCTAATTGACGGCCTTCTAAAGGTGCCTTCGGACCTTGATGATTATTTCCCTCAGGATACAAATCTTCGTGGTGTACACAAAACAAAAACGGGTCTTGTGTTTCCCATTGAAAGCCTAACGGCCAAATTCTTTTTATTGCCACAATTTCTTTTTTAACGTCTTCTTCTGATTTGCTAATATTGGCTGCAGACCCAATGATTACGCCTGATGCTGCCAACCCTGTTTTCTTTAAAAAGTCTCTTCTGCTATTGCCCATATCTCAAATATAGTTAATTACATGTATAGACATGTTTATTCGGTAAACATTCGAGGTTGGATAATGTTTGGAGCACTAAAAGTGAAAAGTGAAAAATTAAGTTGATGAATACTTAATCCATCTAACCTTCGGGGTCTTTTTTACCACAGAGGCATAGAGTCGACGGATAGTGAAAAGTGAAAAATCGGGTTGAAGTATCTTAATTCGTTTAACCTTCGGGGTCTTTTTTTACCACAGAGGCACAGAGGTCACGGAGGCAACACAGAGGTTTGTATTAACTCTAATTAACTACATCATTATTCTTTGACTTGCATTATCAATCGACGGCTCTCAGTGTCCTTTGTGTGTTCTTTGAGTGCTCTGTGTTAAGAAAACAGTTTAGTGAATAGTGAAAAACTAAAAGTGAAAAATCGGGTTGAAGTATCTTAATTCGTTTAACCTTCGGGGTCTTTTTTACCACAGAGGCACAGAGTCGACGGATAGTGAAAAGTGAAAAATCATTGCCTTTACCTAAACACAAACCCATTACAGATCACACCAGCCGTGAATTGTTGCTTTAGCTTACTGCCGTTGGTGTAGACCCTTACCTCACTTTTCTTGACATAGTCTAGGGCGTCGCTGACATAGAAGTTTCCAGTAGCCTCATCAATGTCAAATCCATAAATGTTAGACTCAGGTAAATCAATGACCTTGCCTTGATAGGTATGGTCAACCGGATGGATGTAATGGATGCCTTTAAATGCAACATAAATATTGCCTGTTATGGGACTTTGCCGAAGTAAACTTGGTTTAACACCTTGTTCAAAACTGAATTCCTTTACCACTTTCCGGGTATCTGGATGAATGGTTTGGTATTGAGCCATATCGGAACTACCCAATCTACCCTCACACATAACTGCCAAGTAACCATTGTTTAGTTTTAGTAGGGAATTGGGATTATGAGCAATGGCTATACTGTCGACAACGGTGTTAGCCACTGCGTCGATAACAAAGACAAAAGGTCTTTCTCTGTTTGCGACGTACAAGTTGTCACCGATGATGGCCATTTGATCAGTCCAGCCATCTAGTGGAATAAATCCATCAATCTTATAGGTTTGGGTATTCACAACCGCTATTTCATCGGCATACAAATCTGATACAAAAGCCTTCGTTTTTTCTTTATTAAACACCACATAACGCGGTGATTTAAAACCCGTTATCTCATATTTTTGACTAAGGTCAGCTGAATCCAAAATGACAATCTTACCTGAATTGTTAACCACCGTCCAGTAATTCCCGTCGAGAACCACCATGGTTTGTAACACATCACCAATAACACTTCCGTTCGTGTTTTTATATACCTTATCAGTATAGGTATTTGTGGCTGCGTTGTACAAGCCTATGCTGGCATTCCCTTTCTGAAATCCCCCTTCATTGATTACCAATACATCACCTGCGCTTACGTCGGTACCACCAGGTGGAATGACTGTATTGTCATTACAACTAAGCAGGAATAAAAGTAAAACTGAAACTACTGAATGACGCATATTCGTTGGGTAAAAATACCATTCTGTGTGACAAGCTGCACCATGTAAATTCCCTCTGATAATCCTGGTTGATGCTTCGTTTTATTCGAAGAATCTGAATAAACCAAATGTCCGTTTGATGCATAAATAGTCAGATATTCATAAGACCTATTCACCGTAAAACCAACAGAAATACTCGAAGGATTGGGTGCGACAAAACGTTTAATAACTCCTAATTCGTTAACATCTAACGGGAATTGCAAGACGCCTATCGCGTCTAAATCAAATCCGCCAGATTCAAAATCCGTGGGCCAAGGATCGTTAACCTTACGCCCTTCGTTATCTCGTGTTGCAAATGAGTCATTCAAGCAACCGACCACATCTACAATTCGGACATGTGAAATTGCATTAATGTTTAATCCTACCGAATCTTTTAATTCCTCAAGGTCGAACGGAGTTCCATACGGAGCCTGATGTTTGCCAGCCAAATTGTGGTACCACTCACATTCCATATACGCTAAGTTTTCAATCTGTTTGGTGGTATCCGCCTCTGATTGTGCCGGGAAACGAACAAATCGGTTGCCATCACTACTCACTTCGACAAAGGCCAATTCAAGGAAATATCCACCTACCCATTCAAAACCATTCTCAAAAACGACAAAGTCTGGTCCATCAATATTCTGGATTTCCCTACTTAGGTAATATGTTGCAGTGCCACCGTCTCCAAGACTTACCGTACGGTTGTCTGCCATATTAAGTGCGTCATTTTCTTCACCAGTAGTTACCACCACAGGATTACTCGCGTTTATTCTAGTATAACCGAGACTTAGTGAAACTGAATCTCCCCAGTAACTAATTGAGGCATTATCGCGATGTACAGCCTTGCTCCCATCTTGGCCTCCTGCTGGGTCGAATTGTGCCCAAATAAAGCTGTGTACAGTACAAATCGTTATGAAGATGAAAAACCTCATTCTTTAATAAACTGCTTTGTTATACGCCCTTGGTTAGTCAACACTTCAACAAAGTATATTCCTGATTTTAAATTGCTTACGTCAACTCCACCTACTGTATCTTTCCAAATACTCATTGTCATTCCAGTTAAATCATATATGGTAATTTGCTGAATTTCGTCATCCACTTTTACATGAAGTACATTGTTTGTAGGATTTGGATATATCCTGAGCTGTTTTTTGTTTTTGTAAGGTACAGACCCAATTAGCGGGAATATGTTATCCATACAAAAATACGCTGGTGTATTCAAACCATATTGTCCTGTGTCACTACCTTCAATCCAGAAATCTAATCGAACTACTGGAGAATTGGCGATGATCTCAGAAATATCCCAATAAGCCCAGTCCTTTTGGATATAATCTTTGGTATTATCATCATTTCTGAAATCCGCTAAATAATAGGACAATGTATCGCTCTTCTCGCCTGAATATAAAGTGGCACTCGCTTTCAAGACCAGATAATCTTTATCATCGCCTGATACACCCCCGAATTTCTTTGCGAAGCCATTTCCATCTCGCATAGAAAGATAACCGCAGGTAGAGTTGTTTACACCGACCCAAAACTCTCTAGACGCTAATTCCTCAAAGTGTGGTTTTTCTACATATGGAAACAATATTTCAGTAGAACTATAACCGGTTAAATAGGTATTCCCACTAAAACCGCTACCAGCGATACAACTATATTGATTGGTGTAATCTGAAGTTGAGGTATCGGTCATACTCGACAAAGACCAACCGGTCCAGCTTTTCCAATCTTTATTGTAGTTATTGACAAAAAATGCCCCGTTATTCTCAAATCCTCCGTCGTTGTTCGAACCATTCTCAAAACTGTCCACGTCAGTTAGATAACTAAAATTGAGGTTTGTCATTCTATAGGTGTTTTCCAGTGAATCTGCGTTAAAATTGTCCATACAGAAAAATGCGGGAGTATTCATCCCAAACTGTCCAGTATCACTGCTTTCAAGCGTAAATACAATCGAATCCGCATCACCCAATCGTTCTAAATTCCAGTGCGTCCAATCGGTGATAATGTAGTCTTTGCTGTTGTCGTCATCTCTGTAATCTGCGAGATAAAATACTTCTGATGTAGTGGTACTGCCTACATGACCAGTGGCTATAATTTTAAAATAATCTTTGTCGTTCCCATCAACTCCTCCAAATTTCTTAGCAAAGCCATCCCCGTTTTTCATGCTCAGTGCCGGATAGGTTGCATTGTTTACATAACAACCCTTAACAACTTGCTGCTTGTCTAAAACCACGGTCGCTTGCTGACTAATCACCGCGTATTGATCCGTATAATTCGCACCAGAGCCTGATATCACACTGTATTGATTGGTATAACCTGCTGTTGTGGTGTCAGTCATGTTTGACACACCAAATCCGTCCCACACCTTCCAAGCTGTGTCGTAATTGTTCTTAAACGTGGCCATCCCACTTTTAAAACTTTTAGTGAGATCCGCTCCATTCCAAAAGGTATCTGATTTGGTAAGTGTTTGCGACTCAAAAGTTGACCACCAGCCAATTTGCGCCATGGTGTTTGTTCCGAAAACGATGCATAAAATTAAGGTAAACCAGTTTTTCATTTGTTGTTATTTTTATTGAGTTTGTATGTGATGTCTAATTGAAAATTTCTTGGAGGATTGGGTCTAAATGGCAAAATAGTATAGCTCAGTCCGCCTAAATTCCATGCTGTAAGTTTGAATTCGAGTGCTTTGTTGTGCCATGCTACTTGTGCGTTATGCAGTGCATAGGCTGGCAAGTATTCCTTGTTTTCAGTGTCTGTAAATCGTTTTGAAACCACCTGAAGACCGTAGTGTGCACGCCAATTAGATTTGGCATAGCCAATGCCTGCGTTTCCCTGAAAAAGGGGAACAAAGGTTTGTTGCCATTTGTCCGACTGTTCCTTGACAGTGGATAATATTCGTGTAAATCCTGTCTCAAATGAAACGCCTTTAATTTTGTAGGTGGAAGAAAGTTCTACACCTCTATTCCATTGCACTTGATCTACAATCTGCTGGGCTTCAAATATGCCATCCGAACCAGGCACCCACCTAATCTGGTCTTTGATATAGTTGCTGTACACGTTCGTTTTAACTTCCCAATGAGCGCCGGAATAGTCAATAGAGACCTCAGAGTTTGTGCTTTTTTCTGCTGTAAGTAATGGCTTCCCACCTGGATTCCAATACAAACTATTAAAAGTAGGTTGTCTGTAGTTAGTTGAAAACAAGGTCATTACACCCCAATTTTTCGAAAATCGTCGATTCAGTTGTGCTGAGACTAAAATGGGTTTATCCGTCGAGGTGGTATACTGAACAAATCGAGTTCCAATATGTGCCAACCAATTGTTTCTTTCATACTTAACATGCATGCCTTCACAGAGCTCTATACGTGTTTGGTTGTAAAAGGTGTCGGCATCTGCCCCAAAATGTCTGGATTCCAAGTCTATTCCGATGTGTATGTATTTTGATTGCCGTCTTGTATAATGCACTAAGAGGCTGTTGTTAATAAAGGCATAGTCAGAAAATATTTGTGAGACTGAATCCGCGTACTGAAGACTTTCAAGAAAAGAGCCTATGATCAATTTCACTTCATTCCGCCCAATTATCTTCGACCAATCTGATTGAAGTCTGATACTGTGGTCGATTTGACTTTTTTGAGATGCTGCCTCTAATAAAGTCGCCGGAATTTGACGGGTTGAGGTTTGGGCCCACAACCTAATATTCAATGGATTAGACTTTTTTAGATCAATTTGATGGGCATATAACATGCCTGCCATCGAAAAGGCAGCGTTTTCTAATCGTTTCGTATTTGAAGGAGTTGAGCCTACTTGAACGGTATAATTGTTTTGTCCGCCACGTATATACGAAACCAAACTAGCCCGACTTTTTTTTGCATGAAACACACTTTTTATTGCCGCGTTATACGCACCAAATGAGCCAGCTCCCGCTTGAAATAGTAACACCTTTGAGGTGTCGAACTTCCCACTCTTAAGCTCAAGGCTACCAGCTGTTGCTCCGCTGCCGCTATGCACTGAATTACTGGCGTTAAGGCGGATTTCATCAAATGCTAAAGAAGGCAATAGACTTAAATCTACATTCCCGTTTAATGTATTCGACAGACTTAATCCATTCCAAAAAACAGCCGATTGCTCTGGCGTTCCTCCCCTTATACTTACGGTCGATAACGCGCTGCCAGAGGCTGATTTCACGAATACCGCGGCGTGTTGGTTTAATACATCAGTTAATGTTGATGCATCACTCACCATAAAATCAATCGTCTTTCTTGAATCTACGTGACCTCGTACCGTTATGCACGTGCTGTCCAATACAACGGAGTCCATTTGAGCGGAAGCCATGTATGAGGTAACACACAACGTGGTAACACAGAAGAAAAATTTTAAAGTCAATTGAATAAATCAATAAGCCTGCTTCGTTTTTAACCCGAAAACGTCACACTTGCTGAAATTGGCAGGTCTTCTGACTTACTCAGAGAATCGTCTTCCCATCGGCCAGCGGCGGACAGTGACTAAAGAATGATTCTCATTTTTATGAGCTTACAGCTGCGGGTACAGTAAAGGTTTTTCACCTCTTTCCCATTTTCATCTCTTCACAGGTATTGCGTGAAAAGAACCAAAGTCTAGGCAAATATAGACGGATGATTTATAATGCATTCAACAAAGTTTCCACCACATTTTAATCAAATTGAGTTCAGCTCACGTGAAATCGAATGTAGAGACGCATGTGCACTTTTTTTTGAAATTCTTTTTTCGGTTTACACATTCACAAGCTATTATTGCGTCACTATTTTAAATGATTCTAAATAATGTTACACGAAAAGATAAAAACCAGTACCACCATCGATCATAAAAACGCAGAAAAGCACAGCTATGGTCACGAAATTATGTCGAGAAGCTTAACAAAAGAGCAATACGCGCAATTGTTAGTCGCTAACTATACGTACATCGCCGCATGGGAAAAACAATGGGCACAATTGTCGAATATGGATACGACTCAATTCGATTTAACCAGTCGAAGCAAAACTACCTTGTTAGAAAATGATTTAAAGTCAATGGGCGTCGACCCAAGTAACTTAATACTAATTGACTTAGAAACACCAAGCACATTGGCTCAATTCGTGGGCCGAATGTACGTCATTGAAGGATCTACACTAGGTGGAGCAATGATTGAGAAACAGTTACAGCTTAACCCAAATCTAAACGATTGCAGTTTCGAGTTTTATGGTGGTTACGGACCAAACTTGATTCCCTTTTGGAAGTCATTTCTCGCTGAGCTTAACAAGATTGAAAATGAAGACGATCAAAACGAAGCAGTCTTGTGGGCCAAAAGAAGTTTTAACGACATGGAAACATGTTTTATCAATGCGAAATCGATGTCACTTCATTCTTAGCAATAGAATTCTATTTTTGTCGAAAAATTAACATCAATGGCAAATACTTCAGATTTATCACGAGGATTATTTATAAGACATCAAGGTCAACTGTGTCGTGTGGTAGAATATCAACATACCATGCCTGGTAAAGGAGGTGCATTTTATCAAGTTAAAATGAAAAATGCAATAACAGGTAAGTCGAGCGAAACGCGGTTTCGATCGGGAGAAAGCATTGATGTCGTGCGTGTCGAGGAAAAAGAAATGCAGTACTTGTATAAAGACGGGAATAATTTAGTGTTAATGAACACCGAAACCTTTGAGCAAGTGCAAATCCCTGAAGACATGATTGGAGACGCGATGCAATTCATTAAGGAAGAAATGATGTTGGCCGTGTATTTCGATGAAGGAAACGCCATAATGGCTGACGCACCAAATCACGTGGTGTTGGAAATAACGTACTCAGAACCAGGCATAAAGGGAGATACCGCCAACAATCCGTTAAAGCCAGCAACCCTTGAAACAGGAGCCGTAGTTAACGTTCCTTTGTTTGTAAAACAAGGCGAAATGATTAAGGTTGATACCAGAACCGGTGAATACGTAGAACGGGCAAAATAGGTACCCTACCAAAGACCTAATAAGTGTCCGACAAAAGCAATTAATACTACGGTAATGATAATACCAGTAAGTGTTGTGCCTAATACTTTATTTAATAAAGAAACAATTAGTATCACTAATATCACGACTAAGATCCAGTAGATTAAACCACCAGCTTTTGTTTTCTTACCCACTTTAGATTTCACCTTTTTAACAATGTTTTGAGGCTTTAGGGTATTGGTAGTCTTGGCAATCACAGGATTTGCCATGGTTTCCTCCCATTCGGTGGCAAATCGGCTCTGGTTTAACAGAGTGGATGATGGAGAAGAAATAGTACGTATCGTTGTGTTTTTCACCTCCGGTGTAATCACTTTTTCATTGGTGATTGATGGTATAACGTCATCAGACGCTACCTCTGCTATCTGTTCAACTGGCGATACATAATGTCCTTTCCTTTCTGTTACTTTTTCGATTGGTGTATTTTTCTTTAGTTGAAAACCTGTGATATGGCCATATCTCCGCTGTGTACAGCTTGACATCATAGCAACAACGGTTAAAACTAGGATTATTTTGTTGACAATTTTCATATGCGTTTACAATTTAGTGCAAGTAAGATGAAAATATTTAATATGTCAACCTATGAATTACAGATTGGTAAAATGATAATTTTGCCCCAAAGATTTTAATCGTGGAGTTTTACAATTCAGAAGAAAATTTTCTGGGAATAGACGACGTTTCCCTAACGAATTATGACGACAGTGCTGTTGTCCTACAACTGTTGCCATATGAGCACACTAGTTCATATCAACTTGGCTCTGCGCTTGGACCGAAGGCTATTTTAGATGCTTCTCATTTTGTTGAATTTTATGATGAGGAATTAGATCAGGAAACCTTCAGATCCATTGGGATCGCCTCTCAAAAACAAATTCATTTTGGCACAAACGTGGATCAGAAAGCCATCGATTTGATAGAATCAAATACGCGTGAACATATTGACAACGGTAAGTTCGTGATGACTTTTGGTGCGGAACATACGATTACTTATGGAGTGTTTAAGGCATTTCATCAACGAAATTCGAACGTCTCCATTTTACAGATTGACGCACATTCCGACTTACGAGAAGCCTATCAAGGCAATAAGTACTCCCATGCCAGTGTTATGGCGCGTGTCAACGATTTAGGTGTACAGATTAGCCAGGTGGGTATTCGCGCTCAGTGTATAGAAGAGGCCGAGTTAATCAAATCAAGTCCGAATATTCAGACTTTTTACGACCATCAATTGGAAGGAATTTCTAATCTTGGTGAGCAAATAAATGCGCATTTATCCGACCACGTATACATCACCATCGATGCTGACGGGATAGACCCATCCATCGTTCCAGGGGTGGGTACTCCTGAGCCTGGTGGATTAAGTTATCATCAATTATTAAAATTATTAAAAGATATTTGCGGCAATAAAAAAATTGTTGGTTTCGACATTGTAGAATGTGCGCCCATTGAAGGCCAAATTCATTCACAGTATGTCTTAGCTAAATTGGCTTACAAGGTTTTGGGGTATTGTCAATTAAATCCCAATAATTTTTAGCTTAAGTGAATGAATAATACAATGCAGAAAACTAAAAAAGTCTATTTAGATAATGCAGCGACGTCGCCGATGGATCCTGAGGTGATAAAAGCAATTACCGAGGTGATGGAAACTACATTCGGTAACCCTTCAGCATCTCACAGTTTTGGCAGAAGCGCAAAAGCGGTATTAGAAACGGCCCGAAAAAAGATAGCAAAGTACATCAATGCCGAAGCAAAAGAAATCATCTTTACTTCTGGTGGTACTGAAGCAGACAATATGGCCATTCGGTGTGCGGTGAATGATTTGGGAATAAAGCATATCATTACCTCACCGATGGAGCACAAAGCCGTTCTAAGCACTAGTCAAGAATTGGCGGATAAGGGCCTAGTTGAGTTGCATTTAATTGATGTAGACACAAAAGGTGTGGTGGATTTAGATCAACTTGAAAAAGTTGCCGCTCAGTATCCAAAATCCTTGATCAGCTTAATGCATGCCAATAATGAAATTGGCACTTTGTTGGACTACAAACGTGTTTCGCGTATAGCTAAGGCTAATAACTGTTTATTCCATAGTGACACTGTGCAAACCATGGGTCACTATCGTTTTGATGTCCAAGAGTTTGGTGCAGATTTTCTCACCTGTTCGGCTCATAAATTACACGGTCCAAAAGGGATTGGATTCTTATATGCCAATAAAAAACTGAACCTAAAAGCATTGATCACTGGTGGTGGACAAGAGGGAAACCACAGAGCAGGAACAGAAAATGTGATGGGTATTGTTGGTTTGGCCAAAAGTCTTGAGATAGCCTTTGATAATGTAGAGGAAGAACAAGAACAAATTTATGCGGTTAAGAAATACATGATTGACCAACTAAAAGAACATGTGAGCGAAGTTCAGATTAATGGCTTAACATCGATGGAGGGTGGTTTATATACCGTACTTAATTGTTCATTACCCCCACAAGAAAACAACGATTTGATCTTGTTTCAACTTGATATTGAGGGTGTTTGCTGTTCAGGTGGTTCCGCATGTAATTCTGGAGCAGCTACTGGTTCCCACGTTTTGAATGCCATAAAACACGATCCAAATAGAAAGGCTATTCGGTTTTCTTTTGGAAGATTCACTGGAAATGAAGATGTTGACTATGCGGTGGAAGTTTTATCAAAACTTTTAAAGCCTACGTCAGTTGTAGTATAAAACAACGTCAGACATTTATGAAATTTACATTTGCCCCAAACCGAACCTACTCTTATGAGGAGTATATGGACTTAATGACCGAATTAGTTGCAAACAATCGAACTACTGGTCCAAATCAAACTGTGAGTCTTATCGATTTTACGACATTGAATCTACGTCGTATGACGCGATTGAATAAGACACTGAAGCTCACAGATTCGCTAAAAGACAAACTTGCTAATCGTGATGAAGCGCAGCGTTGGGTAGTCATTTCGGAAGCCTGGTGTGGCGATGCTGCCCAAAACTTACCCATTTTGAATTTGATCGCAGAATCCTCAGATAAGATTCAGTTAGACATCATTTTACGTGATGAAAACGAAGACATTATTGACGCGTTTTTAACCAATGGTGGTCGATCTATTCCTAAATTAATTGCCCTTGATGAAAACAACAACGTATTGTTCACTTGGGGCCCACGACCACAGCGTGCACAAGACATGTTCACAGAACATAAAAAACACCCAGAGGCACAAACAAACGAAGAGTTTAAGTTGTCTTTGCACACTTGGTACAGTAAAGACAAGTCTAGTGAAGTACAGAAAGAGTTTTTAGAACTTTTGTAAAATTTCTGCGAAGCCTCATTTTCAGCGCTTTTCTATTGGTTTATTTCTTATTTTTGGTGCTTAACATTAATTATAGTTCATATATAGAATGAAAAAATTTACTCTTTTAGCTTTTGCTTTATTAATGAGTGTAGTTGGGTATTCCCAGTACTATCACTTAGATTGGGATTTGGGACAAAATCCTGGTGGTATTAACACTGACAATGAATTCCCTGTGGGCGGCGGTTTACCAGGTGGTTGGACAACCATCATCACTGGACCTTCTTCAGCATGGTCAGGTGACATCACGATTCCATTTACATTTAATTTTAACGGAACGGATTACACAAAGTGTAAAGTTGCTCCTGGATTTTTGACGTTTGGTTCTCCTGCTTCTTTCCCAGGTACCACACCGTCATCTCTTCCTAATGCAAATGTACCGGACAACACCGTTGCTATTTGGGGTCTAACAACAGGAACTGGCGATTTTATCGTGAGTAAAACCTTTGGATCATCTCCAAACCGACAGTTTTGGGTTCAAATGAACACGGCAGGTAATGCAAACATTCAGAATGGTTGGACTTACTGGAGCATCGTACTAGAAGAAGGAACTAACAATATTTATATCGTTGATCAAAGAACTCAGTGTGTTACTGCTGCTGGTGCTCAATGCACAGGTAAAACACAAGTATCTGCTGGTATTCAAATTGACGGTACAACGGCTATCAGCTTGCCAAACTCTCCAGCAATGGAAAGTAGATCTACAAACGACGCTACTCCGGCAGACAACGTATATTATGCATTTTATCCTGGTGTTCAGGCAGACAACGACATCATGATGGTGAGTACGGACATGAAAACGGATTACGAATTAGCTGGTGGCGCAATAGCTGTGAAAGGTCAGATTAGAAATGTTGGTGCAACTGCATTAACAAGCTACGACTTGAACTATTCGATCAATGGCGGCGCAACTGTTACACAAAACGTAACAGGCGTGAATATCGCTAGCGGTGGATATGGAACATTTGAACATGCTACTCCATTCACTCCTTCTGTTTCCGATGCGTATTCCATCAAAGTATGGACGTCGATGCCTAATCAAATGGCTGACGCCAATACGGATAACGATGAAGCTACCTTTAACTTTAGAGTGCACGACAAAGTATTTGTTAGAAAACCATTATATGAAGTATTTACATCATCTACATGTGGACCTTGTACACCAGGAAACATCAATTTCCACAACGTGATTGATGGAAAAGAAGATGATTGTGTATTTATTAAATACCAACAAAGCTGGCCAGGAACTGGTGATCCTTATTGTACTGCTGAATCAAATGAGCGCAGAAATTACTACGCGATTAACTCTATTCCTCGAATGGAAGTTGATGGTGGTTGGGATGGTAATGCATCGTCTTTTACTGCTCAAATGCACACGGACGCAACTGCGGAACCAGCATTTATGAATTTAACGGCTACTTCTATTCAGTGGGGTAAGCATGTCGAAGTAAGTGTTGAAATTGATCCAGCATCTGACTTTACTGGTAATAACACACTACATGTGGCTATTATGGAAAAAACTACGTTTGACAATGAGAAAACCAATGGTGAAGCTGAATTTGTTAACGTAATGAAAAAAATGATGACAGGTGGCGTTGGAGTTAACGTTGGTTCATTGAAGAAAGACACCAAGGTAACCAAAACCTATACTTGGGATTTTAAAGGCGATTACACGTTGCCGTTCGACGGTACAAGTGGTAATTGGATTAACCATAACGTAACTCATTCTGTTGAAGAGTTTGATGATTTGATCATCGCTGTATGGGTTCAAAATGCAACCACCAAAGAAGTACATCAAGCGGCTTATGCGACTCAAGCTAATGCAAGCGTATTGGATATGACCACAGAAAGTAAATTTACGATGTTCCCAAATCCAGCAACGGATATAACGAGCATTAACTTCGAACTTACTTCTGGATCAGATGTACAGGTTTCAGTTCTTAACGTTTCAGGTCAAGAAGTGGCTGCAACAACTGCAGGTACTTTGAACGCTGGAGAAAACACCGTTGATGTAGATGTTTCTTCTTTATCAAAAGGCGTTTATTACGTTCAATTAATCACTGACTTTGGCACATTTACTAAGCCATTAACTGTAAACTAGTACAGTTATAATAAGATTTCAAGGGGCCTGCTTAGCGGGCCCTTTTTTTATGCCCCAAATCCAGACAAACCTAGTCCGAACAAGGCATAGTCATATTTTACTGGATCGTCTGAATCGAATTCTTTTAAAGCTTTGGTTAGAGTCGCTGCAGCCGTCCAATCAGACTGTTTTCTGTTAAGCAAGCCTAGTTTTAGCGCTACGCGTTGTACGTGAACGTCTAAAGGACAAACCAATTGAGATGGTTTAATGGTTTTCCAAATGCCGAAATCAACACCAGAATTGTCTTGACGCACCATCCAACGTAAATACATATTCAAACGTTTACATGCAGACCCTTTCACAGGATTGGCTATATGTTTTTGCGTACGTACAGAAACTGGTTCGATGGAGAAAACCTGATCATAAAAACCAGACAAACCACTATAGACTGTTTCATCTTGCGGTTTAAGCTTCTGCGAAAAAGCCAACTCTAAACTTTCATGTTGACTATACCATTGTCGTAAAAACTCGATTAGGTACAGCACATCGGTGTCGTTCATGGTACGGTGGGCAAAGCCTTCAAACCGCTTCATGTCTGTATCCAAAGCGTTTCTTATGAAATCATGCGGACTATCATCCATCAATTGCATGAGCAAGCTACACTTGTTGATTATGGTTGCTCTGTTCCCCCAAGCCATAATCGCAGCAAAGAAGCCAGCTATTTCAATGTCCTGTTTCTTCTTAAACCGATGAGGAATACAAATGGGATCACTGGCTATAAAAACGTCTTGATTCGTTTTGTGATACCATTCTTCTAGAAATGTGTGAAGCTGTCTTTTATCCAACTTTCTTGTGATGACGATCGTTGAAAGGCGAATTATACTGATGAATTTTAATAGCCTTTCTTGAAAGTAATATGGCTATGACTAAAGTAACTAAAGCTCCAATAACTTTATAGCTGCTCAACCAGCCAATTAATCCTGCGTCAATAATCAACGGGAAATCATACGCTGCGTGCAATATGGAAGGAATAAATAAAGCGTACGCCAGATAGGTGTTTGATTTGTGTGTGTTAAACTTGGCCAAGCCCATATAATACCCCATAATCACGCCAAATGCGGCATGTGCAGGGACGGCAGTAAACATTCTAAGAATGGCTGTACCGGCGCCGTGATCGATTGAGTAGGCAATGTTTTCTAAAGTAGCAAACCCCATTGAAGCCATCACACAGTATGTAATTCCGTCAAATGGCTCATCGAAGTCTTTTTTCGGATATAGAAAGCGAAACACAACAAAGAATTTAACAGCCTCTTCGATGAGAGCGATGCCGGCAAAAGAATACACGGCTGTCATCAATATACTGTCTGAAAAGACAATTCCTGTACGCTGAACCATCAATTCCAGAATCACCGCAGGAATAATGCTTAACACCCCTAAGACAAATGCCCAAATAAGCAATCGTTTCGGTTCTGGATCAAATTTGTCTTTCCAGAATATGTAAATTGAAATGGCCAGTCCTGGCGCAATAGCTAGTGCAAGTAATTCCATTATTGTATGGCTTGTTTTAAGTCTTCAATCAAATCATCTATGTCTTCAACGCCTACACTCAAGCGAATTAAGGAATCTTTTAATCCAGATTTCTCTCTTTGTTCCTTTGGTATTGAAGCATGTGTCATGCTTGCTGGGTGTCCGCACAATGATTCCACACCACCTAGAGATTCAGCAAGTGTGAACAATTTTGTTCTACTAACTACGGCTTTGGCATCATCCAGACGGTCTCCAGTTAAGGTAAACGACATCATTCCACCAAAGTCCTTCATTTGTTTTTTGGCTACTTCATGATTTGGGTGGTCGATAAATCCTGGCCAATACACCTTCGACACTTTCGGGTGGTCTGCAAGAAACTGCGCGATTTGTCTACCATTGTCGCAATGACGTTGCATGCGTAAATGCAGCGTTTTTATTCCTCTCAGCACTAAGAAACAATCCTGTGGGCCCGGTACTGCCCCACAGCTATTCTGAATAAAGGCCAACTTATTGAATAGGTCTGTATCATTACAAACCAGCGCCCCCATAACGACATCAGAGTGTCCGTTAATGTATTTGGTTACTGAATGCATGACGATATCAGCACCTAAATTCATAGGCGTTTGCAGGTACGGTGAGGCAAATGTATTGTCAACACACATCAGAGCACCAGACTCCTTAGCAACGGTTGCGATTTCTTGTATATCGATTATTCTAAGCAATGGATTGGTTGGTGTTTCCACCCAAAACAACTTGGTCTTTGCGTTAACATGCGCCCTAACCTCATCTGGATTTGACATGTCGACGAAATGGAATGTAATGCCATACGCAGCATATACTTTGGAGAAAATCCGATACGACCCTCCGTACAAGTCATTGGTTGATATCACTTCATCACCTGGAGACAACAATTTGATTACGGCATCAATCGCAGCCATTCCACTGGCAAAACACAATCCATGTTTTGCATTTTCCAAAGCTGCAAGGTTGTCTTGCAATTGGGTCCGCGTCGGGTTATGCGTTCTACTATACTCATACCCTTTATTATCGCCAATGGCATACTGTGCATAGGTTGATGTCTGATATATCGGTGTCATAATGGCCCCAGTTGTTGGATCAGGATGCACACCCGCATGTATTGTTTTTGTATTAAAATTCATAAGAATTAGAAGTGCAACAAATATAATTTTTCCTGTCAAGTCGATGTACAGCAATTGCCCTAACCTCATCGACTCGATTGATTCTTTTCAATTACATATAAGTCTTAACTATAATGTTATCAAATATTAGAATCCAAACTGCCATATTTCATACCGGTCTTCCCTATCGAATTTTGTACCTTTGAAGTAGAAAATAATTGTCATGAAAGTAGAACAAATATACACGGGCTGTTTAGCTCAAGGCGCTTATTACATTGAATCTAATGGCGAAGTTGCCATCATTGATCCACTGAGAGAAGTGGCCGATTACATACGAAAAGCCGAATCCGATAACGCAACCATTAAGTACATTTTTGAAACGCATTTTCACGCTGATTTTGTGAGTGGACATGTCACGTTAGCTGAAAAAACGGGTGCAACCATTGTGTATGGGCCAACAGCTAATCCAGCTTTTGATAGTTTAGTGGCAACTGACAACCAAACGTTTAAACTTGGCGATGTGACCATTATGGCGTTACATACTCCTGGACATACGATGGAAAGTACTACCTACCTTTTACGAGACGAATCAGGAAAAGACCATTGTATCTTTTCTGGAGATACCTTGTTTTTGGGTGACGTAGGCCGTCCAGACTTAGCACAGAAAGCAGCTGACATGACGCAAGAAGAGTTGGCCGGTACCTTGTTTGATAGTCTCAGAAACAAGATAATGCCTCTTTCTGATGATGTTATTGTTTATCCAGGACATGGTGCTGGATCAGCATGCGGAAAAAACATGATGAAGGAAACGGTTGATACCTTGGGCAACCAAAAGAAGATGAACTACGCCCTACGTGCCAATATGACCAAGGAAGAGTTTGTTAAAGAGGTAACAGATGGTCTTGCCCCTCCACCAGCCTATTTCCCATTAAACGTGGCCATGAACAAGGGAGGATATGAATCGATTGATACTGTTATGTCAAAAGGCAACCATGCCCTCAGTCCAGACGAGTTTGAAGCAGCTGCGAATGAAACCGAAGCGCTCATATTAGACGTTAGAAACCAACAAAACTTTGTAAAAGGATTTGTACCAAGAAGCATATTCATTGGACTAAACGGTGGTTTTGCTCCTTGGGTGGGCGCCATGATAAAAGACGTTGCACAGCCTTTATTACTGGTTGTAGAAGACGATAAAATAGAGGAAGCCATCACTAGATTAAGTCGCGTTGGCTTCGACAACACCATTGGTTATTTAAAAGGTGGCGTAGAGGCTTGGCAAAAGGCAGGAAAACAAATAGATACCATTCGTTCTATATCAGCTGAAGATTTTGCCAAAGAAGTACAGGAAAATGGCCAAGCTATATTCGACGTACGTAAAGATGGTGAATACCTATCAGAACACATTGAGAATGCTCAACACACATCGCTTGAGTTTATCAACGAACATTTATCTGCCTTCCCAAAAGACGACCATTTCTACGTGCATTGTGCAGGAGGCTATCGTTCTGTAATTGCCGCATCCATTTTAAAATCAAGGGGTTATCACAACTTGACAGATGTCGCAGGCGGTTACGATGCGATAAAAAATACCGACATCAAAAAGACAGACTACGTTTGTCCAACGACTTTATAAAAACATTCAATTGAACCTAAAAGAGCTATGAATCATAGCTCTTTTTTTTTGCTTTTTTAGTAACTTCCCAAACGAGAAATGAAGATTTTAAACGGTTCACAATTAAGACAAATCGATGCCCATACGATAGAAAACGAACCTATATCTTCATTGTCCTTAATGGAACGTGCTGCACTTGCTTGCAGTAACTGGATTCAAAATCACATTTCGACTGATGCATCTTTTGGTGTCGTATGTGGTCAAGGCAACAATGGTGGAGATGGCTTAGCCATCGCCCGACAACTTAAGGAATTCGGTTATTCAGTTGATGTTTTTGTCGTTCAAATGGGCGGAAAATCTTCACCTGATTTCTCTTCCAATCTTGAGCAATTGTCAGATGTTCTCATTATTGACCAACCAACAAGCAATGTTAATTTTGACGTTTATACACACCTAATCGACAGCCTCTTTGGTGTTGGAATAAATAGACCTGTGGAAGGATTGGCAGCAGATGTTATCCAGAAAATGAATGCCTCGTCCGCCCAAATTATTTCCATAGATCTACCCTCTGGTTTGTTGTCAGATAGCAAACAAGACAACAACAGTTTTGTAGTTAATTCAGACATCTGTCTTACCCTACAACTTCCTAAACTTGCCCTACTCCTACCTGATAATAAAGAGTTTGTTCAACACATTGAAATCGTTCCTATCGGTTTGGATGAATCATTTATTCAAAGTCAACCAACAGACAATTACTTTGTAGACGAAGCCATGGCAAAGACCATGTATCTTCCAAGGAATAAACACGCACATAAAGGTAATTTTGGTCATGCCATGATGGTCGCTGGATCATACGGCAAAATAGGTGCTGCTGTTTTAGCAACGACTGCTTGTTTAAGAGCAGGCGCGGGATTGGTGACAGCTCTCGTTCCGAAAATCGGTTATTCTATTCTACAATCAACCATTCCAGAAGCAATGGTAGTCACTACCGCGGATGAACATATATTAATGGGAACAGTAGAACCAAATGACCGAACAGTTGCCGTTGGTCCTGGCATTGGACTACACGCCAACACTGCGCGGTTCCTCCAGCATTTACTTCGTGACACCTCTAACCCCATGGTCATTGATGCTGATGCGATTAACCTTTTAGCAGAAAACAAAGCATGGATAAGATCTATTCCAGATCACAGCATTCTGACACCGCATCCTAAGGAGTTAGAGCGATTGATTGGAGAATGGAAAGACGATTACGATAAATTAGCACGCGTGAAACTCTTCTGTAAAAACAATGACGTTTACGTTGTGATAAAAGGTGTACATACCGCTATCGTTGACCCAAGAAACACAGTGTACTTCAATTCAACAGGAAATCCAGGAATGGCCACAGCTGGCAGTGGTGATGTATTAACTGGCATTATTACTGGATTACTTACGCAAGGATACTCAAGTTTGAACGCATGTGTACTTGGCGTGTACCTACACGGTTATGCAGGCGATATTGCTGCAAATGAGCATGGTCAAGATGCACTAATTGCCAGCGACTTAATCCAATACCTTGGCAAAGCATTTCAACACATTCAACTACATGGAACAAAATAAAATCATAAACGACTACCTATCAAGCGTTAAGCGCCAATTCGAATACTACAAAGCGTTGGGTGACAAGACGTTTGAGCAATTGTCCGACGAACAACTTTTTACAGAAATCGTTGAGGGCACTAATTCTGTTGCCATAGTGGCCAAACACATCGCCGGAAATCAATTGTCTCGTTGGACGGATTTTTGGACGACAGACGGTGAGAAAGAATGGCGAAACCGGGAGACAGAATTTGAATTGATTGAGATGAAGAGTCGTGAAGATCTAGTAAACCGATGGAATGCTGGCTGGAATTGCTTGTTCGAAGCCATTAACTCCATAAACGAACAGAACTTCAATACTTTGGTGTACATCCGTAACATGGGGCATACCATTCCCGACGCCGTTAACCGCCAACTGTGTCATTATAGCTATCACGTTGGACAAATCGTATTCCTAGGAAAGCTCATATTAGGAAACGATTGAAAATCGTTATCCATTCCAAAGGGACAGTCCAACACCTACAACCAGGATAAATTTGCAAAGCCAAAAAGCAAAAAACACTTTACTGAGGATTTGTGATTTTGGATGAAAACTGCTTGAACTACAGTCGTTTAAGCAAAATGAGATAATAAAAATCGGCTACGTTGGCTTATTACACCTTAAACTCTGACGTCTCGTGGAAAGTAACCTCTGGGTTGTTGCTTCGTGCCATTTGAAGCACATATGGCGAAGATGCTAAATACACACGATTCCCATCTTTGTCAATCACAATTTCTTTTGGTCTGTACTGACAGAAGTCGTCAATTTTACTTGCTTCTCCAGTCATCCAACATGCTTTGTGAAACTGTAAGGCTTCAAATCGGCAGGTTGCGCCATATTCATGCTCAAGACGGTATTGAATTACTTCAAACTGTAGCTCGCCTACCACACCGATGTATTTACGATTACCTGGATTTTGGCGGAATAACTGAGCTACTCCTTCGTCGGTCAATTGATCAATGCCTTTTTCAAGCTGTTTGCTTTTCATTGGATCCAGGTTGATGACTTCCTTGAAGATTTCTGGTGAGAAGCTTGGGATGCCTTTGTAAGTCATCTCCTCTCCCTCTGTGAGCGTATCACCAATCTTGAAGTTACCAGTGTCGTACAACCCAATTACATCTCCTGGATAAGCCGATTCAATTACATTTTTACTTTGTGCCAAGAAATTATACGGGTTACTAAAGCGCATATCCTTGTCCAAACGTACCTGATGGTAAAACTTGTTTCTATGGAAGGCTCCCGAACAAACACGTAAAAACGCAATTCTGTCTCTGTGTTTAGGATCTAAATTGGCATGTATCTTAAAAATAAAACCTGAGAATTTGGGCTCAGTTGGCTCCACTTTGCGCACATCAGTTTGTCGCGGCAAAGGAGATGGTGCTATTTCGATAAACGTGTCTAACAATTCCTGAACTCCAAAGTTGTTGACTGCAGAACCAAAAAATACCGGTGCTAACAATCCTTCTTTATACAAGTTTTGGTCAAACGGTTCATAAACTCCTTCGATGAGCTCTACGTCTTCGCGTAACTGGTCGGCATTTTTCTTCCCAACCAAGTCGTCTAATCGACTATCAGATAAATCATCAATACTGGTATAGTCTTTTGCCTTTTTGGTTTTACTGGCTTCAAAAATGTTTAAGGTTTTGTTGTGTAGAAGATATACGCCTTTGAAGTCCCTACCCATATTAATAGGCCAACTTAACGGTCGTACAGAAATGCTCAACTCTTCTTCTAACTCGTCTAATAAATCAAAAGGATCACGACCGTCGCGGTCAAGCTTATTGATGAAAACAATCACTGGAGTGTTTCGCATGCGACACACCTCCATTAACCTACGTGTTTGCGCCTCAACGCCTTTTACACAGTCGATTACCAGTATAACACTATCTACTGCTGTTAACGTTCTAAACGTGTCTTCTGCAAAGTCACGGTGACCAGGCGTATCCAAAATATTAACAAGCTTGTCCTTGTAATCAAACGCCATTACCGACGTTGCTACGGAAATACCCCGTTGTTTCTCAATCTCCATAAAATCGGAGGTGGCCGTTTTGGTGATTTTATTGTTTTTTACAGCACCCGCGACGTTTATGGCGCCACCAAACAAAAGCAGCTTTTCAGTAAGCGTTGTTTTACCCGCATCAGGGTGACTAATAATGCCGAACGTCTTCCGTTTTTGGATTTCCTTTAGTAAACTCATAAAATCAGGTGCAAGGATAGGAAATATGGAGAATTATTAGTTGATAATTGAGAATTAATAATACGAAAACCAAGTTGATATTTCTGGAATTCAGACGTTTGGGGCAAAGAACAGTGAGAATAGAAAAAAGAGAATAGACTTTTTGGGGTGATCTTTAAGTTAAATGGCCCTAAAAGCAATTCTGCATGTCGAGATTCTTTGACTCTTCAAAATTCAAAAATCTTCAATCTCAATTGTCCCTTCTCAATTCTCCATTTATCTACTATTTTTGCCGAAATTTTCGGAGATGAAAAAGCTATTTATATCAATACTCATTTTATCCGCTATTTCATGCGGTAACCCATATAAAAAAATAATTAAAACATTGGATTTACAAGACGGACTTTACGCTGAAATGATTACCTCAAAAGGGACCATTTACATCAAACTTGAACCAACCCTAGCTCCTATCACTACAGCCAACTTCGTAGGCTTAGCTGAAGGATTAATTGAAAACAATTTTAGAAAACTTGAGGAACCATATTTCGACGGTTTGAACTTTCACAGAGTGGTTCCAAACTTTGTGGTACAAGGCGGTGATCCAATGGGCAACGGAATGGGCGGTCCTGGTTACCGTTTTAAAACCGAAGTACATGCAGACTTAAGACACGACAAGGCTGGTACAGTGGCAATGGCCAACTCTGGTCCTGATACAAACGGAAGTCAGTTTTACATTACACATACAGCGACTCCTCACCTTGATGGTGGCTACAACGTTTTTGGTTACGTGATATCAGGAATGGAAGTGGTTAATGAAATCCGCCAAGGAGACACCATCGAAAAAGTGAACATCATTCGTGTTGGTAAAGATGCGAAAGATTTCGACGCCGTAGCGAACTTCAAAAAGTTATAAGCTTGTTTACATTTTCTGAAGAAAGGCTTATTGAAGGCGCCAAAGAGCTTCCCATAAGTTTTGACATGACCTACGACCCGAATCGTCGTAATATGCCTGTGGTGATTTTTTGCCATGGTTTTAAAGGATTTAAAGATTGGGGACCCTGGCACTTGGTAGCCAAAGCATTCGCTGAAGCGGGCTGTTTCTTTGTCAAAATGAACTTTTCCCATAACGGCGTTCGCTCAACTGATTTGTCAGATATCACAGACGCAGAAGCGTTCGGTGAAAACAACTTTAGTTTGGAGTTGGACGATCTAGGTAAACTAATCGATTGGTTTATAAACGACAACGAAGAATACCGACATTACATCAATACAGAAGACGTTAATTTAATTGGTCATAGCCGTGGTGCCATTACTGTGCTGCTAAAAACCTTAGAAGACGACCGTATTCGACGTGTATCGACTTGGGCTGGTGCGTTTAACGTTGGCAAGTTTGTATCACTTGAAGAAGACGCTACATGGCGTGAAACTGGGTATACACTCGTCACCAACGGAAGAACGAAGCAAGCATATCCGATTGGTTATCAATTTAAACAAGATTACATAGACAATGTAGAGCGTTTAAACTTGCAGGCTCATATTAAGAACTTGGATCAGCCACTTTTGTTGATTCATGGTGAAAATGATGACGTAGCTCCTATTTCAAACAGCGAAAAGATTCATGCGGTTATCAAACACTCTTTGTTCCTTAAACTGGAAGGCGATCATACATTTGGTGCCAGCCATCCATGGACTTCTGACCAGTTGCCAGAAGACTTAGAAGACGTAACCAATGAGACGATAGAGTTTATTGGCTTATAGGAATTCATCTAAAAAAAAGAAAAGCGAACCAGTTATCTGATTCGCTTTTTTTATGTCTTTTTGTTACTGTCTAGATTCTAAACGACAAACCTCCGTTTACTAGCGGTCCACCTATTCCAAATGCAAAATTAGCCCCAATATTCTCCGTAAAGAAAATACGCGTTCCAATGGCAAATTTGCTTGATATTTTTCCAGTTGGGAAGTCTAAGTCATCAATGTCATTAGCGTTGGTTGAAGACCATTTGTAATTCACATTTTTTAGTCCGACGCCAAGGGCCAAGTATAAATCAACGTTTTCGTTGTCCAAAAAATGGAAGTTAAATGTAGGTAATACCCTCATTTTATTATGCTCTCCTGTAATAGAATACTGACTGCCACTTTCTTCATAAGTGTAAACCCGTTTCCCACTGGCATACGTTACTTCTATACCAATTCCGAATTTGTCAGTTACTAAGTATTCGCCACGGACTCCAATTGGCAGCATACCGGTTAAGGTTTCACTTCCGTCTGTGTTTAAGGAAGACGATCCACCTACAAATGCTTTAGACACGTTAGGTCCACCAGCAAATACATCGACAACGGTTGTTCCAAGTGAATAGGTTTGAGCCTGGGTAACAGTTGCCACTACCACTAATGCAATTGTGAATAGTCCAGTAATAAGGTTGTTTTTAGTTTTCATGTTTTTTTTTCGTAAATATACTTTAATACATCACAGTTGAAAGGGACTATTAATCAAATCCTTATTCTTTATTAGTTACTCTTTGTATTCGGTTTAATTTACTTTTCGTCACAATGTGCGGCTCCACCTGGCCTACAGCACTTTGGCAACTTATTTTCGGCCTCTTTGTTCGCCTCAAGTTTGGCAGTAGCATATCCCAATTTAGAAATTATCGTATGTATTTCATTCTCAGTGTATTTACTGTCATTAAATCTTACAGTAAGTATTTTTGAATCTACATCCCAAGTAGCAAAACTGATACCTGGCAAGTCCAATGCTTTTTCGATGCGTTCTTTACACTCACCGCATTGTCCTTCTACTTTAAACTCCTTAACTACACTCTTCGCGATTGCTAATTGACTAATCGTTACTAATAGCGTGATGATGATATATTTTGTTGTTTTCATGTCTAAATGTGTCTTTTAATAAGACGCGTTGTTGTTTCAAAAAGTTGCAACAACGCATCCTGTATTTTGTTATTCTTAATCTTCTATTTTTAATCGGTATCTAAATCCTCCGTAAACCATTCTTCCAAATATTGGTCCCCACACACTTGTAGCATCAAATGTTGGGCCACACGGATTGGCTGCCCCAAGTATTGGATTGTCTTGTTTGTAATTCAACACGTTTTCTACGCCAATGTATAACTCAATTGGTTTTGATTTCAACCGTTTACTTACCTGTGCGTTTAGTAAAGGAAACACTGGACTGTACGTTGCTCCATTGTTTTCAGCTGTAAAATCCAAACCAGGTATACGTTGCTGACCGTATAACTGCAACGTAGATGAAAACTGCCATTTACTTCTTG
Source organism: uncultured Bacteroidia bacterium (assembly GCA_943789165.1). Lineage (GTDB taxonomy): Bacteria > Bacteroidota > Bacteroidia > NS11-12g > UBA9320 > UBA987. The sequence continues at coordinate 722,440 of CALSTB010000005.1, read as the reverse complement.
TACTTTGGGTAATATTTAAAAACCCTCGATGCTTGGCTATTAAGCGGCTTTGCAACCCGGTGTCCATCATATACGGAGGTTACATCAAACATTCGATAAGCCAGCCTTATTTCTGTTCTTCTAGCCGGTTTTACGTCAAGTTGAGCTTGAGCACTATTGGCTATCGTTCCATTTTTTAAAGACTCTAAAACCAATTCGCTTTTTTCACGATTGGTCATTAATTCGTTTGAAAATGTGGTTCTGAAAAAATCCAACTGTAATTCTGAAGGCATGTATGAAATCTTGAACTTTCGCTGAAGACTTACGCCCATATTTAACGATGATTCTTGGATGACACCCGTGGTTTCGCCTGCCAAAGTGTTTATGACCACTGGTTTTGAGGAAATAAGTAAATTCTGGTTTTGGGCAAAGAAATTCGGTGTTCTACGACCGCTTCCGATTGAGAATCGCAAAGAAGTCTTTTCATCTCTAGAATTTCGTTTACCATGAAGCCTATACGTCGGGAAAAAACCAAAAATAGAACTATAATCAGCCCGCACTCCCGTTACCAAGATCCACAGACTGTCTGGTCTCATGGTGTATTCAAAATAGGCCCCAGGAACCGTTTCCTGCCGGTCCACTTTAAACGTATCGTAGCTTTCCTCTATCCAATCTGACATCACACTAATACCAGTTTTGTATTCGTGGTTTGTATTGCCAAAAATGGATTGATACATCAAGTTTACATAGGCAGTTTGTCCTTTAGTAGTCAATACTTTGCGGTTCGTTTCACTACCATATATAGTACTGCTATTAATGGTATTAAATGCATATTGCGACCCAAAACTTTTATACGGTTTGTCTTTAAACGCTTTGCCCAATTTTGCCCACACGTCGAACTGTTCGTTGTTGATGAGAACGTTGTATGGTGACGACAGTCGACTTTCAAATTGACCTGCTTCTTTTTCGTCCTTGTTGTACGCCACGTTTATTTGTCCTTCCATACCATTGTCACCATGAAACTGCCAACGGTTCATCAATTGGTACTGGGTACTTGTAGGATTGTCTAAAAACCCATCGTTGTTTCGATCCATTTGAGTCGGACGAATCCCAAATCTTCCAAATAGCGACGTAGCTACTTTTTTGCTTAGGTCACGTCGGATCATTATGTCTGTCTCACTCCTACCCGATTCAGATATAAACTGATCTACCATGAACTGATCTCGGCCATATGGCTTCTTCATTTCAATGTTGATTTGTCCAGACATACTTTCGAATCCATTGATGACGCTACCAGCACCTTTGGTTATTTGAATGCCTTCAACCCAAGCCGCGGGAATGAAGCTCAAGCCATAATAAGCGTTTAAACCTCTAACAGATGGCATAAACTCCCGGGTAATGTTGGTGTATACACCGTCTAAACCTAGCATTTTAATTTGCTTGGTACCTGTCACTGCGTCTGTAAAAGAGACATCAATGGCGGGCGCATTTTCAAAGCTTTCCGACAAATTGCAGCATGCTGCTTTTTGAAATTCTTGCTCTCTTAAATGTAAGGTAGTTTTAGGATCTAATGAGCGTAAACCATAGGTCCTCCGTTGTTTGTTTAATTCAACCACGCCTAAGGTTCCGGCCACAGGTTGAAGTGTTATTTCAACCGCTTCTTTGTCGGTGATTTCTACGGTGTCTGAGACAAACGAAACGTAGCTCACCACAATGTGGGTTGTGTTTTCATTGAGTTCGATTTCAAACAAACCGTTCCCATCGGTCAATACCCCATTGGGCTGACCTAATTCCAGGATGGCTGCGCCTTCCAGCGGAATTTTTTTCTTGTTATCTTGTCCGTACACATAACCACTTAAGTGTTTTGCATATGCATTCACACCTGCGATTAAAAGTATTAGACATACAATTATTTGTTTCATTACTTCACTTTAAATTAATAAAAAACGTTGCCAACAACGCGTAAGGCAGACAAGCTGCACAGAACTGTGGTAAAAGTGAAGTCTAACAAAGAGTCACCTGTGTTAACGCCCTGACCGGGGTTGACGCAAGCGATTTGCTAAGAAGTTGATATGGTAGTTGTGATATGGTGCGGACTTCGATATCGTCAGCGATGAAATTCCGTTTGATGTATGCAAAAGGAATTTTGGTAGAGGTAAAAGCACCTGACGTGTAATCCAATAAATGTGGTTCGATCTGGATTTGTTCGGAGTCGCAACAATCAGACATGGGCTGACTTCCGCAGTCGCCCAAATGACAAACGGCTTCCGTTTTGTCCTCGCCAAAGTGGATGCTTTCGATCGTATCCCCACAAAAATCAACGCATAGTTGAACGCCCGTATAGCTAAATACAAGGCTCAATAATACGAGTATGGCAGTGATGCGTTTCAAGTTGGTTACAAAAATAACGGGTTTACGCTTAAAATAGTGCTTTAAGTGTAAACCCGCTATGAAGGTAATTGTTTTCATGTTTTAGTGAGTGCGTTTGTATTGATGATCTGTTGACCTTACTCAATACCCGCAGACTACCAACGCACAGGAGGTTTTTTCACTCCTGGGAAATCTCCTTTTCCAGAGCCTCCTGATCCAGAACCAGGTGAGAATATACCGCCTTGATTCCATGGTGATCGCTTTTGCTCATCAGTTGGCTCATTTCGAGGTGTAGACGTTCTATTTGAACGTTTCTTCGTTTTAGGCTTGTCGCACGGACATGGTACAAATACTTTAGTGGAATCCGCTGGATCTACATACAACTGCTGAGTCGTTTCCTCCCAGTGTCCTGGCACGTCAACTACCTTTTTGGATTCTTCGCTGCTTACGTCAAACACAAAGCCAAATCTAAACTGACCCGCGTTAAGGTCTATTTTTTTCAGTCCTAGGTCGTAATCCAATCCGTTGAACGCTGTGTTGTTATAATCTACCGTGTTCAGATTTCCAGTTTGAATAATTTCGTATCGTGAGTCAAAATATACGTGGGGAGATAATTTGAACCTCACTCCTGCTCCAGCTTTAAGTCCCAACGTTGCTCTCGTTTGAACGGCATTGTCCTGTGTGCTTTCATATTCCGTTGAAGCCAATAATGCTCTAGTGGTTTGACCCGTGGTTAAAATTCTAGTTCCAATCGATCCTGTTAAGTATGGTACCACTCTAAATTCAGCCCACTCTATCTGACCAGATACAAAGACATCGTTGCTATGGCTCCTTAAAAACGTTAAGCCTCTGTCTTCGTTTACTGAATTAATCAATACCTCAGAATTGTCCGACCGTCCATAGAATTGCATTCCCCAATCTACACCCGCAAAGACAGCTAAATTTTCTCCAGGTAAGACATTGCCAAACATGAATTGTACATTGAATCCATGGGTCTCAGCATGTCTGCCGATTTGTTGCCAGTCGTAGCTGTTTTCCATTTGTTGGTTTGTATAATACAAGCCAATCCAGGCTTCTTCAATGTCTCTTGAAGGTCTATAGTATTCATATTTGTAGGTGGTGTCTGCCCATGTCCGAGAAACGACGGTTTTAAAAAACTTAGCTGTGTCTGGTGATGCCAACACTTCTTCGGAGGTAATGGTTGGGGTTGATAAAAGTGGGCTAAAATCAAGGTTTGGATTTGCTTCCGCTTCTGTCAACATGCCGTTAGTCTCTGAAACCATTGGCTCTCTTAGAGAGGCGACATAGTCATTTAAGTTAATTTCAGCTTGTTTCACAAATTGGTTTGTGGTCTTTTGATTTACTTGCTCTGCATTAGAATTGACTTGATTTTTCTTGATTTCGATCTTTTCTGTCGCTCTTTCCACAACTGATTGTGTTGAGTGTGGGACAACAGTAGTATTTGCGGATAAAACTTCCTCTTGTGGTGAAGTCATCCAAAGCATTCCTGCGGTTAGTGTTGTTATAAGTATCATAATGATGGTGTGTTTTGTGTTAGTGAATATATGTTTTGGTGGAAGTAAAATTACAGGTGTTTCATCAGATTCCAAGCGCGACAACATGTCGTCCCAGTCACTTGATTGAAAACCTGGATCATACGTCTCAAATGCGTTTTGAAACGATTGATCGATTGATATGTTGTTTGGTTTATTCATAGGTTTCAATCCATTCTTTTAGGCGTTTGCGCGCATTGTTCACATGCCATTTGCTTGTACCTACCGACATACCGAGCTCTTTTGCTATGTCGATGTGACTGAAACCCTCAATGGCAAAAAGGTTAAAGACCACTTTGGTGGTGAAAGGAAGTTTGTGAATCAGTTGTAATAAGTCCTCGCCGTATAGTTTTTCGACTATTCCAGCATCTACCTCAATTTGCTCATCGAGCTCTTGTTTAGGCATCTGTCGGTCTTTTCGAAGGTGTTTACGAACGTGGTCAATGGCTGTGTACTGTACTATACGATATATCCAGCCACCAAATTCAAACTTCCTGTCATACTTGTGAAGGTTGTGAAACACTTTAAGGAATCCCTGATTTAAAATGTCCAACGCGTCATCTCTATTTTCACAATACCGAAGACATAACGCTAGTAGTTTGCCATGGTACATTTTATAGAGTTTTGCTTGCGCCACACGATCGTGTTTCAAACATAAGTCTACCAATTCCTCAATCGATTTACTCGAGGTCGTCGCTTGATCTAGCGGAATGGATATGTCAATGGTTGGGTTAATTGTCGTGAAGCTATTTTGTCCTTCACTTACAACTACGACAAGGATTAAACCAAAGGTTGGGTATTGAAACGAAAAAAAATGAAAAAGCCAGTAATCAGGTAGACTTCTGGTTGAACAATTCGACTACGAAAAAATAAACACGCAAAAAAAGGATAAGACTTTAATTGGGGAATAGTCAGGTAGAAGTCTTGACTAAATGGTTGTAAGCTTGGCTAGAGCTGCTCGGCGTTTTAGACCGCGAACAGCGGTCATCAACAAAATCATTGTTATCATAGATTTACATAAAACAGCGCGCGAATTAATATCACAAACAGCGCGCGAATTTATGTTTATTTGGTATTCAAAAATCATTTTGAAAAAAAATGTTTCCTCTTTTATTAGGAGCAAATTTCACCGTCATAAAAATTCGCTGAAACACGCCATTTTTAAAGGGATTTATCAAGTAATGATTATTATTTTTTCATTATCCAAGTACATTTGCACCAATGTATTACAACAACATACTCGAAACTATTGGCAACACGCCGTTGGTTAAATTAAACAAGATCGTTGACGGAGTATCTGCGACTGTTTTAGCAAAGATTGAAACTACCAATCCAGGTAATTCTGTTAAGGACAGAATGGCGCTTCAAATGATTATTGACGCTGAAGCTGATGGACGATTAAAGCCAGGAGGCACCATCGTAGAAGGTACCAGTGGTAATACAGGAATGGGTTTGGCCATAGCTGGTTTAATCAAGGGGTATAAATGTGTTTTTGTCACCACCGACAAACAGAGTAAGGAAAAAGTAGACATCTTAAAAGCTGTAGGCGCTGAAGTGATTGTGTGTCCTACAGACGTTGAACCTACCGATGACCGCTCGTATTATTCAGTTTCTAAACGTTTAGGAACCGAAATCCCTGGCGCTTGGTATGTAAACCAATATGACAACCCTAGTAATGTCAAAGCGCATTACGAACAAACCGGACCCGAGATTTGGGAACAAACCGAAGGTAAGTTAACCCACTTTGTAGTAGGCGTTGGCACTGGCGGCACCATTAGCGGTGTTGGAAAATACTTGAAAGAGAAAAACCCGGATATTCAAATTTGGGGCATCGATACGTACGGGTCTGTTTTCAAAAAATATCACGAAACAGGCGAATTCGATGAAAAAGAAATCTATCCATACATCACAGAAGGAATCGGTGAAGATATTTTACCAAAATGCGTCAACTTCGATGTGATTGATAAATTTGAAAAGGTCACTGATAAGGATGGATTGATTTGGCAAAGAAAATTAGCCAGAGAAGAAGGCATTTTGGTAGGTAATTCTGCTGGTAGCGCTGTGAAAGGCATTCTTCAGCTTAAAGATCATTTGAAACCAGACGACATGGTTGTGGTCTTGTTCCACGATCATGCAACCCGTTACATGGGTAAGGCGTTCAACGACGATTGGATGCGCGATAGAGGCTTCCTTGATTCAAAACCTAAAACCGCTCTAGACTTGATTTCTAGTCACCAACATTTGCCATTGGTAACTGTGTTGGATACGGAATTAGCCAAGGCAGGTTTCGATAAAATGGAGAAATACGATATTTCTCAATTACCTGTGGTGAATAGTGCTGGAGAATTTGTTGGCTCGTTAAACGACCACGATACCTTAAAATTGTTGTTGAATGATGCAGATGCTGGTAAGAAACCGGTAAAAGACATCATGCAAGAGCCATTTCCAATTGTTGGGTATTACGAAGACATGGAAACTGTTTCAAAAAGCATCAACCAAAAGATCCCAGCCGTGATGGTAAAAGACTTAGGCGGTGTGTACCACATCATCACAAAATGCGATGTAATCGCTGCCTTAGCCAAGTAAATAGCATCCTCCCATGATATCAGTTACAGATCAAATGGGAAATACGGTCAGTCTGGAACAACCTGCGAAACGCATTGTTTCACTTGTTCCTTCGCAAACCGAATTGTTGTACTATTTAGGTGTTGCCCCTATTGGTCAGACCGTTTTTTGTATTCATCCAAAAGACCAGTTTGCATCTGCTAACAAAATTGGCGGTACTAAAAAGTTGCAACTAGATAAAATTCGTGCGCTTCAACCTGATCTAATAATAGGCAACAAAGAAGAAAACGTCGAAGCACAAATTGAAGAACTGAAACGTGAATTTTCTGTTTGGATGAGTGACGTAAACACGCTTGACGAAGCATACGAAATGATTGATTGTGTTGGACAATTAATCGGAAAAACAGATACATCAAAGCAATTAGTCAACTCGATTCAAGGTGCATTTAATCGTTTAATAACCTCTAATTCACCAAAACCCAGTGTCGTCTATTTAATTTGGAATGACCCCTATTTTGGCGTGGCGAGCAACACGTTTATCAATGATATCCTTCACAAAGCTGGGTATATAAATGCCTTACACCATCTTGATAGATACCCTAAATTGTCACTTCAATCGCTAAAAGAAATGCAGCCCGATTTCCTCTTTTTATCGAGTGAACCTTTTCCTTTTAACGTTGACCATCTAGCATCGTTACAAAGGCAATTACCACAGACTAAAGTTGTGTTGGTAGATGGAGAAATGTTTAGTTGGTACGGCAATCGACTCTTACAAACCCCTGCTTATTTAAATCAATTATTTTCCGATATTCGAGGTGATGAATCCAAAAGTTGATGAATATATCGCCCATAAAAGCGATTGGTCTGAGGAGCTAAAACAGCTACGATCTATCATGCTGTCTACCGGTATGGAAGAAACCGTGAAATGGGGCGGACCAGTTTACACCGTAAATGGGGAAAACGTGTGTGGATTGGCGGGCTTTAAGCATCACTGCGGTATATGGTTTTTTAACGGTGTGTTTTTAAAAGACACACAAAGCTTATTGGTTAATGCCCAAGAAAGTACCAAAGCCATGCGGCAAATGCGGTTCGAACGGGGCGATACTATTTCTGCGGATACTGTTAAAGCGTATGTCTTAGAAGCAATTGAAAACGAAAAGAAGGGGCTCAAAGTACAAGCCGCCAAGCCTGGGAAGTACCAGCTGTCGGCGTATTTGAAACAAGCCATGGATTCGGATAAGGCATTGTTAGATGGTTTCAACGCACTCACGCCTGGTAAACAAAAAGAATACTCCAACTACATCTCAGAAGCCAAGCAGGAAAAAACAAAAGTGACTAGGTTAGATAAGATTAAACCCATGATTATAGCCGGCGTTGGGTTGCATGATAAGTATAAGAATTGTTAGCAGGGTTGTTGGGGCGCTGACGCTTTTAGGTCGCTTCGCTTTTGGCGTTTTGGTTTATCCTGACACATTTTAAGAGCGTTGCATATTACAATCTCTTTTCTCTTTTCTATTTTCTATCTTCTTTTTCAATACATGTCTCTGTGACCTATGTGACCTCTGTGGTAAAAGAAAAAGGATAGGTTTCCCAAAACCATTCAACTTCAACTTAAACTTCAACTTACTTAATGGATCTAGTCATCTAAAACCTAATGCCCAGCGTGCCATTACAGTATGGTTAAAGTAGGAACCAATTTGCTACCTTCGGACTAAAACAATACCATTCCATAAAAACGAAAGGTTAATATCCCGAATCTAAACACCAATGAAACGGCCATTTTCAATTACCGTATTGATTACCATAGTTGTCATATTCCTGATTGACCACCATTCATCGGGTTCAATCGAAAAGCCAAACAGTGTCTATACTTTTTCAAAAATAGATACCATTTCAAAAGAGCAAGGTGAGTTTTACATTAACAGGTATGCTCGATGTAATGCCCCGGAGGACCTACAGCTGTATTTAAGGTTACAAGTATTTCAAATTGATCCCACTCAAGATTTCTATGTTAAAATATTTGATTTGGCAGACCGTGATTCAAGTGAGGCCACACTTCTTTCCCTAAACGAATGTTACCACCAAATACCACTTAAAAGAATCGTTTTTCGGGCAATAAGAATACAGAATAAGAAGGTGTATGTCGCTGAAACGCATTCGCACAGATTAGGGAAGGAAATGGAAGGATTACTCGATCAAGCGATGCGTAACTGGTGACCGACTTTGTATAGATTTAATACTAGAAGTCTTTACGTTTAAACAAATCATGAGGGAAAGAAAAAAATCTCTTTTCTTTTCTCTTTATTCTATCTTCTTTTTCACTCCATGTCTCAGCGAACTCCGTGGTTAAATCAAAAGTCATCACAAACGAAATCACAAAAATCTACCAACCATTTGGACGTACGACTTTTACGGATACTGATAATAGGATACCCTTTGATAGCTTCAAACTGGACGATCGTATTTGAATCTGATTTGATCTTTATTATATCACCAACATCGACATTAGTTAAACGAATGGTGTTTTCCTCAACAGAATCTCCCAATTGAACAAAAGAATCATTAATTGTTACACTATACCTGCTCATTGATATATTTATCAGATCCAAATAAGCCACTTTTTTGGTTTTGACTTGCCTACAGATTTCAGAATTTGAAAGTTGTGGTAGGTTCTTGATTTTTACGAACTCATATTTTATTGTGTCGTTTTGAACCACCTGCTCATAACCCACAACGTTATAGTGCTTACAACCAATCAGAAATACAACGCTTATAAGACATGTTGTTTTGAACATAGGCATTTTGACAAATCGAACTTCAAATGAAAGCGTTTAAAGTGAATCATACCAACTTTTCGAAGTTGCAGTCAAAAGTTGAGTAACTAAATTTATACAATTGTTAAAAGACAAAGTCCGTATATACCTTTTGAAAACATTTCTATCAATTAGAAATTAAACTTGTTTTTAATCATAGAAATCTCAGTGGTTAAACAATAAGGAAAAAGTTACCCAAAGTCATTCAACTTCACCTTCAACTTCAACTTACATCATGGATCTCATTCTCTAAATCCTAATGCCTAACTCCCGATCTACAAACGCAATTACCTCTTCAAAATCACCTGGTTTAAACCACACCGTCCCTGTCTTATTCCTAAACCAAGTCATCTGCCTTTTGGCGTATCGACGGGTATTTTGTTTGATTTTATCAGTCGCTTCGTCCAACGACATGTCTCCGTCCAAGTGCGCAAACAATTCAGAATAACCAACTGATTGTAAAGCGTTTAAATGCTTATAGGAGAGCAAAGATTGCACTTCATTCAGTAAACCGGCTTCCATCATTAGGTCAACGCGTTGGTTGATTCGTTCGTAAAGCGACTCTCGCGGATGGTCAATAGCGATTTCGGTATAGGTAAATGGTCTTTCTTTTCTTTTGCTTTTGGTTTGTTGCTGAATCGTCTTTCCCGAAACCAGAATCCGCTCTAACGACCGCATTACCCGTTGAGGGTTTTGTTTGTCGATCACTTCATAATGATCAGGATCCAAAGATTGTAACTGGCTAATCAATGCATCAAGCCCACTATTCTTGTACGTTTCTTCAATCGATTTTCGTATGCTTCCATCGTCTTTCGGACTTTCATGAAAACCATGAAGAACGGCGTTAATAAACAGTCCGCTCCCTCCTACCATTACTACTACATCGTGCTCTTGAAATAAAGAATCTAGTAATTCGATGGCATCACGTTCATATTCTCCTGCGGAATAATAGTCGTGAATCGACTTATGCCCAATAAAGTGATGTTTGGCCGCAGCCAACTCAGCCTTTGAAGGTCGAGCAACGCCTATAGCTAATTCTTTGTAAAACTGTCTAGAATCGGCAGAAATGATTTCGGTGTGAAAATGCTTCGCCAATTCGATGGCTAAGCCGGTCTTGCCAGAAGCGGTTGGACCACCAACAACAATCAAGTGCTTGTTAGTAGCACTCAATCCTATTCCTCCTCGCCGTAGGCCCCTGAATCATCCATGGCACCATCAATACCCATGTCGGTTACATCTGGTTCTTCAGCTTCGCTGATGATTTCATCAACCAATTCTTCAAACTCGTTGGTTGCGTTGCCGATTATATGAATCTTCTTCTGTTTAGGCGCCTCACCCACCGCCTTCACCATTCGTGGATAGATTACAGCCGCATTGGCACGTTCAATTTTAAAGAGCTGCACACGGAATGCCCATTCCAGTTCGTCGTGAGTAAACAACAACATACGTTGGTGTGGATCATTCATAAAAGCGTTCAGCTTACAATCCGACATCTGTAACGCATCATCATTGTCCGCATTGGTTATTTCCTTTCCTTTACGCCAGTTGTCGCCCGACATAAAGAACGAAGCCGTTACCGTTGGATCAAACTTGATGCTTTCCACTATGGCATGATATAAATCTCTAAAGCTTTGGTTTGCTCGAACCTCTATCATGCGTTCGACGTCATCAACGTCTTCAAATGTCAACTTAAATCTATATACAATCATTTATATTCCAGTCGATTATGGTTTTTTCAAACCTAACTCAATTCCTTTTTTCAAAACAAAATTAATAGCCTCTTCTCGATTATTCCTTATTTCACCTTCTAAAACTGCCTCTTTAAGTGCATTTTTAATGAGTCCTACTTCTCGTGATGGTTTAATATGAAACATTTCAATTATCTCAGCACCTGAAACCGGCGGCTGAAAATTCCGCACCCTGTCGCGCTCTTCTACGTCTTTTATTTTGCGTTCAACATCTTTCAAATTGGAAAGAAATCTTTTTACTTTTCTTTCATTTTTTGATGTGATGTCACACTTACTTAATGTAATTAAATCATCTATGTCTTCACCGGCATCAAAAATCAACCTTCGAACCGCACTGTCTGTTACAATTTCTTTGGTTAACGCTATTGGCCTTAAATGCAATAACACCAACTTTGACACATACCGCATCTTTTCATTGAGCGGGAGTTTTAAACGTCTAAACAGGTGTTTTACTTTTTTAGACCCAACGAATTCATGCCCATGAAACGTCCATCCTTCTTTCTCGGTAAACCCTTTGGTATCAGGTTTTGCGATGTCGTGCATAATGGCAGACCAACGCAACCAAAGGTTGTCGGAATGATCACACACGTTATCTAGAACTTGTAAAGTGTGGTAAAAATTGTCCTTATGCTTTAAACCATTTCTTTCTTCCACGCCTTGAAGGGCTACCATTTCAGGAAAAAACTGATGTAATAGCTTGGTATCAAACAACAACTTGAATCCTATGGATGGTTTAGGAGCTTGGATGATTTTATTTAATTCATCGGTAATGCGTTCTTGACTGATAATGGATAATCTATCAGCAACCTTTACAATGCCTTTGTATGACGCCTCATCAATCGTAAAGTCCAATTGGGTAGCAAATCGTATGGCACGCATCATCCGCAACGGATCATCTGAAAAAGTCACTTCAGGATCTAATGGCGTTTTTAATTTACGGTCTTTTAAATCCTGTAAACCTCTAAATGGATCAACCAAACTACCATAGTCTTCATCGTTCAGACTAATCGCCATAGCATTAATGGTGAAATCACGTCGGTGTTGGTCGTCTTCAAGCGTCCCCTCTTCTACTGCAGGTTTTCTGCTGTCGCCTCGATACGATTCTTTTCGAGCACCTACAAACTCAAAATCCCAATCTTCTTGTCGAATATGGGCAGTACCAAAGTTTTTAAAATAATTGACTTCTGTTGCATTTTGTAGTCGATTGGCAACTTCTTTGGCCAGTTCTATACCACTACCAATGGTAACAAAATCGATGTCCTTACTCGGACGATCTAGCAATACATCTCGAACAAATCCACCAACCACGTATGCCCGTTGATTCAAGTCTCGTGCTGATTCTCGTACGACTTTGAAGATAGGATGTGACAGATGCTCCAACATGGGCGGCAAATTTAATTCGATTTATCGGTTCGGTTAACTGAGATTGGCAAGTTTATTGACACGTTGTGAATAGATTCTTTCTGATAATTTTCAGTAAGAATGCTAATTTCAATCGATCAACGTTTAATTTGAAGTATCTATGAGCAGAATTTTTATCCTCCTATTCATTTTTGGCATCAGCTACCATAGCAATGCACAAAACGTCGACTTAGTGAACGACAAAGAAGTCCAAGAGTTAAACAAGTTAAACCCGGCATTGACAGGAGTTTTAAACCGACTTCGTTTTTTTGGGAAATGCCTCCCAGAACGTTGACATGGGTCTTGAGACTAGAATATTTAAATCAATGAACCATATAGGTTTCTATGCCAAATTCGACAACTTGGAAGACCTGGAGCGACAATCGTTCAATTTTAGTTATGCTCGAGATGTGGTAACCAAAGATGCTTTGCAACTTAAAATTGGTGGTAACATTGACTATCAGGTGAAAGTGTTTCACAACGACAAACAGATCTTTACTGATTTCTCCTTTAAAGACTTTAATGGGTTTGAATACCGAATAGATTCTGCGAATGCGAAAGACTTTAACGTTGAAAGCAAGGTGTTTGATTTAAGTATTGGAAGTTCTCTGTTATACAAAAACTTGGTTTTAGGTGTGACTTTAAATCACCTAAACACGCCTGACGTTTCCATTCAAAAAGGCGTTGAACAATTTACCAATTTGTCGGTAAACGCCCAGCTGTTAGGTTTTTTCAAGGTGGGGCAGAATCTCACTTTTATCCCAACGGCTATCTATGCCAATCAAAAAGAAGATGCATTTACTAGTTTGGGCATGAGTGTTAATTATAAAACGGTTACGCTGAATGGTCAATATGAAGACTTGAACGGTTATACAGGTTATGATTTTGGTGTCAGTGTGAGGTTGATGAAACGACATTTACTAAACGTCTCTTATCGAACTGACTTGGTGGCTGCTTCGGTTGGACAAAGCAGTGCGTTAATCAGCGCAACAATCAACAGCACTTTGTTCAAACCGAAGAAAGAGTTGGAAGGTATCTTGGATAAGATTAAGTTGGTTTACTAAGCGAATTGAGCCAGCTCTTTGAAGTGTGTAAAAAAGTGAAACTAAAAAGTCCTTAACCACGACACCATTGGGATCGGGAAAGTAAAAACATCACCATCTGAATTTGTTGTAATAACACCCGCTAATACTACCTGGAAGGCTTTGTTATGTGCTTGATTGAATCGCATACCTGGCATGATTAATATGGTTGGCCGAATACCTTTTTGCTCAATCTTATACTCATCAACTATGTAGTCTTTAAACTGTGTATTGCCGTTTTTGTCAGTAAACGCAACATCTTCCACAGTATGGGTATTAGCCAGTGTGTTGTTATACCTTGGTTGTATACCGTCAGCAAAAAGTGAACTATTAAGGGTAAAGATTTAAGAGAGGGGTTTTAATAACTTTATAACCCTTTAAATCACCCAGAGATGGTAAAAAAGAAAAGCACAAGTTCACTGATCAGTGACTTAAAAAGAAAGACCAGAAAGGTCTACAGTTCAGAAGAAAAGATTAGAATCATTATTGATGGCATACGTGGTGAAACCACCATAGCAGAGTTATGCAGGAAGGAAGGTATTAGTCAAGGCAATTATTACAAATGGGCCAAAGACTTTATGGAAGCCGGTAAACGTCGTTTATCTGGCGACACTATGCGTGAAGCCAATACAACTGAGGTTCATGAGATAAAGACAGAGAACCAATCACTCAAAGAACTGGTAGCAGAACTTTCTTTACGCAACAGAGAGTTGAAAAAAAACTTAAGTGGCGAAGAATAGAAAGGAGGAAGTATATGCATTACAGTCAACAAGAAAAGTACGAATTAATTCATCTTGTGGAGCAATCCGATTTAGGTGTAATCCGTACACTCAGAGAGTTAAAGATAAACAAAACCACCTTTTACAATTGGTACAAATCCTTTACCGAAGATGGTTATGAAGGATTAGCTCGTAAACCATCGAAAAGAAAGAGTTCGTGGAATCAAATTAATGAATCGGACAGAGACAAGGTGGTTGAAATAGCCCTAGAACAATCCGAACTTTCCCCTAGAGAAGTAGCCTGGTATATAACCGATACGTATAGCTATTACATTAGCGAATCAAGTGTGTACCGCATCTTAAAAGCTAATGGTCTGATATCAACACCTTCCTTTAGAATCATGAGTGCATCAGACAGTTTTCATGACAAAACAACACATGTTAATCAGATGTGGCAAACAGACTTCACCTACTTTAAGATCTTTGGTTGGGGTTGGTATTACCTCTCTACAGTTCTAGACGATTACAGCCGATTTATTGTCAACTGGAAGCTGTGTTCCTCTATGAAGGCAGAAGATGTTAAAGCTACCTTAAATGAAGCTTTACTTGCTTCGGACGTTCCAGAGAACAGTAGACCTAAACTTCTTTCGGACAATGGATCATGCTACATATCACTAGAACTTGCCAATTATCTACAGATCCAAAATATGAAACACGTTCGAGGTAGGCCTCTTCACCCTCAGACTCAAGGAAAGATTGAACGTTATCATAGATCCATGAAGAATGTGGTCAAATTGGACAATTACTTCAGCCCGGAACAGCTGGAACAAAAACTTAATGAGTTCGTTTATTATTACAACAATAAACGCTACCATGAATCTTTGCAAAACCTGACTCCTGCAGAGGTTTATCACGGCAAAGCTGAGTCGAAATTGAAGCAACGAAGAATGACTAAATCAAGAACGCTAAAAGCACGAAAAAAACAGTATCAAAAATTAAACCTAAATTAGCATGAACTCTCTCTTAGCTTTTGACCCCAAAAGTTCAACTTTCGCTGAAGACGTACATTTGTTTTAAGGTTACAACGTGCGGATAAAGAGAACATACCCTTAGGTTGGTATTTAAGCGAAACTGCCAGAAAGAACCTTAACAGACAATTGAACGCCATTCCAGATTCAACGATTCAAGCAATTCTGAAATAAACCCAATTTCAATGCTCGATTTATTTCAAATTGTACAACTTTGTGGCTGTGCAAATTCCCTTGAAAATTACATTCTTAGGCACCGGAACGTCGCAAGGTGTTCCCCTCATCGGATGTACCTGTGTCGTTTGTAATTCCTCAAATGAGCAGGATAAACGTTTACGGTCATCTATTCATATTCAGTCAGAAACCACCAGTATCGTAATAGATTCTGGTCCAGACTTTCGACAACAGATGTTACGAGCACAAATCAATAGATTAGACGCCATTGTTTTTACCCACGGGCACAAAGACCATACAGCGGGTTTCGATGACATAAGGGCCTACAATTATATCCAACAAAAAGACATGGAAGTGTATTGTGATAAACACGTGGAGGCTGTACTAAAAAAGGACTTTGATTACGTTTTTGCTGACTTAAAGTATCCAGGAGTACCCAAAGCAAATCTTCATCGTATTGACCGAAATGGTTTTAGCATTGGCGATTTGCACCTATTGCCCATCGATTTGTTGCATTATAAACTTCCCGTTTACGGGTTTAGAGTAGGCGACTTTACTTACATCACAGATGCCAACTATATTTCGGAAACTGAAAAAGAGAAAATAAAAGGCACTAAAGTGTTGGTCTTAAACGCCCTGCGTAAAGAACCACATATTTCTCATTTCACCCTCGATGAAGCTGTGGCATTGGCCGAAGAAATAGGTGCAGATCAAACCTATTTTACGCATATTAGTCATCAGCTGGGTTTACATACCGACATCAACCAATCATTAGAACCAAATATATCTTTGGCTTACGATGGTTTAACCATCAACGTTTAGACCATATGTAACATGACACACGATAATTTCACACTTGAACCAGCTATGACAAAGGCTGAAAAATATGAAACGCTACTCAAGCAAGCTGAGTCTTTGTTGGTAGATGAAACCAATACATTGGCGAACATGAGTAATGTATGTGCTTTGCTGCATCACGGACTTGGTTTTTGGTGGACAGGGTTTTATCTAATGGATGGTGATGAATTGGTACTCGGTCCGTTTCAAGGTCCTGTAGCATGTACACGCATTGGATATGGTAAAGGTGTTTGCGGTCACGCTTGGAAAGAACAATTGTCCGTTGTTGTTCCTAATGTGCATGAATTTGAAGGACATATAGCCTGTAGTTCTGAGTCTAATTCAGAAATCGTTTTACCGATTACGAAAGACGGTGAAATTATTGGCGTGTTTGATGTAGACAGTAAAGAGTTCAACACTTTTGATGAAACAGATGTCATCTATTTACAGAAAATACTATCATTGATTTCTGAATGAGTTTTGTCAATGGATATATGAAAGTGGTTCGGAAGGTATTGCCTTCTCCACTGTCTATTGCCATCATATTAACCGTATTAACCGGCATTTTAGCGCTTGTATTTACAGAGCCTATTCCGAATAAACATCCAGTCATAAGTGTGCTAGATCATTGGCATGCAGGGTTCTGGTCCTTTTTGGCCTTTACAATGCAAATGATGCTCATGCTCGTGCTTGGCCACACCATTGCACTCAGTTCCACTGCAAATAGAATCATACGGCGTATTACTGGTTTATGCCAAACGAACGGACAAGCGGCGGTGTTTGTTACCTTGTTTTCGCTTACTGCTGGGTATATAAACTGGGGATTAGGACTCATTTTTGGTGCTATCCTGGCACGTAAAGTTGGAGAACATGCCAAAGAAAAAGGAATCGATTTAAACTATCCTTTGATTACTGCCTGCGGCTATACATCGCTCATGGTATGGCATGGAGGCTTATCTGGTTCTGCCCCTTTAACGGTCAATACGGTGGACCACAGTCTGGTTGACATAATGGGCGTTTTACCAGTAAGTGAAACGATTTTTAGTCAGTCAAACATAGTCGCTGTTATTGCTACATTGGTTCTTCTTCCTTTGTTCGCTTTATTTTTGTCAAAGAGATCCTACCAAAAATCATATCCGAAATCCATTCGAACCAAAACGAATTCTAAAGACAGCCCCGAAGGCGCAGAGAAATTAGACCATTCTAAAATGTTCGGTATTTTGTTTGGACTGATTTTCGTGTTTTACTGGTGTTACCTGCTTTGGAGCAACCATTTTTCATTTGATTTCTTGAACTTAGACACCATTAATTTCATCCTGTTTGGTTTAGCAATAACCTTTCATGGTTCCCTTTACAAATTCGTCAAAGCAGCTGATCAGGCCATCAAAGGAAGTACGGGTATCATGATTCAGTTTCCCTTATATGCCGGCATTATGGGCATCATGAAATTCAGTGGATTACTTGCTGTATTTGCTGACTTCTTTATGGACATTAGTACAACAGAAACCTTCCCGTTTTTTGCCTACTTAAGCAGTGCTGTGGTTAACATTCTTGTACCAAGTGGTGGTGGCCAATGGCAAGTACAAGGTCCCATCTTAATTGAAGCGGCAACAAAACTCAATGTGCCGTTTGCAAAAACGGTCATGGCGCTATCCTATGGTGATCAACTCACCAATATGCTTCAGCCCTTCTGGGCGCTTCCATTGCTTGGCATCACTGGTTTGAAAGCCAAAGATATTTTACCCTATTCGATACTCTTCATGTTGGTTGGAGGTAGTATTTTCTTAAGCATCCTATATTTATTTTGATGCGTCATAAACCAATCTTTCTGTTTATCGGTTTAAGCATTTTACTGATTCTTGTACGGGTTTTGGTGCATGTATATTTTACGGGCGTATACGTCGATGGTGATCAAACCATTTCTTGGCTCGGAGCCGTTGATAAAGCCAATGGAGACTGGTATACACCGTACTTCTATGGACAGTTTTACAACATTTCTGTTGAGTCTATTCTGAGTGCTCCTTTTATCGCGATGGGTTTTGGTGTTGCATCTGTTGTGCCCATTATTTCGAATATGATTGGTGTCGCACCGTTTTTGTTTGGTGCGTGGTTCTTGTATCGACGTAAATTAAAGAACACGGCCGTGATTTTACTTTGTCTGTGCATCATACTGCCAGCGCAATACCACTTCGTCACAGCCATGGCAAGAGGCTTTGCTGGAGGACTCGCGGTCTTTGCTGTTGGTCTTTGGCTGACAGGTTATCAGGCTAAAATAATCAGACCAATTGGGTATGCGCTCATCTGTGTGTCTTACATCGTTAACCCAAATGTTTTAATTATTCTAGCGCCACTGAGTTTGGTGTGGTTGCTGAATATCAAGAACGAAGATGGTCGATTAACGTTTAATCGCCTGTTGCCCGTTCTCATTGGAATTGGATTGGCATCAATCACCTTTCTCTGGATTCAATCCTTTAACGTTGCACATTATGAAGTCCACCGGTTGTGGAACTTAGAAGTGAGCTTTTCGTATTTACGTAAGAGTTTAGAAAGCTTAGACGCTCGTTTTCTGTATCTCTTTCCTTTTTTGCCTAAAATAGGGAGTTTATTATTAGTCCTGCTTGTTGCCATAAATGTCATTTTGATTGTTAAGAAGAAGCGATATGAAGCCGGTGTAATGGCCTTGAGTATTGTCTTTGTCGTTGTTACCCTTGCCGTAAACAAGACATCAGATGGCACATATTCGACCTTTTTTCCATTTTCGAGGATGTACCTAGCGTTGCCTTTTGTTGCTGTGCTTGGCGTTTATCTAATAATTAAGGGAAAATCGCTCCAAAATGCCTTCTACCTCACTATTGTACTCTTATCGGTTATTGGCTTTTCATACCAAGTGTACGACATACCTTTAAAAGCTAAAGCCAGCGTACGTGGTAACGTAGGCGTGGTTCAAGTCTTAACCATCGACAAACTCTGTGACGAATGTGAGAAGATGTTAGCCATTCAAAAGAAATTCAAAGCTGATCTCATGGTGTACCACTATAAAACTGATGAATATACGTACGGCTGCAAGGCGATTCAACCACACTTAAAAACCTTATATCCAGAATACGACAGACGGTATTGGGAGTTTGCGAAACATGCAGACACGGTGTACCCAACTGTATTGTTTATGGATTGGTCGCTACAGCTACCCAAAAAGTTAAAGCACTATACAGGAGAATTTGAGGCAATTGAAGATATTCACTATCCAGCCTTTTTGTTGAGACAAAACACCCAATCCATTATAGATTTGTACCAGAATAATCAATTACCATTAAGACCTTATTCAAAATAACATGCTAGGATTAAAATTAGCTACGGATCCACGATGGGTCAACATCGCAGAAAAGACGATTGAGGAGATTTTAGTGGACCATGCATTTTGTGAGCAAAAAGCAGCAACCTCTGGCATTTCCTTGATTGTTCGATTCTCCAATTACCCCAATATTGTCGAAAAGGTATCTCCCATTGTTGCAGAAGAATGGGGCCATTTCCGTAAAGTCTTAAAAGAACTAAAAGCACGCGGATTTGAACTAGGTAAAGCGCGGAAAGACGACTACGTATTGGAATTACAAAAATTTAGTCTCAAAGGCGGTAACATAAACACCCACATAGTTGAAGCCTTGTTAATATGTGCCATGATAGAAGCCAGAAGCTGTGAACGTTTTAGGTTGTTGTCTCTTCATATTTCCGATGATGCGCTAAAAGACTTCTATCACGAGTTTATGGTGTCTGAAGCAGGTCATTACCGCTTGTTTATTGATTTAGCCAACGAATTTGCGGATAAAGCCTACGTGCAGGAAAGATGGAATGCGTACTTGGAGTTTGAGGCAGAACTCGTTGGAAGGTTAGAATACAGAGGTGATAGGGTTCATTGAGGACGTTGAAGTTGAAGCTGAAGTTGATTCTTCGCAAACTCGTTAGGTCGGTTTCTCTGAATGACTAGGTAATTCCAATCTAAAATCTAAAATCTAAAATCTAAAATCTAAATCTTCAATCTAAAATCTAAAATCTTCAATCTAAAACCTTCAATTCCCTGGATTTCGCCTGTACACCCAATAACCACCTGTATTTTGAATTAACTCGAAGCCTGGCGTGTCTGCCAATTCTTTGGCTTTTCGCGGTTGGGCAATGAGATAGACAGGTTTGTCAATGTCACCAGTCAATAACCATTGCATTTCATGATTGCTATAGGCTTTACGCTCGGTTTCGTTTAACTCAATCCGAGACTTCACTTGTAATTCGTTGAGTTTGTTATTTCGGACTTGTTGCAATCCATCAGAAGGCTTTAACGGTTGTATTTCGGTGTAAAAATAATGCGCGTAGCTCTTGAACTTATATACGTCCATATAACAATCTTCCTGCTTGATTGAGGTGTAAAAATCAATGACCGAACCTTGCGTATATCGCTCAATTTTTGGAACTGTTAAGGTCAGGAACAGAACCAAATACACAAACAACCCAACCAACGAATAAGTCGCCAATAAACGGTTATTCCTTATTAGCGACAATAAAATCGTTACCAACAATAGTACCGCACAACCACCTAAAATAACGTGCCCTATTGACCAAGAGTTGGTCACTGAAAGGTTTTGTAAAGTGAAAGCATCTTGGATGATTTCAGGATAGGTTTGAATCAGTTTAGTCATGTTCAAACCGACTAATGGAATGGCAATAAAAATCACCGACCAAATAACGGTTAGTATTCCCAACCTTATTTTTTCTAGAACTCCCAAACTTTCTCCATTTGCCCAGGTTGTCAGTCTGATAGCTGCTAACCCAGTAAGAGAGAAATAACATAGAGATGAATAATGGACGATTTTAGTGGTTACGATTGAAAAAAGGATCAAGACGACCCAAAACAAGTACTTCAGTATTGATTCAAAATCTTTTGAGTCAGTTGAGTTTGTAAATCTTCTTATTGCTAAAACACTAGCTGGAAAACAGCCAATCAGCAGTACCAATGGATGATAGAACCAAGGTTGTCCGTGGGAAGCCACAGGTGATCGCAACAAATCCAATTGGTATGAGATAAAATTCTCTATAAAACCTGGACCGTTGATCACCACTTCTGGCAAAAACCAGATACTTGTGATTGCCAGCGTGATTAAACCAAATAACAGCGCATGATGCCATTTAAACCAAAATCGAAACTGATTCCTCACCCACATGACAAACAACACCAATAACACAATCAAACCAGCCACTGGCCCTTTCGTTAACACAGCGACACCAAGCAACAATCCGGCATACACCCACCGTTTTGTATTTCCGTCAACAATTGTGAAATACAGTTGTATTACAGCGGTGAATATCAAGAGGTTAAACAAAGGATCTATAATGCCGGAATGGAAATAGAAATGAGGTGTAATGGAGGCTACATACAGCAGCACCCACCACTTTGCGGTTCGTTCATTGACTAATTTCCTTCCAAAATAGAAGAGCGTATGTAAGCTCACAATGCCCACCAAGGCATTGGGTAATCGAGCGGCAAATTCATTGACACCAAACACCTTCATCGACAAAGCTTGAATCCAGAAAAACAGCGGAGGTTTTTCCCAAAAAGGCTCATAATTGACTAATACTTGTCTGTAATTGCCCGTCACAAGCATTTCGCGTGCAGACTCAGCAAAGTTTATCTCGTCCCAATCAAAAAGGTGTACACCGCCTAAAAAAGGCACAAAAAATAGGAATCCGAGAACGGTTATGGCAATTGACAACTGTTTTGTGGTCAGTCTATCCATTAAACAATTTCTTGTCTAAAAATGGCGCCTTAAAGCCATTTCGATAAATCACGTAAAAATATACTGTCGTGGCTATTGCCACACCAAGTGTAGATCCTGCTACGACATCAACAACAAAGTGTTGGGCTAGAAAGATTCTTGAAAACCCAATCATAAAACCAATACAGAAAAAAGTCAAGGTAAACAGCCGATGTTTAGCGCATAATGCCGCATAGAAAAAATAAGCAAATCCTGCAGTGGTATGTCCTGAGGGAAAGGTATGCTTTCTATTAAGAGGTATTTCTGATCGGTTCAATAATTCTATGTTATGCAATTCAAAGTAAACGATGGGACGTAGGGTGTCGGGATACACAATGTGTTTAAAGAAATACACCAAAATGAGCGTCGATAATCCAACTAGGACAAAGCCTAACTGGTACTTTATGGGTTTAAAAAACATGAAGTAAAGAAATGGAATCACAAAGCCAGCCCACTCCCCCATTCGTGTGAAAAAACTAAATACCGGAACCGTCCATTGGTTATAGAATCCATTGAGATAAAGAATGGTATCTCCTTTATTCGTTTTTAATACGACAAACGCACCAACCATCAGGCATATAAGCCATGTGATGTACAACAATCTCCTCCGGTAAAAAAAACCTTCCTCCATATTTATTTAGCGGTAAAAATAACAAGGCGAAACCTTTTTTATTTGGCAAATAGTATTTAATTTGAAAAATCTGAAAAGTTGAGACATGGAACGAGTAAAGTTGGAGTTGGAATTTGTAGTCAAATCGTCTCCAAACATCCTATTTAACTACATATCTACCCCATCGGGTTTGGTTGAATGGTTTGCTGACGATGTAAATGTAAAAGGTAAGAATTACACTTTTTTTTGGGACGGTGATGAAAACGTTGCTGAGTTGTTAAAAAAGGTGAATGGTAAATATGTCCGGTTTAAATGGCTCGACAACGCGGATGATGAATACTTCGAAATGGAGATTCAAAAAGACGAATTAACCAACGATATCGCCTTAATTGTCACTGATTGGGCTGATGAAGACGAAGCAGAAGAGATTTCCCTTCTGTGGGAAAGCCAAGTGCAGGATTTACGAAACGCCTTAGGCGCTTAGTCTTACTCTTCATATTTTTTATCTAATGAGTCCTTTTTCGACATAAAATCGTCGAGCTGACTTTTAGCACCTTCCTTAATTCCTTCTGCTAATCGCTTTATTTCTTCTAACACGTCATTGTTGATTGGAATCATATCATTCCGAAAATCTTCTAGAGCTTGTTCGGCATTCGCTTCTCCTAAACATTGTTGTATTTCAGGCTTCACTGCCGCAAAACTTCTTTGTACGACGTATAACAGCTGGGCTCGGTCTTGTTCTATTTCACGTAACTCATTTGGACCAAATCGCTTTTCCAAATCTTGTTTAATTGGCATGACAATACAATCGCAGGTGACCTTGTCGTTTGACGGTCCACAATACTTCTCTTCCCAAGTTTGAATTGAGACTGGGTTTTGTTTAAATGGACCAATGCCATAGTGATACATCACATATACGCCTAGACCAATGAGTAATAACCAACCAAATAGTTTCAATAAAAACTTGGTCGCAAATCGAATGAGTAATCCTGCAATTAAAATGGTCACCAATCCGCCAATTGTCAAATTCATGATTCGAAATTAGCAATTAACCCGTGTAATCTCTTTTGTCTGATTGTGGATACCTGTTGGTTTGCCTAAATTTGGCTTCCAAACAAATCACAATGAGGTCCATTCTTTCCTTTATAATTTGCCTATTTATCGTCCAATCTTCCGTAGGTCAAACGCGGGTGAACATAACTAGCGGCGGGGTAAGTATATTTCAAACTGGGTTCTACCTTCACAGCAATTCAAATGTCTCGTTTGTTACTGACATCTCCGATCGATTCAGTGTATCGTTTGGTGTGGGACTAATGGCGCCTAAGAAGCTACACGGCAGACAGGACTGCACTTATTGTGATTCGTTCGAACAATTTGGCTGGCAAAGAAGCTGTGTAGATGGATATGATTCAATTGTCCATAGTGGATATTATTATCAGTACAAAAAAACAGAAGTAGGCATTCACGCTTTATGGCGAAATGGTAAAGACAACCGCCATTTGACTGGTTTTGGATTTAACGCGATCGTGTTTTCACGACAAAGATTTATTGACGATGCGTTATTTCCTGTTGGTCGCCTAGAAACGGGTAAGGCACTCACAGTTACTGCAAAACACTTGTATGAGATACCACTGTTCAAACAGGAATCTGGGGTTAAAATGCTCTTGTATCTTGAGGGTGGCTTTTTGTACACGCATCAAAATGATTGTACTGATGTGAATTGTAATAACTTTTTTGAAGGCGAATCTTTGATTCATTTAACGAGCTCCGTACAACTCGGACTTTCTTTTGATTTGAATTAACCCACTCCTATTGCATTCGTCGATAGAATGTGGATATCCAACAGAAACTCATTTGTTTTATTCAAAATAAATATGTTTACTTTGTATTTCAAAGTTATTTGAATGGAAGACAAATCACACATTGAACACCTAGCTGAAATACGTTCGCTTATGGAACGCTCGTCGCGATTTATCTCGTTGAGTGGCTTAAGTGGTATCATGGCCGGGACGTATGCGCTCGTTGGTGCGTACATCGCAAGACTCTATATAAAGAACTCGGAATCGTACATAGAATTTATCGAAGGGTATTCAACTAGGTACGTAGCCACGAGTTGGACAGAGTTTAAGGTATTTATCTTGTTAGGTATAGCGGTTGCCGCCTTATCCATTGCGACAGGATTCTTATTGACCATGAAGCGCGCAAAGAAAAACAATCAGAATATGCTGGATAAATCGGCATTGCGTATGCTTATTAACTTGGCAATTCCATTGGCTGCCGGGGGCGCATTTTGTACGATATTGTTGTACCAAGGATATATTGGCATGGTGGCTCCTGCGACGTTGATCTTTTACGGACTTAGCCTTGTTAACGGAAGTAAATACACACTAGATACGATTAGGCATTTAGGTATTGTCGAAATAATTATTGGCCTGATTGCTGCCATTGACCTTGGAAATGGATTGTTTTATTGGGCACTTGGTTTTGGTGTTATGCATATCGTGTATGGAACAGCCATGTGGTGGAAATACGAGAGAGCAAAATAACGATGTACAATGAACGATATAGGAAGCGTCATTTTATTGATGTGACAAATAGAACATCACTTAACACTTGATACTCAAAATTGATTAACAACATAAATAAGGCTTTTGAATCTAGGGTACGATTGGGCGTCATGAGTGTGCTCATGGTCAACGACTGGATGGATTTTAACTCACTCAAAGACCTGCTAGACGTAACCGATGGTAACCTTTCAAGCCACATAACAGCCTTGGAGAAATTAGACTATATAGAAATTAGAAAAGAGTTTGTAGGTAAACGACCTAAGACCTCCTACCGTGTGACACAAGACGGTAGAAAAGCATTTCAAGATCACCTAGGTGCACTTGAAAATTTACTAAATGGATTGACTTAATATTTTTTTAACCGTTCACTTTGAAATACAAAGTACTTTATATCAAACAAATACGCATACTTACGGTCTGCCTGCAAATTGGACTTCTCATTGCAGGACTCACTGCCTTTTGGATTCCTCAAGGCGTCGACTTCCTTGTCAACGACGTACAAATGGGTCGATTAATCAACCAACAAGAATGGTTAATTCAGGTCAACCAAGGCGTTCAAGCCGTTGATCACTCCTACCCTTTTATTTGGTACGGCACAGATTGGATGGTTTTTGCCCACATCCTATTTGCCATATTATTCTATGGCTTATACAAAGATCCAATACGCAACAAGTGGTTGGTTCAGTTCGGGTTTATTGCTTGTGCGTTAATACTGCCGCTTGCAGCCATACTTGGCTACATCCGTGGTATTCCAATGATCTGGCAGACTTTGGATTGTGCGTTTGGAGTGATTGCAGGGGGAATTCTCTTGGTCATTTATCGGAATATTAAACGGCTTGAATACTATAACCTTAGAATCGGATTATGATTTTTATTGTGCTCGTTTTAGCCTGCGCTCTATTGTTTCCGTTCTTATGGGAATATGTTTTTACTCGTGCCTTTGCCGACTTAAGAAAACCAGGTCGAAGTCAAATACTAGCAGTGGTCTTGTCTCCAAGTTTTCTGACAATCATTCTCGCATATTATTTGACAACTACGAGTAAAGATTTCCATGTAGAATATATACTCAGTTGTTCAATCTTCATACTGATTACAAGCACATTAACGTGGGGTTTCGCCATGTTTTATAGAGACGAAATGAGAACCTGGATATGGTTAATCATGTGTCTACTCACTTTATGTCTTTACCCTTTAAACCTTTTAATCATAGCCAATGGAACCACAGGTTCTTGGGCGATTTAAACCACAAGAAATTATGCAAATCGAATTCTTTTTCAACTATCTCATTCAAAACAAACAAGAAGTCATTAAACAGGCTTTAAAGGGTGAGCTTCCTAAATCAATTCTCATCCCGCTCCTGTTCTTGTCGGTGATTAGCCTGGCCCTTTTTGGCTTTATGATTGGGTGCTCCCACAGTCTGTTACAAGGCAGTGCTTCGCTGGTTAAACTACCGCTTTTATTCTTTACAACGGCTGTTATCTGTTTCCCAACCCTATACATTTTTTTGGCTCTGTTGGGTGCTAATATCTCTTTTACAGGATTGGGACAATTCACTTTAATTTCAATCAGCATCATGTCGATTATCTTATTTGCTTTTGCCCCTGTTTCCTTATTCTTTTTACTAGTAGGCACTGATTATCAATCGTATAAGCTTTTGAATGTCGGAATGATGTCCATTGCTGGTTTCTATGGGGTCTACCTATTTCATAAATATATTCTATCCGAAAAACTCGAAACTATGTCCAGAAAAGTCCAAAAACGGACGCGGGTTTTACTTAGCCTTTGGCTGTTTATGTTTGGCTTAATCGGCACAAATTTGGGTTTTGCCATTAGTCCGTTTTTCAGAAATCCAGACGAAGTCTTTATGCTCTTCACGGATAAAACCGAAAACTTTTTCACCCACATTTTTAACATTCTAATCAGCTGATAAATAAATACAATCATTATGAAAAATTCTAAAATCTCAAAACGCTTTATCGGATTCGGTCTCATTGTGACTGTCTTCGTTCTTGTATTCTTTCGAGCACATCAAGCAGGTCTCAACTGGCTTATATACTGCAGTTTAGCTTCAGTCATTTCGATGGTTATCGCAAAACCAGAAATACGGTCTAAACTTATCTTACCAGCCATAGGCTTGACATTGAGTGGCCTTGCGGTATTCATACACAGCGATGCCCTCGCTATCCTGATGTGTTTACTATCGTTTGGCTATCTTGGAGTTGCGCTTGTTATTCCAAATGCCGATCCTGGCTTTGGCGCTATTGCCGGTTTCCTAAACTTTATCATTTCACCGTTTGGTGTTATCATCCGGTTCTTTCAACGACTGAATGCCAACAATGGCAAGTTTCGAGGCATCGTCACTACTTTGTTAATACCTGCTGCACTTCTCACCTTTTTTAGTATCCTGTATTACGAATCGTCTCCTGCTTTTAGGGATTTACTCGATGCCATTCGCTGGGACCACCTACCGCAATTCATTTTTACGGCCATACTAGGTGTATTTGCTGCTTCTGTATTACTCTACTGTTTTGCTCCAGAAAGGTTCAATAAAGTCTACGACAACATTGGTCAAAAATCGACTAAGATCTCAGACTATATGGGTAATCTAAAATTTGTAAACTCTTGGTTAATAGGTGTCTGGTCTCTTGTTGTACTCTTAAGCGTTGTTATTCTAACAGATCTTATGTACCAGGTTAACGGACAAACACCCACCGATTTTACGTATGCTACGTACCTACATCAAGGTATTTACGCTTCTATTTTTAGTATCATCTGTGCGGCCATATTGACCGTTTTAACCAATAACTATTTGGGAGAAATCAAAAAGAAATCCTTTAGGCTTGCCAACCTCATTTTCATCGTTTTGAATGGCTTGTTTATTCTACAAAACGTACAACGCAACTATGTGTACATATCTCAATATGGTTTGACTGAAAAGCGTATGGTCATTTACATCTACCTGGCTCTGTGTATCATCGGATTGGTCTTGACATCGATCACCATCTTACAGAATAGATCACTTGGATTTTTGTATAAAACCAATGCGTTTAATGTCTACTTCGTTTTGATTGTCAGTGCATTAATGAATTGGAGTACTACAATTACGGCTTATAACATCAACCATCCGTATGGTCAAGAACAAATAGTTGATTACGATTACTTGTTGTCACTGGATAAATCGAATACCTATTTGCTGCTACCACATCAGAACCGTATGACGGATGCCCAAAAAGACAGAGTTGACAGTCGTGTGTGGAGTATTTCGAATTACGACATACGTGACTACCGAGAATGGGTATTAGGTAAGTCAATTGCCAAAAAAAGGTTGTCAAACCCTAAATAAAAGCCTTAGGATGAATGTTTTAGCTTATTACCTGTTGGCATTGGTAGTTTTATTGCCGGTACAAATGGCCTTGTACTCATTTGTTCGATGGCTTGTTAAGTCTTGCAAAACTCAAATCAGAAATTTGACTACAAGACAATTGGCCTTTTTAACAACTATAAACATAGTATTCGCATTGCTGTTGGCTATTCCACATCGGAGTCTTTTAATTATCAGTTTGTCAATAGGACTTGGTTTTACACTTTTTACATTAAACACATACTTCAATTTTAGTCAGTTGTTCCTTTCGAGAGTAAAATCTAAAGGACAATTTTTACTTCACCTCATCAACTTCTGCATACATCCAATGTATTTTATTTCATGGATG
This sequence comes from uncultured Bacteroidia bacterium, assembly GCA_943789165.1. Lineage (GTDB taxonomy): Bacteria > Bacteroidota > Bacteroidia > NS11-12g > UBA9320 > UBA987. The sequence continues at coordinate 693,486 of CALSTB010000005.1, read as the reverse complement.
TTTAGCTCAGTAACTGCAGGCGTTTTTGATGACTTAGGTTGGTACGGGTATTCATAATGCTTATCTCAGAAATGTCCATTATGATCATATTCATATTCACTTACGTAATCCAGTTGGCGTTCTTATTTATGCTATACTCATTCACCACTTGGATGGTCCATTTATGGATGCACGGAAAGGAAATGGCTTTAACGCGTGTGGATATTGACTTGCTTAAAGTCATAGCCACATTAGTAAGCTTGGGAATTATTGGCGTCATCACAAGCATTGAGATAACCTATGAGAACGAAAACAACGTCTTATATGCAACGCTGATAAGCTCAGGAATAGTGGCTTTGGCAAAATCTATCCTGTCGGTTAACACTTCCACAAAACCTATCGATTTTTTCATCATCAACTTGTTCTATTACACTCAACCCATCACATATTACTTACTCATCTTTAATTGTCCTTGGGACTTAATGTTTTAAAAAAAATGAAAACAACACTTATTAAAAAATATTGGTATGTCGGCCTATTTGCAGTAGCAATGGGCTTATTAGAATGCGCAGTAGTGGTTTACCTGCGTGAATTAAGCTTTCCAAATGGCTTTGACTTCCCTCTTAAACCTATTGGTCATAATCTCGCCGCAGTTGAGCTGTGGCGTGAAGTGGCAACGATCTTTATGCTTGTAGCTGTAGGCTGGATGGCTGGTCATAATAAAAACACCCGATTTGCATGGTTCATTTACGCCTTTGCCATTTGGGACATATTTTATTACGTCTTCCTTAAAGTTTTTTTGGACTGGCCGTCCTCCCTCGCTACTTGGGATGTGCTCTTTCTCCTACCAGTCATGTGGGTTGGACCAGTCTGGGCCCCCGTTTTACTGTCTTTGATGATGATTGCCTTTGCGGTCATTATTAATCAAATCAACGCACATACAAATAGGCCAATCGGACGAATGAATTGGGCATTGTTGATTTCAGGTTCAGCCGTTTGTATTGTCAGTTTTTGTGTGGACTTTGTTCGATTCTCAATAAATAAGGTTCCTAACTTCACATGGACTGACCTATTAAGCGTGGAAAAGTCGTTTAGTCATGTATATGTGCCTGAATACTTCCCGATAGCCATTTTTGGATTTGGTATTGCTTTAATTGTTTCCGGAATACTCAGGTATTATGGGACACACTGAATCACGTCAAAACAAATCCAACATTCTCAACTGTTTTAAGATGATCAAACCGACAATACATCCAATTAAACTTCTGATTATAATATGTTTAAGCCTTTCTGTGATTAGGATATTCCTCGAATGGGAAATGGTCTATTTATTTTTAGTCTGGAACCTGTTTTTGGCTTGGCTTCCTTTATTTTTTGCTCAGTTATCTAGCAAAACCAACAAATCATATGCAAGCATATCCCTCATAGGGTTGTCCGTTCTATTCCTTCCAAATGCCTCATATCTGGTTACCGACTTAGTGCATTTTAGAATGGGTTCTAGAATTAACCTTTGGTTCGACATGGTTTTGTTTCTAAGCTACGCATTCTCTGGCTTGATGCTGACCATTTATACGATTGACGCGTTGGTTAGGGTAATTGCCAATATGTATTCTAAAAGACTCTCTTCGGCATTCCATATTTTAATTTTTCCAATCATCGGCTGTGGCATTTATGTTGGCAGAATTGAGCGTTGGAATAGTTGGGACGTTTTCATCCATCCATTTCACTTCTTATCTGAGATGTACCAGATCATATTTTCTAGTCAAATTGTCGACTTGCTTTCGTTTTGCGCTTTGTTTGGTGGATTTAGTGCCTTGTTTTACATTTTAATCAAGCGAATTCAACAACCACATGACGTACACATCAATCCTAAACTAAAATAAGATGTCATCAAAAGTAAAAACGTCAATTTTTGTTTCCTTTGAAACACCAATGCGCAAGACCTTTAAACACGCTATCGATGGAATCACCTGGGCTTTCAGACATGAACGCAATCTGAAGATTCATTCAGTTGTTGCTGTATGTGTCTGTATTGCTGGATTCTATCTTCACATTACCCTCATACATTGGTCGGTGCTGTTGATATGCATTGGTGTGGTTATTTCTGCTGAACTTCTAAATACCGCAATTGAAAAAACATTAGACTTACTTCACCCTCAAATTAGTGATAAAGGAAAGATTATCAAAGACATAAGTGCTGGCGCCGTATTGGTTTTAAGCATTACTGCCGCTGTTGTGGGTTGTGTAGTGCTAGGGAGTTATTTTGTTTAATTTCTGAAGGATTGAATTCTTTTGGGGCGTTGGGGCGCTTCGCTATTGGTTATTGGCTGTTGGCTATTATTGGCTGTTGGCTATTGGCTATTGGCTATTGGCAATGTATAATTGACAATGAACAATTTTTTGACTCAAGACTAATGACTCAAGAAGCATGACTAAATCATGTGCCTAAACACGTCTATCCTCTATTTTATTTACTCTTTGTTCTTAATGCCTAATGCTTAAATTATTGAATTACAGAATTATTGAATTACAGAATTATTGAATTACAGAATTATTGAATTACAGAATTATTGAATTACAGAATTATTGAATTATTCAACTCAACTTCATCTTCAACTTACCATACCGCGTCATGCACAATTTATGACTCAAGACTTAATGACTCAAGACCTATGACTTCAATTTGTAACCAAATAGGTCTATCCTCTATTTTCTTTTCTCTTTGTTCTTAATATTGAATTATAGAATTATTCAACTCAACTTCATCTTCAACTTCATCTTCAACTTCATCTTCAACTTCATCTTCAACTTCATCTTCAACTTACCATACCGCGTCATGCACTATTTATGACTCAAGACCTATGACTCAAGAAGCATGACTTAATCATGTGCCTAAACACGTCTATCATCTATTTTCTTTTCTCTATATTCTTAATGCCTAAGTCCTAACGCCTAAATCCTAAGTCCTAATGCCTACAAACCTCACTTCACCACCTTATTCGCGCAATACGTACTAGCGAACGCATCTGGTTTGGCTCTAAACGTATACCCCATGCCTAAAATGTATCCCATCGCTTCTTTAAAAGCTACGTGTGACTTGAATTGCGGATCACTGTTGATGTCGGCATGAACCTCCATTTCAATGTCGTATTTGTCAAATAGCGGACAAAGCTCATATGCCACTTCGATAGAGTCCGAAACCTCCTTGATCATTCTTTCTTTGATGCTATAGGCTATTTCTGTTCTGTAATTGTTTAGGAAAATAAAGCCGCCACGTCCTTCTCTTAAGAAGACGATGGCCGTTGCAAATTCGGACTACATCTCCCTTTACCTGCGAATCTGTTCCGATGCACACTTTAATTCTGTGCAGCTTTCTTTCGCGGATGATTACTTCCTCAACCGATTGATATAATGGTTTTTGTAACCGCTCTCCAGTAAGTCTTCGCCATGCTTTCATTGCCTTGTTTGATTATCCCCCTGCTTTCAAAAGTTTGAATATTAGTTCACATTAAACGCTTAATGTTATAAACATGCTGTGCATTACTGGTAAAATTACTTTCACAAGACATCTAAAATAAACTTGACATCCATGGTTACAATATCGTCCTTTGCGGACAGTTGTGTACCACAATATGATTAACAAGACTTCAACGATTAGTGCATTCGTTAACCTAGCGAAACGTTTGGATCCTGATACTGCAGCGATGAGTTCAGTAATAGAGCAAGCGTATCTCAAAAACAATTGGTTTACACGCGACAATGTAGCATTGTGCCTAAGTCATTGGCAAAAGTGTTTAACTGAGTCCAACCTAACCGAGTGGTTAAGCAACGTTCCTGAAACCAATGAAAACCCTAAAGAGGTGGGCATCATCATGGCTGGAAACATACCAATGGTTGGATTCCACGATTTGTTGTGTGTTTTAGTCACAGGACACAAAGCGAAAATTAAGCTCTCCCACAATGACGAAGTACTAATGAAGTACTGCGTAGAAGTATTGGTAGAAGCTTATCCAGAATTAACAGCTCACATTGAAATTACGGAGCGTGTTGTAAAGCCAGAGGCACTTATTGCCACAGGAAGTAACAATAGCGCTCGATATTTTGAGTATTATTTTAGAGATATACCTAGCATCATTCGTAAAAACAGGACGTCAGTGGCTGTAATTACAGGTAAAGAGTCAAAAGAAGAGCTTGAATTGCTGTCTGATGATATCTTTCAGTACTTTGGACTTGGTTGTCGGAATGTAACCAAACTACTGGTACCTGAAGGGTATGACTTGATTCCATTACTTGACGCAACAGCGAAATATGCTGACGTTGCCAACCATAATAAATATGCCAATAACACGACGTACCACCGTGCTATCTTTTTAATGAATCTAACAAAACACTTAGATACTGGGTACTTATTGGTCAAAGAAGATGAAAAATTACATCCACCACTGTCGTGTATTTTCTATCAATATTACAAAGACGAATCTGACTTAAACAATTGGCTGTTAAGCCATAAAGACGAAATACAAGTAATCGTATCACAGTTGAATGATTCTAATCACGTCCCTTTTGGTTCCTCTCAACAACCAAAACTTGAAGAATATGCTGACGGCGTAGATACCTTACATTTTTTAACGAGCGTGTAAATTTTTAACACATTTTTGTGCTTTCGTTTCAATCGATAGTATACATTTGAATATATGCAGCCGTTAGTTTCAACGAACTTTTTTTTCAAAGGTCAGAAGGATTTTTATAGAGGTAAGGTACGAGATGTATACAACATCAATGACCAATTCCTTGTCATGATAGCAACCGATCGAATCTCCGCGTTTGATCACGTGTTGCCTGAGTCTATCCCTTTTAAGGGACAAGTACTCAATCAAATTGCATCAACCTTCTTGGACGACACTAGACCTATTGTTCCCAACTGGAAAATAGCAGAACCTGACCCACATGTTACTGTTGGTTTACGCTGCGAACCATTACCAGTGGAAGTCGTTGTGAGAGGCTATCTAGCTGGCCATGCTTGGCGAGTGTATCGCGAGGGTGGAAGAGAAATTTGTGGTGTTCGCTTACCAGAAGGTTTGAAAGAAAATGACAAGCTACCGGAACCAATTATTACACCAACAACCAAGGCACGTCAAGGTCACGATCAAGATATATCCATGACTGAGCTGCGTGAACAGCGAATTTTAAAGAAAAAACAAATCGAAAAGCTTGAGGAATATGGACTTAAGTTATTCGAAGCGGGATCTCAAAAAGCCCATTCTCAAGACCTTATTTTGGTGGATACCAAATATGAGTTTGGATTATACAACGACAAGATTGTGTTGATTGACGAGATCCATACACCTGATAGCAGCCGGTACTTTTATAAAGATACCTATGAAGCCATTCAGTCAAAGGACCAAAAGCAACGTCAATTGTCTAAAGAGTTTGTTCGTCAGTGGTTGATCGAAAACGGTTTTCAAGGACTTGAAGGTCAGTTGGTTCCTGAAATGACACCAGAATTTGTGGAAAACGTTTCAAACCGATATATAGAACTTTTTGAACAGATTACGGGAAAGGCCTTTGTAAAGAGGGATTACACCGATATCACTGAAACCATCTCTTCAGCGGTGGATTCATTTATTACAAACAATATGCATGTATTATAAGATAACTTGGTATTTTCGAAGCTGATACAAGTTTTGAAAAATCTAAGTTATTATGAAACAATTCCTACTTATAGCATCTAGCTTATCGCTGATGTTTAGTGCTGCTTCGGCACAAACAGTAACCTCTTTTGCAGGTAAAGTAAATACTGATCCAACTAATAATTATAGCAACAGCACCGCTTCATTAGCAGATGCCTATTTCTATCAACCAGGTGGTATTGCTTGGGATAGCAAAGGCACTATGTATGTTACTGAGTCGAATAAAATTAGAATGATTTTGGCCGACAAAGCGTATAACAGAAGTGGAAAAATAGGAGATCCGAGCTTTTCATTGGGATATTCAAATGGAACCGGTAACGCTGCTGCCTATTACAATCCTACTGATGCTGTCTGTGACGGCGCTGGCAATGTGTTTATTGTAGATGCCGAAAATCATGCAATCCGTAAACTAGCTCCTTTTGTAAACGTTGGAAATGGTCAGGTGGCCAGTACGTTTGCTGGTGCTAATCCAAACGGAGGCTGGGGAACAGCCGGTTATAAAGATGGAAACGGTGCAGCTGCTCGTTTTGATACGCCAAAAGGAATTACGATTGATGGAAACGGAAATTTATACGTTACTGATTTTCTAAACCATTGTATACGTAAAATCTCCAGTAGTGGAGCTGTTCTAACATTAGCAGGAAAAGGAACGGATTACGGTAACAAAGATGGTTCGTCTTCTGAAGCACGTTTCGACTCACCATATGGCATTGCCATGTTGGACGCGAGCAACCTTGTCGTTACTGATTTCCAAAACACAGCTATTAGAAAAGTAAACATATCTACGGGCGCAGTTTCTACTATTTGCGGTGGCTTCGGTTACAAGGATGGCACTTTGGCAGAAGCTAAATTTAAGCAAGTGCGTGGTGTGGCTGTGGTTGACGGACTTATTTACGTAGCTGATGCTGCAGCAATCAGAGTCATTGATATTGCTAACAACACTGTTTCTACCTTCGCTGGTAGTGCAAGCGCATCTGGAAATAAAGACGGAAATGGAACTGATGCACTATTTGGTGTTCTAGGTGGTCTTAGTTATGACGGCGGAAACGCATTATATGCAACAGACATGACGAATCACGTGATTCGCAAAATCACTATCGACAACTTAGCTCCAGTGGCTGATTTCTCTACAACCAAAACCAATATTGAGATTAACGAGGAAACGACTTTAACCGACATCAGTGGAGGTAAAGAAGCAACAAAGAGGTCATGGAAAGTTGAAAACACTTCAGGAAGCACTGCCCACGTAGTATTGGTTCAGGGTGATTACAACTCCTCTAAATCGATTACAGTTAAGTTCACTGCAACAGGTTCATACCGTGTTACGTTAACGGCAACCAACGAATATGGTACTGATAAAATTACCAAAACCCATATCACTGTTTCAACGGTGGGCATTGCAGATGTGACGACACAAACGGGTGTGAACATTTACCCTAATCCTATTTCTGGCGGCATGTTAAACATTCATTTGGAAAATGGTTCGTTCGACCACACTGCGGTTCAACTATCGAACCTAAGTGGATCTTTGGTTAGCGAAACTATGGTTGAATCAGGAACCAGTTATCAATTGAATACTTCTGACCTTCCAAAAGGGATTTATTACTTAAACCTCCGAGACAAAACGGGCGTAGTAAGTAAGAAAATCGTTATACAATAACGACTACAAAACATTTAGTTGCCCTGCATGCTAGGCATGCAGGGCTTTTTTTGGCTTTGTAGTGGCGCATTACAAGGCTATATTATTAAAAGTCTTGTTTGTCATTAAATAAGCGTACTTTTGCACCTTTAATTGGCAGAGCGGCCACCTATGGCATGTTAGAGGTGTTCGTTCAATAAACGCACGGCGGTGCATTAACATTAACGAACAGTATGACAACTTTTAAAGAGGTTGGCTTAGAATCTGACATTCTACAAGCCATCCAAGACCTAGGTTTTGAAACGCCTACTCCTATTCAGGAAAAAGCAATTCCACAAATTATTGAAAATCAAGCAGATGTTTTAGCATTGGCTTCAACTGGAACAGGTAAAACTGCTGCATTTGGATTGCCACTTGCTCAAAAAATTGACGTGAACAACAACAAGGTTCAGGCCATCATCCTGAGTCCAACAAGAGAATTGTGTCGTCAAATAGCACAAGACATTGAAAACTACACCAAGTACAGAAAAGGTTTTAAATCTGTTTCTGTGTATGGTGGTGCAGCTATCCAAAATCAAATTAGAGAACTGAATCGCGGCGCTCAAGTCGTTATTGGTACACCAGGTCGGGTAATTGACCTAATAAAAAGAGGTAACCTAAAATTAGAAAACATTGAAATGCTCGTTTTAGACGAAGCAGATGAGATGTTGAATATGGGTTTTAAAGAAGACCTTGATTTTATCCTGAGCAACACACCAGCTACTAGACAAACACTTTTGTTTTCGGCAACAATGCCTAAGGATGTATCGCGCATAGCTAAAAACTACATGCGTAATCCTGTTGAAATTGCAACAGAGCGCGCAAATCAAAGTGCTGCAAACATTGAGCACTCGTACTACTTAGTAAATGCAAGCACTCGATTTGAAGCATTACGAAGAATCGCAGACGTGAATCCTGATATTTACGGTATCGTATTTTGTAGAACCCGAAAAGAAACCCAGCAAGTAGCTGACAAGTTGATAAAAGGTGGTTACAATGCAGATGCACTTCACGGTGATTTGTCTCAAGCACAAAGAGACCACGTGATGGGTAAATTCAGATCTCAGGTGTTACAGATATTAGTAGCCACTGATGTTGCTGCTCGTGGATTGGATGTAAATAACATTACACACGTTATCAACTACAACCTTCCTGACGAATTGGAATCGTACATTCATAGAAGTGGACGAACGGCTCGAGCTGGTAAGAAAGGATCCTCTATTGCCTTGGTTTCAACTAGAGAACGCTCGAAGATCAAACAACTTGAACGTAAGATTGGAAAAGAGTTTGAAGCAAAAACAATCCCAAGTGGTAAAGAAATTTGTGGTAAACAACTATTCAAACTGGTTGAAGACTTAAAGCAAGTTGAAGTAGACAAGTCTGAATTCGAACAATACTTACCTGCTATCACAGCTGAGTTAGAAGGTTTCTCAAGAGACGAATTGATTGAACGCTTTTTCTCAACTGAGTTCAATAGATTCTTAGAATATTATAAAGATGCTGGCGACCTAAACATTAGTGCTAAGGACAGCGACAGAGGAGATCGTGGCGAAAGAGGAGAAAGAGGTCGTAGAGACCGTGGTCGTGATAGAGGAGATCGACGAGATAGAGGCGATCGTAGTGAGAGACCTCGACGTGAAAGAGATAGCTCGAAGACTAGAAGCCGTGGTGGCAGTATGAATTTCGAACGCTTTTTTATCAACCTAGGTCAAAAAGATTCTTTAAATGCACAGCGCTTGATGGGGTTCATCAATGAGCAACCAAGTTTAGAAGGTGTTGGCATCGGAAGAATTGAAGTGCTTAAGACATTCTCATTCGTAGAAGTTGATAGCAACTATACCGATCATGTGTTAAAGTCTATGAACGGTAAAGACTTCCGTGGTAGATCTTGCAACATTGAGGTAGCTGGAAACAAAGAGAATCCGGGTCGCTCAAAAAGCAAAGACAAACGCAAAAGAGAACGTACACGACGATAATCACATTTATCGGTAATGTATAACGACGATTCATCGTTCATGTGTAATTTTGGCATGTGAAACGATCAATCGACGTCAAAGTTGCTTCCTCCCAAGATTGGGTAGACACTGTACTAGCAGATTTTCCTTCATTTTTAAGAGACCACGCCGATTGCGAGCGTAAAGCCAGTGGGATGGCCTCAAGCTTTGTTGCAAAATATCCTGATCGGGTTGACATTATACCGGACCTTATTGACATCGCCATTGAAGAAATGGAGCATTTCAAACAGGTATATGATGTAATGGCGGCTCAAGGTATTTCCCTTAATCACGAGATTCAGAAAGACGTTTATGTGAATCGTTTAATGAAGCTTGCACGGGATGGCCGCGAAGAACGATTTCTAGACAAACTTCTATTGGCTTCTGTTCTTGAATGTCGTGGTGCTGAACGTTTTAAGCTTATTGCCGATGCATTGGAAGATGTTGAATTGAAACGATTTTACAAGGCATTGTGGACCAGTGAAGCAAAGCACGGACATGTTTTTGTTGCTTTTGCGCTTGTATATTTCGATGAAACGGAAGTCTATAAACGGTTGGAAGAACTGATGACGGAAGAAGCCAACATTATTCAGCAAATTCCTGTAAGAGCAGCGCTACACTAAATATCTTTCTCTAATGATTTTTGCATGATGTAAGGCATGCCCAGCGATAATAAAGCCTTCATTTTCGACGCTTAGTACAAGTCCATTGGCAAAGCCTTCACGTTTCAAATCCTGCTCGTTAAAGCTTTTGTACAAAAACAAGGTCGAAACCCGCACCGCATGAAACTCATTCCATAAATCCTTAATCAATCTCTGACTGACATCTGCCTGTAAAACGTAATTATCGTGATCATATCCAGGTAACTGGGTCATGTCGCGTCGTGCAAAACGAAGTGCACGCTGACTCAGAATGCGTTCAGTATCGATTAAATGCTGTAATATTTGTTTCGGCGTCCATTTGCCTTCTGCATACTGATGATTTGCCTGGTCTTCGGTTAAGTTAATGAACAAAGATTCTAGGCTTTCCCATTTTTCTTCCAGCGCATTATACACGTTGGTAGACGCAACTTTGCTCACATATGGTTTAAAATACTCAGGTATAGATTCAATAACTGGCATATGCTATTTTCTGATTATTATTGAATTAACGTAATTGTAATTGAAATGTTTTCAGATTTGTCCATTTCATTATGTTTGATTTTAACAACGCCGAAATACGTCCCACCCGGATAAATTTCGTGATTTCCACGGATACCATCCCAACAATCCTCTAAAGCATTCTCCGTTTGATACACCAATTCCCCCCATCGACTATAGATATACATTTCAACCTCATAACAATCTGAATTCTGCATGTCTAACTTGAAACAATCATTGCTACCATCTGTACCAGGAGTAAATACATTATATAGCGTCACTGTTTCGTTCATTTCTAATGAATCGACTTGAATTTCCTCTACCTCTGGAACGTATACATGACACGGGTTGGATGACTTGTTGTGTTTTAACACTACGTTTAGTCGACCTGCATCTAAGTCTTGTAAGGTCACTTCTGGACTGTTCTCAAATTTGTCCTTTTGTCCTTTTATTTCCCAATGGAAGCTTGATTCCAAGTCATCCGTTTTTACCAATACAAGTTCCCCTGGGTCACAGGCATTTGGGAACGAATAGTCGAATGAAGAAAAGAAAGTGTCTTTTCCGTGAATGTTAAACTTGAGTTCGTACGTATCATCAAGGGCACAATTAGCCGTATCTGAGATACGTAGTTTAATGGTGTATTCCCCTGGTTCTGTGAGTTGTAACTGATTGACCGTTATGTTATGCTGTTCTCCTGCACCTAATCCAAGATCCCAATACCAGTCTGGAGTTTTGTCACTGTTGTTCCTGATTCTAACAAGACCTCCAGTACATGTATCTTCCAAATCAAGATCAAATTCTGCCTTAATAATTTTGATTTCCCCAATTTCAATGTCTTTTTCAATACTATCAGCACATTTGTCGTTTTTGGCAACCAGCTTAATGGAGTATTGTCCTTTTTGATTTAAAGTTACACTAGGGTTTACGTCATGGGTCTCGTGAACAACAGCACTTGATTTTGAAATCTTCCAATCATACGTCATTCCATATTTCGACGTATTTTTAAGATAAACAACTGAATCGTAACATTTTATCTCTGGCAAGTCGAAGTTCGCCGATATCTTTATATCACAATCCAATACATTAAATTGATAATCTCGAAGCGTCTCTCCTATCTTCACTCCATCTCTAAATTCCGATACTCGAATACCTACCACATATTGCCCCACTTTATCAGGAATAACCGTCAATTGACCCGTGCTTTGGTTAATTTTTAACCGTTCCGTCCCTCCCATCAAATTTGACAGATTGTAGGCCGTTGTATATGTTACTTCGTCATAATCAGGATTAGAAGGTTGTGATGGTCTTGGAGCGTTTGGATCAGCACCTTCAAAAGGTAAATACAAGTCGTATACCAATGAATCTCCGTCTAAATCTGTGGCACTGTGGTCAAAGACTAACGGAGCATCGTTGCATAAAAAGTTGGGTGGACTATCCTTGAACACCGGGTTGCTGTTCACCGAGACCAAAGTCTTTGGTGGAATCGTTGCTAACAATGTCATACCAGTTCCACCAGGGTTTACCAAATTGGTAATGGTGTGGTTTCTACAACAGCGCTGAAAAGAAACAATGATACCGTCCTTACCTACGTCGACCTTTTTGCTAAATACGTACTCATATCTGTCGACACAAGCATTGGAAGGCGGAGTGACACAGGCATAGTTTAACTTCGAAACCCTAACTGGATCGTTTCGTTCTACTTCAACCTTATCAATGTATTTTTTCGTTTTTGCATTAAAAAACCCAAGAATGGCAAATTTGTCGGAAGCGATTGCACCTGGGTTTCCATTAACACAGTCTACATAGAAAGCCAAGGTAAATTCGAAGGAGTCGTCTGTTATATAACGATACGTTAAATCACCGCCCATTATATGCGTAGCATACGATTGAATACTACAAAAGAGTACAACAAATATGGCGAATACGGTTTTCAATTAGGTGTCTTATATATAAAAGACACAAGAAGATACAAAACGTTGTCTAGGTTTTGTTTAATCGTAAAAAAATGTGGCATAAATATGCCAAATGCATTTTACTTTTTAACGAAAGAGAACTCGAATAAGTCGTCGTCCTGTCCCACTTTTCGCGCGCGCTCACAGTAACATACGATCTTGTTATTCGACGTGGTTACATGACCTGCAACCCTTGTAGTTTGTCCGTCAATATTGATAATCTCTTTACCAATCAAATCACCAAAGTCTTTTACATTTTGTTCAGGAATCGAAAAGGTATAACCATCCCCAACTGCCTTAAGATTAGCACCTGTCATTAATAAAGTCAATCCGTCTATTCTAAAGTCGAACCGAGTATCGTCATCAGTATTTGTCCAAATTTCACATGCAAAAGTTCCTTTTTGCGCTTCAACACCAGTCTTTGCGTTAAATACTTTATAGTTACAGGTGTATTTACCAAGAATCTTATCGATGGCACTGCCAGAGTCTGTTGGCGTATCTACAACAGGTGTATCATCTTTACAGCCCGTGAATACAGTTAAAACGAATAATGTAGCAATCAGAATATTTTTCATTGTTGATGTGAATCTTGTTTGAACAAATTTATAATTAAATAGGTAATTTCCGATTTAAATGAAAAACATTACAATCCTCATACTTCTCTTCTGTTTTGCCTGCAGCAAACCAGCTTCCAACGTGCATAAAGAAACAAGTCAAAGTGCTAATAAACAAGACTTTGCCCCATTCGAATGGCTGGTTGGTGTTTGGGAACGATCGATGAGTGGTGATGATCAGATCAACCATTTTGAATCATGGACGTTGACCAAAAATGGCCTGCGTGGAACGGGAACCACTATTTTAGGTGAAGAAGTAACCAACGAAGACATTTTGATTAAGTATTCAAATGATTCCCTGTTGTACGTCGCACATCCCGCACAAAATGAATCACCTACTTCCTTCTTAATAACTGAAATAAAAGACAGTTTCTTCCGTTGTGAAAATGAAGCACATGATTTCCCTAAGTATATTGAGTACCATAGACAAGGAGACACGTTAACCGCATTCATAGGCGACGCAAAACAACGTACTCGCTTTCAATTTAAGTTACAGAATGAACGAGATTTTAGATGACGATTTAGCAACGGACAAAAAGCCTGTAAGTCTTTATGGAAAGTTTTCGAACCTTCCTGCAGCCATTGTAATTCTTGGTGCTTTGTTCAAAGTTTTGCATTGGCCCTACGGCAATCTAATGCTGTTAATAGGTATCTGTGGTCACTTCGGCATTGAGTTGGGATACGCTTTGGCTTTGCGCTTTAAAAGTAAGTTGAATAACCGCAGACTCGCCATTGCCACCTTCTTCTTTGTGTTTTTGTCAGGATTTTGGAGGGTTAGGCTTTCAGAACTGATTTGGATGGATTTTTGGTATTTACTAATCGTATTGTGTGGAATAGTGGTAACTTTTTATCTAGTAAGAAAAAAAGGTCGAGACCAACTTCAATAATGCTACTCCTCGAGCTCCATTAGTTGCTCAATCAATTGGTCCATCTTCTCCGACAATTCTGTTTTCCGATCTGTTTGGATTTGATGTTGGTTAGATAATTCTAACAACTGCTGTCTATCACCCGTTACTTCTGGTTTGGTTAAGTCGTGTTCTATTGTTTGGATGGTTTCCGTGATGTCTTTCACCTGCTGTTCGAGGTTTTCAATTTTTTGCTCAAGCTTTCTCAGCTGTTGTTGCCGTTTTTTATCCGCATCCATTTTGACTGGATTTTTAACAGGTTTTTCAACCTTTTTTGCGACAACGGGCTGGGATTTCTTTTGGGCATCTTGACTTTCTTTCCAATACAGGAATTCCTGATACGTACCTGGATACTCTCGAATCATCTCATCCTCAATCCACCATATTTTTGTGGCAACTTCAGACACAAAATACCTGTCGTGACTAACCAAAACAAAGCTACCTTCATACTGCTGCAATGCCTGAATCAACACCTCAATACTCTGAATATCAAGGTGGTTGGTAGGCTCATCTAACAGCAAGAAATTGGCCTTTTCAACCAAAGTTTTTGCCAATGCTACCCTCGATTTCTCGCCACCACTTAATACCTTAATAGGTTTAAATACGTCGTCGCCTGCAAACAAAAAGCAACCCAGTACATTTCGCAATTCTGATTCGGTTAAACCAGAACCATGTTCTGTTAATTCCTGCAAGACTTCATTCTCTAAATGAAGTGCTTGTAATTGATGCTGGGCGAAGAATGAGGTGATTACGTTATATCCTTCTTTGCGTTCACCAGAAAACTTCTCGGTATTCGCAATAATTCGAAGCAAAGTCGATTTCCCTTTACCGTTGGCTCCAATTAACGCAATCTTGTCTTTGCGGATAATTTGACCTGACGTATTGGTTAATATATGGTTGTCGCCAAAATGCTTGGTGATGTTGTCCAAATCCATCACAATCTTTCCACTTTCTTTACTGATAGAAAAACGGAGATTCACTTTTGGGCCGTCTGACTCAACCACATCCACCTTCTCCAGCTTGTCAAGCATTTTTACTCTACTCTGTACCGCCGTTGCTTTAGACGCCTTAGCTCGGAATCGAGAAATGAATTTTTCCTGCTCTTTTATGTATTGCTGCTGGTTCTCATATTGACGCTGCTGTAGGTCATCTCTTTCCAATTTCGCCTTTAAGAAAAAATCGTAATTACCATCCCAAACGTATAATTTCTGATTGGTTACCTCCACGATTTTGGTCACCATTTTATTTAAGAAAAACTTATCGTGAGATACAACAATTACAGTACCTTGATACGTTTGTAGGTAGTTCTCTAACCATTCAATAGACGGTAAATCCAAGTGGTTTGTGGGCTCATCGAGCATCAACAAATCGGGTTGTTCGAGCAGCATCCTAGCAAGAATAACACGCATACGCCAACCACCACTAAATTCTTTTAACGGTCGGGATAAGTCTGATGTTTTAAAACCAAGACCCTCAAGAATTTCTTCTGTTAAACTTCGAATTTGGTACCCATTATTACGTTCAAATTCTTCTTGCAAATGCCCTAAACGATCCAATAATTCTTCGGTCACCTCCTCTGTTTCCATTCGTTTGTAAATGGCGTTCATTTCCTCTTCGGCCTCTATGACGGACGAAAATGCCTGCATGGCAACCTCTGTGATTGTTAAGTCAACAGCAGTTTCAGACATCTCCTGATGGAGATAGCCTACTTTTAGGGTTTTTGTTTTTGAGATGGTCCCCTCTCTTAACTCGTATTCTCCAGTAATTAACCGTAATAAGGTGGTTTTACCCGTTCCATTATTACCAACCAAACCAATCCTTTCTTTAGGTTTGATATGCCAGTTGGCATTTCTATAGAGGTAGTTACCGCCGAACTCGTACGAGATATCGTTTAGTGCAATCATGAAACGCTGTTATGGTCTTTTCTTAATTAGATGATTTCTACAGTAGCAGAAAGACCTTTTCTACAAAGTGCGTCACAGATGGGAGATAATGATTTTGAAGATCCGTGTTTCACGGCACATTTTCCCTTAAAATGAATGATTACCGAACATTGCTCAGCTTGTTCTGGCGTATGTTCACAATACTTCATCAAACAATCAATTACATGATCGAAGGTATTCACGTCGTCGTTGAATATTACAAGCGCATAACCTCCAATCAAGTCCTCAATCGACTCGACCGCTTCTTGTGTGGTGGTTTTTGTGTTAAAAATATTCAATATTTATTCTTCTTTCTTCTTAAATAAGTACATCTTTTTTTCCTCCCCTTTCCAAATCCTTTGCATATTGGCTCGGTGGGTAAAGAGAACTAAGACTACTGCAAAGATGCCAAAAATTTGCAAAATAGGCTCACTAAATTCGTATCTGATGTACGTCATAATACCAAAAGACAACGTCGCAAGTATCGAACCTGCTGAAACCATATTGGTTGTGATGAAGATAATAATAAAGACAACCATACAACCTAAAGCCAAAATTGGGTCCATTGCGATGACCATTCCCAATAATGTAGCAATGCCTTTACCACCTTTAAAACCAGCAAAGACGGGATATATGTGTCCAACTACTGCCAATAGTCCAAAGGCAATTTTATAAACCATGAAATATTCCGATTCTGGTATTTCTTTGGCAAAGTGAACCAAGTTTACGGCTGTTGCTCCCTTAAAGACATCGAGTAACAAAACCAATATTCCTGCTTGTTTACCCAACACGCGAAACGTATTTGTTGCACCAGCGCTATTACTTCCATGTTCTCGAACGTCTAATCCATAAAATGCTTTACCGACTAAAACAGCCGAAGGCAATGAGCCTAATAAGTATGCACAAAATGCGAGTAACAGTATGGTGGTAGAAATCATTTATCTAATCCGTCAATTATATCAATGTGTTTGGTCACTTTTAAAGGCGAACTAGGTCGAACTGTATAACCTCGTTCGTTTACTTTACCAGCTCGTTGTCGCAAAACCAAATTAAAATCTTTGTCGGTTGAGTACACAAACAAGTTACCGCGTTGAAACTCGAAATAGAAATAATCATACTTGGTAACTTCGAAGTATATCGCAATACGTGTTCCGCTCCTTCTCTTTTCGATGATGGTATAAGCGTTTAACTGCTTGTTGATTTGCTTGCCATGTAACGTCGCTAAATCTATTGGCGTTTTAGAAACAAAGGCATTTAACGTGTGTGAGTAGTAAAACTCCATATTGGTAATCATCAAATCTTTTTTCAGTTCATCGATTTGTTTGATTTCACCAAATTCTTCAAGTTCTTGCTTTACCTTGTCGTACTTCTTATCGTCCGTGACAAGCTCAGCAATGTTCCTTTTAACAACTGCGTCATCCACCCGTATGCTTGGTGCATCTCCAGCTTTTTCGGAGAAAATCTCCTGCATTCTCAACCAACATTCCTCTGGTAATTCCATATCCAAAGCCATCATGGTCTTAAACATGAAAGTAGAGTCCTCCTTGTTTTGCACGGCCTCTCCTGCTGTAATTGCGTTGAACTTTTCATGTAAATCTAAGCCAAAGTCAAAGACTCCTTCTGCCCTAATGGTTTCAGAATTATCACTGAATGATATGGTATTTCCTCTTAATGCACCATTGATTAACTTATTGCTGTCACCAGCTACAAAAGCGCTAGCGATTTCGTCATAAAAGAAAATCCCTGTGTCTATGGCAATATCTTGATCTGTGAATGAAAACTTCTGACCAAAGAAATTCGGATATACGGCAACCGAATCATTAGGAGACAAGCTAACGCCAATATTCAGTTTACGTCTATCACTGTTTCTTGGTTCTCTTGCATTGATAATGACATTATTTGGATCCGGTTGGTCTAAGTACCTAAACCACTGACTTTTTATGTCCGCATACTGATGCAATGGAATCACAAAGCCTTTGAATGATAAGTATTCTTCCTTACTTGATAAGTCAACCGTGCCTTTGTAGCCAATTTTAGGACTTATAGCAAAGCCCAATGAGTCTGCCACATAACCACTCGCCTGAATGGTTGAGGTATCAGACATCACACGCATTTTATCGAAATAGATGACTTGACCTGTTTTATACTTGTCTTTATACACGTAATATCCATTACCAGAAATGCTCAAACGACCCTCTACCCAAAGTTTACAATCATATAACTCATGGTATTTGTTGTCGCGGTTGGCCATTAACTTGGCTTTCTCTAACGGACGTAATACGGCGTCTTTATCAATGGTTACCTTACCGTCTGCTGGGAAAACTCTTGAATCAGCCACATCTATATAAGGCACTTCTTCAGCATAAATAACACCGTCGTTCATGTCGAATAGAGCTTTGGTACTTTGAAACACCAAACCGTGTTGAGAAACATTCTGGGATTTAAATACATAGTCGCTTTGCTTTTGGCGACCAGTAGGCGTCAACAAAATGGTCTTTTTGTCCATGTCCCATTTAAACTCGTCCATGGTGGAAGCAAACTGATTATAAGGGAATTGCGTCAAATGCCCCATTTCATTTGCTCTAAAGTCTCCAGTTCTTTTCTGGAAGTCTATATGTGACTTTACGTTGGTCGACACAAAAGAAATCATGCCTGCATCAACGTCTCCAATTTTGATACTCGATACATCAGCATCGGCATGAATAGAGTTGAAGTGCATCTCGGCGGAAGCCAACACGGCATTGTCCCAACGCAATTCACCATTACCCGATAATCGATTCGGAGTTTGGAGTAAGTTTCCTTCGAAGACTTGGCCATCGTCAAAGATATCTACTTCATGTCCCTTCGTATTGATGTACATCTTATCTTCCTTCGGCAACCAGTGCGATAACACGTCAGAAGCCAACACTCGTGGGTATTTCTCGCTTTTCTTGATTTCATAATGATCCACCTCTGCATTGGTTGAATCAGGCGTCATCAATATCTTATTCGACTCTAATTTGGCGCCTTCGTAATCTATTTGACCTTTTGCATAAAAGCCTTCCTCACTCATACTGATGTCGATATCTCCATGCCCTTTGCCTTCGTACATGGTATAACCACCAGGTGGGTTTGCACGTGTGAATCCCAGGGAGTAATCTTTCATGATAGATGCCTCGTACCTGAACTCGGGCAAAATGCCTCCCGAAACAAAGTTTCCAGGGAATTTCAAACCGGCAATCGTAAAGTTATCTAGACTGTCTATATCAAAAGGATCTACCTCGAACCTGAACTCGTCCTTTTTATACGTTCCGTTGTGAATGTTCTTTTTGTCGTAGGCAATTACCGAGGGTGCGCGACTGACAAATCTTGGATATTCTGGGTAATCGGTTAATCCAGATTTGTTATTCGATTTGTCAATGTATATGATTCCATTGATGTCTCTCAATACCGACTTAACAGGTATTAAAAATCTTTGGTTGATGGTGTCTGGGAACCACAATTTTAGGGAATCTATCTTTTCCGATGTTATCGTGAAGTTCTCATAACTGAAATCAAATTGTTCACCAAAAAAATCAAATCTCCCTGCCGTTACCTTGCCATCAAACTGCAAACGTCTATTATTCTTAATCCTTACGAATTGCTCGGTTGGATAGGCAATAACATATTGAGAATCACTAAACTGAAATGCCCTAACACCCTGAACTTCAAGATCATAATTCACCAAATTCAAAGTCGCGTTTGGACGTTTGGCGATTACAGAACTAAACCTCAGAATGTCGTAATCCGCCAGTTTCCAATGGTTTTTATAATAGTTTAGAAGCTTCTCTTTGATTTCAATTTCTTCTGTTTCCGTGTCGTAATAAATGAAGCCTTCGTTCGCCAATCCAATCACTTGAGGATATAGGTTTTCTTTCTTCGAACCTAAGAACGTGGCATAGGCACCCAAACTCAAGGTTTTACTACGCGTGGTCATGTAATACTTATACAGCTTGTCAATCGGATGGTAACGCATCATGTTACCCCTTGTGATTTTTTCGTAGTTGTATTCTTTGAAATAGTTTTTTGAAAGAAATAAGGCTCTTTCCTCGTCAATCAACATATCGAAGTCGATTTTTGGCTCTTCCATTTTCCAAATCACCTGATCCACTAATATTTCAATGTTGTGGTCTGAATCAAAGAAAGGTGCTTGTTCGATACCTTTTTGGCCACGTAATAGAGCTAGTCTTTTGTCTTTTTCATCAAAAGTCAATTGAACACGTGGATGGTAAATCTCCCCACTATCTGTATAAATTGTTGTTTCCGTTTCGAGTGATTGAATCTTGCCATCCGTTATCGTAAATACATTGGCCTTCGCTTCAACAATCATCTTGCCTTCATAGTAGAATTCGAAGACAGCTTTGTTATCAGCACTTCCCCTACCCTGCATGCGATGACCATCCATAGCAAATCCTCCTTTAAACACAATGTTTCCAGATTCAAAGCTTTTAATCGTTAGATCATCACTAAACGATACAAATTTGGGATACCTTGACTCGTTGAAATTATCACCTTCTCTATGAATCATTCTTGCCGACACTCTATCTTCTAAACTGCCAGGAATTTTGCCGTCCAACACACCTTGATATTGAAACTGAACGGTGTCTATTTTAAGCCCGGGCGTGGTCATGTCAATTGCGTACGCATCAAATTCAGCAAATGCCTTCACAGCAGAGATGCCAACCCGCTCCCAATCAATCAGTCCTTTTTTACCAACCCACTGGTTGTTTAATATGTTGTACTGCCCCGAAGTTTCACGGACAATTAATGAATCATCAGGTCCATGGCACACAAGATCCACGTTAGTTAAGTTTAAGTAGACATTGTCGCCATCGAATTGGAATTTATAATCTGTTTTTGAAAACCGCCAATCTTTACTGGCATCGGCATACAATGTTCTTGTTTTAAACAAGCCGTAGGATGTTTCCAATACGATTAAATAGGAACGTCTGTTCTTCTTAATGAGTTTGTATTGATTCAGCAGCCATGAATCAAACTTCTCCTCTGAAACATTTGAATTTGAATCTTTACCCGCTATTAACGTCCGCATGTATAATTCAAAGTCGGGTTGGATTTTGAATTTTTTCAATGCCATGTATTCTGCTAGGCGTATTACAGTTCCTTGTTGGTCTTCTGTGTATATACCACTCTCCCACTGTTCTTTAAAAGCTTCGTATGTCTTTCCTACAGACTTATCATTGACCGTTTTAACGTGGTCTCCAAGCTCCTCAATAAATATTTCTGGGTTTTTACTAAAGCCTTTGGTTTGAGCATAAGATTGATCGACGAAAAGCAATAGAACTACAGCGAGAACCGTTGTCTTAAACCATAATGTAAAATAGCTGCTTTTCATTTATTTACTTGTTCCCTTCTTGTATAACAAACATTCCCAATCTCCTTTTGACACGTTTCGAATCAAATCAAACCCCAAAGCTGTGGTGGTTTGATCAACTTCTTTCAAATCAAAATTCAAAAATCCTGCCAACATCAAATATCCATCAGTAGATAGGTGATTGGCAAGGTGAGGTAAAAGCCCCATATTGATATTTTTGGTGATATTAGACAAAACCACGTCGAATTTCCGACTAGGAATGGCCTCATAACTCCCATGTAGAAAGGAAACGTTCGTTACGGAATTATATTTTAGATTTTCTTTTGCGTTATCCACCGAGTTTTGGTCGTAGTCAATTCCAATCACTTCTTTAGCGCCCAATAAACTACTCAAAAAAGCAAGTACGCCTGTTCCTGTTCCCATGTCCAATACTGACTGATCTTTAAAATCTGTGGTCAACATCATTTCAATCATCAACTGTGTGGTTTCATGATGACCGGTGCCAAACGACATTTGTGGTTGGATAACTACCTCAATGTCTACGGTTGTATTTTTTGGATGAAACGGTGATCTAACAAAAACGTGGTTATCGGCTAAAATGGGTTCATAGTTTTTTTCCCATTCCTCGTTCCAGTTTTGTGATGGCATTTCGCCATACGAGAAACTGTTCTCCATGCCATACCTGCCAAGCGTATCGTATAGGTCTTTGTGTTTGAATTGATTCGCTTCGATATACGCTTTTAGAGCCATTCCGTCCTCCCAAACGCCCTCATATCCAAGGTCTATTAGTTCGGCGGTAATGATTTCCTTATGCTCGTCTAAGACGGGAATCGTGACTTGTATATATGGCTCCATAGCTTGCTGGAGCAATAATAAAAGCTGGTTACGGATTTACCGTGTCAAGTGGTTTAATTGTTGATATCCTTACTCCTTTTCAGAGTTATTGATTTATAGAATAATTGAATTACAGAATTATTGAATTACTGAATTACAGAATTATTGAATTAGAGAATTATAGAATTATAGGGGGGCAATAGGACTTACCCACTAAGTTTTAGGTTTCAAGAAAGAGAAAAGAGACGCTGTTGAAGTCGTCTTTCATCTACACCCACCTCACTTAATCACAACCCGATACACCATAGTCTCATCGCCTTGTGTGGCATGTAAAAGATAAACACCTTCTGCCAATTGCAACGTTTCAAGATTCATTTGATGGCTTGTGATGCCAGCTGGAATTGTGGTATCCGCAATGCGTCTGCCTTTTAAATCCATTATGTCAATTGACATTGGTTGATCTGCGTTTAGTACGTTGATAGTGAAATTCCCGTTGTTCGGGTTTGGATAAACGTTAAATAACTGAGTACTGACTTGTTCGATACCCACACTATTGATTGTAACTGTTTTGGTCACGGTATCAATACAATCAAACGGAGTAACGACCATTAATGAAACGTTGTAGTCTCCATCGTTATAGTAATGATGCTCAACATCAGTTCCCATTGATGTGTCTGTACCGTCATCAAATTCCCAGATGTAATCACCTTGACTAATTAACCTTGACGCGAATGTCACATCTCTCCAGGTAACTTGATAGTCGTAGTTCGCGTCTGGCATCAAGCGCCAGTGTACTTTGTGTTGCATTGGCGATGTGATACACCCCTTATTTTCAATATTGTACGACACCAATATATCTTCCGTAATAGGCTCAGTTGTCAAGTTATTTCCTCTGTAAATCTCTTTGTTATCGGCATCATACCAAATTACTTCACCAATGTCTGACGTTATCGCCAATGTCGGTACCATTAAATCACATGCCTGCGTATCTAACGTACTCGTCACAACCTTCCCGTATGGAATTGCGGTGTAGTTCCATTGATGACGCATGGTATCATAACAGCTTCCCTGATACGGCTGTAAATAAAAGGTTTCAGATTGCTTTATGTCCGAAAACAAGACCATTGTTCCTTTGGTAATCAACTGACCGTTGGTCATTGCATTATACCATTCAATATCCCCAGGAATGTTGTCGTACTCCACCAAAATATCTTGCCCTACACAAGCTTCTTGGTCCACAATAGATGGCAAAGTTGGAAAATGATTCACTGTAATTTCTATTGGCAAACGACTGCTCGGACAAATGCTGTTGTAGGCATCCACATATCGGTAATAGGTACCTCTGTCATTAGGCGTAAAAGTTAGTGTGTTACCTGTCTGAATTGGGTTACCTCCTGCAGCCACATCATACCAGCGTAAGGTATTGGTTGCAGTTGCAGACAGTGTTATATCTCCACCAAGTAAACAGATGGTTGTGTCATTACTCGTAATGGGATCCGCCGGTGCAAACGCACTGCTTACGTATGCGTGTACTTTCAATCTGCCAGGATGTGTACATTGACCATTTACGGTTTTTGCATAAAAGAAGGTGTCCTGGTTTAATGGTCCGACTTGTAAGAAATCACCTGTATGGATCGATACCAACGTGGTTGAATCAACATACCATTTTGTGCTTCCCACTGAGCTAACAGCTACCAAATTCGCTAATGAATTCAAGCAAATAGAATCGTCTTTAATTTCTGGAGCATCTGGTGTTTTTGTCACCTTGATGATTTGTCGTTTACGCGTTGATTTACAATCCCCATTAAATGCCTGAGCGAAAATGGTATCGTTTTCTTCTAATGCGTTCGGTGTTTCATACTCCCTCATCACAGATATAGCTGTTGTGTCGGTCAATTTATCGAACCAATGAATTTCACCACTGCTAATTCCAATTAAAGTTGCTTTATTACCAGAGCAAATGGCTAAGTCGCCTTGAATATCAACTTGATCTGGCTGGAAGCTCAAGGCCTTTATGGTTGTATCCTCACATGCCCGAGAACCAGTCATACTGTACAAAATACTTCTTAGTCCAATATTCACATTGGTTGGATTTGGGAATTTGGTGCCTCCTTGAACTTGGCTGTAATAAAAACCAGTTCCATAACTCCATCGGTGAGAAAATCTCTCATAACTATAGCCTCTAAATTCTTCGTAAAACTTGTATACGTTGTATTGTGGACTGAAATATATTGGCGATGAGTTATTTGTAAAATGAATTGAATCCTTGTAGTTGTAACAGTCCTTAAATGTAAAGTCGTTATACAACTTATACGATACAAATGGCTCTAACAACATATCGCAATCCAGCGTGTTACCACCAATATTTAAGTTTAGGCAACGATACCAACGTCCTCCAATGGAACCACAAGCATAGTTTTCTCCAAAACCATCCTTTTTAATATAATCGTTTGCCACAATAGCAACGCGAACACTGTCTGTGCTCCGAACCACGACGATGTAAGGTTTATCTGTAGTGTAAGGTGCGAAGTTTGCGAAATGAGTGATGCTATCCAATACGCCATTCCTAAAAGTAGT
This sequence comes from uncultured Bacteroidia bacterium, assembly GCA_943789165.1. Taxonomy (GTDB): domain Bacteria; phylum Bacteroidota; class Bacteroidia; order NS11-12g; family UBA9320; genus UBA987. The sequence continues at coordinate 668,852 of CALSTB010000005.1, read as the reverse complement.
ATCGATTAAGAGCGTATCAGCACGGACTGGAGAACCCATAGGTAAACTGTCTGCTCCTGCTTCATACACTTCGCAATACACAGTTACAGGATTAGCTGTCGTATCTAACGCCCAACCATAAAATTTAAACCCAGAAATGGTAATGTCATCTGGCGCCGTATAAAACTGTCCCAAACGATAACCAGTCGATATGTTGATTGCCCGTAAAGAAGACCCAGAACTGTTCACATATAAGTTAGCAATCAGTTTTTCATAGCCATAATCCACCGTATCAACGCCACATTGTGTTGGGTGATTTGTTGCTTTACCATGACTTTGATTTCTGCTCGCTTTATTCTGGTCGTGAATTAATGTAACACTTGGAGAAGTAAACTGAGCAAAAGAAACGAGAGAAAAAAGCAGCAAACAGGCGGTAGATAGGGATTTCAACATATGGTGGGTTTCATGAATTGCGTAAAGTTACAAAAAAAATATACACGTGGTTGAGTTTCTCAGGTGGCATGATTCGTATACTTGTATATGCCAAAAAAGGCTCTATTAATTTATGGTTTGATTTGCGCTACCGCGATTGTTGTCCTCAACGCTGGTAAATTCACTCTCGCTGCGGGCTTGTTACAATTAGAAGTCTACATCGGAATTGCAGGAATTGTGTTTTTAGCCCTTGGCATTTACATGGGCGTTCAGTGGGTGCAAAACAAATCGAAACAAAACGACGTATATCAATTATCAAATAACAACAACAGTTGGCAATTAAGTCCAAGAGAGCTGGAAGTATTACAGCTGATGGCAAGTGGATTTACGAATCAAGAGATCGCTGACAAACTGTTTGTTTCGTTACCAACAATTAAGACACATTCATCCAACATCTATCAGAAAATGAATGTAAAACGCCGTACGCAAGCCATTCAGACCGCCATTCAATCTGGTTTAATATTAACTCATACCAAAGATTGATTTTGTTAATTCATACTTTCGTATGAGCGATGAATCACACCATACCATTAATCTTGAATTCTAAAAAATTAAGAAAATGAAAAACAACGCAGTAAAATTTGGAATCATTGCTGGACTCATAACAGCAACATTTACCGTAATAGGCGGTTTATTGATGGCTAATGGAAGTAATGACATTGGTTACAAGAACTCCGAAATTCTTGGCTTCTCTGGTATCTTCTTGGCATTCAGTATGATTGTCGTAGCCATGATCAAAGAACGCCAAATAGCAGGCGGCTTTATCAGCTATAAAAATACGTTTATGGTTGGGTTGAAAATATCACTTATCGCCTCAGCATTTTACGTAGCCGCTTGGATGATCATGATAGCCATCTACCCTCAAATTCTTGAGATGATGTTCGCCATGATGGAAAAAAACCTTATGGCTAGTGAGTTATCTCCAGAAGACCTTAAAGACCAGCTGGATCAAATGACGAAATGGAAAGGATATTACGCAAATCCTTTTATGAAGGCCATTATGACTTTCATGGAGATATTCCCGATTGGATTGATCATCTCTTTAATAGCAGCTATCTTTATTCAAAAAAAGCCTGCAATTAAATCCGAAGAGGTGCTCGATTAATTTCCTTCTACTGTTACAACGACTTTAACGGTTTCTGTTCCGACTGGATTTCCGTTTTTAAATAGATGTAACGTATAGGTTTGGGTAAATGATTTCGCAATCCCACAGGTAAACTCAAGTGTAGCTTCGGTTGGGGCTTCACTGGTCGTTAGCCTTACGAACTTTTTACCGTTAATGAATTTGATGTTAATGCCATCCGAGTGTCCTTCGATACTAACAGAGTCTGCTGAACATTCTGTGAATGCATTTCCGTCAAAACAGTATATTTTAAGTTTTGTTGTGATGGGTTGTGGACAAGGGTCCGTTCCATATACATGGGTTTGTTTTATCTCGTCGGTGGCATAACCAGAATGTAGGTCTGGATCAGCTTGAGGCTCAGGCGTGTCATCACCACCAGGGCCACAACTTGAAACGACAACTAAAGAGACAATTGAAAATAAAAATAGGGCTGAAATGAAGTAACTACGCTTTGTCATATGGATACAAAATTTGTTACCCAAATATAACCCAAAGTCAATTCACTAATTATCAGCCACTTACCTTCCGAAGTCGTCATAATAGTCCTCAGCATAAGCCTCATATCGCTTGATTAAAGCAATATTGGCTTTTTCAATTTCTGTTAAGTCAGATCTCACATCCGTTGAAAAAGGAACATACCAATCATAAGACTCAAAAAACTCACGTACGTCCTTATTCTTAAAGCTATACCCATGTCGTGCGTATATAATGTTTCTGAGAATTCTTAAGCGTTGTTTGCTTTGGTCTTCCACGTCTTCAATGGTCAACGCTTCCAACGATATATTTTTACCTAAATAATCATTGTCAAAGGCCCACTCTTCTCCTTCTGGTTGGTATTGAAACGTAGCACCTTGTGCGGTTAGTGTTTTGTGAGGCAACTCTTCATTGTAAGGCATAAACCGACCTGTTAATTCACCAGTATTCACCGCTAATATCAAATCGAAGGTGCCGTCGTACTTGTCGTCTCCTGGTTCTGACAGAACTAATCGAATCGAGTCTCCGTCATCCACCATTGATTTCATTTTTATAGGTCTCTCATTACCAGCGCAAATACTTTTACCAATGGTACTATCAGGTGTTATTTGGTTTAAAATAATACTAATGGCATTAGGCTTCCTCAAACGCCATACACCATATAAAGGATCCATATAAAAGTAGGTTTTCTCTTCAACCGTTGTGCTATTATAAAATCGCTCATCAATTGTAAAATAATCATAGTCGTCTACGATTGCTTTTTCCATACTAACATAACGTGATTGAAGCATCAGACCAATGCTGGTGGCATCAAAATGACCAAAAAACAAACCCAGGACAGAATCCTGCAATGCAATTGTTCTCGTTTTTACAGACTGAATCATCTCGGTATCAACATTCTCTCGAAGCTGAGAGGAGTCTCTCACCACAGGCTCTGATGTTGATTCACTGGATTGCTGGTTGTTGCAACTTGTACACAACAAGGTGAAACTTACAATGGCGATACTGTATAATGACTTTGAGTTCATTTGGAATATTTCAATACTGTATCTTCGAATTTAGAACAATCCATTGAAATACAATTCAATAATCTTATGGGTATTATATGCCCTACTCCTATTCTTCATCGCATTGATGATGCAAATTATTTTGCGCTACATCTCGTTTGATATGGATGTCGGATTTTTACGAATCAAACAGCCATTTGTATCTAACCGTTTCTGGCTCATCAATTTCTACATCCATTCATTTACCGCAGTTATCTGCTTATTGGCGGGCTTTACTCAGTTTTCCTCAAGACTTCGCAAGACCAACTTGTCGTTGCATACATCATTTGGTAAAATGTACGTTTACGTTGTCTTAATTCTTGCCGCCCCTTCTGGATTGGTGTTGGGTATCTATGCAAATGGCCATTTACCCAGGAAGATTGGATTTAGTCTGTTGGCCGTTTTGTGGTTCTGGTTCACATTGGTCGCAGTTCTTCATGCTAAACAAGGACGAATTGTAAAACACCAAAAGTTTATGATTAGGAGTTATGCATTGACCCTTTCTGCAATCACGCTCAGGTTGTGGAAATTCGGTTTGGCAAATACCATTGCGCCAAATCCTTTGGAACTTTATCAAATTGTAACATGGTTGGGTTTTATCCCGAACCTATTAATTGCCGAATGGATCATTTCAAAATTGCCTTCCAATAAATCGTTTATCAAATAAAAAGACTCCACCACCGTCAATTCATACATTTTTTAGGTGGTTTTAAATAAGTTTGCCCAAAGCATACATAAATGAAGAATAGAATAGCCTTGTTTTTAGTTGCGTTGGTGTTGTCGTCGGCCAGTATTGCCCAAGACAAAATGCTAACCATGAAGGATGCCATAGCCGGTTATCACCTCTACCCTAGTGGTCTAAACCAATTACAATGGGTCGGAGATGATCACTACAGTTACATCGATACGTTAGATGGTGAAAAAGTAATGGCAATTTTCGAAATCGAATCGACCAACAATGGAATGACCCATTACGTAACTAGCAATGACATACAAACGGCGCTTTTGGCCATTGGTGCTGATAGTTTAGGTAGTTTACCTCGAGGTGTTCATTGGACCAATGACAATCAATTTAGGTTTTACCGCAAATCACAATACTTCCAATACGATAGGTCTTCAAAAACCGCTAAAAAACTATTGGACTACACTCCTGGTGACATGTCACACGCTGATATCTCATGGGAATCGAACAACATCGCCTTTGTGAAAGACGACAATTTATGGGTGAATGACAAGCAAGTAACGGAAGATGGCGGAAAAGGAATCGTTTACGCACAAGCCGTTCATAGAAGTGAGTTTGGCATCACGAACGGGACATTCTGGTCTGATAACGGAGCGCAATTGGCTTTCTATAGGATGGATGAATCGATGGTGACAGAATATCCATTGTATCACTTAGATTCTAAACCAGCCACGGCAGACATGATTCGATATCCAGTAGCTGGAGAGAAAAGCCACCACGTGACCGTTGGTATTTATCATGTGGCTTCAAACAAAACCGTGTACTTAAAAACAGGTGAACCATTGGAACAGTACTTAACAAATGTATCATGGGGACCAAACGGAAATTATGTGTACGTGGCTGTGGTGAACCGCGGACAAAACCACATGTGGTTGAAGCAGTTTGATGCTGCAACTGGAGCCTATGTCAAAACCTTGTTTGAAGAAAAGCACGACAAATACGTGGAACCAGAACATGGTTTGACTTTTTTTAAAAATGATCCAAATCAATTTATTTGGTGGAGTGAACGAGACGGGTATACGCATCTTTACTTATACAATACAGATGGTAAAATGATTCGTGAACTTACCCAAGGACCGTGGGAAGTAATCGATTTTCATGGTTTTAGCGAAGACGGAAAGTCGTTCTTTATCACATCTTCAAAAGAGTCACCAATTAACAGAGACTTTTATGAAGTGAGTTTTAGTAATTGTAAAAAGATGAAAAAAATCACGTCAAACGAAGGAACGCATCGGGTGACACCTAGTCCAAAAAACAAAAACTTCCTTGATGATTTTACCAGTACCATAACTCCTCGGGAAATTCGTGTGCTTGGCAAATCGGGTCAAAACTTGGGTGTATTAAAGTCAGTGGATAATCCATTGTCGGAATACAAGCTCGGACAAATGACGATTGGGACTTTAACGGCTAATGATGGCAAAACAGATTTGTATTACCGTCTATTCAAGCCAATTGATTTTGATCCAACTAAAAAATATCCAGTTGTTGTGTACTTATACAACGGTCCACATGCACAAATGATTAACAACCGATGGTTGGGTGGTGCCAACTTGTGGTTTCAATACATGGCACAACAAGGATTTGTGGTATTCACGGTTGATGGAAGAGGTTCTGCCAATAGAGGTTTTGAGTTTGAAAGTGCGATTTTTAGACAATGTGGAACAGTTGAAATGGAAGACCAACTTACAGGTGTTGAGTTTCTTAAAAAACAACCATGGGTTGATGGCAATAGAATGGGCATCCATGGCTGGAGTTACGGTGGTTTTATGACAACGTCCTTGATGACGCGTAAACCAGGCACCTTTCAAGTAGGTGTTGCTGGTGGTCCAGTAATTGACTGGCGTTATTACGAAATCATGTATACAGAACGCTATATGGATACGCCTGAAGAGAATCCTGAAGGATATAAAAACAACAACTTATTAAACTATGTCGATCAATTAGAAGGCAAGTTGTTGATGATACATGGTGGACAAGACAATGTGGTATTGTGGCAGCACAGCTTGCTCTACCTTCAAAAAAACATACAAAGCGGCAATGCCAACTTAGATTACTTTGTGTATCCGCATCATCCGCACAACGTTGGTGGTATGGACAGGGTGCATTTGTACCAAAAAGTCACGGATTACTTTATGCTTCACTTGAAATAACTATGAAAACAATACTTGTATTTTTAAGCCTGTGTATCGCTTCGATTGGCTTTGCCCAAAACAAAACGGGTTACGTTATTTACAACTCAAAAGGTAAAAAAGTAAGCTATGCCAAGATGATGAAGTCCTTGGCAAAAAAGGAAGTCACCTTGTTTGGAGAGTACCACGACAATCCGATCAGTCATTGGTTGGAATTAGAAGTTACCAAAGACCTAGCCAATACGTACGAACTCATTTTGGGCGCTGAAATGATTGAAAGAGACAATCAAGAACAGCTCAATCTGTATTTGATGGACAGTATCAATCAAAAGGGATTAGACACCATGGCTCGGTTATGGAACAACCACAAAACGGATTATAAGCCGTTAGTAGATTTCGCCAAAGACTCTGGTTATCAATTTATTGCTACCAATATTCCTCGTAGGTATGCGAGTTTGGTGTACAAAAATGATTTCGCTGCATTGGACACATTAAGTGACGAGGAAAAGGCATGGATTGCGCCACTTCCTATTCCATATGACCCTACTCTCCCACGCTATCAAGCCATATTAAAAATGATGGGTAATCATGGAAGTCCGAAACTAATAAAAGCACAGGCAATTAAAGATGCTACCATGGCAAATTCGATAGTGAATGAACTCAACATGCCTCGTAAAACACTTCAGCCATTGAGGTTTATTCATTATAACGGTAGCTTTCACTCTGATTATTATGAAGGCATTTATTGGTACATCAAACAATACAGACCCGAAACCACTATCGGAACGGTAGCTACAGTTACACAAGCTGACATCACCAAACTTGATAAAGAATCCATCGGTCGCGCTGATTTTATCATCTGTGTGGATGAGGATATGACGAGGACGTATTAGGCGTAATTATTGAATGTCTGAATTACAGAATTATTGAATTAAAGACTATGTCTCGTCCTAAAATAGGTTGACACATTTTAAGCAAAAATGAACAACAAAACAGGTTTAAGAAAACGTTTCACAAAGGAATTTCGACATTTAGTAGTGAAGGAGTATTTAAAGGGTGGAATTACCCAAGTAGCTTTATTAAAAAAGTATCAGATTAAGAATGTTTCTGCAATTAGTAAATGGCGTCGAGAATTTGGTTACAGTGACGAAGTAATTAACTTTACAGATGACACTTTTTATCAAATGAGTAAAAAATCTCAGGAAAACTTTGATTCAGCGGATCTCCATGAGGATAATTCATCACTGGAGAAAGAAAATGAAGACTTGCGATTACAATTGGAGTATTACAAACGAGTAATTCGGCAGGCAGAAGAACGTTTTAAAATTCGAATTGAAAAAAAGTCAGGCACCAAGTAATAGAAGATATGAACCGAGAGTTATCGGTTCCACTTGTCAAACTGTGCAGATTACTTGGTGTAAGTAGGCAATCCTACTACCAGCACAAACAACATCAAAATTGGATGAGCATTGAACATGCTATGATTGTCGACCAGGTGAAGATTATACGAGAATCTCACCGTTACATGGGCACACGAAAGTTGTATGAGGTTTTACAGCCTTTTTTGATGGAGCATCAGATAAAGATAGGGAGAGATGGCCTATTTGATATGTTATCTACAAACAAGCTATTAGTACGTCGAAGAAAGCGAAAAGCTGTAACTACCAACTCATACCACAGATACCACAAATGGCCCAATATAGCTCAGTTTATAAAGCCTAGTAGAATCAACGAGCTCTGGGTAAGTGATATTACCTATTGGAAATTAGGGGAGAATTTTTGTTACATCAGCTTGATAACAGACGCATTTTCACATAAGATAGTAGGTTATCATCTAGCTAAAAACTTGAAAGTTGTACAATCCATAAAAGCTTTAAAAATGGCTTTAAATACTTTGAAACCAGAAGAAAGATTAACGTTAACTCATCACTCAGATAGAGGGATACAATATTGTTCTGATGCCTACGTCTATATGCTGCAAAACCGTGGTATACAGATTAGTATGACCGAAAATGGAGATCCAAGAGAAAACGCCATAGCTGAGCGAATCAATGGAATAATTAAGAGTGAATATCTTCTGAACATGAATCCCAAAACAATACTACAAGCCTTTGATTTATTAGACAATGCTATCAGACTTTACAATCAAGAAAGACCGCATATGAGCATTGGTATGTTAACCCCAAATAGGGTACATCAAACTATTGGAATCAAACCAGTAAAACTATGGAAGAACTATTATGACAATACTTATAAAAAGTAAACCTATTTTAGTACTAAGAATTAACTGTAATTCTATATCAGGATTTAACTATTAACCTGTCAACTTATTTTAGGACGATACACTATTGAATTATTGAATGTAGGAAGCTTCGACTTCGACTTCAACTTCAGCTTACCAATTCGCGTCATTCAGAGGTTCGACAACAGGAGAACCGAAGAATCTCATGGCAGAATTATTGAATTATTGAATAAGGAAACTTCAACTTCAGCTTAAACTTCAACTTACCAAAGCGTCCTATGACTCAAGACCTAATGACTCAGGAAGTATGACTTGAATTCGTGCGTGATCAAGTCTTTACTCTATTATCTATGCTCTCTATTCTTAATCCCTAATTCCTAGTGGCTAATGCCTAATGGTTGAATTATAGAATTATAGAATCATTGAATAAAGGAAACTTCAACTTCAACTTCAGCTTAAACTTCAACTTACCAAAGCGTCCTATGACTCAAGACCTAATGACTCAGGAAGTATGACTTGAATTCGTGCGTGATCAAGTCTTTACTCTATTTTCTTTATTCTCAACGCCTAACTCCTAAACTTTAGAAATCACCTACACCAACTTCAATCCACCACTATCTTCTGATAGCACCTTTTATTATTCGTTAGTTCCGCCTCAAGAAAGTAGACACCTGGCGTTACATCAGGAATTTCGATACGGTTGTGCTGCTTGAGTGTCACGGTTGGACCATTAACCGACGTCAACGTAAAGGCGAGTATGTCCTTTCGTTTTAACAACTGCCTAATGCTATACACATTACACGTACTGGGGAGTAATTCAATGTCAGAAACAGACGCATTATCAGCGACTACAAAAGGTTGGGTAATGATATCCTTTCCATTAAGTTCAAGGATTGCTTTCCACTGCCCTTTTTCTAAATTGGTATTATTGATATGTGTAAAGTAATAGTAATACCACCAGTCTTTTTCCAAGGTATTCGAATACGTGAACCACACAGTTTTGTTTGGTGCAATCCAACGAATGGTTAATTCATCACCTTTTTTAAGTCCAGACAAATGACTCCAAAACAACACCGGAGTTGTGGCGGTCGGTTTGAAAACGAAGGGCGTTTTGACAGTTGTTATACGTTCCCTGAGTGCATTTAAGTCGATAAGTGTATCGTGCATTCCAAATTCCCAAATATATAAAGCCGTATCGTACGAAGTTGGGTTATAGAACAACGATTTATCGTCTCCGCACACACCTACAAAGGGGTCGACTAAATACAGACTATCATACCACACTTCGAAATGCAAATGCGGGTCGGTGCTGTTGCCACTACTACCAACTGCGCCAATTACTTGTCCAGCTTTAACGGTGTCGCCAACATTCACCTGAACGCTGCCTTTCTTTAAATGGCCGTAATACGTATAAAATTTATTAGGATGTCGGATTGCTATGTAGTTACCAAGTCCTTTGCTAACATCGCCTTCCGTTTCACGATCGAACAATCCGTCTTTTACAAACGTAACAACACCTTGGGCAGCTGCAAGAACATTTACCCCACTGTCCATGTGCTGGAAGCTACGAAGTGCGTAATCGGTGCCTTGATGCCCATCGTATGTTTTTGTACGGCAGTAGGCATCCACAATTCCAGAATCCAACCAATCGACATAATTAACGATTATAAAGTCTTTACCCTGCACACCTTCAATTGGCTGTACCATAAAAGGCTGACTAAAACCAATGTTCCCTAGACTGTTTAACATCAATACAAGTATGTATTTTTTCACACGCTCAAAGGAAGGTATTTTTTTAGAATGATGTTGGAAGTGTTGTCGTCAATCTTTTGACCATCGTCAAATAGGGATTGAAAGATCTATTTAGTGATTACCTATAGACTCAATTATTTCATTCAAGATATTTCGTGTCGCTCTATCTCCTTCAGGCATCGACCTATAATGCTGTTGCACCATTGTAACAACAAGATCCAATTGGGGAAATACATACATTCTTTGCACTCCAAAACCCGTTGCATAATAACAAGTTTCAGTGTTAATCTGCATTAACCGCCAATGGTATCCGTACGCATCATTCCCGAAATGTGGTTGAGTAGAGGCTTGGATCCAAGCTTCACTTAGCACTTGTTTATCGTTCCACATACCTTTATTCAAATACAACTGTCCAAGCTTCGTGATGTCTCTTGGACGCATCCTTAAACCTGAGCCTGTATTGGTTAAATCTGCAAATGGCTTTTAGTACTGTATCTTTGTTGGCTCCTTTCCTCCTGGTAATTCTCCACCTTGGGTCTTACTCCAAAATTCACTTTGTCTATCCCATTCATAATTGGTAATCTGCAATGCTTTAAACAAATGCTTTTGAGCAAAATCACTTACTTGTTTACCAGTCGCTTTTTTAATAATCGGTGCTAAAAGCAAGGTGTTTCCTGTAGAATAGTTATATACGGTTCCAGGTGGACGAATCATGGGTTGTCCTAAAACAAATTCAATCCAATCCTTGGAATAAGCAAGTTTAAAATTTGACGAAGTTGGACCACCAAGTTCCGTCCATTCAAAACCGCTGGTCATGGTAATTAGGTGTTCAATTGTAATCGACCGTATCAATGATGTGTCGTCCTCTAGGTACTCCGATAAGTATGCATCGATGCTGTTGTGTTCAGACAATAGACCTTGGTCTATCGCTATGCCCAACGTGGTTCCAGTTACAGATTTCGTAATGGACCAAATTTTATGGATTTTATCTGCACTATATCCATTGTAATAGTAGTCTGCAATCAGTTTTCCGTGTCTGGCTATCACTATTCCATCCAGTTTGGGATTGTCAGAAGGCAACTTCTCAATAACAGCCGTAAACTTTTGTTGATCAAAACCTTCTGCACCGGGTGTTGAAACTTGCCAGCCATCGGTAATTACTTCTGCTGTTTCCTCACTGGTTTTATCTCCTTGGTTGCAAGAGAGAATACCAATAACAAGTAAAATAAGTATGAATCTATTCTGACGCATGTTGCACATTTACTTTCCTACTGCAATAATCACATAAAAATCGACCAGCTGCATCAATTGTCTTAATGGACTCCGCAGCATCATCCATTATACAATTTTTGTTTTGGCTACAATGTTTTAAACCTAGGTTATGACCGATTTCATGGGTTACCACTTTCTGTAAGCGCTCAATGGTTAATCCTGGCTTTCTTAGTCTAAAGGTAGAAACCATCGCTGCGTTTCCGGGACGATAACCAAGTCCGAAAATGCCCCAATCTTCATATTTTGACTTAGGTTTTTTCACATTGCCATCTTTGTCTTTTTTTGTTGTTGAGATGTCTTTTGTCGTGAGACCAAGCATTAAATCAATCGAATCAGGGCGATTGCTTTTTAGATATTTCAGCAACTTGTCGGCTCGGTATCTGGGAGACTTAACGTTTATGAAGCAGTCCTTGGGCAGATTTTGTTGTGGTAACACAACCACTTGAAATTTATAAAGACTAGATATTGATTGCTTGACACTATCGATGGATTCTTGCGGAAAGTTTTCGAATGGCTGAATTCCGACAGTTTTAGTTTGTATCGAATTTTGAATGAATACATATGAAACACCCCAAACTAAAACCAATAGTAATAAACCCCACCTCAAGATTCGCTTATTCATTCTGTGATTTAAAGTTAATACTATGACTTACCCCAAGTCCAAAAAAGTGCCTCAAAGTTGAATTTCCAGAAAAATCCTTAGCCTCTTGAAGTGGGCTAAAATATGTAGTGTATTGCGGCACAATTTTCCATTCTTCAAATGGAATGTTAATTGTAAAACGTGTTTTTAATCCCCCATTATTGAGATGTAACCACTTATGGGTGTTAGTCGAAGTTATGTCGTATGATCCAGGATTTTTTGACTCGCATCCGTAATACCCGGAAGCATTAACCAAAAAAGTAGTAGAAAATTGAAATCCAAAATCAAATTCAAAAATTCCCTTTTTTAAAACCAGCGGATAAAAAACGAATCCAATTGAATGAATTTCAGACGTTAAATCAATAACATTAAGACGGTCACAGCGATAAGATTGCGTGCTTTGAACTACATTTACAAAGTAGTTCTCTTGAATTAAAGTCAGCCTGTAGGGTATGGTGTCTTTATAATAATTTAGCATAGACAAACTCGAACTATAGCCGTTTACAGGAATAGGTAAATAATCCGTTACCGCACTTTTTAAAACCATATTCCTATTTATTCCTGTTGCAAACTGAAACTCTTGAGCAAAACCTACCAGTGACTCTAATAAAACCAACATTAAAATCAGTGTCTTCATTGGGTTCTATCTATTCTCTGTAATTTTTAGTAAAGATTATTATTACTTCCAAATATCCAAAGTAAATGTTACTCAAACTATTTTATCTTTACGGCGTTAAACAAGCTTAAGTTTACAAAATTGACGTCTAACGTATTTCGAATTTTCACAATTGTCCTAACCACGCTGATTCTTGGATCTGCGTGTCCGTTTATGCATTGTCTTGATATCGTTTTAGGTAAGACCGAAATTGTTGACAGTGACATTGAAGTACCTTGTGAGAAAAATGAAGTTGAAGATGACGTTGACAAACAAGTACTTTGTTGTCAGCAGGTATCCGCATATTTCTACACCGTACGTAAGTTTGTTCAGACGCATTCATTTCTTAGTGACATGCCACCTGTTATCCCGGTAATATCTCCACCACCGGAATCTTTGACTTAAGCCTGTCGAACCAAACCCCATTTTAGCTTTTTAAGCAATATTTCATTTTTAAAATATTTTGTTCAATGTCAAAGGAATTTGATTTTAAATTTTTAGGGAAGGATTTATCCTCCAGTATCGTAGTTTTTCTTGTTGCCTTACCGCTGTGTTTAGGGATTTCACTGGTATCAGACGCTCCATTATTTTCTGGACTAATTGCCGGAATTGTTGGTGGTGTTGTAGTTGGTTTTATGAGTGGTAGTCGGCTCGGTGTGAGTGGTCCAGCTGCTGGACTAGCCGTAATTGTTGCAGAGGCGATAAAAGATATCGGGTCCTTTGAAGTGTTCCTTGCAGCCGTAGTAATTGCAGGAGTTATTCAAGTTATCTTAGGATACATTGGTGCAGGAAAAGTTGCCTTTTACTTTCCGTCTTCTGTGATTAAAGGAATGTTGGCAGCGATTGGTATATCAATTATTTTAAAACAAATTCCGCACGCTATAGGGGTCGACAAAGATCCTGAAGGTGATTTTAAGTTTTTCCAATCAGATGGAGAAACGACATTTAGTGAACTATTAAACTTTGAAAACTATGTTCCTGGAGCGCTCATGGTTGGAGCCATATGTCTTGTGATTCTTATTTTTTGGGAAAGCAAATGGGTTAAAGGAAATAAAATATTAAACCTAATTCCTGGTCCATTACTGGCTGTTTTCGCTGGTATTGGTTTAAACTATTGGTTTCCTGAAGCACTGGTAATCAGTAAAGAACACTTGGTTCGCATACCAGAAATTGGCTCGTTTAGTGGTCTGTCCGAATACCTTATACACCCAACACTTGCCTCTTTTGCTAAGTTTAAAGTTATTAAAGTCGGGGTTGTAATTGCCATCATTGCCAGTTTGGAAACGTTGCTTTGTGTTGAAGCCACAGACCGTTTGGATCCAAGGAAACACATTACCCCTACCAATCGGGAATTAAAAGCCCAAGGATTTGGAAACATTATTTCTGGTTTAATTGGAGGTATACCAGTAACGCAAGTAATCGTACGTAGTTCGGCGAATATTCAAGCTGGAGGCCGAACAAAACTAGCAGCTATTTTACACGGATTTTTCTTATTTGGTACCGTGATGTTAATTCCTAACATCTTAAATATGATTCCATTATCGGCATTGGCGGCTATATTATTGGTAATAGGATTTAAGTTGGCCAAACCATCCATGTTCAAGCGTTTATACCACGAAGGTCAAGATCAATTCATACCGTTCATTACTACGATTATCGCAGTATTATTTACTGATTTATTGATTGGTATCTTAATCGGTTTATTGGTTGGAATTGGCTATGTTTTATTTACTAATTTCAGATCTGCAATTGTATTGGAGCAAATTGATCGACACATGATAATTCACTTTAAAAAGGATGTTTTCTTTTACAATCGTGCTGAACTGATGAAACTGTTTAGTTCGCTTGAAGAAGGAGATGAATTGACGTTGGATGGAACGAAGGTTGATTTTATTGATCATGATATATTCTTAGCCATTCAAGACTTTAAGAACTTGTCGGATGAGAAGAACATCAAATTAAACATAGTTGATATAACACGGAAGAAAATCACTTTCATCAACCAGGCTGATGCGACTGAGGAGATTACTTAGATTTTAATCTTTTGAAATTTTGATCCTAAGTTGTGTGAGGCATTACGAGTTGTCGGCCTGCGGCCGAAATGTAAAATTCTAAATGTTAAATCACTGACTAAATTCCCCAGGGTTGCTATTCTGAGGTTCGAGTTGACGAGAACTGAAGAATCTGTTGAAAAATAGAGCAGGGTAATCACGACGTTTTTGAGATTTTCCATAAGTCGACAGATTCTTTGCAAACTCCTGGCGACGTTTGCGGTGAATAGCTTCTTAAGACACCAATGTGCCAACACGCCAAAAGCGTAGCGCCCTAATATTAAACCTCTGAGTCCATCAAATCAGTAACCACATGATACCGAGGGTCGTCGATAGAACGTTCGATGATGTTAGCAAAGTCAGGGTTTGCCTTTAATAAAAGAACCTGACATTCCGGACTTAGGTGGGTTAGTTTTACCTTTTTACCCGCGTCTAAGTACTTGTTTGTTACGTTGTACAGGGCTTCAATACCCGAATGATCTGAGACTTTCGATTCTATAAAATCGATTTCGATAGAATCTGGGTCTTCGCTGTAATCAAATTTGCGGTTAAACGTTTGTGTAGAACCAAAGAACAACGGTCCCCATATTTCATACACCTTGGTGCCATCTGGCTTGATGCGTTTACGTGCCCGAATCATGGTTGCACTTTGCCAAGCAAATACCAATGCCGACATAATCACACCTGCAATTACTGCCACAGCTAAATCTTGCCATACCGTTATTGCAGAAACGGCAATGAGAACAATCGCATCAGCGGTTGGAATTTTATTGATGATTCTGAAACTACTCCATGCAAAAGTCCCAATCACGACCATAAACATTACTCCAACAAGAGCGGCAATAGGAATTTGCTCAATTAACGGAGCACCGAATAATACAAAACACAACAAAGCAATAGCTGCAGCAACTCCTGAAAGTCTACCACGACCTCCTGAATTCACGTTGATGATGGATTGACCGATCATGGCGCAACCTCCCATTCCTCCGAACAAACCGTTTAGTATATTGGCTCCACCTTGGGCAACACATTCTCTATTTCCACTTCCACGCGTTTCTGTTAAATCATCGACCAAGTTTAAAGTCATTAGCGATTCTATCAAACCTACTGCAGCCAACAATACGGCTGTAGATAGAATTAATCCCCAGTTGCCAACGAGTGTTGAACCAAGCGTAAATATCTGTCCTTGAAACGACGGTAAACTTCCTTTTAGTCCAGTTCCTCCCCCATCTCGGATAAAGCTTCCAACCGTACTAACATCTATTCCACCAAAAATGGTGATGGCTGCAACCACTATTATCGCAGCTAATGCTGCCGGGACTTTTTTCGTAAGCTTAGGTAAGAAGTGCATGATGGCCATGGTGAATAGTACAAAGCCAAGCATGATAAACAAGGGACTGCCTTGTAACCATTGTGTTTCTCCACCGATGGTGCGTTTAAACATTCCCAACTGAGAAATGAAAATAACAATGGCTAAACCATTGACAAAACCCATCATTACAGGGTGAGGTATTAACCTGACAAATTTCCCAAGCTTTAAAAACCCAGCCATAATTTGAATGATACCAACAAATAGAAGTGTGATGAACAACCACTGCAAACCTAAATTGGTGACTGGTTCTGCCAATGCGTCTCCAACTTCGTTTCCTTTCTGGATCAAATGAACCATCACTACCGCCATGGCCCCAGTTGCGCCAGAAATCATCCCAGGTCTACCACCAAATAGCGCTGTCACTAATCCCATCATAAAGGCGCCATAAAGACCCACTAAAGGATCAATACCCGCCACAAATGCGAAGGCAACTGCTTCTGGTACTAAAGCTAAAGCGACTGTTAAGCCTGATAAAATATCGTTTTTAGGGTTTGATGTAAAATTGTGGAATAGTTTCCTCATTGCGGCATTTTAAAAGGCCGCGAAGGTAGGCTTTTAATACACGGTTAAACAAGTTAAACGAGCTTAAAATGGCCTATCGAAAACAACGCGTAATCCAGTTGATAGTAGGTTTGTGAGCGACAGCCCTGTAGATCGTAAATAATACCGCGTATATGGCTCTATCATCACAGCCAATGGTCTACTTCCAACATAAAAGCGATACTGTAAACCAAGGTTAACAGATGGATTTACAGACACAAATGACATGTTTTCAAATCTACTCCCTGACGTATACTCGTATTCCACTTCTTGGCTACTGAAGGCCGTCAGGTCAATTCCTGTGAATACACCAATCATAGACTCAGGTTTGCGATATACAACCAACGCCGGTACGTCAATTGAATTAAAAACATAATTTGTACGGGTTCTGAAACCCAATGTGGGATCAATATCACTCGCAAAAATGCCTACGTGTGTTGTGTAATACCTTGACTTGGTAAAGCCAATTCCCATTCTAATTTTCCAGTTTTCTTTAATGTCAAATTCTACCAAACCACCTGTTGTAAAACCTATCTGAGGACTAACTTCCGCTACGAACGCATTGTTCGGTTGTTGAAGGGGTAGGTTTAATTCAGGAGAAAAATATAATCCACCACGAACTGTTTTGAGACAAACATGTATTTGTGGTAAAAAATAGAAATGCTAGCGCAGTGATTATTTGAATTCGATTCATTTGATTGGGCACATGAATCAAATGTAATAAAGAATTTCTACTGCTCTGATTTAGACCGTGTTGATATACCGAAAGGCAAATACAGTGGACAAAAATTGATAAAACTAGTTGCTACAAACACAGCCGCCAGTATTAAGGCCACAATTCCGAGAGTTCCACTAATAACGTTGGTTAAAAACAAAACGAGTAAGACAGCTGCGACAATTAGTCGGACCATTTTGTCCGTTTTTCCCATATTCTTTTTCATAACTTCACATATTTCATTCGAAATTAGAAAGAGAAATTAGGGCGTCATATGAATTTAATCAGGTTGACGCCTGAGATTTGACTTTATGTTTTTTCAACTCGGTTTTGAAATACTGGAAGGGTACTAATAACATACCAAAGCACTCACCATGTTCTTTTGTTAAGTGTTTATGATGTCTTTTATGAGCGCGTCTAATGGCCCTAAAATAGATATTGTCGCTATTTCGGAGCCATTTAAACCGCTGATGTATGAATACATCATGAACCAGAAAGTAACAAAAACCGTACGCCATGATCCCAAATCCAACGGCAAGTAATATGGCAGAAGCGTTTAAACTCCCGAACAAAATCAATAGGAAGCTGGGAATAGCGAAAATGAGAAAGAACGCATCGTTCTTCTCAAAAAATGTCTTATTGGTATGGGTGTGGTGGTCTTCATGGAGATTCCATAAAAGTCCATGCATCACAAATTTGTGCGTAAACCAGGCCACAAATTCCATAAAAAAGAAGGTGGCAAAAAAGAGTAAAATCGTCATTTTATGATGCCTTCTTTTAAAGTTTTCAGTGTATTACTTTGACTCGTCGATAATTCATTTGAATTTTTCAAGTTGTCAATAAAAGTTGATTTCCATGATGTGTCAATCGAATAATGAGGCAGTTCCTTTACAAATATTGCCAAATCATTTGAAATCTCATCGCTATAACCTACTAGAGCGGGTGCATTCAATTGTACCATTAACCGCACATATCGGATTTCAGGATTACTTGTCTCGCTCTTAATGGCCGATTCAATTAGCGTCTTGCCTTCTGTAAAGTATTTCCACTTTGTTGTTGGCCATGTCGCAAAGTCTGCTGATGTACAGGACGCCAATCCTTTGTACGCCTTCGTCATTGCATTGTTTGGGTATGTTTTAGAAACAATGATGGTCTGTAGCTTGCACTCTGACGTAACTGCCTTATGAAAATCATCCCGAATATGGCTGGCTTCGCGTGTAAACGAAACCAGCACGAATCCGGTAATTATCGCTATAAATAGAAAAATCTTTGATTTCATATTAAGTTCAGTCTTACGTTCATATAGGATTTTACCAGTAATGCCCACTTCACATGGTCTTTAACCCTAATACGTGATTCCATAATCCTGGTCGACGGTGTTCTTTTCAATTTTTTAAGCAACTGCCGGTAATATTTATAGGCTGTATACACGCCAAACCGAGCAGTTCTGGGCAATTGCACGATGCCTATATAAGCCTCTGCGAAATCTTGTTCTATTTCGTCAATGATTGATTGTTTTACTTCTGCACTTAAATTGTTAAAGTCCACATTAGGGAAGTAACTGCGGTTCAAAAGTTCGGTATCACTTTTCAAGTCACGTAAAAAATTAACTTTTTGAAATGCAGACCCAAGCTTCATTGCTGTCGGTTTAAGTTTCGTGTACAACGATTCATCACCGTTTACGAACACTTTCAAACACATTAATCCAACTACATCGGCTGACCCATAGATATACGTATCGTATTCTTCTTTTGTCTGATATACCGACTTTGTAAGATCCATTCGCATGCTATTCATAAATGCCTTCACCAACTCAAGGTCAATTCCATATTGATGAAAGGTAATCTGAAAGGCATGTAAGATTGGGTTCAAACTAATGCGTTGTACAATGGCATCATATAAATCTGCCTCAAATTTGTCGAACAGGGCTTCTTGGTCATGTTCTAGGAATGAGTCTACAATTTCATCCGCGAAGCGCACAAAGCCATAAATATTATGGATATCTGTTTGAATGCTAGGATCCAGCATGCTAACGGAAGAATAAAACGAAGTACTGTACGCTTGTGTTACCGATTGGCTACAAGTGAACGTAAGTGTATCAAATTGTTTCATGTGTAAGTTCATTCAGTGTGTGTTTTAAAATCTGTTCAGACGATATTTTACCTGATATCAATGCAGGTGGTACTCCAGGTCCTGGAACGGTTAATTGTCCAGTAAAATAAAGCTGTTCTACTTTTTTGCTCTTAATTTTTGGTCTTAAAAATGCCGTTTGTCGCAAGGTGTTTGCCATACCATAAGCATTACCTTTATATGAATTGTAGTCTGCTTTAAAATCATTCAGACAAAATGACTTTTTGTACACTACATGTTCTTTTAGCGATTGATTTGTTTGTTGCTCCAATCGCAACATAACTTTGTTGAAATACTGATCTCGTTTGTCCTGACTATCCTCAATACCAGGAGCTAGTGGAATGAGAAAGAAGGCATTCTCCTTTCCTTTAGGTGCTACTGATTCGTCAGTTACGCTTGGAAAACAAGTATAAAAAAGTGGCTTATCAGGCCATTCCGGATTATCATAAATCTGTACAGCGTGTTGATCAAAATCTTCATCGAAGAACAGACAATGATGTCTTACATTTTCAACTTTTTTGTCGAACCCAACGTAAAAAATCAAAGCCGATGGAGCAAACGTCCGTTTTTCCCAATAGGTTTCAGAATACGTTCTACACTTTTGTGGTAGTAGGGTTTCAGTATGATGATAATCTGCTCCGCTTAATATTGTATCGGCATAACATTTCTTATTATTAATTGAAAGTCCAACGGCCTTTTCCCCTTCTACCAAGATTTCGTCAATAGTGCTGTTGGTATGATATGTTACACCAAGGCTTTTTCCCAAGTCGACCATCGCTTCAACAATTTTATACATCCCTCCTTTTGGGTACCAAGTTCCTAGTACCAAATCTGCGTAGTTCATGAAGTTGTAAAACGCAGGAGTCGCTTCAGGTTTAGCGCCCAAAAACAATACAGGAAATTCTAATATTTTCACCAACTTTGGGTTGGTAAACTCCTTTCGGATGGTGGATCGAATGCTAGCAAAAAACTGGTTTATCCTTGAAACTGTCTGTGGTGTTACCAATTCCATAATTGAGTTACCAGGTCGATAGACCAACTCATCCATTGACGCTTTGTAGTTAAACTCCGCGCTTGTAATAAATCTTTTCAGCTTGGCTGCAGATCCAACCTCGATTGACTCAAACAAATCGTATATGTCTTGGATTGACCCGGGAATTTCAACCGTTTCTTGGTCCTTAAAAAAGACTTTATAGGCAGGGTCTAAACGGATTAACTCGTAATAGTCAGACGTCTTTTTCCCGAAATCATTGAAAAACTTATCGAAAACATCAGGCATCCAATACCAACTAGGTCCCATATCGAAGGTAAAACCAGCATCGCTAAAGACACGGGCTCGCCCCCCTAAGGAGTCGTTCTTCTCAAATACCTCAACGCAACAACCAGATTGAGCCAAATAACATGCTGCAGAGAGAGATGAAAAACCAGAACCTATTATAAATACCTTTTTCATTTTGTTTAAGCAAAAAAACGAAACTTTAAACAAAACTACAAGAAATATTCAAATTTTGTTTACCATTTCGTTCAAATCGTTAAACATTTTGACATTTGGCGGCATTTCTAATTTGTTGTGAACAATGCGACCCGTGATCAATAAACTGTCTTTCCGATTGTTCAGCAATATACGACTAAATTGTTCCAAATACATGTCTACTTCGTCAGCCGCAGGCTTAATTGTAAAGTAACTGATAAACGTAATCTTCTTGAAAACAGATTGCAACGCTAATAAATTATCCATCGGAACACTTTGACCTAAGTAAATAACGTGCTTGCCGCGCAGCAGCAATTCATATTGCAAATACAACAATCCCAATTCATGAATTTCATTGTCTGGCAAAAACAAAACATACACTACCCCATTCGTTTTGGGTACCGTTTGTTGCACCCTTTCAATACTTATTTGCAGCTTTTGTTTGATCAGGTTAGATATAAAATGCTCATGGGCAGGAGTTATATTATCCGATTGCCAGTGAATGCCTATGCGAAACAGCAAAGGCACAAAGACATCTAGAAACACATGCCTAAATGAAAATTCTGCTATAAGTCGATTAAAGGTTTGTTCAAATTGCGCTTGATCAAAATTAATCATAGCGAGTATCAGAGCATCCATGTAACCGGAATCATCTCCACCTTTAGAAATATGATCAACAACTGTTTGGCTTAATGCTTCCTCCGTGAGTTCTGCAATTTTCGAAATCTTATGTCCCGCGTTATACAACAGGGTAACATTTAATAGCTTTTTTAAATTGGCAGAGTTATAGTATCTGATATTTGAATCTGATCTTTCTGGGGTTAATATACCGTACCTTTTTTCCCATATTCGAATTGTATGGGCTTTAATCCCTGAAAGATTTTCAAGGTCTTTAATCGTAAATCGTGTTGCTATATTGTTCAACTAATATTGCTTATTGTTAAACAAATTTAGTAAATTATATTATAACTTACTTTTCTTCTTTTGATTTAATTTCTTGATAGCCACCATATGACCTAACATAACAAGCGGAACAACTATACCAGGCAACCAAACAAACGGGAAGTATAATATCCCTGTATTGGGCTCATTCAAAGACAACTGCTGAAACGGGGTTGGTGCCGATAAAATCCCAGTTATGACTACTTGAGACACAAGGATGAGACAAACCCAGTTCCAAACCAATAGAAAGGTATCACTCAACTTTCCTTTATTATACCCATAGTATGCTACAAATGGAGCCGTTAGACCTGCCAGTATATCGAAGTTTCTACCACTAAACGTCATTGATTCAGGAATTAACGAATAAATAAACAGGTAATACAAAACGATTTCTACGCCTACTCGAACTGTATGCAAATACGCATACTGTTCCATATTGAAGCTATTAATTGCCTTCTTCCCTGCCTTTGTGAAAAACGCCAAAAGGATTAAAACAACACTTGGTAAGAGGATAAACACCAATCTAGGAGAAATGGCATTAGTTACCAAGTAGAACCCTCTTTGACTCAAGACAGCTTGAATTAATGCCAACACCAACACAATTAACAATACGCCTTTATTCCTATTAGTAGCCCGATAAAAAGCGATAATGGTGAAAAGCGTAATGGCAATAAAACTTAGACTGATGTAAAATGGAACGAGCTCTGTCATGTCTTTTATCTATTAAATAATAGTCGGAAATAAAATCTAGGGTCTTTAAACTTTTTTCTTAAATCAACGTTTTCAAACATCGAAGTTAGTAGAATTTTAAACTCTTTACTTTTCAAGCCTTTGTTCGCCACAAAGTTGAATAACCACAGGTATTTTACCATTTTCTGTAATTGGTGACTCATGCTTAATTCAGGCCATAAATGATGGTAGACTTGGTCTGTATAGGTTTGTAATGACTTCTCTGAAAAGTCGTTTGCAGCTAAAGCGTCGGTCAAAACATCGGCTGCGTATTTGGCACTAATCATGGCATTTCCAATGCCTTCACCTGTAAAAGGATCAATCAACGAGGCTGCGTCACCACAAAACAACAACCTATCAAAATGAAGCTGCCTTTTCTTTGAACCCAGTGGTAACCCCCACCCTTTTACAGACTCCAAGGCTTTTGCATTCGCAAACCGCTTACTGATTACTGGATGGGTTGTGACAATGCGGTGTAACATGTCTTTTAAATTCACTTTGTGTTTTGACACACTTGCACTCAACATGCCTACGCCAAAATTTACACGGCCATTTGTCATCGGAAAAATCCAGAAATAACCTGGAAGCACGTCATTTATAAAATGTAACTCGATGTAACCTTCCTCACTTAAACCCTCCACTCCTTCATAGTACTGCCTCAAACCGGCGCAGTAATGGTTCAAGTCCATTTCTATACCATGGTCTTTTGCTAGATCTGATCGTACGCCAGAACAGTCGACCACAACATCAGCCGTTAGGTGTTGGCCATCCGACATTTCAATAAATACTTTGTTTGGAGTGATTTGAGTAGATTTAACTGCATGACCCAAAAGCAATCTACAGTACTCACTCGGTGTATTATCCACCATCAAACTGTCAAAATCCTCTCGTGTCGCGATAAATCCTGGTGCTTGCTGGACTTTTGTTTTATCTGTGGTAAATGGAATGTCTAGTCGTTTGCCGTTAGGCGCAATAAAGGAGATGCCCCAACTTGGCAGGAATGCTTCCGTTCCAGCTGCAATTTGTTCGACAACGTCTGGTTTTACTCGATTGAGTGCATACACCACTTTTCCGCTCAAGGCATCTCCGCATATTTTATCCCGCGGAAATGTGTCTTTATCAATAAGGGCGTGTGTAATCTTGTTTTTTGTCAATCCCATTGATAGAGTAGTGCCTGCTGGCCCTGCTCCTATTATGGCAACCTGTACATGTGTAGTACTTGACAATCCTGCTGATTTTCACGCAAAGTTGTCAAAATTTGGGTTATAAAAAACTAGTTATTGAGTTTAATCAATTTCGCAACGTGAGTTGCTCCTTTTGTTTCTAAACGAACTACGTAGATTCCGTCAACCAAAGCTGAAACATCAACCCCTGATTGTGTACTAACCAACTGACTATAAACTAATTGTCCCTGAAGGTCAACTATGATTAACTGTCCTTCTTCTTGCGTTAGTCCGTTAAAATGAATATATCCCGTCGTTGGATTTGGATACAGCTGTAGGGATTTAACGTACTTGCTTGGCGACGAACCGACACCGACATTACAACTGCCTGATGCAAGCGCAATTTGGAAACCACCTCTTTCTGTGCCAACCACCATGTCTACTTTACCATCGTCGTTTAAATCGGCAAATGCAGGCTTAGCGAAAGCACCAAAGTTATAGTCATAACAGGCGTTTGTTTGCGAAAGATAAAATGGATCAACGACTGTGTGTTCAAAATCGGTAATTTTTCCTCTTCGTATATCTCTATAAATGGTCACTTTACCTCTTTCATCTCCAATGATAAATTCGGGATCACCATTACCGTCTAAGTCTTGAACAACTGGAGCGGCATAATTGATGTTCTTAAAAACCGTCGTATCGTAAAAATCATTTGTCTTTGGGTTGTACCAAGTCTCTAGTCTCCAATAACCAGG
Organism: uncultured Bacteroidia bacterium; assembly: GCA_943789165.1. Taxonomy (GTDB): domain Bacteria; phylum Bacteroidota; class Bacteroidia; order NS11-12g; family UBA9320; genus UBA987. The sequence goes on along the minus strand of CALSTB010000005.1, from coordinate 644,438 downwards.
TAATACGCCACCCATAGTGTCTTGCTGTTTAGCAAACACCGGAACTCCTGTAGTTGATGTATTGCGATAATACACGGTGTTTCCAGTGTACGAACCTACCAATAAGTCGACATATCCATCACCATCTACGTCTGACAAGTTAGGCATCGTTGCTTGGTCTAACTGAATACCATACGTATTATCTGATACTTTGTTTGCGGTTGCTGAACTGCCCTTTCCTACGATGTTGTATAGACTTAATGTTCCATCCAAACGACCCATTAACAATTCCGGATTGCCGTCTCTATTCAAGTCGCCTAAGCAAGGCGACATACGTCGGATTGAATCCTTTTTCAATCCCAAATAATCTTCGTTTTTCAATTGAAAAACAGGTACCGTTTTAGTTCCAACGTTTTCGTAATACACAAGGTAGTCGGCTAATTCCTTGGTAATGCCATAATCACCATTGGTTGCGAGTATTAGGTCATAATCACCATCTCCATCCATATCCGCTAACATTGGTGCGGTGTGACCTCCGTGGTCAACCATATGCCGGTCAATGAACATAGAATCCTTAAAATTAAAGATTGGATGGTCGTTTTTCCCTGTGTTTTCATAATACAGAATCCTATTAGCCTCACGGAAATTGTAACTAGCCTTCGAAAAGGCGTTCACAGCCACAATCAAATCTTTGATACCATCACCGTTCACATCTTGGAAATAGCCTGCTGGGAAGATGTCTGTGACTGCCCGATAGGAATTACTAGGAAACAACGAGTCATTAGAAATCATGGAGTCGATACGCACGTCATACTCGGCTTTTCCGTTAATGACTAAATTCAGATTATTAAGACCAGCATTCCCTAATACTAAGTCCATATCACTGTCGCCATCGCTATCTAGCAGCAACAAAGAAGATCCACCCGCGTGTTTTTTCTTGTGTCGGTATACTTTATGAAAACAAAATGGGTCGCGTTCAAATAATATTTCGTTTGAACCATCAAATTCTTGGAAATCTCCCCAACATTGGTCTGCGATTTCAAAATCTATTGAATCTAATGGCTTTCCAGCTTCGGCAGAATTGTTTAAGAAAAGAGAAATGCCGTAACCCAATGTTTGCAGTGTCATGAAGTCGATATCTCCATCACCATCAATATCTTCAATAGCTGGAATATTCGTTCTATCACAGTACAAATCATTTGTATCCAAAGGTGCATCCCCAAAGTTGTATGCTCTTAAATCGGCGTCACGCACAGTAAACATGGCGTGTTTGTCGCCCGACTTGGTTGTGTTTTTATACAAAGAAATAGCATCTGTGTCTTCATCAAAAAACCACAAATCCGCTAATCCGTCTGCATTGTAATCTTTAAAAACCACCCAAGTTGTAAATCTTGAAGGATAAATGTGATCGAAATCCGGGTGATACGTAAAATTCCCTTTCCCATCATTTATCAGCGACGAAACTTTCCCCCCGTTACGATCAAATACAAACAAATCTTGAATGCCATCATTGTTGATATCCAGGTTGTAAAACTGTGGCTGGTTTAAACCACCTAGATTACCCAGAGTCAGCGTATTCCCTGACATATCCTTCACTTCAATATTGCTCATCACTTCAAATGAAATTGACTGAGCACTCGCAAACTGAAGGCAAACAATGGCAAAAACAATGGTTAGAACACTACGCATAAAATTGGTATTTTGGGTTAGACGCTTGGACATAAAATAATGTTGCACAATATACAACTGAAAAAAATCTTGAGTGTCTGTAGGTTATCAAATCTTATTAATTTCACTTCTTTTGTAATAACAATAACAACATGACGGCTTCCGAGTTTTACCCAACCTTTTTGGCGCAACATCAGCGGTTCAGTACAGATACTAGAGACTTGCGACCTGGTGACATCTTTTTTGCGCTAAAAGGAGACAATTTTAATGGCAACGAATACGCAGAACAAGCAGTCAAAGATGGTGCTGCATTCGCTGTTGTAGACGAAGACCTAAAAACTAAATCCTCCCAATTCATTGAGGTTCCTGATGTTTTGGCCTTTATGCAATCATTGGCCACTCATCACAGACAACAGTTTAACATTCCAATCATTGCAATTGCAGGAAGTAATGGTAAAACAACGACAAAGGAGCTTTTAGTCAACACGTTATCGCAAAAACTAAAAGTGCACGCTACGAAAGGTAATTTTAACAACCACATCGGTGTACCTATCACCTTGTTAAACATGAAAGTAGACACAGAAGTGGCCCTGATAGAAATTGGCACCAATAATTTTGGTGAAATCGCCTTCCTGTGTGAATTGCTTGAACCTAACTACGGAATCATTACCAACATTGGCAAAGAACACCTTGAGGGATTTGGCGACATCGAGGGCGTAGCACGAGAGGAGAGCGAACTATACAATTACCTTTTTAAACACGATGGATTTGCCTTTGTAAACCTAGACGATCCTTATTTACAAAGAATGTCGCACAGACTCACCCATAAGCATACCTATTCTACCATCGACAAAACTGCTGATGTGTATGTGGAAACCATTGAGGTTGCCCCAGAGATTGAGATGTTGTATAAAGGATCCTGTGTTCATGCACGATTGAGCGGCAATCACAATGCGCAAAACATAACGGCAACCATTGCCGTCGCTACATACTTCGACTTAAATAATTACGATTTACAACAAGGCATTCTTGCCTATCGTCCAACCAACAACCGATCTGAAATTCGGGACATTGGCACCAATCATTTTATGTTGGATGCGTATAACGCCAACCCAAGCAGCATGATGGCAACGTTAGATACATTCAAATCTCTTAATAAAAACAACAAAGTAGTCTTGTTAGGTGATATGTTCGAAATTGGACCCAACGCGATTGAGGAGCACAAAGCTGTTCTCGATTTTGCCCAAACCATCGGATGCCCAATCATCGTAGCGGGAGAACAATTTAGCGAAGTGGCTTCAAATGATGTTGTATCGTTTAAAACAACCGAAGACCTAGTAAAACATCTTGAAAGTCAACATTTTAAAAACACGTGGTTTTTGATTAAAGGCTCACGCGGAATGGCTATGGAGAAGGTGTTGGAGGCGTTTGTGCAGTAGGGTAAACCAATTTGTAGCTTACAAAGTCCGCCGATAATTCCGAATCAGAATGGCACCGAGGTTTTTATGAGGTGGTAGGTAGTCTTGGAAACGTTCCTGCGCCTTAGAATTGCTTCGAATACGCGATTCAATTTGGGGCCACAACAACTCCCAATTTAAATCATCGCCTTTTCGAATCGTTTCACAAATACTAAAGATCAATTCGTTATTGACATACATCGTTCCCACTTGTTTACTACTGATAATCTGAGCATTAGGGGCATAATCCAACACCTTACTAATGTTGTTATATCCACCACAAGAACCAAGAATTACCAAATCTGAATTCGGTGTAATGGTTTGAATCGTAATATGCGCGTAGTAACTGTGTCCTCGATGTACCACAACATCAGGAAACCGCTTTGACGTCTTAAATACTTCTTGTAGCTCGTCCTGACCGTCGTATTCGTCTTTTGCCTTGTTGGCATATATCTTCACCTTTTTTCCAGCGGTCGATTCAATGATGACGTAATGTCCCTTGTCAATGATGGTCCAACCAGGTCTTTGAAACCGTGCGATAAACGTAGCATAACTAGCCCATCCATCTTCATCGTCAAAAAAGAAATGCTGCTGTACGTGCTCCCCGTTTTTAATCATACTGGTATTTGCCACAGTCGACAATCCAGTCAAGTCTTCGTTTAATGCAACTGATTTTTGATTAATCTGTAGTAATTCTAGCAATAAGCCATATAACTTCTCGGCTTCTGCGTTCTTCCATTTTACTTGTTGATATTCCTTTTTAAGCGCATTTTCAAACAAGGCCTTAGTATCCTCGTCTGTTATACTTCCATAGGTATCGGCAACCGCAACGGCTTGTTTTAATGGATTTGCTTTAGTTTCTAATCCAGCGATGAAGGCATTAAAAAGAGACCTTTTTTCCCATACACTCATACGGTTTAAAAACGTTGGTAATTCATTGTATGCAGCGCACATTTTTACAAAAGTGCGGTACTTGTTACGTCCTAAATTGTGTAAAAACTCATATGACGATTCTTCTGTCATGCGAGTCATTAGCCGTTTAAACAACCCTAAAAACGTAGAGGTGTATACTTCATCTTCTCCATACACCATCAACGTATATAATTCCTGCGCCGACATATTTCCGCTGTCACACAGTTGAAATCTGATGTTGTCACTTTCTTCGTGTAACTCATTAATCTCTCTCACTTTTCTAGTGGCTAAGTATGTCAATTCATCATCGACTGAATACCCACCAAGAATGTCGGGTTGAGTACGTAATTGTAACAAATGACGAAAAGTCGCTTCTCTGTTTTTACCCAGTTGATGTGCTTCTTTGGTTGTGAGTTGATACGCACTTATATCATGTAAGAAAATATAGGCCTTGGAATTACTACCAACTTGACGGAAGATCTCCATCATACGATCAATAGTGGGCTTGCCTTGAACGTTCATCATGTCGTTAAACACTGGATTCGCCGTTCCCATATAGAAACTTACGTGCGCTGGAGCCGTTTTACATAAAGCTTCTAACACATCAGCCGAGTAGGATTGAAAAGCAAAGTCCCCGTAGTGCTTTAGCAGTACGCTAGGATATTGCTCGGCAGCCATTTGCAATATTTCGTTGGCATATGGCTTGTCATCAAAAAACGGAATCACATTCAAACCAGTCAATAAATCACTTTTCAAGATGGCCTTGATCCTATTGGTTTCTATAACCTCTTGAATCCGTAGTATTAGGTTGAAATAAGATTGAAACGAGGTATACAAATGAAAATTGGATTGGTCCACCTTTTCAAGCATATGCACCAAGTCGTTCAACCTTCTTTTCTTGTCTAAAGGCGTATAATTACTATTGTTATTGATGTTTTTCTGAATGTCATCTACGGTCTGCAGATACAAGTGAGTGGCCTCTTGTGTTTGCAGTGGCGACAACAGTTTGACCGTGTCGTTAGCCCTACCATCATACTTATCAATTCGTAGTTGATGTCCATCCACAGCTTGATTAGCCGTTTTAACCACGTCAACTTGCGCACTAACTAGTGTCGCAATAAATAAACTTAAGACAAGTACAATTTGTTTATGCATGCATATATGGTTTTGCCGCTTCCCAGATGACCACACCTGCACAAACGGATATATTCAACGAATGTTTTGTTCCTAGCTGAGGAATTTCAATGACATCGTCGCACAAGGCAATCACCTCGTCAGATACACCTTCAACTTCATTGCCAAGAACCAAGGCGCATTTGTTATTTCGGCTAAAGTCGTATTGGTCAATCATGATTGAATTTTCGGTTTGTTCAATGGCTAAAATAACATAACCTTTTGACTTTAAATCGTTTACCGCTTCAACTGTACTCGAGAAGTGCTTCCAATCCACTGCTTGTTCTGCCCCAATCGCTGATTTTGTAATGTCGCGATGAGGTGGAGTTGCCGTAATGCCACACAACAATAATTGCTCAATTCTAAAGGCATCGGATGTCCTAAATACCGAACCGACGTTCAACATACTTCGAACATTATCCAGTACGACACAAATAGGAAGTTTGGACGCATTTTTAAATTCATCCACAGTCAGCCTATTAAGCTCTATATTTTTTAATTTGCGAGGCATTTAATTTCCAATTTGAGGTGGCAAAAGTAAAACAGGACAGCGAAACTCCGTTAATGCGTCAATACACGCAAATAAAGGTCAAGTACCCTGGAGCCATGGTGCTGTTTCGTGTGGGCGATTTTTATGAAACATTCAATGAAGACGCGGTTAAGGCGTCAGAAATATTGGATATCGTTCTGACCAAACGCGCTAATGGGAAAGCCTCTCACGTAAAATTGGCGGGTTTTCCACATCATTCATTGGACACCTACCTGCCTAAATTGGTTCGCGCTGGTCAACGTGTGGCGATTTGTGACCAACTCGAGGAGCCTCAAAAAGGCAAAAAATTGGTAAAACGTGGTGTCACCGAATTGGTAACACCTGGGGTAACGTACAACGACAAGGTTCTAGAATCACGTCAAAGCAATTACCTAGCGGCTGTGATGTTTGACAAAAATGAACTAGGCGTGTCCTTTTTGGACATTTCAACTGGGGAATTTATGGTTGCGCAAGGCAGTGATGAATTCGTCCAAAAACTGCTTCAAAGTCTGAATCCTTCAGAAGTGCTGTATGCTAAACCCAACCGAAAACGATTTGAAACCACATTCGGCAACGACCATCACACGTACACCTTAGATGATTGGATCTTCACCCATGATTTTGGCTATGATCGACTCATCCAACACTTTCAAACAGCCAACCTGAAAGGCTTTGGCATCGAAGACCAACAACTAGCCATTGCTGCTGGCGGTGCGTGTTTACACTATCTAGAACAAACACATCACAATCACGTCGATCACATCACGTCGATAAGCAGACTGGAGGAAGATACGTATGTGTGGATGGACAATTTTACCGTTCGCAACTTAGAACTTGTGTATCCAAACCATGCCAATGGAAAAAGCCTGCTCCAAATTTTGGATCAGACGAACACGCCTATGGGCGGTCGACTTCTAAAAAAATGGCTTGTGTTGCCATTAAAGTCTTTAACCAGCATTCAGACAAGACTTCAAATAGTTGAATACTTTGTAAACAACCAAACTGTTGCCACTGACTTAACTACTCAATTAAAGCAAATTGGGGATTTAGAACGACTTATTTCAAAAGTTGCCGTACAACGCATTAATCCACGCGAATTGGTACAGCTCAAGAAGTCGCTCGTAGCGGTTAATGACGCTCGAAACCTTTGTAAGGACACCTCACAGGTTGCATTGACCAATTTGGTAAATCAGGTAGCTCCTTGTAGTGAACTTATTGATCAAATACAAAATGAGATTGCCGAAAACCCGCCACTACTCATCAATAAAGGAGGTGTGTTTGCAGATGGCGTAAATGACGAATTAGACGACTTGCGCAAGCTGGCATTTTCAGGAAAGGATTATTTGGTATCGCTTCAACAACGGGAAATTGAGCGTACTGGAATTACTTCACTAAAAATCGCCTTTAACAATGTGTTTGGTTACTACATTGAAGTCAAAAACACACACAAAGACAAAGTTCCGCCTGAATGGATACGGAAACAAACACTTGTAAACGCCGAACGATACATTACGGAAGAACTCAAAGAATACGAACAAAAAATCCTAACGGCTGAGGACAAAATACTGGCCATTGAGACGGAAATGTACCGTACCTTTTTAGAGTCTATTCAAAACTATGTCCCTCATATACAGGTGAATGCCCGCATTATCGCGCAAATAGACTGCTTGTTGTCTTTTGGTCTGATATCAGCAGAGAACAACTACTGTAAGCCTGAGGTTGATGAATCGAAAGTGTTAGCGCTGGTTGAATCACGGCATCCTGTCATTGAACACCAACTCCCACACGGAGAGTCGTACATACCCAATGATCTGGTATTAAATGCAGACACGCAACAGCTCATAATTTTAACCGGACCAAACATGTCGGGTAAGAGTGCCCTACTGCGTCAAACTGCTTTAGCCGTGGTACTCGCCCAGATCGGCTGTTTTGTGCCCGCTAAGCATGCTCAAATTGGCTTGGTCGACAAAATATACACGCGTGTAGGTGCCTCAGATAATATCAGTCAGGGCGAGAGTACGTTTATGGTGGAAATGACCGAAACGGCGAGTATTTTGAATAATCTATCAGAACGAAGCCTCATATTATTGGATGAGATTGGTAGAGGTACGAGTACGTACGATGGCGTTTCTTTGGCTTGGGCGATTGCTGAATTTATTGCCAATCATCCAACCAAACCTAAAACGTTATTCGCCACACATTACCATGAGCTAAACGAATTAGAAGTAAAAAATGAGTCTGTTGTGAACTATCACGTTACGACAAAAGAGATAGGTAAGAAAGTTTTGTTTCTACGTAAAATAGAAAAAGGAGGAAGTGAACATAGTTTTGGAATTCATGTTGCACGTATGGCTGGTATACCAAAGCCAGTATTGAAACGAGCAGACCAAATTCTTGCTCAACTTGAAAAAGACCGAACACACTTGACCGACCGAGACCGTTTAAAGAACCTGCCTCAAAACGATTACCAATTGAATTTGTTTTCTATAAACGACCCAAAACTTAAAGAAATAACGGAACAACTTAGTCAGTTGGATACCAATACCTTAACACCAATTGAAGCGCTATTAAAACTAAATGAGATTAAAAAACTGTTAGATGAATAAAGTACTATTGGTCTTGTGTTTAATGTTTGGTTCTTCTGCGTTTGCACAGCATTCATGGGTGTATTTGAACGGCACGTGTTCAGATGATATATCCGAAAAACCAGTAGTTTGTTCAGAATATGTATCCATCCTCGAATCGTTTGATATTGAGGTAATTGGGACTTCCAATTGGTTAAATGCGGTATGTGTTCAAGGAAATCCGCAAAATTTAAAAGCCTTGAGTTTTGTCAATCGTATTGAAAAACTGGGGCATTACAAAACTGTCAAAAACCAAACTACTCAAACAAATGAGGTCTTTAGTTACGGTAACAGCGATTGGCAATTAGACATGCTAGGATTGGACTCGTTTCATCGCCTGGGCTATACTGGCAAAGACGTGACCATTGCCTTATTCGATGGCGGCTTCTACAAAGCAGATACGGTGTATGCCTTCGATTCACTTTGGCAACAAGGTCGCATTAAAGGGTATTGGGACTTTATTACTAACGATACTAGTCTGTTTTGGGAATATGATGGGCATGGAAAATATGTATTGTCTATTGTAGGTGCCAATTGGCCTGATTCCATGATGGGCTCTGCTCCAGGTGCTAATTTTTTATTGGCCCGCACAGAAGATGTAGCGAGCGAAAAGCGTTTAGAAGAATTTGCTTGGGTAAAAGCCATGGAATGGGCCGAAGAAAATGGCGCCGATATCATTCATTCTTCTTTAGGGTATTCTGTCTTCGATTCTCTTGAAGGAGATTATACCTATGCTGACATGGACGGAGAATCAACCTTAATTACACGAGCTACTACACTGGCTTTCGAAAAAGGGATTTTTGTGACCAATAGCGCTGGAAATGAAGGTGATGACGATTGGCATTATATCACTGCGCCTTGTGACGGTAAACATGTACTATGCGTTGGTGCTGTGGATTCTAATCAAAAACACGCTCCATTCTCTTCATACGGTCCATCTGCCGACGGTCGGGTTAAACCTGATGTAGTGGCTATGGGAAAAGGTGTGACTTACATAAATAATCAAGCAACTCTGCGAACTGGTGGAGGAACTTCATTCTCAGGTCCTTTGATTGCTGGTTTTGTTGCCTGTTTGAAACAAGCTTGGCCAACAATGACCAACCAACAGATTTATGAAGCGGTAATTCAAAGCGCAGATCGGTATACCAATCCTGATACGGCATATGGGTATGGATTACCCAATATTTTAAAAGCAGACTCACTGCTAAGAACTGTAGTTGGTGTTCAAGAAATAAGTAAAGCGTCTGGAATAAACGTTTACCCCAACCCTACTGCTGGGATGCTTACGATTCACAGTGAGCACCAAATCGTGCATTATGAAGTAATAACGATGGATGGTAAAGTTGTGTTAAGTGAAGACTTACTTGGAACAAACCAAGTGCAATTGGATGTTTCACCAATTGAGTCAAGCCTAATGGTATTAATGATTCGTCTTAAAAACGGACAAAGCATTTACCACAAGGTGGTTATAGCAATGGATTAGGTGTCTTTCGGACTAACGCCGTAAAAGTCTTTGTAACACTTGGAAAAATAACTTAAACTCCGAAAGCCTGCCTTCATAGATATTTCTGACAGGTTGCCGTACCCTAAATCTATTAGGTCTCTACTGCGTTTGAGTCTGTATTCCCTAATAAACTGACTTACAGACTTATTCGATATTCTTTTTAATTTTTTCTGGAGCGATGAAGTACTAATGTTCAAATCATTGGCCAAGCCTTGAAGTCCGTATGCTTGGTTGCTTATTTCACCTTCAATGGCCAGCTTAACTTGTTTTAAAAACCGATCATCCATCGATTCTACAGCCAGCTTATCTGGAGTAGAATACATTGCCTGTAGCAACTTCTTTCTGGCAGTAACGGTATTTCTAATTTTAAGGAGTAATTCTTCTGTATGAAACGGTTTAGTCAAATAGTCGTCTGCACCAAATTCAAGACCTTCCAAACGTGATTCAAAGCCGCCTTTCGCGGTTAAGAATATCACTGGCACTAATTCCGTTTCAGAATCAGATTTCAGGTCTTTTAACATCTCAAAACCGTCTTTTCTAGGCATCATTACATCCGAGATAACCACATCGGGCATATAGCGCTTAACTAGGCTAAAACCATCAACACCGTCATTGGCAGTTTGAACGTCGTATCCCTTGATGGTCAGGACGTCTGAGAGTGTTTGGCGCAAACTGGCTTCATCTTCAATAATAGCTACTTTCGTTTTTATCATTTTATAGTTATGTCACATTTTGTAATAAGTCTCACTAAAGTTAGTAATTTCATCTGCCTCGATGTTAGGTATTTCAATAATATACTGTTAATTCGAAGCTGATAAGGTCAATATATGAAGTCGTCTAAGTCCGTATTAATAATCGAAGACGAAAAACAAGTCCGAGAAAGCATCGTGGACATTTTGCAACTTAAAGGATATTCCACATTAGAAGCTTCGGATGGCACAATAGGTTTTGAGTTAGCTAAAAAGCACATTCCGGATGTGGTTTTGTGCGACATCATGATGCCTTTTATGAATGGTTTTGAAACCATTTCTAAGTTTAAAAGTAACTCACTTACCAAATACATTCGTTTTATTTTTCTTACAGCAAAAACTGAGTCTGAAAATCGCAAACTAGGATTGGATCTAGGTGCTGCTGCATACATTACAAAACCTTTTTCTGTAGAAGACTTAATTGCCTCAATAGAAGGTTCGTCTAGTAGGGAAGTGTCATCGTAAACGCAGTTCTTTTCCCTATTTCACTGCATACACTGATCGTCCCCCCATTCAATTCCACATATTCCTTTACAATCGCTAAACCCAAGCCAGTACCAGATATGTCTCCAACATTGGAGCATCTGTAAAATGTTTGGAATAAATTATCCAACTCATCTCTCGGAATTCCTATGCCAAAATCAATCACTTCCATTGCACAATGCGTATCTCTAAAGTGAAGATTCACCTGTGGGTTCTGGCTCCTAGAGTATTTGAAAGCATTCGACAATAAGTTTTCAATTACGTGGTCAATAGTCCGCTTGTCGAACTTTAACAGTCTTGGGTTGCCGTAAATATGTAAATCAACAAAACGACCGTCATCTTGTATTGCCTCACTGCTCAGAGTAGCCTCTTTCACTCTGGTTACCAGATCATTCTCTTTCACATCGATGGGTATTTGGTTAGACGACAATTTGCCTAATATCAACACGTCATCCATCAAATCCGTCATCCGTTTTACTTCATTTTCAATCCGACTTTCCGCCTTGTGAAGCAGTTCCGGATTTTTAGAAGATTCGTTTCCATTCAACATAGAAATTAATTCCACATTGCTTTGAATAACGGATAAAGGTGTCCGAAATTGGTGAGAGGCGGTCGCCACAAACCTAGACTTCAACATACTCAGTTCTTTTTCAGTTTCGAGTGCATTTTCCAATTGCTCTTGTGTTTTCTGCAATTGTTCGGTTCTTGCTTCAACTTGTTCTTCAAGCTTTTTGGTGAAAGATGCCTGCAATCGATCTGCTTCCACTGTTTTGGTCACGTCGTTAGCCATACCGACCATCCGCACTACTTTCTCGTCTTTGATCTGGAATTCCGCGAGTACTTGGATAAACTTAGTCTTTCCTGACGGTAGAATAATGTCGTACAACAGTCGTAGTTCTTTTTTACTTTTGATTGCTTTGTCTAAGTTTTTAAGCGTTTGCTCCTTATTTTCAGGGTTTAACCTATTTAAAAACACCTCGGCATAGTCCAGTGGTTTGCCAACCTTCTCTTCGTAAAAGCCATACACGGTGTCATCGCAAATGATTTTCCCTGTTTCAAGGTCCCAATCAAAAATACCAATGTTTCCAGCTCTAACAGCCATATCTAATCGTTCCTGACTATGGCGCAACATTTCATTTCGGTCGTATTCCCTGGTAACATCTTGTGCTGTACCAACTGTTGTAACACACCGACCATTGTCATCAAATGTGGACTCGATCGACACGCGAATATGTTTTATGATGTTTTCAGAGCTTATTATTCGATGGTCTATGTAAAATGGTTGTTGGCTCTTTAAGTGATTAACAAAATTGAAGCGAACCATTTCGTGATCAGCTGGATGCACCGATTCCCAAAAGTGTTTGGAAGTCAAACATGTGTCTTCTGAAAAGTCAAACACCCGAATGAGTTCCTTTGAACAATTAAATTTATCTGTGGCGAAATCATATTCAAAACGTCCCAATTTGGCTATTTTCTGGGCTAGTTCTAATTGCTCTTGTTTCACCAGCACGTCTTTCATAATCTTATGACGCTCAATGGCATACGAAAACGTTTTCTCTAAAACGTGTTCGTTGTAATCTCCTTTAACTAGGTAATCCTGTGCGCCAATTTTGATTGCGTTTAACGCCAGTTTTTTGTCCATAAAACCCGTTAATGCCACGACAGGAACATCTTTATTTAGTTTAACGATTTTCTCAATCGATGGTAGTCCTCTCGAATCAGGTAAGCTTAAATCGATTAATACCAAATCAAATGATTCCTTAGCTAATCTCGCCAACCCATCTTTCAAGGTAGTTTCTACTTGAACATCAATGGGTTTTGGAATGTGTTTAACGAATTCTTTTAATAGATATGCATCATCTGCATTATCCTCGATATAGAGAATGCACAGTTGATCAAACATATTGGTTAGGTAGTTGGGCTGTTTTAAGCCAAAAAGACTTTATTTCTTGAACCATGTTGTCCAATGACGTGATATCAGACGGCTTGGTGATAAAACAATTAGCATGTTTCTGGTAACTTTCGGTGATGTCATCAGGAGAGCTAGAGGTAGACAATACAATGATTGGCAGATATTTGTAGGCCACATTGTTTCTTACTTCTTTAAGTACTTCCATCCCATTTTTTCTGGGTAGATTTAAGTCTAGTAGGACCAAATCTGGTGTAGTAACTCCTGTATATATTCCTCTTTTAAAAATATAATCCAATGCCTCATCACCGTCGCGAACCGTAGACAAATCTTGGCCAATGTTGTGTTTGGTTAAGACTTCTTTCAAAATGATGATATCGTCTTCATTGTCTTCGACCAACAGTATGTGTACAGGCTTATCCATTTTCTTGGTTTTTAGGAAGAGTGAATGTAAACGTAGTGCCGTGGCCTAGTTCAGAATTGAACCAGATATCCCCATTGTGTTTTTTGATAATCTTTTTAACTATTGACAGACCAATTCCAGTACCTGAGTAGTCCTCACGAGTATGTAGGCGTTGAAAAATCTCGAATACACGGTCTTTATACTCGTCTTCTATCCCAATGCCATTATCCGTTATAGATATTTCGTAATGCTTCTTTGTTTCTTTATAATGAATGTCGATAACGGGTTGTGAATCTTGTTTTTGAAACTTAATTCCGTTGCCAATTAAATTTAAGAACACGCGCTGTAATTGACCTGGATCCCCGCTCACGGTGGGTAAATTGTCCGGTAAGTTGACAATCACATTTTTTTGTTTGATCGCTAAACTTAAATCGTCTAAAACTACTTCAATCATATTAGAAAGGGCAACTGGCATAAATTTTATCCGTTTGCTTTCTACTCTGCTAAAAGAGAGTAGGTCAATGATCAAATCACGCATCCGCTTGGAAGCCTTAAAAGCTCTTTGGATATAGTCTAAAGACTTGTCGTCAAGTGCCTCTTTTGCTGACAGCTCAATTAACTGTAAGTAGCTCATTATAACACGTAAAGGTTCTTGTAAATCATGCGATGCTACATAAGCAAACCTTTTCAGTTCGTCATTCGAGCTAGTAAGTTGTTCCAAAGACGACATGAGTTTTTTCTGGGTTTGTTCTATTCTGGACAAATCCTGGACTGTGGACCAGATATAGTTTTTACCATCAAGCGACTGAAGTATTTGTCCATGAAGCAATACCGGGAATCTATGGCCGTCTTTGTGAATGTATTCCTTTTTATAAGGACCATACTTGCCATGGTCTTGTAGCGATTTTAATTGAACGTCTTCCTGTTCTTGGTATTCTTGAGGTGTTAAATGCCAATACGACAATTCATTTAATTCTTCTTTGGTGTATCCAATAAATCGTTCAAATTCAGAATTGATTTCCACGAATTTCCCATCCATGTCGTTTCTAGCGATACCAATTGGGGCAATGTCAAAGAAAGCTTTGAGTTGACGCTCACTGATTAACAACCGCCTGTATGCTTCTTTCTCTGCAGTTATGTCTTTGTTAACACCAACCATGCGCAACGCGTCTCCCTTCATGTCTCTTACCACATTAGCGGTTCCGTGCATGTATTTAATGGCGCCCGTTTTGGTAATGATCCTGAATTCAACATCAAATGGTTTTATACCGTCTATTGCAGCCTTCACAGCAGCCTCTGCAGCATCTCTGTCATCTGGATATATTGCATTGGCCCATGCATCATAAACATCAACAAAATCGGTTTGATCTAATTCATACAAGTGGTACATGGAATCATCCCACAACAGCAGGTTGTTTACAATATCCCAATCTCAAACGCCAATGCCACCACCGCTTAAGGATAGGTCAAGTCTTTCAATTGTTTTTAACAAAGACTTTTCAATAGACTTTCTTTCTGAAACATCGATGACTGTTGCGAGAATTTCGTAGCCTTTTTCATTTTTGATGTAAGAAACCCCGACTTCAACAGGAATCTCTTTGCCGCTTTTATGAATGGCCAGAAGATCCGATTGTTTACCGAGCAAGCGATTGTCATTATCCTTTTGAAATTTTAAGTTAAAGTTCTTACGTGCATTGATGGATATTTCTGGAATTAAAATATCAATGTTAAGTTGACTCAATTCTTTCAGGCTATAGCCAAAGCTTCTTTCGAATTGTTTGTTGGCATTAAGAATGTTGTTCTTTTTATCGATGATGGCCGAAGGATAAAAAGCGTACTCTATCAAATGTTGTGACTTCGAATAATCCAACAACGACGATGTCTTCCCATTGACTTTGGTCGCAGGATTCGTTTTCAAATCTGCAATTTGGGACTCTAAAAATTGAATACGGTCCTTATAGCTTGAAATCTCCATTTCAAGATCCTTAACGTGCTCATTTTCTAGTTGAATGTTTTTACTCAAATCGCGTGTTTCTAAATGTACTAATCTCTTTATTACACAACCTCAAATAACAGTTTCAGAATTTAATAAGCTCAATTACTAAAAACTAACTAGTCAAATATTAAGGATATATTTGACAAATCAAAGGTCTAAATCTCAACAAATGTGGATTAATAATCACTAAATGAAGGTTTTACGTTTGACATTAAAGTTGTAAAACCGACGGTAGGAATCACCTCCCATTCTTGTTATGGTTTTGTAATATAAACAATTTCCAAATTCAAGAGGTCGCTTGCATATTGAAAGCAAATAGAGATGGACATCATGCACACATTTTTACGCCAAAAAAATTATGAAAAACTTTGCTTCTTAGTTTCAAGAATTTATATCTTTGCACACCTCAAAAAAACGAGGTTGTTCTTTATAAAAACAAGCGAAAGTAGCTCAGCTGGTAGAGCATCACCTTGCCAAGGTGGGGGGTCGCGAGTTCGAATCTCGTCTTTCGCTCAAAAAGAAGGGACTTAGTCCCTTTTTTAGTTAACAGAAACCCTTTGTTTCAAAGGGTGAGTGTTGCCAAGCCCGGGTGGTGGAATTGGTAGACACGCAGGACTTAAAATCCTGTGACCATTGCGGTCGTGCCGGTTCGACCCCGGCTCCGGGTACAAATAAAAGCCTTAACAATCTAATTTATAGATAGTTGAGGTTTTTTTAGTTTAGAACTTGAACAACTATTGAACAGCACTCTAATTTTACTCTCCTTTATATAGTTTAATTCTGTTAACTAATTTGTTGCCCCCCTTTTTTATAGTGTCCTTTTTTATAGTGTAACTTTTTTATGGTTTCGTAAACTAAACTTTAATTTTTTTTTTTGATTAGCATATCTATATTTCAAAAAATTAAGTCTTACACTCCTTTATCGGCTTAAGAATGTATTAAAAATTAAATTTATTATCTTTAATTGTATACCGTCAGCAAAAAGTGAACTATTAAGGGTAAAGATTTAAGAGAGGGGTTTTAATAACTTTATAACCCTTTAAATCACCCAGAGATGGTAAAAAAGAAAAGCACAAGTTCACTGATCAGTGACTTAAAAAGAAAGACCAGAAAGGTCTACAGTTCAGAAGAAAAGATTAGAATCATTATTGATGGCATACGTGGTGAAACCACCATAGCAGAGTTATGCAGGAAGGAAGGTATTAGTCAAGGCAATTATTACAAATGGGCCAAAGACTTTATGGAAGCCGGTAAACGTCGTTTATCTGGCGACACTATGCGTGAAGCCAATACAACTGAGGTTCATGAGATAAAGACAGAGAACCAATCACTCAAAGAACTGGTAGCAGAACTTTCTTTACGCAACAGAGAGTTGAAAAAAAACTTAAGTGGCGAAGAATAGAAAGGAGGAAGTATATGCATTACAGTCAACAAGAAAAGTACGAATTAATTCATCTTGTGGAGCAATCCGATTTAGGTGTAATCCGTACACTCAGAGAGTTAAAGATAAACAAAACCACCTTTTACAATTGGTACAAATCCTTTACCGAAGATGGTTATGAAGGATTAGCTCGTAAACCATCGAAAAGAAAGAGTTCGTGGAATCAAATTAATGAATCGGACAGAGACAAGGTGGTTGAAATAGCCCTAGAACAATCCGAACTTTCCCCTAGAGAAGTAGCCTGGTATATAACCGATACGTATAGCTATTACATTAGCGAATCAAGTGTGTACCGCATCTTAAAAGCTAATGGTCTGATATCAACACCTTCCTTTAGAATCATGAGTGCATCAGACAGTTTTCATGACAAAACAACACATGTTAATCAGATGTGGCAAACAGACTTCACCTACTTTAAGATCTTTGGTTGGGGTTGGTATTACCTCTCTACAGTTCTAGACGATTACAGCCGATTTATTGTCAACTGGAAGCTGTGTTCCTCTATGAAGGCAGAAGATGTTAAAGCTACCTTAAATGAAGCTTTACTTGCTTCGGACGTTCCAGAGAACAGTAGACCTAAACTTCTTTCGGACAATGGATCATGCTACATATCACTAGAACTTGCCAATTATCTACAGATCCAAAATATGAAACACGTTCGAGGTAGGCCTCTTCACCCTCAGACTCAAGGAAAGATTGAACGTTATCATAGATCCATGAAGAATGTGGTCAAATTGGACAATTACTTCAGCCCGGAACAGCTGGAACAAAAACTTAATGAGTTCGTTTATTATTACAACAATAAACGCTACCATGAATCTTTGCAAAACCTGACTCCTGCAGAGGTTTATCACGGCAAAGCTGAGTCGAAATTGAAGCAACGAAGAATGACTAAATCAAGAACGCTAAAAGCACGAAAAAAACAGTATCAAAAATTAAACCTAAATTAGCATGAACTCTCTCTTAGCTTTTGACCCCAAAAGTTCAACTTTCGCTGAAGACGTACAACCTCTTGGAAGAAATTCCTTTGACAGAATTTCAAAAGCTTGTTGCTAATGACAGTAGTTTTAAAACGTACATCGGCCAATCTCATATGTTGTGGATTTCTGAACTAAGTGAAGAAACAACCGACGTAAAGCAAGCAGTGCGGTCTAAGTTGACCCATTTTATTAACGCAAAAGAATTCGAAGAATATAGAATCCGCCAGGTTCTGATTACGCTTAGGGATAAAACCGCTGGTTTTATTGAGGCCTTATATAAGTCGTACGACTTATATGCAGACGGCTACTTTTTTATGGAAACGGTTGGTGTGCAACATGGGTTAACTTTCTCAAACACGTACTTTGATTATTACGAATGGAAAAAACTACCTGAGAGCGATAAAAAGGCATCTATATCTAAGATTTATCCATCTGTCAAAATTGAGGCCGAACGGGTTTTGATTTGGCTTGACAATGGTACCATTAAACTAACGGGTATAAAAGACCGCGAGGGATTGTACACTTTTCATGACTCAAGGAGCGACTTTGATCGCTTACAAAGCTTTGGAGACTTTAAAGTAAACAGTAAGAAACCACGTTGGTCTTCATTGTTTTCTAAAGCCAAGCAACAACTTAAACAAATGCCAATCTTACGCAAATAAAAAGCCCCGATCTACATCGAGGCTTTCACTTACTATAAATTATGAGTTGTGTCTAGTCGTTAAGCTTACTACTGAATAACGACCTCAAATCTTTAATCCGTAATGGTATAACAAACTGTAATCACTTGATTTGAAGTAGCTTGTATGCTTCCATATTGGGATGTGGTTACTAATGAATACGCCAATTGTCGACCTTTTTCAGAACCGTCGCCCGTATAACATGTTATAATACCTGATATTAATTGTTGGTTGGTGGTGCTTAAAGTAACACTGCCATTGGCTTGGCCAAGATTGCCGTTTCCATCGGCACTTAATTGCGTTGCATTCACCTGGAGGTTTGTTCCACTTGGCACCTCTCCTTCCGAAATCTTTACATAAATGGCTTTTCCTTCCTGGGAAACAGCTGAATAATTCAACCACAAGCTTTGGTCTTTTGCTGATTCAAAATCCAAAGCCATACCCGCTTCGATCGGGGCAGTTGGCGCCAATTGAATTCCACCGCCTGATTCACCACTTATGGCAATAGACGAAGCTTCTGGTACGACGATACGTATGTCGTGACTGTCTTGATTCGATTGGGCGTATGAGGTATTTAAACAAAAAAGAATTACGGAAATGCATCCCGTAATTCGTAGCAAGTTGTTTAATTGAGAAAATTTCATCGTCGCAGTTTAAAGTAGTTGTGTGTATTAGGTTTCCCTGAAATACAGATGCAATATCAGGCTACTCACGAGCAATTCAGGCAAGAAAAGGTAATTGTGAAAACCTTATACGTATAATTACAAATGTTACGTTCATAAACACTGGACTTATATGGATTGTGGATACTTCATATTTCTATTCACAAAGCCATATTTACACCAATAACGCAAATGGTTGCATACTATATTTGTTACATGTGTTACCATATTAAGCAAACAACGGCTCTTGATATTTTGGCTGAAAAAATGGGTCTTAACGAGCCAAAAGGCAATCATCAAGATTTGTTTGAACCACAATCTCATATCAATGGATATACCTTTAGTTGGGTTCCCATTGTCACCAATGAGCATCCTAAACAAATGAGGTTAGGTAAATGGTGGTTGGTGCCTTCATGGGAGAAAGAATGGAGTCCTAAGTTGCGTAACACACTGAATACAAGGGTCGAAAAGATAGAAGAGTCCAGGTCAATGTGTTTTAAGTATCAAGAAAATCACGCAACTATGCTCGTTGACGGCTTTTATGAATGGCAGCACGTATCCTCCATTAATAAAAAAGGGAAGAAAGAAGTTGAAAAAGAAAGGCACATGATCATCATGCCTAAAGGCGACCCATTTCACTTGGCCTGCTTGTTTGCTGATTGGTATTATCCGGAAATCGGTGCAACAATCAAAACTGTGTCTATTTTAACAAGGCCTGCCAACAGTTTGATGAGTCACATTCACAATACCAAAAAACGCATGCCTTTGGTATTGGATAAAGCCATGGCACATGAGTGGTTGGAAGGACATTTAGAGGTAAATGATTTCATTGAAATGGATGACTATTTTGAGAAATTACCTTTGGATGCATTAAAACGATAAAAATCACTACCTTTCGGGATGTAAATCTTACGCATTTACACAATCTTTGTACGCATGTTAAACGACATAAACAAACAGTACCATATTGCTAAATCCAACGGGGAAATAGCAAAAAGACGTTTATTCACGTTTAGTATTCAGACGCGCAAAAATCCACGACCAATCAACAAATGGAACTTAAACTCTAGTTTAGAGCCTACCTATTTAAACAAAATAGCCCCGGTTAAAGTGGAGAAATTAGCGCCTATAGACTAGGTTATTCCCATATATTTTTCTCTTTTCTGTTTATCTTTTTTCTACATTTGCTCCATGAAAAAGCTGACAAATCGTGTTCTTATTTTTGCACTTATCACCACAACCATGTTTGTGGGCTGTAAAGACCCAAAAACCACTGAAACGGACAGTGAAGAAACTGTTGAACAAGTAATTGCTGGTCGATACGGTGATACGTTATGGAACGTAGCTGATGAGTATGATCCTGCTTCGTTTAATTTCTTATTAGGCGACCGTGATTCTCTTGACGCCATTTTAACGGGCGACATCGCCTCTGTTTGTCAGGCAAAAGGTTGTTGGATGAAAATGGACATAGAAGGCATGGATGTATTGGTTCGATTTCGCGATTATGGATATTTCGTACCTATGAACAGTAAAGGCCATAAAGCCACTGTTAAAGGTACATTCTATGTGGATTCCGTATCAGTTGACCAATTAAAGGAATATGCTAAAGATGCTGAAAAATCTCAGGAAGAGATTGATGCCATCACGGATTATGAAATACGCTATTCTCTCATGGCTGATGGTGTTGTCATTGAATAAGTCAAAATACCTATCGATTGTACTTTTATTGACCGTTGTGGTGTATACTGCCTGTAAACAACCTCAAAAAGAAGAAAAAGCTGAGATGTACGAGGCATCTGAATTATCAGCAACGATGCGGGTAATGGTCGATTTTTCGAAAGCCGCTAAACAATCTATCGCCAAAGGACAATCAATCGATTCCATTCCCAGTGTTATTTGGGACATGGCCACAGCGCATGGCACCAGAGACGAACATCTAGAATCTGATTTTCAAAGCTTAACTAAACCCTATCTAGAAGCATTAAAAGGCATCGAACGTGGTGATTCCCAGTCTTATTACTATTACAAATCCATTGATGCATGCAAATCGTGCCACAGCGTGTATTGCGGTGGTCCAATGGCGATTATTAATCAGCTAGATTAATTCAGAATCGTCAACTTCTTTCGAATCATTCCCAGTTCAGTATGCAGAATGAGGAAGTAATTTCCTGATTTCAAGTGGTTTGCATCTATTTCTAGCCTACTCTCCCCCATCTTTTTAACCTTAATTGGGATTAATTGTCCAAATACGTTGGTCAGCTCTGCTCCTTTTATTCGGTTTGATGGTAATGTAGTGACTGTAAAACTCCCTGTATTGGGGTTTGGGTAGACCGCCGCGTATGAAGTAGTATTTACAAACTATTTCAACACAACCTTTTTTCGCAAAGTCGATTTGTTATTGTACGTGGTAATTTCTGCCGTATACACGCCTCGTGCTAAATGAGAAACATCGAAGCTTGAAGTGATGTTTGATCCATGAGCAATGTCCTGCACAAAGACCACCTTACCTTGAATATCGATTAACTTAAAAGAGGTTGACGTGGATTGCAAATTCTGCATATTAAGCTGCAAGGTTTTTGTCGCAGGGTTCGGAAACAATTGCAAATCATATCTTGCCATCAGGACGTCTTCAATTCCTGAATTATTTTGAATGACTAAAGTATCATCGGTGTTTCCATCTCCTGTCGTATCTACCAAAATACGTACTTCCTTGTCTTCATCAGATGGCCGTAATAGGATCGTATGCGTGTCATCAGAATTGATTTTAATTCCTGTCGTCACCCACTCAAAATCTTCTGATTTCGCAAGGTATCGAACATTTAGTGTATACGATGAACTATCTGTTTTATCGTTTTTCACAACCACCCGGTACATATCAACTGCCTCAATATCCAACTCTTTTCCATTTTCTAATCTAAAATCTGTCAAAGTCACCACCGCTTCTTCGTCGTCCGAAGTCATCATGGAAGTTACTTGAACGTTTTCAAGACTGTTGTTGGTATTGAGTACTTTCATGGTTTTACCATTGTTGTAAATCACATCTACGTCACTGGGTTTAACGCCCGTGCGCATGTACAACAAACTACCATCAGAGTGAGCGAAACGCCACGAATGAACATCTGAGCAGCCAGTTAAACTTGTCTTAATATTTAAGTTTTCCGTACTGGTTAATACATCTGGTAAGTGGTCACTGTTAAATATATGTTGGACAAAAACAGATGAAAATCCGTTACTAAAGGTATTGTTTGTGACTTCTATTACTTCACTGGGCTTGTCTAAATTCTCTATCTTATAATCACACAACCCTCGTGTATAAATGGTACTTGGGAATTTGTTCGCCTTTTGATGATTCTGTTTAACAACAGCAGGTCTATGCGTAGATAATTGTGCGTTCTTAGAGATATCTACTTCCCCTAAACTCCCCGATAACGAAGCAGTTACAACCCAGTACAAATGATTACCCGCCAAGTCATAGGCATCAATTCTGGGTACGTCGTATTTAACAACCAATTGAATTTCTTCTTGCGGGAAATTAGGATCCATAATGGTTATTGTATCGATGTTATCGATCTTGCTAAATGGCCTAGTTACTTCAAACGGAAAAACATCATGTCCCCCGGGTTTACCGGTTGGGTCAAAAGATAAATATATGCCCAATACGTTCAAGGAATCTTCAGTTTGTTCATCATAGAAGTCTTGCGCCATTTCTTTCACATAGGATTTAATGTTATTGTAGTTACTTGTCTCTTGGGCATTTTCCCAATTCCAAATTTGATTATTCCACCCTTGTTGTACGTTTGACAAATGGCCGGAGAACTGATACAATTGTACTGCTCCTAGCATTTCTTCAACATCCATGGTAAACTTCGTTGCGTTGTAATCCGACAACGTATTGACCTTTGGAATAAGATTAAAGCGATTGTTGACCTTCCCAGTGTCACTAAAGTGCTGTCCAGTAATAAAAGATATGCCGCTACAAAAGCCACTAAACGAATCCGTAGTTAAATTCAACCAGTTGCCTATTTCATTCAATCGGTAGCGACCGTTGATATAACAGTTGCTCTCCCCTTTTGCCAATACATAAGAAGTCCATGAGGGTGACTGTGTTCCGTTGAGTAAAGCTGTTTCCTCAACAGGTTTTAATCCTACATACTTCTTTGCTTTTTTATAAATTGAATTTGTATCGCTCTTATACGGATCACTAACCCTATAGTTATTACGCATGGTGTCAGTTTCAAATATATTTGGAAAGTTCCCCCACTTAGTAGCATGTTTTTTAATATCGAAATCCTTGATTTTCATACCGCTTGTCGTTGCAAAAAAGGCGTAGGTCTCATTGTTATCTAATGTATAAGTTCCGACAATATCTCCATTGTTGTTTATTCCTTTAATCGATGAGCCCCGGCTTCCTTTAAGTGGAAAGTTATTGGCGTATACAACCTTTCTTGAGGTTGACGAGTATTTACCAACAGTACCGTGCCAAAACCCAAATGAATCCTTGTATTCCAACGCAATAAAGTCTGATGCATTTATATCGTTGAAAATGGTTCCCTGTAAACCATGGTCTACCACATGATCCGCAATGTCAAACCTATTGTCGCCGTCTGAATAAACAAATGGCACTCTCCTGCTTCCGTCCAAATAATACCCAACAGCCAACAAGTTGTCGTTGATGCCTTGTCCATACGTATTGTAGGTGGTGGATGATTTTTTATATCGAACCGTTTTATCTATGGTCGTACTTCCATCTATCTGCTCATAATGAAGCCATCTTTGGGTGCTTGATTGAACACTACCAGAGCCGATTCCATTCTCGTTCATCTTAGATGGCCACTTATAATTGTTAGTGGAGCCATTCCAATTTACTTCCGTAGCACTATGTACCTTGTAATTCACAAGATCTGCGGTAAACACGATTGCTGAAGCTGGAGTACTATATGCACGTCCAAGGATTTGTCCCGAACTTGTTACACCTAATATCTCGGTATGGGTGTAACCAGTGTATTTGTATGATATAGTCTTTCCATTTTTATAATAAACTAAGCCAGTATAAGAATTATCGGTATCTCTAAAGTACCCAACAATCACTCCACTATCGCTTATATCTGAAAACACAGTATAGGGTGAAAAAAAGCTTGAATTTGCCATTTGAAATGTATCATAATACACATAGTCATCCCAACTTTGTTGGGCAGAAGATGTCGAAAACGAAATGCCAATAATTATGAAAGAAAGAACTACTCTTAAAAACATCATGCTTTGAGATTTTATTAAACCAAACTTAAAGATTTTTAAGCAAAATTTACGCACGCTTGCCACAAATCATACGTGGCTTGTCTTGCAGGTCTTCTTTTATTACAACCTCCTTAAAACCCTCAGCTACCATACATTCTTGTACCATTTCGGCATACAACTCATGGATTTCGAAATATAGGTATCCTCCTGTTTTTAAATTGTTTAAGGCGTATTTCGAGATAGCCCTATAAAACAAAATCGGATCCGTATCTGGTACAAACAAGGCCATGCCAGGTTCGAATTGTAACACATTGTCTTCCATCAATTCTTTGTCCGATTCCAGCACGTATGGCGGATTACTCACTATAATATCAAGGCTTTGATGGTATTCAGTTTTAGGGTCCAATATGTCTTCACGGTAAAAGGCAACGTCCGATTGGGTCAGGATTTCTCTCGCGTTTCTCCTTGCTGTCACCAATGCTTCATTTGACACGTCGCAAGCCATAACTACCCAATTGGGTCTGGCACTCGACAAACTGACGGGTATAGCGCCGCTTCCTGTCCCAATGTCTAGCAGTTTAAGTTGATCTTCAGAATGAGTGTCTAATATCCACTGAACCAATTCTTCGGTTTCTGGTCGTGGGATAAGAACTGAATCATCCACGTAAAACGCATGGTTCATAAAAGGCGCAGCCTGAACCAAATATTGAATTGGAGCGCCCTGTTTTAAGGCGTTCAAGAGGTCGTTTATTTCGTTGGCTTGTACTTCAGTTACTTCTTTACTGGGATTCAAGACAACGTCTACTTTTCGCAAACCTGTACTGTATTCAATGATTTGATAAAACAAGGAAAGGCACTCGCGATCGGAATATCTTGGTGGTAATTCGGTTGCAAATTGCTGCTTAATGACGTCTAAACTTGAATACATTTGTGGTCGAAATTACAATGGTTTGTCGGAAAGCAATGACTTAATATACATCAAACGCTGTTTTGAATTAGCCTTAAAGGGTAACGCTGGTGTTGCGCCTAACCCAATGGTGGGCTGTGTCATCGTTCACAACCATCAAATCATTGGTGAAGGGTATCATAAGGCTTATGGTGATCATCATGCAGAAGTCATGGCCATCAACTCGGTTACAGAAGATGCTTTATTACCTGAATCGACGGTATACGTCAACCTTGAACCCTGCGCTCATTATGGCAAAACGCCTCCATGCGCTGATTTAATCATCTCACGTAAGATTAAAAAAGTAGTGATTTCGAATACAGATCCGCATGAAAAAGTAGCTGGAAAAGGGATTGAAAAAATGGTAGCGTCTGGCATCGAGGTAGTTTCAGGTGTATTAGAAAAAGAAGGACATGAACTCAACAAGCAGTTTTTCACTTTTCACCAAAAGAAAAGACCTTACATTGTTTTGAAATGGGCTGAAACGTCAGACGGCTTTATGGGAAGATTTCCCGATGACGCCAGTTCCAAACAAATTAGTAATGCGCTTTCTAATCGCTTTGTACATGAATTAAGAGCACAATCTGGTGCTATTTTGATTGGTACCAACACAGCAGTTCAAGACAACCCCAGTTTAACCACTCGATTGGTCGACGGAAAGAATCCTTTAAGAGTTGTTCTCGACTCCAAAGCACGGATTCCTGAGTCACACACCGTATTTACAGATGGCAATGAAACCATCATCATAGGTCCATCTCGCCCCAACAGCCGTGTCGAATACATTGATATACCAAACGACGCGCAATATTGGCCATCCGTTATGAGGACGCTCTATCAACGTAACATTTTACAAGTTTTGGTTGAAGGTGGCAGACGAATACACGAACAGCTGATTGATCAAGGTCTCTGGGACGAGGCAATCGTGATTACCAGTGATGCGAAATGGGAAAATGGCGTTAGATCTCCGATACTCAACAATACTAAACTTCGTAGTTTTACTTTGGACAACGACACAATCACTCATTATCTGAATAGGTAAACATGTTCTTAATTCTAAGCATTTTCTGTTCGTCCATCATCAATTTGGTTTTTAGATACTTCCCTAAATACCAAGTAGACAACCAACAAGCCATTGCTGTCAATTACTGGACTTGCGTAGTTACGGGATTGTTAACTTCTGATTTTCTGCTTTCTGAAGCACCGCAATATTATCAAACTGACTGGGGATTATATACGCTTGGTTTAGGATTGTTGTTCGTTTCTGTATTCTTCGGGATGGCGGTCACTGCTCAGAAATTTGGTATTAGTGTCTCAGTCATTGCTTCTAAAATGGGTGTTGTTTTCCCACTTTTGTACGCCTTTATTTTTTTAAAAGAACCTACCAACGCATTGTTAATCATTGGTATTGTTATGAGCTTAGTAAGTGTCTATTTTGTGAGTAAAAAAGACAAACACAAAGGCAGTTTCAAAGGAAACTTAATAATTATTTTACTCCCAGCCTTTGTTCTACTTGGCAGCGGCGTGATTGACACCTCACTAAAAATAATTGAGCAAGACATCGGCGGTTTGTCACCCGCAATTCCGACCATCATGATCTTTTTCGTGGCTGCGGTTATCGGCACAGGCATCACTTTGTATCGGGTGTTAGCGAAAAAGACGATCATTAGGAAGCAAAACGTGTTAGGTGGAATTGCTTTGGGTATTCCCAATTACTTCAGCATTTATTTCCTGTTCAAAGCCTTACAGTCTGATTTCTTCAGTACCTCACAAGTATATCCATTAAACAATATTGGCATCGTCGTGTTGTCGACAGTATTGTCAGTCATTATTTTTAGAGAGCATTTGAATCGAAAAAACCTCGTCGGAATTGGAATGGCGATATTGGCTATCGTATTAATTAGTCTCCCCTCTTGAGTAACAGTCAATCCTATAAAACCATTGATGCTATCTCGGAAGTACTGCACAAAGACCGAGGTTCTAAATTCATTGGCATTGCCTATCCCACCGATTCGATTGACGACGTAAAAGTCCAATTAGATCAACTCAAAGAAACGTACCCAGACGCAACCCACATTTGTTATGCATATGTGTTGGGAATAAATGGTGAGGACTATCGCGCCAACGATGATGGTGAACCTAACAATTCTGCAGGACAACCCATTTTGCGTGAAATAAGATCCGCCGATATAACCAACGTATTGGTCGCGGTAATTAGATATTACGGAGGCAAGAAACTTGGCGTTTCTGGATTGATCGATGCGTACGGCACTGCTGCTCGTTTGGCTTTGGAACAAACCAACAGTGTTGTTAAGGTAGTGCAAAAAAAATGTTGGATTCGACACAATGGTGCCAAGGACTTTATGGTGTTTGAATACGCGAACCGACTGGGATTTACCATACTCACTCATCCAAGTCAACCAGGTGGTTATTTTGAAATAGAATTGCCAGAACAGAATTTCCCAGACTTCCTATTGGCTTTAGAATCCTTACCCAATTTTGATTTACAGGAAGAACTTAATGGGCATTAAAGGCGTTAACTTTACAGAATGAAAAAGTGTTGGGTGGTTTTTTTACTAATCTGTTTGTCGATTGAAGGATATTCTCAATCTCCAATCAAACAGGTTACTACTGCCATTTCAATTCCTACAACGCAAGTGTATTCAGTGGATGAAACCATGTCAAATGCAGATGAAGCATCTCATTATTTAAGTACACATCATCGACTCTTAAACCAAGCTGATTATTCCATAAAAATCATTAGTACCAAAAAAAGCCTAACAGGTTACCACTACACGTTTGCTGTGTCAAAGGACCTGCTTCCCATTTATGCAGCACAAGTAAGAATTCATACTGATTTGTCTGGGAATGTGCGTTTGATTCAAGACAATGTGCCAGACATACCCGCATTCTTTGTAGGAAACATCGACCCACAACTACAACAGAAATGGGTATTATCAGAAGGTATTTGGCAAGTTGCCACGTTTGATGAGGTTGGAGATAATTTTGGTACCATATCAATTGTTAGTGATGACGTTGTGTTGGATAGAATAACAACCAAACATTTCTTTCAAGTACCCGATACACAGGTAAAAGCGCAGGTGTTTTTGGTCAATCCTCTAAACACGGCCGAAAGAGGTTATGGTAGTCCTTATATCGATTCTTCAGACCTTGATGTTCCAGCACTTAACGCTGAAAGAAAGTGGGTCGATATGCGCGTTGAGTTTAAGAATGACACCTTTTGGTTGAAGTCTGATCGATATTATATCGGTCATGTGAGTAACCCGGTAACTCCACCAACTTTTTCACTTACAGATACATTTTCGTTTACCAGAAGTCAATATCAATTTGAAGATGTGAATGCGTATTACCACGTAAACAATATGAGTAACCACGTGGAACAACTTGGATTTGAATCTGCCTTACCAGACACGTTGGTTATTGACGCCCACGCTTACAGCGGAGGTGATTTTAGTTCGTTCAATTACGGTGTGAGTCCTGTAGAACTGGAGTTCGGGGAAGGTGGTGTTGATGATGCAGAAGATGGAGAAATTGTGGTACATGAGTTTGCACATGCGCTCGCGCATTTTGCTGGAGGTGATTCATATGCCAATACACGAGATAGAAGTGCCATGGAAGAGGGCAATGCAGATTATTTCTGTACATCGTATTCCAAGTATTACAACTCATATGCGGTGGACACAATATTCAATTGGGATTGGGGCAGTAATTTAGGCAGTCTTCCTTATATATTGATTGGTGGTAACAAGCAATATCCTCAGGATATGACAGGCAATTCAAACGCCGACCGAAGCATGTGGTCAACACCGTTGATGTGTATATACGATAAAATTGGTCGGAACGCATGTGACTCGTTGGTTCTAGAGCATTTGTACTACCAATACAAAACGGCTACCATTCCTGAAATGGCCAACATCCTTTTAACCGTTGATTCGTTGTTGTTTCAGAAAAAATACCATCAAGAAATTCGTCAGTGTTTTTCCGAACATAATATTCTACTAGGTATTGAATCCCATGTGGACTTTAATCAGTTGTTCACTGCATTTAATACATATGGTTTTAGTCAAGGTGTTGAAAGTGCTCAAATAAACGCTAAATCGGGCCAAAACTTTAGTTATACGGTTTTCGACAACGTTGGGCAAGTAATCACTTCGGACGTAAATGTGAATCGTGTGAACCTTCATCCACAATCGTTTAAGTCCGGAATTTATTTCGTAGAATTGAAGATAGGCGGATTTACGTCATTCTTAAAACTAATGAAATATTGATGGATACTTGGAAAGAAGAGAATAACCAGCTTACCAAAGTTTTTAAGTTCAAAAACTTTATGGATGCCACCAGATGGATGTTTGATGTTTCAGAAGCGATTGAAGAAATAAACCATCATCCCAACTGGAGCAATGTCTACAACCGTGTAACGGTCAATTTATCTACCCACGATGCCGGTAACATTGTTACTGAAAAAGACCATGAATTGGCTAAACTCTTAGACAAGTCCTTCGAAAATTTCAAATAACGTAGCTGTTTAGTTTTCTCTCTTGAATCACCTCATCCTGTATAGTCCAAAATCCTCTGAACGCTTGTCGTTTATTACGGAATTGATATTTCAGCAATTGTTGGGATTCAAAATACGATTAACGAATAGTGTCGACGATTTTCAATTAAGCGATGCTGTTCGCATTAATTATTCAACAAATTCGGATTTACCCGGCTGCCAAGTGGTTCCATCTGGTTTGTTGTTTGAAAAAGAGATTAGACCCGTTACCGCTTCGCTAGGCAAACCTTGGAAAGGAATTCCGAGCATTTTACTTGACGACACAAAGGAATTTGATGTATTATCAGCCTCATTCTATTTGGTGAGTCGATACGAAGAATATTTACCATTCGAAAAAGACGTGCATGATCGATTCACTGCAGAACAAAGCTGTTTAACCCGATTAGACCTTTTAGAAAGACCATTGGTCAATGAGTGGGCAAACGCATTGTTGGTGTATTTACATTCCTGTCACCCCGAATTAGAAACGTCACCTAGAAAGTTTCAATTCCTCTCTACTATCGACATAGATCAAGCTTGGAAATATCGAAACAAAGGGTTCCTAAGAACAGTTGGTGGATTATTTCGAGATGTTATTAAAGGAGATTGGTTGGAAATCAAGGAAAGATTCTTAGTCTTAATTGGTAAAAAAGAAGATCCATTTTTCAATTTCGATTGGCAAGATCGGCTTCACAAGAATTCATCAACCAAGGTTCAGTATTTCATTCAAGTTGGATCTCGGGGTAAGTTTGATAAAAACACCTCTCTTGAGAATGCAGAATTTCAGTTGCTTATTAAGCGGTTGAGCAATACGCATTCTATAGGTATCCATCCTTCCTACCAATCCAACTACAAACCAGAATTGGTGCGCCAAGAGCACCATGCACTGGAGAACGTTATAGCGGATGATGTTGAAGTCAGCCGACAACATTTCTTAATGCACGAAATGCCGCAAACCTATCAACGCCTATTGGATAGTGGTATTCGAGAAGACCATACCATGGGATATTCTACGCATTTAGGATTTCGAGCGGGTATTGCTGCACCATTCAGTTTTTTCGATTTGACAAAAAACAAAATGACCAAGCTTGTCCTGATTCCTTTTTGCTGTATGGATATTACCCCTCTTCATTATTTAGAGCAAAGTCCTAAACAAGCTATTGAGACAATCCAATCTCTACTTGATAAGGTGCATGCCGTCAACGGTTTGTTTGTGAGTCTATGGCACAATGAATCTTTGAGTGAAAGCGGTCGTTGGGCGGGTTGGCGTGTGGTCTACGATCAATTGGTGTCCTCTGCCATAAATTTGGGAAACGATGACGACCATGCGTAAAACACGAACAGCAATATTTGTCTATGCGGTAATCGTTTTTGTCGTTGGATTGATGTCACGCTCTTCCATTGCCTTAGAATTCATTCCCATGGGCATTGGTGATCTCTTGTATGCTACATTAATCTATCTTTTGGTGTTTTGGGTTTTACCAAGTCGAAAATCATTAGATATATTGCTAATTTCAATTGCAATCTGCTTTATTGTAGAAACTTCTCAATTGTTGAGTTGGACGTGGTTGGTTGAATTGCGCGAGACTAGTCTAGGAAAATTGATATTAGGAAATGATTTTAGAGGCTCAGACCTGGTGTATTTAACATTGGGTACAGCAGTAGGATATTGGCTTGATGCCAAAGTCATACGCAATACCGCAAAAACTGACGAGGCTTGATTCTTTGATGAAGCCTATTTTTAGAGAACATAGTGATATTATGGAAAAACGTACAAAAGAGAATCCCTGGAAACTTAAAACGCCGCCTTTAACCTCTGATTATGAGATGTATATCGACGAAAAAGACGGTAAAGAAATTATCGTTTGCGTTGTAGGCAAAACCATCTTACACTATGACTTTAGAGCAATAAACGACTTACACGAAATGCTGAAAGCACATGGTGATTGGATGTTGTTAGGTAGTAAGGACCAGAAAGTCGAGACCAAAGAAGGTACGGTTGAACATTGGGCCAGATCCGAAGACAATCCTATTGGTGGATGGTACGGACTAAAAAATGGTTTTAAAGGTCGGTTTGCCATGTATATGCCACCGCTTATGGAAGCACTTGGCCTAGCTGAAGTAGAACACGAAAAACGCAATAACCGGATGCGGGCGGTTTGATAGGTAGAATTATTGAATTATAGAATTATCGAATTACAGAATCTTTCTAAGGTTCAATAAATTATGCTATGCGTCATTCAGAGCGCAGCGAAGAATCTCTTGCTGTTCGCTTTTAGCTATTAGCTGTTGGCTATTGAATAATTAAATTATAGAATTATCGAATTATCGAAATACAGAATCTTTCTAAGGTTCAATAAATTATGCTATGCGTCATTCAGAGCGCAGCGAAGAATCTCTTGCTGTTCGCTTTTAGCTATTAGCTGTTGGCTATTGAATAATTGAATTATAGAATTATCGAATTATCGAAATACAGAATCTTTCTAAGGTTCAATAAATTACGCTATGCGTCATTCAGAGCGCAGCGAAGAATCTCTATTCTCTTTTTTCTTTACAAACTAAGTTCTGGTCTATTGTGCTAACCCCAGATACCCATTCACTATTAGCTATACTTAAAACGAACTACTCACAACAAGTTCCTTCGTTCCATGACTCCAATCATAGAAGCCTTCGCCAGTTTTAATGCCAAGTTTACCGGCGTTCACCATATTCACTAACAATGGACATGGCGCATACTTTGGATTTCCAAATCCGTCGTATAAAACGTCTAATATTGCTTTACAAACGTCTAATCCGATGAAATCGGCTAATTGCAACGGACCCATTGGGTGTGCCATTCCCAGTTTCATTACGGTATCAATTTCATTCACGCCGCCCACACCTTCAAATAAGGTATAAATAGCTTCATTGATCATTGGCATTAAGATTCTATTGGCGATAAAGCCAGGATAATCATTGGCCATAGCTGGTACCTTACCTATCTTCTTGGATAATGCTTCAATGGTATCAGTAACTTCTTTAGACGTAGAATAACCGCTGATGATTTCAACCAACTTCATCACAGGAACAGGATTCATAAAGTGCATGCCTATCACTTTTTCTGGTCGCTTTGTTGACGCAGCTAATTCCGTTATGGATATCGAAGACGTATTGGTGGCCAAAATGCAATGTGCTGGAGCAGAATCGTCCATTTCTTGGAAGATTTTCTTTTTAAGATCCAATCGTTCGGTAGCAGCTTCAACAACTAAATCACAGTCCGCAACACCAGTCATCACATTTATGTGTGTACTAATGCGTTTTAAACTAGCCGTCTTGTCATCTTCTGAGATCAGACCCTTTGACACTTGTCGGTCTAAGTTTTTAGCAATGGTTGCCAACGCCTTGTCTAAGGCCGTTTGCTTGATGTCAATCAAATTAACCTCATAACCATTTTGGGCAAATACATGGGCAATGCCGTTTCCCATCGTTCCAGAACCAATAACTCCAACTGTTTTCATACGTGTGTTTTAAGGGGGCAAATTTAGCAATTGTGACTAATACTAGTCAACCAAGTTGAGGACTAATCATTTGGATATAAACAATTAATCAGAACCGCAGCCGAAACCCCATGGACGGCATGACTCTTTGGTTCGCAACGATAAATCCTGGCTTTGGCTGAAAGGCCAAATCTTCATTCACGTCAAATTCGCGAAGATGCGCATCCACATTGGCATCTATGATTTGCAAAGCGTAAAGCAACCCCATTCCTAGAATCATCTGATCGCGCTTTTTACGATAATAATTACGTTCGCTCCTTATCTTGTCGACTGCCAAAGAGGGATACAAATAATTTGTAGTGGTTGAGTCATCGTCTAGTTCAGCAATGAGCGAAGACTGGTAACCTTTTAAACTATCAGTATTGAATTTTAAACCATACAACAATCCTCCGCCAGCCGCATAAATCAATCCCACCTTCCAGTATTTGCCATTATACACCTGACCTAATCCAGGGATAATGGCCGACATAATGGTGGCTTTTTTAGGGCTGTGTAATTCGTTGGAGTCTTTTAAAGGAACGAAAGCGTCGTATTGGTGAATCATGGCACACTGCGATCTAAAATCGAATTGTGCTTGGCAACTGCTACTAACAATGCCTAATACTATCAGAATGAATACGTTTCGCATCATGATTGAAATACAAAATTAGTCCAAACCGCGAATCACTTTGAAGAAATCGACTAAATATGTCTAAGCTTCTCTAGAATGTCGGCTAGATGCGGTTTGTCGTCAAAATGAATGACAATTTTGCCTTTCTCTCCTTTTACCGATGCAAATTCAACAGCCGAACCCAATCTGTCTACCAACAAGTCTTTATAAGGTTTAAACTCCCGATAATTTGCTTTTGGTTCGTTTGACGCTGTGGTAGTCGTTGTAGTGGTAGATGTTTCGGTAGGCACAGTACCTGTAGATTGGTATTCCTTTACCAACTCTTCAACTTTTCGAACAGACAAGCCTTCTGCCACCGCGCGTTTGCAGATATAGTCTTGCACTTTTGGATCTTCGATGGTAATCAAGGCTCTAGCGTGGCCCATGGATATTTCGTTTCTTCGCAGAGACGACTGAATTCCTTCTGGAAGCTTCAATAGGCGTAGGTAGTTGTTAACCGTGCTTCTTTTTTTACCTACACGATCTCCCAATTCTTCTTGTCTTAAACCACATTCATCCAAAAGGCGCTTATAACTCAATGAGATTTCAATCGCATTTAAGTCTTCACGTTGAATGTTCTCAATCAATGCCATTTCTAGCATTTCTTGGTCGTTGGCTAATCTTACATAAGCAGGTATGCGCTCTAAGCCAGCAATGATGCTCGCTCTAGTTCTTCGTTCCCCACTGATTAACTCATATTTTTCCGAACCAACTTTTCGGACGGTAATCGGTTGGATAACACCATGAATCAAGATAGATTCAGCAAGTTCGCTCAGTGCTTCGTCTTCAAACTCGTGGCGAGGTTGAAATGGATTCGCGACTATATGTGATAACGGTATCGTCGCAACTGAATTAATTGCTCCTTCTGATACCAACGTAACGTCGTCATTAGAACTGTCCAACAACGCCCCTAATCCTTTTCCTAATGCGTTTCGTTTTGCCATTACTGTAATATTTTCTCTGCTGTTGCCATTTTAGTCATGCCGTTTTTCTGTAATATCTCTCTGGCAAGGTCTAAATAGTTGACACTGCCACGAGCAGTTGCGTCATGCTCCAACACAGGTAAACCGAAGCTTGGTGCTTCACTTAACTTCGTATTTCGTTGAATAATGGTTTCAAAAACCATTTCTTGAAAATGCAGTTTCACTTCATCAACCACTTGATTAGACAATCGCAAACGACTGTCGTACATCGTTAACAACAAGCCTTCGATCTCTAGATTAACGTTTATACTGCGCTGAATTATTTTAATCGTGTTCAATAATTTACCCAAACCTTCTAAAGCGAAATACTCGCATTGAACTGGAATAATGATTGAATCAGATGCCGCTAATGCATTTGTCGTAATTAAACCCAATGAAGGCGAACAATCAATGATGACGAAATCGTATGCATCACTTACACGAGATAAAATACGCTTCATCAGCTTCTCTCTATTCGGAAGGTCAATCATTTCAATCTCCGCTCCTACCAAGTCAATATTAGATGGTACCAAATCAAGATTGGAATTATCGGTGTTTAACGAAATGTCATCCGGACTAATATCCTGAACCAACGCTTCGTACAATCCGATTTTTATGTTTTTGGGGTCAAATCCAAGTCCTGAAGTCGAGTTTGCCTGAGGATCAGCATCAACCAATAATACTCTGTACTCCAATATAGCTAGGCTATATGCAAGATTGATTGCCGTTGTCGTTTTACCAACACCTCCTTTTTGATTCGCAATACAAATCGTTTTTGTCATGTCTTTTTTATTAAAAATTGAATGTTTCTCCTACTTCAGGAAGGAATAATTCTACCCCTTTATCGCGAAAAGCATCGCGCGCTTCTTCGTGATCAATTTCTATAATATCGAAGGTGTCATAATGCATACCAACGACTTTTTTTGTTTTGCAAAACGTTGCTGCAATGGCGGCGTCTTTTGCTCCCATTGTAAAGTTATCACCTATTGGCAACAAAGCTCCCGTTAAATCAAATTCTTCCCCAATCAATTTCATGTCTAGGGTGAGTCCTGTATCACCAGCGAAATACAAACAGTCGTGTTGTCCTTCAATGACAAAACCTACTGGGTTACCTGCGTAACTGCCGTCAGGAAAAGAACTGCTGTGTGCGGCTGTGACTACTTTGTAATCGACGCCTCGACTGCTGTACCGACCACCGTGATTCATTGGTCGACAGTTGGTAACACCTTGTTTCTCTAACCACAGATAAATTTCATAATTACAGAGCACCAAAGCACCAGTCTGATTTGCCAGGGCAACTAAGTCCCCAATATGGTCTCCGTGACCATGCGTCACCAAGATGATATCTGCTTTAACGTCGGTTAATTGTATATTTTTGGCAAGTGGATTATCAGTGATAAACGGATCCGTTACGATGCATACATCGTCAATTTCCAGTTGGAAACAAGAGTGACCCAAATACCATATTTTTGCCATGCCTGTAATTCTTTGTCAGGCTCAAAACTAGGTTTTAATCATAAGGATAAATGAACAGGATATTGGTACTTATTCACATCGGGATGCTGTTAATATCCTGCAATTCGTCCAATATACAAGAAGCTAAAACCGTATTTAGTTACAATTCAGAAAACGGTATTACCTCACTTGATCCTGCTTTTGCATCGTCACAAGACAACATTTGGGCTGTAAATCAATTATTTAATGGTTTGGTTCAACTCGACCAAGACCTGCTACCAAAGCCTAATATTGCCAAGTTGTGGAAAATCGACTCAACAGGAAAGATATACACATTCACCCTCCGTGACGATGTGTATTTTCACAAATCAAAATGCTTTGGTGACGCAAGTCGGTTGGTTACATCCACAGATTTTGTTTACAGCTTTAACCGCATCATCGATCCACTTACCGCTTCACCAGGCGCTTGGATTTTTAATGACATCATAGCCCCTAACGGGTTTGAAGCAATTGACGATACAACGTTTCAGATAACCATCTTACGGCCTTTTGCTCCTTTCTTAAGTATGTTGTCCATGCCGTACTGCTGCGTCGTTCCAAAAGAAGGAATTGATTTTTATCAAAAGGCATTTGCTCAGAACCCTGTTGGCACAGGTCCCTTCCAATTCTTTTTGTGGGAGAAAGACGTCAATCTTGTGCTGCATAAAAATCCGCAATACTTCGAATTTGAAAATAAGGAACGTCTACCCTATTTAGACGCCGTTAATATCTCGTTTGTCGCTAACAAACAAATGGCATTATTGCTTTTTCGCAAAGGCAAACTAGATCTCTTTAATGGCATTTCGAGCAAGGTAAAAGATGTTATACTCGATGGTAACGGTGAATTGCAGCCCGAGTTGGCTGAGACCATCAAAATGGAAAAGATGCCGTTTCTGAATACGGAGTACCTAGCCATACAAATTGATCCAGCTGTGGTTACCAGCCCTTGGGACAACGTGCATTTTCGGCGAGCGGTGAGTTACGCGATTGACCGAGAACGGATGATCAAGCATTTAAGAAACGGTGTTGGACAACCTGCCGTTGGTGGTTTTATTCCAGTGGGTTTAAAAGGTCACATGGGTCAAGATTTATACGGAAAGGCGTATGACCCAGAAAAGGCGAAGGAAGCGCTTAAGTATTCAAATTATTTAGACAACCCTGTCCCCATCGTTGTCACCACTACTAACGATTACCTCGACTTGTGTATTTTTATTCAAAAACAACTGGGCGACATTGGTATCGTTTGCGAAATTGATGTACGACCAGCATCTGAAATAAAAGAACAAAAGCGTAATGGGAACCTAGCCTTCTTCCGGGCCAGTTGGATCATGGACTATCCAGATGCTGAGAACTACTTATCCTGTTTCTACAGCAAAAACTTTTCACCCAATGGACCGAATTACACGCATTTTAACGACCCGCAATATGACTGGCTTTACGAAAAAAGCTTAGTCGAAACGAACGATAGTTATAGAATCAATTTGTACGAACAAATGGATCGAATTATTTTGAGAGAAGCGCCTGTTGTGGTGTTGTTTTACGACCAAAGCATCCGATTGCTCAACAAACGTATTACTGGTTTGGTCAATAATCCTTTGAATATTCCGACGTTGAAATATGCTAGGAAAAACAATGATTGAAGGACTGAATTATTGAATGTCTGAATGTCTGAATGTCTGAAGGTGTATCGTCCTAAAATAAGTTGACAGGTTAATAGTTAAATCCTGATATAGAATTACAGTTAATTCTTAGTACTAAAATAGGTTTACTTTTTATAAGTATTGTCATAATAGTTCTTCCATAGTTTTACTGGTTTGATTCCAATAGTTTGATGTACCCTATTTGGGGTTAACATAC
The DNA here is from genome assembly GCA_943789165.1 of uncultured Bacteroidia bacterium. GTDB lineage: Bacteria > Bacteroidota > Bacteroidia > NS11-12g > UBA9320 > UBA987. The sequence goes on along the minus strand of CALSTB010000005.1, from coordinate 606,058 downwards.
CAATGCTCATATGCGGTCTTTCTTGATTGTAAAGTCTGATAGCATTGTCTAATAAATCAAAGGCTTGTAGTATTGTTTTGGGATTCATGTTCAGAAGATATTCACTCTTAATTATTCCATTGATTCGCTCAGCTATGGCGTTTTCTCTTGGATCTCCATTTTCGGTCATACTAATCTGTATACCACGGTTTTGCAGCATATAGACGTAGGCATCAGAACAATATTGTATCCCTCTATCTGAGTGATGAGTTAACGTTAATCTTTCTTCTGGTTTCAAAGTATTTAAAGCCATTTTTAAAGCTTTTATGGATTGTACAACTTTCAAGTTTTTAGCTAGATGATAACCTACTATCTTATGTGAAAATGCGTCTGTTATCAAGCTGATGTAACAAAAATTCTCCCCTAATTTCCAATAGGTAATATCACTTACCCAGAGCTCGTTGATTCTACTAGGCTTTATAAACTGAGCTATATTGGGCCATTTGTGGTATCTGTGGTATGAGTTGGTAGTTACAGCTTTTCGCTTTCTTCGACGTACTAATAGCTTGTTTGTAGATAACATATCAAATAGGCCATCTCTCCCTATCTTTATCTGATGCTCCATCAAAAAAGGCTGTAAAACCTCATACAACTTTCGTGTGCCCATGTAACGGTGAGATTCTCGTATAATCTTCACCTGGTCGACAATCATAGCATGTTCAATGCTCATCCAATTTTGATGTTGTTTGTGCTGGTAGTAGGACCCTATAAATGACTGAAAATCAAAACTTTCGTCACTTCCTGATGCACAAGCCGTATGGGTATATGACTCAGTTCATTTATAACAACAAAAGGAAGAAGAAACTATTGGGCGAATTGTACGATTTTCCAGCGGTTACCATGGCGATTGGGAGATTGGATGAACACTCGGAAGGACTTTTGTTTTTAACAACCAATGGCAAAGTGAGTGCGCTGGTTCGAGGAAGGAAGATCGAAAAAGAATACCATGTCCAGGTTGACGGTATTGCCACCCAAGAAGCCATAGACTTGATGAAACAAGGTGTGGAGATAGGCATCAACGGCGAAAAGTATTTGACACTGCCTTGCGAAGCGCGGTTACTCGACGACCCGGGATATCCAGAACGTTCTCGACGTGTGAGAGACGACAAGCATGGACCAACCAGTTGGGTGTCAATCACCATTAAAGAAGGTAAATACAGACAAGTCCGGAAGATGACGGCTGCTGTTGGACTTCCAACATTACGGTTAATTCGTTACCGAATTGGTCATACGACCATTGATGATTTAAAGTCGGGTGATGTGAAAGAAGTTGATCAGTTTGATTTAGGAGAATTTAACTAGGCAAGACTTTGTTTGGCTCAGATAGCTATGACATCGCTTTTAACTGCTTCACCATTTTCTTCATCGTTTTCTTAATCTTTTTGTCTTCGGTTGTTTCACCAATGTTTGTCAGGTAAGAGATAAACTCTTCAACGTTTATACCGTCTAAAGAATGAAAACAATCTGCAATATCCTTTGCTGATTTTAGATACAGGTTTTCTAATAGCTTGTTATTGATGACGGTCGACTTATAGGCCATATGGGTGTTCAAGATAACACCATACTGAATAAACCGATTCGTTACAGGATCACCTTTTTTCTCTTCTTTTTCTCTTAAGGCTACTTTATCCAATAATGGAATCCAGTAATCCGTAAAACTCTGCACAAACAACTGATCTTCAGACGAAACGGTCAGGTCAAATAAAGTTCCAATTAGTTGACTGGCCAATTGAGGTTCGTATTTGAGGTGGCCTGAAACAATGTTCATGGTTTTTATCGCATCCATCACATCAGAATTGTATTTGTTCAGTGCCGTAAACCACCTTGTATACCAATCTCTCAATGTTTCTACGTCCCCAATATCCAAAAATTTGTCTTCTATTCTGAAATAAAACATGGACCCTTGAAGCCAGTATACTGAGCCCGGATCATTGTCGAGTAAATGAAGAAAATAGGACTCCGCTTTGTAGTACTCTCCAAGGTTAACGAGATTATCCACCACAGCCAACATCGATGCCTCATAGGTGTACAAGACTTCCTCTCCAGCCGCTAATTGCCCGTCAAGTAAGGTTACCCATTCGTTGTCGATGACTTCCAATTTATCGAACTGCAAATGCCTTGAATAAAACTCACGCATGCCAGTCATTGCCCAGCGATACTTCCTCGTATCCTGCTTTTTCCTCATATTAAACCAGCGTAGATACGCGTGCTCTGCTTTTCCAAAATCACCGTGTTGTTCGAACACTTGACCACGATTGTATGACGTAACAGCCGTTAAGTCAGTCATTCCTGCTTTAACGGATATGGCTTCAGCCTTGTTCAAAGTGAGAAGCGCTGAATCCAAACTTGTTGTACTTTGGTATAAAGCAATTTGGTTTAGGTTTTCTACCCTAATGGAATCCGCCAACCGATCCGTTCTACCTGCCAGTATTACCAACTCGTTTTTTAAAACAGATATTTTAACAGAAGATATGGACTGAGGAAATGCCTGGAATGCCGTGCTAATCAAGAAGAAAAGCAACATTGCTTTTAGATACACTTGTTTCACTTTGTCAGTTATTTGATGGATAAGAGGCCTACTAAACCTGTACTGCAAGTACGGAAAAAATGATGCCAATGCCATAATGAAATGATATTTTCGTTTAATGCATGCAGTAGTTATAGGCGCAACGGGTGAGATTGGAAAACAGTTAATTCCTCTTTTGTCATCACATGAAAAGATCTCTAAAGTCACTGCCATAGTGCGCAGTGACATTGAGCATTCGCTACCAAAAGTAACGTATCAAGTCATAGACTTTGCTCAATTACCATCCCTTTCGATTCCCGACACAGACGTTGCTTTTTGTTGTTTGGGTACGACTATCAAAAAAGCGGGGAGTCAACAAGCTTTTGAAAAAGTAGATTTAGATTATGTTGCAGAATTTGCTCAGATGGTCAAAAAGAATGGAGCAAAACAGTTTCACGTAGTGTCCGCTAGTGGAGCAAATAAAACGTCATTTGTTTTTTATAACAGAGTGAAAGGCCATATGGAAGAAGCCATTAAAAAATTGGCATTCGATTCGACGTATGTTTACCGACCAGCGTTGCTTGACAGTGAAAGAACTGAAAAACGAAGTGGAGAACGAGTGGCCATCATCGTGTTCAGGATATTAAATCCGTTGCTACGTGGACGATTGAAACGATTTGCAAGTATTTCCACGAAAAAAGTGGCTCAAGGCATGGTGGATAGAATCCAACAACCTGAGCCAGGTTTTCACGTTATTGAGTCAGAATCAATCTATTGTTGATTCAGTATAATGGGTAAACCGTTTTTACCGTTGCCCATAATGACTGTTTTTGCATTCGGCGATTTCGCTAATTCTATAGTAGCTTGAATGCCTTTCTCCTGTAAAATCTTATCTGTTAAGGATGCATTCAATATTCTATTTGCTGCTGCCTTACCTTCCGCTTCAATTTTTTGCTTTGCCGCTTCTTTAGACGCTTTTTGCAACCTAAACTCATACTCTAACGACTCTTGTTCTTGACGCAGTTTGCGTTCAATCGCTTCTTTAATCGTCGTTGGTAAGGTCACATCACGGACCAACACCTCATTTAATTGAACGTATTGCTTGTCTAAGATCTTTTTAGTCTCTTCAAAAATTTCTTCTTGAATAACGTCTCTTTTGGAGGAATAGATTTGTTCAGGAGTATACCGTCCTACAACACTTCGAGTTGCCGACCTCGCCGCTGGTTTAACAATTCTATCCAAGTAGTTCTCGCCTTTAGTTTTGTGCAAGAGTCCTAGCTCAGAAGCAGACGGTTTGAACCACAAAGAGATATCTAGTGCTATTTCCAAGCCGTTTGAAGACAATACGGCCATTTTCTCAAATGCCTCTTGTTGTCTCACTTCATATACAAATACTTTGTTCCAAGGAGCTACAATGTGGAATCCTTCATCCAGCATCTCCTCCGTATTTACACCATTGTTGAATCTTTCATACAAGACACCGGCTTCACCGGATTGAATTGTCACAAAAGATTTAATTAGAATGATGAGCAATATCAGACCTAAAACACCTCCAGCAATTGCAAACTTGTTGAATTGGGGTGTACCATACGTTGTTTTCATACTTTCTATTTTATTATAGAACAATGTTAGGCATAAAAAGTTACGTCGGTCAAGCTTTATGATTATCGATTAACCACCTAACTTCGTCCCCTTAAATTCACAGTTTGAAAGCAGAAATAATAACCATTGGTGATGAGATTTTAATCGGCCAAGTTGTTGACACAAATTCCGCATGGCTCGGACAAGAACTAAACCCGTTAGGTTGGGACATCACAAGGATCACAACGATTTCTGACCAAGCGGATGAAATCAAGAATGCCATAAGCGATAGTTCAAAACGAGCTGACATGGTTATCGTAACTGGAGGTTTAGGACCGACGAAAGACGATGTGACTAAAAAAACCTTATGTGAGCACTTTGGTGTTGAATTGGTGTTCGACGAAACAGCCTATAAAAACGTAGAACGCATTTTCAACTTTCTAAAAAGACCTGTTACTCAAGTAAACAAAGACCAAGCACTCATTCCAGCAAACGCAAAAGCCCTTCATAATAACTTTGGTACGGCTCCTGGGCTATGGATAGAACATGACAATACCATTCTTGTTGTACTTCCGGGTGTTCCATACGAAATGAAAGACATCATGACCAATGAAGTTTTTCCACGTATTATGCATCTTTCAGGAGACGTTGTTGCACATAGAACATTAGTGGTTTCTGGAATGCCCGAATCTGTGATTAGTGAAAAAATTGAACAAATTGAAATCAATCTTCCTACAGGAATTAAACTGGCCTACTTGCCCAACTATAGCGTGGTTAGGCTGCGTATCACTGGTAAAGGATCAAATGAAGAAGAAATAAACCAATTGTTGAACAAAACAGTTGTAGAGATTAAAGCCATCCTAGGACAATTTGTCGTATCAGATACAGATCGTCGCATTGAAGAAATCGTTGGAGAGTTGCTAGCGACAAAAAACAAAACCGCCTCCTTTGCCGAAAGCTGTACAGGTGGTTATGTAGCTCACTTAGTAACTTCTGTACCTGGCAGTTCTGCTTATTTCCCAGGCTCTGTTGTTACCTACTCATATGAAAATAAAACAGATGTTTTAGGTGTTGATGCAGACTTGTTGTGGAACAAAGGTGCCGTTAGTCAAGAAGTAGTTGAAAAAATGGCCACTTCGGTTCGGATAAAAAATGCAACCGACTATGGATTGGCTATATCAGGAATTGCCGGACCATCAGGAGGTACTAAGGACAAGCCAGTTGGGACCGTTTGGATGGCCGTGAGTGACATTAATGGCGTGCAGAGCGTCGAATACCATTTAAGAGGTGATCGAAAACAAAACATTGAAAGGTCTGGGAATTTGGCTTTGGAAATGTTAAGGAAACGAGTGAACGAAGCAGATTAATTACTCTTCTTTAACCCGTTCGACCTTGGTTACGAAGTACTTGGTATCACCTAAAAAAAATACGTTCATATATTTCTCTTCGTAGTATAACTTCACACGATAACCTCCGTCAATCGCTTCATCGATGTCTTGAAGTACTTCCTCGTTCGATGATTTTACACTGAAATGCCAAATACTGGAGGTGATATCTCCGTCTCCTTCGGAAAACCCTCCCGTGTTTAATTGACCTTCAAAGGTTTTAAACACAACACCTTTTCGACTCATCTTAATCAACTCACCAGCGCGCTTGCCTTCACTGAAGTTAACGTAAATAACAAATGTAAATATGAGGGTAGATACCGCTATGGTAATAAACAATATCCAAAGGAGTATTTTCTTAAACATGTGATGTTTTTATAAGTATAGAAGAAAAATCAAATCGACAATACGTCGAATGTATTAAACTTGTTTTAATTTCGCACAAAATAATGAAAATGAAAAAGATAACTCAAGTATTGTTTATCGCTTTTTTAGCAGTTGCTTTCGCAGCTTGTAACGGCGGCGAAAAAACAGAAGAATGCAAAGAAGATTGCAAAAAAGAATGTTGCGTTGAAAAAGACGGCGAAAAATGTGCTGAGGACTGTAAAAAAGAATGCTGCGCTGAGAAAGAAGGTGAAAAGTGTGCTGAAGATTGCAAAAAAGAGTGTTGCAAGGATAAAGCAGGAGCTGAAGAAGCTCACGTTTGTGGTGATGAGTGTAAAGACGGTTGTACTGCAAAAGCAGCGTCAACTGAAGAAGCTCACGTTTGTGACGATGCTTGCAAAGACGGATGCACAGCTAAAAGCTAGGAATACAAAAAATATAATATTAAAAAGCCCAATTATTTGGGCTTTTTTTGTGTCTAGTCATGCCTAATCATCACCTATCTACCATTGTCATTACACTCAATGAAGCGGCAACCATTAAAGGTTGTTTGGAGAGTGTTATGGACATTAGTGATGAAATTATAGTGTTGGATAGTCACAGCACTGACAACACTGAATCGATTTGCCGGCAATTTCCTAAAGTACGGTTTGTTAAAACCGATTGGCTTGGTTATAGTCAGACAAAAAACAAAGGAGTCTCTTTAGCAAAGTATGATGCCATCCTTTCAATTGATGCTGATGAGCGGTTAGACGATGACGCCAAAAATCAAATACAACATTTGAAACAATCGGGAATAAAAGGGGCATACTCTTTTAACCGTAAAAACTTTTATGGCAATACTTGGATAAAGCATTGTGGTTGGTATCCTGATGTAAAAACAAGGTTGTATTTGAAAGGAACTTGTGAATGGAAAGGAGATTTCGTTCATGAAACACTTGAATGTCGCAACGATACACAAATACATCATTTACCTGGTGACATCGAGCACTACACAATCCGCGACAGTGCACATCACAAAGAGACCATTCATAAATATGCCCTGTTAGCGGCACAAAGAGACAAGACGAATCAAAAATCTCAAAACGCGCTTAAAGCCTTAATCAGCACCGTTTCACACTTCATAAAAATATATGTAGTTAAGCTTGGTGTCTTAGATGGAGGTAAAGGATTTTCAATCGCTGTAAACTCAGCCAAATCTAAATGGCTTCGCTATGTCTATTTCAAAGGGCTTAAGTAGTGAACAACTTATCAGGTTTATTCCATGCTGAATCACAATAAGCATAGATATTTGCGCGGTTAATGAAAACAGAACAACACAAAAACCTTATCGATTACAACACATTTGGCATGTCTGTCACTGCCGATTCTTTTGTGGAAGTCAATTCCATTGAAGAAGTTCAACAATTAATCAAACAGGGTGTTTTTCAATCAAATTTCTTCATTCTAGGGGGAGGTAGTAACATCCTTTTTACAAAAAACTTTGATGGAACGGTGGTCAAAAACAACATCACTGGCATTCGAGTCCTTAATGAAGACAATGAAAACATCGACGTATATATTGGGGCTGGAGAAAACTGGCATCAAACTGTGCTTCATTGCGTAGACCAAGACTGGGGTGGGATTGAGAATTTATCACTAATACCAGGTTGCGTCGGCGCTGCTCCTATTCAGAATATCGGAGCATATGGAGTAGAATTAGAAGATGTCTTAACTCGGGTTCATTTTATAGATCTTTCCAATGGAGAATCTAAATCATTGGAGAACAAACAGTGTCAGTTTGGTTACCGAAACAGTATTTTCAAACACAGTTTGAAAAATAAAGTACTGATAACAGGGATAGAACTAAGATTAAGCAAGAAACATGACTTGAGTTTGGAATATGGAGCTATAAAAAGTCAATTAGAAATAGAAAACATTACAAACCCGACTATAAAAGACGTTAGTAATGCAGTCATTGCCATAAGACAAAGCAAGCTTCCAGACCCTGCAGAATTGGGTAATTCTGGCAGCTTTTTCAAAAATCCGATTATTTCTACAGACTTATTTAATGAAATCAAGAAATCGAATCCAAGCATTAATTGTTATCCAGTGAATGAAACTCATGTAAAAATTGCTGCTGGGTGGTTGATAGAACAATGTGGTTGGAAAGGGAAACGCATTGGCAATACAGGTAGCCATGCCAAACAAGCCCTTGTCTTGGTAAACTATGGAGGAGCAAAAGGTTCAGAAGTCCTTGCCCTTGCTAATAAAATCATTGAATCGGTGAAAGAAGCGTTTAATGTTACCTTAGAGCCTGAAGTAAATATTATTTAATGTCGTTTAACGTAGCAAAATCAATCGTTTATGAAGACAATCATTTGATTGCCGTAAATAAACCCGCTGGAATTTTAGTTCAAGGTGATATCACTGGTGACACCTGTTTAAGTGACTACATAAAAGCATATATAAAAAAGAAATACAACAAACCTGGGGACGTGTACTTAGGCACTATTCACAGACTAGATAGGCCTGTTAGCGGAGTGGTTATTTTTGCCAAAACCTCTAAGGCTTTGACTCGAATGAATAAAATGATGCAAGAGCACAGCATCAAGAAGACGTATTACGCGCTTCTACAGAAAAAGCCACGAGAGCTTTCTGAAGACTTAACCCATTGGTTGGTCAAGATGGAGGACAAAAATATTTCGCGAGCACATGACAAAGAAGTTAAACGGTCTAAAAAGTGCCAATTAACGTATAACTATTTAGGGACTGCAAATCACAAGTTTTTGATTCAAGTGAACTTAAAAACTGGACGTTCTCATCAGATTAGAGCACAGATGGCAAAAATCGGATTTCCCATTTCAGGTGACCTTAAATACGGGAGTAGAAAGGGCAAAGGGAACTTCATCTATCTACATTCCAAAAGTTTGGAGTTTATCCATCCTGTGAAAAAAGAAAAATTACTTTTGCAGTGCCCATTACCAGACGAAGAAAACTGGAACTTTTTCAGGGACTTTGCGTAAACAATTTACAGGTATAAAGGGTTTATAACTACATAAATTTATAAATAATGAACGGATTTTTTAAGGTACCCGCTGCAGTGAATGAACGTGTACGCGATTACGTACCTGGGACTACTGAAGTGACCGAATTAAAGACAAAGCTTGCAGAAATGCGTGCTGAACAACGTGATATTCCAATGTACATTGGATCGGAAGAAGTAAGAACTGGGAATACTGCAACCATGCACCCACCGCACGATCATCAACACACTTTAGGTAAGTTTCATAGAGGCGACAAGTCACATGTCATTGGGGCAATTGAGGCGGCTCAAGCAGCGAAAGAAGAATGGGCCAATTTAAGTTGGGAAAATAGAGCGACCATCTTTTTAAAAGCGGCTGAACTTATTGCGGGACCGTATAGAAATGAAATCAACGCAGCAACCATGCTGTGCCAAAGTAAGAATTGTTACCAAGCAGAAATTGACGCTGCATGTGAACTGATCGACTTCCTTCGTTTTAACGTTCAATATTTAACGGATTTATATGCGGAACAACCACCAGCGAACAGTCCTGGAGTTTGGAACAAATTAGAATACAGACCGTTAGAAGGCTTCATTTTTGCCTTGACGCCGTTTAACTTCACCGCCATTGCTGCAAACCTTCCAGGTACACCAGCGATGATGGGAAATACAGTTGTTTGGAAACCAGCTGAGTCTCAAATCTACTCTGCACATGTGATTATGAAAGTCTTTAAGGCTGCAGGATTACCTGACGGTGTAATCAACTTGGTGTATGTAAGCGGTCCAGATACAGGAGACGTGATTTTTAAACATAGAGATTTTGCAGGATTGCACTTCACTGGTTCTACTGGTGTATTCAGACATTTGTGGAAGGAGATTGGCAACAACATCGCGAATTATAGAACGTATCCTAGAATTGTAGGAGAAACAGGTGGTAAGGACTTCGTGATGGTTCACAAATCATCTAATGCTGATCAAGTGGCTACAGCATTGGCAAGAGGCGCATTTGAGTTCCAAGGTCAAAAATGTTCAGCGGCTTCAAGAGCTTATATCCCAGACAACTTATGGCCTGACGTGAAATCAAAACTTGTTAGCATGTTGTCTAAAATGAAGATGGGACCAACAGAAGATTTTACGAATTTTATCAATGCCGTTATTGACGAAAAAGCATTCGACAAGATTGCCTCTTTTATCACTCAAGCGAAGGCCGATGGTGAAGAAATCATTGCTGGTGGAAACTTTGATAAATCAAAAGGATATTTTATTGAACCAACTGTTATTGTTGCTTCAAGTCCAACGTACACAACCATGTGTGAAGAAATATTCGGACCTGTTTTGACAATTTACGTGTATAAAGCAGACGAATTTGAAAAAACCTTAGATTTAGTTGATTCAACTAGTGAATATGCATTGACTGGAAGTATTTTCTCAAATGATAGATACGCTGTTGAACTAGCAACTAATAAATTAAGGAATGCTGCGGGTAACTTCTACATCAACGACAAACCTACAGGTGCAGTTGTTGGCCAGCAACCATTTGGTGGAGCGCGTGGTTCCGGAACAAACGACAAAGCGGGTGCAAAAGCGAACTTAATGCGTTGGGTAAGCATGCGTACTATCAAGGAAACTTTGAACCCACCTAGCGATTTTGAATACCCATTTCACAAATCATAAATAGAGATATTGTCCAATATTGGGAATGATTCCAATATTGCTAAAGTCAAATGACTAAGCTTAACAGGTAAGATTAGTCTACGAATACAAATCCGTAACATGCTATATTAAAGCGTGTTACGGATTTTTTTATGCCCTAATATATATATATAGTGTAGTTCAAATAATGTCGCTGTGGCATATTCGTTGCATACACATAATCGATTAGTGATAACATTTTAACCCTTAATAGTTCACTTTTTGCTGACGGTATACAGATGTCGCATCCTTTAAAAAGCCGTTTAAGCTCAAAGACTTACTCATGAGTTTTAGTATCAAAGATGGTAAGATTGAAGTGAATCCCTTTGTGTTACCAGTTGGGGAATCGACTTTAAACCTGATGGGATATTCAAAACTTGACAATTCAATAAATTTCGATGGCCTTCTGTCTATTCCGAAAAAGCTATATGAAGCGAATCAAAAACAGTTCAATCGTATATCCCGAAAAATCAGATGTCTCGCCTTGACAGTTTTGAATGGTCAGATTTACTATTTGATGTTTCGATAATCGGTACTTTTAAAAAACCAATTGTGAAGCTTGATTATAAATCAACTCAGAAACGGATTGTTGACAATGTAAAAGATCAACTAAAATCTCAAATTGACGACCAAAAAGCGTTGATGAAGAAACAGGCCGAAGACCAATTAAATGCGGCTAAACAACAGGCGGAAGAAGCGAAAAAAGCCGCGGAAGATCGGGCAAAGGCAGCCATTGAAGAACAAAAGAGAAAGCTGGCCGAGCAAGCAGAAAAAGAGAAGGCTGCAGCGAATAAAAAAATTGAAGACGAATTGAAAAAGAAGAAGCAAGAACTGTTAAAAAACAAGCTTCCTGTCCCAACAAAATAGTGACTATTCTTCCCTAAGAAACTTTATTGAAGAGGACACAAAAAAAACTGTCCAAGAGAATGGATTTTTTTTACAACTTTGTCAATACATATAACAAAAAAATTTACCTTTGCAGCCCAATTCGGAGAACATGGACTTAGTAAAGAAACTAGAAAGCACGATCATTAATACGGAAATGCCAGACTTTGCAGCTGGTGATAACGTAACTGTTCACTATAAGATTAAAGAAGGGAACAAAGAAAGAATTCAACCATTCCAAGGCACTGTTCTTCAAAGAAGAGGTTCAGGAGCTATTGAAACTTTTACAGTTCGTAAAATGTCAAGTGGTGTTGGCGTTGAAAGAATTTTCCCAGTCAATAGTCCAAACATTGAAAAAATCGTCGTTAACCGTCGAGGTAAGGTCAGAAGAGCCAGAATCTTCTACTTGCGAGACAGAACGGGTAAGAAAGCAAGAATCAAAGAAAAAAGAGTTTAACTTTAGCATAAATAATTCTAAAAAAGCCTTCCGTTCTACCGGAAGGCTTTTTTTATTTTTGTCAACTTTCAATTTAACACCAATATGCAATTAAGCGATAAGTATAATCCAAATGAATTTGAGTCTGCCTTGTATGATTCATGGCTTGAGAATTCTTTGTTCAGATCTACACCTAACGACAAAGAACCTTTCACCATTGTTATACCACCACCTAATGTCACAGGCGTTCTTCATATGGGTCATATGCTTAACAATACCTTGCAAGATGTATTGATAAGACGCGCTCGAATGATGGGTTACAACGCTTGTTGGGTTCCAGGTACTGACCACGCGTCAATAGCCACCGAGGCAAAAGTCGTGGCTATGCTTAAAGAAAAAGGCATTGACAAAAAAGACCTTTCTCGTGAAGAATTCCTGAAACATGCTTTCGAATGGAAAGACAAATATGGAGGCATCATTTTAAAACAGCTCCAAAAACTTGGCTGTTCATGTGATTGGGATCGAACACGGTTTACTATGGAAGATGACCTGTACTCTTCTGTAATCAAAGTGTTTGTGGATCTATATGAAAAAGGATTGATTTACAAAGGGGTTCGGATGGTGAATTGGGATCCAGTAGGTAAAACGGCTCTTATCAGACGAAGAAGTAATCCACCGTGAAGTGGATTCTCGTTTGTTTTATGTACGATACAAAATCGTTGATAGCGACGAATATATTACAGTTGCCACCACACGTCCAGAAACCATTTTAGGCGATACCGCAATTTGCGTTAATCCAGAGGATGAACGATACAGCCATCTAAAAGGTAAAAAAGCAATTGTACCAATTGTGAACCGAGAAGTACCAATCATTTTTGATGATTATGTTCAAGTTGAATTTGGAACAGGTGCGCTTAAAGTTACTCCAGCCCACGATATAAACGATTATAACCTAGGCATAAAATATAACCTAGCTGTAATCGACACCATCAACGACGACGGAACGATGAGTGATGCCGCTGGTCATTACATTGGTGAGGATCGCTTTTTTGTTAGAAAAAACATTGGTAAGAAGCTTGAAGAACTTGGGAATCTAGTAAAAATAGAGCCTTATAAAAATAAGGTCGGTTTTTCTGAAAGAACCAATGCCATGATTGAACCAAAGTTAAGTCAGCAGTGGTTCGTAAACATGGAAGATTTTACAAAACGAAATCCTGAAATTCTTTCTAAAGTGATGGATGATACCATTAACATTCATCCTTCCAAACTTAAAAATACCTACCGCCATTGGATTGAAAACTTGAAAGACTGGTGTATCAGTCGACAACTTTGGTGGGGACAGCAAATACCTGCCTATTATTTACCAAACGGCCAATGTGTTGTTGCTGAAACCAAGGAGAAAGCGTTTGAAAAAGCAATTCTCATTGATAACACTATTACGATTGATCAACTAAAACAAGATGAAGATGTCCTTGACACCTGGTTTTCTTCGTGGTTATGGCCAATTAGTGTTTTTAATGGTATCAACGAACCAGACAACGAGGAGATATCGTACTACTACCCTACCAACGTATTGGTAACTGGTCCGGATATTATCTTCTTTTGGGTAGCTAGAATGGTGATGGCAGGATATGAATATCGCAGTCAAAAACCGTTTGAAGACGTATACTTTACCGGCATTGTTCGAGACGACAAAGGCCGAAAGATGTCAAAGCAATTGGGCAATTCACCTGACGCCATTAAGTTAATGGAACAATACGGTACAGACGGTGTTCGAATGGGACTAATGATGGCTGCACCAGCTGGAAACGATTTGCTATTTGATGAAGCCCTTTGTGAACAAGGTAGAAACTTTGGAAATAAAATTTGGAATGCCTATCGATTAATTCAAGGCTGGGAAGTGTCCGACGCTGATCAAGATGTTTTTTACAAGGGATCGTCAGATGTGATTCATACGTGGATGACGGCTAAGTTGGCCGAAACTGTATCCACCGTAAATGACCACTTCTCTAAATTCCGTGTATCAGACGCAATGACCGCTATTTACAAGTTGATTTGGGGTGATTTCTGTTCTTGGTATCTGGAATGGATGAAACCGGCTTATGGCTCCCCTATTCCTTCAGCTGACTTGGTAAAAATCAAAGCGAATTTTGATAGTATGCTTCGATTGTTGCATCCGTTTATGCCATTTATAACAGAAAAATTGTGGCAAAACTTGAATGAACACCTCTTCTGAATTTATTAATCAGCAGTCTTGGCCGCATGTTGATGCCACTAAACCGAATGCAGACTTAGAACTTTGTCGGGAATTAGTGAGCTTGGTTCGTTCTGTTAGAAATACCAAAAATATTTCTCCTAAAATTCCGGCACGATTAAGCATCAAGACTACCAATGAAGCAAGTTTTAAGCATACTGAAATTGCCTGCGCGAAGCTTGCCAACGTTGAGTCGTTTCAATACAATGTAGACCAAGATGGGTTAACCGAATTACTCGGCACGCATGAAATCAATATTGCATTTGAAGGTGTTGATTTAAACAAAAAAGACGTTGCTGCCATTCAAGGTGAAATTAAGCGGTTAAAAGGATTTCTTATTGGTATTGACAAGAAGCTGAGCAACGAGAAATTCATTAATAATGCTGCCGAAGCTGTTATTGACCGAGAACGTCAGAAACAAGCTGATACACTTTCTAAAATTGAAGCATTAGAAAAAGAACTATAATCTTGCTGGCTTATTTCACCAAAGAGTTGAGATAGGCCACAGACTCTTCTTTAGAATTCGTTACGTAGTATTTAAATTGATCAAATAAATCGTAGTGAAAAAGTGAAATGAGCACGTATGCTTCTAAATTTCCGTCTTCTTTCATCTCTCTGGCAACGGCTAATTCTTCGATATCTTCATCTGCTCGCTCCAACATGTAGTCCCAGCAATAGGCCTCTAACGTCGAATAATCAGTTAGCGTATTAGAAGTCAAGATGCCTTCTTTGTCTGTATAGCGGGCGATTTTACCTTTAGCTTCGAAGTAGTACTTCCAGTATTCAGGAATATACTCAAGCGGTAAATCTTCGGCTTCAATGGTATCCGAAGCCACATTCACTGGACACAGTCTTGGAATCCACTCCCTGTCGAACTCTTTACCCATTTTTTCTGAGTATTCTTCCATTCTTCTGAAACATACCAACACCAGGAAATCTAAGCACTCCTTCAATTGAAGCATCTAATGCCTTCTCCCATTCTTCCATTCCCTCTAACGCGTCAGCATAATATTTTTGTGGTTCTAAGAGATCAGGGAATCGTTCTGCACATTCAGCAAATATTGGCGCTGCCCTCTCGTATTCTTTTAACGAATAATAACTGTCTCCTAAATACAAGCGTGCTTTGTAATAATCTGGTTCAATGTTCAAGGCATCGTCATACAATTCAGCTGCATCGTTGTAGTTCTTACTCCAAAACTGTTGCTCAGCTTCCGCATATATCTCCTTAGCTTCCTCAGAAATACCCGTATCTACTGGATACTTTTTGTCAACAAATTCAGCCCTCAGTATCCTATGGGCATCCTCCAAAGACGGGTCATCGCAATACATGGTGCATTGTCTAAGTGAATTCAGAAGTTCTCTTTTTTTAAGACCTCCTCCTAAAGCTGCGTTTAACAAATCTTGCAGCATTTTTGCAGAACCCAAGTCTCCTGTACTCGTTACAATCACATAGCTCCCTTTACTGCTTGCTACCATATAATCACGGTACATATATTCAATTTTATATGCCCATAGTGTAGCGTTGTTTGGATTTCGAAGAACAATTGGATCAATAAGTTCCAAAGCTTTTTCGTACTTGGCCTTGTTATAATGTTTTATGGATTTGTTAAAATGTTTTACGTCTTTTTTGGTGATTTGTGCCTGACTAATTCCGGCGCCTAAAAACAGTAAAACGGTAAGTGTTAGAAGGTTGGTTTTCATATTGTAAGATTTCACCGAAAATAATAGGATTTTAATCGAAGTAAAAATTTCAGGCATCAGTCAATGCATTTAATTACGTTTGCATAATTAAAGAAAGCACAGATTGAAAAAGCTTCATTTGCTTCTTGTTAAGTCATTTATTGGCCCATTTTTAGCCACTTTTTGCATTAGTATTTTTTTAATGTTAATGCAGTTTTTGTGGAAATATATTGGTGATTTGGTCGGTAAAGGACTTGAATGGTATATCATTTTAGAATTCATTTTCTACTCTATTCCTTACCTTATTCCTCGTGCACTTCCCCTTGCGGTATTACTTAGTACAATAATGGTTTTTGGTAACTTGGGTGAACGCTACGAGTTAGTGGCAATCAAGTCTGCTGGGATATCATTGGTAAAGGCCATGAGGCCAATGTTTTACGTAATGGTTATCATTGCCGGCATCGCTTTCTACTCTTCCAATGTATTAATTCCAAAAGCCAATTTAAGTTGGGGTGCGTTGTTTTATGACGTGACCAATAAAAAGCCAGCCATGAATATTCAGGATGGAATTTTCTTTACTGAACTGCGTGGATTTGCAATTCGGGTTGGTCATAAACACGATGACAACCAAACACTGGAAGATGTGTTAATTTACTCTAAATCAGGCAAATCTGGTGTTACGAACGTGGTTATTGCGAAAAGAGGTACAATGACTATTACCGAGGATAAGCGGTTTTTAAAACTGACTTTGTATGAGGGTAAACGGTATGAGGAGATGATAGAATCTCCCAATTACAGTAAAACCTTTCCGCACAACACCATGGAGTTTAAGACGTACAACATGGCTATTGACATGTCTGAATTGGAGTTGACCAGGAGTAATCCAGAAATGTTCAAGGACAATTATGAAATGTTGAATTTGAAAGAAATCATTGTCAGGGTCGATTCGTTTGAAGTTTTAATAGATCAAAAAACAGCGTTTTTAAGAGAATATCTAACGAGTTATTTCCGTATTCCTCAAGACTCTACTGTCAAGCAATATGATTTTTCGAACTTAGATAAAAGCATTTCCTATAGAGAATATCTCAATGCCTCGATAGATAGTGTGCAGTTGGTTTCTAAGCCAAAAAATATGGCGGAAGACCCAGTGATTCCAAAAGGTAAAAAGGGGTTGCTCAAAACGAAGAAACCTCCTCCCCCAGCCGCCACAGTCAAAAGTGTTGACATGAAAGAATTGGTGCAAAGTGCGAATCAATCTACTCGTAACCTCCATCGAATTGTTGAAAATGCCAGCAACGATGTAAGGAAAATGCAAGAACGCAAAAGACGGTATGCGACGCAATGGCACAAGAAATTCACATTGGCATTTAGTTGTTTAATGCTCCTCTTTATTGGGGCACCAATCGGTGCTATTATTCGTAAAGGGGGATTTGGGACACCAATGATCGTTGCGATTTTGTTGTTTATTGTATTTTTTATCCTCCAAACCGTTGGAGAAAAACTAGCTCGAGAAGGTGTTTTGGAAGTATGGGCTGGGGCATGGTTTGCTCCAATGATTTTTGTCCCACTTGCTTTCTTCTTAACGTATAAGAGCAATACTGAATCCATGTTATTTGACTCTGAGGCATACCGTAAACTTTTTAAAAAAATCAATATTTTTCAAAGACCTGAATGAGTGGATTAAGGATCTTACAGGTTTCCAATCGTGTTCCTTTTCCATTAAATGAAGGTGGAACGATTGGTATTTATAATTATACAAGAGGCTTCCACGAAGCTGGATGTGATGTCACCTTATTTGCCTTATCGGCTAAAAAACATCAAACTGATGAAGCTGCTGCAAAAAAAGAACTGTCTAAATATTGCGATTATCACGTCTTTCCTATTGATACAGATGTAAAACCTATTCCCAGCG
Source organism: uncultured Bacteroidia bacterium (assembly GCA_943789165.1). Classification (GTDB taxonomy): domain Bacteria; phylum Bacteroidota; class Bacteroidia; order NS11-12g; family UBA9320; genus UBA987. The sequence continues at coordinate 588,300 of CALSTB010000005.1, read as the reverse complement.
TTTGTCAATCTGTTTACAGATAAATCATATAATGTCGAGCGATTCTACAACGCTGATTTTGAATCAGCCCTTAAACATCACTTGGAGCAAAATGAATATGATGTCATTCAAATAGAAGGAACATTTCCAGCTCGATATGCGGATACCGTGATTGGTCATAAAAAAGGAGCTAAGGTTGTTCTTCGTCAGCACAACGTTGAATACCAAATATGGGAGCGGTTGGCGAAAAACACACGTAACCCTGTGAAGAAGTGGTATTTAGGATTGCTTTCTAAACGTTTAAAGCGGTTCGAGTCAAAGCACCTTAATCAATATGCGGCATTGGTACCGGTTACGGACGATGATGGAAAACTGTTTCAACAACTCGGCTGTAAATACCTGTTTTCCCCTCTCCTGCTGGAATTGATACCGTGTTTTGGTCACCATCACAAAATGAAAATCCAAATCTGTGTATCATATTGGTAGTTTGGAATGGATGCCAAATGTGGAGGCTGTTGATTGGTTTATTCATGACGTTTGGCCGCAATTAAGAACGCTCGACAATCAATTGGAATTCTATGTAGCTGGAAAAGGTATGTCTGATGCCTATAAGGCTCAACAAATTGAAGGAGTGCACATGATTGGTGAGGTAGATAGTGCCCCTGAGTTTATTAAAGACAAAGCAATTACGGTAGTCCCGCTTAAATCTGGCAGTGGAATACGTTTGAAGATATTGGAAGCAATGAGTGCAGGGAAAGTGGTGATAAGCACAACCATAGGTGCCCAAGGAATTGCGTATACGGATGGAGAAAATATTTTGATTGCTGACACACCGAATGAATTTGTAAAGGCTTTTGAGCGTGTAAAAACTGATGATGCCTTGTATCACAGACTCAAAACAAACGCACGAAAACTGATTGAGAATCAATACTCTAATCAAAGCGTGGTAGACAGATTGCTCGATTTTTACAAACAACTTTAGACTTAGTCGGTCTAAATTTTACCTTGCGATTTTAGTTCCAGGTATTTGTTAATGGTGTTAATCGACAACTCTTCTGGTTTGGAGACAATTGTGTGGACGCCCATGGTGTTAAGTTCTGCAGCGATCAATCGCTGTTCGTATAAAAACTTCTCCGCGATTGTGTTTTCGTAAATCTCTTCTAAGTCCTTCGGTTTTTTAGAGGCCAATTCTGAAATCTCAGAATTTTCAAACAAAATGGTTACCAACAGGTGCTTTTTATTCATTAGACTTAACACAGGTTTCATTCTTTGAAGTGAATGAAGCGTATTACAATTCGTGTAAAGAAAAATCAAACTACGCTGCCGTACTTGTCTTTTGACCGCATGATACAGAGCATTAAAATTGGCATCAACATCTTTTTGTTGCATGTTGTACAACGCATCTAATATCATAGCCAGCTGACCTCTGCGATGTTGCGCTTTGATAAACACGTCAAAATCTTTATCAAAAGTTAACAGACCAACACGATCACTTTTCTCAAGAGCGACATTGCTAATGGCCAACGTACTGTTAACGGCGTAGTCCACCAAACTCAAGCCATTAAACGGCATGCGCATATTACGACCTTTATCGATGGCAAAATAGATAGGCTGTGCTTTCTCGTCTTCGTACTGGTTAATCATTAACGTTTGATTTCTCCCTGTTGATTTCCAGTTGATGCTTCGATAATCATCACCTTGAACATAGGTTTTGATTTGTTCAAATTCATAACTATGACCTAAACGACGCATCTTCTTCACTCCCTGACTTAAGGCAACCTTTGACAAGGTTTTTAACTCGATTTCCTTCATATGAATTAAGGAAGGATACACTGCTATCACTTTTGATTGTGGAATCTTAAACCTTCTCTGTAACAAACCAAGTAAATCAGTAGCCACAAAGACATCAAAATCATCAAATTTGTAATCACCTCTTGTATTTGGGTGTACTGAATAAGTCAAAATTTTAGTCTCCGCTCCCTCCAACGCCTGCTCCATTTTGAAATCACGAATCTGCAATTGAAAAGGCAAATTATCTATAACGGTCGTTTTGATGTTGATCAGATACCCATTTACAATCTCGATTTTAATTGGATTGTCGTCGCCTAATGACAGGACTTTATCCGTTGAACGTGATGCCTCAATATACCCACCTCGCCAATAAAGAAGGATATAATCCAGAATTAACAAAACAATAAAAGCAACTGCGGCAATGACACTCACTATAAAGACGATGGTAGACCAGGCCCCTAAAATCATTAAGCCCACGATAATGCCAAACACCCAAAAAGTGACGGTATTAAAATAGATTGATTTTATATGGTCGATGAATCCGCGCAATAGAACTATCTAGGAACCTCTACTTTTTCAATGATTTGTTGAAGGATGGTTGAGGCTGGTACGCCTTCCATTTCTCTTTGTGGTGACAAGATGATCCTATGATTCAAGACAGGTTTGGTTACCCAACGTACATCATCAGGTGTGACAAAATTCCGACCACGTAAGGCTGCTGTTGCTTTTGAAGCCTTCATCAACCAGATGGCAGCTCTTGACGATGCGCCAAGGAAGAGATCACCCGTTACTCGGGTTTCTTGGATGATGCCAGCAATGTATTCGAGTATTTGATTAGATATAGTTACTTTCTCAATGGTAGCACGCAGTTTCACCAATTTGGCCAAATCCACCACTTTTTCCATTTTGTCAGCTTCTTTCATATCAAAGTCATTTTGGAATCGTTGAAGAATCTTAACGTCTTCGTTCAGGCTAGGATAATCAACAACAATTTTAAAAAGGAAGCGGTCTAATTGAGCTTCTGGAAGGTTATAAGTACCTTCATTATCTATTGGGTTTTGGGTTGCTAATACCATAAAAGCGTCTCCCATACTTCTCGTTTCACCGTCGACAGAGACCTGTGCTTCTTGCATCACTTCAAACATTGCTGCTTGTGTCTTTGCTGGCGCTCTGTTAATCTCATCTGCAACCACAATATTGGCGAAAATGGGCCCAGCTTTAAACTCAAAATCGTTCTTCTTGGCATTAAAAATATTGGTTCCAAGAATGTCACTTGGCATTAAATCAGGTGTAAATTGAATCCTGCTGAAATCCGCATTCACCGTTTGCGCGAATAATTTCGCAGTAAGTGTTTTAGCAACACCAGGTACGCCTTCAATCAAGATATGCCCTTTGGTTAAAATGGCAATAATCATTAAATCCATTAAATCCGTTTGACCGACAATCACTCTTGACAATTGACGTTTAATCGCATCAGCGATATTGATTATTTCTAATATTTCGGCTGTAACACCTGTAGTAAGGGGTGCTTCCGCAACTTCGGATGGAGTTTCAATGCTTGCTTCTGGATTATTTGTTTCCTCAGGATTTAGTTCGTTTTGATCATCGCTCATGGGGTATTTTTTATTTTAGACCCGAAATATAAAAGCATTCACTAGTAAATTATCAATCTGACGTCGAATTCTTTTTTTTAGTAATTTCTAAAAGTGCTTCTCAACACACTGGGGGAATATTTGCACATATTTTGAGTTATTTAGAGTCAATGGTTTAACTTCGCCAGCAGTTATATAATTAAACGGTTTAATGAAATTTATAGTTAACACCTCTGCCCTATTAACGAAATTACAAGTCGTTATTGGCACGGTAGCGGCAAAACCCATTTTGCCAATTCTTGATCACTTCTTATTCGATATTAAAGATGGTGTATTGACCATTACGAGTACCGATTTAGAAACAAGTATGTCCACTACTATGGAAGTTCAATCTGAACAAGACTGTGTAGTTGCAGTGCCAAGTAGGTTAACAATGGACACGCTTAAGGCGTTACCAAATCAACCAATTACATTTACATTGGATGAAAAAACGCATGCGATAGAGTTGCGTTCTGAAAATGGTCGATATAAGTTAAGTGGGCAGCCTGGAGAAGATTTTCCCAAAACGCCAGACTTAGATTCTGACACTTCTTTTGAAATGACGTCAATGACTTTATTGAGCAGTATTTCAAAAACAATATTTGCCACTGGAACCGACGATTTACGGTTAAACCTTACCGGTGTATATGTTGAGTTGTTTAATGACTCAGCAAATTTTGTGGCAACAGATGCCAATCGATTGGTACGATTAAAAAGAACCGATGTAAAGCCAGGTGTTGAGCATTCGTTCATTTTACCGAAAAAAGCCTTAAACCTTTTAAAAGCAACTTTGAGTGACGACGATTCTGTTGTTCAAGTTGATTACAACACAAGCAATGCCTATTTCACTTTTGGCGATGTGAAATTGATTTGTCGATTTATCGATGAAAGATATCCTGAATACAACGCTGTTATCCCTGACAAAAACCCCAACGTATTGACCATCAATCGTATGGATTTATTGAATAGTGTAAAGCGTATCAGTATTTTCTCAAATAAAACAACACATCAAATCCGCTTAAAAATTAGTGGTAGTGAATTGGTTGTTTCCGCCGAAGATATAGACATGGCGAATGAAGCGACTGAGAGGTTGAGTTGCGCCTACGAAGGTGTTGATATAGAAATTGGCTTCAATTCGAAATTGTTAATGGACATATTAAACAACATCGATTCAGTGTCAGTAAGGGTGGAACTCTCTGAACCAAGTAGAGCAGGTATCATTTTACCTGATGAAAATGACGAAAACGAGGATTTGTTAATGCTCGTTATGCCGATGATGTTAAACAACCCATCTGCGTAAAAATATGGTTTGTCACAATAGCAACAGTGAAATGTCAGAATTCGAAATTGGTTGTATAACCGTTTAAATCTGATATTACCATGACAGTTATTGAAGCCCTTGTGGCTTACATTTGACTCAAGACTTTTAAACGAGTCTGAAAGCCAACAGCACAACCCTGGTACTAGGTATCAGGGTTTTTTTATGTCCAATTTGTTTTAACTTTACTCCAATGCGTTTATTTACTCTTTTATTGGCACTATGGTGTAGTATTGTTTATGGCCAAACCAATCACCAATCAGATTCAATTTGTTTACAAATATTAACTGCGCGTCTTGATTCTGTTGGTGTTGACATAGATTCATTATTAGTGCGACTTGAAGATCGAATGATCGATGGCAAGTATTTTAAAAACCATTCACCACAAAATTATATTGACGCTTTAAGGCAAATTCAAGAAGATGAAAATATTGGATTTGGTCAATGGGCAATCTCCAGAACCGACGAAGAAGTACTAAACAACCTCAATATCAAATTCGGTGTTTTGGAATCAGGTGTATTGCAAGTCGCTAAAACGGATACAAATAGTTACATCTTTAAGCGTGATCATATTTATAATGAAATAGTTGCTTTTAAAGATATCAATGTTGGTAACTTAACCGGGTGTATTTTGAAATATTGGGTCGCTGAAGACTTTAATTCTAATTTATACAGGTTAACTTTTTTCAAACTATTATTAGGCATCTACAATCCATCTGAAGGTCTGCGAATTCATTTGCCGGACTATTCTGATTCAGTAAGGGACCAGAAGAATGAGCATACCATCGTTTTTGAAATTAAAATAGATTCAGACGACATCATTTACGCAAATGGCAACGAAATAAAACTTTCAAAAGTCACAGATGCGCTAAAAATATTTTTGAGTCATTCAATCGTTGTTGATTCGGATGATGGAATGGAGGAAGAACCTACATCCCTCATCATTTCGTTCAAAAATCAACGAGGGACAACCGTGGAGCAATATGTCAAAGTATACAACGAGATAATTCGTGCCTACAATGAAGTCCGGAATGAATTGGCATTAGACACATTTGGAGCGTCTTTCAAACAGTTAGATTCTCAACAACAAAACGAGATCAGGAAACAAGTCCCAATGCGGATAAGCGAAGCGGAACCCATTGATGACTAATCCACTATCTTTGCACCATGCGTATCGACATCATATCGGCGGTTCCAGAATTATTAGATGGACCTGTTAATCAGAGCATATTAAAACGTGCCGCAGACAAAGGTTTGGCTGAAATTGTCGTACACAACCTGCGTGATTACGGCCAAGGTCCTTACCGACAAATCGACGATAAAATATATGGTGGTAGCGCTGGAATGGTTTTGATGGTAGAACCGGTGGCTCAATGCATTAACGACCTTAAAAAGGAAAGGGCGTACGACGACATCATCTATATGACTCCCGATGGAGACACGTTCAATCAATCAATGGCCAATCAAATGTCGTTACAACAAAACCTCATCATCTTGTGCGGACATTACAAAGGCATCGATCAACGCATACGCGATCATTTTATCACAAAAGAAATCTCCATTGGGGACTTTGTACTCACTGGAGGAGAACTGGCAGCAGCGATGATTGCTGATGCCGTTATTCGGTTATTACCTGGAGTCATCTCCGATGAAACCTCGGCCTTGACAGACAGCTTTCAGGACGGTTTGTTGGCTCCTCCCATTTACACACGTCCGGCAGATTACAATGGATGGAAAGTTCCTGACGTTTTGCTATCCGGTCATTTTGCCGAAATAGAAAAATGGAATGATGAAATGGCGATGAAAAGAACGCTTGACAGGCGTCCTGATTTGTTAGAAGACTAGTCTTTTGGGCTTAATCAGTAAAACATCATTGACAACATTCCGGTTGCCATCACATACTTAGCCAACTTACTAAGCCTTGCATAATCTTCCTTACTGTTTGATTGATAGCTTAAATACATAAAATCAATCAGCGGTATTATAACGCAAACACTATGGTACGTCCAAACAACCAGCTGCATAGGCATTTTAAATTGAGATCCGATCCATTGATACAAAAGATTACCGTAACACACCAAAACAAAAGCAGTTGTGATTAGAACAATCGTTCTGGTTTGGTCGATTCCAGCCATTACAGGAAAAGTAGCATAACCCGATTTCTTGTCGCCTTTGACATCTTCCATGTCTTTGACGATTTCCCTGATATACGTAATGAGCGCCGCAAATCCGGCATAAAAGATGACCAACTTGCGGTCTTGTATCTCGAAAACTAGGAAGACCACATAAACGCTAAAAGCCGCTAAAACACTTATGACAAAATTGCCAATTAAAGGTAGGCGTTTTAACAAAACACTGTATAATATCAAGAGAAGTACGACTCCACTATGCATGTACAAAAGCTGGGTGGAGACCAGGAAACTTAAACCTAAGGCGAGACTGTTAAATAATACAAAAACTACCCAAACGAAACTTGGCTTCCAAAACCTGATGTACGTCTTATCAGGTTTATTAATGGTATCTGCTCTTTGATCAAAAAAATCATTGAACAAATAACCTGACGCCGTTATAAGAATTGAAGACGCAACCAAAAACAAAACGCTCAAGTTTATAGCGTTGTGTTCAAAATCTAAAAAGTAAAAAGTAAGCAACTGGAGAACTGCCACGATAAGCAAGTTCAACGGTCTAAAAACTAGGAGTGCTTTCAATCGCCTATTTTTTCGGGAATTTCATTCGATAATCCACCGATATGTTGCCTTTGCTGATGTCGTTCAGTTTGCCTTTTATCAACCGCCGTTTCAAAGCAGAAATGTGATCGATAAACAATACGCCCTCAATGTGGTCGTATTCGTGTTGTATCACACGCGCTGTCATACCGTCGAAGGTTTCTTCATGTGTTTTGAACTGTTCGTCTTGGAATCTAATTTTTATAGTGGCATTTCGATCCACGTTTTCGCGAATGTGTGGAATACTTAAACAACCTTCTTCAAACGTCCATGCGTCATCGTATTCTTCTAACATTTCTGCATTAATGAAGACTCGACGTTGTCCGTCAGATTCATTGTCGTACATATGCGTACTGTCAATCACAAACAAACGAATGTCTTTTCCGATTTGTGGTGCAGCAAGACCAACACCATTGGACGCATCCATGGTTTCCATCATATTATCAATCAATTGATTGAGTTCAGGGTAATTGGCGTCAATTGGTTTGCACATTTTACGAAGCACTCCGTCTCCAAACGCACGTATAGGTAGAATCATTGTCTGTTTTCTAAATAATCCTGCAAAATTAAGCCCGCACTCGTGGAATCCAAGAGTGATTTGTCGCGACGTTGTTTCTTTTTCACACCACTGGCAATTAACGCCTGCATGGCCATTTTAGAGGTATACCGCTCATCTATTCTTTCAAAGTGCATATCGGGCAATTTTTCCTTCAGCTTTTCAATGAATTTGAGGATTTCAGTTTCGACTCCAGACAATTCCCCAGACATTCTAAACGGTTGTCCCACGACAATAGTCTCCACTACTTCTTTAGAACAATAGTTGACAATAAAGTCGATAGATTCTTTGTTTGGTACAGTTGTCAAAGGACTTGCAATTATCTGCAATGGATCCGTGGTTGCAATGCCCACGCGCTTCATTCCAAAATCAATTGCCATTATTCTTGCCATAGGTGCAAAGGAAGTATTTTGTAAGCAGTATTGAGAAGAAATAATTTGAGTGTTTGTTAGTTTGAGTTTCAGTTTGAGTTTGAGAAAGAGTGTTTTTCGTACTCACACTCAAACTCAAACTCACTCTGCTATTGTACGAGTTAGGTCCTTTGGAGTATGACTTACGCTAAACAACTAAAGACGGACACACTAACTGAAAAATAATTGTTGATTCAGTTGGAGTTTCAGTTGGAGTTTGAGAATGAGTGTTTTCGTACTCACACTCCAACTCAAACTCACTCTGTTATTGTACGAGTTAGTTCCTTTGGAGTACGACATACGCTAAACCACGAACGACGTAAACATTAACTGAAAAATAATTGATGATTTAGTTTGAGTTTCAGTTTGAGTTTGAGAAAGAGTGTTTTCGTACTCACACTCCAACTCAAACTCACTCTGCTATTGTACCCAGGGCCGGGCTCGAACCGGCACGTCCGAAGACATTGGTGTTTGAGACCAACGCGTCTACCAATTCCGCCACCTGGGCAAATGTGATTTGGTAGTACCTCTTAAAGGCGTGCAAATTTATTTATTGAATCCCGTAATCGCAACAGATATTTTCGTTGTAAGTACGATTTCTTTATTTCTTGTAACAAAGCCTTGTCACCACTTGATTCAAACGCCTTCAAAGTCTTGTTTAAGGACTCATCAAACGATGATTCTAACGTTTCAAAATCTTTTGTTAGTACCACCAATCGGTCTGGCTCCTCTCCCATTCCAACTTCCATGATTCGCTCATTCCAATCCATCATCTCCATCAGAAAATCTGGCGGCAATTTATCATCATGCGATACTGTTTCTCCCAGTATCTCTAAAGTATATCGAATACGCTCAAAGCTGTCTGATAACGTTTTATACGCTTGATTATTTAAGGACGTTTTGAGTAAAGCTTGTTCGTATTCGGCATCATCACCTGCAGAAAAATCTGGATGGTGTTGTTTCGAAAAGGCAAGATACTTTTTACGTAAGTCGGCTTCATCAGGTGTAAAACTGACTGGAATATCAAAATGGTCGAAGTAATTTGCTTCCAACGTTATAAAAACTTGGATTTAACAATCTGCCAGATGTCGTTCCCCATAGTCAACGCCATGAGCGTTAATAGTATCCCCATTCCGATATATTGAGCGATTAATAACACGCGCTCAGGAGCAGGTTTCCCCACTATCATTTCATACGTTAAGAACATCATGTGACCTCCATCCAAGGCCGGTATGGGTAATGCGTTCATGAATGCCAAAGCTAAAGAGATCATGGCTGTCATGCGCCAAAACCAACCCCAGTCCCAGGTCCCACCAAAAAATTCTGCCATACCTATCACACTCTTCACTTCCTTTACAGGCACATCTCCTTGTGCCATTTTCACTAAACCTAGGGCGTTGTAATACACGGCTTCCCAGCTTTCTTTCCATGAATATGAAATGGCTGAACCAATTGTGTATTTTTTTCTCTGCTCTGGGTAGCGTTTTAACAATGGTTTAAATCCAAGGATTCCGTTTGTATCTATTCTTGCTGAAACGGTTGTAAGCGATTCTCCTCGTTTGTAAGTCAGTTGAATATCTTTACCTTTATTCGCTCCCAATATTGAAGTAAAGTGCGTAAAACTCAATAAAGACGTGTCATTGATGGCCACCATTTGATCACCCTTTTTCAAGTTAGCATCAAAAGCACCACCACCTTCTTTCGGATCTTCTTTTAAAAACACTTCACTTCTAGAATCGATAAATCGACCTTTCGATCGAGAAAGCTGTTTGAATAAGTTTCCAGGAATTTCAATTGTTTTTTGCTCGCCGTTTCGTTCGATTACCATTTCTCCACCGAAAACCGCTTCGTAGGTCACGTAATCTGTAAAACGCTCATACTCATGTCCGTTTAACGAAACCAGTTTATCTCCGTCCTTGAAACCTAGGTCTTTGGCAATTTCACCGACCAAAATACCGTCTTGATTCACGGTATCTACCGTTACAAAATCCTTTTCATAACCTTTGAGTACCAATATGTAGAAAAGGAAACCAAGGATTAAGTTCATCACAATTCCACCAATCATCACGATGAATCGTTGCCAAGCTGGTTTACTTCTAAATTCCCATGGTTGTGGCTCTGTTTTTAGTTGTTCAGTGTCGACAGACTCATCTATCATTCCTGCAATTTTAACGTAGCCACCGATGGGCAACCAGCCGATACCATATTCTGTATCACCTTTTTTGAAGCTAAAGAGCTTTTTGCCCCAAGCGTCAAAAAACAAATAAAATTTTTCTACTTTGATACCAAAAGCACGTGCAGCCAAGTAATGACCTAGTTCGTGAAAAGTTACTAAGATGGCCAATGCTAAAATTAGCTGTCCGGCCATAATTAATCCTGTCATAGTTTATCGTTTTATACGATTTTAAGGCTGCGAAAATACAACGTAAAGCCTGCCTAAGAAACCACGAATGGATGGAATGCTATATTTAGTGGACAATAAGCTGTGTTTGAGGGAATCAAAAACAATTTTACATTTTGTTATAAAAAGAAAACAAAAGTTTTAGCTTTGCGTTCTTTAATTTAATGGTCTCGTGGCCGAGTGGCTAGGCAGAGCTCTGCAAAAGCTTCCACAGCGGTTCGAATCCGCTCGAGACCTCAAGTAAATCCTGACCAAACTGGTCGGGATTTTTTGTTTTTACTTCGATTGGAGCTCGCTCCGAAGAGAAGGAAAAATGAAAAAGACGGAGGCTACCGACAGGTAGACTGGATTTACTTGTACACCAATAAAATCGTCCATCGGAACGCGGAGCAATCCGCTCGAGACCTCAAGCAAACTCCAGTGTGAGTTGCAGTTGGAGTGTGAGTACGAAAGTCTCATTCTCAAACTTAAACTCAAACGTACTCGTGTTGGTCGTGTTGTTTTGGTTTATTTACTTCGATTGGAGCTCGCTCCGAAGAGAAGGAAAAATGAAAAAGACTGAGGCTACCGACAGGTAGACTGGATTTACTTGTACACCAATAAAATCGTCCATCGGAACGCGGAGCAATCCGCTCGATACCTCATTCAAATTCCAGTGTGAGTTGCAGTTGGAGTGTGAGTACGAAAGACTCATTCTCAAACTCAAACTGACACTCAAACTTACTCTTGTTGGTCGTGTTGTTTCGGTTTATTTACAACGATTGGAGCTCGCTCCGAAGAGAAGGAAAAATGAAAAAGACTGAGGCTACCGACAGGTAGACTGGATTTACTTGTACACCAATAAAATCGTCCATCGGAACGCGGAGCAATCCGCTCGAGACCTCAAGCAAATTCCAGTGTGAGTTGCAGTTGGAGTTTGAGTACGAAAGACTCATTTTCAAACTCAAACTGACTCTCAAACTTACTCGTGTTCGTCGTGTTGTTTCGGTTTATTTACTCCGATTGGAGCTCGCTCCGAAGAGAAGGAAAAATGAAAAAGACGGAGGACTGGATTTACTTGTACACCAATAAAATCGTCTATAGGAACGTTGGTATTTTTTTATTTACTATACTTTCCTAGTTCAGATTTCACAGCGTTGACGTCCGCTTTCTTTTGAAGAATATCGTTTTGTTTCTTTTTCTGATTTTTCGCATTCGATTCCAAATCTTTTTCTCGTTTGGCTATCGTTTCTTTAGCTCGAGCGATTTCTTTTTCGTAGGCGTCCTTGTCCTTTTATAATCCACGTTGTTCTTTCTCCAACTTCTCTAATTGCTTTGCCTCATTCTCCAATCGCTCATTAACCGCGTCATAAGCCGTAATTCTTGCAAACTCTTTTAACAACTTATTGATAGCTGCAGATTTTGACGATGCATTATTGAAATAGGTGCCATGGGAGACAAAAAATACGTTCATATAAACGCCTTCTGGAGTTTGATTGAAATTGCTATAAACCACGATTGCGGTGTCCTCTATAGAAGGTATTAATACATTCACACTTTCCAAGTCTTCTGTTTTGCTGACTTTGGACGTTTTCCCATCATACCCTCTTATTAGTTTCTCCCAAGCTTTTTCAGCACCTCATGCATCCACCTCTGGAATCAACACTTTAAACCCGTCTTGGACTCCTTGACTCATTTTAACCTTAACTGGAGAGACGGCACCTATTTGTGCGTATCCAACTGAACTAATCGCCAAAAGCGCTATAAAAACTGTTATCTTTTTCATCTTATTCTTATAATTACCCAAAAATACGGTTTGCTATTTTCATCGCCACGGCAAACTGCTTATTGTCTAACTGTAAATCAATGTTTTTAGATTCAAAATATTGAATCAGGTTTTCAGTCGGCATATTACCCACCAAGTCGTCTTCTGCCATTGGACATCCGCCAAAACCTTTAATGGCTCCATCAAATCTCCGACACCCATTTCTGTAGGCAGCATCCACCTTTTCTTCCCAGTCATCTTGCCTTGTATGGAAGTGAGCACCAAATTCAGGAGTACTAAAACTCGCATTCAATTGTTTAAAAACGGCATGTATAGAGTCAGCGTTTGACACCCCTACGGTGTCACTAATCGAAAACGAATCAATACCCAAATCAGCTAGTTTTCCTACCCACTCCTCAACGATATTAGGACTCCATTCATCACCATAGTTGTTGCCGAACCCCATGGATATATAAATGACAACTTCTTTGTTGTGCTTTGCAGACGTATCAATCAAGTATTTAACTACGTCCATACTTTCCAAAATTGAGGAATTGGTATTGCGTTGCTGGAATGTCTCGGATATCGAAAATGGAAATCCCACATATTGAACGCGTTCATGTTTTACTGCATCGTCTATTCCACGGGTGTTAGCAACGATCACAGAAAGTCGCGTATTACTTTTATTGATCTCGTCAAGCACCTGCTGTGTATCCCGCATTTGAGGAATTGCTTTAGGTGAGACAAAGCTGCCACAGTCAAGCGTATGGTATCCAACTTCCAATAAGGCATTTATATAGGCTATCTTGGTTTCAGTTGGTATGAACCAATTTAAGCCCTGCATGGCATCTCTCGGACATTCAATTATTTTAATACCCATATCTCTCAACCAATCTTATAAAATACGTTTATGGCGTAATTATCCCCGTTTTAAACACGCTTAAAGCCTTTATTTATCAGGCATTCCTCATATTAAAGCACTGTGGTTTGCTTTTCGTCTCAAAAGTACCATTTTTGCAGCGTTTAATAGAAAATCGACAAATTAATATGTCTCAAGAAGAGCAACCTACATTAGAGAACGAATCAAGCCCATCGCAAGATGCTGGTTCGGATCTATCCCCTACTCCGCAACATACAGAACCGGTGAATGAAGTTGAAGGCCAAACTAAAGTTGAAGTTGAAGTTGAAGTTGAAGCTGATGCCAACGTAGTAACTGAAGTTGAAGTTGAATCGACAACAACAGATGCAACTGTGGACACTGAAATTACAAGCGAAGAATCAGAACATGACTCGGATGATTCTGAAGAAGATGAAGAAGACGACTCTACAGATTCAGACATTGACCTAAACCTTGATTTAGAAAATCTTGATAAGGATCAATTACTCGCACTAGCCATTGAATCTACGCAAAAGCTCACCACAAGGGACGCATTCAATCGTTTAAAGCAGATTCGACCTTTATTCAATGACATCCTGCGATCTGAAAAGAAAATTGCCTTACAAGCCCATATTGAGGCAGGTGATGACGCAGAAGGATTCGAATACAACGACGAATCATACAGAGAAAAATTCAAAGACATATTTAATCTTGCTAAAAATGCGCGAATGGAAGAACGTCAGCGCATTGAGGAAGAGAAAATTAAAAACTATAAAACCAAAGAAGCCTTATTAGACAAGCTTCGTACCATTACAGAATCCGACGAAACTGAAAAAAGTTTAGACGACGTTAAAGCCATCCAACAAGAGTGGCGTACGATTCGGGTGCTACCTGCTGATAAAGTACAAGCACTGTGGGATTCATACCACTTCCTATTAGACAAGTTCTACGACAACCACTCGATTAATATTGAGTTAAAAGAATTAGATCGCAAGAAGAACCTAGAGGTTAAAATTGAGTTGACCAAAAAAGTCGATGAACTAAGCACAGAAAACTCTCTAAAGAAAAGCTTCATTCTACTTAATAAATACCAAGAAGAATTCAGAAACACAGGTCCAGTTTCAAGAGAATTTAACAAAGAAATTTGGGAAAGATTTAGAGAGGCCTGCGATAAAGTGTACGAACAAAAGAAAGCCGTTTTTGATGCACTTGAAGGTGAAAGAACTAAAAACCTTGAACTGAAACAAGTATTGGTTGAAAAGGCTAGTCTGCTTGCACAAACGTCTCCCAAAAAAGTCAAAGACTGGAAAGACCGAGCGGCAGAATTAGATACCTTAATGGCTGAATGGAAAAAAATTGGTCAGGTGCCACGTGCTAAAAACGATGAAATTTGGAAGGCATTCCGCAAGTCGTTTAATACTTTCTATGACAACAAAAGTACGTTCTTCAAACAAATTAATAATGAACGCAAAGCCAACCTTATCATTAAGGAGGATATATGCAAACGAGCGGAGGAAGTTAAAGACAGTGATGACTTGAATTTCGCTACAAACGAGTTGAAAAAACTTCAACGAGAGTGGAAAGACGTCGGTCCTGTACCAGACAAAGTATCCAACGCGATATGGAAAAGATTTAGAGCAGCCTGTGACGATTTTTTCAATCGCAAGCAAAAGGCTTTCGAAGGCAAAAAGGATGAGGAAGTAAAAAATCTAGGTATCAAGGAAGATTTAATTACAAAGCTATCTGCTCTATTGGAAGGTAGCGAGCCTAAGACCATCTTAAATGATTTAAAAGCAATTCAGAAAGAATGGAATTCCGTCGGTTTTGTTCCCATCAAAAAGAAAAAAGACATTGAAAACAGATATCGAAAAGTCTCTGATGAAGTGTTTAACAAATTTAAATTAGACCGTCAAAGTCTGAAACAGGGACAGATCAAAGAGCATTATGCAAACTTGTCGCAGCTACCTTCTGGCGGACAAAAATTAAAAGATGAGGCATTCAAAATCAAAAAGAAAATGTCCTTCTTGTCAAGTGAAATTGCCACTCTTGAAAACAACATGGAGTTCTTTGGTAGATCTAAAGGTGCACAAAAGTTGAAAGACGAAATAGCAGCTAAGATTGAGAAGACAAAAGAGCAATTGATGCGCTTAAAAGCTGAGCTAAAAGTAATAAAAACGGTCAACGAAAAACCTGCCGATAAGGATGCCGAACAAGGCTAATTCTTTTGGTCTAGGACAACGCATCCGCACTTATATTCGTTTTTGGACGAAGGCTAAACAATGGCAGTCTGTTCACAGTCCATATGTTTTTGGATTGGTCAAACACATCCATTCATCTCATTTCGATTGGAAGAAATACCGATCTATTGAGTCACTAAGAAGCAAGTTAAAAAGGGATAATACATCAATAAGCTTTCAAGATTTTGGTGACAACGGCGTTTCTAAACAGCGTACGGTCAGGGATATCGTCCGTAAATCGGCCAAGAACCGCGCTCAATGCAAGGTGTTGGCTCAAATTATTGAATATGTAAAGCCAGAAGTTGCGCTCGAATTAGGTACTTCATTGGGCATTAGCTATGCGTATATGGCTGCTTCCGTGCCACAAGCTACATTTATAACCATTGAAGGCGCTCCTGCCATTGCTGAGTTCGCATCCAATAATTTAAGTGACTTGGGTATCTTTGGGAATATCAAAGTCGGGAACTTCAACGATGTGTTGCCTCAAACGCTTAAGGCTCTCGAAACAGTTGATTTTGTTTACGTTGACGGAAATCATCAAGAAGAAAGTACCATCAATTACTTCAATCAAATTGTTGGCCATTTATCAAAAACAGGGTGTATCGTTTTCGACGATATCTATTGGTCTGAAGGTATGATGAAGGCTTGGCAAACCATTTGTGACGACAAGCGCGTGAGCCTCAGTGTCGACTTCTACCATTTCGGGTTGGTATTTATAAGACCAGGCGTCATCAAGCAACATTTCATGTTGCGGCTGTAAGCAGGTTGGTACTATACAGTTCTACTACGTTTTTCCAGTCATATCCCAACACATCCTTTTGGTAGTCAGTACGACTATTTGTTTGAATCGCAGCTCTCACCACTTGGTGAAACTCCTCGTCGGTCTCGTAAAAAACGTTTAAACCATGATATAAGTCCGGGTAAGACAATCGTTTGGGCAGGATTGGCATAACCCCGCAATACATGGCTTCCACAACACTCAGACCAAAAAATTCTTGGTTAGACGTTACCGGTAGAATACTTGCAGTCCAGAGCGCTTTATAGTAATCAAGCCTCTTTTTAAAATACCCCCAGTGTATGATGTGTTTAGTCAGCTTGCGTTTAGCTACCTCAAAAATTTGTGGTGAATTTGTATATGCTTCTCCGCATACAATTAAATCAAAATCCAATCCCTCTTCACTTAAACGAATCAATGTCTTAAAAAACAATTCTGGATTTTTATCATATTCCCATCTGTGGTTCCATAAAACTGTTGGTCGCGAATTTGTTGGTAGCTTTTCATTTTCCAAGGCTAAAAAATCGACACCAAGAGGGACAACTTTCATCTTGTGAATACTTTGTTCTACTTGCTTCTGATGGAATTTAGGGTCTGGCATCACCGCCAAAAACTCCTTCATCTCAGCGGTAAAGATGTCTTTATGAAACTTTGAATTAAACCAAATATAATTGGCACAAAGTATTGATTTATAGTTTATTAGTCCATAATGTCGGTCCCAGTTCTTCTGTTTTTCATCGGTTTGAAAAGGATACACAACTTGGTTTTCATGCATGTACAGCACGATTGGTACTTGTTGGTACTTGACAGCCAAGAGCCCTTTAAAAGTGGCAACATCCAACATGTCAGTGACCAAGAAAACATCAATACTTTCGTTTCTTTTATTGACTTTGTGGGCGAGTTCGATGGCACCAGCACTCATTCGCCATTTCCAAAAACGACCAGGTAAGGTATAGGTAACAACAGAATGTGGGAGAAGATGAGTCAAATCATCGACCCATGTTTTATGGGAGCCGGTATAAAAAGGTTCGACTATGGCTACCTGTAGTGTCTTTTCCATTAACGCATGATTCCGCGATTATTCAGCTCGCGTCTATACGACGAGCGATTCCTTTCGTGTTCCGCATTTGTTTTGGCAAAGGCATGATATCCTGAAAAATCAGCTTTGGCACAAAAGAACATGTATTCCGTACTTTCAGCATTCAGAACGGCATTGATTGCTTTTGCACTTGGCAAAAGTATTGGCCCAGGCGGTAAGCCTACGTTTTTATAGGTATTGTAAGGACTTTCAATTTCCAAATCGGCATACAACACACGCTGACGACCTGATTCTTGGATTAAATATCGAATGGTAGGATCTGCTCCCAACGGCCAGTTTTGTTGCAGTCTGTTGAGATACACACCAGCTATGGTCGGTAATTCAGAATCCATCATTGTTTCAGCATCTACAATACTTGCTAAAACCACTACTTCATTGGGTGTTAAACCAAGTTTCTGGGCCTGACTTCTACGCGTATCGTCCCAGAAAGTTTGACGCTCTTTTAAAAATCTATTAACTACCTCTCTTTCACTTGTTGCCCAGTTAAAGAAATAGGTATTGGCCACAAACATACACGGCCAGTTTTCCCTGTTATATCCCAAAGAATCCAAGAATTTTTTATCCTCAACCAAAGCAATAAGTCCTGTGGAATCTATTTCTAGGTTCTCTGAGATTTTCGGTAAAATTTGTCGTCTTTTTAAGCTGCCGGTTAGAATGACTTTTACGTCGGTAGTTTGTCCGATTCGTAATAAACGTATTAAATCGCGATTACCTAAGCTGTCTGGAAACTGATAGAAGCCTGGTATAACCTTATTCGGCAAGTTCATCTTCTCTGCAACTGTATTAAACGAATTGGCGTTTATGAGGATGTTAGACAAACCATGAAACAAAGAATCATAGTCCCATGTTGACTTCACATACAATTCATGTGTATGAGTAGGGGTGTCAACGACGTTGTCTTTAATGACATAGGTATACCCTAGCCAACCTACAACGGCGGCAATAATGAGGATAAGAAGAATGATTATTGAAAGTATTTTTTTCATCTAGGTTGGCAAATATACAACCCATATTCTTCGACAATCCATGTCATTAAAATTGTAGATTTGCAGCACATAAATATGAAGATAGCACTTTTAGGATATGGTAAAATGGGCAAAGCGATTGAGCAAATTGCCTTATCTGTTGGTCATACAGTTGTACTTAAGTCTGACGATGGTACCTATACACAAGATGATCTTAAAAAAGCCGATGTTGCCATTGAATTTAGTACGCCGGCAACAGCTGTAATAAATATTAAGAATTGTGTCGACGCACAAGTACCAGTAGTTGTAGGAACGACAGCCTGGTATGATCAATTCGAAGAAGTCAGCGACTACGTGCAGTCTAACAACGGTGGCTTGTTCACTGCAACAAATTTCAGTATTGGTGTAAACCTATTTTGGAAAATCACCTCTGAAGCTTCAAAGTTGTTAAACGCGTATGACGAATATGAACCTTCCATTGACGAGATTCATCACACTCAGAAATTGGATGCGCCAAGCGGAACTGCAATAACGACGGCTGAAACACTTCTGAATCAGTTTAGTAGAAAAAACAAATGGGTTCATCATGAAAACGGCATAGGGTCAATTTCGAATGAACTAGAATTGAGTGTTCGTTCGTTCAGAGAAGAAAATGTCCCAGGTACGCATAAAGTGAAATTTGATAGCGAAATAGATACAATCGAAATAACGCATACGGCTCATAGTCGCAAAGGATTTGCATCTGGTGCACTGAAAGCTGCAGAGTTTATGGTACAGAAGACCGGCGTTTATAATATGACTAACTTACTTAACGTATAGTTGAAATGAATTTTAACCCAATAGACACATTTAAAGAATTTAGGACTCGTACCAAAGTGGTATTAATCGTTTGGACCGTTCTAAATCTATTGATCTTAGGAATCTTGCTATTCGCAGCCCATGCACCTGTTGTTGGGAGTATCATCTTCTTTCTGATCTGGGAATTAGCAGTTTGGTTTTATTACGTTTATCGCTACAACTTCCGGCATATGCACCGAATTGGTGAATGGGTAGATGCCATCATGTTTGCCGTTATCGCTGCAACAGTGATTCGAAGTATGTTCATCGAACTATATCAAATTCCTACCTCATCCATGGAGAAATCTTTATTGGTTGGTGACTTTTTATTTGTGAATAAAATGAGCTACGGAACACGGTTAACGATGACTCCCTTAAGCTTTCCATTTGCGCACCACACAATGCCATGGATTGATACCAAAGCGTATTCTGAAGCCATAAAATTTCCATACTACCGACTTCCTGGATTTGGGAAAATTAAAAATGGCGATGTTGTTGTTTTTAACTGGCCTGATGAAAGACTAGATCGACCAGTCGATAAAAAGGAAAACTATATTAAACGTTGTGTTGCCATTCCTGGCGACACCTTAACCGTTGAACGCGGTGTGATTCACATAAACGGCGTAGCTGAAAATGTGCCTCCTATGCGCCAATTTTCATATACAGTTAGAAAAAACACCACGGGTCAATTAGGTTCTAAGTTTATGAAAGAGCAGGACATTACGGACGTTGAGACGGACAACGAAACCATTTGGATTATGCAGCTGAATGACAAAAACCGGCCATTTGTTCAAAGTAATTCACTTGTAAACTCAGTAGACACTATTATTCATCCTCGAGGACAAAACGATGGAAATCTGTTCCCTATTAGCAGACAACATAGTTGGAGTCGTGACTATTATGGTCCGTTGTATATTCCGAAAAAAAGGAGTGACCGTAACACTCACTGAGCAGAATTATCCTATTTACGAGCGATTGATAAAAGAATACGAAAACCACGAGGATTTTTCTACTCGTGGAGGCAAGTTTTATATGGGATCTGAAGAGGTAACGACTTATACATTTGAGATGGATTACTATTTCATGATGGGTGACAACCGACATTATAGTTACGATTCTCGTTTTTGGGGTTTTGTTCCTGAGAATCACGTGGTAGGTAGAGCGTGGTTTGTCTTGTGGTCAATTCGACATAACGTAGAAAAAATTCAAACTCCCGAAGGAGTAGTGGAATCTAGATCGTTTGATGGTATACGTTGGAAGCGTTGTTTTATGGGAATAAAATAATGGATAGAAATCAGATGCGGGTGGTTTTTATTGGAACACCTGAATTTTCTGTACCCAGTTTAGAAAAGCTTTACTACGCAGGCTATCAAATTGTCGGTGTCATTACTGCCCCTGACCGTAAAAGCGGTCGCGGTATGAAGTTACAACAGTCTGCGGTTAAACAATTTGCAGTTTCAAAAGACATACCTGTTTTACAACCCACTAATCTAAAAAATACAGAGTTTCAGGAAGAACTCAAAGCACTTAAAGCGGATATTCAGGTGGTTATAGCTTTTCGCATGTTGCCGGAAGCTGTTTGGGACATGCCACCATTAGGAACCATTAATTTGCATGCATCCCTCCTACCCAACTATCGAGGAGCGGCACCCATCAACTGGGCAATTATAAATGGTGAGGTCAAAACAGGTCTAACAACGTTTAAACTGCAACACGAGATTGACACAGGTGACATATTAGAACAGGTAGAGTTGGCAATTGACCCGTCTGAAACAGCTGGACAATTGCACGATAGAATGATGTCCGAAGGTGCTGAAGTCGTATTAAAAACGATTGACGGTATTCGACTCAATACTTTAGTAGAGCGACCGCAAGTTCATAACGATCAACATAAACCTGCTCCTAAAATATATAAAACTACGTGTGAAATCAATTGGGAACATAAGGGTAAAGACATATACAATTTAGTGCGTGGATTATCGCCCTACCCAACTGCCAGAACCTACTTTGATAGTAAAATATTAAAAGTATACCGATGCACATTTGTACCAGAAAACCATCAACGATTTCCTGGAACACATGTTACAGATGGGGCAACCTATTTAGGTTTTTATTGTGCAGATGGACTGATTCAACTGAACGATGTTCAGCTTGAAGGCAAACGACGCATGTCTGTCGAGGAGTTCTTAAGAGGATATAAAAAGTCGTAACATTTCACCGTGTATTTACTGGATTAAAGAATAGAATGAAGCTATATTTGCGGCGTTAATTGCTCCTGTAGTTCAACTGTCCGCCAGCTGGCGGATGATTTCGGCGAGTGGTTAGCATAAACTTAATGCTCCCGTAGTTCAACTGGATAGAATATCGGATTTCGGCTCCGACGGTTAGGGGTTCGAATCCCTTCGGGTGCACAAAAAAGGGTTGCGAAAGCAACCCTTTTTTAATTTTTAATTCTTAATTTTTAATTATAGACTAGTTACACCATGGTCGCTATTCAGAGGTTCGAGGTCACGAGAACCGAAGAATCTGTCGATTCAGGGTGTTCTAACTAGCATTAATCCATCAAATTTATGCCGATTTTAACAGATTCTTCGCAAACTCCTGAAGTCAGTTGCTCTGATAAACGTCCTAAGATAATTTACCCAAAAACGCTAATGCGCCAAAAGCGAAGCGCCCTAACGACCCAACAGCGTCAGCGCCCCAAAAGCGAAGCGTCCCAACAACTAATCAAAAATCTTCCCAGGATTCATGATGCCATTAGGATCAAATGCTTTTTTCACACCCCTCATCAAGTCTAAGTGAGTTTCTGACATGACTTCGTTCATGTACTTCTTTTGAACATATCCAATGCCGTGTTCTCCGCTAATTGTGCCACCAAGTTGTTTGCATAGACGGAATATCTCACGAATCCCTTCTTCTAAATGTGGTCCTTGCCATTGAGCATCTGTCAAATCATTTTTCAAAATATTGACGTGTAAGTTTCCATCACCTGCATGACCGTAACACACCGATTCAAAACCAAACTTGGCTTCTATTTCTTTAACACCAGCCATCAAAGTGGCTAAATGACTTCGCTTGACAACAGTGTCTTGTTCTTTATAAGTCGAATGAGCTTTAACTACTTCGCCTATACTCCGTCTTATTTGCCACCAAGACTCCTTCTGTTCACCAGAATCTGCAAACAACACATTTTCAATTTGGTGTGTGCCTAGTGTATTGCTTATTGATTCACAACCGGAATAGAGTTGGTCCATGTGATCGCCATCTACTTCAATCATTAATGCTGCTTCACAATCATGTGATACTGGATTCGGTAAATTCAGATATTGACAGGCCAAGTCGATCCCTTTCTTTTCCATTAACTCCATTCCTGAGGGAACAACGCCGGATTTCATGATGTCTGACACTGCAAGACATGCTGTGATTGCCTTAGGCACATTAGCCCATAACAGTAGGTTGTGTTTAGGCTTTGACAATAAACGAACGACTACTTTTGTCACAACGCCAAGGCTTCCTTCACTCCCTATGAACAATTGTGTAAGGTTATACCCAGTAGAATTTTTAAGCGTATTAGATCCCGTCCAGATGACCTCACCATTGGGTAAGACCACTTCCAAGTTTAAGATGTAGTCTTTTGTTACGCCATACTTAACCGCTTTTGGTCCACCACTGTTGTGCGCCACATTACCTCCGATGTAACACGAACCTTTACTCGCTGGATCTGGAGGATAAAAAAGGTTACGTGCCTCAACTGCTTCGCGTAAATTGTGGTTAATTACACCACTTTCAACTGTGGCTTGCATATTGGCTTCATCTATTTCAATTATTGAATTAAAATGCTCCATCGACAACAGCACACCTTTGTGAATTGGCAAACTAGCACCACTCAGTCCTGTCCCTGCTCCACGAGGCGTGACAGGAATTTTCACCTTGTTGCAATAGGCCATTAATTGACTTAATTGCTCCACCGTTTTCGGCTTGACAACCACGTCTGGTTCAAACACAAAATCTTCAGTTTCGTCTTGTCCGTATTTAATTAGTTCAGAATGCTCAATCGTAACGATTGAATCATCAAAGAGGCTGCGTAGGTCTTGATATAAATCCAAGTTTGAAATAAAATTTTAGATAGGTAATCGAATTAATTAATATCGCACCACAAAATACGTATTATTGAATTACAATTTAAGTAGCATGATCAAGCAGATTTCTTTATTCTTTTTTTCTTTTTTGTTGATGTCGCATTCAGCGCAGAGTCAAAAGCCAATAACCTTAAACGACATTTGGGCAAGTGGCGTTTTCTACCCAAAAATGATCAGTGGTTTTATCAATCTAAATGATGGTAAGACTTATTGCAAAATGGAAAAGGACGAGGCCGGGAATACACAAGTAGTACAATATTTATATGCGTCTGGTGAAAAAACAGGAATTCTCATTGACGGAAAAAAAATAGCCGATGCCAATGGTTATCAGTATTTCTCATTCGGGAGCTTTACACTCAATGCCGATGAGACCAAGGCCTTAATACCAGTCAATACAGAATCCATTTACCGTCACTCTTCAAGGTCTAACTTTTTAATTTGGGACAAAACCACCAATAAATTGTCCAAAGTATCTGAAGAAAAAGTCATGTATGCCACTTTCAACCCACAAGCAACTAAAGTAGCCTATGTTTTAAATAACGACTTGTATGTTAAGGACTTAGCTAAAAACAAAACCAAAAGGCTTACCAAAGATGGTGTACAAAATGCCATTATTAATGGCGCCGTTGATTGGGTATATGAAGAAGAGTTTGGCATGGATCGTGGCTTCGAGTGGAATGCAGATGGAACCAAAATCGCCTATTATAAGTTTAATGAAAGTCATGTTAAAGAATGGGACATGGAGATCTACGGGAACCTATACCCAAACCATAATAAATTTAAATACCCGAAAGCGGGTGAGGCCAATTCGATTGTCGATGTATACATCAGCAACTTAAAAAACAAAGGAAAAAAGATTGAACTCAATTCTCAAAATGACCAATACATTCCGCGTATTAAATGGACAAAAGATCCAAATAAACTAAGTGTGCAGCGATTAAACCGCCACCAAAACCATTGGGAAATGTTGATGGTCGATGCTAAAACACGAGAAGTTTCTGTAAGTGTTGAAGAGACTGACAAATATTACGTTGACATCACAGATGACATCGTTTTTCTTGCAGACAAAGAACATTTTATCATTAAAAGTGAGCGTTCTGGATTTTGGCATTTGTATCTACACAAGGTCGATGGTCCACAAGTTGGTATCATCACTCGAGGCGATTGGGAAGTAGACCAACTTTTAGGGGTAGATGAGAAAAACGGCAAAGTGTACTTCACCTCAACTGAGGTTTCACCGATGGAGCGTCACGTATATGTGGTTGACATAAGCGGTAAAAACAAAAAACAACTCACTACTGGTAAAGGCACGCATAGTGCCGTGTTTAGCAACGATTATTCGACTTTCTTTCATACGTATCACAGTGCCACTTCACCGTATGTATATACCATTGATGACAACCAAGGAAAGATGGTGCGTATGTTGGAAGACAATGCAGTATACAAAGCGAGTTTGGCCGAATTTAAAATGGGCAAACTGGCATTCGAAAACATTGATTTAGAGAATGGAGTAAGTTTGAACTCCTATACCATTAAACCCGCAGATTTTGATCCAAACAAAACATACCCTTTATTGATGTTCGTGTATGGTGGTCCAGGATCACAACAAGTGAAAGACAATTGGTTGTGGCACAATTACTTTTGGCACCAAATGCTAGCAAATGAGCATGGCTATATCATTGCAGTTGTCGACAATCGAGGTACTGGAGCCCGTGGTGCAGAATTTAAGAAAATGACCTACTTACAACTGGGTAAGTATGAAACTGAAGACCAAATTGCTGCAGCAAAGTACTATGGCAACTTATCCTATATCGATCAATCTCGCATTGGCATTTGGGGTTGGAGCTATGGAGGGTATATGAGTAGTTTATGCTTAACCAAAGGCGCTGACGTGTTTAAAACTGCCATTGCTGTTGCTCCTGTTACCAACTGGAGATATTATGACAACATTTACACGGAGCGGTATATGCGCACACCTCAAGAAAATGCTGGTGGTTATGACGACAACTCACCGATAAACCATGTCGACAAGTTGAAAGGGAATTATTTATTGATTCATGGTACAGGAGATGACAACGTACATTTCCAGAACACGGCGGAAATGGTCAACAAAATGATCCATCAAAACATCAAGTTTGATTCAGAATTCTATCCCAATAAAAACCACGGTATTTCAGGTGGTTATACTAGATTGCATTTATTCAATCGCATGACAGAGTATATTTTAGAAAACCTATAGACTTGTTTTTCTAAGGACAACATCTATTTTTACAAAAATTAAAAACAGAAATATATGACCGAAGAAGTAATTTTAGAAGAACACAAGGACGACGGTATGCCTGAATATACTTCAGGTCACCCGAAAGGCCTGATGACTTTGTTCTTCTCAGAAATGTGGGAACGATTCTGCTACTATGGAATGCGTGTTCTACTAACCCTTTATTTAGTAAAATCTCTAATGAAAGGAGATGCAGATGCTGCACTCATTTATGGTGCTTATACTGGATTAGTGTATGCTGCCCCTATATTAGGTGGAAAACTAGCCGATAAGTTTTTGGGATATCGATATGCCGTCATGTTAGGAGCAATCCTGATGGCAATAGGCGAATTTATTATTCTTGGCGGTACGGAACACATGCTCATGATTGGTATGGGTGCCTTAATCGTCGGGAATGGTTATTTTAAGGCCAATATTTCTACCATTGTTGGTGATTTATACGACAATGACGATCCACGAAAAGACGGTGGATTTACCATTTTTTATATGGGAATCAACATAGGTGCGTTCTTATCTCCATTTGTCGCTGGTACTTTAGGCGAAAAAGTAGGATGGCCTTATGGATTTTTAGCTGCTGGTATTGGTATGTTAATCGGTACTATTTGGTTCTACGCACGTCGATCGACTCTTAATGATTTAGGTATGCCTCCTAATAAAAAAGAAGGTCAGACCGAACTTCTCAGAAAAGACTGGATGGACATCCTCTTTTATACCATCATCAATTTCGTATTAGTCCTTTTTGTCATTAAAGGAATTGGAAGCATGCCAGAATTGGTGCAATCCATCATCACTTGGGTGATTGGATTGGGAGGATTACTATTTCTTATTTTGTCCATTTTTAAGGGAACAGAAGGAAAAACAGAATGGTCTCGGGTCTTTGTTATCCTGGTCTTGGCGGTATTCAATATCGTCTTCTGGGCTGGTTTTGAACAAGCTGGAGGTACATTTAACCTTTTTGCAGCAGAAAATACGGACAGAATGATTGGTTCTTGGGAAATCCCAACCACATGGTTTCAAAACATCAACCCTATAGCGATTGTGTTGTTTGCACCATTGTTTTCGATGCTTTGGATAAAACTGTCTGCAATGAAAAAGAATCCGAGAACACCGGTAAAATTTGCAATAGGACTATTATTAGGTGCCTTGGCATTTTACATCATGACACAAGCTTCTAACTTGGCTAGTGACGGTACATTGATTAGTCCATTGTGGTTGGTTGCGGTTTACGTCATACTTACCCTTGGTGAGTTGATGCTGTCCCCTATTGGTTTGTCCATGATTACCAAACTATCACCATCAAAGATTACTTCTATTATGATGGGGGTTTGGATGGCAAGTTTTGCACTTGGTAATTATTTAGCAGCCACACTTGAGAGCATCTTAGAAACCTATCACTTCGAACTGTATCCATTTATTACCTTTCTAATGCTTGGATCCGCAGTAGCATTGTTGTTATTGTCCCCTGTGTTGAATAAGTTAATGAAAGGAATACACTAAAGGTGTCGCATAAAAAATAAATAATATGTGGATTTAGCAATGGTGTATTTACCATTCACACATCAAAAAACCGCAAGAAAATTCTTGCGGTTTTTTTGTGTCAAAGAATTAATTATCAGTATTTTAAATTGTTAGCCTTCTGTTCAAAAAAACCCTTAAAAGGCTTCGGAAACCGATTATCGCCGCCTAACTTTGTGACTTATTCAAAAATCACCCTGTGAGTGAAGTGGCGAAGCCATGCACCACAGTCACTAAATATCTTTTCAGTGAGCACTACTACTCTTCCAAACACACGTATCGCTGTTATTGGTTTAGGCTACGTTGGCCTACCTTTAGCATTAGAATTTGCCAAGCAGTATCCTGTCATTGGCTTTGACATTAACGCAACGCGAGTTGCAGAATTAATGGGTGGTTCTGACCACACATTAGAAGTTGAAAGCAAAGAACTAACTAATGTGTTAGTGAACCAGGTCCCAGATGAGAAGGGACTCTTTTGCTCAGCCAATGAATCAGACATTTCAGGAGCGAATATGTATATTGTTACCGTTCCTACTCCTATCGATGAATTTAAAAAACCAGATTTAAATCCATTAATTATTTCTAGCCGGGCTGTTTCCAAGTTTTTAAAGGATGGAGACATTGTCATTTATGAATCTACTACATTCCCAGGATGTACTGAGGAGATATGTGTGCCTGAATTGGAAAAAGGAAGTGGTTTGACGTTTAACAAAGATTTCTTTTGTGGTTATTCCCCAGAACGGATTAATCCAGGAGATAAAATCAATACGCTTACCAAAATTCAAAAAATAACTTCAGGATCAACTCCCGACATCGCGATTAAAGTTGACCAATTATACAAGTCTATCATTACGGCTGGGACATATATGGCACCTTCCATGAAAGTGGCTGAAGCTGCTAAAGTTGTAGAGAACTGTCAACGTGATTTAAACATCTCCTTCGTAAATGAGCTAGCATTGATATTCGATAGAGTTGGCATCGACACCAACGATGTTATTGAAGCTGCTAGTACCAAATGGAATTTCCTTAAATACAGACCTGGCCTTGTAGGAGGTCACTGCATTGGTGTCGACCCATATTACATGGTGCACAAAGCCGAGCAATTGGGTTACTATCCAGAAGTCATTAAGTCTGGACGAAGAGTCAATGAACGCATTGGTGCCTTTGTCGCCAATAAAGTCATTAAACTAATGATTGCTAAAAACATAGCGATTAAAGATTCAGACATGTTGGTACTTGGTATGACGTTTAAGGAAAACTGCCCAGATATTAGAAACTCAAGGGTTATTGATATTATCGATGAACTAAAAGGCTTCGGTGGAAATGTGACGGTTTACGATCCATGGGCCAACTACGATGAAGTGAAAGCTGAGTATGGAGTTGAGATCGTCAAAAATCTGCCCAATAAGAAATTTAAAGCGATTGTGTTGGCGGTTTCTCATAAGGAATTTGAGTCCATAGACTTCAAAGCAATAAAGGAAAGCAATGCTGTCATTTATGACGTAAAAGCGATTATGGATAAAACTGAAGTAGATGGCAGACTCTAAACCTAAAATACTCATAACAGGTATCGCTGGTTTTATTGGCTATCATTTAGCTAAAAAATTAAGTGTAACGGGTTATGACGTTTATGGCGTTGACAATCTAAACGATTATTACACCGTTCGCTTAAAACTTGACAGGCTAAAAGACCTAGGTTTGGGTCATGATGGCGAACTAAATGAATGGGAATCAAATGCTGACAATACCATTCATTTTCGCAAAGCAGATTTGTCAGACCTAGCAAACGCTAAAGAAGTGTTTGACAATATCCAATTCGATGCCGTTGTTCATTTGGCGGCACAGCCTGGTGTACGTATGTCTATAACGCATCCAGAGATTTATTTTAAATCAAACTTAACTGCCACCTTCAACCTATTAGAACAGGTCAAGAAGCATCCCAATACGAAATTATTGATGGCTTCGAGTAGTTCTGTTTATGGACATTCAAAGAATACACCTTATACAGAAGATCAAAACACGGATGCCCCTGTATCGTTGTATGCTGC
Source organism: uncultured Bacteroidia bacterium (assembly GCA_943789165.1). Lineage (GTDB taxonomy): Bacteria > Bacteroidota > Bacteroidia > NS11-12g > UBA9320 > UBA987. The sequence goes on along the minus strand of CALSTB010000005.1, from coordinate 558,974 downwards.
CACTAAGAAAAGTACTGAGATTTTAGCGCACTACTATGCCCATCAATATCGTATAGATACATCCTTGCTACGTTTTTTTACAGTGTACGGACCGTGGGGCAGACCAGATATGGCAGTTTATGGTTTTTTTAATAAAATCATGAAGGGTGAAGAAATCAAAGTCTTTAACAACGGAGATTTAAGACGGGACTTCACTTATATCGATGATATAGTTGACAACCTCGCCTTGTTGGTTGAGAACAGGTTACATGCTTCTAATCCGGATAACAATACTCAATATGAAGTATACAACATTGGTAACCAATCCCCTGTTAAGCTATTAGATTTTATATCTTTGATAGAAAAAATAACAGGAAAAGAAGCACAAAAGGTCAATTTACCGATGCAACCAGGCGACGTTTATGAAACTTATGCTGATTCTTCAAAAATTAAACAGTTGTTACACTTTGAATACGCTACCCCACTAGAAAGTGGATTAAAAGCATTTTTTGAGTGGTATAAAACGTATCACAACATTGAAACAAAAGCATTACAATCCCATGAATAGATTGTTACACATACTGGTATTACTCATGAGTTTCACGGTTGTGAAATCTCAAGTATATCAGCAAGATCAGATTGAAGCTGCACAAGCTGCCTTGGCAGATGCAGGTGTAGAACAAGACGAAGTAAAACGTCGCTTGCGAGCAAAAGGTATTGATTTGGATAATATCCAACCAGACCAATTATCTACATTGGAAGCGGAAATCCGATCTATTGTTGATGAGATTCAACAAGAACAGGCTGATGAAGAAAGTGAAGACGCATCTAATTCGGATGAAACCGAACCATCTACTTCTCCTAATCAAGCTGCCACTGCACCCGCAAAGGAGCAAGTTGTTTCTTCCAAAGTGCAACCTAGTCGTGAATTTCAAGAGCCCATTAAGGATTTGACAAGTGACTCTATTGAATCAGAGGCTCAAAACAAAACGAAAATGCTGAGTCGTAAGTCTGCTGACGAAGTGATTCGCAGAATGAAACAAGGAGCGACTTTAGACGAAGCCATCTATGACGTACTGACGGAAGAAGAACAAAATCAATACTCGGCGCAGAGCAGCGTCTATGGAATGGATGTGTTCTTTAACAAATCTTTGGATGTGTATAGAACCACTTCTTCTACCACCACTCCTGACAGTTATGTCTTAGATGTAGGCGATAAAATTGCCATTAACATATTCGGTGCTTCGCAAACCGACCTATTGTACGAAATTCAAGATGACGGATTTATTCGTCCTCGTGGAATAGCAAAAATTTATTTGAGAGGTGTTTCCTTGAAAAAGGCTAAAGCCCTGCTACTAGGCCGTTTTCAGCAAAGCCATGTGTTTAGTCCAGGACAATTTGAAGTAACGCTTCATACTGCCAGAACAATTACAGTCAACATATTTGGAGAAGTGAATCAGCCTGGGAGTTATACGATATCTGCCCTCAATACTGCTTTAAATGCGATTATTGCTGCGGGTGGTCCAAGCGCGGAAGCTAGCTTAAGGAATATTGAAATTCGATCGTCAGGTAAAAAAAGAATCTTAGATGTGTATGAATTCATGATTGACCCTAAAAAGCAATATGATTTCTACTTGAGCAACAATGACCTTATTTATATCCCTAAGTTTGAGAAACGCGTATCAATAAGCGGTGGCGGAATTCGACGTGGTGCGACTTACGAACTAAAAACAGATGAAAACTATAAGGAAGCCGTGCGTTGGGCAGGCGGATATGCTACCAATATTTATGGGGGACTCGTACAACATGTGTACACGATAAATGGAGAACAGGCGATTAAAGATTATAGCTTGGCTGACATTGAAGCAGCAAAGCTGTCACTAAAGGATGGTGACCGATTGATATTTCACAGCAGTCTAAAACAATTTGATAATTACGTGAGTATTAGTGGTGCGGTAAGGCATCCGGGAAACTTTGAATTGATGGCCGGTATGAAACTATCCGACGTACTTGAGAAAGCGCGCTTAGAAAAAGAGTCATTTAACCAAATGGCATACTTGACCCGAAAAAACGTAGATGGGACCTTCCAATTAAAGCGAGTATATGTCGAGGATGTATTGGCCGACCCAACATCTGTAAAGAATATTACGCTACAACATGAAGATAGGATTGTACTTTATTCCAAATCACAATTTGTTGACAATTATAGTTTTACTATTTCTGGAGCTGTAAGAAGTGGCGGACAACATTTTTGGGATCCGTCAAAATCAATCACCTTATACGATGCGATAATGATGTCAAGAGGCTTTCAAGGGCAAGCTACGAATTTTGGGTATGTCATTTCTTCGCCTCCAGGTCAACCATTAAAACGAGAATATCATGTTGTTGATTTAAAAACAGCCTTTAAAAACCCTGAATCTCCAGCAAACATTGTCATCCACCCAAATGACCGAATTGTTGTGCCAAGTACAACGAGTTACATGGATCAATACTATGTTCAAATTTCAGGCGCCGTAAGAAGTCCTGGACAATACGTCTATGATTCTACTTTGTCCTTTAAAGATATCTTGGTTATGGCAGGTGGTTTAAAAATGGAAGCCGCCAGTAACAAAATTGACATCTTCAGACTTAAGGTTGAAAATAACGAAGCCACAGAGACGTATGCCGCAACTATAGAAATCGACCATGAGTTAAACGCGTTACAAGACAATATTCCTTTTGAAATTAAACCATATGACCACATAGTGGTTCGGACAACTCCTAATTTTGAACCTATTAAATACGTTACCATCAACGGTCAGGTTCAATATCCAGGTATCTACGCCATCATGAAGCCAAATGAGCGATTAAGCAGCATTATAGAGCGAGCCGGAGGTTACACAGTTGAGGCTTTCCCAGAAGGTGGAACTTTCTATAGAGGATATGACAACATTGGTTATGTGGTCACTAGAATGGATTTATTGGACAAAAGACCGTATGATTCTCGGTTTAACATTGCGGTCAAGGAAGGTGATGTCATTACAGTTCCTAAACTCATCGACATTGTTCAAATCGACAAATTGGGAACAAATGCGGACTCCTTTTATATTGCAAATCGTACTGGTGGAAACGAATTGAACATTGTAGTCAATTACTTTAATCGAAGGGCGAAGTGGTACGTCAATCAATATGCAGGAGGTTATAGTAAAGATGCAAAACGCAAAAAAACAACCGTGACGTATGCTAACGGTCGTGTAAAGAAAACACGAAAGTTTTTATGGATTCACAGGTATCCAAAGGTCAAACGGGGATCTGAAATACACTTTGGCCTCAAAGACAAGAAGTCGAAAAATGGTATCGATGTGAATGACAAGAAAAGTTTGTTGGAACGAATGACAGAATTGAATGCGATTACTGCCATCACTACGTCCATCATGCTCACGACACAAACAATTATCACGGTTGTAAACGGCACGAAATAAAATGGAAGAAAATAAGTCTTTACAGATTTCTGAAGTTTTAAAGTTGGTTAAGACGTATTGGTCTGTTATTTGGCGAAACAAATGGTGGGTTATTCTTGGCGCGTTTTTGTTGTCGGCCATCATGGTGACCAATGCATGGCTTACTCCTAAAAAATATAGTGCTCCGTTAACCTTTGTCATCAATGAAGATGATGGTGGTGGTGTGGGTGGCATTGGTGCGGTTCTAGGTGAGCTTGGATTTGGTGGATCTAAAGCGGGTCACAACTATGAGAAAATCAGTCAACTAGCAACTTCTCGATTGATTTTAGGAAAAGCCTTGACCTATGGAGTCCAAATAAATGGGAAATATGATTATCTAGGGAATCACCTCATGGATATATTGGAAATCCCATTGACTTCAAAGAATGGAAATATTGATCTGACCGGATTTCGTTTCCAAGTCAGTAGAGACTCAATGTACCCATCTCAGCAGGAACTCGCAATTTTACTCTTATCAAAAAAACTCAAAGGTGATCCTAGTAATGGTGTAGAAGGCTTGGTAAGCATTGATTATGACGATGAAAGCTCCTTTTTAAAAATAGTCGGAAAAACTACGGTACCTGAACTCAGTATTGCACTAGCGAACAGCCTGTATGACGTTTTAAGTGAGTTTTACATATCCAACACCATTGAAAAGCAAAAAGCCACTTATGAGCATGTCCGTAACAAAGCAGACTCCATTTTCGTTGAGCTAAGAGCTGCGGAACAACAATTAGCACGATTCCAAGACCAAGGAAAGAGCATTATACTAAGCACCAATAAACTTCCTAGGCAACAATTAGCCCGTAAGGTCGAGATGCTGTACATTATGTACGGAGAAGCCATAAAAAACCAAGAGCGCGCTGAGTTTTTACTGAGCAGTGCCACACCTTATTTCCAAGTAATTGACAGACCGCTGGGTCCTTTTCAACCTACAGGTAAGTCACGGATGAGGGCTTTAATTGTTGGCGGTATATTGGGTGGTTTGTTGTCGATGGCCTTCTTCATTGGAAGACATTGGTTGGTGGAGAAGCTTCAGGAGGAACGTTTGGCGATTGGCGTTTAGCCTTTGGCGGTTAGCGATTGGTGGTTGGCTATTAGCTGCAGGAGATTTCATAAATGAATATAATTCTACATTGACCAATTTGCAGGTTAATGAGGAATTTCCGGAATCTAGAAGTGTGGCATCTTAGCATGCAATTGTTAAATAATGTGTACGACATTGTTGATTGTTTTCCTAAAAGTGAACTATCCGGTTTAAGTCAACAAGTGCAACGATGTTCGGTTTCAATACCATCAAATGTGGCTGAAGGATGTAGTAGAAAATCAGACAAAGAATTCTCTAGGTACATTCAAATTGCATTAGGTTCGAGTTTTGAATTAGAAACACAATTGCTTATAGCGTCAAACCGAAAATATTTCATAAACACTGAAATATTTGAAAACTTAGAAATATTGCAAAAAAAGCTCAATGCACTTAATAACCGTTTGATTGCATCCTGCTAACAGCTAACAGCCAACAGCCAACAGCCAAAATCAAAATCATTATCCCATATTCATAACTTCACCCATGTCAAAAACTGCACTCATCACCGGAGTCACCGGACAAGACGGATCATACCTCTCAGAATTTTTGTTAAAAAAAGGTTACACTGTTCATGGTATTAAACGAAGAAGTTCGTTGTTCAACACCGACCGAATAGACCATCTATATCAGGATCCCCACGTCGATAACCGAAAATTCATATTGCATTACGGCGATTTGACGGACTCAACCAATTTGATACGAATCATTAAGGAAGTCCAGCCGGATGAAATCTACAATCTAGGAGCCATGTCCCATGTCAAGGTGAGTTTCGAATCTCCGGAATACACGGCTGATGTAGATGGTGTTGGGACCCTGCGAGTGTTGGAGGCGGTTAGATTATTAGGATTAGAGCAAAAAACAAGAATTTATCAAGCATCCACATCAGAATTGTATGGTTTGGTTCAAGAAGTCCCTCAATCGGAAACGACCCCGTTCTATCCCCGTTCTCCATATGCGGTTGCCAAGATGTACGGTTTTTGGATTACCGTAAATTACAGAGAAGCGTATGACATGTACGCTTGTAATGGTATCCTATTCAACCATGAAAGTCCACTTCGGGGAGAAACCTTCGTTACCCGTAAAATAACTAGGGCAGTATCTCGTATCGCACTAGGATTACATGATAAGTTTTACTTGGGTAACTTAGACGCCAAGCGAGATTGGGGTCATGCCAAGGATTATGTCGAATTGATGTGGATGATGCTCCAGCAAAACAAGCCGGAGGATTACGTGATAGCCACTGGCGTAACTACAACGGTTAGAGATTTTGTTAGAATGGCTTTTAACGAAGTAGGCGTCAAATTGCAGTTTATAGGTCAAGGTCCAAACGAAATTGCAAAGGTTCTTGAATGCAGCAATCAAGATTACCAGGTACCTAAAGGTCAAATCGTTTTAGCTGTCGACCCACAATATTATCGTCCAACTGAAGTCGACCTACTCATTGGAGACGCTACCAAAGCAAAAAAACAACTGGGTTGGGTCCCTAAACATAGCTTAGCTGATTTGGTAAAGGATATGATGGATAGTGATATAGAACTATTCAGAAAAGAACAAACCTTACATGCGAGTGGGTTTACCTTTGTGCCGAAGGAGGAGGAAAAGTAAGAATAAGGCAATTAGCTGTTAGCGATTGGCTTTTAGCAGTTGGAGACTACCTTACATAAATTAAATCGTCGTTTGCCGTATTTGCATTTACATGAGAAATTTCAGAAAAATGAAAGTACGGCAACAAAGCTTCGAACTGGTAAATCACGTGTATGATATTGTGGATCAGTTTCCGAAAAATGAGATGTAAGGTTTGGGTCAACAATTACAGCGATGTTCAGTGTCAATACCCTCGAATGTTGCTGACGGTGTAGTAGAAAATCGGATAATGAATTCTCTAGGTATGTTCAAATCGCATTGGGGTCAAGTTTCGAATTAGAGACTCAATTGCTTATAGCCATGAACCGAAAATATTTTATCAACTCAGAAATTTTTGTAAACTTGGAAATCATACAAAAAAGACTCAATGCGCTTAACAACCGCCTAATTACGTCAAGCACCACCTATCGCTAACCGCCAAAAGCCAACCGCCCCTATGAAAACCACCTCTAAAATATACGTCGCAGGTCACAACGGCATGGTAGGATCAGCAATCGTTCGTGAACTGAAGAAAGAAGGCTTTGACAACTTGGTTTTAAGGTCTAGCAAAGAACTTGATTTACGTAACCAGCAAGCAGTCGAAGCTTTTTTCGAAACAGAAAAACCTGAATACGTATTCCTAGCAGCAGCCAAAGTGGGTGGCATACAGGCAAACAATATCTATCGCGCGGACTTTTTGTATGATAACTTGATGATTCAAAACAATGTGATTCATCAGAGTTATGTTCACGATGTTAAAAAACTGCTGTTTCTAGGGTCTTCCTGTATTTACCCCAAAATGGCTCCCCAGCCAATGAAAGAGGAATACTTATTAACTGGTCCATTGGAGGAAACAAACGAACCCTACGCCATTGCTAAAATCGCTGGGATTAAGATGGTCGAAAACTATGCACGTCAATATGGGTGTAATTTCACAGCGGTGATGCCTACAAATTTATATGGGCCTAATGACAACTACGACCTTCAAAACTCACATGTCTTACCAGCCTTATTGAGAAAGTTCCATGAAGCTAAGATGGAAGAGCTGGGCGAAGTCGAAATTTGGGGCAGCGGAAAACCGCTGCGTGAGTTTATGCATGTGGATGACTTGGCAGATGCCAGTGTATTTATTATGAAGAACTATGATGATTGGCAGTTTTTAAATGTGGGTAGTGGTGATGAGATAAGTATTGGAGATCTCGCATTACTCATAAAAGAAATAGTAGGGTTTACTGGGCAGCTTAAGCTTAACTCAGCAAAACCCGACGGAACACCGCGAAAGTTGATGGATAGCTCTTTATTGAAATCCAAAGGCTGGAAATCTAAGATAGGACTTAGACATGGAATAAAAGAAGTCTATGACGCTTATAAAATGGATAATGCCTAATCATACTTACTCCAATTCAAAGGTTACAGATAAATGATTATATACAAAACTAAATGAAGGATCAAGAATACTCTCAAATAATAGAACCCAGCAAAGGCTGGCATCTTATAGATGTAAAAGAACTCTGGCGATACAAAGATTTGCTCTATTTTTTAGTAGTACGTGGTATAAAAGGAAAATATGCTCAATCAATCTTAGGTATAGGATGGGCGGTAATTCAACCTCTGGTGCAAACACTGGTATTTACCGTTATTTTTGGAACACTGGCTAAGTTAGATTCTGATGGAGTACCCTACATTCTCTTCAGTTTTGCAGCGATGGTACCTTGGAATTATTTCAGTAGTATTTTAACAGAAAGCAGTAATGCTCTGATTGCCAATAAAGATATGCTCTCCAAAGTATATTTTCCAAGATTGGTACTTCCTCTAGCTTCTGTTTTTTCAAAACTTATCGATTTTGGCATATCGTTTATTGTGATGATAGGGTTATTTATTTATTACGGCTTTGTACCTTCCATAAATGTTATTTACTTCCCAGTTTTACTTATCATTCTCATCATGACATCGCTTGGTGTAGGAATGATTTTGTCTGCAATGGCCATTCAATACCGTGATGTACAGTATGCCATGGGATTTATGGTTCGAATACTTATGTATTCTGTACCAGTAGTATATAGCATTAATATTATTCCGCAGAAATGGGTTTATGTATATGCTCTAAACCCTATGGTAGGGGTTATAGAAGGAATGCGTGCCGCATTTTTAGGCACAAAAGCAATGCCATGGGATTTAATAAGCATAGGAGCTGCGGTGTCATTAATCCTCTTCATCTTCGGAGCATTTTACTTTAGAAAAATGGAAAATACCTTAGCGGATATAGCGTGACAGTTAGCAGTAGTCAGTTTACAGTTTATTGCATCCATTGTATACTATCACGGATAAGTAAGAACAAATTCATTATTGCGAAAAATACTGACAAATATTTCTGCGAACCCGCCAACTGTAAACTGCTAACTACCAAATAACCAAAGACCCAAACCCAACAACCTAAATGAGCGACACCGTAGTTAAAGTAGAAAACGTATCTAAACGCTACCGCATAGGAGTGCAAGAAAAATCTGACACCTTTGCTGGGCAGCTAAAAAATGTCATCACCTACCCGGTACGTAATTTTAGACGTATTGCCCAACTCAAGAAGTTTGATAATGAAAACGACCCCTCCGTGTTCTGGGCGTTACAAGACATTAATTTTGAGGTGAAACAGGGCGAAGTACTGGGGATCATAGGCCGTAACGGAGCAGGAAAAAGCACTTTACTAAAAGTGCTTAGTCGTATTACTGAACCGACAACAGGAAGTATTAAAATAAAAGGACGTGTATCTTCTCTGTTAGAAGTGGGAACAGGGTTCCATCCAGAATTGACAGGCAGGGATAATGTGTACATGAACGGCACTATCTTAGGAATGACTAAGAAGGAGATTGACAAAAAGTTTGATGAAATAGTAGACTTTAGTGGAGTGGAACAGCACATCGACACCCCCGTAAAGTTTTATAGCAGTGGAATGAAGGTACGGCTTGGTTTTAGTGTAGCGGCCCACCTAGAGCCTGAAATTTTGATTATTGACGAAGTATTAGCTGTAGGCGATTTTGAATTTCAAAAGCGATGCTTAGGTAAGATGGATAGTGTGGCTAAAAGTGGTAGAACCGTTTTGTTTGTGAGTCATAATATGTCTGCAGTAAAGAGTTTGTGTACTAAAGGAATTGTTTTGGATAAGGGTAAGGTTGCGTTAGATGGAAACACAAATAACGCAATAGATTATTATTTGCAATCCAACCAATATGATGGTTATGTAGGGCATTATGTAAATGAGACTGTTGGAGAATCTGGATTTGTGAGTGTAGCTCTTTTGGATAAAGACAATGCTATTAGGACAGAGTTTGGGTTTGATGAACCCGTTGCCCTAAAGATAAAAGTAAAAGTGGCAGAGCTACACCTGAAAGCCCATTTGGGTTTTAGAGTGATAGATAGGAATGAAAGAATTATTTTCACTTCTGAAATTAAATTGAAAGACGAAATAAACGAAGCAGGAGTATATCAATTTGAAGTAAAATTACCAGAAAAGTTTTTAGCACCCAATAAATTCAAACTTACTTTTGCAATACATCATCCCAATGTTGAAGTAATTGAATTTCTTGAAGAATGTTTGTCTTTTGAGATTGTGGAAACAGGTTCCGATTTTCATATTTACGGAGGTGCAGATTATGGATGTGTAATAATTGATAGTAATTATATTTTAACGAGATAAAATAATCTATTAAAAATATAAAATGATAAAAAAACTCTTTAAAAAAGCGTATAATTATTATTTGAAATATGAAGATCGAAAAGTAAAAGAGCTTCAAAATAATAGTAAACTGAAATTCTTTAAAAACGGTCAAATTCCTTGGTCAGAAGGTTATAATAATTATAAAGAAGAATCAATTAAAAACAATATTTCAAATGTTACTATTTTAGAAGAATTTACCAAGAAAAAAGTGCCAACTAACTATGGTTATCGCTTAGATGAAAGAATTGTAGAATATCCTTGGATTCTCGCTAACCTTAAAAAAGGTAAAACCATTTTTTTGGATGCAGGTTCTACATTCAATTTTGGCTACTTATTGAATAATGAATTGATCCAAAATAAAGAAAAGTTTATTTATACTTTTTATCCAGAGGACAAGAGTTACAATCATAAAAGAATATCATATGTCTATGGTGATTTAAGGGATTTACCTTTTAGAGATAATTTTTTCGAAGAAATTGTTTGCCAATCTACGATTGAGCATATTGATATGGATAACTCAATGTATGGTTATGATTTGAAATCAACTTTGGAACTTGTTTCAAATAAGAGTTATGAATATGTAAAAGTTATTAAAGAACTATTGAGAGTTTTAAAAAGCGATGGACAGTTATTGTTAACTTTTCCTTATGGTAAATTTGAAAATCACGGATTTTTTCAACAGTTTGATGATGAGATGGTAGCGATAATCACTGATTTAATGAAAAATTCAGGAAAATATGAATTATTTTTTTTTAAATATTTACCGGATGGTTGGATTTTTGCTAATCAAGAAGAATGTAATGACTCAGAGTCATTTAATCCGCATACTCAAATAGGTAAGAAAGATGATTTTGCAGCTCATAGTAGAGCTATTTGTTGTGTGAAATTTATTCAAACAACATGAAAATTTTAATTATAGGTTCCAACGGTTTTATAGGTAGTCATTGTGTGAAGTATTTTATAACCAAAGGATTTGAAGTTTTTCAAGCTGATGTGACTGAATCTTTGGAGACTAATTTTTATAAAATAGAAAGCCAGAATTCGGATTTCTCATTACCAATCAAAGAACATCGATTCGACGTTTGTATCAATGCTTCGGGTTCAGCTCATGTAGGATTTTCCTTCGAAAATCCGTCCAGGGATTTTGAATTAAATGTAGTTAATGTTCAAAAAATACTTGTTGCAATAAGAGATTTTAATAGTGATTGTAAGTTAATCAATTTTTCGAGTGCTGCGGTTTACGGAAATCCACAAAGCTTGCCCATTACAGAACATAGTAGTTGTAGACCTCTGTCTCCTTATGGTTTTCATAAATTGCAAAGCGAGTTACTGCTTACAGAATATCATAATTTTTTTGGTTTGAATACTTGTAGTTTACGTGTTTTCTCTGCTTACGGTCCAAGATTAAAAAAACAATTGTTTTGGGATTTATATCTAAAAGCTCTCAAAAACGATGAAGTTTCGCTTTTTGGAACAGGAAAAGAAACTAGAGATTTTATTTATATCGATGATTTGTTGCAAATTATAGATTTGGTTATTCAAAATTCTCCTTTTCAAGGTTCTATTTACAATGTTGCCAACAATCAGGAAATCACAATTGCTGAAGCAGCACAAGTTTTTCTAAAGGAATTTTCTTCTGAGAAGAAAGTGGTGTTTAATGGTGAAGTCAAAGTTGGCGACCCCAATAATTGGATTGCTGATATGGGAAAACTGAAGATATATGGTTTTGAACCAAAATATAATTTAGCTATTGGAATAAAAAAATATACGGAATGGCTAAAAGAACAAGAATAGGGCTTATCTTCTCTTACGATGAAAACTGGATTGCTGGCGCATATTATATTCTTAACATTATACATGCGCTAAAAACAATCGAAGATGATTTAAAACCACATGTTGTGGTGTTATCTGAGAAAGAAGAAAATTTAGATATCGTTGAAGCTGAAACACAATATCCCTATCTGAGTTTTTATAAATTCCCTATTAGGCATGATTATTCAATTTATGTAAGGGGTATCAATAAAATGGGGCGTATTTTATTTAACAAAAACCTTATAGTCAGAAAGGCGGTGCCACCTAAAATCGATTTTTTATATCCTGCAGAAGATGATTCTATTCAAATTAATGGGTTAAAAAAGGTGAATTGGATACCAGATTTTCAAGAAGAATTTTTACCTCAATTCTTCTCCAAAGATAAAATTCAAGAAAGAAAAAAATATCAAAAAGAAGTTGTTTGCAAGGGTGATTATGTAGTTTTTAGTAGTGAAAATGCTCGTTCTCATTTTAGGAAATTGTACCCAACATCAAAAGTCAAGCAATTTGTCCTGCACTTTGCAGTATCGCATCCCGATTTCTCAAATCAAGATATTACTTCCCTAAGAACAAAATATAAACTACCTGAAAACTACTTTTTTGCTCCCAATCAATTTTGGGCTCATAAAAACCACAAAGTAATACTTAATGCAATAAAAGAACTTAAGACGCAAGGCGAAGAAATTGTAGTTGCTTTTTCAGGAAAAGAAAATGATTTTAGAAATATTAATTACTTTAAGGAACTTAAACATTATTATGAAACTAGTGGATTAGAAATAAATGTTATTTTCCTTGGTTTCATTGAACGTAAAGAGCAACTCTGTATCATGCAAAATGCAATAGCAGTAATACAACCATCACTCTTTGAAGGATGGAGTACAGTTGTAGAAGATGCAAAATTATTATCAAAACACCTAGTACTTTCAAACTTAGAAGTACACTTAGAGCAGATAAACGATAATGTTAGTTTCTTTGATCCACATGACGCACATGAACTTTCAATTATATTAAAAAAATTACATTTAAACCATCCAAAAGCAGTTCAAAATAATTATAATGACGTTGTTAATGCTTTTGGAAAAACATTTTTGGAACTAGTTTATAAGGCGAAAATATAATTTAGTTAATGACCAAATCAAATCCCCCAAAACTCTCTATCATCACCATAAATTATAATAATGCAATTGGTCTAAAAAAAACGGTAGAGTCTGTAGTAAATCAAAGCTATGAGGACATTGAATATATAGTCATAGATGGTGGATCTACAGACGGCAGTGCAGACTATATAGAAAGCATTAAAGACAAGCTATCTTACGCTATATCAGAACCAGATGATGGAATCTATCAAGCCATGAATAAAGGCATAGATCAAGCGACAAGAGAGTATTTATTATTTTTGAATAGTGGTGATTGGTTATACGCAAAGAATGTAATAGAAAAGGTTATGAGAAATAACCTATCAGAAAGCATTATTTACGGAGATGTGCATAATGAAGCGTCTGATTCAATTGAAATATTTGAATCAGATTTATCTGCATTTTATTTGTTTAATAAATGGTTAGGACACCCAAGTATGTTGATAAGAAAAGAACTATTTACGTCAATTGGGTATTACAGAACTGATTTCGACATAATTTCTGATTGGGTTTTCTACACAAACGCAATACTTAAGCATAATTGCTCATATAAACACCTAGATATAACAATATCTGGTGTAGAAGCTGGCGGAATTAGCCAAGTATCTAGTAGTAAGCATTTGCTTGAAGAAGAAAGGAAACAATATTTAATTCTAGAATTCCCATTGTATTTAAATGATCTATCTGAATTCAACCAAATAAAAAGATTGACAAGTTCTAGATTAGTAAAATTTGCAATCAAATTAATAGAATATAAAAGTAAGTTAGTGAAAATAATTAAAGCTCTTGATTAACTTTACAATCGTAACCAGCTATGAAGAGGGGGGTGTCTTGACTTATGTTCAAAACCTCACCAAATACTTAGATGAAATTAATCAAGAGTACAAGCTGATTTACTATAAAAGAAGCCTGAAATTAAATCATAAAGCTATAATTAAAGGAAATACTACTTGGTTACATTACAGTCAACTTGCTTCAAAGTATTCTATCTTAAAGTTTATTAATAAATATGTAAAGGATAATCAGTTTTATTATTGGCACGATACCTTGTTTGGTGAGGTTTTAAATTACTATAATAGAGAAGTGCTTTCAGTATTTGTTATGCATGGAGATATTAAACACTATCAACACTTCTTGAGAGAACTAGGCAATTCTTTTGACGAGATGTTTTGTGTTAGTAATGGATTAAAAGCCAAATATGTCAACAAATACCCTCAATATTCACTTAAAGTATTGCACCCGTTAGTCAATAATATTGAAATAAATCTTGAGTCAAAAAAATCGACTGACCCTTTGGAATGTTGCTTTATAGGTCGCTTAGAATATCTTAAAGGAGCTGATACATTAATCAAGATTCTAAGAGCTTTTAAAGACGCACCAAACGTAAAATTCACTTTTTTCATACCTACTCAAAAAAATGAAACTGAGTTTTTGAATGAAGCTAAAAAATATGCTAACATAAAGGTGGGGTTAAGTAATGTTGAAGTACTTTCTGATCTAAAAAAGATGGACCTACTATTGTTCCCAAGTAGATCAGAGGGTTTCGGTATGGCAATTCTTGAGGCCATGAATTTTGGGATACCTAGTTTAGTAAGGAACCTGGATATAGGTATACCTGATTTGATTATTAATGGGATATCAGGAATTATTTGCGAACACGATATTAATTTTATTGAATGCTTGGATGAATTGATACAGGATAGAAGGAAACTTAATAAGCTAAAAACAAGTAGTCTAGAATTTGCCCGTCAAAATTTCAATTTTGAGATTAAAGGTGCACTAATGTTAAACGAACTTGACAAAGTAGTCAAAAGGAAAAATAAAAGCTTTAATATTAGTAGTGTTAATAAACCTTATAGTGAGGCAGTTTATAGGGGCATTGCATTTTTAAAATACTTCATAAGAAGCTTATTAAATTCAAGATCCATTTTTAATAGTAACCTAGTCAATTGAACATTCTTATTAAATCTAGATATTAAAATGTCACCTCTTGTAAGTATAATTATACCGTGTTTCAATGGTGCAAAACATATAGAATGTTCGATTAATAGCTGTATAAATCAAACTTATGCGAACCTTGAAATAATTGTTGTTGATGACGGGTCTATAGATTCATCTAAAAAGGTTATTCATAGTATCATTGACAAACGTATAAAATACTTTTATCAAGAAAACAGCGGTAGCCCTGTGGCTAAAAACTACGGACTTAAGGAAGCAAAAGGACGATATATCCAGTTTTTAGATTGTGATGATCACTTGTCTTCAAATAAAATCAGTTCCCAAGTTGGTATCCTAGAAAATTCTAATAATTCGATTGCGGTTTGCCGAACTAAAATCTTCAGTAATGATGAGGATTTAACAAAAGACAACCTGCCTGAAATAGATACTCATTATCTAACGTATTCAGAAGTCCCAAAGGAATTTCTTCTTAATCTCATGGGTATAAATGGTCGAATAGGTATGGTGCAACCAAATGCCTTTTTGATCCCTAGAAAAGTTATCGATAAATCAGGTTTTTGGTCTGAGACTTTAAATAGATCCCCTGACGATGATAGTGAGTTTATGTGCAGGGTTTTACTTAACTCAGAAAGAATTATTTACGACTCAGATTCCATTAGTTTTTATAGAAAATCCATTAACGAGCTGTCTTCATCAAAAAAAGAAATCAATGCATTTGGAGCTTTACATACAATAGATTTGAAACGTCAATATATCCTGTCTATTGAGGATTCAAGTGAAATACGTTATATGTTGGCAAAACATTATACTAATTTCATTTATTCATATGGGGTATATTATCCGCACTTAATGTTTAAAGCCTTAGAAAGAATTGAAATGCTACAAGTGTCGAAAATACCTCCAATCGGAGGTACGAAATTTACTGTTTTAAGAAATATCATTGGTTTCAAAAACAGCATCAGGCTTATTTTCTTGATAAACTGTTTAAACAATTTGACAAAAACGTGAAGGTAGTTATCAGTTGTAGTGGAAAATTTCATGCGTTTGCACTTGCAGAGCAACTCGAAAAGAATGGAATGCTGGATACACTTTATACTGCGTATTCTTCAATTAAAAACCCTGTAGCAAAATTATTAGTTTCTCGAAGAGATAAAGAGAAAATAAATAAGAATAAAATAAGTACATGCTTACCAATTGCATTTGGGATGAAGCTTTATAAAAATCCTTTTTTTTGGAACGATTTATTCGATATGTGGGTTGCCTTTAACATACGTAGAAGCGATGCATCGGTATTTATTGGTTGGAGTGGGATGAGTTTACATTCTCTTAATGCAGCGAAAAAAAAAGGGATGATTGTGATATTAGAGCGTGGCTCTTCTCATATTCAGCTCCAACAACAAATATTAAATGAGGAGTATAAAAATTTTGGGATTAATTTTCAGATTCATAAAAAAACGATAGCTAAGGAATTAATAGAATATTCCGTTTCAGACTACATCTCAATACCTTCTATATTTGTTCAAGATTCGTTTTTAGAGTATGGGGTAGATAGAAGTAAGCTGATTCTCAATAACTATGGGGTTGGGGGATATTTTATAAAACGGGAAGTAGATAAGAATGATTTATTTACAGTTCTTTATTTGGGAAAACTTTCAATTCAAAAAGGATTGATTTACCTGTTCGATGCTATACTTAGTCTAACAAAAAAAGGCTATAATATTAAATGTTTATTCGTTGGAACCATTGATTTGGATTTTGAACCAACTGTTCAATCTTATAGAGATAATAGCCTTGTGTTTATAGGTCAAAGAGATCATTACTCACTTTCTGATATAATATCTGGCTGTGATATTGCGGTACAGCCTTCATTACAAGATGGATTTGGAATGGTTGTTCCACAAATTTTAGCTTGTGGTGTACCTGTCATTGTAAGTGAGAACACTGGAGCTGCTGACATAATTGAAGATGATAAAAATGGTTACATCGTTCCTATTAGGAATAGTAAGGCAATAGCAGATCGAATTGAGTTTTTGTATTTAAACTCAGAGAAGTTAGCTGAAATGAAACAAAATGTACTTTCTAATCCTCTAGATTTATCCTGGGATGCTTATGGCGATAGATATGTAGATTTTTTAAGCAAAAATGTCTAGAATACTCATTTTAATTCATGGGAATCCACAAGATTATCCCCCTACCCTAAATGCTATTAATGAGTTATCTCCATTATTTACTGATGTGGATATTGTCTATAAGCCTTATGGGAATGTTGATTGGATCTATCCTGAGAATGTTACTCTAATAAAAGCAGGAAATACAATAAATGTTCTCGAATTTGAAAAAAGTAGTTTCGTAAACAAGGTAAAATCATATTCTACATTTACCAAATTAGCTTTAAAAAGTATCAGCAAAAAAAACTATGATTGGGTACTTGCATATGATCATTTGCCTATGCTCAGTTTACTTCTCACTCGAATTTTACAACCATTTAAGTCTAAAAAATTGAAAATTTGGTACCACAACCATGATGTTGCTGCTTTAGCTGATATTCGGCAGTATAGTATATCCTGGTTAGCGAAAAAAGCAGAAATAAAGCTTTTAAAAAAAGATATAAATTTATTTTCCACTCCATCTGCAGAGCGTCTAAAATATTTTGTAACCAATGCAAAAACAACTCTGCTCCCAAACTATCCAAGTCTATATTTTTATACGAAGTATCTAAAAACTAAAAAGCTACAAAAGCCAATCAAACTGCTTTATCAAGGTGCTATAAGTGAAGGACATGGGTTAAGAAATGTTGCAGATAATATTTCCAGTAATAAAAAAATGGAATTACATCTTGCGGGACCAGATAGGAGTAATCTAGTTCAAGGTTTGATTAATATTGAAAGTGAAAATAATATTTATTATCACGGCATGCTTTCATACTCAAAATTACCAAAACTCACTCAAAGTTGTCATATAGGCCTAGCCATAAATGAACCAAAAGGTATAATATATCAAACAGGAGGTACTGCTAGCAACAAAATTTACGAATATGCAGCATGTGGCTTACCTATTTTGTATTTTGACAATGTGCATTACAATGAACATCTAGCTAAGTATGAATGGGCGTTTGCAACAGATTTAAGCAGTCAGTCTATTAATAGATGTATAAATGAGATTATGAATAACTATACTTATCTGTCTATTAAGGCACAGGAGAATTTTCAACAAATCTTTAACTATGAAAAAGCATTTGAACCAATAAAAAGACATTTAATCGAAACAATAGAATGAAAGAACTCGTTCTCGCCGGTGGGTTCGGCACTCGCATTAGCGAAAAAACGACCATGAAGCCACAACTAATGGTCGAAATAGGAGGTAAACTATGTGTATTTTAAGTTACAGAAGATTAAAGTTAAAAAACAAAGAGCTCGTGTAGAATAAAATGAAAAAAAATTATTGCCTAGTTTGATTTAAACCACTATGAAAGTAATTTACCTAAACTCCCATCCTATACAGTACTATAGTCCTTTGTTCAAAGCTTTGAACAAAGAGCTGGAAGAAGAATTTGAGGTTTGGTATTGTAGCAAACACGGACATAAAGGACAAGGGGACAAGCTGTTTGGGGCAGGAATAAAATGGTAAAAAATTATATATTTTTTCATAGTCACCCAATTCAGTACTTTACTCCTTTGTATAAAAATTTAACTTCAAGCGATGAGTTGAAAATTGAGGTTTGGTATGGGTCTAAGCACGGTTTATTGAATTCTTATGATAAAGAATTCAATACTTCATTTAAATGGGATGTTGACCTCTTAGAGGGTTACAAGCATGTATTCTTGAAGAATTTTTCTTTTAAACCAGGGCCTTATGGTTTTTTTGGGTTGATCAATATGTCAATTATTAAAATGCTTTGGAATCAAGAAAAATCAACTATTATTATTCATGGATGGAATTATTTCTCAAATTGGTTAATAATTGTATTTGCAAAACTATTTGGACATAGGATGGGTATTAAAGCGGAAACGCCTTGCTCACACGAAAAGAAAAGAGCAGGTATTTTATACACGATTAGTCGTATTGCACTTAAAGCATTTGTTTTTTCTAGAATTGACGAAGTGCATTATATCGGTAGCCAGAACAAATTGTTTTTTGAAAAAATGGGAGTTCCTCTAAGCAAGATGATTCATACACCTTATTCTGTGGATAACGATAAATTTAGAATGGCTAGTAATAAGTTTTCTACGAATATTGAGGCCTTGAAGGTTGAACTAGGAATTCCTCTTTATAAAAAACTTTTCTTGTTTAGTGGCAAATATATTCAAAAGAAGAACCCTTTGGACCTGTTAAATGCTATATCCTTACTGAGTAAATATGAACAATCAGAAAGTCATTTTATATTCATGGGTGATGGATATTTACGGGATGTAATGGAAGAAGTAATAAATAAAAATAAATTAAGTAATGTGACATTAACGGGTTTTGTTAATCAGTCCAGTGTTTCTAAGTATTATGCACTCTCTGATGTTTTTATTATGTGTTCTGGATTAGGTGAGACTTGGGGACTGTCAACCAATGAAGCTATGTGTTTTGGTCTACCCGTGATATTATCAGATTTGGTTGGGTCGTCATATGATCTGGTAGAAGAAAATGGACTCGTATTCGAAACAGGTAACTACTTGGAGTTAAAAAAATGCATTGAGGTATTCTTGGAGATGAAAGAAGAATCCTATTATAAAATGAGAGAAAGATCACTTGCTCATATTAAAGAGTATTCCTATGATAAGATTGCACAAAATATAAAAAATCATAACTGGAATGTGCAGAATTAAGAGTGAATTTAACGTGTTCGAAAAGAAAATAAGCAGCAGACTGATAAAATATAAATAATGAAAAAAATAACTCATATCACACCTCGTTACTTTTTCAGTAGAGTAAACACCTGGTATTATTACAAGCTCCATCCTAATGAACCTTGGCTTACACAAGACGCGATAAAAATATTAGACAATCTGCTTTCCAAAAATGATGTCGGTATTGATTTTGGTAGCGGAAGGAGCACGTTATGGTTTGCTGAAAGGCTTAAAAAGTTATACAGTATAGAAGGCAACAAAGGTTGGTATGATAAGGTTAATCATTTAATAACAAAAAGCGGTTTTAACAATATTGAATACCAATACATCAAAAATGAAAATGCATCTCCGGAGTATAGTTCGGATTACTTAAAGGTTTACGAGAAGGAAGCTTCATTTGATTTCGTTCTGGTAGATGGAATCTATAGATATGAAGCTGCAGATATGGCTATCGATAAACTGCAGTCTGGAGGATTATTGGTAATTGATAATTGCAATTGGTTTTTAGCATCAAATTCTAATTCTCCCACTTCTGTCCCTTCAACTGCTGAACAAGATAAGGAATGGTCTTCTTTCAATACTAAGACTGAACAATGGAGAAGAATCTGGACTTCTAATGGAGTTACAGACACGCTTATTCTGATTAAACCTTGAAAGTTTTAATTGTCGGTGCAGACCACGAGTTAGCATTAGAAAGGTATTTCACTGATCATTTTCAATATCTTGGTGTTCAAACTCACTTAATTAATGTACGTGAGCAGCTTCTAAAGATAATAGAGACTAGTAGGATATACAGATTGATTTTTTTTCTCATTCCGGGCATCTTTTCAAAAAAAATATCAAATGAGCTCTTAAAACACATAAGCAAAGAATCATATACACATGTATGGATATTTAAGGGAATCGAAATACTACCTAAAACTATTAAGAAAATCAAGAAGAATGGTCAAGTTGTAATTAATTACAATCCAGACCATCCGTTTATTAGATCAAGTTATTTTAGCCAAAACTCAAATGTTAGAAAGGCGGTACGGCACTATGATTTGTATTTCTCGTATTCTCTTGATCTTTGTCAAAAAATAAAATTTGAATATGATATAGATGCTGTTTGGCTGCCTTTTGCTGTGCAGGACGTCTATCATTCTGCAGTTATGAAATCTAAACTTTCATATGAATGCTCTAAGATTTGTTTTATAGGTAATCCTGATAAAAATAGAGCCTTCATTATAAATTACTTAATTCAGAATAATATTTTAATTATCGTATTTGGAAGTAATTGGAGTCATTTTTTATCACCTCATAAAAATCTAGAAATTAAAGAAACGGTGAGTGGAATTAAGTATTGGGAAACACTAAGGAAATATCCTCTACAACTCAATATCTTCAGAAAACACAATGTAAATAGCCATAATATGAGGAGTTTTGAAATTCCATCAGTTGGAAGTATCCAAATAGCCCCGAGTAGTGCAGAAAATTATAAACTATTTACTAAAAATAAAAGCATATTCTTTTACGATTCTAATGCAGAGTTATTGCAAGTATGCAGAGACTTATTGCTGTTGGAAACGGAAACATTGGAGAAGTTGAAGACTTACACTTTCAAGGAATTTAATTCTCTCGACATTGGAACAACCTATTTGGATCGTGCAAAACTTGCTCTACGACATTTAAGTGAAACTTAATTCATAGGTTTTCTATAGATAATCTATGGTTGATTATACATACGTGAAATTTTCATTTTTTTCATTATTAGATAAAGCACTTTCTTATGCTCTAATATTAGTCTGTTGCTTTGTGCTTATCTGCTATATATTAAGTAGACCATTTGACTTTTGGTTATTAGGTAAGCTTTTATTCATCATTAGCTTAATTAAATTGCTCAATGCTCTAGGAAACAAATTGTTATTTGAAGAGCTTATATGTTTTTTTGGTATTACTCAGCTACTGTTTGCTCCTGCATACTTCTTGGGGCTAAAAAAAAATTTGGTTCATTCGTTTACAGCAGAACATATAATGGATGAGTCATATTTTGATCTTGCTTTTCCAGCTGTTACGTTATTTATTGTGTTGTTAAAGTTTGCGAATAAAACTTCTAGTAACTATAATTTTTCTGTGGATAATCTTAGAGTATCAAGTCTATACGGAAAAAATGATTATTACTTAATGCTTGGTATAATGAGCCTAATTATATTACCTGTTTCTCCAAGTAGTTTAAGATTTGTCTTTGTTTTACTTTCAAACTTCGCAGCTATAGCTGTGGTAATTAAGTTCTTTAATGGTTCAAAATTACCGTTATTAGCATATGTTGCTATAATTATTGTTTCTGGAATAGCAAGTGGTATGTTGGGTGCTTTTATTTGGCCATTAATTTTGCTTACTGTTTATCTTCTATATTTTTCTAGCGTTAAGATAAGTTTAACATTGAAAGCATTTTTCTTTGTTTTGGGAATGGTTGTATTATCTGTATTTCAATTGGCTAAATATCAATATCGAGCTGAAGTATGGAATACAGATGTGAGCACGTCTGCTTCTTCTCTCGAGAAAGTAGTGAGGTTTGGGGATATTGTGGTATCTAAAATTAAAAATCTTAAACCTGAACATGCTGATTTTTTAGCCAGTACAATTATGCTAAGATTAGATCAAGGATATATTGTCAATTGGACTATTGACTATGTTCCAAAAAATGAACCCTTTGCCAATGGAGAAACCATAGGCCTTGGGGTAATATCTTCTTTTGTACCAAGGTTCTTTTGGCCAAATAAACCAAAAGCAGGTGGTAAAGAAAATATGAAACGGTTTGCAGGAATAACATTAACTAGTTCTAGTTTTGAAATTGGTTTCTTGGGGGAGGCATATGTTAATTTCGGGCGTAGAGGTGGGATTGTTTTTATGGGGCTTTGGGGATTTACAATAGGTTGGTTGCTTGGGAAATGGAAAACTAAATCGATAGACAACCCATTATTCATATTTCTTCCATTAATGATATTTTATGGAGGTTTTAATAGTTTTGATATTACATTCACCAAATCGTTAAATACTTTAATCAAGGGTCTATTTATATTTTATATGGCCCGCTTAGCAATAACTAAGTTTTCTAAGTATCGAATATGAATCCTAAAGTATCAGTTGTCATTCCTATTTATAATCCTGAACCTTTTTTTGAAGAAGCATTTCAATCTGTTATTGCTCAAAGCTATAAAAACTTTGAGGTGATAATATCAGATGATAGTGCTATTCCACATAAATATACTAACGAGTATTTCTTAGATTACAATAATGTTATTTTCGTAAAAAATGATGGTATAAAAGGTATCTTTCCTAACCTTAATAACGCAATAGAGCTTGCAAACGGTGATTTTATTCAAATTTTTTGTCAGGATGATGTGATGGAAAGCCATTTCTTGGCTAGTCAACTGCTTCTTCTTGAGAAGACAGATGATAAATGCGGTTTCGGGTTTTGTTCTTACTATCGTCTGATTGATGGAGTGAAGGATGTTTCAGAAACTACAGTGAATACTGAATTATTTACACTTTCAGGTAAAGAAGCATTAGAAGGTTACATCGAAAGAGGCTGTATGCCTGGAAATATTTCTACTATTATGATAAAGAAATCAGCGATAGAAGTTTGTGGAGGATTTGAGGAATCTTTTGCATACGCAGGTGATTTTGAGTTTATCGTAAGGCTTTGCATAAAAGGTTATGGTTTTGCATTCAGTTCAGCTAAAAATTTATCAGTGCGATTACATCAAAATCGGGCGAGTAATACGCTAAACATTTATAGCCTTATAAAAGAGTTAGTTATAGTGTACCGGACATTGCTTGCTGAACATGAAACAACAAATTACACATCAAAAACAGTTTTATATATAAATCAAAATGTTGGAGTTGGGTTAATTAAGAGATTAAGAGGGCTTCCATTAAAGCGATTATTACGATCATTGTCTCAATTTCGCTATCCTCTGAATCCACTAATATCAATCATGATGATGTTATGGATTAAACTTACTAAAAGAAAAATTAGTATTTCTGTCAAATCATTTTGATTCTTATGCATTAACAGGGTACCAATATTCAAATATTAAAACTATGTGATAAACTTTTTATATGAAAATTTCTAGTAAAATATACCACAACGAAGGAAACACTCAAGTTCTTAAAAGAGTACCTAAAAGTGCAATTAATATTTTAGACATCGGGTGCGGTCAAGGGGATAATGCACGTGTTTTGAAAGAAGATGGAAAAATAATTGATGGGATAACTATTTCTGAAAGTGAATTTGAATTTGCTTCAAATCATACAAGGAATATGTATTTACATAATTTAGAAGAAGGATTACCTGAAAAAGTTAGACTTAATCATTATGATGCGGTAATAGCATCACACGTACTTGAGCATATTTGTTACCCAGATCAAGTGCTATCAGATATTGCATCAGCACTGAAGCCTGCCCAAGGAGTGCTGATTGTTGCTTTGCCAAATATTATGCATTACAAATCAAGGATTGAATTAATAAAAGGCAACTTCAATTACAATACAAGTGGCATTTGGGATGATACACATTTTAAATGGTATACTTATATTTCGGCTTCAAGGCTTCTTGAGAATTCTGGTTTTGAAGTAATTTCAAGAAGTGTTTCAGGGTTGCTACCATTTCATAGCACGTTAAAACGCTTACCCTTGGGGTTATATAAATTACTTAATAAGTGTTTACTGGGTTTTTCGCCCGGTTTATTTGGCTCTCAACTTATTTATGTGGCACGTCCGAAATAGAAGTTTTGACTTCTCTTGAAGTTATAATTTAGTCAGAATTAATAAAATAGATTTCTATTCCCTAAACATTTAATATCCCCATGGAAGTGACACTAGTATTACGAAAATCGATGAGCAATCAGTTCAGTATTGAGAAAGTATTCAATTCGTTACACCAGTATTTTGGTCCTCAGGTTAAGAGACACAAATCTTCTTTTTATTCACATGGGATCTGGAATAGACTCAGAATTATTCAAGAAATAACCTATTTAGGGGATTTGGTTCATATCGCCGGCGATATAACTTTTGCTAACTTGTTTATTAAAAAGAGCATTGTAACCTTTCATGATTTTGAATTTATACATCGTGCTAGAGGTTTAAAAAGATTCATACTGAATCTTTTTTGGGTAAAACTTCCCTCTAAAAGAGCTACAAAGATTACTGTCATTAGCAAAGCATCTCAAGAAGCACTCTTTGATTTAGTCGATATTCCTAAGAATAAAGTAAATCTCATTTACAACCCTATCACCATAGGTAAAAAAAGTGCACCTCTTAAGAATCTCAAGTTTGCAATAAACTCGTTCGTTTTTTGTATTGGAACAAAGGCAAATAAAAATTTAGAAACTGTAATTGAAGTAACTCAAAGTAACCATATTAATCTAGTAATTTTGGGCGATTTGAGTAAGAAACAACAGAGTCTATTAAAGAACGATTCTACATTTCAAAATTTTACCAATGTGAGTGAAAAACATTTGGTGTACTTATACCAACAAGCAGCTTTGCTATGTTTTTGCTCTTTTGAGGAAGGGTTTGGGCTTCCTATTATTGAGGCTCAGTATTTAGATTGTCCTGTAATTACGTCAAACTGCTCTTCTATGCCGGAGGTTGCTGGAAATGGAGCACTTTTGGTAAATCCAAATTCAAAAGAAGAAATTTTGAAAGCAATTAAGTATGTTTTTTCCAGTGAAGAAGCGCGATTAGAACTTGTCTCTCAAGGTCGTAAAAATGCAAAACGCTTTGCACCTAAGGAAATTGCTAGGCAATACATTGACTTGTATAACGAAGTATTTGAAGAAAAAAACTAAGTTATTGAAATTTACGGACCGGTACCTCATTGCTCAAAACGCCGGATGTCCTATCAAAAGTATATCAAATCTTACCTCAACTCTAAAAGATAAATTTGACATTTTTATGTACACATCAAATAATGAATTTGATGTTAATAGATCAGAGTTAAATGTTGAATCTGATACATGGACTGAATTGGATGGTATATCTGTATTTTGCTACTCAGAAAACAATTGGTCCTCGAGTCAATTAATTCGTATTGTAAACCAAATTAAACCACAGGTTGTCTATCATAATAGTGTTTTACTCTTTAGGTATGGTATTGTACCACATCATTTAACGTTGTTTGGTAAAATGAATTGCGATGAAATTATCTCAGCTCCACGTGGTACGATTCAGGTTGAAGCACTTCAATTGAAGTCACGTAAAAAGAAGCTTGCCTTATGACTATTAAGATTTCTGGGTGTATACGAAAACATCACTTGTCATGTGACTGATTCTACCGAGGCTAAAGACGCTCAGAAATCGCTCGGAACAAAAAAACTCCCAAATTATTGAGATTACTAATATTCCGTCAAAATATGGTCCTATAGGCCGTATTACTAAGAAAGCAAAAACGTTACGTTTAGTATTTATAGCCAGAATTAGTCGAAAAAAGAACATTCAATTGGCACTTACGAGCTTAAAACTGTGGATTATTGTCATAACATTGTTTTCGATGTTTATGGTACTTGGAAGAATGATATTGAAATGCCTATTCAAGAAGTACAATCAGTTGGTCGAGTCGTACTCACTTCGAATGTTGCGTCAATGCCTATAGTTCATGGCGACTCAGTACATTATGTGAATCCACTAGATATTAAGGATATTCGAAATGGGATTAACCGACTAATAAATGATGAAAATTATCGAGAAATGTTAATTCAGAAAGGAAGAGAGAATATTAAGCGTTTTGACCCAAAACATATCGCAAAACAGTATACAACCCTTTTCGATGAAATCTTAAAAAAGTTTCACTAGCAATAAGCTTCATTGTTAAATAATTCTAAAATTCTCTTCATTGGTTCTTTCCCAAGTGAAACGAAAGGTGGGAGTTCTACTGCTAGTATGTTGCTTTTAGGTACCAACGAATTCAGAGGCAATCATATAATAAAACTAGACTCGACTCTTGATGATATTTCGAGAAATCTGTATTCATCTAGGGTCATCAGAGCAATCAAACGCTTTATCCAACTTACCACTATTTTGATTCGCGATCGTCCTCAAAGCGCACTTATTTTTTGCGGTCATGGATGGAGTTTCATAGAGAAAGGTTTAATGGTTTTCTATATGAGGTTGTTCAAGGTTAAATCTGTTCTAGCACCAAATTCAGGATTAATCTTAAGAACTTTAGAAAGTAGCATTTTTCGATGGTATGTTAAAAAAGTATTTAAAAGTGCTAAGTACGTAATCTGCCAAGGTCAGTATTGGGAAACGACCTTTAAGAGCTACGTTTCTAACCCCAATAAACTAAAAATAGTTAAGAATTGGCTTAGTGATAGTGCTATAACCTCGCCATTACCCCCATTCTCATTACCGACTAGAGGTAAAATAAAACTAGTGTACTTAGGCTGGTTAGAAAAGTATAAAGGCATTCTTGAGTTAATTGAATCCGTAAAACAGGCTAATAAAAAGGGGTATTCAGTTTCTTTAGATATTTGGGGAGAAGGAAGTTACAAATCCGAAATTATCAACAAAATTGATGCCCTAAACTTGCAGCAAGAAGTGATTCTAAAAGGCTGGGCAAACGAAAAAGATAAAATAGAAATATATAAATATCAACCAATTCTAGTGCTTCCTTCCTATTATGAAGGCATGCCAAACGTTGTCCTGGAAGCAATGGCCAACGGGTTACCAGTTATCGCTTCTAATATTTCCACTTTACCCGAAATCGTAAAGCATGAATTCAATGGATTATTGTACAACTTAGGTGATGAAATTAGTCTGACTGGTAGCATTATACGTCTTGGTTCGGACCCTATGCTTCGGCAGCAACTTCGAGATAACGCCAAGGCTGATTTAACGGATCACGAATCTTGGAGGGCTTCACAGCAACTTTTCAAATTGCTAACTTCCGAAATTACAAGTACTGATCTGCCATCCATACTTATTATTTCAGACTGGTTTGAACCTGCATATAAAGGTGGTGGACCTATAACTTCATGTTACAATTTCTGCTTACAGTTTAACAAATCTTTCAATATATCCGTTATCACGTCTAACAAGGATTTTAAATCTGATCTTCAACTTCCAGTTGACAACAATACCTGGATAAACAAAGAGTATGGTATTAAGGTATTTTACGCTTCTGGATTAATTCCTTATGTCAAACAATTGACGAAATTCACAAATGTGAAAGCCAATTTAGTTTACCTACAAGGTGTCTTTTCGTGTAGATTTGGGATACTTCCGCTATTGTTAAAAAAACTAGGTGTTCTGAAATCACAATTTATAATTGCTCCTAGAGGTATGCTTCAGAGCGGAGCACTTGGTCAGAAAAAGAAAAAGAAAAAACTTTACCTGATAATCGCACGCATGTTTGGACTCTATAAAGGGGTTCAGTTTCAAGCCACTGATGTAACTGAAAAAAATGATATTCGGATTCATACTAAAGCAAAGGATTCGCAGGTTGATGTGGTTCCAAATTTTCCCAATATTTTCACGGAAGTCGACAGGAGTCATTTATCTAAACAGAAAATTGATGGCGCAGTTAGCCTTGTTTATTACTCCCGTATTGCCCCAAAAAAGAATCTTGAATTTTACATCGATGTTTTAAATCACTCGTTCGAAGGACATATTAAATTAGGAATAATTGGTCCAGTTGAAGATGAACTCTATTGGAAAAAGATTAACGAAAAAATATCTAATTTACCCAATAACATAGACGTAACGTATTATGGGGCGATGCCACTTAAGGCGTCTTTGGAAAAGATTCAAGAGTTTCACTTTATGGTTTTACCAACTTTAGGCGAGAATTATGGTCATGTAATTGTCGAATCATTTTCTGTGGGAGTACCAGTAATCATTTCGAATAAAACCCCGTGGTTAAACCTTGAACTAAATAAACTGGGTTGGGACTTTGACTTAGATATCACTCAATTTAGGAACAATGTTTCTCATATATTAAAAATGAATCAAGAAGACTATGATCAATTTAGTGAGGGAACAACTCGGTTTATTAAAAATGAGATTGTCCCACAAATAAATGAACTTAAACACCAGTACAAATTAGTACTAAACAAAATGTTTATATAAATGTACACCTTAGGAATTAACGCATACCATGGAGACTCTTCCGCCTGTATTTACAAAGGAACAGAACTCATCGCCGCAACTGAAGAAGAGCGAATAGTTCGCATAAAACACTGGGCTGGATTGCCAATTAAAGCCATTGAGTTTTGTCTTAAAGAAGCCAATATTTCACTGAAAGATGTCGATGTAATAACGATTTCAAGAGACCCCAAAGCAAAGATTGGTGAGAAAATAATTCAAACACTTAAGAAAGGGATATCCTTAAAAGCCGTTAAAGATCGTGGCGCAAATCAGTTAAAGATTACCAAAATTAAATCCGACATCGCCGAGGCGCTTGGGTTTAAATCAGCAGATATTAAGGCAAAAGTATTTTATGCCGAGCATCATCGCAGCCACATGGCTTCGTCCTTCTTCGTCTCCCCCTTTGAAGAATCTGCAATCCTCTCAATTGATGGAATGGGCGATTTTAGTTCTACCATGCGTGGCACCGGGAAAGGGAATAAAATGAAGGTAATTGACAGTGTTTCTTATCCACATTCTATTGGTATTTTCTATACGGCTATGACACAATACCTTGGGTTTCCGCATTATGGGGATGAATACAAAGTAATGGGTCTTTCGCCTTATGGGAAGGCTACAATGGTAGATAAACTCGAAGATGTCTTAATTCTACTTGACAATGGATTATTTGAGTTAAATGGAAAATACTTCAAGCACTTCACTGACGGTGTTGCCATGGATTGGGAAGGTGGCTCACCGTCCATTGATTCCATTTATTCTGATGCACTGGTAGAAAAATTTGGGCCTGTACGTCAAAAAGGTGAAGAATTAACCCAATACCATATGGACTTGGCAGCTTCTGTACAAGCATATACAGAAAAGGTAATCTTTCATATCGCAGAAGATTTACATAAAAGAACTGGTCATAAAAACCTTTGTATAACAGGTGGTGTCGCTCAGAATTCTGTGGCAAACGGGAAGATTCTTGAAAACACTTCGTTCGAGAAACTATATGTACCTCCAGCAGGTCACGATGCAGGAACTTCGGTTGGCTCTGCTTTATACTATATTCACCAAGAACAAAATATCGCTCGCCCCCCATTCAAACACCAAGCATATACTGGGGCAAGATTCAGTAATGAAGAGATTAAAGTATTCTTAGAAGGCAAAGAAGGAAACATTATATACCACGAGAAAGAAGATGCCCTAATAGAAGCAGTGGCCGAATTGTTACATCAAGGAAAGGTAATAGGATGGTTCCAAGGTCGTGCAGAGTTTGGTCCAAGGTCTTTGGGTAATCGTAGTATTATAGTCGACCCTAGTCGGTCAGATGCGAAAGAATTATTGAATAGCAAGATTAAAAGACGTGAAAGCTTTAGACCTTTTGCTCCTTCAATTTTGAAAGAGGCAGTAAAGGATTACTTTGAGGTTGTAGATGACGTTCCGTTTATGGAGAAAGTGTATAACATCAAAGCAGAAAAGCATAGCGTAATTCCAGCAGTTACACACGTTAATGGCAGCGGCCGACTACAAACCGTAGAAGAAAAAGACAATCCTAGGTATTATAATTTGATTAAAAGATTCAGTGAAAAAAGTGGAATTCCTATTTTACTAAACACGTCTTTTAATGAAAATGAACCCATAGTAAATGATCCAGGCCATGCATACGATTGTTTTGCGCGTACAGATATGGATGTGTTGGTTTTGGAGAATTATGTGATTACGAGGGGTTAGCGATTGGCGATTGGCGATTGGCGATTGGCGATTGGCGATTGGCGATTGGCGAAAAAAAAGGATTTAGCCTTGATCTTACAACAGTTCAGTTACAGATTTATAAACAAACATTTAATGTTTCATTTACCATAGTCCATACATTTAACCCAAAACGCTAACGCGCCAAAGTGCCAACCACCTAACTACCCAACCACCAAATGCCCCTAAAGGTCTCCATTATCACGGCCGCCTACAACAGCGACCAATACATCAAGCAGACCCTCGAAAGTGTGAGAGACCAGGATTATGATAACATCGAACATGTATTGGTTGATGGAGGATCCAAGGACGACACGAATGATATAATAAAATCATTCTCTCACGTAACTAATTACGTTTCAGAACCAGATAAGGGGATTTACGATGCACTAAATAAAGGCATAAACCGTGCTACTGGTGATGTGATTGGTTTTGTGCATTCGGACGACTATTTACACGATGAAACCATAATTACTCAAGTTGCGAAACACCTGATTGATAACCCTGATGTTACGGGCGTTTATGGTGATATCCAATTCGTTGATGACAGAAAAAAGGTGCTACGTCATTACAGTTCAAAGTCGTGGACTTTCGCTCAATTCACTAAAGGCAAAATGCCGGCACATCCTTCCTTTTTTGCACGAAGAGAAGTGTATGAATCTTATTTGTTCGATACCCAGTATAAAATTGCAGCAGACTTTGATCAAATGTTGCGGACATTTAAAGAGCCGGAATTTAGGTTTGATTATTTGCCAATCATAACGACATCAATGCGTATGGGTGGAGCGAGCACGGATGGTTTGAAATCTAATCTTCAGATTAATCGAGAGATATTACAGATTTGTAAGGCAAATGGTTTAGTTACAAACTATTTGAAAATTTATTCAAAATATCCTTCAAGAGTACTCGAATTCTTTTTTAAAAATCCACTATGAATATAATTGAGGTTTTAAAACATATTGTTAACCACCCTTTAAACAAAGACCAAAAACTCTACGGATTATTCAAATTTGTTAATTGGCAATTACACTGCCGGTTAGTTCGAAATAAATTGATTAAAGTTAAGTTCGGAGAGAACAGTATTGTTTATGGTAAAAAGGGATTGACAGGCATAACTGGTAATTTTTATTGCGGTCTGCACGAATTCTATGACATGGCTTTTTTATTGCATTTTTTGAGAGAGGAAGATTTATTTTTAGATGTTGGAGCAAATGTTGGCTCTTATTCAATATTGTCTGCAAGTGAAGTTGGTGCAGAGACAATTTCATTTGAACCAATATTACAAACATTTCAGTTGTTACAGTCCAATTTGAAACTAAACGGAGTCGAAAACAGATGTAAAATGTATAACATTGGTATTGGAGCGATTGAATCTAGGTTAAAATTTACATCAAACTTCGATACAATGAACCATATTGTTACGGACAAAGAAACTGAGAACGCTGTCAGTATTGCAGTCAAGCCTTTAGATGAAATCACAACCATAGACAGAACGACACTAATAAAAATTGATGTTGAGGGTTTCGAAACTGATGTTCTTAAAGGAATGCCACAGATGCTTGAGAATCCAAATTGCAAAGCGATAATAATTGAACTTAATGGTTCTGGAAATAGGTTTGGATATAACGAAAAAGATATTCACGAAAATCTATTGTCAAATGGTCTAAAACCTTACACATACGATCCGTTTAATAGACAATTAACCGAACAAGCTAGTTTTGGTAATCACAATACTATATACATTCGAGATTTTAAATTTGTTGACCTCCGAGTAAAGAGCGCAAAAAAATTTCACATACATCGTCAAGTATTTTAAATCTTCAATTTATCAAACCCAAAATATTACTAACTGGTGCCTCTGGATTTGTTGGAAGCCACGTGGTTGCATGTCTACAAGACAAATACGAGCTACATGCTATATCGTATAAAGCGAAAAAAAATTATGGTATTTCGAACTTATACACCTGGGAAACAATAGAAACGATAAGTGATTCGTATTTGGCAGTAATTCACTTAGCGGGTCTTGCACATGACACACAGAATCAACGAGATGAATCTGATTATTTCAACGTCAATGTTGGATTGACACAAAAGCTTATTACACAATTAGATAAGTGGAACGTCTCGACATTTATCTATCTAAGTAGCGTCAAAGCTGTTGTTGATTCTACCAGTAGTACGTCAATTACGGAAGATGCCAAATTGACTGCTAAAAACGTTTATGGGCGGTCAAAGCTGGCAGCTGAACAAGCAATTCTGTCATCAAACGCATATGCTAATAAGATTGTATTGCGCCCCGTACTCATTTATGGTCCAGGACAAAAAGGCAATTTAAATGCGCTTGAAAAACTCATTCATAAAGGAATTTGGTTTCCTTTTAAAAACTGGGACAACAGACGTTCCGTACTTTCCGTTCACAACCTAACTTCCACAATAAAATCGCTTTTAATGAAATCAATTCCTTCAGGTGTTTATTTCATTGCAGATGACACTCCCGTTTCAACTGTCGACATCTTGAATGCGATTGGTTCTGGATCTAATCACAAAGTGCGATTCATTCCAATCCCAAATGGCCTAATAAAATTCGGATTAAGCATCCTCCCTAAAAGGTTAAGTGCCCTTACAGATAAAATATTTGGAAGCCTCGAAGTAGATACTAGTAAGCTTAAAACAGCATTAGGGATTTCTACAATGCCGCATGATACTGCGATAGATTTGCCGCGTTCTTTTGAGAAGTTATCCAACAACCTAACCACCTAACCATCCAAATACCTAATAACCCAACACCCCAAACTTGCTTATAGAATTCACCCTATATCTAATACTATCCATCATCGGATGCACCATATACTACAAATGGGCGCAAAAGAATCAAATCGTAGATACACCTA
This sequence comes from uncultured Bacteroidia bacterium, assembly GCA_943789165.1. Lineage (GTDB taxonomy): Bacteria > Bacteroidota > Bacteroidia > NS11-12g > UBA9320 > UBA987. The sequence goes on along the minus strand of CALSTB010000005.1, from coordinate 525,601 downwards.
ACGAAAGAAGTTCACATACCCATCAACCTGTCCGAGGAATGGGAATCATTTTTCCAATTATATTTAGTATTTTCTCTGTAATTACGTGGCTGAATGCTAAACCAGTCACTTCTCCGCTCATTGACCTACAAAATATAGGTCCGATGTTTATTGGCTCTGGCGTTTTAATTGCTGGTATTACTGGATTTATAGATGATAGAATAGATCTCAGATCTTACGTACGTCTCCCTCTATACACCTTATCCGTTGTCGTTAGTTTATTCCCAATGATAGCTGTCAACATAAACATATGGTGGTTTGTCGTTTTAACAGTGGTTATTGTTGGCGTCATTAACACATATAATTTTATGGATGGTATTAACGGAATTACTGGGTTCTATAGCTCAGTCTTACTTCTATCAGCAATAACCTTGCTCTTACTAAACGATCAACAATTTCTTTTAAGTTATCAGTTAGAAACTTCTGCTCTAATAACGTTAGCCTATTTAATCTCTTTTGGCATATTCAATTATCGAAATAAGGCACTTGCATTTTTAGGTGATTCTGGCAGCGTCTCAATAGGCTTATTTGTTTGTATCTTACTTGTTTGGAATGGATACAGATTTCAACGTTGGGATGTTTTGGTTTTACTTCTCGTTTATGGAGTCGATAGTGTAGGCACAATTATTATCCGATTAATCCGTAAGGAAAATATTTTCAAAGCACACCGATCACATTTCTATCAAGACTTGGTTCACGTAAAAGGGATACAACATTTACAAGTTGCTTTTTTGTACGCATTTTTGCAAGCAATCATAAATGCATTGTATGTCTATTACTTTGAAGCAATTAATCAGGTTTTCGTAATTACCCTTGTGTTACTTAGTATTGTATTCGTAGTGGGTAAGAAACAAATGGGCACTTTACAACTTAGAACAAACAACGAATGACAAAAATAAAATTTGCGATATGTGGCTTTGGCCATATTGGTTCAAGACATACAACGATTGTAGATGGGTATCCTGATACGGAAGTAGTTGCCATAATTGATACCAATGCAGAGGCTCAAAACCATAAACTATATCCAACTTCAACTCCATTTTTCAATTCACTGCAAGACTTTGTATCAGCCGGAATTGATGCGGACGTAGTAACCGTTTCTGCACCTAACGGGAATCACGTTGAATTAGCGAAATTGGCACTGGACAATGATTATCACGTCATAATTGAAAAGCCAATGGGGCTAAATCGTATTGAATGTGAATCTGTTGTTTTTAAAGCACTTAATGTAAACAAACAAGTCTTTGTTGTAAAGCAAAACAGATATAGTCCGCCAAGTAAGTGGCTTAAAGAAGTGGTTACAAATTGTACAGTAGGCGATATCTACATGGTACAAGTGAATTGCTATTGGAATCGTGATGACCGGTACTATAAAAAAGGTGGATGGAAAGGCTCCAAAAACCTTGATGGTGGGGTATTGTACACCCAATTTAGTCACTTTATCGACATCATGTTTTGGGTTTTTGGCGACGTAAAAAACATTAAAACGAACCTTCAAAACTTTAATCACGAAGACTCCACAGAATTTGTAGACAGTGGCAATTCAATCTTTGAGTTTATCAATGGTGGTTTAGGGTGCATTAACTTTTCAACTAGCGTTTGGGACACCAACATGGAATCATCAATTACCGTAGTCGGTTCTAAAGGTAGTTTTAAAATAGGTGGGCAATACATGAATGAGATTGAATACTGTCATATACAAGACTACAACATGCCAGTACTTCCGCCTACCAACCCACCAAACGACTATGGCCCGTTTAAAGGTTCAGCAGCCAACCATCATTACGTTATTGAGAACGTGGTCAATACGCTTAAAGGCAATGACTCAATTACTGCTAATGCTCTTGAGGGACTGAAAGTGGTTGATATTATTGAACGCATTTATGCTGCTGCTGAATGATGACTAACGACGTCTTGATATTTTTCCATCATGACGTAGTATCAGATCAGTCTAACCCAAGAATCACATCATACATATCATATTTAAGAAAGCAAGGCCTAAATCCTTGCTTTCGTTTTGTTAAGTCATCTGTACGCAAACGAACGCCCTATTGGCGACACTACCTCCACCTAACAAAATCTCAGAACTATAAAGTAGCGTACTTTTATTCTCCAAATGCTCTCTCAGTGCCCATGTATATGCTTTGCCGACTACGAGGTATTAGGGTGGTCGTTGAGAAAACAGAATTAGATTCTATCAAACCCTCCGAACATTGGAAAGATAGGTTCAATAGTTTGTTATACGCATTTGACGAAAAGCTTTTCCCATTTTTTGCAAACTCATTGGTGGTAATTTCCCAGAAGCTGTTTGACCATTATACAAACAAAGTAGAGAAGATTGGTCTGGTCGGCGCCTTTGTTCACCGTGGTCATGAAATCGTTAATATACCAGATTCGGATTCTACTCCCCCACTTAAAATCGGTTACCTTGGTTCTTTTGGTCAAAAAGACGACTTGCTTACGCTGATTTCAGCCTTTCAAAAGTTAAAAGCCATCCTGTCCATTGAAGTTGAGCTAAACCTATATGGAAAGGCTATAAACACAGAAGTGTTGAGCGTTAAAGGAATCAAGCAGCACGGCTTCCTACAGCAAGGAGAAATCGTGGAATCCTTACAGCAAAACGCTGTTTTAATCGCCATTCGGAATAAACACAGTTACTCAGATTATGGATTCCCTTCTAAACTAACGGAGTATTTCTTAACAGGAAGACCCATCATCACCAGTAAATCCTCTGACATTTCCTTATTATTCAACCACAAAGAGCAAGTATATCTCATTGACCCTGAGGACGAAAATCAATTATTGACCGGACTCCAATGGTGCATTAACGAAAGTCAGGAGGCAATTACTATGGGCTTGCGTGGTAAACAGTGGGCTTTGGCGCATTGGGATAGTGATGCCGTTTTGGATAAGTGGGCCAAGATTGTTTTAGGTGTTTAGGTGTTTAGGTGTTTAGGTGTTTAGGTGTTTAGGTGAAAAATAGCGCATTTCTAAATACCTATTGCAATGATGAAATATAAGTACGGTATGCATTGATTTGCTTTTGTAAACTGTTCAATCTAATAATCAAATCTTGACAGATACTTGATTCTAGCATCTTTGTTCGGTCAACGATAACCAATTGAGATTCCAGTTCAAATGAAGAACCTAAAGCAATATTTAGATAGTGTATGTGCTCTTTTATCGAGCCACGACACCCCTCTGCGATATTAGACGGAATCGACACAGAAGCCCTCGTCATTTGACTGCGTAAACCATATCTCTCAAATGCTGGTAATCCCTCAAGTGCTTTATACAACTCAATCGTATAGTGAATGGAATCGTTCCATATATTAAGTTCTCTAAAATTTCGCACTTGTAAGAATAACACTAATCTAATAAGCTTAATTGATTTACCTCCCCAGCATTTGTGATTGTCTCCCAGCGACTCAAGAACCTAGAAACCCAAAAAACTAATAACCCAATCAGCGAAAGCGTTCATCTAACACTGAAGCTTTAGCGAAAGCGATCATCGACTGCTGAAGCTTTAGCGAAAGCGATCATCGACCGCTGAAGCTTTAGCGAAAGCGGTCAATCTCCCTCTTCACATCTTTCGACTTAATATCCTGTCGCTTGTCGTAGTTTTTCTTACCGCGACCCAATCCAATTTTTAGTTTAGCATAGCCACTGTCGGCAAAAAAGAGTTCTATTGGGACTATCGTATACCCTTGGTCTTTCATTTTTAATCTGAGTTTCTTCAACTCGGTCTTGTTCAACAACAAATCACGCTCGCGTGTTGGTTGTTGCTCGACATACCCCGCATTTTTAAACTCTGCGATGTGCATGCCTTTTATCTTAATGCCTGATTCGGTTAAAAAGCAATACGCCTCAGAAATAGAAGCTTTGCCGTCTCTAACAGACTTTACCTCAGGGCCCGTCAATACCAATCCCGCGTCCATCTCTAATTCTATAGCATATTCAAAATATGCCTTTCGGTTTTTTATCCGTATCTCCTTTACCTTCTTACTCACTTTGCTTTCTCTTCAATTTTAGCAACTTGTGATTTCTTCAAAATCATTTGACCTGTACTTCCAGTCGCTATTAACCTCTCTCCCACTTTCGCTTCAAATGAACATGCCATTTTAGCTCCATTCTTTTCAATTATTGTCGCGACAAACTCAACACTCTGACCCACCAAAGCTGGCGACACATGTTTGACGTTTAAAAAGGTACCTATGCCCTCTTCGTCCTCCTCCAACAGGTCTAGCACAAACAATCGGCCGGACCATTCTGCGTCCCTCCCTAGCGCGAAAGTAGCGTAAAACGGATGTACCATCCCAGACTCAAACTCCGCAACATCTGTTTCATCCACCGTATGTCGATAGACTTTCTTATCTCCTATCTTATAAATGTCTTTCACGCTAACTCAATTAAACTGACTCCTTCTCCTCCCATGCGCACATCCTCGTAAGAGATTCGTTTCACAAATGACTTGTTGTGGTAATAGTCGCGAATTATCTTTTTCAAAATGCCATCGCCTTTGCCATGAATCAAGCGCAAGTTATTGGCTCCTATAATCATTGCATCATCAATCCAGCGATCAATTTCTTTTAAGGCTTCATCCGCCCGCATGCCACGCACGTCTTTCTCCATAGCGAATTGCTCTTGACGCTTCATAAAACCAACGTCCACCTTTGACTTTGAAGCTTTCTTATTCGACTTAACTGGAATTAAGTCCACAATTTCGTAGGTCGACTTGATAATACCTGCCACTACGACCGCGTTATTTTTGCGAATTTGGACTACCTCTCCTACACTTGAGGAATTTGGTATCTTCACATGAGTCCCAACTACTATAGGTTGCTTTTTTTCAACTTCAACTTCAACTTCAGCTTCAACTTCAACTTTTACTTCCTTCCCCTCTATCTTCCCTTTCTTTCTCTCTAAGCTCGTACGCGCTCTCTTCGTTTTGTGCTTGTCAGCGCCACTTTCCTTAATGGACTTAATAGTTCGCTCAATCTCAGCATTCGCATCCCCAATTAACTGAATCGCCTGTTGCTTCGCGTCAGATATGATCTCTAATTTACTGGCTGCTATTTCTTTCTTTAAAAGTTCGTAATCCGACTTCAAAGAATTCAAATGGGCCTCGGTCTCACCATTTTTATCCAACCGTTCTTGAATTTCCTTCCGTTCATTCTCCAATGTTGCCAGCAACTCATCGGTCCGTTGCTGTTTAATGTTCGACCGCTTTCTCGCTTGCTTGATGATAAAATCAGGTAAGCCAATGTTTTGTGCAACTTCCAAAGCAAATGAGCTTCCAGGTTTACCGATTTCAAATTTGTATAGTGGTTTTAGATGTTTGGTGTCGTACAGCATCGATGCATTGACAAAACCTTCACCGCTTTTAGCCAAGCTTTTAACATTTCCAAAATGCGTAGTTACAGCCCCTCTCGGTTTCTTCTTGTTCAAGTGTATCAATATCGCTTCAGCCATCGCACCTCCAAAATTCGGGTCTGTGCCACTACCTATCTCATCGATTACCAACAAGGTGCTTGGAGTGGCCTTCTCCAAAAAGTATTTCATAGCAGTCAAGTGACTGCTATACGAGCTTAAATCATTTTCAATCGACTGGTTATCACCGATATCGACGAAAATTTGCTTGTAAAACCCAAATTCTGATGCTGGGTCTGCACATGGCAGGATGCCACACTGTAACATGTATTGGTTTAAGACTAGCGTCTTGATTGTAACAGACTTTCCTCCAGCGTTCGGACCACTTATGACAATAAGTCGTTGCTCATCATGTAAAGAAATGTCCATCGGTATGGTAGCCTTCTTTCGCGATTTATTGGTCAGTACTAATAAAGGATGGTACATTTTCTTAATGTCACAATCCGATGATTTGGTCACTATTGGTAAGTTGGCCTCTAGCTTTATAGCAAGACTCGCTTTTGATCTGATGAAATCAAAAATGGCCATTTGTTGTGCAAATCCCTTTAAATCAGTCAAGTGCAACCTCGCTTGTTTCGTTAAGTCTTTTAAGATCCTTAACATCTCACGGTCACGCTCTAATTCAAGTTCTTTTTGTCTATTCGATGCTTCTAAGACTTCGATTGGCTCAATGTATAAGATTTTACCTCCTCCAGATTCATCGTGCATTATGCCTTTTAGCTTACGCTTATGCTCTGCAAATATGGGTATGACTAACCGACCATCTTTAACCGTGACTTCCGTCTCTGCTGTCCATTTTTTCTCAGATGCCTGGTTGTAAATACGTTTTATGATGCTGTACGCTTCTTTTTGGTTGGAATCAATTTCATCCAACAATATCGACAGCTTTTTGCTAGCATCTCGTCTCCATTCACCAAAATCATTAAAGGCTTGTGATATATCCGAAATGAGATTTGAGGGATCTTCCAAATTTTGAAGCAACGCACATAACTGTTTATGTGAGGTTTGTTTCGATGAAAAGAAACTCAACAACTCTTGAATTTCAATACAAAGCAGACGTATATCTACTAATTCGTTAGCCTGAAGCACAGAATGTTTTTCAGAGAGTTTAGTAAGAAAAGGCCTTACATCAATCTCAGTGATCGATGGCGTTTGACCTGAACTCAACAATGACTGATATTCACCTGTTTGCGTCAGCCAAATATCTACCACCTTATAATTACTGGAAAACTTAAGCTTCTGAACAATGTCCTTTCCTCCTACGCTCCTACAACCCTCGGTGATAAGAGACCTTATTTCACTAAATCCTAGTTTATCCTCTATGTCGACAGGAAAGTTCATTCTTCCATCTTATTCAATTTCTCAATCACCTCAGCGGATATTTTTTCCATCCAATTCGGATGTTCTGTATAAAATGCGTAGCTACGTTCAACATCTTCTGCCGTCACCCCTCTCAAATAGTAAATCATCTGATACGAACTATCAATTAAGTCATTGTCATAGAATCCCTTTTGACGATACACCTTTTGTTGCGCTTCTGCCAGTCGTATATCGATGATGATTTCTGTAAACTCCTCCGGACTAATCACATCACTCGGCACATGGGCATATTGTGGCGTACAACTAAACACAACGATCACACAGGGTAGCAGAATTATCGTCTTAATATATCGGTTAAGTTCAAACATCGACCTAATTTTGGGGCCTTAAAGACCGTCTTTCTAATAGATTACAATGATACAACAGAATATCAATCGAATTAAAGAAGAACTCGGTGAAACTATGCTTGTTGCCGTCTCAAAATACAGATCACTCGAAGAACTAAACGCTTTGTATCAAACTGGGCAACGCATTTTTGCAGAAAACAGGGTACAAGAGCTTTTAGACAAACAAAAGGATTTACCAAAGGACATAAAGTGGCATTTGATTGGACATCTTCAAACGAATAAAGTTAAGTCGGTAATAGATAAAGTCAGTTTAATTCACTCAGTAGATAGTTTAAAGCTATTGAAAGAAATTCAAAAGCAAGCGGTAAAAAAAGACATCCAGGTTAATGTATTACTGCAAATTCATGTTGCAGATGAAGATACTAAATTTGGTTTTGATAAAGATGAAATACTTGAATTGGCAAAATCTGGGATTCTGGATACGTTTACGCATATCCATTTTTTTGGTGTAATGTCTATGGCTACTTTAACGTCAAACAAGGAACAAATTGAAGCAGAATTTAAAAAGACCCACGATATATTTCTAAAACTTCAGCCATTAACTCCAATACCAGATGCTTTTACAGAGGTGTCAATGGGTATGAGTAGTGACTACAAAATTGCCATAAAAATGGGGGCAACAATGGTCAGAATTGGTAGCAAAATTTTCGAATCTGCCTAAAACTTGACGTTTTTGAGCTTCATACAGTCCTATTTTTTAGCCAACAAGTCGTCAAATCCAGTAAAATAAGGGGTTAAAAGACTCCTTTTTTCATTCAAACACCTTCAAAATCTCTAGTATTTACAACGGTTTGAGACCGATTGTGTATAACATTACCAAAACTTGAGACTCCAAAATCGACAAAATGAAAAAAACAGTACGACCTTCGCACTTTATTTCGAGAGAGAGAACCTAATTGAATTTAAACAAATTAAAGAAGGGACCTATGAAGAAGTATTTATTATTTGCAGGCGTGATTGGCCTATTGGCATTTGCTCCTTACGGTGGTAAAAATAATACGACCGAAAACAAAAACAAAAATATTTCTGAAAAAAATTCAGAAATTATTAAAAGCGGTGAGAAGACCATTTTGGAAATCTCAGATTCTATTTGTCTATCCATTGGTGTACCAACTAAATTGGTTCGAGAAATTGGCCAGAATGAAAGCGGCTGGAGATGCATCCGGTCTCAATCTGGTGGAACTGATTTTGGTGACTTACAAGTAATTGATGAAACATTCGATTTCTGGTACGACAGACTAAACCTAGAAGGTGGCAAAACTCGTTACAATTACCTAGTAGTAGGAATACACTATTTAAAGTATAACTACGACCGTTACGGTAGTTGGGAAAAAGCACGTTTTGCATACGCACGTGGTTCTTGGAGACGAGAATCTACTTGGACCTGTCTTGAAGAGAAGTTTATGACCAAAATTGATTGGTCTAAATACGACTCGTAAGGGTTTTTTAAAATCTCAATACACATAACAGACATTATAACGAGAACTTCGTGTTTTCTTATAATGTCTTTTTTTTGCTTTAAGGTGATCCCTCTTTGTCACGAATCGGCAGAAAACAATTGTTAATCGTTAATTACTCATTCTTAATATTTCATAGTAAACTTGTAGACCAATTAGAAGTTTATGACTGATTCTCAAAACGACTCGTACCAAACGGAAAAAAAGTCAAAGGTTTCAAGACCTTTATTATTACTTTTTCTATTGTCACTAGGCTTAAATGCATATCTATTCTATAACTGGTATAATGATAATTACCTTGATGGTCGCAGTTTATCTGAAATCAATGAAGAACTTAGGGATGTCTTGTCACAAACCGAGTTTTCTAGAGACTCCTTACAAAAGGCATACGACGAATTAAGTCTGCAATACCAAGCAATGTACGAAGAATCAGAAACGTTGCGATTGGAGCGTTCTGACGCCTTAGAACAACTTGGACAAAAGAAAGTACGTATACGTCAACTGTTGACTCAAGTAGGTGGAAACCCACGCGCATTGGTTGAGGCGAAAGGTGAAATTGAAATGCTTAAAAAGGAGCTAACAAATTATCGTATAAAACTTGACCTTGCTGTTGAAGAAAAAACTGCGTTTGAAAAACAAGCACAGTCCGAAAAAGCCAAAGCACAAGATATGGCTCATGAGAAGGAAGCTATCTCGCGACAAAACAAGGATCTAGAAGACAAAATTAGTGATGCGACCTTCCGAATTACAGATCTTAGGGTGACGCCATTACGAACTAAACGTAAAGCAAAAGAAGCCACTACAAAGAGTTCGAAAGTCGAAGAAATTGAAATATCATTCACCGTTCTTGAATCTCCCTTAGTTGTTGAGGGTGAAAAAGAAATTAAACTCAGACTCATCGGAACTAACCAAGAAGTGATGGGCTCTAATAACGATATGCTGCAAGACTCAGATGAGTTGTTTTCAATGACCAAGGATTTTACCTACGATGGATCATCTGAGAAATTCAAGTTTCAGTTTAAGCAGAAAGAAGCTTACAAAGCTGGAAACCACTATGCGGAAATATGGGAAGGTGATCACATGATCATTCGAACCGCCTTTAACCTAGACTAGTTCTTGGCTTTTTGCCAAACCGCTTCCATTTCTTCTAACGTCATTTCTTTGAGGGTGATACCTTTGGACTTGGCATGACTTTCAATAGCTTCAAACCGTTGTTTGAATTTCTTATTGGTTTGTTCTAAGGCATCGTCAGGGTTTATGTCTTGCCAGCGTGCATAGTTGACTAAAGAAAATATTAAGTCGCCAAACTCTCCTTCTTTGTCCTTTTTACCTGCTTCTTTAAATTCTTGAAGCTCCTCCTCTACTTTGTCCCACACCTGGTCTTTATTCGGCCAATCGAAGCCCACTTGAGCTGCTTTTTCTTGCATTCGAGTTGCTTTAACCAAACTTGGCATCGAATTAGGCACTCCGCTTAAAACGGATTTCTTCCCTTTGCTTTCAGCCTGTTTGATTTGCTCCCAATTACGTTTTACTGCATCAGCATTTTCAGCGTTTACATCGCCGTAGATATGTGGATGTCGCCTAATGAGCTTTTCACAAATACCGTTCAACACACTGGTGATGTCAAAGTCATTGGTCTCGCTGCCAATTTTGGCGTAAAAAACAAGATGAAGCATTAAATCACCCAATTCTTTGGCGATCTCCGATTTGTCGTTGTCCAATATCGCATCAGACAACTCATAGGTTTCTTCTATGGTAAGGTGACGTATACTTTCGAGCGTCTGTTCGCGATCCCACGGGCATTTTTCCCGTAAATCGTCCATAATATCAAGTAAACGTTTGAATGCGTCTAAGCGCACGTCATTTGTCTCCATTAAAGCACGTTGTTAGCCTTCATTAAGTCCATAAATTTGTCCTTAAAGTTTTTACCAATAGGCAATCGTTTACCATCAACACCCACTTCGCTTGTGTTATACGACTCAATGTGTTTAAGTCCAACGATAAAGGATCGGTGAATTCTGCAAAACTTCTCAGCTGGGAGCTTTTGCTCCATCTTTTTCATGGTTTGTAGGGTAACAATTCGTTTTTCTGGAATGAATATCTTCACGTAGTCCGCAAATGCTTCAACGTACTTAATCTCGTCGTAACTGATCTTAATTAGTTTCTGATTCGCTTTTACAAATATGAAGTCTTCTTCAAGTTCGGTATTGTCAACTTCGTTTCCGTTCTTTAGTCTGAAATACTCCTTAGACTTTTGAATCGCTTTGTCGAAACGTTCACCAGAAATAGGTTTTAATAAATAATCAATGGCATCTAATTCAAATCCTTCAACAGCGTATTCAGCATATGCTGTGGTAAAAATCACCAAAGGTGGATTTTCCAAAGAGCGCATAAATTCTATACCAGTCACTTCAGGCATTTGAATGTCCAAAAACAATAAATCAACCTTTTTGGCTTTTAAAACTTCAGCTGCTTGTATGGCATTCGAACAGGTGCCCACCAATTCAAGTTCAGGATATTTGGTTAAGTGACTCTTAATCACATCAATAGCTAACGGTTCGTCGTCTACAATTAAACACTTCATGTTGTTGTCCATTTATTTAAATCTCAAGTTTAGGTTCACTCTATACTGTTCCCCGTCGTCCTCTATTTCAAGAGTATGTTTGTCGGGGTACAACAATGCTAACCTTTTTTTTATGTTTTCGAGGCCAATTCCACCGGCCTTTCCGTTTAAACGCTTCTCTTTTTCTTTGGGTTTCGAATTTTGAATTTTGAAAACCAAATGATCAGGTTCGATTTCCATATCGATGGTCACAAAGCCGCCTTCCGACTTTTGATTGATACCATGCTTAAAGCTGTTTTCTAAGAACGTCAGGAACAACATAGGCGCAATTTGCTTCGTCGCTGGATTGCCCTTCACGTTAAACTTAAAATCCAAACGTTCCCCGTTTCTTATTTTTTCTAGGTCTAGGTATGACTGCAAATAGTTAATCTCTTTGTCGAGCGCCACCCACTTTTCACTGCCGTCGTATAAAACGTACCTCAATATTTCCGACAGTTTTAATACCAATTCTGGCGCTCGGTCCGATTTCTTAAGTGTTAAAGCGTATAAACTGTTCAAGCTATTAAATAGAAAATGTGGGTTGATCTGAGTCTTCAAATATTTCAGCTCAGTCTCCATGTTGATCCGTTCTAAGTTTTCCGTCATTCGCTCACGTTCATACCACTGCCGTACCATCTTCAACGACATAGTGATACCAAGTGTAAAGGTGATACTGGCAAATCCACTGGCAAAAAACTGCCAACGCCAAATGTCCAATGGCACATGACTCGTCATAATACTCGCCGAGTTCAATGCCATCGCCCAAATAAATACCGCCAAAAAGACAGACAGTATTAAACTTATGACATAGGATACGTACATTTTCTGTTTGAACAGTTTGTTGAACAGAAAGTACATGTTAAAGTAGACAACTAGACCTTGAACGGAAACTGTTACAAAGGCGTTTACGAACGCAGAGCCTCGTGTTACTTCTTCGTTATAAAAGAAAAACCAAAAGGAAAAATAGGCGAGCCAGAAGGCAAAATGGTGAAACTTATACCGTGTGAGTTTGCTGTAACCTTCCGTATTCGCTAAGGACATGTAGTATTAGTAGGACTTACCTTTGTGGTGCTATCCGGATGGACTCAAGCAATGAATATCCCCATCCAAGTACTTGCCAACCAGCTTTTGTTACGTGTTCTTGTTCAGTGTTTTGAACACTTTTAAGCGTTTGATTACTGAAGTAGTGAGACGCCAATCCGAATGTAAACAGGTTTGCAGCTAATAATAATCCAATGATTAGGATTGAACTTTTTCTTTTAGCGGTAATAATCAGGCGTTTCATAGGCAAATAATATTTGACACTTCAATTATTACAACATCTGTGCCTTTTTATTTGTTCTACGAATTTAAATTAAAAAAGTTACAGAGAAATTTAATTGGATGAATGGAGTTGTTTGAAGGATGAATATCTAATGTTGAATTCTTAATGTTTAATTGAGGTAATGGTGCTTGCGTATAGTCCGATAAAGTTGTTTTACTTTAATAGAGGTCAGTTGTCCAATAATTTTTTTAGTTTTTGAAAATCTCCATCCTGACCAAAACCAATAGTATTTGCTTGTGACCCAACAATCACTGCTTTTTCACAGCCGAAGCAAATCTTAACAATTCCAATTACCTTATGACGTTTTTTAAAAATGAGGATGTCCCGAAAAACAGGTAAGCAAAAGCCCTCAAGAATTTCAGATACGGGCTTATCCATAAAAATTTGATTAAGACTATCAAATTTGTACTCATCAATACCTTGCCTATTAAATCCAGCTGCTTCCAGGTTGCTGATAAAAGTCGAATCACGTAGTGATTCCGGTTTTGGGCCAATCATCATTTGATATCTGAGTTGTTCCATTTCAGTAAGCACGGTGTCAAACTGATCAGGTCCGAATGCATCGAATTGCGGCATTATAGAGTAATGTATAACTTCGTCAAAGTCATAATAAATTGAAGTATTTGCCTTACGGGATGTGCATGACGCGAATAAGCTACAAGTCAAAATGATACATACGATTCTCGTTAACATCGGCACGTTTCAAATCTAACGAAATGAGGTAAACCTATAACTCACTATTGTATTCCTAAAAACCTAAAACACCAATGCTCCAAAAACTTTAAAGTTCCATCCCAAACATTACCTTTGTAGCCTTGTTATTCGATAACAGCTATGACACAATTTATCTTAATCGTTGCCGTATTAATTATCGCTTTATTAGGCATGGGTATTCGTATGTTACTCGTTAAAAACGGTGAAATGCGTGCCGGTTGTGCCGGTAAAAACCCTATGCTTCAAGAAGAAGGTGTGGCCTGCGGCATGTGTGGCGCGAAACCTGGTGAGGTGTGTAAATCGGACGAGCAATAAGCTGAAGTTGAAGTTGAATTAGTCGGGATTCAGCGGAAATTTAAAATGTTTAACAATCACTTCAACATTCAACATTTTACATTTCACTCGGCGAAGCACGACTACCATTTAAACTAATACAGTTTACGGCCGAGTGACCCATTTTACATTTCTTCTTAAGCATTTTCTTCATAAATCTGCACTAACTCCAATAGAGTAGACAACGCCGCTTCCATATCCTGAACCGATACATATTCATGTTTTGAATGAATCGCCATTTCCCCGGTGAATATATTCGGACATGGCAATCCCATAAACGACAGCCTTGAACCATCCGTTCCTCCACGGACTAAGTCAGGTTTTGGCGTTACTCCAGCCCTTTTCATGGCTTCTACAGCATTTGCCTCAATATGTGGATGTTGATCAAGCATTTCTCGCATGTTGCGATATTGCTCTTTAACTACCGTTTCAAACCTTGCTCCAGGAAAAGCGTCGATGGCCTCCTGAGCCAATTGAATAACGACATTCTGATGGTTTGCTAATTGTGCGGTATCAAAATCACGGACAATGAAATCAACTGAAGCCGTTTCTAACTCACCTTTAATACCAGTAGAATGGACGAATCCTTCTCTTCCTTCCGTCGTTTCTGGACAAAATGAATCTTTAGGCAGCGAATCCATAAAGTGCGCCAAAACGCGCATGGCATTTACCATTTTGCCTTTTGCATATCCTGGATGAGCGCTTATCCCATGAAAAGTAACCGTCATGGCATTTGCAGAGAACGTATCTCCTTCTAACGATCCTCTTGTCCCGCCATCTAAGGTGTAACCAACATCGGCATTTAAACGTTTCATGTCAAGTTTGTCGACGCCTCTCCCGACTTCCTCATCGGGTGTAAACAAAATGCGTATGTCACCATGTTCGATGTCATCGCGCTGCATCAGTTGGTTTGCTAGTTCCATGATGATCGCGACACCGGCTTTGTCATCAGCACCCAACAAAGTATTTCCAGATGCGGTTATTATATCATCGCCTAAGCGTTCAAGGAGATAAGGGTGTTCCGTAGTGGTAATTACTTGACTGTTATCATCAGGCAACACAATGTCCTTACCTTGATAGTTTAAATGAAGAATTGGTTTCACATCCTTTCCACTGCAATCTGGCGCAGTATCCACGTGGGAACAAAAACAGATGGTTTGAATTCCTTCTTTTTCAGAAGTGCCTGGAATAGTGCCAAAAACATATCCATGTTCATCCAAAAAAGCGTCGTCAATTCCAATTTCACGTAACTCTTCAACCAGTAACATGCTCAAATTGAGTTGTTTGGCGGTCGATGGAAAATCAGTACTAAATGGATCACTTTGGGTATCGATTTGCACGTACCTCATAAATCGCTCTGCGATATTTTGTTGAATGTCGTTCATCTTATAATATTCGGCGGCAATTTAGTTCTAAGGTGTATAAACTTCAAATACCACGACTGGTTTCTGAACCAACAATCATTGATTTTATAACGGTTGTCATAAACCTCTCTGTCGTTTATCGAATAAGACATAAGAAATCGTATTAGGATTCTTGAAAACTTAAATTCGCACCAAACTATTTAAAAAATGTATAAACATTTCTTTACCAGCGCTTTAGGACTTTTCATAGCTCTTTGTTCTTTCGGTCAAACTTATAATCCCGTGTTAATCGAGGATATGATGGATGCAAACAGAACTGGAGATGCCGTAATTCATCACATAAGTGGTGATTTCATGTATGTTTCTGGACTAAATGGATCCAGCCAAACGGTTTTATATGCTATTAATATCAAGGACTCTACAATTCACGATTTAGGAATCAATAGTCAGTCGCACAACTTTAATAAGAATTCGGTAACATTTTTTGAATACAAATCTGCCACGTACTTCATGTCTTCAAAATCATCGGTAACGCTTTGGAAAACAGATGGAACCGCAAAAAACACAACCGAAATCTTGACAGGTAAAATCAGTAAGATTCTTCCAACTGACAAAGCCATTTTCATGGAATTTGAGTCTGATTCTACAGGACGTGAATTGTATGCGACCGACGGAACTGCTGGTAACATCAAATTGGTTAAGGACATATATGCAGGTACCAAGCACAGTACGATTGATAAAATGACTGCGCATAACGGTATGTTATATTTTGTGGCTGATGATTCAACTCACGGAAAAGAACTTTGGAAGTCGGATGGAACTACATCAGGAACTGTTTTGGTGAAGGATTTCGCTACCGGTACTGCAACTTCATCTATTAACTACATCAATTCGTTTAACAATGAATTGTACTTCACAGCCAAGAATCCAAGTGACGGTAAAAACAATGTGTTTAAAACCAATGGCTCGGATACAAGTTTTGTCGTTTTAGAAGACGTCAATGGAGATCCATTTTATAGCTTTGAAAACGTGGCCATTTGGGATTCGGTTTTGTATTTTGGTGGCAACCAAACGGGTAAAGGAATCGAGCTTTGTAGAACAAATGGTTCGAAAAGCGGCACCTATATGATTGTTGACCTTGACCCAGGCACTTATTCCTCTAGTCCTGAGCAAATTACACACTTAAACGGCCTCATCTATTTCGTGGCTGATTATGATAAAGGCAAAGAATTATACTATACGGATGGAACTGCATCTGGAACACGTTTAACAACTGATATGTATCCCATTCAGACGGATGCATTCATCAACCACATTACGGCTTTAAACAATATCCTATTGTTCTCTGCCCATAGTAACGGGAACTATCGTGATTTTGAGTTGTATTCAAGAGGTAACGGTGTTTCAACCAAACGAGTGAAAGACATTTATCCAGGATCTACCTCGAGTACACCTAATCACTTTTTTGCCCATAACAATCTACTTTATTTTACAGCAGACGATGGCGTTAATGGCCGTGAGGTGTCTGTTTCAGATGGAACTAGCAGCGGCACAAAACTATATTGGGATGTGTTGAACAATACACCAGACAATGTCATCGCTTCTATTGCTTCAACCCCTGACGGTGTATTCTTTAATGCGAGCAATTCAGATACAGCAGATGAACTTTGGTCTTTTGATCTAAGTACTAAACAAATTAAAAACATCATCGATTATAACGGAACAACACGTGGTCAACCCCGTGAATTGATGTCGACTCCAAACGGTGTATACTACTCTATTCTACCAGGTTCTTTCGACATGGAAATCAATTATTATGATTTCAAAACCAAAGAAATCACAGAAGTCTTAGACAATGGAAAGAAAAACTATGTTGGGAGTTTTAGACGAACCAATGGGAAGTTCTTCTATACGTTAAAGCAGACGCTTTTGGACAATATTTGGGTATACGACGAGACGACTAAATCTACCCGAGTTGTTACTTCCTCTATTCAACCAAATGGATTTGGAGCCAGTGCAGCCAACTTAACCGTTGTGGGTGATCGTGTGTTTTTTACAGCTGACAATTATACCGAAGGCATTGAATTGTATGTGACTGACGGCGTTTTGAGCAAATTGGTGAAAGACATCTATTCAGATTATTATGATTCTCGTCCAAGTTTCCTTTGTTCATTTAAGGATAGCTTGATATTCTTTTCTGCTACCACGCCTAAAAATGGTCGCGAATTGTATTTAAGTGATGGCACATCTTCTGGAACAGTTTTGTTAAAAGACATCGTGACAGGAAGTGGTTCTAGTAGTCCAAGTTATATGACTGAAGGAAACGGTGTTGTGTTTTTTGTGGCTAATGACGGAACCAATGGAGCGGAATTATGGCGTACCAATGGAACTGACACAGGAACAACCTTATTAAAAGACATCAATCCAGGTAGTGGATCTAGCAATCCTTCGAACTTAAATTACCATGCGGATTTAGGTCTACTGTTCTTCACAACTACAGATTCTAATAGCATTGAAACTTTGTGGTCGACTGACGGTACGGCAAACGGTACCAAATCAATACGGTCATTTGTAGATACAACGCATACATCTAATTACACTATAGAGTTTGCTCAATCATCCGATAAATTATTCTTTACGGCCAGGACTGATTCTTCAGGCATTGAGTTATGGTCAAGTAATGGAAGTTCGGCTGACCTTGTGAATGACATCCTTACTGGTGCAGACGGTTCACACCCTCAAACCTTGACCATGTCTAATGGCTATTTATATTTTACTGCGAACGATGGGATTCATGGCCGAGAATTGTGGTACATGAACGCATCCTGTTTGACAGCGAGCATGGCTTTGTTAAACGACAAGTGTGCTGGTGATTCAATTTACCCTCAGGCGTCTATTGTGAGCTTGTTCGACACCAAATCAGTGAAGTACAATTGGTACTTAGATGATAGCTTGATGTCAACAAATCAGACGTATGCTACCAAACTCGAGTCGTCAGGAAGCCATACTGTTCGTTTAGTGGTTACCAATGACGAGAAATGTCAAAGTACTTCATCACAAAGCGTACAAGTGTATGGTATTCCAACAGCCGTATTTTCTGTTAACCAGGATACACAATGCTTGAATAGTAACAATTACGTTTTCACTAACACTAGTACAGGAGACAATCTTACCTACGCCTGGAATTTCGGCGACAATACCACGCAGACTGCAGCGAGTCCAACTAAAAAATACACCAACCCTGGTACTTTCAAAATTCAAATGATTGCAACTGAAGGAGGTATTTGTGCTGACACGGCTAACACCAGCGTGTTGGTTTCTAATGTTCCAGTAACTTCTTCGATTTATGGTCCTAACACCAGCGACAATGACGAAGAAACATTTACGGCCACAACGAGCTCTTCGAACAAGAACACGTTTGATTGGAGTGTTACGAATGCGACTATCTTAACTGGTCAGGGCACTAAAGAAATACGTGTAAAATGGAATACACGTCCAACCACGGGGATCATCAAGTTAATTGAAACAAGTCCAGAAGGCTGCATTGGCAACCAAGTTACGAAGACGTGTAAAGTAAACCGAAACGCCAGTGTGGATGATCTACACAATCAAAACATCACTATATGGCCGAACCCGTCTAACGGACAGATTACTGTTCAAGTGGAAGATGCAGAAAAATACAGTTCTATTAAAGTGATGGATTATTTGGGGAAGGTGGTATACGAAGTCAATGACATTAACAACAGCACTTCCATTGATTTACAAGTACCAGCTGGAATCTATTTTATTAAGGTTTTAGGTGAGGACGTTGAATCAACCCAAAAAATCATCATTCAGTAATTGGCATCACTTAACGTGTTTGCCGATAAGTTTCTGGTCTTTTTCGTAAATGAAAAAAGCGGAAAGTGAAGAGTCCGCTTCAATCATTTTGATGGACTCCTCTAAGCCTAAAACCATACATGCCGTTGCATAAGCGTCGGCAATGGCACATTCTGAATGGATGATGGTTGCGCTTTTTAGGTCAGAAATGACAGGCTTTCCAGATCTTGGATCTAATGTATGGCCAATGACGGAATCGTTGACCACATAATAGTTTTGGTAGTTTCCTGATGTTGCCATGGACTGGTCACTAAGTGAAATCACCTCAAAATAATCCGTTGGCATTGCCCCTGGCTCAGGTCTATTAATTCCAATATTCCATGCTGTTCCAGAGCTGTTGTTGCCCTTACAATGTACTTCCCCTCCTACTTCTACCATGTAATGGACAACATCATGATCTTCAAGTATTGCAGCCAATAAGTCTACAAAATACCCTTTGGCGATTGCGTTAAAATTCATTTGTTTAAGTCTCGGGTTCTGCATGTTACCGTCACTATCAAACTGCACTGATTCCAAGCCTTTATTCGACAATGCTTCAACCACCACTGCAGAATCCATGAAACGTTTTTCTCGCTTGGCTGCATCATAAACACCAAATAATCTAGCAGCACTTGGATCAAAGGCTCCATAAGTCGCTTCCACAATTGGTAGCGACAATGAAATCATTTTATCAAAGTATTGGTATCCTGGTTGTAAATCATCCACATGAAGTGGTTTGTTCCCATTGTAATGTGAAATAAATGAATTCCCATCGTACGTTGATACCCCGTAATTAAACTCCCCAATTACAGAATCTATCAGACCCTGCAAATCACCTATTTGATTTCCTAAATACGTTATATGGTACGTCGTACCTAACGCGTTTCCAACTAGCTTATATTCTTGAGTAACTTCCTTTGACTTTGGCCCACATCCCAAAAAAAATAGGACAAAAAAAAGGCAGATAAGTCTGCCTTTTTTAATATTCAATGTATTTAAAATCATAGGTTTAGCCTCCGAAATCATCAAATGCTACATTCTCAGGAGGAACACCCCAATCATCTACCATTTTCAAAACCGCTTGGTTCATCAATGGAGGTCCGCAGAAGTAAAATTCTATGTCTTCTGGTGCCTCATGTTTGGTTAAATATTGATCAATTACCGCTTGATGTACAAAGCCAGTAAATCCATCACCACTTTCATCATCCATGTCAGCTTTCACTTTCCAGTTATCAGCTTCTGCAGGTTCCGATAGTACTATGTAGAACTTAAAGTTCGGGAAGTCTTTTTCGATTCTCTTA
Source organism: uncultured Bacteroidia bacterium (assembly GCA_943789165.1). Lineage (GTDB taxonomy): Bacteria > Bacteroidota > Bacteroidia > NS11-12g > UBA9320 > UBA987. The sequence continues at coordinate 505,452 of CALSTB010000005.1, read as the reverse complement.
AAGTGATCTAAGTAAAACAACTCACGCTTGGAACGTCCACCGTACCAATACGTCACCTTTCTACCTGTCTTAAGGGTATGGAACAAATGAAACAAATGCGAACGCATTGGTGCCATTCCAGCTCCACCACCGATGTACAACATTTCCGAACCTGTGTCTTTAATAAAGAATTCCCCGTAAGGACCTGAAATTGTTACTTTATCACCTGGTTTACAACCGAAAACGTATGAGGAGCAAATGCCTGGATTCACATCCATCCACTTGTTGTTCTTACGGTCCCAAGGTGGTGTTGCAATACGAATATTCAACATCACGATATTTCCTTCAGCTGGGTGGTTGGCCATTGAGTAAGCTCTAAAAATTGGCTCGTCATTCACCATTTTTAAATCCCATAATCCAAACTTATCCCACTCCGATTTGAAATCCATTGGATCACGACCGTCGGCAACCAATTCTGGGTGCGCAGTGATGTCCATGTCTTTAAAATCAACCGTAATTTTTGGTACGTCGATTTGAATGTATCCACCTGCTTCAAAATCAAGTGTTTCTCCCTCTGGAAGCTTCACGACAAATTCCTTAATGAAAGAAGCAACGTTGTAATTCTTGACAACTTCACACTCCCACTTCTTGATACCAAAGATTTCCTCAGGTATCCCGATTTTCATGTCGTTCTTTACCTTGACTTGGCACGCCAATCTCCAATTCTCTTTCTGTTCTTTTCGCTTGATATGGCCAGTCTCTGTTGGTAGGATGTCTCCACCACCTTCAAACACTTGACAAGTACACATAGCACATGTACCACCACCACCGCAAGCAGACGGTAGAAATATAGATTGATCTGACAGCGTGTTTAGCAATGTAGTTCCCGCCGCAACCTCAATCGTTTTTTCACCATTAATCGTCAGTTTTACATCACCTTGATTTACCAGTCTTTTGGCTGCTACTTGAAGCATCAGTACCAAAAGCAGGATGATTGCTGCTAAGGCAATCGCCGAGGTAATAATAATAGCACCGTTTATTTCTAATAATACCATAATTCTTATTCTCCAAATGGAAGTTTAAATCCAATAAAACTCAAAAATGCAAAGGCCATTAATCCAACCGTAATAAACGTTATGCCTAAGCCACGTAGTCCTCTTGGAACATTAGAATAGCTAAGTTTCTCACGAATTGCAGCAAGTGCAACTACGGCTAAGAACCAACCAATTCCGGAACCAAGTCCGTAAACAACGCTTTCTCCAAAGGCAAATTCCTTACCTGGTAAAAACAGCGCAGCCCCAAGGATAGAACAGTTTACCGCAATAAGAGGCAAGAAGATACCCAAAGCGTTGTATAACGCAGGAGAAGCCTTCTCAACAACCATCTCGGTCAATTGAACAAATGCTGCCACAACAGCAATGAATATAATGAACTTTAATACTTCTAAATTAACAGTTGAGAAGTCCGCAAAGTTTGTTGAAACCCCAAGGTTGTTCAACCACGTAAGTGCGCCTTCTTTAATGATAAAGTTGTATGCCAACCAGTTTAAAGGAACTGTGATTAACAATACAAACGTTACCGCCATTCCAAGTCCTACTGCCGTACCAATTTTCTTTGATACCGCTAGGTACGAACACATACCTAGGAAGTAGGCAAAAATCATGTTGTCGACAAAAATCGACTTGATTCCAATGTTTAAGTAATTTTCTACTATTCCCATGATTCTTTAATTAAGCTTCCTCAGTATAACCATTTCTGGAACGTTGGAACCAGATTAATAATCCTAATACAATACAGGCTCCTACTGGACTCATCATTACCCCGTTACCAGGATAGTTCTCACCCAAAATATTAAAGCCGAACAATGATCCACTGCCAAACAATTCTCTAAAGAAAGCCACTGGAATCAAAATCACTGCATATCCTAAACCGTTACCAACTGCATCAAGAAATGCTGGTCCAGGCTTATTTGCTAATGCGAAAGCCTCCAAACGACCCATGATGATACAGTTTGTGATAATCAATCCAACAAAAACCGATAATTGCTTCGATACGTCATACGCAAATGCCTGTAGTACTTGATCAACGACGGCCACTAATGAGGCAACTACTAATAGTTGTACAATAATTCTAATTCTACCGGGAATGACATTTCTCAATAATGAAATAGCCACGTTTGAGAAGATCAATACAAATAAAACCGAGATACACATATATAGTGTTGGTATCAGTTTCACTGTTACAGCAAGTGCTGAACATACTCCCAATACCTGAACTGTAATTGGGTTATCTGCATCCAACGGATTGGATATTAGTTTTCTATTTTTCTTAGAGAATAAAGGCTCCCGCTCTTTAACCTCTGCTTCTACCGCTTGTGTTTCAGTGCTCATGTTAACTTTTCTTAGCGTTGATAAATGATAGATACAAATTCATATAGTTCGCCATCATGGTGTTCACACCATCTGCCGTTAAGGTTGCTCCAGACATACCGTCTACCGCATGTGGATCAGAAGAATAATCATTTCCCTCGCCTTTTTGCATGGTTACAGAAACGAGCTTATCGCCTTCAAATATTTTTTTGCCGGCACTATAACGTTTCTGAATTTTGTCTTCAGTGATTCGTGCACCCAAACCAGGAGTTTCCCCTTTATGGTCTAAGACAACTCCATTAATGGTATTTAAGTCTTTTTGAAGTGCCACGTAGCCCCAGATATTGTCCCACAGTCCAAAACCATAGGTAGGTACTACGTAGAAATCCACAGCTGAACCGTCTTCGTTCATGACCTCGTAAACAGGAAGATTGATAGATTCACCTGCTTTAAGTGAACCATTTTTTTCTAACTTCTTGTATTCGTTTTTAAGTTTTACTGTGTTAGCAGCCAATCCTTCAACAACTTCCCCTTTTGAATTAACAACAGACTCTTTAACGCGTTTGTCGTACATCACAGCGATATCAGGTTTTTCAACCTCATCCATTTTATCTCCAAGCGCTGCTTTTAAAATGAACTTTTTACGTTCTAATTCGCGCTCTTCATATTGTTTCTCAGCTAGCGCTCCAGAAACAACAGATAAAAGCACTCCACATACCAAGATTACCAATAAGGCGAATCCAAATATGTATCCACTTGAATTTTTATTAAGCTTTGACACGATTCAATCTTCTTTTAATGTTAGCCTTTACCACATAATTATCTACCAATGGAGCCATCACGTTCATAAATAAAATCGCGAACATGATACCTTCAGGATATGCTGGGTTAAACACCCGTATGAGCACGGTGAGTACTCCGATGAGAATTCCGTAAATCCATTTACCAGTGGTAGTGTGCGCAGCGGATACAGGATCCGTTGCCATAAACACAGCGCCAAAGGCAAAACCACCAATTAACAAGTGCTGGTAAGCAGGTAAGTCATAATAAGGATTACCACCAACTGCATTTAAAATAAGTCCCATACCTAACGCACCGATAACGGTGGCAAGCATGATTCTCCAACTGCCAATTCCTGTAACAATCAGGATAGCCGCACCAATCAAACACATCAACACAGAGGTTTCACCAATACTACCAGGAATGAATCCCATAAAGGCATCCATTACATTCACACTATAGTTACTGGCTGCTTCTAGGTCTTTTCCTCCTAAAACACCAAGAGCTGTAGCTCCAGATGCTGCATCCACTAATCCTTCTTTAATTCCAGACACCCAAATCTCACCAGCCATTTCAACCGGATAGGCGATGTATAAGAAAACCCGTGCTGTAAGCGCAGGGTTTAAGATGTTCATTCCAGTTCCACCGAATACTTCCTTCCCAATAATTACTGCAAAGGCAGTAGCAACTATAACCATCCACAATGGAATGTCAGCAGGCACTATTAAAGGTATCAACATACCTGACACCAAGAAACCTTCGTTTACAGGGTGTCCATTCACTTGACAGAAAGCGAACTCAATACCAAGACCAGTTAAGTAGGAAACAACGATGATAGGTACCACCTTCATTGCGCCATATAACATATTCTCTAACAATGTTGAATCAATGTTTTGGGCTGCGTAATGCAAAGCACCTACGTTCCACATACCGAATAGTAAACATGGTACCAAAGCGATTATCACGATAAACATTGTACGCTTTAAGTCGATTCCATCTCTAATATGTGCGCCTCTTTTGGTTGTGTGGTTAGGCACAAACATGAACGTTTCAATTGCATCAAACGTCGAATGCAAAAAGTGAAGCTTGCCATCCTTTTCGAAGTTGGGCTTTACTTTATCTAATATATCTCTTAAAAACTTCATTTCTAACGCGTTTATGTTATCCTTCTTCCGCCATCAAATCTAAACCGTCACTCAAAATCTTTTGTACATCGATTTTAGAAGTGCAAACAAACTCACACAGGGCTAAGTCCTCTTCAATTACTTCGTAAATGCCTAAGTTTTCCATTGCTTCTAGATCTTGTGCTAAAATCGATTTCAACAATTGAACTGGCATCACGTCCATTGGCAATACTTTTTCGTACTCCCCAGTCATCACAAATGCTCTTTCCTCCCCATGTGGGTTGGTATTGACAACAAAGCTTTTCTTTAGAAATTTAGAAATTGGTAAAGAATTGCTAATGGTTGGTCGTGGATAGCTTGGGAATAACCAGCCCATGAATTCATATTCATTTCCTTCAGGAATGATAGACATCATGTGATCGAAGTATCCTAAATATCCTTTAGACCCAACATTTGAACCAGTTAATACGTTTCCGCTGATGTATCGCGCGTTGTCGTTGGTTACGTTATCCGTAGTAATCGCTTCAACGTTTACACCAACAATCGTTTCTATGTATTGAGGATTTTTCACGTCCGAACCAGCAACCGCCACTTGTTGTGACAAGTTTAATTTTCCTGTTTGTAACAAGCGACCGATAAACACAACGTGTTGTGGGTTGATTGTCCAAACCACATCTCCTTTATTAATTGGATCAATGTGGTGTATTTGTACACCTACTAATCCAGAAGGATGGCTACCAGAAAAACTATTGATTTGAACACCGCTCGCGTGAGTAAACAATGAGGCATTGTTGGCCTTTTCATGTACATTCAAATGAACTGTTCCTTCGGTTAACGCTTTTAATGCTTCTAAACCTTTCGCAAAAGCATCTCCTTCGTTGGCAAGTGTGTAATTGTAATCGACACCTAATGGTGCTGAATCAAAGCACGACACATGAATTGCCTTAGGAGCAACTGATGGATCGGCAATACTGCCAAAAGGCCGTTGAACCATAAACGCCCAAAGCCCAGAATCAAGCAATAACGCTTTCACATTCTCAGCATTGAGTGCACTTGGCACTTCGAAGCTTTTGTACTTGATGTCAGAATCGGCTAGAATTCTTACTTCTTGAATGGCTCTTCTCTCACCTCTAACAACTTCCGCAACTTCACCACTCACTGGAGCAGTAAATTTTACGTCTGGATTTGTTTTGTCATGAAACAAAACGTCTCCTGCCTTAACTTCCTCTCCAGCCTTTACGACCATCTTAGGAACTAGGTTTTTAAAATCTGTGGGTTTGATGGCAAATGAGCTTGAAACTGTTCTAGCGGATGTGGTTTTTTGTGCCACTCCTACTAGTTGAATGTCTTTGCCTTTTTTAATTTTTATAACTTTACTCATTGCAATAAATGCGTATTGTAAACGGGTGCAAAATTAGTGTTTTGATTGTAGGATAATAATCCTTAAACCATTTTTTAATCACAATTAATTCCGCGTTACCCTTACCATTACCGCGTGTTGAATAAGGTAGCCTTTAATGATGGCTATTTAGAATGATTCTATCACCTTTTTACGGGCTTTTAAATAGGCCCTGAAGGTCAATAGAAACGCAATGATTGCAAATGCCAACGTAAACATAAACACCTTTGGGAAATTCGCATTATTGTTTGCATAAATCTCGGCTGGAATGATCGCTCCGATAATGATGCCAATCTCGAGAAAGATGAATAATGTGGATATTCCACGTCCAATGAATAGTTGATTACCGTTATCGATAGTCCAAGCAAATAAAGTTGGTGAATTTATACCAGTAGAAATACCAAAAACGCCAGCGGCAATAAATATGGTTGTAATGTCTTGTGCGGTGAGTAACAATATATTGGCAAGGATTAAAAACAAGAGTCCAATGACTAATACGATTTCGCGACCAAACTTATCACTCATTCTACCACTAAGTACCCTCACAGTTAAAGAAGTGACTGTAACGATGGTGAAGAAGTAGCCATTCTTGATTAACCCGAACTGTTTACAGTAATCTGGGACCAATGTTAATAAAGCTCCGAACGTAATAACACCGAGCGTCATAATCGTTCCCTGCAATACTACTTTAGGTTCAATGATTTCATTTAGTTTGAGTTTGAGCATCCCGAAATGAAACCTTGTGGTGTTGGGAATGCTTTCTTTCATCTTTAGTGCAGGGATGATTGACAAAATGGCGATGAAACCTGCAACAAAAAACATCGTTTGATTCCCGTACGTCACACCTACCTCGCTGCCAAGTGCTGGTCCGAGACTCATACCTAAATTGCCTGCCATACCAACAATACCCATTGCCTCTCCTCTTTGTTTAACTGTGACAACATCGTTGCACATAGCCGTTGTTGCTGTTGGAGTAAACCCAGCAGAAAACCCATGTAAAAATCGTAAGCATAGAAACGATGTTACGCCGTTCACCAATGGGTAACCAAAGGAAACAACAATCGAAACGAAAATGCCGATTAGCATGATTGGTCGGCGGCCGATATGGTCTATTAGTTTGCCACTAAACGGTCGAGAGCACAATGCAGATAGTGCAAACGCACCAATAATAAGTCCTTTGTAACGTTCCCCGTTTAGGCTTGTTATAAATTCAGGTAGTTGGGGTATGATGAGATTAAAACTAAAGAAAAAGCTAAACACGACAACGCATAGCACCCAGAAGTCCTTGGTAAACCCAAAGAACAATTGCTTTAATTCTGGCCCGTCTAGTATGGTTTCCTCAGATTGCATAAACAAAAAAAAGGCACTTAAGAAAAGTGCCCTTTATCTTTATTCTTTGTTTTCAAATTAATTTAAACTGACTTTTTCGTATTTCTTACCGTCCCAATATCCTAAAAACTCAACGTGTTGAGTTGAATGCTTCATTAATAATTTAATTTCAGGAATGGTATCACGACTTATCAATACATTGTTGTTGGTGTTGTTCATGGAATTATGAACCTTCACCAATACATAGTAAGCTTTTCTTTTCTCTACCGGTTTCGTCGCCGGTCTTCCTTGTTTTTTCTTCTTATCCGCCATAGCCAATCAAAGTTGAATGTATCAACATTGCAACACAATTTTTAATAAATCCTTGCAAACATATACAAGTTTGCTAAAATTCAAAGTTTATCTAATCTAATCTCTTTTAACATTAATCGTTGTGATAAGGTTCACCGTTCAAAATGCTATATCCTCTGTATATCTGTTCCACCAACAACAAACGTACCATTTGGTGGGAAAGTGTCATGTCTGACAAGGAAATTTTCGCATTCATACGTTCATACACTTCGTGATGAAACCCAAATGCCCCCCCAATAACAAATGCGACATCCGCATTGCTACTTGTCCAAAGGTTCACTTGCTCTGCAAAAGCGCGACTTGTAAACCTTTTTCCTTTTTCGTCTAATCCAATTAAAAAAGTATTTGGTTTTACTTCTGCCAACACTATATCAGATTCAAGTTTTTTCAGTTCTTCAACTGTTTTATAATGCTTTTTCCTGGCATCGGGCAATTCAACCCATTGGACAATCGCGTATTTTCCTAAACGCGTTAAATAATCCTCAACACCTTTTACTAAATAGGCGTTTTTAGACTTACCAATATTCAGAATTTTAATGGCCACAACTGACGATTATACGACTATTTCTTCATCATTGGTACCATCAAAGAAATGATATTCACCATAATGATAATTCGCATCGGCGGTCACTTTCACCTTAATCTTGTGTTTTAAAAACCATTTCCAGGATTTACCAACAACGCCCTTTGTTAAATAGGCTTCAACAAACGGGTGCGTAACCAATTCTATCTTCTTAGGTTTTGAAAAACTTAAGATTTGATCCAATTTATGTTCAATCTCGTCCGTAATCAATATCGACGCTTCCACTTTACCCTCTCCTTTACACATTGGACAGGTTTCTGCCGTTGTGATGTTTGTTTCTGGGCGAACTCGTTGTCTTGTAATCTGTACCAAACCAAACTTACTCATTGGTAAAATGGTGTGTTTAGCAGGATCGCTTGACATCGCTTTTTTCAGTTCCGCGAATAGTGTTTTCCTATGCGCTGGATTCCGTAAGTCGATAAAATCAATTACAATGATTCCACCCATATCACGCAGACGCAATTGACGGGCTATTTCTTTGGCCGACTCAACGTTTACGTTTAAGGCATAGTCACTGACTTCAGAATTTCTGTTCTGTCGGTTTCCGCTATTGACATCAATTACGTGAAGCGCTTCAGTATGCTCAATAATGAGATACGGTCCGCCTTGCATGGCTACAGATTTGCCAAACGACATTTTTATTTGTTTGTCGATACCAAACTGTGAGAATATTGGCTCTTTGCCTTTGTAAAGCTTAAGCACTTTCACCAATTCAGGTGAAATAGATTCTAAGAACTGTTTTAACTCTCCATGAAACTTCACATTGTTTGTCACAATGGCGGTAAATTCTTGGCTCAACATATCGCGCAGTACCATATGGCTTCTGCTGTCTTCGCCTAAAATTAGTTCTCCTGGATTTGCCGTTTTGAGGTTGGATATCACCAAGCCCCATTTTTCTTGCAGTTGCATCAAATCGCGATGCAGGTCTTGAACTGTTTTGCCTTCTGCCGCTGTACGACAAATAAGGCCATAATTGGCTCCTTTAAGACTTTGCGTTAAATTTTTTAAACGGTTCCGTTCTTCGACACTTTCAATCTTTTTTGAAACTGTAATGGAATTAATGAACGGCACAAGTATGAAGTACTTGCCCGCAATTGAGATTTCCGTACTCAATTTGGGCCCCTTGGATGAGATAGGTTCTTTAGCAACCTGAACAAGAATTTTTTGCCCTTTTCGTAAGACATCCGTGATTTTACCCGTTTTTAGGGTATCCGGTTCAATCTTAAAATTCGTTAAATCACCATTTTTAATGCCTCCTTGAGAAGCAATTTTAGTTAGTTTGACAAGTGATCTAATTTTTGGCCCGAGATCCTGATAATGTAGGAAAGCATCTCGATGATACCCAACGTCTACAAACGCAGCGTTGAGTTCTTGTTTAAATTTCTTTGTAACTCCAAGATATATATCTCCAACTGAGAAACGAGAAGCAAAATCCTCCTCGTGTAATTCAACCAGTCGTTTGTCCTGAAGTAAAGCTATTCTCTCACCCGCAGAGCTGAAATCAATAATCAACTCATTTGACACAGGCTAGATATTATTTTTTCTTATGGCGATTTTTTCTAAGTCGCTTTTTTCTTTTGTGCGTCGCAATCTTATGACGCTTTCTTTTCTTACCGCTAGGCATAATGTATATATTAAATTTTTTAAAACTCTCTTTAAACCAGCTTGTTACAAGCAGTCCGAATCACCAAGCTCTGCACAAATCGCCTTTAATTGCGTTTGATATGCCTCGTTTTCGGGCTGCAAAGATAATAACTTTTGATATCTTTTTTTAGCTTTCTCAAATTGACCACTTCTTATCGACATTTGACCCAGGGTTTCTATCGTCGCGACGTGATTTGAATCGGCCGCTAGAATGTCTCGTAGAATAAAAATACCCTCCATAGGTGCTGGAGATGTTTCAATTTTGAGTTTACCGTATTGAAGCTGTTGATCAAGGTTTAGCCATCCTTTACTTTTTGCTTGGGCACAATAATCCAACAATTGGTTGAGGTTGGCATCGGAAGGCGATGCTTTGTATAAATTTAAATCGATAAATGCTTTTATCTCAGTTTCTGAGCCCGCTTCTACATTGACACTTTCTTCTGTAGAATACACTTCTGTACTTGATTTTTTATTCCCAAAAAATAAAACTACCCCTAACACTAGGCTTAGCACCAAGGCTACTCCAAGTACTTTGTTTCCGTTCATAAATGAGTCTATTAAAGAAGTTTACTTACTTCTTCACTTTTCTTTACACGATCTACAAATGTTTTTGCAGGTTTGAACTTAGGTATAAAGTGTTCTGGGATTGTTATCTGGGTGTTTTTAGAAATGTTTCTGGCAACTTTTTCTGCCCTTTTCTTAAGGGTAAAACTTCCGAATCCTCTGAAATAGACATTGTCTCCCTTCGATAAGGAGCCTTTTACGACCTTGAAAAAGGTCTCAACCGTTTCCTGAACATCGTTTCTTTCGATTCCCGTTCGTTCGGCGATTTCGTTAATTACTTCTGCTTTAGTCATTTTTTTTTGTGCTTTTTATCCAATCTTTGCCAGATAAATGTCTTGCAATTATAGATAATAATTTAATACGGCAAGCTAGTATTCAATCTTTTACATGAAAAATTACCCGAATTATTCGTTTACCAATAGCTTGCAAAACTGGTATGACACACACAAACGCGGTTTACCTTGGCGTGACATTTCTGACCCTTTTCGTATTTGGATGAGCGAAATAATCCTCCAACAAACAAGGGTAATTCAAGGCTTACCATATTACGAAAAATTTGTAAATAAATACCCAACTGTTCATGATTTAGCCAACAGTAGTGAAGACGAAGTTTTGCAGTTGTGGCAAGGACTTGGCTATTACTCACGTGGCAGAAACATGCTTGCTTGCGCCAAAGCTATTGTCTCAGATTACCATGGCAAGTTCCCAACTAATTACAATGAACTAGTTAGCCTTCCTGGCATAGGTGATTACACCGCAAGTGCTGTCTTATCCTTTGCCTTTAACCTCCCACACGCCGTTTTAGATGGGAACGTATATCGTGTGCTTTCAAGGTTGTACGATATCGATATTCCTATTAACACTCCTGAGGCTCAAAAGGCTTTTAAAACACTTGCAGATTCATTGTTAGACAAGAATAATCCTGCTAAACACAACCAAGCAATAATGGAATTTGGGGCATTACACTGCGTCCCAAACAAACCAAATTGCGGCCAATGTATCTTTATCGACTCCTGCGCCGCAGTTCGTTTAAATAAAGTGGATAGACTTCCAACTAAGCTTAAAAAGAAGCCAAAGCAAATTCGCTATTTCAATTACTTCGTGTTTCTACAAGGAACCAAGGTATTCATTCAGAAGCGTTCTAAGAAAGGAATCTGGAAAGGTCTACACCAATTCCCCCTTTTTGAAACACAAAAATCAGTGCAAGAAGCTGACATTCTTCAACACTTGTCGGAGCAATATGGCATGGTCAATCCTGAAGTTTTGTCAGTAAATTCACAAAAGCACTTATTAACACACCAAACTATTTATGCCGATTTCTGGGTAGTTCCGCAAACAAGCTTCGATATTAACAGAAATTCAGATATTTTTGAAGTAGATTTACAAGCGTTAGGCACTGATTTTGCCATACCTGTTTTGTTAAATAAATTCTTGGAATCATCAGTAATAACTGACATATGTCGATAAACAAAGTAATCTTAATTGGTAATCTAGGCTCAGACCCTGAAGTGAAGTATTTAGATGGTGATAGAACTGTCGCCAACTTTTCGCTTGCAACCAATGAATCATACAACGACAAACAAGGAAATAAGATTACACAAACCGAATGGCACAGAATCGAAATGTGGGATTCGCTAGCTAAAGTGGCTGAGAAATATTTAACCAAAGGCCGACAAGTATATATCGAAGGAAAAATTAAAACAGACAAATGGACCGACCAGAATGGTGTCGACAAATACACCACTAGGATTCGTGCCAATGTCTTACAAATGTTAGGAAATCGTGAAGACCGTGACGATAAAGGAGCAACACCTCCTAACAATACTCAAGAAACGCGTCAGCCTGTTCAGAACTCGGAACCTCCGGCACCTGAACCTGACGAACATGATGATCTCCCTTTTTAATAAATAAACTTTGGAAGGAGAACCGGAACAACAGCTGTTATTATTCACCACTATGCTGGAACAAGTATTGCCAGCGATTAACGTCCTACAATCAGTAGGCTTACTCATTGTTGTCATTGGCTTGGTCTTTTTATCCGGCTTAATTTCAGGATCTGAAAACGCGTTTTTCAGTCTGTCACTAGACGATTTAAACACGATTGAAGACAATCCATCTCGTTCTTCTAAACAGGCACTCAAACTTTTAAATGTCCCTGACAGGGCCGCAGCAACACAGAATTTACTTGCTACGATTCTGATTCTCAATAACTTCATTAATATTTCGATTATTATTCTGTCGACTTATTTACTGAGTGATGTTTGGCTGAGTTTGCAACTAGCAGATTGGATGGTGGTGACACTAGAAATTGGCGTCATTACCTTTATGCTGGTTTTATTTGGTGAGATTATCCCCAAAATCTATGCAACCCAAAACAACTTAAAACTTGTCCATGTTACGGCTCCACTTCTTTTTTACGCGCAAAAAGTTCTGACTCCTTTTGTATGGACTTTAACCAAAAGCACAAAACTCATTGACCGTAAAATTGCCAGGACGCAAAAAGCCGTGTCACTCGAAGAACTCAATCAAGCAATTGAAATTGCTTCAGTGGATGACAACATTGAAGAGAAAAATATCTTAAAAGGCCTGGTCAATTACGGTAACATCAGTGTGAAACAAATCATGCGACCTCGTATGGATGTATCTGCGGTTGATTACAACATGGAACAACAAGAACTCATTGGTTTGGTAAAAGAAATGGGCTATTCTAGGGTACCTGTCTATGAAGATAGCTTTGATAAAATTGTTGGCATTCTTTACATAAAAGACTTACTACCAGTACTTACCAATAAAAGTAATCAGAAATGGCAGTCGTTTTTACGAGACCCATTTTTCGTTCCTGAAAATAAAAAAATTGACGATCTACTTGACGAGTTTCAAGAAAAACGCATTCACATGGCCATTGTCGTTGATGAATATGGCGGATCTGAAGGCATCGTCACAATGGAGGATATCTTAGAAGAAATTTTTGGTGACTTGGTTGACGAGTTTGATGAAGATGAATTGGTATACTCCAAACTGGATGACACAACGTACATATTTGAAGGCAAGGCCTTGCTGACTGATATGTGTAAGATATTTGAACTGAGTACGGATTATTTTGACGAAGCCAAAGGTGAAGCCGATACCTTAGGTGGATTGCTCATGGAAATGCATCAAGAAATTCCCAAACGCGGAGACGTACTAAACTATGCTAATTTCGAGTTTAAAATTGAAAGCGCCGACAAACGTCGCGTAAAACGTGTAAAAGTTAGCTTTGATATTGAGCGAGAAGATGCAGAAGGATAGACGAATTTACTTTGTTGTATTGGCTTTGACCACTACAATGTTTGGTTGTCAAAACTACACCCCAAAACCCCACGGTTATCCTAAGATAGAATTTCCTGAAAGACAGTATAAGTCATTTGACGATGGATGCTCCTTTCGATTTGACGTTCCTTCCTATTCTATTGTCGAACGAGACACACACGAAACAGCTGAAGCATGTTGGTATAATATTAAGTTTCCAAGTTTTGGAGCCACTGTGTACCTGACTTATAAACCACTTACGAGTGTTGCGCAATTAGATTCGCTTTCTGAAGAAGCCTTTAAATTGGCTGGTGAGCATCGAAAAAAAGCTGACGCCATAGACGAAAAGGAAATCTACATTAAAAGGACTGAGTCAAAAGGCATCATATTCGAATTGTATGGTCCTTCAGCAACGCCGTTCAACTTTTACCTATCAGATGATAAGAAACATTATGTAAGGGGTTCCTTCTATTTTGACAACCATACCAACACAGATTCCGTTGCGCCGGTGTATGCGTTTCTAAAAGAAGATATCATGAATTTGATTAATAGCCTTGAATGGGCTGATTAACGTACGCGTAGAGACTTTCCAATGCGTAAAGTGGTGTTTCGATTAATGCCATTTAACCTACACAATCGATCCACAGTAGTCCCATACCTACGACTAATTTTCCAAAGTGAATCACCTGACCGAACTCGGTGATACAACACTCCCGATGGATTTGGTGCGCCCGAGGCATATTTCGCTGTGTATTTAAAATCAGTAATGTCTAAGAAAACTGAATCGACTTTCAATGAATTACTGTTGAATGAAATGATTTTATTTGGATTGATCTGACAACCACGGTATAACACTTCGAAATGTAAATGACTTCCAGTTGATCTGCCTGTATTTCCCCCTAAACCAATCACTTCTCCAGCTTTAACTGTCTGATTGGGTACAACTGAACGTGAAGAAAGGTGTCCATAAAGCGTTTCAAGACCGTTATAATGCCGAATTACGACGTAGTGACCAAATCCTCCATAATTGTATTTCGCAATTCGTACAACGCCATCAAACGCTGCATAAACAGGGTCTCCTGTTTCCAGGTCGATGTCAATTCCTTTGTGCATGCGGTATCTTCTCCAACCAAAATCACTAGTTATAGGACCGTTACATGGATGGTGATATGCACATTCTGATTCTATTAATGCCAACTTCACGGCCACAGAAGTATCTCCAGGCTGTACTTTAGGTTGGTCTAAATTCAATGAATCCCAACTGTAATCGTATAAGTCAGAACAAGGTATTAGTGCTATATCGAACGCGAGATGGTCAACATACTTGACTTCTACTACCTCTGCAATATTTTCAGTAATCGAATCAATTGGTTCGATAATTTTAGGCGTCTCTAATGAGGCACTAGCCAAAGGCTGAGCCATCAAGTTTGATCCTGCAAACAAAAGCAATATGCTAAGGTGTCTTCTCATTGTTTAAAAAACGCTCTAATTTCAGTTTTATCTACTGTCAGTTGGCGGGTTAGTGCTTCCTGCTTTTCAAATTTACGTTCATCTCTCCAACGTTTAACGAACAAAATTTCAATTTCTTGTCCATAAATATTGTCACTAAAGTCAAATATATGCGTTTCTATGGTAAGTTGATTCAATTTAAATGTTGGTCGAAGGCCGACATTTAACATCCCAAAATGATCTTTATCCTTCACTCGTATCTTCACTGCATATACACCAATTTTAGGGATTAGTTTAAATGCATCTAAATCCCCAATGTTCGCCGTGGGGAAGCCTAATCCAGTGCCTTTGTTATTACCTGAAACAACGGTACCTGAAATGCTAAATGGCCTACCTAAAAAGTCATTTGCCGCCTCTAAATCGCCTGACAATAATGCTTTTCTGACCTGAGACGAACTCACGATGCACTCGTTTATGTCTTGCTCTGGAATTTGTTCCACTTCATACTTAAATTCATCAGCATATTTCTGAATTTCGATAATAGAACCTTCCCTATTTCTTCCAAAACGATGGTCGTAGCCAATAATGATGGTAGTGATTCGCAATTTATTGACCAAGATGTCCCGAATAAAGGCAAAAGCGGTTATTCTGCTCAATTCCTTGGTAAATGGGAGAATAATCAAATAATCAAGTCCAAAGCTTTCCAGCAGTTTCGCCTTTTCCTCAATGCTTGTAATCAGTTTTAGCTCATTGTCTTCTGGATATAAAACCAAACGTGGATGCGGAAAAAAGGTCAGTAAAACTGATTTTCCATTTTTCTGTTTGGCACGTGTAACTAACTGCGTTAGGATTTTTTGATGACCAAGGTGTACCCCGTCAAAAGTCCCTTGGGTAAGAACAACAGGGCCTTCTGGATTAAATTCTTCTAAACTTCGAATTATGTGCATCAAACTTCAATAGAAAGTCGGCGAATATACATCGCCATTATGTTAATGCTTTGATCATTTCCTCAAATCGCTCAATAGAATAGGCATCATCTACTTTAAAGTCTCCAATTCTAGTTCTTCTCAGTTCCGACATATATGCGCCACATCCTAATTGCTCACCAATGTCTCTGGCAATGCTGCGGATATAGGTGCCTTTACCGCAAACGATTCTAAAGTGGATAAACGGCGCCTCATACTTTACTATTTCAAATGTATGGATGACAATTTCTTTTGGTTCAATAATGACCTCCTCCCCTTTTCTCGCCTTGGCATAGGCTCGTTCTCCTTTAACTTTAACAGCACTAAATATGGGTGGTCGCTGTTGAATTTTTCCTAAAAATTGGCTATTAACTAAGTCTTCAATTTGGTCTTGGGTGATGTTGTCATAAGGCTTTGGATTCTCTTCTGGTTCCTCAGAATCATAAGACGCCGTGGTCACGCCCAACTTAAAACATCCTGTATATTCCTTTTCTTGACCTTGGTAAGTATTAATTATTTTGGTGTGTTTCCCTGTACAAATTATTAAGAGTCCAGTTGCCAAAGGATCTAATGTTCCAGCGTGTCCTACTTTTTTAGCTCTGGTTAAGAACCTTATTTTTTTAACCACGTGAAAAGACGACCAGGTAGCTGGTTTGTCGATACAAATGGTTTGTCCTTCGTTGAAATCAATCATAAATTGTGGTGCAAATTAAAGTCGAACTGTGGATTTGTATGCGTGATGAAAGAAAACTTTATCAAAGTCAAACGGAATTCAATTTGAGTTGTTCCGTTATTCATGCTTGAATTAATTCCTATCTTTGACCACTCTGATTCTTATGGAGGATAAAACATCGGAAAGAAAGGCAAATCACATTGATTTGGCCCTTAAATCACAAATTTCAACACTGGATGATCGGTTCTATTATGAGCCGTTATTGTCAGCGCATCCAACCCAGCCATTGACTCCCTTTGAATTCCTAGGAAAACAAATGCGATTTCCCTTATGGATTTCTAGTATGACTGGAGGTACAGAAAAAGCAGGAGACATCAACAGAAACTTGGGCAAAGTTGCTGGCAAATACGGACTAGGTCTGGGATTGGGTTCTTGTCGTATCGTCATGGATGACAATACATATCTACCTGATTTTCAGCTAAGAAAGTATATTGGCGACGACCATCCGTTTTATGCGAATTTAGGAATTGCACAGCTTGAAGAATTAATAGAAACTGGAAATCTATCTTCGGTATTAGAGCTAATTAACAAGACTGAAACCGATGGTTTGATTATACACGTAAATCCTTTCCAAGAGTGGTTACAACCTGAAGGTGACCGTTTTAAGGTTTCCCCTTTAGAGACTATTCAACGTGTTTCAGAAACACTTGACATTTCAATCATAGTTAAAGAAGTTGGTCAGGGCTTTGGGCCTAAAAGTTTAGAGGCTTTGTTCAATCTAAACATTGATGCTATTGATTTTGGTGCGCACGGAGGAACTAATTTTTCGGCGGTTGAATTACATAGAGCAGATGATGAAAACCGGAATCACTTTAGTGCATTAGCGCAAATCGGACATTCAGCCGACGACATGGTGGACTTTTGCAACACGCTTTTAAACCAAAATGCCAACTATTCAGATAAACAGATTATTATATCTGGTGGTGTAAAGGGTTTTCTCGACGGATATTATTTAAACACTAAGCTTAAAAATAAGTCTGTATACGCACAAGCGTCAGCATTTCTACCTTATGCCGAACAAGGATTTGATGCTTTAGACGCCTATGTAGAAAAACAAATGAAAGGCTATGAATTAGCCGCACAATACTTGGAAATTAAAGCATAAAATGACTGTTAAACCTATAAAAGGATTTAGTAAACTGACGAAAGAAGCCAAAACAGAATGGCTCATTGATAATTATTTCGAGAATCCAGAAGAGGCCTTGGAATTACTTAAAAGCTACTGGCATTTCGATAGCAATATTCAAAAACTACATGATGAGTTTATTGAAAATACCTTAACCAACTACTACATGCCTTTTGGTGTGGCGCCAAATTTTCTGATTAACAACAAGCTCTATTGTTTGCCAATGGCGATTGAAGAAAGCTCTGTGGTTGCGGCGATGGCTAAATCGGGTAGTTATTGGTTAGAAAGAGGCGGCTTTAAAGCAACCGTTATAGCCACTAAAAAAATTGGTCACGTTCACTTCGTATGGCGAGGTTCTGATGCCAACGATTTGCACAAATATTTCGCGAGGATTAAGCCCGCTTTAATCGAAGAAACCAACGATATCACAAGAAACATGACGGCTCGTGGTGGAGGAATCTTAGACATTGAACTCATTGACAAATCAGATTTAGAGCCAAATTATTACCAAATTAAAGGCACGTTCGACACTCAAGATTCAATGGGTGCGAATTTTATTAATACCGTTCTTGAAAAATGGTCGGAAATATTTGAGCAGTACATTACGACGGCGGAAGAATTAAAAGCTGAGGACCGAAAAATTGAGGTAATCATGTGTATTTTAAGCAATTACACACCTGAATGCCTGGTTCGTGCTGAAGTCACGTGTCCAGTTGATCAGTTAACTGCTGGTACCGACATGGATTCGCAAACCTTTGTAGACAACTTTGTTCGAGCTTTACACGTAGCCGAAATAGAGCCTTACAGAGCAGTTACGCACAATAAAGGTATCATGAATGGAGTGGATGCCTTGATAATTGCCACTGGTAATGATTTTAGAGCCATTGAGGCGAGTGTTCATGCTTTTGCAGCAAAGGATGGGCAATATAAAAGTTTGTCGCATGTAAGCGTTGAAAACGGCCAATTCACGTTTTATCTCGAGTTGCCGTTATCTCTGGGTACGGTGGGTGGAATTACCTCC
Organism: uncultured Bacteroidia bacterium; assembly: GCA_943789165.1. GTDB lineage: Bacteria > Bacteroidota > Bacteroidia > NS11-12g > UBA9320 > UBA987. The sequence goes on along the minus strand of CALSTB010000005.1, from coordinate 486,748 downwards.
CTACATCCCATGGTGAAATTCTCCAACGAATTGTTGGGTAATCCTAATTCTCGAGAACTCATGCAAATAGTTGCAGTGGCAGGTTTGGCGCAAAATTTCTCAGCGCTTAGGTCCTTAACAACTACGGGTATTCAAAAAGGTCACATGAAGATGCATTTGATGAATATCTTAAATCAGTTTGAAGCCACCCTGGAAGAAAAAGCAGCGATCATAAACACTTTTAAGGACAGAGTACCAAGTTATTCTTTGGCCGTTGAAGAGTTCTGTAAACTACGTGGAATCACAAAGGAGGAGTTTGCGGCTTCGAGAAGTTGAAGCAGGAGGGTCGGCCTACGGCCAAAATGTAAAATGTTAAATGAATAAGTAAATCATGCAGGAGTGAGCCAACAGCCAATAGCTAAAAGCCAATAGCCAATAAATCTGAAAGAATAAAGAGAATAGAGTATAGAACATAGATTCTTCGCTGCGCTCTGAATGACGCTGATTGAAAAGTTGAAGTTGAAGTCTAAGTTGAAGTTGAACCCAATCGAACTAACGACCTAACTACCCATTCCATAATTCTACCTGTTGAGATTCTTCGCTGCGCTCTGAATGACGTATTGCTTATTCATGCATTCCGACATTCCAACAATCAAACATTTATTCAATTATTAAGCGCTTCAAGCACCAACGCCCGTAGGCGCGCAGATTCATTATTGGATTGTACCATCAAGTTTAATGCGGCTGTTTTAAACGCATCTCCGACAGATTTGTCTGATAGATCTTTGGCATTGACCAAGACATTCATTCCTGCTCCTTGAATCGCTAAGTCAACACACAACACACCTACACCAGCGTCTGTTACAGAACTTTTGTTTCCCTTGGTAATCATTGCCTCAAGGCATTCGTAGGCTTTAAAAGCCGTTTCCATCACTTGTTTTGGCACTTCTGTTGCATAAACTGATGCTGCATCAATCGACTTGCTTCTAATGGCTTTTTCTTCCTCAGTATCTTTAGGCATCCGGATCGCATCGATGATTCCATTAAACGAGCGAGTATCCTCGTCCACATAGAACAACAGTTTGTCTTTTATGGCTTGTGCCTTTACCGCCCAATTAGAAAACTCTTCAATACGGTCTTCCCAGCCACGCTTATTTGCCCCTAAATTGGCCACCATCGACGACAAAGACGCACCTAAGCTACCCACATAAGCTGCAATACTTCCTCCACCCGGAGCCATGCTTTCTGACGCCGTTTCATTCGCAAAATTGGTACAGGTCATGTCGACCAATCTTGTATCTTCAGCCCGTTTTAATGCGTACTCTACAATTTTTTTATCAGGGTCAAATGGTCCTAACTCATCTAGGCCTAATGACTTTACAGCAATATGAATGATTTCTCTTTCACTAATACCCAATGACCTTCCCTGCTTGGTTAAATAGTGCTTACCAGCATCTAACATGGCTTTTAATGGAACAAGTCCAACCAATTCACTACCGGTTACACGAACACCTCTTTCAATGGCACTTTTTTCAACTTCATCAAAGAAGGTATGAACAGGTGTGATGTGATAATTGGTTAGGTTAGCAGAAATCTGAGCTACTCCATACTCTTCGATAAACCACCCAACGGCTTTAACGGCTTTACAAGCTCCTGGAATTCGAATAGTTTCTCCGTTCTCATCTTTGGCTATTGGTCCTGAGTATGGATTCCCCGTTCTTTGGACTCTCCCTGCTTCTCTCACGTCGAATGCAATTCTATTTGCGATACGGGTTGAGGTTGAGTTTAGGTTTACATTGTATGCAATCAAGAAATCTCGGGCGCCAATCACTGTTGCACCACTAAAAGCGTTCATTTCAGCTTTTCCAAAATCTGGTTTCCATTTTGGTTCTTTAATCTTATTGAAGAATCCTTCATATTCCCCAGAGCGAATGATGGATAAATCGTTTCGGTATTTTTCTTTCTGAGCAGCTCCATACAAGTAAACAGGCACGTTTGTTTCGTTACCAACACGTTCTCCAAGTTTAATCGCGTATTGAGCCGTCTCCTCAAGTGAGATATTGGCTACAGGTATAAATGGACACACATCTGTAGCGCCCATTCTCGCATGTTCACCAGAATGCTTGCTCATGTCAATCAATTTTGAGGCCATCAGTATCCCTTGGAAAGCTCCTTCAACCACTGCATCTGGTTCACCAACGAAGGTTACTACCGTTCGGTTTGTTGCCTTACCAGGATCCACGTCAAGTAACGTAACTCCATCAACTGCTTCAATAGCCGCAGTGATTTGTTGAATGATTGCCATGTCAAGGCCTTCACTAAAATTTGGAACACATTCTATAAGTTTCTTCATAATTCAAAATTGAGTGCGAAAATAACGATACGTTTAAAAATTGGAGTAAAAAAAAAGCCCATCTAACCAAAGGTTAAATGGGCTCTTAAGCATGTATGCCGTTAGACTAGTATTCCCATAAATCATGTTCAAATATGAACAAGTCATTTTTAATTGCCTCACTTTTTAGCAGTGATGCAAATGGGTTGTCTTCATTTTCTTCGTAATATTTGATATCGTCATCCCAAACGTTGGACTCTTTAACGATATAGCTTGAGAACATTCTCATTTCAAACCAATCGTCAAAGGACAGTCGAGCTGCGTCGTTATAGGGGTTGAAAATTTCTTGATTCACCAAAATTGGTCTTAAATCTTCCATCTTCACCCAGAAAAGTGATGCCTCTCCAAGTTCAACACCTTCACCTGCAATTTGCATAAATTGAGGAGCGATGGCAATAATCGTTGCGCGGAAATCTGAATAGTTATAATCAAATACCCAATCCTCCATTATTCGATACTTCTTTAACTGAATTGGCTCAAAAGGAATCGGAATAGTTGTGTCTTTAGGGTCACCCCATTCATCTTCAACTGTTGCAATCATTTCATAACCACCTCTGGTTAGTATCTCAGATGGAGAATATATTCCACCGTTTTCAAGAGAATCGCTTGTGTACGCTACCACTGTTCCATTTGGATTGTCTGGTTTTGTAGCCGCTTCATAAATAATGTTATAAAACGGGTTCTTAGGCCAGTGCATAGGAAGGTTTTGCTTCTCACGAACATCGATAACTCTGTGAATACGTTTGTGGTATTTCACATTCGCTTCACGGGTATAACGATGAGGAATTACTTTTCTCTCATTAACCGCTTTTTTATCATATGTCCAATCCTCTTGTGCGCTCTGAGCCAAGCCGCTAAGTACGCAGCCTAAAACAAATACACCTAATAATATGATCCTCTTACCCATAAAACTTAATTTAGAATATTAACGCAAAAATATAACTATTATTTCAAAACGATATTTTTTATCGTAATTCAATCATAATTGGTGTTAAGTTTCGCTGCTTGCCATCAGGGCCAACTGCACGAATCTTATCTACCAAAATACGATCACCAGGTCTCGCTTGTTTTACTCTAGCAATAAAGCTTGGAGGAATAGAAGCGCCATTACCATTCTGCATAATCGCTTCACCTTTTCGTGGAGCAAGTACAAAACGACAACCAGTTACTCTAAAAGTAATACCATCTAATACAAAACCTTCACCCATATCAGCTTTGATACTTCTATGAATAGCAGCCGCTTGCTTAGGAATAGCAGAACCACTTTCAACGGTTCCCCATTTCGCTTCTGGCTTAGGTAATTGTTTAACACGATATTCTGCAGAACCAACTCTTCTCATTGTACCATCAACCATTTTAGCTGAAGCCACAACAGTAGCAGTACCTTTGTTACTCACACGAGCAACATATCCTTTACCACTTCTAGAGATTGAACCACCTTGCATAGAAACTGTAACATCTGCAGGAGATACACCTGGTACACCAACAGACATTGGATTATCTACACCAATATATAGTACGTTCATTGCAGTAGCAGAAATAGTTGCACCGCCTTCAAATACTTGGTATGCATTTTCAAAAGGATATTCTTCAACTCCTTTTGGAGTCTTTACCTTAACAACTCCTGCAAAATCGTATGTACCTGCAGACGTTCCGTCAGCGCGGTAATACCATTTACCATCAACAGGATCTTTTTCTAATTTAGATCCACCTTTTGTCAATTCGTATTCGTTGTTTTCGTTTCCTTTTGTTTTTGCAGCTAAGAAAATCTCAGCCTCATACTTTCCACCACTCATGATTACAGAACCATTGATAGGTTTTACAATCGCAGTCATACTTTCAATTTTAACAATTGTTTCTTGACCTTGATTCAAAACATCCATAACAGCACTTTGAGTTGCTTTAGCATCGTTTTGCATTTTCGTTAACATGGTCATTACACCAGCTAAAGGAGTATGCTCAAGATATTTAGCCGACCAAGATGGATACTTTTTAGCTTCATCTTCTGTCAAAACAGCACTTAACTGACAAGCGTCTTCCACTTGTTTCATTTTTGCTGGATCAATGTCGATACCTTTTGCAGTGTCTTGCTTTAAAATGTTGACAAGATTAGCTCTGGTTTCATTTACCATTCTTTCTAACTCTTGACCATTTTTTCCTTTTTCCAAAACCATGAAATAATTCGCATGCACTTCCATGTTATCCATTCCTGAAAGTTCTGCGTCATACGGTTTAGAGTTAGGACTAGGATCATCTAGCTCTTGTCTTCCACCACTTTCCTTTTCCAAATGATTCTTAATGTTGTCGATAAACAAAACGAATTCATCTGTAATTTTCTTAGCTTCTTGGGCTCTACCATAGTAAGGCTTAAGAGAAGGATCTTCACTTGATTGTTTTTCCAATGACGTCATTTGCATGTCTATCTTGGAATCAAGGTTTTCTTTAGCCTTGTTGAAAGACACTTCCATCAAATGGAATGACTTTAAGATCTCTTTAGATACGTTTAGTGCCAGAAGCGCTGTTAACACGAGATACATCATGTTAATCATCTTCTGACGGGGACTTAATTTACCACCTGCCATAATTCTTTTTTAATTTTTAGTTTAACAAAAAAATAATTGGGTAAATTAATTATTTGGTCGCATTGCGTTTAACATGCCTCCGTAGATGCCGTTAAGATTTTGGATGTTTTTATCAAAATCCGCAAGGTTGTTATTTACTGATGAAATAGTTGTTGTTGAAGCCTTAAATGCCTCAGTTGAATCTGCTAAGCTATCTAATGCTTCGATAGCTCTACTGTAAGAACTACTCATAGCTCCTAAGTTTGTGCTCGCTTTTGCGATATTCTCAGCATATTCTTTAGTTGCAACAGTAGCTCCTGATAAGTCAGCCATGTTTCCAACGTTGTCACTCAATGAACGTAAACCGTTACCTAGACCTTCAATTAATTCTGGTCCAACTTTAGCTTCAGCAAGCATTTTGTCTAATTCTTGAGAAACAGATTCAGATCCACCTTTACCGTCGCCGCTGTCCATACCAGCTAACTCAGGATAAACAAGTGTCCAATCCAATTCTTCATGGATAGGCTCAAATGCAGAAATAGCGAAAATAAATACCTCAGTACCCATCCCTAATATTAGCATTAAATCAGCGCCCTTCCAGTGCATAATTTTAAACAGCGCACCAAGGATTACGACTGCGGCCCCAAGACCGTAAGCCATTGCTAATAATTTCTTTCCTTGTTTACTTTCAAATACATTTTGACTCATTTTTTTACTACTTTTTAAATTGTTTAACTTTAGACTTTTAAATTGTTTTTGTTTTGGTTGGTTTGATGTATACCTTGTATTACTTGGTATCTAACGCAGATCGACCGATGTACGTTTGAACACATCTAAATCCAATAGATGCTTTACAAGTATCTTGATATTCGTAGGTTCTTGACCCGTTCTGAATGAAGTAGGCGATGTCTTTCCAAGAACCACCTCTTACTACTTTACGTGATAAACTTAAGTAGTCTTCACCATCTTGCTCTTCAACCGCATCATAACGGTAATCAGGGTTCAGGTCATGAGAGAACTGCATTGTAGACTCAGTATATGAGTTAATCGTCCACTCAGCAACGTTTCCTGCCATGTTGTAAAGACCGTAATCGTTCGGGAAGTATGAATCGGCACGCACTGGGTATAAACCACCGTCGTCCATATAGTTACCTCTATTAGGCTTAAAGTTTGCTAAGAAACAACCTTTACTATTTCTTGTGTAAGGACCACCCCATGGGTACATGTTGTTGTCTCGACCACCTCTAGCTGCATATTCCCACTCAAATTCAGTTGGAAGTCTCCAGTGTTCAGTTAATGGCATTTGTACTTCATCCCAGTGATGCTGCATGATACGCGTTCTCCAATCGCAGAAAGCGTTTGCTTGATGCCAGTTCACACCAACTACAGGATAATCGTCATACTTTGGGTGATAAAAATATACCCGAACCATTGGATCGTTGTGTGAAAAAGCGAAATCACGAATCCAAACTAAAGTATCTGGATAAATCTTCACTTTCTTTTTCTTGATAAACACACTTCTATCAAATCGCTCGTTGTAGTAATCTCTTGAATTTGCAGCAGCAACGTAATCTTGCCATTGGTATTCGTATGTTAATTTACGAATATCAATTTGACGCGCATGGTTATATCGCTGATTAACACGGTAATACATGTCAGAAAGCTCTTCAGCATCTTCTGTGTAATCGATTTCTTGATCGTAATCAATTACTTCGTACGTTTCTTCCGGATTTTCAATCTCTTTCACGTACTCCAAAGTCTTCGCAGCAATTGAATCAATAACGTAATTCACGAACTGTCGATATTCATTATTTGTGATTTCAGTTTCATCCATCCACATGGAGTGAATCGACACTTGCTTGTTTGGAGCAATGTAACTTCTGAAAATATCCTGATCACTTTGACCTGAATGGTAGGTTCCCGTTGGAATGTAAACCGTACCGTAAGGCTGTGGGTGGAACCACGGACGTCTGCCCTGAACTCCAGTCAATTCCCAGTCTGTACTGTTCATACAGCTGGACAACCCAACCACAATTAACAAAATAGATATCTTAAAAATGTTCTTCATACCGTCGCTGTTTTAACGAATTCACAATAATAATTTGATAATTTCAACAAAACAAGGTTTTTGTTTTTGAAAATCAGGGTTATAACGCTTACACAAAGATGATTATTGTCTGACCTTCTTAGAAATTTTGCTTAAAGCTCTCTAGCTGATTTTTTATACGTTTTAGGAGATGGTTCTCCAGGTTTGAACTGAAAACAATAACTCGCATAAATTTCGTGCGTTCCATTTGACACAGACTGAATTTTACTCGCTGTAATATCGTAACTATAGCCAAACTGCATAGGTCCGTTTACATACCCTAATAACAAGGTAAATGCGTCTATCGTTCCCCACTGTCTGTAACCAATACCGCCTCTAAACGTTTCGTTGTTTAACATCGTCACGTTTAAATCAATTTGAGGTTTTGAATTATACTTAACCAAGATTGCTGGTTCTAATACGTTCACACCAGAACCTATTGGCAGATTAGCACCAGTATGAAAGAACATATGCTGCGCTAACTTGTAAATATTTCCAGATGTCCCACTTGCAGAAAGATCATACGTAGATCCATTCAAGTGAGAAACAGAAGCCCCTACATAAAAATCTTCTATTCTTGAGCCTAATCTATTTTGTTTGTAAAATGCGCCAAATCCAACGTCAAGTTTTGAGTCAGTGATATTGGCATCACCCGGAATTCTTGGATCTCCTGGATCTCTTGGTCTCCAGATAGGATCCACATATCCGAATTGAGTGAAGCCAACTTCAGCCCCGATTGATAGTCTTGCAAAATTACCTTGAATAGGAATGAAATATGCTCCTTGTGCTTTAAATGAAGTCGTTTTCATATATCCCACTTGGTCATCAAATATGGATACACCTGCAGCCGCGATAGCTGATTGACGACTTGGGTTTCCTAGAATCTGTCCGCCCATGTTAAAATTATACGTTTTTGGAGCAACATTTTCAGCTAACTCTCCCCCTTCAATTGGCAAACCTGTTGTTCTATCTATCCAAGTTTGGTCATCATACCCCCCCCACTGCCTGTGTGCTATTGCATTGGCACAGATGTAATCATTCTTTTCTCCAACTGTTGCCGGGTTATACGCCTGCTTTACAAATTTAAAATGTGAATAGTATGGATCTTGCTGAGCTTGAGCAGAATAAGCAAGAAAAACGAAAATTCCGCAAGCCAGAGTTTGTAGTAAAGTTTTACGCATATTCATTCGGTAATGGCACAAATTAAAGTTAAAGTAATCTATAAATCAACTACATGACGTTGATAATTTAAAAAAGGTTGGCGACATATCCACTTTTATTGAGTGAATGAGTGAATTTGGAATGAGTGAAGGCAATTTTTTAATTATTGAATTACAGAATTATTGAATAAATGTCGGATTGTCTGAATGTCTGATTGTCTCAATAAGCTTTTGCGTCATTCAGAGCAAAGCGAAGAATCTATGTTCTATATTCTACTCTCTTTATTCTTTCAGATTTATCGGCTATTGGCTTTTAGCTATTGGCTGTTGGCTCACTCCAGCATGATTTACTTATTCATTTAACATTTTACATTTCGGCCGCAGGCCGACGGGTTCAACTTGCCCTCCTTTCACATTTCCCTGGGCGTTTTGTGGTAAAAACTAGTTTTCTTTTGAATACACCATTTTACGGCAAGCTCATGCGTACCAGAACTCACGCGGTTGATTTTTGATGCAGTTATATCATAGGAATAACCTAATACGAAGCTTTGCTTTACATATCCCAAATAGGCAATAACGGCATCGGCATTTCCACCTTGACGGTAGCCCAAACCAAACCTGTATTGTTTATTCCTTTCTACTATTAAGATTCACGTTTATCTGAGGTTCCGAATTATACTTAATCAACACCGAAGGCTTAAAATCGAATAAGCCACTTCGACTAGGTTTGGTAAACCCGCTGGTTACATAGTAATGAGGTTTCATTTGATACGTTAGATCAAAATCTCGGGCTACTAAACGATAACTCGCTTGATTTATATGCTGCATAGACATTCCGACAAAAAAGGAATGTAATTGTCGCAGAAATCGCGGTTGTTGATAATAGAGTCCGCCAGAAAAGTCAGGCTTCGACTTAGTAATTCCTACAGTTGGTATTTTGGGGTCATTTATTTGTCGTGGACGAAATTGAGGATTTACAAAACCAAAGTTCGTTAAAGCAGCCTCCCCTCCTATTGCCAGTCTATTTCCATTTCGAAATTGAACGAAATAAGACATCTGAGATTTAATGGACGTGGTCTTCATCGCACCAAGTCTATCATCAGTAATAGACAAGCCCAAACCTCCAATCCTAACTCCGTTAATAACCAATTGACCACTCACATTTACGTTGTAAGTCGCAGGTGCAACGTTGTACGGTAATATATCTACACCATCATAGTCCCCAGTGTTCCTATTCAACCAAGTTTGATCATCAAAACCAAGCCACTGGTTGTGTCCTACAGCGCTTATACAAAAGTAATCATCGGTAATGCCAGCAGCTGCCGGATTGAATGCCTGTTGATTGAACATAAAGTGCGCGTAATAAGGATCTTGTTGGGAGAACGCAGAGGATACAAGACTACATATACTTAAGACTGAAATGGATAATCGGATCATTTTCGTTTGGTTTAAAACTATGACGTAACCGATTAACCAATGGTTGGGTTAATGAGTGATTTTGGAAGGAGTTAAGCTGATTTTTGAATAAATGAATTACAATGATGAATAAATGAATTATAGAATTATGGAATGGGTAGTTAGGTCGTTAGGTCGATTGGGTTCAACTTCAACTTAGACTTAGACTTCATCTTTAAGAGTCTATGCTAACTGTTCTATCCTCTTTATTCTTTCAGATTTATGGGCTATTGGCTTTTAGCTATTGGCTGTTGGCTCACTCCTGCATGATTTACTTTTATGACTTCGCAATAGCTACGTCATACACGGTTACATTTCGGCCGCAGGCCGACGGCTTCAACTTTAAGAGTCTATTCTCTTTTTTTCTACCCTCTTTATTCTTTCAGATTTATGGGCTATTGGCTTTTAGCTATTGGCTGTTGGCTCACTCCTGCAGCATTTACTTTTCCATTCTACATTCTACATTTCGGCCACAGGCCGACGGGTTCAACTAAAACTTAATTATTTACCAAATAATTAAAACTTCCCAATCACTTTAAGATTCAATCGTCTTCCTGTTAGATAATTAGGAACACCGTATAAATTGTTATTTAAATCTTGGACCCAGAAATAAGATGCTACGTTGTTTACCTGAAGTATGTTAAACACTTCAATACTCGCCCATAAAGAATTAAACGGTCCGCCTTTTTTCGACGTTTCTGTAAAACGGGCAATTTCTTTGCTAAAGCCAATGTCAACTCTTCGATAAGCAGGTAAGGTATAAGTCTCATTATACCTAAATGGTCCGTTGAAATAATATGGCATCTTTGAACCAATCACCAAGTTCAACGTCATTTTAAAAGTTGTATCCGTTGGTAACTCATCTTGAAATAAGATTGAAAAGTTTATTCTTTGATCTGTTGGCCTTTTGATATAACCTGTTTGCTGAGATTCCCCATTTTCATCCAGATAGGAAATGTTTTCTTTCGTGGATAACAGAGAAAAATTCACCCAGGATTCAAGTCCTGTAATAAATTCACCATTTACTCTTGTATCAAAACCCATTGCGTAACCCTCACTAGAATTCACTGCGTCATACCTAAGTTTAACGTTGTTAATGGTATAGGGTACCAAGTTGGTCATTTGCTTGTAGTAGGCTTCGTTTATCAACCTGAAAGGTCTCCCCCACGCGTTAAACATTAAGTCACTACCCAATACAAAATGTACAGACTCTTGGGCTTTTAGATTTTTATTTAATTCTCCTTTACTGTTCCTTAATTCTCGATAAAACGGCGGCTGTCCGTAAGCACCGACAGATGCGGTAACTACCCAGTCTGTTTTCTTTAACGAGTCATAAGCCGCTTTGGCTTGAAGGTAATTTAGCTCATTGTTATCTTTTAACGACTGCTGGTAAAACTGTTTGTTAATTTTCTTTTTCAGTATGTCATTGAACTTCTTGTTGGGCTCCATGGAAAACTGCATACGCGGCGAAATCAACTGCTGATTATTTAAACTCCAATAATGCGATCTTACCCCAATATTTAGTCTGACATCTCTTTTTTTATTCAGCATGATATTGTCCTGAACATACAACATCAATCGTCTGCTATTCAAGGTGTTCGTTCCCTTAATGAAATCATCTAAGTGGATTTCATTCTGCGGGTGGGAAGGTGCATTAATGCGATACCCAGATGAGTCATTGTATGTCCATTCTCTAAGTCCATCTTCAATGGCTTCTATTTGATGCTTGGCACCAAATTCCATTCTGTGTCTTCCACGATTCACTCTTGCCAGCGCTTTCACGCTCGATACATTAATTCCTAATTGGTTTCTTGCATGATTGATAAAGTAACCGTAACCTAGTACGGCTTTTGCTTGCGCAAAATTACTTGACCCCAAGTTGTTGTCTAGTTCTTCTAATCGGTAAGCGCCTTCAATGGTAAAATGCTCTTTTTCATAACTTGTATAGTTACTCACCAACACTTTAAACCTTGTGGAATCATTCATTTTGTAATCAAAAGTTCCGGCATTCAACCAAGTTTGATATTCAATTCTTTCAGCCCCACCAAATCCTACAAATAATCGGACCGCTTGTTGTACTGTACCAAAGTTGGTTTCTCTGCTCTGTGGCTCAACTAAGTATTTGTTCTTAGCGTAGGTCGAAAACCAGCTTACTTTCATTTTTGAATTGAGACGGTATGTCATTAAGGATTGAAAATCCAAGAACTGAGGGCGATAATCCCCAGACACGTCAAGTGATCCTAATAAGTATTGTAAGCTTCTGTATCTCGCCCCAATCACATATGTAAAGTTATCTCTTTTCTTACCTAGGTCTAATCTATCTTGTACATGGACACTTGCTCCAAGCAAACTCAATTCAGTAGAACCTGAGAACTCCTGTGGTTTGTTGTACTCTACATCCAAAACAGATGATAACTTGTCTCCATACTTTGCTGCAAATCCTCCAGATGAGAATTTAACGTTATTGGTCATGTACGGATTAATAAAACTCAAACCTTCTTGCTGACCACTTCTCGCAAGAAATGGCCTATAGACCTCAATATCATTGATGTAGATTAGGTTCTCATCAAAGTTCCCTCCTCTCACGTTGTATGAAGAACTTAACTCGTTCCGTTTACTCGTACCCAAGCCTATTTTGGTCAATACATCCTCTACTTGAATATAGGAGAACTTAACGACCTCCTTTGGGTCAATTTCGATTAGGTCAATTTCAATAGACGGTTGTGTTGTTTTGTTGTTGATTTCCGTCACATCAAGCATGTGGCTTGACAACTTAAAATTCACCACATTAACTGAATTTTCTTTGGGTTTTCGCACCTGTTTCTCGATTGTTTTTGAGAAATACTCAACTGCGATTACGTGGTTTTCATTTGCAGAAACTTGCACCTCATAGCGGCCGTTTTCATCTGTTTTTACAATGGGTTCACCATCGATGTAAACAGGATAATCTGGTAGTAAAATGTCTTCGTGATCGGTTATCAATCCTTTGACAATCGCATATTCTTGGGCGTTTGCAAAACTGCCCCCAATTCCTATCAACAGGAAGACGATCAGATTTTTAAGGTTTATATTGTGTGTTTTCTTACCCAACAGTTTTTTTCAAATCAGCAATTGTGTTGGTTGGATTGTTAGATGAAAACACAGTATTCCCAGCGACCAATACATTAGCACCTGCCTTTACCAATTCTGGGTAATTGTCTAGGTTAACACCACCATCTATTTCTATGTGTAGGTCGGTTTTGGCTTTGTTCTTCAACGCTACCAAATCTGTGATTTTTTTATAGGTATTCTCAATGAATTTTTGTCCTCCAAAACCAGGGTTGACACTCATAATAGTGACTAAGTCGATGTCAGATATTAAATCCTCTAATAATGCCACAGGCGTGTGAGGGTTGATGGCTACACCTGCTTGCATACCCGCCGCTTTAATTGCTTGAAGCGTTCTATGTAAGTGTGGACTCGCTTCATAATGAACCGTAAGTACAGAAGCGCCTACATCCCTAAATTGGGTCACATATTCTTCTGGTCTTACAATCATCAAGTGGACGTCTAAGGGTTTTTTAGCTACCTTGTTTAATGCCTTGATAACAGGAAATCCAAATGAAATATTTGGCACAAAAACACCATCCATTACATCCACATGAAACCAGTCCGCTTCACTGTTATTAATCATTTCAGCATCGCGTTCTAAATTGTTAAAATCTGCAGAAAGCACCGACGGTGCAATTAGGTGACTCATTATTTAATTTTTATTTGATGTATGACTTGTTGCCCAATGTGCTGATTCACTTTTTCAACGATGGTTTTTTCGTGAAAGTATAAATCATTTTTTAGCGGGGCAGATAATATCTCGAGGTAGAGGGTCTTTTTATGAATAGATAATCGTGAAGTATTTTTCGCAATCGTTCTTCCCATAATCTCTTCCCACTCTTTTCGCACTTTAGTTTCCACTAGTTTATCCGACAAGTGATACGAGTCCATCATGCTGTAAATCAAGTCTTTAATGGATTTTTCGTCACTCATTTAATAGATGCTTTCTAGTTGCTTTCAATATTAAAGAATTTTTTCTCCGAAGTCACCGCTTCCAGTTTAGATTTCATCCTCGATTCACTTGTATCTGTAATAAATATTTGACCGAAATCTGCTCCAGAGATTAATTTCAACAAACGAGCTGATCTTAAATCATCAATTTTTTCAAAAACATCATCCAACAACAACAATGGTTTTCGATTGAGCTTGGATTTCATATACAAATAAGCAGCCAAGTGCATAGTAATTGTCGCAGATTTTATTTGTCCTTGCGATCCAAATTTTTTGACCGACACCTTATTAATAGATACGCCAATGTCGTCTTTATGAATTCCCACCGTTGTGCGTTGAGCCATTAGATCTTGATTTAAGCTCATTTTCAAATTGGCAGCTGCATTCAAGTCATTTAACGTTGATTCGTATGTCAATGACAGCGATTCTTCTTTATTTACGATAGCATTATAAACCACATTAAGCGGTTCCAAGATGTCTTCGATAAACTTTTGACGGCTTTTGTGAATTTGGTCAACAAGAGGGATCAGCTGAACGTCAATCGACTCCAATGCAAGCAAATCGCGGTTTTGATGAATGAAGAATTGTTTTAAAAGTTCATTCCTACTTTCCAGTAATTTATTGTGTTTGATTAGTGCCAACAAATATGTTTTGTCTGTAAATCCAATGGCCTTATCCATGAATTTCCGTCGCTCGTCGCTATGACCTGTTAACATAGAAATATCGCCTGGTGTAATCATAACGCCAGGAAGGTATCCTACGTAATCAGCCAAGCGTTTGACGACCGCACCATTTTTCTTTAAGCCTTTTTTACCATTGGTTTGAAAACCAACACTCACCGAGGTCGGTCCCTCATCACTCTCGAGTTCTGCCTCAATTATGGCAAAGTCTGTTTCGAACTGAATGTTGTTGGAATCCGTCCTACCAAAATAAGATTTACCATTACAGATGTAGTGCAATCCGTCTAGGACGTTCGTTTTACCTACGCCGTTTTTTCCGTAAAAACAATTCAATCCATTGCAAAAATCAAATTCCGATTTCTCATGATTTTTAAACTGTATGAGCTTCAATTTTTGGATATACATTGTATGTATTGGAAATCGTATTTTTGCAGCCGGAAAAACGCAACTGATGTTCGTTTTTTTTTCGATCTGATTATTATGGCAAAAGTAAAATTTACTAAAGAGATTTATACTAAGTGGTTTAAGCAAATGATGCTCATCCGTCGGTTTGAAGAGAAATCAGCTCAATTATATGGGCAACAAAAAATTCGCGGATTCTGTCATTTGTACATTGGTCAAGAAGCAGTAATCGCTGGAACAATGACCGCGTTAGAGTCTAACGACAAGTTAATAACGGCGTATCGCGACCACGGTCATGCCTTGGCGTGTGGCATTTCAGCCAACGAAGTAATGGCCGAACTTTATGGCAAAGTGACAGGCTGTACGAAAGGCAAAGGCGGTAGTATGCACATGTTTAGTAAGGAGCATAATTTCTTTGGTGGTCATGGTATTGTAGGTGGCCAAATTCCTTTGGGTGCTGGTATTGCCATGGCAGATCAGTATAATGGGACTAAAGATGTCACCGTTTGTTTTATGGGTGATGGAGCTGTGAGACAAGGGGCTTTGCACGAGACATTTAACATGGCGATGTTATGGAAACTTCCGGTTGTATTTGTTGTTGAAAACAATGAGTATGCAATGGGAACTTCTGTTGAAAGAACAACCAATGTATTAGATATTCATAAAATTGGTTTGGCATACGACATGCCAAATTTCCAAATTGATGGTATGAGTTGTGAGGCCGTACATGAGGCGATGTTAGACGCAGCTAAAAGAGCTCGTAAAGGTGATGGGCCAACTTTCTTAGAAATTAAGACCTATCGATATAGAGGTCATTCTATGTCTGACCCAGCGAAGTATAGAACCAAAGCTGAAGTCGAAAAATACAAATCAATTGATCCTATTGAAGTGGTTGGTAAGACTTTAATTTCAAAGAAGTGGGCTAGTCAAAAGGACTTAGATGCGATGGAAGAAGAAATTGTACAAGAAGTGAACGCAAGCGTTGAGTTTGCCGAGGCGTCTCCATATCCTGAAGTACATGAATTGTATACAGATGTGTATGTTGAAGACTATCCTTTTATTGTCGAATAAGGATTAACCAAATTACATTATTAACCCCTATAATTGCAAAAATTTTAAATAGATGAACAACGAGGAACAGAATACCGAAGAAGTTGTAGAAAAAAAACCATTTTCTATTCTTCAATATATCGAAGACAACTCTAAGAACTTGATGTACGCCGGTATTGCTTTATTGATTATTGCTGCTGGATTTTGGTATTACACTTCAGTATTAACTCCGAAGAAAAATGCCGCAGCCAATGATGAATTATTCCGTGCTGAAAAATACTTTGAGCAAGATTCTATGAATTTAGCCTTGAACGGTGACGGAAATGAGGCGTTGGGTTTAATTGATGTTGCTGAGGAATTTGGTAAGACTCCAGCAGGGGTGCGAGCTAAATACCTTGCTGCTCGTGCCTTTATGAACAAAGATTCATTTGAAGAAGCTTTAGAATATCTTGGTTCGGTTTCATTTGAAGACGAAATGGTTGCTCCTTTAGCCAAGTGTTTAGAGGGTGATTGTCATGTTGAGTTAGATAATTTAGAAGATGGCGTAAAGGCTTATTTGAAAGCTGCAAAAATGCGTGACAACACGTTCACCACACCTTATTGCTACATGAAAGCCGCTAAAGCTCAAATGCAGTTGGAGGATTATGAAGGTGCTCTTAAGTCCTATGAAGCAGTGAAAAAGGATTACACAAAGACCCAATATGCAGCGAATATCGACAAAGAGATTGCGCGTGCTAAAGCGGGTTTAAAGTAAGATTTTATACATGTCTTCTAAAGACAAGAACCTTTCAAGCTTTTCAGGAAAACTTCCCCAGCTTCCAAATGCGCGCATCGGTATAGCCGTTGCGGAATGGAATGAAGAAGTGACTTTTGCCCTACTTGATGGAGCTAAAACACTTTTAAAACAAGCAGGTATTCCTGAAAGCCAAATTAGCGTTATCCAAGTACCAGGTAGTTTTGAGTTGATATTAGCGAGTCAAAAACTAGCTCAACGCGATGAAATTGATGGCGTAATCGCGTTAGGTTGCATTATTCAAGGTGAAACAAGGCACTTCGATTTTATTTGCCAAGCAGTAGCCACAGGAATCAGCGACGTAAATCTTAAATACGACAAACCAGTCATTTTTGGTGTACTTACCCCTGACACACAACAACAAGCACTCGATCGCGCTGGTGGAAAATACGGCAATAAAGGCGAAGAAGCAGCTTATACGGTGCTTAGAATGATTGAATTATAGAATTATTGGATAAAGGTCGGACTGTTGGACTGTCTGAATGTCTGATTGTCTGATTGTCTGAATAAGTAATAGGTAATTCAGAGTGCAGCGAAGAATCTATGTTCTATAATCTTTCTCCCTAAATCCTAATGCCTAGTTCCTAGTGCCTACCAAATGTCTGAATGTCTGAATAAGCAATAGGTAATTCAGAACGCATCGAAAAATCTCAACATGTACAATTATGGATTGGGTAGTTAGGTTGTTCGTTTGATTTGGTTCAACTTCAACTTAGACTTCAACTTCAACTTTTCAATCAGCGTCATTCAGAACGCATCGAAAAAACTATGTTCTATATTCTTTCTCCCTAAATCCTAATGCCTAGTTCCTAGTGCCTACTAGAACAACCCATGCACTTCAGCGTCGATTTTGCTGATGATTTTACCAAGGTCTTCCTGGCTTGTTTCAAACTCTAAATCATCAACATCGATGATCAACAGCTTTCCATCAGTATAGGTAGAAATCCAAGCCTCATACCGTTCATTAAGTCTCTTTAGGTAATCTAAACGAATAGAGTCTTCATATTCCCGACCCCGTTTTTGAATTCTATTCACCAAGGCGGATATACTTGCTCTTAAGTAAATCATTAAATCTGGTGGCTCAAGCATTGACTTAATACTCGAAAACAAAGCCTGGTACGTATCAAAATCTCTGGTACTCATTAGCCCCATTGCATGTAGGTTTGGAGCAAAGATGTATGCATCTTCATAGATGGTTCTATCTTGGATTACGGTTTCTCCTCTCGAACGGATGTTTTGCACACCATTGAAACCGGGTATTTAAGAAAGAAGACCTGCAAGTTGAATGACCACCGTTGCATATCCTCATAAAAATCTGAGATATATGGATTGTTGTCTAATGACTCAAAATGAGGTTCCCAATTGTAATGTTTTGCAAGTAAATTAGTTAGAGTCGACTTTCCCGCTCCGATGTTTCCCGCTATCGCAATGTGCATTTTTCTTCTCCGTTGACTTTAATGTGACTTTGTTATTCCGTTCAAATCTATTTAATAAAACCTTCTAAAACCAATAATTTCACGTACTTCTTTTAATGTAGCTTCAGCGCTAGCTTGTGCTTTCTCGGCACCTGCTTTAGCCACGTGAACCTAGGTAGGTCTTTATCGGCTTTAAGGTCTTGAGGATCTTTTCTCTAATTGGAGCAATGAAATCTCTTACATCACTTGCCAGTTGTTTTTTGAAATCACCGTAGCGAATCTCACAGTTGTTATAAAGGGTGTCAAAAGTGTTCCACAGTGGACTTTGGTCAGAGACAAGTGCCATAATGTCGAACAAGTTTTGAATAGCATCTGGTTTCACCTGATTCATTTCTGTAGGACCTGAATCCGTGACTGCACGCATAATTTTCTTTTGGGTTACTTTTTCGTCGTCATCAAAGAAGATACGGCATCCCCTTCTGGCCCCCACTTTTACTCATTTTACCGTTGTTCGTAAGACCAGGCACTTTCACCAATTTCCCGGTTTGACTGTAAGCTTCTGGTTCCTTAGGAAAGCAGTGAACACCATACATGTGATTAAAGCGTTTAGCAAAATCACGTGTCATTTCTAAATGCTGTTCTTGGTCTTTACCCACCGGTACATAAGTCCGCTTTGTGGATGAGGATATCTACTGCCATTAAAACGGGATAGGTCAGATAATCCTGCATTTACATTGGATCGTTGTGTTTTGACTTTATCCTTAAAGGATGCAGACCGTTCAAGCTCTCCTAAGTATGCGTTCATGTTCATGTACGTATACAATTCAGAAATCTGAGGAACATCGCTTTGAACGAATAACGTACACTTATCAGGGTCAAGTCCCATCGCTAAATATTCAGCCAAGACTTGATGCACATTGCTGTGTAAGTCCTCAGGAATAGGATGCGTAGTTAATGAGTGGATGTCTGCAATGAAAGAAAAAAGCATTGTTGGCATCTTGCATGTGAAGAAAATTTTTCACTGCTCCAAAATAATTACCTAGAGTGTAATTTTCCGGTTGGCCGAACCCCGCTAACAACTGTCTTCATATCTAGGATGTTTCAGCGGCAAAAATACGACTTACGTTCAGGTCAACGTAATATGTGAATAAAAGCTCTTAAATTAAATAAGGCCTAAGCTTTTGGCTTTCGAAATAAGCTCCGCTGGTCGACTAACACCAAGTTTCACATTTAGGTTTCTCCTGTGTGAATTCACTGTGTGTTTTGAAATAAACAACTGTTCGGCAATTGAATCTGTCGTCATTCCTTTAGCAATTAGTTCGAGTATGCCCAGTTCTCGTCTCGACAAATTGATCTTCTTACCATCAAGCTCTACGCTTGGCTTAAAATCATTAACAATTGCTTCTAAGATTTCCGTACCAAAATACTGCTGACCACTGATAACGGTTTCTAAGGCAGATTGAAGTACATCGAAATCTGTATTTTTTAATATGTATCCGTCAGCTCCTAATTGCACCATGCTTTTGATAGACTTAACGTCATTGTGCATCGTTAAAGCAATCACTTTGGTGTTTTTGTTACCCGCCTTTATTCTCTCCGTCAGTATCAAGCCTGACATTTCAGGCATCGAAAGGTCGGTAATGACAATATCGACGGTATTATACTCTAAAAACGTTAACGCTTCTTTAGGATTAGTAAACCCTTGTAACACATCCACGTTTTCAATTTTGGACAATAAAAGCATCAAACCATCCAAAACAATTTGATGATCGTCTACTATGATTATTTTTTTATTCAGTTTCGTCACGGCTATAAAACATTAAGCAATTATAGGTAATTCAAGTATCACCGTAGTGCCAGATTTGTGATTACTATCAATATTAAACTTCCCTCCAGCTGATTCAATTCTTTTTCGAATATTCGGTAAACCAAGGCCCGTAGATTTTTGAATTTCTTTTTCGTCAAATCCAGTTCCATTATCCTCAACAATCAAAGTCACTTTCCCGTTTTCTTTTATAAAATGAACATCGATATCGTCCGCAATTCCATGCTTTAACGCATTGCTTATTAACTCTTGCAATATGCGATACAGAATCATTTCTTGGGTACCTGACAATCGCTCATCCATGCCATGTACATAGAGATTGATTTTTATCTTACCACTTGCTTCTAACGCTTGTTTCAAATGATCAACAGCGTGTAACAATCCAAATTTAGCCAGCACACCAGAGGCCATGTCATGGGAGATTTTTCGTACTTCCGAAGTGGCGTCATCAATCAACGTTTTAACCACATTAAACCTCACTTTGGCAGATTCTTGTTGATCGCCAAAATGTTCTTCCATCGAACTAAAATTCAACTTTACAGCACTCAATATACTGCCCAATCTATCGTGCAATTCAGCAGCAATTCTCGTTCTCTCATCTGCCTGCACTTCAAGCATTGTATCAATGTTTTGAATTTCTTGTGACTTCAATAAGGCATCAATTTTTTGCTGGTAGATTTGTTTATCCAGCACTGCCAACCTGTGCCTCATATAAAGGCTCCGTATAATAAATATGCTAGTCAAAAGTAGTAACAAGGCGACGATTACAATCAGTCGCTGTTTGTGTTCCTTCTTTTGAATATTGTTTATTAACCTTAGGTTCTCTGATTCTTTTTCGGCGATGTTATATTTCACTCCGAATTCCGCAAAAGATTGTGAATTACCTAACTCCTCGTTGTCCTTAACCTTCTTAACATAAGCTTCATAAGCGTCACCTACCACGTCCACTGGCATTCCCATATCCCTCAAACTGATGGCTTTTGCTCCTAAAACGATTTCTTCCAAATCGTGCAACTTGTATTGTTTAGATATGATATATGCAGAGTCCAGATATGCTTTGGATAACGCCGGATTCTCCTTTTGTAAATCTTGACCATAATTGAGGTAGATGGTTCCTAAAGAGACGTGATAATTCTCTCGTCTTGCCAATTCAATCGCTTTGTTTAAATAATATCTTCCAGTGTCCTTTGAACCAAAATCACGGTTAAACAACCCGTAATTATTGTATAAGTTGACCAAGAAGCTTGTGTTCTCCGATCTCTGACCATGTAAGATGGCTTTTTGAAACCACGGTTTTGCCTCTTCGTATTGGTCCATCTGGATATGGCTAATCGCAGCATTACTCGCAGCTTTTGCCATGTACTCGAATTTAAAGTGTGGACTAAACACTTTGTAAGCGCTATCGCTATAGATCAACGAGGTGCGAAAATCACCAGTGCACATATAGGAAGTGGCAATATTCGTTAATCCTTTACCTATTAACAGACTATCACCCAATTCCTGCCCAATGTGAAGCGCATTTCTGAACATCCAAATCGAACTATCACAAATACCTTTTTCGTAATAATATCTACCTAATATTAAAGAAGCTGAGGCTTCGTTTACAAAATCACTGTCGTTCACCGCTTGATTAAACACGGTTCTGCTTATCATTTCAGCAGTATCTAAATCAATTTTTAGGTATTCACGGGCTTTTTTATTTAGAGAATCTAATTGAACAAGTTGTGCTTCAGTCTCAGTGTTCACCTTAGGGGAACACCCAATCATTTTCACCAAAATGACACATAAACCTACATGTTTTATGAACTTATTCAAAACCAACACAGCAACCTTTTAAACCTTACTTTTAAAACTGCAATATATTATATACAACACTTTGCAGCACCGATTTTGCAGGATAATCTTTTCAACCAGATACCCTACAATACCAATTCACTATTTTTATGAGTGTTATAACACCCCAAGCTTGAATTGACAAACGAAATGTTTGCTTCGTTCAAGTCATTTAGATTATTCATTAATTCTTGAAAGGTTTTCGCAGATTTCATCGCATACTCAAAGTCAACTGCACATGAACTCACATTGAGGTGTTTCATTGCGCGTTGATTTAAACCTAAGGACAATACTGCGGCCTTTACTTTAACATGGTTTTTATCGAAGCCTTCAAAAATGGGCTTAACAATTGGTTTTTTACTTTTTGTCTCGCAGTCACTAATGAGAAAAAATACTTTGTCATCTTTATCAAAGAGTGATAAACACTCAAGCAGGTCTTTTCGTGTAAACATTTCTACGTCAGACAACATGACCGCTTTATTTGCTTGCCTGGATGAAAGAAAACCAAAGAAAGATTTCTCAACGTATGAAAACCCAGATATGCTTATGAAATAAGTCGTTGCAGTTGTGTTTTTTGATTTAAGTTTAAAGACCTCTTCTTTAATGTGTTTCGCACATATCTTAGTTTTCGAACTCAACACCAAATTCGAGTCATACCCTTTTTGTTTCGAGAATAGATGAAAATAGTCCGCATCTTTTTCTCCATTAAACGACGTATCGTCTTTATGTGAGGTACATATACCAAAATGCAGTGCCTTTCTTCTTTTATCCATGTATGTCAATCATTGGTTTTTCTTACACGTTTCATTCAAAAACCCATTTGAATTAAGTGCGTAATTCATCTTGAAAACATCAAGAGCAAACCACGACAAAAACATTGACTTATACATCACTAGTATTAGTGATTTTTAAGGTTTAGTCTCTGAAATACAAGTAATTACAATTCGACAAACTGCTGACTCATTAAGAGTTTATGGTAGGCCCCTTCACGCCTTACTAAATCGTCGTGAGAGCCTCTTTCAAGCACTTTCCCGTCTTCCAAGACCAATATGGTGTCGGCAGTTCGTATCGTGCTAAGACGGTGTGCAATAACGATTGATGTTCTACCGTGCATTAATTTGGAAATGGCTTCTTGGATGATGGCTTCGGTTTCAGAGTCGACCGACGAAGTAGCTTCATCGAGAATTAATATTTTAGGATTGAAGGCCAATGCGCGGGCAAATGAAATCAATTGGCGTTGACCAACCGACAACGAGCTACCCCGTTCCATTACGTTGTAGTCGTACTGACCTTCCATTTTCTTAATAAATTTATGTGCCCCAATTTGCTTCGCCGCGGCCAACATGTCATCATACGAAATTCTGTCCTCTACCAACCTAATATTCTCCTCTACCGTTCCAGAGAATAGAAAAACATCTTGGAGTACAAAGGCAATTTGACTGCGTAAAGACTGCAAATCCCACTTCTCAATCTCTATATCATCAACGCTAATAACGCCAGATTGATGGTCATAAAACCTAGTTAATAGATTGACAAGCGTTGACTTCCCAGAACCTGTAGCACCGACTATGGCAAGTGTCTTTCCTGGTTCGACGTGGAATGACAAATCATGAATAATTTGTTCTTCAGGGTTATAACCAAATCCCACATGCTGAAATTTTACATCTCCAACGATTTCTGCTTGGTGATGCCCATTTGATTCGATATACGTTTCGTCATCTATCAATGCAAAAATCCTTTCAGACGCCACCATGCCCATTTGCATGGTATTAAACCTGTCGGCGATTAAGCGTATTGGTCGGAAAAACATATTAAGGTATAAAATGAACGACACCATAACACCTGGCGTAATACTGCCGTTTAACGCGTTTCGCGATCCGTACCATACCATCAAGCCTATTGAAGTTGCTGTGATAATTTCAACAATCGGAAAAAAGATGGCGTAATGGAAGATTGATTTCTTATTGGCCTCTAAGTGCAACCTATTTATTTCCTTAAACTTCCCTAATTCAGCGCTTTCTCGATTAAATATTTGTACAACACTCATACCAGTGATGTGTTCCTGTACAAACGAATTCAATCTTGATATCTGCGTCCTTACTTGTTGGAAGGCATTTTTAACTCCTTTTCGGAATTGATTTGAGGCATACACCAATAAAGGCAAGACCGCCAGACAAATAAGGGTCAGCTTCCAATCGGTGTAAAACATTAAAAAGGTAATGACGAATAATGTCAAGAAATCTCCTGAAATCGTAATGATGCCTTGTGAGAAAATATTAGCGACTGTTTCAATGTCTGAAACACTTCGCGTCACCATGGTACCTATTGGTGTTTTGTCGTAAAACTTAACTTTTAAACTTGTCAAATGCTTGAAGACACGAACACGCAAAGCACTTATTACTTCTTGTCCAAGCCAATTGGTTAAATACGTATTGACGAACATGATTAACGTCTGAAGAATCAACAAACTCACCAGTAAGATCAACATTCGTGTCAACCCTTCCAGATCTCCATTCGCTATATAGTTATCAAGTGAAAGTCGAATTAAAACAGGTTGAAGCGGCATGAGTATCGCCAGAGCGATTGTGGTAAAGATTGCCGTCAAACCATACTTTTTGTAAGGCTTCGCAAGCAATACAATCCGACGTAACAACTTTAAATCAAAGGCGTTGCCTGTTTTATCTTTTTTGGTTTCCTGCACACTCACTTTTTGTCAATCAGTTTCCAGTCGGTTCGATTATACAATACATTTTCGAGAAACAAGCCGTTGGCTGGTACTGAATATCCTGCACGCTGTCGATTTTGAGATTCGATTATCTTTTCAAACTCATTAAGGTCGATTTTGTTTTCACCAACTTCGATTAATGTTCCGACAATCGCTCTCACCATGTTACGCAAAAATCGATTTGCGGTAATGTTAAACGTTACATGGGGTCCAGACACCGTCCATTTTGCTTCGGTTACATCGCATATGTTGGTTTTATTCTGCGTATGACTCTTGCAAAAAGCCCCGAACTCGGTATGTTTTTTAAGTATTTCTGCAGCTTGATTCATTAAATCAACGTCTAACGGTCGATAAAAAACATAACTAAAATGACGGTCAAAAGGATTTTTAATCGTAGATATTTGATATCGATATGATCTAGAGATAGCGTCAAACCTTGCATTAAAGTTATCAGGCACTTGATGCACCGTGTGTACTGCTATGTCTTTAGGCAATAGGTTATTCAATCGGAACAAAAAATCATCTGAAATCTCATTCTCATATTGGAAATGAGCCGCATAATGGCTTGCATGTACTCCCGTATCCGTTCGTCCACAGCCAACTACCGCAATCGTATCTCTTAAAATCTTCGATAAACAATCTTGTAGGACTTCCTGCACCGTAATCACGTTTTTTTGACATTGCCATCCGTGGTAATGGCTTCCGTCGTATTGTAACTCAAGTGCGAAGCGCGTCAATTCCTAAAGCTTTTCGAATATGACTGCTTTTCCTTGACCAACACCTACACACATGGTTGCCAATCCGTATCGAACATCACGTTTTTGCATTTCATGTAATAAGGTTGTTGCGATACGAGCACCACTTGCACCCAGCGGGTGACCGATAGCAATAGAACCACCGTTTACATTCACAATGTCCATATCAAGATCAAGTTCATTTGCACATGCAATTGCTTGTGCAGCGAAGGCTTCGTTCAATTCTATCAAGCCAATGTCACTCATACTTAAACCAGCGCGTTTCAAAGCTTTTTGCGTTGCCGATACTGGACCGATTCCCATAATGTCTGGATGAACGCCAGTTGCCGC
Source organism: uncultured Bacteroidia bacterium (assembly GCA_943789165.1). Taxonomy (GTDB): domain Bacteria; phylum Bacteroidota; class Bacteroidia; order NS11-12g; family UBA9320; genus UBA987. The sequence goes on along the minus strand of CALSTB010000005.1, from coordinate 461,266 downwards.
CATTGAAACAACACGGGCAATTGGTTTCAAATTCATGTTCTTAACCGCTTCTTCTGAGGCCATTAACAACATCGCTGAACCATCATTGATTCCAGATGAGTTGCCAGCGGTAACAGTGCCACCTGACCTAAAGGCAGGTTTCAATGAAGCCAGTTTATCTAATGGACTAAGCCTTGGGTGTTCGTCTTTATCGAAAATGATAGGATCTTTCTTTCGTTGAGGAATGGATACAGCTGTCAGTTCGTTTGAGAACTTACCGGCTTTATGCGCAGCGTCATATTTAACCTGCGTGTTATACGCAAACTCATCTTGAGCCTCGCGACTAATTTTCCACTTCTCGGCAACATTCTCAGCTGTTTCTCCCATGGCAAATGGATGGTATTCTTTGGCAAGATTAGGATTCGTAAACCGCCATCCAATTGACGTATCATATATTTCTGGTGTTCTTGAATACGCTGACTCGGCTTTAGCCATTACAAATGGAGATCGGGTCATGCTTTCAACCCCTCCTGCTAAATACAAATCTCCGTAGCCCACCATCAATCCTTTTGCCGCATCACCGATTGCTTGTAAACCACTTGCACATAGTCGGTTCACCGTGATTCCAGGAACTGTGATTGGAAGACCTGCTAGCAACACAGCCATTCGGGCCACATCTCTATTGTCCTCGCCAGCTTGATTTGCCGCTCCCATAATTACGTCTTCAACCTGTGCAAAATCCACAGAAGGATTGCGTTCAATGATGGCTTTTATCACATGCGCAGCCAAATCATCTGGCCTTACACTCGCTAAACTTCCTCCAAATTTACCAACTGGCGTTCGTACTGCATCAATAATATAAGCGGTCTTCATTCTTCTAATTTGAGGGTGCAAAGGTATTGATAATGCCTTAATTTTGTCCATATGATTCAACGTTTGCAAAGCCTGTATTTATTAGCCATAGTGGTCATAAGTTCTGTACTGATTTTCAGTGACATACCTTTTTACGAGGAAACCGGAAAACCTGTTGACACAAACGAAGCTACTGGTGAAGTTACTGAATATGAGATGACTACTATCACAGTAGACTACAATTCAACCCAAACACTTGAAGGTAAAATTGGTGCTAACCAATCCTTGATTTACTTTTTAAGTGTAGTGGGTTTACTTGCTTTCGTCACCATATTTTTATATAAAAAACGCCCTTTACAACTTAGGTTGGTATTTGCTATTTTGGTTATGTCCATAATCGTTCTCGTTTCTATGTACCTCTTAAGTTTTGGCAATGCATATACTGCCATCGATACTAAAAAATCGTTGTTGGCTGGAGCCCTAATTCCAGTAGCGATGTTCGTATTTGGACTTCTATCCTACAAGCGGATTCAAAAAGATGAAAAGTTGGTGCGTTCACTTGATCGCATCCGATAGTGTCGCAACTCCTGAACATACAAAACCTTTCTATTTCTTTTCCGTCGAATGACGGCCAAGTTCAGGTTGTTCACGATTTCAATTTATCTCTTAAAACTGGCCAAATCATTGGCATTGTTGGAGAATCGGGATCGGGCAAAAGTGTGAGTTTACTTAGTTTAACTCGACTAATTGACAATGCCATAATTCAATCAGAATCCATGTCATTTCAACGTTCAAATGACGAAACCATTCAGTTGAATACTTGTAACGAGGAAACACTGCTGGACATTAGAGGGAAAGAAATATCTTACATCTTTCAAGAGCCAATGACTGCTTTACACCCCTTGTTTACAGTCGGGAAACAGGTAGTTGAAGCCATTCTAAGACACCAGAATGTATCAAACGTGGAAGCGAAAACAAAGACCATTGATTTGTTTGAAGAAATGAAACTGCCCCATGCTAAGCAGTTGTTTGATCGATATCCGCATCAATTGTCGGGTGGACAAAGACAGCGAGTGATGATTGCCATGGCTTTGGCAAACGACCCTAGCGTTTTAATTGCTGATGAACCAACGACTGCATTGGACAGTGTATTGCAAAAAGCTTTAACCAAACACATGGTAGAGAGCTGTAAAAAGCGAAATACGGGCTTGGTTTTAATCTCGCATGATTTGCAGTTAATCAAGGACTTTACCGATGAAGTCATTGTGATGTATAAAGGAAAAATCATTGAGACGGGAACCACAAAACAGGTCGTCGAAGCACCTAAAAGTATTTATACCCAAAGCTTGCTTCAGTGCCAGCCTAAGTTCGAAAATAAATCAACCGTTTTGCCGACGATTTACGAACTAGCTGATTATAAAGACGGTGAGTTTCATATAAAACCATTTGAAGAACAACGGTTTACATTTCAAGCTGTTTCCACTGACCCATACATACAAGTACAACAGATTTCTAAGTCATTTGGCAAAGGAGATGGCAAAGTACAAGCACTTTCTGACGTCAGTTTTGATATTTACAAAGGAGAAACTTTGGGCCTAATTGGCGAGTCAGGTTGTGGTAAATCGACCTTGTCTAAAATCATTATTCAGTTGTTAGATGCTGACAGTGGTTCACTCCTTTTCCAAGGCAAACCCGCCAATCGTGATCGAAAAGCTTTTGCTAAAAAAGTACAGATGATTTTCCAAGACCCTTATGCCTCGTTGAATCCAGCGATGCTGGCGGGCGACATTATTGCAGAACCGATTATCGTTCATAAATTAGTGCAAGGGAAAGCAGAAATAAGAAAGAAGGTAGAAGACTTACTAATTGAAGTCGGATTACAGGCTTCAGACTTCGGTAAATACCCGCATGAGTTTTCTGGCGGACAACGGCAACGTATCAGTATCGCCAGGGCATTGGCTGTTGAACCTGATTTGATTATCTGTGACGAATCCGTTTCGGCCTTAGACATTTCTGTTCAAGCGCAGATACTCAATCTGTTTAACCAACTTAAAGTCAATCGACAACTCACTTACCTTTTTATCTCTCATGACCTTAACGTTGTAAGTTACATCTGCGACCGGATTGTGGTGATGCAAGAAGGGAAAGTAGTTGAATTGAAGGATACTGAATCACTAGTATCAAATCCGGAACAGGAGTATACGAAGCGGTTGTTGGAAGCGTAGTAAATAAAGTTTCAGACACTGTCCGTAGTCTGAGACTACGGACAGTGTCTCATAATCAACGTACGGTTAATAATTACCTCATTTGAGGAAATATTATACCTTCTTTGTGTTATGGGCATCGGTGGGTACAAGATTAGAAATCAGAATGAAATTCACTTTATAACTTTTGCTGTTGTGATGTGGATTGATGTATTTTCTCGCCAACACTATCGAGACATTGTTGTTGATAGCCTACGCTATTGCCAAAAAAATAAAGGTTTATTACTGTATGCTTGGGTTATTATGAGTAATCATGTTCACTTTATCATTTCAGCTCAGCAAGGCACAAAACTGAGCAATATTCTAAGAGACTTTAAAAAACATACTTCTGTCCAGATTTTACGTGCCGTCCAAAACAATCCCCGTGAAAGTAGAAGGGTATGGATGATGGAAAAATTTAAAGATGCAGGTACGCATAACTCCCGTAATGAAAATCTTCAATTTTGGAGGCAAGACAATCATCCTGTAGAACTTTCCACAAACGTCATGATGGGTCAGCGGTTAAACTATTTACACTTAAACCCTGTTAAAGCTGGTATCGTAGAGAGGCCGGAAGATTATTTATACAGCAGTGCGAGAAACTATATAGGTAAAGCTGGATTACTGGAGGTATTGTTTTTAAAATAGAAATTTATACTGTCCGTAGTCTGAGACTACGGACAGTGAACAAAAACCGCTTACCTTTGTATTATAGATAGTCATAGTTCTAGTCGAATTTTAACACTAGAAATACTAATCGACTTTAGCGCAACATAATATTCTAGCGCTCTCAACATTACCTTATCATTAAACCTAACCATAACCATTCACGAGTTCAGATTCACCTCTGAATTTCACTTAACTTTGCATCGATTTGAAAAAGAAGAAAAAAATAAATAAATCAGGGCCAAAAAAACTCCCTGGTAAATACAGACAACTACTTGAATTTTTTCGCTTAAACCCCAGAAAATCATTCAATTACAAACAAATAACACATCAACTTGGGATTAATTCTCAAGAACAAAAAGAAGATGTCATTAAGATTCTCCAAGTAATGGAGAAAGAAGAAATTATCGAAGCGGTTGACCGTGGACGATATCGCTATGTCCCAGACTTTAGCCTATTTACTGGCAAGGTAGAGTTTACCCAAAGAGGCGCGGCCTTTGTGTTGGTTGACGAACTGGAAGAAGATGTGTACGTCAGCAAGTCTTTATCTGGCATGGCTTTAAACGGTGATATCGTTACCGTCGAACTCATTAGACAGAAAAAAGGAAGCCGCTTAGAAGGAAAGATAATAGAAGTCGTTGAACGCGCCCGTACAGAGTTTGTAGGCACTGTCCAACGTATGAAGAAATTCGCCTTTGTTATCCCCGACAATAGCCGAATACACGTCGATTTCTTTGTTACACCTGAAAACATGAACAAAGCAAAAGACGGCGACAAGGTGGTTGTAGAATTGTTGGATTGGCCTATTGGTAAACCAAACCCATATGGATTGGTTACGTCTATTCTCGGAAAAGCTGGAGAGCACGATACAGAAATGCACGCCATCGTAGCTGAATTTGGTTTTAAAGTTGATTTTGAACCTAACGTTTTGGCTGATGCCGAGGCTTTCCCAGATACCATCTCGAAAGAAGAAATAAGCAAAAGAAAAGATTTCCGTAAAACCTTAACCTTTACCATCGACCCAGTGGATGCTAAGGATTTTGATGATGCGATTTCTTACAAAGTACTTGATAATGGAAACTTCGAAATTGGCGTCCACATTGCCGACGTAAGTCATTTTGTGAGACCGAATTCAGCGCTTGACGACGAAGCATACGACCGTGCAACTTCCGTTTATTTGGTTGACCGAACCATTCCTATGTTACCAGAACGCATCTCAAACCATTTGTGTTCGTTAAAACCAAATGTTGATCGATTGGCATTTGCCGTGATTTTCGAATTGGATAAAAACGCCGATATGGTCAATTACTGGGTGGGTAAAACCGTCATACATTCCGACCGTCGATTCAGCTATGAGGAAGCCCAAGAAGTAATAGAAGGCAACTCAAATGAATACAAAAAAGAAATACAACAATTGAATGCGTTGGCGCTTAAGCTACGCAGTCAACGTTTTAAAAGTGGTGCCATTTCGTTTGAAAGTGATGAATATAGATTTACACTTGATGAAAATGGTAAGCCTTTGGAAGTCATCAAAAAAGAGCGGAAAGAGGCGCATAAAATGATTGAGGACTACATGTTATTAGCCAATAAAACAGTAGCAAAACACGTATACACCAAAATCAAAAAGACCTTACCTTACCGAGTCCACGAATCACCGAACGTTGAGAAAATGGCGTTCTTCATTCAGACAGCTAAAAAGTTCGGTTACCTAATTGACACGAAAAGTCACGAAACGATTAGTGCCACTATCAATAGCATGGTAGAACGATCGGAAGGAAAAGTAGAAGCCAACATCCTTCATCCACTTGCTATTCGGAGTATGGAGAAAGCGGTATACACCACTAAGGATACATACCACTTTGGATTGAATTTCGACTACTACACGCACTTTACTAGCCCGATTCGTCGATATCCTGATCTTATCGTTCACCGTTTGTTGTTTGACTATCTTAATAAAAAGAATGGTCCAGACGCCGAAGCCATCGAGAAAGCGTGCAAGCACAGTTCTCAAATGGAGCAAAAAGCAACTCAGGCCGAACGCGCTTCAACGAAATACAAACAAATTGAATTCTTGTCAGATTTTATAGGAGACGTTTTCACCGGTATTATTTCTGGGGTAACAGAATGGGGAATCTTCGTCGAGTTAAAAGACAACCATTGCGAAGGCATGGTCCGCATTAGTGACATGAAAGGTGATTTCTATGAGTTTTATGAAAAAGACTTGAGTGTTGTTGGAAGACGAACAGGTCGACGATATACCTTTGGTGATGAAGTGAAAATTCGCATCAAGAAAACGAATATGAACAAACGAACAGCTGACTTTTCACTGATACACGAATGACAACTTACCAATCTGTCTTAAAACAGTACATCCATTTTGCAGGTGAGCATACTTTTAAAGGAAAGCCTGCTGAACTATACGATCCAGCCAATTATATTCTTAGTTTGGGTGGGAAACGCGTTCGCCCATTATTGGCTTTGTTAGGTTACCAATTGGTAGATCCTGACATTCAAAGAGCCATGAAACTGGCACATGCAGTGGAAGTGTTTCACAATTTTACCTTGATGCACGACGACATCATGGACAATGCCAACGTGCGAAGAGGAGAACCAACGGTCCATGTGAAATGGGATTCTAGCATCGCCATACTGAGTGGTGATTTGATGTTGGTGAAAGCGTATCAATTGTTGAATGAATTAGATACTGACGCCGAGTCAAAATCATCCATTATCAGAGCCTTTGGTGACATGGCCGAATCTGTTTGCGTTGGACAACAATACGACATGAATTTCGAGAAGCTCACCGACGTTTCTGAAGCTGACTATCTGCATATGATTGAAGGGAAGACTTCGGTGCTATTGGCATTTAGCTTACAGGCTGGAAGCATATTAGCAGGTATCGACCCAGCTCTTGAACAAGATGTATACGATTACGGATTAAACATCGGATTGGCATTTCAAGTCATGGATGATTATCTCGACACCTTTGGCGATCAAGCGAGCTTTGGCAAACGAATTGGTGGTGACATACTTGAAAATAAGAAAACACTTCTTTGGATCGAAGCAAAAAAAAGATGTTCATCCAGTCAGTTAAAAGAGCTGCAACATTGGTATAGTCAAACGACTGAATCAAATGAAAAGATTGAAGCAGTAACGGTATTGTTTAAGTCATTGTCCGTTGACACATATGCCAAAGAAAAAATGCAGCATTATTTTGAAAAAGCAAATATGCATTTGGCTCACATAAAAAAGCACTACGACACCACTGCTTTGGAAGCACTTGCCAATGATTTGAACGCAAGAAATACCTAAATGAGTGACTTGAATTCGTTTATCATCATTGACCATCAGGACGATAATCCGTTTTTCAATTTAGCGGCAGAAGAATACCTGCTTCACAACTTTAAAGAAAACGTGGTATTTCTTTATGTCAACAATCCTTCTGTGGTTATTGGCAAACATCAAAATGCCTTTGACGAATGTCAGATTGACTTTTGCGAGTCCAATGATATCCAAATAATAAGAAGATTAAGTGGTGGCGGGACAGTGTTTCATGGACCCGGGAACTTGAACTTTTGTTTTATTAAAAACGGAGAAGATTCCACCAAATTAATTGACTTTAAGAAACACTTGACTCCTGTAAATGAATTCTTACATGGTCTAGGCATACCTTCTGAATACAGTGGAAGGAATGATTTATTGGTAGATGGGTTTAAGATTTCCGGCAATGCCGAACACGTGTATAACAAAGCAAAGCGTGTTATTCATCACGGCACCTTGTTGTATGATGCAGACTTAAGCTCTCTCAAACAATCGATTGCTCCTAAAGCACACCTACACTTTGAAACGCACGCGGTAAAATCAGTAAGAAGTACTGTACGTAACATCAAGACCTTTCTTGAGGCACCTTTAAGCTTCGAACGGTTTAACCAAGACATGTTCTCGTTCATGTCGAGTTATTATAACGCTGCGCCCTATCGCTTTACGCCTGAAGACTTAAAAGAGATAGATGCTTTGATTGAAGCTAAGTACAGTCAATGGGATTGGAATTTCGGTTATTCCCCCAAATTTGAGGTGGCCGTACAACTAGGCGACGACATTCAGATACAATGTAAGGTAGTAAAGGGAATGATAACCAAAGTTGAATCAAACTCAGGTTTGCTCACTCAATTACAGGATTGCGTTGGTTTGCCTTTTACGAAAAAAACATTTAAAACCATTGGCTTAGACGTTTCGCTTTAAAACTGTGATTGTAAGCCAATTCTAAAACCTTTATAGTTGAAGTCATGACTTCCTGTGAAATTCATTTGGCGACCAATTAAGCTGCCTACACTGAGATAATATGGTTTTTTGCTTAAGGGTTTGAACTCTAAAAGAACGCTGGCTTCAAAACGCATTCTTGGTTTAAAAGCGGCTTTATGCCATTCAAATTCCAAATCACCTTTATACCGTCGGTACTCTGATAAAATTACTTCATTTTCTTCCTCGCGAGTAAGCTCACCTTGATACGAGGTCTCTTGTAATCCAGTACGTATCGGAATTAAAAACCCACTCGACACGGCAGTTTGAACAGAGAAAAAATCATTTAACAAAAATCTAAAGGAACCGTATGGACTCACATTCAGGTAATCGTTAAGTTCTGATAGTGCCGTTGTTTCAAATGAATAAGACTTGCGAACTCTTCCGGTTTTCTGATCCAAAACCATTTCCTCCTCGAGTGTTTCTTTCGTGCCAATAAATAAGGTCCGGTGTTGAAACTGTCCCGCCAGTCTGGTACCTAAGTACAATTCACGGCGTAAGTTTTTTGATTGAAAAACGCGTTTGGCGCCAGTCACTTCATAATTTCTTATAAGTCTGGCTGCGCTATACCATTTGGCCTCATCAAAGTCAGAAAAATCCACTTCTTGTCCCATAACACTGTTGATGTAGCCAACGTTACAACTTAAAGAACTGCTGTGGTGATAACTGCCATATGCCATGCCTAGTTCTGTTCTTAAATTTCTTGATTGACCGAAAGATTGTGTCGTAATAATCGACAATAAACAGAAAAGGTAAGGCTTCATATTTCTCAATTGGATACTTTTGAAACGGATAATCGGTAAATTAATTATTTCTAACGAAAGGATATGACAAAAGCACAAAAAGTTGAGCAAATAATTTCGATTTTGGATCAACATTTTCCGAATCCACCTATCCCTCTACATCATAAAGACGCATATACCCTCCTAATCGCTGTCTTGCTTTCGGCACAATGTACAGATGAACGTGTCAATCAGATCACTCCTTTGTTGTTTGAACGCGCTGATAACCCGTATGACATGGTAAAAATGTCGGTTGAAGAAATTCGAGAAATTATTAAACCATGTGGTTTGTCGCCTATGAAATCCAAAGGCATTTATGGATTAAGTAAGATGATTATTGAACTTCATGATGGCCATGTCCCAGCATCGTTTAAGGATTTGGAGGCAATGCCCGCTGTTGGCCACAAGACTGCCTCCGTAGTTATGTCTCAGGCGTTTGGTGTACCTGCCTTCCCAGTCGACACGCACATACATCGACTTGCGTATCGCTGGGGATTGAGTTCAGGTAAAAACGTAGAACAAACTGAAAAAGATTTAAAACGCTTGACTCCAGAATCCATTTGGAACAAACTCCACTTACAGATTATCTATTTTGGTAGAAAGTTTTGTCCGGCCCGGGGACATCAAATCGACGCCTGTCCTATTTGTAGTGTATATGGTCGTACAAATATGACGCGTTAAAAGTGATTAAGCACTTTTAAACCTTAAGAAATAAGAAACCTCTTTTATCTTTGACCTGTAATAAAAGTTATGAAAAAAATCTTCCTACTTCCAGTTCTTGCAATGATGTTCGCTTCATGTTCTCCGAACAAACAATCTGCTGAAACAACTTCTGATGCTGATTCGACAAGTGCCACGGAACAGTTTTATGAATACCAACGTGCGTTTACTAAATTAAAATGGACGGCGTATAAAACGACAGCACGCGTAGGCGTGAGTGGTAGTTTTAATGACTTTACAGTTGAACCAGGTGTTAGTTATGGAACGATATCAACGTTGTTAGACCAATTAGAATTTATAATTCCAGTATCCTCAACCAATTCTGAAAATGAAGAACGCGACGGTAAAATTGTTGCTTCATTTTTTGGTAGTATGATGAATACAGAAAACATCACAGGTAAGTTTACAAGCATTACGGGAAACGATTCGGCTGGAAGCGTTCGAATTTTAGTGAATATGAATGACATTGGATACGAGGTAGATGGAAAATATGTGGCTGATGGAAATAAACTAACTGTTACGACTAGCCTTCACTTAGGTGATTGGAAGGCGGAGCCTAGTGTGGCTGCTTTAAACAAAGTGTGTGACGATTTACATAAAGGCGAAGACGGCGTAAGCAAGCTTTGGCCAGACGTTGACATTGTTATTGAATCGAGCTTAAAGCCGGTTTCAAATGCGCTTTAAACTCGTCTTTGTGTCGGTGCTGGCTTTAGCGGCCTGTTCCAAACCTACTCAAACAGATCCAAATAAGTCAGAAGAAAACAAAGTTGTTGAGGTACCTCAAAATGTCCAAACTGCTTTACAAAGAAATACGTGTTTGGCTTGTCACAAAACCGATAGAAAACTTGTTGGACCATCGTATATCGACATCGCCAATAAAATAAATTCTACTGATGAAATTATCTCATTAATTCGCCAACCAGAACCTGCGCATTGGCCAGAGTATCCAAAAATGATTGGTATTTCAATAAATGACGCTGACGGTAAAGTGATTGGGGATTGGATAATGGGTTTAAAAACGAATAAACCTTAGTTGAGTTGATCCATTCCTAAACCTTCACGAATGATATAGGCTTCACTTTCTGTACAATCCAATACTGTACTTCCTTGGTTTTTACCAACACCACCATCCACAACATAATCTACACGGTGTTTCCATTCCTCGTAGATTTCTGTTGGTTCGGTAATGTAATCCAGAATCTCGTCTTCTGAGTGAATAGAACTAGAAACAAGAGGATGACCCAATTGGTTCACGATGGCCTGCACGATGGCATTGTCGGGAACCCGAATACCGACCGTCTTTTTGTTGGTTTTAAAGATCTTAGATACGTCGTTGGTCGCTGTTAGGATAAAAGTAAAAGGACCAGGCAATACACGTTTCATCAATTTAAAAATTGGATTTGAAAGAGGTTTGCAATACGTTGCTAAATCTGTTAAGTCGCGGCAAAGCAAGGACAAATTGGCTTTATTCGGTTTTTTCCCAAGTAATCGATACAGAGATTCTATTGCCTTCTTGTTATAGAGATCACAGGAAACGGCATAAATCGTATCGGTTGGAATGATGATGATCTTTCCATTTTTATACGCCTCAACCAATTCACGAATGCGACGCTGATCCGGCGTATCCTGGTGCAATTCGATGTATTCGGCAGGCATTTTGTATGGTATTTATGAAAGTACTTCTGAAACAGCATCTGCCGCTTCCTGAAGTAAGATGGCCGATTTTACTTTCAAGCCACTTTCATCAATGATTTTCTTTGCCTCAACGGCGTTGGTACCTTGTAATCTGACAATGATTGGTACTGGTATGTTTCCGATGTTGTTGTAAGCGTCAACGACACCTTGAGCAACACGATCACAACGCACAATTCCACCAAAAATATTGATTAGAATCGCTTTCACGTTTGGATCTTTCAAGATAATTCTAAATCCAGCTTCAACTGTTTCTGCACTTGCTGTTCCTCCCACGTCTAAAAAGTTAGCAGGCTCTCCCCCACTTAACTTAATGATGTCCATAGTGGCCATTGCCAAACCGGCTCCATTCACCATACAACCAACGTTTCCGTCTAAGTTGACATAGTTCAAATTGTATTTTTTGGCTTCTACTTCTGTTGGGTCTTCTTCGCTTTCATCTCGTAACGCAGCATAATCCTTATGTCTGTATAATGCATTGTCATCTAAATCCACCTTCGCATCCACCGCGATAATCTTGTCATCCGATGTTTTTAACACTGGGTTAATTTCAAACATGGCTGAATCGGTCTCCTCATAAGCTTTATAAAGAGCGTAAACAAACTTCACCATTTCCTTCATTGCAGAACCAGTAAGGCCCAAGTTAAAGGCAATTTTACGCGCTTGAAACGGCAACAATCCAGTGGCTGGATTAATCCATTCTTTCCAAATTTTCTCTGGATTAGATTCTGCAACTTCTTCGATATCCATACCACCTTCAGTTGTATAGATGATCACATTTTTACCAAGTGTTCGGTCTAACAAAACACTCATATAGTATTCCTTCGGCTCTGAAGCACCAGGATAATAGACGTCTTGTGCAATCAAAACCTTATTGACTTTCTTTCCTTCTGGACCCGTCTGAGGTGTCACTAATTGCATGCCTAAGATATTGTTAACAACGTCCTTGGCTTCATCCATATTTTTAGCAAGCTTTACGCCTCCGCCTTTTCCTCTACCTCCCGCATGAATCTGAGCCTTTACCACAACCCAATCGGTTCCTGTTTCAGCTTGTAGTTTTTTAACGCTTGCTTCAGTGTCTTTCAAATCATCGACAACCACACCTTCTTGAATGGCAACGCCGAATGATTTTAATATCTCTTTCGCTTGATACTCGTGAATATTCATGCTCTATAATTTGTCGGCAAAAATAAGATTTTAACGCCCCCATAACCTGTTAATTTCTATCTTTTTTCCACGCCCTTTGAATAGCATTTATCCCATATGTGGAATTATTTTTCCTATTAGTGGAAATATGACATTTCTTTTGTGGTTAATATCCCTGGCTGGGGTATTTTTGTATCGATGAAAATTACTGCTACTACTATTACTATGCTGTTATGCTATGTCCTCACTTTTGGGCAAAGCATTCCCAAAGCCACCTCTACCGACTGGCAGAGCTTGGCAACACACAAAGAAATCAACCAAAAAAATGTTATCAATGTCAAGCGACTAGGCGCTGACGCCACAGGCAAGACATCTTCGGATAAGTACGTTCAGTTGGCATTAAACAATTCTCGACAAACGGGAGCCATCATCTATTTTCCGAAAGGCACTTATCTGTTAAACGAACCCATCATTCTAACTTCTAACCAATATTTAGCAGGCGACGGCAGTGAACAAACTAACTTAAAGTTTAACATTGGCGACAAAGGCCACCTCATTTCATCAACGGGAAACACCTTTGCTCAATGGTCCAATATTTTAGAAGACGCGGTAAAGGAAGATCAAAAAATTATTTCAAAAAATGAATATCTAAACAAAGGCGACATGGTACGCATTCGCATCACCGATGCGACTAAAACGACTTCTTCATGGGCAGACGGTTCCATTGGTCAGATGACCACAGTAACCAATGTCCAAGATGGCGTTATTGAACTCGCGGACCCTTTGCGGTTGGATTTACTTAAAGAAGACAATCCACAAATCATCAAAGTAAACCCACAAATCAATGTTGGCCTAGTGAACTTGAAGATTATACGGTTGGACGTTACCGCGTCGCAAACCTCAAACATACATTTTGAATATACACAAAACGCTTTGGTGAGCGGTGTTCACTCAGATTCATGCAATTACGCTCATGTAAATAACGTATATGCATATAAAAACCGTGTCGAAGGTTCTTACTTCACAAATGCCTTTAATCACGGCGGAGGCGGTAAAGCCTATGGTGTTGTATTGGCTTTTACCTCAAGTCAATGTATGGTTGAAAACAACATCTTTAAAAGACTTCGTCATTCTATTCTCTTCCAAGCTGGTCCAAATGGCAACATCGTTGGGTATAATTATTCTCATGATGCATACTGGACTGGCGTGTTTAGTCCGTCGGATTTCAGCGGAGATATAGTGATGCACGGCAATTACCCCTTCCTTAATTTGATAGAAGGAAACATTATACAGAACTTAGTCATTGACAACTCACACGGCATCAACGGACCCGGCAATGTGTTTTTACGAAATCGAATTGAAAATGCAGGCATCTTTATGAATTGTAGTCCTGCTACCGATTTTCAAGCCTTTATTGGAAACGAAATTACTGGTACAGGAACATCGACCAATGGGTTGATACCCTTCCCTAAAGGTTTGTATTCCTTGTGCGGTCGCGGACATTACTAATACGCAAACAACCAAAACGGCAAAATGATACCCGCTGCAGTCGACAACCTTGTAAATTCCTTGTATTTCAATTCTGCTCCAAATTTTTTAGCCAATACAAACTTCCCGGCTATTGGTTATCCCAATAGGACAAAAACCAGTACGATACCAGCGTTAACTCGAGCTCAAGAATCTAAAAAGACGGTAGACTATTCCTTTGATGTGGATCTTGGTCCAAAGTTTTATCAAATGGATGTTAGAAATATAGACCTTGGTATATTGATCACTTGGCAAACCAACTTACTGGATGAGTGTGAGACATACTCCATTCATCGCAAGGAAGATTCTAAGGAACCAGTGCGTATTGCATCCATCAAATGCGACAACAAGGACCAACTTGCGGAGTTTTCTTTTAAAGATTACCACTACAACACAAAGTCAACTTTTGCTTCTTACCAAGTGGTGTACCATGACTTTTTTGGTGAAGAAGTGGCTTCGAATGAAGTGCAGATTCAACTAAATGGAGGCAAGGTAAGCATTGGGTCTGACGGCTTAGGAACGCTTTTCTTTCCGACAGCCATTACCCATGTAAAAGTACTTAACCTGAATGGTAGTGTTGTTCATGAGAAGGCAGTACGGTCGAAAATTCATACGCTACCGTCATACTTAATAAACGGCACCTATATCGTTGAGTATTCGGGCAACGGCGTGCACAACCGTTCCAAGATTCGAATTCAGAGGTAAGATTATTTCTGCGCCATTTTATACAGCCACGCCGCAACGAAGGTAAAGGCTATATTGGGTGTCCAGATAGCAATGACAGGATGCATAGCTCCTTTAGATCCAATAGAACTAAAAAATTGGATGACAAAAAGGTAAAAGAAGCTGATTAATATGCCTTTTGCTAAATTCTTCCCAACCCCTCGTCGCACCTTTGCCGACGATACACATACACCAATAAACGTCAAGATGAGCATACTGAACGGACTAGCGTAACGACGTTGCTTCTCAGTTTTATAAAAAAACGCGTCTGACGTGCCTCGCATTTTTTCCAGTTCAATGTATTTGTCCAATTCCTTCATATTAAAAGATTGAACGTCTTCTTGTCGTCGGAAAAAGTCCTCTGGATCAAACGGTACCATGGTATCCAAAAATGCACCAGTTATGATGTTTTCTTTTCCGTCAGGGAGAAATTCACGAATTCGGTAATTTGAAATACGCCACGTATTCTGTTCGTGGTTCCATTTAATCTTGTCGCCAAACAACCTAGATTTCAAGCGACCGTCCTCCACATGTTCTAATTGTATTTTATAACCGAAGCTGTCCAAGTAATTATAGTTCTGGAGCGACATAATCATTCCAGGACGAATCTGTTGTTTGATGTTTTGTTTGTAATTATGGCTTAAATCTCGGGTATACCGATTCTCAAACTCCACTCTTTTTTTATCAGAACTTGGAATAATCCACGCGTTCAAAGCAAAAGAAAAGGCGCCTATGATAAACGCAGCCAACATATACGGTCGTAAGAACCTTAAATAGGAAACGCCTCCAGACAATATGGCCACTACTTCCGATTTATCAGCCATTTTAGAGGTAAAGAATATTACCGTTATAAATACGAAAATCGGACTGAAAAGATTGAGTAAAAAGGGTATAAAATTGAGGTAGTAGTCAAAGACGATTTCACTGAAAGGTGTTTGTTTCTCTACGAAATCATCGATTTTTTCAGCTACATCAAAAACGATGATAATCACTGTAAACAAGCCAAGTGTAAGCACAAAGCTTAACAAGAACTTCTTAATGATGTACCAATCGATTTTTTTAATCATCGGAGTTAATCCATTTTGTTCTTAGCCGTTTTAAGTGCTACCAAGAACATTGCTGACAATTCATCACATTCCTTAACCAAAGGCACCAGGATATCTGGTTTGTTTAAAATTCCGTCGTCGTGTATCAATTGCAACCAAAATCCGCATCCGTTACAGCTATCTACCGCCTTACTTAAGCGGTCCACAAACACTTCACCTAATTGTCCGACCATTAAACCTCTCGTACGTACACCCAAGTCTGCTGCGTGTCGAACCAATTCCACTTTGGCAAACGCAGCCATCTGATGTTCGTGCGGCAGAACCATTGCCACTTTGATGCAGGCTTTGGCTAAGGTATTGGTTTTGTTATATATGACGCGTGGATCCATATTAAAGTCTTGTTGTAATTTTCTTAATCATTTCGTTTTTCCACGAAGCAAAATCTCCTTCAAGAATGTGTTTTCTCGCTTCGCGAACCAACCACAAATAAAACGACAAATTATGGGTACTGGCTATTTGTCCAGCCAAATACTCTTTACTTATCGTTAAATGCCGAAGGTATGCCTTCGAATAGTTTGGTGTTAACTCTTCATCGATTGGACTTAAATCATCCTCCCAACGTTTATTTTTAATATTAATAATGCCATTCTTCGTAAACAACTGACCGTTTCTGGCATTACGTGTTGGCATGACACAATCAAACATATCAATACCAAGACTGATACATTCTAAAATATTGGCAGGAGTTCCTACTCCCATTAGATATCTTGGTTTTTCCTTTGGCAAAATGCCGCAGACCAAATCAGTCATGGCGTACATGTCTTCATGAGGTTCTCCAACACTTAACCCACCAATTGCGTAACCATCAGCCGTTTTACTGGCAATGTATTCAGCGCTTTGCTTTCTTAACTCTGGGTATACACTTCCCTGTACGATTGGAAACAAACTTTGCTCATGACCATATTTCGGCTCTGTTTTATCCATCTGATCAAAACACCTGTCTAACCATCTGTGCGTCATTCGCATTGAATTCGCAGCGTATTCAAACTCACACGGATACGGCGTACACTCGTCGAAGGCCATGATAATATCGGCCCCAATAGACCTTTGCGTATCAATGACATTTTCAGGTGTAAACAAATGCTTAGAGCCATCTATATGGCTTTTAAAAATAACTCCCTCTTCCTTGATTTTCCGTTGATCAGAAATGGAATATACTTGGTATCCACCACTATCTGTCAAGATATTTCTATCCCAATTCATAAAACCGTGAAGACCGCCTGCTTTCTCAAGTAGGTCTGTACCAGGGCGCAAGAATAGATGATAGGTATTGCCCAAAATTATGGGTGCATTGATTTGTTCCTTGAGTAACTCTTGACTGACTGTTTTGACAGAGCCTTGAGTACCGACAGGCATAAAAATAGGTGTTTCGATTGGGCCATGAGGAGCGTTTAACACGCCGGCTCTGGCATTAGATGCCGAATCTTTTTGAACTAAAGAAAATTCCATGAATGGTTATCCTTCGAAATGCAGAAAAAACTGAATAAGTTTTGGCGACATTCTTGACAACGAAGAAGAATATATAAATGAATCAGGCACCAATGAATTCCCTAATCCATTGCTAATTCTGATTTCTGGTGAAAATTTAAAGAACTCGTAATATAGGTCTAGACCAGCGCCAAAGTCGTAACTAAACGTCGCCGGATACAATGCTACAATGGGCTTTGTGTTACTTCTTTCGGTATCGATATCAGAAGCAAAATCATATCTGTACGTTGCACCACCCACCCAATAAAACCTTTTGTTGTGGTTTCGTTTAGATTTATACTTCAACTGAAATGGTATTTCCATATACGTGGAATTGATTTTTGCTGTTTCTACAGCACCACCTCTAAAGTTGTACAACAAATGTCTTTCGACAAACTGGATATTCACCATGGTTCTGAAATCCCAATAATCAGCAACTTTTAGATTCATAATACCACCTACACCAAAACCTGGAAAACTACTGGTATTGATAGTCTGAATGGTATCGTTATCCAAGAAATTGCTGGCGGTGTTGTATTTCAACTTACCGTAATTTCCGATAATCGAAAAGCCAAAATGAACTCGATGTAAATCGTAAGTTGGATTGATTTCTTGGGCGTGAAGCGTCGAACCTACTGTAATCAGTAAGCCAAGAATGAAACTCTTTATCACCGCCATCTTATTTTGTGCCTTCATAAACCGTGGTTATCCCAAAAGTCAAACGACTAAAACTCGTTTTATTGTACGCGCATTGCTCTAAAATATCAATAAAGTTTTGTCCTTCAGGAAAATGCTTTACCGATTCGGGAAGGTACACATACGCTTCCTGACTTCCAGAAAATATTTTACCCCACAACGGAAGGATGTATTTAGAATAGAACGTAAACATTTGTTTGATGGGAAAGGCGGAAGGTTTAGAAAACTCTAAAACTACCAATTTCCCCCCAGGACGCAGTACTCTTTTCATTTCCAACAATCCTTTTTCAAGGTTTTCATAATTACGGACACCAAACCCAACCGTGATGGCGTCAAATTCATTATCCTTGAAGGGCAAGTTCTCACTATCCCCTTGCATTAAGGTAATATTCTTGATTCCCTTTTTGTCCAATTTCGTTCTGCCCACTTGAAGCATGTTTTCAGACAAATCGATGCCAATCACTTCATCTGGATTTAGCTTTAAAGCTGCGATAGCCAGATCGGCAGTACCCGAAGCAACATCCAAAATTCTCTTAGGCTGTATGTCTTTTAATCGTGCAACAGCCTTGCGTCGCCAAATGTGATCGACGCCTAACGACAAGAAATGATTCAAAAAATCATACTTGTGCGAAATACTGTCAAACATCTTTTCGACCTGTTCGCGTTTCGAACCGTCTTTACTGTAAGGTTTAACCTCTGTTTTTGTGGACTGCAATAGCTAAAGTCTTTATGAAAAAATTAAGTTTGCAAATATCCGTCATGACAATCAAATCAGCAAAGTTTATCAAATCTTACGCAACCATCGAAAAGATGGAAACAACCGAAGTGCCTGAATTTGCCTTTATTGGTCGATCCAATGTCGGAAAATCGAGTTTAATCAACATGCTTACCAATCAAAAAAATCTGGCCAAAACCAGCAGTAAGCCTGGTAAAACTCAACTAATAAACCATTTCAACATCAATAATGTTTGGAATTTAATTGACCTTCCTGGATATGGGTTTGCCAAGGTCCATGACCGCAAAAAAGCGCGTTTTAGTGCCATGATTTTGGACTACCTTGAGAATAGAAAAAACCTATTCACGGCATTTATCTTGGTCGACTCTAGATTAAAACCCCAAAAAATAGACTTAGAGTTTGTTGAATGGTGCGGCATTAAACAGGTTCCATTTCAAATTATTTTCACCAAAACGGACAAAATTAAAAAGACGCAATTGGCTGAAAATGTAGGGCTTTTTGAGGCAGCCATGTATCAACAAGGTTGGGAAGAATTACCACATCGTTTTATCACCAGCAGTAAAGATGCCAATGGAAAAGATGATGTCTTGGATTTCATAGAATCGCTTGTAAAAGCATAAAACCCCAATCCTAATTAACGCAACATGACCGAAGACATATTAGATGGACCAGAAATAAACAAGGCTAAACCAAATTATCGAAAATGGTTGAGGACTTTTGAAATAGTTTCAGCCTCTCTCATTTTGATTGGTTTCCTGTTTAAGACAATGCATTGGAAATGGGGAGTTGAGTTGGTACTGTTTTCCTCAATTTTTCTCTCATTTCTTTACCTAATCTTTTTTTTCAAGTTAATCTCACAAAAAACCGTATCGAGAGTAGGTTTCGGATTGTCCCTATTTGCTGGATTTATTATCAGTACAACTGTGCTTGTCATATTATTCAGAATTATGCTGTGGCCTGGATTTGGGGACGTTACTCAAATTGGATGGGTCTGCTTATTGCTGATTGGCGCGTTTGGAATAAGTGCTCAAAAAAACGTCGTAAGTAAACAAACGCTTAAAAGCGCATCAGCCCGTTTATTGCTTGTTGGTGGGATCGCAATTGCATTACATTTCACCTCAATTCGTGCCCAAATAGGGTTTTACTACGACAACGTTGCCTCTGACAAACTACTTGATTCGTTTGTAGACCAATACGAAAACCCTAACAATGAAGAAATGCGGGAACGATATAACCGACTAAGAGTTCAGCATATGGACTCGTTGTATGGATATTAATTAGAGGCCACTTTGGCTTATGGCATAAATAAGCAACTCAAAAACTGTTCAAAACACGTTAACAACGCCGAAGAAATTATACGGACTTTTGTTCTAGGCATTTAGTCATGGATATATCCTTCATACTTTTTATTGCGTTTGCGTCGGTGGCAACCCTCCAGCTGTTCTTCTATTGGGGAATTTTTAGTCGCACCATGGCGGCACCAAAGACGTATACGCCATCTAAAGTGGGAATCTCAGTGATTATTTGCGCTCGAAACAACTATACCTTTTTAGAAGAACACCTTGATTTAATATTAAATCAAAAACATGTAGATTTTGAAGTCATCGTTGTGAATGACGGAAGTACAGACGGCACAATTGACTTTCTGGACACCAAAGCAAAAGAGCATGCGCGTTTAAAGGTACTTCATCTCGACATAGATGAACGGTTTCACCGAGGAAAGAAGTTTGCCCAAACCATAGGGATAAAGGCTGCGGCGCATGAATTAATGGTGTTTACAGACGCTGATTGTGCGCCAGCTTCAGACCAGTGGTTGAACATTATGTCGAAACACATGACACCTGACAAATCAATTGTTCTTGGAGTTGGCAATTACAAACGGAAGGCCTCAATTACCAATTGGATCATTCAACTGGAAACCTTTCATAGCCTTATGCTGTACATCAATTTTGCTTTAGCCAAAATGCCGTATATGGGTGTAGGACGGAATTTATCCTACAAGCGTTCCTTGTTTTTCTCCGTGAAGGGATTTGCCAGTCATCAACATTTACTTTCTGGCGACGATGATTTGTTCGTTAATGAAACAGCCACAAAAGCCAATGTGAATGTGTGCTTAGATCCGAATGCATTCACAGTTTCTGAACCTAAGGCAAGCTTCGGACAATGGATGACCCAAAAGAAAAGGCACTACAGTACAGGGAAAATGTACAAGTTTTCTCATCGTTTCGTCTTGGCTTTGTATTCCTTTAGCTTGCTGTTTTATTACATATTAGGCACGCTTGCTATTTTAGATGAACAATTTCTTATCCCTGTATTAGCTATTATAGGTTTTAGGTTTTTGACGCAAGCCATCGTGTTGTTCCGTAATATGAAAGTTTTCGACTACCTAAAATACTATTGGCTGTTTCCATTCCTCGACTTAGGTATATTATTAATTCACATCTTTATCGGGGTGAGAGGATACTTTTCAAAACCATTGCGTTGGAATTACTAAAAAGCCTTTTCCCTAACTTAACTGAACTTCAAGTATCTCAATTTGAAGCCATTGAGGAACATTATCGAGAATGGAATGCGCAAATCAACGTTATTTCGAGAAAGGACATTGATCAGTTTCACACACGGCACCTTCTACATTCTTTGTCGATTGGATTATTCACCGAATTAAGATCAGGAAGTAAAGTCCTTGACGTTGGAACAGGCGGTGGATTCCCCGGAATACCGCTCGCTATCTTGTTTCCTGAGGTTGATTTTCATTTGGTTGATAGTATTGGTAAAAAGATAAAAGTAGTTAATGAGGTGTCTAACAGCCTTGGACTCAAAAACGTAACCAGTGCGCATATTCGAGCAGAGGAAGTTAAGGGAAGTTTTGATTACGTGGTTTCACGTGCAGTAACCCGCCTCGCTCCTTTTTATGACTGGATCGAAGACAAGATTGACCATAGTCGATTTACCAATTCTGGATTTTATGCACTAAAAGGTGGAGATTTAGGAGAAGAAATCAAGGCATTTAAAAGCGCTTATAAAGATGCCCACGTGACGACATATGATATAAGCGATAAACTGAAAGATGAGTTCTTCGAGACGAAGAAGATTCTTTTTGTCAATTAAGCTCGATGCGTTTTATGCCTCCTGAGGTAGGTAGCTTCAGTATCGTTGGACGTTCTATATCTGAAACGTCGAAACATATCTCGAATTCAAAATAGGCTTGACAGCTTTGTGCGTCGAATACCAACTTGGCTTGCTGTTGAGGCGGCAACGACTTTGCTTTCGCTTCATCCACCACTAATCGAAAATTGCGCTGAAAACTACAGCCACTTAATGCTAGAGATAATCTAAGTGAGTTCCCTACCAATTTATGGCCTGTTAATTCGAATGATTGAGCAGCTAAATTGTCAAATGCCGCAGTACTGGTGATTTGCGCTTTAGGACATTCAATTTCTATAGATACATCATCATCTGTAGACTGCTTGCAGGATTGAAATCCCAAGAGGAGAATCAATAAAGGAATTACTTGTTTCATTAACGCATCAATTGAACCGTACCTGATTTTCTATACTGTTTGCCTTCACTATCTGAGAAATTAACCAAATACATATAAATCCCTGACTGTGATTCCACGTTTTTATAGGTTCCATCCCACCCTTCTTCTTGATTCTGCGTCACAAATATTTGCTCACCCCATCGGTTAAAAACAGTGAGCTTATAATCTTTCACGGCAACGCTTACAGGATGAAATGTTTCATTTAATCCATCCTTATTTGGACTAAATGCCGTTGGTACATACACATTAGGACTGAAGAAGAAACAAATTTCGTTACTCCATGAAGTCTTGTCTTGGCCACCTAATTCAGTTGCTTTTACCCTAAAACATTGTCTGTAGTCTTGACTATTACCAGGTATGCTTATAGCGTCACCAGGCACAATACGCATCATTAAGTTCAAACTTCGGTCTTCGTTTTTACTTCTATATAAATCATAGTAGTCAACGCCGTTGTCCCAACCGACATATGGAGTAAAGTCGAGGTTTAAAGAAAAATCATCAGGGTCTTGTTGACCGGTTAATAAAATACTACGATGTATTTCCGAGAACACTTCATTGCCACACAGGTCTGTAGTTTTCACTTGAATTTCAAATGGATTCACATCTGTATTAAGATTTGTTTCTGTAAAGTTATTATAGTACTCCTGCCCTACTGTGTTCCAAACCACTTCAACGCCATATGAGCGCTTTTGAATTTCAAACGGACTAGAGGTTAAGTCATCATTTATTAATCTCCATTCGCTGTGTAATCGATCATCAGGGAAGCCAATCGAAATACGGTCTAGATCGAGTTCAATGTTGTTTATATAAACCGGTAACTGCACGGTATCTCCAACGCAACCAAATTCAGATGTTTCTACAACAGAAATAAGTCCGTAACCTGTAGGATTCCAATCCACCTTAATTGAATTACCTGAGGTTGGTGTAAATGTACCATTGGTGACTTGCCAATTGTACGTCGAGTTTGGATATCCTGATATGGTATAATCTGTTTGATTTATGTCTGGGAAACAATGAATGAATTTACCTTGTATAGAATCCGCCACTGGTTTTGGATGAACCACAACGAAGGTATCAATAGAAGTTCCTGGGCATGAATCTTTCGACAATTCAGTCACCGACATTGTGAAGTTCCCCGCATCGGGCCAGACCACTTCTATCTGGTTTGTGCCTTGTCCTTTAATTCCATTCGAATTTCCATTTACAAACCATACATATGTTGACCCAGTAAATCCGTTAACGGTATATGTTCGTTTTTGATCGCCTTGACAAAAATCAAAATCACCTTCAATTTCATCTGCCGTTGGTATTGGATTGATTATCACGGGCAAACGCATGATAGGACTTAAACATTGCTTGTCGTTTACTGCGTCGTAAGCCGTTTGTTGTACTGCTACTTCTCCAGAACCGGTAGCACCCCAAGTTACTTCAATGTTTGGTGTTGAATCGCCAGAAACTTGGCTACCTCCTGAAATAAACCACGAATATGTTGAACCATTTGAGGCGAGTACCTTGTATGGTACGTTTGCATCAAACTCACAAACCGACGTATCTCCAGTTGGCTTGTATCCTTTCAAATTATAGGTCTTCTCAACATCTAAAGCGATTACATCACTAACGCAACCCCATTTATCCGTTTCCACAATTGTGATTGTTCCAAGGCCTTCATCGCCCCAATCAATTGTAATGTCTTTGGTATTTCCTCCACTTGCCTGCGTCCCCCCTGAAACGGTCCAAGTATAACTAGATCCGGAACTTCCAACTCCTTTGTAAACAATACCGGTTGAATTTGGACATACGGAAAGAGGTCCATTTAAACCTGGACTAGGTTTCCTTACATTCACATCAAACCTGCCAGTATCACTGCGGCAGCCTTCTTTGTTCGTTTCGATTATGGACAAAACAAAATCTCCCAATTGATCCCACGAATAATCCATGCTTCCACCAGTACTCACTCCAATGGAGCCATCCGGTAACAACCACCGATAAGTAGAACCTGCAGTAGTAGGCGTCGTATATGTCACGTCTTGTTCTCCCAAACAAACGGTATCTTTTCCTGAAATTATTGGTGTTTGTGGTGATGGAATCAACTCGACCGTAAAATCAACCGTATCGCCTGGACAACCATATTGGCTAATTTCAACCATACGAATTACCGCATTGCCAGTCCCGTTGAACGTTAAGGTGACTGACTCTTTTGTCGAATCGCCAATTATGGTGGCGTTTGTCGCTCCCCACCAAAAAGTACTATTGGGTTTCGGGTTCACTGCATCAAAAGCGTATTCGTAACTACTTGTAGCGCACACTTTTTGTGGACCGAATATCTCATCCGAGCCTTTAAACTTGTTGACTTTTATTTGAATGTTATAGTTGTCGTATTTCGGTGGGCAACCATCATCTTGAGCCGAGAAAGTTACTACATATGGTTTGTCACGCGCATGGTCGCAAGAAGGTGTCCAGCAAAATTCGGTTTCAACACTTTGTCTAGCCGTTCTGGTCAGCATCGTTGCTTTCGGTGGCTTGACACCGTTTTCGCCACTTAAAATATCACCTGTTCCATAAATCGTGACTGACTGGGTCGGTGCGACATCTGGGTCATCACCTCGAACTTTAAAACAGAGTCGTTCGCCGGCTTCAATTTCAAAATACCGGCCTCCGTCATTCGAGACGACTGGTTTTTTGTTTGGCGGACAATCTAGTACCAATATTTGCATGTCGAGTCGGACTCGACTCAATAGAACCCCATTCCTGTATTCCTCTACTTCAATGGCAATAACGAAACTTCCAATTTCTTGTGATAGCAAGGTTGTAAGACCATTTTGTGGATCAACCGTTGAGATGCCTCCAGCACCGAACGGTCTGTTGTTGTGGTATCCAACTCGGTACTCAACCGTATCTATTGGCAGAGAAAGTTTTGTTGGCGGAATTGGCTTCGACGCGTTTTGTCCTATGTCACCACCTTGATATGGTCGCACCATTCTATACACCAAAGAATCACCGTCAGGGTCAATCGCACGGTTTAGGAAGGTGTTTGTATCGTTGTTACACATGTACGGACTTGGCACACCGCTAAAAAACGGACTGCTGTTCTCAAGTGCTGGGTTTGGGATAAAACAGTAATAGGTTTGACCTTGATCTGGCTCACCGCTGCTGCCTAAGGTTAGGTTGTTTTGAATGTTTCTACAACATCGAACGAAGTACACGTGATACCCTTGTGGATAGGCCTCTAAGGTTACGTTACGTTCATAATAACCCATTTGAATCTTTTTATCTGAGTAGTAATCACACTCTTCACTTCCCGGAGGGGTTACCAATTGACGCGTTAATATCTTAACTTTTAATAATTGATTGCGGTCTCTTTCTGCGTTGTTAAGGTAGATGCCTATTTCAATTTCATCATCGAAATCAACCGTACTTTGCTCCACATCTCGGAATAAAGTTAAAGCAATTCTGAAGGTTTTGTCGTTGTTGGCTTCTGTTCGGACAAACTTGTAACTCATGTACCCACCCACCAAATGCGTTGCACTCGACTTCGAAATACCAGCAAACGCAAGTATTGCCAATAAGAGGGTAATATGTTTCGTTATGAATTTCAAGTCGCTAACCGGATTTTACAAAGTACAACAAATTCAGCGGTTTTATGTTATTTAGAACTTCCTTTATCTTGTAAAATAGACGTCAAATCACACAGTTTTGTTGTCTTGAACCCTGTAAGATTTGCATCACTTTTATTCGACTCTGGTGTAATGAAAATATTTGTCATCCCTAAAGCACTGCCAAATTCCATATCAGAATCAGAATCTCCTACCATAATACTCTTCTTAAAATCAATTTGCGGAAAGTCTTTCTGAGCCGCGTAACCCATGTATGGCAAAGGTTTCCTACAATTAGGCTGTTCTGTTTTTAGCTTGGGACAAAAGTATACTTTATCAATTCGGCCTCCGGCGGATTCAATCTGACTTTTCATGTTATTGTGAATATCAGTCAAATCTTCTTCAGTCATCAACCCTTTTCCTATTCCTTGTTGGTTAGTAACAACGACGATGGTACCGAATAGTTTAGCACAATAAGCAATGGTTTCCGGGACTTTTTCGAGAAACTCAAACTCGCCCCAATGTTTTACATAGTCATCCACCAATCTTTTATTGATTACACCATCTCTGTCAAGAAACAGTGTCCATGAAGTATCTACATGTATTTTATTTTCCAAAGTATTCGTTTGCTTTTTGATAGTCCTCTGGAATGCCGATATCGATGAAATAATCTTCCGACTTAAAACCTTCTATCTTTATTTCACCAACCATCTTTTCCATAAAGTCCAATTCCATTGAAAATTGTCCAGGCTTGGTGTTATTTAAAAACACGTTACGATCTAATGCATACAGTCCGCCATTTATCCAACCTGATTTTAAATCGTTGGATTTTTCCGTGAATCCTAAGACTCTAAAATCTTCAATTTCAACCATGCCATATCGATTCACCATTTCCATATGTTTCAGTGCAATGGTCATGCCATTATTGTGACTTACATGTTGATTGATAAATCGCTCTATATCGATTCCAAAAAAGGTATCTCCATTACAAATTAACAGCGTATTTGAAGAACAAGATTCAGCTGCCAGTCTGATGCCACCACCTGTACCCAGTGGTTCGTTTTCAACCACGTACCCTAAGTGAAGGTGTTTATACCGAGAGCCGAAGTAGCTTCGAATTACGTCGTATTTATATCCCACCGACAACTTCACATCAACAATTTCTGTTGCACAAATTTGTTCTAAAATATAAGTTAAGAAAGGTTTATTGGCTACAGGCGCCATAGGTTTTGGGATATTGGAAATTACGGACTGTAACCGTGTTCCTTTTCCACCTGCCAGTACAATTGCTTCAGCTGGCATTAGTCTATGGAATAACTATACAAACCAGACATTGCGAACTCATAAGAGGTCACTTTTACATTGAGCTTCGAAATGGCTTTGATGACTTCGTACCGTGTGTTGTTTGGACAATAAAAAAACATAAAACCACCACCACCAGCACCAGAAATCTTTCCGCCATTGGCTCCAGCATCCATAGCTGTTTTATACATCATTTCAATTTCAGAGTTGGTTATCCCTTCAGCCATTCTCTTTTTATGCTCCCAACCAACATTTAGAATATGCCCAATTTTATCAAGCTCCCCACGTAAAAGAGCTTCCTTCATTTTGACACTTTGTTCCTTTACCATGAGTGTTGCGTCAATCTGTTCTTGTGCGTTTTTGTTGATGGCAGAAGCCTGTTTATCAATAATTGTTGCTGACTCTCTACTTGTACCAGTATAAAACAGAACCATATTGTTTTGAAGTTCGTTTACATATTTCGTTTTAATACGTAAAGGATTGACAATTACTTTATCGTCTTTATAAAACTCCATAAAATTAAAACCACCAAACGTAGCCGCGTATTGGTCTTGTCGACCACCGGCTAAGCCAAGCTCAATCCGCTCAATTTCATAGGCGAGATGGGCCACATCGTATTCTCCTAGAGGTAGTTTTAACCAATGTGCAAAGGCACCTATAATCGCAACCACTAGGGTCGACGAAGAACCTAATCCAGAACCTGGAGGTGCGTCGACATGGGTTTGCAAGGTGAATGACAATGGTTTGTCAAGATAGTCTTTAGCGATTCGGTTATACACGCCTTTCAGCAAATCCAGTTGTCCGTCAAGCTCTAAATTCAATGATGAATCATGACTTTGCCTTTTGTCTTGATCTAAGGCGATCAACTCAATTGTATTGTTGTCGTTTGGAATGATGGTCGCATGCGCATATAAATTGATAGTCGCATTTAAAATGCTACCACCATACAAATCGGCGAATGGACTCACATCCGTTCCACCACCAGCCAAACCTAAACGCAAAGGCGCTTTGCTTCTAATAATCATCGCCTCAAATATAGTGGGCTAAGGTGCAAAATAGGAGAAAGATTTACCGAATACTGTCGGTAACGTCAACTAAACGATACGGAAAATCCCAGTCGGAATAATAGGCTCTATCTGGCTCTAAGGTATAATCACCGTCGAAGAATTTGTTCATGACTACCTTGAACGAGTTTACAGGACTAATGCTGTCATACAGCATCGAATACTCTTGATCAGGGAAATAATAGGCATTGATGATAGAAAATCGCTCTTTAAAATCATTGTTTTCAAAACCATGGTGATTCCTTAATTCGGAACAACTGCCATGATCTCCTTGTATGATGATAATCGGAGGCACTTTTGATTCAGCTAACACCTTATCAATCAAGTGCATAAGCTTTTTATTGACAAACTGTAGCTGCTCAATGTACCCTTTTTTGTAATACGAGTTATCTGTATTCGAATCTAAAGGCAACCAGATATTATAGTTGTGTCCAGGCTGAACTGGGTTACCATCTTTGTCGAACAAGAACGGTTGGTGAGGCGCTAACACATGACCATGCACGTAATATGGCTCAGGTTTTTCTGGAATGGTTTCCATCACCCTAAAAGCCTCTAATATTTTCTTTCGGTGAAAGTCTTCTGGAGACGCGGTTACGATTGGTAAACGGCGGTTAAAAGCACGAACGATGGACATATTCATCAATTCGTTTTGGTATAGGCTAAATTTTGTGCCAGGTGTTTGATGAAAAATATCAGCTTCTTTAAGATACACTACTTCGAACATGGAAGCATCAAACGAAATTGACTTATAATCCTGACCTTTTAAAATATTAAGTACACGGTTGTTGTTGAGTACATCTGCCATGGGCCATCTGCTCTCGTGGTCTTCACCCAACACGTCAACAATTGAGTCTATGTACGACATGTTTAATGCCGATGGAATCGACAAAACCGTTTGACCATAATTTGAAATGGCTTTATCAGCTACATAAAAGCCTTTGTCTTTTAAGTAATTTGTAAACTCTGAATTGTCAAAGTCGAAGTATTCTTGAAGTACTCCATTGCTTGTATAAGCATC
The DNA here is from genome assembly GCA_943789165.1 of uncultured Bacteroidia bacterium. GTDB lineage: Bacteria > Bacteroidota > Bacteroidia > NS11-12g > UBA9320 > UBA987. Next base: position 432,114 of record CALSTB010000005.1, on the reverse strand, counting down.
CATTACAAGGTAATAGATACTTGGTCTTTCTTCTTGAATTTTTGTGTCCGTGTCCTGCTCATGCTGCGTAAATGACGCATCACCAGTGGTCGCTGACTTTCTAGTAAAGTTAACGATATTAAAAACGCTGAAAGCGAGTAAGGTGAAGGATACAAAATTTAACAATGAGTTTAGTTTTAAGAGCTTCCCTTTTGCTTTTACCAGCCTCCAAGAGGTTAGGGTAATGAGTGCCAAGCTCGACCATTTATAAAAGTTATGGTCCCAGCGGATGTTCTTAGGATAAAAAGGAATTTCCCAACTATAGCAATGTTCGTAATAAGGTCCAAAACTCAAAGCAAGCAGCATTACCAAAGAGGCGAGCACGCCTGCCTTCACCCATGATTTAAACACAAATTTGAGTAAAACGACTAAAAGAATTGTCACACCAATAATGACCAATAAAGGTTTTATGACATCGGCAAATCGTACGATTTCAATATTCTGAGAGTATAGAAATATTGGCGGGAATGCCGCAAAAAAGATACTATGCCAAGGTTTACTTTTAAACATTATCGCTTGGATTTCAGGAGATAAAGCGTTCGAAGTGAATCCCCCACTTTATTTTTTTGAACAACATCGAAGTATTCCGAGAAGGCTTTTTCAAAGCCTTCAATATGATAATCAACGAAAATATCTTCCCGGGTGGCGAGAAGAATTTTCACTTGAGAATCTTCTTTTGGTACAAATTCAATGATTACATGTTTACCAAGTCTGGACAAGTAATCTGCCACCTTAGGTAAAGGAACGTTATTGCTTATTGAAATGTGGTGGATGATTGCCAAGGCCATGACTACGTCAGCCGGTCCTCGGTTTTCAAGACTATCACGTTCTTCATGTGCCCACCCAATCGCATTACTTGGATTGGTTAGATCTAATTGCAGTGGCAACATCGAAATATGATCATGTTTTACACGTCGATAATTCTTTTCGACTGCAATTGGGTCAATATCGAACGCGACTGTTTCTATTCCTTTTAGGGCGGCGATAGAACTGAAAGTCCCATCGTTTGCTCCCAAATCCCATAAAGATCTTGGGTTGACCTTATCTATATAGTCGCCAACTAGTTTTTTCTTTTCGTCGAAACTAGAATCAGAATAGTTGGTAAAGGTGTAATACTCACCCCACTCTGTTCCTTTAGGGTTCCATTTTATGCCTTTGATTGCATTCACCAAATTGTCGATGAGTCCAAGCATTGCCATTCTTGAAACGCCTTTCCCTTCTTTTTGGTTGGTCTGCTTCCCAGCATATTTCTGCTGAGTTTTGGCGTGTAAATGAATATGGGTTGCGAGAGAAAACTTAAACTTAGTCGTTCCTGGCAATAAGGTCGCTGCCAAATCCAATGGAATTCCATCGATATTGGACTTTAGCAACTGCATAGTTCTTATGTCAGTTAATGCGGCCAGCGCAACAGGAGCCAAAAAGTGTTGACAGAACTGTTTGTAGGCTACCCAAGGTTTGCCTTCTTCATACACTTCAAAAGATAGTGTGTCGATGAAAACTGGTTTTCCTTGAACAAATTGAACATTATAGGCAGAAGCATCTTTTAAAGACATGCCTTTCTTTAAGGCAGCTTTTTGAATGAACAGCGTTAATAGCGCAGCATCTTTAAGTTGCCCAAAAGACCATTCATAGGGATATGAAACAAAAGGAAGACGCCCGGGCTTGATTGTTTTGTACGCATCTGCATGTACATTTTTCACTTCCTCATGCTTTATGAGGTAGTTTTTCTTCGTTAATGCTTCATACAATCCTGAAGAATGCAGTAAATCAAATTCTGCAGCACCTATTGGGTTGATTTGTCTGAGTATCTCTCCTTGAGAAGATGTAAAGATATAACCTGCAGGGTCTCTAAACGACGCGTTTAATTTAGTCATCGTCAGAATCTTCTAAAGAATCATCCTCTGTTGAAGAATTGCCTTTAAAAAAGTTCACGATTTTCGCCCAGTATAACTTTATAGCGTACAAGCTACCTAGAATACCAGCGATTAACATTTGAAGAATATAACTTCCTGATCCTGGGTCTAAGTACGCGAAAGCTGAGTTGGTAAAGCTTAAAACAAAGACGAGCAGGAGTAATGTACTTTTAGATTTCATACCTATTTCTTGCTGCAAAAGTAGAAAAAAAGGGTAACATTCGATTAACGGTCTGTTGACACTAGATTTACTTGGTGATTGAGAGATTGCAATAAGTTTGAAGAGGGTAGTATGCACTTAAAATATAGTGAAAGAAGGGTTCAAATATTTTAAACAAAAAAGGTTTCTTTTCTTTTACAAAGAATACTAATTTTGCACACCTTTTGGGGACGTAGCCTTGATGAAAACAGAAATCTACGATTTCGTGTTTTATCGAGGGTTCTCGACAAGTAACCAAATCATAGATTTGGACTTTGTCGGGACTCAGATGGTTAGAGCGCAGGATTCATATCCGCCAGCTGGCGGACGGCAGTTCAATTCAAAACCAAGGATTGAACGAAAGATATAGAGTTGGTAAAACCAACAAATTTGGCGAGGTAGCCCCGATGAAAACAGAAATCTTCGATTTCATGTTTTATCGAGGGTCCACGACAAGTTAACCAAATCAAAGATTTGGACTTTGTCGGGACTCAGATGGTTAGAGCGCAGGATTCATATCCGCCGGCTGGCGGACGGCAGTTCAATTCAAAACCAGGGATTGAATGAAAGATTTAGAGTTGGGTAAACCAACAAATTTGGCGAGGTAGCTCAGATGGTTAGAGCGCAGGATTCATAACCCTGAGGTCGGCAGTTCGATTCTGCTCCTCGCTACCAAAGCGGAATATGTGAGTTTATCTTCACTATTCCGCTTTTCCTTTTCTACGGATTTCCCCGTTATATCTAGGATACAGCGCACCGCTGGGTTCAAACCAAAAGTTCGATAACTGTTATTTTCAGGATCAAGCCAAATTCCGCTTGGGTAGACCGCTTTAAGCAACTTTGATCTTTCTGTTGATTTTGATAACTGCCAGGTTTTCTGAAGTTTAGACATCAAATCAGTGGCCTGCTTGATTACCTGATCAGGGTTCGATAATGAAATTCCACATTTGTCGATTTCTTCTAATATTGCCACCAATTCTTCTCTATATTTAGCAGCGTACTTATCAAATAAGTCTTTGGTAATTTCTCCTATTACAAATCGTTCTTCCAACATCTCTATCTTCCTCTCAACCTTTGTTTTGTTACTGCGATACTGTTTTAGCCCATCACCAGAGTCTTCTTTTAAGCTTTCGAGCTTTCTTTTGAGCTGTTCTTGGATGGGTGTAACGTATTTTGCATCTATCTGAAGATTGGAAAGCGTCTGTTCCCAGTTTCGGTTTAACACCTTAGCACTTCTATTGACTTTACAACCTTTCGTATTGCACTTGTAGTAATATAACTTCTTTGGTCGCACAAAGTAACCCGTCATTGGTTTGCTGCACTTTGAGCAATGCATGTGCCTCTTTAAGGGTAGATGATCCAACATTTTTGATTTTGGCTTTTTGGCAGGTCTGATTTGAAGCATGCCATTCAGCTTCAAGAACTCATTACGTGTGATGAGTCCTTCATGATTGCCCTTTACAATCTCTCCATTTAATGCCTGATGGGCCATGAAACCGCAATAAAATACGTTTCTACATAACTCAGATAATCTTTTATGACTCACCTTTAGACCTCTTGTTGACAGCCACTTACTAATTTCAGTAAATTCGTAGTTGTACTTAATCTTTCTTCTAAATGCTGCTGCCAGCAATCTACCTTCTTTTGTGATGACTATTTTCTTTTGTCCACCTTCTGTGATCTTCTTGTACCCTAAGGGTGGTTTGGTAACCCAATGTCCTTGTAATAGCTTTTCACGGGTGCCCGCCATGGACTTTAAGCGCCTTTGCTGATTCTCATATTGTGAGAACATAAAGTAAATCCCCTGTTGCAATTCCCCAGCAGCTGTAGAGGCGTCTACAGGTTGGGTTACAGATATAATCTCAGTACCTATCTTTCTGAGTTGTTCTGAAATGTAAATAGCATTGGGACCACTTCTTGAAAAGCGATCCATCGAGTATACCACAATGGCATCTACCTTATGTCTTTTGACAAAGGCAATCATTTGTTTGAACTGAACCCGTTCATCACTCTTGGCGCTTTCATAAGTCCCACCAAATTCCCCTATTATCTGCAAATCATTGTTCATTGCAAATTGCTTGATGTGCTTTGCTTGCGTAAAGAGACTCTGATTGTTATCGGCCTGTTCCTTGGTCGATACACGGGTATACATGACCGCTGTAATGGCCTTCCCTTTGTTGTTCTTTTGCCCTTTGGCAAAGACTGCCAATTGTTGATCTACATGCTGCATTATTCTTTTATTTCAATGTTTCAATAAGCACCTCACTCATCAACTCAATAAATCGAAGCGCTTGTTCTAATTCCTTCTCACTTAGTTTTTCAAATCCGCTATAGGTTTTTAATTCTTGTATTGTAAGTCCTTGTTTTGACTTTTCTGACATAACTCAATTGGAGTATGCCCATTAGCGGTGTTTCCGTTTCTAATGAACCCGTATTTAATTGGCTTGAGTTCTTCAATGCCTTGTCATTACTGCATCTACACCTCTTTTTGTCCATTAATTTCCATTTAAAAATCAATTAATCCGAGTTTATTATCAATTAATCTGAATTAATTATCAATTAATCCGAGTTTATTATCAATTAATCTGAATTAATTATCAATTAATTTCCATTTAATTTATGGACCCGTTTTCGGTCTTGGTATTCGAAAGATACCGTTTTACCGTCATTGGTTTTCATAGACAATTGAACGTGTTTTTTATGCCGAAAACGATCTAAAACTTTACTCATTTCATTTTCGGGTACAACCCCTTTATAGGTATACACCAAATCTGCGTGTTGGTCTTTGGGGTCAAAAATTATTCTAAGTTCGGATAGCGTTCCCTGCCGCATGGCTTGTAAAACTTCCATTTCAACTTGGGTAACCAGGGCCATATTACCAACTTTATCTTCTAGTTTTTTTGTCGATACCAGCACCAGAATGTACTTTTTGAGTGGAAGCACCAAGATGGACTCCGCATCGTGCTCGGACAAGTAATTGACCAATGTCTCGTCTTGCGTTTCTGAAGTATAATCAACTCGACCATCTGGCCTAATCAGTAGCGTGTGATCCATTGCACGGAACAATACGTTCAAGCTAAGTGATAGGAGCAATGGGATTTGAAAAGCCTCAAGGAAATCTTTTATTGAATTTGAATCCGACTCGAAACCACTTTCTAGGCCTTCAATTATCTCTTGGTGATTGTCGAACATCTTTTTAAGCTGTGCTCGCAATACCTTGGTTATCTTTCCTTTTTTATCAAACAAATCCGCCGTAGCAAACCCTTCGAAGGACTCAAATAGCGAAGCGCGTACTTTGACAATCTGCTTTAAAGAAAAGTTAAACGCACGCAAGTCTTTAATTATCTGTACCCAGATAAATTGAAACACGTTCAGTTTTACCCATGAGCCATCCTCTATTTCAGGGATTAACCCATTTGATCGCCAATGGGTAAACACCCGTGAACTAACGCCTATGTCATTAATGGTAAACTTTTCCTCACCCAACTGTTCCACGAGTCTACGGCTTGTGTAAGGACTAGGATCAGATAGATATGATTCAAGGGGCTTGAACTCCATAAAGCGAATATACAAATAATATTACGCGTTAGTAATATATAAAACTAGTATTCGTAACTAGCTACTGGTCTTAAACCAACTTATATCCGTAAATACTTTCACCAACCCGATATCTTGTTTACTTCACTTTTTATATTTTCAAATCAATTGAACAACAAAAAAGCCATCCGTAAAACGAATGGCCTTCTCTTATTGTATTTGTGTAGTAATACGATACTTTCTCACTACTGTTTAATCACTTTAAAGGATTCTCCTGAATCTAAAATGATAAAGTAGATGCCCGTTGCTTGGCTCGACAAATCAAGCTCTATGGCTTGTCCGTCGAAGGTTTGCTTGTACAGCTCTCTTCCGAGGTTGTCAATTACTTTAATCGCATGACTTTCAGCCTCATCGTCTGTAAAGCTAACCGTAACCGTTCCTTTTGTTGGGTTTGGATAAAGCGTTACGCTGTTTGGTATGATGCTGCCTTCAAAGTCTACTCGTCTTACTGGTGAGTAAGCCGTGGTGCCATCAAAGTCCACCTGACGTAATCGATAGAACACAGTGTTTTGTGCTAGATCAATCGTATTGTCGTTGTGGTTGTAGGTAATCACGTTTTGTGTGGTCCCGTTTCCTTGAACAATTGCTGCTGCCTGGAAGTCTCTACCATCATAGCTACGTTCAACTACAAAATGTGAGTTGTTTAGCTCTGATGCGGTCTTCCATGTAAGGTCTGCTGTATGACTAGCTGCTGGGCTTGCTTCGAACTGGATCAGTTCCACTGGTAGTGGGCTAGATCCACCCCCGCCTCCGCCTCCACCACCGGAGAACGTGCTTACTAGGTATTCTGCTGTGTGATCTTGCACACCATGCACGCCATTGACCCATGTGGTTGTGCTGGCCGTTGTACTGTTTGTAAGTACAATACCCGTTACACCCGTATCATGTGGGTTCGGGAAGGTTGCCGATGAGCCGCCTGTTACCTTGTAAAACTGTAGTTGACTTGGCGAAGTGATCGTCGTTGGTAGGCGATGTTAATCCAGCCATAGCCGTTACAATGTCACCGTAGTTGTCGTTGGTGTAGAAGTAACGAACCGTTACTGGTGAAGTTGGTTGAGTCGTTGGATCCACATCCCATCGTCTTTCTAGTATCACACCACCAGCCGTGTTGGTTATCATACCGCCAGCAGAGTTGTAACTCAAGGTTGATGGATTGCCAATGTATAGTTTTACCTGACTAGGTGTAATCACCGCCCCAGTTCCATTGGTGTCAAGAGCCAAGAGTAATTCATTGTCGCTGTTACAGTAGCATACAAAATTACCATCCACAACACTTTGCGTTGCTGTATGAGTGGTAACCGAAGTAGCTAGTTTAACATTTAAGCCACAGTTGACATACTCGTAAGCACCCATGTCGGTTGTTCCCATACGCTGATTTCCTAAGATATCCGCAGTTGGGGCACCTGTATTGGTTCCACCGTTTAACAAGTTGGTACTTGAGGAAGATAATCTCAATCCATCATCTCCTGTTCTCCAAACATCATCCGCACCATTGCCATCGGCAATCGCCTCAAAGTTTGGATTGGTCTGGAAGATGTTGTTTGTTCCACTATTTAAGCTGTTGAATGTGCTTGCTGTGTATGTTGAGCTTGCACGTTGCATCGAACTATTTTTTATGTATGGATACGCTGCATAGTTATAGAACTCACTAAACTTATGGTCCACATCTCCACCTTTTGTGTTTTTGTAAAAGATAGAGTTGGTCACCTTAGGTTGGCATGTTCCGCTGTTACCAAAGCTATACATCGCTCCTGCATGAGAACCAGCTGCGTTTGCGTGGAAGGTAGCGTTTGTGATCACTGGATTGGATGTTCCACCATAACCCGTGTTATAGATTGCTCCTCCCATTGAACTAGCACTGTTGCTGTTAAACACACAACTTGTGATTGTAGGAGAGCATTTGCCTCCATAACCATAGTTGTATATCGCTGCACCCGAAGTGGCACTTGTGTTGCCATCAAAGGCACAGTTTACAATGTTTGGAGATACTTCACCTGCTTGACCATCGTTAAAGATAGCGCCATAAATTGAATGGTTGTTTTTAAACGTACAATGGCTAATGGTTGCAAAAGACTTACCATTAGGCACGCGTATGTAAATCGAGCCATAATCGCCATAATTTCCTTCAAAATGACAATTGGTAATCGTTGGACTAATCTCTTGACCAGTGGTTCCACTGCCCATAATCGTTATTGCTCCCCCATCGGTTTGGTAAACGTCTCTACTGCCATACGTATATTTAGTGCTACCGTCAGCGTTACCGTTTTTAAAGGTTAACCCATCTAGTTTAAAATTAGGTCCGATGTCTGATCCGTTTGGTGCAATAATCAATACGTGATATGCATTATCCGAGGAATCGTTTGTTGTACCGATATCTCCACACAATATGGTTGGATTGGCCGTTTGATTTCGTTGACCAGGCTCTGTCTCTGTTCCAGAAAAACCTCCTAATAATTCAACATTTGGATTGGTAATTAGGAACGCTGAATCTCGATTGCTGCTCGATTGTCCGCCAGGATAATACATTCCTTTACGCACCCATATTTCAGCATGATTGCCCGTTGCATTAGCTACTTTGATGGCGTCATCTAGGGTTTTCATTGAAGTCCCCCATGATTTTCCTGTTCCTGATGAACCATCTGTATCGACAAATAACTTGTTGATTACAGTCAAATCGACCGTTATGATGCTGTCACAATTAACGTCATTAGGTATTGTGTCTAAATATGTGCCTGAATTTGTCCATGTTTTTCCGCTTGGCGATGTAAAGGTTTCATATACCGTTTCTGCGAACGAGAAGGAACTTTTATATCTCACCGTAAGGTTCACCGTGATAACACTATCACAACCCGCAGTGTTTGGAATCGTATCTGAATACGTGTTGCTTGTTGTCCAAGTTTTTCCACTTGGAGAGGTATAGCTATCGCATACATTTGCTGTTATCGTTTCAGTTGTTTCAGCACTACCAGCACTTAACGTTATTTTTCGAATGCGGTGGTTACGAATCCGCTACATACACATTTCCAGCGCCATCGACCGCTACTCCGCTAGGATATTTAAACTTAGCCGATGTCCCTGTACCATCTGTATAGCCATATGTACTACCAGCGAGCGTGCTGACCACACCTGATGCAGTTATTTTTCGAATGCGGTGGTTTGACTCGATCCGCTACATACACATTTCCAGCGCCATCGACCGCTACTCCGCTAGGATAGTAAAACTTAGCCGATGTCCCTGTACCATCTGTATAGCCCTGAGAACTACCAGCGAGCGTGCTGACCACACCTGATGCAGTTATTTTTCGAATGCGGTGGTTATGACCTATCCGCTACATACACATTTCCAGCGCCATCGACCGCTACTCCATAAGGATAGTCAAACTGAGCCGATGTCCCTGTACCATCTGTATAGCCATATGAACTACCAGCGAGCGTGCTGACCACACCTGATGTAGTTATTTTTCGAATGCGGTGGTTAAAGTAATCCGCTACATACACATTTCCAGCGCCATCGACCGCTACTCCGTAGGACCGTTAAACTTAGCCGATGTCCCTGTACCATCTGCATAGCCCTGATGTACTACCAGCGAGGGTGCTGACCACACCTGATGCAGTTATTTTTCGAATGCGGTGGTTTGACCCATCCGCTACATACACATTTCCAGCGCCATCGACCGCTACTCCGCTAGGATAGTTAAACTTAGCCGATGTCCCTGTACCATCTGTATAGCCCTGAGAACTACCAGCGAGCGTGCTGACCACACCTGATGCAGTTATTTTTCGAATGCGGTGGTTAACCTGATCCGCTACATACACATTTCCAGCGCCATCGACCGCTACTCCAGTAGGATAGTTAAACTGAGCCGATGTCCCTGTACCATCTGTATAGCCCTGAGTACTACCAGCGAGCGTGCTGACAGTAACTATTGGTGTTGCAATTACCGTTAAGTTTATTGTTAGAATACTATCGCAACCTGCTGCGTTTGGAATCGTGTCTTTATATATTCCTGTTCAAACCAGGTATGCCTGCCACTTGGAGAGGTGTACGTATCGCATACATTTGCTGTTATCGTTTCAGTCGTTTCAGCACTACCAGCACTTAACGTTATTTTTCGAATGCGGTGGTTTGACTCATCCGCTACATACACATTTCCAGTACCATCGACCGCTACTCCGAAAGGATAGGCAAACTGAGCCGATGTCCCTGTACCATCTGTATAGCCCTGAGAACTACCAGCGAGCGTGCTGACCACACCTGATGTAGTTATTTTTCGAATGCGGTGGTTATCCCGATCCGCTACATACACATTTCCAGCGCCATCGACCGCTACTCCATAAGGATTTTTAAACTTAGCCGATGTCCCTGTACCATCTGTATAGCCATATGTAATACCAGCGAGCGTGCTGACCACACCTGATGTAGTTATTTTTCGAATGCCGTGGTTATTGTAATCCGCTACATACACATTTCCAGCGCCATCGACCGCTACTCCTGTAGGATTTTTAAACTTAGCCGATGTCCCTGTACCATCTGTATAGCCAGATGCACTACCAGCGAGGGTGCTGACCACACCTGATGCAGTTATTTTTCGAATGCGGTGGTTATACCGATCCGCTACATACACATTTCCAGCGCCATCGACCGCTACTCCTGTAGGATGAGGCAAACTTAGCCGATGTCCCTGTACCATCTGTATAGCCCAGATGCACTACCAGCGAGCGTGCTGACCACACCTGATGCAGTTATTTTTCGAATGCGGTGGTTATTGACTGATCCGCTACAAACACATTTCCAGCGCCATCGACCGCTACTCCTGCTAGGATAGGAAAACTGAGCCGATGTCCCTGTACCATCTGCATAGCCCAGATGTACCACTACCAGCGAGCGTGCTGACCACACCTGATGCAGTTATTTTTCGAATGCGGTGGTTATACTCGATCCGCTACATACACATTTCCAGCGCCATCGACCGCTACTCCAGCAGGATAAGTCAAACTGAGCCGATGTCCCTGTACCATCTGTATAGCCCTGATGTACTACCAGCGAGCGTGCTGACAGTAACTATTGGTGTTGCAATTACCGTTAAGTTTATTGTTAGAATACTATCGCAACCTGCTGCGTTTGGAATCGTGTCTTTATATATTCCTGTTCCAAACCAGGTATGCCTGCCACTTGGAGAGGTGTACGTATCGCATACCGTTACCGTAATAGTGTTATAAGAAGCTGCTGTCACTGTAACAACAGTCGTTCCGCAACTTCCAGCTGTTACACAACCTTCTTCTCTGACATAATAGTTCGTTGTAGAGGTTGGTGACACGGATAATGTAGTCCCAGTTCCAGTAATTGAATCAACTAATCCAGTTCCACATCCACCTGAATATACCTTCCAAGTTGAAGCAGCATTCTTTGATCCAGATACGGTCAAGGTACTGGAATTCCCATTACATATTGAATCAGGTGATGCACTTAGTGATGGTGTTGTGGGTGTTGTGCAAGTTGCCTGACCTATTTTTCGAATGCGGTGGTTAACGTCATCCGCTACATACACATTTCCAGCGCCATCGACCGCTACTCCGAAAGGATAGTTAAAGTGAGCCGATGTCCCTGTACCATCTGCATAGCCAGATGTACCACTACCAGCGAGCGTGCTGACCACACCTGATGTAGTTATTTTTCGAATGCGGTGGTTAACGTAATCCGCTACATACACATTTCCAGCGCCATCGACCGCTACTCCTGCTAGGAGAGGAAAACTGAGCCGATGTCCCTGTACCATCTGTATAGCCCTGAGAACTACCAGCGAGCGTGCTGACCACACCTGATGCAGTTATTTTTCGAATGCGGTGGTTATGACCTGATCCGCTACATACACATTTCCAGCGCCATCGACCGCTACTCCATAAGGATAGTAAAACTTAGCCGATGTCCCTGTACCATCTGTATAGCCCAGATGCACTACCAGCGAGGGTGCCGACCACACCTGATGCAGTTATTTTTCGAATGCGGTGGTTATACCTGATCCGCTACATACACATTTCCAGCGCCATCGACCGCTACTCCTGTAGGAGAGTCAAACTGAGCCGATGTCCCTGTACCATCTGTATAGCCCTGAGTACTACCAGCGAGCGTGCTGACCACACCTGATGCAGTTATTTTTCGAATGCGGTGGTTATTGTAATCCGCTACATACACATTTCCAGCGCCATCGACCGCTACTCCAGTAAGGATAGGCAAACTGAGCCGATGTCCCTGTACCATCTGCATAGCCAGATGTACCACTACCAGCGAGCGTGCTGACCACACCTGATGTAGTTATTTTTCGAATGCGGTGGTTATTCTGATCCGCTACATACACATTTCCAGCGCCATCGACCGCTACTCCTATAGGATAGGAAAACTGAGCCGATGTCCCTGTACCATCTGTATAGCCAGATGCACCACTACCAGCGAGCGTGCTGACCACACCTGATGACTGTGCTACGGTGTTTGAAAAAGAAAAACAAATAATGGAAAAAAGTACAGCTGTTAGCCGAGCTAGGTAAAATGATTTCATAATACTACTTAAATTTTGCGACTTGAATTTTTCAAATCTCAAATCCAAAAGTAAAAAAAATTTTTTTTTATTAAAAACTCTATTCTTTTAATACCAGCAATTTACAAAAAACAATAATTGTATTTGCTAAACGTTACCAAAGGGATGAATCCAAGAAAAATAATATTGATAACGTGCTTAATTTTATCAGCTAATCAATTGAAAGCTCAGATACTTAAATCCGAAATGCTATCTGCTGGTATTTCACACCAAATAGGTTTAAGCAATAACACTTTTTCTCAAACAGGCCCAAAAATGAGTCTTTCGCATCTAAGGTATGCTGTAAATACTGGTGTGCTTTTTTCGAATGATAAAGACTTCTCTACTTTTTTTATAAATGGAGAGTTTAACGTATTAGCTTGGCACCATGCCTACGTTGCACATCGTTTTACTCCTGTATTAGGAGCTCAATTGGAGCGAACAAGCCGAGAAAACACAAAAAGTTTCACTATTCTTCCTAAAATTGGGATTAAAGGTAGTTATGACCGCTTTATTTTTGATATCTCTTACTTGCAGAATAGAAACAGAAACCAATTACAAGCGGGGCTATCTTATGTTATTTGGATTGGACCAAATTGTACTATGAAAAGAGTAAAAGAATTCAATCCTCCTTGGGAGAGTCAGTTAAATTTCTGAAGTATAAGAAACGCCATATAAAATGTTCACTCGGACTCTGCAAAGCAGAAATTTATTGTAAAAACAAAGAGTAACATTGGACAGTGTCTTAAGGGCATTAATTCTATTAGTTTTAAAAATTAGCAGATATCAACTTAACTTAAGATATTGATAGCTTGGTATATAGAGGAATATGTGTATGAATTGGAGAATATTGAGGAAAGACTCGAAGAGTTGGAACCAAAGCAAAGAATAGAGCTTTTGATTAAACTGATGCCTTATGTTTTCCCAAAACTTGAAACCATTTCACATACAACTAATGAACCGCTACAATGGGAGTTTGAATAGTAGAAAAACCCAGTGGGTTATTTGAGTTATTATCCGACAGAATCGGTCTTTGAACTATATTGTTTTGTAAATCTTAGTTTAAAGTAAACAGCTTGAAGAATTATTGATTTTGGATATCTGTGACGGTTGAACATTGAAGTCGTTTTTAATTTCAAATCTAAAGATATAGTAAATTGCCCTAGTTAATGCAACAGAACCCAAAAGAAACAATATGAAAAAATTAATCCTAATTACAACCCTTTTAATTGCTAGTGCAAGCGTTAAAGCCCAGTTAATATATTCTGTAGATGCTGATTACAAAGCGGATGTTAAAGTTTATGTTGTGGACGCAGCATATAAAGCTGATCTTTTGGTTTACAAAGTTGATGCAGCATATATGGCTGAAGATAACAATGGTAGATGGTTTTTTACAGATGCAGCTTACAAGGCAAAAAAGAAAATATATTTCGTGGATGCAGCTTATAAAGCAGATTTGAAAATCTTCTTCGTAGACGCAAGCTACAAAGCACAGTGGAAGGAAAGTTCTAAAAAGCATTTAATGTACTAAAGTTGAAATAACAATTTAATTAGTGCATAGCACCTTACAGGGCTAATATGCATGGCTAACCAACCTAAACGTTACCCAACATTTTATAGCCGGGCCTTTGTACCGTCAAAAAAGTTCGATAACGTTCTGATTCCCCCTACTCTTAAAGCAAAGCAACTCTTTAATTATCAAGGAGTTGCTTTTTTTGTGGTTACATATAGCCTACAATAACTTGTTTTCTACCTTTACTTTCTTGCGCTTTTCTTCTCAGCACTTTTTTGAATTTGACAGTGAATAAATAGGTGGATTGCTTGGTTTATTTATTTGAAAACTAATTATCTTTCGAAGGCGCGCCTACCCCTCTATTTCAAAACGTGGCAATAAATAAATAGATGGATAGCTTGGTTTCAACAATGAATTTTTCTGTAATCAGTTTAAACTCGACAGGAGCTTTTGTTAAGAATTTTTGATTTTGCCAATGCTTAAACAGAGGGATAGCTTGGTTTATTTTTAACTCAATACAGTTATCTCATGGTACTATTTGAATGTGTACTCTTTACCCTCGAATAGGGCTATGAGCTTCTTAAAGTACTTCTTTCGGTAATCGCCTAAGATACCACACCAACAAGCCTCAATGGTCATGGGTTCTAGTGTAAGACCCACTAACGTTACAAACGTAACGGAGTAATAAACTGTCGAATCTAAGATGTTGACATTGATGGTGTGCATGTCTCTTTTGACTGTTTTAATGAGTCCTAAGTCTCGATCTGCTTTGTCGATTGTGTACCCCTTTTCTATTAGAAACTTGTACGAAGTGTTAAAAGCGTTTGAATCTAGTGTTACAACTATCTTACTGGCTTTCTTTGGAGGTATTACTTGTGCTTGTGTCGAATAAGATAATAAGACTGACAGCATTATTAGAATGGTTCTCATTACCCAAAGTTATAAAACGTTTGGAGATTATTAGTATTCTATTGGAGACTTCGACGTTCAATTCTGATAAATCTCATTTAAATTCTGCTCTCATAATAAGGGTTTATTCCTTTGGGGTGTGATGTCATGGTTACGCCCCTTTTTAGTTTATGCCATACTACCGGCATATCCTCCTCAGTCAGCTCAGCTATCTCAAGACCCCTCAAGTAGGTTAATTATTTATTATTTAGTTTTCGTTTTATAAATTCAATTTATGAGAAATTTACTTTTAATCTCCCTTGTATTCTTCTTCGCTTGTGGTAGTGATGATACTGAAGACAATCCATTACCGACTTATACTATTGAAGGTAAATGGACGTATCAAGGAAACAACCTAAATACAATGTATATCTATGAAAATGGCATAAGATATACGTACTATTGTATTGACGATAACTGCGATTCACTTTATAATACCTTTCAGGCGGGTGATACAAACGCCTTACCGGGAACTAATAATTACACTTTTATTAACGATACACTCAGAGTTGATTTGAACTTTGGGAATGAATTAATTACGCCCATTACTTTTGAATGTGATGGTGGGGAAGCATATTTTGAAACGCCAAAATATAGTTTACATAGATTAAATTCTAAGTGTAACTAAACCACCGGCATATCCTCCTCAGTCAGCTCGGCTATCTCAAGTCCTCTGAGGTAGGTTAAACTAACATTGAGGGATGAGTGCCCCATTGCCTTCTGAAGTGTACTAAGTGACCCTGTGCGCTTAAATATATCAATAGCTCCTGAATGTCTGAAGGAGTACAATGTCTGTCCTTCCTCAATCAACTCTGATTGTTTCTTAAATCGACTCCAAAGGGTCTTAAAATAGTCTCCATTATGGGGTTCACTCTTTCCTGACGGTATACAGTCAATTGGTAATAGCCTGGATTTAATAATATCTTTACCTCGTGAAATTCATTATATTCTCTTTACTTCTTATCCCAAACGTACTTTCTGCACAGGACAGTACTTACTATCTACCTGCTCATAACAAGCAGGATGACTCATTGAAGTTTGAACTGAATCAAATAATTAAGAATCATACAGAATTTACCTATACCGCATCATCAACAGATGTATGGGATATTCTTAAACACACAGATAAGGACACTGCCAATGCAAATAATGTTATCTTAATATATTCACAGAGGAGTGTTGATGCTGCACAAGAGTATAATAGTGGGTCTGGCTGGAGTCGGGAACACGTTTGGGCAAAATCTAGAGGAGATTTTGGCACAAGCAACGGTGCAGGGACAGATGTTCATCATTTAAGACCTTGTGACATTAGTGTCAACTCCACAAGGAATAATAGAAATTTCGATACGTGCATTACTTGCGTAGATGTAATAGATAATGGCTTTAATACAGGGTCTAAGCGTGATGCTGATTTATGGACATTTGAACCACCTGACGCAGTCAAAGGAGATGTAGCACGAATGATATTCTATATGGCTGTCAGATACGAAGGAGAAGGCTCTGAGCCTGATTTAGAGTTGACTAATACATTACTTAACAATACCGACCAAAGTCCCTTACAAGCTCGCTTAAACACACTCCTTCATTGGAATAGGATTGATACAGTTAGCAACTGGGAACGTAATAGAAATAACATCATCGATAGCTTTTACCAGCACAACCGCAATCCTTTTATTGATTATCCTGAACTAGCTGAATATTTATGGGGTGATAGTATTGGCGCAATATGGATGCCCGAGCAATCGGATACAAGTATAGGAGCTAGTATGTCTGAGTTTTCTAGTAGCAAAGTTAGACTTTATCCTAATCCAGCTCAACATCAAATTACTATAAGTCATTCTAATTTAAGTATAGACTCCTATGCGATATTGAATTATTTGGGGCAAAATATGATAGAGAATGCACTTGAATCTAATGTTGTGGATGTATCTGCTTTGCCAAAAGGAAGCTATGTTCTGGTGCTAAGAGACCGTAATAGTAATATAATCTACTTCAAGAAGTTTTTAAAGTAATTTATTCATTAACATCAATTGGTGGTTCATATTAGTTCTTCCCTATGTTTTGTTTAGGGTACTAAAAAAGGTACTGTCGCGTTAATCCCTCTAGTATCCAAAAGTAGAGGGATTTCACTTTTCATCAAGCTGCTAAAGATTTAAATGTGTTAAACCAACTTGATCTTGAATCTTTGAGTTGATTCTTTCTGATAATATTGATGATTTCTATTCCAGCCAACGTTCGTTGGGCTGATTCAAATTCCTTGAATCCTGTACTTATTGCTATTCGCCTTTTAATAGTCCGATGATCCTGTTCAACAATATTATTTAGATACTTAACTCGTCTTATCTTTATCTTCTTTAGTGAAAGACTTCGTTTATTAATTGTACGTATCCCTGCTGTATTCGCTCCACTCTTGTCAATGTTGATTATCCTTGGTTTGTCGTTATTCCCTATAGCCTTGTTTAAAAACTTCTGAGCCGAACCCTTCATTCTTCGCTTGGTTAACAGAAAATCAACTGTGTTTCCATATTTATCAACCGCTCGATAAAGATATCTATCATTACCACCCACTTTTATGTAGGTCTCATCCATCCTCCAACTATCACAAACCTGCTTTTTCCGATTGTGCATATTGGCTTCAACAATAGGAGAGAACTTAAAGACCCATCTTTGAATTGTTGAGTGGTCTACTCTCACACCTCTAATTCTCAATATTTCTTCAACGTCGCGATAGCTCAATGTAAATCTCAACTTGAAATATACCGCTTGAAGAATTATAGATTTGGGATATCGATGGTGTTTGTAGTTCATGGTCGCAAATTAATCGTTTCGCTATTTACTAAGATTAACGCGACAGAACCTTAAACTCTCCATTTATAAAAAAAGTAGAGAAGTCTTTATCATTCGAAAAAAGCACACCAGTATTTACAGCATACCTTAGATGCGAAAGACTCATTTTTGGGCCTGTTTGAGAAAAAGTGTTATTGCTTAAACCTATTTGGTGTGAAATACCAGCAGATAGCATTTCGGATTTAAGTATCTGAGCTTTCAATTGATTAGCTGATAAAATTAAGCACGTTATCAATATTATTTTTCTTGGATTCATCCCTTTGGTAACGTTTAGCAAATACAATTATTGTTTTTTGTAAATTGCTGGTATTAAAAGAATAGAGTTTTTAATAAACATCAAATTTTTTTACTTTTGGATTTGAGATTTCAAAAATTCAAGTCGCAAAATTTAAGTAGTATTATGAAATCATTTTACGTAGCTCGGCTAACAGCTGTACTTTTTTCCATTATTTGTTTTTCTTTTTCAAACACCGTAGCACAGTCATCAGGTGTGGTCAGCACGCTCGCTGGTAGTGGTGCATCTGGCTATACAGATGGTACAGGGACATCGGCTCAGTTTTCCTATCCTATAGGAGTAGCGGTCGATGGCGCTGGAAATGTGTATGTAGCGGATGAGTATAACCACCGCATTCGAAAAATAACTGACATCAGGTGTGGTCAGCACGCTCGCTGGTAGTGACATCTGGCTATACAGATGGTACAGGGACATCGGCTAAGTTTGCCTATCCTTATGGAGTAGCGGTCGATGGCGCTGGAAATGTGTATGTAGCGGATGGGTCAAACCACCGCATTCGAAAAATAACTGCATCAGGTGTGGTCAGCACCCTCGCTGGTAGTGCATCTGGCTATACAGATGGTACAGGGACATCGGCTAAGTTTAAAAATCCTTATGGAGTAGCGGTCGATGGCGCTGGAAATGTGTATGTAGCGGATCAGATAACCACCGCATTCGAAAAATAACTGCATCAGGTGTGGTCAGCACGCTCGCTGGTAGTCATCTGGCTATACAGATGGTACAGGGACATCGGCTCAGTTTAACAATCCTTATGGAGTAGCGGTCGATGGCGCTGGAAATGTGTATGTAGCGGATGGTCATAACCACCGCATTCGAAAAATAACTGCATCAGGTGTGGTCAGCACGCTCGCTGGTAGTTACATAATGGCTATACAGATGGTACAGGGACATCGGCTCAGTTTTACAATCCTGCGGAGTAGCGGTCGATGGCGCTGGAAATGTGTATGTAGCGGATCGGAATAACCACCGCATTCGAAAAATAACTGCATCAGGTGTGGTCAGCACGCTCGCTGGTAGTACATATGGCTATGCAGATGGTACAGGGACATCGGCTAAGTTTAACAGACCTATAGGAGTAGCGGTCGATGGCGCTGGAAATGTGTATGTAGCGGATGAGTATAACCACCCGCATTCGAAAAAATAACTGCATCAGGTGTGGTCAGCACCCTCGCTGGTAGTGCATCTGGCTATACAGATGGTACAGGGACATCGGCTAAGTTTGCCTATCCTAGCGGAGTAGCGGTCGATGGCGCTGGAAATGTGTATGTAGCGGATGGGTCAAACCACCGCATTCGAAAAATAACTGCATCAGGTGTGGTCAGCACCCTCGCTGGTAGTGCATATGGCTATACAGATGGTACAGGGACATCGGCTAAGTTTAAAAATCCTTATGGAGTAGCGGTCGATGGCGCTGGAAATGTGTATGTAGGGGATTACAATAACCACAGCATTCGAAAAATAACGTTAAGTGCTGGTAGTGCTGAAACAACAGAAACGATAACAGCAAATGTATGCGATAGCTATACCTCTCCAAGTGGAAAAACTTGGACAACAAGCAACACGTATTCAGATACGATTCCAAACACTGCGGGTTGTGATAGTGTTATCACGGTGAACCTTACGGTGAGATATAAAAGTTCCTTCTCGTTCGCAGAAACGGTATATGAAACCTTTACATCGCCAAGCGGAAAAACATGGACAAATTCAGGCACATATTTAGACACAATACCTAATGACGTTAATTGTGACAGCATCATAACGGTCGATTTGACTGTAATCAACAAGTTATTTGTCGATACAGATGGTTCATCAGGAACAGGAAAATCATGGGGGACTTCAATGAAAACCCTAGATGACGCCATCAAAGTAGCTAATGCAACGGGCAATCATGCTGAAATATGGGTGCGTAAAGGAATGTATTATCCTGGCGGACAATCGAGCAGCAATCGAGATTCAGCGTTCCTAATTACCAATCCAAATGTTGAATTATTAGGAGGTTTTTCTGGAACAGAGACAGAGCCTGGTCAACGAAATCAAACGGCCAATCCAACCATATTGTGTGGAGATATCGGTACAACAAACGATTCCTCTGACAATGTATACCACGTATTAATCATCGCACCTAACGGATCAGACATCGGACCTAATTTTAAACTAGATGGGTTAACCTTTAAAAACGGTAACGCTGACGGTAGCACTAAAATACACCTACGAAAATAGAGATGTATATCAATCAGAGGGTGGCTCAATAGTTATTCTGGGTAGTGGTAAGTCTGGTCAAGAGATTAGTCCAACGATTACCAATTGTCATTTTGAAGGAAATTATGGCGATTATGGCTCGATTTACATACGCGTGCCTAATGGTAAGTCTTTTGCAACCATTAGCCATTGTACGTTTAAAAACAACCATTCAATTTATGGCGCTATCTTTAACGATGGTCAAGCAGGTGAAGTATCTCCAAACATTGTAAACTGTGCCTTTGATGGCAACACAAGTGCCACTTCGGGTGCAGCGATATACAACTATGGTTATGGAGGCAAATGCTCTCCTACAATCACAAGTTGTGTGTTTAACAGCAACAGTGCTAGTTCAATGGGAGGAGCAATCTATAACACGGGTTATGGTGGAACATCCAATCCAGTGATCACAAACGCTACCTTCCATGCAAACGCAGCTGGTTCTCATGCAGGAGCGATGTATAGCTTTGGTAACAGCGGAACATGCCAACCTAAGGTGACCAACTCTATCTTTTACAAAAACACAAAAGGTGGAGATGATGACCATAAGTTTAGTGAGTTCTATAACTATGCAGCGTATCCATACATAAAAAATAGTTCGATGCAACGTGCAAGCTCAACATACACAGCAAGCACATTCAACAGCTTAAATAGTGGAACAAACAACATCTTCCAGACCAATCCAAACTTTGAGGCGATTGCCGATGGCAATGGTGCGGATGATGTTTGGAGAACAGGAGATGATGGATTGAGATTATCTTCCTCAAGTACCAACTTGTTAAACGGTGGAACCAATACAGGTGCCCCAACTGCGGATATCTTAGGAAATCAGCGTATGGGAACAACCGACATGGGTGCTTACGAGTATGTCAACTGTGGCTTAAATGTTAAACTAGCTACTTCGGTTACCACTCATACAGCAACGCAAAGTGTTGTGGATGGTAATTTTGTATGCTACTGTAACAGCGACAATGAATTACTCTTGGCTCTTGACACCAATGGAACTGGGGCGGTGATTACACCTAGTCAGGTAAAACTATACATTGGCAATCCATCAACCTTGAGTTACAACTCTGCTGGCGGTATGATAACCAACACGGCTGGTGGTGTGATACTAGAAAGACGTTGGGATGTGGAACCAACGACACAACCAACTTCTCCTGTAACGGTTCGTTACTTCTACACCAACGACAACTACGACGACATTGTAACGGCTATGGCTGGATTAACATCGCCTACAACCATTACTTCGCCAAGTCAACTACAGTTTTACAAGGTAACAGGCGGCTCATCGGCAACCTTCCCGAACCCACATGATACGGGTGTAACGGGTATTGTACTGACCAACGGAACAACAGCCAGCACAACAGTGTGGGTTAATGGAACACATGGTGTACAAGACCATACAGCAGAATACCTAGTAAGCACGTTCTCCGGTGGTGGAGGCGGAGGCGGGGGTGGATCTAGCCCACTACCAGTGGAACTGATCCAGTTCGAAGCAAGCCCAGCAGCTAGTCATACAGCAGACCTTACATGGAAGACCGCATCAGAGCTAAACAACTCACATTTTGTAGTTGAACGTAGCTATGATGGTAGAGACTTCCAGGCAGCAGCAATTGTTCAAGGAAACGGTACCACACAAAACGTGATTACCTACAACCACAACGACAATACGATTGATCTAGCACAAAACACTGTGTTCTATCGATTACGTCAGGTGGACTTTGATGGCACCACGGCTTACTCACCAGTAAGACGAGTAGACTTTGAAGGCAGCATCATACCAAACAGCGTAACGCTTTATCCAAACCCAACAAAAGGAACGGTTACGGTTAGCTTTACAGACGATGAGGCTGAAAGTCATGCGATTAAAGTAATTGACAACCTCGGAAGAGAGCTGTACAAGCAAACCTTCGACGGACAAGCCATAGAGCTTGATTTGTCGAGCCAAGCAACGGGTATCTACTTTATCATTTTAGATTCTGGTGAATCCTTTAAAGTGATTAAACAGTAGTGAGAAAGTATCGTATTACTACACAAATACAATAAGAGAAGGCCATTCGTTTTACGGATGGCTTTTTTGTTGTTCAATTGATTTGAAAATATAAAAAGTGAAGTAAACAAGATATCGGGTTGGTGAAAGTATTTACGGATATAAGTTGGTTTAAGACCAGTAGCTAGTTACGAATACTAGTTTTATATATTACTAACGCGTAATATTATTTGTATATTCGCTTTATGGAGTTCAAGCCCCTTGAATTATATCTATTGTACGTCTTCAGCGAAAGTTGAACTTTTGGGGTCAAAAGCTAAGAGAGAGTTCATGCTAATTTAGGTTTAATTTTTGATACTGTTTTTTTCGTGCTTTTAGCGTTCTTGATTTAGTCATTCTTCGTTGCTTCAATTTCGACTCAGCTTTGCCGTGATAAACCTCTGCAGGAGTCAGGTTTTGCAAAGATTCATGGTAGCGTTTATTGTTGTAATAATAAACGAACTCATTAAGTTTTTGTTCCAGCTGTTCCGGGCTGAAGTAATTGTCCAATTTGACCACATTCTTCATGGATCTATGATAACGTTCAATCTTTCCTTGAGTCTGGGGGTGAAGAGGCCTACCTCGAACGTGTTTCATATTTTGGATCTGTAGGTAATTGGCAAGTTCTAGTGATATGTAGCATGATCCATTGTCCGAAAGAAGTTTAGGTCTACTGTTCTCTGGAACGTCCGAAGCAAGTAAAGCTTCATTTAAGGTAGCTTTAACATCTTCTGCCTTCATAGAGGAACACAGCTTCCAGTTGACAATAAATCGGCTGTAATCGTCTAGAACTGTAGAGAGGTAATACCAACCCCAACCAAAGATCTTAAAGTAGGTGAAGTCTGTTTGCCACATCTGATTAACATGTGTTGTTTTGTCATGAAAACTGTCTGATGCACTCATGATTCTAAAGGAAGGTGTTGATATCAGACCATTAGCTTTTAAGATGCGGTACACACTTGATTCGCTAATGTAATAGCTATACGTATCGGTTATATACCAGGCTACTTCTCTAGGGGAAAGTTCGGATTGTTCTAGGGCTATTTCAACCACCTTGTCTCTGTCCGATTCATTAATTTGATTCCACGAACTCTTTCTTTTCGATGGTTTACGAGCTAATCCTTCATAACCATCTTCGGTAAAGGATTTGTACCAATTGTAAAAGGTGGTTTTGTTTATCTTTAACTCTCTGAGTGTACGGATTACACCTAAATCGGATTGCTCCACAAGATGAATTAATTCGTACTTTTCTTGTTGACTGTAATGCATATACTTCCTCCTTTCTATTCTTCGCCACTTAAGTTTTTTTTCAACTCTCTGTTGCGTAAAGAAAGTTCTGCTACCAGTTCTTTGAGTGATTGGTTCTCTGTCTTTATCTCATGAACCTCAGTTGTATTGGCTTCACGCATAGTGTCGCCAGATAAACGACGTTTACCGGCTTCCATAAAGTCTTTGGCCCATTTGTAATAATTGCCTTGACTAATACCTTCCTTCCTGCATAACTCTGCTATGGTGGTTTCACCACGTATGCCATCAATAATGATTCTAATCTTTTCTTCTGAACTGTAGACCTTTCTGGTCTTTCTTTTTAAGTCACTGATCAGTGAACTTGTGCTTTTCTTTTTTACCATCTCTGGGTGATTTAAAGGGTTATAAAGTTATTAAAACCCCTCTCTTAAATCTTTACACTTAATAGTTCACTTTTTGCTGACGGTATACAAAGTTGAGTACCTTTAACTTAAGTGTGTTATACAATTAAGTGGAAGACTTACATAATTCATAAGCCTAACTTTAACTAAATTATACTTACACGGCAGCGTGCAGGTAGATGATATTTACGTAATGGTGTGTAGAAATTGAATTTTAGTCTTTTGGCCATAAATTGTAGACTAGGTACAAAAACGTTAAATCTACTGTTAGCTATAACGAAGCCACAGAACTTACCCTGAATCATGCTGTCGTTTGATTATAACACTAATGAAACTTAATAATGTTCGAATTAAGGGTCCAAGGACAACCAAGCTAGCATCAATGGGGGCGGAACAATTGCAAAACCTAACAATACTACCAATGAATTATTGATAAGATATTTAATACCAACACCCTGGGTTTATTGGTTTTCTTGAGGTCACCCATTGAAAAAAACTGAAGGATTGTGCAGTAGCCAATCACATTGAAGTAACCATTAAAAAGAAACTAAAAAGTTCGATAAAAGACTGCTCCTCGTTGCTCTTAAATAGCAGCACGAGGGTTAACCTTCTAAAATTATAGTGTCATTGTCATATGGTAAACCCATTTCTGATAATTCCCTCATTCTCTTTTCGTTCCTATTCTTTTTGATTTGATTTGCAGAAAGAAAAAAGAGTGGAATATTGTAAGGTGATTCCGTTTACGTAATTCGCTCAATCCTTGTTCTTCTATGAAAGTTGCTGGCTTTACCTTTATTCGAAATGCGATCCAATACGATTATCCAATCGTTGAAGCTATTACGTCTATTTTGCCGATTTGCGACGAATTTGTTGTTGCACTAGGGAGCTCCGAGGACGATACCGAAAACCTCTTACTTTCC
Organism: uncultured Bacteroidia bacterium; assembly: GCA_943789165.1. GTDB lineage: Bacteria > Bacteroidota > Bacteroidia > NS11-12g > UBA9320 > UBA987. The sequence continues at coordinate 407,352 of CALSTB010000005.1, read as the reverse complement.
ATTGGTTCTCCCAAAATTCGAATTATACATACCCAATGGGACGAGTCGCTTCGGGAAGGTGGTCAAGTATTGGCAGTTGAAACCAATAAGGCCTTTGACGCAATTTCCGATGATGTTGATTGGTGTTTCTACATACAAGGCGACGAGGCTGTTCATGAACAATATCTTCCGAATATCAAGTCTGCAATGACTCAATTTGTGGATGATTCAGAAGTAGGGGGTTTACTTTTTAAATACGCTCACTTTTTTGGTTCATATGCCTACGTAGGGGACGCTCCGAATTGGTATCGAAAGGAGATACGCATTGTGCGTAAGGACAAATCCATTCGATCCTATAAAGACGCACAAGGGTTTAGGAAGAATGGCGAAAAATTACAAGTCAAGGAAATTGACGCTTATGTCTATCACTATGGCTGGGTAAAAAACCCCCAGTTCCAAAAGAAAAAGGCCAAGTCTTTCTCGAAGTATTGGCACAGTGATAGTTGGATTGATGCTAAGATTCCTGAGATCGAACAATTCGACTATTCCGAAATTGATTCGTTAAAACGATTTGAAGGTTCACACCCAATGGTGATGCAGACAAGGATTAACAATCAAGACTGGGAGTTCAACTACAATCCAAAAAAGAAAAAGGAATCATTCAAGAATAGAGTCAAAACACTCGTTGAAACCTACACTGGATGGCGAATGGGTGAATTTAAGAATTACAAAAAAATATAGATGTACCCTACTCTAATTGTTTCAGGTATTCTAATTGTCTTGATTTAGATTCGCTTAAGCATCGCAACATGAACTACCTCATTTTTCAAGCCTATGGCAACACCGACATCCTAAACGAATGTCGTTATGCGGTTCTTAGTCTGTTAAAACACAAACCTACGCTTGACACCATTCACATTGTTATTTATACCGACCAAAAGGAATTCTTTTCCTCTCTGCCTACCCAATCGATTACTTACGTAGCGTTAAGTCAAGAAGACATTACTCGCTACAAAGGCAAACATGGCTTTGTCCACCGATTGAAGATAAAAATCATTCAAGATGCGATGTCACGCTTTTCAGGTAAGCTATTGTACTCGGATTCGGATGTGTATTTTTTAAAACCTGTAGACTCCTTATTCGACAAAATCGATGATTCTCGGTTTGTAATGTGCAACAACGAGGGTGCCATAAACATCAAAGGAAATCGTGTATTTGAGAAGTTTTCGCATTTTATCGCTTCACACAAAGCGTATTTAAAAACGAATGAGGTTGTGATCCCAACCGATGTCACTATGTGGAATGCTGGCATTATCGGTATCCAAAGCACCGACAAGGATAAAGTCGCTGATGTCTTACGTGTTTGCGACGTGTTGTTGGATAGGTTCTCATCACACGTGATTGAACAACTAGCGTTTTCACATGTTTTACAAAATCACGGTGTAATTGAACCAGCGACAGATGTCGTTTTTCATTATTGGAACTTAAAAGAATTTAGAAAGGTATTGGCAGAATTCTTTGCCTTTCACGACCAAAATAGTTCGCTAGAAACTATGGTTGCTGATGTTGACGCAATTCGCCCTGACCGACTGATTAAGCCTAAAATGGAATATGAATCACTTTCATTTATTCTAAAGGCATTGCGAAAATTAAAGGGAAAATCAAACCGATGGGTATTTCCTACTTACCACATTGGTAAAAACGCCTAAATACAGTTGAACGCCCAGGTCTATTCTTGTTCTAACGTTTCATCAAGTACTTCTCGGGCTTTATATCCCGCAAAATTCTGATTCGCAAAGACTTCAAACTCAAAGAAATCAATCAATTCCGTCAATTCATCGTCTTTCTTTTTGGAAATGCCTTAAGTGCTTTGGCCCCAAAAACAAAACCCATTTCCGATAATCCTGTTCCTCGATTTCTTCCGTATAAAAAGTAGATTTCATCATCCCCTGACTTGATGTCTTTAGCATCAACCATTGGTCCCGATGCATTATACCAAATATGAATGGTAAGCTTGCTCTTGCCTTTGTATTTCTTCAAAAACTTGGTGTAGGGCACAGTCCCTTTCATGTGCATAGACCCATTATTAATTCCCAAGGTATCCATGTCTGCTTTCTGTGCAGAACTACTGATAGTTACTCCAACTAGCAGTACAATAAGTGTTATATATCGATTCATTGTATTTTCGGTTAGTCGTATTAATCCGTTACTGTTGGTCTCTCAATGGGTGTATCACTCTTGACTACAACAAAACAAGAAGTGGCGTAAAATGCACCGTTGTTGCCAGATGTCGTTCCTCCGTCAGACGTCCAGTCTTCATAGTTATATTCAAAATCAAACGACTTCCCCGCTTTTGGTTCGTCGAAGGTATTTACTCGAACTGGCACCGCCATTCCTGGACACCATCCTGCCCTATCGGGCTGCCAATTACCACGTTGGTTTTTCACTGGATTGGTGGCACAACCTAAAGGAGACAACTGATGATTAAAGGCAGTTGCGCCATCAATCTTAATGTCATGGGTTCTATAACACCACTCGGCACAAGGTCGCCCATCGGCATCCGTTGGTGTAGCATGTCCCCAACCCGAGATGATCGTTCTCAAACTAGTTTCCTTAGCGTTTGCTGGAATGGAAATCGTTTTGGTTAAGTCTTTTGTATGGTCAACGCCATAAGGCACACCAGAAGTCGACCATGCATCATACATCAACACATCAGACACCGCGTAATATTGATAATCGGGCTCTCCCGTGGTCACCTCAAAGTTTATAGTCAAATTCCACCCATCTGCACCCCAAGTTTCTATTCGAGCACGCAAATCAACCTCTCCGCTTAAAAGTGATTTAAAGTCTGTCACATCAATTTCGAATCCTTTTTCTACCGCTGAATTATCGATGCCATAAGGCGTAATATACCGACCAATTTCATACCACTTGTCCGTTTTAGGATCTTTAACTTTAATGTTTGCGTAGACATCCCAGATGTTACAACCGCCTGAAGGACAATCCAATATCACGAACATCTTTATACTATCGACGTTTAAACTCGACGGGTGCATAGTAAACGTTTTTTCGACCGTTTGGTTCTTACCTGTTCCAAAAGCTAAGTGTTCTTGATCAAATGTTTTGTAGGTAATGGTTTCAACCTTTACTGGCTCCTTTTTGTCCGGAGTAGCTCCGTCCTTGTCGTCTTTACACGACTGCGTGAACGTCACCAATAGCGCTATTAGTAGCAACGCTGTCTTTTGCATATTTTTCATTGCTTCAAATGTAAGAGAAATCGGGAATAGAAAACACGGTCTGTCTTGTCACAAATCAATGGTTGTCGGCGACCAAAACGCTTATTAGACCTAGAAGTATGTATGATTTAAGAAGTAGATTTTTTCTATTTGAAACTGATTTTACACTTGTTTGGCTTATAGAAGCGTAATTTATTGTATTCGTTAAAAGTTTAACCATAAACTACACTACTAAATATGTTGGACCGGTGTAAGGTACGATAACTAAAATAGAATCAACTATTTATATGAAAAGTGCAGGATTATTTAACGTATAAGTAGAACCGAACCATTCAACGCATGTCCCTTCATCGTTCTGTCTCTAAACCAAATAATATATAGGTATGATCCAGAAGGAACAGGTTTTCCTAAATACGTTCCATCCCACTGTTTAGACACATCATCCGAAGAAAATACTTGTTCTCCCCAACGGTTATAAACAGTCATGGTATATTCTGAAACCCGTTGCAACGTAGTAAGTCCAAAGTAGGTATTGATATTGTCTTTAGTCCCAGGACTAAAAGCCGTTGGCACCAAAAACAAACTTGGTAGGTTTACCTCGATGCTTTTAATAATGGTATCAGGGCAATTGGCATTGTTGTTGGCAATTAAAACAACATCAAAACTCCCCTCCTCTTGATAGGTGTGCTTAGGATGTTCTATGTTGTCAGAATTGAAATCACCAAAATCCCAATCCCATGAAGTTGCGTTTTGACTCAAAGAGGTGAACTGTGTCGGAATATCCACCAATGGATCGTCTTCAATAGTGAAATCGGCTAATGCCTTTGCATCAATGGTCAGTGGTATTTCCAATGAATCGGGACATCCAGAATTGCCCACTACTTTCAATTGTACAGGATACACACCTGCCGTTGGATACATGTGTAAAGTGTTTTGTAGGCTTGAAGTATATCCATCCCCAAATTGCCAATCCCAGGATTCAATTGTCCCCTTGGTAATCGTGCTATTATCGGTAAAACGAATAGGTGACAAAACACAATTGCCTTCCCATGAAAACAATGCCTTTGGACAAATAGTAGAATCGGCTAAAGTCCAAATTCCTCTGTATGAGGTCAGTCCAATCGTTGCTCTGTTTCCTGTCGCGTTATTAGCACCATTCCGTGAATAATCCCATTGGTTTGAGACAAAATCATATGGAATTGGTCTCAGATTTGACTCGACAATATCATTCGAACTTCCCGCGCTACCGTCCCATTCACTATCTCGATAACCAAACACTGTATTTCCTGATGGTTCTGAGGTATACCCATTGCTACCCATAACCCAATACCGATCTAACAATTTGGCTGCGTTTTCTCTGCCAAACTCGTTCATAGTGTTGGTAACACCTGTCGGCAAAACTCGGTTGTTTGGTAGGGCATTGGTCGTGGTTGGATAGGTCGATATAGATACATAACCCGAATCACTGACGCTTACACCAGCCGAAGAAACAACAAATTGTATAGGGATTGCATTGCTTAAAACTGTTTGAAATGGCACGGTATAATTACCGGTATTGTTCCGAATTACCCATTCTACAGTACCATACCCTAAAGTATTATCTGTTTCTGAGACAATGCCGCCTGTAGTCTGTGTAATCGCGTTTGTAGCTGAATTATTGATGGTCAAAGTTTGATTATTTAACCAAAGTCGTTTATTGCTACAAATGAGTTGACCATTGCCCCCACTATTAAATCCGCCACCAATTAACGTACTTGTTTCTAAGTATTTATCTCCAGATCCTAGCATAGCAACGCTTGGAAATTTCGTCAAACTTGACCCTTTAATGAATTGAGTCCCCCCATTAAGTGATACCCGTCCGTCGTTGGTTGTAAAAACAGGTCCGCCGCTAGCGTTTTCCCAATCACCAGGCAGCCAGATTGTACCAGCATTTACCATGGTGATTTGTCCATTGAGCGTATCATAATAGTCGCCTGAACCATCAACGACTACATGCCCACCATTGTCAAATACGATGTGTCCGCCACATTGCACCAAGCCTTGTCCAAAAGCACTAAACTGGCTTAGGAATAAAACTAAAAGGCTATATGTGATTCTACGCAATGCCATTCTTATTCACCAATCATTGAGGTTTCCATTTGTGCTTTTAACCCATTCAACTCTTCTTGCTGTTTGGCTAACAAGTCCGCCAATTGTTGGTTTTGTACAGATAATTCCTGAATCGCCTTGGTAAGCACTGGAATCATTTCGGTATACCGAATACTCATGTATTCAGTTGAATCCTCTGGGACTTCTACAATCTCAGGTAGGATATGGACTACTTCTTGTGCTATAAAACCAATTGATTCTTTGTCATTTCCGATGTACCGATATCGCGCTGGCGACAGTTGTAACACTTCCGCCAATCCATACTGCAGGTCTGTAATATCTTCTTTCGCACGACTATCTGAAATAGAACTCCAACTTGTTCCTCCAGCGGCTAAAGTAACTCCAGTCGTTAGTCCGGTGTTGCTATACAATCTATACCCACCAGCAAACCGTGAGGTAAACTGATTTGTGACAGAACTGTAGACCATAGATGACGAACTAACATCATTAAGAATCATGGCACCTTGATATCCTGCCGTTGAACCATAGCTTCCGATAACAGTCGAATAATTACCACTTGCATTACTCCTGTATCCTATAGCCGTACTCATCACCCCACTAGCCGTGTCTAAATATCCAGTGGCATTGGCGTGATCTCCTGAAGCAATGGATTGATATCCCTGACTACTTGAGTAATCTCCAGATGCCACGGTTGAGTAACCAGACGATTTTGCATTATACCCTGATGCTTCCGTGTTATAACCGAACGACGACGCATATGAACCACTTGCGCGTGTATTCCAACCTTGTGCAATTGAACCATAACCGGATGCCTTGGTATACGATCCTAAAGTGATTGCATATGTGGCAGAGGTTTTTGAATATGCACCAAAAGCTGATGAATATTGTCCAGTAGCCGAATCTCGATATCCGTAGGAATACGAACTAGACCCAGTAGAAATAGACCTATCCCCCATTGCCAACGCATAGTTTGCTGAAGATTTACAACTAAAACCAATTGCGATGGAATACGTGTTTTTGGCAGAATCCGCATAGCCAAGAGTTGAGGAGTGTTGACCCGATGCCACTGAATATGAACCCATTGCGGTTGAATAATCTCCTTGTGCTTTTGACAAATAACCTCGTGATTGTGAATAATCACCGCTGGCAATTGAAGAAGCTCCTTCTGCAATGGAATAATTCCCAGAAGCAAGACTTAACCAACCTTTGGCAAGTGCCCCATAACCAGTGGCGGTAGCTCTTGTACCAATAGCAGTTGAAAACGTTCCAGATGTTTTGTTGTATGAGCCAATTGCCAATGAACCGTACCCAGAAGCTGAATCTAAAAGACCAATAGCTGTTCCTCTATCGCCGTCTGCTACGGTTTGTCGGCCAATTGCTACAGAACTTAAGTCTGTGGCTTTTACCAAATACCCGATTGCCACAGAATTATTTCCTTTGGCCGAGTCTCCATATCCAATGGCTACGGAACTTGTTCCATTGGCTTTGTTATATCCCCCCAACGCCACGGCGTAACTTCCTGTTGTTGTGTTAAAAAAACCTGCTGTAACCGAATAATCTGAAATGGATTCTCCACTCCGACCTAGTGCAACAGCATAATCACCTTCAACATTGTTAAGGTAACCAGTGGCAAATGACCCTGTACCTGAGGCAACGTTGAACAAACCGGTGGTTGTTGATGAGGAACCTAATGACTTATTTCGATATCCCATAGCAACAGCATAATTTCCAGTTACGCTATCTAAATATCCGTATGCCATAGCATACAGCCCACTTACGTAACTTAAGTTTCCTCCTACAAAAGAATAATTGCCTTCCAAAACATTGGAATAACCAGAGGCAAAACCAGAATACGCAGAATTGGTATTGTTGTAACCAACGGTTGTCCCATAATTTCCTGTCACTTCATTGGATCTTCCCAGTACGTAAGCATAATCCCCACTCACGTCGTTATACGCACCAATTGACGTCGACACATAACCAGTGACTGTGTCATAATGTCCAAATACCATGGAGTAATCTCCCTCTGCTGAACTGTAATTCCCCAAAATATGTGAATAGAGTCCATCCGCCGTGCTGTAATACCCATGGGCAGAACTGTAATTCCCTCTCGCTTTCGTATTAACACCTGAACTAAAGGTGGTAACACCAGTTGCTTCGGAACCGTAACCCAAAGAAGTTGAATATGTTCCTTTGGCTTTGGTACTGAATCCAAATGCGGTGGAGTACCCGCCTATACTATCGTTATCCCAATTATTGTTAACTGTATAACCTGCTCTAAATGCGGCTTTCCTAGGGTACCAAAACATACGCGTACCAGTACCTGTTGTGGTTAGCTGTGCCCCGACGTTGTAAATACCCTTGGCCATGATGCCCCCATCCGTATAAGTGCCTGAACGTTCGATGGTTAACGCAAATTCGGGCGTTGTTGTTCCAATACCGATTTTGTCGTTGAATGACCCATTGTACATGGATCCAGTGTTATAGCCAATCCAATCTTGGTCAAATTTTGACATCACCAAAAAAGTGTCTAGGCTTAAAAAAAGCGTATCGTTTCTGTAAGACAAGTGCTGCAACTCATTTGTAGAGTCTTTGTCGTACGGCGGAAACACAAAAAATGAATCCTTACTTAAGTATACCGTATCATTTGAAAATGTCAAACGCTGTATTTCATTCAAAGTATCTCGATCGTAATTAAGAACGACAAATGAGTCCTGACTTAAAAAAAGGGTGTCGTTACTAAAGGTTAGTTTTTGCAATTCATTAGTGCTGTCTCTATCTGCGATTGGAATTAATCCTGCAAAGGTCAATTGCCCCATGGCATTTACAGTGAAGGTCGGCATACTGTCTGTATTCCCGTAGGTCCCCGGAGCTACAGTTGTATTGGCCAAATCGATGGTTCCATTTGAATAAATCTGTCCACCAGTAAGTCCATTTCCAGCAGTTATCGACCACATCACAGGAATCCAGGTGGTTTGGTTGTAGTACCAGAACCCAATAGTATCGTCCGTTTGGTATACCAAAAGGCCGTTGGCTGGACTGCCTATCGCCATTTTTTGGACTTTCGTCATACGTGGGACGAGCATACCGCCATTGACAGAACTGACGTCTAACATGGCTGATTTATCTGGTAATGCTCCTGTTTCATTGATACCAATGTTTTGAGCGAAAAGGTTTTGATTGATTGAAAATAATACAGCGAACAGTATTAACAGACTACACTTTTTCATACGGATGATGATAATGGACCTGTACGAATATACGAAACACTAACCAGCCAACTGTTTCAGTCCAGTTTCGTACTTTTCTTGATCAAAGAAAGAAGGACTAAACTGCTCATTAAACCTACTTATATTTTAATTACTCCATGTTCATTCAGACCTTAATTACTCTATCATTTAGACCTTGTTAGATTCTTCTACATCTGTCAATCATGACTCTCTAATGGGCACATAATAATCTATCAAACCAAAAATAACAGTATCTATTCTGATCAATATCAGTTTGTTGAACTTAAGCAGTCATGACCTTCTATTTAACTTTACGGAACAAAACAGAATCACTTTACATGTTTACAGAGGAAGAATTACTGAAAGTAAAAAAAAGGAAACAACTCTTAGAGATTGCAAAGGCTAAAAACGCCGATTTAAAAAAAATCGAAAGGAATATTCGGTATGAAGAAGAGTTAAGACTCTTGCAAGCAGAACTGGTGAATCTTCAACAGTGGGTAGCCAAACATAAATTGCGTATTGCCGTCATTTTTGAAGGACGGGATGCCGCTGGCAAAGGTGGTTCAATCAAAAGGTTTACCGAACATCTAAACCCACGGTCAATGCGAATTGTGGCATTGTCGAAACCAACAGAGGTTGAGTTCGGACAATGGTATTTCAGAAGGTACATTAAAGAATTACCCAATCCAGGTGAAATTGTATTCTTTGACCGAAGTTGGTACAACCGGGCTGTTGTTGAACCTGTGATGGGCTTTTGTAACAAAAAACAATACGACAAATTCATGGCTCAAGTCACTGAATTTGAACACATGTTGTATGAAGATGGGGTCTTTCTTATCAAGTTTTGGTTTTCAATTTCTAAGGAAGAACAAGCCAAACGGTTTGAGTCTCGATTAACAAACCCATTAAAAATATGGAAATTCAGTCCGGTAGATTTAAAAGGTCAAGACTTGTGGGATAAATACACCTTCTCCAAAGAACAAATGTTTTCAAAAACACATACGACTTTTAGTCCATGGACGATTGTTAAGACCAATCAAAAGAAAGTAGCTAGAATTGAAAGCATGCGCCACGTACTTTCTCTTTTTGATTATGCCGGAAAAACGAGAGCCAAGACAACCACATTTCCAGATCCCAATGTGATACAACGGTATCACAGACATGTTGAACAAATAGATATTTAACCCATGACAACTACACGACGATTTACACTTTCGGAAGAAGATATTACGACTATTAATTCCCCTATTGGTTTAAAGCATCTGTTTTCTGAACGCAAAACGGATTTGCCAAAAGCGTTACGTATGGCAAAATATGAAATCGAACTAAGAGAGTTGCAAGCCCATTTAGTGGATCTTCAAAACTGGGTCATTAACAACAATAAAAAAGTGGTTATCCTTTTTGAGGGTCGTGATGCTGCTGGAAAAGGTGGTGCCATACGTAGAATAACGGCTCACATAAATCCTCGCCATTTCCGTATTGTAGCTCTACCTAAACCCGATGAAGAAGAAAGAGGTCAATGGTATTTTCAGCGATACGTGAACAAACTACCAAAACCCGGAGAAATCGTATTATTCGATAGGAGCTGGTATAACCGAGCCGTTGTCGAGCCAGTAAACGGGTTCTGTACGCCAGAAGAATACGACAAATTCATGGGGCAAGTCAATGAGTTTGAACGCATGATTATTGAATCTGACACCTACTTAATTAAATTCTATTTCTCAATATCAAAAGAAGAACAAGCCAACAGGTTTAAAGAGATTAAGGCAAGTCCACTGAAAAAATGGAAAATTACCCCCGTTGATCTAAAAGCGCAAGAACTCTGGGATCAGTATACGGATTACAAGCTTAAAATGTTTGAAAAAACAAATACAGAAAGCGCTCCGTGGGTTTTGGTCGATGCTAATCGTAAAACTGTCGCTAGAATCACTGCTCTGAAACATATTTTAAAAACCATACCGTATAAAGAAGTAGCAGAGGCCGAATAAGCTGTTAGCCAAAACTTTCATTAGATAGTCCAATGTTTTAAATGGGATTATCTGATTTCCGTATATTTGGTTATCCTATCAATTAGTGACAATAATTATCCTCCAGCATGGCTAAAATCAATGAATCGAGTTTTTGGTACAATCTGATTAAGAAAATCTTAAAACAAATCCTTCGTAAAAATGCAAGGAGTACACGTCAAACACACAACCAACATGTTGTGCCGCATGAGGACGGGTGGGCTGTACGAGGCGAGGGCAATGAGAGATTGACTGGAACATACAAGTACCAGGACGATGCTATTGATCGAGCAAAAGACATTGCCAGAAATTACAAATCAAGTGTGATCATTCATCGTACTGATGGTACGATAAGGGATCGCGTCAGTTATAAATAAATGTTAAGCATAAAAAAAAGAGGAGCTACTACACTCCTCTTTTTATAAGCATGGATATAATTTTTTAGTCTACTACTAGACTCTACTTACTTGTTGATCGATGAGATCATTATTACTATTTAGTACATTTCGTCTGTTTGGTTTAAAAGCTGATAAGCAATTTTTTGATGGGCGACTAGATGCATTAACTATAGTTCAATTCACGTACCACGATTCTAACCCAAGCGATTACACACATCAACTATCTAATTACCAACGTTTTACAAACTTTTATATAAAAGTCATGTGTCAAATGTTTTCCCATTATGGTAAAATTTCAGCTGTTAATTACGATTTTGAGACGAGCACAAGCACTTATACAATGCCGGTAAATTTAAATTAGACGTCAAATTTTCCGCAAGCCTTCAAATAACATCTTGTTTTAAATTAATATTATACCAAATAAATGAAGCTTCAATCGACCATAACAATTTGGATTGTACTTGCCTTACTGACTACTTCGTCGTGTAAAAAGGATCCACTTATTGAACCCATCAACCCGTTAACGACAATTGTTTCTAGCGGCAATATTCACAAATTAGGCATCAGCGATATGCAACTCGTTTATAGTAGCAGTCCAGAGGCTTTGGTCGTAATGGATAGGCGGGACGGTAGTGAAAAACATTATCACAAATTCAACTCACAGGTATTTGATATTTTTAAGATACAAGCGCAACCTACCGGACGTGTTTGTATTGGTGATTCAAGAGGTGGCCTATATTACTATGCCAATGACATAGTTCAATTTATTATAAAGGATGAAGGATTAGTAGGCTTCGATTATCAAAGACAGCATTGCAATCAAGTGGCTACAAGAATTCGTTTCAACAATCAGAAAGGTATTGAACAACAAATCAGTACACTAAACTTTAGGTTTGGCACTAATGCTCAAACAGCAATGGTCGCATTCAACGACACTGTATGGGTTGGTACGAAGCAACAAGGTTTGTTTTTTATTAGTGTCAATGATCCAACACCTAGATCTATCTCAAAAGAATTTCAAGGTAATTATGAAAACGTTCAACTTGTTGTCGATTCAAACGACAATTTGTGGTCGTTAACCACTAAATATTTAAACATACGAAAAAATGGTAACTGGACGATCAGAAGACTGCCATCTGCAATGCTGGCTACAGATATGGTCGTAATTGATGATGCTGCGTACATTGCTTCAGATCGAGGTCTCTTTAAATACTCTAACGACCAATTTGTTGAGTTAACGCAAGTCAATGTGAACCTGAGACACAAATTTGTTACCTGCCTTGCCAAAGAAGAAAATCACACGTTGTGGTTAGGAACCGGTGCTGGAATCTATAGCTACCCTTTAAAGTAATCTTAATCCGTATGTGCCATCCCCTTTTCCTGAACTAAATAACTCACCAACAACAGTATTGTGGCCCAAGTCACACAACCGAACACTTCTAACACATCGGAGAACCACACACCCAATAATCCGTCTGTAGACAAAATAGCGAGCGCGATTGAGACGATAAAGAGTAAGCGAGTGACTCCTTTGGTGCGCGTTTGTAGCAAATAATTGAATTGAATGAAAAGTAAAGGAAATAAAAACACAAAATAGTATTTCCATGCAAGTGGCGACAAAATAGGAATAGCAGCCAAAACAAAGGCGAATTGTCCAACAACACTATATCGACTATTGCCCTTTCTAAACAACCACGCAATATATAAAGCAGCAGAACCAATAACGATATACGTTATCTTTTTGGACCATGCTGCGGTTAGACTTAATACGTTGTAACGGATATCCAGACCTCGACTTTGATCTGTCAGTAATCCCTCGAACCAAGGAAAGATAGATTGGTTTTTATGGGTCAGTATGGTCTCCCCCATTGCTTTGTTTTGAATCCAGTCCGTATAATATTGTACACCAACATCCCAACCGAATATCAACAATGAAATCAATGTAGTCAGGCCAATGATTAAAAGTGATATAGCCGTCGTTTTATATGCACGTTTGTACACAAAGAAAAACAACAGGAATATGGGATATACTTTTAATGAGATAATGATACCAAGTATAATGCCTGCAGTGATGTGTCTTTCATGTAGATAACAATGAATAGCATACAAACAGGATAGTAAAATGAATGAATTTATTTGGATGTTGGATAAGTCATCAATGATAAACCGTAACACAAATAGAAATGGCAAAAACACGCGCCAGTCAAGAAACCAAATGCGTGCATTTTCGTTTGTTGGCTTGAAGGTTAATGTCGATCCCGTCGAAATGCGAACAGTCCATTTGGCAATAAAGTACCACGACACGATAATACCAATAAGCCAAATCAGTCGGATTATAATTGGACTCACCGCATGACCCCACGCCAAGGGTACTGAGAAAATAGCAAAAAACGGCGGCCACGTATTTAGGTAATCCGCGTAAATGTGTGTTTGGTTAATCACTGCGTTACCAGCGTTGATATATCCCATAAAATCACCGTCACGTTGACAATCACGTATCAATTCAAAGACAAACGCCAATCCAACTAATGTGGCTAGGACAATTCGAACGATATTTTGTTGTTTACTGGACAGACTCAAAATGCTCAACAATCAAATGGTTAGCGAATAACAATAATTTTTTGTGGATCGAGGTCAGACTCATTAAACCTGACCAAATAGGTTCCTGCTACCAAACTACTTATATCCATTCCTTTAAGGTCGTCTATTTCACCGTCCAAAACCACTCGTCCGTCCATTGCATACACCGTGCAGGACAAAACTTCAGTCGTTCCAATGAATAGTCGATTGGATGCCGGATTAGGATAAAGTGTGTGCGATTCAATATAAGGGACGATTATAGTCGGCACCCATGATTCGGCGATGCGCACTGCTACACTGGCGTTGACTTTCCCCCAGCCCCATGACAGGTCGCTTGTATCTGTTATAACTCCAGTGTTGTTGTCTAGCCTAGCTGATAATTGTAGGATCTTTTTAACGTCGACATACATCAACCCTGGATTTGCTTGGAGCATCAATGCAACCACTCCTGCAACTCCAGGAGAAGCCATAGATGTTCCAGATATTCTGGTAAATGGATATTCCTTGCCATTGAAGTTAACCGACTCTAATAAGGTATAATTTTGTGTTGTAAAGGAAGAAACCGAAGAAGCCACACTGACTCCAGGTGCTGATATATCTGGCTTCCTTCTTCCATCCAAAGTCGGCCCCTTGCTCGTAAAGTTTGCTTGTCGACCACCGACAATATTGCCATTTTGCAGGCGAATTTCAGACGTATGCGCGGCTACAGCAATGACAGATTCTGTAGAGGCTGGATCGCCAAGACTATAGTCATCATTCCCTTTGTCCCAAGTCGGCAGCCAGTCTTCAAATCTGCCGCCCCAATTTCCAGCGTCGTTCGTCAATTCAACCACATTCCAATAATGGACCACGCCCTTTTCCGCGAAAGAACGCATTGCAACTTTGTACTCGCTGCTTCGTTCTCGCACCCGCAATCGCATGGTCGGCCGATCATTAAACTCATACGCATTTGTTGCACTAATGTTGTAAAACACCGTGTCGTTGTCAACAACCAAAAAGGTGTCGACGTAACTAAAATCTTTACTGGTAGTATAAGTTGGTGTCGTATACACAACCTCGTTGTTATTCTTCATAACCAATAACTCCACATTAAAAATTTCACCTTGTTCTCCCCACATACTGATGGATTGTCCCCACAGCAAAGGATTTGTATACGAATCGAAGCCAATACCTGAATGCACGGTGTCATTGGCAAAGTCTTTTTGAATATGAAATGTTTCACCGCCGTTATTCCCAGCTGAAGTGACAAAAATGACGCCTTGTTTTGAATACGCATCAATGGCTTCAGATAGTAAACCAGTGCCGTCCATAGAGCCGATGTGGTACAAACCCCAACTCATGTTTACGACCAGTCGCATCTGTAATTCATCCGCTTTTGCCTTCATCCATGCAAAGGCATCCAACGCTCCAGCTTCATCTAAACGCAATGACACCATCAGGAAATTTGCTTCATACGCAACTCCGCGATAGTTGGTTCCTGCACCGCTGCCTCCAGCGATGCCGGCTACATGACTTCCGTGATATGCGTAATCATATAAACCAGCTGTATCAGATTGCGCTTGTAAAATTGTCGCTTCTGAATTGTATTCTGTTCCGTACTGAAAATCAACAGGAGTAGGTCCGCTCGTTTTGAACTGATCCCAAGCAGCCACAATCCTACTATTTTGGAGAGATGTCTCGTAAAAGTTTGGATGACCATAGTCGAACCCCCAATCGGTTATACCAATTAAAACACCTTTTCCTGTATATCCAGATTTCAAGCGATATCCTTGATAGACGCTATCAACACGCATATCTGGAATAGCCCTATTCATATTAGGTTGAAGCGTTTTTGCGTTTTGTATAGATAAGACACCTTGGCAATGTTTTAGATCGTATAAATCTTTACTAGAACAATATACCGTTAGTATCTGTCCTACTTGAGAACCAATGTTTGCGCCTAAATCTTCGAGAATACAAATATCAAAGTCGGGGGTAACCTTAATAAGTAATGATTGTTTATTGGACAATTCAGCATCACCTGAATTGATTTTCTGCTGCGCCAATCCGTTAAATGAAATAGCAACAAAAAGTACGACGAATACGTATTTAAACGACATCCACCAAAGGTATTACAATAAGTGAATCTTCAGAAAATCAGTATCAAAATATCCGTATCCCTGAAATCAGGGATATTGGCTTTTCACGGATAACCGTTAAGAAATCGCCTTTTTGCGCTCGCATCTTTGTGTTGTCAAAAACATTAAAAACACACAGATATGAAAACACTTACATTCACTTTCGCTTTACTTTTCACAATGAGTCAAATCATTTGTGCCCAAGGAATTTCTAACCAACTTCAAGTGAGCACATCGATAGAAGATGGCATAACCATTGTTAAATGGGAATCAACCAACGAGGTTAACACAAGTTACTTTGTCTTTGAGAGAAGCCTCGATGGTATCACATTTGAAAGAATTGCGTCACAACCAGCTGCAGGGTCTACATACCATAGCAAAGTATATATGTATGAGGATTTAGATACTATCAATTATTTAGCTACTTATAAAGTTACAGTAGTGTGCATGGACGGAACACAATACTCGACCACCTGTGAATCTCCAGAAAACATGAATATTGCTCAAACCGAGAACGATTAGTTAAAATCATTAGATTTGGGAAACTAAAAAAAAACTAAGATTTAGACATTATGGAAAACATGGGAACCGCACCGATTAGAGTAGGCACTTATCACATTGTAGATTATGACAACCCTACCTATCACTACATACTTGCTTGCGTAGAATTATACGACTCCCCTGCTGGGGTAACCATTAACCAAGAATCGTATAATACCCATACGGATCCTGAGGGTAATGATATTGTTACGGTTGTATATTCCTATTCGTACAACGACCAAAACCCTATTACGACCAATACAGTTAGTTCATACCATTTAGAAATGTTCTTTCCGACTATGGACCCAAATGGACAACCTATCATTCCAGATTATGTTAAAATATACAATTCAGGTAATGGCGATGAAAAGTCAATTGGTAAGGTGAATAAGTCTGCTGACAAAACGATGGACGACCCACATTATGAGTTATACCAACCAAGATGTGTGGTTTTAGCGAATCAACCACAAAATCCGAGTAGTTCACTGCAAAAGTTTGTTTTCATCATTGCCAACACCAACCCAGAAGACGAGCTTAGATTAAACGCCGAAACAAATGGAACTGTTATCAATTGTACTACGGCCCAGAGCACAACGAACCATGGGGTAAAGAATGCCTCAGCAATCATGCTACCTTTAGATGTTTCAAATCCTGCAACCCAAGCAGAACTTGCCGAAAGAATTGGTATCATAAATCCAGAAGCAGCAGAATATTTTGTCTATCCTGAAGTGCCTCTACAAGGTTCGTGACACAAAGATTTATGCGTAAAACAATAGTCACATGTTGTTTTCTAGTTTTAACCTGGCATATAGGAAAATGCGATATTGACACTAGTGTTATTTTTAAAAACGCGCAACACGCTTTTCAAATTCAAACTCAATTACCTGATTCTGCCCTGAACATTTCATATCGTGTTCGGGCTGAATCGTTAAAGATTAATTGGGAAAGAGGTGTTGCCTATGGTTCTCAAAGATTGGGAAGCATTTATCAGGCCAAAGGGCAACTGGATTCTGCCGCTTTATATTTAAATGAGGCCTGGCAAATACGTAAGACGTTAAAAGACCATAGTGGTGCTGCTGGAACGGCTGGAGTGCTATCCAGTGTTTACAACAAACGTGGTATGACAGACTCAGCAATGAGCCTTTTAATTCAAAAATCAAAACTCGCAGAAAAAACTCAGGACACAAGTCTGATTATCTCTAGCTATGTTGACCTTGGATTACTAAACTTAGATTATGGTTATCTTGATAAGTCAGAGTTTTACCTATCAAAGGGTTTGTCTCTTGCCAATAATATCCTCAATCCTCATAGTTTAGCTCGGGTACATTCAGGCTACGGTGCCTATTATTTTAATATTCGACGATATGCTCAAGCATTAGTCAGTTACTCGAAGTCTCTCAGGCTTAATAAGGAAATGGGCAACATTCATGAAACCGCTTTATGTAACGAAAACATTGCGGTGTGTTATATCAACATGAAACAAGTTGATGAAGCCCTTTCATATTTTATTGAATCAATGGGAATTTATACACGCTTAGGTTTTATGGAAGACCTAAGTGTTGTCCAATTCAACATTGGTAGCACCTACAACAAACTTGAGCAATTGGATAGTGCTGAGTACTATTTAACGAATGCGTTGGCGTTGTCCCAAGACCAAGGCGATGTCGAACAGTCAGTATCGATTTATGAAGTATTGGCCGATGTTGCCTATAAAAAAGGGAATTACCAACAGGCGTTTGTTTACCAACAACGTTTTTCCGTATTAAGCGACTCTTTATTGGACGCAAACAAGGTGTCGAGCTTGGCTGAAATGCAAACAAAATATGAAACAGAGAAAAAAGAACAACAAATAGTACTGCTAGACCAAGAGAATAAAACCAAAGCTGCGCAGAAGAAGTATTTGATTGCTGGCACCATCGCACTTTCCCTAGGATTATTTGTTTTAGGCTTTTATTACGTACAACGCAATAGACTGGCGCATCGCAATGAACTAATTGCACAACAAAAAATTGAAACCCTACTAGATGAACAAGAAATCAAAACCTACAATGCCATGTTAGAAGGACAGGAAGAAGAACGGCTTCGGATTTCAACCGACCTCCATGACCGACTTGGCAGCATGCTATCGACCATTAAGCTCATGTTTAGTTCACTAGGTGATAAAATTGATAAGGCCCAGGAAGAAAACAAACTACAGTATGAAAAAGCCACAGATCTAATCGATCATGCGTGTGTTGAAGTTCGCCGCATCTCTCACAACCTTGGTACCGGAATGGTGGCCAGTTTTGGGTTGGTTAAGAGCTTGGAAGAATTGTGTGATGGATTAAACCAGACAGGTAAGATTCGATGTAATTTCAAGAGCCACAAAATGGACCAAAACTTACCTGTACATATCGAGATTGAGATTTATCGCATTGTTCAAGAGGCTGTAAACAACACCATTAAGCACGCAAAAGCATCTGTCATCGACATTCAGATAAACCGTTTAGAGGACGAAATAAACATGCACATTGAAGACAATGGAACTGGTTTTGACCTTCAAGCAAAAAAGAAATCCGGAGGTTTAGGCTTAGTGAACTTAGAAAAACGAGCCGAGAAAATTGGTGGTACCTTACACATAGATTCGTATGTTGGTAGAGGAACCACGGTAATTTTAGAAGTACCTATTGAAAAGCAACATGATTAAAGTAATTATTGTAGACGATCATCAGATGTTCATCGACGGTATCAAAGGACTGATACAATCGATGCCTAACATTAATGTGGTCGGAGAAGCGAACAACGGAATTGATTTAATCGATGTGCTTGCCGATACGAAAGTCGATGCTATTCTGATGGATATGAGTATGCCTAAAATGAATGGCTTAGAAGCGACCAAACACGTGGTGAAACATTATCCTGACATTAAAGTCCTAATGCTAACCATGCACGATTCCCGCAACCACATTGAGAAACTGTTAAAAGCGGGCGCCAGTGGGTATGTATTGAAAAATACAGGCATTGAAGAACTACAAACTGCCATTGAGACTGTTGTTGGGGGAAAGACGTATTACAGTCCGGAAGTGACGCAACGCATCATGGAAGGTTTCCAACAAAAGAGAAAAGTGGAATCGGAATACGGCGAAGTGGATATTACAGATCGTGAAAAAGAGGTGTTGGCCTTAATTGCCCAAGAGTTTACCACTTCCGAAATCGCGGAAAAATTGTTTATCAGTCCACATACCGTCGAATCACATCGTAAAAATTTAATTAGCAAACTTGGCGTTCGAAGTGCCGCAGGTTTGGTCAAATATGCAGTACAAATGGGCTTGGTGGATTAAGCCTTTGTTTTTTCAGCAGCTACTTTAGGACCAAACAGTTTTTCCAACAAAGGTTGAATGTTCTTTTGATTATCAAATCGCTCTTCTAATACTTGAGCTCTATTGTCGATTGCTTCGTCGTCTATTGCCTCATTCCAACAAGCCGCAATAGCTTGTTTAAACGATTTCGCATTATCCGCTTGGATACACAAATCTGCCAAACCCGTATTGGAAATCATTTTGGCATTGGCAATACAATGACGGCCCATGAACAGTGCGTTCAACAGCTTCAATTTAATTCCAGTCGCCTGATTGGTGTACAAAATGTTGATATGAGCATCTGATATTAAATGGTTTATCTCTTCTGAGGTTATACCGCTTTGAAGCGACACATGGTCCATTTTTGACACCTTGTCTTTTAACTCTTGCGAAGGGTCGTTACCCGCAATAACCACGGGATACTTAGGATCATTTAACACATTGCGCAACAAATACAAAGCAGCTTCATTGTTTTCACCAACCGACAAGTTGCCGTGATACAGGATAAAATCGCCTTTGCCTTTTTCTACTGAGACGGTACTATTGACGTGAAACGGCGATAACAAAATGGCGTTGCCATATTTTTTGTTGAGGTAATTATGGTCGTTGGGTGAAATCGCTGCGATACAATTTGCATGTTTTAGGACCCTTTCGTATTTCTTCAAACGCTCAGATTCCACTTTGAAGAAGTATCGTTTGAATCGATTGTTTTCGACTTTCTCTAAATGTCGATAATAATGATGTTCAATGTTATGCGTTCTCACCACCTTGAATCGATTCTTTAAACGACTGTCAGCCAGATAGTAAGTCGAATGTAGCCCTTCAAATAAGATTGGATGTTTGTCCTTCAACAAATTCTCTATCAAAGCGGTGGAGTTCCTAGAAGCAACGATATATGGCTTGGTGTTGTAAATCGGATTCTTAAACACCTTTCGACGGTAATAGGTTACACTGTGACATACGCCTTTTAGCATAGCACTTTCTGCCCTTCCATATTGGTAACAGTGTAAATGAATCTTCACACCAGATTCCGATAAGGCAACCAGTTTATAATAAATGTCGATTACGCCGCCATAATTGGCAGGGTACGGTACGTCAAATGAAATGACGTGCAGGTGATTACTTTTTTTACTCATATTGCGCCAACAACTTGATTTCTTCTTGCTCCCAGTTCCACTTAGTTGCTGCGGCCTGACAATTTTTCTGCAGGCGAAGATACAATTCTTGATTTGATTGTAATTCCTTGATAGAATTTACAACTCCTTCGAGAGTTGGCTCAGTCAAAACCATGACTTCAAACTCTTCATTCAACCTAGTGTACTCTGGGAAATTACTACTGATAGAGGGGACAAATGAATGGACATAATCGAAGCACTTATTACTCAAAGAGTAGTAGTAACTCATTCCCTTATTTTCCAGAACATTTAAACCCATCAGTGCGTTTTGCGTGATATGTCGTAAATCTCCAGGGGAAATCTTTCCCAAAAAAGTTACCTTGTGCTCCAGCTTTTCTGTTGAAACCAACAGACGTAACTGGTCACTCAAATCTCCTTCACCAACCAATACAAGTTGAGCTTCAATTTGGTGCATGGCTTTGATATAAAGTTCGATACATCGACCTTCATTCAACGCTCCTTGATAAATTAAAAAACCTTTTTCAGAAAAATCCGATTGAGGCTTTACGACATTCTTATAACGAAGTAAAGGAACGTTTCTTATTACCTCAACGTTTTTTTTGTATTTTTTTTGAAAGATTTCTGCAATCGAAGCACTTACAGTGTAAAAAGAATGGGCTTTTTTAAAGACTTTCAGCTCCACCCACGCCCAAATTGCCTTCACCATTTTTCTATCAGTCACCTCTGGCACTTCAGTAAAATGCTCATGGGCATCAAACACCCATTTAAACTTTGTAAGCTTTCGGTACCACAAACCTGCCATCACTGTGTCGACATCGGCAGAATTAAGAATATGTGGATTACAACCTACTACATAGAAAAACAAACGAATGTTCATTTCGAAATAGAACAATGGTCCTGTGTGAAACCAGCAATGAACACGATGTTGACGAAAGTTCTGTGGTTTTAACTCCGGACTATTCTTTAACTGTCGCCCCACCAAAATGACCTCGTTGCCAGCTTTCTGAAGCGAATTGCATATTCGAATCATTCTTTGATCATAGACCAAGTCGTTGGTAACCGTACAAATTATCTTACTCACTTTTCGAAGCGCAAATATCCACTTTTGTCGGTGATTACCTTATTATCAGAGATTAACCAGCGTAAAACAGCTAAAACGGTCTCTTGATCATAACTTTCTGACACCGTCATAAGGTCTTCAATCAATAAGGGTTTAGCGGTCAGGCTAAGTTCAATGTGTTTTTCTATTTCAATGAATTCTGTCTGACTAATTTTCAGCTTGGACTTCAACAAACAAACGTCACACATGCCACATATTTCCGGCTGGTCCTCACCAAAATACTGACAGATTAAGGTCGACCGACACATCTCCCCCTCCACATATCCAATCATTGCCTCTAATCTATTTAAGGTTCTCAATTGATTTTCTTTAACAATGCCTTCAGTGTCTTTAATTTCTTGAACCCTTGCAGATAAGAACGTCAAAAATGGTTTTTCACTAGCAGGTTGATAGGTCAAGACTTTTAAGTCGTTCAAAATTTTCAATTTAGAAACTACCTGACTAAGTGGTAAGTGACTCCGCTGCGCCAGTTGATTTTCGTTGATTACAGTATAAAAATCATATACCCC
Source organism: uncultured Bacteroidia bacterium (assembly GCA_943789165.1). Taxonomy (GTDB): domain Bacteria; phylum Bacteroidota; class Bacteroidia; order NS11-12g; family UBA9320; genus UBA987. The sequence goes on along the minus strand of CALSTB010000005.1, from coordinate 385,054 downwards.
AGCATAAGAACGTAAAATGGTTTTTATCAACTTGTCCATGCCCACATTCTTCAGCTGGAAATCATACAAAACCGTACTGGATATATCAATCTTCAATTTTGAGGGTCGGTAAAATCCTTCCGACATATGAATATATCCCAGCTTTTGCAACACCTTAATAGAAGCATATACTTCTACAGCAGGCAACTCAAACTTGTTGCAAAAATCAACCAAATCAAAGTCGAAACGCGCTTCCAAGCCACTGTGATAGGCCAATTCGAAGTAATTGCAAATTCCAGTATACACCTGTTGAACGCGTTCCATTGTCGGAAACTGATTGTTCACAAAGCTTCTTAACTGGAGAATATCGCCTTCATCATAAAACAAAACACATGTACTTGGCTTCCCGTCGCGACCAGCCCTGCCCGCTTCTTGGTAATAGGCTTCCAAACTGTCGGGCATGTCGTAATGCGCTACAAACCGCACATCGGGCTTGTCTATGCCCATACCAAAAGCATTGGTAGCCACCATCACTCTAGATTCGTTTTTAGTCCAACGATCTTGTTTAAGGTTACGTTCCTGATTGGTCAAACCTCCATGATAGTAATCAGCGCTTACTCCTTTTGATTTTAACAGGTTCGCAATTTCAATCGTTCTCCGACGTGTTCTCGTATACACAACACCAGAACCAGGTTTTGCCTTTGCTAACTTTAAGAGACTTTGCCTTTTGTTCTCATCGTACTGCACCTTGTATGTCAGGTTTTCACGATAAAAGCTTTTTCTAACGATGGTTGGTTCTGACAAACCAAGTTGACTTACGATGTCATCTACCACAGCCGTCGTGGCTGAAGCCGTTAAAGCCAAAATGGTTACATCCGGCAAACTTTCTCTAATAGTCGCAATTTGTCGGAACTCAGGCCTAAAATCGTGGCCCCACTGAGAGATACAATGTGCTTCATCAACAGCCAAAAAACTGACCTTAGTGCGCTTCACATTTTGGAGGAACGCTTTGGATTGAAGTCTCTCGGGAGACACATACACCAATTTATACTTGTTGTTACGAATGTTCTGTAACTCAATGGCGATTTCTTTTTTAGATAAACCACCATACAAATAGGTAGCTGAAATACCGCGATTTTTAAGTTGGGCAACCTGATCACGCATTAAGGCAATCAACGGTGAAACGACAATGCAAACGCCATCCACCATGAGCGCAGGAACCTGGTAGCAAATCGATTTGCCGCCGCCTGTAGGCAACAACGCAAGTGTATCCGTTTTCGATAAAACCGAGCGAATAATTTCTTCCTGTTTGTCTCTAAAACCAGGATAACCCCAAAATTTCTGTAATATTTCTGCTGGCAATGCAATGCCAAAAATAGGTCAATCTATCGAACTACGTGAACCAGTCCTTTCATGATTTTATACGCCCCATCTTCCGTTGTAATAAACCGAATAGAGTACAAATAGATGCCGTTTTGAACCACTTCTCCATTGTAGGTTCCATCCCAGCCCATATGAGGGTCTTCAGTTTTAAACAACTCTTCTCCCCACCTATTGTAGATGGACATGGTAAAGTCTTGGTAATTAACAAGGGTTGGTTTGAATACATCATTTAACCCATCGGCATTTGGACTAAATCCAGTTGGTATATGTGAGTAACTGACACAGCCTGAGCCAACCTCGAAATTATCGCCAGATTCGCAACCATCTGCATTTGTTACTGTAACGCTGTACACTTGTTGTTTGGTTGCATTAATTTTTTGCGTTGTTTCACCGTCCGGCAACCAGTTATACGTCATACCGGGATTTCCCGCATCCAATTCCAAACTAAATTTACCACAAAGTATGGTGTCTAGACCTAAGTCGACAATTGGATATTCGGATACTCTAAAGTTAACGATATCGCGGGCTGTACCACATTTATTTGTGATAACCACCCAATGATCTCCTGGATTAGAGAAGCTTGTTGTTGAAACAATGTCACCATTCGACCAAGAATAACCTTCGTCGTTGTTTTCTAACCCAACTTTATAATTTGTTGGGGACACCTGACCGCAAAAAACAAGGTCTTTACCTAAGTCGACCGTTGGAATTTGCAACAGACTTAAGACAACTTCATCGCTATCTGATCCACATCTATTGGTAAGTTTTACGCTATAGGTGCCAGGACCAGAAACGACGAACGTGGGATTATTTGAATTGTCTTGCCATTCGTACTGCATTTCTTGATCAGGGTCTGTTACATCAAAAGAGGTCTTGATACTACTACAGTACGTTGTGTCCTGAGGCAATGTAACTATTGGTGTGTGCTTCAACACAATAAACAACTGCGAAGAATCTAAACCACATTTATTCTGAACATATCCTGTAAACTTCCCTGCTGACTTGGCTGTCATCATCGAATCTGATTCACCCGATACATTCCAGGAATACACCTCAGCGTTGTTGGCTTTAGCAGCCGACATGATTAGTAATTCATCAACATCGTCACATTCGTAAATGGTATCTAGAGGACTCCCTTTAGGCGTTGTCAATAATCCAAATTTTATGGAATCCTTAGCGGTTCCACAACCGTTCATGATCGTAATTTTGGTATAGACAGGATCGTTTATGCTAATAGTATCTAAAGAACCAATGCCGACTAAGTTCGTTATGTCCTCCCAGTTATAAGTTTCACCATTGTTAGGTCTGCCCACTTGTAGGAAATATGAAACAGCATCACAAAAGACGGTATCTGCTGGTAAACTAACGGTTGGTGTATAATGTTGTGTAATGTGTTTCTGACTACTGTCTATTCCGCAAAAATTAGAGACTACAACTTTATATAATCCAGTATCCATTGCCGTAATGGCTTGCACAGAATCACCTGTATTCCATTTATAAGTAGCTTCATTGTTGGCATTTCCGGCATCTAAGACCAAACGCACCGAATCACAGGAAATGGTGTCAGAATATAGGTTGACAACTGGTGTATCTAGCAGTTTAAAATTAATCGTATCTGTCTTGGTACCGCAGTTTGGCGTAATGATATCGACATAATATTTACCGGGGGCATTGATTGAGACTTTTTGAGTGGTGTCTCCATTGTGCCAGAGATATGATCGAATAATGGTGTCGTTTTTGGCGTCTAAAGTGAGACTTGGGAAATTATCACAGAAGGTGGTGTCATTTCCAAAGACGGGCACTTTTGGACTGTGTTCTAATAGAATTTGAACGGAGTCTCTTACCGTATCACAACCATAAGTGGCTTGTACCCAAATCAATCCAGAGTCTTTTGCGATGTTAAATCTGTTACTACTACCATCACTCCAAGTGAAGTCAGCACCTTGGTTTTTCGCATCAAATATTTCAAACACGTTGTCGCATTCGACGAATGTGTCTTTGAAACCAAGTTCAATGGGTTCCGTATAAAGCGTGTCTCTAAATTTCGTTACAAATCCTGTCCAGAACGATCCAGATGTACCTAAGCTGTCTTTATAAACACCTTTAGTAGTTGGATAATCGCCTGAAAATGAGTTTCCAGCAGATAAGATATAAGTCACGCACCCAACTCTTTTCGCACGTACCCCACCTGGGAATTCTCCTCTACTCCCGCCGTAATAGGTTCCATATAGTTGCTTTGCTCCATCAAAATCAAGCTTTGTAATCGTCATAGATCCGTAGAATCCACTTGTTGTTAATTTTGATTTTGGTTGAATTGCATCTGACGTTGTTGGAAAGTCTGTTGACCGAGAAGTTGCAGCGACAATTGCCTCGTCACGCACATTGGCCGTAATGCTCAGCGGACTAAAAAACGGGTAATTCCATGAATATCCGTCATCATTTGACCCACCTAAATAGGTTGAATAATATACATTCGTTCCTGCCGATATCATTTTGACAACCACTGCATCATAGCCGCCTCCATGGCTCCGCTTGTACGCTTTTGCTGTTGTCGGAAAATCTGCAGATGTGGTTGAACCAGCGATAAAAGGATCACCTGTTTCCGTGGCGTATATGCTTTCAAAATTATCTTCACCAGTGCCACCCATCAACTTTGCCCATTCCACTTGGTTTCCATTTGCCTTAAACTTAATGACAAAGGCATCTGTGTTTCCTTTTATGTATTTATTAAAGATTGAAGCTCCTGGCGTTGTCCTAAAATTTCCTGAACTGGTTTGACCAACGACATAGATTAATCCAGATTCATCAACATATACGTCTTTTGCAACATCGATTCCTGAACCTCCAATGTATGTTGAAAATACCAAGCCCGTACCGTCGGACTTAAGACAAGTCATAAAGGCGTCTCCTTGGTGCCAGTAATAGTAACCGCCTGTAGCGGCAGTTCCACCGTAAGCCGGTTGGTAACATCCCGAAGTCGTTGGAAAATCTTCTGACGACGTATTTCCCACGAGGTACACTTTACCATTATCCGTTACCTGCATTCCTCGAATCCAATCAATAGAATAAAATCCTGACGCTTTGGTTCCAGTCAGATAGGTACTAAAAATGAGGTCACTCCCATCATCATTCAATTTGGTAACAAATCCTTGATAACACCAGCCTCCTGAACAACTTTTACCATTTTCATCAAAAGCTCCAGCAGTTGTAGGGAAACCACCTCCATAGGTGATTCCTGAAACAACGACTTCATGTTTTGAATTAACCGAAACATTCATTCCGTATTCATAGCTACTTCCTCCAAGATAAGTGAAGTACTTTAAGCTATCACCTTTCGGCGTAATCTTACATACAAACGCGTCGTAGAAACCATTTAACGAGGTGTCATACCCGCCCAACTGACTATAAAATCTTTGGTTGTTCGACATACCGGTGATGTAGACATAGTCTTCATCGTCAATATCCACGTCCAACACGTAATTCCATCCCCACGTACTGGTTATTGGGTCACCATAAAAATAGGTACTCCAATCAACGTAAATTGGGTCAATTACAAGTGGAACTGTTTTATCATACGCTTCGTTTACAACAAAGCCAACTGTTTTGTCATTGACAACATAAGAGACCGAAACTTCTGTTTCAACTCCGTTAATCATTTGATAGGAATAAGGCTTGTCCTCGAACAAATCTCCCCATGCAGTTGACAGTTTCAAAGTACCATTTGGCAATACTTCGACCGATTCAACGCCATCGTAAGTCATTTGAATATTATGAACATCCGCTCCTGGTTTAGCGATGAAATCGTATTTCAACGCACCTTCGGGATTTCCATAAAACATTAAATCAGTATTCGGGTAAACTTCTTTATAGCAAAGATCTTTGTACTCCTTTATTTGAGATGAGGCATTTGCTTTACCTGTAAAATAGTGAACGTTCCTTTCAATCAGGCTTGAGGGAATAACTCCTTGTGTTTTGGATTGATCAAAGCTTAAACTCCAATTTAAAAAGCTCGCACGAGCTTCCATTGGATTATCGGGGTCGTTGCCAAGTTCAAAATCTTTTACCAACGAAAACAGAACCTTGTTAGAATAAAATGAAGCAGTCGCTCCGTTACCAGATGTTTGATATAAGATATCGGCGTCCCATTGTCCGTTGTTTTCTCTGAAGAGTTGCCCTTGAACCAATACGTCATTTAATACCTGCTGATACTGAGATGCGGACTCATTTTGTGTCGTACCTTGGCCAGAAGCAAACGAAATGTTTTGCAATAAAAATACACAAGCCAACAGACATTTAGAAAATTTCAAGCCCCACATAATGGTGTAAATATACTAAGTAGACGACGAAGCAGCCAAAACGCTGCATGATAATGGCAAAAAAATGAGAATAATTGTCGTCTCTGAATTCTTAAAATAGTTTGTTTCTTTGTCGCGTTCTGAAAGCCCTCTTGAAATATCGATTTATTCTAGGATTCATAAGCATCCTTGTATTGTTCGTTTTGACCTACGGGAAATATGCCAACTCACTTCCTTTAGGAGTGCACAATTGGGCTCAATCAGACAGATATTCCGTTGCTGTTCGGTATATCGACAACACGAATTTCTTTAAAGCACAAACACATAATTTGAGTACGATTGATGGGCGTTGTGGCGTCGAATTTCCAATTCTCCAATATGTTTCTGCGCAGGTCAGCCGTATAATCAATCCCGAATATCTACCGTTTATTTATCGAGGATTAAACCTTTGTCTGTTGACCATCGGGTTTTGGTTTTTCATGCGAAAATGGAAGCTAAATACCACATTCAAATTTCTGGCAGGTCTTATCTTGTTTTTTAGTCCATTGCTGTTTTTCTACGCTTTTAATTTCTTACCCGATATAGCAGGATTAGCCTTTCTTCTCATCGGCTTTGCTCATTTTATAGATTTTACAGAAACTTCCAGATTAAAATCAGCGATATATGCCATCTTATTTGCAGGAATAGCCACCTTGATAAAAACAACTTGTGGTATATATTTTTTGGGGATGACGGGAGCCATCGGACTTCATTTTCTAAAGCCTTTTCAACTCAAAAAAGGACTTTGGTTTATCACGGTTTTCTTGCTGGTTGCTGCAACCATTTGGAGCTATGATTATTACTTCTTCCACAAAGTTAATGAAGATTTCTATTCAAGAATCTTTATGTCGAAACAACAACCCCTCAATACTTTTTCAGATGTTCGAGGATTTTGGAAGGGTTTGGGATACTGGCACGGACAATACCTCACATGGTCACAAACCATCATGGTACTAGGCTTAATCGTTTTTGCTGTGATACGCAGAAAGTCTATTCATTTTAACCGCACTGGCCGTAATTTCTTGATTATATCTGCTACTGGCTTGCTTATGTTTTTTAAACTCATGGGTGCTCAATTCGTCAACCATGATTACTACTTCATACCGGCAGTTTTACCTCTGATTTTTATTCTTTTTTGGTTTCTGCTCACGGCTTCTTTTGACTTACCCATTTTCAAGAACAAATGGACGCTTCCTATTGTCGGATTGATTGCCCTTTCAACAATCACATTGTCAGTGAGAGACTATGACAGGCGTATGTCGAGTCATTTTATTTGGAAACATAGAGATATTATCACTGACATCGAATGGCTGAAAAACGCAAATGCAATCATTTCAGATATGGGCATTCCAAAATCAGCGACCATTTTTGTTGGGTATGATGCTGCGCCAAATACTTCGCTTGTGTACTTTAATCGATTAGGCAAGGCGTTCAATCACGAAGAAATGTCTCGGGATTCATCCAACATGAAGTATTGGTCGGAACGCATTCAACCTGACTATTATATCTTCCCATCTGTTTGGGCGGATAAGCTACCATCAGATCAACCGTGGCTATACAACCAATTGGTTTTGTTCGCTAAAAGACCGAATTTCATTATTTACAAACGCATGTAAGATACATTGATATCGCACATAGTACTCCTAAATTAATCTCAATACGGACATGGACATAATTGAACTTCGCGACTATTGTTTGGATAAGCCTGGTGTGACTGAGTCGTTTCCTTTTGATTCTAACACACTTGTTTTTAAGGTCTTGGATAAGATGTTTGCCCTAACCAACGTAGAGCATTATGTATCCGTCAATTTAAAATGTGACCCTGAATGGGCAGAAGAACTGCGTGCTACCACAACACTGATAAAGCCTGGATATCACATGAACAAGAAGCATTGGAATACGGTTGAATCCGCACAATTCCCTGACTCAGCCTTGCTTCGCAAAATGATTGATCACAGCTACGACCTAGTAGTTTCGAAATTAACCAAGGCTCAAAAAGAAGCATTAAAAAAGGGTCCGCCAACTGGCTGACCCTTTTTCTTTATACATGTATGAACGGTTATTTTAAAACACCGTTGATAATATGCATGACTCCATTGGAGGCAAACACGTTACTTCTAATCACTTTTACGTTTCCGTTTAGTGTAATATCAGCGCCAGAAACGGCAGTAATATCCTCCCCTTCAGTTGAAATCGTTCCAGTTAAATCAGCTTTGGTTTTCACCTCTCCGAAAATCATTGTAGTGTTCATCAAAGCACGTCTAGCACTTGGCGACAAATCTGCAATTCGAATCACGTTTTGCGTTTCTAAATACTTTACAAATTCAGTATCGTTGATACCAAATACCGTGTTGTCACCTGTTTGCAAAGCAGTCTTTGTTGCTGCCTCCAAGTTAACGCCAACCTTGTAGTTAGATAGATTTGGATTATTGGCAATTTGATCCAAAAGCGTTGGAACTTTTAAGCTATTTGCCATTAAGTAAATCATACCATTCGTTGCTTCATAGTTGGTCGTTGCCGACTTTCCGTTAAACCTAACCGCTTCGCCAGTTATTTCTGTATAGATTGAAAGCTTGGCATTGTTCGGACCAGTATTCGATTCGCTTGAAACGTAGCCAGTATGGGTAAAGTCCTTTGGTTCTTTTTTCCCGTCGATACAGTGGTATTTTACAAAAGCAACCTGTTCTGCGTTTGTCATTGAACTTAAGTCAACGCCGTCATCAGCCAATTGTAAGTCACTTACTGCCAGGATGGTAAATCCACCTGAACCTGTAATTTTTCCATCTAATCCAGCCAATTCTAAGGCTGCTAGAAACTCTGTATATCCGCCTTCTGACGTCATATACTCTGAAATCGATTTTGTTGGTTGATTTCCACCGTCGCCGCTATCGTCTTTACATGATTGTAGCGATACCAATGATATGGTTGCTAACATGACAAGAACATAAATCCGAGCTTTATTGATCATAGTTTTAATTTTTGGGTAAAGTTATATGAAATTACGCAAGTATGCCATACAGTAAAATGTCAAATCTTCTGAAGCTCAGCAAAGAACATCGAATCTGACTGATGCGCATAGCCATGTATATATCCTGATTGTAGCACTTCCATATCTGGCATCATCAACGACTTCACTAGGTTCTCATTTTCCTGTGCATAGACAGAACATGTTGAGTACATCAATCTACCACCTGGTTTTAAGAAGTACCATGCATTGGTTACAATTTCTCTCTGCAAGTCGCAGTATTTAGACACATCATCATTAAACGAATACTTAAACTCAGGATTACGGTTCCACGTCCCAGACCCTGAACACGGTACATCAGCAATGATCAAATCGAAACTAGGATTCGTGATGAATACTTCGTTTTCTTTACTGCTGAATTTGATACGCGTCACTTTTTTAGCTAAGTCTACCACAGCCGACCAAACCCTATATCTATGACGGCCTGTTCGAGAAATAAAATTACTGAGTATCGACTTTCGGTTGTCACTGCCATAGACGTTGATGGCTTTTAACCGATCTAACAACAACAGACTTTTACCACCAGATGCACAACAACAATCCCAAACGCTCTGTACTTGATCTAGACTTAAATCACCGTAAACCTTTTGTGAACTGTAATCTTGGATTTCTACCTGTTTGGCAACACCATTGGCCTCTATATAATGGCCTGCTAACACACCAAGTGCTTGATTTTCTTTAACAATGGCTTCAGGTAGTTTCTTTTTTACAGCATCAAATTCATTTTCATTTTTACATCGAACCCAAACCAATGATTGAGTTAACTGATGCTGTACAAATTGAGCTCTATCTACTTCGTCAGATAGCGAGCCCATTACTGGAAAAAGAGAAGTTGACGACCAGTCTAAGGCTTTTTCAATAAAATCAAGACGCTTGTCGATGCCCCATGTTAACCAAGAAGGCGGTAAAACAAAACGTTCAAATCCCAATAACAACCATTCAGGTATGGTTTCTTCAACAATTAAAAATGCCAAGAAAACCTGTTCTCGTTTGGTTAAACCTTGTAAACTATATCCTAAACGAAACCAGTCGTAGCACAGGTTCTTAATTCGTTTCCGATCACGGCTTCCGAATTGTTTGTTTTCCTTAAAATACCGATGTAAGGTCGGATGAAATGGCTTGCCTTTTTCATGCTTATCTAAGCAAATAAGGGCAAAATCGACATGTCTGTTAAATATGTGTTGTGACTTCATTGAACTGGTTTCAGCTCAAAGTCTTCGAATTTAAGAATAAACACGTTTGTGTTTTTGTTTAAGCCGTCTTTATATTGATAGTGGAAATTGGAACTAAGATATCTGAATTCTCTGTCGTTGATATATCCTGGGAAATGCTCTCCAAACGCCAGCAAAAACTCGCCCATAAACATAAATTGATCGTAACCGATATAGGCATAGACACCCGGATCCGTTCTATTAACCAACCTGAAATTTATCTTGAAGTTTTTGACTTCTGCCGAAGTATCATTTACATAATCAGAGGCAACCAAGTGCACATTCATCTTATCCCAAAACTTGTAATCGTTGTCCTGAAAATTCGACCAACTATTGTCGCCAATAACCACTACGTTACGTTTAGTTTGATAAATCTTAGATAATGTCGTACTCACTGTTGTTGGGTTCCGCGACAAGACAATCACCACTGTTTCTTTGTCTTTTTCCAAAACGTTTCCCCAACCGTTGTAGTCAGTGGTTTCATATCCCACATTTTTCTTTTTAAGTTTTTGAAAACCAGTTACATAACTCGATTTCATCTCGTCCGAATAGGGCTGATTGTCAGTGACTATTATGACTGAATTTGTTGCGTAATTCTTTGAAATGAAATCAATGACTTTATCCACCTTGTCCATGGAACTAGGTGTGGTGCAATACATTTTCGTATTAGGTTGTTTAAGCGAATCTAAGCTCGTAAAAGGAGAAATAACGGGTATGTCATTTGCCAAACCAAAATTGGCTACCATTTCAACATGGCTTTCACCAATCGAACCGATCACTACATCCATTGTTTTAAGCGTGGACTTCCCAAGAATGGACTTGAGTTTATCGGTATTGTTCTCATCGTCGAAAACGTACAACTTCAATTGCAAACCATACATCTCTAAGTTTGTCAAAGCCTGTTTAACACCTTGATAATATTCAACCATGTAGTCTGAAGTTCGCTTCTCAATAGGGGTTTGAGCGTTATAGTAAAATGGCAGAATTAGGGCTACTTTAAACTCTGTCTTATGGGGTTCAACTTGAAATTCTTCACCAAAAAAATCAACCGTAATTAGCTCAGGTTTAAAGTCTTCTACTTTGGCTTCTTCCTTTTTCTTTTCTTTGGTTTTGGTCGGCTCTTCTGTTTTATCTTCCGTATGCACAACTGGGTTGTCGTTTGAAACAACCTTAAAGGCATTACACGAGAGCAACACCAATGCAGATAAAATCGCTAATAAACTATTCCCACTCAATAGTGGCTGGCGGTTTTGAACTGATGTCATATACAACTCTATTAATTCCTTTAATCGTATTTATAATTTTGTTACTCGTATCGGCTAAAAAGCGATGTGGTAAATCTACCCAATCCGCTGTCATACCATCTAACGAAGTAACGGCTCTCAAGCAAATCACATTTTCGTAAGTTCGCTCATCTCCCATTACGCCAACAGATTGAACTGGTAGGAACATTGCTCCTGCTTGCCAAACATCGTCGTAAATGCCGTGTTCTTTCAAACCATTGATAAATATAGCGTCTGCCTCCTGCAAAATGGCCACTTTTTCACGTGTTATTTCACCGATGATCCTAATGGCCAATCCTGGTCCAGGAAATGGGTGTCTACCCAAAATATCTTTACCTAATCCGGCCTCAGCGCCTATTTTTCGAACCTCGTCCTTAAATAACGTATTAAGTGGTTCCAATAGTTTGAGGTTCATTTTCTCTGGCAAACCTCCCACGTTGTGGTGGCTTTTAATGGTGGCTGATGGTCCATTTACCGAAACAGATTCAATTACATCTGGATAGATAGTCCCTTGAGCCAACCATCGTGCATTTTCTACTTTCTTCGCTTCAATGTCAAATACATCAACAAAAAGCCTTCCAATAATTTTTCGCTTGGTTTCAGGATCTTTTACGCCATCTAGTTCATCGAGAAATAAATCCGATGCATCAACACCTTGAATATTTAAACCAAGGTTTTTATAAGACTCTAAAACTGCATCATATTCATCCTTTCGTAACAGTCCATTGTTTACAAAAATGCAATGCAACTGAGTGCCGATGGCTTGATGAATTAAGGTCGCAGCTACGGATGAATCAACACCTCCACTGAGTCCAAGAATAACTTTATCGCTGCCAACTTTTTCTTTGATTTCAGCAATGGTCGTTTCAATAAAATGAGCTGGCGTCCAAGAACCTTCTGCCCCACAAATATTCAATACAAAATTTGACAACAGTTGTTTTCCATCCGTTGAATGCGTCACTTCAGGATGAAACTGTATGGCATAAATGTCTCTATTGGGAAACGAAAAAGCTGCAATATCTACAGACGATGTGCTGGCGATTACTTCAACGTTGGTCGGTTTTTGCGTAATGGTATCGGCATGTGACATCCACACTTGTGAACCGGCAGAAATGCCATTCATCAGTGCATTGGATTCAACTGAAACTAAATTTGCACGTCCGTATTCTCGGTGTTTTGAAGCCTCAACCTGACCGCCAAATTGTGTGGCTAGCCACTGTGCTCCGTAACAGACTCCTAACAATGGAACCGACAAATTAAGAACATCTAATGTTGGCGTTGGAGCCTGAGCATCCCGCACTGAACTTGGACTACCAGAAAGAATCACACCTTTGACAGTTTCGTCAAGTACTAAATCAGCGTTGTACGGGTGAATTTCGCAATACACATTGAGTTCTCTAACTCTACGTGCAATTAATTGAGTATACTGAGACCCAAAATCAAGGATAATAAGCTTTTCTTCCATGCTAAATCGAAGCACAAAAGTACATTTTTAGAGACTAGAAAGAAGTCTTAAGAAGGAATGATATACAGTTGTTTTACACAGATTTAGGCTTCAACAAATTTGTAGCCTACTCCACGTAATGATTTAAAGAACATTGGGTTTTTAGGATCTGGCTCAAAGTACTTTCTAAATGCCAATATAAAATTATCGATTGTTCTGGTAGATGGATACACAGAATATCCCCAAACAGTTTGAAGAATTTTCTCTCTGCTCACTACTTCGTTTTTATTTTCAATCAACAGTTTTAAAAGAAGTGCTTCTTTTTTAGTTAATGAGAACTCTCCTTTATTTCCTTTTGCTTCATAGCTAACGAAGTTCACATAGTTATCGCCAAAAGAGTAGTCATTAGACGATAACTTATTGGCAGTATTGTCGTTACGTTCAATCAGGTTCTTAACTCGAAGCATAAACTCTTCCAAGTTAAAAGGCTTCGTCATGTAATCATCGCCACCTTTACGTAGACCTAAAACGCGGTCTTCGGCTGAACTTTTTGCCGACAAAAACATAATGGGCACTTGAGAATCATGCAATCGAATGTTTTCACACACGGCAATTCCATCAATATTTGGAATCATGATGTCCAAAATGACAAGGTCGAATCTTTGCTCTTTAAATTTTGTGACGGCAGACAATCCATCGTGGACCACAACGGGGTGGTACTCGTCAATTTCAAGATTGAGTTTAATGGTTTCTGCTAAATGTTTCTCGTCTTCTACAAGTAAGATTCGCTTTTTCATAAGGGCTGTTATTGATGCAATTTTAATTAGTTAACTCTTCTACACAGGGATGTAGTATACAAATGTCATCTCTTCTTAAAAAAAATCTGACTATCAAATATCTTTTCTTAATAGCTATGGTATGTCATAGCCTACTCATTTTTTGTAGAAAGCGGTAACTCAATGATAAATATGGTGCCTTGGGGCTCATTGGATTTGATGCGAATTGCTCCTCCATGCTTCTCAATCGTTTCCTTCACAATAAACAATCCTAGGCCAGTGCCCTTCGTATCCCTAACCTCTTCGTCTTCAACACGATAGAACTTCCTAAAGATCTTTTTTCGTTCAGATTCATCGATGCCAATACCCTGGTCTTTTACGGTAATAATCGCCTTATTGTTTTTCGTATGTAGCTGCACTTCAATAGGCAAATCGTTCCCATATTTAATTGCATTCTCCAGCAAATTATTCATAGAAATTCTCAAGATAAATCGATCTCCAATAATTTCTACGTTATCCTCAATCTCGGCTGTTACTTCTGCACGCATTTGGTAACTATCTACCAAGTTGTCCATCATATCGGTGATTGAAAAAACTTCACGACCATAATTATAGTTGTCGTTCTCTATTTGCATGGCCGTTAACATGTTCTCAGTCAACTCATTAAGCCGATCGGCGTTGTTAACAGCTTTGTCAAGTAATTCGTTGCGCTTCTCATCAGGAAGTTTCCGAGTCCTAATGGTTTGCAACAACAATTTCATCGTTGCAATGGGTGTTTTCAATTCATGCGTCACCGACAGCAAAAAGTTGTTTTGCTGCTTGTTTAGTCGATAAATCATTTGAATTGAGTAATACACGCCATACACCCCCACTGCCACCAATATCAGCAAAAGCAAGGCTTGAAATATGTACAAACGTTCTCGATTCTGAAGCTTGCCCTCCAATCTACTTATTTGGTATGGCGCAATTTGTATGTCTAAATCCCACCCTTGGTATACTTTGGTGTACACGGCTTTATAACTACCAAAATTGTACGTCTGTAAAAAGGCATTTAACAAATTGGTGTCCGCCTCAATCTGGGCTTGTTTAAAAATGATGTGAACAGCGTCATCCGAAGAAAAATCATAGTTTTTGCTCTTTTCAATCAAGCGCAACACACAGGCTTGACGCCCAGCTTCTAAGACCTGTTTTTGCAATCCATATTCTTTGTTACTAAAGGCGACTAAGGAATAAGTAAGCCAACCAAAAGAGACTAAAATATAGATGATGATAAAGACGAATAAGAGCTTAAACTTCATGCACTTCTTTGTGGTTCACGAAAATACTTCATTCTTCGTTATGTCTTTTTTATTTGCTTTGTTTGTAGCCCTTAATTTCACCTGCTATCAAACACATCACAACACGACAGTTGTCATTACACAATGGTCAAGACAAAGATTCAATTTGGATCGCCTATAAAGGTGTGGTGTATGATGTAACAGAAAGTCGGTTATGGACTAACGGAAAACATTACGAGCACTGGGCTGGTCAGGATTTAACAGCTGAACTACCTGACGCACCGCATACAAACTCTGTATTTGACCGCTTTCCAGCTATTGGGATATTAAAAGATTAACAAGAGATCTTATCCACTCTTCGTTGGTGTCTTCCACCTTCGAACTCACCTTTCAAGAAGGCATTTAATATATCGACCGTTGTCTCAAAATCAATGAATCTAGCAGGGATACACACCACGTTTGCATTGTTGTGTTGTCGGGCTAAGCTACCAAGTTCAGCGTCCCAGCACAAGGCTGCGCGAATGTCTTGATGTTTGTTCGCCGTCATGCATACGCCGTTTCCACTTCCACAAATCAAAATTCCCAAACTACTTTCTCCCGACTCCACAGAATTGGCAAGTGGATGTACAAAATCAGGGTAGTCAACTGAATCCGATTCGTCTGTACCAAAGTTGACAAAATCGAAGTCTTCTTTAAAGGTTTCCATCACCTTGAATTTATATTCGGTTCCGGCGTGGTCGTTGGCAATTGCGATTTTAGGTTTCATTTAATGCGTCTTTAGATTCAATTCTCTTGGCGATAAAAATACCAACTTCATATAACATATAGACAGGAATGGTCAATAAAATTTGACTCATAATGTCTGGAGGTGTAATAACGGATGCTAAAATTAAGATGACGATGATGGCATGTCGGCGGTACTGTTTCAAAAATGCAGAACTCACTAACCCCAGTTTTGCCAAAATATATACCAACAAAGGAAGTTCAAATACAATTCCAGAAGCCAATGTTAAGGTCGACACAAACGACACATACGACTGCATGGTAAAGTGGTTGACAATGTTGTCAGTCAGTTTAAAGTTGATGAAGAAATTGACTGACAAAGGTGCTAACACCAGATAACCAAATAGCACACCGACGAAAAACAAAGCCGAAGTGGCCAAGACGATACCAGTGGTATATTTCTGTTCAGTCTTTTTTAGTGCTGGTTTAAAAAATCGCCAAAATTCCCAAAGGATATACGGTGCGGATAAAATCAAGCCAATGGTAAATGAAACCACCATCAGATAAATGAATTGCCCACTAACGTCAAGGTTTTGTGTGTTCAACTCAATGGTTTCAAAACACAATTTGTCTGTTCCATAAAGTGAATGCGACAATTTGCAAAACAACTTGTAAATCGGAAATGACTTGTCGGTAACCGCGAAAATGACTTTATCGAAAATGAATCGATAGTTCGCCATGGCCGCTATTGAAAAAACGATAATAGCAATGACAGAACGCATCAAATGCCACCTAAGTTCTTCTAGGTGGTCTAAGAACGTCATGTTCTTCTCCTCACGATCGACGTCTACCTGGTCTAAAGGCATATTATAGTTTCATGTTTAGGTCAACATCCCTCCACATACATGAAGAGTTTGTCCAGTTACATAACTTGACATATCAGAAGCTAAGAAAACGCAAGCGTTCGCTACATCTTCCGGAGTTCCTCCTCTTTTCAATGGGATCGTTTCTACCCAAGACTTTACAATGTTTTCGTCCAAAGCGCCTGTCATTTCAGTTTCAATGAATCCAGGTGCGATGGCATTACAACGAATGTTTCTACTGCCAATTTCTTTGGCGATTGATTTTGTAAAACCAATAATGCCAGCTTTTGATGCAGCATAATTAGATTGTCCAGCATTTCCATTGACGCCAACTACTGAAGTCATGTTGATGATTGAACCAGATTTGTTTTTAAGGAAGGTACGCAAACAGGCTTTAGTTAAATTAAAAACCGATTTCAAATTCACCTCCATCACTTCATCCCACTGTTCTTCACTCATTCGCATTAAGAGCGTATCTCGTGTGATACCTGCATTATTGATTAGGACATTGATAGTTCCAAAATCCGCTAATACTGCCTCGATTAAGGCTTCGGAAGCCTCCAATGAAGCGGCATTGCTTTTATATCCCTTGGCCTTAATGCCAAAATCATTCGCTAAACTTTTCTCGATTGCCGCGGCTTTTTCCGCTGAGTTCGCGTACGTGAATGCAATGTTAGCACCCTGCTTTGCACACTCGGTTGCAATTCCTAATCCAATTCCTCTAGTTGCTCCTGTTATCAGAACTACTTTATCTGCTAATAAGTTCATGTTCAAAATTTTGACAAAAATATCTTATTGTTTTTGATTAGGGCATAAAAAAAGCCCATTCGTCATATGACCAATGGACTTTTTATAATGCTTTTAAAAATTATCTATCAGCACCTCGCTTTATCTCAAGATATCCTTTTGTAAAGGAACGAGAGTTAATACCAGATTTCAATTCTCCAGTAAACGTGGCTTTGATTAATTCTCCAACCTCGCCATACTCAGTTACGGTTACGGCCATGTTGTTTGCAATATCACTTGAAGACTCGATTCGTTTTGCGCCTTCACCTGTTGCAATCTCCAAAGAGAAGTCAGGATCATTTTGTGTTTTTACACCAATGCTTTTTCCTTGAAATACCAATTCCAATTCTGCTTTTGATGTAATCGACGCACCAGCATTTCCTTTAGTAGAATATCCTACCAAGTTAATTAAGGTTTGATTGACGTCTTTTCTATAACTCCCTTGTGACAAGTTCGCATCAAGTACCAATTGGTAGTTTTGGAAACTCACTGTAAAACCACAGGCTGTTGTATCTGTTGGTTCTACTTTAGTTGTGTCTTCTACTGGCGGTGGTAGTACATCATCATCACAACCCACATTGACTAAAAACAATGGGCTAATCATCAACGCTACGACGAAGTATTTTAAGTTTTTCATATAGGTATTAATTTTTTAGAGTACAATAATAAACTTTCTATTGGATGATGTGCTGAATCGCAGCGTAATTTTTTCCTCCTAATTAAAGTAGGAATTTGCTTCAGTCGACTCAAAATCAAGCACTTGGTTTGGATGCCTGTAAACCTTCATATTCCCATCCCCATGATACGTCGTTTTGCCGTCCTCAATTGCTAGCCACGAGGCTTCAGGAAGACACACAACGTCTTTCTTACTCAAGGTTATGTATTCCATCAACCGTGCTTTCCGAGACTCCCCACCATGGTTTGGTATCGTTGCCTCGCTGTAATGAGGGTTAATCTGATAAGGCACTAAATTGATACAGTCGAACGATGTTGGTTGTACAATGGGCATGTCGTTCGTAGTACACAAAGTCGGTCCTGCTACATTTGAACCAGCACTCCAGCCAATATAAGGTGTGTTCTGAACTACCTTATTTTTAATTTCATCTATGAGTCCTTTCTCCTGCAACTGCTGGACAAGTCGAAACGTATTACCGCCTCCCACAGCAATAGCTTTAGCGTTGCCGACAGCTTCTTTCGGGTCGTCGTATGTGTGGATGGAAATCACCTTGATACCAAATTCTCCTAATGCATTCTGCACCGTTTCTGCATATTGGTCGTAAGTAACTGTCACCCCAGCATAAGGAATAAACAATACTTCTTTTATCTCCCCTAAAAAACCAGCTATCGCTGTTTTAGCATGTTGCATATAGGATTGACCAAAATTTGTAGAGTTACTAAGTAAGAGCGCCTTCATGAATTTTCTTTTGGCAAGTGTAATAAAAAAAGGCCTTTCCAAAATGGAAAGACCTTGATTTAGTATAAAAAGTATAAGAAATTAAAATGGAGTTAGTACCAGGCCTACACAAGCTGTGTTAACCGACGGTCCTCTCTCTGTTTTAAACGTATTTGTTGGGTAGTATTTTCCGTAGATGACTAAGTCACCGTAACCAAATTGCGCTACATACCCTATTCTATAATCTGCAAATCCATAATCACCCTTGATCTTCTTCTTTTCCTTTTCATTGCCTTCACCCCATTTTTGTTTTTGGTGCGAACCAATTAAATATCCCGCCTGAACACCCGCTGCTAATTTTAAAGACTTGTCATCGTCATTAGGATTGCTTTTAAAATTAAGCATCAAAGGCACTGTGGCATATTTACTCGTGATCTTATTGCGTTTGTAGTTCAAATCATCATCAACTGTATATTCCAATGGTTTTGAATCTCTAATAATCGTTACACCTTCCTTAAAGCGATAGTTGTTAAACTCAATACCAATACCATATACAAACCTCAGCTGTCCACGGAATAGGTTTATTCCTTGTTGTACAATGCCCAAATGAAAATTCGCTGACATATTTTCTAATTTCAGCGCTTCATGTGGTGCAGGCACATCGACAGAATTCCCAGAGATCCAATTGTTAAGACCCCAATCCATTACAAAAGTGCTGGTCTCCACTAATTTTGGTGAACTGTATTCAATTTCTTCCTCGATTTCGATGACTTCTTCTTCACCAAATTCCTGTTCAATAATAATTTCTTGATCACTGCCATCTCCATCGTTCTCTTCTCGAATGACCTTTTTCACTTTGATGACACGATTCGAATCACCGCTTAACTTGTCAGTTTCTGCAACTGTAGTCGTTTCTTCATTGATTATCGTATCGATTTTGCCGTTCACATTTTTAATTTCAATGCGAACTCGTTTCGATTCGATTACTTTAGGTTCTACCTCTTGAGCCACCACTATAGTGGAAAGAAGTACCAGGGCGAAAATTGAGATTGTATGTTTCATTGTACTGTTTTGCTTGTTATTTTAATGGTTTTAAACTCACCATAGCAGTGGCGTTGTATTGCATTGAACTGTATACTATTTGTATTGTTTTTTTATCCGTTGGTTGCACTTGTATTTTAGATTCTCTAAACGGCGTTGCTAAAAGTGCAAGTCCCGTGTTTACTGTTGACCGCACGCCTTTATACCTTGATTCGTTTCTCGGTAAATCCTTATCCATGTTGTAACGCACCATCGCTTTTCTTGGTTGTTGTACGTCAACTATATTGTTTGCAATTGAAACATGTGTTCCTGTCGAGTTAATACTCACCACCTCAAACGGTGTTTTTAGATCAGGGTTAGTTTGGTCAATCACTTTTGTTGGTTTTGGTTGATTGGTTTTCTTTATTGGAGCACTGTTTTGTTTAACAACTGCTACTGTCTCTTTTTTGACTTCAACTGGCAATGATTCTGGAGTAATGGTTGCTTCCACTTCATTCTTCGGAATGATTTCTGAAGCTGATCCGACGATACCTTCACCCGAATCCTGGGTTTTAATCAAGTAATTCCAAATCGGATAACAGAGCACCAACATTGCAGCGATAGCAACAACTCGTTTCCATTGTATGGCTGTAAACGTTAAAAGCGTTGTATCCTTTTTAAGTAGTTTGTCCTTGTGTTTGTAAGTGACTTCTGGCGTTTCCAGTTGCGTCATTTGCATGAATGCCCATTCAGATTCTAAGTCTGATTGTCCTTCAATTTTACTTAACAGTTCTGCTTCTTGCTCTGCGGTTAATTCCCCTTCAAGCAATTCGAACAATTCCCAATCCATGTCTTTTTGCTTTTTCATATTACCAACTGCATGTCTTTCAAATACGATTTTAAAAATTGTCGCGCTCGAAAAATGTTAATCTTCACTTGCGCCTCAGTCATTCCAGTTATTTCACCAATGCTTTTGTAGTCGTACCCTTCATAATCCCGTAACAAAATCACAGTTTTTTGATTTTCAGGTAGTCTGTTTACAGCAGCATTCACAATCTCCAACGTGTCAGAATATTGTTCCGAATGACTGTAGTTGTTTTCCACCACCTCATCCATAGTCGCACTGCGTTTTGCTTTGCGAATAATATCGATACAATTGTTGTATGCGATTTTGAATAAGAAGGCTTTGGCTGTTACCATTTCAACTTTATCTTTTCTGACCCAAAGTTTTTCAAAAGTGTTTTGCACTACATTCTCGGCTTCAAATTCATCCCTTAAATTCTTTAGAGCAAATCTGAAAATCCCATCTGAGAGCAACTCAACACACTTATTATACTCTTTGGTGGTCATTAATTGTTAGTGATACGAATGGTGTAAATAAAAGTTACAGTAAAGTTAGTTTTTTTACGACCGATTATTTAACTCCTTAATTATCAGATAAATAAATTAGCCGAAACAAAGTAATTTTTCGCCAAATTTGTAGCGTGAAAAACAAAAAGCTTTGGTTTGAAGATTGGTTCGACTCCCCGTATTACCATGTTTTATACGGAAATAGGGATCAAGACGAAGCAGCTCATTTCATTGACAATCTATTAAATTACCTCAGACCAAAACCCGAAGCCCATTTTTTAGACCTCGCTTGTGGAAAGGGTCGGCACGCATTAGAAATTGCAAATAAAGGTTTTACCACAACCGGGATTGACCTAAGCGAAAACAGCATTGACGAAGCCAAAACAATCGATCATGAATTGTTGTCTTTTCATGTCGGCGATATGCGCCACGTACATTTCCCGAATCAATTCGATTACATATTCAACTTGTTTACAAGCTTTGGGTATTTCGACACAAGTGAAGGACAAAAAGAAACACTTCAATCTATCCATAAACAACTGAAAAACAATGGCTTGCTAGTCATTGATTACCTAAACGTATCAAAGGCCGAAGCGCTAATAGCGGCAAATCCCACACAACAAATGCGTATTGACGGTATCGACTTCAAAACGCGTAAACGGGTGTCCAACCAATTCATATCTAAGGAAATCGACGTAACGGATGGTATGGATGAACATACCTTTTTCGAACATGTTTGGCGACTGCACCTGCATGACTTTGAAAAACTATTATCAAATAGTGGCTTCCAAATCCAAACAATTTTTGGTGATTATGAGTTAAACAACTTTAGCGCCCCTACTTCCGACAGACTGATTCTTGTTGCGAAGAAATAAATGCTTGATTGGATCCAAAATATCGACACACAACTTTTCTTCCACGTGAACCGATGCATGAAGAATGAATTCTTCGATATCATCATGCCCATCGCACGCGATAAATACACTTGGATTCCTTTATACGCTTTACTGACCTTCCTAATCATTAGGAAGCATAAAATGAAAGCGGTTTATGTGTTGGGTTTCGCGGTGTTAACTTTAGTGATTGCAGACCAATTGAGTGCTCACGTTATTAAGCCTTTGGTGCAGCGAACGCGACCGTGTAACGACGTATCCATTATACAATATGTCCATAACGAACTTGTCGACTGCGGGAGTGGCTATAGTTTCGTGAGTAGTCACGCAACCAACCACTTTGCACTTGCCATATATTTCATCCTTGTTTTCGCCAAACCAAGTAATCGGTTTTATGTGGTTTTAGGCTTTGTATTATGGGCGGGTGTGATTTCCTTTGCACAAGTCTATGTCGGCGTACATTATCCTTTTGATGTGATAGTAGGCGGATTATTAGGCATGTTAATAGGTTATGGAGCGGGTTGGGCTAACCGATATACGCTTTGTTACCGAGCAGGTAAATTATTGTAAGTATTGAATTTCTGGTTTTACTTCATTCTATTTTTCTTCCCGTTATTGGGCGGGACCATTGGGTTAATCATACAAACCCACAAAACGGAACAGCTGAAGTTGTTTTTGGCATTTAGTGGTGCATTTCTATTTTCAATCACAGCCATTAGCATTATCCCAGAAGTCTACTCTCACGATGCCGCTTTTAATGTTGGTTATTTCATATTAGCCGGTTTCTTTTTACAGATAGTCATCGATTTATTCTCTCATGGCGTTGAACACGGACACCTTCATCACCATGAATCAGATAAAACACCGTATGGTATATTCATTGCGTTAAGTCTGCATGCATTTCTTGAAGGTATGGCAGCTGGCAGTAATTTGTTTTCAGACCACATCCAATCCAGTTTTGTATTTGGCATAGCCTTACATGAAATACCTGCTGCTTTTGCTCTAATCACCTTACTAAAAGCGTCGAACGTCAAAAAGAAATACCTCTATACGTGGCTAGTTGTGTATGCCTTAATGACCATTTTAGGTTCCTTGTTTAGTGGAATAGCCATCAGCGTTTTCCCAAATATTGAAGACTACATGGTGTATCTAGTGGCCTTGGTGACTGGTGTGTTTTTGCACATTTCCACCACCATCTTATTTGAGAATACCGATAACCATAAGTTTAGTCGGTTTAAACTTATAGCCATTGCCATTGGTGTATTGATAGCGCTGTTAAGCACCTCGATTCACTTCCACTAGTGTGGAATTATTCGGCCAATCTTATATTCTTTACGCGCTCTTAAATAGATGGTTGATCGACCATCTCGCATCGTAACAAACTCCTTTGGAACGGGTCTAAAATCTCGTCGGTCTATTTCACCAAGTGACTGCACTTCTTTGTTTCCGTCTAAATCGATAGTTGCACAAACAAAATGATTCGACCTGTAGGCTCCTCTATCACTGTCTTCGTCAATGTCTAAACCAGGTACACTATACCCTTGGTCGACAAAATAAAAGTACATGTTATCGCCTTTTACCGCCATATTAAATCCACTGAAATAGCCTCCATCATTTGTTGAGTACTGGTTCTTTTCTATTTTTTCGTGCCATTCAACCTCACCTTCTTCATCAAAACTTACAATGATGATGTCGTTGTAATAATAATGGTAGGTAGTGGAAGTGCTTGTGCCACCATTCGCATTAGTCGTTGTTGTTTGGGTAACACGAACAAAATACTGTTCAGCTACCATGACTAAACCACCGTCTTCTTTTTCGATTAAGTTTCTCACCTCATATGAATAGAACTCGACATCTTTGCCTTTGTTCACCTTTTTCTTCACCTTCTTCGTTTGTCTCTCAGTCAGTCCTTGCGTTAAAAAGTCTAAATCAAATTCTACCAAATTTTCAACAATGACTTCCAAGGTCTCATTTTCTATTTCCAAGTAAAATGAACCCGCAGCACTAGACGTACTCGAATTCGAATACAATCCAGAACACAGGATGTTGCCATCGTCTTTAATGAAGTAATTGATATCAGCGATAAACTTATTTGACAACTCCAAATCGAATTCCTGGCGGTCATGACCTTCCTCAAAAAAGCCAATCAATTTATACGTACCAATAGGTTTGCGCTTCTCTCGATCTGATTTTTGTTTATAGTGTTTGCCTAAAATATATACGTTGCCATTGTTATCGACATCGTAATCAGATATTGCAAAATCTTTGTCTGCATACGGAATCGTTAACTCATCTTTCCATATCACATCGAAATTCTGGTCCATCACGACCACACTCACCTCATCACGTGCACCTCGAGCTCTTTTACTTGGTGTATTCGCAAAAGCCAGCAATTTTGTAGAATCTCTGGACAAAGCAATATCAAAGTTGCCTAAATTTCGTTTAGTAGAATAGGTCAATCCAAACACCTTTGTCTCTTCTTGAAGCGTGCTTAAATCTCGTTGTGATAGTGTTACGTAAAACAAGTCATTAGACTTACGTTGCTTATCCATTTTTGAATAAAACACCAACAAACCGCCATTAAACGGAATGATAGATTCTATATACGATCGTTTTGGAACAATATCGGGCGTCAATAATACTTTCGTTTCTACCTCTAGGTCTTCGTTATATCGCACGAGGTAAGGTTTTTTCTTGATATTGTTTCGACTAAATACTACATCGTTATCTCCTAAAATGAGGTAACTCATGTAGTTCTTTTTACTAAAAATAGGCTCGCCTGTTTTAACGGTAATTCCATCACCTGAGAATTCCTGGGCTTTTGAGACCATTCCTATCCCGATGACTAGCGCTAGTAAGATTAGTTTTTTCATAGTACAAGTTTACTAAAACGGAAGTAAACCCAACGAATGTCTTTTACCTTTCTTGAAAAGCATTGAAAGTGGTAAGTTTGAAGTCTTAATTTGACCCATCAATGAATCCAGAATTAATAATTGTCAATCCTTCTTACGAAGAGCATATCGCCCTTATTCAACTTAACCGTCCTAAAGAGCTAAACGCTCTTAACCTTCAGGTAATGGGTGAAATTCGAGATGCACTCAAAATGTTGGATGAAGATGACAACGTACGTGTGATAATCATTACTGGTAACGAACGCGCTTTTGCAGCTGGTGCCGACATCAAACAAATGGCTGGTAAAGGTGCTATCGACATGTTAAAAATTGATCAATTCAGTACCTGGGATCAAATTAGAAAGACTAAAAAACCAATCATTGCTGCGGTCAGTGGCTTTGCTCTTGGTGGCGGTTGTGAATTGGTGATGACTTGCGACATGGTCGTTGCGTCTGAAACGGCACAATTCGGACAACCTGAAATCAAAATTGGCATTATGCCAGGTGCTGGTGGTACGCAACGTCTGCCTCGTGCAGTTGGCAAAACTCGGGCAATGGAAATGGTGCTTACCGGTAACTTTATTTCAGCTGAAGAGGCTTTAAAGTATGGCTTAATCAATAAAGTGGTGCCTACGGAAGTCTACCTGACCGAGGCTGTTAGAATGGCGAAGGACATTGCCAGACAAAGTCCTATTGCTGTGCAGTTGGCCAAAGAAAGTGTATTAAAAGCGTATGAAATGCCATTACAAGAAGCTTTGTCGTTTGAACGCAAAAACTTCTACATGCTATTCGCAACTGAAGACCAAAAAGAAGGCATGAATGCGTTTGTAGAGAAACGTAATGCAAGTTTCAAAGGACAATAATTGATATCACACAAAAACATATTTCTCCAACATTTGGCGCAAACGTCGGATGAACCTATGGCGCTTGAAATTAAAAAAGCCCAAGGTATTTATCTAACGACCACGGAGGGAAAGAGATACGTTGATTTGATTTCTGGTATTGGCGTAAGCAATCTTGGTCATCGCAACCATCGCGTAGCTCAAGCTATACGAAAACAGGTTGGCAAATATTGGCACACCATGGTGTATGGTGAGTATATCCAATCACCACAAGTCAAACTGGCCACCAAGTTATCAAAGGTTTTACCCGATTCATTGGACTCAACCTACTTTGTCAACTCGGGAAGTGAAGCCATTGAAGGTGCTTTAAAACTAGCCAAAAGATACACTGGTCGAACCAAGTTTGTGGCCATGAAAAATGCCTACCACGGAAGCAGTACTGGTGCACTTAGTTTAATGAGTGACCCATATTTCTCAAATCCGTATAGACCTTTATTACCTGACACCTATTTTGCAAACTACAACGACATTGAAAGTCTCGATATCATAGACAACCAAACTGCTGGAGTGGTGGTTGAAATCGTTCAAGGGGAAGCAGGATATATTAAAGGAGACCACGCGTTTCTAAAAGCTGTCGAACAAAAGTGTAAACAAACGGGTGCCTTATTGATTGTAGATGAAATTCAATCTGGTATGGGTCGCACTGGCAAATTATTCGCCTTCGAGCATGCCAATATTACTCCAGACATTTTGTGTTTGGCCAAGGCGTTTGGCGGCGGTATGCCATTAGGAGCATTCATCGCTTCGAAGGAAGTGATGCACTGTTTGAGCCACGACCCAGTATTAGGTCATATCACAACGTTTGGTGGACATCCAGTGTGCTGTGCGGCGGCATTGGAGAACTTAAACATTTTGACCAAATCACCGTACATCACAGAGGTTGAAGCCAAGTCACAATTGTTTCGCGACCTGTTGGTACATAAAGACATTCAAGAAATAACTGGATTGGGATTTATGCTCGGCGTTCAACTTGAAAGCAAAGAGCACTTGCATCGCGTTGTAAACGAATGCATTAAAAACGGCGTCATTATCGATTGGTTTTTGTACGCAGAGGATAAACTCCGGATTGCTCCACCACTCATCATCACAGAAGGACAGATTAAGAAGGTTTGCAAGGTGATAGTGAACGCAATTGAATCTTCGCAAATTCCTAACGTCATTAGCTCTGAGTGACCAATCTTTAAAAAAACCAACGCGCCAAAAGCGAAGCGCCCTAACAACCCAAATCCTAGCCTCCAAAATCCAACCTAAAACCAATGGTTAAAGGTGGTAAGTCGAAATTGATGTCGTCGTTGGTTAAATCAGACAAGCGATAATCTGCCGTAATAACATACTTGTTTGAACCAAAACGTGCATGTGCCGTATAGTTGGGCTTATTGATGTATGACAAACCTGTTAATTCTACTTTTCTTGCTTTGTGGTTAACCGTCGGATCATCAATGATTTGTTTTGACAAAAGTTTAGTGCCAAACACATAATCTCCGCTAATGCCCAATTCTAGGTAATTACCGATGGTGTTTCCACGTTTACCGAAATTGATTCTATTGGCGAATTCGAGTTCAACGTCATTTACGTTCAATCTCCTATACTTAAAATCATCTGGTGTTTCGAATTCGAATTGCGACAGTCCATAACTTAAGGCAAACAGAATACTATATGGCTCTGCCACTTTATATTTATAATAAAAACCGTAAGTCAGTTTTGTAGATTCACCTGACTTCAATTGAATGGAGTCTGTTTCAACTTGTCCAGGTGTTATGCCAAATCCAAAATAACTTGAGAAGTAATGTTTACGGTTTTTGCCAAATTTTGAGATGACAGTATCTTCATTCACGTCTTGTGCCAATTCGATCGTTTGTGCTTCACTTATTGAAGCAAAAAATAGCAACCCAATCGTCACCAAAGCGAATTTTATTTTTATTAAACTTTTCATTATCAATGTCGTATGTATTTTATTTAATTTCAACTGATTCCACGTACCCTTTGTAAAATACACGCAGTGTGAATGGCTTCGCATATTCAGATTTTAAAATGATAAACGGTGAAAAGGAGGTAGTTCCTCGACCTGCCATTTGAATTTCTGCATCACTTAACTTGCCTTTATCTCCTTCTGGGTTAACGACAAAATATTTGTCCAAATACCCATTTTTGTTTTCGATATGGTAAAACACGTAATCAGGCCATTGGATATATCGCTCTCCTATTTTCGCGCTAGACTTGGTTAAACCAGCTGCCCAGCCTACTGTATCCAACTCTATGTTGATAGAAGTGTTATCTACGTCTATGACAAACGTACGTCTCGGCTGCGAAGGCATTTGAAAGAAATGTCGTGCTTGTGGAACGCCATAACCGTGCGCATAATCGAAATATGGATAAAGGTCCCCAGCCTTTTGAATCTCTTCAAATATTTGCATGTTGGTATATCCAGGCCGTGTTTGAATCGCACAAGCCACAAAGCCTGCCACCAAAGGCCCACTAAAACTAGTCCCTTGTGTTTCTGAAACGCCTTTAGGTCCAGAACCAATGACATGTCCATACGCGGTTACATTTGGTTTTAAGCGCTTATCCCAGGTTGGTCCAAACGAACTAAACGACGTATGAATACCCGATTCAGGTTTGATACCACCTATAGACAAAACACTGTCCGCATCTGCTGGTGTTCCTATGTTTTTCCATTGACCTGCGCCTTCATTACCGGCAGAATTTACGACCACAATGCCTTTTCTTGCAGCCATGTTAGCAGCTTTCGACACCAAACTCGTAGTACCATCCATATCTTCTCTGAAATACCGGTGATACGTATACCCTAAAGAACTATTGATGACGTCAGCGCCATTTTTATCTGCCCATTCAGCGGCAGCTAG
The DNA here is from genome assembly GCA_943789165.1 of uncultured Bacteroidia bacterium. Taxonomy (GTDB): domain Bacteria; phylum Bacteroidota; class Bacteroidia; order NS11-12g; family UBA9320; genus UBA987. Next base: position 356,657 of record CALSTB010000005.1, on the reverse strand, counting down.
CCAATTCTCTTCTTCAGAATAAAATTCGGTCCATGTTTCTGTACGCGCTAAAAGGAATTCCGCGTCTATCGCTAAACCCATTTGCTGACCTTCAATCATTCCACCGATGCAACTCGTGACAAAGGTTCCATGGGTCCCGCCATTGTCTACGTCTTCTTTCTTCTGAACAAAGTTGTAGGTCTTGATGATTCTGTTATTCGCACGGACATGGTTAAACGCCGGATTGGTTTTATACGATTTAAATCCAACATCAAAAATTGCCACCCTTACCCCTTTACCGGTGACTTGATTTTCGGTAAAAATACTTGCCCCCATTCTTTCTGTTTGGGCTTGGAGAAACGCATGATCATCTTTATTGGGGATAAAACTGCTGTCTTCTGCTAATGTTTCATAACCAGCACAAAACTTCTGAATCGTTGAAACCGTTTTAACCGCGGTTACAAATGGCAACTCCTTTATTTTTTCTTTTTGTTCTTCTGTAGCATAACAACATAAAGCGTTGAACCACCTGCTCTGCACGCCTAAGTTTCCAGTTATACTCTCTACCTGCTTTACATAAGTAACTGACACCGGAACATCTGAAACGTCATACAAATCAATGTTGTGTCTTACCCTACGGTCGATGGCCTTTTGGTCAAAAAACGTATGGGGATTAAAGCTTTCAGCATCTGGTTTATCGGCAAAAAACACCCACACCTTGTCCTGCGCAACCGATAATGAATACATGCCAACTAATAAGATGGTTACTATTTTTCGCATATTGTTTTATTAAAAACTATTGTCTCCGTCAATTAAACTTCCAATTCCTCCTAAAATTCCACCTTCTCCTTTTCGTTGTCCACCAATTTTAGGTGCGGCAGAAATCACTCTATTGGCCAACCTACTAAAGGGTAAACTTTGCAACCAAATAGTACCTGGTCCTTGTAAGGTAGCGTAGAACATTCCTTCTCCGCCAAAAATAGTATTCTTCACGCCACCAATAAACTGAATGTCGTAATTCACGTCTTTTGTAAAAGCCACAATACAACCCGTATCTACTTTTAACGTCTCACCTGGCATTAAGTTGCGCTCAATGATGGTTCCCCCTGCATGAACAAACGCCATTCCGTCACCTTCAAGTTTTTGCATAATGAATCCTTCACCACCGAAAAAACCTGTGCCTAGTTTCTTTTGAAACTCAATCCCAACCGACACACCTTTTGCTGCGCATAAGAAAGCGTCTTTCTGACAAATCAGCTTACCACCTAAATGGGACAAATCTAATGGCACGATTCGACCAGGATATGGACTCGCAAAAGCCACCTTGGCCTTACCAGATCCGCCATGGGTAAAGGCCGTCATAAACAGCTTTTCACCCGTCAACACACGTTTACCGGCGTTTAATAATTTATCGAAAAATGAATCCGTATCTCGTGCGCCATCGCCAAAAATTGTTTGCATGGTGATGTCGTTGTCCATAAACATAAAACTTCCCGGTTCAGCCACAACAGCCTCCTGTGGGTCCAATTCTATTTCGACGAATTGCATTTCTTCGCCGTGTATGTGATAGTCTATTTCGTGTGCATTCATGATTTTACATTTGCTGCAATTTGTACTTTTATCTTGGTTCCCTAATTACTTTTCGGCAAGTGACTCGTATTGGTCTATTAATGTATGAAACACCTATTTCAAATCGATTTACTTTCGATGTTTTCTATATTTCCGAGACGTTTTTTTATCGAATACACCTTGTTTCACCTTGCGACGTTTGCGTTTCCTATTTTTATCAATTGACCCACCGGTATGCTCAGCTTCTGAAAACGCTGGACATGCTTTTGCCTTCCTTCCACCGCAACTAGTCGTTGTTGACACCAGACTAATTAAAAAAATGAACACTAAAAGTGATTTCCACTTTGGGGATTGCATCTTTCAAATATAAAAGTTGGCATTACATTGACACAATAAGTATGTTAATTTGCGGTTGAGATCAAACATATGATAAGACAGACGAGATGGATAGTTCTGTGCATCATTTGTGTATGCTTAACGGTTGACACTTACGCACAGAAGATTAAGATTTTAGATGGGCTGGAAGAACCAGTAGAGGAGGTAGAAGCGTATGTGCACAAAGGCGCTAAAGAACTACAATTTTTTTCCGATGCCAATGGTATTGTAGATGTTTCTGTTGTCGATTACGACAGCATTGTGTTTCAACATCAGTCGTATAAGACATTAACCATGACGTATGCCGAACTCAAAGAACAACGTTTTCATGTCTTACTAGAATTTGGTCCTTACCGTTATGAACCGTTTGTTTTTCGACATAATCAAGACTTTGAATTTCAAAAAGACCAGCCCACCAAGGTGGTCAAACTAAAACCAAAGGAAACCAGTTTTTACGACCCCCAAACCACGGCTGATTTACTTGGCTTGAGCAATCAGGTGTACATTCAAAAATCACAAATGGGTGGTGGGAGTCCAATGATTAGAGGTTTCGCAGCCAACAATGTGTTAATCGTTGTGGATGGTGTACGCATGAACAATGCCATTTTTAGAGATGGTAACTTGCAAAACATTATTTCCCTTGACCCGAACTTAATACAAGAAACGCAAATTGTATTTGGACCTGGCTCCGTGTTTTACGGAAGTGATGCTATGGGGGGAGTAATGGCCTTTGAAACAAAAAGTCCGTCTATCGATTCACAATCACATTATGATGGCAACGTGATGTTGCGGACTGCTACTGCGAATAGAGAAAACAGTTGGCATGTAGACCTCAGTTATGGGAAGGGTACAATCGCCGGTTTGAGTAGCATATCTCTTTCTAACTACGGCGACTTAAGAATGGGGACTAACGGGCCATCTGAATATACGCGAAACACGTTCAGCGAATACAACGGCAATGCGGATAGTATCATTCAAAGTGATGATAAAAACATTCAATACTTTACCGGGTACAGCCAAATTAACTTCAACCAAAAGTTTAGATGGAAACCAGATAGTTTAACAGACATTGTGGCTCATTTTGGTTATACGACTTCATCACCCATACCGCGTTACGACAGACTCTTGCAAAGTCGAAACGGACAACCCGTATATGGTGATTGGTTGTATGGACCACAGAAGTGGATTCAGACCAATGTGAGGGCTACCTTCATGTCTCCCAGAGGCAAACTATTCGACAAATCAGCGGTGACACTTGCTCGTCAGGCATTCGAAGAAAGTCGACTCGTGAGGCGGTTCCGATCCTTTAATCTTGAAGAAAACACGGAAAGGGTCAATGTGATTTCCTTGAACTTAGACTTTGATAAAAAAATCAACAAAACCGACATTGTTTATGGGTTAGAGTGGGTTGCAACCTATGTCGAATCGACAGGCAAAGGATCTCAAATTGATTCTGGATATTCGTATGAAATTGCTACTCGATATCCGAATGGAAGTTCTATGAGCACCATAGCAGGGTACGTATCGGTAAAACGAAACCTTGCGAAAAAGTTGCTGACTACCATTGGTGCGCGTTATACTTTAATTGATTTAATAGCACCCTTCGAAAACAGTTTCTATGATTTCCCATTTACTGAAATTAACATTCGCAAATCCGCAGTAAGTGGCAGTGTTGGACTTCGGTATTTGGTGAATAAAACGTCGTTTGTTTACGCCAATGTCGCAACTGGATTTAGAGCACCGAATATTGACGACATGGGTAAAATATTTGATAGCCAACCAGACCGTGTTATGGTGCCGAACGAACAGCTACAGCCCGAATATTCGTACACGGCCGAAATTGGCACTCACATACAACTAGCCAAACGATTTGAGATATTGCTGAATGGATATTACACCATCATTGACAATGTCATCACCCGCGAAGACCATACGCTTAATGGTAGTGATAGTTTGTTCTATGGAGGACAAATGATGCGCATACAGTCGTTGGTGAACGCTGACGAAGGTCGGATAAGCGGATTGGAAGTTCAGTTTAAAACGGAATTCACCAAGGACATAGATTTCAAAACGTCGTACAACTTAATCTCAGGAGAATCTAGTGATGGCGTGCCTTTAAGACACATAACACCCAATTTTGGCAATTCAAGCATCACCTGGAAAAGCGGTAAGTTTAAAGTAGTTGGTTATGCCAATTACAACGCGGAATTGGCCAATGAATCGTTAGCGCCGTCAGAACAATCGAAAGCACATTTGTATGCTAAAGACGTTAATGGTTTGCCGTATTCACCAGCGTGGTTCACGTTAAACGTAAAAACGGGCGTAACTTTTTCAAAATCATTGCGACTGAATGTTGGATTAGAAAACATCCTGAACAAACGCTACAGACCCTATAGTTCGGGTATTTCGGCACCTGGTCGTAACCTGACTATTTCACTATACGGTAAATTCTAACATACCAAAGTAATTGATGATTCCGTTACTTTTGTAGTATGCAGATAACAAACTACTTAAAAATCCTGCTTTGTCTTGGATTGCTGCTGATTATTGGTTCAACCGCGCAATCACAAGTTTTTAATGCCTTAGGTGTTGCTACAGGAGTTAATTATGGGGAGACTGTAATCAAAGAAACCTTCACCTCTAACGGCGTTAATTATAAATACGCAACAGATGAAGCCGATGTGGCCATTACATGGGGCATCTTTACACGATTTAAGGTACGCAAGTTTGTTTTTCAACCACAGTTGATGGCAAGTAATTACAACACCAAAATGCGGTTAAGTTCTCCAGAGTTTGATTCTATCTTAACGTTAAAACAAAATCGTTTTGATATTCCCTTATTATTTGGTTACGCACCAACCAAACATACACGATTGCTTTTGGGGCCTGTGTACACACGGATGTTAGAGAATAAGGTCCAAACAAATGAATTCCTTTTTAAAGAATCCAAACAAATATTTAACGGAGGCACTTGGGCCTTGCAATTGGGTTTTGGTTTCGACATGGGTCGATTAGCCATTGATTGTAAGTATGAAACCAGCTCTAGGCCGGATTGCAGAATCTGCCACGTTAAAAGGACACCAATTCGATTTCGACCAACGGAACAATACGGTTCAATTGGTGTTGGGGTACGGTTTTATTAAGTAATCACTCTCAATGGTCGAAACCGGGTTTGCTTTCAATATTCTGTTTCAACCTCTAATGGTCGAGCAAACCTGTACCGTGTCCGAAATCGGGATCAACCCGCTAGACTTAGTCGATCGAAACTTGGGTGGTTGACCGCAACAAACAATACGGATTACCGCAAGGAGAGTTGACGTTAACGGGTCAATGATAGCCGTTGCAGATTCAAGTCAAATCTTACAGATCTAACTTATCGCAGGTGGGTATATTATTTAGGAGAAATGGTGCGTTTGCGAAGAATTACCGTATGTGCTTTGCGGAAACAGTCAACCTCAAACCCTCTACAAGGGAACCTGGCAGATTAAATCAAATATACTCACATTGTACCAAGTCAAAGCACAACAAAAATTGGTTCATGCTAAGTTTGAAATCAAATATTTAAATGCGAAAGCAATGAAGGTTAAAGTACTGTAAATCCACAACGACTGATATCTTATGAAATCAAAACCGATAGTCGGGTTATTAATATCATTTGTTACTGTTCTCTTTTTAATGTGTGCCTCACAGAAAGTAGAGTCAGACAACAATTCTCATGATCTAGACACCGCTATTTTACACATATACGGGCAGGCAATTTATGAACGTGAAAAATGTAACACCTGCCATACTTTACAGGTTGACAAGAGCAGTAACAAAATAATCAGTCTTGATGGGTTAGGTAATAAGTTTGATTACACGTGGTTACACCATTACCTTTTAAACCCTTCTGATATGATTCCTAACACTAAAAAAAACATCCTATTCTCATTTACATGAGCAATCGTTTGATACTGTATTTTTAAACTATGTGTCACACATGTACAAAACTGGTCAAACAGATAAACACTTGATGACCAAGTTAATAAATGAAAGTAAGACCGTAACTCATGATTTAAAGAAATTCGGTATTGTATGTGAACAAAAAGAAATTCTTGCATTAATCGCTTATCTAAACCAAATACCAGCAAGTCCAGAAAAAATGAGGCGTGATAGTCTACAAACTGCAGAATGGAATAGAAACCGAGCGCTGATAGACAGCCTAAAAATGGCCAGTTATTTTGAAGAAATTGACACCAATGAAATGGAAACTGTAATCGAAAAAGGACAACAGATATTTCAGAACAATTGTCAAGCCTGCCATGGTCAAAATGGTCAAGGTATTGTCGGACCAAATCTCACAGATGATTTTTTTCTTAACGGTGGTTCACGAAAAGACATTACTGGTGTAATAATTGATGGTGTTGAAGGAAAAGGGATGGTACCTTGGAAAAACGCTTTAAACCCCAAAGACATTCGAGCTGTTTCTGCATTTGTATATTCAATCAAAGGCACCAACGCCCCTTTTGGCAAATCACCTCAAGGAGTTAAAGAAACATCAGACCATTGACTTCCCTCCCATCCTCTTCTGTCGACCATTACTTCAAGTCGTTTGCAAATGACATTGAAGATATCGACTTGCCTAAAAAATTTACGAATCCATTCGAATATGAACCTCATGCGTTGGCAGTAATGGCTTGTGACGAGGTAAAAGCATTTTTAACCAACCAAACCGCCATAGACCATAATTTTGGTTTAAGTGATGGACAGAATGGGAAAGCCATTGGAAAAATGTTTGGCGTATTGGTCGTGCAAAAACGAAATGGAGAAGTAGGTTACATCACCGCTTTTTCAGGCAAAATTGCAGGTGGCAACCACCATGCGCACTTTGTTCCTCCTGTGTTTGATGGCTTGACAGAAGGTAGCTTTGTAAATGTGGGTATGACGGAATTGACCAACATTAATCTGCAACTTAAAGAATTAGAGAAAGACCAATCTGAAAAAGGTAAAAAGGCCGTTGATGCATTAAAAAAACACCGTACGCAACATTGCACAGCGATTTTGGATGGTATTGTCGACAGCTACCATTTCTTAAATGCCAATTTAGAGTCCAAAGGACTACGATCTATCTTTAAAGAAAAGTTGGGTAAAAACCCACCCGGAGGTGCAGGAGAATGTGCATTACCAAAGTTGCTGCAGTTCGCCTTCCTCAATGACTTAAAACCCATAGCCATGTTGGAATTCTGGTGGGGAAAATCAGCCAAAAGATTGTTTATGGAACACGGTGCGTTTTATCCATCCTGCACCGATAAATGTGAACCCATTTTGGAGCACATGTTGGCAGGGATTGAGGTGGAGGACAATTTTTAATTTTTAATTCTTAATTCTTAATTGATTGGGCTTATGGTACGAATACTTTAAAGCACCACAAACTTCACTTCCGCAATTTTATCGTCTTTGTCATTCACTACCTGAACAAAGTACATGCCTTGCATCATTTCTACTGTTGGGAAACTGATTTCATTTGTTCCTCGCAACACATTGGTTTTGAGAAGTTCTTGAACCAACTTTCCATCCATACTGTAAATATTGAAGGTCAATACTTGGTCTTTGTCTGATTCAAATTGAACGATTGCTTTTTCGGAAGCTGGATTGGGTAATACAATAACCGAATTTTCATCAACCAACACAGTTAACATGTTGTTTACCTTGACTTTACCCACCTGTACGCCGTTTCGACCTCTGGTAGATCCTTGGGCAAATGGTCGTCCATATGAACCGGACATCCACACCACACCTTCTTCGTTGTACTTTGGCTGAACGCCTGTATAGTCTCCCCAGCGCTCCAATGAATCAGTCAGTCGGTTAATGGACAATTCACCCTGTTTTACAGTTACCACTGGAGAAAAAATAGGGTAATCACCAACCACTCTATTGTGTAGAATCGCTGAAGTCCCTGGAAAATCTAACTCCGAACTATGCGAAAACGTAATGACCGATGCATGTGGAAATGCCTTATTCCCTGCGAAAGCAATCGATGGGTAGGCATATTCCATTGTATCGGAAGTAATATAATTGGCATCAATCTCACCTGTTTCTATATTTAAAAATCCGTGAAAGACACCTGGCATGCCAGAACTGGGTACTCTAGTGCTTTGCACATATTGAATATAGCCGTCTTCTGAAATGGCTGATAAAACTCGGGTGTCGTTGGTCGCGAGTAAGTTTTCTAGATCTGGTTGAAAAGCGCTTGGTGGCACACCATAAAGCTTATTGGCAGTCAAAACGCGAAGGTTGTATTCCGCATTACCAGAAAGTCGGGTGTCTGTGATTTCATGAAGAAATACAGAATCATTGGATGCTGCTCCAGGGCGAACCGACAAGAAATGCATATTTGGCGAGGTGAATTCACTGCCACCTTGCACTGCACAAATGCTCCAAAGCGACTTATCTTGGTATTTGAGGTCGTACCACAAATCTTCGTAAATGGTGTCTTTACCGTCATATCCTGAAGCCTTGTCTATCTGCCAAATAACGGATTGGGTGAATCCTTCTTGCCAGCTTTCTCCGTCTCTCAATATGTTTACTGTAATGAACAAGTCGTCTTTGCTCATGCCAATAATAGGATAATCAGACCATGTAGCGCCCGTAAATGGATTGCCGTCGACTGCATAAAAATGCCAATCTCCTTGAGGGTCGTTCGTTTCACTAAAGCCAACAATTATGCGGGTATCAGCGCTTGTTGATCCTTGTAAGTACACCAAAATGAATTTATCAGCGACAGGGTCATATGTTACTTTCGGATCGTATGTACGGTTTAAATTAGGCAGTTGTCCGCCTGTAATGCTGCTTAATGAATAGTATTTCACATACGTTCCATCTTCCTCTAAAACACTGAACGATGAATTGACAACACTGATGATTTTTCCGTCATTTGAAATCGCCATGTTGTTGTCATTCGGTATTCCGGGAACGGCGGTTAGTCCGACAAAGGAAGCGTCAACGGCTGGCTTAATGTCTTTAGGTGTTTCTTGGTACTTGTGTAACGACTGCTTAAAACGTCTTTCGCGGTTTGCGTCCAAAGTCTTTTTCAATTGATCTGTAGTCGTCCAAGGTTTTGGCGCCGCCTCTTCCACTTTATACACCTTAGGTTGTTCAGTTCCAATGTCAGAAAACTTAACGGTTCTCAGTTTTGGCGTGGCGATGTCTCGTTCCACCTTATATGAAAAGTCTTGTGCTTGGCTTATTGAAGAGATGCCAACAAGAAAAAGGACAACGTAAAGTTTATTCATACCTCAAATTTAATTGGAAATTCACTAATTGAGGTGTCGATTTGAAATACAAACACAACCATGAAGTATCTTTGCCGCCTTGAAGTCGGTTTTCAAAACGTATTTCGTAGAAATATGCTTAACCATTGGGGTTATTATCGCGCTGTTCTACAAACTTGGCTACATGCCATTAAGTGCTGATGAACCCATCAGAGCGTTGGTTGCGGGTGATATGATGATCAATGGAAATTACATCGCACCAAAAATGAATGGTCGGTTTTACCTAAACAAACCACCGCTTTATAACTGGATCGTTATTGTTTTTTTTAAAGTCTTTCGTTCAACAAATGAATGGGTCTTCCGACTACCAAGCATCTTATCCTTGCTGGCTTTTGGTTTACTTGTTTTCAAAATAGTAAAACAAAGGTTAAAAGATGTTCGCTTGGCGTGGGTGATTGCGATTGCAACATTAACTGGTGGTAACCTCTGGATTTACTCTGCATATTTAGGCCATATCGATATTACCTATTCAGTAGTAAGCTTCCTTCAAATTTTTGTCCTTTACCATTATGGCGAGAAAGGAAATTGGAAAAAAGCGTTTGCCTTTTCATACGCTTTGGCCTCTATTGGTTTTATGATGAAAGGCTTGCCAACTATTGTATTTCAAGGCATTTCCGTTTTCACAATCCTTATTTTAAACAAATCATTTAAAAAACTATGGAGTGCGTCACACCTACTGTCAACTTTAATTTTTGCTGCTCCTGTTGGAATTTACTTATGGGTATATAGCCAGCATGCCGATATCACAAAGTTGCTCGAACGCATCGTTTCTGAAAGCAGCAGCCGAACCGTTACAGAAAAAAGTTTTATAGAAAGCTTTGAGCATTTGTTTCTGTTTCCATTGCGTTATTTGTTGGATATTTTACCTTGGGGATTAGCGGTTTTCGTCTTTCTCCGAAAAGAGGCGAGGACATACGTTTGGTCCAATGCATTCCTTAAAACATCCCTCCTACTTTTCTTATTTAACATTATCATTTATTGGTTATCGCCTGATTACAGAGCGCGTTACGTATTTATGTTAACGCCGTTTTTGCTGATACCCAGCATAGCAGCTTGTTTGCATGTTTGGTCCGACAAACAACTGAAACCGACGACATTGATACTATCCATATTACTCGTGGTGTCGCCAATCGCCATGTTTTTGATCGCTCGTACAGCGGTAGATATTTCGATTGTTACTGCCGTTGCTTTGACAATAACTGGTTTTCTTTTACTGATCACCCTCATGTTCAAGTTTACGGTTCCAACTACCTACTTAGTCATATTGGGGTTGGTAATTGCTCGGTTGGGATATTCTCATTATATGGTACCTTATCGAGTTCAGACAGGTCCGTATTTAGAAGAAAAAATAAACGGACAAGCCATTGGTCAGTTAACCGAAGGCAGCGATTTAGGCATGTATAACAGCAATGTTGCCTTGACCATGAATTGGTATATGACGGTTGAAAGGAATGCAACAGTTGAAACAAAAACTTCCGATTACTCATTCCATTCTTATTACCTAGTACCGACTGAAGTCATCAAGGATACTGCAAATGTCGACACCTATTATACCTTTGTGCGGCGTTTTGAATCAAAACCATTTAGTTTGGTGAAGTTCAAATACCGTTTCCCAGAAATGCCTAAAAAGAAGAAATAATGCCAGAAATATCTGTTGTTGTTGCCATGATGAATGAGGAAGAAAGCATCCAACCGCTTTTAACCCAAATCTATAGTGCTTTAGACAAACTTGATTATGAACTCATTTTGGTTGATGATGGATCAAGCGATGGTACGGTTGATGAAGTAAAGAAACATGCAAACAAGCACACCAAGGTGGTTGAATTCATGAAAAACTATGGTCAGAGCACAGCACTGCAAGCTGGCATTGACCAAACTGTAGGTGAATATGTGGTAACCATGGACGCGGATTTACAGAACGATCCATCGGACATACCGATGTTGTTGGACTTGATTAAAAATGGAAAATGGGATTTGGTTGCGGGTGAGCGCGTCAACCGTCAAGATGGTATGTTAATTCGTAAAATACCTAGTAAAATCGCAAACTACTTTATTCGTAACCTAACCAAGGTCCAGATCAAAGATTACGGCTGCACGCTAAAAATATTCAAGAGTCAAATAGCCAAAGACTTAAGTCTCTATGGCGAGCTTCATAGATTTATTCCAGTATTGGCGGCGCTACAAGGAGCGCGCATTCATCAAGTTCCTGTCAAACACCATGCTCGAGAATTTGGAAAATCAAAGTACAACTTAAACCGAACGTTTAAGGTGATCAGTGATTTGATGTTGATGGTGTTTTTCCGAAAATATTTAGCCAAACCGATGCATTTGTTCGGCACTTTAGGGGCTGTTATTTTTGGCATTGGTGGTTTGATTAATTTTTACTTTCTGATTCAAAAACTGCAAGGTCAGGACATTTGGGGAAAACCCATGTTGCTGCTGGGCATTCTACTGTTACTCGGTGGTATTCAATTAATTACAACCGGCATTGTATTGGAATTATTGATGCGTACGTACTACGAATCCCAGGATAAAAAGACGTACACGGTACGAACCATTCACACGTATTAGTACGTTGACAACTTCAAAACAAATAAAGAAATACGGATGGGTAGCTCTGAAGCTCGTTCTTAGTATTCTTGGTTTTTGGTATGCCTTTCGATTTATAGACCTTGAACTTTTTACCGAAACCATACGCGAAACTAAATATGGGTACGTCGCTTTAGCCGTTCTGCTCTACTTACTTAGCCAGCTTGTGTCCTCTTATAGGTTGAAATACATTTTAACCGCTGTTGGTGACAACATACCGAGTAAATGGAATGCAATGCTTTATTGGCAAGGTATGGCCTACAATTTATTCCTCCCAGGTGGCATTGGCGGAGATGCGTATAAAATCTTGGCCTACTCCAAACGAACAGACAAAAAAGCTAAAACGTATGTATTGCCATTGTTAGCTGATAGGCTTCTAGGACTCGCAGCAATTGTAATTCTAGTAGGTGTTTGTATGCCATATCTCAGTGATATTGAGGTATGGTGGCAAATAAATTGGAGCATCCTTCCAATCCTCTTTTTAGTTGTCTTGGTGTACGTTATTGTGCTAAAGTGGTTTCATACTTTCGCTAAGATCTTTTGGAAATCAATTGGTCAATCAATTGTTATCCAACTGTTACAAGTTGGTGCAGTATATAGCATTTTGTTAGCAATTGAGGTCGATTTATTCACGGTTGCTGCATTAAGTATTGCCAGTTTTGTATTTCTAATTTCGTCTATTGCGACAGCAATTCCTGTGTTCTTAGGTGGCTTAGGCGCAAGAGAAGTTATATTTGCGACTATCTTCCCAATGTTTGGATTAGCTTCTACTGAAGGCGTATGGATTGCAATGCTTTTTAGTATTGTGGTGATAATAAGCTCTGTTCCTGGCTTATTCTTTGGATTCTCGAAGGATTAACGCACAACCGTTTGCACACGGTCAGGTCCTAAGGAAACTACTTTAATTGGCACGCCCACTTCACTTTCTAACCATTTGATGTAAGACGAAAAACTTGCTGGAAACTCTGATTCTGAGCGTACTACGGTCAAGTCATCATGCCACCCTTCGAACTCTTTGTATGTTGACTGAAATCCTGCGGTTACAAAGTCGAAAGGTATTGTCCCTACTTCTTCTCCGTTTTCGCCTTTGTATCCAGTTCCGACATACACTTTATCAAAACCGCTCATAACATCGGCTTTCATCATGATCAATTCATCTACGCCACTTAACATAACCGCGTATTTCAATGCGACTAAATCTAACCAACCGCATCGTCTTGGACGACCAGTCGTTGCGCCAAATTCAAATCCTTTTTTTCGTAATTCTTCACCTGTTTCGTTTAACAACTCAGATGGGAATGGGCCACTACCTACTCTGGTACAGTATGCCTTAAAAATTCCTTTCACAGATCTCACGTGTTTCGGTGCAACACCTAATCCGACCGTCATACCACCTGAAATGGTATTGGATGACGTCACAAATGGATATGAACCAAAATCAATATCGAGCATTGAGCCTTGCGCTCCTTCTGCCAACACTTTTTTGCCTTGAGCAATCAGGTCGTTTACGAAATACTCACTATCTACAAACTGATACGTTTTCAATTCTTCAACAGCCTTAAAAAACTCTGTTTCTAAATCGCCAAGGTTGTAATCAGAATAGTCGAAGTGTTGCATCAACGCCAAATGACGCTCAATGTTTGCGCTGTACTTCTCCTTAAAATCAGGAGCGAACATGTCGCCACATCTCAAGCCACTTCTACCGTATTTATCGCGATAAGTTGGTCCAATTCCTCTTAATGTAGAACCTATTTTATTTTCGCCTTTGTTCTTCTCAGACGCGGCATCCAATAATTTATGGGTAGGAAGAATGATGTTTGCTTTGCGGCTGATATAAAGATTCGCTTTTACATCTGCGCCAGCTTCTTCAGTTCTTTTGATTTCTTGTAACAGCAAAACAGGGTCGATCACAACCCCATTGCCTATCAAATTGATACATCCTTTGTGAAAAATACCGCTTGGAATGGTATTCAGTACGTGCTTTTTACCGTTCATTTCCAGGCTGTGTCCTGCGTTCGGACCACCTTGAAATCTGGCAACAACGTCATACTTTGGCGTTAAGAAATCAGCAATTTTCCCCTTGCCTTCGTCGCCCCATTGCAAACCCAATACTACATCAACAAATCCTGGTGTATTCGACATAAATGTTGTCCTAATTATTCAAAAGATACTTGATTTTCACAATTCAAACACAAGCCATCATCATCCAAACGTGGCTTCCCGTAAAGATTTAACGAGTGTTGTGTGACTTCAAAATTTAACAAATCACCCATGGTAGATGATGTTTGTTGTATACGAGGATCACAAAATTCTGATACCTTGCCACAAACCGTACAAATCATATGGTCGTGCTGTCTGAAACCAAAAGCCTGTTCAAACTGAGCCATATTCTGGCCAAACTGATGCTTCACAACTAGTTTACATTCTAACAGTAAATCGAGTGTGTTATACACCGTCGCCCTACTTACTTGGTAGTTGCGATTTTTCATTTGAATGTATAATGTGTCGACATCGAAATGATGCTTTTTAGAATAAATTTCATCCAAAATGGCATAACGTTCTGGCGTCTTCCGTTGTCCCTTTTCCTCAAGGTACTTCGTAAAGATGTCCTTCACTTCTACTCGAATGTTCTTTAATGCATCACTCATCTTAAAACCAAAGGGCAAAGTTAGTCAAAACGAACGTTTATAAACGTAAACTAATACACACGTTATCCCATCAAATAGCAAATTATTTGCTGTTACGATAAATCTGTCCTGTTCACTTCAATGTGTTTGTCAATGGATTTGATTTTTCGTATCAATCCTTCTAAGTGTTGGGTACTATCGATCTCGAGAACAAGATTCCCAATAAAGGTGCCGTCCTTCGCCTTAAAAGAAACAGCCTCCATATTCACCTGAAGTTCTTTCGAAATGATATCGGTCACTTTACTGACTAAACCGACACTATCGATACCGGTAATTTCTAAACCTGCTGAGAATGAATGATCGATTAAAGGGAAACCTGCCCATCGTGCTTTGATAATCCGGTACCCATAGTTGGACATCAACCGCTCTGCATTCTTGCAGTTGGTTCTGTGTATCTTGATGCCGTCGCCTACGGTAATAAAACCCATTACGTCGTCGCCTGGAATTGGAGAACAACACTTTGCGAAAGAGTATTCTAAGTCTAAACTATCGTCCTCACCGATAATTAGATCACCAACTTTTTTGTTCGAGTCAGGCGGACGCTCGTTAATCTTCTTGATTGGGTCTTTGCGTTCCTTGTGTCTGGCAATGATTTCTTTGTACGATATCGGTGATTTGGGCATTCGATCCTTAGCCACCAAAACATAAAAATCTTGCTCACTCATTATTCCGAAATGGAGGCACAAAATCCGCATGTTCTCCGTATTCAAAGGGAGTTTCCAACCTCTAAATTTGCGCAAAAGTATTTCCTTTCCGTCGGCTGCCTTCTTCCGTTTTTCTTCTTTTAGGACTTGTTTAATCTTGGTTCTTGCCTTGCCTGTTACAACAAAATCTAACCAGCCTTTAGTTGGTTTTTGTTTATTCGACGTTATGATTTCAATCTGATCACCTCTATTCAGTTGGTGACTAAGCGGCACTAGTTTGCTATTCACTTTGGCCCCAATACACTTGGACCCAACCTCGGTATGAATTTCAAACGCAAAATCTAAAGCTGTAGCGTCCTTTGGTAATTTCTTAATGTCGCCTTTTGGTGTAAACACAAAGATTTCTTCACTGAACAAGTTGAGTTTAAAATCATCTAAGAAATCAATCGCATTGCTCTGCGGATTTTCTAATATTTCTCGAATCCTTCCTAACCAATCGTCTATTCCTGAATCGCCAACATTCCCTTCCTTGTACCTCCAGTGCGCAGCATAACCCATTTCTGCGATTTCATCCATTCTAACGGTACGTATCTGCACTTCCACCCACTTACCCATTTGACCCATTACGGTGGTGTGTAACGACTCATATCCGTTACTTCGAGGAGTTGAAATCCAGTCCCGCAACCGGTCAGGGTTGGGTCGGTAAATACTGGTAACAATAGAGTAAATATTCCAGCAGTCTAATTTCTCTCGTTGTGGTTTCGATTTAACAATAATTCGTACAGCAAATAAATCGTACACCTGTTCGAAATCGACTTTCTGCTTTTGCATTTTTTGCAGAATGGAATATATCGATTTGGACCGACCTTTAATTTCGCACTCAAGACCAAGCTCTTCAAGACTTTGCTTTATCGGCTTAATAAATTTTCTGATATACCGATTACGCTGTTCTTTGGTCGCCTTTAGTTTGCTTTTAATCTCAGCATAAATCTCTGGCTCCGTATACTTTAAAGACAAATCTTCAAGCTCCGTTTTTATCGGATAAAGACCCAAGCGGTGTGCCAATGGCGCGTACAAGTATTTGGTTTCAGAGGCTATTTTCAACTGGCCTTTTACCGACATGTGTTCGAGTGTACGCATGTTGTGTAATCGGTCGCAGAGTTTTATCAGTATAACCCGAACGTCGTCGCTAAGTGTGAGCAACATTCGTCTGAAATTCTCAGCCTGCGGAGAATTTGATTGACCGAAGTAGCCACTCATTTTGGTTAACCCATCAATGATATTGGCAACTTTTTCGCCAAATTCCTCTCTGATATATTGTAATGAAGTATCTGTGTCTTCAACTACGTCATGAAGCAATGCGCTTACAATAGCTGTAGTCCCAAGTCCAACTTCTTCAGCAGCAATTCGTGCAACGGCAATGGGATGATAAATATACGGCTCACCGGATTTGCGACGCATGTCTTTATGGGCGTGTAAGGCCAATTCAAAAGCCTTTCGGATAATTTTTCCGTCGCCATCTTCACGCGTACTTTTAGAAACTCGGAGCAGTCCTCGATACCGATTTAGTATTTCCTTTTTCTCCTCTTCTAAGTCGTGCAACTGCATGGTTCAAAAATAAGCCATGTATAGATTTTACGCACTCAGAAGTACTTGAATTTTTAGCAAATAAATTTAGATAGATTTACGAGTTGGTTCAGACCAAATTATCGTAAAAGGTGAATCGTTCCTTTGAACTCGTAGGTTTCACCAGACATACTTGTGGCTTGAATCAAATAAGCATAAACGCCTACTTCACAGAACCTTCCGACTGACTTTCCATCCCACTCTTCATCAATGTTGTCTGATTTGTAAACTTGTTGTCCCCACCGATTAAAGATTTCAATATGGAAATAGCGAACACTGGTTCCTACAACTTTAAACTCCTCTGTTATTTCAGAACCTTTGTCGTTTGGTGAAAAGGCATTTGGAACGAGGATACGAATGTCCGGCCCAACAATCACTTTGTGGACATATACATCTTCACAACCCATATCTGTCGACACGGTTAACGAAACGTTATAAGTTCCTGTATCGTTTGAGAAGGTAAAGTTTGGCGATGTTTCGGTTGATACATCAGCAGGATTACCTGTTCCGAAATTCCACATGTACGACATAGAATCTGCCGAAGTACTGGTATTTTCAAATTGCACAAATGCTTGTCTAATGGATACTTGTCCGTTAGGAGAAGGTCTAAACGATGCATCCGGAGAACTATGCACTGTTACAGCGTTTAACCACGTTTTGTTGTAAACACAACCTTCAGGGCTAACTGTATGTAATGAAATAGAATACGTACCAGCAGCTTTATAATTGTTGCTTGGTTGTATTTTAGTTAGTCGTTTTGGTCCATCACCAAAATCCCATTCTGTTTGAGTCGCTGACCAATCCAAAATTTCAGTGTCGTATATGAACGCCGGTTTGAACGCAAAAGGGGTACAACCTTCAAATACGCTATCTACCAAATGGATTTTTGCTTTAGGATGAATTTTAATTTGATATTCCTCATCTGGGATTGGACAGTATCCTTGTCCTTTTAACGCTAGTCTAATGAGCGCCTTGCCCTTCATTTTCTCCGCTTCAGTTGGTGTGTGTGTAAAGGCACTCCCTTGTCCAGTAAAACTGAACGTTTCTTCAGAAGTGGTTATTTCAAGTACTCCATCAACCACATGAATGGGTTTTAAATCAATCGACTGTCCTTCACAAATAGACCCTGGAATACCAGATCCTATAACCATTTTCGGTGCCGGCATTACCGTCACAGAATGCGGGTATATAAACTCACAAACATCTTTCTTTACAACAAAATTGAATGAATATGTTTTAGGCGTTTCATCGATGTATAAATAATTATTAACCACCTCATCGCCCTCAAAAATCCCGATAGAAGGATTGGCAATAAGCTGTACACTTTCATCTAACGCACATAGTGAATCGGGAATATCGAATGCAATACTAGGTTTACAAACTACGTTTAGTGAAACGTCGTGCGTCACATAACATCCGAACTGGTCGTATGTAAATTGCAAATCCACAGGACCACAAACATCTGCTGCGATAGCGTTATTCACTACACTTGCACTATTTGAAGGACTGGTCCAAAAACCGCCACCAAGGTCAATACCAAAAATTTCGTTGAGGTTTTCATTGGTTCCTTGACATGACTTTTTACTAGTTATAGATGATAAATCTATATTGTCCAAAAGGGATAAAATTCCTGTATCTCGAGTCGAACAACCAAATTCATTTCTATATACACCGATTACTTCATGATCGCCTATAGATAATCCAGCAAGTTCGATTAAGTGTTTGTTACCTAATGGATTACTCCCAGGTGTTTTCCCATCTACCGTCCAATCAATATCGTATTCACCAAAAGAATACATCGCGGGATCCATATTGGTTAAGTTAAAATAACCAGTAGCGCCGCAAACCGTTCTTTTCTCTAAATTCAATTCTGGATTAGGAACCACCCAAACACAGAAGGTGTCGTGGCTTAAACATCCTGAAGTCAGCGACTTAGTCGTATACTTTTGACAAACTTCAACCGCAGTTGAAATATCACCAAGCTTGTTTACGTCGATTTGATTGTTCACCATTAAATCGTGATCAATGCCTTCCCACGTGCCACCAGGCACACTTGCAGATTGACTGATGTTGACCAAAGTTGGTCCTTCACAGACTGGCAATATGGGCACAAAGTCCACTTTTTGGTGGCTTTCTACCGTGATTACTATAGAATGTGAATCAACGCATTGAAGCTTTCCTTTC
Organism: uncultured Bacteroidia bacterium; assembly: GCA_943789165.1. GTDB lineage: Bacteria > Bacteroidota > Bacteroidia > NS11-12g > UBA9320 > UBA987. Next base: position 337,694 of record CALSTB010000005.1, on the reverse strand, counting down.
GACCCCAATAAAACAACATCGAATATGTCTTTATTCTCTTTAAACTTTGCTGGATATTGAATGCCTGGTGCTTTAGAAAACGAATCAGAATTCCTCAACCAATGCACTTGATAGATTTTTACATTCCCTTTTGACTGAGCACTTAGCTTTACCGTATCACCAATACAATACGCATCCTTCCCTAGTACTTCACCAAAATTGACGCTTAAGTCAGACTCAGTTTTATCAATGGGTATGGTCACTTCATTTGTACAGCCCACATCTGAAGTAAGCACAACTGATAATTGACCTGAGATGGGTTCTTTGAATTGTACCGTATCAGTAGTTTTGTTAGACGTAAAATAAGGTGATTGCGTATCATCAATCAAGGTCCAACCTATGCTTTTGAAATCATATTGTTTGGTCGTATCTGCGTTCAATTGAATGCTTCCACACCATAAATTCTTCACACTTACGTGGTTGTCAGGCTTTCCATTTACCACAATGGTATATTGAGCTGTCACGGATGCCTGCAATGGACAATGGTTGTCGGTCGCCTTCACCTGAAGTGGGAATGACTTCCCAATATCTTTTTTGCCTGGTGTCCAACAAACTTGTAATTTGTTATAAGGCGCTTGAGACATGGACACTTGTTTAATGGTCGCTCCCGGTAACTGAGCAACCCATTGGTATTCAACAGAATTTGCTGTTTGGTACGAACCATCAGGATGAATGAACGGCGCATCTTTTGCGTTTATGTCAAAACACAATTCTTCTCCGGCACATGCGTTTACGACGTTTGATTTTGTATCGTATGAAGTACCAAATAATTGAGGAGGATTATTCTGTTGTCCATATGAAGTCACGGTTACCAATATGTCGCGTCTTACCTTACTGATTAAAACGACACCCTTAGTGGTGTTTCGCCACATTTCAATTTCATATACAATTGTAGCCTTCTCGTGATTTTTAACTGGGGTAAAAGCCACAAAACCCTGTTTGTGCGTTTAAGGTAACGCCCACAGGCGGATTTGCTTGAGGATTCGCTTCACATTTTTCTTGGTCTCCATTGCACCATACGGTTAATGGTCTTTGAAGCGAGTATCCTTCTTTATAGTTTATTTCATTGTTAGCACCTCGTAATGGTTTCTCAAAATGAATAGAAATTGAATCACTCGTTTTAGAAGAGGTTACGTAACTTTTAGCCGCTTGATTAACGGTTAACAATAACTCTGGATTGGCATTGAACTTTGGGGAAGAATGCACTTCAAACGGGTTTATGTAACTAAAGTTATATAATGTTTCTCCGATAGAAGATTGTGATAAATTATCGATGTCATCCGCTCTTAGAGCTAGCTGAACATACATTTCGAATCCACAATTTTGATAAGACTTAAACTCTTCAAAATCTATTTCAACCGAAAAAGTATGGGCTTCAACACCAAAACTTAAGCCGGTATCGGCTTTACATTTGGAAACAGCGGTTGGGCAAATAGGGAGTATTTCTGTTATCGATTCCCTCGTTAGGCCTAACTTCCCTAATTCTTTAGAATTACATCCATTGATATTAGATGATCTGAGATATAAGTAAACGTTGTCACAATCTTTAGTGTTTGAACCACCCCCACCTCCAGCAATCTTGCACTCGTTACAATCTCTGTAGACCGTCACAAATACTTTATACTTATAATCTGTCAAGTGCGAATACGTAATCTCCGCTCCCAATAGATGGGATGCAGCAGATTGCAAATGAAACGCTATGCAGAAAAGCGATATGAGGATTAGTTTTTTCACAATCGTAACGCACTACTAAGATACGACTTTATAATAAAAAGAAAGCAGTGGGTTTAGCACTGCTTTCTGTATGGTTTTTAAATTGATTATCTAATTAAGGTAACAGTTCCAGAGTACTTAAACTCTTCGTTGTTCCAGCTTACGATACGTAAATGGTATGCGTAAACGTCCTGAGCAACTGGTAATCTGTTGTCGTGCGCTGAAGTATTTGGATCTCCATCCCATCCAGCATCGCGACCATACTTACCATCCCACTCGGCTAAACGATCTTTGGTTTCCCAAATAACCTCACCCCATCGGTTAAAGATGATTAGGTGATATTCTTTAGCTGCATCGTTCACAATTGCCCTAAAGCCATCGTTTGCTTCTGGTCCGCCACCATCTGGTGAGAATGCGTTAGGAATGAATACCAAGATATCTGGACCGATAATTACCGGGTAGGTAAATTGAGACTCACAACCGTATTGTGTTCTAACCGTTAAGTTAACGTCGTATGTTCCCGTATCTGAAGGATAGAAGAACAACGGACTCACTTGAGTTGATGTATCATCAATTTCAGATAGGATTCCGAAATCCCAAATCGTTTCAGCAATCACACTGTTTAATTCTGAAGTCACTGTTGACTCATTGTTAAACTGGAATTTAGGCAATGCAGCTGTTTGACTGTTGTTCGGATTTGGTGTAAACATCGCTACAGGAATTGGATATACTTCCACATTCAAGTTAAGTGTTGTATCACAACCAAACGCTGATGTCAACCTCAATTGAACATTGTTATCACCATTCACTGTAAATCTATAGTTAGGGTCTTGAACATTGTCAGAACCACCATCTTCGTAAGTCCATTCGTATTTACTTGTCAATGGATCTATTTGGTTCAACATAGTCGTTGTAAACTGCACATCTACAGGGTTACAACCATTTAATGTATCTCCAACTATTTCCGCAACAGGTTTTGGATGAACAAACACAACCATTGTCTTATCTGTAAATGGACAAACGTTGTTGCTGTTTTCTACCGTTTGAGCATATAACAAGTGCCTGAATACTGAATCTGGTGACGATTTAAAACTAAACGTCGTTTGATCCGCATTTGGATTCGCAACTGTTCCGCCAGTAAGTGGCACCCATAATACTGCAGTTGAATTGGTATAATTTGCTTTCACATCTAATACCATGTTATCCGTTCTACAAATCGCAGTATCATTCGATATATCTAAGGTATGTTGTTGATGAACGACAACCCGAACTGAGTCACGTCCAGCACAACCATATATATCTGTGTAATCATAGAATATAAGGAATGGGTTGTTGTAGCTCGATACCGATGAAGGCATGAAGTCACTTCCTGATAACACACCACTTTGTGAAGATGACCAGGTTCCACCTGCATAATTCACTTGCATGTTCACATCATCGTCAAGCTCACAGAAAGTGAACGGTTCGAATGATTTGTGCACATCAGAGAATGGCTTCTCATCAATAATCGGAACTGGTAAACCTCTAATCGTCAAGGTAGTATCACGTGAAGTTGGACAACCTGAACGATCGTGGAAGTAACGCATTAAATATGTAAAGCTACTTCCTTCCGCAGGTTGCGGAGTAGCCAATGTATTTAATGTATCTCCGTTTAATGTATCTCCTTTAAGCGCTGCATTTAAACCAGCTGCCGCAGCAAATCCAGTTGAATCAACCGCTTTCCAGATTCCGTCAGATGGCGTAACCTCACTCAAGCCTTTCAATTCTACAATTCCTTCATCCCAACATAAGTCTGAGAATCCTTTAAATTCAATTTTAGGGACTTTAGTGATGGCAATGTCAGCAGTATCTCTGTTGTAACAGCCAAATACATTTCTAAATTCGAATTCAATCGTTATTGTATCAGACGAGAAGCTTCCCAAAGGAATTGCATTTTCGTCTATATGTAATACGAAGTCTTGGGTCGCACCAGACCCACCACCGTTAATATCTTCAATGATGTCTGACTCTTTATAGCTACCACAGTCTACACATTTCCATGCTTGACGTCCTAGTGCTAATGTACCACCACCAGGTAAAACAATAATCTTATCATCTTTTAGATTTACAGTTTCCTTATCTTGACAGAAGTAACCATCTCGTAACTCAACGTCTGGAAGCGGATTCACTTTAATCGTAAAAGAATCTGTTCTCACACAACCCGTTGATGGATGTACATACTTATAGTAAATTTCGTTACTAGTTGATTTTCCTGGTATACCAGCAAGCGAAGTGATAAACTCACTCTCTTTCTCTACATACGATGGATTCTTAGGGCAGTACCAAGCTCCTCCCTTTGTTTTACTGTCTTCGAACAACGTTAAGTTGATCTTACCAGCATCATGACATACTTCTATATCACCAGGCATTTTAACAATTGGGAGTGGGTTCACCGTAATAATGACCGTATCTGCATCATAACACGTTGTTGTGTCTTCTGTTACAAATAGCTCCAATTGGAAATCTGTACTGTTTTGTATGTTATAGGCTAAGGTATCCTTCGTCCCCATATTGACTTTGGGGTTCGCGGTTATATCCCACCACCTAAACGTTCCCGTTTTCCAATTACCTGCGGTATCTAGCTCTGTACCAACCAGTTCCATGTAATCATTCCAACAGAATGTTTGATCTGGACCGGCATTGGCAGTTACTGTATCATTTACAGCTAGTATCATGGTATCGGTTGCAAAACATCCTATACTGTCTATTACTTTAATGACATACTCTCCAGCAGTATTAATATCTATCATCGCGGTATCTTCACTCACGAGTGTACCATCTAAATACCACTCTTTATATAAGGTATCACCTTGACGAATCTTTATTTCTGACGTATCTCTTGGATCATCCCAATAAGCCAAACTATCATTTGGATAGAGACTAATGGTATTATAGGTACAAATCCTTCGATCTGGACCGATGGTCACCAGTGGGTTTTCTTTTAAGAATACTGTTGTACTATCCCAAGCGGTACAATTGTTCTGATCCCGTATTTCTACATAGAAAGTTGTATCAGACGTACGGTTTGGTACTTGAATGTCGATATACGAAGTCGTATCTCCTGTTCCCCATTTGTATGACACTGGAAGAGATCCATTCGCAATTTTTGGCTCAAGTCTTAAGGTAGTTCCAGCACATACAAATGTATCTGGTCCGAAAGCTAAGTCTACTTCCAACAACGGTGGTACTACGATAGTATCATAGTAATCGTTTGGACACTTAGGGCTATTGTCGATAGTATGTTGTATGATATACGTTCCACCCGTTCTAAATAGAATGGTATCATATTGTTTAGAACTAATAAAGGAACCCGTACTCTCGAAATATCCTATCTTCCTATCGAAGATGATTACCCCACTGGAATCTTTCAGTTGCCACGAATATTTGGCCGGATTCTTAAAGTTAGGGAAAGGATCACTTTCTATGGCGTATCGGCCACAATCTAATTTCGTTATTTTTCTATCTGCTTCTGCAATAGGATTTACTTTTACTTGGAATGCACGAACTGTTACCGCATTCAAAGGACAAGCGTCATCCCTTGCCGTCACAGTATATGTGTATGGCAGATCGGATGCGGATCCAATTGGAGGTGTCCAACAGAACTTCGCAGATTGGTTTAAAGCTTTAGCATTTTGAACAGTAAAAGTCGCACCAGGAATACCCCTGTTCCACTTAATAGTCACCGTATCTGGATCAGGTTTGGGTAGTGGAGGCGGTGGCACTTTCACCTTATCCTCTGTCGTAATCACATAACATATCTGGGAACCTTCACAGACCGTAGTCGTAAATTTACCCTTTATAATAGGCGGATTATTCCCGGGACATTGCTTGGTTATAAACTGCATATCCCGCCTTGTGACCCCGATGACTTCATACTTTCCGGAGGCATTTTTCCTCCACTCTGTTACTTCCAATACAGCAACCGTAATTTCATCACACTTTACAGGTGTAAAAATCAAATCCCCTGTTTCAGGATCTAAGTAGATTCCGATTGGTGGGTTAGCATTTGGGTTGTTGTATGGTGGCTTCAAAGAACCAGGATAGTAAGAATCAAATGGGTTTTTGTATGTGTAGTTACCACTGTAGCTAATTTTGTTGTTCCATCCTCTTAATGGATCAGCAAAGTTGTACGACAATGAGTCATAGTTAGATGTATCCGATGCACCGTTGTTATAGTAGAACGGTTGGTTACAACATAAATATGCAATTGGCTCTGTCGTTAACGAAGGAGAAGAGTTACACGGTGCTTTACATAGGTCAATGGTAGCATACGTGTAAAAGTTCTGGTTGGCAGCACCGGAGGTAATGTTGGAGTTTCTACAACACTGTCCAGTTTCTAGCCGTACCTCACAACATCCGTTTTTAGTCAAGTTACTATACGGCGCTTTATTGAAATCAATCGTTACCGTGTAGTAATGCTCCTCGATACCATCTCCAGTTCTACTGGTGTTCGACGGATTACAAGGTTTAGTTGCTGTCGCACAAACAGGAGTTACGTCACGAATACTTTGACGCGTTAAAGAAACGCCTTGAGACGCCCCTGTTTTGGTACAAATTAGTTTTGTAATGTTACTTGGGTTACCAAAAGGAACACCACCACAATAGCGGTAGTATTTTACGGTAAACTCAAATTTAAGGGTGTCCAAACACTTGTAAGTGATGTCCGCCCCCATTACGTGCGTTGCATTTGCCTGTTGGACGTTTGCAAAAAATGCAAAGCTAACCAAGGCTAAAGTGCTAAATAACAGGCGCTTAACCTGTTGTGTATGTTTTTGTAGACCTATTCTCATAATAAACGTGCTAAAATAATATTTTTTGTAGTAATTCTTATCTTATCAGTGTCATCTATTGCTTATCAAAATCACTTTGCTGTAGGATAAACCACTTGATGTTACTGCCTTTAAATAGTAGACCCCAGAGGCCAGTTTTTCGCTGCATGGAATCTGAAATTTTTTTTCGTAGATATCCACAGGTTCTAAATCTACGATCATTTTCCCTGTTTTATCTACCAATTGTGCGCTTAATGCATTGATATAAAAAGCTTTATCTCTACCCAATTCAAACGGATTCGGATAAACTTTCAAATTCTGTTGTGTATAAACAATGCTTGAACCAAGCGTTGATTTATAGAAATCTGTACTCTGATCAGCTTGTTCCTGTAATTTTTTCTCAGTGTTCTCTTCATCTTGTGCGAACACAAATGCCAAATCAATTCGCTTATACGACTTCGATTTAAAATCATTGAATTTTATAACACCTAACATTTTGCGTTTCCCGGCTGTATCACCAGAATTTTCATCTGACCAATTTAAGTCTCCCACTTTCGGGTCGGTTTTCTTTGGGTAGATGTAGTTGGTTGTTTGTTGCGATGTCCCTGAAATCCCAGTGCCAACAGCATATTTATCGGCATTATTCCTCCATTTTCCATTCATCACTGCCAACATTTCTGCCTCCGATTTTGGCAATCCCCTTACACTGTCTGTCGACGTAAAAAGCGAAGATGCAGACAGTGGATGGCTGAGAAAAATACAGCCAGCTGAAGGGAGGTTTTTACCAAACCCATCTTCGTCATTGTCATCACCATTGTATGCATATATTAGATTGCGTTGTACATCGGTCGCCACTACATTATCCGTTGGGTTACCAAGCTGAAAGTCAACATATTGTCCGTAAAAAAACGGACTATAATTATTATCAGATCTATTAATTACGTACAATTTGACAAACATCGTATTGGCTAAATCCGATCGATTATAAGCGTATACCAATCCTTGAATTTCTATGCCCAATTTGTTTGCTTGAGGGAATACATTTTCACCAAATAAATCGTTGGCTATAAAATACGCCGCATAATCTCCTTCAAAACTTGGGAAGTCTCCATTTTCAGGATCATAAACGCCATTGATATTCCAGTCAATATAGGGCGCCATGAATTCACTGATGTTGTTGTCGTTGTGCTTGGCAGGCCAGTTTGTAATGTTTGATGGCATTTGGTAACCAGTCTCATCAAATTTGTTGCGATGCTCCTGTACTTCAGCCCTAGTAATGGTCCATATCTTCGACCACTCAACGGCACTTTTAGGAAGATTCGTTACTGTATCGATTGGACCAGGCCATAATTGAGGTTTTTGCCAATTATCATTCTTGTTTGCGTAAACGGTTGTGCCTTCAACACCCACCATCCACTGACCAGAATATGTAATCAGTTGGGCAACTTTGTTGGTATTGAAATGGTTATAGGCTTGTCCATCTTTTTGGCTAAACATCGTACCATTTGATTGCACCAAAGCTGATACATGTCCGGTTGACACAATGCCTGAATCTGCTTGTCCGTAGCCCATTAAATGACCCAACAAGCAACTCATGAAAAGTATGTGTGTTTTAAGTGACACCTTACAAGTCGTATTTCAAACCGACCATTAAACCAAAACCTTTGTCATATTGATTAATAGGATAATCCTGGTTATTGGTTGGATTCAAGAACATTTTACCGCGAAGTCCAGTCAATACACTTAATCGTTCATCTACTAAAAATGAAACACCTGCGTTTACACCGACCATGTTCCCCAAACTTGTCCGACCAAAACCATTGTCCAATGATAATTCTTGGTATTGGTCATTTAAAATAGTCCCAGATGTTTTGGTCACTACTTCTAAACCTCCATTGACGTCAAAATAAATTCCAACGGTTTCGTTTAGGTAAAGCGTATAGCGTAATCCGAGTGGAATATAAAAATGTTTGTAGGAATTATTAAAATCTCCGTTCGATTGAACATTGCGAGTTGTGTAAGAAGTATCGTAAACCGTTACTTCACGGGTACCAAATACAGGATGGTGTTCAATTACCTTTTTAGAAGTAATATCCATATCCGTTACCTGCGTGTTGTGCATGTACACCATTTTCTCTCTTCGGTTGAAGTAATTGAAACCTGAGTACAGATCAAAATTGTCAGACAGTTTATAGTTTAACAACAATTCAGCTCCATAAGAGAGGTTGGCTGTTTCAGTTGCATCTCTCACTACTACACTAGCCATATCCCCCATGGCATCTAAGTTTCGGCTACCCGACCCAATGACAGTGTTAAATGAAACACTCCACTTTCCATCTTTTGTTTTTGGCAATTCGAAGTCCTCGTCTCCCCCTGTGTTGTCTTCAGAGGAAGAGGTTGGTGCTTCAGTTTTAGCAATAGTTGTTTTGGTATCATTTGCCTTGTTAGTGGTATTTTGTGTCTGATCTTTCTCGCTTTGCGTTTGATCAGTTGGTACATCTTGTTTGTTGGTGTTTGACTCAGTTGTATTGTTTACAAATTCTCCGCTCGTATTTCCAATTGGCTTTTCACTTTGTGGAGTGCCGGTTCCCCAAGAGCCATCATCACCTTTACCCTGTTTTTTAGCATTGGCTAACTCCTTAAGCATGCGATCTCGAAGGATTTTGGTCCCAGGAGAAGAAGTTGAAAGGTCAGAGTTATTAATATTCGATTGAGTTTGTTGAGTGCCGTTAGTAGCAACTCCGCTTGTCGAATTAGGATTTGTAGTATTGGTAGGTTCAGCAATGGTCTCGTCTATCTGAGCCATTTGATTTTCAATAGATTCTGCCTCAGTATTTGGCGTTTCATCTACTTGATTGGTTTCCGTTTCGGCTACAATTGGTAAAACCGAATCCGTTTTATCAGATTTCATATTAAACAGAAACGCCAATAAACCAATTAAAACGGCTGCTGCCATTAGTTTATATTTATGGAGAATAAGACGATTCTTAAATATGTATAAAGGCGTTCGTTTTTCGAACACTTTGCCCATCACATTCGGTGCTGATTCCGAATGATTGTAAAGCAAATCCTTTACTTGATTTTCAAAATTATTTTCTTGCATTACTTTCAACTTTCAATTTTTTCCAACATAGTCATCAAGTTTCTTCTCGCTCGCGCATATTGCGAGCGAGAAGTACTCTCATTAATGTTTAGTAGTTCACCAATTTCTTTGTGGCTGTATCCTTCGACTGCAAAAAGGTTGAACACCATTTGGTAACCTTCTGGCAGTTTATTGATCATCGCCATTATTTCTTTTACTCCTATCGAATCCAGCACCAACTCCCGCTGTACGGGCTCCTCCACATGATCCAAATCACCTGGTTCGAATTTTCGTGAGCGTTTGTCCCAACTCCTCAACGCTGTGTTGACCATGATTCTCCGCATCCAGCCTTCGAAGCTTCCTTCTTGTCTAAACTTGGATATCTTGTCAAAGATCTTGATGAATGCTTCCTGTAGTACGTCCTCAGCTTCTTCTCTTGTGTTTGAGTATCGCATACAAACAGCGAACATCTTATCCGCGTATTTCTCGTACAACAATCCTTGCATTTCTCGGTCTTCGCGAATGCATCCCTTTATTAGCTCTTCATCGCTGTTCATCCAATCCACACTATGTTGTTCTTCCTTGCTCAACTCTATGACTCTTTGTAATTCTAAAACGCTGCTCCTTAACGGAAATATTTATTATTTTCTATATTACTTGGCATAATTAACTGAAAAACAGTGAAATACAAAACTAAAAAATAATATGCTCTGGGAGTCAGGTTCTTATATTTGCATCAAAAAAGTATGTCGGCTCAGTATCACACCGTAACTCCTTCTGACTTAAATGCATTAACCATATCCATTTTTAAGCGAATGGGATGCAGCGATGAGGACGCAATTTTGGCGTCAGATGTACTTCAAAGTGCTGATTTGAGAGGTATCGATTCGCATGGTGTTGCCCGATTAAGTGGTTATGTGCGACTCTGGTCTGCCGACCGCATAAACACCCAAGCAAAACCAAGTATAATCCATGAAACACACACAACGGCTACCTTAGATGGAGACGGTGGACTTGGCTTGACAAATGCCGCGAAAGCCATGGACATTGCGATTGCAAAAGCTAAAGAACATGGTAGTGGATGGGTGGCCATTCAAAACTCCAACCATTTTGGCATTGCCGCTTATCACGCTATGAAGGCGCTAGAACATAATATGATTGGTATGGCTCTAACAAACGCAAGTCCTTTAGTGGCACCTACTTTCAGCAAAGAACGACTTCTGGGAACCAACCCAATATGCTATGCGATTCCAGCAGGATCTAAACAACCCTTAGTGATTGACATGGCAACCTCAGCAGCCGCCAATGGCAAGTTGGAAATTGCTAAACGCAAAGGGGAAGACATCCCATCAGGTTGGTTGCAAGACAAACAAGGCACGAACACCAACAATCCTGAAGACCTAAAAAATGGTGGAAGCCTGCTCACTTTAGGAAGTTCGAAAGAAATGGGAAGTCATAAAGGGTATGGACTTTCAGCCTTTGTCGACATTTTTAGTGGCGTACTTAGCGGTGCTAATTATGGCCCTTGGGTTCCACCATTTGTTTCGTTTTTGCCTTTAGCTCCTGACATGCCTGGAAAAGGCATTGGCCATTTTGTTGGTGCCATGCGGGTAGATGGATTTCGACCGATTGAAGATTTTAAAACCAATATGGATCAGTGGATTGAACGTTTCAAATCCTCAGAAACCGTCGATGGACAAAAAGAAGTCATCATCCCAGGAGAGCCAGAAGCCCGGATTCATGCAGACAGACTTAAGACTGGCATCCCATTAATTGATGCGGTTTACCAAGATTTACAACAAATTTGTCGTGATTTAGACTTAGAGTTTACCTTGTAACTGGCTTCGTTCCGGTGATGACAATGTTTGGAGAAAACACTACCTCATCCCAAGTTCTAGCACTGAAAAATAGTTGCGCTTTTAAGCAGAGTTTTGTGACAGCCCAACCGATTTTACGAATAATTTCCTTTAAGGGATTTTCGATAAACACAATGCCTTCCGTAATTTCAACCGACTGATAACCACAGGATTCCAACAATTGTTTGGCAGAGCTTTTATTCAAAAATACTTCATGAGTAAAATCCGCAAAGGCAAATACTGCCGACAAAGGAGCATCCATGTTTGGCGTCCTAAATATCACCTTACCTCCCGGTTTCAATCCAGTATTCACCAACTGTAAAAAGTCGACCAATTCGTCTTTGCCTAGATGCTCGATTAGATCTACTGCAAAAATGACGTCGTAACGGCCTATTTTATCTTTTAAAAAGACACGCACATCGCCCTCTTCTATGCCATCAACGCCAAACGTTTTAGCCATTTTTACTTGCTCCTCGCTTAAATCCACACCAACGGTATTGGCATAGCCCAATTGGTTTAAAGCCTTTATCAAGGAACCAGTACCACAACCAATGTCCAAGATTTGAACCTGTTTGTCGCTTGGCATCAACTCTTTAAATTCTCTAACAAAGTATCTAACTTGCTGGTTAAAGTGCTGTAATTGAATAGATTGTTCCGTTTTCCCTGAATGGGTGGAATAGTAATTTTTGTATAACGTTTCGCGGTATTGATACATGTCGAATCGTTTACAAACATAGCTTATTTTTGCCTATGCTTCCATTTGGAATTGACGAAAACAGAATAGAAGCTGGGTGCGATGAAGCGGGCCGAGGATGTTTGGCTGGACCTGTATGTGCCGCAGCCGTTATCCTACCTAAGAATGTCATTATTCCGGGCTTAAACGACTCCAAAAAATTAAGCAAAACCAAACGCGACGAATTAAGGCAATGGATTGAAAGTGAGTCTATTGCTTGGTCAGTTGCCATGGTTTGGGAAAAAGAAATTGATGTAATCAACATATTAAATGCCTCCATAAAAGCGATGCATGTAGCAGTTGCCAATTTAGACATCACACCAGAATTTATCGCCGTAGATGGAAATAGGTTTAAGCCGTATCCAAACATCCCACATCAAACCGTAATTAAAGGTGATGGAAAATATTTACATATTGCGGCAGCGTCGATACTAGCAAAGACACACCGAGACGCGTATATGGCAAACCTACACACAGAATTTCCAATGTACAATTGGCAACAAAACAAAGGTTACCCAACCATGGAGCACAGAAATGCCGTGATGCAGTTTGGATTGTCAAAACACCATAGAAAATCATTTAAAACTACAGATCCTCAACTTAAAATATGGCCTTCAAAAAATCACTAATATTACTGATAACCATGCTTTTAGCGAACCATTCGTTTGGTCAAAAAGAGTATTATATTGGTCTAGACATTGGACCCAAATTTGATCAATACAAGTTGGGTACAGGCGGTTCACGACCGTATCATCCCAGTATTAACGTGTATAATCAAATGGCCGCCACTTTTGGTATTCTTGGTGGAGCATTAATTGAAGAACGCTACCAAGTTGAAGTTGGCATTTACAAATCAGATTATCGAGTGAACATTGATTTGTTGACGGAAAATGGGGACATCTATTTTGCTAATACGCCGATCAATACGTTTACCACCTATATGGTTCCCTTCAATTTTAATGCTGTAAAAACGTGGCAAGGCAAATACGAACCTCGACATTTCATATATGGCACTGGGGTAACAATGCTTGCGGGTACCAAAATGGGTTTGGATGAAACTTTTTACAGCCCAGAGGTCCCTATTAACCCTCTAAATGCTTCAGAAGGTTCTATCTCCTACGTTATTTCAAACAACAGTTTCGATGCGAAGATTGTCATGCTGAATATCAACCTTGGCTACCAATATCCAATTAATGAATCGGTGAATATTAATGTCTCAATGAATTCGAAACTTGGTATAGCAGGAAACAATTTTTTTGACATCACACATAAGACGCCAAACCACAACTCGGTGAGAAATTCGATTTACACAACGGGAACTAGTTTACAGTTTAATATCGGTTTTAGATACTTTCTTGGGGAAGAAACCGAAACCAATTAACAAACTTATTGTTACTTTGAGCACAGACAACATTGAAAGTACAACGCACATTAGATAATCCCCGACTTTCGCGCAAAGAGAAATGGGCTGAAATCATTTTTGAGGCGAACACGCCTGATTCCAAGCTATTTGATATTATCTTGTTGTGGGCCATTCTCATTAGTGTTTTGGTTACCATGCTTAGCAGTGTACAAACCATCTCTGCTTCGGTTGTTGACATTTTGGTTTACACAGAATGGGGTTTCACCATTCTATTTAGCATCGAATACTTCTTGCGTATATATTTAAGCAATAAACCAAGAAACTACATTTTCAGTGTTTGGGGAATCATAGACTTACTCAGTACGATTCCTACCTATCTGACCTTATTCTTTCACGGCACAAAGTACCTGCTCATCATCCGCGTTCTTCGATTACTTCGTGTATTTAGAATTTTTAGACTTAGTAACTATAGCAAAGAAGCAGCTGGACTAGGTAAAGCATTAAAAGCATCCAGTAAAAAAATTACGGTATTCTTTGGTTTTATTCTCATTTTGGTGGTCTTGATGGGTACGCTTATGTACATCATCGAAGGAGCACAACACGAATACGAATTGAATCCTGACAATAAATTCTCCAGTATCCCGGCGAGTATCTATTGGGCCGTTGTTACTGTAACTACGGTTGGATATGGAGACATTACACCTCAAACCATTTTGGGGAAATTTCTATCATCAGCCTTAATGATCATTGGTTATGCCATTATTACTGTTCCGACTGGTATCGTCACCGTTCAATTTGCAGACCAAAAGAGAGCCGGATCTGTCTGTGGAAATTGCGAAACTAAAAACGAAACGGACGCTTCCTTCTGTAAAAGTTGCGGCCAATCTCTGACAAATCAAGCAAAACCATCTAGTTCATGACGCTTCAGAATAACGAAGATTATTACATCAATGAGGAAGGTTTGTTGGTGATGACGGAGGCTTATCATTTGAAACGAGGCAGCTGTTGTGGGAAGAAATGTAAGCACTGCCCATACAACCACGTCAACGTGCCAAAGAGACGTCGTTAATTAAATCGAATAGCTTTTACGGGAGAGATGAATCGAACCATGATGGCTGGTATCAACATCATCAGCAAACTGATTATTAGCGTCATCACATTTAAGAAAGCAATCGTTTGCCAGGAAATCTCAACTGGAACGGTCGCCATGTAATACGTTTCTTCGGGTAAGGTTATGATACCTGTTTTCACTTGAAGCCAAGCCAATCCCAATCCCAACACATTCCCAATGATTAATCCAGGTACCACCATCGAAAGACCTTTCAACAAAAAGACGCGGACCACTTGATTGTTGTTGGCGCCTAAACTCTTCAAAATACCAATCATTTGTGTCCGGTCGACGATCAAAATCAAAAAGGCCGTGATTAAGTTCACGACGGAAACGATGGTCATTAAGATGATAATAATCAAAGCATTAGAGTCTACAATGTGCAACCATTTAAAAATGACAACGTGTTTCTCTTCAATGTTTTCTGCCCGAAGCTTTATGCCAATTTGATCATCAATCCAATCCGTCATGGTTTCCAGCTGCTCTAAATCGGTTATATTGATTTCAAAACCACTGACTTCGCTATAATCGGTTGTATAAATACGTTGAATGACACGGATATCGGTAAAACAGATCGTCTTGTCAAACTCCCCTAAACCCGTACTAAAAATGCCTACCAGCCTCATTCTTCTACGACGTACCTTGGCGTCTTGAATAAAGAAAACATCCAACATTTGTCCTGTATCCAACTGAAGTCGATCCGCTACTTTTTGCGACAAAACAAATTCGTATGTATCCACGGAGTCTTTTAGATCTGGCAACCTCCCCACTTTCAAATTGGATTGAATAAAATCCCAATCGTAATTTCTTGGAACACCTTTAAACACCATGCCTTCGATTTCTCGTTTGGTGTTGATGATGCCTGCTTTTAAACAAAATGGTGAAACGCTTTTAACCAATGGGTGGTTACGAACCGTATCAATAAATGCTTGTTCTAAAGGAATGAGTTTGAGTTCGCGACTTTGGTTTAGGTCTAAGTTACGCACATGGATGTGGCCATCGAAGCCCACAATCTTGTTTTTAATCTCGGATTGGAAGCCTTTGACGACGCCGACTGCTAACAACATAACCGCCAGACTGATGCCCACCGCTGCGATTGCCAACCGTATGATTAAACGAGTGAACGTTTTACCTGATTGAGTGGCTAATTTTTTCCCAACGAAATAGCTAAAATCCATACTTTCGAAAACGTAAAAATGCGCTCAGCGTTCAAAAATGCATAAAATTGGTCTTTTAGCTTCCATTATTGTTGCCTTTAATTTTTCAGCTTGTGGAGAATTGAAAAAGTCGACTCAAGATAATACTCCTAAACAACCCGAGGTCGAAACAAAAGTGACGTCACCTATCCAAGTGGGCGCTGCACAATTGGAAGAATACCTTCCCCTATTGGCTGGCAAAAAGGTAGCCATCATGGTGAACCAAACCAGTATGGTAGGTAAAAGTCATGTGGTAGACACCTTTTTGCAGTGGGGCGTAAACATTGTTAAAATTTTCGCGCCAGAACACGGATTTCGTGGAGACCACAGCGCTGGAGCTCACGTCAACAGTACGATTGATGATAAAACTGGATTACCGATTGTATCGCTTTATGGAAATTCTCGCAAACCCAGCAAATCCATGATGAAGGATGTAGACTTAGTCGTCTTCGATATCCAAGACGTAGGCGTGCGGTTCTACACCTACATTTCGAGTATGCATTATTTGATGGAAGCGTGTCAAGAAAACGATTTGGAAATGATGGTGCTTGACCGTCCAAATCCAAATGGCCATTATGTTGATGGACCAGTGTTAGACATTGCGTATAAGTCGTTTATCGGCATGCATCCTGTTCCTTTGGTTCATGGAATGACTGTTGGAGAATTTGCGACTATGATCAATGGTGAACGTTGGTTAACGGGTGGTGATACATGTAAATTGACTGTAATAAAATGCAAAAATTACACGCATGATTCGATGTACCAATTGCCCATTCGCCCCTCTCCTAACCTTCCAACAATGGAGTCGATATACCTATATCCAAGTCTCGGATTGTTTGAGGGCACCAATGTGAGCATCGGTCGCGGAACAGACAAACCGTTTGAAGTTGTTGGTGTGCCAATCGACGATTCAAAGCCCCGTAAAACAGTTATCCCACCAAAAGGTTGGTATGTATTCACGCCTAAATCAATTCCAGGTGTTTCAGACCATCCTAAATATGAGGGAGTTACCTGCAAAGGATTGTTGTTGACTAGTTTCGCAAACGATTTCTTGGTACCTAGCAAACGCATTTATTTAGAATTGCTAAGTACGATGTATCTCAACAACGACGTCGATTTAAATGGGGAATACTTTAAACCGTTTTTCACAAAACTGGCAGGTGGACCAGCATTACAAAAACAAATTGAAGATGGGGTTTCTCATGAAGATATTTACAAAAGTTGGCAGCCAGGACTAGACGCTTTTAACATCACAAGAAGTAAATACCTACTATATTAGCCGAAATAAACGCAGAACATTTACGTTCTAAACATACGTAAAACCCTTTTTGTACATGTATCGTTTTCTTGTCGTCGTAATCTTACTCAGCTTAAAGCTCAACACCTTTGGTCAATTAGGTGGCAGTCAATCGTTTGCCTTTGTTAATATCGATCCAACTGGCCGCACTGCGGCATTAGGGGCAAGTACTATGGCCGACTTTAAAAATGACCTTGGTATCGGCTATCACAATCCCTCAGGATTAAATAAAACCATGGACAATCGGGCTATGTTGTCGTACAACAATTATTTCGCTGACATCAATAGTGGTTTTGGCGCGTTTGTTAAACACTTTGACTCCATTGGCACCTTTAGTGGTTCTATCACCTATACGGATTATGGCCATTTCGACGAAACAGATGAAACTGGTAAAATTATTGGCCAATTTTGGGCGCAGGACTATGTGTTTCAAATAGGATATGGGAACATTTGGGAACGCGATACCCACTTCACTTATGGAGCAAACGTTAAGTTTTTGTATTCTGTATACGAACGATACATCGCCACCGCATTTGCAGTGGATTTGGCCGGTGCATACCACCGACCTGAGAATCAATTTCACGCATCGTTAATGATTAGAAACCTCGGTTATAATGCCATACCATACGTAACTGAATTAGTTGATTTACCATTAGACATCCAATTGGGTATTTCGAAGAAATTGCAACACAACCCATTGAAAATGACCATAGTGGGGCATAATCTTCAGCGGTTTGACATAAGCTATGTGAATGTCAATTCACGAAACAAAAACATCGATTTAGAAACGGGTGAAGTTCGGAACGAGTCAGTTTCGTTTGGTGACAAAATGATGCGGCATGTCAATTTTGGAGCTGAACTTGTGTTTTCCGACAACTTCCAAATACGGGGAGGATATAACCACATGAGACGCCGAGAACTGGCGCCTGAAACTGCAAAAGGTGCAGCAGGATTCTCATGGGGTTTGGGTATTGGTATTCGAAAATTCACCTTGGATTATGCCATGGTTACCTATTTCCCTGGAGTAAATGTTTCTTACTTTACAGTGTCTAAAAATATATCTGACTTCAAAAAAGCGAAACCTGAAAATTACTAGTATGAAGCAATCTAGAATCATCCTTTTTATCACTTTCATCAGTCTTTCATTTACCAGCCAGTCTATCGCCGGTGAGCCACAATTAGAAGTGGACCATGATCAGTTAAAAGCCAACATGGAAAAACTTGATAGTCAAATTCAAGAATTGAATACGTCGTTAGAGGAAGGTACTGAGAAGATAAGACAAGAAAATTTTGAACGTGACATGCAACAGAATAGGATTAATCTGGATGCATTTATGGCTAAGCAAAAGGAAACTGAAAGAAAACGTAACCGATGGAACGTGATTCGACTTGTGCTTCTTGCTGTAATGATTGTCGCTGCATTTATGAGTCGCTCTAAGCGTAAAAAAGCAAAAGAGTTGCTACAAGCGGAAGCTAAATCAAAAGAGGATCAAAGCGAATAAGTCCCGTTCAAAAACGGATTGTATTGCTTTTCATGGCCAATAGTCGTTTCTGGGCCGTGGCCTGAATACACCAAGAAGTCATCGTCAAGCGTCAACAATTCTTCTTCAATAGATTTTAACAAAACATCTTTGTCACCTCCAGGTAGGTCTACCCTGCCAACACTGTGGCGGAACAATACGTCGCCAGCTACTACAAACTTTTCTTCTTTCGCAATAAAAGTGATGCTTCCAGGAGAATGTCCAGGGGTAAATACGATATCCAATTCAGACTCACCGAAACTTAGAGTGTTTCCTTCTTTCAAAAAACCTGTTGGTCGTGGAGATACTTCATACGGTATTTGATACATCATCGATGTAGGTGTTCCACTATCAAGCACTGGTAAGTCGAGTTTGTGCATGTAAAAAGGAATGTTAAACTTCTGAACGCAAAAAGCATTACCGAGAATGTGGTCTATATGACAGTGCGTATTAACCAGTTTCACTGGTTTTAGGTTGTGTCCAGCGATAAATGTACATAACTCCATTTGTTCCGTACTGTTAGAACATCCTGGATCGATGATCACGCAGTCAAGCGTGTCGTCCCAAACCACATACGTGTTTTCCTGAAAAGGGTTGAACGTGAAGCGATGTAAATGAATCATTCCACGAAAATATCATGGTTAATATTAAAACTGGTAACAATTTCATCTCTTCTCCCGTCGTTTGTCTAACATGACATGGAAACTATGCATTCTGTTCATTTCAATCGCATTTTTACGCTGCACAACGATAACCCAGTCAGAAACGGATATCAGTGGAACAGAAATTAAGAAGGATACCTCAAAAATTGAACGCTATCAACTCAACCATAAAAACGACGACATACCAAGCGAGGCTATCGGAACGGTGTCTAATGGGCAACTCAAACACGGAAAACTATTTCCTTTTAATGGGGAAAATTATCAATACTTTGACACAAACAGTTACATACACGACAGGGCTTATTTACACGATAAAGTCCTAAAATCAGTTCTAGAAACCTACGTGTATTTTGAAACTAAGGCACCTGGAAGACAATTTACCATCATGGAATGTTCTGGCAAAAGTGGTGGTCAATTATATCCGCACCGTACGCATCAGAACGGGTTGAGTATTGATTTTATGATGCCTTTGGTGAAAAATGGAGAACCCTTTTATGAATATGACAATACAGGGCAATCTCACTACTTATTGGACTTCGATAACACAGGACGGTTGACTCAAGACACAACAGTTTCTATTGATTTTGAATTAGCTGCACAACACATTTTAGCCCTTGATTCTATTGGCAAATCAAACAACATTTCTATACTGAAAGTGATTATTAATACGGATTTAAAAGATGAGTTGTATTCCAGTACTATTGGCAACAAGCTAAAAACCAGTGATATTTATGTGGTACAAAGTTTAACACCGTTAATCAACTCTTTGCATGACGATCATTACCACATTGATTTTCAGATTATGTCGAAGAAGTAACTATACTTGTTTTTTAGTGTACCGTACGCCTCGATCAGCTAGGTAGTTGAGGATAAATTCAAAACACGCTTCTGAATTCCCTACCAACTCTGGCGGATAAACGCCTTTTTTGTCGAATAAACCATCGATAACCATATTAACCGCAGCTGTTGCAGTATATCCCGTACATCGCGCCATTGATGACGTTTTGGTATCGGCGTCGTAGGCATCGTACAAGTCGTATTGCACTGTAACGCTTTCATTCTGATCGTTAGTCCCTTTTACCGTTACCCGCATGACGGTAAATTCTTCTTCCTCCACTCCTAACTTCCATTCATTGAATAGCAGTTGACTTGTAAATTCCAACGGTGAAACCTTTTTCCCTTTTACGTTAATGGCATCCGGACTAAAGAAACCAGACTCTTTTAGCACCCGAATATATTCTACGTGTCCAGGGTAACGAAGCGTCTTTTCCTTCATATTTGGAATGTGGGCCATGGTGTGAATGATAGACCGTAAGCCATCAGAATTAAATGACTCCAATGTACCTACCGAATCGAATTCAACAAATTCACAATCGGTTAGTGGTTCACGAGTAATCACTTGTCCGTTTTCAACGTAACGTGCAGGTCGCGTATATTCCTCAATGACATCCATTGGCGAAAAAGGCGCTTTATAGTTAAATGGCCATTTTTTAATTTTAGGCAAGCCACCCACCAAACATTCAAAATCTGTTAGTTTGAGTTGTGTGTCGTAATACCCCAAAATCAAATTGTCCATACCTGGAGCTACCCCACAATCCACTATGGCAGTGACGCCGTATTGTTTAGCAAGTGCATCTAGTTCTAAAGAATTCTCTGGGAAGAAAGAGATGTCTACAACGTCTTTCCCTGATTCAATAATGGCTTTTAACGTGTTAAAACCAAGAAAACCCGGCACGGCACAAACTACTATATCAAATGGTGTAAGTGTATTTTTCAAAGTTCTTGTGTCGGTGACATCCAATAACAATGTTTGGATTTCTGAATTGCGCTGTTGCGTTTTCCTTAAAGCTTCTTGGCTGATATCTGTTAGCGTTACTGTATGATGTTTCGCCAAATCCAATGCCATGGCTCTCCCAACCATTCCGCCTCCCTAAAACAATGATGTTGCTCATATATTTCGAATTACTGTAAAAAGATTCGTTTGACTCTTGAATTTCACCAGAATTTACGACAGGTTAATCAATGAACTCTTTGGGAGGTTAGGTCACGGATGAGGCTCTAACTCAAGAATCGCCTTATTATTTTGCATAAAGAACCTAACGCATGACTCCAATGTTTTATAATCCAAAAATCCATAATAGGCAGTCACGCCGGTTAAAAGGCTATGATTACTCACGACCGGGATTATATTTTATAACCATCGTGTGTCAAAACAGAATTCGACGCTTTGGGCACGTTAAAAATGGTGAGATGATCTTATATGATAATGGGTTAA
This sequence comes from uncultured Bacteroidia bacterium, assembly GCA_943789165.1. Taxonomy (GTDB): domain Bacteria; phylum Bacteroidota; class Bacteroidia; order NS11-12g; family UBA9320; genus UBA987. Next base: position 316,042 of record CALSTB010000005.1, on the reverse strand, counting down.
TAGCCCATGAAGAATGGGCAAGATTATCTGAACGGTTTCCTAACATTGAAATAGATACTTATCAAATAATGCCTGATCATATGCATGGCATTATTAAAATTGTCGGGGCAGCCTTTGTTGCCCAAGACGCTCAATTCGCAACAGGGAAAATTAGTCCACAGGCAGAGGTGAACCCTGCCCCGACAATTTCTGCGATTATTGGGGCATATAAATCATTAGTAGCCAATGCCTGTTTGAAAATTTATAAATCAAATAATAAAATCATGGGTAAATTCTGGCAGAGGAACTATTATGAACACATCATTAGGAATCCCGTGGCATACAATAATATTTCTCGATACATTGTCAATAATCCAAAAGAATGGAAGTTGAGTTGAAACTTTACAATTTACACGATAATTCAATCAATGAATTAATGCTAATTATTAGATTTACCAAATATGAAAAAATGTTTGCTCCTAGGTCGCAAGGGTACTGTCGTTAATGACGTTGCAAAAGCCACAAATTTGTCGGGAATTGAACTATTTGAAGGTACGTCCATTGAGGATATCATTCAGGTTATGAAGGCACACAAAATAGATGCTGTGATTATGGGCGCTGGTCTTGACATACAAGCCAGATTGGAAATCATCCAATACATTTTTGACAACAGTACGTCTACTACCGTTCACATGAAAGACTGGGATTCAGGACCAGCTGGTATGTTGCCGTTTGTTACCAACATCCTAAAATCCCTGTAAATACATTTTCAATGGACAAAGAGACTAAAAACACCATCACTGTTTTTGATTCATTGGCAGACTTATACCAAACAAAGTATCAAGACATTGCTGCTTATCACCAAGGACTAGATGTGTTTTGTAGCAACTTAAAACGAAATAGCAAGGTACTAGAGTTGGCTTGTGGTCCTGGAAACGTGACCCAGTATTTAATCGAACAGCAACCAAGTATCCACATCCTCTGTACGGATTTGGCGCCTAACATGCTTCAGCTTGCGCAGAAAACAAATCCATCCGCAACCATAAAACAACTGGATTGTCGGCAGATAGACACGCTAACAGATACTTTTGATGGAATCGTTATGGCATTCGGCTTGCCCTATCTAAACAAAAAGGAATCGTTGCGTTTTATTGAACAAGCCTACCTAAAACTAAACAACAAAGGTGTTTTGTATATCAGCTTTATTGAAGGAATTAATAGCGACTCTGGTTATAAAAAAGGTAGCACTGGCGACACCATTTTTATGAATTTCCATGAAGCTAAGTATCTAATAACCAAAATGAAAGACATTGGATTTAAGACACTTCACGAAAAACAAATTTTGTCAAATAACACTGGTGATACAGAATTTGAAATTGTGGCTCAAAAGAAGACCTAATGCCAGTCTTTTACTTCCAAAAAATAATACAGCACAGTTGATGCTGTGACCAATCAACTGACTTCTATGTAACGTTATCACAATCACCAGAGAGCTTAAACCTTTCAACCACAAAAAAAGCCCTAAACGCGTAGGCATTTAGGACTTTCAAATGTATTTTGAGTTCTTATAAGTGAATCACTTCACCGTAAGCTGCTGCTGCAGCTTCCATCACCGCTTCACTCATAGTTGGGTGTGGGTGAACAGTTTTGATAATCTCATGCCCAGTAGTTTCCAACTTACGCGCAGCAACTACTTCAGCAATCATTTCAGTAACATTCATTCCAATCATATGCGCTCCTAAGAACTCACCGTATTTGGCATCAAATATTACTTTAACGAAACCTTCTTTGGCTCCAGCGGCACTTGCTTTTCCACTTGCCGAAAATGGGAATTTTCCGATTTTCAATTCGTAACCTGCTTCTTTTGCTTTTGCCTCGGTATAACCAACAGACGCAATTTCTGGAGAGCAATACGTACAACCTGGTATGTTACCATAATCCAATGGTTCTGGGTTTTCCCCAGCGATTTTTTCTATACAGATGATTCCTTCTGCACTGGCAACGTGCGCCAAAGCTGGACCATCTACGATATCTCCGATGGCATAAACACCTGGCACATTGGTTTGATAAAAATCATCAACCACAACCTTTCCTTTTTCTGTTTTAATGCCCATGGTTTCTAAACCAATGCCCTCGATGTTGGTTTGAACACCAACAGCCGATAGCACAATCTCAGCCGACATTTCTTCCATGCCTTTAGCCGTTTTAATCGACACTTTACAGTCCTTACCGCTTGTATCTACCTTTTCAACGGATGAAGAAGTCATGACTTTGATTCCTTGTTTTTTGAATTCTTTCTCCAACGCCTTTGACACATCTACGTCTTCGTTAGGAACTATGTTCGGCAAAAATTCTACAAGCGTTACGTCAGTTCCCATGGCATTATAGAAGTACGCGAACTCGCTACCTATTGCGCCACTACCAACGATTATCATCGACTTTGGAAGATTTGGCAAAACCAGCGCTTCGTGGTAACCGATTACTTTTTTCTTATCTATTTTTAAATGTGGCAATTCTCTCTCACGAGCACCTGTTGCCAACACTATATGCTTTGCGTCAAGGATAGATTTCTTACCGTTGTTGTCAACTTCCACCTTTCCTTTTCCAATTAATTTACCGAATCCAGTATGCACTTCAATTTTGTTCTTTTTCATTAAGAACTGAATGCCTTTACTCATTCCATCTGCAACGTCACGGCTTCTTTTTACCACTGCTCCAAAATCGGCGGAAGCGTCTTTTACTGAAATCCCGTAGTTAGAAGCATGGTTGATGTAATCAAATACTTGCGCTGACTTTAGCAATGCTTTTGTTGGGATACAGCCCCAATTCAAACAAACACCACCCAATTCAGCTTTCTCTACGATACCCACTTTCATTCCAAGTTGAGCTCCTCTAATCGCAGCCACATAACCACCTGGTCCGCTCCCTATAACTAATAAATCTAATGCCATTAATTGATTTTTTTGCAAATGTATAATTAAGTTCAATAATTGAGGGTTGTAACCTCATTCGATTCCGATTATAATTCAAAAACGGAAGGATACGACACTAAAATTGTCTTTACCCGCGTGTCCAAATAAAAACGTTGTTCTTGTAATGCTGAACTAAAATGGCCATTTCTCACATTTAAGTTCAAATCCCAAGTATGATATTGAATATTCGGATTGATCTTACTTTCCAACTTTTCCTTAACGAAATCATACAATTTCGCATCGAAAGAAATGGAGGTAACTTTCTGATATTTAAGCTGATTGGCAATTTTTGCAGCTTCTTCATCCTGTTCACTAGATGATTTTTCAACCAAATTAGTCGGTAGATAATAACTTACATTAAAACCCATTTGCGCTATTTTAGACATGGCATACTCTTGTGATTGCGTTTCAACAATCAACCTAGACTTAATTCTAAAGCGCTCCTCTAAAGCTGAAAGTGCAGTAATAACTTCTTGCAAGTTTATCGCAGAGAGGTTTTTAATATCCAACCAAATTTTGTCGACGTTTAACAAATTCAGTTCTGCGATATACGTTTCCAATGTCAAACCACTCATCACATGTGCCTCGCCATGACCAACCATTAACACACCATCGATGTATTTCACATCAAGTTCAATCGTTCTTAATCCTGATTTCTGCACTTCATTTAACTTCCCGAAACTATTTACTCTATGTACGCCTATTCGATTGAGTTGTGCCGTGGTATCGATAAAAACAACATTGCGTTTCAGGTTTGTATATCCATTACTAGGATTGTCATACACAATTGCACCACTTTTCGTTTTTAGAGTATCAATTGAGTAATTCGCACTTAATACATTGTACTTTGAATCAATCAATGGTGTTTTCACGTTGGTTAAATCCAATCCCATCTGAAAAAACAAATCATTTGAAAACAATCGCTCTTTTACGTCACCAATGCGCTTCCATGTATCGGTATATGCATTTTGGTAGTCTTTATTGCACCAAATAAACATGGGGATTTGGGTCATTCGGAAAGTAAACTGCCCAGAATTATGTCCTCTATTTCCACTTAAATCTTCTGCGTGATCGGCGAAATACGACACCATGCTTGGACCTTTAGCAAACGTATTCACGATATCACATATCTCATACAAGATTGAATCGTTATACCGAATTGAGTTGTCGTATGCCTCCCAAATTTTCAAATCTCCTTGAACACCGTAATCTGCAGCGCCTTTTGATGGAAGTGTTTTAAAACGACTTGGATAGCGTTCAGCATACTGTCCATGATTTCCAAGTAAATGAACGAAAATGACTCTGTTTTTTGTCGTTTTATCGGACAATAAGTTTTCTAACTCCGGCAATACCCGCTCATCATACGGACTATTTCTAACCGCTTCACCGATGTTTTTATTGACAAAAATTTGTTTATCACAGCCCACGGCGATTGCAGAAACTATGTTATCCCAGTTGCTCAATTTTACTTGATTACTCAACCAAACCGTCTCAAAATCAGCGGCGTTTAACACGTTGATTAGACTTGGGACATTTGTAAAGTTTAAACCATTGTATTGATTCGCTTGAGTTAAGGCATCACGTAACACCATGATGGTATGTGTATGACTTGAGAATGCATTTCCAAACACCGTCATATCACCTGTCTTGGATAAAGAATCTAATAATGGCGTCGTATTACGATGATATCCATACAAGGACATGTGTTCCTTACTCTGAGATTCCCCGATAACAAACACGTATGTTTCTCCGGTTTCCGATTTACTGGCTTCAATATTACCTGGATCTGAAAACCGTTTTTGCACAACATTGAACTTTTTAAGCTCTTGATAATATTGGCTATACGCCGATTTTACTTGTGTTATGAATTGACTTTGTCCAATTAAACCGCTTCCAACAATAGTTGCCACCACAACCAATCCAAGGTTTTTGAACTTAAATTCTTTGAGTTTCGTTTTGTTCCCTAAGAACCAGAGAACAAAGGGAATTAGAAAAACGAGAATGACTAATAAAACTGCTATCCACCCCAACTCAGCCAGTGCAAACTCAATGCTTTCTTTGACATTCGTTTGAAGCAATGCGATAACGGTGTCGTAGTCCAGTCGGTAACCATAGCGTTTGTAGTTCCAAATGAACCCTAGTAAGACTGTTGACATGATTAATACAACGTAATCAAACAGAAGAACGATGGATTTAGAAACAATGCCAAGACTGGTTTTTGCTAATAAGAACCGGATAGCTGTGATTAAAGCGGTTATACCAATAAACCCAAACATGGGTAACATCCACGATTCTGGTTCATACAGATGTTCGTTGTAACACGCGAGTAACAACCATACACTTGGTAAAATGAGGTGAATGCCACCAAAGGCCACGGTTAACCAAATACCAATCATCAACCAGATGGCTAATATGTAATAAATGCTCCTCTGAACCAGACTGTTGTCTGTTTGGAATTTGACTGCAACTTCAGGCTTGGAAGCGTCTAACGATGAAACAATTATTTTTAATTCATCGTTGGCATATAACTCAACACTTACATTTCGTTTAGATGAAACGGAGAATGAATCCACTTCATACCCATTTTTAACAATTCGAATCGTATTAAATGCTTTGTTCTTATTGGCAAAACGAAGTCTGTATACGGACGATTCTTTGAAGACAAACGTACTTACACAACTATGATAAGGGTAAGCGACAAAATCAACGACACCATTATAATCCACTGAATACCCAGCGACTGAGTCGTTTTGACATTCCACAGAATAATGGGTATGGTCAGCATTCTTTAGCGCTTTGTCAAACGGTTTTAGGATAAAAAGTAACAAGATAAAACTCATCGCCAGCCATCCATACGACAACCATTGGGTCCATTTTACAGGGGGTTTTTCGTGTGATATTTGCTTTTCTTTTGTCAATTATTTTTTCGGTTCGGCAAACATACGACAACAACGTCTCAAGGAAAACCCAGATTCTTATACACTTTTTTCACCAACGACTTTATTCTTCCCTCGTTTTATGGCAATTTTGCCGCATTAATACGGCCCATGTTACAAGTACAAGAAATTCGGAATGCATTTGACGATATCAGCAGTCGGTTGGCGAAGCGTGGTAAGCGATTCGACCAAGAGTTAAATGATGTTGTTGCCTTGGATGACAAACGAAAGCACACACAAACAGAATTAGACAGTTTGTTGGCGAGTCTGAATGCTATTTCGAAAGAAATTGGCGACTGTTTCAAAGCTGGTAAGCGTGATGAAGCCGAAGCACTAAAGGCCAAAACGGTAGAAATAAAAGAACAAACCAAACAACTTGAGTCTGAGTTACGAGAGGCAATCGACGCTTTGACGGATGCATTGACTCAAATTCCAAACGCGCCACATGACTCTGTGCCAACTGGCAAAACGCCTGAAGAAAACGAAATCATTTTAAGTCATGGTAGCGAGCCTAGCTTGACCACCAACAAACCACACTGGGAATTGTGTGAGCAGTATGACTTAATTGACTTTGAACTTGGTGTGAAAGTTACCGGTGCAGGTTTCCCAGTGTATAAAGGAAAAGGCGCACGATTACAAAGAGCCTTGATTAACTTCTTTTTGGACGAAGGATTGAAACAAGGATACAATGAAATCCAACCGCCAATCTTTATAAATGAAGCTTCTGGGTTTGGTACGGGTCAGTTACCCGACAAAGAGGGCCAGATGTATCACATGACAGTTGACAATCTTTTTGCCATACCCACTGCAGAGGTCCCGTTGACCAATCTTTACCGAGACGTCATTGTGAATAAGGATGATTTCCCAATTAAAAATATGGGATATACGCCTTGCTTTAGAAGAGAAGCTGGTAGTTATGGAAAAGATGTACGCGGATTAAACCGACTACATCAATTCGACAAAGTTGAGATTATTCAAATCACTCATCCTGATGAATCGTATAAGACTTTGGAAGAAATGAGCTTGTACGTTCAAAGTCTGCTTCAGAAACTTGGCTTGCATTATCGCGTTTTGCGTTTGTGTGGAGGCGATATGGGCTTTACAAGTGCGTTAACCTATGACATGGAAGTCTATTCTGCCGCACAAGAAAAATGGCTTGAAGTGAGTTCTGTGTCTTGTTTTGAAACCTTCCAGAGCAATAGACTAAAGCTTCGATTTAAGAACGATGACGGAAAGATGCAATACGCACACACCTTGAACGGAAGTGCTTTGGCGTTGCCAAGAATCGTTGCCGCATTGTTGGAAAACAACCAGACAGATTCGGGTATTGAAATGCCTGAAGTATTAAGACCTTATTTAGGTTTTGATCGGATAGATTAGACCTCTACTTCCTCCGCCCATTTTTTCACTTGTTCCACACTCGGGTACAAAGTATTCAGCTTGTTTATATACTTCCAAGGAAAGAACATAGGATTGCGTCCAAATTCTTTGGACACCAGAAGTTCTTTAATCAGTCCGTGTTTGACAGCATTATAATCAGCCGTAATTTCAGCCTTTTTTAAGAATGACTTGTCGAAATAATACCGAATGCCAAACCAGGCCAAGTTCCAGTTTGTGCGGGGTTTATAATCCATGATGTGACCTAACTCATGACCTAACCAACCTACCAGGACATCAGACGGTATTCTCCTATTGGGTACGCGTTTGTTTTTCAAAAAAAACTTCTTGCGCATGATGATTTGATATTCCCTATCCTCTTTGTTACGCAACATGGTAATGACTTTGGGCTGTGCCAACATAAAGGAGTGCTGAGTAAAAACGCCCCATTTAAACTCGATGGCGACGTTCTTTAATTCTGGATAAAACGACAATGCTTTCTCAACTTCAGACTTCAACTTACCAGGATACACCTTATTGCCATTGCGCATGAGTCAAATGTAATGGGTTGAACAAAAAAAAAGCCACCTTCAATGAAGAAAGTGACTTTTTACACATTTACATGAATAAAAGGTCTACTGCAAAGTTTTTACTAATGCCTCTAAGTCGGCTTCGGATATGACAGTGAGTTTATCGACTTCCTCAAGATGGTTATCCCGCGTTTGAGAATCGATCCACGCATACTCCAATTGTTTTTTGACTTTATCGACATAGACGACAATAATGGTGATGTCCCAGCCGTGGGGCAAATTATACTTACTTGAGTTGAATTCTCCGAGCGTCGGATAATACCTAAGCGTAACTACTCCATTCAAGGTTTTGATCGCAACATAAACGATGGCCCCTTCTTTGCCGCTTTCTTTTATTTTAACCCTAATAGGGCTTCCAGTGGATGAATTCCAATAGCGATCTAAGTTACACCAGCTTAAAAAACGAATCTGTAAGGTGTAATAATATCCTGGGTCGTACGTGGTGTCTGACCAAGTGGTATCGCCTTGTGTAGTATCTCGCACCACCGTTGAGGTTTTTGATGGCACCCAGTTGACTGAGGTTCCAGCAGAATCTTCCACTTCCTCCCCTTGAAAAATAATCATGTTTGGATCCTGGTCTTGCGATGGAACTTGCACACGATAATCATCTACTAATAACAATTCTCGCCCATTCTGTGTCGCTTTTATATTAAACATGGCCCCAGACTCTAAAAATTCGGAACCAGAAGTCGTTGTGACTCCGGAAAACACCATATCAGCTTTGTTTAAGTATTCGGTTAGTTCGATGTTTACTTGCCCTGTTACGATTTGTCCTGCACTGGTTTTAAATGCATTAGGTCTAAATCTGTAGTGTAATCCGTTGGCTGATTTTATGGTGAAACGATTGGATGCGTCTTTTGAAAATCTTTGCGTTTCAGGCGCCTTGCTTTTTAGATAGGCTTGCGCTGATGAAAAGGTGGTGTTACCACTTCCTCCAGTAGTTAGAGGATCGTCCACCTCGCAGCCAGCAAACAATCCACCAATGAGCATAATGGCCATTGACATTTTAAACTTGTTTTTCATAAGGTTGTTTTTTTAGTGTTATATATTTTGAATAACTTGATCTAAGTCTGCTTCAGAAACGGCGTCTAATTCTGCCACTACTTCCATGTGATTCGGTACCACTTTAGAATGAATCAATTTGTACTTTAAGTTTCCGTCTGCGCTTGAGATTACCAATATTTTAAAGTCAAGGTCGGCGGGCATCAAGTACTGTTTAGAGTTGAATTCTTTCTTAGCTTGACTCGAATACATATACGTGATACTCCTATCTGCCAAAACTGTATACACAAGCGTGTTTTTATTGGTATAGATTTCCGGAAGCTTCAAATGAACGATGGAACCATTCGTGGTTAATGCATATTTATCAAGGTTCCCCCAATTCAAGAAGCCAAGCTTTGTTCGGTATATTGTGTCTTGTCTTATGGAGTCATCACTTACCCATGAATCATAGTTCTCTTCCCAACTGATGTCTGGCTCACCATTTTCATTGATTACTTCTTCTCCTTTAAATAAAAGCATGCTGTAGTCGATTGCATCTGTCGGAAAATCAACATCGTATTGTTTGCTGTTTAGACTTAGCTGTTGACCATTCTGTGTTACTTCTATGTTAAACATTCCTCCTGATTGGAGTAACTGATTTGCCGTTGTTGTCGTTACCCCACCATAAATGATATCTGCGTTGGATACATATTCGGTGATTGAAATGTCAACATTACCAGTCAGGCGACCTGACCGGTCAGAATTCTTGAACGCGTTTTTCTCGAACTTGAATGTCAACCTCCCTTTGGTTACAATTTCGATGGGTTGGTCACTGTCCACAGTAAAATGTTGTGCCGGAGGGGCGTTTTTGGCTAAAAACGCTTGTACTACTTCTTTTTCTTTTGTTGTGTCCGTTGGTGATGACAGATCTTGTATCACATCATCATTACATCCTAAGGCACCAAGTAAAGCGCCAAGTGCCAACATCATTTTAGTCTTTTTCATAATCATTGTCATTTGACTACCGACACGTAGCCAAATTCAAAAGGGTTGGTCTGTTTCATTTCTATGACCGAAATATGATTTAAGATTCCTTCTGCACTCTTGCCAAACTCTCGTTCCATAAACCTACATTTGAGAGATGAAGCGGCACGCCTTGAAACATTTTTTATCGATCTTATTTTTCACGCTTGTATCTCAATTTACATACGCTCAGATCAACCAACCATGTGTTGACCCTGGACGTGTAGATCCATACTACCAGTGCAACGACCCAAGTTTCTTGCCTGTTTGTGGCTGCGACCAAGTGACGTATAGAAATGAATGTGTTGCCTTTAGAAACGGCGGTGTAAATCAAATAAACCACGATGGTGTTTGTCAGAACGATTATGTTTTTGCCACCATTTATCCAACCCTCGTTACCGACTTTATTACTTTATATCTGCAGTTCTACGACAAAGGTTCGGCATTGATACAAATTCGAAATAGTTTCGGCAAGGTGATGTTTAGTCAGAATTTTTTGTCGCTTACCTCTCGACAGTTTAGCTTGGAACGTGCGGGTTACCAACCTGGCGTATATTATTGTTTTGTGATATCTGGGAATGTCAGCAGTGTAATCAAATTTGTAGTTGTCTAAATATGCGTTTGGCTACCATCCATACAGGAAACTTTAAGTTAGACGGAGGCGCTATGTTCGGCGTAGTACCAAAAGTTATATGGCAACGATATAATACGCCTGACGAAAACAATTTGTGTAACTGGGCCATGCGTTGTCTGCTTAGTTGAAGACGGCAATCGCTTGATTCTAATTGACAATGGTATCGGAGACAAACAGAGTGAGAAGTTTTTTGGCTACTATTATCTCAATGGCGATCAAACACTACAAAAGTCGCTACATACCGCTGGTGTTGACTTCGGCGACATTACAGATGTGGTATTAACCCATTTACATTTTGATCATTGTGGTGGAAGCGTGCAATGGAATTCTGGAAAAACACATCTTGAGCCTGTCTTTAAAAATGCCGTTTATTGGAGTCATGAAGACCATTGGCAACACGCTGTACATCCAAATCCAAGAGAAAAAGCTTCGTTTATTTCTGAAAACATTCTGCCTATTCAAGACAGTGGTCAGTTACAATTTGTAAGTTCTGATTTAACCATTTCGGACAACATCTCAGTCATTATGGCGAACGGTCATACAGAAAAAATGATGTGTCCGAAAATCAAGTACAAAGACAAAACACTTGTGTTTGCTGCCGATATGATTCCTTCTGCGGCCCATATTCCACCACATTATGCTATGGGGTACGACATACGACCATTGGTGCGTATGGAAGAAAACGAACGGTTTTTAAATGAAGCTATTCAAAACAACTATACCTTATTCTTCGAACATGATTTAGTGAACGAATGCGGCACGGTTAAACTTGAAAACGGAAAATTCAAATCCGATCAACTTTTCGCTCTTTCTGATTTTATTTAAAAATGAATACCATTTCCGTAGCATTAATCGAATACGACTCCGAACAGTATATGGAATCTGTTGAGTTGCGACAAGCCGTTCTAAGAACACCACTGGGTCTCAAATTCACCAAAGAAAACATGGTCAATGATGCCAATGAATTCCACATTGCAGCATCCGACGGACAACGTATTGTAGGCATATTGTTATTGCGGCCTTTGTCGAACGACTTGATTAAGATGAGACAAGTGGCAGTGTCGAGTGAATTACAAGGTCAAGGAATCGGGAAAATGATGGTGGCTTTTAGTGAGACGTTATCAAAAAGTATGGGATACAGCTGTATCGAGTTGAATGCCCGCAAAGTTTCACTTGCCTTTTATTTAGGATTAAACTACCAACAAGTTGGAGATGAATTCCTGGAAATTGGCATTCCACATTTTAAAATGATTAAGAATCTATAACGGATTACTTTTTGTTTCTTTGCCGTCATTGAAAGGCACTTCTCAAATACCCCAAGAATTACTCGATTTACGCGCTCAAGGTGTATCTGAATTATCTGATTTTTGCGAGTCATACAGACAATATATCATTGACGAAGTATTACAACACGGAGGCCATTTCAGTGCCAATTTGGGCACAATCGAATTAACAGTCGCCCTGCATTACGTGTTGAACACGCCAAATGACCAGCTGATTTGGGATGTGGGTCACCAAGCCTATTTGCACAAAATACTTACTGGCAGAAAAGCCAATTTTCATTCAATACGTAAAAAAGACGGCATCAGTGGTTTTCCTAAACAATCTGAAAGTGCTTTTGATGTTTTTGGCACCGGTCACTCATCAACCTCAATAAGTGCTGCTTTAGGTTTGGCTGAAGCCGATAAGTTATTAGGCATTAAACGGGAACACGTTGCTGTGATTGGTGACGGAAGTCTCACGGGTGGCATGGCCTGGGAAGCGTTAAACAACGCAGCACATAGTGATACGAATGTGTTGATTATCATCAATGACAACCAAATGGGTATTGATCCAAATGCAGGTGCACTCAATCAATACCTAAACAATTTGGCTGATCGCTCCAACTTCTTTACCGACCTTGGATTTGATTTTCACCAAACAAAAGACGGTCACGATGTGGAAGCACTTGTCGCAAAGTTGAAAAGCATTACTCCGATACAAAAACCAACTGTTTGGCATATAAAGACCATTAAAGGGAAAGGATATCAACCCGCAGAAAGTGAACAAACAAAATGGCATGCGGTCAAATATGTCAAGATTGACGAAGAGGAAAAGCCACAATCGGGCGACAAGTTTCAAACCGTGTTTGGCCAAACTCTGTTAGACCTTGCCAAACAAAACGATAAAATCGTAGGGATTACACCAGCCATGCCTTCAGGGAGTTCGATGAACATCATGATGCAGCAAATGCCTGACCGATGTTTTGATGTGGGTATTGCTGAACAACACGCAGTCACGTTTTCTGCTGGCTTGGCAACGAATGGCTTAATACCATTCTGCAACGTCTACAGCACTTTTTTCCAACGGGCGTATGACCAAGTGATTCATGACGTTTGTCTGCAAAACTTACACGTTGTCTTTTGTTTAGATAGAGCAGGTGTTGTTGGTGAAGATGGTCCAACGCATCACGGTGTCTTTGACATTGCCTTTTTAAGATGCATCCCAAATTTGACCATCATGGCTCCATCGGATGCACTTGAATTACGCAATATGATGTTCACCGCGACGAAGATTAAACATCCCGTTGCTATTCGTTATCCAAAAGGACAAGGCCCAGATGTTGAATGGAAAAAACCATTTGAAGACATTGCTTTAGGAAAAGGAAGGTGGATGCGACAAGGAACGAACATTTGCATTGTCGCCGTCGGAACCATGGTACAGACAGCTATGGATGCTGCCAATCTTCTAACCGAAGAAGACATTTCCGTTTCTGTTGTAGACGCAAGGTTTATAAAGCCATTAGACGCAGAACTCCTAGATCACGTATTCGATCAACATCAAACAGTCGTAACCATTGAAGATGGCTGCCGAACCGCGGGCTTTGGAAGTGCAGTTATTGAGTATGCTCAAGAAAAAGACGTACACGTTAACATTCACGTTTTAGGCTATCCTGACGAATTTGTCAATCATGCCAGTAGAGAGGAATTGTTATCAGAATATGGATTGGACGTAACTGGTCTAGTTCAACAGATAAGAACTATCCTGCCATAATTACACCTTTAGCCCATGTCAAGGCTATTCGCGCTTGTTCTTCACGCGTCATTTCTGTATTGTTTAACACAATGGCATCTGGGGCTTGCATGAGCGGACTAATTTCTCTTGTTGAATCAAAGCGATCGCGGTGTAAGACATTTTCATAAATCTCTTGTAGGTTGGCTTCAACGTCTTTGCTTTTCAACTCTAAGTACCTCCTTTTTGCCCGAACCATTGGTTCAGCTGTCATAAATATCTTGAGTTCTGCATCTGGAAAAACCACCGTACCGATGTCTCTACCGTCCATAACCACGCCTTTATCGGCACCCATACTTTTTTGCTTGCTCACCAAATATTCCCGTACGTGTTTAACAGCACTTACCTCACTCACCCACTTCGATACCCGCATTCCACGAATTTCACCTTCAACGTTTTCACCGTTTAAAAAAGTGTTGTAAAAACCACGCATTGGGTCAAGTCGAAAATCAATATCTATGTCGAGTAATACGCTTGGATTGTGCTCAACTTCCTCCAAACTAATCTCGTTTTGAAGTAAGAATAAAGTGACTGCACGATACATGGCACCAGAATCAATAAACATGTAACCCAGTTCTTTTGCTAGGTTTTTGGCCAATGTCCCTTTCCCACAACTTGAATGACCATCGATCGCAATGTTTATTTTTTTCGGCATTAATCTTAGTTATTGAGCAGGCAATATAGTAGAAGTTTTATTAAATGACATTTTGGTCAAGGATTATTTTATCCCAGATGAATCATATTAAAACTTGTCCATTATCGATAGGATTTAAACGCTGAAAAAGCGTGTATTTATGTAAATTTGCCGGCTATGACAACTGCAATGAGTTTATTTGAAAAACATGCCGATTTATTAAACGAAGCTGTTTCTGCGCTTCATACAAGAACCTATTACACACCGTATCCTGAACATCCAAGGGCATACCCAGAGGAGGCAAATGATGCTGGTAAAGATTGGTTTGCAAAAAGCATGAATCAAGAGTTCAAAGAGTTACACGTTGAGTCTTCAGATTGGATTGGAGAGGAAGTATCTCCGTATTTCCAAACTGGAATCGGTGTTACCTATCCAACATTATCGTTGGATCAACTCATTCACAATGCGCAAGCTGCCAAAACTTGGAAAGACGTTTCGGTTGGTGAACGCGCTGCAATCTTAATAGAGTCATTAGACCGCGTAGCTAAACGTTATTTCGATATTGCTTATGCAACTATGCACACCACAGGGCAAAGTTTTATGATGGCGTTTCAGGCATCAGGACCTCATGCCAATGATCGTGCGTTAGAAGCGGTTGCCATGGGTTATCATGAAATTAACCGATTCCCTTCTGAAGTCAATTGGGTAAAACCAATGGGCAAGTTCGACTTGGAATTACATAAAACATGGAAAGCACAACCAAGAGGTATTGGTTTGGTGATTGGCTGTTCAACCTTCCCAACATGGAATACAGTGCCTGGCATGTATGCGAGTTTGGTTACAGGAAATCCGGTCATCGTTAAGCCTCACCCTAAGGCTATATTACCTATCGCCATTGTTATTGCTGAATTGAGAAATGTTTTGACCGAAAACAATCTGGATCCAAACATCATTCAATTGGCAGTGGATACGTTAAGCAAACCTATTACAAAACAATTGGCTGAGCATAAAGACATCACGCTTGTAGATTATACTGGCGGCAACGTCTTTGGCGATTACATCGAATCGTTGAACAAAATCACTTTTACTGAAAAAGCGGGTGTTAACAGCGTGATCATCGACTCACCAAAGGATATTAAAGGAGTTGCTCAAAATATTGGGTTCTCTGCGTCCTTGTACTCAGGACAAATGTGTACTGCTCCTCAAAACGTGTACGTTCCTGAAAGTGGCATCGACACGGCCGAGGGTCATGTATCATTCGACGAGGTAGTCATGCACATTACAAAAAGTGTTGAAGGCTTAGTCAACCACCCAAAAATGGGAGCTGGCACTTTAGGCGGTATTCAAAACGACAATACAATTAAGCGTATCACCGATGGTGGAAACTTTGGTGGGGAATTGGCTCTAGGCGGACAAGAAATTTCAAATCCAGAATTTGAGAACGCACGTATCTTCACTCCGCGTGTCGTTGTGACGGATTATAACAATGTTGAGGCGTATGGTCACGAGTGTTTTGGGCCTATCGTCTTTATCGTTAAAACCAAGGATAGAAATCATTCTTTACAGATTGCGGCAGAAATGGCGCGTTCAAAAGGTGCACTGACTTGTTTAGCCTATTGTACAGATGAGGCGATGATGCGTGAAATCGAATCAACGATGAATGCGGCGTTTACACCTGTATCTTTCAACTTTGGTGGTGCTGCCTTTGTCAACCAACATGCAGCTTTTAGTGATTTTCACGTTACTGGTGGTAACCCAGCTGGAAATGCAAGTTTTACCAATCCAGAGTATGTGAACAAACGTTTTGTGTGGGTAGGTAATAGGTATGCTAAATAACCGTTGGTAAATTGGTAGTGAAGCTTGATAAATCCATCATACACACAGTATAATTTATATATTTGAAATCGTTAATATTGCCGTAAGTCATAAATAAAAATGGTTAACAATATTTTAAAAGTAATTTTCTTTCTATTGGCATGTCTTTTTGCTTATCTGTTGTACCGATCAGTAAAAGGTGAAATAGAATATCGTGCAGAAGTAGATCGAGTAGAAGACATGGTCATTACTAAGCTTGAGAAAATTCGAGAAGCTGAATTGATATACAAAGACCAAAGAGGTGAATTCACTAGTGACTACGACACGCTAATAAACTTCATCAAAACTGGAAACATCCAGATAGTTGTTGAATATGGTGATAAAGATGACTCTACCTCTGTATACACAAGACAAGTAAAGAAAGTGAGTATTCTTGACAGTATGTTTAAAAACTTTGCTGTCGATTCAATAGCCTTTGTTCCACCAGCAGATACTGCTAAATTTATTTTATTAGCTAGCCGAGTGATTCAAGGTAACGTGGAAGTTCCTGTGTTTCAAGTGACAGACCCATGGCCATTTGATCGTCAGAGACGTAACCCAAACCACCCTAAAAAAGCACTTCAAGTTGGCTCTATTTCAGAGGCATCTTATACTGGAAACTGGAAGTAAACACCTTGTCTACTGATTATTCTCATTCAATTCGCAACCGACTTTTCTTAGTATTGGGTAGTGACGAATTAGAATATTCCATTACAAATAATGCTCTTGAGAAACTACTCGCCGGCAAAACGGCAGTAACAGACAGCGCGATGTTGGAGCAAGTATTGTCCACCGTTTCTCCCATCAACGAAATATTTAGTAGCGTAAGTTTAACTTGGGTTGGAAGCCATTTTCTATGCTATCCATCCATGTTTACCAATACCAGTGATCAAAAGAAACTATACTTAACCAGTTACACCTTAAGACCTTCAGACAAACTTTTGAATGGCTCGTTAAATGCTGATATTTCAGTTGCATACGCCATCGACAATACTTTGTTAACCGTTTTAAAGAAACGATTCCCGAACCTCGTTTATAGGCATGAAATTGAATCCCTATTTAAGTACGTTCAATCTGATGTTAAACCCACTGGAAACTATGTGGTAATTGACCGTAACGAATCGCATTGCCTTATGATTGTTAAGGACGCTGACGGAATTCGATTAATCAATCAATACGACATAAAAGAACTGAACGACGTTTTTTACTTTGTCATGTTAGCCATTGAACAACTCGATTTAGACATCGAAGTACTGAGTTTGTATTGGATAGACGGTGCAAAACTGGATCGCTTTGAAGACATTAAATCGTTGTTTGAAAACTATATCAAGCACATTATTGAAGTTGAATTGCCTGAAGGTATCTCTTCAGCCATGACCACATCGATTGCATGCGGATAATCGCTGGTCAATATAAAGGCCTTACCATTCCCCTACCTAAAGGTGGCGACATTCGTCCAACCACAGACCGGGCCAAAGAAGCCTTGTTTAGCATATTAATCCACCGTTACGATTTTACAGACATTTCTGTTTTGGATTTATTTGCAGGAAGTGGCAATGTTGGTTTCGAATTTGCCTCTCGGGGTTGTCCCAGCGTAATATCCGTTGAGAAAAACAAACGGGTATCAAAACAGGCACAAACCTTTGCTAACGACAAAGGAATCAGTGAAGTACACTTCACATCATCGGATGTGTTTGGCTACCTTAAAAGGTGCGACACAGCATTTGACATCATCTTCGCGGACCCACCTTATCACTTACCAACAATTACCAGTTTACCTGAAATCATTCAGGACCGAAAGCTTTTAAAACCTGGAGGCCTACTCATTGTAGAGCATGAGTCTAAACTGCAGTGGAACAATCCATTTTTAGTTGAGTCACGTACCTACGGGCAATCGGTCTTCAGTATGTTTCAATTTGATGTATCTTTGGATTCATGAAAACGGCTTTATTTCCGGGAACATTCGATCCATTCACAAACGGTCATTTGGACATCGTTCAAAAAGGGCTCAATTTGTTTGACAAGGTTGTCATTGCCGTTGGAGAAAATGCGAGTAAGAAAACGATGTTTGATCTCGCCACACGGATTCAATGGATTGAAGATGTTTTCAAAAATGAACCACGTGTCGTTGTAAAACATTATTCAGGTTTAACCATCCATTTTTGCAAAGAAGTTGGTGCACAATACATCTTACGAGGCTTAAGAACGATTGGTGACTTCGAGTACGAAAAACAAATTGCAATGGTCAATGCCGACCTCGCTCCCACTGTTCAAAGTGTTTTCGTTTTAAGCGAACAAAAGTATACGGCCGTTAGCTCGACAGTGATTCGTGATCTTATCTTACACGGTGGTGATTATGCCTCTTACCTCCCTGAAGCTGTTACAATTGGCGAATAACATGTTTGATGTTGTTGTAAGTGTCTAATTGCTCAATATCTAGCTCCTCTGGATCTACCCACATGATTTCCTCTATTTCCTCCTCAATCTGAGGCTTAGCTTCTTCCCAAGTTTGGCTTACCATATGATACCAATGGGTTTCTTTTAACAACCACTTTTTCTCAAAATACAGATGGTATGTTAAGCCAATTTTGCGTTTCACGTCGATATCAAAGACATGACATTCTTCTTCCACCTCCCTAACCGCGGCGTTGACGATAGATTCGCCTTGATCCAACTTCCCCTTTGGCATATCCCACAAACCTTTACGCTTCATGAGTAACATATTTCCCTCTGGGTTGAACACTGCTCCACCAGCTGCATGTATTATCCTAAAGCACTCAAGGAAATGGTCAAACCCATTTTCTTCAACCACTTGAATTACTTGGGTTGTTTTGCAGTCCTTTAAATAGTTGAGTAGCGCCTTAATCAACTCCTTACTAAGTTGATTCACGACGACACATGGGTTCTGATCTAACTCATTATGGTCAAAAACAAAGTGATGTCTCCGATAGAATATTTTATACTTTTGTCCCATGCTTTCTGAGTCAAATACGTCCGTCAAATTAGCCGAATTTTTGTTGAAAATAAAAGCGGTAAAATTACAACCGAAACAGCCATTTAAATGGTCAAGTGGTTGGAATAGTCCGATTTATTGCGACAACCGCGTCACCTTGTCTTATCCTGAAATTCGGAGTTTTATTAAACATCAAATGGCAGCTGCCATTCGATCAGAATTTCCTCAAGCTACCGCTTTGTGTGGTGTTGCAACTGCGGGAATCGCTATTGGTGGGTTGGTCGCCGACGAATTAGAAATGCCGTACTCATATTGTCGTCCAAAGCCAAAAGAACACGGTATGAAAAACCAGTTAGAAGGTCGGTTAGACAAGAACGACAAAGTTGTTTTGGTGGAAGACCTTATTTCTACTGGAGGAAGCAGTATAAAAGTGGTCGAGTATTTAAGAGAAAATGGATACCAAGTAGAAGGATTGATTTCAATCTTCACGTATAGTTTCCAAATCGCATCTGACAATTTTGCCGCCGCTGATTGCAAGCATTACTCGCTTGGTGGTTATAATGACTTACTAAAACAGGCGATGACAGAAGGCATTATTACTGAAAACGAGCTTCCGGCTTTAAGTGCTTGGCGGAAAGACCCTGCCAACTGGAACGGGTAGTTACCGCATTCCTCGCATTTTCTTCACTTCTTCGTACGCCTCTTTCATCTTTTTGAAGTGTGTTTCTGCCACTTCAACTTGTGCAGGACCCAAGTTTGCGACTCTGTCTGGATGGTATTTTCTTGCTAATCGTCTATAGGCCTTTTTAACTTCTTCGTCCGTTGCTTTTTCATCGATTTCAAGCAATACATATGGCGACACTTTTGAAACCGGTTGGTAGCTTGCAAAAGCCGAATTAAACTCTTGGACAGACAAGCCTAAGTGATTGGCAATCTGATACAACACCTGCTTTTCCTTATCGTCTACATCGTTATCCGCTGTTGCAATGCCCACTAGGTAATAGAATAACTGCCTTCGGTTGGCAATAGGCATCGCATACCGTACCTGGTTAAGTACTGAATTTAAAGGAATGTCTTTCTTTAATAAATCGCGAAGCATTAACATGTCGCGCTTTGTTTGATCCACACCAAAGTTTTGCTTAAAGAAAGCCTTGACGTAGTCCAACTCCGACTTCAAAATCTTCCCATCTGCCTTCATTACGGCAGCTGTTAATACCAAAAGCGACGCTTTGAAATCAAACTCCGTGGTCACGCGTCGTCGGTGGTTGAATTGACCGCCACCGTCTTGCAGTCTTTTAGGCTGGTTATCGGAACCTAGCCAGCTTCCAAGCGTGAATCCTATCAATCCTCCGATTGGTCCACCAAGGGCCCATCCTATCCCTGCTCCAATCCACTTTTCAAATCCCATATGCAAACGTAAGTGCTAATGATTTTCTTTTTCTCATTGTGTCGATATAGCTCAAAAAAAATCCCTCAAAAAACAATGTTCTTGAGGGATTGATATTTTAAAAGATTCAATTAGTATCTGTACATGTCTGATTTGTATGGACCTTCTGGGTTCACGCCAATATATTTAGCCTGATCAGAAGTTAATTCTTCAAGTTCAACACCAATTTTTGCAAGGTGTAAACGTGCTACTTTTTCGTCCAAGTGCTTTGGAAGAGTATATACATCGTTTTCGTAGTTGCTAGCGTTTGCCCAAAGCTCCATTTGTGCCAACGTTTGGTTGGTGAAACTGTTCGACATTACAAACGAAGGGTGGCCAGTAGCACAACCTAAGTTCACTAAACGACCTTGAGCCAAAATGATGATTTCGTTTCCGTCAACATTATATACGTCTACTTGTGGCTTCACTTCATATTTTGATGCACCATGGTTCTTTTCCATCCATGCCATATCGATTTCATTGTCGAAGTGACCAATGTTACAAACGATGGCTTTGTCTTTTACCATTTTGAAATGCGCACCAGTTACGATGTCTTTGTTTCCAGTGGCAGTCACAACGATATCCGCTCTTGGGATAGCTGTTTCCATTTTCTTTACTTCAAAACCGTCCATTGCTGCTTGTAACGCACAAATTGGATCGATTTCAGTAACGATAACTCGTGCACCTGCACCTCTTAAAGAAAGTGCTGTACCTTTTCCAACATCACCATATCCTGCAACAACCGCTACTTTACCGGCCATCATAATATCTGTTGCTCTTCTAATTGCATCAACTGCAGACTCTCTACAACCGTATTTGTTGTCAAATTTAGATTTGGTAACAGAATCATTGATGTTGATTGCTGGCATTGGTAAAGTACCTGCCTTTACACGGTCGTATAACCTCAATACACCTGTGGTAGTTTCTTCTGAAATTCCTTTGATATTAGGAACCATTTCAGGAAAACGATCTAAAACCATGTTGGTTAAATCACCACCGTCGTCAAGAATCATATTTAAAGACTTACCACCTTCAAACGCTGTCAACGTTTGCTCTATACACCAATCAAATTCCTCTTCGTTCATTCCTTTCCAAGCAAATACTGGTACACCAGTAGCCGCGATTGCAGCAGCTGCTTGATCTTGAGTTGAGAAGATATTACAAGATGACCAAGTAACCTCAGCACCTAAAGCAGTTAATGTTTCAATTAAAACCGCAGTCTGAATTGTCATGTGTAAACATCCAGCGATACGAGCACCTGCAAGAGGTTGTGAATCACCAAACTCTTCTCTAAGAGACATTAGTCCTGGCATTTCTGCTTCGGCTAAGTTCATTTCTTTTCTTCCCCAATCGGCGAGGTTGATGTCTTTTACTTTGTAATTTGTTGTTGTCAACGTAGTCATATTTGTGTTGTCGAAATTTAGTGCAAAACTAACATTTTAATATGCTTATAAAAACAATTCGAATTGCGGTTTGTTTTTAGTAAGTAATAATATTTGCAAAAAGTAAAAAATACATATGTACCCAGAAGAATTAGTAAGACCAATGCGGTCGGAATTGACAAGTAATGGTTTCACCGAGCTTAAGTCTGCCGCTGAAGTAAATGAGGCATTGACCAACGCGAAGGGAACGACCTTAGTTGTTGTAAACTCTGTATGTGGCTGTGCAGCCGGAACCGCTCGACCAGGTGTTGTGCATTCCTTAACTGGTGATAAAAAGCCAAATAACTTGTACACTGTGTTTGCTGGGCAAGATAAAGAAGCGACTGATACTGCTAGAGGGGCTATGGTTCCTTATCCTCCATCGTCACCATCTATCGCCTTGTTTAAAGACGGTGAATTGGTACACATGGTTGAACGTCACCACATCGAAGGAAGATCAGCTGAAATGATTGCGACTAACCTTCAAGCAGCTTACCAAGCCTATTGCTAAGAAATTCATACCAATAAAAAAGGGCTTTGCGATTGCAAGGCCCTTTTTTTATGTCTTAAAGTTTTATCAAGGTGCGCCTACTCTGTGCATTGCGCATCTAAACCCTAGGGTTGATAATGATTGTCTTTGATCTAAGAAACGACGTGTTCCTGGAGACATCCAGTATCCTCTATCGTTCCATGATGCTCCTTTGTACACGTGTGCTTGGTCGTTCACCAATGAAGATACACCGTATTCGTACATTTGGTTATCGCCGTTGTATACTTCTTCATCAAGGTAACCAATGTTATCCGCTTTCTGGTAGTTACGTCTTTCTTGAACATCAACAGTTTCAACGTCTTCGTATACGATACGTCCTAAACTGTCTTTCAAGTCGATAACACCCCACTGATCTAATTTAGGTTTGTCGAACTCATTACCTCTATAAGGATTGAAGTCTGTATTGTCATCAAGTGACAATGCACGATAAACGTCCATTACCCACTCACTCACGTTACCACTCATATTGTATAAGCCGTAATCGTTTGGCCAGTAAGCAACCACTTCAGTTGTGATTAAGGCTCCATCGTTTAACCATTTCGCAATACCACCCTGGTCACCTTTTCCTCGCTTGAAGTTTGCGTTAATCAAACCTCTATCTTTTTCTTTACCGTTTTGGTTTCGAA
This sequence comes from uncultured Bacteroidia bacterium, assembly GCA_943789165.1. GTDB lineage: Bacteria > Bacteroidota > Bacteroidia > NS11-12g > UBA9320 > UBA987. Next base: position 293,035 of record CALSTB010000005.1, on the reverse strand, counting down.
CTGTTAGTCCACCCCAAGAGTAAATCTTTTTGTCGTTTACGTTTTCATAAAGAGAAGAACCAATGTTTGCAGTCGCTGCATATTCCCATTCTGCTTCAGTTGGTAGTCGATAATCTGGTAAGAAAATACCGTCTTCCATTTTCACGTTACGTGTTCCTTTCTTCACATTGATATCTTTCACCAAGTGCTTGCCATCCATACCTTGGAACTGACCAACTAAATACGCGCCGGTATTGAAGTTTTCTTCGTTCATTTGGTTGATATCTGGCTCAAGAATGCCTTCACGAATAAGAATCATTTCATTTACACGATCTGTTCTCCACTTAGCAAACTCAGTTGCTTGCAACCAACTTACCCCAACTACTGGGTAATTTTTGTACGCTGGGTGTCGCAGATAGTAATCCACGTAAGGCTCGTTGTATGCCAACTTGTCTCTCCAACAGTTGGTATCAGGCAATGCCGTTTCATATACCTCTGGTAAATCCGCAAAAATGCGCTTCAACCAATACAGGTATTCTAAATAATGTAAGTTACTGATTTCAGTTTCGTCCATATAGAAAGAAGCAACAGTCACTTTACGCTCGAAATTGTTTCTGTCGTAAAGCACGTCTTGCTCAGACGAACCCATGGTGAATTGACCACCTTTTACATACACCAAACCTGGTCCAGTTTCTTGCCCTGCATAGTCGTAGGTCTCGAATCCGCCCCATTTGGCATCGTTATAATTCCATCCAGTGATGGATGATTTTTCCTTTTTACAAGCCGTTTGAAATATGATCAAACTACACGCAAATAAAAAAACTAAGTTATTTCGTTTCATATTTTTTCGAAAATATCGTCTTTCTACTAAACTGCAATTCTACCGAATTATTGTTTAATTTTCTATTATTTGATTAAAAATCAGGGCAATGAAGTGGTTTGTGTTTGATCATAGGTCTTCTAGGACACCATTCGATCGCTGTACTGATTTCATGAGAACCACGAGCTGCAGCTTTCTTTGAATCCACCGTTAAATCAAAACTATAACCAAATTTGAATTTGTCTTTTCTAAATCCTACCAATAACATTAAGGCATCTGAGTTTTTCACTTCTCCTAAAGTCTGTCTGAACCAAAGTCCTGAAACTAAAGGCCCTCTGTTTAAGTAGAACCCAACATTTAATTGAGTAAACTGCCCTTGCATCATAAATAATGCGTTAGGACTAAACGTGCTATTAGGGTTTCTTCTCTTGTCTAAAGGAATTACAGAACCTAAATGCGCCGTATATCTACGTGGCAACTTAGCTTCTGGATCACCATAAAATGATTGTACTGGTTCAATTAAATTGTGAACGGCAACACCACCATAAAAGTTTTCTGTATAAATCAACCAACCAGTGCTAAAGTTAGGTGTTGTGATTTTTGCAGGAGGAATAGGCTCAGAAGTAGCGTTAACAAAACCTCTTGTTGCGTCAATTTGATCTTCCCATCTCAACTTAGACCAATCTAAACCACGCTGCATCACCTGACCTTCCAGTCCGAAACGCATGAATAATTTTCGAGTGACAACCAATTGATATGAATAAATCGCGCTTAATTGAGTAGTTGTTAATAATCCTTCACCAGCAACATCTCTCACAGCCATTAAACCCAAACCACCATTTATTTTATCAAAATGCTGGTCATAAGAAAATGCTGTTGTTACAAACGTACCTGGTAAACTTGGCCACTGGTTTCTGTAATTGATTACAGCTCTACCACCGCCACCACCTCTTTGACACTGACCTGTTCCAGCCATCGCTGGATTGGTATAAATGGGTGTTGCATAAAACTGAGAGAATTCTGGATCCTGACCAGATGCATCGTCATGACCCAATCCAAATAGGAGTCCGACTGCCAATGCACTGAGAAGTATTCTTTTTATCATCTTGTTCTTTTAAATCTACTTTAACGCTTTTGGTTGCAAAATATCTTGTAAAGATAGCCTCTTTCAATATTCCAAGCAAAATAATATTAAAAATTAAACAATATTTTAGGCTGTTTATTGCCTATGTATCATTGTTTTCTGTTTTTACCTTTTGCCACTTTGCCTAATCAATTCACCAAAATTAAAAACTGGTAGGACAAATTAATGGCTTATAAATTTTCTTAGGTCGTTTACCACACCATTCAATTGTAGTGCTTATTTCATGCGATCCTTTTGCGGCGCCTCGTTTTGAATCAACCGTTAGATCGTAACTATAACCAAATTTAAATTTATCCTTTTTAAACCCAACCAATAAGATTAATGCATCAGAATTCACTGACTCTCCAAAGGTCTGACGGTATCGAACTCCTGTCACCAATGGACCTCTATCTATATGAAAACCAGCGTTTAACTGTGTAAATTGTCCTTGCACCATAAACAATGCATTCGGATTAAAACTGTTTTCACTATGCCGGCGTTTGTCAAGTGGAATGACTGAACCAATGTGTGCTGTATATCTGCGAGGTAAGCTTGCCTCCGATCCATAAAAGGATTGAGTAGGTTCAATTAAATTATGTACGGCAACTCCTGCATAGAAATTCTCAGTGTACACGACCCAACCAGTACTAAAATTGGGAGAAGTAATCTTGTGTGTGATTGGTGATTCCGAAGTTGGCAAAACAAAACCTCTTGTTGCACTTATTTGATCTTCCCATCTGAGTTTTGAAAAATCAATTCCTCGCTGAATTACCTGAGCTTCTAAGCCAAATCGCATGTGTAGTTTCTGACCTAATACAAGTAGGTAAGAATATATCGCACTCAACGAGTTCGATGTCAAAAGTCCTTCCCCTGCAACATCATTCATCGCTATTAAACCAATTCCCCCTCCTATACGACTAAAGTGTTGGTCGTACGTAAAGGCTGTGGTCACAAATGAACCAGGCAAACTTGGCCATTGGTTTCTATAATTCACCGCTGCTCGACCGCCCCCGCCTGACAGATTGCACCTCCCGGTGCCAGCCAATGCTGGGTTTGTATACACTGACGCCGCATAAATTTGGCTAAATTCTGGATCTTGTGCCTCGCTCATTGTAGGCATTAAAATCATTAATAATCCAATTACACATGCGGTAACAAGTTGATTAAGTAAGCTGGTTTTCATAGGTCTATTTTTTGGGTTGATGGCGATGCTAACCAATGCCCTAATCATTTTGATGTTCAAAATATTACTAAAAATCAACAATAATTTCGGGGCTTTCTTGTTTATCATCTTAACATTGTGTGTCGTAAACCTCAATTGTCTAAACCCATTTTGAATGAAAACAATTAAAGTCGTTTTGTTTGTCATACTTACCATTGTTGTGGGCACATCCCATGCTCAACAAGGCATCACTGGTAGTAGGACACTCGATTGGAATTTTTCGTTGCATCCCGCCAAAGAAAAATCTCAAACCAGCTTATCGTTTGCTCGTTGCTATTACAATCAAGTGAACGGAACCAACCTACCTATTTATTTTGAACGAATTCCACTTACAAGCAGTGAACAGCATGTTGGCTTATCAAATTTAAAATATGCACTTCAAACCATTGAAGATGAATCAATTGCCAAGGAATTAACATCAAGAATTGAAATCAAACAATTTGTCACCTATCAACAAGGCAAGCCTATATTAAACATCGAATTTGTCCCAGCAGTTGTGTTACCCAACGGACGTATTTCCGTTCTCGAATCGTTTAACTTTACGCAACTCACACAAAGAACTCCAACCAAACTCCAGCATAAAAAAGCGTCGACCTTTAAAGCCCAAAGTGTGTTAAGTCAGGGAGAGTGGTTTAAGTTTAAGGTGGAAGCTGAAGGTATTTATAAAATTACAGGCACTCAGATCGCAAACCTTGGTATCGACGTAGCCAACGTCAGCGCCAAAACAGTGAAGATTTTTTGTTTTGAAGGTGGGCCATTGTCGGAAGCGATTCCAGATTACCGCACGGATGACTTGGAACAAATTGCCGTTGAACTTGTCGATCAAAACAACAACAACCGATTCGACCCAGAAGATTTTATTCGATTTTATGCGCAATTCGCACATTCATGGACGCTTTCAAATGGTCAGTATTATCACCAACAAAACGTATATACAAACAACGGTTACATCTTTTTAACACACGGCGGCAGTAACGCCAAAACCATCGGCATCAGTCCTGCTAAGGAAGTGACGTCTGGAGATGTTACTTTAGATTATTACTATGAGTTGGTTCATCACGAAAAAGACGAAGTAAACTTTATTCAAAGCGGTAGACATTGGTATGGTGATGAATTTCGCGTTCAAAAAACAAAAACCTTCAACCATAGTTTCACCAATGTAAAGACCAATCTTCCAGGTCGACTAACACAACGTTTCGTTGGAAGGGCGATTGGCGCTAGCGCTACATGCGATTTAAAGGTGAACGGTCAATCATGGGACAACATGTACTTTGGTCAAGTGAACGGTGCCTATGACGACACGTTTGGAAGAATTGCCTATAAGACTGGCAACATCACTCTTCTAAATAACAGTGTGTCACTGAGCTATTCATACAATTTACCGTCTGGTGAAGGCAATGGTTGGATTGATTATTACACTTTGGCTATTCCCGTAGGACTTCAGTTAAACGCTAATCAAAGCATCGTGAGAAGCAAAGAAGCTGCGAACTATCAAAGTGTTCAATATGCGTTTGATGGAAGTGATTATACCATTTGGAATGTTACAGACTTTTTTAACACGACTAATCAGCAAACCTTCCTTGACAATAATAAGCGTAATGCCATACTGACAACAGATAGTGCAGCAGTTCATTTTGCTTTGTTTAAAAACGGAAGTGAATTAACCGCCACTTATGTAAGTAATGTAACCAATCAGAATTTGCACCAAGCAGCAGATATAGATTATATCATCATTACACATCCAGATTTCCTTGAGGAATCTGAGCGATTGGCAGACTTACATAGAAATATTTACAATCAAAAAGTCATAGTTACTAACGTATTCGACATTTACAATGAGTTCTCAGGCGGAAAACAAGATCCCGTTGGCATCAGAGAATACATCCGAATGCATTACACCCGTGGTTTGTCCTCAGGCAAACCCTTAGAAAATGTTTTATTGATGGGTGATGGTAGTTATGATTTCCAAAATAGGATTGAAGACAATACCAATTTCATCCCGACTTTTCAAAGTAGAAATACCACAGATCCTGTGAACTCATATTCGTCTGATGATTTTTATGCCATATTAGACGACTCTGAAGGGTATTACGATATCAACTTGGCTACGGAAGATCTTGACATCGGAATTGGGCGTATTCCATGCAGTAACAACGCTTTAGCCAAAATAATGGTTGATAAAATTGTGCGGTATCACGACCCGTCTTCTTTCGGAGATTGGCAAAACCGATTGACTTTCTTAGGCGATGATGAGGACGGCGCTATTCACCTCGACGATTCAGAAACCATGTCAAATTTCGTTCGAAGTCAAGAGCCTGTTTTTAATATTAATAAGATCTACCTTGACGCCTACGAACAGAAAAGTTTTGGCAGTGGTGAGAAATATCCAGATGTCAATATCGCTGTGACCAAAGCCTTAGAAAAAGGCACCTTGGTCTTTAATTATTTAGGACACGGTGGCACAAGCGGTATGGCTCACGAACGCGTTGTTACACGTGATGAAATAAGGTCATGGGACAATTATAACAAGCTTGCATTAATGGTAACAGCCACTTGCGAGCTAAGTCGATTCGATGATCCAGCACAAGAGTCTCCAGGTGAATTAATGCTGTTTAACAGTAAAGGTGGCGCAATAGGATTGGTGACCACGATGCGATTGGTTCAAATTAGTCTTAACACGCGATTAAGTATTCAAATCTGGGATCAAAACATTGTGAATTTGTCAGGTGGACCTAAATCATTGGGTGTTTTTTTTAGAGATACCAAAAATGAAACGCAGCGTGCAGTGAACCAACGGAATTTCTCACTATTGGGCGATCCAGCAATGACACTGGCGTTTCCAAAATATCAAGTGTTTACCACAGAAATAAATGATTCCTTGGTTAGTGTTCATTCCATCGACACGTTCAAAGCGTTTTCTCGAATAAAAATTAAAGGAGAAGTACGTGACCCGAATGGCGCATTAGCTACTGGGTTTAACGGATTTGTGTATCCAACCATTTTCGATAAGTTCCTTAATTACCAGTCTTTATCCAATGATGAATCTAGCTATCCACGCACATTCCAATTACAAAACAGTGTGTTGTATCGCGGTAAAGTGACCGTTACGAATGGTGAATTCTCTTTTCAGTTTGTTGTACCAAAAGACATTTCCTATACGTTCGGCAAGGGTAAAATATCCTATTTCGCCGATAACGGCGTTATTGATGCGCATGGGTATGATACGGCTTTTACGGTAGGTGGTTCGATCACAGATATCGCGGACGATAAGGTTGGTCCAGACATTGAATTAGACCTTAACGACAAATCGTGGGTGTTTGGTGGTACTACCCACCCAACTCCTTTATTATTATGCTCTGTATTTGATGAAAACGGTATCAACACTGTGGGCAATGGCATTGGACGAGACATAACAGCCATCATTGATGCTGGAACCGAACAAGAAAAGATTATTGTGTTAAACGACTTTTATGAATCTAAGCTCGACTCCTATCAAGAAGGAGAAATTAGATATCGCATGGAGGCCATTGAACCTGGACGACACACGTTAAAAATTCGCGTGTGGGATGTATACAACAATGTTTCTGAAGATGAAACGGAATTCATAGTAGCTGAAGAAACGGAATTAGCATTGAATAATGTTATCAACTTTCCAAATCCATTTACGACCTCAACAGTATTTCATTTTGACCACAATAAGGTTGGTCAGCAAATGGATGTATTGATTCAGATAATCACCCCAACAGGACGCATTGTTAAAACATTCAACCAAAGTCTGGTGAGCGCCAATAGCCACTTTGAAGACATTCAATGGAATGGGAAAGATGAGTTTGGTGATCAACTGGCGAGAGGTGTATATTTATACAAATTATCTGTCAAAACTGAGGACGGAAACAAGGCGGATGTGACTCAGAAATTGGTCATCTTAAAATAGATGGTCTCGAAATAAAAATATAAATTTGCCTTTACCGTTCATTTAAAAACGAACACAGTGAAAGTAACAAGTATAGTTAAATCGTACGTAGCAGCTGCAGTGTTGCTATTTTCAACTCAGACGGCCTTTGCACAAGGTGGTTTGCAAACAGATCAAAATTTATTAGGACAACTGAATACAATTACCACAGCGGTTCCTTTTTTAACCATTACACCTGATGCACGTGCAGCAGGAATGGGTGATATTGGAGTTGCAACTACTCCAGACGTCAATGGATTGCATTGGAACCCAGGAAAAATGGCATTCATTGAAAAAGATGCCGGAATTTCTTTAGGAGCGGCTCCATGGTTGAAGCGTTTGGTTCCTGATATCTGGTTCTACTACCTTTCAGGGTATGCCAAAGTGGGAGATAAAAAACGAGGTACGGTTGCTGGATCTTTACGTTACTTTAGTCTAGGAAACATTCAATTTACCGATGAGTTCGGTAACCCTCAAGGAAGCGATGAACCAAAAGAATTCTCTTTGGATTTATCTTATTCATTACAACTATCAAAGCAATTCTCATTAGGGATTGCAACCCGATATATCAATAGTCGCTTGGTTTCTCAACGTGCGACGAGTGCTAACATCCAACCTGGACAAGCAGTTGCAGGTGATATAGGCGCATACTACAAGGATGAAATGAAAATTTCTGATAGAGATTGGAACTATGCCATCGGTATGAGTATTACCAACATGGGATCTAAGATTACCTATACGAACGATGCGAATAGAGACTTTATCCCAACCAACTTAAGAATTGGTACATATTGGGAAACTGAAATCGACGAACACAACAAAATTGGATTCGGATTGGACTTTAACAAGTTAATGGTGCCAACACCACAACCTGTATATCTGCAAGGTGGCAATGGTCAAGATTCTGTTTTCTCAGATGGTTCTAGACAAATTGTTGGATGGGAAACCTCTGATGCTCCTCCTATTTCGGGCATGTTCTCTTCGTTTGGAGATGCTCCAGGTGGACTTAAAGAAGAATTAAAGGAGTTTATCACAAACATTGGTATGGAATATTGGTACGATGAAAGTTTTGCCATTAGAGCCGGATATTTCAATGAGGCTGAAACAAAAGGTGGACGTAAGTACCTAACACTTGGTGCTGGTATTCATTACAACGTATTTGGATTGGACATTTCTTATTTGATGCCATTAAAAACGCAACACCCATTACAAAACACAGTAAGATTTACCTTGTTATTCGACATGGATGCATTTACGAAACAAAATGCAGCACCAGCGAACAGATAAATCGTACGCAAAAAGACATTAAAAAAAGGGTCTGCCAGTTGGCGGACCCTTTTTGTTTGATGAAATCTTTGTTATTTAAGACTCTTTTGATTCAACCGTCCAAGTCTTTGCATCCTTTACCTTATCCATTGTCAATGCCACATCTAATACATTGAGCATGTTTTTTACATAATGGAATTTCAAGTCCTTTACATAATGAGGCGGGATATCGCTAATGTCTTTACGGTTAATGTCTGACAAAACGATTTCTTTAATACCTGCTCGTTTTGCTGCCAATATCTTTTCTTTAATTCCACCTACTGGCAATACTTTCCCCCTTAAGGTAATTTCACCAGTCATGGCCACGTGGGTTTTAACCTTTCTTTGGGTCAGAATACTTGCCAACGAGGTAAGGATAGTTATCCCAGCGGATGGTCCATCCTTTGGTACAGCACCTGCAGGAAAATGGATATGAAAATCATACTGATCAAAAATGCGATAGTCAATGTTTAAGTAATCAGCGTTTGCCTTGAGATATGTTAGCGCAGTGATCGCAGACTCTTTCATCACATCACCCAATTGACCTGTTAAGGTTAATTTCCCTTTGCCTTTGGTTAACGAGCTTTCTACAAATAGAATCTCCCCTCCTACCGATGTCCAAGCCAAACCTGTAACCACTCCAGCAGTTTCGTTGTTGTGGTATTGCTCTTTTTCGATACGTTGGTTACCTAATATTGTTAAGACATCCTTAGCGGTGACCTTAGCTTCCACTTCTTCATTCCCAACTACCTGCTTCGCTCTAAATCTTGCCAAAGACGCAATCTTTTTCTCCAAGCCTCTTACTCCGCTTTCTCGTGTGTATTCGTCTACAACTTGTCCAAGAACCGCATCAGATATTTTAAATTGGCTAGACTTAAGACCGTGTTCACGGCGTTGCTTAGGCACCAGGTACTTCTTAGCTATTTCAATTTTCTCTTCTTGCGTATAGCCGTTGATTTCAATTATTTCCATTCTGTCCAGTAAGGCCGGTTGAATGGTATCTAGTCTGTTAGCTGTCGCCACAAACATGATTTTAGACAAGTCATAATCCAAATCAACATAGTTGTCGTGGAATGAATTGTTTTGTTCTGGATCTAAGATTTCCAAAAGAGCCGATGAAGGGTCTCCTCTGAAATCATTGCCGATTTTATCAATTTCGTCTAAGACAAAAATGGGGTTCGACGTTTGCGCTTTTTTAAGTGACTGGATAATACGTCCTGGCATGGCGCCTATGTACGTCTTTCTATGTCCCCTCAATTCAGCTTCATCGTGTAAACCACCAAGCGACATACGTACATACTTTCGGCCAACTGCTTTTGCAATAGACTTCCCAAGAGAAGTTTTACCAACTCCTGGAGGGCCATAAAGACACAAAATAGGGCCCTTCATATCACCCTTCAGTTTTAAAACTGCTAGGTATTCAAGAATACGGTCTTTCACTTTCTCCAAACCAAAATGATCGGAGTCTAACGTCTTTTTTGCGCGTTCTAGATTGAAGTTGTCTTTGGAGTATTCTCCCCAAGGCAATTCCAATAGTAATTCCACGTAATTTAGGCTCACCGAATAATCAGGTGCCGCTGGGTTGGTTCGTTGCAGTTTATCTAACTCCTTAAAATAGACCTTCTTCACGTCCTCAGGCCACTTTTTGTTTTGACCTTTTAAACGTAGGTTTTCAATTTCTTTATCTGGAGACTCTTGGCCCAATTCTTCTTGAATGGCTCTGATTTGCTGGTGTAAGAAGTACTCCCGTTGTTGCTTATCCAAGTCAACTTTAACCTTCGATTGGATATGCGTTTTTAATTCCAACATCTGTAGCTCCTTGGTTAGGTGCTGCAACACTTGCTCAGCTTTTTGTGGCAAGTTGTTGTACTCTAAAATCACCTGCTTTTCGTCGATGTCGACATTTAAGTTAGATGCAATGAAGTTGATCAGAAAGTTTGGGCTGTCAATGTTTTTAAGAGCAAAGTTTGCTTCAGTTGGTATGTTTGGCGACAACTCAACAATTTGGGTCGCAAGCTCCTTTACAGAACTTAACAATGCTTTAAAGTTCTTGTCGGATTTATACTTACTCTCTAGTTCCGCTTCCACTTTTGCCTTAAAATAAGGCTCAGTAGTGGTAATTTCTTTTATTTGAAACTTACGCTTTCCTTGAATGATGGCAGTTGTATTGCCGTCTGGCATACGAATCATCTTAACGATTTGTGCGACAGTACCTATATGGTGTAAATCGTCGATTGATGGATCTTCAATTTTCGAGTCCTTTTGCGAAACTACGCCGATTGTTTTTGTCGACTTATACGCATCCTTGATTAGCTTAATTGATTTGTCTCTTCCTAAGGTAATTGGAAACACTACACCTGGAAAAAGAACCGTATTTCTTAGAGGAAGAATTGGGAGTTCATTGGGGAACTCTTGTTTGTTCATTTCATTTTCCTCGTCCTGCGACATTAATGTCACAAACCCGGGGTTGTCAATATCGTCTTCCGTTTCTAAGTGAAAAAAGCCTTTTGATTTATCAAACATTGTCAATGTGTCAGATTATGTTATTTGCTATTGAGTGGTAACAGTTGACAATTGTCGTGCCAAGCTACTGAAAGAGTTTTCCTTTTTTAGCAAGTCTCCTAAATAGTTCAAAACTGACAACGGCTATTAAAGCGTACCACGAGGCTTCTTGCCATTCTTGGAAAATTAATTTACCGCTACAAAACAGTACGCTATACACCATGGCAATACCACTTACCCATGCCCCAAAAAGCCAATACATGTTTGAGTTGTCTGGTGTTCCATAACTCCCCCACACGCCGCTTGGCTTGACTTTGGCGTAAAATTTTTCCAATACATTTCTGTCAGTTGGTTTGGTGAGATAGGTCACGATTAGCCAAGCAACAGTAGTAACACCAACAGAGAACAACACGCCGTTTGCAAAGTCATAATACCAAATATCTTTGGTTAACTCTTCAAGCGGTTTGGTCATCACAGTCATCTCCGTTTCAAAAAGCCATCTTCTAAACTGAATGTACCCGTACGCCAAAAAAGGTGTAATTGTGGCAGTAATTTCACTCCATACATTAATTCTATGCCAATACCATCGTAATATCAAAACCAGACCGAGACCACTCCCGCATTGGAAAATGAACTCCCAAACACTCGTAATCGTGGTAATTTGTGTGGTGACAAACATGCCAAAAAGCATTATGATGAAAGTACCTATTCTGCCAGCCTGTACAAGCTTTGAAGACTCGATATCCACTTCCTCGTTTTTATTGGTTTTTTTACGAAGTGGCACGTACAAATCATTCACCAAATAACTTGCGCCCCAATTGAGTTGCGTTGAGATGGTACTCATGTAGGCACCAAGAAATGCTACCAACAACATGCCTTTTAAGCCTGTTGGTAGAAAGTCTTTCATCGCCATAACATAGCCTAGCTTTTGATCCGCTGGAGATAAATCTGGATACAATACGAGGGCTGCGAGAGCAACGATAATCCAAGGCCAAGGTCGTAAACAGAAATGGGCTATTTGAAAAAACAAAGTCGCGAAGACGGCATTTTTCTCATCTTTTGCTGCCATCATACGCTGAGCGATGTATCCACCTCCCCCAGGTTCTGCTCCAGGGTACCAACTACTCCACCACAATACGCCAATGTAAGTTAGGAAGGTGGTTAACGTTAATGTGAGTTGTTTACCGACTTGTAAAACACCACCGGTAGAGGCAACATCTTCTGCTCCTATACTTGGAAAAAGGGCAAATGCTGAAGGCGGTAGTTTGGCTTTTAAACCTGCAATGCCTCCCACTTTATCACTTTGTAAAACCAGAACTGCCAGAATGATGCAACCAACAATGGCAATGATGAATTGCACGGCGTCAGTAACAGCAATTCCTTTCAGTCCGGAAATCGAAGAATAAGCAAAAACGAAGATCATTGCGCCGGCTGTTATTGCGTATAATTTGAATCCTTCAATTCCGAAAAATACTTGAACCAAAGCCATAAATGCGAGATTCACCCAAGCGATGATCATTCCGTTAATAAATAAACCGAGGTATACAGACTTAAAACTTCGTAAAAATTTAGAGGCTTTTCCGCTGTATCGAATGTCAATAAACTCTACTTCTGTCAAAACGCCCGAACGCCTCCAGAGTCTGGTAAAAAAGATCGTTGTTAACAAACCTCCTGACAAGGCATTCCACCAAAGCCAGTTTTTAGCAATGCCTCCTTGGGCCACTAACTCCGTGACGGCCAGAGGCGTATCTGCTGCGAAAGTGGTGGCAACCATGCTTAAACCTGCCAAATACCACGGCAAATTTCTTCCACCCAAGAAAAATCCGGTTAGACCCGATTCTCCCAATTTCTTATACCTAAAACTAATCCCGATGGAAAGCGCGAAAAACGCGCCGATAATGACCCAATCAATCCAGCTTAAAACCATGACACTTGTAATAAAATGGTAAGTTTGAGCAATTACATAAATTTTTCTGGAGCGAAATGTATCTTTGCGCAAAACTTATAGACATTAAATAATGAAAAACATTAAATTCAAAATGTTCATCGCCTTACTTACTGTTAGCGCGTTGACTTTTACAGCTTGTACAACAGAAGATCCTGAACCAACAAAACCTAAATTAAATTTCTTAGCAGGAGATGGATATACATCTACTGATGGTGACATCGTTTCTGGATCAGATTTTAAAGTTGGTTTAACAGCTTCGCATGATTCAAAAATTGAAACTTTAGTAGTAACTGTTAGTTATGACGGTGGTACTCAGGTTTCTCCTTTAAACTGTACTCTGTGTGACACTACAATCAATAAAGAAACTTTCACTATTGATTTCATGAACACAGTAGAAAACAAGCCAGGTAATGAAACTTGGTTCTTTACAATTGCTGACAAAGATGGTAACTCAACTACTAAGTCGATTACCTTCAACAGAACAGCTTTACCAAAAGCGGTTCGTAAAATTGATATCACTTTAGGAAACCAAAAGTCTTCTAACGTAGGATCAACTTTAAACATGACTGATATGTCGGTTAACTTATTATCTGCAGCTCGTGCTTCAGCAGCGATGATGGATTTAATTTATGTTGTTGATGACAATGGTTCTTCATCCTTCGGAGCACCTAGTTCAGACGACGTGAATGCATTCTTAAAAACTTCTGATTGGTCGGCTAGAAATGCAACAAAAATTCGCATGACTAACCTTACAGTAGGGAAATTCAGCGCAATGACTGATTCAAAAGAATTGTTAGCTGAATTCACTAGTAGTGCTGCTACAACTCAATGGCAAGAAATTAAGTCTGGTGACGTAATTTTTGTTAATCCAGTGAGTGCTACAGGTAAATTTGCTTTGGTTAAAGTAAGTTCAATTGGCGTTGACGACACTATTTCATTAGAAATATTGGTTGAAGACGAATAAGATTATTATATAAATGATTGAAAGGCCGATGAAGTTTCATCGGCCTTTGTTTTACACTTTTGCATTGTGAACAAGAAGATAAAAAGGATTGGCGTATTTACTTCTGGAGGTGACGCACCTGGGATGAACGCAGCAATCAGGGCTGTGGTTCGGACGGCTTCGTACTACGGTATAGAAGTGTATGGAATCAAGGAAGGGTACCAAGGAATGATTGACAATGATTTCATTGAATTAAATTCAAGGTCGGTTGCCAATATTATTCAAAATGGTGGTACCATGCTAAAGACTGCTCGGTGCAAGGAATTCTTCACGCCTGAGGGAAGATCTATAGCGGCAAATAATTTACGTCACCGTCATATCGATGGTTTGGTATGTATAGGTGGAAATGGCAGTTACACAGGTGCATTGAAATTATTTGAAGAGCACAAGATACCTACAATCGGCTTGCCTGGTACTATCGACAATGATTTATTTGGTACGGATTTCACGATTGGGTACGACACAGCAATTAATACAGCTGTAAACGCCATTGACAAGATACGAGATACCGCAGGTTCGCACAATCGGGTATTTTTGGTAGAAGTGATGGGCCGTGATTCTGGTTTTATTGCCTTGGCCGTTGGCATTTCGGGGGGAGCAGAAGCCATTTTTATTCCAGAAGAGAATAGTGAAATGGCCAAGTTGATAGACCATTTTAAAAATCATTCAAGACGAACAAAATCATTTTCGATTATTGTGGTAGCTGAAGGCGACAAACAAGGTGGAGCCTTGGCCATTCAGCAAAAGCTTGAACAAGAATTCTCTGATATAAATGTAAGAACGACGATTTTAGGACATATACAACGAGGTGGTAGCCCATCCGCACGCGATAGAGTTTTAGCGAGTCATTTGGGGTATGAAGCAGTTCGTGCCTTACAAAATGGAGAAGTATCTAAAGCTGTAGGCATCGTTGGAGGTGAGGTGGTTTTGACCGATTTTGACGTAGCTATTAGTAAGTCTAAAAACGTAAATCCAGAATTGATTAAAATGGCAGAAATCTTAGCCAACTAGTTCTACCTTACGAATACCAAGTGCCGCATTCGTTAGTAAAATACAATCCGCATTTCGCAACTGTTGGGTCGTTATGGTTCCAAAGTTGATTTCGATTAAATCACTCAAAAATCGTTGATATACCCCCTCTATAGGTCCTTCTTCCTGTGCAACGCCGTACCATTTCTTGTTTTTCTGAATTAATACGTTGCTTGTAAGGCCTTCACACACCCTATTGTGTTCATTCAATAAGATTAAATCTTCAATGTGAGGCACACTTCTTAAGTGCAGACCTGCTTTCACATACCACAAAGCCGAACTTGTTTTGCAGTTTGACATCGTATTACATGGTTTTAGCACTTTAGAATAAATAGCTGCTGGTGTTACAGGCAGTAGATTTAAAGCCGCTTCAAATTCTTGCTTATACAGTGTAAATGACGCATTTGGGAAGTAAGCAGGACGAAAGTCAAAAGAGGTTTTAATGTTGTTTTGATCTGGTACATAGGTCCCAGTTCCATCTCGGTAAAAGTCTACGCGTAGAATGGAGGATTCACTCACTACACCATATCCGATCTGTACTCGTAATGCCTCAATTTCAGCACCCGTCAGCCAATCCATTTCAAGATATTCTGCCGTTCTTTTGGCTCTTTCCATGTGCAAATCCCACAAAGGGATTGTGAAATTAACCACCCGCATGGTTTCAAAAAAACCATCTCCGTATAAAAATCCTCTGTTTTGATTTGGATTATGATGCATAAAATATTCCTGCCACTGCGGCGGTCATTAAACAAGCTAAGGTTCCTCCTAATAGGGCTTTTAGTCCAAGTCTGGCTAACGTAGGTCGTTGATTCGGAGCTATAGTCCCAATGCCTCCAATCTGTATGCCTATTGATGCGAAATTTGAAAAACCGCATAGTGCGTACGTCATGATCACAATGGTTCGTGTATGTACCAATAACCCTTGGTCCTTCATACTTCCTAAAGAAATGTAAGCGATAAATTCGTTGATGACTGTTTTCTCTCCCAACAACTGTCCAGCTAGGATTGTGTCTTCCCATGGAATACCTATGATCCAAGCAATAGGTGCGAATAGGTAGCCTAAAATCATCTGTAACTTAAATTCAGAATACGTACCATTACTCACGTTTTGCACCCATTCGTTCAATCCAGTATTGGCGCCAATGACGTCAGATAGGAAATAGTTAATCATGGCTATAAACGCTAGAAAAACTAAAATCATTCCACCTACGTTCACTGCTAGCTTAATGCCTTCAGTCGTTCCAATGGAAATGGCTTCCAAGGGTCCTGAACCGATTTTAGACTTATCAATATTTAGGTCTTTGTCTACCTTCTCTTTTTCGGGTAACAGCATTTTAGAAAAAACTATGGCCGCAGGCGCAGATAAAACGGATGCGGTTAAGAGGTGTTTGGCAAACATTTGTTGCATTTCTACACTCTCACCTCCGAGCATACCGATAAACGCGGCGAACACGCCTCCAGCGATGGTGGCCATTCCTCCCGTCATCAAACAAAGAATTTCGGACTTAGTCATGCCCTTGATGTATGGCTTTACGACCAAGGGTGCTTCTGTCTGACCAACAAACACGTTGGCTGCGGCTGCTAAGCTCTCAGCACCAGATAGACGCATGGTTTTACTAAGTATCCAAGCAAATCCATATACAATCTTTTGAAGTATCCCTAAGTAATATAACAAAGACGTAAGTGCAGAGAAGAAAACAATCGTTGGCAGAACCTTAAAGGCAAACACATAACCAATTGTATGTGCGACAGGTTTATACGTACCGTCTACATTTTGAACTGAAAATATCTGTGCGGTATCTGGCCAAGTACCAAATATAAATTGGGCACCTTCATCTGTAAAGGACAAGAGTTTGGTAAAACTTGCGGCCAACCATTCAAACACCATATCGAATCCTGGGACTTTAAAAATTAATAACGCAAGCAAAAGTTGCATTCCAACTCCCGAAAGAACCAGTCTCCAGTTAATAGACTTTTTGTGTGAACTAAATAAAAATGCTATAAGCAGTAAAGCAATAAGGCCTATAAACCCTTTGATTATGTACATCGGACAAAGGTGCAAAAAAATGGAATAGCGAAAACCAATAAATACACCAATTTGTGAACACATTTGGGACTTTATTCCCATTATGAGACATTTTCCATTTTATGTTCATTTATAAACTTTTGTCATATTTCAACATAACATGTTGTTTTACAGTGTTTTAAATACCAAAAACAAGCAAGATGATCTGTTGTGGCACACCTATTGGAATATACTTAACACATCGGATGACACCAATTAAGACTTTTGATAAATACTACACTACACTACTTATTACTTACTACTTGAAGTTATTAATTACTGATTCTACTACTTAATGAAACGCTAACGCGTTTTTAAATTAACTTAACTTTATTATTAACCAGCTCACTCTTGAGCAAAAGGCCACCCACAAGGTGGCCTTTTTCGTTAGACACAATTTTAGATTCTTCTTCAAACCAAACGTTCCTTGTCCCATTTTGAATATATATTCCCATTATGAATCATATGACCAATTTTGGCACACCGTCAATCAGCCAAAGCGTTTCAACATAAGTACTTGATTATATGCCGTTTAACTTACTTTTTTATCACTTTTTTCATTTTGTGGCACACCGATTGCCTTTAGTTAATTGTTCAAATGAACGAAGAAATTAAAACATTTGATAAATACTACACTACTTATTACTTACTACTTGAAAATTATTTAAAATTCTGTTTTTACTATTTGTACTACTACTCACTTAAGCCCGTGAGGGACAAGTAAAACTAACCACTGATTACTACCATGCTCTAATTACGAGCTTAAAGGCCGCCCTAACTAGGCGGCCTTTTATTTTACTTAAATTTTGAAAAGAATATCTTTGCAACTCGCTATTTGAATTATGCAAAATCAGCCTCCTTATATTCCTAAAAACAAAGTTCGTATTGTAACTGCAGCTTCACTATTTGACGGTCATGATGCCGCCATTAACGTCATGCGTCGTATTATACAAGCGACAGGCTGTGAAGTGATACACCTTGGCCACGACAGAAGTGCCGAAGAGGTAGTCAACACCGCAATACAAGAAGATGCTAATGCCATTGCTATGACTAGCTATCAAGGCGGTCATAATGAGTACTTCAAATACATGTACGACTTACTGAAAGAAAAAGGAGCTAGCCACATCAAATTGTTTGGTGGTGGCGGTGGCACCATCCTCCCTTCTGAGATTGAAGACTTGCAGTCGTATGGCATAACAAGAATCTATCATCCGGATGACGGCAGGTCTATGGGATTACAAGGCATGATCAACGACTTAGTTGAGCAATCCGACTTCCCGACAGGTTATTCTCTTAATGGCGAAGTGGAATCATTCAGGCATAAAAATAAAATGTCGATCGCCCGCGTGATTTCGGCGGCGGAAAACTATCCGGAGGAAAACAAGGACTTACTAAACGGTATAAAAAAAGAAGCTGCTACAATCTCCACTCCCGTTTTGGGAATCACTGGAACTGGCGGTGCCGGGAAGAGTAGCTTAGTGGATGAACTGGTAAGAAGATTCTTACATGACTTCCCAGAAAAGACTATTGCCATTATTTCTGTTGATCCAAGTAAGCGTAAAACTGGTGGTGCATTGTTAGGCGACAGAATACGCATGAACAGTATTCGGAATGAACGTGTGTACATGCGCTCACTCGCTACACGACAAGCGAATTTGGCTCTATCGGCACATATCGACACGGCAAAAGATATATTAAAAGTAGCGGGTTATGACCTTATTGTATTGGAAACCTCAGGCATAGGACAAAGTGATACAGAAATCACCGACCACAGTGATTTGAGTTTATATGTCATGACTCCGGAATACGGTGCAGCTACACAACTAGAGAAAATCGACATGTTGGATTTCGCTGATGTGATTGCCATCAACAAATTCGACAAGCGTGGAGCCTTAGACGCATTACGAGACGTTAAAAAACAATTCCAAAGAAACCACAAACTGTTTGAAGAGGAAGTTGACAGCATGCCCGTATTTGGCACCATTGCCAGTCAATTTAACGACCCTGGAGTTAACGCACTCTACGGCGCCCTCATCGATACTATAAACAAAAAGACTTCTGCTGGATTTACATCGTCATACGGTGAAGAAGTAGAAGAGTCTGAAAAGATTTACATCATCCCGCCGCAACGCGTTCGCTATCTCTCAGAAATTTCAGAAAGCAACAGAGGTTACGACAAATGGGCAAAGTCACAATCTGAAATAGCCCAAAAATTATTTAGCATACGCAAAACAATCGACACCATCCGTGAGTCGCAAGTCACTGATTCTGACAGATTAATAAAAGATTTAGAAGAAACATACGCAACCATTTCTTTGGATTTTGATCCAAAACTAAAGGTACTACTCGACGAATGGGAAGACGTGAAAGCTGCGTACGCAAACGACATCTATTCGTACTTCGTCCGAAATAAAGAGATCAAGGTCGAAACCAAAACGGAGTCGCTTTCTCACCAAAAAATCAGCAAGGTTTCCCTACCTAAGTATGAGGCCTGGGGCGATGTATTGCAATGGAACTTACAAGAAAATGTTCCAGGAAAATTCCCATACACTGCTGGTATTTACCCGTTTAAACGACAAGGTGAAGACCCAACAAGAATGTTTGCCGGAGAAGGTGGACCAGAAAGAACCAACAAACGATTTCATTACTTAAGTAGTGAAATGCCCGCCAAAAGACTCAGTACAGCCTTTGATTCTGTAACGCTTTATGGCAATGATCCGGACTATCGTCCAGACATCTATGGTAAAATTGGAAATGCGGGTGTGAGCATATGCTGTTTAGATGATGCCAAGAAACTGTATTCGGGTTTCAATCTGGCACATCAAATGACATCTGTGTCGATGACGATTAACGGTCCAGCGCCAATGTTGCTTGGATATTTTATGAATGCGGCCATCGACCAGAAATGCGAATTATACATTAAAGAAAACGGGTTGGAAAAAGAGGTGCGCGCTAAGATTGACGCCTACTTCTCAGCCAAAGGCACTAAACAACCGAAGTACAATGGGGACTTGCCAGAAGGCAACGACGGTTTAGGTCTTATGTTATTAGGCTTGACCGGCGACAAAGTATTGCCTCAAGACGTATATAACCAAATAAAAGCCAGCACTTTAAGTCAGGTGCGTGGCACGGTGCAAGCCGACATATTAAAAGAAGATCAGGCGCAAAACACTTGCATTTTCTCAACGGAATTTGCTCTGAGATTAATGGGAGACGTTCAAGACTACTTTATTCAAAATAAAGTGCGGAACTTCTACTCTGTTTCCATTTCAGGCTACCACATCGCTGAAGCTGGAGCTAATCCAATTTCGCAATTGGCCTTTACGCTGGCAAATGGTTTTACCTATGTAGAATACTACTTAAGTCGTGGCATGGATATCAACGACTTTGGTCCAAACCTATCGTTTTTCTTTTCGAACGGCATTGACCCAGAATATGCGGTTATTGGTCGCGTTGCACGACGTATCTGGGCTAAGGCGATGAAGTTAAAATATGGGGCTGATGAACGAAGCCAAATGTTGAAGTACCACATTCAAACCAGTGGCCGTAGTTTACACGCACAAGAAATTGACTTCAACGATATTAGAACAACACTTCAGGCTTTATACGCTATTTACGACAACTGTAACAGTTTACACACCAACGCTTATGACGAGGCCATTACGACACCTACTGAAGAAAGTGTTCGACGTGCAGTTGCGATTCAACTTATTATCAATAGAGAATTGGGGCTTTCTAAAAATGAGAACCCATTACAAGGTTCTTTCATCATTGAAGAACTCACTGAATTAGTAGAAGAGGCGGTATTAACCGAATTTGACAAAATCACGGATCGTGGAGGCGTTCTTGGGGCGATGGAAACCATGTATCAGCGGTCTAAGATTCAAGAAGAAAGTCTGTATTACGAAACCTTAAAACACACTGGAGAATTTCCAATTATTGGGGTTAATACGTTCCTGAGTAGCAAAGGATCTCCTACCATTTTGCCAAAAGAGGTAATCCGAGCTACAACAGAAGAAAAAGAATTCCAAATCAACACACTCACGGATTTACAAACGCGGTACAAAGACGAAGCTGCAGAACAAATCAAACAAGTGCAACAAACTGCTCTACGTAATGGAAACGTTTTCGACGCCTTAATGGAAGCTTGTAAGTATTGCTCCCTAGGTCAGATTACCGAATCGTTGTTTGAAGTAGGTGGACAATACAGAAGAAATATGTAACAAAAAAATCCCACCGTTGCAGGTGGGATTTGGTTAAAATAAAGCTATCAATTTTGCGAACTTTCCCATTTTACGATTCACCCGAGCTACGTCGGTTTCAATCGCTTGGATGAAAGCGTCGTTCAACGCATATGTCTTTGCTTCTTTCAAAGTTTTCAAAGCCATGGCGTATCTCGTTTCCACTTCGTAGGTGATCGCTTTCATTGCCAAAAAGTACGCTTTGTCGATGCCTTGCACTTCGATGTTTGCTTCCACAAACGCTCTCAACTCAGTGTATTTGTTTGTTTCTAACAACAACGACACGTAGTTGGTGTAAGCAACCACAACGCCCTTGCCATACTTGATAGACAACTTCAAGTGCACTTCAGCTTTCTCGTAGTTCAACAATTTGTGGGTGTACAACCAACCTAATGCGTTGTGTGCCAATGCATAAGTAGGATCTTCACCCAACAATTCAATCAATACTTCTTTTGCTTCTGCGTATTCGCCCTCAGACATCAATTGGTCTGATTTGTAATACAATTTTTCTACATATGTTTCATTAAATAATGTCATTTTAAAACTATTAAGGCAATTCTTGCCATGTTATTATTCGGCATGAATTCCTTACAAGTTGAATTCATGCCATTACTCATTTGCCATTCTGACAATCTTTGGTGTGAAGCTTCCTAGAACCTCCACTAAATCAGTTTGATGTGCCATCACAGTATCGATGTCCTTATACGCCATCGGTGATTCGTCCAAACCACCTCCGATTAACTCGACTCCATGCAATTTCAATTCTTTGTTCATTGCACTCCGTGTAATCGACTGCTTGGCTTCTCTAAGGCTCATCATTCTTCCAGCGCCATGTGAGGCTGAGTTAATAGAATCTGGATTCCCCAAACCTTTAACTATATAGCCCTTTTTAGTCATGGACCCTGGAATCACTCCCAACACGTCTTTGCCAGCTGGCGTGGCCCCTTTTCGTTGGACAATCACTTCTGTACCATCGGCTAGTTGCTCTTTCCATGCAAAGTTGTGGTGGTTTTCTACCACGACTTTTGCTTGAAGTTTCAGCACCTTGCTAATACGCTTGTGAATGTCGTGATGACAAGCCGAAGCATAATCACCTGCCAAGTTCATCGCCAACCAATATTCCATGCCTTCTTGTGAGTCTAAATCGAGCCAAGACAAATGCTGAACACCTTTTGGTAAGTGCGATCGTGCTTTTGCCAGCTTGGTATAGTGCACTGCAATATTGGCCCCTAGTCCACGTGACCCAGAATGTGATAACAAGGCAAAATACTTACCTGCTTTTACACCAAGATCTTGTGAATCTACTGGGATATGTACTTCCCCAAACTCCACAAAGTGATTCCCACCGCCTGACGAACCTAGTTGCTGAAAGGCCTTTATCTGAAGCCTTTTCAACATCTTTATTTCACCAAATAGCGGACTATCCAACACCTCTGCATCATTGGGTTTTTCGAATCTTTCCTTCAGACCAAACTTTGTATTCGACAACAAAACGGATTTCAATTCGTCTCGTCTAGTCGTAATCATTTCTGGTCCTTCACGAAAAATGCTCAAACACATTCTGCACCCTATATCGACACCAACACCATATGGTATGACCGCGTTGTTGGTGGCTAAAACACCACCAATGGGCAAACCGTATCCATAATGTGCGTCAGGCATTATTGCTCCATCCAGTGCAATCGGCAGTTTCATGGCCGAATACATTTGATGTTTTGCCGGTTCAGATATCTCCTCATCGCCGTATATGCGAAACGGTTTTGGATCTTCTAACGACTTTGTCATATCCACTTTTGAATTCGTGAATTCCGCTACGAAATTCCCAAATACCGCATCTTCTTTATACATATCAAGGTTTTCTAAAACCGCTTGAAGCTTGTTTACCTTCTGATTCTTAGAAGCATACTTCATCGATTTTCGAAAAATCTCCAACACCATGCTGATTAACTTTGGGTCGTGCAAACCCAGTTTCTTCAACTGATTTCCTTTTATTTTATTCTGTTTCATTTTTCTTCTTTTAAAATTCTAATTTGTAAAACTTCATTCCTCGTGCCTTCGCACGTCGAACAAGCTTTCCTAGCGCCTTACATTCTGCAATTAGACTTGGTGTTTCATCCACCTTTTCAAATCCAAAACGCTCTGGCAATTTGCTGTACACAGACCTTGGAGGTAAACTATACTCTGGCATCATTTTATAGTGTTTGCTCGTTTCAAACGTGTGATACCAAACTGTTTTTACACCAAGCTCTTTTACCAAGAACCAAATCCCTGCACTCAAAATCATTTCGTCCCAAAGCTTTTTATAGGTCTTAAAATGATTCACATACGACCTCAATGCGCCAGGCTTGTCACATGCCAAGCACATGCATTCTGGATCTTTAGGTTTCGACTTAAGGTTTCTTTCAAAATGGGCAACCTCTTTCACCCAATCAGATTGTACTTCTTCAATCAGTACTTCACCTGCCTCCAAGTATACATCCAACCGCAGCCAACCTAATGTATTGTAATTCTCATGTTCAGGGTGATGCGTATTTCGAAAGTAGAATCTGTCTTCCTTTCCGATTGTCTTGTAAAAATGTTGGTCGTGAGCACTATCGAAGTTGACTTGTAAAACCAAGTTGAGCTCAGGTCGACTTACCTGATGATAGTTTCCATTTTTCCATCTTTGTAAGTCACCCCATTGCGACAAAGTCAACCGAAGAAAGCTTGTATCAGTTGTCCATGTCTGGTCTCCTTCCTTAAAATCCACCTCGCCAGATCCGCAATTTGCCAACAAGTCTTTAAGCAATTTCTTGTTTAAAAATCTGGCAAATTTTGATTGCTTTACATCTGTAATTTTGGCCTTGTTGGGAAATGCCAGTTGAAGCAATTCCAAGGCATACTTATCTTTAAAATAGGGATATACAAACTTGTCGGGTAGACAAGAGGTTATCCAATTTATTTCATTCGTGTTCATTTTCTTAACTGTTGTGTCTACCGACAACATCCATGTTAAGTCGATAAACGGTTATGTATTTTTTATCTTAATCATTTCTCTTTCTGATTCTATGCGATCAAACCCGTAGGTCATGTTTCTGACAAGTCTTTTCTTCATTTAGGGCTTTCCGCCCTATAACCCGAGTCACTTTTTTTCTTAGTCAAAAAAAGTAACCAAAAAAGACAAGCCAAAAATATGACTGCCATCGCTCAGGCCAACGCCGCCCCCGCATTTTTGGCGGGCCAGCGCTCGCTTCACACAACACTTAATTCTCTTAGTCGACAAACTCAATACAATGTCTATTTTGACCAACCTTAGCATTAAACTCAAATTGCATGAAATCGCATGGACAGGTAAAAAAAACGCCTGGCTTCTCACAAGAAACCAGGCGTTTACACATATTTTGTTAACGTCTACGGTTCCTTATGAAATCTTATTACCAAAGGCATTGCCCCTGGGTTAGCATTACATAGGATATGGATACGTGTTTTCATTGTCTTAAATTTTTAGGCAAAAAAAATCCCGAGACTAAGCTCGGGATTTCAATATATCTTTATGAGAGATTATCTCCGAACCAAAAGCTTGGTGCTTGTTTTTGCGGTATGTAAATTACTTCTTTTCAATGCTGCAAATTAATGGCTAGGTAAACGATAAAAACAAGGATTTTTTTTGAAACGTGATTGACGCTTTGAAGATTTAGCGTCTCCCATCCAACAAAATACTACCTAACACTCTCACTTTGTGAGACTTGCAAGGCGCAGTCTTGTTTTACTAGTAAAAAACAAAAATGACGGATTATGATAGTAAGATGATTTTAGCCTTTCTAAAAATCAAACGATCTCAATGTCGCTTTTGAAAAAAAACACATTAAAATTATTTTTACTTCGAATAAAAGTAGGTCACTTCCGTAACATAAACGCGAGGTGACTTTCCGTTTTCTGAATCGACGGTGATTGGAGAAAGTTCTTTTTCAATTCGACCATTGCTTCGATCTCGTAGAAATGTTGTTGTTGACTTAATGCCTGTAACTGGGTTGTAAATGGTTTTCATCAATTCACTACCAGTCACGTTATTATACCTATGGTCTTCAAGCAATACCCATTCATTTTCATAAAAAACCTTGCACGCCTTGATTTGCATCAAAACATCATACCGACTTATGCGCATTAAAGTTGCGCTGTCTCCCCTGTATAAAAATTGACGTAATTCAAATTCCTCACCTATATCAGTGAACTCAGAAGATGTGTATAGCGAGTCCGTGCCTTTCAGGACGAGTTCACCTTCTCTAAGCCACCAATAATTCGGGTTTTCGTCATGTAATGCATTGCCATATACGTCTAATAGTGGGCCGATCATCTCGTAACGCGTCATATCGCCAATCATAGTGTCATAGACTATCTGAGGCATAAACTTAAACCTTTTAAATCCGGGTTGGTCGAAATAAGACCAACCTTCTTGAATATGTAATATTTCACCGCTTGGCTTATAGGTCCAATTCTTCCTGTAGACACTATCCCATCCAGACTTAGAAATAAACGAATCTATTTTCATTGTTAACCTAAAGAGCGAATCGTATTTGTATATGCTAAGCTTTTTTTGAATTGGACCGCAAACATCAATAACAGAGTCTAAATCAGCTCGTTCGTTATAAAAATATTCCGTTACTCGATCCGTTTCATTACCAGTTTTAGCCGTTTTTCTTAAGTACTTTATGCCGTTTGACTTGATATAGAGGTGTGTTTGTAAATCCACCAACTGGCAATCCTCATAAAACGGATTGTTAAATGCAAACACCGGTTCTGTCTCTTGTCCTTGCACACATGTGGAGACTATTAAGAATAAGGTTAGTAGCTGTATCTGCTTTTGAAGCATGCCCAAAGATAACGACCAATTACACATTTCATTACAGGTTTTGATCGCTTATCCTATTTTTGTCCGACATGATTAAGTACAACCCCAAAATTTGGTTTCAACATATCTTTAAGTTTACAAAAGGTGATACGCTAAGAGTGCTTCTACCAGAAATGATCATCTTATCGTTGTTTGTCTTTGGCCTGACCTATGTCGAGTTGACCTACATGGAAGACTTACACATTTTCAAGGATGCGATTGCGGTGTATTCTTTGATTGGTTTTGTGTTGTCGCTGTTGCTTGTTTTTAGAACAAACACGGCCTACGATCGATGGTGGGAAGGTCGAAAGAAATGGGGAGAATTGGTCAACGACACACGGAGTTTGGCGCTTAAGATATCGGTTTCGAAAGGAAGTGACGAGGACAAGGCTTTTTTTACAAGATCGATTGTGGACTACGTCCATGTACTCAAATGGCATTTGAGAAAGCAAGGTGAAAAACTTCACCATACTATGGATGAGGACACGTATGGAGACTTTAAAATGGCTTCGCACAAGCCAAGTTTTGTTGCCCAACGGATGTACGAGCGATTACAAAAAATGCGAAAAGAAGATGCCATTTCAGAAAACGATTACTTAACCATCGACACCAACCTCAACAATTTTTCAAACATCACTGGTGCATGCGAGCGGATTTTGAATACGCCTATGCCCTATTCCTATAGCATCTTCCTAAAAAAATTCATCTTCATTTATGTGGTTACACTGCCGATTGGATTCGTCTCTACGTTTCAATATGGCACCATTCTGATTTCAGTTTTCATCTTCTATGTATTGGTGAGCATGGAACTCTTAGCCGAAGAAATTGAAGACCCGTTTGGAATGGACGACAATGACCTTCCACTAGACGAGCTTTGCCATAAGATCAAAGGGAATGTGGAGGATATATTGAAATGATTTTAGATTTCTGATTTTAGATTTCTGATTTTAGATTTCTGATTTGAGAATGGTTATTAGCTTTTGGCATTTAGCTATTGGAGACATGTCAACTCAAAATAGTTATTCATCCGTTATTGTAAATCGTTCAGTAGCATTCGTTAATTATTAATTGCATATACCTTTGTCCAAACAATTCGAAAATGAGCATCAACTGGAAAACAGTCAAAGAATACGAAGACATTACCTATAAAAAATGTGATGGGGTTGCACGAATAGCCTTTAACCGTCCGAATGTGCGGAATGCGTTTCGACCAAAGACAACAAGTGAATTGTTAGACGCTTTTCACAATGCACAAGAAGACACTTCTATAGGCGTTGTTTTATTGTCGGCGGAAGGACCCAGCACCAAAGACGGTGTGTACTCGTTTTGCAGTGGTGGAGATCAAAAAGCCCGCGGGCATCAAGGCTATGTGGGTGAGGACAATTATCACCGCTTGAATATTCTCGATGTGCAGCGACTCATACGTTTTATGCCTAAGGTTGTCATTGCCGTTGTACCAGGCTGGGCTGTGGGTGGCGGACATAGTCTACACGTAGTTTGCGACATGACACTAGCCAGTAAAGAACACGCCATTTTCAAACAAACCGACGCCGATGTCACCAGTTTTGACGGTGGCTATGGCTCCGCGTATTTGGCTAAAATGGTCGGACAAAAAAAGGCACGTGAAATCTTTTTCTTAGGCAGAAATTACAATGCCCAAGAAGCCTTTGACATGGGTATGGTAAACGCTGTTATCCCACACAACGAATTGGAATCAACGGCTTACGAATGGGCTCAGGAAGTTTTGGCAAAGTCACCAACCAGTATCAAGATGTTGAAATTTGCCATGAACTTAACCGACGACGGTATGGTGGGACAACAAGTCTTTGCAGGCGAAGCCACACGATTGGCATACATGACGGACGAAGCCAAGGAAGGCAGAAATGCATTTCTTGAAAAACGCAAACCGGACTTCGGGAAGGATAAGTGGATTCCGTAGGGAATTTTTAATTCTAAATTTTTAATTTTTAATGGGCTCGTCATTCAGAGGATCGACGCCAAGAGGGCTCAGCATGATTAGGGTGTTGGGGCGCTTCGCTGTTGGCTTTTGGCTTTTGGCTAATTAATAATGGCTAATCGCTAACCGCTAATGGCCAACCGCTAATAGCTAACCGCTAACCGCCGTTCCACCATAACATTCAACTTCAACTTCGACTTCAACTTCAACTTCATCTTAAATCCTCCTTACACCAACAACTGCAAGGCTCCCGGCAACACTTCCACCTTCACCTCTCCCACTTTCTCCATAGGTTCTCCATCCACATGGGTATAACATGGTTTATCACTCACGATAGTGACGTTTTGAACCTTCTTTGTGGTTATCAATTTATCTGGCAATTTGAAATACAGGCAAAAAACCAACATGGGTATTTGATATATTTTAGGTTTACGGATGAAAACCACGTCTAAAAACCCATCTGTAAAAGATGCTTTTGGTGCGATGTAGAAATTGTTGCCCCATTGTCGGCCATTGGCGATAGACAATAAAAAACCGTCGTTAGTAAAGGTTTCCTTTTCGCTGTAGATTGTAAATTGCAAATTGATGGCGCCACCAAAATCTTTGTTAATGGCCTTTACATACGACACCAAACCTCTTTTAGACAAAGTGGCAAAGGAGTAACTCACTTTGGCATCAAAACCCCAACCAGCTACATTAACGAATACCTTCCCGTTGATTTTTCCAACATCTACTGATTGTTCTGTAGCCTTATTTAATTGCTTCAGGGCTTTAGGAATAGAACGAGATATTTTGAACTCCCTGGCAAAACCGTTTCCGCTACCTTGTGGTATGAGGGCTAATCGAACAGGCGTATTTACCAAACAACTGGCTACTGCATTGATGGTTCCATCGCCGCCTATGGCTACAACAGCATATCCACTTTCTTCAACGAATCGGTTCAGTGCATTTGGCAGTTCGTCTACTACTTTCCACCAAAATATGTCGTAAGAAAAAGCTTCAAGATCTAAATGCTGTTTGATTAACTCAGGAACATGTGATTTAGATTTTCCACCCGAGATTGGGTTAATCACAAACAATAACCGCTTTTGATCAGTCATTAGTTTGTTAGCGCATATTGAACCAAATTGGCTCCCATTTTTAAGGCCTTCTGACGGGTTTCTTCCGAATCGTTATAGACGCCTGCATCTTCCCATCCATTCCCTAAATCACATTCAACGTCAAAGAAACAAACGACGCGACCTTTATGTAACAATCCATAGCCTTTTGGTGGTTTGCCATCATGCTCATGGATCTTTGGCAGTCCGTTCGGGAACTCATATTTCTGTTTGTAAATGGCGTGAGTAAATGGCAATTCAACAAATTCTAACTCTGGAAACACCTTCTTCATTTGAGGTCGGATGTATTTCTCTAACCCATAGTTATCGTCGATGTGCAAGAAGCCACCGGCTTCCAAATACTTACGTAAATTATCTGCTTCTTTATCGGAGAAAACCACGTTGCCGTGACCGGTTAAATAAATGAAGGGGTAGTTGTATAAATCTGTGCTAGACAGCTCCACCACTTGGTCTTGTGGATCGATGTTGGTCGACAAATACGTATTGCAAAACTTAATCAAATTGGGCAATGCCGTTCGGTTTGCATACCAATCTCCACCACCGCTATATTTCACTTTCGCGATTTGAAAAGAGTGTCTTTGTGTAAATGAACTACACAACACCAAAAGCACACATCCCAAAAAGAAAAATCGTTGTTTCATGTCTATGCCAAGGTAACGTTAAAATGGGTTAATAAAGTACTTGCCACTACGGCGGCAGTTTCAGTACGATAACGAGGCAAACCTAATGATAATGGAACAAATCCCGCAGCATTTGCTTGATTAACTTCAGCCTCAGAGAAATCTCCTTCCGGACCAATCATTACCGCCACTGTATTGCCTTCTAAGCCTTTGGTTATTCGCGCTTTAACCTTATCAAAGCAATGTGCCACAAATTTATTTTGGGCTTGTTCTGTTTCTACGTAGGTTTTGAATCGCACCTCTGTTTCAATGACTGGCAACCACAAATTCCCTGATTGTTTTAATGCAGAAACAGCCTTCTTTTCCAATCTTTTTAAGTTGATTCTTGACCGCTCGCCTTTTTCAGTTTTGATGAATACCACTTTGGCAATGCCAATTTCAACCAGCTTTTCCATCATCCATTCCATGCGGTCGGCACTTTTGGTAGGACTAACTGCTAACGTCAGAGAAAGGCTTGGTTCAGACTGATCTTCTAACACCTCTATGATGGTTGCTTCAACTCGCTTTCCTGTGCCCGTTATCTCACACACATAAATTTTACCCTTGCCATCATACACCTTAATTTGGTCGTGCATTGATAGCCGCATTACTTTAACGCAGTGCCGACTTTCTTCTTCACTTAACACAAATCGGTTCTGGTGTAATTCTTGGCTAAAGAAATGGTGCATGTATCTCTTAAACTAAATTGGTATCCGAAATTGCTTTAATGCCTTTGATTTTATCTGGCTTAATCGACTTAACCCAATACAGACTAATGAAGCCAATAATAAAAATAGAACCTAAGATGATTACGGCATTTCGCATTCCGCCTAAATGACCGCAGGCAAAACCAAACAAAAATGGTCCGATAATCAAGCCTATTTTTTCAAGCACATCATAAAAACTAAAATAAGATGCATGGTCTGTCGTCTCTGGCAACATTTTAGAATAGGTGGATCGACTCATGGATTGAATACCACCCATTACGAAACCAACGGCAGCTGCCAAACCATAAAACTGCATAGGTTCAGTGATGAAATATGCCACTACGCAAATACCAAACCAGAAGATGACAGATATTTTTATCACGGCAATGTTGCCAATTTTTCGTGATAGTCGAGACATAACCAAGGCGCCTACAACGGCAACCAATTGTATGAGGATAATACTCACAATCAATCCCGTTTTATCAGCCTCTCCAGTAACTTCATCTATGGGCCAATTGATTTCTTCATCCGCAAAAACCACTGCCAAAAGCATGATGGTTTGCACGCCCATGTTGTATATAAAAAATGAAAGTAGAAATCTTTTTAACTGGGCTTGATCCGACAATTCCGACCAAATACGTCGTAACTCACGGTATCCTTTGTAAATATATCCTTTGTCCTTTTCAGGCTTTTTATCATACACATTATTTGGCAGCCTCACGTATGTGATCTGCGCAAACCCAGCCCACCAAAGTCCAACAGCAATAAAGCCATAACGCGGTATCATTCGACTCAATTCTGGGTCTTTAACCACTTGAAGCGCTACGATAATAGTAATAAGTAAAATGATGCTACCGATATAGCCCAATGAAAATCCCTTGGCACTAATTCGGTCATGCTGGTCGGGTGTGGCAATTTCGGGTAAATATGAATTGTAAAACACCAAGCTTCCCCAGAAACCGATACTGGCAAAGAATGGAGACAACATACTTATTTCCAGATGGTTGACATCAAAGAAAAACATGGAAATACACGACAGTGCTCCGAGGTAGCAGAAGAACTGCATGAAGCGTTTTTTGTTACCCAAATAATCGGCGATACCACTGAGTAGCGGGACAAGAAACGAAACAATAATGAAGGATGCTGAGAAAACGTACGAATACAACTCCACGTTGTTAAACTCTCTCCCAAAAAACAAAACGGTATCTTGAGGAAGTCCTTCAAGGTGTTTCGTTTGCGCCAAGAAAAATTTTGGAAAAACAACGGAGGTAATAACTAGGTTGTATACTGAATTCGCCCAGTCGTAAAAAGTCCAACCATTGATAATTTTCGGATCGTTTTTAACTATCATTCTTGTCAAAGAAAGTCTTTGTCGCTGAACTTCGCAAAAAAATGATTGAATTACAGAATTCGCTACGCGTCATTCGGAGGTTCGACGTCAGGAGAGCCAAAGAATCTCAAGGCGAGGGTTAGGATGTTAGGGCGCTTCGCTTTTGGGGGATTGGCTGTTGGCTTTTGGCTAATTCATAATTGCAAATAGTTAATCGCCGTTCATCTTCAACTTCAACACTTCCAATGTAGATATATATTGGTCAATATAGATTCGACACTGCCCCCTGCACAAATAATCTAAGATGATTCGTCGCTTAGGGCTTACCAGCCCTATAACCTGGTTTTCTCCCGATAGTTATCGGGGTGAGGCCAAAAACGAAACAGAAAGCCTCTCACAGAAATATGCTTCCAGCGCGCTCTTTCGGATACCAAGAAAATCTACTAAAAGGCCCTCCATACGTCGGGAAATGCAAGCACTTTTACTGATTTTCTATGGCATCCTCAATTCACCCCTCCGCCGGCCCGCATTTCTGTGGGGCCAACGCAATTTGCCACTCAGATAAATTTTCATTACTGTCATTGAACTTTGCAACCAAAGCTGAATTATTTAATTACTGAATTCGCTACGTGTCATTCAGAGGTTCGACGTTAGGAGAGCCGAAGAATCTTAAGGCGGAGATTAGGGTGTTAGGGCGCTTCGCTTTTGGGGGATTGGCTGTTGGCTGTTAGCTCTTGGCTTTTGGATATTGGCTGTTGGCTGTTGGCTAATTCATAATTGCTAATGGCAAATCGCCAACCGCTAATCGCCTTTCAACTTCAACTTCATCTTAAACTTCAACTTAATTTAACCTCCTCTACGCCGCTTGTAGCTGAAACTTATTCAATTTGGCTTCTGCATCCTTAAGAGACACTTTGATATGTTTAGACGATTCATCAGAAGGTGATTCGTACATATAATCCAGCAACAACGCTTCACACATAGAGCGTAAACCACGTGCTCCAAGCTTGTACTGCAAGGCTTTGTCCACGATGTAATCCAACACTTCTTTGCCAAATTCCAAGGTCTTACCTTCCAATTCAAACAACCGTTGATATTGCTTTACCAAAGCATTTTTAGGAGCCGTTAATATTTGTAACAGTGCATCGCGATCAAGTGCTTCCAAATTGGTAAGGACTGGTAAACGACCAATGATTTCAGGAATTAACCCAAAACTACGTAAATCGAAAGGCGATAAATATTGAAGAATCGCATCTCTATCGTTGGTCACTTTTTGTTCAGATGCATTTTTGAAACCTACCTTAGACGTTGCGACACGTCTCTGAATGATGTTCTCAATGCCTTCAAAAGCACCTCCACAAATGAATAAGATGTTTCGGGTATCTACAGCGATGTACTTTTGGTCGGGATGCTTACGTCCACCTTGCGGCGGTACGTTTGTAATCGTTCCTTCCAAAAGCTTTAACAAACCTTGTTGAACACCTTCCCCACTTACATCTCGTGTAATGCTTGGGTTATCACTTTTTCGAGTGATTTTGTCTATTTCGTCGATGTAGACAATTCCACGCTCTGCTGCCTCTACATTGTAATCAGACGCTTGCAGCAATCGCGTGATGATACTTTCAACGTCTTCTCCTACATAACCAGCTTCGGTTAATACCGTTGCATCAGCGATACAGAAAGGCACCTTTAATATTTTGGCTAACGTTTTAGCTATTAGCGTTTTACCTGTTCCTGTTTGCCCCACCATTAAAATGTTCGATTTTTCAATCTCTACATCATCGTTTTCGTCTTTTTTGGTCGACATCAAACGTTTGTAGTGGTTGTACACTGCAACCGACAATACTTTTTTAGCGCCATTTTGCCCAATCACGTAGTCATCTAAATGGGTTTTGATTTCCTTTGGTTTAAGCAAATCAACTTTAAAACCAGCAGCTGCTGCCACCTTTGCTTTATGCGATTCTTCTTCGCTTAAAATTCGATGACCTTGCTCAATACATTCGTTACAAATGTGTGCATCAATGCCAGAAACGAGTAAGCCTACGTCACCGTTTTTTCTACCACAAAAGGAACAAATGATTTCGTCTTTACTCACGATTTAAGCTTTTGGTTTTGCACGCATTAAAATATCATCGACCATTCCATACTTCTTAGCTTCGTCAGCCGTCATCCAATAATCTCTATCAGAATCGGCAGAAACTTTCTTGAAGATTTGTCCACTGTGATGTGCGATGATGTCGTACAATTCTTTCTTTAATTTCTTGATTTCATTCACAGTGATTTCCATATCGGTTGCTTGTCCTTGTGCGCCACCTAATGGTTGGTGAATCATGGTACGTGAATGTTTCAAGGCTGTTCTTTTGCCCGTTGTACCTGCACATAACAATACGGCAGCCATACTTGCTGCAATACCTGTACAAATAGTAGCCACATCAGAGTTGATGTACTGCATGGTGTCGTAAATACCTAAACCGGCATATACAGAACCACCTGGACTATTGATATAAATTTGGATATCTCTATTCGGGTCTGTTGAATCTAAAAACAACAACTGCCCCATGACGATATTCGCTACTTGGTCATTGATGGGCACTCCAAGGAAGATGATTCTATCCATCATCAATCGCGAGAAAATGTCCATAGACGCCACGTTTAACTGACGTTCTTCAATAATATTTGGGGTTAAACCCGTAGGACGCATACTACTTTCAATGTAATGATCAACATGCATGCTGTTCATTCCCATATGTTGCGTTGCGTATTTCTTAAATTCTTTGCCGTAATCCATTGTATCTAATTTTTACCAAAACAACAGTTTTTTTTTGACTATAGCACAGTATGCTTATCCGAAAAAATCGACAATTCGTGGTCGACTGACCACATTCATTATCACGTTGTTTTGCTAAGAAAACAAAACCCTAGTGATTATGTTCATGACCGTGTTCATGATTGTGTTTCTCAATCATTTTGTAGAAATCTTCAAGCGCGATCTTTTTATCTTTAATCGTCACCATCGTTTTCACTTGGTCAGTCACTTTGCGGTCAATGGCGATGTCACCAATCTTACGCATATAGTTTTTGTCTTCTTTGTTTTTCTCTTCGAAGTATCGGATGGTTTCTAAGTCTGGATTGCTCATACCGTATTGACGTAACATTTGAGCCGTGTATCCAATAGAAATTTGATTGATGTCTTCTTGTGTTACTTCCACTTTGAATTCAGAAACGATTTTCTCTGTCACCAATTGACGGCGTAAGTGGTTAGACTCCTTGCCGTACAATTCTTCAATATTCTCAGTGTTGTAATTCTCTGGATAGGTTTTTACCAACCAACGTTTTAAGAATTCATCAGGCAAATTGATTGAATCGTGTTTGTCGGTGATTAAATGACCGATGGCGTGATCCAATTGGTTTTCTGATTCTGATTTGTAGTATTGCTCGATGTTCTCGCTCAACTTCGCTCTGAATTCTTCTTCAGTCGTCACGACATCTTTACCCAATACTTGGTCGTATAGGTCTTGACCTAAACTGGCTTTTTCGAAGCGTTTCACTTCTGTAATCGCCAAGTTGAAATCCTTGTTCAAGTCTTTTACACCTTCAGCTGGTAAACCAACCGTGCTTGCCATTACCTTTTCGTTGTCGTTAAAGAATTTAAAGATGTTGATTTTCACAACGTCTCCAACTTTTTTTCCGATTAAGGCTTTTTGGGTGGCTTTGTCTTTTACCATTTCTAGTAAAACCGTAGTTTCTTTATCTGCAACACCGCCTTCGAATGGGTTACCGTCTTTATCCAACTCAGTCAACATACCTTTTACCGTATCTTGATCTGTTTCGGTTTTGTCGATTTCCAACATTTTACCAAAACGACGCATGTTGTTGTCAACTTCCTTATCCACCTCATCCTTAGGAATGGTGATTTGGTAGCGTGTCATTTTGTCTTTAGCCGAAATGTTTAAATCAAATTTTGGTGCTAGACCAAGGTCGAATTTAAAAATGAAGTTAGATGGATTTTCAAAGTCCATTTCACTTTGCTCTTCTGAAGCAAGTGGCTGACCTAACACATCAATTTTATTGTCTTCAAGGTGTTTAAACAATGAATCACTTGCTAGTTTGTTGATTTCATCAACCAACATTGGCGTACCCACCATTTTTTTGATAACACCCATTGGGGCTTTACCTGGGCGGAAGCCTGGGATATTGGCTTTTGTACGGTACTTTTTTAGCTCTGCGTCTACTTTTGGTTGATAATCCTCAGGATTTAATTCAATAGTAAGCAACGCATTTAAAGCGTCTTTTTCTTCAAATGTTACGTTCACGTCTTAATGAAATTGTTAATGTTGAGTTGTGTTAAGAAAAAAAGTGCGGGTGAAAGGACTCGAACCTTCACGCGGTTAAGCACTAGATCCTAAGTCTAGCGTGTCTACCAATTTCACCACACCCGCATCCTCATTTTAAGGTCGGCAAAGGTAAAAATATATCTGAGAAATTACATGCAGAATATTTTAATTTTTTTGTGAATATAGATAAGTCCCTTTGCGCGTTAACAGGACGTTGTTGTATAAGGCTTCCTTAATTGCAAGGGACACAACTAGGTCCGCATAATCCATTTTCATTTTTTAACTAAATTTGAGATAGAAGGACAGTTTACGTGGCCTTCTCCAAAAGCAAAGTCGTATGCACTCTTTTTTAAAAGCCCTCGTTATACTGAAATCACATCCCAGACGCTACATCCAATACAAATGGATTCTGTTCATGATTGGTGTATTATTCAACGCCACTTTTACTCAGGCGAGTGGTTTGGATCTAAAAAAACTTGGAAAAACTTACGATGACGCCAACTTGCAACTCATGCTTAAAAGCAGGCAAACGCACGTCTTCAAGGATACACTGAACCAAGACAATCCGTCTATTCTAACCATAAAGACGGGTGTTATGTTAGACATGTGTCTAACCCCCGAAGCAGTGAGCAGTCCTAAAAAAAAAGTATATGGTGTTTCGCATTCGTTATCTATCAAATGAAGGAATGCATGCATTCACAAAAAAGCCTTTATCTAAAGATTTTAAAGGTTACATGGGAACAGCACCTTTCGGATTAAAGCTCAACATGAGCGTTGCTGAATTAGAAGAAAAAATCGGCAAGGTGGTCATTAAAGACGAGAATGGTAATGAATATCAGTATGTATTTATATGGAGGCTGCCACAATTTCCTGGCTTATCCGTTAAATTTTTGATTAAGGACGAAAAAGTAATTGGCATCACCTATGGTGTTTATCCGGCCGTCATTACTGATTTTAAGACCAAGGTTCAAGGCATTTCCAATTTAGAATCGTTGGATTTTAGAGATGCGTGGGAAGTTGGCAAGCGCCTACACACAGTACTTGGCAATGACGTCGCTGGCAACGAATTATTAACCATTACTGACATGTTGGAACGAAAATCCTCAATGAATCAAGTATACCAACATATGGTTTCTAGAAACATCCCAACTACGGCCAATGTGTTGAAACTGATTGAGGCACCAGATCGCATACACTTCGTTTATTGCACAAAAAACATCTCTTCAACTTCAGACTTTATTGACGCCTTGGTGTTTAACGTTTCCGCATCAACGTTTTCAGATACTATCACTTCGGTATTAAAACAATACATCCGAGTAAGTCATGAAGATCAATTTTATCTTGTACATCCTTCAGATCAGTACAACTATCAATGGTGGAGCAACTACCCATTTTTTATGCTAAACACCGTTGGAACGGATATCGTAACACTAGACGTCTTTGCGCCTTCTCCAAACGCACTACTGCATCTCGATGGCAATTCGTGGCTCAAATTGATGGGAATCAAACAGAAGGATAAAAGATTCCAAAACCTTCTCACACAGCTAGACCAATACTACAAAAAGGAAGTTAACAAGACCGCTAATATTATGGCAAAAGTGGTTATGTGATTTTCTATTCAGATTTTGGCGTTGAGTTTATTTTTGACAAATCCAAACGCATGAAAACAATCGTGTTTACAACAAAGTTTCAAGGTCAGCTGCCATTTCACGACCGAGACGGGAATGAGGGTCAAAATCTAGAACACAAATACTATAACTCATTCCAATTATCATATGCCGCGAGTAAGGATACATACAAAACTGCAAATCGACTTTCAACTCGCAT
Organism: uncultured Bacteroidia bacterium; assembly: GCA_943789165.1. Classification (GTDB taxonomy): domain Bacteria; phylum Bacteroidota; class Bacteroidia; order NS11-12g; family UBA9320; genus UBA987. The sequence continues at coordinate 255,047 of CALSTB010000005.1, read as the reverse complement.
TCAAGGTAGTTTGAGGTACACGTATAGTCACTCAAAGACTTTGGCCTATCCATTTCCAGAATTACCGGTAGAAGCCTATGTTGCTAAAAATTCATTCATACAATTGGATGAATCAACAAATGTGTGTCGATAATCTACTTATCAAATCTCAATTATCCATTATCAATTCAACGCACATAAAAAAAGGCCCTGATTTCTCAGAGCCTTTTCATTATTTTTCTCATCCTTCGCTTCCGCTTAGGATTGTGTTTGCTTATTTAACGATCTGCATTTTCTTGGTTACTTCACTGTCTTTCGACTTTAAAGTATAGAAATACACACCAGAAGTAAGGTCAGTACCGTCGATAGAGATATCGTGGTTACCTGCACCTTTAAAGCCCATGTCTTGAGTAGAAACAACTTTACCAGTTGCATCAGTTACTGTACAAGTTAAATCACTTCCAGCACGCATGTAAATAACTACATTGGTGATGTCAGAGAATGGGTTTGGTTGGTTTTGACTTACCACAAATACTTTTGATTCCTTAACAACTGGCTCAAAGTTCAATGTGTTTTGGCCTAAAACGCTGTCCATCAAATCTTGAACTGGAATAGCCGCATAGTAAATAGTGTTCTCAACGTTCGGGTGTAAGTTACCTGTACCACTGTTCTGTAAGTTAGTACCTGGATGTGCGTCCATTTGGAAAATGAAATGAACGAAATCATCCGTTTTCTTAGTCATACAAGCGAAAACTGCTTCCTGAGAACGAATTTGAGTTGCGTTTTGAGTCGTTGCCCAACTTGCTCCACCATCGGTTGAGTAAGAAATATGTACGTCTCTATAATTCGCTAAGTAATCGTTAAATGTAAATTCAACTGGTGCATCCCAAGTAACGAAAATGTTGTTGTCTTTGTCTACAGATAAACTTGAGTGTGTAGAAATACTAGTTCCACCATATCGTGCAGCGTACGCTAATCCATTCGCTGGGTTACCGTCAGCACCCATGCTGTTTGTTGTTTCTGCAGTGATGTCGTAAGCAGCACCTGAAGCTGCAGGCTGATCATCCATATCGATTGGCAATCCACATACTTTCCAGTTAGGCTGGTTTTCACTCCAGTGGTATAAACCAAAGAAGCTACCAGATCGTGCTAAATCATCTGTTGTATCATCGTCAGAGTAACTTACTCTTCCACCAGCAACGTGAACGTCGCCATTGTTGTCAATTAATACGTCAACAGAACCATCGTTACAAGTAACTGGGTTGTTCACGTCTACCAAGTAGCTACCCCAAACAAATCTTGGGAAAGCGAATGAATCGATAATGCTAGTTGTCCAAGTACTTCCTGAATCAGTAGATTTAAATAAAGTAACGTCTTTGTATCGACCAGCAATTACAATAGCAACGATTGAATCTCTTGCGTCAATGGCATAGTTATCTCCACCACCGTCAAGGTATCGAGCTGAATCGTATCCTGGTAATAGGTCTAAGCTAGTCCATGTTTTGCCTTTGTCATTAGACATAGCATATAAAGTAGGATTTGTGATCCCTTTGATTTTTACATCTGGATCATCCGCTTGACCAGCGAAGTTTACCAATGTAAACATCTTGTCGCCTAGGTTCGCCGTTCTGTTCCAAATCATATTACCACCTGAATGAGTCGCTACTTTACCAGCGTCAGTTGTCCAAGTTGTATTTCCTTTTCCAGTGTTTCTTGAAAGCACCAAACCACCTGCTGTAGCATCGTGTGCAATGGTGTACATTGTTCCGTCAGGGAACATGCCAATTGAAGGCCATCCAGTTCTGATGTTTTCAGTTCTTGCTGTTGGCTCCGCACCCCAGCTAGTTCCGTCGTAGTAATTTACAGCAGATCCACGATCTGGCCATGTGGTACTTGACGTACTTGAGAAAGTCCAAGCTACAGAAATAGTTCCATCGTCATGTAACAAGGCACGTCTTCCAATAGATGCGTTTGTTTGTAAATCATAATACGTGTTACCTACTCTTACAAAGTCGTACACTTCTGATCTGTACTTACCATGTGAAGTTGGTGTTGTAGATTCCGCAGTTGGAGTCTGATCAAATCTAAATCCGTCAACAGCATCTAATTGACCTTTTTGAATCAATTGCTTTGCACTTGCTTGATGTAAATCCGATGGTGATTGGCCGTATGCTACAATCATCGTAGACATAACAGCAGTTAAAAGTATTGCTCTTTTCATACTAAATTACGTTTCTCCTTATTGAATATTATTAAAAGGTTGACAAATCTATACATTACTTGATTAATCTTACTACCAATTCTGTCAAAAGTTCACCATCTGTTGCCTTCCCCCCCTCTATTCCTTTACTTTTTAAATCGAATTCGTGTAACAAATCAAAGACTTGATTCATTTTTGCTGGCTTGTAATTCCTTGCGGCAGCAATGTATTCGTTCACAAAATACGGACTCATACCAATGGCCTTTGCCACTTCGGTTGAGTTTGTTGACTTCTGAAAATGAATCAAATGCACTTTTTTAAAATAGTTGTACAAGTTGATCAATACCAGAACGAAAGGGTTGTCTTTTGGATTGCTGCTAAAATAATTGACAATTTTAAGGCTTTGTACCAAATCACGTTTCCCAACACTTTTGGTTAATTCGAACACATTGTATTCTTTGTCGATTCCCCCTCCGCGTGCGATGTCGTCGAGTTCAATCGCCGTTCTTTCTCCTATATTCGCTTTCGCCTTGTCAATTTCTCCAGAAATCTTTTGTAAATCACTGCCCATGGTTTGCACCAAGAGTTGCGCAGCTTCTGGTCGAATCGTAAGCTTCAGACTTTTCACGTGTGCCGACAACCAAGCGGCAACTTCGTTCTCGTAAAGCTTGTTTGAGGTAAATGCCCCGTGCTTTTTTAAGGCTTTGCCAAGTTTGGTGGCCTTACTTACCTTCTTGTTTTTATATAGAAACACAAGAACCGTCGACTTAACTGGGTTTTCTAAATAGTCTAGAATCCCGTCAATGCCTTTTAAGAATTGTGCTTCTCTCACAACGATCAGCTGATGTTCCGCCATCATGGGAAACCGTTTAGCAGCAGACAATATATCTAGCACATCGGCTTCTCGACCATAAACGACTTGAAAATTAAAAGCCTTCTCAGCTTCCGTTAATACAGTCGATTCTAGTTTTTTGGCGATTTTGTCGATAAAGTACGACTCTTCCCCTTCAAGAAAATAGACAGGACGGAAGGATCTGCTTTTTATTTCCGTAATAAGTTTTTGAAAATCTGCTATACTTGCCACTACTCGAGGTAAAGAATCAATTAGGGGTGCAATTTAACTGGGAAAACATTGGTATTAAAACACGTGTTGAAAAAAACAAACTGTATTTTTTCGACCCAATACGTAAACGTTTTCTGCAATGTACGCCGGAAGAGGAAGTTCGGCAATGGGTCGTATACCACCTTACGCAGGTTTTAGATTATCCCATTATCAACATAACTGTAGAGAAACAAATCAAATATTTAAATCGAAACAAACGATTTGACATTCTCATTTACAAAGATGCCAAGCCCATCTTTCTTATCGAATGCAAAGCACCCAAAGTAGCCGTTAACCAAACCACATTAAATCAAATATCCACATACAATTTTGCCTTAAACGTACCCTATTTACTCATAACAAATGGTGCCAATCAGATATGCTGTAAAGTCGAAAACGCCCGTAAAACCTACGAATTTCTTGAAGCAATACCTTCATACAAAAGCCTACTATCCTAGGTTTATGGATTGTTTACATTAGGTTATAACTTTAGGTTATTTTTGCCGAAAATTTCACGACATGTCAATATTTATTATCGTTGTTTTCGTACTTGGCTACCTAGCCATTGCACTGGAGCATAACATTAAAATCGACAAGGCTGCCTCAGCGCTTGTAACCGGTATGGTTTGTTGGGCCATTTACGTTTTTTCAATGGATGGCACTGGCCACGAAATCCAACATATTATTGAACATGGTGTGGATGGTATCAGTTACCGCAGCGGTCTGGTGCATCACCTATTTGACATAGGAAGCATCTTGTTTTTCCTAATGGGCGCCATGACGATTGTAGAATTAGTGGATGCGCACGAAGGTTTTGCGGTAATTACAGATAGAATCAAAACAACCAATGCGGCCAAGCTTTTATGGATCATTTGTTTGTTGACTTTCTTTTTATCTGCCATTCTCGACAACTTAACTACGACCATCGTAATGGTTTCGCTATTACGTAAGTTGGTTAAAGACAAGTCGATGCGTTGGCTGTTTGTAGGTATGGTGGTTGTAGCCGCGAACGCCGGTGGCGCATGGTCTCCAATTGGTGACGTTACCACAACGATGTTATGGATAAAAGGTCAATTACCAAACGTGGGCCATATGGTTAAAGATCTAATCATTCCAAGTTTAGTAGCCATCATCGTTCCTCTCCTTATCTTAAGTATAAAACTAAAGGGTCAAAAATTAGTGCGACCAATGAAGTCGGAAGGTGTTGAACACTATATCAACCCAACGACGCCCAACGAACGGGTATTGGTGTTGGTGTTAGGCGTATTGGGATTGTTGTTTGTTCCGGTTTTCAAAACCGTTACGCACTTACCACCTTTTATGGGCATGATGCTCAGTTTAGGTGTGCTTTGGGTCGTAACTGAAATTATACATAGAGCTAAGAACAAAGAAGACAAACACGAGTTAAGTGTGATAGGCGTTTTGCAAAAAATCGATGTTGCTAGTGTTCTGTTTTTCCTTGGTATCTTATTAGCTGTTGCTGCGTTGCAGGAATATGGTCACTTGAACGAAATGGCTGCAACACTTGATAGCAAGATTGGAAACATTTATGCGATTAACGTAGTCATTGGATTCTTATCGTCGATTGTCGATAACGTACCGTTGGTTGCAGCCGCACAAGGTATGTACGAAATACAGCCAACAGGATTGTTTGCCGCAGGCGGTAAGTTCTGGGAATTCTTAGCATACTGTGCTGGAGTTGGTGGAAGTTCATTGATTATTGGTTCTGCTGCAGGTGTTGCTGCCATGGGTCTTGAAAAAATTGACTTCATTTGGTACCTTAAAAAAATCAGTTGGTTGGCAATTATCGGTTACTTATGCGGTGCTGCTACCTACATCCTTATATACGCCTAAGCTTTGATAGCAAACAAAAAGATAGTTGTCGTATTACCAGCGTACAACGCTGCCAAAACGTTAGAAATGACGTACAACGAAATCCCCTTCGACATTGTGGATGAGGTGGTTTTGGTAGATGACGCGAGTAAAGACAACACGGTCGAGGCTGGTAAAGCACTTGGCATCAAACATATTGTCAAACATGAACAGAACCGCGGTTATGGCGGCAATCAAAAATCATGTTACGCCAAAGCCATTGAACTAGGCGGAGACATCGTGGTGATGCTTCACCCTGATTATCAATATACACCTAAGCTTATTCGAGCCATGGCCAGTATTATTGCCAATGGAGTGTACCCAGTGGTGTATGCATCTCGGATTTTAGGAAATGGTGCCTTAAAGGGAGGAATGCCGATATACAAATATATCGCGAACCGAATTCTCACATTGACTCAGAACATTCTGATGGGTCAGAAGTTAAGTGAATACCATACGGGTTATCGTGCCTTCTCCACAGAGATTTTTAACACCATAGATATTGAGGCAAACTCCGATGATTTTGTGTTCGACAATGAAATGTCGGCTCAAATATGCTTTGCTGGATATGAGATTGGGGAAGTAACATGCCCAACAAAATATTTCGAAGAAGCGTCCAGCATTAATTTTAAAAGAAGTGTTACCTACGGTTTAGGTGTTTTGCGCGTTAGTGTGATGTACCGACTTCAGAAATGGGGAATCGCGAATAGCCCTATTTTTAAGCTAAAAGAACCCGCTTAATTACAGTATTTCACCTGGTGCTCAATGCCCATTTCGCCAGCCCTGCTCATGCTTTTGCATGCCTCAGTTCTCTTTTTACTGTTAAACTCGGCCACACCTTTGTTGTAATACGCAAGTTCGGTATCGGCAATGCCAGTCATTAAGCTGTTTTGAAAAGCAACAATTGCCTCGTCATACGACTTTAATTCAAGTAGGTTGTATCCTAATTCGAACCAGATTTCTGGTAGCTTGCTGTTTATCGCCAATGCGCGTTTAAAGTCTTCGACAGCCGCTTGCAACACGCCGTTGTTGTTGTACAACAATCCTCTAGTCACCAATGCTTCTACGTTTCGAGGGTCATTTAAAATGACCAAATCCAAGTCATCAATGGCATGGGTCGTTTGTCCAGTATTGCTATACAATTGTGCTCTAAATAAGTACGCTTTTGTAAATTCTGGCTTTTGTTCGATACACTTAGTAATGTCGTCAATCGCGCCAGCCGTATCACCCAAAATCAGTTTCACCTCACTCCTACTCACAAATCCATCGGCATCTACCGGTTCAAGAGTTGTCACCTTTTTGAAATCTTGATTGGCTAAGGCTTTCATGCCTTGTTGTTGGTAGTATTCAGCGCGGGCCATATAGCCTTGTGGATCTAACGGACGCATGTCAACGTATCGATTAAAATCTTTTAGCGCCAAGGTGTGATAGCCTTTGGCGTTGTAAACGACACCTCGATTAAAATAGGCAATCGCCAAATTTGAATCCAATTCAATCGCTTTATTGAAGTCAGAAACTGCCATATCATGCATCAACAATTCTGCATACACACTTCCCCGACCGTAATACGCATCAACCAATTCAGCGTTTAGATCTAATGCAGCGGTGTAGTCTTTTATCGCTCCTAATGTATTGCCCTCTTTCATTTTTTGATTCGCCGCGTCCATCCATGCCTCAGCAGTTTGAGCACTTGAAAAGAACGGCATCGCCAGTAAGAGTAAAAACAGTATCCTCATAATGTACAAAACTATATAACGTAGGATTGCCAACAACTAGTGCGTTATCCCGTAAACACTGGAGTTGTATAGAAATTCATACAAGGACAGGATACGCTATCGTTTGCCATTGTTAGTCGCAATTTTGTACGTTTGAAAAATGGAGTCAAAAAAGAGTCGATTATTCATCATACTTGGAGGTATATTTATTGCAAACGCTTTGTTGGCAGAACTGATTGGCGGTAAAATATTCTCATTGGAGAAAAGCTTGGGATATAGTCCCGTCGGACTCAACATCTTTGGCAACCATCTCGACTTTAATTTAACAGCTGGTGTGTTGCTGTGGCCGGTAGTATTTATCCTTACCGACATCATCAATGAGTACTTCGGCAAAAAAGGCGTTCGATTTTTAAGCTATTTCGCCGTCATTCTGATATCCTATGCTTTTGTCATGATCTATTTTTCCATTGGTTTAAAACCCGCCGACTTTTACATAAGCAGTCAGGCAGGGAATGGCATTGCCAATATGGACCACGCTTTCAAATATGTATTTGGGCAAGGCTTATGGATTATTGCTGGTTCCATTGTCGCTTTCCTAATTGGACAAATAGCTGATGTTACTGTCTTTCAATGGATAAAACGTATCACTGGAGAAAAGAAACTATGGCTTCGCGCCACTGGATCTACCCTTGTTTCTCAATTTATCGACTCGTTTGTTGTGCTCATCATCGCCTTTTACTTAAGCGGCGTCATGCCCTTAAAACTCGTTATTGGAATTGGCATTGTGAACTACATCTACAAGTTCGTAATAGCCGTTGTTTTGACGCCTTTGTTGTACGTCATTCATGGATGGATTGACAACTATCTTGGTCTGGAAGTCGCCCGTGAAATGGTAGAGCAGTCGCAAAATGAAGCATAAAAAAACCCGAGGATGCTTCCACCCCCGGGTCGATAATATTTCACCTTTGATTAATTCTTTATCAAACGTTGACGAACTGTTAATTCGTCGCTTTGAATTTCAATAACATATAAACCAGCTACAATATTCGTCAAATCAACCGAAAAAGCAGAGGTTTTATTTGTAAACATTGCAACATTTTGCCCATCCACTGTATAGATTGTTACACGTGTTTGAGATTTCACTGACTCAGACCATTCTATATGGAGTACATCTTGTGCTGGACTTGGATATATTTTCAAGCCTAATTCTGCTAATTCTGCAACACTACTAAAGTCTGGAATGTCAATTTTCTGGGTAGATGTCGCTTCGCAATCATTGTTGTCAACGACGTCTAATTGAGCATCAACTGTTTTGTTTGCACTCGATTTGTAATTGTGATCAGGCTCTTGTAACACGCTGGTAAAACCATCTCCAAACTCCCAGAAATAAGATTTATAATTGGCGTTATCAGGTTTGAATGAATAATCACTTCCCACGTTCGAATACGTAAATGTTGCCGTTGGCGTTGGAACCACAGACAAGGATATCTTTTCACTTTTTGCTTCGCATGCCCCTTTGGTCACTTCAACAAAAGCTGAATCACCATCATTAAACTTGCTTTCGTAGTAAAAACTATCCAACGAAGTTGCTCGCAATGCTTCATTTACATAAAACGTATAGGTATCGTTTCCACTTGAAGCCGTAAACTTAATCGTGTCTCCAGTACAGAATGTATTGCTAGCCTTATTGGTCTTAAACCTTAGGTCTGATATCTCATCAATATGGATCGGGAAGACCAACTTTTTTGGTGGACAACCCACAAAATTACTGTCGGTGATTAAGAGGGTGTAATTGCCCTCAAACTGAGGTGAAAAAGTAAAACTCGTATCAGTAAATGAGGCACCACCTTCAAATCGCAAGGAGTAAAACTCATTTGCCAATCCGTTGATCTCAATTTGTACATCATCCCCTTTACAAATATTGGTATCCACTTGAATCGATGCGTCGATTGGGCTACACTTACCTGTGCGACACACTTGTTTTGCCACATCGCTATAAAAACATGGTGCCTGGGTTAAAGCACGCACCCACAATTCATAATCTTCTTCTGGATCTAAGCTTGTTAGCTTGTGTTTGTTGCCAGCGGCTCCTGACGAAGGCGTGTTCCACGTTTTTCCTTTATCTGTACTTACTTGTACACCATTGTGGCTTGAAATGCCTGTCCAGTCGAAACTAACACTAAAAGGCTCACGATCTTTACAGATTACCTTTGGCGCTTCGTCTTTAGGAATTACTTCATATACAATCGAATCAGAAAAATCACTCAAACAACCATCCGAAGTATATCCTCTCACTCGATAACTTGAGCCTGTATCTACATTTACTACAAATGTCTTGGCGGTTGATGTGCCAATTTCTTGTAGGTTGTTATACCAAATCAAACTGTCGTACGTACCACCTGCGGTGAGCGTAATTGCTGCTTTGTTGCAAATGGAATCCGCACTACTCGACGATGTAATGGTCGGCGTTGGAACGGTATAATGGTTGACCGTTATAATGTTACTCACTCTAGAGCAATCTCCCGATTTCACCGATACATAATAATCACCAGCTGCTTTTGCATAAATGATGTTGCCACCTTTATATCCGGTCGACCACTCATAGCTGTATTTTGCGTTAAAATTGGCAATAAGCTGGACTGAGTCTCCAGGACAAATTGTATAGGTTTTGGCACCAGGAATAAAAGCTGTAGGCGCTTGTAATACATCTATAATCTGTGTATCCGGCTCACTCATCCCAACTGCGTTTTGAACGCGCAGTATGGCGAGTTTCTTGCCAAATCCTGAGTATGATGTCGTTGGATTTTGCTTCGTTGATACAGACGGTGTTCCGTCAGGGAAAGTCCATGACCACGCTGTGGGTGTATTGGTTCCGCTGCCTAGCAAGGAAACAGTTTCTCCGGCACACACGACGGTATCTTTTGCGTTTGCAGTAGCGATTGACAATCCGTCGACCTTCATGTCAAATACCTTTGCATATATTTGGTCACCAGAGTTGCCACCGTTTGCGTTAGCAGCGTTTACAACTGCGTAAAACTTGATGGTTCCTACATTTGACGAAGGTGCTTTCCATTCAAATTCCCACTCTGCTGTATTAGAACTCGTTGTTGCTGTACCTCCATTGGTATGCTCAACGTACTGTCGTGTTTTACTCGAAACGGTCTTGGTTCTCTTCTGCGTACGAGAACTCGTAATCGTAAAATCACCAGCAGGTTCTTTGTTTTTATCGTCTAACGCAGTGATGCTAAACCCAAAGCGGGTGATAGACGATTGAGAGTACTTTAACTTTAATGTATATGTAGAATCGGGCTTGTAACCAGATCCGCCATTGACATCTGTCAAAGTCATATTCGATAATGATCCACTTCCACCGTTCAGTGATGTGCCTGTATGACAGCTTGTACAATTGCCTTCAGAAGGGGCATTTGTATAACCTTGCACTCCACCACTTCGATAAGTAAAGGACTTAACCGAAACCATTAATAACGCCAACGTAAATAAAAGGGTAACTATTTTTTTCATATACTATTTAAGAGAACACAAAAGTAAACTGTTGTGATTAGTTTGAAAGAAATGGGGATAAACGTACAAAAACTTTACAATGCGGTTTCTTGCGGCTTACCGCAATGCATTCTGCATGATCTCACTGAGCAAGGCGTCTTCTGCTTCAGCTTGTGACTTAATCGTAATAAACCGACCGTTTCCATTCTCCGACAATTGCAACATAAAACTAATGGCTTCTTTGTTCTTTCCAAACCCAACAACCGTGGTTTTGATACCAACAGCTGCGTGTGTTTGCGCCATTGAATACATGTCGCGATCCGTGTAATCTGGAGAGTTAAACAATCCATCCGTCGCCAAAATGAGTTGGTTGTTACCGCTGGCGATGAAGTTTTGCTTGGCAAACCTGTATGACATGGCCAATCCCTCCGCTCCATAGGATCTACCACCAGGAGTTAGCGAATCAATTACCGCGTTGATGATGTCTTTTCTATTTCCTGGCGTGGAGGCCAATCGAACCTCGGCGTGTTTTGAATACACGATAATGGTAACTCTGTCTTCTTCTCGTAATGCAGATACCGCCTTTTTCATCGAAATTTTCAAGAGATCCATTTTCCCTTTTAACATCATACTGGATGATTCATCAATTAAGAAGACGACGTTATTTGAAGCATATTTCTCTGGGTTTAATTCACCCGATTCTGAAAAATCTTCTTTAGGCGTTTTGTCTACTTCAGGAACTAAGGTATCGATTTGTGTGATTTCTGGAACTGGTTCTTCTGTTATGGTTGAATCGCTGGTCTCTTTAATCACCATCACGTCTTTTTCGATAATCTTACGTTCTTTAAAACGCTCATCCATCTGTTTACGCAATCGCTCAATGGCATCTTGGTCCGACTCTTTAGGCTTTTCTATTTCAACAATTTGATCGTCACTATTTGTTTCTGGCACTGTTTCGATGACATCAAAATCATTCGGATTTCGCTCAATTTCTACAATTATTTGCTGTGTGTTTTTATTGATGTAAACCAACTCTTGTTTTGTAATGTAACCAGGTTTGCTCACATCCACCTGGTATAATCCGGTACCAATTTTTTTGAGTGGAATGCTTTTTTTCCGAGTGCGTTCCACAAAAAAGTTTTTCTGAGGACCGACCAACAAAATATCGACTCCGTTTAATATTTCACCCGTGGCCTTGTCTTTAACCACAATTTCAGCAATCTGAGAACTCGCTTCTTCCTTTTGCTCTTGACCCATGTTCGGACAAGCAATGTGTGCATCAGGGTGGAACGTGAGTATTTTACCTTTCATGCTTAAATACACAGGCTCCGACCAACCACTTAAATACAGAGGTTGTTGCACGGAAAAATTACCTTCATCTTCGGTATAATAAATCGCTTCAATATCCACCGACTCCCCAGGTTGGATGTAGCCTTCTGGTAGATGTATGTACAGGTTACGCTGATATGGAATAGGTAAAAATAATACCCGTTGATCGCTGTTATTGGTAAAGGTAAACTCCGCCTTGGGATTGTTCCACAATTTCACCTTACCGTAGTTGTAGGTGTGGGGTAAAAGTTGCTGACCAAATGCTGTTTGTGACAACAACATAACCAACAAAAACCATTTGCTTCTATGTACCAACTGCAATAGCATGTATACTTTAACGTTGTACTTTACGTGATAATATTTACAGACCTTAAAATTTAGTTCTACTCGTTAAGCAACACAAAGTATCAAATCCATTTGTGAAGATTTGAAAAAAAATCATTTGCTTTGGCAAGTATCCGATTAAATACAATCAAAAACCAGTCCACTGTTGATCAACTGCTATAAAATTTTAGAAGTTCCCAATTTTGCCGACGACGCAACGGTTAGAAAGGCCTATATCAAGCTGGCGAAACTGCACCATCCAGACGTTGCGAAGCACTCAGATGGAGAACGATTTAAAATCATTTCAAAGGCTTATGACACCTTATCTGATGACAACACTAGACATTATCACGATGTTAAGCTTCGCTATTATTTAGAATCTGGAAGGCGAACAACCTCAAGAACCACCTACAGACCCAAAGCAGCACAGGCCAATGATGAAAGACCTGAGCATCGCGACCCTCGAAGACCACGGTCTAGAAAAGAATACGAGGAACGAAAAAAACGTGTCGAACGACTACAGTTGCGTATCGACATGCTGTATTATCAAAAACAAGACAACTTCTTGAAGTATGAGTACCGCGTATTGGGTTGGATAGTTTTGTCGCTATTTGGTTGGCAACAAGTGTATTCAAATTGGTTCGTTGATGAAGAATCATACGCTCACATGTATGCCGTACTCGGATTCTTTTTCTTCGGTTTTGCCAGTTTTGGTATTTACTCAAACCTTTACAAAATGATGCGGTTTAAAGCCTATTCTGGCAATAAGGTATCGAGCTATTTTAAAAAAAGTACCCGCACTTGGTTGTTATACACGTTCATTGCTCTTGCCGCCCTTCCTTTATTAAACCATTACAGAAAAGTGTACCACATGAAACACTACGCCAAACATGCTATCGTCGACTACGATGATATTCATGGGCACAACCAAATACAAATTTCGTTTAAGCCTATGGGGCACGACAAAACCATAGTCAAACACCTAAAGGTAACACACAACACGTTGATGGACAGGCAAAACCGATGGGTGATGATCCGTTTTTCCAAAGCCAATCCCAAAATCATTGAAGTCGTTGAACGACAAGAAGTGGACTATCCCTTACCGGCGCCTTTGAATTGATGGTCTTTGTTTTTGAACAACACGTTAAACGTGGTTAAAGAACCATACGCCCTGGTCACATACTGTTGCAATCCTACCTTATCTGCATCCGATAAAGCTGGATGTGAATTGATGTTTTGCTCTAAGACTCTTAGTCGATCACGCACCATCACAATTTTATGAAAAAAGGTATCAATTGGAATTTCCTTAACTTGAAGGTTTTCGTCTTTTGGTTCTAACACCAACAATCCGCCTTTAAACTTGTCCGCGATTTCAACAACTTCTGACGTATCACTGTGTTTTGTTAAAATGCGATAAAGCATGTCCTCCACTTCATCGAAGCTCACCATGTTGCTACTGGCTTCCATGGCTTCAATCACTTCAATGCCTTCATCAGTTCGTGGTATTTCACGTAAGCCGCCTTCAAAAAAACTGATCGACATGTACTCAACACCTATTCTGCAAATGATGCCTTGACCATATGTGGTGTGTTTTATTCTTGTTCCTATTCCTAAATTATCCATTGTTAATCGTTTCGCTCCAAAATTAATAATTGAAGTCGTCTAAATTTGCCTCATGGAGTTTTATTCTTCCGGTAAATTAATGCTCACAGGAGAGTACGTCGTTTTGGCGGGTGCCACTGCTTTGTCGATTCCCACTAAACGCGGGCAATCCATGCAGGTGACTCCATCCAAAAGACCATCCATCCATTGGAAATCAATCGACCATAACGGTAATTGTTGGTTCGAAAACGAGTTTTCGCTTCGGGATTTATCGGTAGAAGAATCGGTTGATGAATTGGTTGAAAGAAGGCTTATCGCTCTTTTGCAGTATATCAGTACGCATTCAAACGTCTTCCAATCCGAACAAGGTTACGACATCACCACAACTTTAGAATTTGATCGACAATGGGGTTTGGGGTCTAGTTCGACGTTAGTCGCCAATCTGGCCAAATGGTCGGGCGTAGACCCAATTGAGTTGTTGCATGCCGGATTTAAAGGCAGTGGCTATGATGTGGCTACTGGTATGGAAAACAACGCCATCTTATACCATTTAGAAAATGGTCAAGCGACTTGGGAAAAAACACAGTTTGAGCCAAGTTTCAGCAAACAGATATTCTTCGTGTATCTCGGAGAAAAGAAGCAGTCGGAAGAAGAAGTAAAGCAGTTTGATGTCAAAAATGTTTCACTACATGACATTGCCCTGTTTAACGAATTGACGAATGACTTGTTGACGTGTGAAACACTTCCTGAGTTTTCGTACATCATGACGTCTCATGAACGAGAACTTAGCCACCTCCTTAATCGTCCCACAATCAAATATCAACGTTTCCGAGACTATCCTTTTACGATTAAATCTTTAGGAGGTTGGGGCGGTGATTTTATCTTGGTGGTGGGCAACCCAGAGGACCAAGCCTACTTTAGAAACAAAGGGTACGATACGATTTTGAGTTGGGAAGAAATGATTGGATAGAAATCATTTCAGAATAATATACGCCACACGGATACTCCAGTTCACCGAACTTATCACTGACCGATTAGCCCCACCAATACGTTCATATTCCGGAATTTTATCAAAACCGACTAGGGTGTTTTCAAATGCGGTTAATCCAGTAAAATGATTATTCCGAATTCCCACACCATAACCGAGGAACATTTCTAATTCTAGAAATTTACCGGAGGTAGATCTCATTCCTGCATTGATTGTCAAGTTGTGCCAAAATTGGTTGAGTTGTGATTCTTTTAAATAATATCCAGAGGCAGATGGGAAAGTCCCAAACATGGGTCTCGTTAATTCTTGATAGCCGTAAGCCAACGAGAAAAATCCCGTATTTTTTGTGTAATAACGAAGCTGGGTATTGGTGTGAATGCCTTTGGCTTGGATGTGATGTTTGAACCAGTCAGTACTCCGATAGGTTCCAATACTTGAGTATAGACTAAACCGATTAACTAATCGTAGTTCTAATCCTATATCTGGTGCAGCATATTCGTATGTTAGAAAAAACGGATCTGCCATCACAGAAATCAACAACCTTGGCGGTACAAAGGTATCGAGTTTAACAGCTGGTTGACCTATGGTCTGCAGAGAGAACACAAAAAGCATCAATACCAGAAATCTCTGTCGGAGTTGCATTGGGTCTACAATCAATACGAATTTAGAAACAAAATAGTATAGAGCTTTGTTATCTTCGCGTGCTCATGAAAGGAAGCGTCAAATGGCAGAGTCCAAGCAATATTGCCTTGGTCAAATATTGGGGAAAGAAAGGTTTTCAAATTCCTGCAAACGCGAGCATTAGCTTTACTTTATCCAATTGCCATACCACTACCGAATTGAAGTGGACTAAAAGTGATTCTCCCGAACTGACTGTGTTTTTAGATGGTCATGAGAACGCCGCATTCAAACCCAAAGTAGCAGCTTACTTCGAAAAAATTGCTCAAGACTACCCCATTATAAAGGAATACGCTTTCGAGATCCACACGTCTAACACCTTTCCGCATAGCAGTGGCATTGCCAGTTCAGCGAGTGGCATGAGCGCCCTAGCACTATGCACATGTAGCTTGTTAGAAACGCTTGACGTATTACAAAAACCATTTTTCGAAGAGGCGAGTAATTTGGCACGAATAGGCAGTGGCAGCGCCAGTCGGTCAGTCTACGGCGGATTAGTTGAATGGGGACAACATCCAGATTATGCAGGTAGCAGCGACTTATTTGCTGTTCCATATAGTGACGTACATCCTGTTTTCCACACGTACCAAGACACCATTTTATTGGTGCATGAAGGACAAAAATCTGTCTCGAGTTCAGTTGGTCACGGATTATTAGACAACCACCCTTTTAGTGATAAGCGATTCGAGATTGCGCAACAAAACATGTCAAAGTTGAAGCAGATTTTGTCGAATGGCGATTTAGATTCTTTTGTCGAACTAATTGAATCAGAAGCACTTATGCTCCATGGATTGATGATGACGTCATCGCCTTCTTTTATTCTTATGTTGCCAAATACCTTGGCGATTATTCAAAAAATTCAACATTTCCGCAAACAAAACGACTGCCATATTGCTTTTACCTTAGACGCAGGTGCAAACGTTCATATGTTATATCCTGAAAAGGATGTGGACAAAGCAAGACGCTTGATTGACAATGAACTTGCAGCACTTTGTGCAAATGGACAGTATATTTGCGATACGGTTGGTACAGGACCAACAAAATTATAATGTTAAAAGAATCCCTTTTCTACGCTAAGATCCTCCTATTTGGAGAGTATGGAATTATCCAGGATTCGATGGGATTGTCTATTCCCTACAACTCGTATAAAGGAAGCTTAAAATTTAACCAAACACTTGAGGGTGATACACTTACGTCAAACGAACACCTTCAATTATTTGGCTCATATTTAGCCGATCTTAAATCATCTGGCGACTTACTTTTCAACTTCGACGTTGACAAATTCAATATCGATATCGCTGAAGGAATGTGTTTCGACTCAAGTATTCCTCAGGGATTTGGCGTTGGTAGTTCTGGGGCCTTGGTGGCTGCGATTTACAATCGCTATGCTGTAGACAAGATTGATTTTAACACAAAACCGAGTAGCAAACAAATCACTTCTTTGAAGACTATTTTTGGTCAGATGGAGAGTTATTTTCACGGAAAAAGTTCAGGCTTGGATCCATTGATTTGCTACCTCAACCTGCCTGTCTTGATAAAATCGAAAGAGAGAATGGGAACCGTTGGGTTGCCATCGAACAACGCCACAGGTAAAGGCGCTATCTTTTTGATTAATAGCGGACAACCAGGTAAAACGGAACCGATGGTCAACATTTTTATGGAAAAAATGAAGCAAGAAGGTTTCCGTAACATGCTCAAACAAGAGTTCAAGAAATACAACGATGCCTGTATCCAAGCGTTTTTAAAACGCGACATCGTACCGTTGTTTTCTAACATAAAAGCGTTATCCAGCTTGGCTTTGAAGAATTTCTCACCTATGATTCCAAGTGTGTTTCACAAGCTTTGGAAAGAAGGAATTGAATCAAATGCCTACTACCTAAAGTTATGTGGTAGTGGCGGTGGAGGTTACTTCCTTGGGTTTACTCAAGATTTAGACGAGGCTCAAAAGAGGTTGAAGGATTACCCACTTGAAGTTGTCTTTACTTTTTAAAAGTGGCACTACTCAGCCGTAAAAAACGCTATTTTTTCGTCAAGGTTTTAGGCCTACTTTCCATCATTCGCTGGCCAAATGTGCTGTTTACCGCATTGACCCAGTACATCGCTGCCATTTACATCTTCACACCAAACAAAGGTCACTGGGAGGTATTAAAAGATTTTGAATTACACTTCATCATTGCAGCATCGACCTTTATCGTTGCAGCGGGTTTTATCATCAATAGTTTTTACGATTTAGAAAAGGACTTAATCAACCGTCCACACAAAGCATTGTTTGACCGGATTGTCAGCAAGTCGTTTTGCCTGAACACCTATTTTGTTCTAAATGCTATTGGACTTGCGTTTGCCTTCTTTGCTTCTTGGCGGGTCTTCCTCTTTTTCTTCGCGTTCAGTTTTGGTTTGTGGTTTTACTCACACAAATTACAGAAGCTTCCCGTTATCCGAGAGTTTACGGCATCCATACTTTCTGTGTTGGCAGTTTTTAGCATTGTGTTGTATTACCAACACATCAACTGGATTATGCTGCTGTATGGTGGCATCTTTATGAGTTTGTTGATGAACAGAGAAATCATTAAAAACCTTAAAAACATAGACGGAGATATCGCAGTCGGCAATAGATCTATCTCAACCAAATGGGGTGAGAAGGTAAGTAAGAACATTTTTGGGACGATTTCCGTGGTTATGGTCGGTTTACTGCTATGCTTTTACCACGCGTCAGTCGGTCACTATGTGATGGCATACACCATGTTTATGAGTTTCTTGATTTTACTTAGCTGGGGCATCTTAATGACCAGTAATCGAAAGAAACAATTGTTTTGGGCACATCGCCTGTACAAAATCATGATGGCGGTGAGTGCGCTGTATTTGATCGTGCATTAATCTTCTTTGATTTTTAGCTTGTCTCCATTTAGTCCTGATACAATCCAATACAATCCAACGATAATAGCGCCATAAAAAAGCCAACCTCCATTGGTAATAAAGTACACTACGATTCCCGCTAAGACCAACACCACACCAATTGCCATTTTGGTATTTATTGATATTTTTTCGTCTTCTGCAGCCTCTTCTTCTCTTTTCAGTTCCTTTTCGATTTTATGTTCATCCCTCATGAAATCTTTAGTAGTTCCAATAAAATCTGGTCTACGACCTGTCAAACTACAGGCAATTCCTAGTTTAGAATCAAAACTACGGTTACTGCATATTTTGCATAAAGCGATTCTTTCTTCGTGCGTCATAAAGTTTTGGTTATTCCAACTTTACCACTTTTTGCTGATAATGTAAGCCTAGTTCATCCGTAAAATGCAAAATATATACGCCGTTTTGGTACCGTGAAAGGTCAACGCTATGCATGCTGGATGGAAGTAATTGATGTTGCTCGTCTAAAACCACGCCATTGAGTGAGGTAACCACAATGGATGTAACAAACACCCCTCCCGTTTGTACGTGAATTGTCGCACTTGTCGGATTAGGATAGACTTCTATTCCAGTCACAAAAACATCTTTAACACTTAACCACAACATGGTTAATGTATCGCTGTTTTGAACGCAACCCGAATCAGAAACAAATTGTAAATACCCTTCAGTAAAGGCAGTGTCTTTCCATGCAACACCCAGCTTATATCCCCCTATTGGCAATTGATAAAACGTATCAATCGCATGAGGTTGTCCAGATCGTGAAACAAGGCGTAATACGCAATAAGCGCTGCCATTCATATTTCCGTCTGCCGATATTTCGAAACCTTCAGTTTGATTTCCAGCACCGCCGATTTCTGTCAAAGCACCCGTCGGCAAGGCATTATTGACCACTTGAACAGTTGCACTTATTTTGCAATTGTATCGATCCGTGACTTGGACAGTATACACGTATTCACCGTCTTTTTCCGAATAAAACAAGGGTGATTGTTGATTGACACCAGACAAGCCTAAAGACGGAGACCATAAGAATTGAACGCCTGTCGTTGTCGTCACGTTTAAGTTAATGTCTGATCCAGCGCAAAGACTATAGGGTGAATCTTCAACTACAATATCAGGTAATGGGTTCACCTTCACGTTCACCGAATCTATGCCTCTACAACCCGTTTTCAAATCTCCAACCTTAATGGTATACGTTTGGTTCGATGACCCAACAAACCTAGGATTTGGCGTATCTGTTCGACTTAGACCTGAAACTGGGAACCAAGTAAACGTGTACGGAGAATTACTCACTCCAAGATGAACAGAATCACCTGCACATAATTCCACATTGCGATTGAGATTCTCCAGTTGAATGTCGGGATTGACATTAATTTGGACTTCCACTTCGCTCTTACATTGATATATAGTGTCGGTGGCAGTTAATGTCCATGCATAATAGCCAGTATCACTTGCCGTAAAAGATGGATTCGAAATAGTGGAATCTGACAACAAACCACCGTTCTTCCAATGATACGATTCGTCGGCTGCTGAAGACCTGCCTATTTCAATGGTTGATCCTTTACATAACGACCAATTCTCAACGACGCTACTTAAGTCTGGTTTATTAAAAACACTGATTGATTCTTCAGATGAATAAAAACTCGGACTGGTTGATTTTATTCTAATCTTATATCCATTTCCTGAAGCGTCACCTGGAATCAAACACTTGATATACTTCGGTTTGTCGGTGCTGGTTACTTTTCCAATAGTCGTAGGTTTCGCGAAACTTCCAGAGGCGTTTGACAATTCTACTTCGAATGCATTGCCACTGTTATACGTCCCAACGCCTTCTGCGGTTACTGAGACATTCACCTCAATCGAATCCCCAGGACATCCACCTGCGCCCGAGTTTGGCTCAACGTAATGCAGTTTGTGAAATTCCATTTTGTTGCAGAAATGACATAACACAATGAGTAAATCTAACTCGGTGTTGACTGCCATTCCAGCAGGTTTGTTATACCCCGTCAATTTGGTTAAATTTTTAAAATCTTTATCGCAACGGTATAGATAACTATCCTCCCAATTGGTGATGAAATAGTTGCCTTCATTGTCTTGCGTGATACTGTTTAAACTATCCACCCCTGGTGTAAAAACGGTGGTCAGTTTTCCTGAAGCTGTATCAATCTTTACCACTTTCGCTAAAGAATCATCGGTTACCACCAACAACTCATTTTTGCTATTAAACAGTAAGCCTTTTGGTCGGTTTAAACCTGTAGAAACCAAAGTCGTATATGTTGGTGTGTAGAACGGTGGTGGCCCCACCTTGCCTTTGATAATTCTTCCAGCGCCCACATCCGACAAATAAAAATATCTAGGATCACGCGGATCCATTTCAATGTCTTCGTACTCCGACCAACTTAGTTTCGCAATATTGAATGAAATGATTTTGTTATATCCAGAAGCATCGTACACCACAATTTTATTGTCGTCTATGACCAATAAGCCTTTGTTGCCACCAACATTCCCCACAACTAAATCTTTTGGGTCGACCAAGCCAGTAATCACCGTGCTCAATTTATAATTCGAGTCAAGTTCCAACACCTTACCATCGCCCCTATTGGTTACTAGGTAAGACTTCTTCTCAGCATTGTAGGCTACTCTATATGGTCGGCTGTATTGGGCAAACACAGAGCTTGCGATAATGCTAAAGACTAAAAGGACTAAGATTTTTTTCATGGTTTCTGCGCTTTTAAAAATTGGTCATAAATGATGGCGATTCCTTCATCAAACGAATGCGGGTTGTATCCAAGTATGCGTTTGCTTTT
Source organism: uncultured Bacteroidia bacterium (assembly GCA_943789165.1). Taxonomy (GTDB): domain Bacteria; phylum Bacteroidota; class Bacteroidia; order NS11-12g; family UBA9320; genus UBA987. The sequence goes on along the minus strand of CALSTB010000005.1, from coordinate 234,046 downwards.
CGACAAATCGAAACCTGTAACTGGTGGACGTTTGGCCGGCTGGTTTAAACTGGCACTGTCTATCATTGAAACATGTTCCATACTTAGACCAAAATAGGTAGCAACTCGCTGCACGAGTTCATAGATATTCATTTGGTCTTTACCGGAAATGTTGAATATGCCTTTGGCCTCTTGATCGGCTATGAGTGCACAGCCCATGGCTAAATCTTCAGCCAAGGTTGGTGAGCGAAACTGGTCGTCAACCACATTAATCTTTTTGTGGTTGGCCAAACTTTCACGAGCCCAAAGAACAATGTTACTTCTACTCATGTCGGCTACCAAACCATATACCAATACTGTACGAGCAATGGCCCAAGATGTACACTGGTTCATCACAATCTGTTCGGCCTTTAATTTCGCATGTCCGTAGATACTGAGTGGCGCTGGCTTGTCTTCTTCTTTATAAGGTCCAGATGTGCCGTCGAAAATAAAATCTGTAGAAACGAATAGAAAATGTGCTCCAACTTGATTGGCAGCATCGACAAGGTGTTGTGTAGCGGTTACGTTTAGCAATTCGCACGCCTCTGGGTCTAATTCACACGCATCCACATTGGTCATAGCTGCTCCGTGAATCACCACATCAGGTTTGTACTGAGTCATTACCGTCTGCACGTTTCCTGCATCGCTGATATCCATTTCAGCATACGTATACCCTTCCGTTACTGGATGTCTGTTTTGTCCTCTTGCCGTAGCAACAAGCTTCACATTGGGTTTGGTGAGGTATAAGTCTGTTAGTTTCTGACCTAATAAACCGTTGCTTCCTGTGACTAAGATTGTTTTCATTCGTTACACACAAATCACGTTGATACTGTCGCCAAATACAAGAAACGAATGCAAGATTAAAACCATGTTATCCTGTACCAAAATAATCACCAAGCTGGCTACCGTCTTAAGATTTTGGAACGTATAACTGCACGTCGGTATCGAACGTTTTTACCTTAATCCAATGTTTCCATCCTATGGAAATGATGTTTGCCAAAGGAATACCTGGTGTTAAACTCACTGACAAGTTATCTTTTGGCGTGATGCAATAATCATATTCTAACTCAAAAGCATACGGCACAAACTTCCATTGCAAGGCCCCAAGTCGATTGGAATACGTTTCATTAAAAAAGCCTGATGACGTATAGTCTTTACCAAATCTAGTCCAGGATTCTCTTACGATTAAAGTTGGTCCGATACCAAAACAGAATCTATGTTTATCGCTTTGTAACAACGTGGCTCGGATGCCTAAATGACTCACCTCAGCCAAACCGTCGGAGCAATCTGTCATTACCCCTTGTATGAATTTTACTGAGATTAGGTCTTCATATAAGAATTTTTCATACCCCACGAAAAGCCCTTTATTCAACACAAACACAGCGTTTGGGTCAAGCTTTTTTGGTTGTAAATGAGCGGTTTTATCACCAAACGGATGAATGGTTAAACCAAAATACTTTACTGTAAATGCCGATTGCCCAAACGTCGGTCCGGCAAATACAATCAAACATCCAAGTAAAAAACTACGCACCTTAGAAGCGATTAATCACTCTAATCAATATGTCCCAGATAGTTTTAATGGCTGACGTGAGGACTGAATTTGACTGATGTCTGGCCACAAAACTCGGAGAGTTTTTGTAATACCAATCAATGAACAATCTTCCCAGTTTGTATGGTTTTAAATATTGGTCTCTAAATCTTCTGAGCGTTAGTACTTCTGGAGACTCGGTAGACCCATATACCATCGTTGCGACATAACACTGTGGATCAGAATTTGAATCAGAGCCCCCGCCGCTGCCATTAGTTAACAAGGCGATAAATAAGACGACAAACAACAACAAGATTAGTCCAACAAAAACACCCACAATACCCAGCACAACTGCCAAAACCCCTTTGTATTTACGGCCCTGCATCGTCACTTTTTGGATATCTGTTTCATCCAGTTCTATGCCTGCCCCATCTTCTATTTCTCGACTTTCATCCTTGGTTAAATACAAATGGACTTCCTTGCGCTTTTCCTTTTTGATTTCATTCTTCGACTTTTTGGTCATGGAATCTGCCACCAACAGATTCGAAGTACCTGAGAGTACTTTCACCTTTGTATTGGTGGAGTCTTTTACAACCGTCACATCGTCTAACGTATACGTTTTGCCATCGTCGTGAACCAAATACACATACTTATCGTAATTCTCTTTCCAAATTTTATGGCTTAAGAATACATCGTTTGATAAACTTACGTCTTTGTAGGCATTACACCCAAAAAGTGAAAGACAAAGAATAATCGATACAAGGGATAAAAACTTACGTTGAGGCATAGGCGTTTAGGTTGACTGATGCGAATATATTTAAAAAGGACTATTGAAATGGTGCACGATCGTTTTGACTTCCGTCATATCAAACTACTTAACACTCCTGCGAATTCGCTTTTCTAGTTTTCCTTTCTTTTTTAAAACTAACAAGCGGTCAATGTGGTCGTCTTGTCGTAAAAAGGATTTGTTTTTTGTGTAAAACGTCAAAACTGCTTCTGTTCCGGCCAAGCTTGCTGAAACTTCATCGTAATCGCTTGCATTAAGTGCGTGAACAACCCATCCTCCCATAAAATAAAGGACTAAGTCTGGACTGCTTTCTAAATAGGGCAATACATCTTGTGAAATTGTAACGGTTACCGTTGGCGTAGCTTCAATCCAGTCGTTAAGGAATTTTCGTGCTGACTTCCTTTTCACCAAATCAACATTGCAAGGTTCATTCATGAGCCAGTGAAAACAGGCAATGATGGATGAATCGTACGCAGCATAGTTGGTGGTTGAATCAAAAGTATAGTCCGAAGGAACTTCGAATTCTTGAGCTGAGGCTGATACCATGCTCACACAAATAATCAATATGCTTAACCAAAGTTTCAATGTGTTAAAGTTATTGGTTTGCATTGATACAACAAAGCAGGTGATGGGCTATTTTAACAGACTGATGCGCACTTTTTTCTTTTTCAGCCTCGCATTGTTCAGTTCATGAATCAGTTGTTGTGCTTTTTTATGTGGTACCGATACATAAGCACAGTCTTGTTTCAACTCAATGACACCAAGCTCGTCCGGACCTAATTGACCTTGCTTCATAAACAATCCCGCAATGTCTCCTTTCGATATTTTATCTTTTCGGCCGCCTGAAATGTAGATGGTCTCCCACTCTTTTTTCAACAGTTTTGGAGCAGATTTTAGTTTTATCATTTCTGCGTTTTTAGCAAAAACAGGAAGTTCTTCTTTATCCCATTTAAGTATATAAGCAGTTCCACCGCTGTTCATTCTGGCAGTCCTACCGTTGCGATGAATAAACTCATCCGGTCGCGGAGGTAATTCAAAATGGATGATGAAATCCAAGTCAGGCACGTCAATTCCGCGGGCAGCCAAATCGGTGGCTATGAGAATGCGGTGTGTTCCATTTCGGAACTTAATTAAGGCGCGTTCTCGGTCAATTTGCTCCAATCCGCCGTAAAAACAGGTATGGTCGATCTTATTCGACTTCAATGCACCACTTACCTTTTGAATACTGTCTTTTAGGTTACAAAAAATAATGCCATTTCCGTCGCCTATGTGACGAACCAATTGAACAATGGCATCAAGCTTGTCCTCGTTTTTGGAAACAACCAACTTCACATCAAGTTGATGGTTGGCATTTCTTAAAAAGTTCAAATGCATGGGATCCCGAACGCCAACAAATGCAGGCACTTTCACTTTTTGAGTTGCCGACGTTAAAATCTTCTTTTGTACGTTCGGCAGTGACTCCACAATTTCTTGCATTTGCTCCGTAAATCCTACTTCCAGTGACTTATCGAACTCATCAAGGACTAATATTTTGACGTGGTCAATCTGAATGGTTTCACGTTTGATGTGGTCTGCCACTCGGCCAGGCGTTCCAATCAGAATGGTTGGTGGATGTTGAAGTTCTATTTTATCTTTTGTCCCAGCTCGGCCACCATAAACGGCGTTTGTTTTAAAACCTGTTCCCATTTCACGAACCACTTGTTCGATTTGGATAGCGAGTTCCCTTGATGGCACCAAAATTAGGGCTTGTATTTGCTCCAAACTTGGGTCTAACATCGGCAAAATGGGGAGTAAAAATGCCAAGGTTTTACCAGTGCCAGTAGGCGACAGCAACACTGTATTTGGATGGTTCGAAATCGCGTCATGCGCCTTTTCTTGCATTGGATTTAACGCCGTAATGCCGAGTTTCGCCAAGATATCTTCCTGATTTTTATTGCGCCCTGTCATACGGCAAAGGTAGATTGCCTGAATGGTTTATTTCGGTTCATATTTATATACCTGATATAACACCAAAACCCCTACCAATTGCGCTTTTAGTCTTAGGTTAATTAGCGATTGTCTTCGTATTAAATGATTCTTTAATTACATTCGGTGACTGAAATGGACATTCAATCTGTATCATGTATAGGTTCCAGTGAGTCTTTCAAAGCTAAATTTGATAAGTCCGCTTATCGGTTTCAGGCCTTGCAGATTGATAATTTGATTCAGAATAATACCAAGTTAATAATGATTTGTTAAATGTTTTAATGGAATGAGCGAAGAAACAAGGTTAAAACATAGAAGCCCTGCAACGAAGCTGACAAGGTCGATTCTTATCATCTTAGCATTAGGTTTTTTGGTGTCTGTGGGTATCTCTATTTGGGACTATGTCGTCTACCACAATAAAACTCAGACCGTAATCAAGCAGGAGTTACAAAACATTACGAAAGATGGGGCTGAAAGTATTCAAGAAGTTTTAATCAAGGCGATGCACAGGACGGATGCCATTGCTCAACACCTAACCGATGGAATATTAACCGAACGCGAATGCCTTGAAAAAATTAAAGAATTAGTCAGCAAACACGACAATTATTATGGGTCGGCCATTGCATACCGTCCTTACGGATACGACCCATCCAAGCGGTTATACGCTCCCTATTACCGGAAGTCAAATAAAAACTCTGGATTTACACATTTTGAGTATATAGACTATGACTATACGGATACTGCGATATACCAATGGTTCAGTGATGCAATAAACGGTGGAGATGGGTGGGGAGAACCATATTGGGGTCCAGTTGCTCAGACAACCATTTTAACCTATTCATCTGTATTTTATGAAGTCGATTCAATTACAAAGAAACAAAAGCCATTAGGCGTGGTAACGGTAGATATTTCGCTGAATCACCTAAAAACCATTATTGACAACATGAATTTAGGCACCAGTGGATTTGGTGCCCTGATTTCCAAAGACGGGGTTTACATGTATCATCCCAAAACTGAATATGTCTCTAATGGTAAGACGATACTAGACATTGCAGAGGAAGAAAATGACAACGATAGAAGAATCTTAGCCGAAAAGTCGAAGAACGGTGAATCTGGGATAATGGACCACATTAGTACTGTACGTCTTCAGCGAAAGTTGAACTTTTTGAGTTAAAAACTAAGAGAGAGTTCATGCTAATTTAGTTTAAATTTCTGATACTGTTTTTTACGAGCCTTAAGTGTCCTGATTTTGGTCTTTTTCCTTTGCTTCAATTTCACTTCGCCTTTTCCGTAGTAAACCTCAGCAGGAGTTAAGTTCTGCAAAGATTCGTGGTAGCGTTTGTAGTTGTAATACTCCACGAACTCGTTGAGTTTTCTTTCCAGTTGTTCAGGACTAAAATAATTGTCTAGTTTGACCACATTCTTCATGGATCGGTGATAGCGTTCTATCTTTCCTTGGGTCTGTGGATGTAACGGACGGCCTCTAATATGCTCCATATTTTGATTGCCAAGATATTCTGCAAGTTCGTTTGAGATATAACAAGATCCATTATCAGATAGTAGTTTTGGCTTGTTGGTCTGTGACACCTCAGAGGCCAATAAGGCTTGATCTAGGGTATCTTTCACGTCTTGTGCCTTCATGCTAGAGCACAGCCTCCAGTTGACTATAAATCGACTATAGTCATCTAATATGGTTGACAGGTAATACCAACCCCAACCGAAGATCTTGAAGTAAGTGAAGTCCGTCTGCCACATCTGGTTGACTCGTGTGGTTTTATCCTTAAAACTGTCCGAAGCACTCATGATTCTAAAGGATGGTGTGGTTATTAATCCATTTTCTTTTAGTATGCGATAAACACTAGATTCGCTGATGTAATAGCTGTACGTATCGGTAATATGCCAGGCCACTTCACGTGACGAAAGCTCTGGCCTTTCTAAAGCTATCTCAACTACCTTGTCCCGGTCTTGCTCATTGATTCTATTCCAAGAACCTTGCCTTTTGCTGGGCTTACGTGCCAGTCCTTCATAGCCTAACTCGGTGTAAGCTCTGTACCAGTTGTAAAATGTTGTTTTGTTAATTTTAAGCTCTCTCAGAGTGCGGATAACACCCAAATCTGATTGCTCTACAAGTTGAATCAACTCGTATTTCTCTTGTTGACTGTAATGCATATACTTGGGCCTTATGAGTCTTCTCCATTTACGTTTTTTTTCAAAGTTCTTACCTCTAGGGATAGTTCAGCTACCAGTTCTTTTAATGAACGGTTTTCCCCCTTGAGCTCTTGAACTTCTGTAGTGCTGGCCTCACGCATGGTATCGCCTGTTAAACGACGTTTGCCTGCTTCCATGAAGTCTTTGGCCCACTTGTAATAGTTGCCCTGGCTAATACCTTCTTTTCGACATAACTCGGCAATCGTGGTTTCTCCACGCATACCTTCAATAATGATTCTAATCTTTTCTTCTGAACTGTAGACCTTTCTAGTCTTTCTTTTTAATTCACTGATCAGTGAACTTGTACTTTTCTTCTTTACCATCTCTGGGTGATTTAAAGGGTTATAAATATATTAAAACCTCTCTCTTAAATCTTTACCCTTAATAGTTCACTTTTTGCTGACGGTATACAATAAACCTCTGCAGGAGTCAGGTTTTGCAAAGATTCATGGTAGCGTTTATTGTTGTAATAATAAACGAACTCATTAAGTTTTTGTTCCAGCTGTTCCGGGCTGAAGTAATTGTCCAATTTGACCACATTCTTCATGGATCTATGATAACGTTCAATCTTTCCTTGAGTCTGGGGGTGAAGAGGCCTACCTCGAACGTGTTTCATATTTTGGATCTGTAGGTAATTGGCAAGTTCTAGTGATATGTAACATGATCCATTGTCCGAAAGAAGTTTAGGCCTTCTGTTCTCTGGAACGTCCGAAGCAAGTAAGGCTTCATTTAAGGTAGCTTTAACGTCTTCTGCCTTCATAGAGGAACACAGCTTCCAGTGTATATCGCTCTATCTATGTTGACGAGATCGAGTTTTATGAATACTAACAGCTGTGGTTTTTGCACTTAATAGCATAAACTATACTCTTAAAGGTTAGATAAGAGTCTTATAGACTCTACCAGAGCGGAATAGTTGAATTTTAGTTCACTATTCCGTTTTTTTTTGCTTGTAATCCTCCGTCATTCAATTGCTTTATGAGAAGTGATAGGTTAAAATTCTCTAACAGTATTTACAGAGTTGATGAGAAAAAATAGGCTCTATTTGATTCTTGCTACTCATCTCGTGCTATTTCTTGGTGTTTTTGAATTAGTAAATATTAAAATAGGGAGAACTGTTCCCAATAAATAAAATATTAAATCAAATATGTCAAAAGTTCCTGGGACTATTTCGAAAAGTTGACCGATTTCTGAGAATATAGCAACCATAGGAACTAAAAGTAACCAATGAATATTGTGCTTTGAAATTACATTATCCCAAACCGCCAACAAAACTGAAAGATATGAGAATAACCAAAGACCATCCGGAAGCGAATATAAAAACCAATTAGGAAAATGACCAGATAAGGGTACTGTGCACAATCTAAGTTCTGATATGGCTGCTGATACATTAATATTATCAAACCAACTGAACATTTTTAATGTGTCTTGACGAAATAAAATATATATGAGCCCACCCAATAGTAAAGTAAATACGTGCCCTATGATAATCTGTATCTTCATTTTTTTTAATTGCCTCTAATGCTTAATTCATAAAGCTCAGCAGACCGAAGAGTAGTATTATTTTATAAACATTGTGGGCACCTATAACTCCAATATTGGAACGAACTTCATCAGTACCATCTAAATTATCAGCTAAAGATGTGTTGTAATTCTGCTAAAGTCAAAAGCATGAAAAGACACTACATTTCCTTCAGAACGAACTATTGACTGTCAGGAACAATTTGTCCTGAGCTTGGAACGAACTTTTCAACTGATTTGAATCTAAAATAAAATTCAGGATTTGACATTGAGCCAGACTCTGTATAAGACTTTTCATAAAGATATTCAAACTCATATTTGCCCATATAGTCAGGGCTTGGGTAAAAGCTACCACAGACGACTACAGTGTCCCCGGTTGATAATGATGATATGTCATTGTATAGATTTGTGCCCAACGTTATAGGGTAGCCTGACGTTTCGACCTCTGCTCTACTCCCAAGAAGAGTGATATCAATGGTCGCATTGCCGTTACCATTAGTGCTCATGTCAGTTAGTTTCCCTATCCAATTCGTCACTTTACGTTCGAATTTTATTTCTTCTAATAAACTATTTCTCGCCTTTTTTACTGCTGACTTTTTTAACTCATTTGGTTGTTCTTCGTACACATTGTACATAGAGTCAATCAGTGCACTAAAGCTAACTTGTTCAGAGGGTAAAGGTATTGATATCTCTACCTCTGTATTAGTAGAATCATCCTCATCCTCATCACTACTTCCAAACGCAAGTACAAGAAAGAAACTTATAATTAAAAAAGAGGTTATTTTTTTGATTTCCAAGTATTGTATATACTTCATATGCCAAAGATAATAATTAAATTTAAAATATATTTGTTTTCATAATGCGTTCTAGGAATTGGTGGTTCTGCGATTGCCCTATTATGTATACCGTCAGAATTGAAACATATTATTGTGTATTGATTTCTCCAAAAGGGTATGTACGTCTTCAGCGAAAGTTGAACTTTTTGAGTTAAAAACTAAGAGAGAGTTCATGCTAATTTAGTTTAAATTTCTGATACTGTTTTTTACGAGCCTTAAGTGTCCTGATTTTGGTCTTTTTCCTTTGCTTCAATTTCACTTCGCCTTTTCCGTAGTAAACCTCAGCAGGAGTTAAGTTCTGCAAAGATTCGTGGTAGGGTACTGTCGCGTTAATCCCTCTAGTATCCAAAAGTAGAGGGATTTCACTTTTCATCAAGCTGCTAAAGATTTAAATGTGTTAAACCAACTTGATCTTGAATCTTTGAGTTGATTCTTTCTGATAATATTGATGATTTCTATTCCAGCCAACGTTCGTTGGGCTGATTCAAATTCCTTGAATCCTGTACTTATTGCTATTCGCCTTTTAATAGTCCGATGATCCTGTTCAACAATATTATTTAGATACTTAACTCGTCTTATCTTTATCTTCTTTAGTGAAAGACTTCGTTTATTAATTGTACGTATCCCTGCTGTATTCGCTCCACTCTTGTCAATGTTGATTATCCTTGGTTTGTCGTTATTCCCTATAGCCTTGTTCAAAAACTTCTGAGCCGAACCCTTCATTCTTCGCTTGGTTAACAGAAAATCAACTGTGTTTCCATATTTATCAACCGCTCGATAAAGATATCTATCATTACCACCCACTTTTATGTAGGTCTCATCCATCCTCCAACTATCACAAACCTGCTTTTTCCGATTGTGCATATTGGCTTCAACAATAGGAGAGAACTTAAAGACCCATCTTTGAATTGTTGAGTGGTCTACTCTCACACCTCTAATTCTCAATATTTCTTCAACGTCGCGATAGCTCAATGTAAATCTCAACTTGAAATATACCGCTTGAAGAATTATAGATTTGGGATATCGATGGTGTTTGTAGTTCATGGTCGCAAATTAATCGTTTCGCTATTTACTAAGATTAACGCGACAGAACCATTTAGTAAGTCTTAAACCTGTCAGAAAAATGCCGCCGATAAACACATTATTCTCGACAAATCAAATCAAAATACTGCCACATTGTCACGCAATACATTATCTTTGCGGACTTAGGAAAAACTTCCGAAATGGGAAACATCAACAACAAACAAATCTATATAGAAAGTTATGGTTGCGCCATGAACTTTGCAGATAGCGAAGTGGTAGCCACCATTATGGCTGAAAACGGATACAGCACAACAAACACGGAAGAAGGTGCCGATATAGTTTTTATTAATACTTGTTCTATTCGCGACAACGCGGAGCAAAAAATACGAACACGACTTAGTCAGTTAAAAGGCAATAAAAAACGAAATAAGGAATTAATCGTTGGCATACTTGGCTGTATGGCTGAGCGACTTAAAGACCAACTGATGGAGGAAGAAAAACTCGTGGACATCGTGGTTGGTCCTGACGCATATAGAGATTTACCAAGTTTGGTGGCTGAAGTAGATGGCGGCAATAAAGCCATCAATGTGTTGCTATCTTTAGAAGAAACCTATGGGGAGATAACACCTACCCGACTGAACAGCAACGGAGTCACAGGCTTTATTTCCATTATGCGAGGCTGCGACAATATGTGCAGTTTCTGTGTGGTTCCATTTACTAGAGGCAGAGAGCGAAGTCGAGATCCAGAAACCATTGTTGCTGAAGCGCAAGACCTTGTTAATAAAGGGTATAAAGAAGTCATCCTATTGGGTCAAAACGTTGATAGTTATTTGTGGTATGGTGGTGGACCAAAGAAGGAGTTTAAAAAGTTATCAGAAGAAGAAAAAAATGCTTCGGTAAACTTTGCCAAGCTGCTAGACCAAGTGGCGCTTGTTGACCCAACTTTACGTGTGCGTTTTTCAACTTCACACCCAAAAGACATTACTGATGACGTGTTGCACACCATGGCAAAACATGTCAATATTTGCAACTACATACACCTACCTGCTCAGTCGGGAAATAGCCGGATATTGGATAAAATGAATCGGACTTATGACCGCGAATGGTATATGGGCAAGGTAAGTCGTATTAGAGAAATCATTCCGAACTGTAGCATTAGCTGCGACATCATTGCGGGTTTCTGCACTGAGACAGAAGAAGAACATCAAGACACGCTGTCACTGATGGAATGGTCAGACTTTGACTTTTCCTATATGTATTATTATTCGGAACGACCAGGTACATTGGCAGCCCGAAAATTTGCAGATGATGTCCCAGAACCAGTCAAGAAAAGGAGACTTTCTGAGATTATTGAACTTCAAGGAAACATGTCAGCCCGAAAGAACAAAGAACGAGTTGGCACGGTTTTGACAGTGCTTGTTGAAGGACGTTCAAAACGATCTGAATTAGATTTAATGGGTAAATGTGATGAAAACATCTCGGTTATTTTCCCAAGAGAAAACTATTCGAAAGGTCAGTACGTGGACGTTCTGATAGAAAAATCAACATCAAACAGCATGGTTGGAAAGGCAGTAGGTTTAAATCCACATTTTGAAAGTGCCCTATTAAGCAAGGAGGTAGTGCATTCATGAATTTACAACAAATCAAAAATAGATTTGGAATTACAGGGAATTCTCCCCGCCTGAATTATGCTTTGGAAACAGCTGTCAAAGTTGCTCCAACGGATATTACCGTATACATCCAAGGAGAGAGCGGTGTTGGTAAAGAGTCGTTTTCAAAAATCATTCATCAACTCAGCAACCGTAAACACGGTCCATTTTTCGCCATTAATTGTGGTGCCATTCCTGATGGAACCATCAACTCAGAATTATTTGGTCATGAAAAAGGAGCGTTCACCGGCGCTATAGACAATCGAAAAGGATATTTCGAAACCGTTAATGGCGGAACCATATTCTTAGATGAAATTGGCGAGTTACCGCTTGAAACGCAGTCGAGACTACTAAGACTTTTAGAAAATGGCGAATTCATTAAGGTGGGATCGTCGAAAGTGATGACAACCGATGTTCGGATTATCACAGCAACGAATAAAGACTTGTTTGCCGAAACACAAAATGGCAAATTCCGTGAAGACCTATACTATCGACTATCGACCTTGCCGATAAAAGTACCTGCTTTACGGGAACGAAATCAAGACATCTATTTACTCTTTAGAAAGTTTGCCTTTGATTTAGCCGAAAAGTATCATTCACCAGAAGTTGAGTTGGATGCTGAGGCAGAAGAGTTGCTTTTAAAATATTCATGGCCAGGGAACATTAGACAGCTAAAAAACTTAACTGAACAATTGGCTGTTTTAGAGCAAGACCACCACATCACGGCTGCCACTTTACGCAAGTATCTTCCAGAGCACACCACAAACTTGCCTGCGCTTGCAAGTCGCAACGGGCAACAAAATAGTGATTTTTCAGAGCGAGACATTTTTTATAAAGTGTTGTTCGACATGAAAAATGAAATGTCGGATTTGAAAAAGATTGTGTTGGAGTTATTGAAGAAAAGTAATTCGAAAGAAGAAATACTCCAAGGCAACGAAGCCATTATCAAACGTGTTTTGTCAGAAGCCTCAGACCATGAAGACGTTCGGTCAGACATGAGGATTCATAGACCCGAAGAAGAAGTAGTGGACGATGACGACCATTACATTATTGAACCAGAGGATTCTGTTTCGTTGGAGGAAAATTTATCGTTAGAGGATAAAGAAGAAGAATTGATAAAGAAGGCTTTATTAAAAAACAACGGAAAACGAAAACGAGCAGCACAAGACCTTGGCATTTCAGAACGAACGTTATACCGTAAAATCAAGCAATATGAATTGGATTAAGTCACTTTTCATATCGGTTATCGTGATGACACAGTGGACCTCCTGTGGCATTTACAGTCTAAATGGTGTTACTTTCCCTGATAGCATTAAAACAGTAAGTGTTGCGTTTATTGAAAACAAGGCACCCATCGTCGCCCCTAATTTGAGTCCGACCTTAACCGATAAAATTAGAAATAAATTTTTAACTCAAACCAATTTAAACCTCATTTCCGAAAATGGCGACTTCGCTATTGAAGGGAATGTAGTAGACTATTCGGTAAACCCTGTTGGCGCGGCTGATAATTCAACCGCTTCAAAAAACAGGTTGCAAATATCCGTTCAAATGAAAATGGTGAGTGAAAAAGCGAGTCACCTTGCCTTCGATCAGCGATTCACGCAGTTTGAAGATTTTGATGCGAGCAAATCCCTAGCGGACGTCGAAGCCGATTTGATAGAATCCATTTCAGACAATTTGGCTCAAGAAATTTTTAACAAAGCAGCCCTTAACTGGTAATTTGGATTCAGCTAAAATCATATCGTACGTTTCTAATTACCAAAACATTGGTAACGAATCATTGGTTGACATAGCTGGTTTAAAAAAGAAATATCCGTGGTTTGGCACCTTGCATACATTGGAAGCCAAATGTTTAAAAAACGAAAACAAATTCGGTCTTAAAAAATCAATCAAAACCGCCAGTTTGTTTGCAGGTGATCGAGAGGTATTGTACGACTTTATTCATAATGCCATCGACTTAGGAGAGAAAAAGGAATCGGCCTCCATAAAGGTAACCCCTGCAATAAGCAAAGAAGATCTTGTTGTTAAAACGATTTCCGAAACGCCTAAAACCAAAACATCAGAGGAGACCGTTTCGACCAAAAACACTGAAGTGGTTAAAGTAACAACTCCCGTTACTGAGAAAAAAGATATACCGAAACCCATTACCAAGACAGAGAAACCAATAGTAGAACCTAATCCTCAAGAAAAGAGCGCACCTGTTCAGCTAGATCCTCCTAAAAAAGAAAAGGTTGAACCAACTATACTCTACGACCCACTCATTGAGTTACAGTCCCAAGTTAGTGATGAGAATGACGCAAAACTTGTCAAAAGGAAGCCGATTAAGGTATATGATCCATTAGTAGAACTGCCTAAATTAGAAAAGCAAAAGGAAGGACAAAAACCTAATAAGCAAGACTTTTACTCTTGGTTAGATAGTCTTGAAGAGGAAGAAGTACCAACTGAACCTAAACCGCGAAAACTTAAAATGAGTGCTGAAGCAAGTCAGTTACTCGAAAACTTTATTAAAAACCGTCCAAATATATCTCGTATTAGAACGGATGTTGATCGAACCGAAGTACACAAAGTTGACAGTGACAAGCCTGGTTTTGAACTAGTTACTGAATCTTTGGCACAACTTCACGTAAAGCAAGGTCGACCAGAAAAAGCCATAGAGATTTATGAAAAATTGCGTTTGCAAAATCCGCAAAAGTTCTCGTATTTTGCAGCCCTGATTGAAAAAATCAAGCAAGAACAAATTTAGAATAAGAAATGTACGCACTCATCTTAACCCTTATCATAATCGCATCAGTAGCACTTACGTTTATCGTATTGATTCAAAAACCTAAAGGTGGAGGAATCGCGTCCAACTTTTCTGGAGGATCTCAAATCATGGGTGTTAAAAGAACCAACGAAATAGTTGAAAAACTAACGTGGGGATTAGCCGTTGCTTTATTGTTTTTAACCATGACAAGCAACTTGTTCTTATCTAGCTCAAGTGATAGCAGTGGTGAGAAATCTGTAATACAAGAGCAGATTGACAATGCTGAGTTACCAGATCCTTTGCAGTATGCTCCAGAAGCTCCTGCAAACCCAGAGTAACCTATCTTCACATACTGTCAGGTTTAAGACTGACATCTCTATATCCTGTCAAAAGTAATGTTACACTGACAAACTGACTTACCTTTTTGCCATATCATACCAAATAAAGATTTGGCACAAAATGTGACTTCTGAAGTCTAAACAAATTAGTTTCTAAAAAATATGAAAATTCAACCTTTAGCAGATCGAGTTCTTATTGAACCTGCACCAGCAGAAGTAAAAACAGCCGGAGGGATATACATTCCTGATACGGCAAAAGAAAAGCCTCAAAAAGGCACAGTAGTAGCAGTTGGGCCTGGTAAAAAAGACGAGCCAACTACAGTTAAGTCTGGAGACGTTGTTTTGTATGGAAAATATTCTGGTACAGAAATCAATGTTGAAGGAACAGATTACCTTATGATGCGAGAGTCTGACATACTCGCCATTATTTAAACTAATTTATAACAAGAAAATCATTTAAGAAATGGCAAAACAAATTCATTTTAATCTAGACGCAAGAGACGGCCTTAGAAGAGGCGTTGACTCTTTAGCAAACGCAGTAAAAGTTACTTTAGGACCAAAAGGTCGTAACGTAGTAATTGACCGCAAATTTGGTTCACCTACCGTAACTAAGGATGGTGTTACTGTTGCGAAAGAAATAGAACTTAAAAACCCTGTTGAAAACATGGGAGCTCAAATGGTAAAAGAAGTAGCGAGCAAAACAGCTGATCTAGCTGGTGATGGTACTACTACTGCAACTGTTTTAGCACAAGCAATCGTTAACGGTGGTTTGAAAAACGTTGCCGCCGGTGCAAATCCAATGGATTTGAAACGAGGCGTTGACAAAGCGGTTTTGAAAGTCGTTGAAGATTTAAGAAAGCAGTCTCAAACTGTTGGAGACGATTTCCAGAAAATCAAACAAGTGGCTTCAATTTCAGCTAACAATGATGATGTAATCGGTGCTCTTATCTCTGACGCAATGGAGAAAGTAGGTAAAGATGGCGTTATCACTGTTGAAGAAGCAAAAGGAACTCAAACTGAAGTCAAGACTGTTGAAGGAATGCAGTTTGACAGAGGTTACTTAAGCCCATACTTCGTTACAAACACGGAAAAAATGGAAGCTGAGTTGGAATCTCCTTATATCTTAATCTACGACAAGAAAGTGAGCAACATGAAGGAATTGCTTCCAGTATTAGAGCAAACTGCTCAAACTGGCAAGCCTCTTATCATTATCGCTGAAGACGTAGAAGGTGAAGCGTTGGCAACTTTGGTAGTCAATAAAATTAGAGGATCACTGAAAGTAGCCGCAGTTAAAGCACCAGGTTTTGGTGACAGAAGAAAAGCTATGTTAGAAGATATTGCGATCTTAACTGGAGGAACGGTCATCTCTGAAGAGCAAGGACGCAAATTGGAAGACGCTACTTTAGAAAGTTTAGGTACTTGTGAAAAAGTAGTTATCAATAAAGAAAATACAACCATTGTAAATGGTGTAGGTTCTAAAGAAGATATCAACGGTCGTATCGCTCAAATTAAAGCTGAAATCGACAACTCAACTTCTGATTACGATGTTGAGAAACTTCAGGAACGTTTAGCTAAACTGAGTGGTGGTGTTGCCGTATTATATATTGGTGCTGCCTCTGAAGTTGAAATGAAAGAGAAGAAGGACCGAGTGGATGACGCATTACACGCAACGAGAGCCGCTGTTGAAGAAGGTATCGTAGCTGGTGGTGGTGTTGCTTACGTTAGAGCAATCGAATCATTAAAGAACCTTAAAGGGGACAATGATGATGAAAACACAGGTATTCAAATTATCCGTCGTGCTTTAGAAGAGCCATTACGTCAAATCGTTCACAACGCAGGTGGTGAAGGATCTGTTGTAATCCAAAAAGTAAAAGAAGGTAAAGCTGATTTTGGTTATAACGCCAGAACTGAAGTATACGAAAACTTAATTGGTGCCGGTGTTATCGACCCAACTAAAGTGAGTCGTGTGGCTTTAGAAAACGCAGCATCAGTTGCCAGTATGTTGTTAACTACTGAGTGCTTAATCGCTGATGAACCAGAAGAAGAGAAACACGGTCATGCAATGCCAGATATGGGTGGCATGGGCGGAATGGGTGGCATGATGTAAGCCTATCCAACT
The DNA here is from genome assembly GCA_943789165.1 of uncultured Bacteroidia bacterium. Classification (GTDB taxonomy): domain Bacteria; phylum Bacteroidota; class Bacteroidia; order NS11-12g; family UBA9320; genus UBA987. Next base: position 217,314 of record CALSTB010000005.1, on the reverse strand, counting down.
AAAGAATAAAAATCCTCGGTTATGCCGGGGATTTTTTTTTGACAAACAATTTGTCGTAAAATTCCTTTATATCTGTAACGTGTAGACCAACAACGGTTCTATATTATAAATCCCAAATGAATCTTAATAGCCTTCATTCATTGTCCTCCAGCTTTCCAACCAGTGAGCGCATGCCGGTTCTGTTTATTGGTCATGGTAGTCCGATGAACGCAATTGAGGACAACACGTTCTCAAAGGAATGGCAACGTATCGGGAAGTCATTACCAAAACCTAATGCCATCATTTGCATTTCGGCACATTGGGAAACTAAAGGCACGTTTGTCACTGCGATGGAAAAACCTCCAACGATTCATGACTTTGGAGGATTCCCACAAAGCTTATTTGACGTACAATATCCAGCACCTGGTCACCCAGAACTGGCCACAGCTTTGTCTCAGTTTGAGCAACCAAATATTACATTAGATCAGCAATGGGGCCTAGACCATGGGGCATGGAGTATACTAAAACACTTGTATCCAAATGCCGATGTGCCTGTCTTAGAGTTGAGCATCGATTTTACGCTGAAACCAGAACAGCATTATCAATTAGCCAAACAACTTTCAGTGTTGAGAGACCGTGGTGTCTTAATCATTGGAAGTGGTAACATGGTCCACAACCTTCGAATGGTTGAATGGTCCAAACTAAATGTCGAGAACTACAGCTTCGATTGGGCAGCAGAAGCCAATACCAAAATGAAGTCATTTATTGATTCGTTCGACCATGCTTCCTTAATTGATTTCAGTAACCAAGGCCAGGCATTTAAACTTGCCATACCAACATCAGAACACTACATACCTTTATTATATACCATTGGAATGAGTACGAAGGCAGACAACGTGCGTCTATTTAATGATGTGGCAGTAGGTGGTTCGTTAACCATGACCAGTGTACAGTTCGGCTAACGAATGATTAATGTCTAAGTACTTAAAAAGGATCTGCGTATTTGGGATTGGTCAAATACGTATCATCGGTTAAGGTATTCAAGAATGCCTTTAGGTCTGTCATCTCCCGCTCCGTAATTTCATTACGAGGAGCAATAGTCATCGAATCAGAGGCGTTTCTATTGGCTTCAACATTCAGGTTAGGCGTTACGTCTTCATAAAATCGAATCACTTCATCAATGGTTTCAAATCTACCGTCATGCATATACGGTCCAGAAACCATAATGTTCCTCAATGAAGGCGTTTTGAATTTGTGCCGATCCTCGTACTTATTTGTAAACTCTTGTAAGCCCTTATCGGTTGGATTCTTATCAAGTGCCGTATTGTGTGATTTGTTGTCATGTAGCAACGACGATGAATGACAATTGAAACAGCCCTTTATCTTTAATACATCAAATCCACGAAGCTCCTGGTCAGTCAACGCGACCTCTCCCCTATTGAATTTGTCGAATTTCGAATTATCGGATGTGATAGATAAGAGGAACTGCTCTAAGGCTTTTGATAAGTGTTCTTTTTTAATGGTATCAACACCAAAAGCTTTTTTGAATTTGTCTTGATACATGACTGAATTATTCAGTCGAACCAAGACGTCTTCCACTTTCGCATTCATCTCAATTGGATTCTCAATAGGCCTGGTAGCCAATTCTCTTAAGTCTCCTGCCCTACTATCCCAAAACAAATTGTCAGACCACATTAAATTAAAAATGGACATAGCATTTCGATCTCCCATCGCCCCAGTTATACCTTCACTTACCGCTTTGTTGTTGTCGGTAAACGCCATTTTTTGATTGTGGCAAGTTGCGCATGCTTGAGTGCCATCGCCACTTAACATCTTGTCGTAAAACAAATGTCTACCTAGATCTACTCCAGCCACCGTTAACGGGTTGTCGGCAGGAATCCTTAGAGGAGGCAATTCAGTAACATCGATGATAGTGGTATCACCATAACTACCGCCTGGAGGTATAATTTCTGGAGGTGGTTCAGGCCCACAACCTATCAATCCGACTACTAATGTGAGTCCAAAAAGATAAAGGAAGCTTGTTCGTAATATGAGGTCGAACCGTTTATTTTTCATCGATATGTGCAAAGAAGTTAGTGCTTATTGAACCACAAGCTTCTTAGTCACAGTAGAAACACCGCTAAATTGAATCTCAACCAAATAGATACCAGATTTCAAGTTCGAAACATCAATTGTGTTTGATTTCAAACCAGACTGTACGTCTACGTCTTTTACCTCTTGCCCAACATTGTCAAACACGGTAATTTTTGTCACTGTAGATACGTCTTCCGTTTCAATAGTAACAGACTCAACGGCTGGGTTAGGGTAAAGCTTTACTAGATTTTCAAACTCTATTCGATTCTGTGATGTAATTGGTGTAGGGAATTCAATATCCACTTTCGAGTTTTGAGTACTTGAAGTAATTGTGGTGGTTCCCATCAAACTCAAATCAGCATCATAATTATAAAATACCTGAGAATTGACGTTAGACTTTACAACAGTAATTACACCTGAATTTTGATCCATTTCAATTTCACCATCGGTAATGTTTTCTTCAGACTTTTCGATAGTTCTCACCAAAGTACTATTAGAAATCACATTGCTGTACAACGACATATCTCCAATTTTCAATTCACGCTCACCGTCTGTATTTTCAATATAAAGCGTTTTTAAGCTTTGGTTAGACTCGTCATACGTCATGTCCAAAACATCTATGTCCAACGTAAACTTGCTTATTAGTTTGCCAGCATTTACATCAAATCTGTAAAGTCTGTTAATGCCCATAACGTCTTTTGCTGCAAAAAGCAATGTTTGGGTAGAAGATACATAACAAGGTGTGCTTACCGAAACTGAAACCTCGGTAAAATTGATGTTACCATTCGGTGTTTTGCTATGGCTTGTCCCAACAAAAGGAGTTGCAGTCGCCGATAATGACAAACTTGGTAATTCAATTCTATGAGCGATCTCACCAGAATTCATGTTGAAAATAACCAACGCAACGTTGTCGTCGTTGTTACCATAACTATTAAAAGTTCTTTCCGTAGCTATAAATCCGATTTGGTCTTTATCTGGAATAATAAATGGTGCAATCAATGTGGTATTTAAGAAAGGTAAACTTCTTAAGATCTCACCTGTTTGCGCATTTGCAATCTCCAGTTGTTGTCCTTGCGTAAAGCCATGTAACAAACTGGCATTTGATTGAGTAAAGAAATAAAGTGTATTATTCTCTTCAACATGCGTCATTGTATTTGGCATGTACCTTTTATCCTGAGCTAAGTTCACTTGAGCTTGAACTTCCAATTCTCCTGGATTTTCTGGATTAAGGGTTACGAGGTTTAAAAGCGTGTTACTTTCATTCCATTGCAATCCCACAACATTTTCATTGGTTTGTGCTTGCGCGAATCCTGCAGTAAGCAAGGTTGCAGCCATTAGTACTAGTCGGTTTGTTTTCATAACTGGATTTACTATTTGTATTCGTTGGCAATTTACGAGGACAACGCGTTTTTTCCAAGTGTTAAACGCTAGAGGACTGTCATATTTTAATGGATTTAAAAGCTCAATTTTTGTTTGGATTAACGTTTGTATTTCAAAAAACTAAATTATACCTTTGCCGCCGCTCAAAGGAGGACACATTGATTTGACAGAACAAAACAACGAAATGGAAAACGCAAAAGTTTCCGAAGAAATCGTAGAAACCCAGGATGTTTCTAATGACACTCAAAACCAAACCGAAGAAAAAACCGAAAATCCAAAAGAAGAAGTAGAAGCAGTTGCAGCTGAGGTAGTTACAGCTACCACAGACGACGATGACTCAGAAGATGAGGAAGTCGAAACGACTGCAAAAAGAGACCACAATGATGTACCAGACCCGGTACATGATGAGTCAACTTTTGACTGGTCTATGGACAAAGAAGGATTTAGCCAGTACGATGATTCTAATCGTTCTGATCTTGAAAAACTTTACGAAGGAACATTCAACACTGTTGAAGAAGGAACTATTGCAAAGGGTAAAGTCGTTACAAAAAACAAAAAGTATGTTGTAATTGACATCGGGTTTAAGTCTGACGGACTTGTTAACCAAACTGAATTCAAGGATCAGCCAGAATTAAACATTGGTGATGAAGTTGAAGTATACATCGTTGAAACAGAAGATGACTTAGGTCAGTTGGTTTTATCGAGAAGAAAAGCCTTAGCAGAAACTGCATGGCAAGTAGTTACTTCCGCTCAAGAAACTGGAGCCATTGTTAGAGGTTATGTTAAATCTCGAACAAAAGGTGGATTAGTGGTAGACGTGAATGGTCTAGATGCTTTCTTACCAGGTTCACAAATTGACGTAAAACCAATTAGAGATTACGACCAGTACGTAGGTCAGACAATGGAATTCAAGGTTGTTAAAATTAACGAAACCTTTAAAAACGTTGTTATCTCGCATAAAGCCCTTATCGAAGATGATATTGAGGCACAAAAAGGTGAAATCTTATCTAGACTAGAAAAAGGTCAAGTATTGGAAGGTGTTGTGAAAAACATGACTTCTTTCGGTGTGTTTATCGATCTTGGAGGTTTAGATGGTTTATTGCACATCACAGACGTATCTTGGGGTAGAATCAATCACCCAGAAGAAGTATTAGAACTTGACCAGAAAATCAACGTTGTAGTATTGGACTTTGATGATGACAAAAAACGAATTTCACTTGGCTTAAAACAATTAAGCGCTCACCCATGGGAAAGCCTAGGTGACGACCTTAAAGTTGACGCTAAAGTAAAAGGTAAGGTTGTAACGGTTGCAGATTATGGTGCGTTTGTTGAAATCGCTCCAGGAATCGAAGGACTTATTCACGTATCTGAAATGTCTTGGTCTCAACACTTAAGAAATCCACAAGACTTTATGAAAGTGGGTGACGAAGTTGAGGCAGCAATCTTAACACTTGAGAAAGAAGAGCACAAAATGTCTCTTGGTATCAAGCAGTTAACGCCAGATCCTTGGGAAAACATTGAAACTAAATACCCTGCAGAAAGCAAGCATAAAGGTATCGTTAGAAACTTAACGAACTACGGATTGTTTGTTGAACTTGAAGAAGGTGTTGACGGTTTGGTTCACGTAAGTGACTTAAGCTGGAGCAAAAAAATCAAGCACCCTGCAGAATTTACTAAGAAAGGTGAAGAACTAGAAGTAGTTGTACTTGAAATCGATCGTGAAAACAGACGATTGAGTTTAGGACACAAACAACTAGACGAAAACCCTTGGGATACTTTTGAAAGCATCTTCACTGAAGGTTCTGAACATAAAGGTACCATCTTAGAGGTTGCAGAAAAAGGATGTACTGTGGCATTGCCATACGGTGTTGAAGGTTTTGCTCCGAACAAACACATTAAGAAAGAAGACAAATCAACTGTTAAGGTTGAAGAAGAATTGGACTTCCGAATTATTGAGTTTAATAAGGATCAAAAACGAATCATCGTTTCTCATACTGATATCTGGAAAGAAGAAGAACGTGCACGTATCGATTCTGAAACAGATGCTAAAAACAAAGCGCACAAGCAAACGACTAAAATCGTTAGTAAGTTAAATAAGTCGAAAGACGTATCTACACTTGGTGAACTTGACGGTTTGGCTCAGTTGAAAGCAAAAATGGAAGCAGCGAACAGAAAATCTGCTGAAGCAAAACTTTCTAAAAAGGAAGATGATGCTCCAAAAGCAGAAAAGAAAGCAGCTCCTAAAAAAGCAGAAACTCCTAAGGCTGACGCTTCTAAAGCAGATGACCTTAAGAAGTTAAACGGTGTGGGTCCTGCATTGGAAAAGAAACTTATTGAAGCTGGGTATAGCACCTACAAACAATTAAGTGCCCTTTCTGCAGAACAAATTACTGAATTAGAAACAGCAGTTGGAAAGGCTGACGCCTTTGAGAAAAACGGCTGGGTGGATCAACTTAAAGAGCTAATGGCGAATTAAGATTGAGCAAATCATTCAATATATTAACGAAAAATCCCATCTTTGAATGGGATTTTTTTTTGACAAAAATTAGAAACAAATGCAATATTGGTTAATGAAATCTGAACCATACAAATACAGTTGGGACGACCTCGTAAAAGACGGCTCAACGTATTGGGATGGCGTCAGAAACTACGCAGCTAGAAACAATATGCGTGAGATGAAGGTTGGAGACCAATGTTTTTATTACCATAGTAACGAAGGCAAAGAAATTGTTGGTGTGGCGGAAGTCATCAAGGAACATTATCCAGACCCGACATATGAAGGTGATCGATGGTCTGTTGTTGACATTAAACCTTTACTCAAATTCAACAAACCAGTTACATTAGCTGATATAAAAGCAGACCCAAAACTTAAAGCGATGGAGATGTTACGACTAAATCGCCTCTCCGTTTCAAGGGTCACGAAAAAGGAATTCGAATACATCAAAAAACTAGGGAATTGAGTCCAAAAAGAATCATTCTTGATACGCCACAATTGGAGATTACGCTGAAGCGTATGGCCTTTGAAATCAATGAAAATCATAGAGATTTTTCAAAATGTGCCTTGATTGGACTACAACCTCGTGGAATCGCATTAGCAAGAAAAATCAAACATATTTTAGAATCGACGTTTAACCATAAGAGCATTAAATATGGTGAACTTGATTCTACCTTCTACCGCGATGATTTTAGAAGGAATGAAAAAATACTAATTCCGAATTCAATAGAATTAGAGTTTCAAATCGAAGACTTAAACATTGTATTGATTGATGATGTGCTGTACACTGGCAGGTCGGTAAGATCAGCTCTAAATGCACTTGCGGATTTCGGCAGACCAGCTAAAACAGAGCTCCTCACCTTAATTGACAGACGTTTCAAACGTGAATTACCGATTCAACCTGATTATGTAGGGACGAATGTCGACACAAGGGCACATGACAAAGTAATTGTTGACCTAGAAAAGGAAAACAAAGTATGGATTATAACGGAACAAGATAACGCATGACTAGGCTTTCTTCCAATCACCTCTTAGGACTGAAGGAATTAACTCCCGATGATATTGAATTGATATTCGAAACGGCCGACAATTTTAAGGCCATTCTAAATCGACCCATTAAAAAAGTTCCATCACTAAGAGACATCACCATTGCCAATGTCTTTTTTGAAAATTCTACCCGGACTAAGATTTCATTTGAATTGGCAGAAAAGAGATTGTCTGCCGACATTGTCAATTTCTCAAGTGCTTCTTCAAGTGTATCCAAAGGCGAAACACTCATTGACACCGTAAATAATATATTATCGATGAAAGTCGATATGGTTGTCATGAGGCACCCTGCTCCTGGAGCCTCACTCTTTCTTTCAAAAAACGTAAACGCACAGATTATAAACGCAGGCGATGGTACGCACGAACACCCAACTCAGGCGTTATTAGATGCGTATTCAATCCGTGAAGAACACTCTACGCTAAAAGGCAAGAAAGTCGTAATTGTGGGTGACATATTACACAGTCGAGTAGCATTATCAAATATTTATTGTCTGCAAAAACTAGGTGCGGAAGTAGCAGTTTGCGGACCTTCAACCCTCATACCAAAGTTCATTGGCGCATTAGGAGTTAAAGTAATGCACAACTTACAAGAAGCCATTGAATGGTGCGACGTAGCCAACATGCTGCGCATCCAAATGGAAAGACAACAAACGAAATACTTTCCAAGTTTACGGGAATATACAATGCAGTATGGGCTGACCATGAAGCATTTAAATGCGTTGAACAAGGAAATTACCATTATGCACCCAGGTCCGATTAACCGCGGTGTAGAAATTAGTTCAGAAGTCGCGGACTCAGGTCAAAGCATTATATTAAACCAAGTTGAAAACGGAGTAGCCATTCGAATGGCTGTCCTGTATTTGCTAGCTGCCCAAAGGGAATCGTGATGGCAAAAACAAGGCTGTTTATATTATATACAGGTGGAACCATCGGCATGGGACCACAAAATCCGGAAGTGAGTGACAGTCCATTAATCCCTCAAAGTTGGGAACAGTTGCAGCGATACATGCATTCGATCCATGAAGATGGATACTTCAGCAAGGTAAAAAATATTGAGTTTGAGTATCATTCATTTCCCGTATTACTTGATTCATCGCAGTTGGATATCAGTCATTGGATTCAAATGGCGAAGGAAATTGAAAAAAGGTATGACGATTTTGACGGTTTTATCATCATTCATGGTACTGATACAATGGCATATACAGCCAGTGGTTTAAGTTTTATATTCAATAACCTGAACAAACCGGTTGTGTTAACTGGTTCGCAACTGCCCATATCCCATTCGAGGACGGATGCTATAACCAACTTCAGTAACGCCATCCACATTGCAGGTGCAAAAGCTTTTGGACTACCTCCGATCAATGAAGTTTCAATTTGTTTCAACGATCGTTTGTTAAGAGGTAATAGAAGCACAAAGGCCAGTACCAACGTTTTTGAAGGTTTTGTTTCACCTGACTATCCGCCACTGGCTGAACTTGAAGAAGCGATTAAAGTAAAAACGCGTAACTTGATGGAAGCCCCGGATGGAGCGTTTTCTATCAATACCAACCTAAACCCAAATGTTATCATCCTGACCCTGTTTCCGGGATTTAGAGTTGAGCACCTTCAGAAATTAATTGAAGATGATGAAATTGACGGTTTAATCATTAAAACATACGGAAGTGGCAACGCTCCCTGCACAGAACCATTTTTAAGTTGTCTAAAACAAGCCAAAAAGCAAGGCACAACCATCCTTTTCACCACACAGTGTTTGCAAGGTGGAGTAAAGCTTGGCAAATATGCGGCAAGCGATGTTTTTAGACCTATTGGTGTCATCTCTGGAGGCGATTTGACCAATGAGGCCGCTCTTGCCAAAATGATGTGGGTTCTTGGTCAGAAATCTTCAGCTGCAGAAGTTGAAAAACTCCTTCAGACGAATATGCGCGGCGAAGTCACGTTCTAGCCATTAAAACTGGCATTCTTCGTTCACTTTTTGTGGATAACAATGACTTTTTCCACCCTATTTAGGGGTGTTTTAAGCGTATTTTTACCTCTTATTCTTAATACATATTATGTCTGAAGAAACACAAGATAAGAGCAATTACGGAGCAGAAAATATACAGGTACTTGAAGGGTTAGAAGCAGTAAGAAAACGACCTGCTATGTACATTGGAGACATAGGCGTCAAAGGATTGCATCACCTTGTATATGAGGTTGTTGATAATAGTATCGATGAGGCGTTAGCTGGTCATTGTGATACGATTCAGGTCTTTATTAACGAAGACAATAGCATCACGGTAATCGACAATGGTAGAGGTATTCCTGTTGCCATGCACGCGAAAGAGAAAAAATCAGCGCTAGAAGTTGTTATGACAGTACTTCACGCGGGTGGTAAGTTCGACAAGGACACCTACAAAGTATCAGGAGGATTACACGGTGTTGGGGTGAGTTGTGTAAACGCACTTTCAAGTAAGTTGTTGGCTACCGTTCGCAGAGAAGGAAAGGTATATCAGCAAGAATATTCTATAGGTAAGCCACAAACGAGTGTTGACGTTATTGGAGATACAAAGGAAAGAGGAACAGAAGTGACCTTTTGGCCTGACTTAACCATTTTCCAAGCGTCGGTATACAGTTATGATACGTTGTCGTCAAGACTGCGTGAATTGTCGTACCTAAACAAAGGAATTAAGTTAACAATCACCGACAAACGTGAAAAGGATGATGAAGGAAATTTCATTTCAGATGAGTTTCTTTCTGAAGGTGGATTGAGTGAGTTTGTTACCTATTTGGATGGAACAAGAGAACCGCTTATTCCTGTACCAATCTACGCTGAAGGAGAAAAAGCAGGTGTTCCAGTTGAAATTGCCTTTCAGTACAATGGTAGTTATACAGAAAACTTACACTCGTACGTAAACAACATCAATACGATTGAAGGTGGTACACACGTTGCGGGTTTTAGACGGGCTTTAACAAGAACTCTAAAAACGTATGGGGAGAAGGAAGGATACTTTGCCAAGTTAAAATTTGAAATCAGTGGTGAAGATTTTCGTGAAGGTTTGACAGGTGTAATTTCCGTTAAAGTTCAAGAACCTCAGTTTGAAGGTCAGACAAAAACAAAGTTAGGAAACAGCGAAGTGAGTGGTGCAGTAGACCAAGCTGTTGGTGAAATGCTAAATAACTATTTGGAGGAAAATCCGAATCAAGCAAAAGCCATTATCAACAAAGTTGTCATTGCAGCCCAAGCGAGACACGCCGCACGAAAAGCGCGCGAGATGGTTCAGCGAAAAGGTGTGATGAGTGGCATGGGCCTACCTGGCAAATTATCAGATTGTTCTGAAAAAGACCCAGGATCATGTGAAATTTACCTTGTAGAGGGAGATTCAGCAGGAGGTACCGCCAAACAAGGTCGTGATAGAAGCTTTCAAGCAATATTGCCTTTAAGGGGTAAAATCTTGAACGTTGAAAAGGCTATGGAGCATAAGATTTACGACAACGAGGAAATCAAAAATATGTTTACCGCTTTGGGTGTCAAAATTGGCACCGAAGAAGACGAAAAAGCCTTAAACGTTGAGAAACTGAGATATCACAAAGTCATCATCATGACGGATGCGGACGTTGATGGAAGTCACATTCGTACGTTGATATTAACCTTGTTCTTTAGATATATGAAAACATTGGTCGACAATGGAAATATTTACATCGCGACACCTCCATTATACCAAGTTAAAAAAGGTAAGGAGTCTGTGTACACTTGGAGTGACGATGAAAGAGATCGTGAAATATTACGACTTGGAGGTGACCGCCCTGAAAGCGTGAGCGTTCAGCGTTACAAAGGTCTTGGAGAGATGAACGCAGAGCAATTATGGGAAACAACTATGGATCCTGAGCGTCGAACGTTAAAACAAGTTACACTTGATAGCGCAGCTGAAGCGGATCGTATTTTCTCTATGTTAATGGGTGATGAAGTACCGCCGAGGCGAGCCTTTATTGAGGCAAACGCGAAGTACGCTCGAATCGACGTCTAAAGCTGTACCGTTCCCTATTTGTACATAAGTGCTGTAATACAATTGGTACTTGGACGTTTTTATTTTACATTTACTGTGTAAACTAAAAAATAAAACAACATGAATCATGTCAAAACAGTTACCATTGGAGCATTAGCTACGCTGTGTCTTATCTTAATGAGTTTTAGTACCATTGAAACCACTAAGCCTGTTTATGGAATCAACAATTCTTTTGGTGAAACAATAAGTTTACAAGACTTAAAAAAGCTTGACACATTGACTATTGATACGAAAGAAGAAGACTTACATGTTATTTCTTTCAGACTTGTGGTCGCACCCAAAAATGGTGAAGCCTTTATGATGTCGTCTAAAGGGAATGCAATAACAGGTTCGAAACTAGAGAAAATCCTAAAAGCTGCTGTAGGAAACCGCATTATAATTGAAAAGATAATCGCTCAATATGGCAACGGGTTAAAGACTTTCTGTGAACCAGCAGTGATAACAATCGTTAAATAATCTATACTAGAACAGATGAAAAAGGCAGTTTTATTTGTCGTTTGATGCCCATATTTTATGAACTTAAGGAGTAGTAAGCTACTCGTATAAATATCCTCATCAAAAAATATGCTTTTTTCTTTAAAATCGTTTGTATAGTCACTGAAAAAAAACCAACTTTGCACTCCTTAAAATTTAAGCGATGTCTAGAATTTGTGATTTAACGGGAAAGAAGGCTTTGAAAGGCCACCACGTTTCCCACTCTAATATAAAAACGAAGCGTAGATTCTACCCGAATTTACACACCAAGCGTTTTTACCTTCCGGAAGAAGACCGATGGGTAACTTTAAAAGTATCTACTTCTGCGTTGAGAACAATCAACAAAAAAGGGATTACTGCTTGTTTAAAGGAATTTGAAAAAAACGGTAAGATATAATCGACCATGGCAAAAAAAGGCAATCGAGTTCAAGTAATTTTGGAGTGCACAGAGCACAAAGCAAGTGGTTTACCAGGCACTAGCCGATACATCACGACCAAAAATAAGAAGAATACAACTGAGCGTTTGGAATTGAAAAAATTCAATCCAATCATGAAGAAAGTTACAGTTCACAAAGAGATTAAATAAGATAGACAATGGCAAAGAAGGTAGTTGCAACACTAAAGACCGGAACAGGTCGAGATTGGGCCAAAGTAATTAAGGCGGTTAAATCTCCAAAATCAGGAGCATATACATTTAAAGAAGATATTATTCCAACTGATGCAGTAAAGGAATACTTTAAATAACTAAACAATTCAAAAACTTTTTAAAGCTTCCTTGTTTATCAATAGGAGGCTTTTTTTGTTTATTGACCTATGGGAATTTTCGATTTATTTAAAAAGGAAAAAAGTGCTGATGAAAAACAGCAACTTGAGAAAGGTCTAGAAAAGACCAAATCTTCGCTATTTGGCAAAATCTCCAAAGCATTAGTAGGAAAAACATCAGTAGACGAAGCTTTTTTAGATGAATTGGAAGAAATTCTAATAACGTCGGATGTTGGTGTTGATACCACTCTAAACATTATCAACCGGTTGGAAAAACGGGTTACAAAAGACAAATACGTTGGTGCTTCTGAGTTGAATGACTTACTAAAAGACGAGATCACCCAACTTCTTTCTGAGAACAAACTACAAGACATCAACGCAGACGCGAAGCCTTATGTGATTATGGTTGTGGGTGTAAATGGCGTAGGCAAAACGACTACCATTGGCAAGCTTGCCAACCTGTATTCTAAAGCTGGCAAGAAAGTCCTATTAGGCGCTGGTGACACCTTCCGTGCGGCGGCAGTCGATCAACTTACTATTTGGAGCGAAAGAGTGAATGTACCTATCGTTTCAAAAGGAATGAATACAGATCCAGCTGCGGTAGCATTCGACACAGTAAAACAAGGTGTTGAGCAAGATGTTGACTTGATATTACTGGATACCGCTGGAAGGCTACATAACAAAGTCAACCTAATGAACGAATTAGGCAAGATCAAAAGGGTTATGAGCAAGGTGATTCCAGACGCACCTCATGAAGTATTACTGGTTTTAGATGCCAGTACTGGTCAAAATGCATACGAACAAGCTAAGCAGTTTACTGCAGCTACAGAGGTCACATCTTTAGCGTTGACTAAACTAGATGGAACAGCTCGAGGTGGCGTAGTATTAGGCATTTCAGAACAATTCAAAATTCCAGTAAAGTATATTGGCATTGGTGAAGGTGTTGATGATATTCAACATTTCGAACCAAAAGATTTCGTAGATTCACTCTTTTCAAATTAAAGATGCGCACTAAAGATTTTCGACAGAACAAAGTTGACATCATCACACTGGGATGTTCTAAAAATATTGTCGACTCAGAAGTGTTGCTCACTCAATTAAAGGCAAATCAAATCGATGTTTCTCATCAGTCAGAAACAAACGACGCAAACATAATTGTGGTGAACACCTGTGGTTTCATCGAAAACGCTAAACAGGAATCTATTGACACCATTTGGCAGTATATCGACGAAAAGCAGGCGGGGAACATCGACAAGCTTTTTGTTACAGGTTGTTTAAGTCACCGATACAAAGAAGAGTTACAGCAAGAAATGCCAGAAGTGGATGCCTTTTTTGGCACCATGGAACTGCCTTCTCTCTTGCAAAAGCTAAATGCCGACTATAAAAAGGATTTATTGGGTGAACGAATCACGACTACCCCATTCCATTATGCCTACTTGAAAATTTCTGAAGGTTGTAATCGACCTTGCTCTTTCTGTGCAATACCTCAAATGAGAGGTAAGCACGTTTCAAAGCCAATAGAATTGTTGGTGAAAGAAGCAGAAAACTTGGCAAAAAATGGGTGTAAAGAACTGATGCTCATTGCTCAAGACTCCACCTACTACGGTTTAGATCTATATGAAGAACGGAAGCTTGCTAGTTTGATGGAATCCTTATCGGATGTCAATGGTATAGATTGGATAAGGTTACATTACGCCTATCCATCGCAATTCCCAATGGAAGTACTTGATGTCATTAAAGACAAACCAAGTATTTGCAATTATCTCGACATGCCACTACAACATGCCACTGACGCCGTTCTAAAATCTATGCGACGTGGGATAAGTAAGAGAAGAACTGTAGAAATCGTTGAGCACATTAAAGCACACAATCCAGATCTTGCTTTCAGAACTACCATGCTGGTTGGTCATCCAGGCGAAACTGAAAAGGACTTTTTAGAATTATGTTCGTTCATTGAAACTTATAAATTCGACCGACTAGGCGTGTTTACGTATTCGCATGAAGATGGAACACACGCACATACCTTAGCCGATGACATTCCTGAAAAGGAAAAACAAGCCCGCGCAAGCCACATCATGGAAATACAGGAGCAAATCAGTTTCGAGCTCAACCAAGAAAAAATAGGTAAGACATATAAAGTACTGATTGACCGAATGGAGAATAATTACTTCATTGGGAGAACTGAGTCAGACTCTCCAGAGGTAGACAATGAGGTACTGATCAAACAAGATAATCAGTATTTGCGCATTGGTGATTTTGTTGATGTTAAAATTGATTCCGCAAAAGAATTTGATTTGTATGGTACAGCAGTTGTCTAACTCTTTTGTTTATCAAATTGATTCTGATAAAACTGATTTTTACAGTTCGAACGTCAAGAAGATTGATAGCAATTCTGAACTCAGACAAGCCTTACTTAATACGTCCACAACCAAAGAAATTGCATCTAGTATTCTAGGGAACAGTCAGTTTAATGCTGCGTACAGACAAGGACTTGTCGACACAATAAAGAGACAGTATTCTGCAAGTGCCATTGAACTAAAAAGCGATAGTATAGTCGCAAAAAACATCGAAAGTTTAGCAGATAGTAACACTTTGACTGTTACCACTGGTCAACAAATTCACATCTTTTTGGGACCATTCTTTGTGGTTAACAAAATACTTTCTTGTTGCGCTGAGGCATTAAAAGTAAAAGCATTATTGCCTGACAATCAAGTTGTTCCAATCTTTTGGATGGCCACTGAAGATCATGATTTTGATGAGATAAAATCTGCCAGACTTTACAATGAAACATATACTTGGGACATTGAATCAGAAGGTCCAGTTGGTAGATTGAATCCAGAAAGTTTACTTCCAATTGTCAAACAAGCAAGAGAAAGAATAGATCAAACCGCGGAGAATTTAGCTTTTATCGATGTCTGTGACCATGCGTATTCAACATGCTCCACATTTGCTGACGCAACTCGGTACATCATTCATCAACTTTTTGAAGAAACCGGAATTGTTGTTTTGGATCCTGATGATGCCTTTTTAAAAAGTCAATTTAAACAGGTCATTGAAGATGATTTACTCAATCATCAACCATCACAACTAATCGACTCGTCTATCCAAACAATGAAAACGTTTGGCATGAAAGCTCCGATAAATACCCGCCCTATCAATACGTTCTACTTGACTGACAACAAACGTATTAGGATAGAAAAACAAGACGACAACACCTACTTATTAGTAGATGGCTCAGAGACTTATTCTGAAACAGAAATACTCGATCTGCTCGGCAAACACCCTGAACGATTTAGTCCAAACGCTTTACTTCGTCCGGTATATCAACAACAAATTTTACCGAATATTAGTTACATCACAGGAGCAAGTGAGATGATATATTGGCTTGAATTAGGAGGAGTTATGACTTCATACGGAATTAACTATCCAGAGTTGTCAATTCGAAAATCGGCATTTTTTGTCTCACAGAAAAACAAACAGAAACTTGACAATGAAGGAATTCACTTAGAATCTTTGTTTGTCAGACCAGAAAAATTTCAAGAGATCGTCTTGTCAGACCGAGTTGCTCAAATATCAGAAATTGAAAGAAATATTGTCAAAAGTGACAGCCTGTTAAATTCAATTTTTACAGCTATGTCGGATTTAGGAAGCAAGAACACCAAGAAGCTTCAGAAGTCTCAAAATCAACTTATTAACTCAATCAAGAATGAACAAGGAGCCCTATTGGAATCTCTTTCTAATAACGACCCAACCTACAATCAGTTACTAAAAATTAAATCTTCAACATTCGACAACTCGTATATTCAAGAACGAAATAAGTACATCATTAGCATGGTGCCTGAGTTGATGTTGTCTAGGAATTGGTTTAAGCTACATTCTGAATATTACACGAATCACAAAATAATAACTATAATTTCCGCTTAGTACATTTGCTAATTGTCACATTCTTAGCTACTTTTGCGACATAACTACGCGAATCGGTTATTGATTTAAAATCAAAATGAAGAGCTTAAAAATTACCTTACTTGTTTCAGCCATGTTCTGCAGCCAATTGGTTTCAGCGCAGATTACGAACTATTTCGAAAAATTTAGACCGGCAAAGCGTTGGTCTGTTGGTCTCCAACTGAGTCCTACGCACACCATGAGTGACGCGGATGATTTCTGTGTAGGAATGGCTTTTGGCGCGCACGCCAAATATTCTGTATCACAAACTTTTGGTCTAAAAATCAATGGTAACATTGGTACATTAAACGGTTCACGTAAAGAGCAAGACATTAGTGGTAACGGTGGCGATAAAAGAAACGTTACATCCGGAGCTGATAACATTAACACATTCAACGCAGGTAACTCTGCGCCTTCAGAGGATAGCTACTTCTTTAAGAATAACTTTAAGGATCTGAACGTAACTGCTCAGTTGACTTTGGGTAATATTTCATTTTTAAGACCACTACGAAAGGTGCAATTGTACTTATTCACAGGTTTTGGTGTGTTATGGAGTGATGTAAAAGGTCAGTACGAATTGGAAGCTGACGCTGCAACATTTTACAACGCTTATGGTGATGAATATTTCACCCCAGAATACAACAACGGCAACCTTGTAAATGCAATCAGTAATTATAAAGGAAACAACTTTACTGTACCATTTGGTTTTGGTTTCAAAAGAAACATGGGCAAAATGCTCGACATAGGAATTGAATATAAGAACCACTACACACGAAGTGATAATATTGATGCATACTCATTCCCTATTTGGAGAAACCGGGTATTTGATTTCTACGGTTTACTTAGTGTTCAGGCCAGTATTAAATTAGGTGGTAAAGATGGAATCGACGATCACTACGATTGGTTGAACCCAGTAGAGTCTATCTACACTACATTAGATTCTCTCCAAATGCTTGAAGAGAAAGTTGACTTAATGTTACTTGACACTGATGACGATGGTGTTGCCGATTACTGGGACAAAGAACCTAACACAGATAAAAATGCATGGGTTTGGGGTAGCGGTGAAGCTGCGGACATTGATACTGATGGTGTACCTGATTATAAAGATGCTGAACCTTACTCAGAAAAAGGTGCAATCGTTGATGCTGATGGTGTTATGATCGACGTTGACAACGACGGAGTACCTGATTACAGAGATGAAGACACTAAAACGCAATCGGGAGTATTGGTTAACCCAAGAACTGGATCAGCTGTTAAAGTTGGCGGTGGTGCTTGTTGCGACTGTGAAGACGTTGTTCTTCCTTCAATTGTATTCGACAATGGAAGTGCAAGAATCAACCCAGAATTCTATGGTTCATTATACAGTGTTGCAGAAAAAATGAAAGCTTGTCCTGATTTGAAAATTGTTGCTTCAGGATATGCAGTAAGAAGTAAATCTGGATCGCAATTAGCATTCAAAAGAGCTACAGCTATTATCGATTACCTAAATGCGAACTATAACATACCACGTGATAGATTTAGCATGGATACGGATGGTAGTGCTCCCGATGGAGTTGATTATTCTACGAGAAGAATCGACTTATCTAAAGTCAGATAAGACAACTCTTTAAAAACATTATAAAAAAGGGCTTCAAATTGAAGCCCTTTTTTTATGCGTAAAATTTGCATGTATTGTTTGTCTGCCTTATGAAAGTATGCAAACACTAGTCCTAAAATGGTAAATATTTGGTTAACTACCGCTGAAGTATGATTACGTCTTAAAAGGCACCAACATACTCATTGACGACCTATTAAACGCATACAAATCGCTATGAATGTTGCGATTGACTTTGAATCAATTCTATAAAGAACATTGTCGTGTCTGTTTAGAACACGACAATGTCTTCATTTAATTAAATGCTCGGTAATATTGATTTATTGACCGAATGACCTGGTCATAAATTGGTTGAGTAAATTCAATAAATAAGTCTTGCGGACTCGGTGGAAAGGCTTCCCTCCTTTTGGTAAGCTGTATCTGCTCATTCGACAACGCCTCTTCTTGTCCGTTGTATGAAGCCCAATCTGTGCTCCATACAAATGTACCTGGCAACTTTCTTTGCTGAATTGTTGACCCCGAGTAGGAATCTACTATTTGAAAATCTAGTAACCCGCTTGAAGTAAGCGTTTTGACATAAGTTGTCAATTCTGCTTTGACTGTTCCATATACCGGCTTTTCTCCTTCGCTAGTTTTTACAACACCTATCTCGACACTGTCTTTCTCAATTGTTTCAACTCTCTCTTTAATAAATGTTTGACCAACAACGAAATCATCGAATTTCATAACAATTACTTGATCCGGAGTAAAGTCAATACCCGCAATATCCGCCTCACGATAGAATTGAACAAACGTGTAATTCAATTTAGTTACATGTTCTATAATTGAATTTTGAAAGAATTCATTAGTGAGTTGCAGCGATCTAGAATGTACTGGTATGTCTTCAATCAACACATGAATGGTTCCTAGATTTAATGCCGAATCTAAATAGTTGTCAATTCCAGTGTATTTAGGCGTGTAGTCTTTCGCAATTAAAAACTGACGATACGCATCACGAGCACTTTCCTTTGTATATTTCCGTAACTCAACGACTCCAGCTTCAAAATGAGTCTTAGATGCTGCAAGTTTCGCGTCGTCATACTCAGTTTGAAAAATACGAGGCGCTTTGATAATATCCAGACACGCAGGACACTTCACAATTTCATTATACAAACCATTGAGTTGCGAATAATGTGTCACCACCCGGTCCCACTTAAATCTATCAGTACTCGCCTTCGCTTGCTTAATCGCGTTTAAATGATAATTCAATGCATGCTCATAAGCCATTGGCAAATATTGCTGGGCTTTTTTACTATCTGGATTGTTGCGTAACCGCTTGATGGCCTGCATTGTAGCAGCATCATAATCGCCTTTTTCAAAACGTTTCTTGCCTGTAACACACCCCACTGTCGTAGTTAGGACAATGAGTATTATTATGCTTAGGTTAAATAGAGGGTAAACTTTTGTTCTCATAGCTTTAAATTAATTGTCCTATATAAAGATTGGCAAAAACTAGCCCACAATAGTCACTAATTGTCGAAGAATGCCAGGTTTATAAGGACCTCCATGCACAAAGCATATATTTATCAAAATCAAATATGTACAGTATTGTAGAATTATGCTCTAATAATACCGGCAAAGCTTTCTCCATTTAAAGCTGCACCGCCAATCAAACCACCATCTATGTCTTCCATGGAAAATAAATGCCCTGCATTTCCAGGCTTCACACTTCCTCCATATAAAATTCTTGTAGCATCTGCTACACCGTCATTACTCATTTCTATCACAATCTTTCTAGCATATTCATGAATCTCCTGGGCCTGTTCAGCTGATGCTGTCTTACCAGTCCCAATAGCCCATACTGGTTCATATGCCAAGGTTACATGCTGCCATTGTTCAACAGTCAAATGGCCAACTCCTTCTATCAATTGTTGTTTAACTACGTTGAAATGCTCTCCGCTTTCTCGTTGTTCCAATGTCTCACCGAAACAGTAAATCACTTTTAATCCGTTCGCCAATGCAGTATTCACTTTCTTAGCCAATATTTCATTGGTTTCCCCACAATACTCTCTTCTTTCAGAATGCCCCACTAAAACTGATTGCACCGGAATTGACGCTAACATTTGAGCGGATATTTCTCCCGTATAAGCACCAGATTCTTCTTGGTGACAATTCTGTGCACCGAGCATTAAACCACTGCCATTTAATGAGTTATGAAATATTTTTAGGTGGGTAAATGGCGCATAAATGTGCACATCACATTTTTCCAACTCAGCCTCTCTCACTTCATTTAATATGTCTTTCAACAATAAAAATCCATCGTTCAGATCAGTATTCATCTTCCAGTTACCAGCCACTAGTCTTTTTCTCATTCTATAATAATTTAGTTTATTCTATTTCTCCCAAAAACGGTCTTCCTGCGAGAGGTTAAATACGTGTTCTAAAATTGATTTTTCAATATCATCAAGTTCTTTTTGCCTCCGCTCCATAACCAATGACGCCGTTTCAAAGGCTTTAGGTACTTGATATGTCGTATAACCAGCAGATCCACCCCATGCAAAAGATGGCACGTAATTTCTTGGAAAGCCAGATCCAAAAATATTGGCTGAGATACCGATAACCGTTCCCGTGTTAAACATTGTATTGATCCCACATTTACTGTGATCTCCCATAATCAACCCGCAAAACTGCGTCCCTGTTTTCCTGAATCGCTTGTCTACATAGCTCCAGAGCTTCACCTCCGCATAATTGTTTTTCAAGTTCGAATTGTTGGTGTCTGCGCCTAAATTACACCACTCCCCAATTACACTATTCCCCAAAAAACCATCATGCCCTTTATTAGAAAAACCAAAAAGAACCGAGTTGTTGACTTCACCTCCAACCTTTGAATAAGGTCCCACAGTCGTCGGTCCATACACTTTTGCCCCCATCTTTAGGACTGCTGATTCGCACAATGCTAAACTTCCTCTAACGATTGAACCTTCCATTATCTCGGCATTTTTACCGACATATATTGGTCCTGACGTCGCGTTTAGAATTGCTCCTTCTACCTTCGCTCCTTCTTCTAAAAATATGTGGCCATTACCAATAACGGTATTTGTTTTAGACAAAGAAACGGATGACCTTCCTTTAGTTATTAACGCAAAATCCGATTCAAGTTCTTGACCATTCAAACTGAAAATGTCTTCAGGGTAATTAATGAATTGGGCTTGAACCTCCTGTGTATTGTCGTTAATGTCTTCAAATGACTTAACACGCGAAGCAACTATTCTACCAGTATCGGTTACAAGCGTATGCTGCTGTGGGAGATCCTTAATGATTTCCACTAAGGATTCTGTTGGCAAACATGCCCCATTTATGAATATCGTCGACTCGTCAAGAACACAAGGAAACTTGGCTTGCAAGTAATCAACGGTCTGATAACTAACTGTTGTGTTTAATCGTGTAGCCCACTTCTCAGCAATAGTGAGGATACCTACCCGAATTTCAGCCACAGGCCGAGTAAAGGTTAAAGGCAATAGATGCCCTCTTAGTTCGTCATCGAATAGAACTATTTTCATAAACCAAAATTAGACATTAACCGTGTAAAACAAACAAAGCCCTCGAAATGAGAGCTTTGAATTTGATTGGTTATCAATCTTATTTCTTTTTACCGTAACGTTTGTTGAATTTATCAATACGTCCAGCTGAATCCACGAAGTTCATCTTACCCGTATAAAAAGGGTGAGAAGTATTCGAAATTTCTAACTTGTATAAAGGATACTCATTACCATCTTCCCAAGTAATTGTCTCCTTTGTTTCAACGGTAGATTTCGCCATGAAGGTATGTTCATTTGACATGTCCTTAAACACGACTATTCTAAAATTTTCTGGATGTATTCCCGCTTTCATCTCTTTAACTATTTTTGAAGGACTGCAAAGGTAATAGATATTTTAAAAGATAAGGCACTTTTTTAAACCATTTTGATTAAAAATCTCAAGCACATAAAAAGTCGGCTTCACATCCCGTTTTTATCAGTAATAGGGAAGTCTCTTTTGCTCTTTTTCTTACTGCGTTTGATCTTCGTATTGGTCAATTATTCCTCATTCGCAAAGAACGACTTTAATCACCTATTTGATGCCTTCTTTTTCGGGACACGACTGGATTTAATTGTTGTCGTTTATTTCATCTCTGCAATTTACATGTTAACAAAGTGGATCAAATCCAAACTATTATACACCATTCTCCTTCTAATCGTCAGTGCTTCTGCATCCATTCTGACCGTTATCGATGCGTTATATTTTAAATTTTTAAAAGAAAGAATTAGCTATGACTTTTTGGGCCAGCTAAATCCTGACAACAACATAAGCTTATGGACGTACATATCTGATTATTGGCCAATGGCCGTACTCATTATCGTACTCATTTCAGGATTTACCCTCTGGGTGAGAATGGATTATTCAACACCAACCAAACCACATTGGATTAGTCTGATTGCTATAATCGTATGTTTGGTCATTGTTGCTCGTGGAGGTTTTCGACTCAAACCGATTCGTACAGCCGACACTGGCCAACACCTTAAGGAAGATTCCCATGTTGTTGCCTTTAATACAGTGCTGTACTTAATCGAAACATGGCAAAATCCGATCTCTGCCCCGTCATTCATTGAAACTACTCTACCTACTATTCAGCATACACAGTTTTCTAATGACTCAATCCAAACCCCAAATTTTGTCATTATCATCCTAGAAGGGTTTGGCAAAGAATACACAGGTTTAAACAGAGGTATGACGCATACCTACACTCCTTTTTTAAACAGTTTAATTCCTCAATCCGTTTGCTGTCACAATGCCTATGCCAATGGACTTAAGTCAGTTGACGCAGTTCCAGCGATTTTTTCCAGTATTCCAAAACTGACCAATACAGCTTTTATTCATTCACCTCACAGCTCAGCTGCCCAAGCCTCAGTTTTTAATTTATTGGCTACATTGGGATATTCATCGTCGTTTTTTCATGGCGCCGACAACCAATCTATGGGTTTTAAATCCTACCTTAAAACGAATGGTTTACAGCAATATTTCGGAGTTGATGAATACCCACATACTGACAAAGACCACGATGGTCATTGGGGTATTTATGACCTCCCATATCTACAATATGTTTCCCGCGAACTCTCTGACCAAAAGCAACCATTCGTCTCGAGTGTGTTTACACTTTCTAGCCATCATCCATACAGTATCCCCGTTGACCTTAAAGACAGTTTTACAGAGGGAGATATACCAATTCACAAAAGCATCCAATACTCAGATTACGCTTTACAACAATTCTTTGAAACTAGTAAAAATGAGGCATGGTTTGACAATACGATTTTCATTATAACTGCAGACCACAGTGCGGAAAATTTGCTACATGCCTACAGGACACCTTCCGGCAAGTATGAAATACCGTTGCTCATATTCGGACCTGGTACGCTTCAACCGTCTTCCATTCGAAAAACCGTTGCTCAAATTGACATACTGCCAACCATTTTAGATCTTGTCAATTACCCTGACTCTGTTCTAGTCCTTGGCGAATCTATTTTTACAGAAAATCACAATCGTACGGTTTGTCATTACGACAACAATGTGTATCACGTCACCCAAAATCATTGGAGTTATGGCATAACTCAAAACCAAGCCACCTTTCTTTACAACAAGAAACAAGATATCAACTGCCTTTCAAATGAACTTAAAAATCAGAGTGATAAAGCTCAAATTTTAGACACTGAATTGAAAGCTTTGGTGAGGAATTACTTTTACGTCATTAAGCAGGACTAATTTCAGGCACCAAATCAGTATTTTTGCCCAATGCAAAAGGCGTCCCTTCCAAAAGGCACAAGAGACTTCTCGCCCCAAGTTATGGCAAGAAGGAATTTCATCGTTGACACAATCAAAAGTGTTTACACATTGTACGGTTTTGAGCCAATTGAAACACCTGCCATGGAAAACCTGAGCACACTTACAGGTAAGTATGGACAGGAAGGTGATACCCTTTTATTCAAAATTTTAAATTCTGGAGATTATTTAAAAAAGGCAGATCAAGACGCTTTAAACACTAAAGATTCTAACCGATTAATTTCCAGCATTTCTGATAAAGGTTTGAGGTATGACTTAACCGTCCCATTCGCTAGATATGTAGTACAAAATCAAACCGAGATTAGTTTTCCTTTTAGACGTTACCAGATCCAACCAGTGTGGCGTGCCGATCGACCACAAAAAGGACGTTATCGAGAGTTTTGGCAATGTGACGCCGATGTAATCGGCACTATATCTCTCATTTGCGAGGCGGACTTTATTGATATTTATCACAAAGTATTCACTACCCTTGGTTTAACAAATTACCAAGTTAGAATCAATCACCGAAAGGTGCTGGAAGCCATCGCTAAAACGATCCGCTTCGAATCATCATTCACTGACCTCACCATTGCCATTGACAAATTAGATAAAATTGGATGGGATGGCGTTTCAAAGGAGTTGATTAGTAAAGGCATTGACGCAAGCAATATCGCCAAACTCAAAACACTTTTGACAGTTCAACCATTCAATGAGTCGACGATAAACCAAATTGAGTCACAGCTGATCGACTGCCCAGAAAAAACCACTGGCATACAAGAACTTCGACAAGTCTTAGCATACAGCAACCTTCAAAACATCCACATCGCTCTTGACTTAAGTCTGGCACGTGGGCTAGACTACTATACAGGCTGCATATTTGAAGCAATCATTGAAGACAGTCCAATTGGCAGCGTTTCAGGTGGTGGTCGTTACGACGACCTAACCGGCATTTTCGGTTTAAAAGATGTTTCTGGAGTGGGCATCTCATTTGGATTAGACAGGCTCTACGACATCATGTTGCATTTAGACCTATTCAAAGAGTCCATTCAACAAACCAAACTATTGTTCTGTCACTTTGATTCTGAAGGCCAGTCGCATTGCCTAACACTCGCTAATGCCTTAAGAAACAGCGGCCTAACTTCAGTTGTTTATCCCGACAATAAGAAAATCAACAAGCAGTTTGATTACGCAAATAAATCGGGATTCAAGTGGGTTGCGGTTGTTGGAGATAATGAAATTAGCAACCATACTGTTCAGCTTAAAAACATGGAAACAGGCAAACAGGAAGAAGTAAGTCAAGACTCTTTAATTGAGGCGCTTTCATGAAATTTAAATCCTTTAAGTCTTACATCTTATTTGAAGACAAAAACATAATTGCTATTAATAAACCAGTAATGGTTTCCAGCTTGCTTGACCGTATTGGTGTTCAGGAAAGTATCCAACAATGGTCGAAGGATTATTTAGATACGAGTCAGTTATGTCATCGACTCGATAAAGAAACGTCTGGAATATTGCTCATCGCCAAGAACCCTGAAACCTATCGGGAAATGGCCATTAAATTCGAACGCCGAGAAATAGACAAAACGTATTGGGCTATAGCCGACGGCCGTCATTATTTCAAAAACTTAACGATCGACGTCCCACTGAGTGTGAGCGCTAGAGGTCGGGCAAAAGTCGACAAACGTGAAGGCAAGGAAGCAGAAACCGATGTAACTGTAATTGAAAACTTTAAACACTTTAGCCTCATCCAATGTAAACCCCTTACAGGTCGATTACATCAAATTCGGATTCACCTAGCAACACAAAATGCGCCGATTTCAGGCGATACTTTGTATGGCGGTTCATCACCGTTTTTGAAGTCAATTAAAAAGAACTTCAAACAAGCAAAAGACGAAGAAATTCGACCTATGATACAGCGGGCAGCCTTACATGCACAATCAATAAGTTTCAGTTTGTACGGAAAACCATTTAAGATCGACGCTCCTTTACCCAAAGACATGAACGTATTCCTAAAGTTGATTAGAAAGTATGACCATGAATAGACTCATTGTCATTTGTGCATTCTTACTCGTTTCATCTTCATTAGCGATCGGCCAAGATTCGAATATTCTTACTAGTGAAATTTCACAACACCTTTTAGACGATAAAATTGGGAAAGTGCACAAGCGGTTTTCACCAAAGACAAAAAAGAAATTCAAAAAAGTATTCCTCGTAAACGTTTGGAATTCCATTCAAAAAAACAACGGAAAATTGGTGTCGATTGGCAAAACAAATGTTTCCAATACCAACGGTAAATCAACGATTACGCTCCCTTTGACTTTCGAAAATGCTAGTTTGAATTTAGTTGTAACGGCTAACGAATCAAACGAAATCATTGGTTTGGTATTTACTCCATTGGCTTATGAAACGCCGGATTGGGCTAAAAATAAAATCTTTGGCAAAGAACGTCTGAAGGTAACCACCGACACATTCAAATTACCAGGAGAACTTATGGTTCCCGAAAATTGCAATCAATGTCCAGTCGTTATTTTAGTGCATGGTTCAGGACCAAGCGATCGAAATGAAGGAAGCTCAATGTCACCCAATCGACTGTTTCAAGATTTAGCCTATGGCTTTGCCTTAAATGGAATTGCCACCTTGCGATATGACAAAAGAACACACGTTTACCAAAAGCAACTGACCAACGTGGATAGTTTCACATTATATGAGGAAACCATAGATGACGCCGTTTCTGCAGTTCGATTAAGTAGGTCTTATGACTTCCTAGACACCTCAAGAATTTATGTTCTAGGGCACAGTTTGGGCGCTTATGCCAGTCCGCTAATAGCAAAAGAAGACCCTAACATTAAAGGTATAATTATGTTGGCAGGCCCGTACAGACCTTTGTATGAAATCATTCCTGAGCAATACGAGTACATTCTTGGATTAGACGGTCAGATCACTAAAAAAGAACAAAAACTCATTACGATGATGGAGGAAGAAGTGAAGTTCATTAACGAACAGACATCAGAAGCCACAAAACTTAAGGCATTAGGTTCAGACAAACTCCTTCCTTATTTCCGTCAAATGAGAGATTACAATCCTACCAACACCATAAACGACTTGAATTGTCGCGTGTTAATTACACAGGGAGATCGAGACTATCAAGTTCAGTATACAACCGAGTATCAGCAGTACCAATCAACATTAACGAGTAACCCCAATGTTGATTTCAAGCTTATCCCTGGAGTAAATCATCAGCTCATTTGGGGTGAATCACCATCTATCCCAAGCGAATACTATAAGCTAGGTCATCCCGATTTAAAAGTCATTACAGAGCTTTCAAATTGGATACTCGAGAAATAACGCCCAACTTTTCAACAAAGCTTTGCAAAAAAGTCGGCTGCATTACCTTTGCACAAACATAAAAACGTGGAGAATACGACAGGACAAGTAGCCATTTTAGTCTTAGAAGATGGTAGCGTATTTAGAGGTAAAGCCATTGGAAAAATTGGCACTACTTTCGGAGAAATTTGCTTCAACACAGGAATGACGGGCTACCAGGAGGTGTTTACCGACCCTTCTTACTACGGTCAAGTAGTTGTAATGACTTCAGACCATATCGGTAATTACGGAACAAGTATTGAAGATGTAGAGTCTAACGGCATCAAAATTAACGGATTGATTTGCAAGAAATTCTCTACTAAATTCAGCCGAAAGCAAGCTAGTTTCAGTTTGAATGACTATCTCATTGACAACCATCTAATAGGTATTAGTGACGTTGATACGCGTCAGATAGTGAGACATATTCGTAGTAAAGGTGCTATGAACTGTGCCATTAGCTCTGACGAGTTGGACGTTGAAGTGTTAAAAAAACAACTCGCAGACGTACCTTCTATGCAAGGACTTGAGTTGAGTTCCAAGGTTACCACTGAAAAACCTTTTTTCTATGGCAACGAAGACGCGAAGTACAAGGTCGCAGTTTTGGACTTAGGTGTAAAAACGAACATTTTACGTTGTTTAACGCAACGCGACTGTTACTTAAAGGTATTTCCAAGCAACACGTCTTATAGCGAGATGAAGAAATGGAACCCAGACGGTTATATGATAAGCAACGGCCCTGGTGATCCAAGTGTTATGGAAGCTGAAACGGGAACGATAAAAGAGATTGTTGACAATCAAGAAAAGCTATTTGGCATTTGTCTTGGAAGCCAAATATTGGCTCAAGCGGTTGGCATGAAAACCTTTAAAATGCACCACGGACACCGAGGATTAAATCATCCAGTTCAAAATTTAAAAACTGGCAAGAGTGAAATCACAACGCAAAACCATGGTTTTGCAATAGACCCTTCAAGTGTTAACGATTTGGTGGAAATAACGCATTCAAACCTAAATGATGGAACTGTGGAAGGTATTAGATTAAAAAATGCACCAGCTTTCGCTGTTCAATATCATCCAGAAGCCAACCCTGGACCACACGATTCAAGATACTTATTTGACGACTTCATACAATCATTAGCCTAAAACCATGAGTGACATTTTACACATTACCGCGAGACAGATTCTAGATTCACGTGGCAACCCGACCATCGAAGCTGAGGTATACACCGACAGCGGAAGTATGGGACGTGCTGCTGTACCTTCTGGTGCTTCAACAGGTATCCACGAAGCAGTTGAACTACGCGATGGAGACAAGTCCATGTTTCTTGGTAAAGGTGTACTACATGCGGTTAAAAATGTCAATTCAACAATCGCTGATGCGCTGTTGGGAAGAGATGTATTTGACCAAACTGCACTGGACAATGCGATGATTTCATTGGACGGTACGCCTAACAAAAGTAAATTAGGCGCCAACGCAATATTGGCTGTTTCATTGGCCTGCGCAAAGGCCGCAGCAATGGAATCTGGCCAATCTTTGTATCGATACGTTGGTGGTGTAAACGCCAAAGTTTTGCCTGTTCCAATGATGAATATCTTGAATGGAGGTAGTCATGCCGACAATTCCATCGATTTTCAAGAATTCATGATTATGCCTGTAAAGGCAGAATCTTTTGGACATGCTCTTCAAATGGGAACTGAAGTGTTTCACCATTTAAAAGCAGTTTTAAAAGGAAAAGGCTATAGTACAAATGTTGGTGACGAAGGGGGATTTGCCCCTAATATCAAAAGCAACGAAGAGGCCATTGAAATTGTACTAAAATCCATTGAAGTTGCAGGGGTACAGACCTGGGCAAGATATTTTTATTGCTATGGATGCGGCATCTTCTGAGTTCTATGATAAAGAAACTGGCTTATATCATTTCCATAAATCAAGCGGTCAGAAATTAAATTCTGATGAAATGGTAGATTATTGGGAAAAATTGGACTGGCAAGTACCCTATCGTTTCAATCGAAGATGGATTAGACGAAGATGATTGGACAGGTTGGAAAAAACTAACGGATAGAATTGGAAGTAAAACACAACTGGTTGGAGACGATTTGTTTGTGACCAATGTAAAAACGACTACAACAAGGAATCAACCAAGGTGTTGCCAATTCAATATTGGTAAAAGTCAATCAAATAGGTAGTTTAACAGAAACTATTGACTCTATTCAATTGGCTACTAGAAATCAATACACCAACGTAATTAGCCACAGAAGTGGCGAAACCGAAGACACGACAATTGCAGACCTTGCGGTTGCCATGAACCAGCGGACAGATCAAAACCGGTTCTGCTTCGCGTACCGATAGAATAGCAAAATACAACCAATTACTTCGAATTGAAGAGGAATTGGGAGACCAAGCCATTTATGGCGGGCAGTCATTTAAATTTGTTTAAAACCTCCGTGCAACGTTGTTCGATAAAAAAGAGTCTAACTTTTTGTTAGACCTTTAAATATCAAATTAATGTAAACGTTGTCACATTATTTGGTATTCGATTAGGTTGGGAGTATCTTGTAAACCCTAATTACATCGAATTGAACAGCAGTAAGCCCTTTCTAAAAGCGTCGTTCAAGCACGCGTTAATTACTGCTTTTGCTTTCATTTCCTATTGTATTCCTACTTTTGGCCAGTGTACAATTCAGTCAGGCAACTTCGTTTGTGTCGATGACGTAATCACCTTTACAGCGAATTCAACCAACGGTGTGACTTCTGTTGCATGGAAATTTGGCGATGGAAATACCAGTACGACAACCACACCAAATCACAGGTATGCCGCCGCAGGCAAGTTCACAGTGACTGCAACAATATTACAAGCCAATGGTTCAACCTGTGAAGTCACAAAAGAGATTGAGGTATTTAATCCGCCTGAAGTAAACATCCAACTCGATGGGAGTTCAATTTATTGCTTGACGCAAAATAGAGTGTGTATCATCGATAATTCGACCTCGGGTAATACGACAACAACTAGTACAAAAAGGGTTGTTCTCTGGGGAGATGGCGGTAAAACAGACGCCAATAATCCTAAAAAAGGAGATAAAATTTGCTACACCTATCAGCAACCTGGCAAATATGAAATCAATGTTGAAATCACAAACGACAAAGGCTGCGAAACCATTGGAAAAATCAATACAGAAGTATTGAACGACTTTTATGGCATCTTCCGAACAGGGAGAGACTCAAGAGATTGTGAAGCCCAGAAAAACTGGTTTGTACTAGATACAACTTGGATTAAGGACAAAAACCAAATTGCATTAGCTGTTATCGATTATGGCGATGGTTCAAAAGACACCATAACGGATTTTTCAGATTCAACCTTTTATCACGATTACACCAAGAATGGAAACTTTTCCATTTTCATGATTCTGACCTTTAAAAATGGTTGTCAGACATTATACAAACAGACAGTCGGTGTGAGTTTAGACAAAGTAGATATCAATCATTCTAAATCAGACAGTGTGATGTGTTATCCGTCTACCTTTGAGTTTTCACATCCCAACATTAACGGTGCAAGTTTTTTATGGACTGCCCTAGATACCGCAGGTAATATCGTACAAAACTTTGGTGGGCAAAGGGTCGCTTATTTTCGACCTCCTCACCCAGGCACATTCTATGTTGAAATTCGGGTTAAAAAAGGAGATTGCGTTTCGTATAAAATGGATTCGATTGAAGTAGTCGGTGTTAAAGCACGACCAAAACTCTTGAATGCTTCTCAATGTGAACCAGATGATACGGTCTATTTCTGTGACAACAGTATCGTACATAGATCAAATGATTTATCATACCTGTGGAAATTTCAAGACTTTAGAGCAGATCCATGTACGACCAACACAAAAAAAGGTCAGAACACGAATAAAAATTGCAATTTTTCTGAAGACCAACATGCAAAGCATCTGTACGATACGTCGATGTGTAACGAAACTTGGTTAACCGTTGTAGATAACCAAAATGGCTGTCGAGATAGCGCTAGGGAATATGTTGTCATTAAGAAACCCGTCAGAGGTGATTTTTATGCTGACCCCTTACTCCGTTGTGTGGGTTCATCTGTTCAATTCAAAACCGAAGACTGTTACGACAACCTTCAAATTAATTATGATTCAGCTTGTGGCAAATACCAATTCCAAGAGTTTAGAACTCCTTGGATTTATAAGAGCACGTGTGACACAAATGGTATTGTAACTTGGGGAATTGTAGCAATAACTGGGGACGAGCGTCTATATCATTCATGCGACACAACTGATTACTCGATAGTGCCCAACCGTGTATGTTCTGATACCTTTTGGTTTCACGAAGATTTTAGGCTAAATCCAGCTCCGAGGCCAGAAGCCAAACTAAATTTTAACGGTTGCTTACCTGCCGATTTGGTAGGAAGCTTTTATACAAAGAAACAAGACCGCGTAAGAGAAATGTATTATGATTGGGGCGATGGCGAGTTAGATACTGTCATCCAACCTATTGATTCCACAGTTTTACCAGATTTTGGCCATACCTACAATACCAGTGGTGATTACAGTGGAAGTGTTTCTATGATCACGGATTCAGGATGTACGGCTACCGTATACTTTGATCGCAAAATTGGCTTTTACAATGATTTTGAATTTGCGAAACCAGTCTGCCCTGGTGCACAGGTCCAATTTATTGATACAATTATCTATTGGAATGACACCAATCAATATTGGCGTTGGGAGCCACCGCAACCTATTCGTCCTGAACAGGTTTATTGGGACTTTGGTGATGGCAATGGTTTTGGCAAACATGAAACGCTACCTAAACACGTGTTCAATACCCCAGGCACCTACACTGTCCGTATGGCACCAAAAGATGCAACAGGTTGCAGTGATACAGCTACAAAAATTGTGGTGGTTGAAAATATTCGTGCAGGCATAAAAGACTTGTCAAAAAAACTTGTGTGTGACGACATTCTACAATTGTTCGATTCGTCTTCAGTCGCCGATACGGTTTTTGATAAAATTGTGAAGTACTATTGGGATTTTGGTGATGGGAAAGCTCCCAGTTATCTAGAGAACCCATTCCACTACTATTCGACGTATGGCAGCTTTACAATAACACACGTGGCAGAAAACAAAGTCGGATGTACAGATACAGCACAAATCTCTATCAATATTGACGGACCGATACCGCATTTCGACATATTGTCCGATACCGTAGCGTGCGTTCCTCATACCGTAGAGTTTAAGAATAACACCTCCAAAGCTAGTGATTTCATATGGTATTTTGGAGATACTTCTGCAAGTGCCAATTCTTTGAGTACAAAGTCTGATACCAACGTACGTTTCACTTACACAAAACCAGGTATATATTATATCTTTTTATATGCAGGCGATAGTGTAGTAAATCCGAACAATGGCAACAATGTCTATTACTGTAACGCCACTTTTCCCGACACTAATGCCATCCAGCACGAAGTACGACGCGTGGTAATTTTACCTATACCACCTGTTGATTTTACGCTTGAAGGAACACTTTGCAAAGGCACCGAAGTGACTTTAATAGATCAATCTGACAGTATCTATAATACGTTTAGATGGTATGCAAATAACGACTCGGTTGTCAGCACTATTCCGACTGCGTCAATGACCTTACCTGATACAGGAGAGATGACAATAGCATATAAACCTTGGTATATTCCAAACGGGCCGTACCAACGAAAATGTTATGACTCAATTACCAAAAAATTCCAAGTTTTTGAGAATGAAGCGTCATTTACGTTTGTTCAAGACAGCCTTTGTCCAACGTTTAACTTTACCGCTAACGCCGACCTCGATGACGTCCTTACATGGGACTTTGGGCATCCAACCAGCGGACATAGAAATAACGCCTTTGAAATGACAACGTCGCACAATTTCGCACCAGACATAGGCACTTTTGATGTTTGCCTATATTCTAAAAGCATCGAAGGCTGTTTAGATACCCTTTGCAAGCAGATTGAAAGCAATCACCGTTTCACTTATTTCATACCAAACATTATTACTCCCAATGGCGATGGTATAAACGACAGGCTTGAGATTGAGATGGAAGGTGAAGATGTTTATGAATTGTCTGTCTTCAATCGCTGGGGAGAATTGGTTTATTTTAGTGACAAAGATTTTGATGAAACCTCGGTACTTAACTGGGATGCAACGGTTCAAAGTTCGGGCAAACAATGTCCTGCCGGCACCTATTTTTACATCTTGAAGTTCAGAGAAGCGTGTATTGATGACGCCGAAATAGAAAAGTATAGCGGAACTGTAACGGTGGTATACGACTGATTATTTAATCGTTAGATTCAGTTTGTCCTTGAGTAATAATAGTGCTGGATTCTTTTTAGCCATCACTTCAAATTTTTCCTGACCAGTGTACGCCCTTGTTCCTTCAGCTTTCTTCTTAATTTCCTTTATTTTTAAGTGTATTCCAGAGTGGTTTAGTTGAGAGCGTAAGAATTGAAGAAATTCTACCTTAATATCTTCCAGTTGAATTTTATGTTGTTTTATGAGTTTGATAACAACCGTATTGTCAGCTATTTCTGGATTGATAAAAGTAAATAGTGATTGTTGAATAGACCGCCCATCGGCTTTTAGTTGTTCGACAAATGCCGTCACAGCCTCTTCCAATTCAGATTGAGTCACCTCTTTGGTTTCGTCAGTATCCTGGGGTGATTCCAATTCAGTTTCTGATTCAACTTTGGCAACTGTAAGGTCTTCATTCAATAAATCATCCAAATTCCCCAGCTTCGCAACTGAGTTAGACAACTTAGGTTTCTTAACCGCTTTGACTTGTACATCAGGCTCAGGTTCTGTGGTTTTTACAACACTTTTTGGTGTAGTTTCAACCGTTTCATGAACAATCGTCTTTGTAGGGGGATTCTCCTTAGGGCTAGTTTCGACCTCAACCTTAGCTGGAGAAACAGATGAATTCAGTTCTATCTTTAGGCTAGACTTTTTTTTTTCGTCCGAAGAAATCAAACTAGGCAAATAGCACATTTTTATCAATGCTAATTCAACATGCAGTCTTTGATTTCTGCTGATTTTGTAGCCCTGATCAAATTGATTAGCAATGTTTATAGCGTTGACTAGAAACCCTTGGTTCATCGCTTTAGCAGTGTCGATATACCGTTGATGTACATGCGGTGGGACATCTAGAAGCTTGATAGTTTCTGGCGTCCGACCTACCATTAAATCTCGGAAATGATTGGCCAATCCATTTAGAAATA
The DNA here is from genome assembly GCA_943789165.1 of uncultured Bacteroidia bacterium. Lineage (GTDB taxonomy): Bacteria > Bacteroidota > Bacteroidia > NS11-12g > UBA9320 > UBA987. Next base: position 183,063 of record CALSTB010000005.1, on the reverse strand, counting down.
TTTGCCCGTCAAAACCATTGGACAAGATTTCATCATATACCAACAACACCGCTCCTACATCCTGCTGTTGAAAGGCGTCGGTAACTTTGAAATAGTAATCGTAGTCAAGAACATTTAGGTTTTTAACAACATCTGCATACCGAACTTGTTTCTCGCCGGAGATGCTTACCATCTGGTCAAAAATGGACAAAGCATCACGTAACGCACCGTCAGCCTTTTGGGCAATGATGTGTAACGCTTCCTCTTCCATAGTGATGCCTTCTGACTCACCTATTTTTTTCAGATGTTTGATTGTATCGGCAACCGTAATACGATTAAACGTAAAGACTTGGCACCGTGACAGAATCGTTGGTAAAATTTTATGTCGCTCGGTAGTGGCTAAGATAAAAACGGCATAAGCTGGAGGTTCTTCCAACGTTTTCAAAAATGCGTTGAATGCAGCAGACGACAACATGTGTACCTCATCAATGATGTACACCTTGTATTTCCCCACTTGAGGAGGAATACGTACTTGTTCGTTTAACAACCGAATATCTTCAACGCTGTTGTTAGAAGCCGCGTCTAATTCAAATATGTTGTAAGAGAAATCGTAAGATTTATCTTCAATACTTTCTTTGTTGATTTCCTTAGCGAGGATTCTAGCACAGGTTGTTTTACCAACACCCCTTGGACCATTGAACAAAAATGCTTGAGCAAGTTGGTTGTTCTTTATTTCATTTATCAGTGTACGGGTAACATGCTCCTGCCCCACAACAGTGTCGAATGACTCTGGCCGGTACTTACGCGCTGATACTACAAAACTGTCCATCTCGACACAAAAAAAAGGCTTTTAGCTGTAAATGACGAACGATACTGAATTTAAAGTTTCACACATTTACCCACGGAATTATTCCGCCTTCTTTAAGGTAAATCCAAACGTCGTACCCTTACCTAATTCGCTTCTGACCTTAATGGTTTGGCCATGAGCCTCTATGATGTGTTTCACGATGCTTAACCCAAGTCCTGAACCTCCTGCATCACGGTTTCTAGACTGCTCTACACGGTAAAATCTTTCGAATAAGCGAGGCAATGACTGAGGCGGAATGCCTTGACCGTCGTCGGATATTTCAATCAAAACGTTTTCGTCCATGTCGTAAATTCCGCAAGATATATGGCCTTTGGGCTTGCCATACTTAATGGCATTCATAACTAAATTGACGAGAACTTGTTTGATGCGCTTTCGGTCTGCAACCACTTTAAACTCAATATCGGCGCTTTGCCTGAATGTAAATGATATATCAAGATCTTTATGTAAGTCCTTCATTTCTTCATACACATCGCTAACCAAACTTCGTATGTCGAATTTCTTTAATTTCATTTCCATTTCACCAGATTCAATCCGGCTAATCGACGTCAGATCATCAACAAGTTCTATCAAACGATCTACGCTATTTGAAGCTTTGTTTAAAAAGGCGTAATTGACTTGCGGATCTGACAATGCTCCTTCTAAAAGCGTATCGATATATCCTTGCATTTGGAAAATAGGCGTTTTCAATTCATGTGACAGATTGCCAACAAATTCTCGTCGATAGGCTTCCTGTTCTTTTAACAATTCTATCTCGTCTTTCCGTTCTTTCGCCCAGGTGGTCACGTCATCAGACACTTGAGTTATCACATCTTCACTTGCGTTACCTACTAAATGTTGGGTATTGGACTGGTGAATACTCTTGTAAATGATTTTGATCTTCCGATAAATAAATCGCTCCAACAAGTACCGAATGACGGTGTAGCTGGCGCCAAATGTTAAGGCAAACAAGCCAATTAAAATCCAGGATTTGGTTGTAAAGAATAATGCAAAACAGGTAGGAACTAAGGACGACAACAAAGCCGACCAAATGGCTATTTTACTGGGAGATGAGTTGGTATTCAATTAAACAAAAATAGGGAAATGCAATGGTTAAGGAAACTAAGGAACTAGCCAACAAATTTGTAACCGACACCTTTCACTGTCTCGATCTTACTGTCACCTATCTTTTCTCGAATCTTCCTAATGTGTACGTCGATGGTCCTATCAACGACAAAAACATCCGTACCCCATACTTTTCGAAGTATTTTTTCGCGAGTAAACACTTTTGCTGGTTTCGAAGCTAGCAGGTATAATAGGTCAAATTCCTTTCGAGGTAAACTAAGTTTCTCGTCGCCTAACTTAACAATATATTCATTTGGGTTAATGATTAGAACACCATGCGTTAATACCTCACCAGCGTCCGGTTCACTTTGCGCATTTTGTCGTTTCATAATGGCGTGAACTCGGCTTAACAAAGCACGAGGTTTTATGGGTTTGGTCACGTAATCATCTCCACCTGCATCAAATCCGGCTATTTCAGAATACTCCTCGTTTCTGGCTGTAAGAAACATGATGAACGACTTATTAAGGTCTTCATTTTCCCTAATTTTACGACACGCTTCGATACCATCCATTTGTGGCATCATGACGTCCATAATAATCAAGTTCGGCTGAAAACTTTTTGCCTTTTCAACGGCCTCTCGACCAGAATTGGCTGATTGAACCGCGTACCCCTCTTTTTCTAAATTGTAACAGATGAACTCAACGATATCGACTTCATCATCGACAACAAGTATTTTAGAACTCATGGATTAATTAATAATACTGCAAGTAACTAAACTAACGGTTATTATAACCCAATTGGAGGTTATCAAATCGTTAATTGAATATTTCTGCAAGTTTAGATTCTAGCGCTGGACCTCGTAAGTCTTTCGCTAAAATGCGGCCATTTTTGTCTAACAAAAACGTTTTAGGAATACCTGATACTTCATACAGAGCAGCGGCAGAACTTTTCCAACCTTTCAAATCACTTACGTGCGTCCAGGTTAAACCATCCTGAATAATCGCTTGCTTCCATCTATCTGCACTGTTGTCTAATGATACGCTAAACACCTCAAATCCGCGATCGTGGTATTGATTATACACACGAACTACGTTAGGGTTCTCTGCTCTACACGGTCTGCACCACGAAGCCCAAAAATCTACCAAAACGACCTTTCCCCTTAAACTTGAAAGTTTAATTTTTTCACCGGTCGGACTCAGCAACTCAATCTCTGGAGCAAGCCCACCGATTTCTAAAGCACCGATTGAAGATATTCTCTGATCTAGTCTTTCAGTAAATAATGTATTTGGAGCGTCTTCTTTTAATTTAGCAAGCGCCTTATCTAACAAATCAACTCCTGGTTTTTGAACCACATAGGTTACAGCAAAGTACGTTGACGGACCACCTTTTTCTGTGGTAACAAATCGCAGTATGTCACTGTCCATCTTCTGTTGTAATTGAATCAGTTGTGAGTTATATGCCTGAATTGTGCTGTCACCAGCTTCCCGAGGATTAATGTCTTTATACTGTACTTGAAAATCGTACATGTTTTTATTGTTGCCCAAATAAATGTCGTACAGTCTCTTGAGCTGATCATTTTGGGCATCACCTTTAACTTGAGTAGTTATAAATTGACCTATGGTCAAATCCAACTCAACGCTCAAACCGTTTTCTAAAATGATTGGAACGCCAGGAGGCTGCATTGAATTTATGGTCACATAATAGAACATAGTAGTGTCTGCATGTGCTGATATTTGGTATTTACCTTTCTCGTCTGCACGAACAGAATCGATAAATGTAAGTTGACCAGATTCCAACTTTTGAAGAACTATTAATTCACCTGCACCGTCTGCAATTTTGCCTTTTAGTAAGAAATTCCCGTCTTTAGGTTTTTCCAACCTTGTTTCAATTGCGTCTACATTTCCATCAGCCGTCTCGGCTTGTGTTGTGGCTGTTTGGTTTCCACATCCGATAACAGCTACTGCTGAAATCGCCATAACAAAAACCAAGGTTGTGATTCTATTTTTGTACGTAAGTCGTTTCATATATTTTTCTTTAACAAATAAGATGCCTAATTGTGTGATTAGTCACCTAATGCTTCTCTCAATTTTTGAGTGGCCAGTTTTGGATCCGCTTTTCCGCCACTCCTTTTCATTACTTCACCCATAAACAAACCCAACAATCCTTTTTTACCTTGCTTGTATTCTTCCACTTTCTCAGGGTATGCCTCCAGAGCTTGCGCAACTAAATCTAAAATAAAGTCGTCATCACTGTTTTGGATAACATTCAATTCTTCCGCTAATTGCTTAGCTGACTTGTCTGGATTTTCTACAAGCGCTGGAAACAAAGTTTGTTCTCCTACCGCGTTGCTAATTACTCCGTCATCAACTAGACGAATTATCTCGGCAATTTGTAACGGCTTCAAGGCAAAATCTGACAATTCTATTGCATTTTTATTGAGATAGCCCTTCACGGCACCCATCAAATAATTCGCTGCTGCCTTGTAATTATTGGTATGTCTTAAGATATCTTCATAATAAGCTGCAACTTCCTTGTTTTCTGTAATGACACGAGCGTCATAGTCTGACAGACCAAAGGTTGTCGTAAACTCTTGGTATAGTTCTTCTGGAAGCTTTGGCATAGATGCGCGAATCGAGTCAATCCATGCTTCATCTACCACCAGTGGTGGCAAATCTGGTTCAGGGAAATACCTATAATCTGTGGCTACCTCTTTCACCCGCATCGAAAAAGTTTCGCCATTCACAGCATCAAAACTTCTCGTTTCTTGAACCACTTCTTCTCCAGCTTCTATAATCTTAATTTGACGCGCTGTCTCATATTCTATAGCTTTTCGCACGTTGCTTATGGAGTTCATGTTCTTCACCTCCACCTTTGTACCAAAAGTATCTGACCCTTTTAACATGACGGAAATATTGGCATCACACCGAAGTGACCCTTCTTCCATGTTTCCATCGCAAACATCCAGATACCTAACCAACTTTCTAACTTCACTCACAAATAGTCCAGCTTCCTCACCAGTCTTTATCACAGGCTCGGTAACAATTTCTATTAATGTCGTACCAGCTCTATTATAATCAATCAGCGAATGGTACATATCCAAGTCGTGAATACTTTTACCTGAATCCTCCTCAAGGTGAATTCGCGTTAATAGAATGTCTTTGACATTGCCATCTTCCGTTTGAATGCGTATTGATCCATTGGTACACAATGGCGTTTTATCTTGCGTAATCTGATATCCTTTAGGCAAATCCGCATAGAAGTAATTCTTGCGGGCATAAAGACAATAGTTTGTTGTGTCACACCCACAAGCCAAGCCAACTTTCAACGCCATGTTTACGGCCTCTTTATTATGTCTGGGTAAAGTTCCTGGATGACCTAAGTTAACAACACTGATATTGGTGTTTGGCATAGATCCGTACGACGCCAAATCTGTGCTAAATGCCTTTGTTTTTGTTAACAATTGGGTATGGATTTCCAACCCAATAACTACTTCGTATTTTTCTGTTGTCACTGCCATTTTAAGCTGGGTGCAAATGTAAGACGAAAAACGGATAGGTGGAAAATTGTCTTATTAGCAACACTGCTTGGTATTTGATATCTGGTTACCTTTGATTTCATCACAATACATCTAATGAAACAAGCTTCTATTTTTACTTTTATCTGCTTTTTGTTGCTGTTTAGTTCCAGCTGTTCTCAAAAAGACAAACAACTGGTCGACACCATATACTACAATGGAAAAGTATATACCTGTGATTCAAATTTCAATATGGCCACAGCCATTGCGATTAAGGAGGGTAAAATTGTTTCGGTAGGTACCGATGAGGATGTTCTTAATTCATTTACATCGCAGCACAACTACGACCTAAAAGGTAAAGCAGTTTACCCCGGATTTATCGATGCGCATAGCCATTTTTATGGATATGGTAACGATTTACAAGAGCTTGATTTAAAGTCAAGTACCTCGTTTGAGGATATGATAAACATGACTGTTGCTTTCGCCGAAGGAAGTCAGCCAAACTTCATTATAGGCAGAGGATGGAACGAAGAAAACTGGGTAGTTAAAGGCACCATAAACAAAACAAGACTCGACATCCTTTTCCCTAACATCCCGGTGTTTTTACAGCGTATTGATGGTCATGCAGCTCTGTGCAATCAAGCCGCTCTCGACTTAGCGAATATCGACATGCATACCTTTATCGAAGGAGGAAGGATAGAAAAAATGGGACCTTTTTTAACCGGCTTACTCGTTGACAAAGCAGCACAACGTGTTGTGGACATCCTGCCAAAACCATCGCGATCTCAAAAAACTAAATCACTTGTTGATGCGCAAAACGCCTGTTTTAAAGCTGGATTAACTGCAGTAACGGACGCGGGATTAGACAACGAAACCATTTTGTTAATGGATTCGATGCTCCGAACTAAAGACCTAACGATCCAATTGTACGTCATGGCAGACCCTGACACCAATCAGATTAATATTTTACTGAATAACAAGGGTGTCATGGCTAATGAAAAAACTTGGATTTCATTCCGTCAAGTTGTATGCCGATGGCTCATTGGGCAGTCGTGGAGCTCTGTTAAAAATTCCTTACTGTGATGACAGTTCGCAGATTGGACTTATCCAACATCCAGTAGATTTTTACCAATCAGTGATTGATTATTGTTACAAGAACAACCTACAAGTGAATACGCATTGTATTGGAGACAGTGCGAATTACATCCTACTCAAATTGTACGCCGACAAACTAAAAGGCACAAATGATTTACGATGGCGGATTGAACATGCACAGGTAGTTGACATGGCAGACTTTCATTACTTTTCTGAAAACAATATTATTCCATCCATTCAACCAACCCATGCTACATCAGACGCATCGATGGCGCAAAAAACGATTGTGTGACCATTCTAATATGACGGGAGCCTATGCGTATCAATCGTTATTAAAAGAAACCGGTATTGTCGCTTTCGGCACAGATTTTCCAGTTGAATCCATCGACCCCATCGCTACCTTCTTTTCAGCAGTAAAACGAAGAACCAAAACAGGAGAAGTCTTTAAACCTGAAGAGGCCATTTCGCCGAAAGATGCGCTACTTGGAATGACTAAATGGGCAGCTTATAGTTGTAGACTGGACGAACGAATTGGCAGCTTAGAAGTTGGCAAAGATGCCAACTTAACAATCTTATCTGAAGACATGATGACTGCTTATGAACGTGGTTTAATCGCAAACATCATGACTGTTCTAGATGGTAAGGTGGTGTATACAAACGGTGATATCCGTACGACATCTAAAATCGATTAGGCCGGTTCTATTTTGAATCCTGCATTCAATACTGCTTCTTCAACGGCTTCATGATTGTCGTCATCGAGAATGACTTCCAATAATTTGTCGTCGTTTTCAATGTCCACTTTCCATGAATCAATATTGTCTAACTCATTTAAAAATGGGGTAACAGACTTAATGCAGTTGTTGCAATTTATATTGGTTTTATACGTGTGCTTACTCATATGGATATTCTTTTTAATCTTAAACTATTCATTAACACCGACACAGAACTGAAAGACATGGCAGCTCCAGCAATCATCGGATGTAATAAAAATCCGTTGATTGGGAACAACAATCCAGCAGCCAATGGTATAGCAATTATGTTGTAGATAAACGCCCAAAAAAGATTTTGTTTTACGGTTTTAATTGTCGCTTTAGAAAGTTTTACTGCTTTTACGACGTGGCCTAAATCAGAGTACATCAAAGTGACTCCTGCACTTTCCATTGCTATATCGGTGCCGCTTCCCATGGCTATGCCGATATCTGCCTGAGCGAGTGCTCCAGCGTCGTTCACTCCATCCCCTACCATGGTGACTACCTTCCCTTTTACTTGAAGGGCTTTAATCACTTCGGCTTTATCGGTTGGACTTTGATTTCCAGCAAACTGGGCAACACCTAACTGCTGTGCCACGTGTTTTACTGCTGAATCATTGTCCCCAGATAAAATATACGGTTCGATTCCTGTTCTGTTCAATTCATTAATAAACTCCCTTGCATTCTCCTTTACCGTGTCTCCTATGGCGAATAGACCAAGCACTTTTTCCTTGTTGGCAAAGAACACAATTGAAAAGGGTTCAGATTGCCAATCTGCTAAACTAGTTTCAATGGGTAATGGAAGCGTTATGTTGTTTGAGTTTATTAGTCTTTGACTACCAATAAAATATTGATCATCATTGATGGATGCAATAACGCCTTGTCCCACTACATTTCGAAAATCCTTTACGGGTTCGCGACTTGCCTCAGACTTGTGCCTAATAACGATTGCATCAGACAACGGATGGCCGCTTTCAGACGCGATTGACATTAAGGCAGGCAGAAAGTTTTCCTTGATGTCATTATCGATCCAGACCTCCTTTTTAACTTCTGGTTTGCCCGTTGTGAGCGTCCCTGTTTTGTCCAAGACAATCACATCGGATTTATACAAGGTTTCTAAGGCTTGCGCATCCCTAATTAGAATGCCATTTTTACTCCCTAGACCAATCCCAACCATTAACGCCGTTGGAGTAGCCAAGCCTAAGGCACATGGGCATGCAACAATTAAAACGGTAATACTAGTTGTAATGGCGTACACCAATCGTGGATCTGGACCAATTAAGTACCAAACAACTGCAGAGATAGCAGCTATAACAATTACAATTGGAACAAAAATGCTGGCAATTTTATCAACCCATTTTTGAATCGCTGGTTTACTGTTTTGGGCTTTTGTAACCAACTGAATAATTCCGGCTAACACCGTGTCAGAGCCAATTTTATCCGCCAATATCCTCATGCTGCCATTTTGATTGACCGTCCCAGCTATTACTGGATCACCTTTTATCTTTGGCACCGCAATTGGTTCTCCTGTGATCATACTTTCATCGACATAGGATTCCCCTTTCTTGACTCTACCGTCTACAGGAATTTTCCCTCCTGGCTTTACAACTACTAAGTCTCCACGAAGAATGTCCTTTGTGTTCACCTCAATTTCTTCGCCATTCCTGATTACCCAACAATTAGCAGGTGTCAGACCCATTAGTTTTTTGATGGCTTCTGCGGTTTTGTGCTTCGCTCGTTCTTCTAAATATTTACCAAGTAATATAAAAGTGATGATAACCACCGCCGACTCAAAATACACATGACCTTCTGCGTCCCCAATAGCTAAAAGCGAAGGCCAGAAGGTATTCAGTGTGCTGAATATGAAGGCAATACCTGTGCTCAGAGCAACCAGGGTATCCATGTTTGTGGTCCTATGACTTAGCCGAATCCATGCATTTTTAAAAAATGGAGCACCAGAATAGGTTATCACTGGAATGGTTAAAAAAAACAAAAGGACATTTTGCCAGTCAAACATCCCATGAAAAAACATGGACAAGACAAATACAGGCGAGCTAAATACGAGAGCAACTATTAAGCGATTTCGCAGAGTGGAAAGGCGTTTGTCAGCAATCAGGCCCACTTCCACTTTTGCATCGGATTCTGATGAAAGTACAATTTGGTAACCGATTTCTTTGGCTTTTACCACCAACTGATTTACGTCAAAAATATCTTCGTCATAGGTCACTTCGATTGACTCACTTGGATAATTGACGGCTACAGATTTTAAACCATCTAAATGTGCGAGGTACGTCTCTAAACTTATTGCACAGGATGCGCAAGTCATACCGACTACTGGATATTGTTGAACTTTCATAGCGTATGTAACATCACACTTGAATTACTATAACAAAGCTACACCAAAGTCGTTTGGAAAATTCTGATTCTTAACGGAACCTTTTTATCCTAAATCAAAAGCCATCTCAATTAGTTTGGCTTGTTCTTCAAGATGGACATTGGCATATCCTGTTGATGGAGATGAGCTTGATCTACGACTAATCACTTTAATGTCAAACGGAAGATCATATCGCAGCAAATGTGTCCAAGCACCCATATTTTTTGGCTCTTCTTGTACCCATTTCCATTCCGCTTTCGCATATTTCTTTGCAAGAGCTGCTAATTGGTTTTCTGCCAGAGGATAGATTTGTTCAAGTCTTATTATGGCAACATCCTTTCGCTTTTCTTCTTGTTGTTTGTTCAACAAGTCATAATAGACTTTGCCAGTACATAAAATCACCCGTTTCACAGATTTCGGATCGACGTTTACATCGTCATATATTTCTTGAAACTTACCAGCTGTAAAGTCTTCTAAAGTACTTACACACAACGGATGACGGAGTAAACTTTTTGGAGACATCACAATTAGAGGAACTCTAAAATCTCTTTTTAATTGTCGTCGTAGTGCATGGAACATGTTGGCAGGTGTTGTTGGATTTATCACCTGCATGTTTTGTTTTGCACACAATTGTAAGAATCGTTCTGGTCTCGCTGAAGTGTGTTCTGGACCTTGACCTTCATGACCGTGAGGTAATAACATGACCAAACCATTGAATCGTTTCCATTTCGTTTCACCGCTGGCGATATATTGATCAATGATTACTTGAGCACCATTCACGAAATCCCCAAATTGCGCTTCCCAGATGGTCAAGGCTTGTGGTGAATTCATTGCATATCCGTACTCAAAGCCCAACACTGCAAATTCTGACAAGTTAGAATTATAGATGTAAAACTGCGCTTGATCTTTCGACACATTATTTAAGGGGCAATACTCTACTTCAGACTCAACTTCCTTAATGATGGCATGTCGGTGACTAAATGTACCACGTTCACAATCTTGACCACTCATGCGAACAATATGTTTCTCATCCAACAAACTGGCATAAGCGAGTAACTCACCCATTGCCCAATCGTATGTCTTGTTCTGCACCATTGCGGCCCTGTCAGCGAACAACTTTTCAATCTTTTTAAACGGAGTAAATCCGTCTGGAATATGTGATATTGATTTGGCTAACGCCTCAAATTTCGCCTTTGAGATTCCTGTTTTAGGGGATTCGTTAAAGTCTTTTGACTCCGCTTTGCGTAAATCTCTCCAATTGTGGTTGTTGCTATCTTTTGCATAATCGGAACCGTTCTCTCGAACTGTGTCCAATTTCTCTTGTAACAGTTTTTTGAATTCTACTTGCATGCTCTTGGCCATATTCGCTTCAAGACTACCCGTAGATGTTAATTTCTCAGCATAGATTTCTCTTGGATTTTTGTGTTTGGCTATTGCTTTATACAACTTAGGTTGTGTAAATCTAGGTTCATCTCCTTCGTTATGACCATACTTACGATATCCCAATAAATCAACAAAAACATCTGTGTTGTATCGCTGACGGTATTCCATCGCCAATTGCATCACATAAACAATGGCTTCTGCGTCATCACCATTTACGTGGAATACTGGACATTTTGTAGTTTTTGCCACATCCGTACAGTAAATTGACGTCCGTCCGTCCACATAATTCGTTGTAAATCCAATTTGATTATTGGTCACAATATGAAGTGTTCCTCCCGTATTGTACGCATCTAGACCTGCCATTTGAATCGTTTCATACACAACTCCTTGTCCGGCGATCGACGCATCTCCATGGATCAATATCGGCACTAACTTGCCACCATCGTTGTTGTAAAGTCTGTCGAGTTTTGCGCGAGACACACCTTCAACAACTGGGTCAACTGACTCTAAATGAGAAGGGTTAGGCGACAAACTAAGCTTCACCATTTTACCTAAGCTCGTTTTCACTTCAGAAGAATACCCAATGTGATATTTTACATCGCCTTCGAAGATCCCATCTTCATACGCTTTGCCTTCAAACTCCTGAAATATTTCTTCGTAACTTTTATTAAGGATGTTCACCAAAACATTTAAACGACCTCGGTGTGCCATGCCAATTACATATTCATCAACACCATTTGCGGCTCCAAATTCAATTGCTGCATCCAGTGCAGGAACCAAAGTCTCCAAGCCTTCTAAAGAAAATCGCTTCTGCCCTACATATTTTGTATGCAAGAAATTTTCAAATACAACCGCCTGATTCAGTTTTTCCAGTATCAGCCTTTTTTGCTCTAAGGAAAGGGTTGGTTGGTTTTTCTGGCCTTCCATTTTACTCCGCAACCATTCTTTTCGCTCCGGATCTGGGATATACATGTACTCGACACCTATGCTGTCGCAATACGTCTTTTCTAGATGCGCAATGATGTCTTTAAGCTTGGCTGGACCAATGCCTATTTCGACACCGGCATTAAAAGATTTTTTGAGATCCGCCTCTGTCAGACCAAAGTTTTTAATATCAAGTGTAGGTTCATATTTACGTCTATCTCTTACTGGGTTGGTCTTCGTAAAAAAATGGCCTCTAGTCCTATACCCCTCATTAATAAGACGTAACACATTGATTTCCTTCAACATGTCCTCAGAAACTACCTCACTTCCTGTCCCAGTTTTGTTGTAGGCTAAATCGAAACCTTCAAAGAATTTCTTCCAACCGAATTCTACACTTTCGGGGTCTTTTTGATACTGAAGATATAAATCGTCAATTGCGTCTACGTCGGCGTTGCTTAAGTATGTATGTCCAATCATTGCTTAGAGGATGAAATTTTTTGACTAAGTGGAGGCAAAGATAGGATTTGTGTCGAATTGCGCACCCCTTTTTGAATCTCAAACAACCAGATTATTTTTACTTAAAAAACACAAAATTAATGCGCTAAAACCGCCCTTAATTCGTTAAAATTTGGACAACACAATTGTTGTTTTATATAATATCTTTGTAAAAAAATCAGGAAAGTAGTATGTCATTAAAAAATGAGGAGAAGGACAAGAGGAGTCGTTTAATTCTATTCTTTGTAATTCTTGCATTGTTGGTGGTTAATGGGGCGTTGATCATAAACCTCTTAAACAAAAAAGGTGATATTGAAGAAATAACGGAAGAAAAGGAAGACCTTACAGAAGACGTTATGCGCCTTAACGGCGAGTTGGAAGCCTTGGACTTAGAGTTGGTCAATCAGAAAGGTAAAAACCAGCAGTTAGATAGTATTATTAATATTAAGGAAAAGATTATTGCTGACCAGGTAAGTCAGTTAAGAAAGCAGCTTCAAAACAAAAACTTAACGAAGTCTCAGATCGCCAGATTAGAAGAGAAAATCCGAGGACTGAATGGACTTGTTATGAAATACGAACACGAAGTGGATTCTTTGAGTAAGTTGAATGATTATTTGGTTGATGAGGTGTATGCCAAAGACCAAGAGATAATTAAACAGAAAAAAGAAAAGGACGAGATCGCTGAAGATTTAAGCAAAGCCAATATTCAATTGGACATTGCTAAGAGACTAGAAGTACAAACAATTGTTGGAACTTTAATTAAAGAACGTTCTGGTGGAGACAAAGAAGTTACTAAACTGTCTAAAGCAGATAAAATCCGAGTGGCCATAACCATCGATAACAATCCTGTGGCCGATAAAGAGTCGAAGGTTTGCTATCTACAGATAGTTAGCCCGGAAAAATCAACTTTACACAACGCTCAAAAAGGTTCAGGTACTTTCATCTTTAATGGAGAGAAATCCTTGTACACCTTGAAACAAAACTTTACGTTTAACAACTCCAACGAAAAGCTTACGTTTTACTGGGAGAAATCGCCCGCGATGACTTCTGGCGATTACACTGCAAATGTGTATTGTGAAGGCGTTAAAATTGGCTCGACAAGTTTTAGCCTGAAATAAGTGCGGCAAACAGTTTGGATAACTGGCGCTAGTTCTGGAATTGGCGAAGCTTTGGCTTTGGCCTATTCTGAACAAAACGCGAATTTAATTCTATCTGCCCGTAACGAATCAGCCTTACAGGAAGTTGCCAAAAAATGCCAAACGGCATCGAACAAAGTACTGGTACTTCCATTGGACCTTGCCGCATCTTCAAACTTTAACGACAAACTTGATGTGGTTAAAAATGAATTTGACAAAATTGACATTTTAATCAATAATGGAGGTATAAGCCAGCGAAGTCTTATTGTCGAAACGCCTATAGAAATTGACCGCAAACTTTTTGAAATCAACTATTTCGGAACAGTTGCACTTATAAAGCTTGTCCTGCCATGGATGATTGAAAAAGGTGGTGGGCATATGGTTGCCATAAGCAGTATTTCAGGTAAATTTGGTTTCCAATTACGCTCGTCATATGCCGCAACGAAGCATGCGTTGATCGGATTTATGGAAACCCTAGGTTTAGAGCATGTAAAAGACAATATCAAAACGACGGTTGTGTGTCCTGGTAAAATTAGAACCAACATATCTTTGAGTGCATTGAATGCAAAAGGCGAAAGCACAAACGTTATGGACCCAAGCTTACGCGATGGAATGTCGGCAGAAGCATGCGCAAGAAAAATAGTAAAAGCAGTTAGAAAAAATAAGAGGGAGGTATTGATTGGGCGCAAGGAATTATTGCTTGTTTATATTCACAAGTTCTTGCCAAGGCTATTCTGGAAAATCACTCCAAATATCGACCCGAAATAAGCGTGGTCTTAATCCTTATATTCGCGGAAATTTTTAGAAAATGATTAGTGGTATTCAACAGATGGGAATTGGGATTCCCGACGTACACGAGGCTTGGACTTGGTATCGACAACATCTAGGCATGGACGTTCCCATTTTTGAAGAAGCAGCCACCGCGGATTTAATGCTACCTTACACAGGTGGTAAGCCTCATGACCGACACGCCATTCTTGCATTAAGTATGCAAGGCGGAGGCGGTTTTGAAATTTGGCAATACACCAGTCGTACGCCAGAACCAGCTACTTTCGAAATTGAATTGGGAGATCTTGGCATTAACATCTGCAAAATGAAATGTGCTGACGTTGACAAAGCCTTTGCCTTTCTAAAAGCAAAAGGAGTAGTTAAAAGTGAATCTGTGCAAACGGATCCTAAAGGGAGCAAACATTTTTTCATCACTGACCCTTATGGAAACATCTTTCAAATAGTTGAATCCAACTCATTTTTCAAAAGCACAACTGCCCACAGTGGTGGTGTTGCTGGAGCGGTCATTGGTGTGTCAGATATCGACAAGTCCATTGGACTGTATTCGAATGTTTTAGGATACGACAAAGTGGTATATGATGAAACAGGCGTTTTTGACGATTTATCCGCCATCAGCAAGGATGGCACTGAATACAGACGCGTTTTACTTCAACATTCACAAAAACGTAAAGGTGCGTTTAGTCCATTGTTGGGCCCCACTGAAATAGAATTGATTCAAAAAACGAAGTCAGAAGGACGTAAAATCTATGAGAACCGTTATTGGGGGGACTTAGGATTTATCCATCTTTGCTTTGATGTTACAGATATGGCTGCATTAAAAGCGAAAGCCGCAACAGAAGGATACAGTTTCACTGTGGATAGTTCTAACTCTTTCGATATGGGCGAAGCGGCTGGTCATTTCACATACATCGCCGATCCAGATGGCGCATTAATAGAATTTGTGGAAACCCATAAAATTCCAGTAATGAAAAAACTAGGCTGGTATTTAAACCTACAAAAGCGAAATCCTGAAAAATCATTACCACGATGGTTGCTTTTAGCTCTTGGGCTGAACAGAAAAAAGGATTGATTGTTAAAGAAGTATATGAGATTTATTAAAAGTGTAATCCCTGCGACATTTGTTGCTTTACTAATTACCGCAGTATTATTTGCTGGGGTTAATGCGGAAAAAACAGTTACCTCTGAAGAGAATCCTGGGTATGACGCTCAGTTTTTTCAAATGAAACAAAATGAAAAAGGTGAAGTCCCACGTGCCATGTGGAAACAATGGAAAAGTGAAACACCAAAATTCCATGGCAAAATAGACTATTTCAAAACAGTTAAAGAACTGGGTCCAGATAATATCGGTGGTAGAACACGTGCCTTATTGGTGGACAGCGAAAATAATAGTCACTTACTTGCTGGTGGCGTTTCAGGTGGCTTATGGGCGAGTAACGACAAAGGATTGACTTGGAGTGCATTGGATGATGACGCCCCTTCATTGTCTGTTACGGCAATAACTCAGAATCCATTTAACCCTAAAGAAATCTATTACACAACAGGAGAACGCAATACTGGCGTATACATCAATTACGATGGAAACGGTATTTTTAGGTCTACTGATGGTGGGCTTAGCTTTAGCCAAATTGACTCATCGGATATAAGTGCGTTTAACAAAACATGGGATATCGTTTATTCTAGAACCGACAAAAACACGTTCTATGTGGCGACCAATGCTTCTGGACTGTTCAGAACCACTGATAAAGGAAAAAGCTTTCATCAAATTTACAAGTCTGGACAAAAGGCAGTAAATGATGTTGACGTTTTACCAAACGGAAGAGTGTATTTCAGTGTAGATGGAGTTGGTGTTTTCTATTTTGATGAGAGCGAAACACCAGACATTAAGGAATACCCTGTAGGTTTGGCAGACGGAACTTTTGCGAGGTGTTTAATTGAACCAAGTGAGAGTAATCCAAATATCATTTATGCAGCTTTTTCAGGTACTGATTTAAATAGTTTGAAAGGAATCTATAAAAGCACCGATGCTGGAGAAACATGGACTGAAATGGCCAACCCTCAAGATAGAGGCGTGAGGTATCAGTTTACTTGGTATTGCTTTACCCTAGCGGTCCAACCTACGAATCCAAATTTTGTGATTTGCTCTGCTCAAGAACCGAGCTATAGTACAAATGGTGGCACGTCATGGAAAGACATGGTAAATGCACACGCCGATTATCATAATGTAACATGGATACCTAATTCAAATGATTATTACGTGCTTTGTGATGGAGGTATTTACCAATACAACACCATTACTACTGGTATCACAGCTAATGATCGTAATAACGGTTATAACGTAACTCAGTTTTACGCAGGGTATTATAGTCCGTCAGGCGATGAAGTGATTGTTGGCGCTCAAGACAACTGGACTACTTTAAATTCAGGTGGAGGTTCTTCCTTTTCTCAGATTTTAGGTGGAGATGGCGCTTTTAACGCGATTGACAATACTGGCGATATAGTATACGCTTCATCACAAAATGGCAACATCCGTAGATGGAATGTAAACCGTTGGGTGAATATTTATAACAGTCTTGCCGCAACGGTTGGTACGTCAGATTTCTGGTTTATTAACCCGTTCGAAATAAACCCAGTGGATGGGGAACAACTGTATTTTCCTACAAAGAACTACATAGCAAGAACCACCAACAAAGGAAGTAGCTGGTCAAGAATAACCAACCAAATTCCAGGAAGCATCTTTGCCGTAGGCATGACACCTGAAGATAACCCTACGGTTTATTTCGGAGGTCAAAGTGGTATACTATACAGAATTAACAAGGCTAAAACGGCAAGTGCCGGGACAGAATTTAAAATGTTTACCCTTGCTCCTGCCACAGCTCGTGGAGGCTTTGTAGGCAATATAGAAGTAGACCCAAATGAACCATCGACCATTTATTTGGCGCTGTCGAACTTTAGCACACTTCCGCGTATTTGGAAAGTGGAGAAAGCTGACACTGACAAACCTGAGTGGACTGACATTAGTGGCAACTTACCTTCCTCACTACCTGTGAATTGGATAGAAGTTGACCCAGACAATTCAGACAATATTATGGTTGCTACCGATTATGGTCTTTATGTTACTGGCGACGGTGGACGTTTCTGGCATAAAGAAACACAAATCCCAAATGTCTATGTCTCAATGGTTCGATTAAGAGCGTCTGACCGCAAACTTTTTGTTTTCACTTATGGACGAGGCGTTTGGACAGCCACATTAAACAATACAATCAACACATCTGTTCCAGAAGTGGCTTCAGAAAACTTACGCGTTTTTCCAAATCCTGCAGCGACTAAAGTTCAAATAGCGAACTATACTGGAGGTAAGGTGACATTGATTAATTCTATGGGGGCTGTTGTTCCAGTCACAGTTGATGGTCGTGGTAACTTTAGCGTTGAGGAAGTATCCTCTGGTATGTATTTCGTTGTTGTTACAAGCGATTCAGGAAAGAAACAAGTAAGTAGACTGCTAGTTGACTAGCCTTCTGCTTCTGCGTCATCTTCGAATATCTCTTCGACTTCACTCATAAACTCCTTTAGGGAGGTCAAAATCGGCACATTCATTAAGTCGGCATCAAGATCTTGAGCTGCGAAAACTGAGAACCAATCCAAGCGATAGTTCACATCAAAAATGGTATATAGATCGTAGTTAGGTATGGCTAATGGCAATACCTTATTGTTATCCATTTCTAAATGACCAGAAATAAAATCGAAACGGGATCCTACACGTACATTTTCTTCGGTATAAAGTAATAGGAAATTTGTTGGCAACCTATCCGTATAGGATTCCAACACATTGTGGTTGCATTCAGGAACTGGATGAACGAAAGCTTCAAGCTTCGCATTCTCATTTAATTGTTGTGCGAAACGCATCGCCAATGGATACATGGCTCTATCTGCCAAAATCACAAACTTGTTCTTGATGCTTGATTGAAAGTATTGATAAATTTTTTCAGCCGATAGGATTTGTTTCTCCTGGTTCTCGATCAATTTATCTTTGATTTCAGTTAATTCTGTCTTGTATTCAATCCCAAAGAAATCTCCTAAAATTAAAGTTAGATAGGTTAGTCCCATCCCCAATGTCTGACGTGGCTGAAATCCTGTCTCGATTGGATAACACGTAACGCCTTCCGCTTTTGCCATCTCGGCTATCTGGCCACCAGATGATAAACAAACGATGCTCGCTCCTTTTTCCTTGGCTTCTTTGAATAGCGAAATGGTCTCTTCCGTATTACCTGAATATGAATTCAAGACTACCAACGACTTATCGTTAACATAGCCTGGTAAGCTATAATCGTTAATAGTTTCAATGGGCAAATTAGCTGTATTAAAAAACCAAGACTTAGCAATGAGGGCACCAATACCTGATCCACCTAACCCGCCAAGAACAACATTATTAAAGTCAGACGACTTTAATCCATGATTGGTATAATGCTCAAGTGTGTAGGTCAGTTGCTTATCAAATTCTTTAAGTGACGTTTCGTGGGTTATCATGTGTTATAAACTAAATTCGTGGCGAAATTAACATTTTGAGGTAAACTCTTTAGTTTTAATATGGTGAAATCACAGGACAGGAAGTCGTACGTTCAATTTGAATTTGTTGCAGACAAAAAGCAGTCGGCCATACGGATTGATCGGTTTCTTGTAGACCGCATTGAAAACGCCTCAAGAAATAAGATTAAACAAGCCATTGACCAAGGTAAGGTTTGGGTTAACGACAAATATGTAAAGGCGAATTATAAGATTAGGCCAGAAGATAAAATCGAAGTACTGTCATTCGAAGAGCCACGTATCTACGAGGTTGTTCCTGAGAAGATGGACCTTGATATTGTGTATGAAGATGACCATGTGCTTGTGGTTAACAAACCTGCTGGTTTAACTGTCCATCCAGGTGTAGGGAATTACGACGGAACACTAAGCAATGGGTTAGCATATTATCTGGGAGATGACATTCACAAAAGTGATCGACATCCTTTTCTTGTTCACCGCATTGATAAAAACACTTCTGGGTTGCTTCTTGTAGCGAAAGATGAGGAAAGTACCCGCATTTTAGGCGCTCAGTTTAAAGCGCACACCATTACTCGAAAATATCATGCCTTGGTGTGGGGAAGTCCCGTTAATAAGGAAGGTACAATTGAGACCAACTTAACGAGGAGCAGTCAAAATAGGAAAATATTCACCGCTACGCACGAAGAAGGTGTTGGAAAACATGCCATCACACATTATAAAGTCATTGAAGACTTTACTTATGTTTCTTTAGTGGAGTGTCAATTAGAAACCGGAAGGACGCATCAGATTAGGGTCCATATGAAATATTTGGGCCATCCCTTGTTTTCAGACGACACATATGGGGGTAGCAAAATTTTAAAAGGTGTAGTCTTTAGTAAATACAAGCAATTTGTCGACAATTGTTTTACGATTTTGCCTCGGCAAGCATTGCATGCTAAGACATTGGGATTCATTCATCCTTTCACAAAAGAGGAACTATTCTTTGAAAGTGAATTGCCGGAAGATATGGCAACCGTTGTCGCAAGGTGGAGAAATGTGAGTGGTACTTACGACTTCCAGCAAGACCAATAAAAAAAGGAGACCAAGGCCTCCTTCTATCATGCCAAACCGCTAGTATCTTATGTCAAAAATCTTTATGACGACGTTGTGCTATAGGTCAAAGTAGTAGTAGTAATATCCATATGAGAAATAAGTCTTATACGGAATGGCATTAACACAAGCCTTCAATAAATACGAGTACAGTCTCTGCAATTCGCATTTAACAATTCAAATATAGACATATTGTTCTATTATTGGGAATTTTGACAATATAATTTTTTATTTAGACTCATTCTTAATAAGACCTATTTCTAACAGTCTTTCAGTCAAGTATTCTCCAGCCGAAATATCACTATACGCCTTAGGGTGTGTCTCATCGATACAATACTCTAGACAATCCAAACGGGTTGAACTTTTAGGATGTAGAAAAAAGGGTATCGAATATCTAGGCTTTGCCCATTCCGATCGAGGTGGATTCACAACTCTATGTGTCGTTGACTTAAATTTATTGTTGGTTAACCGTTGGAGCATGTCTCCGACATTGACTACCAGATGGTCTTTTAACGAAGTAACCCCAACCCACATATTGTCTTTAGACAAAATCTCCAAACCGCCCGCACTCGCTCCCATTAGCAGGGTGATTAAGTTTATATCTTCATGCTCTCCAGCTCTGACAGCTCCCAATGGTGGTTCGTCAAGAATGGGTGGGTAATGAATCGGTCGAAGGATGCTATTACCGTATTGAATCTCATTATCGAAATAGAATTCATCCAATTCCAAATAGATGGCCATTGCCCGTAGCATATATTTCCCTGTTTCTTCAAGCGCCTTAAAAGCCATTTCACCTACTTCGTTAAATTCAGGCAGCTCGTCAACCATCAAATTATCTGGGTAGTCGAATTCTGATTTCAATTGGTCAGGAACGTATTGGCCAAAATGCCAAAACTCCTTTAAATCTCCAACGTTTTTTCCTTTTGCATGCTCTTTCCCCCAGCCGGTATACCCTCGTTGTCCAGCCAAGGCATCATCCGAGTATTTTAGCTTAACAGATTCCGGAAATTCAAAAAACTTCTGTGATTGATCATACAACCTTTGTTCTAGGTCTTCAGACAACAAATGGTTCTTTATTGCGGCAAAACCAATGGTTTCATAAGCTTTACCAAGTTCATCAACAAAAGTTGCTTTTTGCTGTGCGTCACCATGCATAAACATGGCTAAATCAAGTGATGGTATAATGGACATTTTTAATTGGGTTAATCAAACTAGCTGACTTGCAGTCTCTTAAATCATAAATACCTTGCTAAATTAACTTATAATGTCGATATTTGTTCACTACTTTGAACGAAAATTACTGGGGTAACGCCCGATTACTATTAGAATTATGACCGTGCTCAAGCTATTACGATTACTATTCGTTTGTATATGGATTTTACTTCCTTTCAGTAAATCGTTTGCTCAACCATTTTCTCTTCCACAATCAAAAATTGATTCTTTACTTGTTAAATCTGAGTTTGCTAGTGCTATAAATGCTGCGGATATTGACTTAAAATCTACTCAAGCTTGTCGATCAGATTGGGCCCTATCGCTTCTTAATCGTCAAACGGCTTATTATCATCTAGGCCAACTACCCACAAATGGGGACAGTGTGCTCTCTGTTATCAATAACTGCAGTCAAATGTCTGGCACTACTCTGCAAAAATTTAAATCTGAAATCGCGGAAGGTGATTTATTACTTAGACAAGGACATGTCATTGACGCCATCGAAAAATACAATGCTAGTCTTGATTTAGTGAATGAAAACTCTGAAGCCTTTGTACTTGCACAACTTCGATTGGGAAGAGCAATGTTGTTAGGTGAAGAAATAGACATGTCGAAACAGTTCTTAACCAAGGCATCTGCCACAATAAAATCCTTAGACATAGATAAATCAGGTACGCATGCAGAATTGCATCACTTGTTTGCCGAATATTATTACAACACTGGTGAATTACAGAAGGCTCAACTTTCTTTATTGGAGTCCATTAATATTAACAAAACGAAAAGTCGTCCGCTGCCTTTGGCATACGATTACTTGTTATTATCAAAGCTCAATTTAACGCTTAAGAATTACGCGTTGGCTACAAAGTACCAAGGTATAGCAGGTGGTTTAACGAAATCGGCTGAAGTAGATAGAATTCTTTTGCTTCAAAAGGCCGAGACATGGCTGAAACAAGGACAACCAAATGATGCCTTAAACCTCTTAGCAACAATCAAATCCAAATCCATATCATCAGGTGACCGAGTTAGGATACTTGAATGTTTGAAAATGCAAAACCAAGTCTATAAATCTAAAGGAGATTTACAGAACGCCTTGGCAATTGAGCAACAGGTCGCTTCAGTAAGAAGTGAAATGGCCTTTGGTTCAGTGTACAAAACATATCTAAATATTAAAAATGCACGGAACACTAAAATTCGTGAAGTTCAAAACGAACTGAATGAAAAAGATGATGCCCTCATGCAAAAGGACGATCGATTTACAACGTACTTAAAGTACGGTTCTGCAATAGCTGTTTTGCTTCTACTCACAGTAATCGGCCTTATGTGGACCCAGCTACAAATCAAAAGGGTAACGAATAAAAAGTTATTGGAAAGAAACGCTATCATCAATGACCAAAACGATGAGTTACGTCAAATGAATGCGATTCTGGATGATGCTAAAAGACAGGCTGAGTCAGGCTTGCGGGCAAAGTCTAACTTCCTGGCCGTAACAAGTCATGAAATACGTACACCCATGAATGGCATTATGGGAATGGCTGCCTTATTGTTAGACTCATCCTTAAACAAGGAGCAGAAAAAATATGTTGAGACAATAGAAACGAGTAGCCAAAACTTGTTGGTCATTCTAAACGACATTCTCGATTTCTCGAAAATCGAAGCGGGTAAAATGAATCTTGAATCAAAATTGATTGACCTAGAGCAACTGATTGAAGAGGTAATCACTATTTTCTCAAAACAAGCCAAAGAGAAAAACATTGTTATTGAACACGAAATAGTGAGCTCTGACATTACATATTTCAAAGGCGACATTCTACGAATTCGACAAGTGCTTATCAACTTGGTTTCTAATGCGGTAAAATTCACCCAAGACGGTACAATTAAAATTACCGTCAACCTGGAAGAACTTATGCGTTCACCGGGATTAAATGAGCAAAATGCTAAACTGAAATTTGCGGTAAGTGATGATGGAATAGGTATTTCTCCCGAAAAACAACAAACGATTTTTGATGCTTTTGAGCAAGAAGACAACACCACTTCACGTAAATATGGAGGTATTGGATTAGGCTTAAGTATTTCCAAAAAACTAGTGGAATTAATGGGTGGCCAGATAAGCTTGTCTTCAGAAAAAGGAGTGGGCACTACCTTCTTTTTCACAATAGAAGGTAAAATACCAACATCAAACGACAACTTAAGTGAGGAACCTGTTAATGTGAAACAACGCAGCAACCCACTGAATGTAGAAGAACCTATTAATGAGAAATTCCCATTAAAAATACTTGTGGCAGAAGACAACATGTTTAACAAAATGTTGATTGAAAAATTGTTGAACAAGTTTGGATACGATGATTTCTTACACGCCGAAAACGGAGTGGAAGTGATGTCTTTACTTGAAACCAACAAGGTTGACATCATACTAATGGACATTCAAATGCCGGAAAAAGATGGGCTGACTACAACCAAAGAAATCATTGAATTGTACGGAAACGAGCGACCTCCGATAATCGCCCTAACGGCTGATGCGAATGAAAGCAGTAAAGAGTTTTACATGAATTCAGGAATGGATGACTTTTTGGGTAAACCATACAAGGCTGAGGACTTGCACATATTGTTAACCAATTATGGTGCTAAGATCAATGAAGAAAAGAAGCTTCTCGCGCCGTAATATCCAACACAGATCTAATTGCTTCAGATTTCAGCAAACACTCTTCATATTCAAGCGTAGGGTCACTATCGAAAGTAATGGCTCCTCCAACTGAAAACTTCGCGACACGTTTCTCAGAGTCATAGAGCAAAGACCTAATGACCACATTTGAATCAAAATTACCGTCAGGCTGTATATACCCAATTGTACCACTATACCAACCTCTTGCTGCAGTTTCCAATGCATCAATAAATTTCATGACAATGTGTTTCGGGGCTCCGGTCATACTTCCCATAGGGTAGGTAGCTTTAATCGCCTCTACAAAGTTGGGTGAACTTTCCAGCTCCCCAGAGATGGTTGAAATCATCTGATTCACATGCTTATAACCATAAATTTCAAAGAGTTCATCAACCTGTATCGAACCCACTTTGCACAGTTTACTTAAGTCGTTTCTGACCAAATCAACAATCATGATGTGTTCTGCTCTTTCTTTAATTGAATTGGCAAGATGCAGTCTGCTTTCTTGATTTTGCGCGAAATTTTCATAACGTTTGGAAGTCCCTTTAATCGGTTGTGAATACACACGATTATTGAGAGTCGTTAAAAACCTTTCTGGGCTAGCGCATAGTACATGCTTATGGTTTAGTTGTACGTATGCGGAAAACGGTGTTGGCGAAGTGCGAGTAAGTTTATGAAATAATTCAAAAGGTTGTTTACACTCGAAATCTTCTAACACATGTTCAAGACATAAATTCATCTCATACATATTCCCTTCGGATATCTCCCTTTTGATGTCTCTCACGCGCTGGTGGTGTTCCTCTTCAGTCAGTGATGCAGATATTGCTGAAAAGGTAACTATTGGTTTGGAATCTTTTTCGTTAACTGTATCTAATAGTTTAAATAGTTCAGCCTCTGAAACGCCATACACCTTAAACTCATTGTTTTTGGATAGCGTGATGGTCAGCTCAGGTTTCACGCAAGAAAGAACCGGCCAGTTAAGTACATCCTTATTTTTTGTTTCTAACTTGGATATCTCATTCTTCAAATCATAAGACAAAGCAAAAAATTTCCAAGCTTGTTCGTCCAAATAGCTCGATACAGCATCCCATGAAAAATCCGTGGATGTTAATTCGATTTTGCTTTTCTCTCCTAAACCAATTACCAGTTCAAATGCTCCTATGTCGTGGGCGTTAGGTAGATTACACGACTCAAGCCAAAAAACGGTATCATACGTTTGTGCGAATGACTTGAGCTTCGTTATAGTTGGTTGCACCTGATTTTCTTGAAGAATCATTCTGTAAAGTACTTGTGCAATTTTAAGGCTTTATCAGCACCAATTACGTCCGTAAGTTCCTGTATACTGGCCGTTTTAATTTTCTTAACAGAACGAAATTTCTGAAGTAAGGTATCTATTGTTTTGGGGCCAATACCTATAACACCATCTAGTTCCGAAGTAGTCATTTCCTTCGATCGCTTATTTCTGTGATGCGTAATGCCAAACCTATGCGCTTCATCTCTTAATTGTTGGATTATTTTGAGCGTCTCAGAGCTTTTGTCAATATATAAGGGAAGACTATCCCCAGGATAATAGATTTCCTCTAGGCGCTTCGCAATGCCAATCACTGCAATTTTGCCATAGAGGCCAAGTTCCTCTAGAATCTCGACCGTAGCACTCAGTTGACCTTTGCCCCCATCAATAATAATCAGCTGTGGTAAGTTTTGTTTTTCTTTCAGCAATCGCGCATACCTTCTTTTCACAACCTCCTTCATACTGTCAAAGTCGTTTGGGCCGATAACGGTCTTAATGTTGAAATGGCGGTAGTCTTTTTTAGATGGTTTGCCATCTTTAAAAACCACACACGCTGAGACAGGGTTGGTGCCTTGCAAATTTGAATTATCGAAACACTCAATATGCCTTGGTTCCTCCGTTAGTCTGAAGGTCCGTCCTTCATCTGTTGCATGAGTCTGTCTGACCGATGCGAAGGGTTGAGTTTTTCGTACTGATCCAACTTTTGCTTTTTATACAAGAGCGCGTTTCTAACAGAAAGGTCCAATAGTTTTTTCTTATCTCCTTTTTGTGGAACTGTAACTTTTAAAGATTCAAACGCATCAACAGGCACTGGAAGAATCAACTCTTTACTTTCGCTTTCGTATAAGTGACGAATTTTAGGAATGGCTGACTCGAGTACATCTTCTATAGATTCGGACAGCTTCAATTTATACTCTACAGATTTCGCGCGAACGACCATTCCGTTTATTACTTTTAAGTAATTAATGAATGCACTTTTATCTGTTAGCACACCAGAGAACACGTCGACATTAGTGATTGTATGGCTTACGACGGTCGACTTTCGTGCGGAACATATCGAGAAGACCCAATCTTCTCTTTAAAACTTATTGGCTCTGTTCAAACGCTAAGTTTTCAGACGCTGCTGCCAATTCCATTTCCGATTTTCAAATGTCGTCTTAACGCTGTGCAAAATTACCGCCTCAGAATATGTCCGTCACACTTGGCAATGGACTCTAGATATTCGGCCTCCGACTCTTTACCAACGCAGGGCGCTTTGCAGTTACCCAATTGATACTCGAGGCAAGCCCGGAACTTATTGGCCTTGATGTTTTCGTCGGACAGGTTGTAGTTGCAGTTGCGCAGACGGATAAAGAGACTTGATAAGATCGAGTACAACGATGTGCATGGAGCGGGCGGATGTATAGGGACCAAAGTACTTAGAACCGTCATACTTAGGGTTCCTCATCGCGAAGACGCGAGGGAAACGTTCATTGGTAATGCGAATCAAGGGGAAGGAGCGATCGTCCTTCAAGCATCATGTTGTATCGCGGCTGGTGCTCCTTGATGAGGTTGTTCTCCAGTAGCAGTAATGCGTCCGTTTCGTTATCGACAACCACGAACTCGATGCGGTCAATACGCGAGATTGGAGACTAGGCCTTGAGTTTTGTTGTTGTCGTGATTCTTATGAAAATAAGACCCTGACCCGTCTTCTTGAGATTCTTGGCTTTGCCAACATATATGATCTTACCCGCTTTATCGAAGTATTTGTAGATACCAGGATGGGTTGGGTAAAATCTTGAGGGTCTCTTTGATGTCCACTTTTAGAAGTTTGGACAAAGATAAATGTGTCGTGACAAATATTCGTATAAAAAAAGAAACCCATTCTGCAAATGCAAAATGGGTTCTTAAATGATAGCGGCAATGTCCTACTTTCCCAGGTTTTACCCAAGTATCATCGGCTCTGAGGGGCTTAACTTCTCTGTTCGAAAAGGGAAGAGGTGTACACCCTCGATATAATCACCTAAAAGTCTTTCCGCTTATGCGGTTAATATCATTAAGTTCTTTGTTTTCGGCAATGTGAAAACAATGACAAGAATTGAAAGTAAATAAATTATAAAAAAATATAAGTCTACGGGTAATTAGTATTGCTCGGCTTTGACATTACTGCCTTTACACCTACAACCTATCAACGTCATCGTCTTTAACGACCCTTAAAAGAAAATTCATCTTGAGGTCAGTTTCGTGCTTAGATGCTTTCAGCACTTATCTGCTCCATACATAGCTACTCTGCGGTGCTCCTGGCGGAACAACAGATACACCAGAGGTATGTCCAACCCGGTCCTCTCGTACTAAAGTCAGATCCTCTCAATTTTCTAGCGCCCACAACAGATAGGGACCGAACTGTCTCACGACGTTCTGAACCCAGCTCGCGTGCCACTTTAATGGGCGAACAGCCCAACCCTTGGGACCTTCTCCAGCCCCAGGATGTGACGAGCCGACATCGAGGTGCCAAACCTCCCCGTCGATGTGAGCTCTTGGGGGAGATCAGCCTGTTATCCCCGGAGTACCTTTTATCCTTTGAGCGATATCCCTTCCATTCAGAAATACCGGATCACTATGTCCTGCTTTCGCACCTGATCGACTTGTCGGTCTCACAGTCAAGCACCCTTATACCATTACGCTCTTAGTACGATTACCAACCGTACTGAGGGTACCTTTGAAAGCCTCCGTTACTTTTTTGGAGGCGACCACCCCAGTCAAACTACCCACCACACAATGTCCCCTGATGTATTCTACCAGGGTTAGATTTCAACTAGATAAAGGGTGGTATTTCACCAACGACTCCGCATCGCCTGACGACGACACTTCAAAGTCTCCCACCTATCCTACACATTATATAGCCAAAACCAATGTGAAGCTGTAGTGAAGGTTCACGGGGTCTTTCCGTCC
>CALSTB010000005.1:0-150000 GCA_943789165.1 uncultured Bacteroidia bacterium | reverse complement strand
TGATATCTCAGCAACGGATTGGCTCTCTATCATTCAACAAAGCATCGACATCAAAATGGCTATCGTTGAAGCTGATCCGCTGGAAGCCAACGAACGTAAAAAACTAAACTTTGGTCACACGGTTGGTCATGCCTTTGAATCATTGCTGCTAAAGCAGAACGCATCTATCTCTCACGGACACGCTGTTGCTGCAGGTATGATTGTCGAGTCGGCTATCGCACATCGCATTAATAAACTACCTCTCCATGAACAGAATGATATTACCCATCATATATCCAAATTATACGACAAATTACCAATCTACCATACAGACATACCTCAACTAATCACTTTAATGTCTTACGACAAAAAGAACCCTCAAAAGGGAATTGAAATGGCTTTACCAAACAATATTGGTCAGTGTGACTATAATATATCTGTAGAAACAGACGTCATTGAAGCATGTTTGATTCAATATATGTCATAGCTTATGTACCTGTCATACTCTAACAAATCGTACATACCACCCATTCACGTTCCTGGGTCTAAAAGCATTACTAACCGTTTGTTGGTCCTAAAACAATTATACTTCCAACACCTTGTGATTGGCAACGCGTCAAAAAGTACCGACTCAGAGGCGCTATCTACTTTATTGTTAGATATGGATAAAGGCATAACGGATTTTTATGTTGAAGACGGTGGTACAACCTTTCGTTTTTTACTGAGTACGCTAGCTATCAAAAACATTGACTCTACGATTTCCTGTGGCAAGACGCTTTTATCAAGGCCACATGACGGACTTATCACCGCACTGAACGACATTGGGTTTAATATTTCAAAAACAAATACTGGCTTTCTCATCAAATCAGTAGACCTTAACTCATTACTTACGCATTGGCATGTAGATATCAGTACTTCGAGTCAGTATGCAACTGCCTTATTATTAATAGCACCTTTGGTTGGCAAACCAATTCAACTTAGCCTAACTGGGAAAGCCGTTAGTAAAGGGTATTTGAAATTAACAGCAGCACTGATGCAAGATCTAGGCATTGATGTTGACTTTGCAACTGATGACGTTCTTAACATACAACCAAAAAAACCGAGTGAAGAATCGATGCTTGTGACCGTTGAATCTGACTGGAGTGCCATCTCATATTTTGTATTACTGTCTAAAATTACGGGTCAAACATTAACCATTCATAATGTCAATGCCAATTCGATTCAGCCTGACAAAGACACGTTGGAGTTTGGCAAGGCTATCGGACTCAATCATACATTTAACGATGACTCACTGGTTTTACAGCCGATTCAGAATTTCTCACAGCCAGCGAAACTAAAAAGAGACTACACCAATTGTCCAGATCTCGCTCCAACAGAAATCGTCGGATGTTTTGCGCTTGGCATAGAGCTTATCCCTTCAGGAAACGCGCATTTAAAATACAAAGAAAGTAACCGTGCAGAAGTGTTGTCATTAGAATTACTGAAATTCAAAAACCAACTCCCTTCCTTTAAAACACATCAAGACCACAGAATAGCCATGAGTTTAACTGCTTTAAGTGTGATTAAACCCATTGAACTTGACAACATTGAGGTAGTTTCGAAATCATTTCCCGATTTTTGGCAAGAGGTGTCGAAACTCGGAATTCACCTAAAACTCAATAATGATTAACAATACATTCGGAAAAAACTTCGCAATCACCTCCTTTGGTGAATCTCACGGAAAACATATTGGTGTTGTCATCGATGGATGTCCTTCCAATTTCGAATTGGATTTGGCTCATATCCAAAATGAGTTGCAACGAAGACGACCTGGACAAAGTGAAGTCACGACCTCACGTTTGGAGTCCGATGACTTTGAGATCACGTCAGGGATTTTTGAAAACAAAACGACTGGCGCACCCATTACTATCCTCATTCCAAATAAAAATGCGCAGCCCACGGATTATGACCATCTAAAATCTGTTTACCGGCCTTCACATGCTGATTATACCTATGAAAAAAAATACGGCCATCGCGATTTCGCCGGTGGAGG
The DNA here is from genome assembly GCA_943789165.1 of uncultured Bacteroidia bacterium. Taxonomy (GTDB): domain Bacteria; phylum Bacteroidota; class Bacteroidia; order NS11-12g; family UBA9320; genus UBA987. The sequence goes on along the minus strand of CALSTB010000005.1, from coordinate 147,989 downwards.
AAGGTCATCGGCAAGAATCACTGCGGGTTGGGTTGCCGCCGGAGCTGTTGCAAAACAAGTATTGGCACAGTTCTTTGACATTCAAATCATGGCCTATGTCAGTCAAATACACCATGTGGCTTGTCCCAAATCCATTGAATACACGCTAATGGACATTGAAAAATCCATTGTGAGATGCCCGAATGCCGAGATCAGCGCAAAAATGGTAGAAGTCGTCAACGCCGCTAAATCAGAAGGAGATAGTGTCGGGGGAATCGTCTCGGCCGTCATCCAAAATTGCCCTATTGGTATAGGTGACCCCGTTTTTAACAAGTTAAATGCCCAATTGGCCAAGGCCATGTTCTCCATCAATGCCGTTAAAGGGTTTCAAATTGGTTCTGGATTTGATTCCATTACTAAAAAAGGCAGTGAGTTGAATGATGAATGGGTGGTACAAAATGGTATTCCTTCCACGTCATCTAACAATTCAGGTGGTATTCAAGGTGGAATTTCTAACGGTATGCCTATAGAGTTCGATGTGGCTTTCAAACCAACGTCCACTATTTCGAAAGCGCAGCACACCATTAATACAGATTCTGAAAACATCACACTGGCTGCCTCAGGGAGGCATGACCCATGTGTTGTTCCAAGAGCAGCACCTATTGTAGAAGCTATGGCTGCTATTACCCTTTTGGACTACTTAGTTTCAGATTGTCAATAGCAATTATCCCCATCGCTACCGATTCACTATCCGAATACGTATTTTCGGTGCCTGAAACGAGTTCATCTTACTTTTGACAAATTACTGAATGGTAAAAAGCGAATTCCATTTGACGCTTTAAACAAAACAAAATTGTAGATACATGAAAAAAATTGCATTGCATTGGCAGGTAGTGATCGCCTTAATACTAGGCTTAATATATTCTTACGTTGCGGTGTACACCAATTCGGAAGCCTTTCCAATCAATGAATTTACCAAGGATTTCATTTCGCCTTTTGGTAAAATATTTATCAATATCCTTAAAATGATTGCTGTACCCCTTGTGCTGTTTTCAATCATTTCTGGTATTGCTAATTTAAAAGATGTTAAGAAGCTAGGTAAGATTGGTACCAAAACCCTACTTATATATGTAGGCACGACGATGTTGGCAGTCACCATTGGTTTACTGGTTGTCAATATTTGGAAGCCAGGCGCACATGTAAACGAAGAAGTACGTTTAGAAAAACGTATCGAGTATGAGCTTTGGTTGCAATCCAACCCACAAGTACAACACTTGGATGAAATTTGTGAGTCGTGTAAACCAGAAAATAAACTCCTTGTTGAATCTATTCTTGCCGATAGTACTCGCCAAGACATAAGTGCAGATGTTAAGTCGAAAATGGAAGACGCAGCAAAAAGCAAAGCTGAGGGACCATTATATCCTTTGGTTGACGCAGTTCCTTCAAACATCTTCAGTGCAATGGCAGAAAACAAGATGCTCCAAATCATCTTCTTCGCTATCTTTTTCGGCGTTGTGCTTATTCAACTTCCTAAAAAACACAGTGATCCAATGGTGAGTTTGGTCGAAAGCGCCAACGTCATTTTTGTCCGAATGGTGGAAATAGTAATGATTGCCATGCCGTTTTTCGTTTTCGCTTTAATGGCTGGAACGTTGGTCAACATAGCTGGTGAAGACATTTCAAAACTCTCAGACTTATTAAACTTCCTATTACAATATAGTGGTGCAGTGGTGTTGGGTCTGGTTATCATGGCCGTGGTGGTATACCCTACTCTTGTGCGTCTGTTTGGAAACGGCATGTCGTTTAAGACCTTCTTCAAAGGAATTAACAAAGCTCAGCTCACTGCGTTTAGTACCAGTAGTTCTGTAGCCACTTTACCCGTGACCATGGAATGTGTGCACGATAACTTAAAGGTACCAGAAAGTACGACCAGTTTTGTCTTGCCAATTGGTGCAACCGTAAACATGGATGGAACCAGTTTGTATCAAGCGGTGGCTGTGGTCGCTTTGGCTCAATTACACATGGTTGATTTGTCGGTAGCACAACAAGTGGTTATCGTCGTAACAGCTACTTTGGCTAGTATTGGAGCAGCTGCAGTCCCCAGTGCAGGTTTGGTTTTAATGATTTTGGTTTTAGAAAGTGTTGGACTTAACCCAGCATGGATTGCTCTAATTCTGCCGGTCGATCGAATATTAGACATGTGCAGGACTGTTGTTAATGTTACAGGTGATGCTTCTGTTTCTGTGATCGTTTCACAGGACCAACAAACAGAATAAGTGTGCAACTGTTGTGTTAAAAAAGAAACATGCGACGATTAAATGATATTAATTATTGCATATTCGCCGTTTTATTTGCGTTCTATGAGAAAAATTCTACTTCTACTTTGCTTCATTTCAACCATATCGGTTGGATTTTCACAGCATATGCAGTGCGGTACAGATCAGTTTGTACAGGAGCAAATCTCAAATAATGTGGAGCAAGAGGATTTAATTTACTCTGTTCCCGAGGACGTCCTGAATTACAATGATTCCAAACATGGCAAGAAAGCGGTAGTGACTATTCCTGTGGTTTTTCATGTCATACATGAATACGGTCCAGAGAATATTTCTAAGGCTCAAATCCTTGATCAAATGCGTATTTTGAATGAAGATTTCAGAAGACGAAACGCAGACACCTCAATAACTCGTGCCATATTCAAGTCGATAGCAGTTGATTGTGAGATAGAATTTAAACTTGCCACCAAAGATCCTAATGGAGGTTGCACGGACGGAATAACAAGAACTGTTTCTACACTAACGAATGGTGGAGACGAAGCAGCAAAAAAACTGATTATTTGGGATCAAAGCAGGTACCTTAATATATGGGTGGTAAAAACGATAGGCAGAGCGGCTAACATTTTGGGTTATGCTGTGTTGCCAACTTCTGGTGATAAATCTGGCGACGGCATCATCCTACGAGCGTCATACGTTGGCAGTATCGGAACTGGAGATCCTAATTATGCAGGTCGTACCTTAACACATGAAGTTGGTCATTACTTAGGTCTGTGGCATCCATTCCAAAACTCAGGTGAAGATGATGATTGTGGTACTTCGAATTGCCAGCGAAGCGGTGATTGGATTTGCGATACTCCTCCCGTTTTAAAAGAATCTTTTGGGTGTAATACATCTAGTAACACGTGTACAAACGACTCGCCTGATCTTCCTGACCAGATTGAGAATTTCATGGATTATGCCGATGGAAAGTGTGCCAATATGTTTACGAAGGACCAACGTACACGGATGTTAGGCTATTTATCTAACACGGGTAATTTTGGTAGGGCGTCGCACGTTTCCAGTGCCACGGCAACTTCAACAGGTATCAATATTACCAACCCTTGCGCACCTAAGCCTGACTTTCATGTTGTAGGCAGACAAGGTGTTATTTGTGAAGGTAAATCTGTCCAATTTGAAGATTTATCATGGAATGGAGTTGTGGTTGATAGGGTATGGACGTTTGAAGGAGGATCACCAAGTTCATCTACTTTTAGCAGTCCAACAGTAACCTACAATACTCCAGGAAAATACAAGGTCACACTAAAAACTACCAATGCACAAGGTAGTGCTGAGATCACAAAAACAGAATTTATAGAAGTCCAAGGAGATGTGGCAGAATTGGCTAGTCCATTTCTTGAAACATTTGAAAGTCCGTTTTCAGAATTTACATGGAAAAAGGAAGTGATTGGCAATTATGGCTGGCAACGATTAAACAATGTTGGTTACGATAAGACGTATGCTTCGGTTTGTAATATTGATGAAAATACAAGCAGTGGAAGTCAATACACCTTAACGTCACCAAACTTCGATTTAAGTTTACATAAAGATTTAAGTCCGTTATTGAGCTTTAGAACTGCGTATTCAATGCGCAAATCTGGTTCAGCTGGTGAACGCGTTGTGGTATATGGTTCAGATGATTGTGGAGACACATGGAAGGTCTTAAAATCACTCATTGGAATTACCTCGTTAAGTTCTACCAATCAATTTATTCCTGATTGGACACCAAGTAGCAACTCAGACTGGAAATTGCAGGTTATTGAATTGGCTCAATACGGTTTTGAGAATAGCACCAATCTATTAATTCGCTTTGAAGTAACGAGCAATGCTGGAAATTCTGTCTTTATCGATGACGTAAACGTTGACCGAAATGTTTTATCAACAGATGATGTATCGATGATAGACCACCGCTTTAACCTTATTTCTAACCCGTCTACGGGTAGTTTTAAGGTTGAACTTAATTCCGTTTTTGACCCAATTCACATTGACGTCATTGACGTTCTTGGTCAAAAATTGCAAACTTTGAAAATAGAGACGCAAGCAAACGGTCAAGTACAGCAGGAGATTTCTATTGATCGTTCGGGCATATACTTTATTAGGGTGTCGAGTAAAAACTTAGATTACACCAAGAAAATTATTATCACAGATTAAAAAAAGAGATAGAGGAGAATGGCTAAAAATCTTGTAATTGTCGAGTCACCAGCAAAAGCAAAAACTATTGAGAAGTTTTTGGGATCCGATTACACCGTTAAATCCTGTTTTGGACACATCCGAGACTTAGTAAAAGGAGACAAGGCAATCGACGTCGATGATGGTTACAAGCCACATTACGAAGTTCCTTCAGACAAAAAGAACGTTGTAAATGATTTGAAAAAATTAGCCAAACAATCCGATATGGTATGGTTGGCATCGGATGAGGACCGCGAAGGGGAAGCCATCAGTTGGCACTTATCTGAGGTCTTAGGATTAACCAAAGAAAACACAAAACGGATTGTGTTTCATGAAATCACGAAGCCTGCAATTCTTGCAGCGATTGAAACACCGCGTCAAATTGACGAGCATTTAGTTGATGCGCAGCAAGCAAGACGAATTTTAGACAGGTTGGTTGGTTTTAAATTATCGCCAGTTCTTTGGAAAAAAGTAAAACCATCACTTTCAGCAGGTCGGGTACAAAGTGTTGCGGTTCGATTGGTTGTTGAAAGAGAAAGGGAAATAGAATCCTTTGAAACGTCAAGTACTTTCAAAGTAGTGGCTGAATTCACGCAAGACGGTAAAAAATTCAAGGCTGACTCAAATTCAAAATTTGATTCTGAACAAGAAGCCAAGGCTTTTTTAGAATCATGTGTTCAAGCTACTTATACTGTCGACAAAGTAGATGTTAAACCGGGCACCAAGAAGCCTGCCGCTCCTTTTACCACTAGTACCTTACAGCAAGAAGCTAGTCGTAAACTTGGCTATTCCGTTTCACGGACTATGTCATTGGCACAGCGACTGTATGAAAATGGGCACATTACCTATATGAGAACAGATAGTGTTAATCTATCTGAACTCGCGATAGAGGCTGCGAAGACTGAAATCACAAGTCAATACGGTGCAGAATATGCGCATGCAAGAAGATATAACACGAAGTCTAGTGGAGCTCAAGAAGCTCACGAAGCAATAAGACCGACTTATTTCAATATTCAAAGTGCTGGTAATAATTACGACGAAGAAAGATTATACCAACTCATATGGAGACGCGCTATCGCTTCTCAAATGAGCGAGGCGAAGCTGGAAAAAACCATTGTCAAAATAAGCAACAACAAAAACAACCACTTGTTTACTGCAAATGGAGAGGTCTTGAAATTCGAAGGTTTCCTTAAAGTATATCTAGAAGGTACCGATGACGAAGAGCAAGAAACTGCTGGTTTACTTCCTCCTTTGGCAGTTGGAGATCATCCAAATTGTAAAAACATTACCGCTACACAGCGTTTTACAAGACCTCCAGCGCGTTATACTGAGGCTAGTTTGGTTCGAAAACTTGAAGAGTTAGGTATCGGCCGACCAAGTACATATGCCCCAACCATTTCAACTATTCAAAAAAGAGGATATGTTGAAAAAGGTAGTGGCGAAGGATCGGAACGTCATTACAAAGTGTTAAGTCTGAAAGGTGATGTGGTGAAGGCCATGGATAAAACGGAAATGACTGGAAGTGACAAAAACAAAATGGTTCCAAGTGACATTGGAAAAGTAGTTACTGATTTCTTGATCAAGCATTTTGATCACATAATGGATTACAACTTTACAGCCAACGTTGAGAAAGAATTCGATGAGATTGCCAATGGATTAAAAGAGTGGTCAACGATGATTGACAACTTTTACAACCCATTTAGCAAAACGGTTGATACTGCCATGGAAACTGCCGAAAGAGCTAGTGGTGAACGTATTCTTGGAAGCGATCCTGAGAGCGGAAAACAGGTAAGTGTTCGTTTAGGTCGATTTGGGCCAATGGTTCAAATAGGGGTTGCGGATGAAGAAGACAAACCAAAGTTCGCTAGTCTACAAGCTGGTCAGAACATTGACAGCATGACGCTTGAAGAAGCGTTGGAATTATTCAAATTTCCAAAAGTAATTGGCACATACGAAGGAGAAGAACTTGTGGTAGCCCAAGGAAGATTCGGTCCTTATGTGAAGTTTAAAGAGATGTTTGTCTCTATTCCAAAGGAAGAAGATCTTGGCTCTGTTGATTTAGAACGTGCTATAGACTTGATAAAAGCCAAGCTAAAAGCAGACGCCCCAATATATGAATATGAAGGTCTCCCAGTCCAGAAAGGTACTGGAAGATTTGGTCCATTTATAAAATGGAACGAGATGTTCATTAACGTGAATAAGAAATATGATTTTGATAATTTAACATACGACAACGTGGTTGAATTAATTGAAATCAAGAAACAAAAAGAGATTGACAAGTACATCCACCGCTGGGATGAAGAAGGTATTTCTGTTCAGAAAGCAAGATGGGGTCGATTTAACATTATAAAAGGTAAGACAAAAATTGAGCTGCCTAAAACTTTCAACGTCAATGACTTAAACTTAGAGGAAGTTAAAAAGATGATTGAAGAAAGAGCACCAAAGAAAAAGACTAGGGCTAAAAAGAAATAGGTTTTTGAATGATTGATAAAAAAGTCATATCGAATCTTATCTACTTATTAGACGACTCTGATGAGGAAGTTGTTGAGCAAATTGAATCCAAAATCTTATCCTTTGGTTTCGAAGCCATCCCATTTCTTGAAGAAGCATCGTTAACGGAACAGGAAGTCTTGAGACTTCAGCGTATGCAAAACATAATTCGGGAACTAAAAAAAACCGAAATACTGCGCGATTTAACCTTTTGGAAGCAACACGAATCAGACGATTTGCTGAAAGGCATGTTGATTTTAGAGCGTATTGAATATCCACATACCGACTTTCAATCTATTCACAATCAACTAGATAAAATAAGACTGGACGCGTGGTTAGAGTTCAATTACGACCTTACCTCTTTCGAACAGATTAAGATTATGAACTACATTTTCTTTAAAGTACATCGCTTTAAAGGAAACGCAGAAGAATACCACGACATTAAAAATTCTTGTATTAGCCAGGTCTTGGAAAACAGAACTGGAAATCCAGTTTCGTTAGGCATTATATATTCCTTGATAGCACAGCGATTAAACATCCCTGTGTATGGAGTAAACCTCCCTCAGCATTTTGTTTTGGGGTATAAAAACATAGATGGCCTTGAGATTTTGAAGAGCTTTAATGATGAAAGCAGTCTGTCTCACGACGACAACAATGAGGTTATGTTTTACATCAACCCGTTTACAGAAGGTTTGATTTTAAATGGAGACAGCATTAAATCGTTTTTAAAACAATTAAAAGTAGAAGCCAAACCTGAGTATTTCAATATCTGTTCTAACGTTGATATACTAAAAAGGGTCATGCGCAACATGTTGTTCAGCTATGAAAAAGTGAAGCAACACGAGAAAAGTGAGATTATTCAGAACCTACTTAGGTCAATCTAAAATGGCGTTATGGAATACGTTTTGAACGTCTTCAACCTCCTCCAAACTTTCAATTAGAATATTCACCTCTTCCTTTTGTTCAGCGTTTAATTCTACCGTATTTAAAGGAATTCGTTCTTTATCTACCGAAACAATTTCAATACCTAGCGACTCCAAACCTTTTTGCATGTTCCCGAAATCGGTAAAGTCTGTCGTGATTAGGGTTTCATCTTCCACCTGCTCTAGTTCTTCTAATCCAAAATCGATTAGCTCTAATTCAAGCTCTTCCATGTCACGATCGTTCAATTCAATCTTGAAAATGCACTTTCGTTCGAATCCAAATTCCTGAGAACCACTTGTACCAAGCTCGCCACCTTTTTTACGGAAGACAGCTCGTATGTCTGCAACCGTTCTATTGATATTGTCGGTCGCAGTTTCTATCATCATGGCCACACCGTAGGGTCCTTTTCCTTCATAAAGTACTTCGTCATAATGACTGCTATCTTTATCAGAAGCACGTTTAATCGCAGACTCTACACGGTCTTTTGGCATGTTTTCAGACTTTGCGTTCTGAATGGCCATTCTCAATCGGGAATTGTTCGTGGGATCTGGTCCACCCTCTTTCACTGCCATGGCAATTTCTTTACCAATTCTAGTAAAGGTAACGGCCATCTTTCCCCAACGTTTTAGCTTACGCCCTTTTCGAAATTCAAATGCTCTTCCCATAAAATTTTAACTTCTACAAATGTTTCACTATTTCTGAAAAAACAGTACCATTTAACACTAAATGTTTTACGGAATCGATTATAAACTTAAACGACATTGAATTACATTTGACCTGTTGTGAAAGAAAAGCACCAACGCTATTTAATCTTTTTCCTAATCATTCTTGATGTATTTTTTGTAGGTATTAATCAAAGCACCTATGACTCCGGTGACAGTATTCTTCATTACCTACAAGCCAAACAGAGCTTCGAACATCCACGATATTTCATGAATCACTGGGCACTTTGTTTTACTCAGCAGTTCGTTTGCACAATTTGGATTTATTGGCATGAAGGTGTTTAACACACTATGTGTATTGGGCTCCATATTCTTTTGCGAACGGATTCTCAACCTAAAGCAGTTCAAAAACAGAAAAGTGATTTGAATTTTAGGTTTGTTCTCTATCCATATATTTTTGGTCCAAAGTTCTGGACTAACAGAACCACTAGCCGCGTTGTTCTTGAGTGCTGGTATATATCTTTACCTTAAAAATCATTTCTACTACGGACTTATAATACTGTCATTTCTGCCATTTATCCGTTCTGAAGGATGGGTCATGTTGTGTGTCGCAATCGTTATGTTGTTATATCAAAAACGTTTTCGATTATTGCCATTTGTCACGTTCGGCACTGTGGTGTACGGCATCATTGGTCAATTTTATTATCACGACTTCTTATGGATGTTTCATCAAAATCCGTACAGCGGTGTTGAGCTTAAATATGGAAGTGGTGATTTGTTTCACTTTGCTAACCAAATGCCCTATTTGTTGGGATGGCCAACATTGATATTATTGATATTCGGCCTTTTTGCTTCCTCTGTAGCATTTGTCAAATCAAAGTACACCATATCGTCTTATCAGTTTTTGGTGGTGGGGATGTTTTTTGCCATGTTGGTTTCCCATTCCATATTTTGGCATCAGGGGTGGTTTCATTCTTTTGGTATGAAAAGAGTGTTACTCGCTGTATTTCCATGTATGCTCTTATTGGCTATCGATGGCTTTCATTTCATCACCAACGGCATAAAGCCTTTATTCTACAAACGGTTATCGATTGCCGCACTGATTGTACTCATAACTATTTTTCCATTTACACCCAACAAAGCGGCTTTTGTCTTTCCTTATGAATTCGAAAAAGACAGCAGCCAGGAAGTGGCTATCAAAGCTGTAGATTGGTACCGAAACCATGTCACTGACCCATCAGTCGTAAGCTTTGGCAATTATTACTTTGCTGAACTTCTTCAGGTAGACATAGATGACACAAAAGAAGTTATGCTGCATGACGCAATAAAAAAGAAATCACTTCCTTCTGGTAGTATCGTTTTTTGGGATAATTACTTTAGCGTAACAGATATGGGTGTTACACAGGAGGATTTTACTCCAAGTGAATATACCTTGCTGCACAGCGAGACAGTTTCCAAAAGGAACCGAACTTCCGTAGTTCATATTTACAAAAAGAAATAGCTTACCAGCCTAAAATCTTTGCAAAAATCAACGGTGCCACAATGGTAGCGTCAGACTCAATGATGTATTTAGGGGTATTGATGTCCAATTTACCCCAAGTGATTTTTTCGTTGGGAACTGCACCAGAGTATGAACCATAGCTTGTAGTTGAATCAGAAATCTGACAGAAATAACTCCAGAAAGGCACTTCTTCCCATTCCAAGTCTTGATACATCATTGGTACGACACAAATTGGAAAATCACCTGCGATTCCTCCACCAATCTGGAAAAAGCCGACACCTTTTCCTCCCGAATTAGCTCGATACCACTCGGTTAAGAAAATCATGTACTCGATACCAGATTTCATGGTCGAGGTTTTCAACTCATTTTTAATACAGTAACTGGTGAAGATGTTCCCCATAGTACTGTCTTCCCAACCAGGAACGATGATGGGTAAGTTTTTTTCGGCAGCGGCTAACATCCAACTGTCTTTAGGGTCAATCTCATAAAACTCTTCAAGATCACCACTTAACAGCATTTGGTACATGTATTCATGTGGCAAAAACCTTTTACCTGCTTCTTCGGCTGCCTTCCATTGTTTGACAATCTTGTCTTGCAATCTTCTGAACGCTTCTTCTTCAGGGATACACGTATCTGTTACACGGTTTAACCCTTTTTCAAGTAAGTCCCATTCATCTTGAGCTGTTAGGTCTCGATAATTCGGTACGCGCTTGTAATGTGAGTGCGCAACTAGATTCATGATGTCTTCTTCCAAGTTGGCACCTGTACATGAGATAATGGAAACCTTGTCTTGGCGAATCATTTCCGCTAAAATTTTGCCCATTTCAGCGGTACTCATTGCACCAGCTAAAGTAATCATCATCTTCCCTCCTTCATCTAGGTGTTTGATATAACCGTCTGCTGCGTCTACCAGCGACGCTGCGTTAAAGTGAAGGAAGTACTTTTCTATAAATTCTGTGATTTGCTTGTTCATGATACCTATTTAATAACCCAATATTTTTAACATGCTTTTATGGCTTTGTTCTTTTGAGAATATCCGAGTAACCAATTCTCCGTCGTCTGTTTTATCTATAATGATGTGTTTTGGTGAAGGAATCAAACAGTGTTGAATACCACCATAACCGCTCAAAGATTCTTGATATGCTCCTGTATTAAAAAACCCAATATACAAAGGATTTTTCTCATCGTATTCTGGAATGTATATAGCGTTTACGTGTTGTTCGGAGTTGTAATAATCGTCGCTGTCACAAGTCAAACCACCCAACAATATCCGTTCATAACGATTGTTCCAGTTGTTCAAAGGCAGCATCACAAAGCGCTGATTAATGGCCCAAGCATCTGGCAAGGTTGTCATAAAACTTCCATCAATCATATTCCACTTCTCTCGATCATTCTGTTTCTTTTGGTGAATGATGCTATAGATCGTCCCGCCACTCTCACCTACGGTAAATGAACCAAATTCGGTGAAAATGTTTGGCTCTTGGACTCCCGCCTCTGTGCACACCTGTTTTATTTGAGCTATAATTTCTTCCGCCATATACTCGTAGTCGTAGTTAAATGTTAATGACCGCTTAATAGGAAAACCTCCTCCGATGTTTAAAGACTCGAGTTCAGGACATTCTTTTTTCAAACTACAATACACTTTAAGACACTTGTGCAACTCATTCCAATAATATGCAGTGTCGTTTATACCCGTGTTAATGAAGAAATGTAACATCTTTAGTTTGGCATTTTTATTGGCCTTTACCTTATTTAGATAAAACGGCAAAATGTCTTTATAGCCAATTCCTAACCGACTTGTATAAAACTCAAATTTTGGTTCTTCCTCAGAAGCGATTCGAATTCCGATGTTAAACTCCCCCATTACTTGAGCCGACAATCGTCCTAGTTCTTCTTGATTATCAATGATGGAATGACACTTATTGAATCCATCATTCATTAACTCTGCAATACGCGAAACATAACCATCGGTTTTATAGCCATTACACACAATGTATTGGTCTTTTGTGATTTCCCCTTCGTCGTAAAGTGTCTTAACTATCTCTAAATCAAACGCTGAAGATGTCTCAACGTGAATACTATTTTCTAGAGCCTCCTCCATCACAAATCGAAAGTGAGAGCTTTTAGTACAATAGCAATAGTTGTAAGAACCTTTATAATCCACTTTAGCCATTGCCACATTAAACCATTTTTTGGCGCGTTTGATGTTTTGAGAAATCTTTGGCAAATAGGTAAACTTTAAAGGAGTGCCATATTGTTTTACCAAATCCATCAATGGAATCTCATGGAATTCTAAGTGGTCATTTTCATCGAGGCTAAACTCTTCTTGAGGGAAGTCAAACGTCTGTTCAACTAAGTCGATATACTTATTTTTCATAAATCCAAGTGCGTTACATTGCGTCTGCAAATCAAATCCAACTTAGTTACATTTGCAAAACATTTAGAATTAATTTCGTGTTATAATTACGATATGAATTTCAAAGAAGCTCTAACTGCATACAGATCCCAGGATTACGCCCGTGTTTTAACACTTTTATCTGACGACAACGCACAGTTAACAGAAGACGAAATTAGCTTAAAGGCCGAAGTGCTGCAGAAGCTCAAAAGTTATGAAGACGCAATGAATGTGTGGAATGTAGCCATATCAAACTTTGGCGAGAAAGCCGAATTTTATGCTGAACGCGGCGTGTGCAAATTCCATTTACGGTTCAAGTCGTCGATGGAGGATTTAAACAAAGCGATAGAGTTAGATTCTGACAACGGGTATCGATACGCCTGTCGTGCATATGTGAAAGATAAAATTGGAGATACTGAAGGCGCGATTGAAGATTACACGAAAGCAAATGAGTTAGATCCAGGTAATGACATCACACTAAACAACCTTGGATTGGCGGAAGAAAAGCTAGGTCACACACAACGGGCTCGGGCAAACTTCAAGAATGCAGACAGCATAGCTGGTATCTCACACATCACTGATAAGTATTTTAAAGAAAGTCCAGAACCTGTAGTTAAACCAAAAATCACAGTTACTGGCGAACTTAAAAAAATGTTAAGCTCTAGAGCAGAGTTTAAGGCCTTCTGGTCAGAAGCGCTAAAAATCATGCGGCTCAAGAAATAAGCATCTTGCCAAACGGGTGGTTTTTAGTTAAACTTGCCACTCAAAAGATTCTTATGAAATACCCGCAGATAAACAACCAACTCTTTATAGATAACCGAAAACGCTTTGTTGCACAAATGGAACCGGGCAGTATTGCCATTTTTCATAGCAACTACCAGTACAGTTGGAACGGTGATGCGTTTCATAAGTTCAAACAAAACTCGGATCTTTTCTATCTATCGGGAATCGACCAAGAAGATTCTGTTCTAGTTTTATTTCCTGATTGTCCAGTAAAGGAATATCAAGAATGTTTGTTTTTGATGGAAACCAACGAGTATATTGCCGTTTGGGAAGGATATAAATACACCAAAGAACACGCGACTGAAACATCAGGTATTGCGAGCATCTTCTGGAATGCCGGATACATGGACAAGCTTCGAAGCATTATCAATATGGCGGACAACATCTATTTGCCACTAAATGAAAATGACCGTGCGCCATACAAATCGCCTTATAAAAATTTAGATTTTGCCAACGAGATTCAGCACATGTTCCCGCTTCATAACTACAAAAGAGCAGGGAAAATATTGCAGCGATTACGTTCTGTGAAACACCCGGTTGAAATTGACATGGTCCGCGAAGCAGTTGCGATCAGCAAAAAAGGATGGGAACGCATTCTTCGATCGACGAAGCCAGGTATTAACGAATACGATATTGAAGCTGAATTGATTCATGAATTTATCAGCAATCGTGGAAACGGTTTTTCTTTTGAACCCATTGTGGCCAGCGGTGCAAATGCATGCGTGTTACACTACATTGAAAACAAAGGAAAAGTGAATGACGGGGATTTGATTTTGGTTGACTGTGGAGTGGATTACGGCAACTTTGCCAGTGACATGACTCGTTGTCTTCCAGCAAATGGTAGATTTAGTCAGCGCCAAAAAGACGTTTACAATGCCACCTTACGCGTAATGAAAGAAGCACGTGACTTACTAAAACCAGGTACGCTGTTGATGGACTATCATGAAGTAGTTGGAACCATCATGGAGAAAGAATTGGTTGACCTAGGTTTGATTACTATGGACGATATTAAAAACCAGGATCCGGCGTGGCCTGCATATAAAAAGTACTTCATGCATGGTACGTCACACTTTTTAGGAATTGATGTACATGACAGCGGCATGCGCTATGAACCCATGCAGGCTGGTAATTTGTTTACGTGTGAACCAGGTATTTATATTGCTGAAGAAGGTATTGGTGTGCGTATTGAAAACAACATCATCATTGAAGAAAATGGCTATATCGACTTAATGGACGAAATCAAGATGCCGATTGAGGTAGAAGAGATTGAGGATATTATGAATGGGTAGCATCTTTCTAACGATCATATAAAACATCATGAAAACCAAACTACAAAAAATAGCGATAGCACTAAGCATTTCTGTCATTTCAGCAACGCACTGTAATGCCCAATCTTTAAGTACTGAGCATGAAGATGCCGTATTTCAAGTTTCGAGCATTCACGGTCTTAACATATTTATGATTCCGCTTGACGCAGAAAGGGTTTTGTATCTTACAAATTCTAATTTAAAGAACAGTAAGGTTGAATTGGCTTTTGACATTATCAACTTATCTGACAATTCCACAAAGCACCTTAGTACAACGTTTAAAGGAAGCTTTGCTGGAGAACCTTTTTATTCAAACGGCAAGGTCTTCATGTCATACGGTGCATCGCCGGCCGGACCACAAAGCATCTTGATGGTTAACATTGACAAAGAGGAATACACTTTTATCGAACTTTCAGAATACAACAAACTGGCAAAGAAGGTACGACACATCGATCAAATTATTGCTTCAGGAGACAAGGTGCATTTCACGGGCCGAACCATGAGCGAAGTTAAAGTCATCGGATCATTCGATGTAGTCAGCGAAGATCTGGGGTTTAAAATATACCCTAAAACAATCAAATCGGTTGGCTTACAAACTGTTGGCGCTAAAACGATCATTTGCCTTTCTTCGCTCATAGATAAAACCAAATATTCATCTGTCATAGGTCAGCTTGAAGATGATTTAACCGTAAGTAATGAAACAACGTTTCTAAAAGGTGAGAAAAGAATGGTTTCGAATTTTCAAATTCAATCAACAGGAGACGATTCATATTTCGTCAGTGGCATTTGGTGTACCAATGCTACTCCATATGGCACCTTTCGGCCTTCGGCTTTTTGGATGAATTGGAATGATGGACAAATAGAGGACTTCAACGACATATTAATATTAAAAATTAAAACGGGGTCTGCTCTTTTCACAAAAGAAGAGAAAGAGGATTTTACAAAAGATGCGAGCAAGAATGGTAACGACGGCGACTGGACAATCTCGATCATAAGTCATGATGCTGGAGGCAGCTCTCAGCTTTTCTTGCAGAACGATAAAACTTCGTTTGCCATAATCAGTACAGATAATGATGGCGCTGTCAACTGGACAAACGCCATGTCCTATGCACATCCTGAGGTGTCCCCAGTGTCACTCAATACCGATAAAAGTCACGCCTATGCGACCCTCAAATTTGACGACGGTTTATTTAACGTCACGTACTTTGATGACCAAAAGATAAAATCTATCGATTTTTCTTTGGACGATGGCAGTGTTTATGAAAAAAATGAAAGTTCTGAGCTTATGATGTTACAAGGTGAGAATAAGAAAGTCATTCCATTACATTTCGGGTTGCGAATTTCAGACATTGAGTATATTCTTTATCAGGCTTTTGAAAGCGGATCGAAGTTCACCCTTGACAACTCTGAATACACACGAAGCTTGTATGTTCGACGTGTATTTGTCGATTAATGTTATTGAGTAAAAGCTTTCGCCAATTCCAACACCTTCGGTAACCCACTCACATCAGCGCCACCGGCTTGTGCAAAGAAGGGCTGACCTCCGCCTCCACCTTTCACTTCTTTCGCCCATTCGCGAATCAATTGACCGGCGTTCCAGTCCTTGTCCTTAACCAGATTGTCTGAAATCATAATGGAAATACTTGGCTTGTCGTTGATATCAGCTACCAAAACAGCAAAGAGGTTATCGATCTCATTTCTTAGTTGAAACAATACATCCTTTATACCCGCTGGGCTATCGGCTTCTACCTGCTGAATAAGCACATTCACACCGTTGGTTTCGGTCACCTTAGACAACAGTGACGTTTTTAAATGACCCAATTGGGCATGACCAAATACTTCTAACTTTTTGGTGTTGTCTTTGTTTTCTTGCAACAACGACTCAACTTGTTTCACGATATCTTTTGGATGGCCTAATAATGCTTCGACCTCTTGCAGCACAGCCAGTTTTTTATTAAAATATGCCTCAGCTTCATCACCCGTAATGGCTTCAACACGACGAACACCAGCCGCAACGCTCGACTCATGTAAGAAGACAAATCGACCAATCTCTGAGGTATTCTTAACGTGTGTTCCACCACACAATTCTTTGCTGAAGTCTTCACCAAAAGTTATTACCCGAACAACATCTCCATATTTTTCACCGAATAATGCAGTGACACCGCTATCAATGGCAATATCATAAGGAACGTTTCGCTTTTCGTCTAGTTGAATCGACTCTCCAACTTTGGTGTTAACGATGTGTTCAATTTCACGAAGCTCTTCGTCCGTCACTTTTGCAAAATGAGAAAAGTCGAATCGCAGTTTTTTGGGATCAACCAAACTTCCTTTTTGCGCCACGTGATCTCCCAGGACATGTTTCAATGCAGCATGAAGTAGGTGTGTTGCGCTGTGGTTTTTTTGCGTGTTATCTCTAGCAATATGATCAATGCTTGCACCAAATATTTGATAGGCGTCATTAGGAAGTTGATCAACTACATGCACAATTAAATCATTTTCTTTTTGCGTGTCTAAGACTTTGATTACTTCACCAGTATGTTCACCAACCAAATTCCCTTTATCACCAATTTGACCTCCACTTTCTGCATAAAATGGGGTGATGTTAAAGACCAACTGGTACTTGTCTTTACCCTTAACTTTAAGAGTCCTGTATCGAGTTATTTTAACTCGTGCATTAATATAATCATACCCAACAAACTCTTCGTTTTCATCGTCGAGCAATACCTGCCAATCACCGGTTTCTTTTACTGCATCAGCCTTTGAACGTGCTTTTTGTTCAGCCAAGGCTTTGTTAAAACCATCCATATCAACGGTCAAGCCTTTTTCGGCTGCGATCAATTGCGTTAAGTCAATCGGAAATCCGAAAGTGTCATACAATTCAAAAACCTCTTCACCGTTAATCACAGTACCCGTGGCTTTTTCAACAGATTTATCTAACCGATCCAATCCAGCAAATAGTGTTCGCAAGAAAGAAATCTCCTCTTGCTCAATCACTTTGGCCACAAAGTCTTTTTGCTTTGGCAATTCATTAAATACACCAAGAAATTGATTTGAAAGTTTATCGATTGTCTTATAAAGGAACGGTTCTTTAAAATCTAAAAAGCTATAACCATAGCGCACTGCTCTTCTCAAAATTCTGCGGAGGACGTATCCTGCGCCTGTATTACTTGGCAACTGCCCATCCGCAATACAAAATGCCAATGCACGAATGTGATCTGCAATTACACGGAAAGCGATGTCAGTTGGTTCGTCTTTACCAAACGCTTTACCACTGATGTTTTCCAAATCACGAATCGTATCCATAAACAAATCCGTGTCGTAATTCGAATTCATTAAAGACGTTGCACGAACTACACGCTCCAACCCCATTCCAGTATCGACATGCTTTGCAGGTAAAGGTTCTAATGACTTGTCCGCCTTACGGTTGAACTCCATAAACACCAAGTTCCAGAGCTCAATTACTTGTGGGTGGTCAGCGTTAACCAACTCTTTCCCACCTTGTTTAACGATATCCGCTTGCGGGCGCAAATCCATGTGGATTTCGGAGCAAGAACCACACGGTCCAGTGTCTCCCATCTCCCAAAAATTGTCCTTTTTATCGCATCTAAGTATTCGGTCAGCAGCGATGTATTTCTTCCAAATGTTTTCTGATTCGGTGTCTGGTCCCAAACCATCTGTTTCATCACCTTGAAAAACGGTGACATACAATCTTGACGTATTAAGCTTGTAAACCTCAGTTAACAATTCCCAAGCCCACTGAATCGCTTCTTCTTTAAAGTAATCTCCAAAACTCCAATTGCCCAACATTTCGAACATGGTGTGATGGTAGGTATCGACCCCAACTTCCTCTAAGTCGTTGTGTTTACCCGAAACACGTAAGCATTTCTGCGTATCAACCACACGGACATCCTTGGCTTCTTTGTTGCCCAAAAAGTAATCTTTGAACTGATTCATTCCCGCATTTGTAAACATCAAAGTAGGGTCGTTTTTCACGACGATTGGAGCAGAAGGGACTATCTTATGGCCCTTCGCTTCAAAGAAGTTTAAAAATGCACTACGTACCTCTTTTGATGTCATTTATCGAATAATTTATTTGTGAATGAATTGCTTGAAAATCTACTTCTTTTTTTATATATATTCGCGGTGCGAAATTAGGGGACAAAAATACAAACCCTAATCAGAATTTATGGCAAAAAATCGATATAAATACAACCCGGAAACCCTTAGTTACGAGACGGTTTAAGACTCCTATCTGGATTATTAGCTTAAAAGTATTTGGCTTTTTGTGCGCTGTTGCGATTTTTTCTACAATCGTAATATCAGCCTCATACTCCTTCTTTGATTCTCCAAACGAGCGAAAACTGCGCAAAGAATTGGTAGATCATAAGTTCAAAATCGACGAGTTAGAAAACCGTTTAGGTGATTTAACTGAAGCAGTAGGAGCCTTAGAACAAAAGGATGGTGAAATTTATCGAGAAATCTTTGACGCTCCGATGCCAGACGCATTAAAAAATGCAGGTATTGGTGGTGAGCGTTCATATAGTTCTTTGGATGATTTGACTTACGGTAAGTCGATTACCCGATTGAATAAGAAACTGGATCGCTTATCGGCTAAAGTACGGGTTCAAGAAACGTCTTACAGCGAGTTGATTAAATTGGCTAAACAAAAATCTAAGAACCTAGCATCTGTTCCAGCCATTATGCCAATTCCTAATAAGGATTTGAAACGAATGGCTTCTGGATATGGATATCGTATAGACCCGTTTTATAAAACGAGAAAATTCCATGCTGGAATGGACTTCACTGCGCCAACAGGTACACAAGTTCACGTTACTGGTGATGGAGTTGTCGAATCTATTGAAGTAAAACGTTGGGGTTACGGCAAAAACATCGTCGTTAATCACGGTTTTGGATACAAAACTAGATACGCACATTTAAGCAACTTTAAAGTGAAGAAAGGTCAGAAAGTAACCCGTGGACAAGTTATAGGGCTTGTTGGTAGCACTGGTAAATCAACGGCTCCACACTTACATTATGAAGTTACTTTAAACGGTGAAAAGCAGAATCCTGCTAATTACTATTACAATGATTTGTCAGACGAGCAATACGAGGAGATGATTGAATTATCGAGTCATCCAAATCAGTCGTTTGACTAATGTCTGAGTCACAACTTCCTGATAAAATTTATTATTCAAT
Source organism: uncultured Bacteroidia bacterium (assembly GCA_943789165.1). GTDB lineage: Bacteria > Bacteroidota > Bacteroidia > NS11-12g > UBA9320 > UBA987. The sequence goes on along the minus strand of CALSTB010000005.1, from coordinate 128,274 downwards.
TGCCGAGTTATCCGATCATTTCGGGGTAGCTAAGTCATTGTTACGTTATTGGGAAAAAGAGTTCGACAAAATCAACCCTAAACGCAATGCGAAAGGGACGAGATTTTACTCTAAGCAAGACGTTGAACAAATCAGATTGGTCTATCACCTTGTTAAGGAAAAAGGCCACACATTAGATGGCGCTAGAAAAGAACTTAAGACGAGAAAAAAACAAGTCGTAAGTCGAATTCAAGTCAAAGAATCACTTCAACACATTAAAAGCAACCTAGAGCAGCTACGCGATCAATTGTAATCTGAATTTATCTTTGGGTTACTATGAAATCAACCAAACTAGCTAACATTAGGCTTGGCTTTGCCATGCTTACTTTTTTAAACTCCCCTCCTGTTTTCAGTCAAGTAGAACTCTCAGCGGGTGCAGAATCCGCGGGTCTTGCAGATGTCCGAGTAGGAATTGAAAATGTTTGGGCGGTTTATAACAATCCGGCAGACATGTTGTCTGACTCACAGTTTCGAATTGGGGTATTTGCGGCCAATCCTTTTAATGTTGATGCGTTAAAATCTGTCTCTATTTCAAGCATTGTTACTCATCGAAACTTTGCGTTTGGAGTTTATTATAGTCGTTTTGGATATCGAGTATCTCGCCAAGAACAATTAACCCTTTCCCTCGGTCATCGTCTAAATGGGAAGTCATCCATAGGCGTAACCGGTTCTGCTTTACACGCGACTTTTGGAAATACTATTGTCGCAAAAGGGTTCTCAACGGCGTTGGGTTTCAATCAAAGACTCACAGCCAATACGACTTTGTATCTATGGACTACCAACCCAATCGTACCAAAAGAAGAGAGCATCATTCAGTCTGTCTACATTGCAGGAGTTGGCATCGAGTTATCCAAAGAAATGAGGTGGATCATACAGTCGTCCGTTAGTCCGACCGCACAACCAAGCCTCAGCACCGGGTTTCAATACAACATCTCAAAGGCACTTGTCATGCATGTTGGATTCAACACAAGTCCACGCACCTTGTCCTTCGGATTTCAATTGAACCGCCGCGGGTGGTCAATCACCTCGGCAAATACGAATCACCAAGTCTTAGGTTTCTCTCCTGTCATATCCGCACAATGGTCAAACTAATTGCGATTGCGTTAACCTTATGCTGTATACCACAGCTCTGTCGTGGTCAGGATTGGCTTGAATCAAATTCTAACGAAACCGAAGACGCGAACCTGTACCTTGAACAACTCGAGCAGCTCAAACAACATCCGATGGATTTGAACACATGCAGTTCAGAAGACCTACTTCAGTTGCCGTTTTTAACCCATAATGGCATCGAATCGATCATCAGACATAGATCAGAGTTTGGTGACTATATCGATGTATTAGAACTTCAGCGTTGCGACTTATCGAAAGAAGACATTCAATTATTGCTTCCATACGTCTATATCCGAAACGGTCCGACAACTTCACCCATTTCGAAATACAACCACAGCATAATTGCCACGGTTCATAGGCAGACTCCAAACAAAGCGGGATTTGCAGAAGAGCGTAGATATAAAGGCAGTCCCATACGAAGCATATTGCGCTATCGTGGGCGTATCACGCACAATATAACGGTGCGGTATACGGGCGAAAAAGACATGGGGGAACCATTTGCATTCAACGGCAAACAGAAAGGATTTGATTACCATTCACTCAATCTACAAGTTAACCAAGTCGCAGGTTTCGATAAAGTCATACTCGGAGACTATAGCTGTGATTTTGGTCAGGGATTGACGGTTGGCAGCGGTATGCGTATGGGTAAGTCCGTTTTGACAATGAACAGTATCAAACCATCCTTTGGAATCAAACCTTACTCCTCACTAAATGAGTACCAATTTAATAGAGGAATGGCATTCACTGGCAGGAAAAAAAAGATGCACTATGCAATTTGGTTGCACCGTAAACGAGTAGATGGAAACATCGTTCATACGGATGTTGGTCCACTATTGTCAAGTTATCACATCACCGGATTTCATCGAACTGATTTAGAAATCGAGGATAGAAAAACGGTTTTAAACAAGCAGGCTGGATTGCACTTGCAACGAAACTTCAAAGACCTACAACTTGGATTTACTGCAGTTGGCTTTGCCCAATCGATGGCGTATACCCCAACCACCAAAGCATACCAACGATTCAACTTTCGAGGATCTAGGTATCTCAAAACAGGTATTTCGTATCGATACAGTAGAAACAACACTTTATTTTTTGGCGAAACCACGATTTGTTCAAACAATTCTTTGGGTAATATTCATGGGATTTTAATGAGTGCTACCAAACATTTTGGAGCATCTATATTGTATCGCTCTTTTTCCAAAAGGTTTATTCCAGACCAAAGTGTTGTTTTTTCTGAAGCCAGTACGCCAAGAAATGAAACTGGCCTTTATTTTGGGTCGAATTACGCTGTTTCGTATCGACTCAACTTGTCGTTTTATGTCGATCGGTATTGGTTTCCATGGATGAGTTACCATTCCCATACCGCAAGCAATGGCACCGACTATCTCGTATATGTAAAATACCGTAGCTCTAAAAAACTGTCCTGGACCGTTCGATTAAAACATGAAGTTAAACAGCAAACCCTTCCTTTAGATGCATACATGCGCAGATTGGTAGATGTGCAAAGTTCTATACTGCGGTTCAATGTCCTCCATGATCCAAGTAAAACATTTGGTTTAAGGTGTCGACTAGAGATGAGTCGAGTTAATGAAGGAAACCGAATCACTAAGGGGCATTTAGTGTATCAAGACTTTAGGTTCACTCTATTACGGTCACGGTTAAAAGTATACCTACGATTTGCCTCGGCCAATATTGACACATATGACAACCGCATTTACACATATGAAAATGATGTGGCTTATAGCTATTCGCTCCCCTTCTTCCAGGACAATCAGTTACGGAGTTACTTGTTGGTTCGATACCGTTTATATGCGAATACTGATGTATGGATTAAAACGGCTTTCGATCATAAAACCGAATCAAAAGGTTTTGGAAGTGGATTGGATTCTGTTTCTTCGCCGAGACGAACAGGAGTTACATTTCAAATCAGGATACGTCTATGAGCAACACAAAACTGAGTGTTAATATTAACAAGTTTGCCACTATTCGGAATGCGCGGGGAGGCAACAACCCTGATTTAATTCAGGTTGCGAAGGACTGCGAGACATTTGGTGCAGAAGGCATCACGGTTCACCCAAGACCAGATGAGCGGCATATCAGATATGAGGATACACGGGCTTTAACACATGTGGTTGGTACAGAGTTTAACATTGAAGGAAATCCGAACCAGACCTTTATTGACCTTGTTTTGGAGACCAAACCCACTCAAGTGACATTGGTTCCTGATGGTCCAAACGTATTGACTTCGAATGCTGGTTGGGATTGCATTAAAAACGAAAAGTTTTTAAAAGAGACCATCGCGTTGTTTCAGAGCAACGGTATTCGCACGTCTATATTTATTGATCCGGTGGTAGATCAAATAAAAGCTGCCAAACAAACAGGTACTGATCGAGTGGAGTTGTATACGGAATCCTTTGCATCACAATTTGAATTGGATTGTGAAAAGGCGGTAAGACCGTATCGAGAAGCTGCAGAAACCGCTATTTCTATGGAAATAGGCATCAACGCTGGTCACGATTTAGACTTAAAGAATCTTAAGTATTTTGTTACAAACGTTCCAAACGTATTGGAAGTAAGTATCGGACATGCCTTGGTGTGTGACGCACTTTATTTAGGCCTACACAACACCATAGTGGCTTACCTCAACCAGTTGAGGTAGTATATGTGTTACCGACTTCTCAGTTGTTGAACAACGTTGTTTAGGGTTTCAATCACCTCGTCCAATAAATTTGGAATCAATTCCACATTGGTTCGGTTTTTACCCCATTGTTCTAAGTCTCTAATCTTTTGTTTAAGCGATACGATTCCCATCATGTCGATTGATGGTTTGACTTTGTGAGCTGCTGCTCCTAAGTCTTCCAAATCATCTTCTGCTAGTGCGGTCAACATTCTATCCACTGACTCAGGAGCCATTTGAATGAACATATCGACCATTTTATTTACGAAAGCCACATCCCCAGAGGCTAAGGCCTCTAATTGGTCTAGGCTGTATAAAGTATCTTCCATTTTTAAAGTAGTTTTTGAGTGCATTGTTATCTTTATTTTGATGTAAGAGAAGCCATTTCCTCTTGCAACATTCTGTAAATCGTTGATTTACCGATGTTGAGTTTCTTGGCAACCGTTACTACATCGTGGTTGTATTTATCTAAGTAGTATTTTACAATTCTATTGGTATATTCTCTTAACGGCATTTCAGCTTGTAAGAGCGTATCAATTGAACCTGAAGAATTGAACGTTATATGTTCGTCGTCGATGTGATTTTCATCAGTCATCACACACGACAACTCAACAACCGCTTTTAATTCACGGATGTTTCCAGGCCAAGGGTATTTTAATAATTTGTTTTGAGCAGATGGAGACAACGTTAATTTACCGATCTCATTCTCTTTACAATATTCATCGATAAAATGTTTGGCCAATAGTAAAATATCGTTCCCTCTTTCGCGTAAAGCAGGTAAGCTAATTGGCAAACCTAAAAGTCTGTAATATAAATCCTCTCTGAAATTTCCTTTTCGTACTTCTTCAGCTAAGTCTTTATGCGTTGCCACTAATATTCTGCTATTGAGTTTGATCACGCCGCTTCCTCCCACACGTGTAAGCTCTTTCTCTTGAAGGACACGCAACAATTTAGACTGCATGTTTATATCCATCTCTCCGATCTCATCTAAAAAGATAGTTCCTCCTGAAGCTTCTTCGAATTTTCCAATACGTCGTGCGATGGCGCCTGTAAAGGCTCCTTTCTCATGACCGAACATTTCACTTTCCATTAATTCAGATGGAATCGCGGTGATGTTTACGGCAACAAAAGGTTTTTTGGCTCGCGCACTGTTGTAGTGAATGGCTTTGGCAACGACCTCTTTTCCTGTTCCGGTTTCACCCGTAATAGAAACTGTGATGTTGCTACCCATGGCTTTTTGGATCAGACTAAAGATTCGTTTCATTGGCGAACTATTGCCAATGATGCTTTTGCTGAAGTCGTATTTCTGCACAATTTGATTTTTCAATTGTGAGATTTCTTCTTTCAGTTCTTCTTTCTCCCGAATGTTTTTAATGACATTCCAAATCCTATCCTTGGTTTCATCATCTTTAATTATGTAGTCATAGGCTCCATCCTTTAATAAGGAAATGGCGGTACCTATGTCTTCTTGTCCCGAAATAATGACAACCGGAAGGTCTGGCGCATATTCTTTTATCCGCTTCAGTACTTCTTCCCCTGAGATATCAGGTAAGGAATAATCTAATGTAACTAATGAAGGTTGTTCATCTAGACATTTCAGGAAGTCTTTACCATTGGTAAACTTCTTAACTGTAACGTCTGGATTTAATGATAGATGGTATTCGATTACTTCTCCGTACCAAACATCATCTTCGACGATAAAGATTTTAAATTCTTCGGCCATAATAGTAGCATGTTATGTATCTGGAACAAAATTAAGAATAAATTCCCATATATAGAAACTTTCTCAATATTATTTTCAATATTTCATAATTAGACCGCCTCTCAAGCCACTCAACGCCAAATAACTGCAACGCAAAAATGACTCATAATCAAGTGGTTACAGAACCTTCATTTTTTTTACGTTTGGGTTCGTTTTTTACGGTTTGTAGCCATACTTTTGCCGCAAATTTATAGGCATATAAAAATAATGGCAAACACAGGTAAAATTACCCAAATCATTGGGCCAGTTGTCGATGTAAGCTTTGAAGGCGAAGGTTCTATACCTCCTCAAATTCTTAATGCATTACACGTAACATTAGAAAATGGCGGTAAGCTAATTCTTGAAACTCAGCAACACCTTGGAGAAAACCGAGTAAGAACAATCGCGATGGAAGCGACTGAAGGTTTGGTTAGAGGCATGGTGGTAACTGATACAGGAGCGCCAATTAAGATGCCCATTGGAGAGGCCATAAAAGGAAGACTATTTAATGTAGTGGGTGATGCAATTGACGGTATTGAAGAAGTAGACAACACAAATGGTCGTCCGATTCATGCTGATGCACCTTTATACGAAAACTTGTCAACTACTGCTGAGACCTTATTTACAGGTATCAAAGTAATCGATTTATTGGAGCCATATGCAAAGGGTGGTAAAATTGGATTATTTGGTGGTGCTGGAGTAGGTAAAACAGTATTGATTCAAGAGCTTATTAACAACATTGCAAAAGCATACGACGGATTGTCTGTATTTGCTGGTGTTGGAGAGCGTACACGTGAAGGAAATGACTTGATGCGTGAGATGATCGAATCAGGTATTATCAACTACGGTGATGAATTCAAGAAGTCCATGGAAGAAGGTGGATGGGATTTGAATAAAATCGATAGAGAAAAATTAAAAGAGTCTAAAGCGACCTTTATCTTCGGTCAGATGAATGAGCCTCCAGGTGCGAGAGCGCGTGTGGCTTTATCTGGTTTGAGTATTGCTGAGTATTACCGTGATGGTGATGAAAACTCAGGAGGAAGAGATATCTTATTCTTCGTTGACAATATCTTTAGATTTACACAAGCAGGTTCTGAGGTATCCGCACTATTAGGTCGTATGCCTTCAGCGGTAGGTTACCAACCTACACTTGCTTCTGAGATGGGTGTGATGCAAGAACGTATTACTTCTACGAACAGAGGTTCTATTACTTCAGTTCAAGCGGTATATGTACCTGCGGATGATTTAACTGACCCTGCACCGGCAACAACATTTGCTCACTTAGATGCAACGACTGTATTATCACGTCAGATTGCTTCTTTGGGTATTTACCCAGCGGTGGATCCGTTAGATTCTACTTCAAGAATCTTGACTCCAGAAATTTTAGGAGATGCACATTACAACACTGCACAACGTGTTAAGGAGTTGTTACAACGATATAAAGAACTACAAGACATTATCGCGATTCTTGGTATGGATGAATTGTCTGAAGAAGATAAATTAGTCGTACACAGAGCGCGTCGTGTTCAGCGTTTCCTTTCTCAACCTTTCCACGTTGCAGAGCAATTTACTGGTTTGAAAGGTGTGTTGGTAGACATCAACGATACTATTAAAGGTTTTAACATGATTATGGATGGTGAAGTAGATCAGTATCCAGAAGCAGCGTTTAACCTAAAAGGTGGCATCGAAGAAGCTATCGCAGCTGGAGAAGCAATGTTAAAAGAAGTTAACTAAGAGACATGTATTTAGAATTAATTACACCAGACCAAACCCTATATGAGGGTGACGTGATTTCGGTTAAATTTCCTGGTTCTAAAGGAAAGTTTGAAACCTTAAACAACCACGCGGCTATTATCTCAAGCCTTGAAAAAGGTACCTTAAGTGTAAAAACGACTGAAGGTGTAAAAGATTTTGAGGTCAATGGTGGAATTGTTGAAGTGTTAAACAATAAGATTATTGTTTTAGCTTAAGCAGATTAAACATATTCAAAGCCCCAGTGGAAATTCCATTGGGGCTTTTTTTTGTGCCCTAAACCTAAAGTAAAGACATTAGTAATTCACGGAGTCCGTCGTGCGTCCTCTAAATATGTCGTTAAACCTAACTAGTAAAGTTATAGTGCAATTCACATAAACTACATTTGATGTATTTGCGAAGTGCAATTATGTTTATGTCGCTTTTCCCACAATGAATCAATTGTTTCACAGTTTGTGTTTGAAGACGGCGGATTCCCGTTGCCTGTATCTTTCGTTTGGTTTGAGGGAAAAGTGTCAGAATCCGGAGGGACAGTTTTGGGATGGCAAACCGCTTCTGAATTTAACAACAAGGGATTCGAAATTCAGCGTTTTGTTGAAGGCAAAGGATGGATTACACTCGACTTTGTTGACGGACAAGGAACAACGACCGAGATTTCAAATTATACTTACTATGATGAAGATCTCGTGCTTCATCCTATCAAATATTACCGTTTAAAACAAATTGATTTAAACGGAGCCTACGAATGTCAAATGTGGTTGTCATTGATAGAAATTACCATTTCGTTGATTTCACTGTAGCTCCAAACCCATTTAACGGTTATATAAATGTGCACTTTGACGAAGCAAAAAGGCGAAACGTGCAGTTAGATCTAATTGATTTATCAGGTCGTACACTTCAATCCTCTAAAATCGATTGGTCAACAACTGATTACAAAATGCAAACGAATGAAATTCCAGCGGGCATTTACTTGCTAAAAATAACGTCAGGAACTTATACGGAAGTTATCAGAGTTTTAAAGCGTTAATACTGAATAAAAAAAACGGCCCCCCAAAGAGGGAGACCGTTTCGCACATAATCAGTAATTTATCTAGGCCTTTATTTCTCTATGGTGAACTTTTGCGTCCTAACCATATTAGCACCTTGTACTTCAATGAAGTACACACCGTGCGGATAATCTGTTGTATTGATGGTTGCAAAACCTTCTCGAGATAATACTACCGTTTCAAGAACCTGTCCCATAAGGTTTGTAACCACTACCTCTTGACCTTTGGCACCTTTGAAACTAATATTCACTTCGTTGTTCGCTGGATTTGGATACACCACCATCGCGTTTCTACTCAATACTTCTACAACCCTAACTGGTGTATAATCATATTGCCCATCGAAGTCAATTTGCTTCACTCTATAGTACGCAACGCCTTCGGGCAAATCGTAATCCATTGCGTCGTAACGCTCGATTTGAGAACTGTTACCTGCACCTTGCACTGGACTTCCAATCGTTACAAAGTCAGTTCCGTTAAACGAACGCTCAACTTCGAAATGACTGTTGTTGATTTCTGATGCTGTTGACCAGTTAAGTTCAACGTCATTTGCGCTTACCTTTTTAGCTGTAAACTCTAACCAAGTTACTGGTACGGCACCACAACCAGACGAATCTGTAATCGTTGCAAATGTGGTTGGACTCAATTGGTTGTTATACTCGGTTGATATCCAGTCTGCCGTTGTTGCAGCACACGTAATACGTAATTCGTCAATTTTACCTGTTAAGTATCTGTTGTCAGAACCAATACGCTTTCCGATGTATAAATCGTGAGAACCAGTATTGATATCTCCTGACGCTGATTTTGTATGTGATAAGCTACCGTTTACATACACACTCTTTTGACCAGATCCTAAATCACCGTCGTATACAAATTGTACGTACACCCATTGATTTGTTCCAAGTGCTCCATCATCATGTCGGTAATGACCATTGTTTGTCGTCACACGAGAATTAATCTTCACTGGATTTGTCCCTCCATCTACACCAAACATATAAGCCTCTTGGTTTACTGTTGGTCCTTTCACTGCAAACGGTGCATCCGATGAAGGAGATGGTGCTACATTTACCCAAGCCGACATGGTTAATTTCTTACCACCAATATCCAAGCTTGAGCTATAAGGTACAAGTAAGTGATCGTTTCCATCAAGATCTACAGAAGAACCGATCTGACCAGTTGCCAATGACGAACCGTAATTAGTTGCATCATTATCGTTGCTTGTTGCATCATTCAGGTCTTCAAAGTGGTAAACCGCTTTGTAATCAGACCCCCAAACAGCCGTTGTACTTGGATTAGAAACTGTTCCGGAAGAAACACCATGTTTAACGGTTAAGATTGTATTGTCGGTAGACGACAATTTATCTACCTGAACCCACATTTTAATGTTTCCAGAAGTAGAATCGTATCCAACGATTTCAATTGGTAATTCATCACCATTTGCGTTGCACACCTGAACATCGTATCCGTTTGGATTGAACATTCCTTGATCCCAGCTATAAGGCCAGTTTTGTCTGTATTTAAATGCGCTGTGAGTTAAGTCTAAATACACAGGGAAATTTTCATGTCCTGAAGAACCATCTACTTTATTCTTATCGATGGTAATTTCTAATTTACCACAGTAATTTAATGGTGCACTTTGTACGTGACCAAAATTATTGTCAGGATCTTCTTGACCGTAACCATCAAATTCCGCTTCCTCTTGATTGTCTGTTGTATAAGATGAGTTAGCTGGATAGTCATTTCTATCCGTAGTAATGATGTACGAATTCAACAAACCATCTGGAAGATTCAACAAGTCTGCGATGTAATCTCTTTCAAACTCGTAGTATCCATTCTGATCCGTTTCAACTGAAGTGATCAACAACAAGCTCTCAGCTAAATCCAATACACCATCGTTGTCTAAATCAGGGAATAAGAACACAGTAATATTTGGTGTTCCAGATTCACCGTTATCAAATGTTCCACTAGAATCTGTATCGTAGAATACATAACCACTCATTTCAACTGGACCGTTAAAGCCGTAGTCGTTTCCTACATCTTCTTGGTTCGGACCATCAAACTGAGCATATTCATAATTGTCCGTAGTCAACTCTGTATTTGCTGGGTACGTATTTAAATCCGTATCGATTAAGAAAACTATTGATGCCTTTACAGAATTCGATTCCGTGGATACCGTAATCGGCTGAGTTAGTACTCGTACTTCCATATGAATTATATCCAGAAATTGTATTGATCGAGTTCTTATCGAATTTGATGAAATTCACGTCTCTATCTGCCGTGATTGTATACTCTCCGCTTGAAGAAGTTAAGATGGCAATGTTGTCGTTGTGATAGAAATTAATACCATCCGTTGACTCACTGATGATCGCATACGCTCCAGTCTCAATCGTTCTTAAGAATATAGAATACGTTTCGCCGTCTTTAATCGTACCATCCAACTCAACAATTAGATTGTCCGCGTTGTTGTTATACGTTGCATAATCCCCGTCAGGTTCGCCCAACATATTGCTTGGGTTGTCTATGCTCGATTGGTACTCTAAGTTGTTGATATAACCTTCGTTGCACACGTAGTCTACGAAGAATTCAAATGTTCCATCTGATCCGGATAACATGCTGTCGATTGGCGTCAACTCGTTGTCGTCAAACATACCATCATCATCCTTGTCGTCATACAAATACACCATTACACCTGGCTCTCCGTCCTCGTCGTTGTCCAACGTTGTATCTCTATCAGCGTCAAAGAATACAGTTCCTGCAATTCTATTTTTACCTGAGTTGGTTTCACATGGTAAATACCAGTTAAACATTGCACTACCTGTTACATAGCTATCACCATTTGAAGATGGAGAGCTCATAGTTAAGGTTGCACTTGTTACGCCACCCGGTACGTCGTTCAACGTTAAGGTTTGTAAAGTCATTGATCGACCAAGGTCGTATGAATTAATCGTTACCGATTCTGAAGCACTACCAGCTGTTAATGTAAATACTGCAATACGCGTATCGTTGTTCATTTCTGCAATTGGTAAAACTGCAGTAATGGTTTTTTCGTTGATGGTCGCTGGCATCGAGAACGTCGATGTTTGTGTGTTGTGATACGTATAATAACGTTCATCAGAAACTGATGTAAAGTTGTCTGCACAGAATTCGTCTTTCATCACAACGTAAGCCGCCATACCATGCATTTTGCTTTGGTTGTTAGATACATTCATAGTTACAGATGAAGCTGCTGGCAAGGTTGCTTGATAATATCCTTTATCGGTAGTACCTGAAACATTGTCAAGTGCTTTCGCATCTGAGCTAGACCAATTCACAGTAGTTGACCCATTGGTAAAGCTTCCACCTGTAGGCTGTCCACCTTTATAAATTCCTTCCACAACAATTTCTTTAATTTCAGAAACCGTTTGTGTGATTGAAATGGTTGTTGATGAATTGTTGTACGACCCTTTACCATACGTTACGATACATGGATCAAATGTGTGAGTCTCATCACATTCAGAATTGGTGTCACATTCTTCCGTCAACATAATGTTTATGTCCCCAGCTTTAATGTGGCCATTTCCACCTGTCACCGCTAACCATCCACTAGCACCGTAACCATCTTGGGTAATATTCGCACCATCACCAACTTGGAACGAAGGTCCCTGGCGACTGATTGACATTGTTCCATAGCTTGTTGAAGTAATAGTACCTGTTGTAGTTGGGTAATATACCCATCCATTCACACTACCTACACTAAAACATGAGCTGTATTTTGGACTATTCGTTGGAGGTGTTGTTGTCGCTCCAGAGAAGGTTAAATCGACATCAAAAGTGCCACTTAAGCCCGATGCAGAAATATCACTGGCTGTAAACTGAGCTGTACCATTGGTATACACATTCCATTCGTAAGCCGTTGAGTCACCTTTAAGGTGATGTGCCGCCCCATTTTTATCAACCAAATAAATGACATACGGTGTATTGGCACAACCTCTTGTATTTCCAACAATTGATTTACATTCTGGAGACACTGTACAATTCTTCACATCAACTACAATTGGAACCTCACTGCACCATGAATTAGCACCGGATGTACACACTTCAAAGCTGATTGTATCTAAGCCTACAAAACCATTTGCAGGAATATATGTGATAGAAGATTCGCAGTCAGGTGCTCCTCCCGAACAAGTTGACCCGTTTGTAGTCACTGATGAAATTACAATATTTCCAAACTGTTCACCAGAAACTAAAGGCTGGCTACATGACACATGGATATTAGAAAATTGCAACAAACTCGAACCATCGGCTGACATAATTCTTATGTAGTGATTGGCTTGCCATTTGTTAGATTGTGATCTAATAACCGTAAACTTTTCTCCTGCATCAACGTAGCCTCTATACAACGGATTTGACGTATCCGACGCTGTAGAGTTTCCACTAACGATAATTAGTGCCTTTGCTCCATTAGGGTTTGTATAGGTTGTTACATTGCTATTAGTCTGACTGTTGTCAATTTTATTGCTTGAAACGTACTGGTATGTAATTGCATTTGGCTTGTTGCCGTTGCAGCAATCAACACCCATCGTATAACTCCCTGTTTCAACTGTTACTTTCGCACCGCTAGAAGTCGTGGTACTTGCTTGTACTGTCACGTCTTCTCCGTAAATGCTATCTAAGTTTACAAGATCATCAATACACAAGCTTAATGTATCGTCAACGCAAACTGATGTCTCAATTATAGGTATAATACACCCGCTTAGCATTACATTAAAATCACCTGTTGTAATATGTCCAGTTCCACCAGTAATATTAAACCAACCTGATGCCCCATAACCATCTTGTGTAATGTTTGCTCCGTCACCAATTTGAGCCGCTGGCCCTTTTCTGGATAACGACATTGTACCGTAATTGGTTGAAGTTAAAGTCCCGGTTGTCGTGGTAAAATAATTCCAACCCGTTGTGCTCCCAACACTAAAACATGAACTATACTTTGGACTATTCGTTGGAGGGGTTGAAGTCATCCCAGCAAACATTAACTCTACATCGAATGTTCCAGACAATCCTGAAGCACTTATTCCAGTAGCTATCAATTTTGCATCTCCATTACTGTATTCGTACCATTTATAATCCGTAGAATCACCACTCAAATAATGCGCACTTCCATTTTTATCCTTTAACCAAATAACATAAGGCTTGCTTGAACATCCTCTTGTATTTCCTACGACCTTCGAACACGTTGGATCACCCGAATTGCAACTTTTAACTGCTACCTCAATAGTATCTTTTAGCGTGTTTCCACATAAAGATGCGGTTAAGACATACGAAGTTGTGGTTGTTGGACTAACAGTAATGGATTTGGTCGTTTGACCTGAACTCCATGAATAGGTCGCCGTACATGTTTTCTCAAATGTGATCGCGTCCACCTTAAAAGGAGAACAACCTTGATCTAAAATCTTTAATATATTAAACTCACCGTTGGTGGTTACACATATGTCTTGGTATGAACTACCCGACACATACTTACAGGCAATTAATGTATAGTCTGAGCTATAGGAATAGTTATCTTTCGCTCCATAGACCTTGAAGTAAGCAGTACCAGACGGCACCTTCACTCTAATTTTCAACTTGGTTCCAGAAGGTAGGTTACATGGGACCGACCAAACAGCGCCCGTATATGTTCCTGAATTTCCTCTGCAGAAGTAAGCACCAGAACCATCAGGATCACCTAACGCATTGCTAGGGTTAGAAACCACCCCTTTATATGCCAATAGGCTTTCCAAATTTCCAGATAACTTAAAATCTTCGGTAGGTGTTAGTGTTGCTGAGCTTCCAGAACACACTTCGACATCATCTCCTAACTATATGCTGCCACAAGATTGGGCAGAAACAAAATGACTTGAAAACAAAACGCAAAGAATAACGGTAAGCGTTTTAACACCGTTGTGGTAAAAATCTTTAATCATGCGACTATAATTAAAAAGTATGCACACGGCACACTTTGACTACAGCATAGGGTTTACAACTAGCTTACCAAAGAAAAACTAATATACAACACGCTGACTACGTGCTCCTTACAAGATGTTACTTTTTAAATAAAAGTGGAATAATTCCCAATACGGCGATGGTCATTCCTATTTTGGGACGGCTTTAATACTTCCTAAAAAAGCTTTGAAGCTTCATTTGAATGACACCTAAAAGTGCCTCTTTAACAATACCTTTACTCATTTTAGAAGTGCCTTTGGTTCGATCTGTGAAGATGATTGGAACCTCAACGATACTAAAACCGTGCTTTAGTGCTGTGAACTTCATCTCAATTTGAAACGCATACCCTCTAAATCGAATTTTATCTAAGTTGATGGCTTTTAAGACTTCTGATTTATAACACACAAAACCCGCTGTGGTATCCATAATCTTCATCCGTGTAATGAACCGAACATACATAGACGCGAAATAAGAAAGTAAAACCCGACCCATTGGCCAGTTAACTACGTTTACCAAATTGTCTACGTATCTTGATCCAACAGCAACGCCCACAGATTCGTCTTGGCATGCTTCCCATAATCGAATTAAGTCTTTGGGGTTGTGTGAAAAATCACAATCCATTTCAAAAATGAAATCGTATTGATGATCCAAACACCATTTAAACCCATGGATATAGGCCGTACCTAATCCATTCTTTTCTTTTCTCGTTTCTAGAAACAGGTTATCAAACTCCTTTTGCAACTCGGTCACTTTTGTACCTGTCCCATCTGGAGAATTATCGTCAACAATGAGAAGGTCAACCTCGAAATCTAAAGACATGACTGTCCTGATCATGTGTTCCACATTCTCAATTTCGTTGTAGGTCGGTATGATGACGATGTTTTTCAAAATCGGGGTAATAATAAATAAAAAAGAGCAACTACAGGTAGTTGCTCTTTATAACGTTTTTCTTATCCGATTAGTTGCTTGATTTTTGATGATCTGCCAAAAATTTTGCTAATCCTATATCTGTTAATGGGTGGTTTAACAATCCTAAGATTGAACTTAATGGACAGGTACAAACATCGGCGCCGGCTTCAGCGGCTTTTACAATGTGTAAAGGGTTGCGAATAGACGCAGCTAATATTTGTGTTGAAAATCCTTGAATCGCATAAATATTGCTGATTTGCTCAATCAACTCCATACCATCCCAACTAATGTCGTCAACACGACCAATAAACGGTGACAAGTAAGTAGCACCCGCTTTTGCTGCTAATATTGCTTGTCCAGCCGAAAACACCAAAGTACAATTGGTTTTGATTCCATTGTCGGTGAAATAGCTAATCGCCTTTACACCATCCTTAATCATCGGAACTTTAACCACTATCTTATCGTCAATCTGTGCCAAGTTTCACCTTCTCTCACCATACCAGCGAAATCGGTTGAAATAACTTCAGCACTTACGTCCCCATCTACGATATCACAAATGGCTTTGTAATGTGCTAATACATTATCTACTCCAGAAATACCTTCTTTGGCCATCAAGCTATGGGTTGGTAGTTACTCCATCCAAGATTCCGAGATCTTGTGCTTCTGCTATTTGGTCTAAGTTGGCGGTGTCGACGAAAAATTTCATTTGTTACAATTGTTAGACTGCAAATCAACGGTTTTTTTTCAATTGAATCCTGAAAAAATTAAGAAAAGTCATCTGGAAATAGAATCCATTTTAGAGAAAAATGAATCCATAAAAAAAGGCTGACATCGCACCGCTACAACCTACTTACCCTTGCTGCATTCCTGCCCTGGGGGAGTTCGAAGGGAGCTGGTCGTGTCAGCCGGCGCAAAAGTAACATTCTTACTCCTTTTCATTTAAAAAAATGGGTAAATTTATTTTTAATGCGAAATGCGAAGCCCGAGGGGAATCCTATATTTGAAATATGAATGCAGAACAACTGGAATTTAACAAGAAACGAGGATAAGACTCCGACAACTTGTCTCGAAGCTCAATAGGCAAATAAGTGCTATCAAATGGGTGGAGGAGGAAAATCTGCAGCCAAACAAAAAGAGTAAAGGCAAGATGCTGGCTCGTGAGCGTATCGACTACTTAAAGGACGATGACGCTACTTTCTTGGAAATAGGTGCGCATGCAGGGTGATGGTATGTATGCCGAACATGGAGGCTGTCCTGCCGGGGGAGTCGTTGGTGGCATTACGAAGATACAAGGCCGTCAATGCATCATAGTAGCAAACGACGCGACGGTTAAAGCGGGTGCATGGTTTCCAATCACCGGTAAAAAGAACTTACGGTTTCAGGAAATTGCGTTGGAAAACAGGCTACCCATTATCTATTTGGTGGATAGTGCAGGCGTATATCTTCCTATGCAAGACGAAATCTTCCCGACAAAGAACACTTCGGTCGAATCTTTAGAAATAACGCTATGACTGAGTAGCAAAGGCATCGCTCAAATTGCTGCCGTAATGGGCAGCTGTGTGGCCGGCGGTGCCTACCTACCCGATTATGAGCAGACGAGGCACTAATCGTTGACAAAACCGGTTCCAGTCTTTTCCTAGCAGGAAGTCCTATCTTGGTAAAGGCAGCCATCGGAGAAGACCATTGACAACGAAACATTAGGAGGCTCCGTTTCTCAAACAGAAATGTCTGGCGTCATAGATGATCGGTTCCCAAACGACGAAGCAGTGTCTGGATCGAATAAAATTCTTGATGGACAAGGTTGGTAGTTTCGAAATAGCTGGCTTCAATCACAGCGATAAGAAATTCAGCATTCCTGACCAAAAGAAATTGTATGGCATCATGCCGCATGATCGAGGTAAGCCTTATGATTCAATCACGCTTGTCACACAGTTAATGGACGACGGAGTTTTTGAACAGTATAAAAAAGATTTTGGTAAAACCATTATTTGTGGGTTTGGTAGAATCAATGGCTGGGCAGTTGGTAGTGGTTGCCAACAACCGACAAATCGTTAAAACCAAAAAAGGAGAAATGCAGTTTGGAGGTGTCATTTACTAGCGACTCTGCCGACAAAGCAGCACGGTTTATCATGAACTGCAACCAGAAAAAAATTCCGTTGGTGTTTTTACAAGACGTAACTGGTTTTATGGTTGGTTCACGATCTGAACAAGGAGGTATCATAAAAGATGGTGCCAAAATGGTGAATGCGATGAGCAACAGTACAGTTCCTAAATTTACCATAATCATGGGCAACAGTTATGGAGCAGGCAACTATGCCATGTGTGGTAAAGCGTATGATCCGCGTTTGATTGTCGCTTGGCCAACAGCCAAGATTGCGGTAATGGGAGGAGAACAAGCAGCCAAGGTGTTGTTACAAATCGAGAAAGCATCTGCTGAAGAAAACTGGAGAAGAAATAACTGCGAAAGACGAAAAAGCCTTTTAGATAAAATCATTAATCGGTATAACGAACAAACAACTCCAGAATATGCCGCTTCTCGATTGTGGGTAGATGCCATTATTGACCCCGTACATACGCGTGATTGGATATCTTCTGGTATCGAAATGGCCAACAACCAACCAGTTGAGGCATTTAATGTTGGTGTATTACAGACCTAATAACCCGTCAGATTGGCTGGGTTGATTTGCCCACCACTTTGAAAATTATAAGAAAACCCAATGGTAAAACTCGGACTATACCGCGTTGTGCTTGGGTAGTCTCTTGGGTCAATTTTGGTGTATTTCTCCATATCAAATTTTTCTTCAGAAAGCAGTTCTTTCTCAATGGATTCGTATGGACTAATATTCATGATAAAAATTAGGGATACGTTCCCCAGGTTGCGGCCGTACCCTATTCCTCCAGCCATTTTTTGATTGAACAAACCAATCTTAAACTCTTCTCTATTGGTGACGTCACCTAATGGTACATTAAAAATGAGGCTGTGCTTTTCTTTGATTTTATACGCCATAAATCCACTTAAAATAAAGCTTAAGCCATTCTCGTTTCCGTACTCCCCAATGGTGCTGTCGTTTTTGATGTAATATTTGGGTGGACTACTAGTGAAGTAATTAAAGCCAAAGCCGATGCCAAAGAAAATGCCATTTTTGTATTGACTGAGTTCATTCCCTAACTCTGTGTTTTCTTTTTTTAGAAGATTAATTTCTTTGTTTAGATCTGTTGTGTCTCGCTGCAATAACTCTATTTTTCTATTGAGTTCTAACTGTTGCATTTTAAGCTCAAGCACTTGGGTACTACGTGTTTCTTGAAGGCTGTGTTCTTGAGGTACCGTATCGGTAACTACGATGATTTGTCCATAGGAGGTGACACCTAGGCAGACCAAAACCATACAGGACAACAATCTAAACATTTCAATTTCAATTCAATAGGGTATTAGTAATAGCGTTTTTTAGAATGTAATTATTGTGTCACGTGGAAATTATGACAAAGTGTGCTGCTAGGATTCGAGTCAAAATTTACCGAATTTGCGTAAGGTAAAACCACATCATGAAAAAGTTTCTTTGTTTGTTAATCACCGTAATATGCCTAGGTATTGGAAGCAAGTCATATGCTACCCACGTTATGGGGGCCGATATTACCTATACCTGTGATTCGGCATATGCGTATACGTTTAAATTAGTTTACTATCGTTATTGTGGTGGAGTTCCAGTTAGCAACCCAAGTTCTAACACTCAGTTTATTTCGCAACAAACTGGAACAAAGGTTGGCGTATCCTTGAATCTTGAATCCATCAAAGAGGTAACACCTTTATGTAAATCAGCAAGTGCAAGGTGTTATCCTTCAAACACTAGTAGAACGGGTGATGGCATTGAAGCGCACACTTATACAGTTAGTGTAGATTTCAAAAAAGCACCTTACAGTAATTTACTTTCCAATGGAACATGTGAAATACGGTTAGAGACAGGTCAATGCTGTCGCAATAGTAACATCAACACTGGTGCTGCAAATCAGAATTTCTATACCTATGCTTTGATTAATCTGTGTGAGGCTCCGGTTAACAATTCTCCACAGTTTTTATATCCTCCAATTGGACAGTTGTGTTGCAACCAACCTAGTTATTCTTCGGTTGGTGGTTTCGATCTAACAGACTTTGATTCTTTATCCTATTCGTTTGCAAATCCATTGAGAGGATATAACAATAAAATCTCGTACAGTGGTAATTATACTTTTGAGCAGCCTTTTCAAGTATATTACCCCGGGACTTTAAAGTATCCTTACAACAATCCAAATGCAACTCCTCCAATTGGTATCTATTTAGATGAAGCCAATGGGTCAATGATTTGGACACCTACAAAGTGTGACGAAATCACTGTTGCCGTGTTGGAAATTACAGAGTGGCGCAAGGATTCAGCTGGTACTTATAGAAAGATTGGCATAACGAGACGTGACATGCAATACATCACGACACTATGCCCTGGAAACAATCCGCCAATTATTAAAGGTGAAAAAATACAGACTATAAAGCTGACGCCATGCATGGAAGAATATTGCTTTACGATACAAACGTACGATAAGGTTTTAGTCCCTCCACCTCCATTTGCGGCACCTCCTGCGGATACCGTTTCATTCGTACCTCCAACACTACCTTATGGTGTTACTTTCCACATTCTTAATCCCACAGACACCAACCCCGCTGCTGAAATATGTTTAGATATAGCAAAGGTCGATTTAACCAAGTTAACACAACACCCTCTCGTATTTCCTATTACGATACGTGACAATGCGTGCCCTTTAAATGCGGTATCCACTTACGTTTACAGATTACAGTTTGACACAACAAACGCTACTGGGAAAGTGCATGGATTCACGCTAAACGACATCAATAGCAATTGCACCCAAAACACGGGGGAAGATAGTTTACGGCACATTCGGAAAGTAGGCTTTTCGAATCAAGGGTATTATCAATACACAGAGTCAAATGGGGGTTTTGCATTTTGTGTGGATACAGGAACTACTGTCGCTTCATTAATGCCAAGTCCGTGGTATGTAGACCAGTGCGCTTCTGACACAATACAAATTCAGAAAGATTCGATTCATGACATTGTGTTTTACTCAAAACTAAAAGATGGTATTGCTGGCTACGTGTATACTGGTGGCACGTCTTGTAAGATAGATTCTAGTTCAAAACCAATTCGAGGTCAAATGGTAGTCGCACAGCCTGGTAATCACTACGTGACTACAGATAAGGATGGTTACTATTTGTTTAATTTAGATTCGGGTAAGTACGCGATTTCCCTCGTTAACGACACGAGTATCTGGAAAAACAGATGTACAAAATCCATTTCTATTTCGCTCTCCGCAAATGAAACAAAGCACATCGATACCTTTATTAACTACCATAAAACCATTACAGACCTTGATGTCAAACTGGGCTTTAGTTCAGGCACAACTGTTAGAAAAGGAACAGATTGTTACGCCAACTTAGTGGTGAGCAACAAAGGCATATCCGTTATTGATAGCGCTGTCATCACTGTTGAAACCGCAAACAATATTGCGACTTTATCTAAGAGTCACAAATCTTGGACTTCATTGGGATCTGGGACCTATCAAACAACGGTGTACAACCTTTTACCAAACGTAAATCATCGTTTGTCATTGTATTTGGCGACAAAAGGACTTTCAGTTGGTAATAAAATTTCCTTCATCGCTTCGAGTGATTCTTCGTCTACTAAAAATGATGGGAATAGAACCAACAACGCAGACACAGCGGTGTTAGTTGTGGTTGCGCCATACGACCCAAATATCAAAACCGCTTACCCAGATAGCATTTTCACGGTTACAGATAGACGCTTAACGTATACGGTAGAATTTCAAAACGAAGGAACAGCGTCGGCCATCGATGTGGTTGTAAGAGACACACTATCGGACTTATTTGATTTGTCGACTTTGCAAGTCCACAGAAGTAGCCACGAGTTTGCCTACATTTTAGAAGGGAACCACCTTTGGTTTGAGTTTAATGGCATACATCTACCACCAAAATCTATCGACGAACCAGGGAGCATTGGCAGTGTGACTTTTAGTATTGCCCTTAAAAAAGACATATTCGTTGATACGCTTGTTCAGAACAGAGTAGGCCTCTATTTCGACACTGAAGATGTTGTTCTTACAGAATACCAAACAAATCATTTCAAATCGCCTATAGAATTTAGCGATGGCTTCCGAAACCTATATTGTAATTCAGATACGATTCTGATTCCATTTAAAACGTGGTTTACACCAGACGCAAGCAATCAATTTATTCTTGAATTGACTGATGGATCTGGTGCCTTTTCAAGTTTTACACCTGTTGATAGCCTAATCTCTTCTCAAACGACCGGAAGTTTCTCGTATGTGATTTCAGAAACTGATACAACTGCTACCAATTATAGATTTAGGATTAGATCTACGCAAACAGCAACCGACATGTTCCAAGCCGCCTATTCTCCTGCCATTACAATAGAAACAGTCAAACGCGCTAGTGTCATAAGTTCAGATGTCGTTGCGTGTTACGGAAGCACCATTACAGCAAAACCTTCTGCCTATTTCTCCGAAAATGTGGTTTACCTGAATGGTAATAAAATAATCGGTGGACCTGATATCGTGTATAGCACAGACAGCTTAAAGCATCAAGATTATGTCTATTTCAAACAAAAGACTGATTTAGGATGTGTTGTGCATACAGATACTGCGTATTACGACATCCTTACAACACCGTCGATTCAATTTCTTCCTATGGATTCGATTTACTGTGATTCAATCGCTACAGTTGATTTCAATTACCAATTAACCCACAGCAACGGAACAGGAGGAACGCAAGAAATTCACTGGAATTATGGCGACCAAACTACGGCTACAGCCAACCCAATATTACCTTA
Organism: uncultured Bacteroidia bacterium; assembly: GCA_943789165.1. Classification (GTDB taxonomy): domain Bacteria; phylum Bacteroidota; class Bacteroidia; order NS11-12g; family UBA9320; genus UBA987. Next base: position 106,134 of record CALSTB010000005.1, on the reverse strand, counting down.
CAGCTCACATGCATATACCAAAGGCAAATACGACGTTACCGTAACTGCGAGACATTATGAATGTACAGATTCTAGTAAAGTAACGATTTACGTTGGGGCAAAACCTAAGCCGAATATGGTTGTGCATGCAAACAACATTTGTCCTAAAGAAGCATTGAATGTCACTATAAAGACCAATGTTGAATTTGACTTTGATTTAGATTCCAGCTACTGGGACTATGGTGATGGCAACAGTTTTTTCTCATCCGATGGATCCCAAAATACGCACCGTTATTCTGACTCTGGACAATACAATGTTAAATTTGTTATGTTCAGTCAAGGTTGCATCAGCGATACACTATCAGTCAACATAAACGTGATTGAAGCTCCCAAAGGGACAATCTTACCCAATACGGTAAGCGGCTGCCTACCAAACGCAGAATTCACCTTCAACTCTTCCATAACTGGTGATTATAAATCATACAATTGGTTGATTGACGGTCAGTCTTTTTATACAGATAGTGTGGTTCATGCATATACCACAGCTGGGAAAAAGCAGGTGGCTTTCATTGTTGAGAGCAATGGAATTTGCGTGGACACATCTTATGTAGATATTGATGTATACGAACAACCAGAAGCGTCATTTGAGGTTAAAGAATCTGATGGTTTCGAAGTGGAAATAACCAATACGTCTATACGCAATATGCGTAATTTCTGGACGATCGACAATGCGGAGATGGAGCAAAACGATGGTTCATTTATACACTTATTTACCCAGAACGGAGAACATGTCATCCGTTTGATTATCGAATCTGAGGAAGGTTGTTTAGACACTACAGAGAACATGGCTACTGTATCTGGAGAGTATGAATTCTACATCCCAAACACCTACAGTCCTAACAACGACGGCATCAACGAATCTTTTAACGTTGTGCCAAACCACAATATTCAAAGTATTGAGTTAAGCTTATACGACCGATTTGGGGTAATGGTGGTTGAGTCGAAAGACAAAAACAACCTCATCAACAAAGACTTGTTTCCAGGTGTGTATTTGATGAATATAGACATCATCGCAATAGATGGAACCAAACACGTGTACTCGGGAGTATTGCATGTTTGGTAAAAAAAAAGAGCCATACATTGCTGTACGGCTCTTTTGTAAAGTTTGTATTCGTACTAAGCCTCCAATGCAGCTGCTCCACCAACGATCTCTAAAATCTCGCCGGTAATTGCCGCTTGTCGTGCTTGGTTGTATTTCAATTTCAACTTCTCTATAAGTTCACCAGCGTTTTCAGTTGCCTTATCCATAGATACCATACGGGCACCATGTTCAGAGGCCAATGAATCTAAACACGCTTTAAACAATTGTGTTTTGACCGCTCTAGGAACTAAATCGTATAAAATCTCTGCTTTCCCAGGTTCGAAGATGTAGTCTGTAACCGTTGGTTTAGCACCTTTTGCTTCAAACTTTTCCATTTCTACAGGAAGCATTTTCTCAACTCTAACGTATTGTGTAGCAGCATTCTTGAACTCGTTGTAAATCACACGAACTTCATCGAACTCACCGCTTTTGTAACGTTGAATAATGCCTTCAGCTACTTCAAAAGTGCTTTCTGCATCAATCGTTAATAAGTGAGCCATGTTCTTGGTGTTCAAGTTGTAATCTCCTCTTTTGAAAGGGTCGTACGCTTTTTTACCAATAAACATTAATTCAAATTCGATTCCGTTTGCCTCGTAATTCTCTTGAACCAATTTCTTGGTTGCTTTGATAATGTTTGAGTTAAACGCACCGCACAATCCACGATCTGAGGATACAACAACAACTAATGCCTTTTTAGGCTCTCGGTATTCAAAATACGCTTTTAAGCCGTCGTCGTCTTTCGCACTATCTCCCAGATTTACAAGAATCTCATTCAACTTCTCAGCATACGGTCTCATTTTAGTGATAGCCGTTTGTGCTTTACGCAGTTTAGTTGCCGAAACCAATTTCATGGCTTTGGTAATCTGCTGCGTCGATTGGGTTGATGTTATCCTATTCCGTACCTCTTTTAAGTTAGGCATAATGCTTTTGTTTTAAATTATCCTGCGAAGTTTTTAGCTACTTCAGCACCAATAGTTTCTAACGCTCCAGTGATTTCGTCACTTAATTTACCAGCACTTAGTTGTGCTAATGTATCAGGACTTTTCTTCGCTAAAGTTTCTAAGTATTCCGCTTCGAAAGCTCTTACTTTATTTACAGGTACATTCTTCAACAATCCTTTGGTACCTAAGTAGATAATAGCTACTTGTTGTCCAACAGATAATGGTGAATATTGTCCTTGCTTTAACACTTCCACGTTTCTTGAACCTTTGTCCAATACTGCTTTAGTTGCCGCGTCTAAATCCGAACCGAATTTAGCGAAGGCTTCTAATTCTCTGTATTGTGCTTGATCTAGTTTCAACGTACCAGAAGTCTTTTTCATTGACTTGATCTGAGCAGAACCCCCAACACGTGATACCGAGATACCTACGTTAATCGCTGGACGCACACCAGAGTTAAACAAATCACTTTCCAAGAAAATCTGACCATCAGTAATCGAAATTACGTTGGTTGGAATATAGGCAGATACGTCACCTGCTTGTGTTTCAATAATCGGTAATGCAGTCAAAGATCCACCACCTTTTACAAGAGGCTTCAAGTTGTCTGGTAAATCATTCATTTGAGCTGCAATCTCATCAGAGCTGTTGATTTTTGCTGCTCTTTCTAATAATCTTGAGTGCAAGTAGAAAACGTCACCTGGGTATGCCTCACGTCCTGGAGGACGTTTAAGAAGCAAGGATACCTCACGATATGCTACTGCTTGTTTCGACAAATCATCATAGATAATCAAGGCTGGTCGGCCAGTGTCTCTAAAAAACTCACCAATTGCAGCACCCGCCATTGGCGCGTAAAACTGCATCGGTGCTGGATCCGCAGCACTTGAAGAAACTACTGTTGTGTAGGCCATTGCACCTTTTTCTTCTAGTGCTTTAACCACTTGCTTTACCGTTGAAGACTTCTGTCCACAAGCTACGTAAATACAATATACAGGTTCTCCTTTGTCGTAAAATTCTTTTTGGTTGATAATAGTATCAATCGCAACAGCTGTTTTACCAGTCTGTCTGTCACCAATAATCAACTCACGCTGACCTCTACCAATTGGAATCATCGCGTCAATCGCTTTCAATCCAGTTTGAAGTGGTTCTGTTACAGGCTCTCTGTAGATAACACCAGGTGCTTTACGCTCCAAAGGCATTTCGTACAAGTCACCAGTGATTTCTCCTTTTCCGTCAAGAGGCTTACCAAGTGTGTCAACAACACGTCCAAGCATTCCTTCTCCAACCTTGATTGACGCAATTCGGTTTGTACGTTTAACGTTGTCACCTTCTCTAATTTCTGAAGAGGCACCAAGTAAAACTGCTCCGACGTTGTCTTCTTCAAGGTTCAATACGATTGCATTGATACCATTGTCGAATTCAATAAGCTCTCCTGATTTAACGTTTGTTAAACCATGGATACGGGCAATACCATCACCCACTTGTAACACTGTACCAATTTCTTCTAATTGGGCAGCGGTTTGAACATGTGATAACTGTTCTTTAATGATCGATGAAACTTCATCTGGTCTGATCTGAGCCATAACCTATTAATTATAAATTAATTGCTTTCTAATTTCTTTTAATTCTTTTGCGATGCTTAAGTCAAGCAATTTGTCGTCAAACTGAATCACCATGCCTCCAATTACGGAAGAATCGATGATGTTTTCAATTTGCAGTTCTTCTTGCTTTACCAAGCCTTTTAAATATCGCTTTACATCACCTAATGATTTCTCGTCAAGAGCAATGGCAGATTTCACAGAAACCCTTACTACTCCTTGCGCTTCATCATACATTTGGATGTACACTTTTGCAATGCTAGCAAGCTCCGATTCACGTTTTCGGTCTACTACCATCGACACAAAGCTTTTCGTCAAATCTGTTGAATCTTCGAATACTCTGTTTAAAACAACAAGCTTGTCTTTTGCAGAAACGACAGGATTCGACAACAAGCTTCTTAAATCAGCACTAGCCTGAGCTAGGTTGCCAAAAGCCTCCATCTCCTCATACACTTTGCCGTCTATCGACTGAGCTTTTGCTAAGTCAATGAGTGATTTTGCGTATCGTGTTGCTACTCTACTCGACATATTACGATAATTGAGATTGTTTCAAGTGTTCTTCAACAATTTCAGCTTGCTTGTCTTTGTTAGACAATTCTGAACGAAGCACTTTCTCAGCAATATCAATAGACAATGCAGCTACTTGAGTTTTGATATCAGACATTGCTTTCGCTTTCTCTTTTTCAATCTCTTCACGTGCGCTGTTTACCAATCGCTCTCCTTCTGCAGAAGCCGTTTTCTTTGCTTCAGCAATAATGCTTTCTTTCGTTTCGCGAGCTTCCTTGAGCATTTTTTCGCGCTCAACTCTCGCTTCAGCCAATAATTTCTCATTGTCTGATTTTAACTGACTCATTTGAACTTTCGCTTCTTCAGCAGACTTTAACGATTTATCGATAAAATCATTTCGTTCTTGTAATGTGTTCAAAATCGGCTTCCAAGCCAACTTTTTAAGAAGCACTAATACAATAATGAATGCCAAAGAGGTCCAGATAATAAGACCCAAAGGAGCTGCTAATAAATTTAGAAGAATCATAAATGCTTAATTTAATTCGTTTAAAACAAGAAAAAAACCTGGAGCCGACTATCGGCCCCAGTATAGTATTTTTCTAGTTTAACCTAAATGATAACAAGTAAGCAAACGATCACGGCGAAAAGCGCAACACCTTCAATAAGTGCAGCAGCCAAAATCATGTTTGCTCTAATGTCTCCCAACACTTCTGGTTGACGCGCAATAGATTCAAGAGCTGAGCCCCCGATTCTACCAATACCGATACCAGCACCAACTGCTGCGATACCAGCTCCTACGCCTGCCCAACCTGGAGCGGCTGAAGCCAACTCTTGTAATAAAACTGTAAGTAATTCCATTTTGAAATAAAAATTTGTATTGTATTAAATAAAAATTTGCTTGTTAATGATGTCCGTCTTCAACTGCTGAACCAAAGTACAAGGCCGATAGTAATGTAAATACATAGGCTTGTAAGAAGGCAACCAACAATTCAATAAAGAACATAAATACCATAAATACCAAAGATCCAACACCTACTCCATACCCCGCTACTGCACTACTTTGTCCGAAGATAAAAATCAACGCAGTAAAGGCTAATATGATAATGTGTCCCGCTGTGATGTTCGCTGTCAAACGTACCATCAAGACCAATGGTTTAATTAAAATTTGTAATGCTTCGATTGGCACCAGTATCAGCTTAATAGCAAATGGCACTCCTTCCGGCGCAAAAATGTGTTTCCAGTAATGTTTGTTTCCGTTGATGTTGGTAATCACAAAGACAAAGAATGCCAATACCAAAGTCACACTCATAGATCCCATTACGTTGTATCCTCCAAGAAAACTCATCAAGCCTAACAAGTTGGCTATCCAGATGAAGAAAAATACTGACAATAAGAACGGTGTAAACTTAGCAGCCTTCTCTTTGCTACCGACCGATGGAATAATGATTTGCTCATGTGCAAATTCAACAAGAGGTTCGATAAGCGCTTGCAATCCTTTTGGTGCTTGCGTGTGGCCTCTCTTTTTGTATGCTTTACCTACAGATATGAATATCCAAAGAAGGATAAATACTGAAAGGAACAAACCAACCACTGTTTTAGTGATCGACATGTCCAAAGGTTTTGAATTGGTTATTGACCCTTCTGAGTCACGAGCAATTCCGTGATCTCCCGAAGCATCTTTATTATAAATTACTTCATCAATCATAACATAGTCACCATACGCATATGCATGACCTTCATCAAGATGAATTTCTTCTCCGTGGTAAAAGTGCGATGAGCTCATAAGCTTAACACCACCATCTCCAATTAAAATAATAGGCAAAGGAATTGTTGCATGCCATTCATTTTCTTTACCTTCATTTAAGGTGAAAAAGTGAATCTCGTGCGCATCAGCAATGTGATGCATAATCATCTTACCTGCATCAAATTCTTCCTTCTCAGCATGTTCTTCATGCGATTCTTCGTGTTCAGCCACTGCAAACGCAGCTGCAAAACAGAAAAACAGGCCAAACAATAAGATTTTTCTTAATCCAAACACTTTCGTAACTTCCTTATTTTCAGTGGTTTGAAACATCAATAGCTCCTTATTTTTCGGTGCGCAATTTAGTAACTAAATGATATAATTCAAAAGTTGTGAATAATAAATATAGAAATAGAAAATTCACTATGACTATTTTATCCCTTACCTCATTGACCATCAGGTAAATAACTATGAAAAATATGCTAAAAATAAATCTCATTGCGATGCTTCCATACATAAATGTTAAGAACGATTTTTGGCTGGATTTCAGCATGCTTTCTGAGAGAAAATGAATCAGTAGATTTAAGGTAAAAAAGAAACCAAAAGCCGCCCAGCTCCAAGTCGCAACTGAAAGACTAAATGCACTGTGAATTAACTGCATTAATCCTGCGACTACCGCCGCCATAATTATCAATCTAATGAGGTATGATTTCACTGACTACAAATTCAGCCGCAAAGGTGAACTTATTGTAGGGATATGCCAATTAATATCAGAAAATATTTGAAGAAAGCTTATTTGTTTTTTGACACTTTCACAATTAAATACACCATCGATCCGACTACACCTAACACAGAACCAAGTAAGGTAAACCAAGGCGTCGTATTTTCAAGATACGTGTCGAGTTTCCCGCCAGCATATACCAAAATGAGTATTGTGGCCACAATCTGGAAAGCGAGTCCAGAATATTTTAATACGTTTTGCCCGACTTTATTGTCCAATAGCGCCTTTGGTTTGTTTTGCAGAATCTATTGGTATCGCAGTTTTACCCATCTCACACTTGCCATTGAATTCTCCACCAGATTCAACCACAAGTTTATTGGTATGTATGTCGCCTACGATTCTTGACGTCGATTTCAAATACAGAATTTCCGAAACATGTGCGTTACCAGAAATCTTACCGCTAATGTCAGCAGATTTGGCATTCACATCTCCTTCTATTTTACCTGATATACCTAAAACAAGTTTAGATGAGGTTTTGACAGATCCTACTAAGGTGCCATCAATACGTACGTCGCCATTTGAAGTAATGTTGCCTTCAATAACGGTATCAGAACCGATCACATTGATTGATCCGTTTGGAGATACTTGTGTTTCTTTCTTTTTATTTGATAACATAATGCAAATATGGTGATTCTAAAATTTAATATAGTCTGTTGGGTTTACAGCACTGCCGTTGTGCCACAATTCAAAATGCAAATGCGGACCAGAAGTAAGCTCTCCACTGTTCCCCATTAACGCGATAACCTCTCCCACTCGAACACGAGCGCCTTGTTTTTTCAATAACACGGCATTGTGTTTATAGACTGAAATAAAATTATCGGTGTGCTGCAATATCATCACGTGCCCGGTTTCTGGTGTCCAAGAACTAAGCACTACTGTTCCATCCAAAGTCGCTTTGACGGCAGCATTTGGATACGATGAAATATCTATGGCGGTATGTTTGTTTCTTACATTAAACGTATCGGTAATCACGCCTTTTAATGGTGTATAAAACGAATAGACGCTTTTAAGTGGTTGTTCTATTACCGTTTTTTCTGTCGCAGAATTGGCTGTTTGCTGTCCACTTGGCACCGCTTGAGCAGAGGCAGTTGGAAAGAAAGTCCAACCTTCTTGCACCTTGGGAGGTAGCTTTTTATCATTAAACGAAGCAGGTAACGTATCCATTCCCATCAAAATGCGATATAAGTTAGAATCCCTTTCAGTCTGCAAATCCATTACACGTTCAAACGAATCCAATCGTTGCTGCATGGCGTTAAAATGTCGCGGATTAATTTCCCCTCCTCCAGGCATCAAATAACGTAATGGCGTAATAGGCAATAAGAAAATCGCAATAGCAGAAAAAACTACGAGTAAACCACTCAACAACAGAACCACATTTAATGGGGTGAGCACCATCGAAACACGCTCTTCTAAATTGACGTCATTTCGTATGATTAAGCGGTACCGATTCCGCAGTTTTTTGGTTAAAAATTCCTTTATTCGAGATACTTTCATTTTAATTGTGGGAACTCCAATACTAAAATTACCCAGTTATAAAATATTATTGCAGATTCAAAGTTATAACTAATACCAATATTAATTTGAATCGTGACATTAATTGCACCTAAAAAAGCGCTTGGTTTATCCCTTCTGATACTGATTCAGGTATCCGCCTTCGCGCAATCTAACAACGACAGTTGGTTAAAAAGGAATTGGCATGACATGAATGCCCGTTTCAATGGACTGTATTTGGCTAAGGTTCAATTGATGGAAACCAAAGAAACGTTGAAGTCACAGAACGTCGATGACTTTAATGAAATCTTACGGGTTTTTCCATATGGCACGGCCGAACAACGCATCGCACAAAAACCGAATTTAGAAGAGGTATATAAAAAGTGTTCTGGGGTCATTAAAAAACACCCAAAGAGCAAATGGGTGGATGACGCTTGGTATTTAATAGGTCAATCGTATCTATTTCAAAACGAATTGTTCACAGCGATTGAAACCTATCAATACGTTGCAAACCAGTTTCCAAATGGCGAGCGTAAGTACGACGCAAAACTTGGTATTCTCATGTCTTACATCGCTCAAGAGAAGTTTTATGATGCAGAAGCCATCATGAGCGTGGTTAAGAAAGAAGGTGAATTTCCAAGTAGATTACAGAAGGACTTTTTAGCCATCTCGGCAGAAATATACATTCAGCAAGAAAAATACTTACAGGCAATTGATGCACTTGAGGGTGCATTAAAACTAACGCGAAAGCGCGACGAAAAGTCGAGATACAACTTCATACTTGCTCAACTTTATCTCAAAAACAAAGAAAGTGAAAAGTCCAAAGGACATTTCATTAAAACCATCAAACTAAACCCTCCGTACGTACTGGCTTTTCAATCAAACTTAGGTCTAATCAAAACCATTGGCTTGAGTGAGGAAAAGTCTTTAAGAACGCCGCGCAAGTATTTGAAAAAGATGTTGGCTGATGATAAAAACATCGACTACTATGATCAAATCTATTTTGAGTTGGCAAACTTAGAGGTACAGGCTGGCAACATGAATGAGGCTATCGCGTACTATGCGATGTCTGCACAATCGAGTGTAAAAAACAAGGACCAAAAAGCGAATAGTTATCTGGCTCTAGCCAAAATTTACTTTGAACAAAAGGACTATGAAAAGTCGCAAAAGTATTTTGATAGCACGGCCATGTTTATGTCGAATACACGTTCTGACTATGAAAACATCAAAGCAAAACAGATTGTCCTTACCGACTTAATTGAAAACTTGGTTATGGTGTATACCATGGACAGTTTGTTAAAATTATCGGAATTACCTAAACCAGAATTAGATAAAAAAATTGCTGCACAACAAGCAGAGGAACTGAGGCAAGCACAAATCGCTAAAGAAAAGGCAAATCAAAACAAACCGATAATTGATGACTTCGACCCATTTGGTCAGCCCAATAAAGTCACCACCACTCCTGTTGCTGGAGGCACTTGGTACTTCTATAACACTTCTGCAGTTGCGCGAGGATCAAATGATTTCAAACGTCAATGGGGCAATCGACCCAAAACAGATTTGTGGCGGTATGTGAGTATGCAGGCCACGTTGAATAAGGTCGATGACCAAACCAAAGACCCTGATAAGGTTGCTGACAAGACAAAAGACATCTATGATCCAGACCAAGATTCGGATGCCCAAGATGTTATTAAAAATGTGTCGGAAGATCTGAAGAAGTATTACAAAAACATTCCGTTTTCAGCTGAAGCGAAATTGGCAGCTTTGAGCAAAATTGAAATGGCCTTGTTTAACACAGGGAAAATATATTTTGAGGATTTGAAGGAATATCCGAAAGCCAAAACGTATTTATTGTCTTCTCTGAACAGATTCCCTGAAGGCGTAAATGAACCTGAAACGTATTTCATCCTTAACAAGATTGCAACAGAATTAGGGGCTAATGATGAAGCCGATAAATATTCGAAACTATTGGATAAAAAATATCCAAAGAGTCCGTTTAACCTCGTTTTAAACAATCGAGAATTGGCGGAACAACTGGGGGGAAACAATGAAGTTTCGAATTTATATGATGCTGCCTATACGGCTTACTTGAATGCAGATTATGAGAAAGCCTTAGCCATTAAACAAGAGGTCACAGAAAAATATGCCGGTAACAGCCTTCAAGCGAAATTCGATTACTTACAGGCTTTAATATTTGGTCGCACCAAAGGCAAAGATGCCTATATGACTGAATTGCAACGCATTGTAGACCAATATCCTGGAACGCGGATTGCCAATGAAGCCAGTTACAATTTGCAGTACCTAAGAGAAAAGGACAATGTTGATGTGAATGAAGAAGAATCACAGAAATACAAATTCAATCCGGGTGAAGAACACTATTTTATCGTGATTTATGACGGTGGCAATACGACAGATATCCTTGCAGGTTTCAGCGATTACAACCGTGAACAACACGGATTGGAAAATATTAAAATCAACACGTATATCGTTGGAGATAAAAATGTGATTGCTGCACAAAGCTTTGCGGACAAAGACAAGGCTGAATCATACTACTTGGAGTTTATTAAAAAAGACAAGTTTTTTAAGGAAGTAGGTATTCGGGCGTACGACTTATATATTATCTCTCAAAGTAATTTTCGTACTTTGCTTGTCGATAACAACGCAGATGCATACACGTTGTTTTTTGTAAGAAACTATATTCAGTAACATGTTCGGCAAAAAGACATCCAAAAAAACAGGGAAGCGAAACATTCCTCGCCTGTTGTGGAAATACTATTTCATTGGCTTAGGCGCATTCATCCTTTTCATGTTTACCGTGAGTTGGGGCTGGTGGGGTTATATGCCTGACGTAAATGAAGTTGCCAATCCAAACACAACATTGGCTACCGAAATATACTCTGACGACAACGAGTTACTCGGCAAATTATACCGTTTAGAAAATAGAACGAACATAGAATACAACGATTTACCAGAGTACATGGTAAACGCACTTGTAGCTACTGAAGATGCTAGATTTTACAAACACAGTGGTATTGACATCAAGGCACTTATACGTGCAGTATCGAAACTTGGTCGCGACGGAGGAGGAAGTACGATTAGTCAACAATTGGCGAAAAATCTGTTCCACGACTTAGAGTCAAAAAACAAAATACAACGTGTACTGATGAAGTTTAAGGAATGGATTATCGCCGTTAAACTTGAACGGGAATACACCAAACATGAAATCATCACCTTATATTTCAATACGGTGCGTTGGGGGAATAGTTCCGGGATTAAATCAGCTGCCAAAACGTTTTTTAACAAGCCAGTAGCTTCCTTAAATATCGAAGAAGCTGCGGTATTGGTGGGCATGCTACGAGCGCCTTCTAAATACGACCCATACCGGAATCCAAACAACGCAAAACACGTGCGTAACGTCGTGTTAAACCAGATGGAAAAATACGACTACCTAGCTGAAATTCAGTGTGATAGCATTAAAAGCTTGGAACTCGTATTGGACTACAATTTCTCATCTCACAACCGAGGCATGGCTACATATCTCCGTGAGCAAGTACATCAGTTTATGAAAAGATGGTGTAAGAAAAACGGGTTCAACATTTACTCGGATGGATTAAAAGTCTATACCACTATTGATAGTCGAATGCAGCAATATGCGGAAGACGCTGTCGAGAAGCACATGTCGAGTTTGCAAGAACAACTTTATGGCGAGATAAAGCGCACCAAGACTATGCCGTGGCGCGATGAGGAGAATGCTTGGAATGAGGACAAAAACTATATTCCCAAGCATTTAAAAAACACACAACAATATAAGTTGGCCAAAAAAGAAGGTCTTTCCGATGCCGAAATTGATATTAAAATGAAAACGGCCGTTCCTATGCGGATTTTTTCATGCAAGGGAACAATCGACACTACGATGTCGCCCATCGACTCTTTAAAATATTACAAACAGATACTACACACTGGCTTTATGGCGATGGACCCAAAAAATGGGTATATCAAAGCGTGGGTTGGTGGTATTGACTTTGCTCATTTCCAGTATGACCATGTCAACAAATGGTCGACCCGACAAGTTGGTTCGACTTTCAAACCAATCGTCTATGCAAGAGCGATTGAAGATCAAATCATTCAACCTTGTGAGCTGATTTCGAGTGGTCCAGTGACGTTTGAGTCGGAAGACGGAAGTACGTGGACACCACAAAACTCCAGCAAACCAAAGGCGGATCCTTTGCCGATTTATGAAGGATTGAAACATTCGCATAACACCATGACTGCGCGTGTGATGAAGCGTATGGAGCCAAATTCACCGCTTAAGGTGAAAGACTTTAGCGACAAACTCGGCATCGACACAAAGAAGTTTATGCCTTACCCTTCTATTTGTTTAGGAACGATGGACATCTCCGTTTATGAAATGGTTGGGGCGTACAGTGCTTTTGCCAATAATGGCGTTTGGACTGAACCTATTTTTATCACGCGTATTGAAGACAAACATGGCAACGTTTTGGCTGAGTTTATACCCAAAACAGAAGAAGCGATGAACATTCAAACTGCTTATGTGATGTGTAAAATGCTTCAAAAAATACCAGAAGGCGGTACAGCTACTAGATTACGTACGCGATATGGTATTGGCTTCCCAGTAGGCGGTAAGACAGGAACGACGCAAAACAACTCTGATGGTTGGTTTATGGGCATTTCACCTGACTTAGTAGGAGGATGTTGGGTTGGTGCAGAAGACCGACAAGTGCATTTCCGTTCAACATCATTAGGTCAAGGTGCGAACATGGCTTTGCCTATTTTTGGTTTGTTTATGCAATCCATTAAAAAGGATTCAAAAATTAGCATCAACAAAAACGATTTCAACAAACCTGAAATTGAATTTACGATTGAATTGGATTGTGACAAGTACAAACAACCTACGGACAATACATCAGTGGGTAGTGAGATAGATCCTTTCCAGCGCTAAAAGTTTGGATTCTGCCAGGTATCTCTTCTCTTAATTTTCAAGTCTTTCAACATGGCTGCTTTCACTTTTAACTCAAAGTTGAATTGCCGATAGGTTCCTACAGGAATCCAATGAAAATTAAACACCCAACAATGCAAGTCTCTTGCAAAGTCGATACTCGTAATTCCAGGTTGACCAGTGGTAAAACTATAACCAGATCTAAAACCAATCTTCCAATACTCTGTAAGTTTTACGTTACCGCTGAACATTAACGTTTGGTCACTTGTGCGTTCTGTTTCACCAACACTTCGATTAAACTGGCTACTAAAGTTAAGACTCAAATCCCATGGGATACTAAAATCCATAAAGTAGTCCATTCCTGAAACAAACTCACCTTCATCGTTATTCGAACGTCTTTTCAGCGCATCAGGATTTAAACTGGTTGACAATTGTATGGAACCCGACCGTAGCTCACCTAGTTTCCCTTCAGCTATTGTGAACTTATCTATAGAGGTATAGCGATTGGATGAAGAATCAAAGGCGTATTGATATGGATCTACACGGGTTGAAAAATTAACTCTTAGTTTGTTAAACAAGGTGGTAAAAGCTGTGATGTTGATTGGTCTCAATTTTAGTGAATCCGCAAACATGTTGTATCGACTACTAAAGTTAAAACTTTCGATGATTTTTACCTTTTTTACGCCCCCATTACTGGTATCGTTTGGCGTTAACAACTTCATTTCTAAGTTGTTGTTTACCGAAAAATCAATCGACCCATTTCCAGTTCCTGACGGTCCGCTGTAAATGCCGTTTTCATAAATTGAGTATGGAGAAATCGTACCACTGGTATCTGTTTGCACAAATCGGAATCCGCTGTTCGACGATTTCTGGTAATCTGGTGACCAACTCATGCCTACCGTTGGACGTATGATGTGTCTCACAGCCTGCACCCGTCCTTTAAAAGACTTGGTACCATATATTACAGTGTTCACCTGAAAACCTGCTGAATAGGCCGCAGCTCTTGAGAATCCTTTAACGTCTTCCTCGAGTAGGGTGTCGTTCTCCCATAGTTTCTCAGTTGTTTTGAAATACCAAAAATCAGTGAATGATGCATTTGGAGACACATTGAAATATTTTAACACGTTAAAACTCGTATTGAAGTTGGCAGAATGTCTTACACCGTTTCGAACACTTTCTAAAAAACTAGGATTTAACTCCAAAGTTCGCTTGCCTGCTTTGTTAAAAATGGAATCTTGATTCACACTGACGTTGTTTCTGAAAGCCGTCGTATAATTGAAACCAAAGTTCCGTAAGACTTTGTATTTGTCTTTTGGTCCAGACATATTTTTAAACGGCTGCATACGTTGCACGTTTACATTCATTTCGGGTAACTCTATGTCTAAATCGCCCGTACTCAAGTTTTGTGTTATCCTACCGTTGGTGGTAAGAAACACCATTCGGTTAGCAAAACTTTTACTGTAAGCCACACTGGAGTTTGCTGTTGTGGCAACAATCTCGTTTACGTCGGTTGACGCATATTTTTGTTGATTACGGGTGATATATCTAACGTCCGATGAGAAAGTTCTTCCAGGTTTTGCACGCGCATCTTGTCGGTAAATCCACTCGATTCGGTAGTTGTTTACTTCTTCATAATCGGAAGTTTCTTTCTCACCTTCAATAAACTTGTTGTACTTGATTAAAGCGTAGCCATTGTACCGGTACAGTTTTTTATAATTGGATTTTGCCGAGAAACCAAAGCTACCTCTAAGGTAAATATCTGCTGAAATGAGTAAATCAAGCTTGTCATTTACCGGCGTATAAAAACCAAAATCACGTAAGCCATACCCCCATCGATCTTGCTGGTCGAAACTACCCACTACCAAACCTTTGGATCTTTTCTTTTGGATCGGAAAGAAGCCAAATGGTAAAACAATAGGTGTATTGATTCCAGAGATAACCAGATTGGCTGGACCGCTAATCACTTGCTTTTCTGGGATGACTTTAAACTTATTGGCTGCTATCCAAAAGTGCGGGTGCTCGGCATTACACGTGGTGTACGTCGCATTTTTGATGAACATATTGTCGTTGGAGTCTTTCAAAATCTTCCCTCCACGTATTAATCCACCTTCTTGCGTGGTCACAACTCCAGTTGAAATCCCTTTTTTGGTTTTGAAATTGTACCACATTTCATCAGCGTTAAACGGCTTGCCGTCTGTTGTAAAAATGGGCTTCCCAACTATTTCACCAGTCGAATCGGGTAAACCTTTTGCGTGAATTTCATTTGTATTAAAATCAACTTCAATAAAATCGGCTTCCAGTTTCATGTCCTCATAGGTCACAACGGCCTTTTTGTACATGTACATCTTTTTGTCTTTGATAGACGTAATGATGGAATCAACAGCATCGACCATGACCGGTGATTTTACGCCGTCTTTTCCTGGTTTTAATGAGGTAGAAATCGAATCAACTACTTGTGTTGAATCTAAAACTTGAGATTGGCATTGTGCAGTAAACAATACAAGGCAACAAATCACAGGGATAACTCTGGAAGCTATCCGCCTGAAAATCATATATCTACCTTTAAATTTGATCATGTTCAATGTTGGGTTCAAAACTAACTAAATCCATACTTGATACCACACAATAAATTTTGTGGATAAAGAGTTAATAACTTTGAACGCAGCTAATAAATTACATTATGCTTAAACGCATTGCATTATCGGCTTCTCTGATGGTTTTTATGGTCGTGGCAACTTCACATCCGCTAAACCTTCAAAAATTATCGTTAAATACGATTGTTATCGACGCAGGACATGGTGGACATGATCCTGGATGTATTTCTTATGGTAAAGATGTATATGAAAAAGACATCTGCTTAAAAATTGCCAAAAAGCTTGGAGCTAAAATTACCGACAGTCTTCCAAACATTAAGGTGATCTATACCAGGAGTACAGACAAATTTGTTCCATTATGGCAACGGGCAGCAATTGCCAATCAGAATAACGCCGACTTATTTATCTCTGTGCATTGTAATGCACATGCACAATCCACGTTTCATGGAACTGAAACGTATGTTATGGGATTGAGTAAGAGTCAGGGGAACCTAGAAGTCAGTAAACGAGAGAACAACTCCATAATCTTAGAAGAAGATTACAAGGAGAACGCGGAATATGGCGGCTTTGATCCTGATTCGGATGAAGGTCACATTATATTGAGCTTATACCAAAACGCTTATAGAACACAAAGTTTGACACTTGCCTCAACTTTCCAGAAAACGGTTGAGAAAAAGCATATCCGCAAAAACCTTGGTGTAAAGGAGGCTGGATTTGTAGTGTTATGGAAAACAGCTATGCCAAGCATCCTTGTTGAATCGGGATTTTTAACCAATCCGGATGAAAAGCAATATTTGGTTTCTGACGCAGGTCAAAATAAAATTGCCCATTCAATCTTTGAGTCCGTTGTAGAATATAAGTCGAAGCTCGAAAAGTAACCCACATTTCATGTGAATTATCGTCAAAGAGTAGCCTGAATCTGTTGATTCCCTATCTTTGGGCTTTAAGTTGATAGAAAGAATTAAATGAAAGTTTCCAACGAAACCAAAGTCGGATTAATTGCTGCTTTTGCGATCACTGTTCTGATACTCGGATTCAATTTTTTAAAGGGCGAAACCTTGTTTTCAAAAAACAATACCTATTACGCCGTTTATGATAAAGTTGATGGACTGTTTCGCTCCAACCCTGTCGTTTTTCATGGCGTATCGGTTGGGACCGTCACTTCCGTAGAAATGGATTATAAATCTCGACAAGTAATCGTTAGTGTTCAGGTTCCTAAAGAATTGGAAATCCCGAAAAATTCTACTTTAAAAATTACGAACAACGACTTACTTGGTAGTAAGGCAATTGAAATCATTATTCCTCATGATAGTATAGCCCTGCCAACCTTGGCGGTAACTGGTGACACGTTGATTTCTAAAAAAGATGCTGGAATGGCGCAAGCCTTAACCAGTGTTTTGTCACCTTTATCCGAAAGTATAAATAAAGTACTAGGCAACGTTGACGCTGCCATTTCAGACGTTAGTTTAAACTCGACATTACAAGATTTAAGTGAGGCCTTGGCATCGTTTAAAACCACTGCTGTAAAGATGAACGCTTTGTTGGATGGAAAAGATGCTCAAGTGGATGCGATTCTTTCAAACATTGAAAGCATGACCAAAGACTTAAAAACCAGCACACCAAAGATTAATGAGATTGTCGCAAGTTTGGATGAAACCACACAAGAATTGGCTGCAATGGATTTAAAGGGACTTTCGACAGAGATGACTGCCGCAATATCTGAAATCAAAAAGACCTTAAGTTCGATTCAGGCTGGGGAAGGCTCACTAGGCAAACTTGCCACGGACGATGCTTTATGGAACAATCTTAACAAAGCGACCCACGACCTAGATTCATTGGTCAATGACATCATCAAATACCCACGTCGATATACCGGTATCACCGAAAAACAACGCAAAAAAGGCGACGAGCAAAAGGAAGTTGAGGAAGGCATTACGTTGCCGGACGGCAAATAATTCTTAATTTTTAATTCTTAATGTTTAATTCTTGATTACTGGTTTGGATCGACGCTATTGGAGCATCGAGTCAACTACGGTTAGTGTCCAGTGCTCTTCTGAAAAATTGGGAATTGAATCATAATCATGCGTTTCCCACAATGAATCGATTAATGGCTCTTGACTATAAACCACTTTGTAGTTAATTGAATCTTGGTCCATCAGGTTTATCAGATTTAAGCTCGCAGATGGTTTGCCAAATTCCGGATAGTAAGCTTGGGTAAAAATAAAATTTGTCGTCATACCATAAGGCAGCACTACGGTATCGAAATCGTTGCCAGAGTTGAACGACCCACTTGTAAACAAATCTCGACTTGTTTGATTATTTATGTAGTAATAGACATATGGTCCGGCAGCACTTGGAAACTCCCCAGAATCACGGCATCCAAGAAATAACCATCCTAATAAGAATAATTGCAACTTTAGTTTCATGGTCTCTATGCTTCTCAAAGTTAGGAAAATTGAAGCTTATAACACTGGCTCGTCAAATTTACTCCTGTTTCCTACATCTAAAAGTTTAGTGTATTAAGCAGACAATCTACCAATCGCTTCCGTGATTGACGAGACAAAATTCACTTGCCTGCCTTTGTTACTTTCACTTATGAAATCAGCCAGGCTTTTACTTTCGTATTTTGAAAAGTCACCCACTATAACAAGCTGTACTCTGTAGTTTGAGAATTTCTGAAGAATCTCACCGGCCATACCATTTTTGAGATCAAAAAATACCGGCACCACATTCGTTTCATTAATAGTTACTTTATCAAAACCCTGAAAGTATAAAGTACCGAGGAAATCAAGTCCGTCATCTGTATTGTTGATGATGTATTCATCGGACGAGACTTCAGCAATTATTAAATCAGCTACTTGATGTGTTTTGATGTTCATTTTCCAATGAATTTGCTATGAGCAGATGTGCACTCCAGACATTCAAAATTAATAATTAAGCATTAAGAATTCCCTCAGCTATGCGCTGAGTAATCCGTGATATCATTTTCGGACCTTCATAGATAAAGCACGAATACACTTGCACTAAGTCGGCGCCAGCATTGATTTTTTGTAATGCATCTTCACCAGTTTGAATACCTCCTACCCCAATAATCACGATAGCCTTATCTTTGCTGTGGATATAGGCAACTACCTCATCAGAACGCTGTTGGACAGGTTTGCCGCTTAAACCACCCGCTCCGATGTTAGAAACAAGGTCAGAAGAAGTGGCTAAATCATCTCTTGAAATGGTGGTGTTAGTAGCAACAATGCCTGCAAGGTTGTATTCCTTCACCAACGACAAAATATCGTCGATTTGCTCAAATGAATTGTCTGGTGAAATCTTGACAAATAACGGCCGCTGTTTTTCAGTGTGTTTGATCAACTCTGGCTCAACATTTCTCAGGGTTTGAAAGATCACTCGCAACGAATCTTTGTCCTGTAACGCTCTAAGGTTCGGGGTATTCGGCGAACTAACGTTCACGACAAAATAATCCACCAATCCATACAAGCGTTCAAAACACTTGCGGTAGTCTTCGTGCGCTTCTTCATTAGGTGTTACTTTATTCTTGCCGATGTTCCCACCAATAATCATTTTACTACGTGGATGTTGACGGCGGTATAATTCCAATAAAAAGGCTGCAGCCTCAACACCTTCGTTGTTAAAACCCATGCGGTTAATAAGTGCCGTGTCGTTCGGTAATCGAAACAGCCTTGGCTTTGGATTGCCTTCCTGACCCAATGGGGTTACGGTGCCAATTTCCACAGAACCAAAACCCAAAATCTCCATTTCACGCAAGTATTCCGCGTTTTTATCAAATCCAGCAGCAAGTCCTAGCTTGTTGCGAAAAGTTAGTCCAGCAACTTGTATTGGTTGGTGGTGCACCTTTCCAACCATGAGCTTTTGGATGATACGTAAAATACCCATTTTACGTGCAAACCGAAGTAAGCTTGTCGTCAGGTGATGGGCCTTTTCTGCGTCGAGTTTAAATAGAAATTTCTTAAGTAGGGAATACATTTCAGCGGCGAATATAGGCTCGGATAATGGATAATGATTAATTTCGAAGCCTCAAAAAAAGCAACATGCAAAACTGGTTAAACGTATCTGATTTTCACGACTTTTCAATACATAATCTACCGTACGGCGTATTTAAACGCGACGGAAAACCAACACCTTGTGTCGCCATTGGTGATTGGATGATCGACTTGAGAAAATCTAGTGAATTGGGATTGTTCAATGGTTTATCTATAGATGCGTCTGTTTTTAATGCTACCACTTTAAACGACTTTATTGCTACTGGTAAAGCGAGTTGGTCGGCATTAAGACAATACTTGCAAACTGCTTTGTCGGATTCAAACTCTGATTTACATAAACACCGAGATACCATTTTAGTGGATCGATTGAATGCCACTATGGTTTTACCTATTCACATTGGGGATTATACCGATTTTTATAGCAGTATCGAACATGCTACCAACGTAGGTAAAATGTTTAGAGACCCAGCCAATGCCTTGTTACCTAACTGGAGACACATTCCTGTTGGATACCACGGAAGAGCAAGCTCTATTGTAGTAAGTGGTACTGATATCAAACGACCAAACGGACAAACCATTCCACCGGATGCAACGCAACCAGTTTTTGGTCCAAGTAAACGAGTAGACTTTGAATTGGAAATGGCGTTCATCGTCGGGCGTCAAACAGAGTTGGGCTCAGCTATTCCGGTAAGTCAGGCAGAAGACCACATTTTTGGTATGACGGTCTTCAATGACTGGAGTGCAAGAGACATTCAGAAGTGGGAATACGTGCCACTCGGGCCTTTCTTAGCCAAAAACTTTGCCTCGACCATGGCACCATGGATTGTAACAATGGAGGCACTTGAGCCTTTCCGTTGTGCGAGTGTGAAACAAGAACCAGCCGTATTGCCATACTTACAATATGAAGGAGATAAAAACTTTGACATCAGCCTTGAGGTGGATTTGATCCCTGAAGGAAGTGGCCCAACCACCATCAGTAAAAGTAATTTCAAATACATTTACTGGAACATGGCGCAACAACTGGCTCATCACACCGTTAATGGCTGTAATGTGAATGTTGGAGACGTTATGGCGAGTGGTACCATCAGCGGTAAAGACGAAAACAGCTACGGCAGTATGTTGGAGTTGAGTTGGGGTGGTAAAAAAGACATTCCATTGCAAAATGGCGATACGCGTAAGTTCATTTTAGATGGCGACACCATTACGATGCGTGCTTTTTGCCAAGATGAAACGAGACGAGTTGGTTTCGGTGAAAGCGTTGGAAAGATTGTAGGCTAGACGCCAAAAATCATTTTCATCGTTCGATTTTCCTTTCCTCCCGGAGCAATTACCAAGATGCCTTCTTTCTCGAATATATTCAAATTGTGATCTTGGTGATCAGCAATTCCACACCATGGTTCAATACACACATAATTGGCTTTTGGTTTGGCCCAAATACCGAGAAACGGAAAGCCCTCAAATTTAACTTCTACCAAGGTTTCATGTTGGTTGTTTTTCAATACAACGCTTTTTGAATTCAACTTGCTAAAAATGAGTGCATCGTTGTCGAATATGGATTGTGTTAATTGAATCTTATTCTGGTTAAATACAGGAATGGATTTATTCACGCGAATGCCGTCTTCAATAATCACCGATTCTTGGTCTTCCGCTTTTTCAAACTCAACGTAATGACCTTCTATCGGATCAGCGTTAAAGGCTGGATGCGCGCCAAAACTGACAGGTATGTTTTGATTGTCGGTATTCATCACCTCGAAGCTTTGTACAATTGTATTGTCCTCAAGCTTGTACCCTACTCTGAAATCAAAATGAAACGGGTACGACTTAAAGGTGTCTGCCGAAGACTTGAGAGAAAAAACGGCCTCTGTTGGATTCCATTTGACTAACTCAAACTCAGAGTCACGCGCAAAGCCGTGTTTGCCAAGCGTATACTTTTCGTCTCCTATTTTGTAATTGTCATTTTTCAACTGCCCAACTACCGGAAACAACAAAGGCGCCTGTCGTGCCCACACAGCTGGATCTGATTGCCACAAGTATTCTTTAACGGTGGTAACGCTTTTTATGCTTTGCAATTCTGCCCCTAAAGTTGCAATTTCTACTTCTAATATATCGTTGTTAAGCTTCATTTTCTAATTGATATTTGATAAATGATAATTGACAATTCCTTATTTAAGATACCGCTCCTTAGTCGTTTTTATACTCGAAATAAGCAATCGCTTCAGTTCGTCCACCTTATTGTTATGCTTTGAGAAATCGCGCTTTGCCAAATAGTCTGTCTTATACAACAACATTAACCAATAACTGGTTTCATTTGCTTCTTTTAGCGCAATTGAAAGCTTGTGCACAAAATCCTTTTTACTCTCTGCATGCTCAGATTCTACCACCAATGCCCCGATAGCAGTACCAGACCTCAGTAATTGTTTAGACATTATCCACTCCCTTTTTAAGTCCAAGTCTTTATACAATATGACAATATCGATAGCATACTCTAGGCTTTTTATTTGAACAGGTCCATCAAGTTTCATATCAGACATCAATTGGATTATCAAATATCAATTATCCTTTATCCATTTGAATATTGAATCCACCTAACGTTGAGATGCAATCATCTATTGAACAACTTAGTTGTAATACTTCGCCACCAACGGCATTTGTCTGCCAATACCAAAGGCTAGATTCGAAATGCGGAGTATTGGTGCCGCCTGAAAACGTTTGTATTCATTGCGGTCGACAAGCTTGATTACACGTCGTACGGTGTGTTCATCATAACCTTCTCCGACAATCTCTTCCCATCCTTTTTGTTGCTCGATATACAAGCTTAGAATCTTATCAAGCAGTTCGTAAGGTGGTAATGAGTCACTGTCTTTTTGGTCGAAACGCAGTTCCGCTGAAGGTGCTTTGTTTATGATTGCTTCAGGAATGATTTCACCATTTCGATTGATGTACCTTGCCATTTCGTATACCTGCATTTTATACAAGTCACCAATGGCTGATAGTCCACCACACATATCGCCATAAAGCGTCGCGTATCCAACGGCAGTTTCGCTTTTATTGCTTGTATTGAGCACCATGCTTCCGAATTTATTACTCAGTGCCATTAAGAGTAATCCTCGGCTTCTTGCTTGAATGTTTTCTTCGGTTACGTCTGGCGCATATCCCTCAAAATGGGGTTCTAGGGTCTGTTCAACAGAACTAACCATGTCTTCTATGGAAATGGTTTTATACGGACAACCCAAGTTTTTTGCCAGCGCTTCTGCATCCACAACCGAACCTTCTGACGAATATTTCGATGGCAATAAAACTGCCAGTACATTTTCTGCACCTAGGGCCTCAACAGCCAAGGCATTTATTACAGCTGAGTCAATTCCTCCGGAGGATCCCAACATCGCCTTTTTGAAGCCCATTTTCCCGAAGTAATCTTTAATGCCCATCACAAGGGCATCATGAATTAATTCAATGTCTTCGTCTTTGTAATCCAGACTATTGTCTTTGTACACAGCGTCTTTCGACCAATCAATACAACGATAGTCTTCTTCGAAATACTTTAATTCTTCTGCTATTTCGCCTGTTTGGTTGATGAACATTGACCCACCATCAAACAAGATATCTGTATGCGCTCCAATTTGATTCACATACACGAGCGGGAGCTTATAATTCTTTGCATTATCAACCATCCGATTCTTCCGTTCTTCGACGTGGTTGTAGCTGTAAGGAGAACCAGAAATGTTCACCATTAAATCTGGATTCAATTTTTTCAACTCATCCATTGGAGTTGTTGGGTACAATTTGGGATCATCCAAATTCCATAAGTCTTCACAGATTGTGATGGCTATTTTGATGCCTTTATAGGTGACCAACTCGAAGTTGGTATTTGGTTCAAAATAGCGATACTCGTCAAAAACATCGTATGTTGGTAAAAGCGTTTTGTGAATTTCGGACTCGATGACACCATTTGCCACAAACACGGCTGAGTTATACAGCTTCTTACCTTTGGAAAGGTTGCTTCGTGTTGGCATCCCAACCACAATGGCAATGCCTTTAGTGTGTGAAGCCAGCTCGGTTAGTGCGTTGTAACACCGCTGAATAAAGCTTTCGTAATTGAGTTTGTCTTTAGGAATATAACCGCATAAACTTAACTCAGAAAAGACAACTAAATCGGCACCATCTGCCTTGGCCTTTTCGATATGATTGGCCATTTTTTGAATGTTACCACTGAGGTCGCCAATGGTGTAATTAAGTTGAGATAAGACAATTTTCATCGTGGATTGGTATCTGATTAAAAGAAGATACCAATGTTTAAGCTTGCAAATTTGTTTTTACCGATGGTCGATTTATCTGCTGTGAACATGTCGATAAAGTCGTTATCCATTCTAAGACCTGCGTATAAAGATGTATTTCCAGCCAACGAATACTCTACACCAGCCCCAATAATTAAAGGCATTCTTAATAAGAATACTTTATCGTCAAAATTGTCATAGTGGTAATCGTCATTCGCCGATTTGTTTACACGGATTTCGGTTGGGTCTTCGAATGGAACTGTATTCCCTGTTATGTCTGCACGTGCGCTCGTCAAAAATGACGGTGCCGTACCAAATTGTGCCCAGTACGTCCAATACCCAAATTCTTTTGTTTTATATTTGAAGGAAATAGGTAGTTGAACATAAGTTGTTCTGTAATCGTATTGCACGTTACTGTGACTGGTCGTTCCATTCGCCGTATCGGTATGTTTCAATAAATCTGTATGTACAATGCTACCTGATATGTCTGTTAACAGAAGTTCTGCACTCAATGCATAATATTTTTGAAAATTATAATCTCCCATAATACCATAGCTGTAACCTCCAGAGGTGCCTACTTTATCAATATTTTTAGTCACAGGTGAAATCCATGACAAGTTTCCAGAAAATTTCATTCCTATGCGAAAACGCTGATCTTGTGCGTTAGCGTTATAAGAAATACCAAATAACAATACCGCTAATGCTGTGGTGGCTATTGATTTCAAGTTCATACTTTTGCAATTATAATGTTACGACAAAAATGGTAAAAAAAACGAGAATAATCCCGTTAATCCAGTGCTCATTTCTAATAATCGTTTTAGGCTTTTACGGCTGTAAAGATTCAAACAAATTCAAGGTGGATATAAGCGGATCTGAAGTCGAAATTAAAGTCGAACGACTCGAAGACGACATTTTCGCCATTCGAAACACTGAAGATTATCAAAATCTTGACAAACTAGATTCCGTTTTTATTCTCGATTTCAAAAGAGGCATTATGGGTACAGAAACCCGTGATGGTTTTGTCTCGGCCGACGAAAGTGCTGAAGGACTTATCAAATTTGTCACGTTTCCAGATATGATTCATCTGTACAAAACGGTTGATTCCATTTATCCTGATTTGGACTTTTTAAATACAGAGTTAAGCGAGGCATTTTCTTATTACCATTATTACTTCCCCGAGAAATTAATACCTAAGGTATACACTGTTGTAACGCCCTTCAGAAGTCAAGTAATCTCCAGTCAGCATGCACTAGGAATCTGTTTGGATATGTATTTGGGAGAACAATTCACACCTTATCAAACGCCAGATTTGCAATTTCCCAATTTCATTATCAAGCGTTTCCGTAAAGAATTCATGGTACCAAATGCTATTAGAGGTTGGATTGAAACCGAATTCCCTGACGAATCGAAAGGTCAGCGTTTGCTCGATGCAATGATTTACCAGGGCAAGGTATTGTATGCCATGGATTGCCTTTTACCTGAGACTGCAGATTCCTTAAAAATTGGGTACGACAAAGGAAAAATCGAGTGGTGTAAAAATAACGAACCTCAGATTTGGACACATTTAATCGATCAGGAATTGCTTTATAATACTGACATAAGAGCATACTCTGGCGTATTAGTAGAAGCACCGTTTTCGAAAGGTGTGAATGTACCTCAAGAAGCTCCAGCCAAGATTGCTGTGTGGGCTGGATGGCAGATCATTCGGTTGTATATGGACAAACATCCTGATGTAAGTTTGGCTCAATTGTTAGCAGATATTGACCATGACAAGATCTTGCGTGAGTCGGGTTACAAACCTTAATTCACGAACAAATACGGTTGCACTTTCGTTAGCCATTCTTGGTCTAATACGTATACCTGCAGCAACTCTTCCAACCGATTAAAACTCCCGTGCTGCGCGCGATACGCCACAATGGCGTTGGCTTGTTTGTAGTTGATGTATGGATGCAAACGCAAGTCTTCCTTAGAGGCTGTATTCATATCTAATTTGTGATAAACCGCATCTATTTTCAGGTAAGGCACAATCTTAGCCAGCAGTTGACTGTCCACTCCATACACTTCCAACAGTTGGTCGATGTGGTAAAAACCACCAAGCTTGTCGCGATACGAAACTATGCGCTTGGAATAAGCCGTACCAATGCCAGGGAGTTGTTTGAGGTCACCAGTATCGGCTGAATTGAGCAATACCATTGGGATCACTTTTTGTTCTCGAGGTGTAAACTGTGTGTCGCGTTTAGCATAACGAGTAAAATCAAAATACGGTTTAACCTTCTTAACATCAGAATAAGAAAGCAATCCTAATTTTTCAAATTCCTCCCATGACGTGACAAAGCCAACCTCCTGTTTTACCGAAAACCATTGCGAGATAAAGTCGTTTGAAAACCCCATTTGCCTTAGTTCTTTTGCTTTGGCATAATTGATATCAAAGTTGTGAAGTGTCCATGTATGTGGTTGCATTTCTCTTCGTTGATTGGAGAATTTGGATGAGGGAGGCATTTCACTAATTGAATCTGCATCGGCATACACAAGTTCAATGTGGCGATCTATTTCTGGGAGTGGCCAGAACCTCGCGACCAACGAAAGGAACAGTAGGAGGACTAAAAACGCAACGCCTTTTTGCTCTCTAAGTGTATACAGAAACCAATCTTTCAATTTGATGCAAAAAAAAGGCCCTGAACAAATTGTTCAAGGCCTAATCTCTATGTGTTTCAAACGATTATCCGAGCGACAAGTCTGCCACTTCGTGTTTTTGATATTCTCCGTTTGCTAGTTTTTCTTTGATTGCTCCAAACGCAATGATGGTTTCTTCTACGTCCGCCAATGAATGTGCGGCAGTTGGGATCAATCGCAGCATGATGATGCCTTTTGGTACCACAGGATACACAACGATTGAACAGAAAATCATATAGTTCTCACGTAAATCGTGAATCAAGTGCAATGCTTCTTCGACAGTTCCGTTTAAAATTACTGGCGTTACGCACGACTTTGTCGTACCAATATTAAACCCTTCTTTACGCAAACCACCTTGTAAAGCGTCAACGACCTTCCATAAATTGTCTTTAATTTCTGGCTTGGTTCTTAACAACTCAAGTCGCTTTAACGCACCAATCACCAACGGCATTGGCAGTGATTTAGCGAAGATTTGAGAACGCGTATTGTATCGTAAATAATCGATGATTTTTTTGTCGCCACTTACAAATGCCCCGATGCTCGCCATAGATTTAGCAAAAGTCGAGAAGTACAAATCGATTTCGTCTTGTACGCCTTGCTCTTCACCAGCACCAGCACCCGTTTTACCAAGAGTACCGAATCCGTGAGCGTCGTCAACAAAAATTCTAAAATTGTATTTTTTCTTCAGTGCTACAATTCCTTTAAGATCTCCTTGGTTTCCAGACATTCCGAAAACACCTTCAGTAATCAATAGAATTGCACCACCTGTTTTTTCAGCAAGCTTGGTAGCTCTTCCAAGTTGTTTTTCTAAGTTTTCAAGATCATTATGCGCGTAAACGAATCTTTTTCCTTGATGTAAACGAACACCGTCAATAATACAAGCGTGTGATTCGGCATCGTACACAATTACGTCGTGACGGTCTACAATTGCATCAATAATCGACAACACACCTTGGTAACCGAAGTTCAAAAGCATGGTATCTTCTTTCTGAACAAATTTGCTCAGTTCTTCTTCCAAAAGTTCATGATTCGAGCTGTTTCCCGACATCATTCTAGCACCCATTGGGTAAGCTAAACCGTATGCTGCAGCTGCATCCGCGTCTGCTTTACGCACTTCTGGATGGTTCGCCAATCCTAGGTAGTTGTTCAAACTCCAGGTTAAGCGCTCCTTACCATTAAACATCATTCTTGGAGAAATTTCACCTTCTAGTTTTGGAAACGTGTAATACCCCTTAGCTGCATCTGCATGGAGTGCCAACGGTCCCATGTTTGATGTCAATTTTTCGAATAGATCCATTTATTATCAGTAAATATTTGCGCAAAAGTACGAAAAGGGGTGAAATTGTCACTAAAGTCGTTGCATAGTTTACGCATAAATAATCCGCCGAAAATAGAGTCTATCAGCGCGTCACAAGACCAGACGTAACTATAATAAATCAGTTTTTTCTAAGATATGTTAAGGCTGTGAATATTAGCGTGTAACAAATGGCTTCTAATACCGTTTAAAGTATTGTATTACCTGAATTAAAATTTATCTTTGCAGACTTTTAAAATGAGCGCACGCCTAATCATATTCACACTTTTATGCTTTAGTTTAACCACTGGTTGCGAATACCAGAAGGTGTTAAAAAAAGGTACGCTTGAGCAGAAGTTAGAAACTGCCAGAAAGTATTACAACAAAGGTGATTATGCGAGAGCGCAAATCATGTTGGAGCAACTCATTGGAAAGTTTAGTCGAGGAGGTGATGCAGAAGAGGTGTATTTCCTTTACTCCTACACACATTTCGGCATGAATGACTATGCGCTAGCAGGGTATCATTTTCAAAACTTTGCTGAACGATATCCGCAAAGTAAATACCACGAGCAAGCGGCATTTATGATTGCCCGCTGTGAGTTTGAAAAAACCTTGGTTGCTGAACTTGACCAAACCAATACGAAAAAAGCGATAGAGGCGATACAATTGTTTATCAATCGATATCCTAAAAGTAGTTCTGTAGAAACGGGCAACAAGTTGATTGACGAATTGCGTGCAAGACTTCATGAAAAAGCCTTTAATACGGCCATGCTGTATTACAATATGGAATCATACCTATCGGCTTATACTTCGTTTAAAAACGCAACCATTGATTTTCCAGACATCCCTAACAAAGAATTAGTGGATTTCTATATTGTAAAGTCGGCCTACCTGTACGCAAAGCAAAGTGTTAAGACGCTTCAAGAGGATAGATTTGGCACCGCAGTAGAAGAAGCAAAAGAATATTTAACAATTTACACCGACAATAAATACGTTAAAGAAGTGAAGCAAATTCAATCTGACAGTGAAGAGAGAATTGTTAAACTTCAAGCGACACCCAATTAAATTTGAGATATGAACAAGCACATCGACGCACCTAACACAACGATTTCAAGAGACACAAGAGAATTGGACCTACCAACAGGCAACTTGTATGAATCTGTTGTCATTATTGGTAAGAGAGCCAATCAACTTTCTGCACAATTAAAGGAGGAGTTAAATGCAAAGTTGGATGAATTCGCATCAGACACAGACAACTTAGAAGAAATATTTGAGAACAGAGAGCAAATCGAAATCTCTAAATATTACGAGTCTTTACCGAAGCCAACGTTAATGGCAACTGAAGAATTTCTGAACGGCCAAGTGTATTTCAGAAACCCTTCAAAAGATGTTGAATAAGAAGCACATTCTTATTGGTGTTTGCGGAGGAATTGCGGCATATAAGGTAGCTTATATTGTCCGGAATTTGATAAAGGCTGGGGCTGAGGTAAAAGTCATTATGACGGAAACCGCCAAATCCTTTATTGGTCCATTAACACTCTCTACATTGTCCAAAACACCCTGTTTACAGTGATTTCTTTGATACTGAATCAGGAAGTTGGTCGAACCACGTAGAACTTGCGCTGTGGGCTGATTTGTTTTTGATAGCTCCCGCAACAAGCAATACCATTGCTAAAAATGGCAAATGGTATCTGCGACAACCTATTGTTAGCCACTTATTTCTCAGCCAAAAACCAAGTAGCCATAGCGCCTGCTATGGATCTCGACATGGCCGAACATCCAAGTCTCTTGCGGAATATATCACAACTTGAAAACGACGGCGTTCAAGTAATTCCATTTGCCCATGGTGAATTGGCCAGTGGATTGGTAGGAAACGGCAGAATGGCAGAACCTGAAATTATCCACAGCTTTATTGAGGATTATTTTAGCGCGACAAAAGACCTTCAAAAAAAAAAGATATTAGTTAACGCCGGACCCACGCATGAGCCCATTGATCCTGTTCGGTACATTGGGAATCGAAGTACTGGCAAAATGGGCGTTGCAATCGCCAATGAGTTAGCCAAAAGAGGTGCGGACGTTGCCTTGGTACTGGGACCGACTTCAACGGCTTTCCAGTTTCACAATCATGTTTCAGTTACTCGCGTACAAACAGCCCAGGAAATGAGGGACACCTGTGTTGCCCTGTTTCCATCTTGCAACGCAGCAATATTGTCTGCTGCAGTGGCAGATTTTACACCAAAAACGAAAACTGACACAAAGATTAAAAAGACATCCAATACGTTGGACTTAGAACTCGTTAAGACACCAGATACACTTGCTGAATTAGGTCAATTAAAGACTGAATCTCAAGTGTTGATCGGGTTTGCGTTGGAAACAGACAACGAACTTGAAAACGCAAAAAGCAAACTTGAAAGAAAAAAACTAGACTTGATTGTATTAAATTCTTTATCAGACGCCGGAGCAGGCTTTGGACACAATACCAACAAAATTACAACCATTGACAAGACAGGTGAAATTTGTACTTTTGGCTTGAAGAGTAAAACACAAGTTGCTGTTGACATTGTAAATAAGCTCAAAACACTGATTAAATAATTCATGAAGAAAACCCTTCTCATCCTTTTGACCTTTATTTTCTCGGGTATTGGGGCCTTTGCTCAAGACCTGAATTGCACTGTGGATGTCATTACCAGTCAGGTACAAGTAACGAACAAACAAATCTTCGACGACTTAAAAAACTCTATTGTCCAGTTCATGAACAATAGAAAATGGGTAACAGGAACTGTTGCGGCAAATGAAAAAATTAATTGCAACATCGTTTTTGAAGTAACGAAGTTTGAAATCGACCAGATTCAAGCCAACATCAATATTCAAAGTAGTCGGACCGTATACAACTCATCTTATAATACGAAGGTGTTCAGTTACCTCGACAATGCAGTGGTGTTTACCTATGCACAATTTCAGTCACTTGAATTTCAAGAAAACTCATACACTTCTAACTTAACTAGCCTTTTGGCGTTTTATGCCAACATCATCATTGGATTGGACTTTGATACCTATCAATTAAACGGTGGTGATCCATATTTCGCAAAAGCGCTTAACATTCGCGACGTTGCCAATATTGGAACCCAACAAGCCGGTGGCTGGCAGTCAAATGCTGGAAACGGGAGTCGGAACAAGTATTTTTTAATCGACAACATCTTAGATCCACGTTTTAAACCTTTGCGTTCAGCGTTGTATCGGTATCACATTAAAGGGTTAGACGTCATGTCGACTGACATTGAAGCTGGTAGAAATGAAATCTACCAAAGTGTTAAAGATTTAAAGTTGGTGTATGACGCTTTACCAAACGCGTTTTTGTTAAAACTGTTCTTCAACTCTAAAACGGAAGAACTTATCCAGGTGTTTAACCAAGCCTCTCCAACTATCAAAAACAAAGTAATTGAATTGTTGAGTAAGATGGACCCTTCGAATCGTAGTCAGTACGAAGAGGGTATAAACAAGACTTAATAAGGCGCTATAACCCAAGTATTAGGGTTGCCAATATCTTCATCAAAACTTCCAATAGCTATCTTATTCAATTTGGATGTAACTTCGAATTATAAAAAATTGAAATGAAAGCATTTGTATTCTTATCGCTAAGTATTTTATGTTTTGTGGGATGTCAATCATCCAAACAAAGTAGTGTTGACCAAACCACAGAATCAACTCAATCGGTTGCTGTTCAGGACTTAAACCAAAATGACTTAGCCTCAAAAGTAGCTGAAGACAACGTAGTTTTGGTAGATGTGCGCACACCAGAAGAAGTGGCAGAAGGTTACATCACTGGAGCGACCACGTTTATTGATTTCTATTCCGATGGATTTCAGGAAGAAATAAAGAAACTCGACAAATCAAAAACGTACGTCATGTATTGCAGAAGCGGTGGACGAAGTGGAAAAGCAGCTCAATTTATGATTGACAATGGCTTTAAAACTGTCTACAACTTGAATGGAGGTATCTCTAGTTACACTGGCGAAGTGGTAAAATAGTGCGACTTATTTCCCAAATAAGTTCTCGCTTTTTAGGTACGGCGATTGTTTTATTAATCACCCTACTGGCGTACTATCTTTCCGATTTGATTGGATTCAATTCGGTTTTAATGGCGCTTATAATCGGCGTAGCAGTTGGTAATATTATCAAGTTACCAGAATCCTCGACACTTGGTATTAAATTTAGTAGTGGTCGCGTTTTGGAAATATCCATTGCGTTAATGGCTTTTGGCATTAATTACGGAAGCTTGGCCAAACTTGGGTGGCAATCAGTCGTATTGGTTGCCGTAACTATGATTGTGGTTTTAGTCCTGACCAAATCATTAGCAAAAAAATTAAACTGTCCGGGAAGCACAGGCTGGCTTATCGGATTTGGAACTGCCATCTGTGGTTCGGCGGCAATTGCTGCACTCGCACCTAAGGTGGTAAAAGACAAGGCCGACATTGGTTTGGCATTGGCTGTTGTCAACCTATATGGTTTGATTGGCATGATTGCCATTCCCTTCTTGACTGCAGAACTGTTGACAGATGTAGAAAACAGCATCCTAATTGGTGCATCACTTCATGCTGTAGGCAATGTGGCAGGCGCAGGATTTGCCATGAGCGACACCATTGGAGAAATGGCTGTGACAATTAAACTAGGTCGCGTTGCCTTACTCACTCCTGCCCTCCTCATCTTTGGAGCTAGTTTTAAAGAAGTTGAAAACGGTGTTAAAAAGCGCGCCAAGCTACCTTGGTACTTGGTGGCATTCATTCTCATCTCCATCGTTTTTTCCTTTGTTGCTCTACCTTCCACCTTTCTAACCTCTGTTAAGCACACCAGTAATTTTTTGTTGGCGATGGCTATGGCGGCCATTGGTTTAAAGGTTGGATTACGATCCCTTTTAACGGCGGGTAAAAAAGGCCTCATCTTCGGCGGAATCATCTTTGCGATTGCATTAGTGGTGATTGTCGTGTTGATGAAGTTGTTGTTTTAAGCGTCAACCAGCATTTTTCACGCAGTGTTACCAATATTAAATAAGTGGTTCCCATGTTTTCTGTAATTTGCAAGCAAAGAATCGTTTAATGACTGTCAATAGATACTATTCCCCAAAAACTCTTTTACAATTGGCTTTTGTAATATGTACCGCGTTGCTCTGTTCTTCATGCGGCGACAAAGAGGAGCCAATCTCTGACAACCCAAACACCCAAAACAACGACCTCCCATCGAGTATAAAAATGGTCGACATACCTGCAGGAACGTTTACCATGGGTGGAACCACAATGGCCAATGACGCGCCAGAAGTGAGCGTTACACTTTCGGCATTTACTATGTCGGAAAAGGAAATTACCAACCAACAATATGTCGATTTTTTGAATGCTGCTTATGCTGACGGATGGATTGAAGTGGTTGACGAAAAAGTAGCCGACCCATGCGGTTCAAGTACCGAAAAAGTAGTTAAAGGAAAAGGCAGTGCACCAAATGCGGGTGAAATATATGTTCAACTTGGTGAAACAGGCGGTTGCACCAGTGGCGGTGAGCCAGAACACATCAATAACAAAAGTTGGATCACTTTTAACACGACCAACAATACCTTTGAGGTCCTAAATAGTAAGAATGTAGACTGGCCAGTTAATTGGGTCAAATGGTTTGGCGCAAATGCTTTCGCTCAATATTACAATGTAAGCTTACCAACCGAAGCGCAATGGGAATATGCAGCACGCGGCGGACAACAACTTCAATACCCAACCGATGACGGGACATTGTCCTCAGCCAAGGCCAACTACAACGGCGATACTCCAGGTGTTTATGATCCAGACGGGCATTCGGTTGTCACAGGGTATTACCCTCCAAACCCTTACAAATTATACGACATGGGTGGCAATGTGTGGGAATGGTGTCAAGATTATTATAGCGCCTCTTTTTATAAAGACGGCGTAACAAACCCTATGAATTCTAATGCAGGGTCAGAGGCCAAACGTGTGCGTCGAGGTGGTTCATGGAATTACCATTCTGCCACACTTTTGACATATGCGCGGGCATCGGACTTCGAAAACCGAGGCAACAACCACTTTGGGTTTAGGATTGTAAAGTAGTGATTCCGCAATCATTTTCTACACAAAATGCACCTCAATTTTTACGCAATTATTTTCTTGTAAAATGATCAAATAAATACCTTTCTTTACTACCTCCTCATTGGATATCCATTCAGTTAGGAAAACAATTAAAGTTGTATTTATGGATTCTGAGGCGATTCAATTTGAAGAACTGATTCAAGGTCTAATTGACAATGCTTTTGGTTGCTGCAACGATTTCTTATCACCAGAAACTGTTGTTGGTTTACGTAACAATCTTCATCGATTATCTGAGGCCGGCAAGTTGAAAGAATCGGGCATTGGAAATCAATCAAAGTTTCAGTTTAACTCACACATTCGAGGCGATAAAATTAATTGGATTGAAGCCATAAGTCAGGATCCATTTGAAATGCTGTATTTGGCTAAGGTCTCTAAGTTTATCAGCCATTTAAACAAAACATGCTATACCTCGATTGCAAGTTTTGAAAGTCACTACGCCTCTTATGAAAAGGGCTCTATGTATAAACGTCATGTTGACCAATTCAAATCCGAACAAGGTCGCAAATTTTCAATCGTTTTATACCTCAACGATGACTGGAAAAGTGAAGACGGAGGAGCTTTGTCACTACACCCAAGAGACCAAGAAGTCGTTCACATAACTCCAATTGGTGGGCGTATGGTGTTTTTCAGAAGCGATGAAATGTCGCATGAAGTCAATGCGTCTCCCACTAGAGATCGAAGCAGCATTGCTGGCTGGATGAAGAACTAAATAACTTTGAGTCTACTATTCCCGCAACAAATCCCTAACCTCTTCAGAATACCAATCCGCAGAACCTTTTTTCTTTACTACGATTTCTTGATTTTCGTTCACGATAAAAGTAGTTGGTAAATTGTTCCCTTCAAACTCTGGAAATGGACTTGTTACTTCGTGATACACAGGTAGGTGTAATTTTCTTTGAGTGAGGAAATGTTTCACCGTTTCTTCATCGTCGTTGGTGACAAACAAAAACACGACGTCTTCATTAAACTCATCATACAATTGTTGAAAGCTTGACATTTCGGCAATGCAAGGTGGACACCAAGTCGCCCAAAAATTAACCACAATCTTTTTGCCTTTAAAAGAATTGAAATCAATTTTTTGTCCGTGCGAATCGACAAGCACCCAGTCGTAAGACTCAATCTTGGTCCGTTTACTTTCCTCCTTAATGGATGGACTAAACGCAAGTAATTGGTGTAGATATATTTTAATCGGTTTACCCGTTTGTGGGACTATCAATAACAAGACCAACACAGCAAACAGTAGGTTCGACCAGTGTTTTCGGATAAACGACATGATTAATTGAAGTATTCTCTCATTCTATCAAAAAAGCCTTTTTCGCTTTTCGACGGATCAGGTTTAAAGTTCCCAGATTCTTCTAGTTTCTTTAGAATTGCTTTTTCTTCAGATGTTAGTTTTGCAGGTGTCCACACGTTGATTTGGATCAACTGATCTCCCCTACCTCTACCATTTAAATCAGGCACTCCTTTATTTCGCAACCTCAATATCTTCCCAGCTTGTGTGCCAGGTTCAATTTTAATTCTTACACGGCCTGAAACAGTTGGCACTTCTACTTCTGCGCCTAACGCGGCAGTTGGAAAACTGATATATAGGTTGTAAATAATGTTATTTCCTTCACGCTTTAAATCGTCGTGGTCTTTTTCTTCAACTAAAACGATTAAATCACCTGGAATGCCACCTGGTATCTCGTTTCCTTTTCCGTTTACCGACAACTGCATACCGTCTTCAACACCCGCTGGGATGTTTAACGTCGTAGTTACTTCTTCGGTAATCAATCCTTGGTGGTCTGCACCTGGAGGGCGCGTACCGATGGTTTTACCACTACCGCCACAAGCCGGACACGATGTGGTGCTTTGCATTTGACCTAAAAAGGTATTGGTCACTTGGGTCACCTGACCGCGACCTTGACACGTGCTACAGGTATTGAACTTTACCCCTGGCGCTACAACCTTCTTGGTATGTTTTATTTTCTTTTCAACGCCATTCGTTATCTCTTCTAAACTCAGTTTAAGTTTGATACGAATGTTGCTGCCAATGGCTTGACGACTTCTACTCCGACCTCCGCCAAAGAAACTTTCAAAAGGACTTCCACCTCCTCCGCCGCCACCAAAGATGTCGCCGAATTGGCTAAAAATGTCGTCCATTGACATACCACCGCCAAATCCACCTTGACCGCCAGCAGCGCCTCCAAGACCTTGATGACCAAAACGGTCATATCTTGCTCGCTTGTCTGGATTGCTTAAGATTTCGTAGGCTTCAGCAGCTTCTTTAAACTTCTCTTCAGCTTCCTTGTTGTCTGGATTTTTGTCAGGGTGAAACTTAATCGCCAACTTGCGATACGCCTTTTTTAACTCAGCGTCTGTTGCCGATTTAGATACACCTAGAATTTCGTAAAAGTCTCTTTTTGCCATGTTCTTATTCTCCTACCACCACTTTTGCGTAGCGAAGTACTTTTTCGTTGAGCATATAGCCCTTTTCAATCACGTCAACCACTTTGCCCTTCAAGTCGTCGCTTGGTGCAGGTATCTTCGTTATTGCTTCGTGCAATTCTGGATCAAAGGCTTCTCCCTTCGTTTCGAAATGAGCCATGCCTTGCTTTTGCAACACGTTTAAGAATTTTTGTTGAACCAGTTTAACGCCTTCTGTAAACGCCTTTACGTCTTCCGTCTTGTCCATGGCATCCATAGTCCTGTCAAAATCGTCCACCACTGGCAACAAGTCTGATAAGATGTCTTTCCCCGCCGACTTAATTAATTCAGCGCGCTCCTTTTGGGTACGTCTTCTGAAATTGTCGAACTCTGAATATAACCGTAGGTATTTGTCGTTTAACTCCGCTGCTTTTTCTTCCCAGTTTACTGGCTTCGACTGCTCCTCGTTTGTTTCTTCTGCCTGACCGTCAACTTGGTCAACAACTGCTTCTTCCTTTGCTTTTTCTTCCTTTTTTTTCTTAGCCATTTCAAAAATGATTAATCAAACTTCAGGTTACAATAAGTTTGCCAAGCGGGCCAGCGTGCCAATGTTTAAAGGAATTAGAAGAACCGTGCCATATTGACACCTTAATTCAACATGTTTTACGCGTTTCTAGTGGTCGCCTGTCAGTTAATTGCCTTAACTTTCGCACAATATCTTGCTGTCATGAAAGTCAACGATTCAGTCTTCAACTCGTTTCCGATTCTAAAAACGAAACGCTTAACGTTAAGAAACATATTACCTGGCGATGCAGAGGCGATTTTTGCCATGCGATCAAACCAAGCAGTCAACCAATTTATTGCACGAGATTCCATGTTATCGGCTAGTGACGCGGAAACTTTGGTTCAAAAGACCAATGACACGTTTGCTGCTAAAAAAGGCATTGGTTGGGCTGGTTTGCTGCGCGAACACAATACCATCATTGGATCTTGTGGATTTAACCAAATTGATTATCCAAACCTAAGAGCTGAACTAGGCGGAGAACTTGCCACTTCGTATTGGGGCAAACACATCGCCCTAGAAGCTGCTCAAACCATCGTCCAATTTGGTTTTGAACAATTAGAGCTACACAGTATTGAAGCCAAGCTTTCTCCTGAGAATAGAGGCGCCATCCACCTGCTTGAATGTATGGGATTTACAAAAGAAGCCCACTTTAAAGACCGTATTTATTTTAAAGGGAAGTTTATGGACATGGCTGTTTACTCTGTGTTAAAGTCGGATTTTAAGCAATCTATTTAAGGGCTTTTTCAAGATCGTCGATAGACAATTCTCGTCCAATCACTGTGCCAGTACTATCCACTAAAATGTTGTTGGGCAAATAATAAATTTTGGCTTTTTTCAAAAAAGGACTGTTCCACTTATTGGTGTCCATTACGTGAGTAGACCACTGAATTCTGTCGTTTTTGATTGCTTTTTTCCAAGCAGCTGAATCGGTATCTAAGGCCACGCTGATGATTTCGAAATGGTCGTTGCCGAATTCTGAATAGGTTTGGTTTAATTCACCGTTTTTAACCCGACATGGCAGACACCAAGTAGCCCAAAATTGAATTAAAACCGTTTTCCCTTTCAGGTTAGATTGAACAGAATCATTCAATTCGTAATACGCTTTAAAACTGCTATAGTCAAATGGATCGTTGTCTGTTTTGGGTGCAAGACTAACCGTCGATACGGCTAACAATAAAACAAACCAAAAACGCATTAGGCAACGCGTTCAATCTTCGCTCCAATGGCGTTCAAACGACCTTCGATGTTTTGATACCCTCGGTCGATCTGTTCGATGTTGTGAATCGTACTCACTCCTTCGGCACTCATGGCAGCAATCAACAAAGACACACCTGCTCGAATATCAGGCGATGTCATCTGTATGCCTTTTAAATTCACTCTACGATTTAGTCCCATAACCGTTGCTCGGTGTGGATCACATAGGATGATTTGCGCGCCCATGTCTATCAAACTATCGACAAAAAACAACCGACTTTCAAACATCTTTTGATGTATCAATACATTGCCGTTTGCTTGTGTGCACATTACCAAAATAACACTCAGCAAATCTGGTGTTAGTCCTGGCCATGGTGCGTCAGCAATCGTCATCATCGAACCGTCGATGAAGCTTTCAATCGTATAGGTTTCGTTGTCGTGAACCCGTATATCGTCACCTACCACATCGAAATTCACACCCAAACGTCTAAAGGTTTCAGGGATAATTCCAAGTTCTTTAATGTTGACGTCTTTGATGGTAATGTCAGAATTGGTGATGGTCGCTAAAGCAATAAAACTGCCCACCTCAATCATGTCAGGAAGTAATCGATGAGTACATCCACCCAATGATTTAACACCTTCTATGGTCAAGAGATTGGAGCCAACGCCAGATATTTTGGCGCCCATTGCATTCAGCATTTTACATAACTGCTGTACATAAGGTTCACATGCTGCGTTGTAAATGGTGGTAATGCCTTCTGCCATAGTTGCGCCCATGACAATATTGGCTGTTCCTGTCACTGAGGCTTCATGTAAAAGCATGTCAGCACCCACTAATTTCTCCGCTTTTATTTGGTAGAAGTTCTCGTCTCTTAGAAATTCAAAATCGGCCCCTAAGCTTTCAAACCCAATGAAGTGGGTATCCAATCTTCGTCTGCCAATTTTATCGCCGCCCGGACTAGGAATATATCCTTTGCCGAAACGAGCCAATAACGGACCGATAATCATAACCGAACCGCGAATACTTTTTGCTTTATTTCTGAAATCAACTGAGTCTAGGTAGTCTAGGTCGATTTCATCCGCCTTAAACGAATAATCTTCAGAATTAAGTTGCTTCACTTTTACGCCAAGACCCTTTAGCAAGTCAATGAGTTTATTGACATCGCGAATGGCTGGTATGTTTTCTAAAATAACTTCTTCGGGAGTCAGCAAAACGGCCGACAACACCTGTAGTGCCTCGTTCTTTGCTCCTTGCGGTATGATTTCCCCTTTTAGTTTATGTCCCCCGGTAATTTTAAACGTACCCATTAATACTTACGCTTTTGGTTTCTATTTCTGTTTTGATTTCTGTTCTGACCGTACTTCTTGTTACCGCGTTGTTTGCTGTTTGATTTGAAGTTTTTGGACCTTGTTCTGTTTGCTTCAATGTGTATTTGCAAATCGTCTTCAGTAAGGTTCAAAGTCCCTTTTGATAAGGTTCTTAAGTGCTCAATAACAGTTGCTTTGTCAAGATTCTCGTCATTCCAGTTGCGCGATGAATTCACCATAAAGGAAGCGATGTAATTGATAAACGCTTCTTTGATTTCTGGGTCTTCCATTTCGGCTGCTTGTTCCACCATGGTTTGTAGGTTTCTGCCGTAAAATCTAAACTTGATTAACTCATCCTTATATGGAATCTGCTCAGGTTTTTTCTCAACTGCTTCTCTACTTGGCTTTTCAAACGGACCGTCCACATCTAGTTCGAAATCCGAAATGATGAATAAGTGGTCCCATAATTTATGTTCGTAATCTTCCAACTCTTTGACAGCGGGATTCAGGTTAATCATAATCTGAATCATTGTACGAGCCAGTTCGTTGCGTTTTATTCTGTCTGGAATTGTGCAAATGTGTTCTACCATTTCCTGAACCGATCGGCCATATTCAGAGATTGCCATTGGTTCTGCTTGCGTATTATACGCCATGTTGTGTTCCATCTTGCGAATTTAAGGGGAGTGGGGCAATTAACAATGTACGATTTACAATGAACGACGAACAATTGATAATTGATATTTGATAATTGAAAATGTCTGATCCACACTATTTAGGGTTGCACAGCCTCTCAGTTGTCAAATGTCAATCGACTATTAATACTTGATGCAAATATTCTTCGCTTCGGTAAAAAACTTCAATGCTTCCCAGCCGCCTTCACGCCCGACGCCAGAGTTTTTCATGCCCCCAAATGGAGTTCGCAAATCACGGACCAACCAACAATTCACCCAAACGATGCCGGCTTTGATTGTATCAGCCATTCGGTGTGCTTTTGATATGTCCTGAGTCCAAATAGTTGAGGCCAAACCATAGCCAGTTGAGTTCGCTAAAGCCAAGGCTTCTTCTTCCGTATCAAACGGTTGGATCGTCACCACAGGTCCGAAGATCTCTTCTTGATTGGTGCGACAATTCTCATCCAGTCCTTCAATAATAGTAGGTCTTAAGTACCAACCCTCGGCAAATTCTCCATCCAGCTGAACTGCCTCTCCACCCGTCAAAATCGTCCCACCTTCTTCTTTCGCTAGGGCGATATAGCTTTTTACTTTTTCGAAGTGTTGTTCAGAAACGATGGCGCCCATACGGCTATCATCAGCCATGGGGTTGCCCACTTTAAACTTGGATACTTTGTCAACAAAGGCATCACGGAATTTTTCATAGATTCCTCGTTGGATATAAATTCTCGATCCACACAAACAGATTTGACCTTGATTGGCAAATGATGAATTCAATGTCGTTTTTAATGCTTTGTCAAAATCGCAGTCATCAAAAATGATGTTTGGGTTTTTTCCGCCCAGTTCCAAGCTCAATTTCTTAAACATCGGTGCTGCTGTTCGTGCGATGTGAGCACCCGTAGATGTTCCTCCAGTAAAGGAAATAATCGGCACATCAGGATGTTCGACAATCGCGTTACCTGCTTCTGCGCCGAGTCCATGTACGATGTTAAAAACGCCCTTTGGAAAACCTGCTTCGATACACAACTCCGACAACAAATAAGCCGTCATAGGTGTCACTTCACTTGGTTTGGCGACGACGGTATTGCCTGCAGCCAATGCTGGAGCCACCTTCCAACTAAACAAATACAAGGGCAAATTCCATGGGGAAACACAACCCGCCACTCCGATGGGTGTTCTTGTTGTAAAATTGATTAAGCCTTCACCCGTTCGATGACTTTCACTTGCAAAGTGTTTGATGGCTGTTCCAAAAAAACCAAAATTATCACGAGCTCTAGGAATATCTACAGATTTAGCCAACCACAGAGGTTTGCCATTGTCTCGACTTTCCGCTTCTGCCAATCGATCTAAATTCTCCTCAATTAGATCTGACAACTTCATAATGATGGCACTTCGCTCTTCAGTGCGCATTTTACTCCAAGCTGGAAACGCTGCTTTGGCAGATGCGACGGCTTTATCAATATCTGCCTTATCCGATCTTGGAATTTGCGCATATATTTTACCAGTAGCTGGTTCGAAATTGTCGATATACTGAATAGAAGCAGGTGGTACTAACTCACCGTTGATATAGTTTTTGAGCTGAAACATAGGGCTGTTTTACAGGTCAAAAG
Source organism: uncultured Bacteroidia bacterium (assembly GCA_943789165.1). Lineage (GTDB taxonomy): Bacteria > Bacteroidota > Bacteroidia > NS11-12g > UBA9320 > UBA987. Next base: position 64,259 of record CALSTB010000005.1, on the reverse strand, counting down.
TAACAAAGAAATAGGAGTATCAGGTATTAAAACCGATACATCAAACCTAATTTAACACCAGACGTGTTTAGCTTATTGGGGTCAGCAATTAACACCGATTTGGTTGTCCAAGATTTTCGAAACTGAGCTTGTACGCTCAGATGTGACGTAAATCGATATCCCAAACCAATATCAAACGTTGGTCTCACCAAACTTGGTCGGATCGATTGCTCGTTTTGTTTCATTAGTTCGTTAAATGCTTCTGGTGCCGAATGTGTAAACTTGGTTCTGTTGCATTAACTATGGCATGTCAGAATTTTCCGCCTCTGCAACAAAAGTTCTATAACGTTCTGATTCCCTCTACCAAAGCGGAATATGTGAGTTTATCTTCACTATTCCGCTTTTCCTTTTCTACGGATTTCCCCGTTATATCTAGGATACAGCGCACCGCTGGGTTCAAACCAAAAGTTCGATAACTGTTATTTTCAGGATCAAGCCAAATTCCGCTTGGGTAGACCGCTTTAAGCAACTTTGATCTTTCTGTTGATTTTGATAACTGCCAGGTTTTCTGAAGTTTAGACATCAAATCAGTGGCCTGCTTGATTACCTGATCAGGGTTCGATAATGAAATTCCACATTTGTCGATTTCTTCTAATATTGCCACCAATTCTTCTCTATATTTAGCAGCGTACTTATCAAATAAGTCTTTGGTAATTTCTCCTATTACAAATCGTTCTTCCAACATCTCTATCTTCCTCTCAACCTTTGTTTTGTTACTGCGATACTGTTTTAGCCCATCACCAGAGTCTTCTTTTAAGCTTTCGAGCTTTCTTTTGAGCTGTTCTTGGATGGGTGTAACGTATTTTGCATCTATCTGAAGATTGGAAAGCGTCTGTTCCCAGTTTCGGTTTAACACCTTAGCACTTCTATTGACTTTACAACCTTTCGTATTGCACTTGTAGTAATATAACTTCTTTGGTCGCACAAAGTAACCCGTCATTGGTTTGCTGCACTTTGAGCAATGCATGTGCCTCTTTAAGGGTAGATGATCCAACATTTTTGATTTTGGCTTTTTGGCAGGTCTGATTTGAAGCATGCCATTCAGCTTCAAGAACTCATTACGTGTGATGAGTCCTTCATGATTGCCCTTTACAATCTCTCCATTTAATGCCTGATGGGCCATGAAACCGCAATAAAATACGTTTCTACATAACTCAGATAATCTTTTATGACTCACCTTTAGACCTCTTGTTGACAGCCACTTACTAATTTCAGTAAATTCGTAGTTGTACTTAATCTTTCTTCTAAATGCTGCTGCCAGCAATCTACCTTCTTTTGTGATGACTATTTTCTTTTGTCCACCTTCTGTGATCTTCTTGTACCCTAAGGGTGGTTTGGTAACCCAATGTCCTTGTAATAGCTTTTCACGGGTGCCCGCCATGGACTTTAAGCGCCTTTGCTGATTCTCATATTGTGAGAACATAAAGTAAATTCCCTGTTGCAATTCCCCAGCAGCTGTAGAGGCGTCTACAGGTTGGGTTACAGATATAATCTCAGTACCTATCTTTCTGAGTTGTTCTGAAATGTAAATAGCATTGGGACCACTTCTTGAAAAGCGATCCATCGAGTATACCACAATGGCATCTACCTTATGTCTTTTGACAAAGGCAATCATTTGTTTGAACTGAACCCGTTCATCACTCTTGGCGCTTTCATAAGTCCCACCAAATTCCCCTATTATCTGCAAATCATTGTTCATTGCAAATTGCTTGATGTGCTTTGCTTGCGTAAAGAGACTCTGATTGTTATCGGCCTGTTCCTTGGTCGATACACGGGTATACATGACCGCTGTAATGGCCTTCCCTTTGTTGTTCTTTTGCCCTTTGGCAAAGACTGCCAATTGTTGATCTACATGCTGCATTATTCTTTTACTTAAATGTTTCAATAAGCACCTCACTCATCAACTCAATAAATCGAAGCGCTTGTTCTAATTCCTTCTCACTTAGTTTTTCAAATCCGCTATAGGTTTTTAATTCTTGTATTGTAAGTCCTTGTTTTGACTTTTCTGACATAACTCAATTGGAGTATGCCCATTAGCGGTGTTTCCGTTTCTAATGAACCCGTATTTAATTGGCTTGAGTTCTTCAATGCCTTGTCATTACTGCATCTACACCTCTTTTTGTCCATTAATTTCCATTTAAAAATCAATTAATCCGAGTTTATTATCAATTAATCTGAATTAATTATCAATTAATCCGAGTTTATTATCAATTAATCTGAATTAATTATCAATTAATTTCCATTTAATTTATGGACCCGTTTTCGGTCTTGGTATTCGAAAGATACCGTTTTACCGTCATTGGTTTTCATAGACAATTGAACGTGTTTTTTATGCCGAAAACGATCTAAAACTTTACTCATTTCATTTTCGGGTACAACCCCTTTATAGGTATACACCAAATCTGCGTGTTGGTCTTTGGGGTCAAAAATTATTCTAAGTTCGGATAGCGTTCCCTGCCGCATGGCTTGTAAAACTTCCATTTCAACTTGGGTAACCAGGGCCATATTACCAACTTTATCTTCTAGTTTTTTTGTCGATACCAGCACCAGAATGTACTTTTTGAGTGGAAGCACCAAGATGGACTCCGCATCGTGCTCGGACAAGTAATTGGCCAATGTCTCGTCTTGCGTTTCTGAAGTATAATCAACTCGACCATCTGGCCTAATCAGTAGCGTGTGATCCATTGCACGGAACAATACGTTCAAGCTAAGTGATAGGAGCAATGGGATTTGAAAAGCCTCAAGGAAATCTTTTATTGAATTTGAATCCGACTCGAAACCACTTTCTAGGCCTTCAATTATCTCTTGGTGATTGTCGAACATCTTTTTAAGCTGTGCTCGCAATACCTTGGTTATCTTTCCTTTTTTATCAAACAAATCCGCCGTAGCAAACCCTTCGAAGGACTCAAATAGCGAAGCGCGTACTTTGACAATCTGCTTTAAAGAAAAGTTAAACGCACGCAAGTCTTTAATTATCTGTACCCAGATAAATTGAAACACATTCAGTTTTACCCATGAGCCATCCTCTATTTCAGGGATTAACCCATTTGATCGCCAATGGGTAAACACCCGTGAACTAACGCCTATGTCATTAATGGTAAACTTTTCCTCACCCAACTGTTCCACGAGTCTACGGCTTGTGTAAGGACTAGGATCAGATAGATATGATTCAAGGGGCTTGAACTCCATAAAGCGAATATACAAATAATATTACGCGTTAGTAATATATAAAACTAGTATTCGTAACTAGCTACTGGTCTTAAACCAACTTATATCCGTAAATACTTTCACCAACCCGATATCTTGTTTACTTCACTTTTTATATTTTCAAATCAATTGAACAACAAAAAAGCCATCCGTAAAACGAATGGCCTTCTCTTATTGTATTTGTGTAGTAATACGATACTTTCTCACTACTGTTTAATCACTTTAAAGGATTCACCAGAATCTAAAATGATAAAGTAGATGCCCGTTGCTTGGCTCGACAAATCAAGCTCTATGGCTTGTCCGTCGAAGGTTTGCTTGTACAGCTCTCTTCCGAGGTTGTCAATTACTTTAATCGCATGACTTTCAGCCTCATCGTCTGTAAAGCTAACCGTAACCGTTCCTTTTGTTGGGTTTGGATAAAGCGTTACGCTGTTTGGTATGATGCTGCCTTCAAAGTCTACTCGTCTTACTGGTGAGTAAGCCGTGGTGCCATCAAAGTCCACCTGACGTAATCGATAGAACACAGTGTTTTGTGCTAGATCAATCGTATTGTCGTTGTGGTTGTAGGTAATCACGTTTTGTGTTGTCCCGTTTCCTTGAACAATTGCTGCTGCCTGGAAGTCTCTACCATCATAGCTACGTTCAACTACAAAATGTGAGTTGTTTAGCTCTGATGCGGTCTTCCATGTAAGGTCTGCTGTATGACTAGCTGCTGGGCTTGCTTCGAACTGGATCAGTTCCACTGGTAGTGGGCTAGATCCACCCCCGCCTCCGCCTCCACCACCGGAGAACGTGCTTACTAGGTATTCTGCTGTATGGTCTTGTACACCATGTGTTCCATTAACCCACACTGTTGTGCTGGCTGTTGTTCCGTTGGTCAGTACAATACCCGTTACTCCCGTATCATGTGGGTTCGGGAAGGTTGCCGATGAGCCGCCTGTTACCTTGTAAAACTGTAGTTGACTTGGCGAAGTAATGGTTGTAGGCGATGTTAATCCAGCCATAGCCGTTACAATGTCACCGTAGTTGTCGTTGGTGTAGAAGTAACGAACCGTTACAGGAGAAGTTGGTTGAGTCGTTGGTTCCACATCCCAACGTCTTTCTAGTATCACACCACCAGCCGTGTTGGTTATCATACCGCCAGCAGAGTTGTAACTCAAGGTTGATGGATTGCCAATGTATAGTTTTACCTGACTAGGTGTAATCACCGCCCCAGTTCCATTGGTGTCAAGAGCCAAGAGTAATTCATTGTCGCTGTTACAGTAGCATACAAAATTACCATCCACAACACTTTGCGTTGCTGTATGAGTGGTAACCGAAGTAGCTAGTTTAACATTTAAGCCACAGTTGACATACTCGTAAGCACCCATGTCGGTTGTTCCCATACGCTGATTTCCTAAGATATCCGCAGTTGGGGCACCTGTATTGGTTCCACCGTTTAACAAGTTGGTACTTGAGGAAGATAATCTCAATCCATCATCTCCTGTTCTCCAAACATCATCCGCACCATTGCCATCGGCAATCGCCTCAAAGTTTGGATTGGTCTGGAAGATGTTGTTTGTTCCACTATTTAAGCTGTTGAATGTGCTTGCTGTGTATGTTGAGCTTGCACGTTGCATCGAACTATTTTTTATGTATGGATACGCTGCATAGTTATAGAACTCACTAAACTTATGGTCCATCATCTCCACCTTTTGTGTTTTTGTAAAAGATAGAGTTGGTCACCTTAGGTTGGCATGTTCCGCTGTTACCAAAGCTATACATCGCTCCTGCATGAGAACCAGCTGCGTTTGCATGGAAGGTAGCGTTTGTGATCACTGGATTGGATGTTCCACCATAACCCGTGTTATAGATTGCTCCTCCCATTGAACTAGCACTGTTGCTGTTAAACACACAACTTGTGATTGTTGGAGAGCATTTGCCTCCATAACCATAGTTGTATATCGCTGCACCCGAAGTGGCACTTGTGTTGCCATCAAAGGCACAGTTTACAATGTTTGGAGATACTTCACCTGCTTGACCATCGTTAAAGATAGCGCCATAAATTGAATGGTTGTTTTTAAACGTACAATGGCTAATGGTTGCAAAAGACTTACCATTAGGCACGCGTATGTAAATCGAGCCATAATCGCCATAATTTCCTTCAAAATGACAATTGGTAATCGTTGGACTAATCTCTTGACCAGTGGTTCCACTGCCCATAATCGTTATTGCTCCCCCATCGGTTTGGTAAACGTCTCTACTGCCATACGTATATTTAGTGCTACCGTCAGCGTTACCGTTTTTAAAGGTTAACCCATCTAGTTTAAAATTAGGTCCGATGTCTGATCCGTTTGGTGCAATAATCAATACGTGATATGCATTATCCGAGGAATCGTTTGTTGTACCGATATCTCCACACAATATGGTTGGATTGGCCGTTTGATTTCGTTGACCAGGCTCTGTCTCTGTTCCAGAAAAACCTCCTAATAATTCAACATTTGGATTGGTAATTAGGAACGCTGAATCTCGATTGCTGCTCGATTGTCCGCCAGGATAATACATTCCTTTACGCACCCATATTTCAGCATGATTGCCCGTTGCATTAGCTACTTTGATGGCGTCATCTAGGGTTTTCATTGAAGTCCCCCATGATTTTCCTGTTCCTGATGAACCATCTGTATCGACAAATAACTTGTTGATTACAGTCAAATCGACCGTTATGATGCTGTCACAATTAACGTCATTAGGTATTGTGTCTAAATATGTGCCTGAATTTGTCCATGTTTTTCCGCTTGGCGATGTAAAGGTTTCATATACCGTTTCTGCGAACGAGAAGGAACTTTTATATCTCACCGTAAGGTTCACCGTGATAACACTATCACAACCCGCAGTGTTTGGAATCGTATCTGAATACGTGTTGCTTGTTGTCCAAGTTTTTCCACTTGGAGAGGTATAGCTATCACATACATTTGCTGTTATCGTTTCAGTTGTTTCAGCACTACCAGCACTTAACGTTATTTTTCGAATGCTGTGGTTACTGATATCCGCTACATACACATTTCCAGCGCCATCGACCGCTACTCCGCTAGGATATTTAAACTGAGCCGATGTCCCTGTACCATCTGTATAGCCAGATGTACTACCAGCGAGCGTGCTGACCACACCTGATGTAGTTATTTTTCGAATGCGGTGGTTTGACTCATCCGCTACATACACATTTCCAGCGCCATCGACCGCTACTCCAGTAGGATATTTAAACTGAGCCGATGTCCCTGTACCATCTGTATAGCCATTTGTACTACCAGCGAGCGTGCTGACCACACCTGATACAGTTATTTTTCGAATGCGGTGGTTATTCTGATCCGCTACATACACATTTCCAGCGCCATCGACCGCTACTCCATAAGGATAGTCAAACTTAGCCGATGTCCCTGTACCATCTGTATAGCCCTGAGAACTACCAGCGAGCGTGCTGACCACACCTGATGTAGTTATTTTTCGAATGCGGTGGTTAAAGTAATCCGCTACATACACATTTCCAGCGCCATCGACCGCTACTCCGCTAGGACCGTTAAACTTAGCCGATGTCCCTGTACCATCTGTATAGCCATATGTACTACCAGCGAGCGTGCTGACCACACCTGATGTAGTTATTTTTCGAATGCGGTGGTTTGACCCATCCGCTACATACACATTTCCATCGCCATCGACCGCTACTCCTATAGGATAGTCAAACTTAGCCGATGTCCCTGTACCATCTGTATAGCCCTGAGAACTACCAGCGAGCGTGCTGACCACACCTGATGCAGTTATTTTTCGAATGCGGTGGTTTAACTGATCCGCTACATACACATTTCCAGCGCCATCGACCGCTACTCCAGTAGGATATTTAAACTGAGCCGATGTCCCTGTACCATCTGTATAGCCCTGAGAACTACCAGCGAGCGTGCTGACAGTAACTATTGGTGTTGCAATTACCGTTAAGTTTATTGTTAGAATACTATCGCAACCTGCTGCGTTTGGAATCGTGTCTTTATATATTCCTGTTCTAAACCAGGTATGCCTGCCACTTGGAGAGGTATAGCTATCACAAACATTTGCTGTTATCGTTTCAGTCGTTTCAGAACAAAGAACCTCATAAGCTCCCATATTTACGTTAGTATTCACCACACGAGCAGTACCTACAATATCTGTAGAATACCCACTTATGGCACTATTAAGTCCCGCATCTACTGCAGGGCTATTACTATTTAATCTGAGTCCGTCATCCTCCGTCATCCATACATTATCTACTCCATCTGGACCACCATGACCGCTGAATAATGGGTCTTGGTTATAGACCATATTGGTTGCAGATGTGAGGGCATTGGTGTTTCCAGAGGTATAACTTCCGCTAGCAAGTTGTACCATACTGTAGTCTACAGTGGTTGTATGACCAGTACCGTTTTTAATATCTGAACCAACATTAGTCGTAGATGAGCCTATTTTATTTCCAAAAAATATACAATTTGATACCGTAGTAGTTCCTGCATTTATTGCATATACACCACCACCGCCTTTTGAAGTGGTAGTTGCTTTGTTATTGAAAAAGGTGCAATTGGTTATTGTAGGTGAGTCTTCAGAGTATATACCACCACCAAAATCATCAGCTAGGTTCCCACTAAAAACACAATTAATAATACTTGGAGATCCAGTAGCTATATTAGCTACTCCCCCTCCTTTTTCAGTAGCAATATTGTCTACGAAAGTTAAATTAATAAGATATGAACTGGAAGCGCTGTTACTGACACCTGCTCCAATTTTTGCCCTATTGTTTTTGATGATTAGATTGGAAAGAGTAGGTGAAGAAAAATTGTTAGCAATTCCCCCTCCTAGTTCTCTTGCAAAGTTTCTACCACCATACTGATTTGTATGAGTTACCTCCGTTTGCATTACCATCTTGAATTGTAAATCCATCGATGATTGCAGTTGAATTTAAATTAGCAGTCATCACAACATGGTAGCAATTATCTGTTACTGTACCAATAGTTCCAAGATCTCCGCTTAATACAGTAATGTTTAATTTAGCGTCCCTTTGCGATAGGACGGATTCAGTACCATCAAATCCACCATAGATAGCTATATGTTTTGTATCAAGTGCAAAGGCTTTGTCTCTATTGTTCGTAGCTGCAAACTGGAATAGAGGTATAGTACATTGCGGTATATACGTACCTTCTGCGACCCATATTTCATCCCCTACTGAGGATGCATCTATAGCGTCTTGAAGCCCTGTATAGGCATTAGTCCAACTTGTACCTGCACCGGTGCCCGTAGCGTCAATATCTACTAAATACCGCGTGTAAGAAAAACCTTCATAGGCTCCCATAGATGGAGATGACGCTCGTGAAGCACCCGTAATATCGGTAGAAGGAGCGCCTGAGCTTGTTCCTACACCGTAAGCAGGAGAATTGCTAAAAAAACTTAATCCATCATCTGCCGTCATCCATACATTATCTGCTCCATCTGGGTCACTTGCATTGATGAATAATGGGTCTTGATTGTTTACAATACCTGTTCCACTGCTGAAGTTGCTATTGCTTTGCGTTAAAGAATAGGTGAATGATCCACCATACGTATCTGCACCTGATACGTTCGTGCTTGTACCCTTTTTGTTTCCAAAAAACACACAGTTCTTGCCATTGATACTGTTTTGAACTGAAGAATAAGCACCACCCCTAACAGCTGCAGTATTCGCATAAAACGTACAATTGATTGCTGAACCATTAATCATATCATTGGAGATAGCTCCTCCACTTGACCCAGAGGTGTTTTCACTAAATACAGAGTTATTGAGAGTCATAGTAGCTCCCCAACCTGTGGAGATACCCCCACCATTGTTTGTAGCAGTATTTCCATCAAAAACACACTTCGTTACAGTAAATGCTGTATGACTAGCATATAAAGCTCCACCATGATTTGTTGCGGAATTATTACTAAAGGTAGACGTTGATATGGTTAGTTGCGAACTGTAATGATGTATGGCACCACCGATTCTTCCTACATTACTTATAAATGATGTATTTGAAATTGTAGCAACACCCCCAGAAATTTTTATTGCTCCCCCATTTCCGTTGCTGCTAGTAGCTGTCTTGTTACTGGTAAATGTGCAGCCACTTACAACTAGAGTACCAACCATATCTATTGCACCCGCATGAGCAGTCCCAGTATTACCAGTAAGTGTACAATTTGTAAGTGTTGTGGTACCCCCTACACCTCGAATTGCACCACCATAACCAGCTGTGTTATTGGATATGATACAATTCTCTACGGTCATCGTGGTGTTCATCGTGAAAACACCACCTCCATTATTAGCCCAAAAACCTGATTGACCATTTATTGTTGCGTTTGTACCACCGTTGGCATATCCAGCGGTAACGGTAAAACCGTCTAAAACCACAGAGCTTTCATTAGCCGATACCAAAACATGGTAACAGTTGTTACCTGTAATATTTCCACTCAAAACGGTTGCATTATTCGCATAATCGCGTTGAGATCTTAGTGTTTCTGTACCTGCAAATCCTCCGTAGTACTCCACACCAGACTCAAGGTAAAAAGAATACTCTCGAATATCTGTAGATGTTCGCCCTACTGGATATGCAGATGGAATGTATGTGCCTGCGGCTACCCATACTTCATCTCCGCTAACCGCATTAGTAACAGCAGACTGAAGACTCGTGTAAGCATTGGTCCAGGATGCACCAGTATTAGTACCCGTAGAACTATAGTCTACAAATATTACGGTTGCTTGTGTTTCAAAGGAAAGAAAGCATAAAGATGCTAGTAAAATAAATAAGTACGTTTTTTGCATTGGATTTTACGTTAATATTGACGCAATCTAACAAATTTTAATAGATATAGTAACACTAAATTCCGCTCTGGTTCTGTTGCAGCTTCTGTTGCATTAACTATGGCAAGTTACTAAATCTTTACATTTGTCTTTGGAAACTACTTCAATGTTCAAGCGCCACCGATATAGTGAGAATGTAGTTAGACTAATCATGTTCTCATAACTATTACCATCTTTTAATATTATTTCTTTACTGTGTTATTTAAAACGCTCAAAATAGATTGTAGACCTCAGATTTAAAAGTTCGATAACAATCTGATTCCCCCTACATAGATAGCTTTGTAAAGCCTTGATTGTTAATACTTTCAAGGCTTTTCTTTTTGTACAGTGGTCGCTTTGGTGTTCTATGACGCTGCCAAGCGTAACAAAACATTTTAACTTTTTTGAAATTGACAATAAGAAATAAAGTGGATAGCTTGGTTTATCTGTCAAAGGTTTAAAAGTCTCAGAGGCGAGGCTGGGGGGTCTATACATCACCGCTAACTGGCTTTTTTTAACCAAAATTGACAATAAGGAATAAAGTGGATCGCTTGGTTTCAACCGCTAAGTTATGAGACTTCTAGATGCCCCCTACCCCTTGTATTTCAACTCAGGTATTGATTCTGTTGTCACATCGGATGAGTTCTCTGATGAAATGGAATAACAACGTAATAGTTCATGGTCTATTGTAAAAATATCAGGCCTAAAAACTCTATTCTTTTAATACCAGCAATTTACAAAAAACAATAATTGTATTTGCTAAACGTTACCAAAGGGATGAATCCAAGAAAAATAATATTGATAACGTGCTTAATTTTATCAGCTAATCAATTGAAAGCTCAGATACTTAAATCCGAAATGCTATCTGCTGGTATTTCACACCAAATAGGTTTAAGCAATAACACTTTTTCTCAAACAGGCCCAAAAATGAGTCTTTCGCATCTAAGGTATGCTGTAAATACTGGTGTGCTTTTTTCGAATGATAAAGACTTCTCTACTTTTTTTATAAATGGAGAGTTTAACGTATTAGCTTGGCACCATGCCTACGTTGCACATCGTTTTACTCCTGTATTAGGAGCTCAATTGGAGCGAACAAGCCGAGAAAACACAAAAAGTTTCACTATTCTTCCTAAAATTGGGATTAAAGGTAGTTATGACCGCTTTATTTTTGATATCTCTTACTTGCAGAATAGAAACAGAAACCAATTACAAGCGGGGCTATCTTATGTTATTTGGATTGGACCAAATTGTACTATGAAAAGAGTAAAAGAATTCAATCCTCCTTGGGAGAGTCAGTTAAATTTCTGAAGTATAAGAAACGCCATATAAAATGTTCACTCGGACTCTGCAAAGCAGAAATTTATTGTAAAAACAAAGAGTAACATTGGACAGTGTCTTAAGGGCATTAATTCTATTAGTTTTAAAAATTAGCAGATATCAACTTAACTTAAGATATTGATAGCTTGGTATATAGAGGAATATGTGTATGAATTGGAGAATATTGAGGAAAGACTCGAAGAGTTGGAACCAAAGCAAAGAATAGAGCTTTTGATTAAACTGATGCCTTATGTTTTCCCAAAACTTGAAACCATTTCACATACAACTAATGAACCGCTACAATGGGAGTTTGAATAGTAGAAAAACCCAGTGGGTTATTTGAGTTATTATCCGACAGAATCCGACACCATAAAAAAGGGTTTGCTACTGATACTATTTCCAAATATCTCGGCTCTCCCAATCCTCAGGGAATCCCATTTCAGCTAAATCCCATTTCAGCTAAATCCATTGGAAGGAAGCAAAAAATATTGAGTCATTAGAAACATTTTTATAAAAACCATGCTGCTATTTTTCGAAATCTAAACCATACTTATATTTTTGTGTTTTACCAAAAGAGACGTATATGCGCGAGAATAAAAATAATGGGATCTTAATAATTTCTGTGGCATTATTTTTTCTTGTAATTCAAATCTCTTTAATTGCAAAAATCATAGCATCAAAGGGAGAGAAAAGATTAGAGGTTACAGCACTTAAAGAAAACGAAGAAATCGTTGCTCTACTTAAAGGTTCAAGTATTCAAATCGATGAAAAAAGTGGTGCCATACTAAAAAAATTGGTAGACCCAAATAATCCTCAATTGAAGTTAATAGATGATATATATAAGGTAGACCCAAAGGTAGGTAAGTTGCTCTATTCACAATTCCGTAATGGGGTTAAAGAACAATCTCCCAGGTTTATAGAAAGTTTAGATATGATAACAAATGAGACTGAAAAACTTATCAATGGAGGTGAGACTGATGAAGCCCAAGAATATTTTAATGGGGAAATTAGAAGGATAACTGAAAGTATTCCGAATTTAGAGGACGACTTTGTTGACAACTTAATTAAACTTGAAATTAAAGCTAATGATTGGTTAGCAGAAAAAATTACCTATATAAAACCAAAAACAAAGGTAGGTGGTAATACAAAAACAATTGTGGAAAGCGACACGACAGATAAATTTTGAAAGAACTAAAGCTAGACAAAAAACAAATATCCGTATGCGAAACATAATTCAAATCATTTCCTTAATTGCATTGATAATTATTTCATCCTGCAATAGTTCTTCTCAATACCAAGAAGATTTCGAATTGAATAACATTGAAGATTCAGAAAATTCTGGAGTAATTAAAGAGGTTAACATTCAAAATCAAATATGGTCCAAGAGGAATATAAATATCACTCGTTTTATTGATGGGAGAGAAATAAAATATTGTAAATCGTGCGAGGAACTTCAAAGTGCTACAGAGAATCAAATCCCAGCCTATTGTTATTTAAATTTCAATATTGACAACGCCTATTTAGGTAAATATTACAATTATTACGCAATTATTGATTCTGTTGGCTTGGCACCGAAAGGTTGGAGAATTCCCTCTGCTAATGATTTTATAAATTTGGCCAAGGAGCATGGGGAGCTAAAGAAAAATGATTGGGGATTGATAGAATATGAATTCACAAGTTTTTCATTTAAAGTCCAACACTCTGAAGAAAAAAAACGCTAAACCAATAGGTTTTGATGCCTTTTTGTTAGGTTCTAGTGATATATTCGATTGTAAAATCGTTGAAGGTGTTTCTGACTTCTGGACAAATACAAGTGATTTGTCGAAATTCGAAACGAATATTTACGGGGATACTCTTTATGAGCGGGTTAATGATGTGAAGTACATAGCGAGATTTGATGATAATACGGATGAAAATTTAACATTTGAATCAGAGGGTTTCTATTTACTAGGTGCAGCAACAAATGATGCTCTGATGGTTCTAAGATTAATAAAATTGAAGTAATATTACTGTAAAACGTCAGCCTAATGTTTACCACTTAAGAGATAAAGTTAAGTAACCGTTTATCACCTTGAAAGACGTCTTTCAAGGCTTTATCAAATCTTAAAAAGTAAACAAAATGGGAAAAGTAGGAAGGCCAAGAAAAAGAACAGCCGAATCAGTTGTAAAAGACATCAGAAGACAAACCAGAAGAAAGTATAATTCTGAAGAAAAAATCTGAATCGTCCTTGAAGGATTAAAGGGAGAAGAATCTATCTCAGAGAATTGCCGCAAAGAAGGCATAGCACCAGCATTTCATTATCGTTGGAGCAAGGACTTTATTGAAGCAGGTAAGAAGCGCTTAAATGGTGATACAGAACGTAAAGCCAATACCGGGGATGTTAAAAACCTCAAGGAAGAATCGCAAAACCTTAAACTGGTTTTAGCAGAGTAAACTTTTGAGATCCGAGTGCTCAAAAAAAGCTTGTGTGGCCTAGAATAAAGTTCAAAAAGTATATCCGCTTTACTCAAAACGAAAAATACGAAATCATCCAATTGGTTGAAGACTCTGAACTTGGTGTCAATAGAACACTCGGTGAGCTTGATATTCCAAAACGAACGTTTTACAATTGGTATGGAAAGTACAGCAAGCATGGCTATGATGGTCTTGCGCCTAAAAAACGTACCACCAACAGCCAGTGGAATAGAATACCTGACAAGGTTCGAAATGAAGTGGTTGAGCTTGCATTAGAGGTTTCAGAACTATCTCCAAGAGAACTTGCTCAACGCATGATTGATCAAAATGGTTACTTCATATATATCGACATTAGATAAATAATATTATCTATTTTATTTTTTTTGCCTCTCTAATTGCTAAAACAAAACCGAAGCCAAAAAGCAGAGTTATTAATGCTCCGAAATATGGTATTAAATCAATCATTTTTTTTGTTATTAATTAGTTTTAGATAAATCCCAAATGCTAATATTGAAGGCACCCAAAGTCCCAAAAAAGTTGCGTCTGCTTTTTCTCCTAGAAAATAGAGTGCTTCAGAAAATATCAGTGATAAGAAAGCAGCAACAAATAACAATTTATCTGCGGTTGTGAATTTTTTAAACATATTTTTTTATTGAATTTATTGTAAAAGTATTGATTTTTTTATCTTATCTAAGGTCTTTGAACTATATTGTTTTGTAAATCTTAGTTTAAAGTAAACAGCTTGAAGAATTATTGATTTTGGATATCTGTGACGGTTGAACATTGAAGTCGTTTTTAAGTGCAAATCTAAAGATATAGTAAATTGCCCTAGTTAATGCAACAGAACCCAAAAGAAACAATATGAAAAAATTAATCCTAATTACATCCCTTTTAATTGCTAGTGCAAGCGTTAAAGCCCAGTTAATATATTCTGTAGATGCTGATTACAAAGCGGATGTTAAAGTTTATGTTGTGGACGCAGCATATAAAGCTGATCTTTTGGTTTACAAAGTTGATGCAGCATATATGGCTGGAGATAACAATGGTAGATGGTTTTTTACAGATGCAGCTTACAAGGCAAAAAAGAAAATATATTTCGTGGATGCAGCTTATAAAGCAGATTTGAAAATCTTCTTCGTAGACGCAAGCTACAAAGCACAGTGGAAGGAAAGTTCTAAAAAGCATTTAATGTACTAAAGTTGAAATAACAATTTAATTAGTGCATAGCACCTTATAGGGCTAATATGCATGGCTAACCAACCTAAACGTTACCCGACATTTTATAGCCGGGCCTTTGTACCGTCAAAAAAAGTTCGATAACAATCTGATTCCCTCTACCGTGCGTGAATTGTCTAGTGTCAATAATGGCTCTGGAATGGGAAGCATACATTTGCAAGAAATAGCCACAGAAAAAGGGCTGAAGTAATAACCTTAAATATTTGAAAATGAAAATAATACTATTTTTTGTTCTTTTGATAGGAATTCCATTTGCGTCAAATGGCGTCATTGTTGGAGTTGAATTTATTGCCCCAAAAGGGAAGTATATCATATCCTCTTATAATTTATATGAAGATTTAAAGTTTAATAGGAATGGCTGTCATGCAGTATTTGCTGCATCTATTCCTGATTCTATTAAGCACGGCGACGAAATATATTTTGAAATTCAAAAGAAAAAGTACGCATCAAAAAAATACATAACGATAGAACAAGCAATTACATATGATACTTCGAAAACGATAATTGGTATCCTCGGTGGTAATATCAATTGTCGGGATAAAAAGCAAAATTCAAAAGATAATTTCCAAGTGGAAATTAGAATCAAGGATGGAGATGTCTGTAAATTTTTAAAACTAAAAGATTGTCACTCGCAATTAAATGGCCGAAGTAAGTTAATGTTTTATAGATGTCGAAAGATGTGATGGTCATTAACTTACATTAGATTGTAGCATATAGGACAAGCTACTGAATGATTGAATTTACGTAATGGACAATAGAAAACGATTAAGGGTCCTTGGGGTTCTGTCGGGTGGAGCTGATGGGAGTCGAACATCATCAAATTTAACAGAATTATCACATAGATTATTGTAAGTGCATAAAAACCACCACTTTGCATTCTCCGCCTTTTCCGAGGTGGGGCTTCAGTAAAAACTGAAGGGTGGCTTTGAAAATGGAGTAGACTTTAGTTCGTTAATGAATGAATTTTATGTGTACCTCTATTTCGGAAAATGCCTGCCTGTTGGTAGACAGGTTCGATATAAGGGTCCTAAGGGCTACCTGAGTTAAATAAAGGGGATTTAGTAGTAGGAGAAAAGAGAACCCTAGTTTAAAGAACATTTCTTAGATTAAAGGATTAGACTCAACTTACTCCTTAAAAATTCTCAAATACTCATCGAGAACATAGATTCTATTTCGAGCATATCCCGTAGATTCCTTAAGTATTCCAATCTTCTCCATTTCCTTTAACAATCTGTTTGCAGTTGCAGGGGTGACATCAAGTAATTCCTCAACTTTGCGTGCAGAGGTAATTGGCTGAGCATACATTTGTTTTAAAAGCTCGCTAGCTATTGAAGCTCGTTTGCCCAGTTCAAGAAGTTTATTGGCATATGATTCTCTTAAAACACCTATTTGAATAAACGTCGACTTTGACTTTTGGGCGGTTTCAATAACTCCAGTTAGGAAGAATCTAATCCATTGATCTATATCATGAGAGTTAGTTACTCGAATTAGAGCGTCGTAGTAAGCTCCTCTATTACGCTCAAAGAAATCAGAGAGGTATAATACAGGTTTGTCGAGTAGTTTATACTCCATTAACTGAAGTGTAATCAAAAGTCGTCCTATTCGCCCATTTCCATCTAAGAAAGGGTGTATTGTTTCAAACTGGAAATGGCTGACAGCAATACGAATGAGTGCAGGTAATTCCCAATTCTCATCATGCCAAAACTTCTCTAAATCATTGAGGGAGTCTGATAAATCATTTGGGTGGGGAGGCACAAAAACTGCACTTGCAATATTCGCACCTCCAATCCAGTTCTGGCTTGTTCTTATCTCTCCAGGCATTTTGTTTTCACCTCTAACTCCTGAAAGCAATCGTTCGTGCGCTTCTCTTAATAAACGAGTAGAAAGTGGCAATTTATTAAGTCGATCCAATGAGTAGTTGAGTGCTCCAATGTAATTTTGTACCTCTTGCCAGCCGTCTCTTTGTTCAGGCTTAATATCTCGCTCAGAAAGTAAAGCCTCGTCCATACTCGTTTGAGTTCCCTCAATACGACTTGATGTTGTTGCTTCCTTCATCTTATGCATCTCTATAAATAAGTTAACGTCAGGCACTAATTGAGCATATGCGTTTAATTCTCCTAAAGATTGTGATGCTTTGGTTAATAAGGAAATAACCTTGTCATTCTCCCATACAAAACGTGTGAGTTTGGATGGAGTAAAACTCTTGTATTGATACTGCTTGGTATATGTTCCTGATTTAAATTCTCTCATATGACTGAAGTTAAAATATGATTATTCATATTTTAAGATTATCATCAAAGTTAAAATAAAGCAATCTATATTTTAACTTAATTTTCAAATAAGATAGTGTTTTAATAGGTCAAGGTTGGCGTCGCACAATGACCAATACTGGTGATGGATATAGGTTTGGGTTTAATGGCAAGGTGGTTATTTCGGTTCAGATTGTGCCAGTTTTAGGTTTTAATGCCACTATAAAAGGCCAGGTTTATTAAATCGGTCTACTTCGCAAAAAAAGCGAGATGGCCTACAAAGGCTGAACTCTTCAGTCCACCCATCTCCAAAAATAATCAATACAATTCTTATCCAATTACAAACGCCTAAAAAACAGCACCTTGGATTCTTTGGTTTTCCCGAGGTGGGGCTTCAGTAAAACGGAAGGGTTATATACAAACCTGCATTTACTTTAAAATGTCTTGCATGTGGTGATCTCGGTTTCGTATAGGTGTACTGCATAGTAAATATGTACAAGACTCAACAATGTATGGTTTTTCGTATCTTGGTATTGTAAACCAATGAAAGTCACTATAGACATCTGGGAAAACAAGATACACTTCTTTATGGAGTTACTCAAAAGTTTAGACTTTATTAAATCGGAACCTGAATTAGAGGAAGGGTTATCTGAAACACACAAAGCTATACTTAGTGAACGTATGAACAAATCAACCAACGACCCTAGTCGATTAGTTGCTTTGGATGATGCTTTGAAGTCAATTGAGAATTCCTTGAAATGACCTATTCGGTCGTCCTAGATAAAGATGCTATCATTGACATCAAGGAAACCATCGTTTGGTATAATGAAAAGAAACCAAATCTTGGAAACAATTACCTTGAGGAATTTAAACGTGCATTAGCATTAACGGAGAAACTTACATGATTCAAGCACACGATGCTGCAGACCCATCTACAACGCCAAACGGAACACCTTACAATGAAACACCAAATACAGAAGTGTGCACCATGATGATAATGGGCAACGGAGGTAGCAATTGGAAAAGTCAATTAAGCACCATGTCTTACACAGAATTAACCACTACTTATGAAGCATTTTTTGTAGTACACGACCCTCTTCAGGCCGTTACCACTACCGATCCAACGACATATGTAATCTTAGGATCGTTTGCTAGATAAAAACAACAGCATACTTAAACTAAAAGAGCCCTCAATTTCTTGAGGGCTCTTTTTTTGGTCTTATTTAAGCGCTAATAAACTCATACTGTTAGTCGTTCTAGATTCGCGAGAAACGCACACGACACCTTTTCCACGTGTACGATTTGGTTTCTAATCCAAAATAATTGGAGAAGACCCATTGGTAATAATCACCTTCGCATTAGGCGAAGTGCTCAAGTTTTCGAAGGCTTCAATACTTTTTAACTTTAACACTTCTTCAGTCAAACCTTGGGCAACAATTTTCTGTGCATCGCTGGTTCCTTGTGCCTCAATAACCTTCCGTTGTGCCTCTAGTTTTTCTTGTTCTAACACAAACTCCATACGCATGGCATCTTGCTCGGCTTTTAACTTTTCTTCAATGGCTTTTGCTAAACCAGGAGGTAATTGAATGCTCTTCATGAGTACCGACTCTATGATAATGCCACTTTCGGCAAGTAGTTCGTGCATCTTGCTTTTGATGCTTTGTTCAATGTTCGCACGCATACCAGAGTGCATGTCTTTCGCGTAATATTTGGCACAAACGTCAGATGATGCGGAACGGAAAATACTTCCAATAATGGCTTCATAATCTGCACCGTATCGTTTAATAATTTTTTGGATACTATCCGCTTCTATGCGATACAAAATAGAAATCTCGGAGGTAACACTCAGTCCTTCTTTGCTTGGCAAGTTAAGATTGAGTTTTAAATTGTTGGTTTGGGTAGATGCCTTAACAATTTTAGTCACCAATGGATTGTAAAAAACCATGCCTCCATCAATGGTCTTTTTGTTTAGTTTCCCTAACTGTTGTTTAACTCCAACTTCGCCTGGTCGGACAACGGCACATGAAGCAAGTAAAGTAGTAAGAAAGAGGGCTAAAAGTAATTTGTTCGTTTTCATATCTATTTCTTTGTTTGATGTATACAAATCATGTTCCATCAGCGAGCTAGCCCAAATTATCGATATTGAATATTATTATTCCGTAATTTTAGACAGCACCGTGTTGGTTTCAGCACATGATTTTTTTGATAAACAAAGAAATAAACAATCTGTTTGCTTATACAATCGATAACCATTGTCTTAATCCAGTTTAAAAAAGTTAAACCCATGCTTGATCAAATACTTATACCATCACATGAACTTTTTTATTCAACCACTGTTTTGTTTAACAATATATCATAAACATGAAACAATATTTCATTATAGGTGGATCTGCAGGCATCGGTCAGGCTGTTGTAAAACAGCTTTCCCAAGCGAACCATTCGGTGATTACCACCTATAATCATTCTGAGGTGGAAGAACTTGAGAACGTGACATACCATCAATATGATGTCTTAGACAAAGACAAAAGTTTACCAGAGGTGCCAGAGGTGTTGGACGGAGTGGTATATTGTCCAGGTCGTATTCAGCTCAAGCCTTTTCATCGTTTGTCGGCCGAAGACTTTACACAGGATTATGAATTACAAGTACTTGGGGCTATTGAAGCAATCCAACATGCATTACCGAGCTTAAAAAAAGCGGAAAATCCGAGCATTGTGTTGTTTTCAACGGTGGCGGTACAAACAGGGTTTATGTTTCATAGTACCGTGGCCGCTTCCAAGGGAGCCATTGAAGGACTTACTCGCGCGTTGGCTGCAGAATTTGCACCAAAAATCCGTGTAAACGCCATTGCTCCTTCTATCACCCAAACCAATTTATCACAACGCCTGTTAAACTCTGAAGAAAAAATACAATCCAATGCCGCCAGGCACCCGCTCAATAAAATTGGGCATCCATCAGATATCGCCTCACTAGCAACCTTTTTACTATCCGACCAATCATCATGGATGACGGGTCAAATCATTCACTTAGACGGTGGTTTATCCACGCTTAAATAATTACCTATGTTCTCCTTATTCAAAAAGAAATCTCCTATCGACAAGCTTCAAGAAAAGTATGATCGATTGTTAAAAGAAGCCCACCGATTGTCTACCATCAATCGCACCCAAAGCGATGAAAAAGTAGCAGAAGCGGAGGCTGTCAACAAACAAATTGAGGCTCTTTTAAAACAACAATCGTAATGGCCACTTATCAATTTAAACGCGAGCAATTGGTTTATGCTCCTCTGGAAGTCGTTTGGGATTTCATATCTTCTCCGGCCAATCTAAAAGAGATTACCCCAGACCACATGGGTTTCGATATTACCACGCCAGATTTACCTTCAAAAATGTATCCTGGCATGATCATCAGCTACAAGGTAAGCCCCATACTTGGCATTAAAATGAATTGGGTGACAGAGATAAAAAACGTGGAAGAACATGCCTTCTTTGTTGATGAAGAGCGAGTGGGTCCGTATGCTATGTGGCATCACCAACACCATATTGAACGTCAAGGAGATCATACGTTAATGCACGACATCATCACGTACGCCCCCCCTTTCGGATGGCTTGGAAGAATCGCTAACTGGTTGTTTATCCGAAAAAACCTCCAACAAATTTTCGACTACCGAAAAACAGCCTTAGAAAAGCGATATCCTCCTGTATAACAAACAACACAAGTTTAAGCGGCACTTGAGTCAGGAGTTACGAGAGTAGGTCTCTTTAATGTTCAACTCACAGGCATACGCCTTTAGCGGACAAACTGGGACATGGTCAACCATGAAATATGGTGGGCAAGATCGTGACATAGCCATAAGAGGCATAGATTATAGGCCATAATGGATTTGAAAATAATCACTACCTTTTCTGCTCAAAAAAAAGCATTGTGACAAAAGATTTAAATGAAATTTCCGACAAGCTAAAAGCGGTGTTACAAAAACACAAAACTGTCTTTAAAGTAACATCTGAAAAACCAGAAAACTACCAAGTGAGTGGTACGATACCAACCATGCAAGGCAAACAGAAGGTGGATGGTATTTACTTCGCCAGTGTGGTTCCCAAGCCTAAAGACATTCGGTTTTACTTTTTTCCGTTGTACACCCATAAAGAGCAAATTGACCCTTTATTATCTGACGATACACGGAAGTTACTCAAAGGAAAGACGTGTTTTCATGTAAAACATTTAACCCCAGAAATAGAGGCAAATTTGCAGCAACTCACCGACAAAGCGGTGCAATTATACCAACAAGACAATTGGTTAATCAAAGAATGATATGACGACAGAGTTTAGTCCAAAAAAACATTGGGAGAACATATATAACACCAAAAACCTGCAAGAGGTTAGCTGGTATCAACCCACGCCGGCAACTTCTTTAGATTTTATTCAAGGTCTACAATTGAATGCTGATGCAGCCATTATTGATATTGGAGGTGGTGATAGCTTTTTGGTGGATCATTTGTTGAATGCTGGTTATACCAATCTTACCGTTCTTGACATCTCGGAAGCTGCCATCCATCGTGCTAAAGCGAGATTAGGGAATCGTGCTGATCACGTTACTTGGATTGTTTCTGATATCAATGAATTCAAACCTACAACCACGTATGACGTATGGCACGACCGCGCGGCGTTTCATTTTTTGACCGAGGATACCCAAATAAGCAGATATCTAAATACAGTGAATGACGCCTTGTCGTCGTTTGGCACTTTTATCTTGGGCACCTTCTCTGAAAATGGTCCAAAAAAATGCAGTGGGATTGAGATCACACAATATTCGCAGCAATCTATGGCCAGTTTGTTCTCGGACAACTTTGTCAAAATTGAATGCACCAATGTAGACCACCCGACACCGTTTAACACGGTACAGAATTTCACTTTTTGTGTCTTTAAAAAGAAAACCACTGGATAACCATTGATTTCTACGGAATACGTCCGTTTATCGCAACGCAAAAGACTGTGTTATTCATGGCATTTCCTGAAGTACATTTGTCGCAGGTAAAGGGTCAACTTTAATAAAGAAGTGTAACGAGATGTCTGATAAAAAATTTGTCATTCTTGGTCAGGAAATAAAAAAGGGAGAAAGCGCTATACTCGAAGTAGAAGTAGCCAAACTCCATACACGGAATAGCCTGAGTATGCCCGTAATTGTTGAGCGCGCTAAACTCGATGGCCCAGTGCTTCTGCTCATGGGCGGCGTTCATGGAGATGAAACCAATGGCGTTGCCATCGTTCGAGACATCATTAGAAAAGGCATTCACAAACCCAAACGTGGTACTGTCATTTGCATACCTGTGTTTAACGTCTTCGGTTATTTAAACCAACGCCGTGAATTCCCAGATGGTAGAGATTTAAATCGCATGTTCCCTGGAGATGCAAAAGGCTCTTTGGCAGGACAATTTGCCCATAAATTCGCAAAAGAAATTGCGCCTTTAGCCGATTACATTTTAGACTTTCATACAGGTGGTGCTAGCCGCGATAATTATCCGAATGTTCGTGTGGTGATGTCGCAAGAAAAAAACCTTGAACTAGCTAAGGTATTTGGTGCACCGTTTATTGTCAACTCAAAATACATTGCTAAATCTATTCGTGATTTGTTGAATAAGATTGGCAAAACGGTCCTGTTGTTTGAAGGCGGCAAGTCGTTGGCCTTAGATGACTTTGTTATTAAAACGGGTGTGGATGGTACACTTAACGTAATGCGACACTTGAAGATGCAAAGCGGCAAGGTTAAAACCAGAAACAAGCCTGTTATCATCAAAAAAAGCAAATGGATTCGGGCGCCTTATTCTGGACTTTTTCAGTCGCTGGTTAAAAACGGAAGCAAGGTGACGAAGAAGACCGTAATCGGTAGAATATCAGACCCTTATGGTGAGTTTGAAAAAGAGATTCGTGCACCGTTTGATTGCTATATTTTTGGGTTGAATACTGCGCCTATTGTGTATAAAGGGGGTGCGTTGTATCATGTCAGTGCGGAATAATTTTTAATTCTTAATGTTTAATTTTTAATCTGGACGGGAGGGCTGGACGTGTTTTTTTTTACCACAGAGGAGCGGAATAAAGGACACAGGACTGAATGACTCAGGAGGGTCAACTTTCAATTTCTCTAGCTTTTGTAAATAATTGACGCTGTTTTTTTTACCACAAAGGCACAGAGATTACAGAGGCTTGCAGGATACAGGACGCAAGATTGAAGGACAACTTTCAATTTCTCTAGTTTTGTAACTAATTGACGCTGTTTTTTTTACCACAAAGGCACAGAGATTACAGAGGCTTGCAGGATACAGGACGCAAGATTGAATGACAACTTTCAATTTCTCTAGTTTTGTAACTAATTGACGCTGTTTTTTTTACCACTGAGGACACAAAGGTCACAGAGGTTTGTAGGATAAAGGACGCAAGATTGAAGGACAAGGGAGGGCCAATTCTCAAACATCCATTCTCAGTTATCAATTAAACCAGGTTCTGAAGCAACGCCTTCATGCTCACTTCTTTTGAAATGAGGGTTTCTAACTCATTGATGGCAACACGTTTTTGCTCCATGGAATCACGGAAACGAATGGTAACCGAATCGTCTTCTAAGCTTTCGTGATCGACAGTAATACAAATTGGTGTGCCGATGGCATCCTGTCGGCGGTATCGCTTCCCGATGCTGTCTTTCTCTTCGTAGTAACAGTTAAAATCAAGTTTTAACGCATTGAATATTTTTTGCGATAATTCTGGAAGTCCGTCCTTTTTAACTACTGGTAAAATAGCGCATTGATATGGCGCAAGTGCTGCTGGCAATCGCAATACCGTTCTTGTTTTACCTTCTCCCAAGTCTTCTTCCTGCAATGAATTTGTCATCAACACCAAGAACATTCTATCTAGTCCAATAGAGGTTTCAACCACATATGGCACATAGCTTTCGTTGGTCTCGTTGTCGAAGTACCGCAGCTTTTTACCAGTAAATTCTTCGTGTTGCTTTAAATCAAAATCGGTACGTGAATGAATGCCTTCCACTTCTTTAAATCCAAACGGGAAGTCATATTCAATATCAACCGCTGCATTGGCATAATGCGCAAGTTTCACATGATCATGGTATCGATATTTAGCCGGGTCGATTCCCAAATTTTGATGCCATTTCAATCGCTGTGATTTCCAGTAATCGTACCATTTCATTTCTGAACCTGGTTGGACAAAGAATTGCATTTCCATTTGTTCAAATTCCTTCATTCGCATGATGAACTGGCGCGCTACGATTTCGTTTCTAAAAGCTTTACCGGTCTGAGCAATGCCAAACGGAAGCTTCATTCTACCCGTTTTCTGGATGTTCAGGTAATTGACAAAGATACCTTGAGCCGTTTCTGGTCTCAGGTAAATCTGGCTTTCTCCGTCGGTTGCACTCATTTGTGTGCTATACATCAGGTTAAACTGGCGGACATCGGTCCAGTTTTTACTACCCGACACCGGACAAGCAATGCCCAGATCTTCGATTAATTGCTTCACCTTAGCCAAATCTCCAGAATCAAGACCATCTCTTAATCGATCATCGATTTCGGTAATTTTAGCATTGTTTCGGGCTATGTTTGGATTGGTTGCAACAAACTGAGCTTCATCAAAACTATCGCCAAATCGCTTTTTCGCTTTGTCGATTTCCTTCTGGTTTTTAACTCTATATTTTTCTTGGTACTCTTCAATCAGCACATCTGCTCGATACCTTTTTTTAGAGTCTTTGTTGTCGATCATAGGATCACTAAACCCATCGACGTGTCCGCTGGCTTTCCAAACTTGAGGGGCCATGAATATGGATGCGTCAACACCAACAATATTTTCATGGAGTTGAACCATACTCTTCCACCAGTATTCACGGATGTTTTTCTTTAATTCAACACCGTTCTGACCATAGTCGTATACCGCAGATAACCCATCGTATATTTCACTCGATTGAAATACGAATCCATACTCTTTGGCATGGGAAATTACATTCTTAAAAAGCTCTTCAGACATTCAATTTATATTGAGTCGCAAAACTACTATTTTCTCGTTTAGACGTTATGTTCTGTAATTATAAATCTCCAATCGAAAATCATTCCCTCCTCCGCCCTTGACATCTCTCAAGTGATGATAGTACACTCGCGGTTGGTTTTAATCTTGCCTATAGTGTGTTATGATGTTTGAAGCCGCTGGCTTCTTGTTGACGTGAATCATTAAACTAAAACTCAAAAAGATTCTTCGCTGCGCTCTGAATGACGCGTAGCAAAATCGGAAATCAACAATCAGAAATCAAAAATCAAAAATCTGAATCAGAAATCTCCAATCGAAAATCATTCCCTCCTCCGCCCTGAACTTCTCTCCAGTGATGATAGTACACTCGCGGTTGGTTTTAATCTTGCCTATAGTGTGTTATGATGTTTGAAGCCGCTGGCTTCTTGTTGACGTGAATCATTAAACTAAAACTCAAATAGATTCTTCGCTGCGCTCTGAATGACGCGTAGCAAAATTCTGCAATCGAAAATCAACAATCAAAAATCAAAAATCTACCTCACAACCTTCCCATTCACATACGCAAACCGTCCGTTCCCGAGTGATTTCCAAGTGACAACGGCGAAGTATAGATTTTCAGGAGTACAGCCCAAACAAGGAATGTATTCAAATCGTTCAACGACTTTTTCATTTGCTGTAAATGTGTGCATTTTGCCCATTTCACCGAAATGTCCACCACGATTTACACGGTCGTGATCTCTACGATACGGCGTGTTTCCTGCCTGAACTTCGTTTAATCCATCCTCCATTCCATACACCTCGTAATAATAGGTTACTGAATCATTACCTGCATTTTCGATGGCTAATGCTACATCGATACGACCGTTTTCTTTTAGCTTATAATTCAAGCCCATGTGCACACCAGGATCAGTCGACAGCTCTTTGCGCAATTCCGTTTTAAGGTATTCGGCAGCTTTCTCATGTGAGAAATTGATGATATCATAGGTATGCTCTTTTTTATTCACCCACAATTGTGGCGAATGATAGGTCACAACCAAAGCTTTTTCAATAGCGAGTGTCGAGTTATTGATAAATACGTCGTTGTACTTAAAATGGGTGGGCAACATGAAGATACTATCCATCATTTCATCTGCCACTTTTTCTGAAACCGGAATACCAAACCTACCACATCCACCACAATGGATGCTGGTAAATAAATGTAAAAATGGTCTGTACTTCGTATCAACCGCTGGTTCTTCCAATTCCGTTTTGGTATCCACCGGATCAGTTTTATCCACTTTAGGTGGCTCTTCTTTACAAGCGACTAATACGAAGATGAAAAGGACTGATAAAAAGAATGTTTTTTTCATAACAGATAACTGATGTTGCAATATACCTACGGTTGTCGGCTGTTCCGCCATTTCTTGACAGATATGGAATAGTTTTGACTTTAATCCAATGGAAGATTTCTTTCTTTGTGCCAATGGACGAACTTCCAAGGATTGTGGCACTGAGTAAAAGTGACACGCACAGCATGGTAAAACCAAACCATCAATCCGTGAACCTCATAGCTGATTTCGGGATTGAAGGTGATGTACATGCCGGCATTCACGTGCAACATCTTTCTCGACTTATTGGTAGAAAAAAACCCAACTTAAGACAGGTTCACCTCATACATCAAGAACTTTTTGATGAACTAAAAAAACAGGGCTTTGACGTTTCTGCAGGTCAAATGGGTGAGAACATTACCACCCAAAAACCTAGATGTTTTAAATCTGCCTCAAGGCACTTTACTCCACATCGGAGAAACGGCTGTATTACAGGTTACGGGACTACGCAATCCATGCAAACAACTCAACGGAATATATCCTGGCTTGATGAAGGCAGTGCTTGGTCGAGCAGCCGATGGAAGTCTTATTCGTAAAGCCGGTATTATGACTGTCGTGATGCAGTCTGGAACTATCCGTGTTAACGACAAAATTCGGGTAGAATATCCACCCGAACCTTATCAAACTCTTGTTTGCGTTTAAGCCTTATCGCTTTACAAAAGAAGAAGTCGCTACAGATTGGTTAGATTTAAATTCAATAAAGTACATCCCTTGAATCAAGTTGGTAACCGAAATTGACTGGAAGTCAACTTCATTGAATGATTGAATCACTCGACCTTGACTATTGTAAATTGTAATTGATTGTGGTTGAAAATCTGTTTTCCATTTCAGTTCGCTAGTCGTTGGATTTGGATAAAGCGACAGTGACTTTTTCTCTATAGCAACAAACCCAACTTCCTCGTCCATGGTATAAACTCCCTCATTTACCAGGGAGATATATAGGACGCCTTTAACTGAAACTAAGCTGATAATGTTAGCAACACTTGGTATTACAGATGATTCGCTGGTTTCCACCCACTTTTTATTTGTAACATCTAACATCATTAATCTACGACTTGAGGCATCGCTCACTTCAACGTAAATTTTATCGTCTGCCGAGTAAACATTACCATATAAAGCAAACGTCGATTGTCCAGTATATCCTGGCAAACCTTCATACATTTTAGTCCAATCGTCTCCATCATTTTCGGATATTTCTAGTGATCTTGTACCAAAATAGTTGTCAGATACGCGAACTAAAACCTTGTTATCAGTCACGATGTTTCCACCATTTGTACCACCTAGCCAGGTCCACGTTTTACCCCCGTCATCCGAACGAGCATACCCGCCGAACATATCTGCAAACACCTTCCCATTGGACTCGAAAATGTTATAAAAGCCGTTTGCAGTACCACCTGCACCGAAGCTTATTTTATTGGTGAAGGTTGCTTTCGTAAACGTCTTTTTATCATCAGTTGAATAATACATTTCAGGCTCTCTATTTCCCGCCGATGATATCGTCCCAGCAACATAGGTGTCGCCAATTTTTGCTATACACCCCATATTGCCGATACCCGATTGTTTCAAAATTGAAGAAAATGAAAAACCATCAGCAGAACCAACTATGCCGCTTCGAGTACAAAGAAAAATTGAGTCACCTATTACCTCTATTTTATTGACCTCTGCGATTCTATCAAATATGGGATGTGTACTTTTAAATGAATCCACTTTCCAACTTCCTGCTGCATATTCCGCTCCGTAAATGCTCGTTGTAGTGAATAGGTTTGATTTAAAATCTACTAAATTAGGGTTGAAGAAATAAAACCAAACTGAGTGGTGTTGCTATTTTCAACACTTCCAGCACTACTTAAAATATCTTCATTTTTCCATAATGAAAAATCTCCTCCAAAATATTGTTTTGTTGTGGTCCATGTTTTTCCTGAATCTATCGACTCTCGAACTCCTCCCGATATATTCAAAAGTATTTTTCCATCGCTTTTGACTAGTAATTTTCGACCGTAATAAAACACCCCTGATAATGTTGCACCTGTTCCTTTCTCCCAAGTTTTACCAAAATCGTCGGTATACTGTGGATTATAACCATCCATACTTGGCACTGCTATTATGCGATCACCAATTTTAGCGTAATCGTAAACCTTGGCAGTAAGTGTTAATACAGATGCCCATGGCTCCGTATCAAATTGCGTCCAAGTTTTTCCGTCATCCGTGGAAATATAAGTGCTTCCTTTAGATACAGAACCAACGTTTGCTATGACCGTTTTGTCGTCTACATAGCGTAACCCATGAGTTACACCAGAAAGCCCTGTTGATATCCACTTTTGCTGTGTTTGATCAAAATAATGTGGGGCGAATGTCGTTCCTCCCATCAGCACTACTTTTCCATTACTCGTTGCATGAGTTGGAACCCAAATGGCCGAAGCTCCATTCGTCTCAGCCTTCCATGTGCTTCCCCAGTCTGCAGAAGAATAAGCTCTAGACTTGTTATTGGTACCAATGTATAATACCCCATTGGCTTCTGCTATGGCACGTGGATCCACTTGATCAGGCAAACCGTCAGACAACACCTTCCAAGATTTTCCACCATCAAAGGTTCGCCACAAATTTTTATCTTTTGTAACATATCCTGTATCATTCCTCCCCCAGACATATCCAACATTGCTCAAAACCGAAGGGCCATTAGTTGAGACAAATTGCGCAAAAGACATTTGCATAAAACCTAAGAATACGAGGGTGAGTAATTGCTTTTTCATTGTACTTCTATTTTGATTTAAAGTACCTTATTACACCAGCAATTGGCAATACGGCAGATGACGTATTTTTCTTAAATAAGTCGATTTTTCTGCGCCACTTTCAATGCATCCATCTTACTATGCACGTTAAGCTTACCATACACATTTTCGATATGTTTACGAACCGTTTTAGGACTAATAATCAGATTTTCAGCAATCTGATTATACCCCAAACCTTGACACAATTGTTCTAATATTTCAGTCTCGCGACTCGTCAAATTAAACTCTTTAATTGGCTCCAATTCCGTTGGGTGGGCACGCAAAAGTTTCAAGGTGCGCATGGCAATACTCGACGTCATCGGTGCGCCTCCTTCCAATACTTCTGTCATGCTTTGGAGCACCTTCTCGATAGGTTCGTCTTTTAACAAATATCCATTTGCTCCCGCTTTGATTGCATTAAACAAATTGTCATCGTCGTCAAACACGGTTGACATCATGACTTTAATGTGTGGGTACAATTTGGTCACTTCTGCTGTTGCAGAAATGCCATCCATGACCGGCATTTCTATATCCATAATGATTAGGTCTACAAGCTCACCTTTCGACAATTGATCCAACAAAGACTGCCCGTTCATTGCCCAAAATTTGAATTGAACATGGGGAACAGAACTTAATTGATCCATCATGTTTTGTCCTAAAAACACATTGTCCTCTGCGAGTGCTACTTTAATCATATCACAAAGTTGTTCTACTTGCTCTTCGATTGCTATAAGTCATTTGCCCTATTTCATGAGTTTTATTACCGTACCTTCTTCAGAGGACTCAACTGAAAGTGTTGCTCCCATTTTCTCAGCACGCTGTTCCATAAAGCGCAGGCCAAAACCATTTCCCTTATTCTGGATTCCCTTACCGTTATCACGAATGGTAATTTGTAGGTTGCCCTCTCCCATCACCACAACAATTTCAATAACCGTTGCGTTCGCATGTTTCAGTGCATTCTGCAACGCCTCTTGCACAATTCGCAGCGCATTTACGGCTGTTATCGAATTTAAGTTTCCTCCGTAATCTGACGTAAAATCCAACTCAACAGAAAGGTTATCCTGTTGCGCCTTTTGGATCTCACTGGCAATTTTCATTTCAAAATCACGAACCGTTATGTCTTTACTGAGTCCCCAAATAGCGCTTCTCAAATCCGTAATGGTTGTCTTCGCAAATTGTTTTATTTCCGCCAAATCAGAAGCCAGTTGTTCATCTTTAATCTGCTCAAGCTTAATGTTCAGATAGGTCAATTGCGACCCAATGTTGTCGTGCAGCTCTCTTGAAATATCAAGCTTCTGAAGTAGCAGTTCCTTTTGCTTGACCTCCTTATTTTTCCTAATACGGAAAGTAAAAAAGAGGAATAGCAACAAAGCCAATAATGCAATAATGATGGCCACAAACAGCAACATTTGACTTTGTTGTTTTTTGATGGCCAATGCACTGTTTGACTCAGCCAGGGCTCTTTTGGTCTTTTCAGATTCATACTGCTCCTCTATTTCATACAACTTGGCAATTTTTTCTGCACTGTGTAACGTGTCAGTAATCAACAATCGCGCTTTTAAAAACTGTAAAGCCTAATCGGGTTTATTCAGTTCCTCATTAACTACAGCTAAGTTGTTATACGTTTTCCAAAGCTCAGCTTGCACATTGTATTTTTTGTAAATGGCCGTCGCAGAGCGGAAGGCCAGATCACTTTGGCTGAAGTCTTTTCTATTTTTATAAATCGTGCCAAGTAAACCATAAGATGCAGCGATATACTTTTTATTCCCCAAGCTTAATCGCAAGTCAAGTGCCCTCTTTGCATACATTAAGGCGCTGTCTGTCTGTTGTAATATGTTGTAGTTCGTTGCAATGTTTTGATAACACATGCCCAGCCCGTATTTGTTATTCTTTTTCTGGAAAAACGGCAATGCCTTTGCACTGTAGTACACGCCTGAATCGAGCAAACCCTTTTGACTTAAGAATATTCCTATGTTGGCATATGACCGGCCAATATTCAAAGTATCATTCAACTTAAGTCGGATGGCAAGCGATTTTCTACCATATTCCAGTGCATCATCCGATCGTTTTTGGTCTTCGAAAATCAGGGCAATATTGCTGTACGCGTTGGCCAAACCTTTTTCATTCCCCATTCCCTCATAAATCTCTGCCGCTTTAAAGAAAAATTCCGATGCCTCGGTGAGTTGGTGAAGGTTCCAATGCAATAAACCCATATTGTTATAACTGGCCGCCAGTGTGGTTTTATTCTGCTGTTTTTTCGCATATCCCACCGCCGTGTTATACGCTATAAAAGCAGAATCATTGTCGCCAACAACGTCGTGATAAATGCCCAGATAATTATAGGTCAACCCAAGCAACCCATTGTGTTTGTTTCGATGTGAAAGCGTCAGTGCCTCATCAATCAATCTTCGTGCTGAGTCTGGGTTGTTATAGACTATCTCAAGTGATTTTGCCCCCAACTGTGTAATAAGAAGTGAGTCTTTAACTTCTGCATTGGCATGGATCGAAATGAACGTTAGGAGGAGTATACAATTGAGTCGGATGATAATTTGCGTCATGGTAATAGAATACAAATAACAACAATTCAGGTAAATGACAACATTCCAACGTCTAACACCAACTAAACCAATTTTTTAAATCTAAAAGAAATACGTACTTCGCCATGGTGTCGATTCGTTCATTTCTAAAAAGTGATTTCCTAAAAAATGCAGGTATGCTGTTTGGTAGTTCTACTATCACGCAATTAATCATGCTTGTCGTAGTCATTCCTATTCTGAGTAGGATTTACACAGTAGAAGAACACGGTGACATTACCACGTTTATGTCTATCATGGCAGTTGGGGCAGCTTTCTTTACGCTCAAATACGACCAAGCCATCATGGTTGAAGACAACCGCGAAAACGCCAAGTCTTTGGTCAAACTGTCAAGTCTTATTAATGTGGTTTGGTTCGTTATCAGTTCACTTGTTTTGTGGATTTGCCGAAATCCTTTGTCAGAATACTTTGGTTTCCAGACCGTCCCATCATGGCTATATCTTGTTCCCATCACCATTTTCCTAACTTCCATGATTGACATATTGAATGTTTGGTGGAATCGGGAGAAAAAATATGGCAAGCTTAGTTTTAACCGAATTGCCACTTTTGCTGGTAGTTCAGGATATAAAATCGCACATGGCTTATTGAAATTTCGAGGTCCAAACGGGCTTATTCTTGGACATACCATCGGACAAGCTATCAGTGTCATCCTGTTCTTACCCAAGCGCATCAGTCACAACATAACGTTCGACGCCAATGCACTTAAGATGCTTTGGACCAAATACAAATCGTTTAGGAATTGGGCGACACCGAGCAGTTTAATCAATGTGATTGGTTCGCAAATACCGGTATTCCTCATTCTGTTCTTCTTCGATCGAGAGACCAATGGATATTACGGAAACGCGATGAAGCTGACGTATTTACCCTTGACTGCAGTGAGTTATGCGATTAGTCAAGTTTTGTTCGAACGTTTAGCACGTATAAAACATGATTCATCCGAAGCCATCAAACTTGGTTATAACATATTATACTTCCTCTTCTTTTTGGCTCTAATCCCAGTGGTAGTGATGGTTGTTTGGGGAGATATAATCACTCCCTTTATTTTAGGTGAGAACTGGGAAATAGCAGGTGTCATGACACAGATATTGGTCTTATTTTGCTTTGCGATGTACGTATCAAGTCCGTTTGCCGTTGCCTTTGAAGTGTACAACAAACTCAAATTACAGTTTGTGTTTACTGGACTATTTGCGGTGTTAACCGCAGCTGCCTTGTTCATCACCTTACATATAACCAACGACATCTTTGTTGGCCTGATGATGTTTTCGATTGTAGGCGTTATGGTGCGTATAGCCATGTTAATAGCGTGCATTAAACTTATTGGTCACAATCCAATGTTCAAAATACTGCTGGGCATCTTTATTATTGCAGTGAGCATCGTGATTGGATTGACCTTTCGCTACTGGATTTTTTGAAAAGAGCACTGAAATACTTTTTCGTCTTAATCGACAAAGTGGTTTTTAAACCCATCATGCGATTGGCGTATCCCAATTTTCAAAATCTATATCCTGAGGATGTTTACTATTTTCAATTGTTCAAACGGTACTTCTTTTTCCAAAAGATACTGCGAATAAACGGCTCCGTTCCTTGGCCAGTCGATTTTAGGTCTCAAATTGTTAGTTGGAAACAAATCAAAAAGGACAAAACCTCGTACCCAGGAGGTAGTATAGGATGCTACATTAATGCGTCGGGAGGATTGACAATCGGACAAAATGTGATTATCGGTCCGAACACCATCATAGCCACCACCAACCACTCAATGAGCGACCATACGAAAACGGCATCAGTTAAAGGCGTTTCCATTGGCGACAATGTATGGATTGGAGCCAACTGCAGCATCGTTCCTGGAGCCAAAATTGGCAACAATGTAACGGTGGGAGCTGGTTGCTATATTAAGTCGGAGATACCAGCGAATTCAATTGTTAAGCGTACTTCGACTGCACAGGAAATTGTCCCAAAAAAGACGTTGGGTGATTCATGAAAAACTATTCGAAAAAGTTTTTCCATTTTTCATTTTTAATAATACCTTTGCAATCCTTAAAAAATTGCAATGGCAAACCATAAGAGTACATTAAAGAGAATTAGAAGCAACGAGGCGAAAAACGTACGTAACAAGTACCAGCATAAAACCACCCGTACTTGGATCAAAAGACTAAGAGCTTCAACTGATAAGAAAGAAGCAGAAGGCTTATTGAAAGAGACTTTTTCTATGATGGACAAGTTGGCTAAAAACAACATCATCCACAAAAACAAAGTTGCTAACTTAAAAAGCAGTTTAACAAAACACGTTAACGGTTTATAAGACCCTAACGCAAACATATTTTATAAAAAGGCTTTTGGCATTTCGTCAAAAGCCTTTTTGTTTTGTGCTATGCCAAACTACATAGCCATTAAAAATCGAGCTGTGGATGAACGTCCACGCGAAAAACTCCAAAACCACGGAAAACAACAACTCAGCAATTCTGAACTCTTAGGCATTTTGCTTGCCACCGGCACCAAAAACAAATCAGCCGTTGACCTTGGCCGCGAAGTCTTATTATCAGCCAACAACGACTTAAACAAACTCGCTGGATTATCTGTCAACGAACTCTGCAAAATTGAAGGCATTGGACCAGCGAAAGCAATCACGCTTATTAGTGCTTTAGAACTTGGTGGACGCAGAAGCGCGCAATCCGTCAACAACTCTTTAAAAATTACGTCGAGTTCCGACGCCTATCAATACATTGGTCACAAGCTTGCCGATTTAAGCCATGAAGAGTTTTGGGTGATCTTCCTCAATCGCGCAAACCACATTCTCTCATCTCAATGCATCAGCAAAGGCGGCTTTTCTCAAACAGTGGTCGACCCAAAAGTGGTGTTTAAAGCAGCCCTCGAAGCCAAATCATCCGCCATTATTTTATGTCACAACCACCCGAGTGGTAACTTAAAACCAAGTGCTGCCGATATTTCGTTGACCGAAAAAATTCAATCTGCTGGCAAACTATTGGACTTACAAGTACTCGACCACCTGATTGTTACCTCAAGCACATACTTAAGCTTTGCAGATGAAGGAATGATGTAGCGGTTTCATTAATTTTACCGCCAATGTCAGCGCTAACAACATGGATGGAATCGCAAAAGAAAACACTGATGTTCATCTATGTGCTGTATTTCATTTCGCACGTTTTTTTCATCACGCTACCACCCAAAGGAACCCACGTTTGGCGACAATGTAACACCTCTGCTGTGGCCAGAAACTTTGTGGAAGAAGACATGAACATCTTCAAACCTAGGGTAGATCGACGTAGAAACACGGATGGCGTAACGGGCATGCAATTCCCTTCTTTTGAATACACAAC
Source organism: uncultured Bacteroidia bacterium (assembly GCA_943789165.1). GTDB lineage: Bacteria > Bacteroidota > Bacteroidia > NS11-12g > UBA9320 > UBA987. Next base: position 28,831 of record CALSTB010000005.1, on the reverse strand, counting down.
TGCCGTATTGTGTTGGGTCTCGGGTGGCTATTTTGAATCCTCAAACCGCATCGTAGCGTTTTGTTTTTTTGGATTAGGTCTGTTTTATTTCTATCGCTGGGTGTTCTTATTAACGCAGTCCCGAGTAAAGTCCTTCTGGTCCACTTTTATGATGTTGTGGTGCCCCATATTGTATTACCACTCCATTTCCGCACTTCCGGATGTACTTGCATTGACCGCCAGTATTGCTGCCTTGTATCATTTCTATTTGTTCGATCAACAACGAAAAAGACTCCAATTACTTTGGCTCTTGTTCTGGTTAACACTCGCTGGTTTGACCAAGCTACAATATTTGATGGTCGGCATCCCAATGGCCATTATCACCATTCAACGTTTGGTGAACAAATCCTATTCAGTCAAAACCTTTTTATCCATTTCAGGAATTGGACTCGCCAGTGTATTGATAGCGTCGTCATGGTACATACGCGCGGCTCGGTTGATTAAACAAACAGGTTTGGATGATTTCGGCATAAAGTTTAATCCGCAGACAGATGTTGCCGAAGCCTTCATTATCATAAAAGAAAACCTCCTTGAAATATTTCCTGAGCTCATATTCGGTTACGCCGGTGTCATAGGATTTCTCTATTTCTTGGTTAAATCCCGTCGCATTACAAAACCTTTTTCGTCAGCAAACGCCCCATTTGCTTTTTGGTTTATTGGCATGGTGGCCTACCATTTCATCGAGCTATATCAGATGAAAGACCATGTGTATTACATGTTTCCTTACCTCCCACTATTGTTGTTAGCCGCAGGTTTGGGCATTACATATCTCACAAAAACCCATACATTTTGGAAATACTTTTTTCTACTGTTATTGCCAGCCAGTGCTTTTGGTCGGGTTTTTCATCATTGGACTGGTGAGAAGAACAATGCCACGGCTGTGTTTTACCACGTTGATCGTCCGAAGTTAGAATCTATTGTTCCCAGTGACGCTCTAGCCATCGTTGGTCCAGATGAAACGGGCTGTGTATTCCATTATTTCACCCACACCAAAGGCTTCACCTTCGGCAGTCAGCAAGACCTTGTTGGAGATAATGCGTACAAACGTTTTGACACCTATGTGCAAGAAGGAGCTCAATATTTCATCTTAGGAAATAACGAAATTCCTCATCCTGACATCCAAGATTATCTTGGCAAACCGGTTTTTCAATTCGAAAGTCTAACCATCTATCCCATCGTTCAAAATGATTCACTAACCGTTGGTCAAAAGTCGACAACGCATTAACATTTAGCCCTTACTTTTGTCACAGTAAAAAACAACTATGCAAACGAAACGTTACGCCTTCATATTTATCGCACTCATCGCCTTACTTGCGGGCTTATACTTTTTAAAATCCAAGCCTAAAAAGGACAACCTCCCTGCTGATTTTCAAAACTTCGCCATCGAAAATCCGGAAGAAGTAAGCCTGATCTTTATGACAGATCAATCAGGTGACAACCAGATTTATTTAAAGAAACAAGACGATGGCACTTGGACGATCAACGACAAGCATACCGCATGGCAAAAGAAAGTTGACTTTTTACTGTATGAGACCATGGCAAAAGTCGAGGTTCAAGGTCCTGCACCAGAAGCGGCGGTTCCGAACATTTTAAAATACATGAGTATCAACGGCATCAAAGTGGAAGTGTATCGCAACAACTCTAAAGAAGCCGATAAAGTGTACATCGTTGGCAACACAACACCGACTCAACTTGGCACCTATTTTAAGTTTAGTGGCGACCACAAACCTATGATCATGCAAATCCCTGGATTCAACGGTTTTGTGAATTCTAGATACGAACTTGATGAAGATGAATGGGTGAGCCCAACGGTTTTTGGCAGCACCAAAGCCGACATTGAATCGGTAACGGTTACGTATCCAGAGTCGAGTAAAAGCTTTACTATCAATCACTTGCCAGACGATAAATACACCATGACTTCTGAAGTTATTTCAGATGAAAACAAAAATTCTGGTGCGATTAAATCATACCTCAACTTATTCGAGAAGCTCAATTATGAGACCTTTGTTTTTACCAAAAACGACTCCTTAAAAAATGCATTAAATGCCAGCGCACCGATTTGCACCATCACGGTTAAAAGCAAAAATAGAGGCACCGACGAACTAAAATTTTATCCGAAGTCGGCAAACGAAAAGATGCACGGCTTATACGATGAAGAAGGCAAAGCACTAGTGCATGATCCATCGCGATATTATGCTCTTTACAACAAAATCGACCGTGTCTTAATCGTTCAAGACTATACGTTTGGCAAAGTGATGCAAACGTCAAAAGACTTTCTAAACCGAACGAACTAGTATGCATTGGATCGACTGGCTTGTCCTTTTTGGAACGTTGATCTTCATCACCGTTTACGGTATCTACAAAACACGTGGTATCAAAAGCGAAGCAGGCTACTTAGCCTCCGACAAAAACACGCCTTGGTGGGCCATCGGTCTATCCATTATGGCGACTCAAGCCAGTGCCATCACTTTCTTGTCAACTCCCGGTTTAGGCTACCAAACAGGCTTGGAATTTGTCCAGTTTTACTTCGGACTCCCCATTGCCATGATCATCATCGCAGTCGCTTTTGTCCCCTTATATCACAAGCTTAAGGTCTACACCGCATATGAGTTTTTGGAAAAACGATTTGACGGCAAAACGCGTCTGTTAACGGCTTCGTTGTTTTTGATCCAACGTGGTTTGGCAGCAGGAATCACGATATACGCACCGTCCATCATCCTTAGTCAGATATTGGGCTTACCACTCCATATCAATATTCTCACCATCGGGATATTGGTCATATTGTACACCGTTTCGGGCGGCACCAATGCGGTGACCCAAACCCACAAGCAGCAAATGGCGGTAATTTTTATCGGACTATTCATTGCCTTTGGTTTTTTATATTTTGGCTTACGTGAACAACTTGACAATTCACAAATTCTAGATATTGCCGCTGTGGGCGACAGACTTAATGCCATCGATTGGCATTTTGATCTGCGTGAGAAATACAACATATGGTCTGGATTGATTGCAGGCACGTTTTTAATGTTGTCGTACTTCGGAACAGACCAAAGTCAGGTACAACGGTACATTTCAGGGAAATCCATAAAAGAAATTCGAACAGGTTTATACTTCAACGCCATCCTCAAAATCCCCATGCAGTTTTTCATCTTGCTATTGGGTGTTTTTGTCTTTGTGTTTTATCAAGTCAACAAACCGCCTGTCCACTTCGACCAGTTGGCCATCACTCACGTACAACAAAGTGAGTACGCATCAAAGTTTAACGATTTAAGCGCTGAAAAATCTGCCTTATTCGAGGAACAAAAAAGGAGAATTGAAAATGACTTTGACGGATACGCTGCTGAGAAGGAGGCCTATGCCGATAAAAAGGTGCAGATCGATAAAGAGATTGACGCCGTTATCAAACAATCAGGCTACAGCGCACCAGTAGATAAAGAAAGTGACTTTGTGTTCATCACATTTGTGTTGGATTATTTACCAATCGGTCTGATAGGATTGTTGATGGCGGTCATATTCTCAGCCGCTATGTCATCGACTGCGGCCGAATTAAACGCATTAGCCACAACTACTGTGGTTGACTTCTACAAAAACCTAACGCCCGAGACGAAGCAAAAAAACATCTTAAAGGTGAGCAAACTGATGACTGCCGGTTGGGGATTGTTTGCCATTGCCTTTGCGCTGATGGCTCAATTTTTGGATAGTTTGGTAGAGGCGGTCAACATTTTAGGCTCACTGTTTTACGGAACTGTGTTGGGTGTTTTCTTGGTTGGATTTTACGCCAAACGAATCAAAGGTCAAGCGGTATTTATTGCCGCCATCATTTCCGAATGTGTTGTGTTAACGCTGTATTTCTTTGATAAAAACATCAGTCAACTCATCGGTTTTGACATTTCAGTTGGCTACCTCTGGTACAACTTAATTGCTGCCGTTTTGGTTTTTGTATTGGCATTTGTCATTCAAGAAAGTCGACCTTCTAAGGTAAAAACCCTGTCATAGCAAGGCTGGGCTTAGGTATTGCGCACCTCATTTCTTATCTTCGTAAACCCTAATCTACTTTTATTCGAATGAAGCATTTCCTTATCCTTCTCATTTCTACCATTCTTTCGATTTCATTCTCGTGTGCACAAACGACTCAAGACACAATGGATAATCCATATTGGATTGACATGATGTCGGATCCAAATGTGAATTTTTTCCAAACACAACGCGCTTTTGAATTGTACTGGACAGGCCGAACGATTGAAAAAGGAAGTGGCTACAAACCTTTCAAACGATGGGAGTACAACATGTCTCAAATCATTGACGCGAATGGAAATATTCCAAGTCCAGGAAGCCTTGAAACAGAAGTAGAAAGATATTTAAAAACACGAGCACCCGGTTGGGGAACCGGAGGCGGAATGGGCATTGGCGGTACCATTGGATCGGGATCAGCAACTTGTCAAACGACTGGAAATTGGAAAGAAATTGGCCCAGACTATTTACCTGGGAACAGAACAGGTCAACCCAATGGCATTGGCCGAATTAACGCCGTAGCTTTCCACCCGACCGACTCAAATACAATTTACGCAGGCGCACCAGCAGGTGGCGTTTGGATAACACACGACGGAGGCCAAACTTGGTCAACGAATACCGATTCACTAGCAACCTTAGGCGTTTCCTCTATTGCCATCGACCCACAATACCCCGACACGATTTATTTGGGAACTGGCGACAGAGACGCAAGTGATTCATATGGACGTGGTATCTTTAAAAGTACAGACGGTGGCGTTACTTGGGTTCAATCCAATTCAGGAATGGGCAACGTAACAGTGGGCAAACTCATCATCGACCCAAACAATACACAAATTCTTTTGGCTGCCACTTCGAGCGGCGTGTATAGAACCACCAACGGAGGTTCGTCCTGGACGAGAACGGCAACTGGAAACTTTAAAGACATCGTTTTTGATGCAGTCAATAGCTCCATTGTGTACACCAGTCAATCGTCTGCACGGCTGCACAGAAGCACCAACAACGGTCAAACGTTTACTCAAGTCACCAATGGTTTGCCGACAGGAAAAAATAGATTGGCGGTAGCGGTAACTCCAGCAGACTCCAATTTTGTCTATGTGGTAGTAACCAACTCAAGAACATTCGAAGGCTTATACTTATCCACCGATCGAGGATCATCCTTTACCCAAATGAGTAACACACCAAACATCATGGATTACTCGCATCTTGGGTCGGGGACGAGCGGACAAGCTTGGTATGATTTAGACATTGCTGCGGATCCAAACGACCGATCTATCGTCAATGTATGCGGTGTTAACATATTTCAAAGTACAGACAGTGGTACAACTTGGAAAATCAATGCCCATTGGGTTGGTAGTGGCGGTGCTCCAGCAGTGCATGCCGACAACCATGTGATGGAATATCAGCCTTACACAAACACTCTGTACACTGGAAATGATGGTGGTGTTTATTTCACCAAAGACTTAGGTAAAAGCTGGACCGACATTAGCGAAGGCATGGGAATATCTCAAATCTACCGCCTCGGACAAAGTCAGACCCAAAAAAATTATGTCATTAATGGCTACCAAGACAACGGCACTGGCTGGTTTGAAAAAAGCAAGTGGTATACCGTTGTGGGTGGAGATGGAATGGATTGTGTGATTGATCCTTCCGACGAAGGTTACGCATACAGTGCTCTGTATTATGGAGATATCCGACGGATTAGAAACGGCTACAGCCAAGGTACCATCGCCAAAAATGGCAAAAACGGCATCACAGAAGCAGGTGGTTGGGTAACACCCTATGTGTTAAGAGAAGGAACGCCGTCGACCATGTTTGTTGGGTATAAAAACATCTGGAAATCGACGAATATTCAAGCAGCAAGTGTTAATAGCGTTACTTGGACCAAAATATCAGATAACGTTGCTGGTTCAAACTCAGCCAACATTACCTACGTCGAAAATGCTGCAGGTAACTCCGACATGTTATACGTTTCGAGAAGTGGCAATAAGTTTTTCAAATCGACAAATGTCAATGCGGCCACACCGACTTGGACCGATTTAACCTCCAACCTACCAAACTCATCAAGTGTGTTGTGGATTGAAACGCATCCAACCTACCAAAACCGTGTTTGGATTTGTCAATCGAATAAAATTTACCAATCGGATAATGGCGGTTCTAGTTGGACCAACATATCCACGGGCTTACCCAATATTCCTATCCTTTCAGTCGTATTCGACTCGAGCAGTAAATACCAAGGCATGTATGCTGGAACCTATATGGGCGTGTTTTACAAAGACACCACCATGAGTAGTTGGGCTTGGTACAACGACAACATGCCAATTAACACCCGCGTTCGAGATATTGAAATCTATTATAGTCCGAATGGCAGAAGCCAAAGCCATGTGATATGTGCTACCTACGGACGTGGTAACTGGCGATCACCTTTATACGACGAAGACCAACAAAAGCCGATCGCTGGATTTATCAGCAACACCCAAAAAACATGTCAGGGACAGGCGGTGAGTTTCACCGACACTTCTGAGAATTTGCCAACGAATTGGTTTTGGCAGTTTACGCCTAATACAGTCACTTTTGTGAATGGTACTGACAGTTGTAGCCAAAACCCTCATGTAGAATTTAACGCGACTGGCACCTATTCGGTAAAAATGTTCGCTGAAAACTGTATCGGTTATGACTCAATTGAAATCAGCAACGTAGTAGAAGTATTTCAACCCATTAAATCTGCGCCTTGTGTGCCTGTGGTTACCAATACGACGAGTAGTGCAGGCATTGGTCTATTTGGTTTAAAACTCGACAAATACACCTACACTTCAAGTGGAACCCGTGATGATGGACCGTTCATCGATATGGCTTGTACCGAAGTGATGGAACTTAAAACGGATACGTTTTATATAACAGAAATCACTACCGGTGCCAGTTACAAAGAATATGTCAAAGTGTATATCGACTTTAACAACGACGGTGATTTAGACGATGCGGGAGAATTGGTATTCGACACATACGAAAAACCAACCCACTTGGATACAATCAAAATTCCTTCAACCGCTGCCACCAATGTGTTGCTGCGTATGCGGGTAATGAGTGATTTCTATACCATTAAAGATGCTTGTGATACGCTTGGATACGGACAAACAGAAGATTATGGCGTCATTTTCGACGCTTCCATTCCAACACCACACTTTGTAATCGACACCAACCAAATTTGTCAGGGTGGCAAGGTGGTGTTAACCGATTCGAGTACCGGACCCGTGTACAAAAAGCGATGGTACATGAGCAAGTACGGTTTGCTCACGTATAAGTCGGATGCGAATGGACCAATTACCTTTACCCTACCCGATACTGGTTGGTGGTATGCCGAATTAGTGCTCAACGACAGCATAGTGTCAAAACGCATTGATTCTATTGTGTATGTGGCGCCTTACCCAACGACCAATCTAGCGGTGATCAATGGATCCGCTTCGGCGTGTGAAGGAGAATCGATTAGACTTAAAAACACCACCGACAAAAAGCTTGGGACTTTTGCATGGTATAAAAACAATTTGGTGATGTCGTCTTTGGATGATTCCATCATCACACTTGGAAATGTGATTCCAGCAGATTCAGGAGACTATCACTCGACCATTACCTACAAAGGATGTGAATCGGTGAGCAATACGCTAAAGATTACGGTCAACCCTGTTCCCAATGCCGTGTTTGCCTTAAACGATGCGGATTCCTGTTTTGCGAATAACACCTTTGATTTTAGAAACACTTCTACCATAAATGGCGGCACCATTAACTACGCATGGGCGTTTGGTGATGGCAATACCTCAAGCACCTTAAACCCAATACATAGTTATTCCGATACTGGAACCTATACCGTCCGATTAGCCGTAGAATCCTCAAACAGCTGTGCCGATAAGGCCTACTTACAAGTGCGGGTATCTCCAAGTCCGACAGCCAATTTTAATATAAGCGCCTCACCGCAATGTTTGGCGGGCAACAGTTTTACGTTTACCAATGCGTCTAACATTGATGCTGGTGGCATGACGTATGCGTGGGATTTAGGCAATGGCAATACGTCTACCGACAACAATCCGACTCAGTCGTATGCTACAGCGGACACATTCGATGTGCAATTGATTGCGCGATCCAACCAAAACTGTTCAGACACCATTGTGCAAAAAGCGGTGGTGAGTCCAAGTCCTATTGCGGATTTCGACATCGTTGTTACCGACAGTTGTTTTGCCAACAACAGTTTCGATTTTGTCAATACAACCACTTTATCTAAAGGCATCATTTTCTCGAATGATTGGGATTTTGGCAATGGAACGACTTCGGGGACCCAGGACAACTCAAACATTTCCTATGGAGCCACTGGCAATTTCACAGTTCAGTTAATTGTAGGAAGCGACGCGGGTTGTAAAGACACGGCCAATAAATCATTAACCGTACATGCCAGTCCGACTGCTGATTTTGATGTAAACGACACTGTCCAGTGTTTCAACGGACATAGTATTTCACTAACGGAACTAAGTCTTATTTCTGGCGGTTCTATCAGTTCGTATAACTGGGATTTTGGTGACGGGAATACGTCCACCAGTACGTCGCCTGCTGATTTCGCGTATGCAACCCCTGGCAGTTATGACATCGTTCTTGATATTAACTCAACAGCCAATTGTAGCGATAGTAAGACACAAAGAATTCTTATTCACCCAAGTCCAGAAGTTGCTTTTACAGGCGGAATGGGCTGCATCGGCGATCCAATTCAATTCAACAATACATCTACCATTGCGTCGGGCACTAACGACCGATTTGCATGGGACTTTGGTGATGGAAGTACGTCGACGCTTGAGCAACCCAATAGAGGATATGTAAGTGGAGGCACATATGAAGTAAAACTTGTCGTTACCAGCGACCAAGGTTGTTCTGATTCATTAATTGATAAAACAGCTGCCATCATAAATGCCAAACCTAATGCCGACTTCAGTGTCGAAAAGCTGAGTTCGTTTGAAAGCACGACTGAAATGCAGTTCACAGAAACGGGTGGCACAGGTGTTTCGTGGTTGTGGTACGTCGATAATGCTGGCGTAGGCACCGGACAAGTATATAACCACACTTTCACTGATACAGGCACATTCAACGTCATGTTATGGGTCGAAAACGTGGAAGGTTGTCGCGACAGTGTCGTAAAATCCATCTTTATTTTCCCAGATGCGACTTTACACGTACCGACTTCATTCTCTCCAAATGGCGATGGCTTAAACGATGTCTTCAGACCATTGGGCGTACGCTTTGTAAAAGAATACCGCATGACGATTTACAACCGTTGGGGTAATCTGTTGTTCGAAACCAACGACCCAGAACAAGGTTGGGATGGAACGTTCACTAGCAAGTCTGTCCTACCCGGACAATACCTAGTCCTTGTAGAAATCATTGACTACAACAACTTAAAGGCCAAGCATCGCGGGATGATTACGATTTTGAGGTAAGGCACTGAATATGCTACGCGTCATTCAGAACGACGACGTAAGGAGGAGTGAAGAATCTCATGTAGGTGGTTGGGGCGTTGACGCTTTTGGCGTTTGGCGTTTGGCGATTGGCTATGAACAATTTATGCTATGCGTCATTCAGAAGTTGAGACGAAAATTCCTTTAGGAACTAAGAATCTCCTTTCAATTTCGGCACACGTCATTCAGAACGATCCGAGGTCACGGAGGATGTGAAGAATCTCATTTAGGTGGTTGGGGCGTTGACGCTTTTGGCGTTTGGCTTTTGGCGATTGGCTATGAACAATTTATGCTACGCGTCATTCAGAAGTTCGACTTTAGGAGAACTGAAGAATCTCCTTTCGATTTCGGCACACGTCATTCAGAACGACGACGTAAGGAGGATGTGAAGAATCTCATTTATCATTTCAAAGGTCTCTAGCAATCAACTGATTGGAGCAAAATCTTAAATCAGAAACCTTGGCAGTTACCAGCACGATAATTTGACCTTTGACCCTTCAACTTCAACTTACACAGTGACCGCCAGTAGCCAAAAACCACACCTCTGTGGTCTCCATGACCTCAGTGGTAAAAAACACTTCTCTAATACAGAAAGTCAACATTGACCTCCAAGTTCAATTAATAATTTCAACTTAATCTTACATTTGACCTATGTTATCAAGCGCCCCTTTAGCAGAACGTGTTCGACCGAAGTCATTAGACGACTACATCGGCCAGAAACACATTGTTGGAAAAGGCAAACCGCTTTACAATGCCATCAAATCTGGCGCACTGCCATCGATGATTTTTTGGGGACCTCCCGGTGTTGGCAAAACCACATTAGCCCACATCATTTCCCAAGAACTAAAACGACCGTTTTATGTATTGAGTGCCACTGAGTCCGGCGTAAAACAAGTGCGTGAGGTGATTGAAAAAGCCCATAAGTCCCAGTTTATGGGGACACAAAACGCCGTGTTGTTTATTGACGAAATACACCGATTCAATAAATCGCAGCAGGACAGTTTATTGGGTGCCGTCGAACAAGGCGTGATAACGCTTATTGGGGCAACGACGGAGAATCCTTCATTTGAAGTCAACGCGGCTTTGTTGAGTCGAAGCGAAGTGTATGTCCTTAAAAACCTAGATGCTGACGAGCTGAGAGAAGTCATTGATCGTGCGATTAAAATAGATTTTGAGCTTCAAAAAAAGAAAATCGTCCTCAAAGAATTGGATGCGTTAATGGTATTGTCTGGCGGAGACGCACGACGTGTATTGAACACACTTGAATTAGTCGTCAATTCAAAATCGGACGCCAAGCAAATTACCATTACCAACGACTTAGTTGAAAAAACAGTTCAGCAAAAACGGTTGGTATACGACAAATCGGGGGAACAACATTACGATGTGATTTCTGCCTTTATCAAATCCATGCGAGGCAGTGATCCAAACGCGGCAGTATATTATCTAGCACGCATGATTGAAGGTGGAGAAGATCCGATTTTCATTGCGAGGCGTATGGTGATTTTGGCTAGTGAAGACATTGGCAATGCCAACCCTACCGCATTGGTTTTAGCCACAAACGGATTACAAGCCGCACAAGCCATTGGATATCCTGAATGCCGCATCATCTTGTCGCAGGTAGCAGTATATCTCGCCACTTCACCCAAAAGTAATTCAACCTACAAGGCCATTGGCGAAGCACAAAAACTAGTTCGAGAAACCGGCAATTTGGAAGTGCCCCTCCCTCTTCGAAACGCGCCAACTAAGCTGATGAAAGAATTAGGCTACGGCGCAGGCTACAAGTATGCTCACGAGTTCGGCGGCTTTGTCGACCAAGAATTCCTCCCCGACGATATCAAGGGTACCAAGCTCTACGAACCCAGCAACAATCCTCGTGAAAACGAAACCCGAAAACGCATGCAGGCTTTTTGGAAAGAGAAATATGGGTATTAGGTTGGGGCTGTTGGGGCGCTGACGCTGTTAGGGCGCTGACGCTTTTGGCTTTTGGCGATTGGCTATGAACAATTTATGCTACGCGTCATTCAGAAGTTCGACTTTAGGAGAACTGAAGAATCTCATTTAGGTGGTTGGGGCGCTTCGCTGTTGGGGCGGCGCGTTAGCGCATTAGCGACTGCCATTCAACTTCAACTTCAACTTCATCTTCAACTTCAACTTCTCACCACGCGTCATTCAGAACGACGACGTAAGGAGGAGTGAAGATGTATATCCCTAAATAGCGTTGACCACTTTTTAGTTATTGATATTCAAAAATAGTTAAGATTGGTTTATGTAAAGAAGATTCCCATTCTCTTTCAAAGTTAATAGGAGTCTTTCGATGAATGTTGTTATGAAGTCTGGTGTTGTTATAGTTTCTTAAAGCTTTGTTTACACAAGATCTTAACTCTGTATAAGACTGGGGTTTCCAATGATCTAAATATTCTTCTTTAATAGTTCTATGGAAGCGTTCTGCGTAAGCGTTCTCTTGTGCAATTAACCCCATACTAATTCTGACATTATTCTTTTCAAGAAGCTGTGTGTAGATTTTACTAGCGTATTGACTTCCTCTGTCTGAGTGATGGTATGTTGGAGACTTATTGCGCCTTAAAGCTTGTTTTAACGCTTGCACATTGGCCAATGCAAGCATATGGTTAGCAATGTTATATCCAACTATCTTTTTGGAGTAAACATCAATTATGAAGACACCAAAATAATGTTCTCCATTTATTGGGAAGTACGTGATATCAGACTGCCATACTTCATTAGGTCGAGTTATCTGTAAACCTTGAATCAAGTTTGGATAATACTCTTTCGAAGCTCTTGTTGTCTTTCGATAGTTTTTCTTTCGTTTGACTCTGTAACCAAAGTCCAAACACGTATCAATAAACTTATCCCTGCCCATAAAGTCTGGTTTAAGCATGTGATACATCTTCTCAACCCCACAACCTGGATGGTTTTTTCGAATAGCGTCAATTTTGCCCTGCAAATCGTACCATTTACTGTTTAGGCTATGTTGACGTTTTTTGCTTTGATAAACCGCCTGTTTAGAGATCTGTAATTGGCGATAAACCGCATTCATGCTGTAACTCATCTTTTTTTCTTTGAGTCGCCAGATAGTGGGGTGTTTGAGTTTTTTTTGATATCGATATCAAATTCCTCCTTTGCCAGTTCAATCATCGTCTCATAATAGTCGACCATAATCTGCTTTTGGCCAACCATACGCTCTAATTCTTTTATCCGATTTTCTAAATCTTTAACCTTGGAGGCAGTGCTGTTTTTCTTTTCCACGACGCGATACCCTGTTTTGTTCAACCGTGAATATCGGTAAATCCAGCAATAAATCGTTTGTGTCGCGACATTGTGAAGTCTGGACAGTTCTGGGACGCTATACCGGCCACTTTCAAAATCCTTGACAAGCTGACGCTTATAATCTTCTGAGAATTTTCGATGTTTTCTAATTTTTTGTACTTGTAATGACATGTTGACTTTTTTTTAATTTTCGGTCAACCTATATCAGGGACGTACAGAATATCATTTGTCATTTTACATTTATCATTTTACATTTCAAAGGTCACTTAAAGCCATTTGATTTGAGCATAAGCTTGAATCCAAACCTAAGGCAGTTACCAGCACAAAGCTATGACCTTTGACCCTTCCTCTTCATCTAAGGGAAAAACCATAAATTCGAAACCAAAACAGTACTCAATGAAACATCTGAAAATATTCGTCATTGCCATAGCGGTTTGCATTGCTCCATTAGCACAAAGCCAAACCATCACAGAAGCCTTTGTGGATTCCATTGTAAATAAGTCGATGGACTTAATACCACAAGCCGGTGTGGCAGTCGCAGTGATTCAAGACGGAAAAGTGGTGTTGTCGAAAGGATATGGTGTCGCCTCAGTAAAAACCAAGGCGAAAGTGGATGGCAATACGCTTTTTTCGATTGCGTCTAACAGCAAGGCCTTTACTACGATGGCGTTAGGTTTGTTGGTGGATCAAGGTAAGCTGAACTGGACTGACAAGGTGATTGACTACATCCCAGAGTTTAAGATGTACGATCCGTATGTAACTGAAAACTTCAATATTCAGGACTTGCTTACACACCGCAGTGGACTTGGCTTGGGGGCTGGCGACTTGATGTTTATTCCTTCAGGAGGTGATTATACCATCGACGATATTATCAAAAGCTTTCAATACCAAACGCCTACTTCCGCGTTTCGCACAAAATACGATTACGACAACTTATTGTACATGGTAGCTGGAGAAGTCATCCATCGAATCAGTGGTGAATCTTGGGCCGACTTTGTCCAAAACCACATCATGATGCCGCTTCATATGGACCGATCGGCATCGATTTATTACAACCTAAAATCCAAGGAAAATGTTGCGGAAGCACACAAAGTTGAAAAAGGAAAAGTCATCCAAATCGAAGCCTATGACGAGAACAGAGCCATTGGTGCCGCGGGTGGTATTTATGCCAGCGTGAATGACTTAAGCAAATGGATGTTGATGCATTTGAATGATGGAAAACTGGATGACGGTACGCAATTCATTTCTCCGAAAAGTCATAACGAAATGTGGAAAGCACATACCAATATGTATTTCAATGCCAAGCCAGCAAAACCTTACCGAACCCATTACAACGCGTACAGTTTGGGTTGGAAGCTGCAAGACAAAAACGGGTATACGACGGTGTCGCATACCGGTGGTATGCCAGGTATGTTGTCGCAGGTAGTGATGATTCCAGAACTTAATGCAGGTATTGTGGTATTGACCAATGCCGCTCCTGGTGGTTACAGCTTTATCTCTGTCACCCGAGAAATTGAAGACGCTTTAATAGGTGTTAATGGCCGCGATTGGGTGATGACCATGAAAAATTACATTGAGCACAGCGATGGACATGCCGATTCTGTGGTGAATGCGGTTTGGGAAACGGTTAAAAAAGCAAAAACCAAACACTTAATCAAAGAAGACTTCGTGGGCACGTATAACGACAACTGGTTTGGCAACGTAGAAATCACGCTCAAAGACGGCGACTTGTGGTTCAAAGCCACGCGAAGTCCGAAGCTTACAGGCAAAATGGAATATTACCGCGCCAATACCTTCGCCATTAAATGGACGTACCGTGATATGGATTGTGATGCCTTTGCGATTTTCTCCCTAGACGAAAACGGAAAAGCCCAATCAATTCAGATGAAAGGCATTTCTCCTAATATTGATTTTAGCTTCGACTTTCAAGACCTAGATCTAAAACGAGTTTTGGAGTGATTTTTAATTCTTAATTCTTAATGTTTAATTTTTAATTGATTCTGATTAGCATAACCCTTTGCAGGAATACGCTACTCGTCATTCAGCGTAATTCTATTTTATCGCACGATTTCGCTACACGTCATTCAGAACATCTGAGTTTACGAGGAGGTGAAGAATCTCATTTAGGTGTTTGGGGCGCTTCGCTGTTAGGGCGCTACGCTTTTGGCGCGTTAGCGCATTAGCTACCGCCATTCAACTTCAGCTTCAACTTCAACTTCAACTTTGCGCACACGTCATTCAGAACATCTGAGGTCACGAGGGTGTGAAGAATCTCCTTTTACATTCATCATTTTACATTTATCATTTTTCATTTAATAATATTCTTATATTTGCATGAGATAGCATACATATTATCTATATTTAGCATCATATGTCTGATAACACACACAAACAATGGTCAGAAATGTCGGACAAGGCATTGTTACAAACGATTGGTAGCTACATTCAAAGTCAGCGGCTCAATCAAAACAAGACCCAAGCCTCCGTGGCCGCGGCTGCCAACGTCAGTCGATCGACCTTAAGTCTGCTCGAAAGAGGTGAAATCGTCCGCATAGACAGTTTTATTCGGGTGTTACGCGTATTAGATTTATTACACATCATGGATGCTTTTACGGTGCAAGATGAGATCAGTCCGCTTGAATACGCCAAGCTCAAGAAAAAGAAACGGAAACAGGCATCACCCATAAAACCCAACAACACCACAACCGATAACGACGACTTAGGATGGTAGACGTAGCGGAAGTATACATTTGGAATACATTTGTCGGCGCTGTACGGTGGGATCACAGACAACAACTGGGTCAGTTTCAATATGACCCGGCGTTTATACAAAAAGGCATTGACCTCTCCCCTATCAAGATGCCCATCAGTGCTGGTTCGGTAATACATAGCTTCCCAACTTTACGAAAAGGCAAAACAGACAACGAAGACACGTTCAAAGGATTGCCTGGATTACTCGCCGACGTGCTTCCAGACAAATATGGCAACAAGCTTATCAGTACCTGGCTTGCAAAAAACGGTCGGCCCGAAAACAGCATGAATCCAGTTGAAACACTCTGTTTCATTGGCAAACGAGGCATGGGTGCTCTGAGTTTCGAACCCGCTCAAATGAAGGCCGGGACCAATAGTTTTACACTTGAACTCACAGGCTTGGTAGAAATTGCCAAGAAGATTCTGCATCAACGGGAAGACTTTGTCGCCAACCTCAGCATAGACGAAGAAAACGCCATGCACGACATATTGAAGATTGGCACGTCGGCAGGTGGTGCGCGACCAAAAGCCATTATTGCGTACAATCCTACAACCCACGAAGTGCGGTCTGGACAAGGCAAGGCACCCAAAGGTTTTGACCATTACTTACTCAAGCTCGATGGTGTCAGTGGCGAACAATTTGGTGAGAGTTCAGGTTGGGGAAGAATTGAATACGCGTATTACTTGATGGCCACAGATTGTGGTATCGACATGATGCCGTGTAAGCTGGTAAAAGAAAATGGTCGGGCGCATTTTATGACCAAACGGTTTGACAGAACGCACAACGAAAGACACCACGTACAAACCCTATGTGGTCTGCAACACTATGATTTCAACGACATGTTTGGATATAGCTATGAGCAGGTGTTTCAAACCATGCGACAACTCAAACTCACGTATCCAGAAGCAGAACAAATGTTTAGACGGATGGTGTTCAATGTCATCGCCACGAATTACGACGACCACACCAAGAATTTCTCCTTCATACTCAAACAAGGCGAAAAATGGCAGCTGGCTCCGGCATACGACGTTTGTTTTTCGTACGACCCAACCAACCACTGGGTGAGTCAGCAAACCTTAAGCGTAAACGGCAAACGACTGCAGATTACCAAAGAGGACTTAATGACAATTGCGCGCGACAACAACATTAAAAAGGGCGCATTGATTATCGAAGAAATTAACAACGTGGTGAGTCAATGGCCGACCTATGCCAAAAAAGCCTCCGTGCGTACAGACTTAGCCGAACGCATAGCTAACAATTTGAACATCTTCTGAGCAAATACATGTCCCATTGCATGAGGTTTAACCACAATACACCACGGGTGGTCAGTAACACCCATGAACCAACAGATAACTTACCCTTGTTGCGGTTTTAAGGACGCAATAAACGAACGCACCTGCCTGCCGTCTCGTTGTATTTGTAAAATTTCCCTATATTTCGAATTGAACGCACCTATGTGCAACCCTCATTATGTTCGAACTCGTCTATTGTTCCGTGGCTAAGTCCAATTTGACTTCTCAAGATATTCAAGACATTCTAGAGACCTCAAAAAAGTTCAATTCTGATAATCAAATAACAGGATGTCTGTTGTACCATGACCATGAGTTTCTTCAGGTATTGGAAGGAGATCAGCAGGTTGTCCAAGACCTTTTTATTTCCATAAAAAAAGACCTTCGGCACTTTAACGTTATTTTACTCGCAGAAGGCGAAAAAGAAAGTCGAACCTTTGCCAAATGGAGCATGGCGTATTTGGAGCTAAACGCCAATGAAATACAAAAACATGGCTTCATCAAAGACCTAAAAGCTTTTTCTCAGCTTGCTGACAAACCAACACATGCCATCGATTTATTCTGGACAATGGCCGTTCATATCCTTAATGACTAAGGCTGGACTGTAACCTGCAATTTTCCTGTTTGAACCTGCCCATTATCAAGTTTAATACGCCAATTGTAGAAACCTTCAGAAACACGTACACCTAAAGGAATAACAGTGGTCAAAGGTGTTTTAAGCACAGGTCTACCGAGCACATCATAGATTTCAAAAACCCCAACTGAATTGTGCGGCAATGTAAGATGAATCGATTCGCCTACTGCGACTGGATTCGGTCCAATGACAATAGATTTCATCGCTACTTGAGAAGAAACCGAAGCATTAAAATCCTTGTTGCTCAACTCAACGATGGTATGCGTAAACGGACTGGTATTGCGCCAAGAGCTACCACTGGTAGCCAAATAGATTTTACCATCTGGAGAAACGCAGATATCACGCAAACGTTGGAATTCATTTTTGAAATACTTGGTTTCACTGATGATTGAATCACCCGCTTTATTGAATTCAAACGCGATTAAGCTTTTGTCTTTAAGCACCGTCATTAACAGTTTATTCCTAAACTCTGGCACTTGCCAGCTGTCGTACCAAATTATATCAGATGGTGCGATCGTTGGCGTCCAAACAGCCAAAGGTTCTACCACGTTGCTGTCGTTGCAAAAATCAATTTCTGGTGGACTGTCACACAAACCGTGGACATTCGGCCAGCCATAGTTGCGGTCTGGCATTAGAATGTTTAGCTCATCATCGGTAGTTGGACCGTGCTCGGAACTGTACAATTTTCCATTAGGTGCCAACCATAAACCTTGAGCATTCCGATGACCGGAAGACCAAACAAGGCTGCTAGAATCAGGATTATCGGCAGGAATTGAACCATCGAGGTTCATACGCAACACTTTTCCGGATAGGGACGATCTGTCTTGAGGCAGCGATTGGTTTTGCGCATCACCCGTTGTCATGAGTAGTGTATTATCAGGTAATATCAGCAAGCGACATCCAATATGCGTTGTGTTTCCGACAATATCTTCCACCAATGTATCGGCCGCGGTCAGACTGCTTCCATCGTAGTTGTAGCGCACCAAACGTTCGCGAATCTTACTTGCGTCGAGGTAGGTATGTGCAATAAACACGTGTGGGTTTGTACTAAAATCTGGGTGTAACACCATGCCCATCATGCCAGATTCTGAGTTTTGGTATACGTCTGATGACAGATCAAGAATCACATCTTGTGTGCCAGTTTCTGGGTTTACTCGACTAACTCTTCCATATCGCTCCGTCATCCAAATGTGGTTGTCTGGACCCCAGAGAATTTCCCATGGAATGTCAAGTGAGTCTTTCACCACGCGGCTTGTCAGTGTTGTGGAATCAAGTGTATGCGTGGCTTGTGCATTGGCAGAATACGCAAATCCTGCGAGCAGTAATAAGGTGTACAGTTGTTTCATAAATCTTAGATGAGGGGAACTTAGTAATTTTTAATTGTTAATGTTTCATTCTTCGTTGATTTTGACGGAAGTATGGAACACACTCTCAAATAATTTACCACGGAGAACACAGAGGACACAGAGGGACAGAGACACAGAGACTCTCTAAGCTGAACTAATTAGATGTTTAGCGAAATTAGCCTGACCATGATAAACGCGTGGTGGCCCCACAGAAATGCGGGCCGGCGGAGGGGTGAATTGAGGATGCCATAGAAAATCTTTTAAAAGTGCTTGCATTTCCCGACGTATGGAGGGCCTTTTATTAGATTTTCTTGGTATCCGAAAGAGCGCGCTGGAAGCATATTTCTGTGAGAGGCTTTTTGCTTCGTTTTTGGCCGACAAAAATGAAATTGGGTTATAGGGCGAAAGCCCTAAGGGTTTTGTAGACGTCTTAATACCGTGGATTGAAAAGCTAAAGTTTAAGTTTAAGCTGAAACTGTCGGCCTGCGGCTAAAATGTAGCCATGTATGACGTAGCTTTCGCGAAGTCATAAATGTAAAATGAAGAAGTAAATTTACTTGATTCAGCCAACAGCCAATTCCCAACCGCCAATTCCCAAAAAACTTTTCCAAACATTAACTTCAACGGAATAATTCAATAACATTGTTTGTCCAAGTAAAAAGGCAGACCCATTTGAAGAAAATTGATTTAACATCTTTCCCTCCCATTACGTTGGCAGAAATGGACGAAGTGAAGCTCATGAAGCGAATGGACACGAAGTTTGTGATTCATGTGGGTTTAATACCGCTTTTGCTACGTCGCATTCGCAACGACTACCGTGTTTTAGAAATAAATGGGAATCGATTAATGACGTATGACTCCGTTTATTTCGACACCGACGATCTCAAATTTTATTTTCAACACCACAATAAAATCGCTAAGCGGACTAAAGTGCGGATTCGGAATTACATTGAATCGAACATTGCCTTTTTGGAAATTAAGCAAAAGGACAGCAAGCAAAATACGGTTAAAAAACGCATCCCGTTTCAGGTGAATGCTTCGGAGCTTAATCAAGATGGAAAGAGCTTTATTGAGAAAGTCACCGGTCAGCAACTTGAGTTAAACGAAAGTATTTCGAATTCATTCAATAGATTCACGTTGGTGGCCAAACAAGAGGAAGAAAGGGTAACCGTCGACACAAACTTGGCCTACAACAACAAGCCATTTAATGACCATATGGCCATTATCGAGCTTAAACAAAAACGACTCAATAGAAATTCTGTAGTGTTTATGGCACTCAAACACCTTGGTGTTCATCCATATTCCATCAGCAAATATTGTATTGGTATGGCAACCACCAACCCAGACTTAAAACAGAATTTCTTTAAACATAAAATACTCACGATACATAAAAAAACAGCTTAATGGAAGACATATTAAACATACCGTTTTTTGACGATGACTTTTACAAAATGATTTTCAGATTCGTTTTGAATATTAGTTTCTTAGGGCTGATTGTGCGTTGGTTGTACTTTTCAAGCGCGCGTCGAAAAGACTATCTATTCACCTATTTCATGATAGGCATCATCGTCTTTTTCCTGTGTTTTACCTTAAAAAAATACGAGCTCGACATTGGAATGGCCCTCGGTCTATTTGCCATCTTTGGCATTATACGATATCGAACAGATGCCATCGCCATTAAAGAAATGACGTACTTGTTTGTGGTGATTGGTGTATCCGTAATGAATTCCCTCGCCAACCAGAAAATGAGTTTCATGGAAATCATTGTTGCCAATGTACTTATTGTTTTGGCACTATACATCATGGAGAAAAGATGGTTGATCAAAAGTGTTTCTACTAAAGTCATTCAATACGAAAAAATCGACAACATCAAACCTGAGCGACATGACGAATTGAAGACTGATTTAGAAAATAGATTGGGACTTCCTATTGAAACCATTACCGTTGGAAACGTCGACTTTCTTAAAGATTCAGCCACCATTACAATTACCTACTTAAATGATAAAACTACTTAAATACGCTTGCATAGCTTTCGCCACGTTCTTCCTCGTACCAGAAAGCATGGCACAAACTGGAACGTATTATACCGTTCGCGACTTAGAAATGTGGTCGTCTGTTGGGCTGAAATACAAATTCGACAAAAAATTAAGCCTCAGTTTTGAGCAACAATTGCGGTTACGTGATGACGTCAGCAATGTCGACATTTACTTTTCCGAGCTCGGACTAAATTACAAGTTCAATAAACAGTTGAGCTTTGGTTTGGCTGGTCGTTTCATTCGAGATAATGACGATGTTGGAAAGATTCAAGGATATGAAAACCACTTTAGATGGAATGCCGACCTCGGCTACCAGCACAAAGTTTCTTACTTTGATTTTAGCTATCGATTTCGCTACCAATCGAAAAATGAATTGGGCATTAGTGAGTTAGAGGGTGACCTACTAACCAACGTAGTTCGGTTCAAATATGGAGTCGATTACAACTTCAAAAAGTGGAAGTTCGACCCTGAGTTTTCGACAGAAATCTTCAGAGAGATCCAACCTGACAGTGAATTTGATAAAATTCGCTTCACGTTGGGGACAACATATAAAACAAAAAACATAGGTGATTTTGGTGCTTTCTACCGAATGGAAAAAGAGCTCACTGGCCTCTACCCAAAAACCACCAACATCGTTGGATTAAAATACAGATACACCTTAAAAAGAAAGAAAGATGAAAAATAAATTGAAATACGTTTTGGCGTTAACTGCCATAATTACTGCGTTCACAAGCTGCAAAAAAGAAGTATTTGTCCCAAGTGAAACGGGCAACAGTGGCACAGCCTCTCACAGCAATGGCTTTCCAGCTGACTACGACATTGTCTTCGACAATTCAAAAGTGCATAGAATTGAGTTTGTTTTATCCGCAGACGAGTGGTCTGACATGCAGGCTGATCTAGCTGAAAAAACAAGAGGTGGTGGCGGACCAGGCGGAACGTTTTCAAGCGAAAATCCAGAATACTTCCCTTGCGACGTCTATTATAATGACTTAGTGTGGAAGAACGTTGGCATTCGCTATAAAGGCAATTCCTCACTGCGTGCAAGAAGTAGTAAGCTCCCATTAAGACTTGATTTCGACGAGTTTGAAGACGATTTTCCAGAAATCTTAAACCAAAGATTTTATGGCTTTAAAGAACTCTCGATGAGTAGCAATTATAACGATGCTGCCCTCATGCGTGAAAAAACGGCTGATGACTTGTTTAGAGACTTTGGTGTGCCTGCTGTGCACACTGCTTTTTACGAAGTTTACATCGACAATGGAAACGGAAATGGCGAAGAGTATTATGGCGTTTATACCATGTGTGAAGTGGTGTTCGACACCTACTTAAAAAGTGAATTTGGCAGTAAAACAGGAAACTGCTACAAGCCTGAAAATGATGGCGCCAAGTTTAGTCAAACCGGTTTTAACCTGGACGACTTCGAATTAAAAACAAATGAAATTACCGCCGACAAAAGCGACATCCAACAAATGTTTGATTACCTCCATGCGTCTACTCGGTCATCTGACGTAAACAAATGGAAAAGTGATTTAGAATCTGTGTTTGACGTAGATGGGTTTTTAAAGTATTTGGCGGTAAACAACACCATTCAGAACTGGGATACCTATGGTCGTATGACGCACAACTATTATTTGTACCATGATCCTGCCGATGGTTTGATTAAATGGATAGTGTGGGATAACAACGAAGCATTTCAAACAGGTAAAATGGGCGGTTCTTTGTCTTTTGCCATGACTGAAGTCGGCACCGATTGGCCGCTAATCAACTACATCATTGCTGATGCTGGTTACCTAGCCACCTATAAAGGTTATGTAAAATCATTTGTTGAAACCTCGTTTGAAACCAACCGAATGAGCACATTATACAGCGAACAACAAAGCTTGTTACAAACTTCCGCAGATTCAGAACGCTCTGGTTACTCTTTCGTAAACGGACAGTTTAGTTCAGCAGTCAGCACGCTTAAGTCACATAATGTGAGTCGGGTTGCTGAAGCGAAGGCGTACGTTCAATAAAGGGTTACCAATTGATAATTGAAAAATGATAATTGATAATTGACGTCGCACATTTTGTATGGCACGCAATTAGAGAAGGCCTTATTGGAAAGTTGAAGGTGAATGGCAGTAGCTAATGCACTAATGCGCCAAAAGCGAAGCGCCCTAAACGCCTAAACGAGATTCTTTGCTGCACTCTGTATGACGCGTAGCAAAATCCTTCAGACATTCAGACAATCAATTATTCAATAATTCTATAATTCAACAATTCAAAACCGTGCCTCTACACCGCAACAGCACCTTTAATCAACGGATGTGGGTCATAGCCGATTAGGTCGAAGTCATCAAAGTCGAAATCAAATAGGTCTTTGATGTCTGAATTGATTTTCATGGTGGGATAAGGACGTGCGTCGCGACTTAATTGCAATTCCACTTGTTCGAAATGGTTGGTATAGATGTGTGCGTCTCCAAAGGTGTGGACATATTCTCCTAATTCAAGTCCAGTGACTTGAGCTATCATCATGGTCAATAAGGCATATGAAGCAATGTTGAAAGGAACGCCTAAGAATAAATCTGCGCTTCGTTGGTATAACTGACAACTCAATTTGCCATCGGCAACGTAGAACTGGAACATACAGTGACATGGACTTAACGCCATCTTAGGTAAGTCGCCAACGTTCCATGCATTCACAATGATTCTACGGCTATCAGGGTTGTTTTGCAGTAAGTCTAGCACCTGCTTAATCTGATCGATGACTTGTCCATCAGCGGTTTCCCAACTTCGCCATTGTTTGCCATACACCGGACCAAGATCACCGTTGTCGTCGGCCCATTCGTTCCAGATGCGTACACCATTGTCGGTTAGGTATTTGATATTGGTATCACCCTTTAAAAACCACAACAACTCATAAATGATTGATTTTAGGTGGACCTTCTTTGTGGTGATCATCGGAAAACCTTCATTTAAATCGAAGCGTAACTGTCCACCAAACACACTACGCGTACCTGTTCCCGTACGGTCACTTTTATCGGTACCGTTTTCAAAAACATGCTTAAGGAATTCTTCGTATTGTGTCATAATCACTGTATTAGAACGTCAGAACTTTCGGACGTTTTGATTGTTCAAATTAAGCGAACATAAGGCGGTTGTTTTCAACAATATTTAAACCTTATATGTTAGTTTTGCACTTTGTAAAAAAAGAATATGGCTGTAGCAATTAAGTTACCAAAGATGAGTGACACCATGGAAGAGGGTGTAATTGTATCGTGGCAGGTGAAAGTCGGCGACGAAATTAAGTCTGGGGACATCCTTGCAGAAGTAGAAACTGACAAGGCGACCATGGACTTAGACAATTATGAAAAAGGCACTGTTCTGCACTTAAATGCAGAAGAAGGCCAAACCATTGCAGTGGATAGTGTGATTGCTATCGTTGGTAAAAAAGGCGAAGACTTTGCTGATTTACTGACTGCAGCTCCAGCCAAAAAAGAAGAGGAAGAAACAGTTGTAGCAGAAACTACGGCAAGTCCAGTGGTTACAGCACCAACTTCTACTTCATCTTCATCTTCAACTTCAACTACATCTTCCTCCGGCCGCATCCTTGCTTCGCCACTTGCTAAAAAAATGGCGGCAGACAAAGGACTTGACATTAGCCAAGTGAATGGATCAGGTGAAGGTGGACGCATCATCAAAAAAGACATTGAGAACTTCACGCCAAGTGTGGGTTCAACGGTTACAGGTGTTGAGTCGTTTACAACGGTTCCTGTTTCTCAAATGCGTAAAACCATTGCTCGACGCTTAGGTGAGAGCAAGTTTACCGCACCTCATTTCTACTTGACAATGGAAATCCGAATGGACAACGCCATTGCTGCAAGAAAAGAAATGAACGAATATTCAGACGTTAAAATTTCAATGAATGACGTAATCGTAAAAGCAGCAGCCATTGCTTTGAGACGTCATCCAAAAATAAACGCCGCGTGGATGGGCGATCATATCCGTATGAACAACCACATCCATATGGGTGTTGCAATGGCAGTTGATGAAGGACTATTGGTTCCAGTAGTACGATTCGCTGATTCAAAATCTTTATCTGAAATCTCAACCGAGGTAAAAGCTTATTCAGTTAAAGCTAAAGACAAAAAACTACAACCTAGTGATTGGGAAGGAAATAC
Organism: uncultured Bacteroidia bacterium; assembly: GCA_943789165.1. Lineage (GTDB taxonomy): Bacteria > Bacteroidota > Bacteroidia > NS11-12g > UBA9320 > UBA987. Next base: position 3,790 of record CALSTB010000005.1, on the reverse strand, counting down.
ATTCACCATTTCGAACTTAGGTATGTTTGGTATCGAAGAATTCACTGCAATCATCAATTCTCCTGACGCTTGTATCATGGCCGTTGGCGCAGCTAAAGAAACAGTTGTTGTCGACAATGGAGAGATGAAAGTCGGCAACATAATGAAGGTAACCTTATCATGCGACCACCGCGTTGTTGACGGCGTTGTAGGCTCACAGTTCTTACAGACTTTCAAAGAGTTGATGGAGAACCCTGTGAAGTTGCTGGTTTAAGTTGAAGTCTAAGATGAAGTTGAAGTTGAATGCCATGTAGGTTATTCATGCATTCATTGTTATTTACTGCCTAAAGCCACTAGCCACTAGGATTCAGGGATTAGGGTTTTTAAGTTGAAGTCTAAGTTGACGTTGAATGACGTGTAGGTTATTCATTTCTTCGCTGCGCTCTGAATGACGTGTAGTGGATTAAGTGCCGAGCGACCCTTGTACGTCCCTGATATAGGTTGACCGAAAATTAAAAAAAAGTCAACATGTCATTACAAGTACAAAAAATTAGAAAACATCGAAAATTCTCAGAAGATTATAAGCGTCAGCTTGTCAAGGATTTTGAAAGTGGCCGGTATAGCGTCCCAGAACTGTCCAGACTTCACAATGTCGCGACACAAACGATTTATTGCTGGATTTACCGATATTCACGGTTGAACAAAACAGGGTATCGCGTCGTGGAAAAGAAAAACAGCACTGCCTCCAAGGTTAAAGATTTAGAAAATCGGATAAAAGAATTAGAGCGTATGGTTGGCCAAAAGCAGATTATGGTCGACTATTATGAGACGATGATTGAACTGGCAAAGGAGGAATTTGATATCGATATCAAAAAAAAACTCAAACACCCCACTATCTGGCGACTCAAAGAAAAAAAGATGAGTTACAGCATGAATGCGGTTTATCGCCAATTACAGATCTCTAAACAGGCGGTTTATCAAAGCAAAAAACGTCAACATAGCCTAAACAGTAAATGGTACGATTTGCAGGGCAAAATTGACGCTATTCGAAAAAACCATCCAGGTTGTGGGGTTGAGAAGATGTATCACATGCTTAAACCAGACTTTATGGGCAGGGATAAGTTTATTGATACGTGTTTGGACTTTGGTTACAGAGTCAAACGAAAGAAAAACTATCGAAAGACAACAAGAGCTTCGAAAGAGTATTATCCAAACTTGATTCAAGGTTTACAGATAACTCGACCTAATGAAGTATGGCAGTCTGATATCACGTACTTCCCAATAAATGAAGAACATTATTTTGGTGTCTTCATAATTGATGTTTACTCCAAAAAGATAGTTGGATATAACATTGCTAACCATATGCTTGCATTGGCCAATGTGCAAGCGTTAAAACAAGCTTTAAGGCGCAATAAGTCTCCAACATACCATCACTCAGACAGAGGAAGTCAATACGCTAGTAAAATCTACACACAGCTTCTTGAAAAGAATAATGTCAGAATTAGTATGGGGTTAATTGCACAAGAGAACGCTTACGCAGAACGCTTCCATAGAACTATTAAAGAAGAATATTTAGATCATTGGAAACCCCAGTCTTATACAGAGTTAAGATCTTGTGTAAACAAAGCTGTAAGAAACTATAACAACACCAGACTTCATAACAACATTCATCGAAAGACTCCTATTAACTTTGAAAGAGAATGGGAATCTTCTTTACATAAACCAATCTTAACTATTTTTGAATATCAATAACTAAAAAGTGGTCAACGCTATTTAGGGATATACACTTTTACATTCAACATTTTACATTTATCATTTCACTCGGCGAAACGACGTAATTCAGTTAGCAATTAACATCAACCGAGTGACCATTTTTCATTTTACATTTCACTCGGCGAAAACGACGTACTTCAGTTAGAAATCAACACCAGCCGAGTGACCGTTTATCATTTCACTCGGCGAAGCACAGCATAATAAACGTAGCATTCACCTAAGCGCCGAGTGACTACCCTCCTTGCGCCAATTTAAAAAAATCACCCATGCTCTTGTCCTGCATGAAGTTAAAATTCAATTTAAATGTAATACGCTGGTTTAAGTCTGTGATGCCTTGTAGTTTCTGAGCCTCAAGAATCATGTTTGAACTTAACAAGGGCACGTATATTTCTAAAAAGTCTGGAACCACTTTTATCTGAATACCGCCGTTGTAAATAAACGATTCACCTTCTTCTACATTTGGTAAGTCTTGTAAGCCGTTAAAAGTAAAAGCATCAAAATACACTCCCAAAGGAAGTTTTAGAGGCAAGTCTGATTTCAGGTTTACAGCCAATGTCCATTGACTAATATTGGCAAATGTGCCTGGTTCTTTTAAGAAAACATCGTTTTCAATCACTTGTTGGCTGAACACGCCTTCGGTGGCACCACGACCCATCAACACTTCATCATAGGAGTAATCCCATCGTCCAGCTCCAGATTCCATACGGTAGTGGTATAAGCTGTTTTCGGATTCATCCAAAAATGTACCACCAAATACGCGGATATCTAAGCCCTTCCCTTTCAACTTATAGGTGACGCGCTTTTTGTATTCCAAGTTTAACTTGATGAAATTATCGCCTGTGGTCGTAGCCGACAACATGCTTGTAGCTGTATCCATACGGTGCGTCACATTAGAAGGCGTACCCATTTCAATACTGGCTTTCCACTGAGATGGATTGATCGTTTTTGCATTTTTAAATAGATATTCAACTTTTAGAAACTGGTTCCTTCTACCAACTGCAGATCCTGTGTCTTGCAACAAACTGCTAATGGACGCTTCTTCATCAAAGTTTGGCGTAAACGTAAGCATGGTGTATTTCAACGTTAGTCGACTTGTAATTGGCGATCGCTTATCCGGCCCACGAAAATCTACCTTAACGTAAGGCACAATTCTGTTGTACGCATACTCTTTTGTTTGGATTTGGTTTGAGAATCGCGACCCCTTCACTCCTGCTGTAAAGTTGTTTAGGGGTTTGTTTTGCGCTTTTGAATAATTGATGTTGAAGTAACCATTGACGTCTTCTGTTGCTGAACTGTACAACGGACTTGCTGAAAAGTTGAAGTTTCGTTTAGGTGTTACCACGTTGTTAAACCACAAACCATACATCATTTTGTTGTGGGTGTTCCAACCCAGCAATGGGAATACATTCAATGAGGTTTTGTTTGGATCGTGAATCACAGACATCAATTTGATCTCTAAAGGTTCAACAGTTTTAAACAATCCGTTCTTTTTCAATGTGTTGTTCTGGCGATTCACTTCCGGAATTACTTCATATGGGTCAATCTTTATAACATCAAAATCAATTTCTGGATACCAATGTGTAAGTTTTTCCAAACTTCCTTCGTGCCATTCGATTTTAACCAACTTGCCGTCTTTAAAATAGCCAATTTGATAGGGACTGGTGCTACCTCCTAATTCTTCAATGTCAAAACCAGCAGTACTCTTCGTTATCTCAAAATCAATATGCTCTTCAGAATTAATGACTCTTAAGAAAAACCAGTGTAGGTTTTTCCCACTAACTTCTTCAAACAAATCCATCATATCGCCAGGTAGCGGATGTCGGTATTGCCATTTATTGAAATATGCCCTAAAACAACTGTCCATGAGCTCCTGACCCAAATAAGCCTTAATATATTTAAAGGCATCTGCTCCTTTGCCATATACAATGAGGCCATAATTCATGTTTGTCAGCTGCTCACTTCTTTCACCAATGGCTTGATGGAGTTCTGAAGATTCCAATTGTCGGTAGCCAATAGACATGGCAGCCGTGTTAAAACC
>CALSTB010000004.1 GCA_943789165.1 uncultured Bacteroidia bacterium | reverse complement strand
AGAATGGACTTCTGCACGATTAACCAGTCAAGGGAAGTTTAGTTTTCAGTATGGGAAAATTGAATTTAGAGCCAAAGTACCACATGACCGAGGCACATGGGCTGCCGGCTGGATGTTAGGCTCAGCATATGTTGATGAATTGTCGTGGCCCTATTGTGGGGAGATTGACATTTTAGAATGTGTAGGATATGAAATTAATGATAGTTCTACCAACGGATTGAACCATGCGACTTGCCACACACGTAAGTATTACTTCAAACAAGGAAATCAAATTGGTAGTGATACCACTTTATTGGATATGACTAATACGTTTCATACGTATGCCGTTGAATGGTATCCAAATGTGATATATGGTCTGGTTGACGGCAAGCGATATTTTGTTTATGATAAAAACAAAGACGCTTTAGAATGGCCATTTAATAATCCTCAAGACATTATATTAAACCTGGCAATAGGAGGAGGATGGGGAGGTGCCAAAGGACTTGATTCAAACATGAATTCACCAAAATTTATCGTTGATTATGTTCGGGTTTACGATTTAAAATAAGTTCAAGATGATAGGTATAAAATCAGCTATGCTTGGGTCAATCACAGTAATGTGTTTAGCCCTAAGTTGTGATCATAGCGATTCTGGAGATATGTCTCTAACGATTCTACAAACGAGTGCCGACGGCGACAAATTGACGATTATCCACCCGGTTAAAGACGCGGAAGCAATAACCGATACCGTTGTCATAAACTCTACTGTAGAATTTCAAACAATCACAGGATTTGGTGGTGCATTTACCGAATCTAGTGCCTACGTTTTAAACAAGTTGAGTCCTAGGACAAAACATCAAGTGATGGCTGCCTATTTCTCCGATTCTGGCGCACAATACAGCTTGACAAGAACCCATATGAACAGCTGTGACTTTTCATTAAATCATTACAGTTATACGCCAATGATTAATGATACCACGCTTGAGTCCTTTAGCATATCTGAAGATACTGCTGATTTAATACCCATGATTAAGCAAGCACAAGCCTTGTCGACCTCTGGTTTTAAAATTATTGCGTCACCATGGACAGCTTCTCCGTGGATGAAAGATAATAACCACTGGTATGGAGGCAAATTGTTAAAACGATACTATAAAACTTGGGCGACTACATTTGTGAAATATGCCGAGGCATATGCAAAAGAAGGAATACCTATTTGGGCTTTCACTGTCGAAAATGAACCATTGGGAAACGACGAACATTGGGAAAGTATGCATTTCACACCTAACGAAATGGCTGACTTTGTAAAAAACCACCTTGGCCCTCAATTGAAAGACAATAACATACCAGCACGTATTTTGGTATACGATCAAAACCGCGGCCCGGAATTGGAAGAATGGGCCTCTGTCCTTCTAAATGACGACACCTTAAAACCATATATTTATGGCACTGCTGTTCATTGGTACACAAGTACGAATGATTGGTTTCCAGCATCTTTACAACACACGCATAATTTGGCGCCAAATAAATCTATCATTCATACAGAAGGATGTATAGACTCTGAAGTACCGCACTGGAATGATGATGCCTGGTACTGGGAAAAAGAAGCGACAGACTGGGGTTATGAGTGGGCGTCACAAGAAAATAAAAAATACCATCCTAAATATGTACCTTGTTATAGATATGCAAGAGACATTATTGGCTGCATGAATAACTGGATTGAAGGCTGGGTAGACTGGAATATGGTTCTGGATAGATCTGGTGGTCCGAATTTAGCGCAAAATTGGTGTATCGCTCCAATAATCGCCGACACAAAAAACGACGAGGTGTACATAACTCCCCTATATTACGTACTAAGTCATTTTAGCAAATACATTCGTCCAAATGCAGTTCGCATTGGGGTAACTCAATCGACAAATAAGAATTTACACGTGACAGCTGCCCGGAATGAAGATGGTTCAAAAGTCGTGGTATTGTTTAATGAGTCCGAGAATCCCATTCATTATCGGTTGGATATTGACGGCCACAAGAAGCAAATATTAATCAAGAAAAAAGCGATTCAAACCATCTTTTTAAAACCATAGTTGTTGTATACATAACAGAAATTGATAAAGTAAACGATGTCAATCGAAGAACTAGAAAGTCCATACATAACAATAAACGGGGAACAATTTTATAAGTTCTCAAATTTTGACGCGATTAGGCCATTTTTTATGACCATTGTCAGTCCTAGTGACCATTGGTTATTTATTGCCAGTAATGGTGGATTAACCGCAGGACGAAAAAATTCGAGTGCGTCTCTCTTCCCGTATTACACAGATGACAAAATCATTGACCTAGCTGATATTACTGGTAGCAAAACCATTATTCGAGTAGAAATTGGAGGTAAACGGCACATTTGGAAGCCGTTTTCTGATCGCAACTGTGGATTGAAAGTAGAACGTAACCTGTACAAAAACAGGGTTGGGAATAAGGTTGTTTTCGAAGAAGTCTCTATTGAAGCTGGATTATCATTTCAGTATATGTGGACTTTTTCTGAAAAATATGGTTTTGTCAAACAATCCAATTTGAAGAATTATTCAGCTCAGAACTTTGAAGTTGAGATACTTGACGGAATTCAAAACATATTACCATCTGGTGTTGATTCTGGGCTTCAAGAATCGCGAAGCACTTTGGTTGATGCATACAAAAAGAATGAACTAGACCGAGAATCTGGACTGGGCATATACTCGTTGAGTGCCATGATAGTTGACAAAGCTGAACCTAGTGAATCATTGTCATGCACTACAGTGTGGTCTAAAGGATTAGAGGCCACAAATCACTTGTTATCATCCGTCCAACTAAAGCAGTTTAGAAATGGCAACGACATTATTAATGAACACGATGTAAGAGCTGAGAAAGGTGCCTACTTCGTTCATTCCAATATTAACTTAAAATCTTCTCAGACTAAGACGTGGTGCATTGTGAGCGAGGTTAATCAGTCACATACTGATGTTTTCAACTTAAGAGAAAACATCATCCAAAACGCTACTCTTTTAGAAAATTTGGTTCAAGACATAGACCACAATACTACTGGACTGAGAAAACTAGTGGCTAAAGCAGATGGTTTACAGAAAACGAATGATACGTTAAGCACTGGCCGACATTTTTCGAATGTGTTATTTAACATCATGAGGGGTGGCATTTTTGATGACCAATACGTCATTTATCGCGATGATTTTGTGCCGCATGTTGAGATAATGAACAGGCTGGTGTATGAAAACAACGCAACATTCTTAAATGATTTGCCTGAAAAAATCGCACTAAACGCCTTTATTCCTTTAATTGTTAAGCAAGATGATACTGATCTTATAAGGCTGTCGCATGAATATCTTCCTTTGTTTTTTAGTCGGCGTCATGGCGACCCAAGTAGGCCTTGGAATTATTTTTCGATTGAGACCAAAGACGACGAGGATCAAAAAATTAAAAAATATGAAGGCAATTGGAGGGACATTTTTCAGAACTGGGAGGCTTTAGCTCTTTCATTTCCAAGTTACACTTTTGGCTTTATTAGCAAGTTTTTAAACGCAAGCACTATTGATGGTTATAACCCGTACAGAATTTATAAAGAAGGTATAGACTGGGAAGTAGCTGACGAGGACGATCCATGGTCTTATATTGGATATTGGGGAGATCATCAAATTATTTATTTATGTAAACTATTGGAAATTGGTGAGAGTCATTTCCCCAACCTATTGCGACAGACTTTAACTGAGGATCTATTTGTGTATGCAAACGTACCCTACCGCATTAAAGAATTTAACAACATTGTTGATAATCCCAGAGACACCATCGAATATGATTATAAAGTTGCGAACAATATCGCTGTAAAGGTATCTAAAATAGGGGCGGATGGTAAGCTTTGCTTGCATCGAGACGACACGCCTGTAAGAGCAAATTTGGCAGAAAAAATAATCGTCACCTTATGTACCAAACTGTATAATTTCATACCTAGTGCTGGTATTTGGTTAAATACACAAAGGCCAGAATGGAATGATGCTAATAACGCATTGGTTGGTAATGGTACATCAATGGTTACGCTCTATTACATGCGTAGATTCATTGCATTTTTACAAAAATCAATCTTCATAGATGGCTCGTCCACGTTTGTTATAAACCGTCCTGTCGCGAGACTAATACAGTCGCTTTACGATGTTTATGCAAGTGAACTAATACACATGAACAAAGGATTTACTGATTCTGAACGATATGAATTTGTAAAAACATGTGGTGATATTGGTGAGTATTATCGCCGACAAGCCTATGCTGGCTTTAAGGCTGAAAAAGAGACGATTGATTCAAAAATAGTCACAGATTTGCTTTCAATAAGCTTAAAATACATTGACGCAACCATCCAACAGAACAAGCGAAAGGATAAGTTATATGAGGCGTATAACGTGATCAATGTGGGTGACGCAAGAATTTCTGTTAGTAGTTTATATGAAATGTTAGAGGGGCAAGTTGCGATATTAAGTTCTGGTAATGTTGAGGCAATTGAAGCATGTGACATTTTGAACAGTTTAAAAGAAAGTAAAATGTACCGCCCAGATCAGTATAGTTACTTACTTTATCCCGATCGACAGTTGCCGACGTTTTTAACCAAAAATACGATACCCAAACACTCCATAGATCAAAGTGAATTATTAACAGAATTGGCAGCCGTAAAGGAAACTAGTTTAATTGAAGTGGACGTGACGGGTCAATTCCATTTTGCTGCAGACATCCACAATGCAAGCGATGTTAAAGAAAAACTGAATGCTATTGCATCCATGGGATATCGCGATTTGGTTAAAAAAGAACAAAGCGTCGTTTTAGAAATCTTTGAATCTATTTTCAACCACAAATCTTTTACAGGTCGTTCAGGTACATTTTATGGTTACGAAGGATTGGGTTCCATTTATTGGCACATGGTTTCAAAACTCTTGGTAGCCGTTCAAGAAAATATTATTTCCGCATACCACAAAGGAGTTTCCAAAGACATTCTGGGAAATTTAATAGATCATTACTACGAAATTCGCGCTGGAATTGGTGTCAACAAATCTCCTCATTTGTATGGTGGATTCCCAACCGATGCGTATTCACACACGCCGGGTAACGTTGGTGTTCAACAACCAGGCATGACCGGTCAAGTGAAAGAAGACATTCTTAATCGATGGGCAGAATTAGGAGTTGTGGTACACGATGGCTGCGTCACGTTTGAGCCCCTTTTATTAAGAAACGCCGAATTCCTTCCATCAGAATCGGAATTCGATTATTATGACGTAAATGATGATCAGCGAAAGATGAGAGTACCTAGTAACGGTCTTGTATTTACGTATTGTCAGGTACCGATAGTATACGTAAACGGTGAATCGGAATCAATAAGACTAATTTTAACAACAGGTAAAACAGTGGAATTTGCAGAAAATGCATTGCCATTAGAGTGGTCCAAATCATTGTTTGAAAGAGATGGCAAAATTGAAAGTATTCAGTTTACCTGTGTTTCATTACTTGTTCATTAACCATAAAAAAAGCCACTAAGTAAACTTAGTGGCTCGTCTGAAAAGTTAAACCTATAAAAGGCTATATTAAGTTATTAGTTCTTCGTTGCTTTAAAGCTTAGTGTTTCATTACTAGTTTGTAAGATCACAACATACATACCAGAAGTGTAAGATGCCATATTTACGTTCACTGCAGTACTATTAGGTTGAAGCGTTTCTACCACTGAACCTACTGCATTTAACACTGTTACTTTTTGTACTGCGTTGTTTGTATTGATGTTTAACACGTCATTGACTGGATTAGGATAGAATACAACTGTCGCTTTTTCAGTATTTATTACAGAAGAATTATCAGGCTCACCGAACATCAAATCATCCCAGTAATACGTTTTTTCACCTGCAGCAGCCCCGGTGACACCGAAGTTGAAGAACAAAGATGCCTTACCATATGCTGTAGTCAAATCTAACGCTGGAGTACCGTCAACTTGTTTACTAAAATCAAACACCAACACTTCCCATTCATTGGCTTTGGTAGTCATTACATCAACTTCACAAGACTTGCTTCCAACATTTCGATCTTCTACCTTCAAACGAACTTTGATGTTTGCATCTGGACTATACAATCTCACGGACATTTTAGTTTCAGTCGCTGTGAAAGGAATATCATCTTTAAAACCGAATGGTGTACTTGCAGTTACTCCTGCCCAATCAGGACTAGAAACAGGTTTTGTAGACATTGCAACCATGTTCATTCCACCTTTAGGATCAGCTACTACTGACGACACCATATCTCCAAAACTTGTAATGGTGTAATCAACCATTGTGTCATCGAAGGTTACGGGTAAATTGATTTGTTCTTTTGTAGGTCCTGCAGAAACAAAACTTACGTCATCCCAATAATACGTTTTTGCTCCAGCAGTTGCACCATCTGTATCAAAATTGAAAAATATCGAACCTTTGTTATAGGTATAGTCAAGGTTTAACGCTGCTGTACCTGTTCTTTGATTTGAAAAGTCAAAAATCAACGTTTCCCACTCATTTGCTTTTGTGGTTGTAGCAAGAGTTTCAACCGATTTTTGAGCATCACCTGCATCTTCAACTTTAAATAAAACTGGAATACCTGCATCAGGTGACCAAACTCTGATCGACATTTTAGTACTTGTAACCGTGAATGGCAACTTAGCACTAAAACTGGTCACTGTACCACTTTGGTCAATTCCAATGGTTGTTCCAGCCCATGTTGCAGCCGCTGCAGTTTTTTCACTTTTAACCACCATGTTGCTTGCGTCGGATGGATCCACCACTACAGAAGAACTGTTTCCACCGAAATCAACAACGCCATAGGTTACCGATCCGTTGTCAAACGTAACTGGCAAATCATAGCCTTGTGCGAAACTCAATACTGATGCTAACATCAATAATGAAAATGTAAAATTCTTAATCATAATTCTTTTTTTTTAATCTCTTTTTTAGTCGTCAACCGAAGATTCCCACATATAGGTCTTTCGATTGAAATACGAATTAAATAAAACTTAAGGTATTTGTTACTATAACTTATGGTATTTCTTACAATAAAGTTATAATTGAAGTGTCAAAACGGTTTTAACTCGTTAAAATGGTTTAATGTACACGTTTGACAACGGGATAAGCTCGTTACATTTAATAAAATATAATTAAGCAATAAGTATCGTAACAAGATACCATAAATCGTATGAAATTAATAGCAGATAGTGGGTCTACCAAGTGTGATTGGATGATGGTTGGAGATGGCGAAAACCGTATAGCTAAGACAATGGGTTTTAACCCGTTCTTTCACACGCAATCATTTATTCAAACAAAATTAATAGAGAATAATGAATTGAGTGTTTTCAAGAATGACATTGAAGAAATATACTATTACGGTGCGGGATGCAGTAGTAGTGAACGTAATGAAATATTAAAATCTGCATTAGCGAGCGTTTTCACCAAAGCACAGATCATCGAAGTCTCTGAAGACCTAGATGGTGCGGCTTATGCTACCTGCGGTCAAGAAAAAGGCATCGTTTGCATACTTGGCACAGGTTCAAATTCTTGTTATTTTGATGGTAAGCAAGTACACAGTAGAATACCCGCACTAGGTTATGTATTGGGCGATGAAGGAAGTGGTTCTTACTTTGGCAAGTACCTCTTGTCGCAATTTCTTTATGACACTATGCCATCGCATTTGTCTAATAAACTTCAAGAAAAATATAACATTGATAAGGAATCTATTCTTCATAACATATACAATCGACCAAATGCCAACGTTTATTTAGCGTCGTTTATGAAATTTGCATCGGAGAATAAAACCGATCCGTGGCTCAAACTGATGATACACAATGGCCTAAGCACTTTTGCTAAGATTCATATTTTGAGCCACCCTGAATTCAAATCAGTGCCTGTGCATTTTGTTGGCTCCATAGCCTACTACTTTAATGACACACTTCAAATACTTGGCCAGGAGCTTGGGTTTACGGTTGCGACAACCATTAAAAAACCTATTGAAGCTTTGGTAGCCTACCACATGCATTCACAAGTCAAAGTATAAAAACAACAAACATTTTACGGCGTTTACGACCCGTTTCTTACCATGGCGTACTGGATTAAGCAAGATTGACATTTACCTTCTCCGTTGAAAGGTTATTATATTTGGGTAAAGAAGAGGCTATGAAATACGTATTTACAATTGTTACTGCACTTCTGGCATTGGGTCAAATAGCAAACGGAGAAGTCGGCAGTAATCACGGGAATTTATATTCTTTGCTTATAGCAGTAGACGAATATCAACCTCAAAGATTGCGGTTCGACAATTGTGTTTCTGACGCAAAGCATTATTCCAACAAACTCCTCAAACACAACGGACCAAGTGCAATTGATTCTTTACGTTCTATCGAAGGATATTCTGTAGATTCAATCTTCACCTATGAATTATATAATAAAACTGCGACTTTAGAAACCATTATTGAAACGTTTCAACAAATCGCAAGAAAAGCTACTCGTGAAGATGTTTTTTCAATCTTTATTGCAGGAGAATCTCATGATTTGTTAAACGGTTCAAGCGTTTTTATTCCGTACACCACTGACAGTTTCTCACGGTTGCATTTTGATATGGATCTTGACAAAGTCATCACACTTACTGATTTGGCTAAATTGATGAATCAAGTAAGTTGTACAAATCAACTTGTAGTGGCACAAGTCGGCACTAAGAAAAAATTTGCAGGTAATTTATTATTGGAACTTTTTGAAACCAATGCCTCTAAAGCGTTTAACAACGCACATAACCGTGTGATATTGACTATTGAATCAAAAGGAGTTGGCTATACAGGGGAATTGGGACTCGCATTATATGGCCCGGTGTTTACGTATTTATGTTCCGCAGACAATCCACTCAAAGCTATTTATGAGACTGAAGCTTATAGAATTCAGTTGCTTCGAATTGAGTTATTGAATGTTTCTAAAACTCGACTTCATTGCAACCTATACAACGAAAAAGATTACACAAAATTCATCTCCTACCAAACCAAAAATGCAAGAGGTGGAAACACGAAGAAACTTCACAGTGATGCAGTTGACAAAAAAACAAAGCCTAAAACCTATGGCGTATTTATTGCGACCGACACATATGCTCCTTTGTCTAACTGGTATAACTTAACTAATCCACTGAATGACGCCGTGGAGATAAGTAAGATACTGGAGAAGAAGTACGGTGTGGAAGTACATGATTTCTACAATGTACCCTTCAATGATTTATGGGATGGAATCAATGAACTTATACCACTCATTAGGGAAGAGGATAAACTGATAGTCTTTGTTGCTGGTCATGGATATTTCGAATCAAAAACTAAAACAGCCGCAATCGTATTATCCGACAGTAAAGCAGCAAATATGGATCCTCGGTTAGATTCATATTTCCATTTTTCAAGGCTTAGTCAGTTATTAGAAGGACTTGATTGCAAAAATATCTTTGCAATTTTTGATGTATGTTTTGGAGCTAGTTTTAGTCCAAACGCGGATGATTTACCACTTACGAATTACGATAAACAAGACGTTGACTTAACGGTTTTTGAAAAACGAATGAACGAGGGAACGACAAGGATATTTCTTGCTTCTGGGAAGTACGAGGTACCTGACTATTGGAATAATTCATTAGACCACTCCCCTTTTGCCGCAAAAGTTATTTATGCGTTAAATGAAGAAAAGGAGTTTATAACACCTTCTAAAATTTACGGATATGCTAAAGGCAACGCAACCGCTCCCGAGATTAAACAATTTAGAGGACATGATGAAAATACTGACTTCATTCTAAAAGTCAGATAACAATTTACCAACTCTATTGACTACAAAAGAATTTGTCATAAAACGACAAAGCTTTATGCGCAGAATTTAGTACCTTCGCAGGCTTTAAAATTCGACACAAAAGAATCTTCATGAAACTTTCAAAATTCAAATTTGAACTACCTGAAAACTTAATCGCTCAAAGACCAGCTGGATATAGAGGTGACTCTAGATTAATGGTTGTTAACCGCAAAGACCGGTCAATAGAGCATAAACAATTCAAAGAATTGTTAGACATTTTTGATGAAGGTGATGTTTTAGTCTTAAATGACGCGAAAGTTTTTCCAGCCAGATTATTTGGTAATAAAGAAAAAACGGGTGCTCGGATAGAAGTATTTCTTTTAAGAGAATTGAATCCTGAATTGCGTTTGTGGGACGTTTTGGTTGATCCTGCGCGTAAAATCAGAGTGGGTAATAAGTTATTTTTTGGCGATGACGATTTAGTTGCAGAAGTAATTGATAACACAACATCTCGTGGACGAACAATCAGATTTTTATTTGATGGGTCGGCTGACGACTTTAAAGCCGTTGTTGATAGAATCGGCGAAACGCCTTTACCAAAATACATCGATCGCTCGGTTGAAGAGCATGACAAAGAAAGATATCAGACCATTTTTGCTGATACAGAAGGTGCCATTGCTCCTCCCGCAGCAGGCTTACACTTTACCCGTGAATTAATGATGCGTTTGGAAATCAAAGGTGTCAATTTTGCGAAGATGAACCTGAATATTGGTTTAGGGTCGTCGAGAAGTGTTGAAGTTGAGGATTTGACCAAACACAAAATGGATTCTGAAAAATTCAGCATATCGGATGACGTTGCGAAGCAAGTGAACGATGCCAAGGAGAACAAAAAGCGTGTTTGTGCTGTCGGTTCAAGTGTCATGAGAGGATTGGAATCTTCGGTTTCCGCCTTCGGCAACTTGAATTCTGCTGACGGATGGACCGACAAGTTTTTATTCCCTCCTCACAACTTCAAAATCGCGAATTCCTATTTAACTGGGTTCCACCAACCTGAGTCAACTTTAATGATGTTGACGAGTGCGTTTTTAGACGATGTTGACTTGACTCATGAAATCTACCAATCAGCAATCAAGGAAAAATACAATTTCCTTTGCTACGGAGATGCGTTGTTGATTATCTAAACGTTTATCTACGTTCTAGTCCAGAAACTTGGCAGGAACAACAACAAGATTGTAAACAACTCTAGTCGACCTAATAACATTAGGAAGCTAAGAAACATTTTGGCCGATTCCGGAAAGGACGAAAAGTTATGCGCTGGTCCAACCCCACCAATACCTGGTCCTATATTGCCTAATGACGAAATCGTCGCTCCAGCTGCGGTCACCAAATCGTAGCCATAAAAAGTCATAACGATGGTTCCCACAGTAAACACGGTTAGGTAAATGAAGAAAAAGGCAAGAATGTTATAAATAATTTTTTGCTCCACGGCTCTTCCGTTGTACCTAACAGGTATGATGGCTGATGGGTGTAGCAAACGCTTTAACTCTGCCATTCCGTTTTTTGCAATCAATACGTGCCTGACAATTTTTATCCCTCCCGCTGTCGAGCCAGCGGAAGCACCAAAGAACATGAGCAAGAAAAAAACCAAAGTTAAAAAATACCCCCAAGTAGTATAATCTGCCGTTGCAAAACCTGTTGTGGTTACAATACTTATAACCATAAACAATGCCTCGCGAAACCCTTTTTCGAATCCACTAAGGTCCAAAAATAGAATAGAGACAGTGGTTACGGCAGTCGCAAACAGGACTAAACCAGAGTAAAACCTAAATTCTTCATTTTTGACTATTTCCGCAAATTTGAATTTTATGATGAAATAAAATAGGGTAAAGTTTAGTCCACCAAAAAACATAAACAAGCTAATCACATACTCAATTGCTGGTGAGTTATAGGCAGCAATACTTGCATTTTTAGTTGAAAATCCACCAGTCGATACCGTCGTAAACGAATGATTCACAGCATCATACCATTCCATACCAGCAATTTTCAAAGCAAACACTTCCACCAAAGTAATGATCGCATAAATTATCCAAAGTCGTTTAGCAGTTTCAGTTATTCTTGGGTGCAACTTGCTCGCGGATGGGCCTGGCGATTCTGCCATAAAGAGTTGCATCCCACCAACACCCAGAATTGGAAGAATGGCGACAGTTAAAACAATGATACCCATACCACCAATCCATTGCGTTAGGCTTCGCCAAAGCAAGATTCCTTTATGTACACCCTCAATGTCGTTTAATACTGAACTGCCAGTCGTGGTATATCCAGACACTGTTTCGAAAAAAGCCGAGGTGAATTCTGGAATGACACCACTGAGAATGTACGGCAAACTACCTCCAAGCGATAAGGCCAGCCAACCCAAAGTCACAATTAGGTAGCCATCCTTTTGTCGGACCTTCTTTTCATGTTCTCGAGTAAAGTACCACATCATGAAGCCTAAGTTCAGGTTCATGGCAGACGATATCAAAATTGGATACGTATCTCCTTCAGAGTAATATATACTGGTTGGTAAACATAGCAGGATAAACAAGCCGTTTAGCATAAACAGCAAGCCTGTTACGTTGGAGATTAGTTTCCAATTAATGTAAGAGCTAGAAGAATTTTTCAACTTCTTTAATTACTGATTGTTCAGAAAGCACAACTACTTTGTCGTTGGGTTGGATTTGGTCATGTCCCCCAATCATTTTTGCAACGCCTTGTCTCAATATTCCACCGATAATCGCTTTTTTGGGGAAGTGAAGGTCTTTGACCAGGCCTTTGGTAATCTTAGACTTCTCGGTTGCGTTGAATTCGAGTATTTCGGCATCTAAGCCATGAACCGCTGCAATACTGATGACATCCCCTTGTCGTACATATCTAAAAATATTATTGGCGGCGATTAGTTTTTTATTAATCAATGTATCGATTCCAATGGTTTGTGATAGATTGATGTAATCCATGTTTTCGACCAAAGCAATTGTTTTTTTAACGCCGTGTGCCTTGGCCATTAAGCAAGACATGATATTGGTTTCCGAATTCCCAGTCACGGCTATATAGGCGTCCATATCGCCAATGTTTTCCTGCTCAAGGACTCTGACGTCATGACCATCCGAATTAATCACTAAAACGTCCGCATATTCGTCGGCAATCTCCATACAACGTTCGGCGTTTTGTTCAATCAGTTTGATTTTACGTCGCTTACGAATTTTATTAATCGCGCTTAAGCCAACTTTGCCTCCACCGAGCATCATGATATTCTTAATGCGATGTTGTTCTTTACCTGTTAGGTTGATGATCTCATCTAAGCCAGCAGGTAGCGAAAGAAAATAAATATGATCTCCGAATAAGAACTTTGTGTCTCCTCGTGGAACCATCGTTTCCCCATCACGTTGAATACCTATTGGAATAAAGTTAAAGTTTGGATTTAGAGCTGCTGTTTCTTTAATGGTTCTATTGACAACGGGTGCATGGTTGTCGAGGTTTATGCCCACCAACACCAATTTACCCATTTCGAACTCAAAAGCATCTGTAAAAGCGGATCGTTTTACGAGACGCCAAATCTCTTTAGCAGCCAGTTCTTCAGGGGAAATCATCACATCAATCCCCATTTGTTTAAAGTCAATTGAACATTTAGGGTCTAGGAATTCCGTGTTGTTAACCCTGGCAATGGTTCGCTTCACACCAAGTTGTTTCCCTATGGTAGAAACCATAAAGTTTGTTTTCTCAGAAGATGTAACAGCAATAAGCAGGTCGGCACTTTGGACTTCTGCTTCTTTTAACATTTTAATGGAACAGGCGTCACCTTTAATGCCAATCACATCCAATTCATCTTGAACTCGTGAAAGAATTTTGGCGTTGTCGTCGATCAGGACAATGTCGTGTGACTCGTTAGACAATAGTTTAGCCAAGTAGAATCCTACTTCTCCAGCACCTGCAATTACAATTCTCATGTGTAAAACGTTGAGCAAAAGTAAATACTCTTTAGATTAGTTGTTCATTAAACCATTTATTATGAATGATTTATTCTCAATATCAATAGCCGAATAATTATTATTAAAAAAAGGTCTATAACTTGCGGTTTTTGAATGCAAAAACACATACTTTTGCGAAAATTTTTTGAGATGGCAGTAACTAGATTAGAGCGAAAAGCAAGAAGAAATAAAACCAAAGCGAAAGAGAGAACTTTGGCTATAAAGAGAAACATTCGTCGGAATTATGTGGCTTCGCCGTATAAAGAAGAATCTGGTGTTATTTTAGAGGATGACGTACTTACCGTTGCTAAAAACTTGAGCAAGGCGAGTAAGCCAGCTCCTAAAAAAGAGGCAAAGGAAGAAATTAAGGAAGAAGCACCAAAAAAAGCGACTGCAGCAGCGAAAGCTCCAGCGGCAAAAAAAGGTGCTGATAAATTAAACAAGATTGAAGGTATCGGTCCAAAGATCGCTTCTGTATTAACTGAGGCTGGTGTTGATTCATTTGCAGTATTAGCGACTAAATCACCTGAAGATATCAGAGCAATTCTTGATGCTGCGGAAGGAAACTTTAAAGCACATGACCCAGGTACATGGCCAAAGCAAGCTGAAATGGCTGCAGCTGGCAACTGGGATGAATTAAAAGCTTGGCAAGACGAATTAAACGGCGGAAAATAATTTCCGTTTATAAATTTGAAAAGCTCCAATAGACTTATTGGAGCTTTTTTTGTGTCTAATTGGTTTAATGCACAAAGTGAGTTTACCAATAAAGATGGAGGACGTTATATGTATTCTACCTTTGGCTCAAGTTATTTTACCCGCAAATTCAGTCAATTTGGTCCGGAACGATATTGCACTGAATTCGTCAGCAATTCTGTGTTTTTGCGTCCAGCGCTAACACTTAGTCGTGACCTAACCTCTAGAATGACAATGGCCTATACTATGAGTTATTCCTTACTTAGCACTGATGAATTTGATGCATACACCTTTCCCACTTGGGCGAACACAAGGAACGACGCCTATTGGTCATTCACTTTGGGATTACAGTGGATACTTCGTAAAGCTGACGTTAAAAACTAGCTTATGCAGTCTCTGACGCAGCTTCAGCCATTTGCTTAAACTTCCCTTTACTCTTACGTAATCGACAACTAACGACTTTGTATTCAGGGCACATGGCCTCTGAACAATGCTCATCAGAGGTTATGATGTTCAGCATCACTTCTGGAAAGTGGAACGTTGAACTCAAAATACCAGGCTTCATTTCGTCCGTCACAAATGCCTTAATATCTACTTTTCCTCGGGGTGATTCTACACATACAAATTCTCCGTCAGTAATACCTTCTTTCTTTGCATCTTCAGGGTGAATCATTAACACATCTTCCGTTAATATCTCAACATTACCTGTACGACGAGTCATCGCACCACAGTTATAATGTTCCAACTCCCTATTGGTTGTAATGATATAAGGATAATCCTTACTATACTTTTCAATCTCTTTGGATTCATTAAATGAAAAGAAAGCAAATTGACCTTTGCCATTTTTAAATTCCTCAATGTGAAGCATCTGCGTGTCTTCACCATCAGGTTTAACAGGCCACTGCTTACCATTTACGCCCAATTCATCCCACTTAACACCTGCGAAAAATGGTACGATTTGAGAGATTTCCTCCAACATACCCTTCGCCGTGTAATCCGGCTGAGGGTAACCCATCCTGTTCATTATATCGACAATGATTTGTCCGTCGGGCTTTGTACCTTCAATTGGCTCTACCACTTTATTCACGCGTTGAATTCTTCGCTCTCCATTGGTAAATGTTCCTTCTTTCTCTAAGAAACTAGCTCCAGGAAGAATCACAGTCGCACGCATGGCCGTTTCAGTCATAAACAATTCTTGAACCACTAACAGTTCAAGGCTCTCCATTGCTTTTATGACTTTGTTTGTGTTCGGATCTGTCTGAACCACATCCTCCCCTATTATCCAAAGTGCTTTCAAATCCCCACCAATTGCAGCGTCAAACATTTCTGGAATCTTATATCCAATATGACTCGGCACATCTCTCTTATAGAATGTGTTGTATCGATGGTTCATTTCAGGATCGGTAACATCGAGATATCCCGCACCCTGGTGAGGTTGCGCACCCATGTCGGCTGCACCTTGCACGTTGTTTTGACCACGTAGTGGGTTCATTCCTGCGCCAGGTTTACCAATGTTTCCTGTAATCATCACTAAATCAGCAATCAACTGAATCGCAAACGTTCCTTGTGAATGCTCGGTAACACCCAAACCATGGAATTCCATTGCCGCCTTAGACGATGCATAGGCGTGTGTTGCTTCTCGAACTAAGTTGCGATCGACACCAGTCAAACGCTCCATTTCGTCAACATCTAACGCTAATATTTCTTTCTTTAATTCTTCAAATCCTTCTGTCCTGTTAGCAACAAACGTTTCATCTGCCCAACCTTCTGATATAATATAATACAACATCATATTCAACATCGCCACGTTGGTACCTGGACGAAGTTGAAGGTGATACGTTGCATATTTAGCAAGTTCAATTCGTCGTGGGTCAATAACAATACTGGTCACCCCCTTCATGAATTTTTGCTTGATCTTCACTCCAGTCACTGGATGCGCGTCCGTTGGGTTAGCACCAATCACCAAAATACAATCTGTATGTTCCAAGTCATCAATTGAATTGGTAGCTGCACCCGTACCAAATGCTCGCTGCATACCTAAAGCCGTAGGTGAGTGACACACTCGTGCACAACAATCAATGTTGTTGGTTCCCACAACCGCTCGGATAAACTTCTGCATCAGATAGTTCTCCTCATTCGGCGTCCTGGCCGACGATATTCCTGCAATTGAATCAGGACCGTGATTCTCTTTAATTCTGTTTAACTCGCTAACGATATGGTCATACGCTTCATCCCAACTCACTTCTTCAAATTCGCCGTTCCGTTTTATCATCGGACTTCTCAAGCGATCTGGATGGTTGTAAAACTTAAACGCATATCGACCTTTCAAACAGGTATGACCTCCATTGGTCTTGGCGTCATAAGGTGCTTGAATAGACAAAATCTCTCCGTTTGAAGTATTCACTTCTAAGTTACAGCCAACACCGCAATACGTACAAATAGTTCGTGTCGTCTCCTCACCTTTCACAGACTTTGACTGGAACACATCAGAAATTGCAGAAGTTGGACACGCTTGCGCACAAGCGCCACAACTCACACAATCAGACTCCATAAACGTCAAGTCGCTGCCTTTTACAATGTGGCTATCAAAACCACGACCTGCCATACTCAGCACAAATTCCCCCTGCACTTCATCACATGCACGAACACATCGATAACAGTTGATGCATTTCGACATATCGGAAGTCATGTAAGGATGGCTTAAATCTTTCTGACGATCTAAGTGGTTCGCTCCTTCAGGATATCGTACTTCACGTATTCCCACTTGGGCTGCAACATCTTGCAACTCACAATTACCATTCACTTCACAGGTCAAGCAATCCAATGGATGGTCGGTAAGTACCAACTCCATGATGTTTTTACGAAGCTTTTTAACGCTTTTTGAATCAGGATAAATGTATTGTCCAGCAGAAACTGGTGAATGACAAGATGCCATCGTTTTTGTTTTTCCGTTTTCCTCCAAAGCAACGTCAACACTACAAACACGACAAGATCCAAACGGATCTAAGTTTGGTGCATCACATAAGGTTGGAATCGCATTTTCTTTCCCAGTAATTCGCTTTACAAATTTCAACATGGTTTCTCCCTCAAGAAACTCATGAGGTTGATTATTGATATAGGCTATTCTATTCATTCTTCGCTCTTAATTCTGTGGTAGATTATGATAAATATGTGCTTAGTTCGTCGTCGAAATATTGTAATGCGTTTTTAACTGGTAATGGTATACCACCACCATGGGCACACAATGATCCTTGCTGCAGTGTATCCAGCAAGTCATTCAACAATTCCCTATCAATCTTGTAATTTTCGTCGTTTATTGCTTTTGCAAACATCTCCTGACCACGTGTGGTACCTAGTCTGCATGGAAAACATTTGCCGCAACTTTCATAAGCCGCAAATTCCATCAAATGTTCTAAATATTTAATGATTTCAATTTTTTCTGGAATACACACTACCGAAGCGTGACCGAGTAAAAATCCATTGCTTGAAAAGGATTCAAAGTCTATGGCAAGATCATCTATCTTCGACACTGGCACCATACCTCCAAGTGGACCGCCAATATGCATTGCTTTTACTGGTTCTTTAAATCCACCTCCAAAATCATCCACAACTGCCCTTAAGCTCGTTCCCATTTCAACTTCATACATGCCTGGTTTGTTGAAAAACGAATCCAAACACACCAATTTGGTACCGGTTGATTTATCCGTTCCAAGATCAGCATATGTTTTTCCGCCGTTCTCCAATATCCAATGCACAGCCGCCAACGTTTCTACGTTATTTACAATCGTTGGTTTGTTATACAATCCTTGAATTGCTGGAAATGGTGGGCGGGTTCGTACTTCAGGTCGTTGACCTTCAATTGAATTAATCAATGCAGTTTCTTCACCACATATATACGCCCCTTGTGCTTTGATTACTTTAAAATCAAAGTTAAAGCCTGAGCCTAAAATGTTTTCTCCCAGTAGGTTACGATCTCTTAGTTCTTGAATCGCGTTCTGAACGATGTCAACTGATTCAGGATATTCTGCACGGATATATAAAATGCCCCATTGTGCACCCATACAGTATCCACCTACCATCATTCCGAACAACACCGAGTGTGGTCGTTCTTCTAATAAATATCGATCAGAATACGCTCCTGGATCTCCCTCATCCGCATTGCAAATGATAAACTTGGTGTCTGATTCTGCTTTACGACAAAAATCCCACTTAACACCCATAGGAAAACCTGCGCCTCCTCTACCTCTAATATTCGAGGTTTTTATTTCTTCTAAAACTTGCTCCGGACTTTGTTTAAAAACGTCGTTCAACAAACCATAAAACGCATCTACGTCGGTAAAAGGTGCTGTTAACACTTCTTTGTTCGACCCAACATTGTATTGGTCTTTAGGTTGCAACGCCCCTTGAGTGCTTACAATCTGAGACAAATTATTTGCGGCTTCACCAGAGTAGTTTACACCACCAATATGAAAAGCAGCATTTTCATGACAACGACCCAAACAAGTCATGTGTCCTATTTCTTCCCGCTTGTAATGTTTCGACAACGAATCCATCACGGCATCTTGAGTCCCAGCGCATAAACAGGCTGAACCATTACAGATGTAGGCTTTCTTTCCCTGGTTTTCAGGCTTCATGAAATCATACGCCGTTATAGTGCCGTATGTGTTGGCTTTTCCAACTAAGAATTCTTTCGCGAGTTTATCCAACTCCTCCTGTGGAACGGTTCCACTTTTCTCAGCCGCCTTTCCCATTTTTTCAAATAGGTTATCGACTATACCACCTCTACCTGATAATTCGCTTAGATTTTTTGACATAAGTTCCCAATTTTGAACGTGTTTGCGTTCTCACGACCAAAGATAATTGATTTATTGGAATCAGAAATCGAGTCTGACCTAAATTAAAGACCCTTTTTAGCCAATCCGTTCAGGATGACTGTAGGCTGTCAGTTTATCTGTCCTACAAAATCCTAATAGACTGATTCCAAATTGTTTCGAGATATCAACGGCCAAATTAGAAGGCGCAGAAATCGCTGCCAAAATGGGTATTCCGGCATAGTAGGCTTTTGAAACAATTTCATACGACACACGACCACTTACCAGTAGTACTTTGGCATCAGCAACAGTTTGTTTGTTTAACAAATGTCCTATCACTTTATCGACGGCATTATGTCTACCAATATCCTCGCGCAAAACCAACATATTGCCTTTTGAATCAAAAGCAGCCGCGGCATGACACCCACCAGAAGAATTAAACGCATGTTGTGCTTCAGCCATTAAATCAAACATCGCATTAATCTCATGAGCCGAAACAACGATGTTATCTTGTACTGGGACACCACAAAGTGTTATGGACGACAAATCCTCTTTGCCACAAATGCCGCAAGACGACACAGAGGTTAAAGATCTACTAGATTGAAAGCCGAAATCAAGCTGTTCTTCAGGAACAATGGCATTAACCAAGGTAACATTGCCATGCTCGTCTAAATCCATGCTTTGTGTTTTCAAAACCAAGTCTTTTCGGGTAAATACATTTTCTGAATGAAGAATACCTCGAGTTAAATCGTGTTCATAACCAGGTGTACGCATGGTCACTGAAAAAGGTTTCCCATTTACATGAATTTGCAATGGTGATTCGTTGGTCAAAACATCTTCCACCAAACTAACTCCATCTCTGGTGTATTTGTTAGCTGTGTGTGTTGATGTTGATTTCATGTTGTAAAGATACTTGTATTTTGGTGGTTGGTATGTGATTGACAAATACAAAAAACTGCCATTGCGTTAACAATGGCAGTTTACAAAATGTTCTTTAACAGTAATATTTAAGACAATCCGCTAATTTTACCATTACTGTCGATGCTCATTCCTTCTGATGCTGGAACAGCAGGTAACCCTGGCATACGCATCATGTTGCCTAGAATAGGAATTAAGAATCCAGCTCCAGCGGCAATTTCAAATTCACGAACAGTCACTCTAAAACCTGTTGGTCTCCCAGTTTTCTTCTCGTCATCGGAAAATGATTTTTGCGTTTTCGCCATACAAATTGGCAGATGCGACAATCCTAATTTATCGATCGTTCGAATGCCTCGTTCTGCTGCTGCTGCATAATCAACCCCATCCGCACCATAAATTTCTCGTGCAATGGTTTCAATTTTTTCTTTTACCGGCAAATTCCAATCGTACAACGCTTTGAAATTATTCTTACCTGATTCTATTTCTTTTACAACTGCATGTGCCAAATCCTGTGTTCCGTTTCCACCTTCAGCCCATCCTTTGCTCAAGACAGCTTGTACACCAATACTAGCGCATTTCTCGATTAACCAATCGATTTCTTCTTGCGAATCGGTATAGAAATTATTGACAGCAACCACAGGGTTTAATCCGAATTTTTTACTGTTTTCAATGTGTTTTTCAAGGTTGGCAAATCCAGCTTTCACTCGGTCAAGATTGGCATCGTTGTATTGATCAGGTGTGGCACCACCATGGTGACGTAACGCTCTGATGGTTGCTACCAACACCAATGCTTCTGGCTTTAAATTTCCATAACCGCATTTGATATTCAAAAATTTCTCCGCTCCTAAATCAGCACCAAAACCTGCTTCAGTAACTACGTAGTCACCAAGAGACAAGCCCATTTGAGTTGCAATAATTGTATTTGTACCTTGTGCAATGTTGGCAAATGGTCCGCCATGTATAATGGCAGGATTTCCTTCAAGCGTTTGTACCAAGTTAGGCTTCACTGCGTCTTTTAACAGAATCGCCATGGCATTTTCTGCATTTAAATCACGGGCATATACCGGTTTTCTATCGAATGTATATCCACAGAAAATATTTCCTAATTTTTGCTTTAGATCGTCTAAGTCGTTCGACATACACAGAATCGCCATCACCTCAGACGCTGCTGTAATGTTAAATCCATCTTGTCGTGGGATACCGTTCCCTGTTCCTCCAAGACCAATTACGATGTCTCGTAAAGCACGGTCATTCATATCAATAACCCTTTTCCAGATTACTGTTCTTGGGTCGATGCCTAAACTGCGCGTTTTACTTTGAATATTGTTGTCAATAACAGCTGCCAAAAAGTTGTTGGCTTTTTCGATTGCTGAAAAGTCACCGGTAAAATGAAGGTTGATGTCCTCCATTGGTACCACTTGTGAATGACCTCCACCAGCAGCTCCACCTTTAATCCCAAATACTGGTCCTAAAGAAGGTTCTCTCAATACAACTATACTTTTCTTTCCAATTTTATTTAAACCTTCATGTAGTCCTATCGATACAGTAGTCTTACCTTCTCCAGCAGGAGTTGGGGTAATCGCAGTAACCAAAATAAGCTTGCTTTTAGCTATTTTGTCCTTGTCGATTAAATCCAAAGGTAGTTTCGCCTTATACTTACCATACTGTTCGATGTTGTCGGAATCCACTCCAAGTTTTGCAGCAATGTCATTGATGTGCTGCATCTTTACGGCCTGTGCTATTTCTATATCTGTCATAGTGCTATAATTCGGGCACGAATATAGAAAAATGCACCAATTTTGCTTCATTATATAACGGGTAATCGTGTTATCCATGCAACGAAATGTTCCAACTACGCATCTAGCAGTTGTGGTATTATTATTGATACTAAGTTTGTAATATGAAAAATGTCATTCTACTTTTTGCTTCTTTGATTATGGGTTGTGCTGTGGCGGACGCTCAAGAAGTTCCAGTAATTCAATTTAAAGACACCATGCAGTATCACATGGGCACATTTCGTCCAGGTGAAAAAGCAGAGCATGTTTTTGAATTCACGAATGTTGGTTCTGGTATGTTTTACATCAAAGAAGTCAAGTCAACGTGCAGTTGTACGGCAACAGACTGGCCGAGAGGCGGAGTTGCTCCAGGTCAAACAGGGTCTATTAAGGTGACGTTCGACACAAACGATAAAAATGGTGAATATGCCAAAGGCGTCAACATCTTTTCTAATGCTGGGGAGATCAATCTCATCATCATGGTCAATGTAAGTGGTGAGCCAGTCGCTACACCTAAAAAAGTGGATCCAATGCCTAAGGTTGATCCGCACGCCGGACACAACCATTAATTGGGAAGACCTAAATACACTACAAATGCACCTTCATTCCTAAACGAACACCAGTGGCCCACTGGTTCTGTTTGATTTCGTAGGAGTTTTTAAAGGTGGGTGTAAAAGAATATTTGAATTGTGGGTTGGCAAAGACTTCTATTTCGTGGCTAATGTATTGAGATATTTCTGCACCTACAATACCACTAAAAAAATGTTTGTTCAACAGTTCAAAGTTTGAACTTGGAATCCAGAAATACTTGTTTGTTTCGTAATTATACATCAACACATCTGCATGGTCCAAGTATCCATAAGAACCTCCTAGCTGTACGCTAATATGCAACATCTCTGATAAATCAACGCATTGATAGCTTGCTAAAATCGGCACTTCCATCAAACCATAATAATTTGAGAATGGCACCTCTTCGTTGTCGGTATACTCAACCATTTCGGGCGACTCAAAAACACTTTGTTTTGTTAAGAACGCACTTCCACTTGAAGGACTAGAATTCACTTCGTTTGGATCATTCTTATTAACTACAGTAAGCTTTTCACCATGTGAGGAATAATAAAAACCTGCTTGTACACTCCATTTCTTGTTGATGTGCGCATATATGTCAAACCCAGAATAAAAATTCATAATGGCTTTGTCGTTGTTGTTTCTATACTCCTTGCTTTGTCCGAATGTATAAGCAGTTTGATTGTCAATTCTGGCAACGCTATTTATATCACTATACCTCAATCGACGGTATGAAATACCTGGTGTAAAAGAAGCACCAACGGCAATTCTAGATCTACGTGTTTTAATATCATGCGGAATAAGAAATTCCTTTTGCTGCATGTCTATGTGTCGACCAGACTTAAAATAATTAAAAGATTTATCAGGTTGAATCATATCCACTTCCACCGTCTTAAACAATTCACGTGTATCCATGAAATTGGCCAAGCCATCAGAAGGTTTGTGTATGCGTACAACTTTGCTCACTGGACGAATTTGAACGGTTTCAACCTCGCGTAATTGATCATCTTCTAATCGCGATGTTACTCGGTTATTCGGAACAATAATGCGGTCGAATTCGTTGATAGACTGAACTTCTTCTGTTGGTTCACTTGATGCCCAAGACCACAGTTTACCTATTGAAAAGTCGAAAGATTCGAAACCACCAGAGGTTAATTGGTAAGCAATAGATAGGCCTCCCACTGCAATGAATGGAATCAAAATATACGCGCTGATCTTGACGCGTTTCTTGATTTTATTCTGGACTATTTTCTGATTTGAACCCACTTTACCCTATAACAACATGCGAAACTACCGTTATATTATGGGCTTACAGTCTCAGTTTCAGTCATTTTACCAAAATATGAGACTATCAAATACAGCGCAATTCCCGCAATTGGGAAGGTAATGTAAAACGGAACGCCAAATCCTGCCGGTATAGTACCCAGGAGAATAGCGACTCCACCCACGGTCAGAGCATAAGGCATCTGGGTTTTTACATGCTGCACGTGGTCACAGTCGGCAGACAAAGAACTTAATATAGTTGTATCTGAAATGGGAGAGCAATGATCGCCTAAAACAGAACCTGCTAACACCGCGGATACCACATTGGCAAAAATGCCTAATGATGCCTCTAGAGCAAGTGATTCTGCGGCACATATGTTCCAACTCGTTACCAATACAATCGGATATAAAATCGACATAGTTCCCCAACTAGTACCCGTTGAGAAGGCGATGCTTGCAGCTAAAATAAACACAATGGTAGGGATGAACTGCGGCATAATATTCCCTTTGCTTAACTCGGCCAAATAGTTTGCGGTACCTAAGGATTCAGTGATAGCTCCTAATGTCCAAGCTAAGGCAAGAATCAATATGGCTGGCATCATAGTTTTTACTCCTGCTTCGGCATATTCCATGGTTTTTCTGACAGATAAAATTCCAGCCGAAATTGTAATTAATATCGCCATAAACAACCCGCAAAATGAGCCCCATATTAGGGACAAATAACTGTCGGCACGACCAATGATTTCTGAAAGATTCGTCACAAATGATAATGAACTGTTCCAAACGTATTCTTCCCCTTCCCCACTTCCAGCTAAGCCCGTATAAAACAAACCAATGGTCGCAGTAATAATCATGACGGCAATTGGCAGTACGGCACTCCACACGGATTCTTTTTTATCTTCTACCTCATCAATTTCACCCACCACAGCTTTCTCAACCGTTGTCTCAGTCTTAGCACGTGCAGCGCGTTCTGCTTTTAGCATCGGACCAAAGTCACGCTTTTTCCAAATCAAAATGAATATAAAAAACAAGGTTAAGATGGGATAAAACATGTATTGCAGCGATTGAAAAAACACACCGTAAGCGGAACCGATTTCATTGGCACCGTTGGGTATTTTTGATATGCCATCTGAGATGTAACCAAGCTCTGCACCAATCCAAGTAGTTATAAAAGCTATAGCCGCTACTGGTGCTGCCGTCGAGTCAACGATATAAGCCAGTTTCTCGCGACTGATCTTCAAACGGTCGGTTAAAGGCCGCATGGTGTTACCAACGACTAAGGTGTTGGCGTAGTCATCGAAAAAGATAGCGATGCCCAACATCCATGTGGCTAGTTGTCCAGAACGGGCCGTGGTGGCGCGTTTTGAAATCTTTTTGACCAAGGCCATCATTCCTCCATTTTTAGATATGATGCCTACCATGCCACCTATCATTAAGGTAAAGAGAATAACGCTGATGTGGTCTTTGTTCACCAGAGAATACAGAATCGCGTTCGGTACTTCGAGAAAAGCTTCCCCTAAAGACTTCGACGACTTCATGCCCATTAAAACCAAACCAGAGAAAATACCGATGGTTAAACTCAGCAAAACTTCTTTTAACAAGAGTGCTAAACCTATAGCTACTATTGGCGGGATGATGCTGGTCCAGTCAGGAATGTTCGATAATTCAGACATGGTGGCAAATTAGGATTGCCAATTGAGAATTAATAATTAAAGATTGAAAATTGTGTAGAAGGGTGTATGATGACCCAAGACTTATTGACACAAGACTCAGGACTGTCTATAGGCGAATCGTTACTTCGGAAAAGCTAGAAGCACCGTTTTACCAGCTTGTTCTGTATTCTCCCCAACTTGTAGTTTGATCAAGTTTGGCTTCCATTCTGTCAGCAGTATTTCCTGTATTAAATACCCATTTGAGATCTTTACCTGTAGATTTTACATGGACTATCATAGTGTCACTGTCATTTAACCACTCCCAAGTGTCATTAACACTGTAAGTTCCGTCACTATGAATCCTATGAACGACTGTGTTTGATTTGTTTTGCCACCTCTTATCATACAACAATTCCTTATTCAATGTATTGGAAGTTGTTGGTTCAGGAGTGTCGTCGCCTCCGCAACCAATGGTGAATAACGGTAGAATAAATACGAGTGTTAAAAGTTTTTTCATTGTTGATTAATTAATGAGTCAAAAGTGCTGTTTTTTTTAATTCGTCAAATTGAGTTTCAAATCGTTTTATCCTTTCCTCATAACTTAAATGAGATCCTTCGTTTCTCCTACCGTCGAATCTCTGGATGACGCGTAGCATATGCAAACCAAAGCGCTAATGCGCCAATGTGCTAACGACCCAAACCACCCAACGACCCAACCACCTAAAACGCCAACACGCCAACACACCAATGCGCCAATGCGCCAAAGCGCCAAAGCGAAGCGCCCCTAATTCCCTCAGCCAACACTTTTTCCTCCTACATCGACAATTATTCTAAAAAAGCATGGCTAGTATTGCACCGACAAAAAACAAAAAATGAAATCTACCACCCTAATTTTAGGCATTTCCCTATTGTGTTTTGGCACAAATGCTCAAGCGCAAGAATCATTAGACACAACCGTAGTAAGCTCTAACAGATTACAAGATAAGTACAAAGAAACGGGCAAAACCGTTGTCGTATTAACCTCAAAAGACATTGAACAATATGCAGTTAACTCCGTTGAAGATTTGCTGCAAGACGTTGCTGGCGTCAACCTAAACAGTCGAGGCGGGTTTGGCGTACAATCGGACATAGGCCTACGAGGCAGCACGTTTTCTCAAGTATTGGTCTTGATCGACAACCAACGATTAAACGACGGTCTAACTGGCCATTTCAACAACAATATTCCTATCGCTTTATCTGAAATTGACCGCATTGAAATTATCAATGGTCCTTCTGGTGTATCATATGGAAGTGACGCTGTGGGTGGCGTGATTCATATCAAAACCAAGACATATACTGCCGTTCCGAAATACCAATTCAACTTTGGCGGTAAATTGGCTTTTGGTCAAGATAAGTTTTTTAACAGCGATATGGGCGTTTTTCTAAACGCTAAAAAATGGGGATTCTCTGGTGGTGTAAAATCACTTAGGTCAGATGGTGAGACACGCGTCAATCCTAACTTTGGTAAAAACAGTGTGGCAGACAGCACGTATCAATCCTATTTTGATATTAAGAACTATACCGTTTCAGGCATGTATATGAAAGAGGCATGGAAGGTTTACTTACGCGGCGCCATAGACGTTCGTGATTTTGATGCCAAATATTTCTATACGGCCAGTTCTTTTGATGAATCTGTGGAAGCCATTAAAGCCTACTGGATTCAATCAGCGATAATCAATGAAGACGCGAAACAACGAACAGAATTTAACATTGGTTACAAACACAATCAAGATACGTTTGCGTTTTTACCTACCGCTGTTAATGGACATACCACAACCAGGCTCAATGCTACGTTAACGCAAAACCGCGGTGTTGGTATATACAAATTTGCTTATGGATTTCAATACGATGGAACGACTATAGAAAGTAGCGACCGTGGTGACCACAACAATTATAGTGTTGCCGCATTCGGACAAACCAGAATCAATTTTAGCAACAAGTTTTTGGTGATGATTGGCGCCAGAGTAGAAAACGATGGTTACTATGGTTTACATTTCGTTCCGCAATTAACAGGAACCTATATATTACCTAAGCTCGTGCTTCGAAGTTCAATTGGACAGTCCGTTAGAAACCCAGATTACACAGAACGTTTTGTTTCATACAACATCAATCCATTAAGTCCGTTTCGAAACGCTGGCAACCCAGACGTAAAACCTGAAAAATCATTGTCGGCCGACCTAAATGCCAATTGGACACCAAACGATAAATTGAACATTAGTCAATCGATTTTCTTCAGGACTTCTGACAACCTTATTGATTACATTTTAACTAACTCCAATCAGATTACGAACTTGACCAATTTGCTCCCTGATACGAGTTACTTCTATACCCAAAACATCTCGCAGAGTAGGAACATGGGTTATGAATTGAGTTTGAAATACAGTCTGTTTGAAACGGATACAACATACTTAAAGTTCATGTTGGACTACACCTATTTGCAAACCTCTAATGAGGACGAAGTGGTATCTAAATACATTGCCAACCACCCTATCCACCTAGCATCACCAAGGTTGCTTTTCCGCTACAACCGCATAAGACTCAGTGTATCGAGCAACTTTATCACGCGTAATGCGGAAGAAGTTCCGAACATCAACGGTGAAGTTAAAGACCAATATTTCTTAATGAACATGCGGTTTTCGTACAAACCTAAATACGTGCCAGCGCGCATATTTGTTGAAAGCAGAAACGTGTTAGACACACAATATCAAGAAATTTTAGGTGCTCAAATGCCTGGTCGAATTGTGTATGCGGGATTTATATGGCGATGGGGAGAAAACAAACTTATCTAGCCGTACAGAATACCCAATAGTAACCATAAGGACTTGAGGCGTCATACGCCACACCAACACCGACATATTTACTTACTGGATTAAACATATTGGCATAGTGGCCTTTGCTTGTGAACCACTGATAATAAGTATCTGCAGCTGTTTCACTGCCTGCAGCAATGTTTTCTGAATTCACAAAACGCAAGTCGTAAAATTTGCGAATTCTTTTAAAAGTTCCACCTATTTCAACTAGATCTCCGTCAATACGGTCATACGTGTTATGATTAAAATAGCCTTGCGTTGCCATGTCATTGGCATGATATCTTGCCGCTCTGGTTAAATTAAAATCCCATTTCAAAGCTTCCATTCCCTTGCGCGCTCTTTCGATGTTAATGAGCCTGATCATTTCCTTTTCTTTCTGAAAACTATGGGAATTGATGTCTTCGTCGCCTGAAGGCATTCCGTAATACTTCCCATTTACAACTTTAGGTATTTGCAACAACAGTTTGGCTTGTTTGATTCGCTCATCTTCTATCGAATCCAATTGCTCTAAAGTTGGCAGTTTTACTCCTGTCAACCGATGGTAATGCATCGCCAGTCTTTCTGACTTATCGTAGTCCTCATACTTTAAAAAGGTATCTCGTTGTGCTTTTAAATCTAATGCGATTCGGCTTATGATTGAATCTTGTAGGTCTTTGAGGTACGCATGGTTTACGCCAAACTTCTTCATGCGGTACGCCTCTGACGCGGCGCGGTTTAAGGCGCTGTATTTACGCAGCATTTTTGCTTCTGAATCGAGTTTGTGCAAATAGGCGTTGGCCAAAAAATAATACCCATCGGGTTCGCTCGACCTTTTCGATTTTAATTTCTTGGCGTAATTCATACCAGCCTCGTGGTTGCGTTCAAACTTGCGCTCTAGCTTTTTGAATAGGCGTTCATCTCCTTGAACAGAAGTCGCCAGAATAGCCAACATACAGATTCCAATTGCCTTTTTCATAACCTATGTTTAGGTATTCATACCCTATCACCTCAAAACATAAACGGTTGGACCAAAGTTTTATGTATACGAGAAATATGTTTGAGTGTAATACCTGTACATTTGGGTAATGTTTATGTTAAGACCGAGAACATCGTCAGCCCACGCCTTTTGTCTTATGCTGCTGCTTTTATGCATAGGTTTCTGCACAAGTTGTAGCAAGAAAACCACAAAAGGAATCACTCAAGCAGAAATGGCAAACACCACATTCTCTAAAGAGTTGACCTTATCGTATCAGGTACAATCGTGTGTCACGGACGACAATGACTTAAGTATTGATTTGATTTGTTTAACCCTTGACAGCATAATTGAAGATTCAAGGTGTCCTATTGGTGTAAATTGTATCTGGGAAGGAAATGCAAAGCTTCGCTTTCGTATGACGACGAGATCTAATGCGTATCAATTTGACTTGGATACGCAGCCAAACGCAACAGCATTTAAGAACGATACCTTGATTGGTGGCTATCGGATTAAAATGGTTGATGTTGCGCCTTATCCGACTTCTGAATATGAAATTCAGGATTCAAATGTTACCGCCAAATTGGTCATTTCTTCTAAAGAGTATACAGAGTAATCATTCTCATTTAATTTGGGCAAAACCTTATTTTCCAGATAAAAGGAATTGTACCTTTGCAGCCCTTTAAAAAGCACTGATATGTCGTTTAATTTTAATGAGATTTTGTCTGTCACCATGGTGTTGTTTGCCGTGATTGACATTTTGGGTAGCATCCCAGTAATACTATCGCTTAGAGAAAAAGTCGGACACATTCAATCTGAAAAAGCCAGCATTGTTTCTTTGCTTATCATGGTTGTGTTCTTGTTTGCCGGAAACAGCATTCTAAAATTGTTGGGGGTGGATTTAAACAGTTTCGCAGTTGCGGGTTCAATTGTCATCTTTTTCTTGGCTTTAGAAATGATTTTAGGACTTCATTTATTTAAGTCGGATACACCAAAAACGGCTAGTATCGTACCGATAGCCTTTCCTATCGTAGCGGGAGCCGGAACACTCACTTCCCTCCTATCGTTACGTGCAGAATATGCGACAGAAAACATTTTAGTCGCCATATTAATCAATACGGCATTGGTCTATTTAGTCTTAAAAAACACAGCAAGACTTGGCAAATTATTGGATCCTGGTGGTATTAGTATTTTGCGAAAAGTATTTGGCGTTGTCTTGTTGGCGATAGCCGTTAAGCTATTTGCCACCAATATAAAGGAGTTGTTTTAGAGGTTATTCACTTTCCCCCTCATCTTCCTCTTCTTCCTCTTCCTCCTCTTCTATTTCCTCTACTTTTTTAAGTTTGTCCTCCGCATTCTTAATAATGCCTTCAGCCTTTTTTATCTTCTCTTCTTTTTCGGCAATTTCTTCATCACTTAAGCTACCATCTTCTTTGGCTGCCTTTAGCTTTTCCTTTGCCGCTTTCACCTCAGCTTTTGCCTCATCAATTTTGACTTGAGCTTCGGTTTTTTTCGCTGCTGCTCTTTCCAAAGCTTCTTGTTTATGTTGCTTTGCTTCAGTACTTCGTTCCTTTCCAAATTCTTTACCTGACTGAGATTCTTTATCTCTCATTTTACCATGGCCATTCCCCTTTTGGTTACCAGAATCTTTCTTAATTTTCTTTTCTTTCTTACCTTCATTTTCTGAGTCATCGTTGTCTGACTCATCATCGTCTTCATCACGATCTTCCATCTTATTAGGCTTAGATTCTTTCTGCGCTTTTTTAAGGCTGTCTTTTGCCATCTCGGACCAATCTGACTTTTTATCTTTTTTGTCCTTTGCCTTCTCTCTTAGGTCTTTAGAACCATTGTTGTTCTCTGGCTTTCCTTTACCTTTTTCTGATTGCGCATAGCCTTCTCCTACCCACAGGAACATCACTAACAATGCGCTAAATAATACCTTTATCATTTTGCTATCTTAATAAATTTTTAATGTCATTTAATTCTTGCAAAGCACTGTCCAATTCTTCAACTGAATCGTCTATTTCTTTGGCGGATTCTTCTAACTCAATAATCTCCTTTTTTTCCTCTTCAGTCACGTCAGATGCTGTTTTTGTTGAACATGCAGTTAAACACATTACCGATAGAAACAAGGCAATTTGAAAGCCCCTAATAATTGATTTTTTATTGTACATATGTCAAACCTACACAATTAATCCAAACATATCGACAAGAAATGTTCTTCTAAATCTTTAGCGATCCCGTCCCAACTAAACTTAGTTCGAGCCAATTCAAGTCCTTTTTGTCCTGTTTCACGACGTAGTGATTCAGAATCCAACAGAGCAGAAACATGTGCAACAAATTGGTTGTCGTTTTTGGCGTGAAAAACGCCGTCTCCAGATTTTATTTCCAATCCTTTGAAACCAATATTGGTGCAAACAACAGGCACTCCCATGGCTAAGGCTTCCAAGACTTTATTTTGAGTACCAGCACCGAACCGCAATGGCGCAATGACAATATCTGCTTGTGTGTACATTTCAGAAATGTCTTCCACAAAACCAGTTACCTCAATATTATCCGTTGCCAAATCTAGGACCTGCTTTATAGGTCGTTGACCTGCAATGACCAATCGTAAGGTAGGATACTTGGTGGTTAACTCTGGCCACATGTTTTCAACGAAATACACTACGGCATCGACGTTAGGCGCATAATCCATATTACCTGTAAACAACAATGTATTGGCGCGTGAGTAGTCTTGATTTTTGTATTGAAATGTCTCCAAATCCACTCCGTTCCGCAACAGTTTTACGTCGGCTATTGGGTGGATGTCTCGTAAATGATCTCGGTCTTCTACCGAACAAACCAAGTTCAACTCAAAATGAATCACGATGCGTTCAGCTTCAATAACGCGCTTAGATTCCATGGCATCAAACACCCTATTCCACCAGGGTCTTTGTACTTCTTTCCTTCGTTTCCAATACAACGAATATGCATCGGGCAAATCCAAGATTCTAGGATACTGAATTAAGTCCCATGTATACTGTGACATGCGCAAATGCTGGGTATGAATGATGTCTATTGGATGGCTCGCTAGAAAACTCTTAACCGTTTTAGCCATTTTTCGACTTTTGAAATAAGCCAGTTGAAACGGTGCGCTATACAGCAGATTCCAGGCTGTATTCACATAGGATCTCCATTTGGGTTGGTAGATCAAATGCACTTCCTTGAAAATTGGATCTAACTCTTTTTTATACTTGAGTTCTTCTCTTGATTCCACGAAGGCGATTAAGTACAGTTCATGGTCTTTACACAACCGTCGACTTAAATTGTAAATCTTAAGTTTATCCCCGCGAAACGGCGGATACGGAATACGATTGGCTAAAAATAAAACTTTCAAGGCCGCTAAGATAAAAACAGTGTCGTATTTAATAACACAAATTCCTGAACACTTTTTGAGGTTCCATAACACCTCAGGAATTGCTTGAGATAAACCCGTCTGCACAAAGCAATTTTACTTTCTTGAAAAACCTACGGAATTCGAAGCCAAACTTAAATGACATTCTTCTGTTTCATTGAATAAATTACCTTTGCTGTGAGTATGGAAAACATTACGCTAAACACAATAGAAGAAGCCATTGAAGACATCAGAAATGGCAAGATGATTATTGTGGTTGATGACGAGGATCGTGAGAATGAAGGAGACTTTCTGACGGCGGCTGAAAACATGACCACCGAGATGGTCAACTTCATGTCCAAAGAAGGTCGTGGGTTAATTTGTGTACCGTTAATAGAAGAGCGTTGTGAAGAACTGGGCTTGGAGTTAATGGTGGGCAAAAACACCGCACAATACGAAACACCATTTACGGTTTCGGTTGATTTAATCGGCCATGGAACGTCAACTGGTATTTCGGCATACGATCGAGCCATGACTATAAAAGCCCTAGTAGATCCTAAAACCGATCCCAACATACTTGGTAAGCCCGGACATATTTTCCCACTAAAAGCAAAAACCAACGGCGTATTACGTCGTGCTGGACATACTGAAGCTGCAATTGACTTAGCGAGATTGGCTGGATTTCAGCCGGCAGGTTGTATCGTTGAAATCATGAATGAAGATGGGACTATGGCCCGCCTTCCTGACTTGGTTCATGTGGCTAAAAAGTTTGATATGAAAATCGTATCTATTGCAGATTTGATTGAATATCGCCTTCAAAACGAAAGTTTAATTGAACGGCAAATAGACGTAAAGCTACCAACGGCGGTTGGTGATTTTGATTTGGTTGCCTTTAAACAAACAGCAAATGGTCAGGACCATTTGGCTTTAGTAAAAGGAGAATGGGATTTAGATGAACCTGTTTTGGTTCGTGTCCATTCAAGCTGTGTGACTGGTGATATTTTTGGATCTTGTCGTTGCGATTGTGGTGAACAACTGCAAAAAGCCATGGAAATGATTGAAGAAGAAGGCAGAGGTGTCATTGTATACATGAATCAAGAAGGACGTGGTATTGGTTTGTTGAACAAGCTTAAAGCGTACAAACTTCAAGAAGAAGGCATGGACACGGT
Source organism: uncultured Bacteroidia bacterium (assembly GCA_943789165.1). Lineage (GTDB taxonomy): Bacteria > Bacteroidota > Bacteroidia > NS11-12g > UBA9320 > UBA987. The sequence goes on along the minus strand of CALSTB010000004.1, from coordinate 275,313 downwards.
GGAAGCTAATATTGAACTCGGCTTTAAAATGGACGAGCGTGATTACGGTGTAGGCGCACAAATATTGAGAGACCTTGGTGTTCGAAAAATTCGCTTAATGAGCAACAATCCTAAAAAACGTAAGGGATTGATTGGATATGGGTTAGAGATTGTTGAAAGTGTTGGGTTACAGGTAAAACCAAATCCACATAACGCACAGTATCTCGACACCAAACGAGAAAAAATGGGTCACGAAATCTCAAAGTGATTACCATATACACAGACGGCTCTTCAAGAGGAAATCCAGGTCCTGGGGGATTTGGAACAGTAATCAAAAAAGACAATCGCAGAAAAGAGATTTCTGGCGGATTTCGATTGACTACTAACAACCGCATGGAGTTGTTGGCTGTTATTGTTGGCTTAGAAGCTTTGCTAAAACCCAATTTGGATGTCACCATATACTCCGATTCGAAATATGTGGTGGATGCTATTGAAAAGAAGTGGGTGTTTGGATGGGTTAAAAAGAATTTTAAGGACAAAAAGAATCCAGATTTGTGGAAACGATTTTTAAAAATCTACCCAAAACACAATGTAAAAATGGTTTGGGTAAAAGGCCATGCTGGCAACCCCGAAAACGAACGTTGTGACCAACTAGCCACGGAAGCAGCTGATGGAAATAACCTAAAACTCGACCTTGGATATGAAAATAGCCTGAAACAAGGCTAGTGTATAGAGGAACTGTCTGAGGATTATTCGACAACTTCACCTTTCATACAATTATTTCATTTATCGCTATCTTGCTCAAAAAAATGTATGCCTAAATCGCCGATAAACGAAGACCATCATCTTGTATCATTTTACATCAATGTAGACGGAACTAGAATTAAAGACACGGTAGAAGTGATGTCCATTTCCATTGAGCTAGACCATAGTGGCATTCAACTCGCAGAAGTATCTATCCGCGATGGCTATGGAGATATTCCTTTTGAGGTAACACAATCTGGAGAATTTAAATTAGGTCGGAAAATTGAAATCGGTTTGGGATACATGAGTAAAGAAACGAAAGTTTTTTCTGGAACGATTGTATCAAATGATGTTGAGCAACATGAAAAAAAAGGCATTGTTTTAACCATCGACAGTATCGGCAAGTCTTCAAATGTTGAAGATAATGCCGGCGCGGCTTCAGGACTTAAATTGACGTATGGATTTGATGTGATGGACTTCCATTTGTCTAGATACCAAAATGAACTTGACGGTAACGAAACAACTACTGAAGGTGCTTTATTATTTAATGGCTCGCATTTAGCTGAACCTGGAAAATCAATTGACTTAGATGGCTTTGCTGTACAATACAACGGTACGTACGACATCAAACAAGTGCATCATTTGGTGAGTGATGGACAGTGGACCACTGAAATCGAAATTTAATGCGACTGCCGCATATATCATCAGTCGCTAAAAAATCATTCAATCTTGAGGGACGAAGAGCCTTAATTATTACAACAAGTCAGGCTACCTTAGACAAAGTTGATTCAGTAACAAGAGAAGTTATCAAAACTGGCAAACCCACTGGTGTCTACGCGTCGGAAATGACAGAACCGTATTACGTGTTTAAAGATGCAGGCATGAACGTAGATATTGCAAGCATTCTAGGTGGAAACATCCCTATCGAAAAGCTCTCTCTACGTCCGTTGGTGCGAACTGCGGAAGACAATCGATTTTTAAAAGATGACGAATTTCAAAACAAGGTTCAATCTTCCGTTTCTATCACCGACGTAAACATTGATCTGTACAACGTCATTTTTATAGCTGGAGGCTGGGGAGCGGCATACGATTTGGCACAATCAGAGGAATTAGCGAGAAAAGTCTCGTCTGCATATGCGTCTAAAAAAGTGATTGGCGCTGTATGTCACGGTCCGCTAGGATTAACAAATGCCATAAAACCCGATGGTTCGTCTTTGGTGGAAGGAGTTAACGTTACTGGGGTTACGAACAAACAATTGAAGGAGCTCATGGTCGGGAATACGCCCAAACATCCAGAAACAGAACTGCGAAGTAAAAATGCACTCTATCAATCAAATAATGGTTTAATCGACATGTTTAAAAGCCTTGTGGTAGTGGATCACGAGCATCGAATTGTGACTGGACAAAATCAAAAATGTGGCGTCGAAACAGCACAATCGATGTTGCAGTTATTAGTAGACAATCAGTCTAATTAAAAGATTTAGGCTTGCTTTTATGTTGGTTACTCATTGCCCTTAGGCGGTTATCATTTTATTATGCAAGTATAGATAATCCTGCATACCTTGTGAGAACATGACAGATATTAGAAACAATTGGAAAGTCTCTACCGGAATTGGAATATGCTTGTTGGTGATTGCCTATCTGTTATTCGAAACCAAAAAATCCACTAAGCCCCAAAGTAACCAGATAACGAACAAACTTGCCTTAATGTATCTTCAGGAGGCACGTGAACATGTAATGGCACAACAACCAGAAGCTGCCATTGTGAGCATACGAACAGCCTGTAAAAAAGGAATCAGTAACCCTATGCTTCTTTTGCAAGACTCGTTGATTTACACGTTGGTTAAAGATTCTAGTACTCGACCCGCTATACGGGCATTAATGGAGCAATATGCTGAATATCCGGAGGCCACCTCTTACCTTCAAGGAGAACCAGGAACACCAATCATTGTTCGAGGTATTGTAGAAAACAGTGCAGATAAGACACCTGTAGAAGGAGCCAAAGTCATTTTAACACATGCTGACCATAAGGGTTATTATTTTACCGAAAAGACCAAATGGAATCCACGGTTATTCGCTGTGGTTATGACTGATTCATTAGGCCACTTTACCTTGCGTGCCATTGCACCTGGCCGCTATAAAGATGGAAATGGAAATTGGGTGGCAAGTCACATTCATTACACCATCACGGCATCAAACTACACCCCTATTGGCAGCGAGTTTACGTTCGATAACGATTCGATATTTAAAGCTAACGGAAATGTCGACCAAGTCGCTGTAGCGTTTCTAAAACCTAAAAAAGCTAATACCTCAATTACGTTTGATGTGACTTTATCCATAAACCCAATGTAATTTGTTTGTTTCTTTAAAACCCTTTACGATTTCAATCGTATACCTTGGTTACAACAAGTTAAAAGGCTTAAGAACTACTGATAGAAAAGATAACATTCGAAATAAAATCAATATTCTTTTTTTACCTAAGTTTGCAGCACTACTTACTTATGAAACTTTCTATCGACACGGATAAGAATTCCGTAATCATTACGCAAAAATTTTCTGTTAAGCTTGAAACGCTGTGGAATAGCTACACGCAAAGTGATCTTTTAGACCGATTTTGGGCACCTGACCCATGGGTTACTGAAACCAAACACATGGATTTTAGAGAAGGCGGTACATGGATTTACGCTCTGACTAATTCCGACGGTTATACCCATATGGCCAGACTTGATTATTTCCAAATTCACCCACTGAAGCGATTTAAGGCGGTTGATTCCTTTATTGAAGATGACGGAACTATGGAGGACGCGACTTCACGCGCCATTGGGGATGTCTCGTTTGAACAAATTGGAAACGAAACACTCGTAACCGAAATCATCACGTTTGCAAGTGCGTACCATTTAAACGCAACTCTTGAAATGGGGTTTGAACAGGGTGTAAAAATGGTGATGCGCAATTTAGAGACTGCCCTAAAATCCTCAAATATCAAACAATAAGGCCTTCACAAAAATGCTATTTTTGAGGACTGATTGAATATCTTCAAAAGCAACATGATGAATCCCTTTTTAGCGCCATATAAAACCAAATTTGACACCATTCCATTTAGCAAAATTAAATTGGAGCATTACGTTCCTGCTGTGCATGAAGGAATAAAGCAGGCTAGTCAAGAAATCAACCAAATAGTTAAAAACATAGAATCACCGAGTTTCCAGAATACAATTGAAAAGCTTGACAATGTTGGTGAGATTCTTGACAAAGTAACCAATGCGTTTTTCAATTTAAACTCGGCCGAAACGAGTCCGGAAATGCAGCAGTTAGCACAGGAAATATCGCCATTGTTAACTTCCTACAAAAACGACGTAATGATGAATACAGAGTTGTTTCATCGCGTTAAGTCCGTTTACAACAATCCTCCAAACGATTTGAATGAAGAGCAAAAGACTTTGCTTAAAAACACGTACAAGAGTTTTGACCGGAATGGTGCCAATCTTTCTAAAACGGATCAAGATACACTTAGAAATATCGACAATCAGCTATCCAAACTGTCTCTCACCTTTGGTGAACATGTTTTGCTTGAAAGCAATGCGTTTCAGCTATTTTTAGAAAACGAAAGAGACCTTGATGGTTTGCCGGAAGGCGTTAAAGAAGCCGCAGCGATGGCAGCTGAGCAAAATGGTGAAAAGGGAAAATGGTTAATCACCTTGGATTATCCGAGCTACATTCCTTTTATGACGTACAGCACTGTGCGTGAATTAAGAGAAAAAATGTATAAAGCATTTAGTTCTAAAGCCTTTTCTGACAATGAACAAAACAATGAATCCATCATTAAGCAAATCGTGGATTTACGTCACAAACGAGCCAACCTACTTGGATTTGATAGTCATGCGGATTTTGTGTTAGCGGAGCGAATGGCTGAATCGCCAAACAAAGTGTATTCATTTTTAAATGAAATACAGGAAAAAGCCCTTCCATTTGCCAAAAATGAATTTAAAACCTTAACAGATTACGCCAACAAACAAGACGGAATCAAAGAACTCAAAAAATGGGATGGTGGCTATTATGCAGAAAAACTAAAAAAGGAAACATTCAATATTGATGACGAATTACTGCGGCCCTATTTCCAGTTAGAAAAAGTAGTGCAAGGCGTTTTCCTTACAGCTCAAAAACTATTTGGACTTCACTTCCACAGGAACACCGACATTGACGTGTACCACAAAGACGTCGTAACCTATGAGGTAACTGACGCAGATGGAAAACACATTGCGGTATTTTATGCCGATTTCTTTCCTCGACCTGGTAAGCGACAAGGGGCATGGATGACTTCTTTTCGGTCACAGAAAGTGGTTGATGGCATAGACCAACGACCTCATGTTTCTATCGTATGTAATTTCACCAAACCAACGGACACAAAGCCTTCCCTACTCACATTTAATGAAGTCACCACCTTGTTTCATGAATTTGGTCACGCCTTACATGGCATGTTGGCTAACGGACAATATGCGAGTTTAAGCGGCACCAGCGTGTATTGGGATTTTGTGGAATTGCCATCACAGCTTATGGAGAATTGGTGTTACGAAAAAGAATGTTTGGACTTGTTTGCAACACATTACGAAACCAATGAACCAATCCCAACTGAATACATCGACCGGATTAAATCATCCGCCAATTTCATGAGCGGTATGGCCACGATTCGACAAATTAGTTTGGGAAAGATTGATATGGGTTGGCACGCCAAAGAAGTGGATGCTTCCTTGGATGTAAAAGCATACGAAACAAGCCAGATTGAAGGCTTAGACTTCTGCCCTTCTGTAAAAGAAGCCTGTACCAGTACTTCCTTTTCGCACATTTTTCAAGGTGGTTATTCGAGCGGTTATTATAGCTACAAATGGGCAGAGGTGCTGGATGCCGATGCTTTTGAAGCCTTTCAGGAAAACGGCATTTTCGATTCAGAAACTGCAGAGTCATTCAAGAAAAATGTGTTATCGGCCGGTGGCTCAGTACATCCCTCCATCCTATACAAACGTTTTAGAGGACGAGATGCCAAGCCCGATGCGTTGTTGAAGCGGGCAGGATTGACGGGTTAGATTTGAGACTGTTGATGTTACAACGTCTTCATTGAGTAAAGACGCACGACTCAAGACTAAGGATGTAATGGGATGAAAACACATGCGACAAGACACCCCATTTTTTTATTCTAGAGGCTTCAGTGCATCACCTATGTTAAGCAGTTATTATGATCTGGTTATCGAGACATAGAGGTAATCAAAAAAAACCGTAATAAATTAAAGTAATTTTGATTCCGCTTCGTCTTCCAACATATGAAGGCGACCGTGTCTGCAAAAATGGCTGAGAAAAACAAGCGTACATTAACTGAAACCATTAAACAATATGGTACTCAGTTGGCTGGTTTTATTCGGTCAAAAGTGGGAAACAACGAAGACGCCAAGGACATTCTACAGGACGTTTGGTATCAATTCAGTCGCATTACCAATTTAGATGAAATCGAGAACGTAAGTGGTTGGTTGTACAACGTCAGTAGAAATCGGATTACGGACAACTACCGTAAAAAGAAACCCGCATCAATTGAAGATTTTACCGTAGAAAACGAAGACGGAGAAGTATCCATAATGGATATTTTATTGATTGATGACGCCAACAACCCGGAGTTGGGTTTGTTTAAGGAAGTCTTTTGGGAGGAACTACTTAAAGCATTAGATGAATTACCAGACAGCCAACGATCGGTCTTTGTGTTAAACGAGTTGGAAGACGTAACATTAAAAGAAATTGCCGAACAACAAGGCGAAAACATTAAGACCATTATTAGTCGTAAAGGATACGCTGTCAAACACTTAAGAAAGAAATTAAACTATTTATATCAAGAACTTAACAATTAGAATTATGGATATCGAAAACAGCATGCGCGAAGGTTCAAGTATTAAAAAAGTCTTTATCGTTCTATTTTTTGCAGCAGCAATGGCTGGAATGGTTGCGGTATTAATGCTCATATGGAATGTCATTTTACCCAAAGTTATTGGCGTTACCGAAGTCAATTATTGGCAGATGCTCGGCATCCTATTTTTAAGTCGCATTCTTTTTGGTGGGTCAAAGCTTGGATCAGGTAAAAGCAAACACCGAAAGCGAAGTCAGATGCGTGAGAAATACCAATCTATGACGGACGAAGAAAAAGAAGCGTTTAAAGCCGAATGGAAGTCAAGGTGGGGAAAGTGTTAGTGCCACTGTGAAACATGTAAAAAATTCTTGTCTTTGGTTTATGTCTAGTAAACTGCTCAACATAAAATTATTTTTGAACTAATCCTGGACTGGTCTTCAGTATCAATAAATTTTCAATTTCAAATCCCTAAGACGCATAATCTCTGTCCTACTCCAATCTGGTGCCAATATGTCGTTCCACAACTCTATTGAAAGTAGTTGAACATTACAATTCAAAAGTTAAAGTGTCACACTTTGTAGATCCCATATTAACCAAAGACAATTAAGAAAATGGGTTGAACCTAACTTAGGATAATAAGCGAAATTTAGTGGCATTTTTAAAAACGCGTACAAACTAATTATTCATTGATAGTCCTACAACACTATGTGCACCGTCAAAAGTTTGTATTCCTTACCTGAAGCAGTTTTACAATAAAATTTTGAGGAAACTTTTAATTCTTTCAAATGAGTTTAAAGTAATTCCACACCTCATCCGTCTAACCTATTAAAAGAACACACATGATTAAATCAATTTTTAGAACAATCGCTATCGGCGTACTTATTGGATTGTTATTCTTCATAGCCTTCCGATTCTTTGTAGTCTTGGCCATCGTTGGACTCATTTTTAAACTTTCAGGAAAAGGACGTTGGAAACGAGAACAATGGCGTGAACGAAAGCTGGCTTTTGTTGAAAGTGTTAGAAACATGGACGGCGAAGAGTTTGAACAATTCAAAACGCATTATGGTCAAAACCATTGTCACCATTATTACCGCAAACCAGAAAACAGGGAAGCATGAAAAAGAGAAAGTCACACATCGCCTTAGCATTCGTTGTTGCCCTCTTTACCTTTGGATCTTTGAGGGTACTTCAACACAAGAAACACCACCACAAAGCAGTTCATCAAACACATCATTGTTGGCAACACAACCACAACCAATAAAAAACAACGCACTCATTGAGTGCGTTTTCTGTTTAATCGCCGTAGCTTTGAAGTAAACGATCGTTTTATGAATCAGTTGAAGAAGTATTTGATGATTAATAGTGCCTTTTCATTGCTTAGTGGATTGCTATTAACTTTTGCTTCTTCGTCAATCAACACACTTTTTGGAATCTCAAACAAAATCGTTCTGCCCATCATCGGTATCAATTTGTTGATTTTTTCTTTGATGGTGTATTATGTCGCTGTAAAACAACTAAAGAACAAGTCGCTTGTAAATCTAATCACTTCACTCGACCTACTTTGGGTTATTGGTAGTTTGGCGTTACTCATTTTTCAATGGTTCAATTTAACTTCTATTGGATATATCGTCATTGGCTGCGTTGCCATTTGGATTGCCTACTTGGGTGCTATGCAGTTTAAATTCAATAAGGCTTAAGTACTCGTTAACTTACTGCATTCGTCAGAAAATAGATATTTTGTTTTAGTCGATTTACTATATTGCGGCGAATATTGAAAAACATGAAAAAACTTATTCCTATTGCCTTATTAGCGCTAGTCTTAATCTCCTCTTGTAAAGAAGACGATACTCCAGACACAACCAAAACTGAAACCACTGCTGAGAAGATTCAACACACCTGGAACATCACATCCATTATGGATTATAACTTTGTTGGTGCGTCAACTACGCTTGATTATATAGACACTTTTGACTTAGGTACTAATGCAACTATTGACTTTAGAACCAACAACAAAGCTTATGTAAATTTTGATGGGGATATGGACACTACGGATTACCAAATCGTAAACGATCAAACCATTAATTTCGATGGCGATGTGTTCACAATTAACACGTTGACCGCTACGGAATTCAAATTAACGTACGCTGAAAGAACAGATACGCCGTATTACGACAATGTGTTGATCATGAATAGATAGTCGATTGCGATTATTCTATTTTTAGAACCTTAAAGGTTTCATTTCCTTCATCAGTGACTACTTGAACGACGAACAACCCGCTTTGTTCGGGTAGATTCAATTGCATTTTTTGTTGGCCATTGAATTGGTAGATGCCAATATCAACACCATTCATTGCACGTACATAAACCGTTGCATTACACGGTACACGACTGTTTATGGTAATCCTGCCTGTAGATGGGTTTGGATACACTGCAAACTGATTAGTCTGAACCTGTGGCACATGAGTCAAGGTGACTGGAATACATGCAGACGTATCGGTACACTGATTTTTGGTCAAAACCAAGGAATACCAATTGTCTAAGAGCACATTAAATGTCCGGTTTGTTGCTCCATCAATCTTTTGATAGTTCACGCCTAGATCACAGGTCATCCATTGGTACTGCGCTGTTGTATCCACAGCGGTTAAGGTATTCGTACCTTGGAATATCGAATCGTTTATTCTGGTAATGCGAAGATCAAATGAGTAGAAACTGTCACAACCATTTTGCGCGACTAGGGTATCATGATAAACACCATCGTTCATATACACTTGATTTCGATACGTATAATCACCACAACTCGAAATCGTGTCCAAACGACTCACCGTATTTCGAATGGTCAAATCCATCGTATAAACACTATCGCAGCCGTTTCGAGAAGTCAACGTATCGCGGTAAACTCCAGAAGTGGTGAACGACTGACCTCGATAGAGGTGTTCCGTACACACATCAATAACGTCGGTGACCTTATACACAGGTAAAACAGTTAAATGAAAGGTATAGAAGCTGTCGCAACCCAAATAAGAAGTGAGTGTGTCGTGGTAAATACCTGAAAGCTCAATGGTCTCTCCACGATACGAATAACTGTGACATACTACAATGGTGTCGGTGACATGCGGTATAGGAAATACAGTTAAGTCCATTGTATACACGCTGTCGCAGCCGTTTCGTGCAACCAAGGTATCGTGATAGGTTCCTGATTTAGTATATGATTCATTCCTATACACATATTCGCCACAGGCCTGTATGGTGTCAATTGTTTCGAATTCAGGCAAGACAGTCAAGTGCAAAACAAATACACTATCACATCCTAAATCGGTTTGTAAACTATCAGCGTATACTGTTGAGGTACGAAAAGTAGAATCGCTATACACATATGCATGACAGGCAACTACAGTATCGTGTTCCACAGCAGTAGGTATAACGTTTGTTAATTCAACAACCACACCTATGGCCAGTTGAGCCAACTTGTGGTAATAAGGAAGGTCGAATAAGTTGATGCGGTCTTTCGCACTGTGGTATGCAGGATTTGGGTCGCCACCAATAAATGATTCTCCGCAAAAAACCGCTGGATACCGGTGTTTCCAGAAGGCTGCATGGTCACTCCGGGTAGTTCCTGGGTTAATGACGTTTGGAACCAAGTCAATGTTCAAGGTATCCAAGACAAACAACACCGTGTCTTTTAATCGTTGATTTTCTGGATTTGAATTGGTGTGAATATCAAAAACTTTGTTGCTGTCACCATCGTATCCCATCATGTCCATATTCAACACACCTGCTATAAAGTCACCTCTAGCATTAGCTGAATCGGCATAATATCTACTGCCAATTAATCCCAATTCTTCTTCATCCCAAAACGCAAATTTGATGGTGTTGTGAAAGCAATATTGCGACATGATTCGGGCCGCTTCCAACACCGTAGCACTCCCACTTGCGTTGTCATCAGCGCAGTAATCCGCAACCGCATCATAATGTGCACCAATGAAGAATACACTATCGGGATTCGTTTTGCCAACCAAAGTTCCCACTACGTTTCTACCGCCGTTTCGGTAGTCGATGGTTTCGACCTTTAAACCATAGGCTTTCAGTCTACCTACCAAGTAATCTGCTGCGAGGTTATTGCCTCTTTTGCTCACGCGATGGACAATGCGTACGGTTGAATCGTTAACCACTGCTGAGTCCTCTCCTGAAAACTCTCGCACCGTTTTAATGAGAGAATCTAAACTTACTTCACTTACTAATGATTTTGTTGATTGGCCATTAGCACTAAGAAACGTTGTTATGGAGAAAAGGAAGAGTAGGGTTTTATGCATTGAAACCAAATATAACGGTTTTTTTCGCACGGGCGGAAACACTTTATGTGCCAACTATATACGGCTTAAACAGTTTATACATGTATTTACTGACGATTAGGGCTTTCGCCCTATAACCCAATTTCATTTTTGTTGGGCAAAAACGAAACAAAAACCCGCTCACAGAAATATGCTTCCAGCGCTCTCTTTCGAAACCCAAGAAAATCTAACAAAAGGCCTTCCTACTGTCGGGAATGCAAGCACTTTTATTGATTTTCTATGGCTTTCTCAATTCACCCCTCCGCCGGCTCGCATTTCTGTAGGGCCGTCGCTCGCTTCGCGCTAACCATAAATCCTGCAGAACTCCATACGACCTTTAGATTTTTCTTTAGAAATCGGAAATGGGCATTGTGTAGTTGGTTTGCTCTAAATAAGCAGAAAAGTAAAGCGATAACGCGTTCAGTGAGAAGAAACCATTCATGGAGAACAACCCACAACTAAAAATTAAGAATTAAAAATTAAAAATTAATTCAACTCTACTTCAATAGGAATTATCATCTGAATACCAGAAAGACTCTTCAACCGCTGTAACTTGTTATAGATTGGATAGTAAGAACCAAGTTCTTCCTTCACCCATTTGTTTTTAAGCGATGTTGCACCGAAATCGCCACCAAAGAACATTTCAAATGGATTATCCGCTTTAGGGTAAGACGCCACCTTGTAATCCTTTAAGCCTGCCTTATTCGCTGCAATGTCAATCGCGTCTTGGAGTCCGCCAAAGGCATCCACCAAACCTAAATTCTTTGCATATGTACCTGTCCATACACGGCCTTCTGCGATGGTATCTAAATGGTTGCGATCTAGGTGTCTACCCGTTTCAACTCTATGTAGGAATTGGTCGTAAATCTGTCCTATCATGGCATCCAACAAGCCTAATTCATTTGTGTTCAATTGTCGGTCAATTCTACCAAAGTCAGACATATCCCCAGTTTTTACAACTTCAGAATGTAAGCCCAACTTATCGAACAACGCCTCTGCATTTGGATACAAACCAAACACACCAATGGAACCAGTAATGGTCGAAGGCATTGACAAAATCGAATCACCCAAACAAGCGATGTAATATCCACCACTTGCGGCAACATCACCCATCGATACAATTAATGGTTTCTTTCCTTTTAGCAATTGCGTTTCACGCCAGATTACATCACTCGCTAAAGCGCTTCCTCCCCCACTATTGATTCGCAATACAACTGCTTTTACTTTATCATTTTCTCGTGCGTCTTTTAAGGCTTTTGCAAACTTGTCAGAACCGATTTCATCGCTTTGACCGTTGCCAGAAACAATAGAACCATCTGCATAAATCACTGCGATTTTATCACCAGATTTGGATTTGCCTACTGGGTTAACTACGGAGTTGTATTTAGCCAAGGTGATCATATTCAACTTTTCTTCACCCGTAGCTTTCTTCATCATATCTTCTACTTGATCGCGATACGCCAAATGATCTACCAATTTATGCGTTACGGCATCAGTCGAAGTTTTAACACGAACTTCATTGGCAATGGCTCTTAATTCTTCAACACTCAGGTTTCGAGAAGTTGATATTTTTGACAACAATTCGCCATAAATAGATTCAACGTATTCAGTAATTTGTTTTCTGTTTTCAGGACTTAACTTGTCTAATACAAAAGGTTCGACAGCTCCTTTGAACTTGCCTCTTTTAATGACTTGCATTTCAATGCCCATCTTCGCTAGAGTTTCTTTTAAGAAGGTTACGTCGGCAGCCAAACCATTAAACAACATGGTTCCGCTTGGGTTTAACATCACCGAATCTGCAACTGAAGCGAAGTAATACGACTGGTTATACAACACTTCTCCATAAGCATAAATAAATTTACCACTGGTTTTAAAGTCTTCTAATGCTGCTCTGATCTCACTAAGCTTTCCATATCCTGCTCCTAAAACTGAAACATCTAGGAATATGCCTTTGATGTCTTCATCGTCTTTAGCGTGTTCGATACATGTGACAATATCATACAATCCAACAGGTCGATTCATATCTCCAGTTAAAGACGCCGCAAAAATGTCCAACGGATTGTCTTGTGGTCGGTCTTTTATCTGGTAATTAAGCTTTAGGTGTAAGACAGAATTGTCTTCTATATCAACGGTTTGCTTCTTCGACGAACTGGCGATAATGCTGGCAAACACTATAAAAAAGATGAACATCAACAAGAACACACCTGTGATGGTTGCTAAAACGTACTTAAAAAACTGCTTCATGTATGAAATCTTTAAAATTCAGGTCCGCGATTAAGGGATCAGAATTTTAAGTACTTCAGGTACTTGGTCTCTCCCAATCGCTTGCACGAAGTAAACACCGCTTGTTAAATGGGTCAGCTCAATTTCGGTCAAATCGGACTGAATTTCGTTGAAGTACACTTGTTGTCCTTTAGAATCTATGACACGTACCTGATATTGATTGGCATTTCGAATTTGGAGGTAATCGCCCTGAATTACTGCCGATACAACCGGTTTCGCTAAGAATGAAATACCCGACAAACCAGCAATGTTGACAGGAATGGATAGATTCACATTGTCTGACGTCAATTTAATAAGGTCTGTTATGACATTGTTTGAAGGAGATACAGCGATATTCAAAGTATGTGACGCCCCTGGCACCAATTCGAAAGCTGTTTTGGGAAACGTGACGGCACTGTTACCATTGGCAAATCCAGTAAATAACACCTTTTGATTACCCGTATTGGTCAAAACCAATTGATACGTAAATGACCCAGCTGTAGACAGTTTTGAAATATTAATGGCTTCTACTGAAGGACTTACACGATGAACGGTAGCAACCGTTGACGTTGAACTAACGGAAGTAATACGATCTAGAAATTCAGGATAATCGACAAATGGGTTTCTGTTTTTTTGATAATTGAAAATCGCATTGTTTCGATCGATGGATTGTTGACTTGGTTGATACGTCGTTGCCCAAGTTCTCAAAAGGGATTCTTGGTTGGTTAAAAACGACGAATAATTCTGATAACGAATCGCGAAGTACAACATGGCACGTGCACAATCTCCTTTATGAGCGTCGCGTGGTTCAAACACGTTACCACCCAATTTAGAACCTCCTTCAGTCCATGTAGCGCTCGACACTACACCAAAACTGTAATTGCTTCTTCGGCTATTTGCGTTTACGTCAGTTGGGAACAAGTGATGAATATCGGCCCGCTCTGGTTCGTTTTGATTAAACAAACTTTGTGGCCATGTATGCTCACAATTAAAACTATTGCTATTTGCTCCACTTCGCGTGTTAAACGTCGCTACTCTTCCGGTATACACACACTCAACCTTGCCACCAACATTATCGATGGAGCCGTACATGGCGTCTCTTGCTCCTGAATAACCTAAGTTTTTGTATCCACTGGCCAAAACAGATTTTAATTCATCTTTTAAATCTTGTTCGAACAAATTAAACGTTGCGTTATAATAGGTGTCGTATTCACCATCTCCCTTCAAATCAACTGAAATCGAACCCGTTTTGCTATTTGAAATCACTACCAACTCGGTGTTGTACTTGATATTGTGAACTGGCTTAAAGTGGACTGTAATCGTTTCGCTAGAATTCCCTTTTACGGTTATCGTTGAATCATCCACGTAAAAATCTGGATGGTATGAACGAATAATCAGGTCTTGGTCTGATCCGTACGCATTCACCACATTAAACTGTAAATCAGAGACTTCCTTGTATTTCGTGGTTGGATAATCCAACACGGTCTTCGACACAGTTATTTGAGAAAACCCAATGAACGGGCACAGTAAAATCCAGAGAATGATTGAGGTTTTTTTCACGGAGCAAATCTAAGGAATGTTTATGCTTAAAGTTTAATGTTTCGTTTATTCAACCTCAACAATTGTATCCGAAATGAGTGTTGGTATTGATACGCTTTAAAAGTACCCTGAACAAAAAATTCATCAGAACACGACCAATTATCAACTATCAGTTGACACAACACCTAATTGCAATTGAGTTCATTAAATTTGCACCTCAATAAGAATCTATGCAGCTTACCAGTTTAAATGCGATAAGTCCAATCGACGGAAGATACCGTTCAAAAACCCAAGATTTAGCTCCACATCTTTCCGAATTTGGTTTGATCAAATACCGCGTAATGGTGGAGGTTGAGTACTTAATTGCTATGGGTAGAACCGGCATTACGAAACTTAAACCCGTATTGGATGGTGCTGTCATCGACCAACTAAGAGCCATCGTCTCAAACTTTTCTGAAGCGGATGCACAAAAAATTAAGGACACTGAAAAGGTTACCAACCACGACGTAAAGGCAGTTGAATATTTTGTTAAAGAAAAACTTGACGAAATCAACTTGTCGGACATTAAAGAGTTTGTCCATTTTGGTTTAACGTCTCAAGACATTAACAACACGGCCATTCCATACTCCTTAAAAGTGAGTTCAGATGACGTGGTGATGCCACAGATACAGCAAGTGATCGACCTTATCACTGAAAAGGCTGAGGAGTTTAAAGATGTTGCTTTACTGGCGCGAACGCACGGTCAGCCAGCATCTCCTACCCGATTAGGTAAAGAGTTTTACGTGTTTGTTGCCAGACTCGAAGAACAAGTGAGTCAGTACAACATGATTAAATGGCCAGCTAAGTTTGGTGGTGCAACTGGGAATTACAACGCCCACGCTGTAGCTTACCCAGAGCTAAGCTGGAGTGATTTCGGTGATTCGTTTGTAGAATCTTTGGGATTACAACGTTCATCTCCTACCACTCAAATTGAGCACTACGACAACCTTGCTGCTAAGTTTGATTGTTTGAGACGTATCAACGTCATCCTCATTGATTTCTGCCGCGACATTTGGACGTACATCAGCATGGATTACTTCAAACAAAAAATTGCTAAAAACGAAGTGGGCTCTTCTGCCATGCCGCATAAGGTCAATCCAATCGACTTTGAAAATGCAGAAGGCAACCTTGGTTTTGCGAATGCGACTTTGAATCACCTTAGTGAAAAACTTCCGATTAGTCGGTTACAAAGAGATTTGACGGATTCAACAGTATTGCGAAATGTAGGTGTTCCATTGAGTCATATGGTCATTGCCTATCAATCTATTTTAAAAGGAATGGGTAAGTTGTTGCTGAACAAGCCGAAAATAGACGCTGACTTAGAAAACAATTGGGCAGTAGTGGCAGAAGCCATACAAACCATATTACGCCGTGAAGGTTATCCAAATCCCTATGAAACCTTAAAAGGATTAACCAGAACCAACGACGTGGTGAATCAGTCAAGTATGCATGCGTTTATCGACACACTTGACATTGACGAAGAAATCAAAACGGAGATGAAGCAAATCACCCCGTTTACTTATACTGGCATATAATGAGTGTAAAAAAGAAAACCTTGGTATTGGGTGCAAGTCCAAATGAATCACGATACTCATATCGTGCTGCGATGGAATTGGCGCATTACGGACATCCAATTGAATTGTTGGGCATCCGAAATGGACAGATTGCCAATCAAGAAATTGATACTACTCCAAAACAATACTCGGATATCGACACGATCACCATGTATTTAGGAGCCAAAAATCAAGTAGAATATTATCAATACATTATGTCGTTGCAGCCTAAACGCGTTGTATTTAACCCAGGCGCAGAAAATGAAGAACTTTGCAAACGCCTAGAAAAACAGGGCATCGAATGTTTAGAAGCGTGTACCTTAGTAATGTTAAGCATCGGTAACTATTAATCATATGAAAACAAAAATTCCATTCTTTCTATTAGCCGTTTTCTTCCTGACAGCTTGTACAGACAAACAAGCGGAATTAAAAGAAGACATCATAGGCTTAGTCTTTACAAAACGCCATAACGATAAAACCAGAGCACAATTGGCTCTTTTGCAAGAGGAGTACATTGCTCAGTATCCAACAGATAGTTTCACGCAATCGTGTCTCGAAAATGTGAGCTTTTTTTATCTCAATGTAGATTCATTGGAAAAAGCCAAAAGCTATGCTCGACAATACGTGAAGGCGTATCCTGAAAGCGAAAACGCCAAGGACGTCGAGTTGGTGATTGCCAAAGCCTTTTACAAACAAGCACGATATCTTGAAGCGGTAGAAGTGTACGAACGTGTTCAAAACAGAGGAGATTTCTCAATCTCTGATACGCGAAACCTGAGCTTTGCTTTAAAAGATGCGTCAAGAGATACAACACTTCCCAACTCTGATTACCTATACTACAAATCAGTAGCCTGCGAAGAACTCGTAAACGGGTTGCCAGAAGCCATTGTAGCATATGAAGGCTTTCTTGACAAATACCCCAACTCTCGATATGTGCCTTCAGCACTCGCTTTGTTGTCAGACAAACTAGAGCGCAACGGTGAAGTCGAACGAGCTAAAGAGGTGCTAAAAACCATCATTGAAAAGTATCCTGAGTCAGAACAAGCTGCCACGGCACGGACCATGCTCGAAAAAAACTTGGTTGGTTTGTCGGCTGAAGAGCAATTGGAACGCATTTTAAAAGACAAGGCTGCAAACTAACTAGTCAACCTGCCATAACCGTTAACAGTTTGTCCACTTTGGACTGAGTTACAGAAGATTGGTATGAAAATTGATTAATTTTGAGAAATATCTTTTAAAATTTTCATAATACAAAGTAATGAGCAAATTCGACGAAGCAATGTCAACCTACAAGTCTTCTATGGACAAAATGGGTATCAAGTATGATGAATCACTATTAACAGCAGTAGCTAAAGGCCTAGGTCCGTCTATCTACAACAAAGACGCTAGCACGGTTTCTTGTACGCAAGGAAGCGAAATGGAAACTGTACAAAACAACTTCTTGAAAAAGAAACTTGGTTTGGGTGATGGCGATAAATTAGCTGCAGCGTGCGACGCAGTATGCGAGCAAATGGGTTCATCAAACCGAAATAAGTATCGTGCGATATTCTATTACTTACTTGTAAAGCATTACAAGAAAGAATCAGTTTACGCATCTGCTTCTAACTAGAAAAAAACAATTTTAATAAGGCCTCAGTTCAGATGAACTGGGGTTTTTTTATGCCTTCTGAATTCTGTAATACACCGAATTCTCAATGCCTTCGCATGGAGCGTGTTTCCAAAACTTCATCCCAATTTTCTCCAACACCCTAATGGATGCCGCGTTGTCTTGAGCCGTTCTCCCAACAATCTCCGTTAAACCAAGTTGATGAAAACCATAGATAACACAAGCGTGTGCTGCTTCAGTTGCATAACCTTCTCCCCAATGCGCTTTCACCAATCGGTATCCCAAATCAACGTACCCTTCATCAGGATGGTTTTTCAAACCGCAAAATCCGATGGGCTCTCCCGTTTTTCGGATTACAACGGTCCACCGGCCGTAACCATGTTTCGTATAATGGTCATAGTCGACAATGAACTGTCTCGCTGCTGATACACTTTCAAAATTCACATCTCCCGTATACCTGAGCACTTCAGGATCGCTGTTCATTTCGTAAAAAAAAGCGGCATCGTCGGTTTCAAACCGACGTAAGTCTAACCGCGGTGTTTTGAGCACAGTCATATCATAAATCTATATAGCCGTTTAACCATTCTGGATCTAAGGTCGCATCAAAGTCTTCATAAAACTTGATTGCTGGCGTATTCCAATCCAATACCTGCCAGTTCATTTTCCGACATCCTAATTCCCTTGCTTTGTCTAGCGTTTTTTGAAACAACGCTTTACCGATGCCTTTGCCCCGGTGCTTCTCTGTGACAATCAAGTCCTCGAGGTATAAGCATTTCCCATTCCACGTACTATAGCGAAAGTAATACAGCGAAATCGCCACCACTTCTCCATCGACCTCTGCTACATACAATCCATATAAGGGGTTGCTTCCGAAACCATCTTGCAGCAACTCTTCTTCTGTCACCACCACGGCGTCAGGCTCTTTTTCAAAAATGGCTAACTCACGAATGAGAGCCAATAATGATGAAATGTCTGTTTCTCGCCCTTCTCTAATTACCATTGCTTAAACTTATTCTGCTCAATCTGCGATGTTTTGGGAAATCTGCCCAATCAAATACAAAGTCATTGTGTCGATTCATTGGGTTTTGCTTCATCATCGCACAAGTACGTATGGAGAGATGTGGGATATGCTCTAAAAACGCCTCAGGAGATTCAAAGAAATGTTCAATCACTACCGCAAAAAACTCGTGGAAGTTGGTCCCACCATAATCTCTTAAAAAGTCATCTCGTTGTTCTTGCAAATCATAAAAATGGCGAATGCTTTTTTCAGTCCAAAACCTAAAATCTGCCGAAAACTCTTCTTTGTCTTTCACCTTGGCCGCGTTGATGTGCAGGGCATGCGCCAATTCGTGCAAACCCAAGTTATAGTTGTCGTCTGGAATTTCATAGCCATGTTTGTAATCCGGCCACGAAACCGCCAAAATACCAGATACGGGATGTGTAAAGCCTTTCATCTGCACCTTAGTTGCAGGATTAAAAAAGGTATCTGGATAAATCATAAGTTTCTTAAACGTGCGAATCTCAGAACTAGGGAGACCAAAAGTGAGCTGCACCAAACTTGCGGACAACAATACCTTCATCTCTTCCGTTACCTTCAACCCTTGCATGCCCACAAACTTTTTGGTCTGTGACAATCCACGAACACGCTTGATGAAACGCATCTTTGCGCGTGTAGACAATGCTTGAAAATAGGTAAAAGACGCCAGGTAGTCCGTTATACGTTCGACGACCTTAGGAACATACGATGCAGTTTGCATCTTGTTGTAGATCAACCATCGAACGCATAGGGAAACGAGGTATACCAAGACAATCGCAAAAAATACGACCTCAATGAACACCACGTTACCCGGTGTAACCATGGTTTAACTTAAGCCGTTTATCGTCGACTCAATAATATCGGCACAAATATGAATCTGTTCTTCTGTAATCACCAATGGTGGCGCAAAACGGATGGTATGTGTGTGTGTTTGTTTGGCTAACAATCCATTATCACGCAACAACAAACAAACGTCGTAGGCTGTTTTACCATCGCCAAACGGCTTGATATCAATCGCATTCAACAATCCTTTTCCTCTTACAGCCGTCACCAACGGTGATTTGATATGGCGCATGCGCTCTCTAAATATAATACCCAAACGCTCTGCGTTGTCGACTAAGTTTTCGTCCTTCACCACTTTCAAAGCTTCCATAGCCACGGCACACGACAGTGGGTTTCCGCCGTATGTGGAACCGTGTTGTCCAGGTTTGATGCACAACATAATTTCATCATCTGCCAAAACCGCAGATACTGGAAGAACTCCTCCAGACAACGCTTTTCCTAAAACAACAATATCTGGACGTACCTCTTCGTGATTGACGGCCAACATTCTACCTGTTCGCGCAATGCCTGTTTGTACTTCGTCGGCAATAAACAACACATTAGACTCCGTACACCAGTTGCGGATGCTTTGTAAGTAACCGTCGTCTGGCACAATCACACCTGCTTCTCCTTGAATCGGTTCAATCATTACCCCAGCCACATTTGGCTGTTTGATAGCCTTTTCCATGGCCGCTAAGTCGTTGTACGGTACCAATTCGAAACCTGGCAAGAATGGACCATATCCATCATAACTATCAGGATCATTCGAGAATGAAACTACGCCTAATGTCCGTCCGTGGAAGTTGTTGTTGACCACGATTATTTTTGCCTGACCTTCAGGAAGTTTTTTCACTTCATATGCCCATTTACGGCACAACTTGATGGCAGTTTCAACAGCTTCTACACCTGAGTTCATCATCAATACCTTGTCGTAACCAAAAAACTCGGTGATGTACTTTTCAAATTCACCCAACACACTGTTGTAAAATGCACGACTTGTCAAAGTCAGTTTGTCCGCTTGGTCTTTTAACGCCTGAATAATACGTGGATGACAATGACCTTGGTTTAATGCACTATACGCCGAAAGAAAATCGTAATACTGTTTACCGTTTACATCCCATACAAATACACCTTCGCCGCGGTCGATAACCACTGGCAATGGATGGTAGTTGTGTGCTCCGTATTTATCTTCTAACTCGGTATAATAGGTGTCGTTCATAATCATAGCACAAATGTATTGTTCGATTCTTCTTTTACCAATTTATTCCCCCGGCATAGTGATTATTTCCTCCCAGCGTAATTAAAAGGACATATGGCTTTAGGTTTCTAAACTATGTGTATAACAGTTCCAACAATTTTTCGTTATTTTGATACAATGCGACTGGGGAAATTAATTTGTGTACTGTTTGTGGTGGTTAGCACCACTGTTGTATCGCAACCCCTTAGTTCACAGCGGTCCGAAATACACTCCCACGATTGGTGGCAAATTGAATCAGATCATTTCAATTTCTATTTTACAGATTCCTCCACACGTCTAGCAAAATCCATTCTTCCAGCCTCTATCAGCAAACTGAATCAGATTGAAGAAAAGATTGGTTATCGACTTAGTGGTAAAATTAACATTTATGTACACGCTTCTGGCGCTGCCTTGAATGCAACGTATGCCTTACAACAACCAAAGGCACCTTTAAATACGGGCGGTGTTACCGACATACAGAACAACGATGTCCATGTGTATCTTACCGGACAAATTCCCGATTTGATGAACCAGATTTCGGTGGGCATTGCGGAGAACCTGTTGCTCGAAATGTTATACGGCGGTACGGTTCAAGAACGTATCAAATATGCGGCGATGTTGCATTTACCGGTTTGGTTCCACCAAGGTTTGGTACAATACCTGGCGGTTGGTTGGGATACCGATGCCGACAACTTGTTGCGAGATGCCTTCAACAACCAGCGGTTTAAATCATACAATCAACTTACCGTTCAAAACCAGCAACTGGTCGGTCAGAACATGTGGTTATACATCGACGACACCAAAAACGTCGACGCCATTCAGCGCATTTTATACTTGGTGAGGCTCACCCGAAAAGTGGAAACCGCTTTATACTTCGTCATCAACAAATCATCCAAACAACTGTACTCCGAATGGTTTACCGCCAACGAAGCGGTATACAGTCTGGAACTCAAGCGACGCATTCCGCAAGAACCCGAGCACAATGCCTTGGACCCAAATGAGGCCTTTTTCTTTTCATCGGCTTTATCACCCAATGCCAATTTTGTGGCATCCGCCTATTGGGAAAATGGTCACAACATCATTGAATTATACAACCGCAAAACCAAGGAAAAACACAAGCTGCTAAAAACGTATTCACACTATACGGGTCAGCTACATTTCAAACACGAAATATTGTTGAAGTGGAAAGACAATGACCAGCTGTTTGTCTTAACCAACGCCGTGACCCCAAAACTGGAGTTACTCGACATGTCTGGTATTAAAACGCCTGTTCATCAGTTCACCGACTTCGACTTTGTCACCAGTTATGATGTGTACCCACCAACGGGAGAAGTGATTGTATCGGCCTCTAAAAGCGGCCAATCCTCATTGTTTTTGTTTAACAAAGTCTTTACCAATTACGTGAAGTTAACGTCTTCGAACAACGACGACCTCCACCCCCATTTCGACGACAACGGAAATATATATTTCACGAGGATATTATACCGAAATAAAGAAAACAAAGTGATGTCGGAATGGCAAACCGATATCTTTTACATATTTAGAAATGGCAACGAAGTGTTGAGTGTCAACAACGTGACCAACACGCCAGAAAAGAATGAAGAAAAGCCTGTCAAGCTGAATGCCAAATACCTGAGTTATCTATCGACCGAAAACGGTATTCGCAATGCGTACGCATACAAACTGGACCAACAAACCTTTGCCTTGAGTAATTACCAAACTAGTATTTTACACCAACAGGTAAACGAAGACAGAACCTATGTGATGGAACTTGTGTTGCACAACGGCTATTTGTTTACCCATATTTCGATGGTGGACAGCAGCGAGAACTTTGGCGCCGTATTGTATCCATCCAAAACCAAGATATTACAGCGTATTGCGGAGAAAGTCATTAGCGCTTCCAAGAACAATCCGATTTTACTGGACAGTGCCTATATGAACAAAACCGAGAAGGTGTATTTCCAATCGCCGTTCCCGGTACCCGACAATGTGGATTCGTTGGATGCCATCAGCGCTGAAAAACTAAAAAAGATCGACTACACCTTTGTAAAGACCGACCACAAACGCGTGGATTTGCGAACGACGAAGATGATTAGTCAGATAAACAACAGCAACTTCTTAACCGATGAATTTGGGGCAAGCTTTGACGCGGTGAATCAAATGACCAACCGATTTGGCATTGCAGGTGGCGTTCAGTTATCAGATCAATTTAACAACCACGTGTTGGAAGGCAAAATGCGCACGACGTTCAACTTTGCTGTGTTCCAATATCAAATGTCGTACGAAAACCGAATTGGCAAATACACGAAGCGCTTAGAAATACTCACCGAGCAAACACGGTTTAACCAAAACATCGATTTGGGTAAACGACGGATGCGGGCTGTCAAGCTGGAAGTATCCAAACAGCTGACTTCCAATCTAAACATTGGTTTCAACCACCGCACGCAATACGATCACTTCACTCCTATTATTCAGGACGAAAGCTTTTTGGTCTTGCGAGATCGAAAGCAATTGAATTTAGATCAAGGTGTTCGACTGACGTACGCCAACCAAACCAAGCATAGAAGTATTTTAGATGCCGGCATTTTTGCAGAGGTGAATACGTCGTTTAGACACAACACCACCACAGGAAAATCGAGTATCGTTAACACATTGACAGCCACATACGGAAAGAAATTATCACGTGATTTATTGTGGCGTAACCGTTTGGAATTGGGGAACTCAACTGGCGGTGCCAATACCATTTTTGTCATGGGCGGCAACCGCAACCAGTACAAACCTACCATCAACGACAGCCGCATCAATATTGACGATGCATCGTTTATCAAGCCTATTTACGGCGTTCGCAATTTCAATTTAAATACAAGATCGGGGAATACCTTTGGCTTTATCAATTCAGAGCTTTGGTTGCCGACGTATAGTTATTTTGGCAAGCGACCATTAAAAAATGCTTTGTTACAAAACCTTTGGGTGATTGGCTTCGCCGATGTAGGTACTGCTTGGTACGGCAAATCGCCAAAAGACCGCACCAATGTTTCCAACATTTCGACTATTGAAGACGGCAGACTATCCATTACCATTTTCAATGCCCGCAACCCCATCATCTATTCCGGCGGTGTTGGTGTCCGCACCTCAGTCTTTGGCTACTTCCTCCGCTACGACCTCGCCTGGACGTACGACAACAATGTGTTGAATTCGAAGGTGAGTCGGGTGTCTCTTGGCAGGAGTTTTTAATTTTTAGTTTTTTAGTTAGCCCCTGTGCACAACCTGTCCAAAAGTCATATAATGTTCTGGGGCTAGCTAAAAAAGGTGGTTTACCTTTGCACAAACATTAGTCTAGTGAAGTCAATCAAAACTGCGTTGATATCCGTTTTCTACAAAGACGGTATCGACGATTTAGCAAAATACCTACACCAAAACGGAACCACAATCTTAAGTACCGGAGGTACCCAAAAATATTTGGAAGCAATGGGCATTCCTGTTGTACCGGTCGAAGAAATTACCTCCTACCCAAGCATTTTAGGTGGTCGGGTTAAAACACTTCACCCTGCTGTGTTTGGTGGTATCTTAAACCGTGGCGACAATCCACAAGATCAAGAGCAACTGAAGGAATTTAAAATTGAAAACATCGACCTTATCTGGGTCGACCTCTACCCTTTTGAAGAAACTGTTGCCAATACCGACGACGAACAACAAATCATCGAGAAGATTGACATAGGCGGTGTTTCGTTAATTCGGGCTGCGGCTAAAAACTATAAAGACAAGGTGATTTTAAGTGATAAGAGTCAGGCCGCTGGATTGCTCGAACACTTACAAGCAAACGAAGGACAATCGACCAATGCCTGCAGAAGACAATTGGCGTTTGAGGCATTTGCCACCACAACCGAATACGACCAACACATTGCGAATTACTTCGCTGGTGTACCTTCTAAAGAATTACGTTACGGAGAAAACCCGCACCAAAAAGCACAGTTTGTCGGCGACCTTGAAAGCATTTTTACCCAAATCCACGGTAAGGAATTGTCGTACAACAACTTACTTGATATCGACGCGGCCATCTCCTTGATTTCTGATTTTAAGTCGGAAGAGAAACCTGTATTTGGTATCTTAAAACACAACAATGCTTGTGGTTTTGCAATTCGCAATTCTGTTCATCAAGCCTATGTAGACGCCTTAGCGGGTGACCCAACGAGTGCGTTTGGTGGGGTTTTGGTTACGTTGTCGAATATCGACAAAGCCGTGGCGGAAGAAATGAATACGCTGTTTTTTGAAGTACTCATTGCCCCTAGCTTCGATCAAGACGCTTTGGACATTTTGCAAACCAAGAAAAACAGAATCTTGCTTCAACTCAATGAGTTTGAATGGACCGAAACCAATGTACGCGCTGCCCTCAACGGAACGTTGGTGCAGGACAGAGACATGGTGGTAGTTCCAACCTCAGATTACCAAATGGCGACAGACACCAAGCCATCGGAACAACAAATTGCCGACTTACGATTTGCGAATATATTGTGTAAACACACCAAGAGCAACGCCATCGTATTGGCCAAAAACAATCAGTTGTTGGCAAGCGGTACGGGACAAACGTCGCGGATTGATGCCTTAAATCAAGCCATTGAAAAAGCGCAAAAGTTCAACTTCGAATTGGACGGCTGTGTGATGGCGAGTGATGCCTTTTTCCCGTTTCCAGATTGCGTTGAAATTGGAGACAAAGCAGGCGTTAAAGCAGTGATTCAACCTGGTGGAAGTATCAAAGATCAATTGTCGGTAGACTATTGCAATGCACACGGTTTGGCGATGGTGATTACCGGTCATCGACACTTCAAACATTAACATCCTCACATACAGGTTGTTTAGTCGAAAAAGGTTGGTGAGTTTTCTGCTGATAAATTACCATTTAACCTCATATTCAACTAATATTGCAGAATCGTACCGAATGCGGTAAAATAAGGACACATATTTCAGCTTTAAATCAGTAAATGGGCATTTTTAATTTTCTCACCCAAGAAATAGCAATTGACTTGGGAACAGCCAATACGCTTATCATCCACAAAGACAAGGTTGTGGTCAATGAACCATCTATCATTGCGATGAAACGCAGTACGGGTGAAATCATTGCTATTGGTAGGCAAGCCCAAATGATGCACGGTAAAACGCACGAAGACATCAAAACCATTCGTCCGCTGAAAGATGGTGTTATTGCCGACTTCAAAGCTGCCGAACACATGATTCGAGGCTTTATCAAAATGATTAATCGAAAAGGCAATTTCATGACGCCGCAAATTCGAATGGTGATTTGTATTCCATCGGGCATTACGGAAGTTGAAAAAAGAGCGGTACGACAATCAGCTGAAAAAGCAGGCGCCAAAGAAGTATATATGATTCCTGAGCCAATGGCAGCAGCCATCGGTATTGGTATCGACATTTCTGAGCCAATGGGTAACATGATCATCGACATAGGGGGTGGTACCACAGAAATCGCGGTAATCGCGTTATCGGGTATTGTTTCTGATGAATCGATCAGAGTTGCTGGAGATAACTTTACAGAAGACATTATTGAATACATGCGTCGCCAACACAATTTGATGATTGGGGAACGCACTGCTGAACAAATCAAAATAGAAGTTGGGGCAGCCTTGCCAGAACTTGAAAATCCCCCTGAAGATTACGCCGTTAACGGTCGTGACTTGATGACGGGTATTCCAAAACAAATTATGGTTTCGTACAGCGAAATTGCTTTGTCGTTGGATAAGTCGATTGCCAAAATTGAAGAAGCAGTGTTAAAAGCATTGGAGCATACACCACCAGAATTAAGTGCGGATATATACCAAACTGGATTATACCTAACAGGTGGTGGAGCCTTGTTAAGAGGCTTGGACAAACGTATTTCGAGCAAATCGAAGCTGCCAGTATACGTGGCGGAAGACCCGTTACAAGCGGTAGTAAAAGGAACTGGAATTGCGTTGAAAAACTTACCGAGTTACAAAACGATTATGCAATAGGATAAATGCAGAATCTTCTCCAATTCTTACGGACGAATTTTCACTTTTTCTTATTTCTCATTCTTCAATTTATTTCCATTTTCGCATTGGTTCGGTTCAACACCTACCACCAATCGGTCTTTTTCAGTACAGCCAGCACGGTCAATGGAAACATCCTCACCACGCGTAAAAACGTCATCAACTATTTTCTGTTAAAATCGGAAAACCAAAAACTTAAAGAGGAAAACATCCTACTGCGTACGAAAAGTACGGAGAATTACATTTTCATTTCGACGGATACAGCGGTGGCTAAAGACAGCAACCAGGTCATTCAGTATTCGTACATCCCTGCCAAGGTGATTTACAACAACATCCGTAAAGAAAAGAACTATTTCACGATGGATCGTGGCACCAAACACGGTGTCACCAAAGACATGGGCGTCATCAATCCTTTGGGTGTTGCCGGCATCATCGTCGACGTATCAGAGAACTTTTCTGTGGCGATGTCGATACTCAATACCAATTTTATCTTAACGCCTAAGATTAACGGGAAAACGCATTCTGGACGGGTGAATTGGAATGGCAAAACAGAAAACATTGTACAGGTAAACAAGGTTTCTGATCAATACGATATTAAAGTGGGTCAGGAAGTAACAACAACTGAATACGGACACTACTTCCCAGAACATATCAAAATCGGTAACATTTTATCGGTAGAGAAAATTGAAGGTGAGAAATACCTGGCCATTGACGTGGAACTAGCGACAGATATGTCGCAGTTGAGCGAGGTGTATATTATTAAAAATCAGTTTGGCAAAGAACTGAAGACATTAGAAAAACCCTACCGTGATGCAAACTAGAGATTGGATACGGCTGGTTTTATCGGGGTCCATTATTTTGGCGATTCAAATTTTGGTGATCAACAATTTGAACTTAAACCAATACATGTTCCCTCAGTTGTACATCATACTCCTGCTAACCTTACCCATCAACCTTAAACATTGGATTGGCTATTTAATTGCATTTTCATTGGGCTTTATTGTCGATAGCTTTTCATACACACCCGGATTGCAATCGTTTACAGCTGTGTTTATCATGTTTTTGCGGTACGTGTATTTCAACAACGTGGTAGACAAAGAATGGTTGTCGACAGGCATTCGGCCTTCGTTTAGCACGGCGGATGCTGGTTGGTTCGTGATTTACGTATCAATTTTCACGACGGTTTTTCACACGATTTTATTTGTGATGGAAAATTTCAGCTTTAATCACTTTGGCAGCACATTGTTAAAAATACTGTATAGTTCAAGCCTCGCTATTTTGTTAATTTTGTTATTCCTCTTTACGTTTAATCGAGAAACAACAGATGACTCATAACCAGAACCGCAGCACAATCATTCGCGCGGCCATTGTGTTCTTAGCTCTGATCCTAATAGGAAAACTATTTTATTTACAAGTCATTAGTGACAAATACGCTGAGAAAGCAGCACGACTATCGATTCGGGCGGTTATTGAATTTCCAGATAGAGGCCTGATCACTGACAGAAATGGTGAAATCATCGTGTTTAACGAAGATACCCACGACTTGGTGGTTCACTTCCCTTTTAACCGAAAGAACTTCCCCATTGAGGACTTTTGTCGGTTGGTGAACATGACTGAAGCCGAGGTAGAAGAAAAAATTAAAATCGCCAACGATTCTCGGTTCAACCAAAAAGGATTGTTTATCAAAAATATATCGGCTCAAGATTTTGCACGGATTCAAGAAGGACTTTTCAAGTTCCCGCAGTTTTCAATTGAATCACGGTCGGACAGAAAATACAAACACAATGTAGCAGCCCACACACTTGGATATGTGGCTGAAATATCGCGGTATGAATTGGAGCGCGACAAGGAAGAGTATTACGATATCGGGGAAAACATCGGTAAAAGCGGCTTAGAGCGGTATTACGAATCCCTTTTGCGCGGACAAAAAGGAAAGCAGTTTTTCTTAAAAGACAATACCGGTAAACTGAAAGAGCGGTATAAAGAAGGAAGTAATGACGTCAAAGGAGCCGTTGGTAAAGAGCTTAAAATTAGCTTGGACGTGTTGCTTCAAGAATATGGCGAAAAACTCATTGCAGGTAAGACGGGTAGCGTAGTTGCCATTGAGCCTTCCACAGGTGAAATCCTTGCCATGGTGACCTCACCGGGTTACAAACCCGACATGTTTGCTATCAAAAACTTAGGTAAAAACTACACAGCTTTAGCGACGGATAAAGACAAACCTTTGATTAATCGAGCCACAACGTCCACGTATCCTCCGGGAAGTACGTTTAAAGTCATCATGTCGTTGATTGGCTTGCAAGAAGGTGTGATCAATACCAATACAAGATACTCTTGTAACGGTGGTTTTCATATTGGTGGATTGACTGTTCGCTGTCACGCTCATGCGCCCATGCCTAACGTGACCTATGCCATCACCACGTCGTGTAACGCTTTTTACTGTAATACATATCGCGAAATTCTACATCAAGATCGATTCGAAAATATTGAAGAAGGATATAACAACTGGAAGGGCTACTTGAACCGAATGGGACTGGGCATGCAGTTAGGTACGGATATTAGCGGAGAGAAGCCGGGTAACGTACCAAACGCCGATTATTTCCATAAGATTCACGGACACAACAAATGGAATTATGTACGGATTATTTCTATGTCGATTGGACAAGGTGAGTTGCTGTTAACGCCGATGCAAATGGCCAACTTGGCGGCCATGGTGGCCAATAGAGGTTATTTTTATACGCCTCATTTTATCAGAGGACAACAAATTCCTGAGGCGTTTACCTCTAAACACGAAGTAGGTGTTGAGAACAGACACTTCACCACAGTTGTTGAAGGAATGCGCAATGTGATGTTAAACGGAACAGGTGCGTATGTTCAGATTCCGGGCATTGACATTTGTGGTAAAACGGGAACAGTTCAAAACCCGCATGGTGAAAACCACAGTATCTTTATTGCGTTTGCACCCAAAGACAATCCCAAAATTGCCATAGCCACAGTTGTGGAAAATGCTGGATATGGATCGACATGGGCGGCACCGATTTGTACGCTGATGATTGAGAAATACATCAACCGCGACACAGTGAGTCAGCGGCCAGAGTTAGAAAAGAAAATGATGGAAACGGCCATTCCTAAATAAGACAATGAGCGAGAAGATATACGGACAATCACGAATGGATGGAGTTACACTTTTGTTGTACCTCATCCTTGTGTTCTGTGGTTTTTTGGCTATTTATTCGTCGTCCCATGGTTCCAGCAATTTTAGTTTCGACTTCTCGACTCAATATGGCAAACAACTGGTTTGGATAGCTGTATCGATAACGCTTGGAGCCGTTCTATTTCTGATCGACGTCCGATTTTTTGAAGTCTTTTCATACGCCGTTTTTGGTTTCTGGATAATCTTGTTGATCCTCGTCATATTCTTGGGGAAGGACGTCAATGGGGCACGTTCATGGTTTGCCATTGGCAGTTTTAGACTACAACCAGCAGAGTTCGCTAAGTTTGGTGTGGCATTGGCCTTGGCCAGGTATGTGAGTGATATTGATACCGACATGAAGAGTCGACGATATCAGCTCATCACGGCAGGTATAATCTTATTGCCGATTGCTTTAATTGTGTTACAGGGAGATGCTGGATCGGGATTGGTTTTTTTCTCGTTCATCATGGTATTGTATCGTGAAGGATTGTCTGGAACCGTATTACTCATCGGTATTGTTGCTGTGGCACTGAGTGTGTTGACGTTTGCCTTTGGCTTTCTTGCACTGGTGGCGGCATTGATTATTGTGGGAGGCATCATTACGGCGTTCATTTACACCAATACCAAGTGGTTGAAATATTTATGGTTGATTGTTTTGGTCTGTATTGGCTTCACCAAGTCTGTTGATTTTGGCTTTACTCATGTATTGCAAGAACACCAACAAAAAAGAATCTTAGTCATGTTGGGATTGCTGGAAGATCCACAAGGTTTGGGCTATAATGTGAACCAATCTAAAATTGCCATCGGTTCAGGTGGTTTTTGGGGGAAAGGATTTTTACAAGGCACACAAACCAAAGGCGACTTTGTCCCTGAGCAGCATACAGATTTTATCTTTACGTCTATTGGAGAAGAATTTGGTTGGGTTGGTAGCACCGTAGTGATCATCGTTTTTGTTTTGCTGTTTCTCCGGATTTCCATGCTGGCCGAAAGGCAGCGGAGTAAGTTTAGTCGGGTGTATGCGTACTGTGTTCTCAGTGTGCTCTTTTTTCACTTCCTCATCAATATTGCCATGACGATTAACTTGGCGCCAGTGATAGGTATTCCTTTGCCATTCTTTAGTTACGGGGGATCCAGTCTTATTTCGTTTACTGTTTTGTTGTTTTTGTTGTTGCGGTTAGATGCCAATAGAGAGAACGAACTAGACTCGTATTATTAAGGCAATAACATCGGTCCAACCAAATCCATCCACAGATAAAAACCTAGTCCTCCTCCAACCGCCCCACTTAACATAAAAGTAGGTCTGTCTTTTTTGGGAACGTATTTGAACACGACAATGGCACATATAATGAGTCCAATGGCGCCACAAATCACAGGAATCATATAACTCGGTAAACCCAGCGCATCCGATATTTTGATTTCATCACCATTACCCACAAAGTAATCGGGTTTGTTTTTGAGATAACCATACACAAGGGTTGCGCCTAAATTGAACACTTCTCTTAACCAAAATAAGGCAAGGAAAACAGCCAACCAATCGATAAACTTAAAGGGTCGCGATCGTCGTTTTTTGCGACGTTTTTGAAGAATGAACAGTCCCAACATGCCAGTAAGCATGGTCTGTATTGGCCCACCCATCGTAATCCAAAGTCGATGACGTTCAGGTTTAAATGACGCTTTCTCCCAGGCGGCATTATTGGTGAGTTCAGGAACATCCGGGAAGTTAATTCGGTCGTCCATTAGCTTCATCATTTTGCTTGAATATGAATTCATACTTGCGTAATGGAGCGTCGTATGGTAGCCAAGCGCTCTGGCTACGGCAATATGTCCCAACTCATGCGACAAAGTCCCAATCACCGTAACCAGTATAAATACAATGCTAAAAACGACCAATCGTCCTGAATTTATTTTCATTTTAAGCTATGAGATTTAAAAAGGAAAGGTACGACAATGACACAATATGTTTTAGATAAACTATCGACATAACGAGACATATGACCTAGACAAGAATGCGGCAAAACCTTATATTTGGCTCAATCAAACTGACGCATCTATTAATAGTAAACTCAAGATCATTATGAAACACATTGCAATCGTTCTTTTACTCGTATCGGGTCTATTCGCATCGGCACAGGACTTCACAAAATTAAGCAGTAAGGTACCTGTGAATAAAGATGTCAAAATAGGGAAGCTTAAAAACGGCATGACCTATTACATCCAACACAACAAAAAGCCTGAAAACAAAGTGGAATTACGTTTGGTAGTAAATGCTGGTTCCATCTTGGAAACAGATAAACAACGTGGCTTGGCGCACTTTATGGAGCACATGAACTTCAATGGCACCAAGAATTTTCAACACAATGAGTTGGTAGATTACCTGCAAAGTATTGGAGTTAAATTTGGTCAACACCTAAATGCCTATACCAGTTTCGATGAAACAGTGTACATATTGCCGATTCCAAGCGACGACAGTGCCAAGCTAGAAAGAGGTTTAGACATACTTGAAGATTGGGCGTTTAACAACTTGTTGACTCCAGAAGAAGTAGAAAAAGAACGTGGAGTTGTTCTTGAAGAATTGCGTCTTGGACTTGGAGCCAACAAGCGCATGATGGATAAATATCTTCCGTTGTTGATGTATAACTCTCATTATGCCGACAGACTGCCAATTGGATTAAAAGAAGTGTTGGAAAACTTTGATCACGCTGAATTAAAGGACTTTTATACGCAATGGTATCGTCCGAATTTAATGTCGGTGATTGTGGTGGGCGATATTGACGTAAATGAAATGGAGCAAAAGATCAAAGCACATTTTGGGAGCTATACGAATCCAAAAAACTATAAGATGCGTCAAGAGTACTTTGTGCCTGACCACGACCAGACCTTTATTGCTGTTGAGCACGACAAAGAAGCGTCGTTTTCGCAGGTGCAATTGGTGTACAAAGACAAAGGGAATGCTAAAAAAGCATCGACCCTTGAGGACTATCGAAAAAGCGTAGTGATTGGTTTGTTTAATACCATGATCAATGCGCGACTTCGTGAAATCGCGAATAACCCAAATCCACCGTTCAATTATGGATATTCGTTCCACGGCAGCGATTGGAGTAGAAATAAAAAGTCGTACCAAAGCTTCGCCATGACGGACGCAGCTAATCAGCTTAAAGCATTTGAAACATTGGTAACAGAGAACGAGAGAGTACTTAGATATGGCTTTTTAGAGAGTGAATTGGAGCGTGTGAAACTGAGTTTGTTGTCGCGATACGAAGCCCAATATAAAAACAAGGACAAAACAGAATCTGGTCAACTAATTTGGGAATATGTGAGTCACTTTTTAGAAGGTGAGATGATTCCTGGTATCGAATGGGAATACAATGCTGTCACAGCGCTTTCAAAAGGCATTCAGGTAGATGAAGTGAATAAACTTATAAAGCAGTTTATCCATGACGACAACCGAGTTGTGGTATTTACGGGTCCAGAAAACCCAGAAAACAAGTACACTACCAAAGAGCAGATCTTAGAAGTACTTAAGAGCGTTAAAAGTAAAACGTTGGAACCGTATAGTGAAGGTGAAACGGCTTCGTCGTTGATGACTTTGTTGCCTGAACCGGGAACAATTACATCCACTGAGAAAATGGCTTCATTGGGCATGACCAAATTGGTTTTATCAAATGGCGCTACGGTGTATTACAAAAAAACCGACTTTAACGACAACGAAGTATTGATGCGGGCGTATAGTCCAGGTGGTTCGTCGCTAATTACCAACAACGAGACATACAACAAAGTAAAGCTCGCTTTTAGTGGAAT
Organism: uncultured Bacteroidia bacterium; assembly: GCA_943789165.1. Lineage (GTDB taxonomy): Bacteria > Bacteroidota > Bacteroidia > NS11-12g > UBA9320 > UBA987. Next base: position 241,270 of record CALSTB010000004.1, on the reverse strand, counting down.
AACCGATGCTGGTTTAAACGGTTTCGACCAGAACGACATGACGAAGATTATGGCGGGGAAAAGGGTATCAGCTTCTCCCTTTATAAGCGGAAATTATGAAGGATTTAGTGGTAGGTCTGTCAACAGTGATGTAGAAGACATGTTCCAATTAATCTATTTAAACTTTACCGCGATTAACAAAGATGCTGAGGCGTATCAGGCGTATGTAGACAAACAAGTCGCGTTCTATGGCAACCTATTGAACACACCGCAATATTGGTTTTTAAACGCGAAAGCCAAAGTGGCTCAAGTGAACAACCCGAGATTTACCAATGCGATTCCGACCGCTGAAGAGTTTGGTTCGCAAGACTACGATTTGGCGTATACCTTGTTCAAAGAAAGATTCGCAGATGCTGGTGATTTCACTTTCATTTTTATTGGATCGATAGACGAAGACCAAATCATTGAGTATTCCAAAAAGTACTTGGCTTCATTGCCTTCTACTGGTAAGAAAGAATCCTACGTGGCCCATGACTACAAACACTTATCTGGTCGAAATGAAATGGTGTATAACAAGGGTGAAGACCCAAAAAGTTCCGTTGAGATTAGTTATAGAACAGAGGCGCAGTACGACGACAAACAAGCGTATTATCTGAAATGTGCTGCAGAAATTCTAACCATCAAATTGGTTGAGAACTTACGTGAGGGTGAAAGCGGTGTTTATGGCGTCGGTGCGTCGAGTTACGCAACTAAATATCCAAGCGGCGTGTATCATTTTACCATTTCATTCCCATGTGGTCCAGAAAACGTGGACAAATTGAAAAAGGCCGCGCTTGAAGAAGTGAATAAACTGTTAGCCAATGGACCGGATAAAAAAGAACTGGACAAAATCAAAGAAGCGCAAAAATTAGAACTTAAAGAAGACCTAAAAAGCAACCGATATTGGTTAACGAACATCTTCAACCTCATGTATTACGACATGCCGTTGGAAAACATCTTAACCACGGAAGCTGAGATCAATGCTGTCACTGCACAAAACATAAAAGACGCTGCGAATAAATACATTACAGAGGATGTGGTGATTTCGATTTTGATGCCGGAGACGGAGTAATTATTAATTTTTAATTCTTAATTTTTAATCGATCTATCTGTTAATCATATTGTTGATTGCAGATTAACGTACTCGTCATTCAGAAGGCAATCTCAAGGAGGGTTGTTGATAGCGAGGAATGTTCATCCAACAGCCGACTTTTAAACCCTAACTCCTAATTCCTAGTGGCTAATGCCTATTGGCATACGTCGCGACTCAATGCAGGCTATACTAATCCCCATTCAACATTAAGAATTAAGAATTACTCAATCGTAAACATCGAATCCCAGTTCTGCGAAATCATTACCGCAGTAGAACCCGTTGTTTGCACATCATTGGTAGTTGACAGCATAATAGGATTAGGCGAATGGAAGAAATCTTCAACATCCATTTTTACGGTAACAAGGTTGCTACCCAGTAACATCTCGACATTGCTTGGAAGGTCTAATTCAATGTTACGAGCGGTTTGGTTCGCGCCTGCATATCCACCAATATGGAAGTACACATTGCCTTCTGTTCCGCTTTTCATTCTTTTTCCCTCAAGCTTTAGGTTGATGTACCCCATTGCCATTCCCCAATACATTGGGTCTGTGAAATCATCATTCAATTCACCGTTTTGATTCACCAAAGAATCTTCAACGCCAATTGTAAACCGAATTTTCGAGAAGCTTCGGTCAGAAACACCTGTAAGTGTTAGTTTCTTATCACCGTCTTTGCCGTAGTTTACCAACTCCCATTCTGAGGCTTGTGCCCATATACCGTCTTGGTCTAGCAAGTCGATGTGATTGATGTGATAATTTAAAGTGGTTGGTTTAAAGCTGTCGGATTGTGCCGTCACGTACCAGTTGTTCAAAGTAAAATCGGAGTTATTCCAAAGATGCTGGATGGTAATTTCAATAGGTGTTTCTTTAACGATTGGATCCGGATCGTCATTACAACCAGCCAAGATACCAAGTCCGAGCAATACAAATAATAGGTTTTTCATAGTTTCTTTTTTTATTCTAGCATCGAATCACCCGTTCTTTCAAACACGTGAATCTCAAAGTTATAATCGTTTAATGTCTTAAACGCTTGCGCTGGGTAAAATGACTTTATCTCCACAAAGTCTGGATGCTCTTGCAACAACTCAAGTGGTACGTTGCCTTCATTTGGTCCGAAGTGCCCGTCCCAAATGACAATGCTGCCTATTGGCGCATATCGATGGTCGAAGCTCCACATCTCAATAAAGTGGTCTGTATCCTTGGGGTCAATATCGGTGAGAATATTGAAATAAGGATACAAGAAATACTTCATGCGGTCATCGTAGTCTTGTTGGTTGTACCAATCAGCAGCTTCCACAAACAACTTTTGCTCGTCACTGATATCGATTGGATACTTGTGACCGTATATCTTTATCGGTTCGTATAAAGCATACCCTGCAATTAGTAGAACAAGTAGCCATACAAATTGTTGCTTCCAGCCTCGAATGATTTTTGTCAGCCACGAGAAAATCACTTCTGCCGACATCGCTATAATCAGGGCTGCAAGTGGTTCAATCACAACCAAAACCCGTGCATATCCACAACTTCCCATAGCGCCTTTGTACCAGATTAACGAGTGTACGACAAAATAGAGGGCGTAGATGCCAGCAAACAAATAGAAGGCATTTCGATACACGGCTTCTCCTGGCTTGCGGATATATTGATATAAAATGATGGCTAAACCCATCACAAAAAAGCTCAATCGCGTTTTTCCCATTACGTATGGCAACGCTTTCACATAATGCAACAATTCACCACTGCCGCATATGTTTTCCTTCTTGATAGTTGACTCAATCTGGTATTTGATATAGGGATTCGTGTCATAGATCCAAAGTGGATTTCCTTCTACCATCCACCCAACAAAATTCATCACAATCGAACCCACCAATAACAAACCGAAGGCTTTGTAATTTCTATGAACGAACAACAAATAGAAACCGATAACGGCAATGATGACGTATCCTTCAGATCTTGCGAAAGGTAAAAATCCAGCGATCACGGATGCTGTAATGACGCGATTTGAAACAAACAAATACACAACCACCAACAACAAGAAGGCGTTTAATGGTTCCGTTAAACCAGTGATGGTGTTGTCGAACCAAATGGGACTGGCAAAGCAAAACACCCAGGCCAACCAAGCAAAATTGAAGTTGAGTTTACGCGCGGTGAAATAAGCCATCCACGCCGTGCCGATGAGTAATAGAATGTTAAAAACGATTACGCCCATCATCCCAAACTGTGCGAATGGTGAAGCTAAGATGTTATACAAAGGCTTTCCCCATTGATCTAACAACAACTCTTTTGGGTGTATCCACGAAAATCTAGCGATTAGATAGTGGTTGTAGCTGTCCATGCCACCTTCCACTCCAGGCGACAATCCAGCGATATAATAGAAGCCACAAAACGCGATAATGGATATTACCGCTAAAACAATTGTTTCAATTTTATAGCTTACAATCTTCATTCAGAAAGCCCTGTGACTGAGCACGCCGAAGATAGAACAAAATTGACCCATCAATACCATGCAGTATTGACGCATCAAAGCACTACTTCTTAAGTGTATCTTTCAATATGTCGACCAAGAAATTCCAGAATTTCTGAACTGATTTGATTTCAACTCGTTCATCCGGACTATGTGGTCCTTTAATCGTTGGACCAAAAGAAATCATATCCAAACCTGGGTAGCGTTCTCCTAGAAGTCCACATTCCAAACCAGCATGAATAGCGCTCACTTTAGGTTCCTCTCCAAAAAGTTGTGTGTATTTGGCAACCATTAAATCCAATATTTCCGAATTTGGATTAGGCGTCCAACCTGGATAGCTTCCACCCTGCTCTACGTCACATCCAGCTAATTTAAATGGTGCTGCAACTGTGTGTGCCACATCCATTTTTCCTGATTCTGACGAACTACGTTGTAAACTCTGTGTTGTGAATACTCCGTTCTTCACAACCACCCTAGCCAATGAACTTGAGGTTTCTACTAGTCCGTCGATAGCACGGCTCATGCTAAATACTCCATTGTGACAGCCGTAGATGATTTCAGTCAATTCAGCTGAGTCGGTAACCGACATCGCATCTGAAGGCACAGCCACTTCTGTGAACTCAATATTTAAATTTGGTTCTTCGTGTTGGTAATCAAATTTGATTCCTTCAACACGATTTTTCGCTTCGGTTAAATAGTCTTTGCTATTCACCACAATCGTTGCGAAGCTTTCGCGGGGAATTGCGTTTCGTAAACTACCTCCATCGATATCGACGATTTGTAGTCCGAAGTTGGTGCAATTGTGCATCAATCGGTTCATAATCTTGTTTGCGTTTCCGCGTTCCAAGTTGATTTCCACACCACTGTGTCCACCTTTTAAACCGTTGACTGTAATTTTATAGGCAACACTTCCAGCGCTGTCAACTTCACTATAGCTTTTCTTTGTGTTGGTATCAATTCCTCCTGCACAACCGATAGAAAATTCGTCGTCATCTTCAGTATCGAGATTCAATAGGATTTGTCCATCTAGTTTTCCTTGTTCCAAATGAATGGCACCGGTCATGCCTGTTTCTTCGTCGATTGTAAACAAAGCTTCCAACGCAGGATGTGCAATATCGGTAGCCTTTAACAAGGTCATTATTGCGGCTACACCCATGCCATTATCAGCACCAAGTGTTGTTCCTTTCGCCTTTACCCAATCACCATCGATGTAAGACTGAATTCCTTGCGTTGCAAAATCGAAATCCGTGTCTGCATTTTTTTGATGCACCATGTCCAAGTGACTTTGCAGGATAACCGTTTTTCGGTCTTCCATCCCTGGCGTTGCTGGTTTTTTTATAATGACGTTTCCAACGTGGTCTACGTAGGTTGAAAATCCTAAGTCTTCACCAAATTTTTTGGCAAAGGCAATCACTTCTTCTTCTTTTTTGGATGCTCTAGGAACCGCGTTTAAATCTTCAAAATGATTCCAAACTGCTTTAGGTTCAAGGTCTCTTACGTTCATAGTATTCTTATTGCTGCGAAGTTAAAATATATTCGGTCTTAGCCCAGACGAACCATACGGACTTTGCAAATAACAGGACAAAAAAAAGGAGCTTCCATGAAGCTCCTTTTAGAATCAGGTAAACTACCTGCTTATATTTTTCTCATTCGAAGACTTTCTGGAGTGATTTCCAAATACTCATCTTCTTTGATGTATTCCATTGATTCTTCAAGTGAGAATTCAATTTTTGGAAAAACCTTCGCTGCGTCGTCGTTTCCAGAAGACCGAACGTTGGACATTTTCTTTCCTTTTATCAAGTTTAGTTCTAAGTCGTTGTTACGCGTATGCTCACCAACCACTTGTCCTTTATACACTTTATCGCCAGGACCTACGAAGAATCGGCCTCTGTCTTGAACTCTATCGATAGAGTATGCCAACACCTGACCTTGTTCCATGCTCACCAAAGAACCTTTTGCTCTTGTTGGGATATCTCCCTTAATTGGACCGTAACCACGTAATCGGTGTGACATAATTGCCTGACCAGCTGTTGCCGTCAACATGTTGTTTCTTAAACCGATGATTCCACGAGATGGAATGTCGAACTCGATGTGTTGTAAATCACCTTTTGGTTCCATGACCAACAACTCACCCTTACGCATCGTTACCAATTCAATCGCTTTTCCTGAATATTCTTCTGGAACGTCGATTACCAAAGTTTCATAAGGTTCTTGTGTTTCTCCGTCAACCTCTTTTAAAATTACCTGCGGTTTCCCAACTTGTAATTCATATCCTTCACGTCGCATGGTTTCAATCAAAACACTTAAGTGTAGGATACCACGTCCGTGAACAACAAACTTGTCTTCTGTGTCAGTCAACTGAACACGTAAAGCCAAATTCTTTTCTGTTTCCTTCATCAAACGATCACGTAAGTGACGAGACGTTACGAACTTTCCTTCTTTACCAAAGAATGGCGAGTTGTTGATGGTAAACAACATACTCATGGTTGGTTCGTCGACCTTAATTCGGGTTAACGCTTCTGGATTTTCTAAATCGGCGAGCGTATCCCCAATTTCGAAATCTTCAAGTCCAACAATCGCACAAATATCACCTGACCGAACTGTTTCGACAGGCATTTTACCCAACCCAACGAAAACGTCAAGTTCCTTAATTCTTACTTTTTTCTGAACACCGTCGCGTTTACACAGCATGTAGTCTTTACCAACGTGCAAATCACCACGATATACGCGACCGATGCCAATTCTTCCTTTAAACGAAGAAAAGTCAAGAGAAGTAATCTGCATTTGTGGACTTCCTTCTCTATACGGCGCTTCTGGAATGACGTCAACGATGGCATCCATTAATGGCCATAAGTTGTCAGTCTCTTCTTTATAATCCAGGTTCATCCAACCGTGCTTCGAACTTCCGAACATCGTTACAAAATCCAATTGTTCTTCAGTCGCATCTAAGTTGAACATCAACTCAAATACATCTTGTTGTACCTCATCAGGTCTACAATTCTCTTTGTCGACTTTATTGATAACAACGATTGGTTTTAATCCCAATTCAATCGCCTTTCCTAAAACGAATCGCGTTTGTGGCATTGGACCTTCAAAAGCATCTACCAATAGCAAAACGCCATCGGCCATTTTCAAAACACGTTCAACTTCACCACCAAAATCACTGTGACCAGGAGTGTCGATGATGTTGATTTTTGTATCGCGATAGTTAACCGAAACGTTTTTCGACAAAATGGTAATACCACGTTCTCTTTCAAGATCGTTGCTGTCCAGTAACAATTCGGTTACTTCCTTTCTGTCGTCAAGCAGCTTACTTGCTTGAATAATTTTATCGACTAAGGTTGTTTTACCGTGGTCAACGTGGGCAATAATGGCGATGTTACGTATCGATTGCATGGGTATTTTTTTGAAGCCGCAAAAGTAGGCTTTTAACTGCTTAAAAAATCAGTATTTATTTCTTTTGCAAACACCAGTAAATAAAGGCTGTAAAGCAAAAAGCTACCATCGGTTAAGACAGTAGCTTCCGCATAGGAATATGTATAAAAAGGAATCTTCTCTTTCGAAAGACTATATCTTGTATTTCAATCCGAAACTCCAGCTGATACCGGCGTTGTTCCCTGAATACACATATTGCTGTCCTGCATATTCGTGAATCAAACGAACGCGTGGGTTTAATATGTTTTTGATAGATCCTGTTAGTTGGAATTTTTCACCTAATGATTTAAACATGGTCACATCCAGCGAAGGCCTTGGCATTTCATACACGTCTGGCAAATCACCTTGACTCACCAAAGCCAAACGTTTACCAAAAATGTTAAAACTCATGTTTACTGAAAAGGTATTTGAGTCATTTTCAAAATTCAAATATGAATTGAAGATGTAAGGTGACTGACTGTACATTGGTCTTGTTTCAGACGCGTTTTCGTCAATTTCCTTTCGCACAGCATACTCAAGGCTGTCTACCTTTACCTGGCTTTTAATCAAGGAACCGTTTAGCCCCCACTTGAAGTTTTCTAAGCGATACGTAATAAACGAAAGACTTTGAATAAACTCTACCTCAAAGCCGTATAGGCTTGCATTACCCACATTTTTGTATGTGATTTCTGTGTTTGCTGCTTTTGGGTTTTGGGTTTGTTCGATTGGATTTTCAAAGCTTTTGTAAAATCCTGATACGGAAAAGCTTTGTCCACGACTCGGATACAATTCATATCGCACATCGAAGTTTTGTATAAGGGTTCTTTTTAAATCAGGATTACCGATGAGCACATAATCTCCTGTGAAGAAAAACGAAGGAAACGGTGCAAGTTCTCGGAACGTTGGTCGTGCTAACGTTTGTGAGTAACCGAATCGTAAGTTCCCGATACGTCGTGTTGTGGGATCATCCTTCACCAACACCTTGTCAATAAAATTGTATGTAAAGTTTAACGATGGTAAGAAGTCAACGTTATCCAAGACGCCATCTTGTTCTGAAGGCAACAATGATTGAACCAACACATTCGTAGTTTCCACTCTCAATCCGCCAGTAAAGTTCCATTTCTTATTGATGAAAGGTGTATTGATTTGCGCAAATCCAGCCATTACCGATTGCTGACCATTGTAACTGTTTTTGGCATTCCCTCTTGGGTGACCTTTTACGTAGGTATATGAATTTGGGTTTTCAGAGGGCCATTGTTCAATCGACATGTTTTCAGGAGAGAAAAACTCATTAATGTTCCCGTTGAAGTCAGTTACCTCGGCATAGTCGAACCGTGTTTCTCTAAACTCACGGTTTTTATACAAATACGAAAAACCAGTTTTAAACTCCGACTTTTTATTGAACCGACGTTTTAACGGCACAATTAAATACGCTCTATTGTCCCAGTTCAGTTCATTCATTTGACGGTAATACCTAGCAGGTGTGTTGTATGCCGCTTTGTTAATAGCATAATTGGTGTCTCCACCACTTACCACGTAGTCATAGGCAAAAAAGCGCAGGTCTGGTTCATCTTGTTGTGAGAAGGTTTGAGACGATATCCAGATTATTTTAAGTTCCTTATCGTCTTTCCCAGCAATCTGATGCTCACCTTTCAACTGAACATTGGTTAAAGTTCGCTGCAAATACTGAAGCGTTTGAGAATTGAATATTCTATCCTCAGAAAGTGGTCCGTCCTCAGCCCATTGACCAGACAACACACGGGTAATTTTTTCACCACTTTGATTGCGCATGACGTTTAGACCCACTTTGTTATTGGAATTTATTTTATAGTTAAAATTTCCAAAAAGGCCAGTAACCACGCGGTCGTTGGAACTTACATCTCTTAAATCAAATTGAGGATTTAGGTCTGTTGACGATACTGCGTTGTAACGTCCAACTTCACCATCTTCATAAAAACTAAAACTTCTTCTATAACTAGCACCAAGTAAATATCCAAACGGCCTATTTTTTATTTTCTTCAAATCACCAAAACTGAGAGAATAGCTTTGATTTACACCTCCCGTGGTTGTCCGAACAGAGTTGTCTGTGCCAAAACTTTTAGACAAAGCAGCTAATTGGCTGTTATCGGCATTTGGATTTGGGTTCACATTGGGTACTTCGCCTTGACTAGCCATTGTTGGCATTGAGCGGAAGCCATTATCAAAACCTAGAAAGTCCGTAGAACTTCCGGTGTAAGTAATGAAGTTTTTGTTGAACAAAGCTTGTGAGTTCCCTCCTATTGATGCACTAAATTGTAACGACATCGAATCTGGGAATTCTTTGGTAGCGATATTGATTAAGCCACCTGAAAAATCTCCTGGCAATTCAGGCATAAAGGTTTTAAACACTTGAAGGTTGCTGATGATACTGCTCGGAAATAAGTCCATTTGCACAGAGTTTCGGTCAGGATCTAGGCTCGGAACTTCGCATGCATTTAAAACAGTTTTGCTGTATCGATCTCCAAGACCTCGAACCGAAACGTATCGACCACCTTCCACGGTAACACCTGTCACACGCTTCAAAGCGTCTCCTGCAGAAGTCGCTTGTTGTTTGGTCATTTGTTCCTTTCCTATGGCGCTCATAACTACTTTTTGTTTCGCCATAAGTGATAGTATTTCATCATCACCTTCCGCCTTTTTTCTTCTCAACGATATGTCTGCTGTGCCTAAAGTACTGGCTTCTCCATACCCCATTTTGGCATCAACAACAGTAACACTCCCTGCAGTGATGGTAATGTTTGTGAATGTTTTTGTGGTGAAAGTTAGATGTGTTATTTCGACGGTGTAAATACCTGGTGCGAAATCGATGGAATAGTTTCCATCTAAATCTGTAATTGTGCCTGTTTCGCTACCGATTATCTTGACAAAAGCCTCAAATACTGGTTGGCCATCTTCTTCTTGTGTCACAGTCCCTTTCACTGTTCCATTTTGGCTGTAACCTAGCAGTCCTAATAGTACTAAGCCCAGCGATAATATTCCTTTTTTCATTTTTAACGTATTCCTTTTTATTAAAAACCTTTACCTGAAAAGCAGCCCAAGAATAATCTAGGGCTGCATAAGCAGGTTTATTGAGTTTGTACTTTATAGTTACTTGATAAGGCCATCAGCGTCGGTTTTGGTCCAACCTTTAATCCAAGCATCTATACCTGGCTCAAAAGCACCTTTGTATGTTACGTTTTTGATAAAACCATCTCCTGAAAGACCAGTTGCAGTTACATCTTTAGTTGGGATACCGCCAACCAATCCTGGATCTTCAACTTTGTTTCCTGATGAATTAGCAGTTCCATTTAAGTCTTTATCGGCTAAAGCAGCGTCCGAGCTTGCACTTAGGATAATTTTTGCAACGTCATCGCCTGCTACCATGTAAAAGATATTGTCTACGATTTTTAACTGACCGGCTTCAAATCTTTTCTTTGAATCTTCGCCATCGCCTGGTAGGTCTTCTATGTCTACACCTTTATCCCAGTTGTAGAAAATTGAATTGTGGTATTCGCCTCCAGCGTTGTCTCTAAAAGTCAATGCTCTTTTACCACCGTTACCCATATACGTGCAGTTGTAAAAAACTGGTGTTGCATAAGGCTGCGCATCTTCTGGGTCAGTTCCACCATCGTGTTCACCACCTCTGTCGCCAGAAGCTGGATCTTGAGTCACAAAGATGAACTGAGCTTTTCCCCTCCAACCTTCGTCGTAATCGACGTTATCATCACCACAATACGCAATACAGATGTTATTTACGTTGACAGTACCTCCAAAGAACTCAACACCATCGTCGTTGTTGGCAACAATTTCGATGTGATGAATTGAAGTACCATGTCCGACACCACCAAGTGTCAAACCGTTTATTTCGTTGCCAGCACCAATATCAGTTCCGCCATGACGTATAGAGATATAAGCTAATTTACCTGAGTTGTCAGCGTCATTGTCGCCTCCATATAAACCTCTAGTTTCTGAGGTTGGAATACCTTCAATGGCAGATTCACCGGGAGAGCTATTCAAGCCTGCATTTCCTAGTACAATCAGTCCACCCCATAATCCACGTGCTGTTGCTGGCAATTGACCACCATCAGTCTCAGACGTCATAATAATTGGCTCTGAAGCAGTTCCTTCGGCCATGATCATACCGCCGCGGGCTACAATTAATGCTGAAGCGTTGTCGCCTTGACCTGATTTACCTTTAATTAAGGTCCCAGGCTCTACGGTTAAAGTTTGACCTGAGTTGACAAATACCAAACCGTTTAATACCCAAGTAATGTCTTTTGTGAAGGTCATGGTACCAACTCCTTCTCCTCGATCTGTAATGGTGGTTATGTTTTCGATAACATTGCCATCTCCATCAAGAACAGTAGACTCTTCATACAATGTCTTTGTGCTCTCAGTCGTGATTGGCTTTTCATCACCGCCACAAGACGTTAACATTGCGCCGCCTAAACACATCATTAGGAATGCAATCAGGCTCATTTTAGATGTAATCATTTTACTCTTTCGTTTTTTGTTGGTGCAAACGTCATAAGGCTATGTTACGCTTGTGTTAACAGCAAATGAAAGAATCGTGAATCGTTGATTAGTTTAAAACAGGTTGTAAACACTCATACTACAACACTCTGATTTTGTGACGATTAAACCACCAAGACAAAAAAGAGATAGATGGCCAGTAAAAAAGAAACGACCGTGAGGGAGGTTAGATTTATGACTGTTTTCATCTCACCTTTAATAAGCCGTCTTATCCAGACATAATCCACGGCTAAAAAAACGACTAGCAACATCCAACTTGAGTAGACAAAAATGAATATGGCAATAGATGCTAGGATGAATAATACTATCGTCATCCACTTAATGAGGGCAGAGGTATTTATTTTTTCAGAGGGCAGCCAGAGAGATAGAGAAAACAGGGCAATTAAGGTAATCGACAACAATAAGATTGTTAAACCGATGGTATCAGCGCTTTTTGATTTTGTAAAGAGTTCCAGAATGATGGGACCCAAACCCCAAAGAACAAATAGCACAAAACTACCAGACAACACTTTCCGTAAAATGCTCAGTTTTCGCATGCGGCGAAGGTATTTAATATCTAACTTAAAAATGACGGGTGAGACCTTCTGGTGGGTATATTCGTAGAAAAAAGAAATGAAACTGCATACTTCAATGATATTCACAGTACTATTAAGTTTAGCGATGATTTCATGCACTTCAGAAGCTGAACCTGCTGAAAAAACGGACAACACAGTCATAGATACAGACACAGCATATACCGCTACAGTAACTTTTACTTCTGAAGATGGTTTGGAAATGACGGCAGATGAATATCACGTAGACAGCACTAAACCTGTCATTATATTGTGTCACCAAGCTGGATGGAGCCGCGGTGAATACAAAGAAATTGCAGTAACACTCAATAGCTTAGGTTTTAACTGTATTGCTTTAGATCAACGATCAGGAAATGCAGTGAATGGCGTTAAAAATGAAACTGCTGCAAAAGCAAAAGCAGAAGGTAAAGGACAAACCTTCTTAGATGCTGAGCAAGACATCCGAGCGGCTATCACAAAGTACTCCGCACATTATAATCAGAATATTATTCTTTGGGGGAGCTCGTATTCCAGTTCGTTGGCATTAAAAATCGCAGCAGAAAACGAAAAAGTGAGTAAGGTGTTGTCGTTTAGTCCTGGTGAATATTTAACCGGAGTAAGTGTTGCCAATGCTGTGAAAGAGTTGGACAAACCTTCCTTTTTAACATCTTCAAAAAGTGAAGCGGGTCAAACCAAAGCGATTTTCGACAATATAAAATCTACGGACAAAACTCAGTTTACCCCAACTGGAACTGGTCGTCACGGCTCTAGTGCTCTTTGGACTTCTGAAGCAGATCATGCGGAGTATTGGATTGCGGTGAAGGCGTTTTTGGCTAATTAAAAATACGTTAGCTGTTGGCGTTTAGCAGTTGGTTGTTAGCTGAAATGAGATTCTTCGCTTACTCCGCCCGTCGTAAGCTCTGAATGACGACATAGGAAAATCTTCGATCTGAAATCAAATATTCAGACATTCAATAATGCAGACATTAACCTACTCCACCCAACTCTTCCAGTAATTCTTGTCCTCCATCGCCATTGCTTCTTCAGTAATGTTTAATGGGTAAAAAGGATCAATCATCACCGCGAGTTCTTTGGTTTCTTTCTGACCGATACTTTTTTCGACGGTACCAGGATGAGGTCCGTGCGGAATACCTTTTGGATGTAATGTAATCATGCCACGTTCCACGTGTTTGCGACTCATGAAGTCACCGTCGACGTAGTACAAAATTTCATCGCTGTCGACATTGCTGTGGTTGTAAGGTGCTGGCACGGCATCTGGATGGTAGTCGTACAAACGAGGCACAAACGAACAGATCACAAAATTGTGTCCTTCAAAGGTTTGATGCACTGGTGGTGGTTGATGAACACGACCTGTTATCGGTTCAAAATTATCAATATTAAAGGCGTAAGGATAGACATATCCATCCCACCCTACAGCATCGAATGGATGCGTAGCAAAGGTGTAAGGAAAGATGTATCCCGATTTTTTGGTCATCACCTTAAACGACCCTTTTTCATCGTGGGTTTCAAGGTTTTCAGGTAGACGAATGTCACGTTCACAATACGGACTGTGCTCTAAAAACTGCCCGAATTTATTTAGATATCTTTTTGGTGGATAGACAGGTGTAAAGCTTTCAGTGATAAACAAACGGTTATTCGCGTCTTTAAAATGCAATTGATAAATGGTTCCTCGAGGGATTACCAGATAATCGCCGTAGCCAAATGTGATTTGACCATAAATGGTTTTTAAAGTTCCGCTGCCTTCATGAACAAATATCACTTCATCAGAATCCGTGTTTTTAAAGAAATAATCTGTCATGCTCTTGGACGGTGCGGCAGAAGTAATCAGCAAATCTCTGTTACCCATTAACACAACACGGCTTTCGATGTAATCGGCGTTGGGCTTTGTATTAAAGGTCAAAAAACTGCGATGTCGTAGGTTATTTTCAACCACATATTTTGGACGTTTATCAATTGGATCCTCTATATCTTTAACAAGCGTTGGAGGATGACAGTGATACACCAAGGAAAGAATGTTCGAGAAACCCTCAGTACTTATCAGTTCTTCAGCATATAACGAACCATCAGGTTTGCGATATTGCGTATGTCTCTTTTGTGGGATCTCTCCTAAACGGTGGTAAAAAGGCATGAGGTTTCTGTTCTTTAGTCGTCAAAATTATCGAAATTCGACCCATAATAAAAATGGCAAAAAATAAGATATTCTTTCTCCTCATCATTGGTCTAACAATTGGTCTTACATCCTGTGGTGGGTGGTTTGGTTCCAGTAGTGACGATCCATTGTTAGGAGACACAACGTTGAGTTTGGCGGTTCAAGAATGGTCAAAGCGGATTGACAAATATCCTGAGAACGTCGATTATCGATATCAACGTGGAATGGAACTGGTAAAATCAAAGAGATTCAAACTGGCTTTAGCTGATTTAAACACTGCCATCGAAATGGCTCCGACAAACGCCAAATATATAGTGAGTCGGGCTGAAGTAAATATGGCGCTTAATGAAACTAAGTTGGCGTTAACTGACTATGAAAAGGCAGTGGAGGTTGAGCCTACAAACGAAAATGCCTTGCTCAAACTTGGTCAGTTTTATCTTTTTGTACGGCAATTCGACAATAGTTTAAATGTTTTTAAAAAATTAGAAAAAGTAAATGCTTCCAACGTCGAAGGTCACTTTTACCAAGGAATGGTTCTAAAAGAGCGTGGGGATACTTCTGCCGCGATTACCGCATTTCAGCGTGCGGTACAGATAGATTTATTCCATTACAACTCCTTGTTTCAGCTTGGTCAGTTGTATACCAACACCAATGATACCATTGCAATTACGTATTTCCGCAACGCAATTTTAGCGGATGAATTTAGCGACGAAGCCCATTACGCAATCGGATTAATTTATCAGCGTATGGGTATGTCAGACAGTGCTATTGTCAATTATCAAAAGACCATTGATATTAATTCACAACACTATTATGCGTACTATAATACGGGGTATGTGTTGCTCGAAAGAAATAATTATGACCGAGCGATCGAACATTTTCGTATTGCGATTAAATTTGCACCTGAATTTGCGAAAGGTCATTATATGTTGGGACTTAGTCATGAAAGCAAAAAAATGCATGACATGGCTCGAGAACATTACAACAGGTGTTTACAGGTTGACCCCAATTTTGACCTTGCGAAACAAGCATTAATAAGAATACAAAATAAGTAACACGCCTGTCGCCGTTTGTAAGGATTGAAGGCATAACAAAAAGTACATTGAACAACATTATTATTACGCTTCCCGACGGTAGTACTCGGGAATTCCCACAAGGCGCGACAGCTATGGATGTTGCCCTAAGCATCAGTGAAGGTTTAGCCAGAAACGTATTAGCAGCAAAGATTAACGGAGAAGTTTGGGACGCAACGCGACCTATTCAAGAATCTTCGACCTTGCAATTATTAACGTGGAACGACAATGAAGGTAAATCTACCTTTTGGCACAGTTCTGCGCATTTATTGGCTGAAGCGATGGAGGCATTATACCCTGGAATCAAGTTGGGTATTGGACCTCCAATCGACAACGGTTTTTATTACGACATTGATTTTGGTGACCAACCATTTTCTGCGACTGAATTTCCAAAAGTTGAAGCGAAGATGTTGGAATTAGCTCGTGAGGATAATACTTACAAGCGAATAGATATTTCAAAAGCTGAGGCCATTGAGTACTTCAAAAAGAAGGAAGATCCGTACAAGCTAGATTTGTTAGAGCGGCTTGAAGATGGTTCAATCACTTTTTATGAGCAAGGAAATTTTACAGATTTGTGTAAAGGTCCGCACATACCAAGTACGGGAAAAATCAAGGCAGTGAAACTCATGTTAGTTGCTGGCGCGTATTGGCTTGGTGATGTTACTAGCAAGCAATTGACTCGTGTTTACGCCGTTTCTTTTCCAAAACAAAAAGAATTAAAAGAGCATTTACACATGCTCGAGGAAGCGAAAAAACGCGACCATAAGAAACTAGGAAAAGAGATGGAGCTTTTCACTTTTAGTGAGAAGGTTGGTGCAGGTCTACCGATATGGTTACCGAAAGGAACAGCGGTTCGTGAGCGTTTGGAGAAATTTATGCGACAGGCGCAAATCGAACGAGGTTATTTACCTGTGGTCACTCCTCATATTGGTAAGAAAGAATTGTATGTAACCAGTGGTCACTATGAGAAATATGGTGCAGATTCATTTCAACCTATTAAAACACCTAACGAGGATGAAGAGTTTTTGTTAAAACCGATGAATTGTCCGCATCACTGTGAAGTGTACAAATTCAAGCCGCACTCGTACAAAGAATTACCAATGCGTATCGCAGAATTTGGTACGGTTTATCGTTATGAGCAATCAGGTGAATTGAATGGTTTAGCCCGAGTAAGAGGTTTTACGCAAGATGATGCACATATTTTCTGTACCCAAGATCAAATCAAATCTGAATTTATTGAGGTGATTGATTTGGTATTATATGTTTTTAAGAAATTAGGTTTCGACAGCTTTACAGCACAAATTTCCTTACGTGATAAAGAAGACCGATCTAAATACATTGGTTCGGATGAAAATTGGGAAAAAGCTGAAGCGGCCATTATTGAAGCAACCAAAGAACGTAACTTAGAGACCGTAACGGAATATGGAGAAGCTGCCTTTTATGGTCCGAAGCTAGACTTCATGGTAAAAGACGCAATTGGCAGAAAGTGGCAATTGGGAACGATACAGGTAGATTACAACCTTCCGGAAAGATTTGAATTGGAATATGTTGGGGCAGATAATCAGAAGCACAGACCGGTGATGATTCACCGTGCACCGTTTGGTTCATTGGAGCGTTTTATTGGTGTTTTGATAGAACATTGTGCTGGTGATTTTCCATTATGGTTAAGTCCTGAACAAATTTCCATTTTACCAATCAGTGAGAAATACAATGATTACTGTCAAAAAGTTTTAAAGTATCTGAATAATCACGATATTCGCGGCTTCGTTGACGACAGGAACGAAAAAATAGGAAAAAAGATTCGAGATTCGGAGGTTCAAAAGATACCTTTTATGTTGATAATCGGAGAGCAAGAAGCTGATAATGAGTCGGTTTCAGTCCGAAAGCACAAAGAAGGAGACCTTGGAACAATGAGTCAAGATGAGTTTGTAACGTATTTTAATAAAACATTAGTCGATTAGAAATTTTTGAAAAGAGTTAAAGCAAAAGGGCCTAGAAAAAGGCAGGAAGCCCTCCACAGGATTAACAGACACATTAGAGTTGACCCAATTCGCCTTGTTGGCGACGGAGAGCCACAGATTGTACCATTAGCAGAAGCATTAAAAATGGCTGTTGAAGCCGAGCTAGATTTGGTGGAAATATCTCCTAACGCTAAGCCTCCGGTTTGTAAGATTCTAGACTATAATAAGTTTTTATACGAGCAGAAGAAGAAACAAAAAGAACTCAAGTCTAAGCAGCAGAAAGTTGTTGTAAAGGAGATCAGGTTCGGCCCTAATACGGACGATCATGATGTAGAGTTCAAAAGAAAGCATGCAGAAAAGTTTCTGCAAGAAGGAAATAAAGTACGAGCGTACGTTTTCTTTAGAGGACGAACAATTGTACACAAAGAGCGGGGGGAACTTCTATTATTACAATTTGCTGAAAAGCTGCAGGATTGTGCAAAGCTTGAGCAAATGCCAAAAATGGAAGGGAAGAAAATGATTATAATGTTAGCACCTAAAAAATAGAAATAGAGAGATGCCTAAGATGAAAACAAATTCCAGTGCAAAAAAGCGATTTAGGCTTACAGGTACTGGTAAAATTAAGAGGAACAAAGCGTACAAGCGTCACATTTTGACCAAGAAAACGACTAAACAAAAACGTAACCTTACGTATAGTGGTTTGGTTTCAAAAGTTGATGAGAGCAACGTAAAGTTTTTATTAAGAATTGGAAAGTAAATAATGTTTAACCTGGCCAGGCCTAAGAATCAAAAATTTGGTCGCCTCGGTCACAAATTATAAAATATGCCACGTTCAGTAAATGTAGTTGCGGCAAGACGCCGTCGAAAAAAAATGATGAAACATGCCAAGGGTTATTTTGGCAGAAGAAAAAATGTTTGGACAGTAGCCAAAAACGCTATTGAAAAAGGTTGGGGTTACGCTTACCGAGACAGAAAAGCGAAGAAAAGAACCTTCAGAGGATTGTGGATTCAAAGAATCAATGCAGGTGCACGATTAAACGGAATGAGTTATTCTAAGTTTATGGGAGCAGCTGGAGCGAGCAACATCGAACTTAACCGTAAGGTGTTAGCTGATTTAGCGATGAACCATCCTGAAACTTTTGCTCAAGTAGTAAAAGCAGTTAAATAAGAGATTAAAACCTTTATTTTGTCCCGTGTTAGCTTGACTAGCACGGGATTTTTTGTTTATGAAATATTTTACCACACTCCTTTGCTGCTGCCTTGTCTCAATCAGCTGGGCACAAACCTACCGAATTTCGTACGTCAACCACAACTTTAGTCATCCTGGTATTTCAATTGCCAAACCACAAGTCTTGACTTACAAAACCATTACCAAAAACAAAAAGAAAGGTGAGAAGGTCATTGGCAAACAAAATATTCTGTTACCTCAATTTACCTATTACAACCAGATCCGCACCCAAAACAATTTCAGTTTGGGCTGTGAGATTGTTCGACAACGACATAGAATGAAACCGGCCAACTGGCAATTCGAAACTGGTTTGGGCATTCATTATGTCCGAAGTTTTAATGCTGGGAAGACTTTCAAAATCGAGGACGGTGAAGTAATGCGCGTTAGGTTCGCCGGACAAAATTATTTCGCTCCATCCTTGTCATACAGCGTGGGTAGAGATTTTTTAAAGAAAAGGCCTAATCCCATTTCGGTTTATTTAAAACCACAAGCCTTTTTCCTCATGCCTTACAACCAAAGTGTTGTGCCGAGTTTCAACCTTCAATTTGGTATCCGATTACATCTAAAACAACAAAGCAATGCGTAATTATATACTTTCGATTACCGTTTTGTTGATGGCAGTTGGCTGCGGCGATGTTGACATAAAACAAGGTGATGTCTTGTACTTGAGGCATAAAGGTGCCGACATGCCAGCGTATGTCTATGGCAATATGGCTTCCAACAAGTTTATGATTCTACTTCATGGAGGACCAGGTGGAAATGGATTAGAATACCGTGGTGGTCGATATGTTGAAGACTTAGAAAAAGATATAGCTGTTGTGTATTGGGACCAAAGAGGCCAGGGCAATTCAAGGGGGAATAACTACCCAGAAGATCTTACCATGGACTTACTTCTCGATGATTTAGACCAACTTGTTACTTTACTTAAAAATCAATATGGTAAGGACATCAACCTCTTTTTATACGGTCATAGTTGGGGTGGCACATATGGGACGAAATACATGATGTCTGAGAAACGGCAAGCACAATTCAATGGCTGGATTGAATCTAATGGAGCACATGACATTCCAAGGTTGAATATTGAAGCTATCAAAATGTTTCAAACCATTGGTCAGGCAGAATTGGACAAAGGAAACAACGTTAGTGATTGGAAAGAAATAGTAGACTTTGCGAATGGTGTTGACACCTTGAATATTAGTGAAGACGAAGGAGGTCAAATAAACCAATATGGTCACAAGGCAGGTGAATTAATTGGTGAACTCAAAACGGCTGGTGATGATGAATTTAGAATGCCGTTTAGAAATCCTGTGGATATGGTTTCTGGATCATTAACTGGAAGTATCACCGCCAATGGCTTGGTTGAAAGTGGTATTGAAGACATTGCACTCACTGATAGTTTGTATAAAATTAAACTTCCGACTTTACTTCTTTGGGGGAAATATGACTTCGTCGTTCCGCCACAATTGGGGTATGATGCAGAGAAACTCATTGGCACAACTGACAAAGAATTGGTGATGTATGAATTTTCAGATCATAGTCCGATGAACGGAGAAGGCATGGCCTACGCCGCTGACATTTTACGGTTCATTAACGACCACTTGAAGTAGGTTTAAGTTTCGACTTAAACATAACGTTGAAAATCACACCTGCTACCACCATGAGCATACCGACAATGGTAAGCTTTGAGTATGTTTCACTAAAAAGAAAATATCCTATTGCTAGGGCGTAAATCACTCCTAAGTTAGATACAGCCGCGACTTTATTGGCCATTTCAGATTGGTAGGCACGCGTGAGAAAGTATTGGGCAATTTGTGTTAGCACCCCGATTAATATCAGCAAGCCGAGTTCTTGCATATTGGGAGTTATCCAGCCTGGACCTAGCAGCGTATAAGCCAATGTGATAGGAAATGCCACCATAGGAAAATAGAGGATAATCACTTGGCTGTCTTCACTAAACTTAAGCTTGCGAATGCAGTTATAGGCTGCACCACTTAGAAGGGCTGCTCCCACTCCTGCTGCGACATCAAGCCAATCAAGACGTTCGTCAAACCCTTTCATGATGACAATGCCGGCAAAACTCACAATGAAGAAAAAGACTTGGCTAAACCGTAGACGTTCTTTTAAGAAAAAGTGAGCTATTAGAGCCGTAAATATGGGCGATAAATAATGTATGACCATGGCTGATGCTAAGGGTAATACATGGATGGTATAAAAAAACAGCATTAACGCTGTGGTTCCGAAAAATCCGCGGAGTAATAAAACTTTCTTGTTAGATCCAAAAAAAGGAATTCGTTTTCTTCTAACGAAGTATGCCGAAAGAATCAACGACACCATGGCTCGAAAAAACACTATTTCTGAAGAGGGAATGCTTGGCAATAACTTCACAGCCACATTCATCATGGCAAAGGTTAGCCCTGCCCAAATCATCATGCGAACGCCGTAGGTCATTTGAGGAAATTAATTGTAGATGCACTTTTTGTTAATGCGGAGGCAATGACTTGGTGCATATCGTAATACTTATATTCTGCTAGACGTCCGCCAAAAATCACATTGGGTTCCGAATTGCTTAACAATCGATATTTTTCGTAAAGTGTTTTGTTTGCCGCATCATTAATGGGATAAAATGGCTCCTCTCCTTTACACCATTCAGTGGGATATTCTTTTGTTACAATTGTTTTATTTGATTTTTGGTAATCGAATTTCTTGTGTTCAATAATTCGAGTAAAAGGAATCTCCGCTTCCGTATAATTAACAACGGCAGTGTTTTGGAAAGAGTCTGTCTCCAGGGTTTGCTGTTTGAATTTCAAACCGCGATACGCTAAAGCGCCAAATTGGTACCCATAATAGGCATCGATGGGTCCAGTAAAGACAATGGAATTTGCCATGTTATCATATTCCTTTTTGTTATCAAGATAATTGACACCTAATTGTACATCTATGCCTGAAAGCATGTTTTCGACCAATGACGTATACCCGCCAATCGGAATGCCTTGATAAGTATCGTCGAAGTAATCATCATTTGCTGTAGTTCGAATTGGAATGCGTTTGATGATAGCGCTTGGCAACTCTGAGGCAGGTCGCCCCCATTGTTTTTCAGTATATCCTTTTATAAAAATCTCATATAATTCGGCCCCAACTTGCTGCTTGGCCCATGATTCAAAGTCTTTACCAGTAATTTCCTCACGAACAGACTCTAGATGCTTGACCGCGTTTGTTTCATTATTGACTCCATACAATTGTTGCAAGGTTTTTAAGTTTATGGGAAAAGAGAGGAGCTTCCCTCTGAAATTAACTTCAACCATGTGTCGGTACTTATTGAACTTGGTAAAACGATTCACGTATGTCCATACCTTCTCATCGTTCGTATGAAAAATGTGGGCACCATACTGGTGGACTTGAATTCCTTCTTCTTCCCTAGTATAACAATTCCCAGCAATGTGATTCCGTTTGTCGATGACTAGGCAAGAATAACCAGCGTCTGTGACCTCGCGAGCAAAGACAGATCCGAAAAGACCTGCGCCTACGATAAGAAAATCATATTTTTTCTCTTGGGTCATGGCCGCAAATGTAAGTTTTAGCAGTTGATTCATACGCCACTTCACCCTGGTGATTACCTGTGACGGGACAAAAAAAAGTCCCGACGAAGTCGAGACTTAATTTAAATATTATTTCGTTTTATGCGTTCAACAAAGCGTTTGTTGCCTTTACGCCTTGTGCGCTTTCAGCCATTTTTGCTTTTTCTGCTTCTGACAATGAAACTTCAACGATCTGCTCTATACCGTTCTTTCCAAGAATGCAAGGAACGCCTATTGACAAATCACTTAAGCCGTATTCACCTGCTAATAGGGCAGAACAAGGGAACATTTTTTTAGAGTCCAATGCAATTGCTTTTACAAGCTCAGATACTGCTGCACCTGGCGCATACCAAGCACTAGTTCCTAACAAACCAGTTAGAGTGGCTCCACCTACTTTAGTGTCTTCTACAATTTGTGACATACGGTCAGCATCTAAAAATTCTGAAACGTTTACACTGTTTCGACTTGCTTTTTCGATAAGTGGCACCATGCCTTTGTCGCTATGACCTCCGATTACCATACCTTCAACATCTGAGGTTGGGCAACCTAATGCTTCTGCCAATCTATACTTGAATCGCGCACTGTCTAGCGCACCACCCATTCCAATGATTCTGTTCTTAGGAATATTTGTAGATTGATGAACTAAGTATGCCATCGTATCCATTGGGTTACTTACCACAATGATAATTGCGTTTGGAGAGTGTTGTAACAGACTAGCAACAACTGATTTTACAATACCTGCGTTTATGCCAAGCAATTCTTCTCTTGTCATGCCAGGCTTTCGAGCAATACCGCTTGTAATAACTGCCACATCACTATTTGCCGTTTTAGAATAGTCGTTGGTGACACCTGTAATTTGAGTATCAAAACCGTTTAATGAAGAAGTCTGCATTAAATCCATTGCCTTACCTTCAGCAAAACCTTCTTTGATATCAACTAACACCACTTCTGATGCGAAATCTTTAATGGCAATGTACTCTGCACAACTTGCCCCTACTGCTCCTGCTCCAACTACCGTTACTTTCATTTACTTTTTTATTTAGAATTTGCCGCAAAAATAAGCCGTTCAACACCTTTCTATGCGGTTTAGATATGATTTTTTTGCAAGTCCATTGTTGGAATTTCCCCCTCAACTACGAGACGGCCTAAAGTTGCCTCTTTTACCATGTCTACGGTTACGCCTGGTGCTAATTCCTTCAGTTCAAAGCCTCTATCAGTAATGTCCATTACACATAAATTGGTAACCACTTTTTTAACGCAGCCCAGTCCCGTAATTGGCAAGGTACATTCGTCCAGTAGTTTGCTTTCACCCGCTTTATTGGTATGCATCATGGCAACAATAATGTTTTTAGCTGAGGCGACTAAGTCCATAGCGCCACCCATACCTTTAACCATTTTACCTGGGATTTTCCAGTTGGCTATGTCTCCACGGTCGTTCACCTCCATGGCCCCTAAAACAGTAAGGTCTACTCTACCACTGCGAATCATGGCAAAACTCGTTGCCGAATCAAAAAAAGCAGATCCTGGTAAGGTTGTTACTGTTTGTTTTCCTGCATTTATTAAATCCGCATCTACTTCTTCTTCGGTTGGAAAAGGTCCCATGCCAAGCAATCCATTTTCCGATTGCAAGGTTACGTTCATCCCATCAGGAATGTAGTTGGCAACCAAGGTCGGCACACCAATTCCTAAGTTGACGTAGTAACCGTCTTTTAATTCTTTTGCAATTCGCTGGGCAATGAGTTCTTTTGTAAGCATTATTAATTCTTTGAATCTTCTTGAGCCTCACGAAAGTAGAAACTATTGAGTTAATTTCACATCACAACGTAGCTAGAATTTGATAAAAAGGATAACAAACAAAGTCAATCAGATTTGGATAAACGTCCTCGAAAACATCCGAATTCGAAGATACCTTACAAATAAAACAAGCGAAATGATGAACTTGCCTAGTGAACAACTAGTAGTTGTTGCCAGGTTTGATGAAGACGTGTCATGGTGTAATGAACTTTCCATTCCATATATCATATTTAATAAAGGTCGAAAAAACCTCCCTACCAATTTAAAAACCCATAACTTGGTAAATATTGGACGCGAAGGCCATACCATTCTACACTTTATTCTTTCTAATTACGACAATCTTCCTGACAGAATACTATTTACACAAGCAGATCCATTTCCTCATGCACCAAAATTTTTAGATTCCATAAAGCAAATGGACTCTCATCTTCCGGTCCAACCTTTGTCTGTTCGCTATCTGGAGCCGAAAGACCCTAAACTTAGAAACAGACCAGAATTCGAATCAGGAATACCTCCCCAGGAAATACTCAATCAACACATGGTTTCTACTAATGGTGTTGAATACTATACTGAAATACTTGATGGTCGCTTTAACGTCATCAGTCCATATCAGTACAGTGATCCTGGGATCCAGTGTCTTTCTTTAATTCAAAAACACCATCAAAACAGTGTCCGGTTCGTCTGCAGAAGTATTGGCATAGATGAAATAGAAACCATACATTTTAGTTATGGCGGCATACTTTCGGTTCGTAAAGAACAGATTTTACGACACAAAAAGGAAACTTATGAAATGATGATGCGGTTTTTACTGGAAACGCCTGAGCATGGATTTCTTATGGAACGCATGTGGTTGACTATTTTTGGTTATCAACCATTAGAATCAGTAGATTAACTTTTACGAACGGTACGTTGCTCGATGCGTTTTTCGTAGTTCGTTCCTTTAAAAATGGTGTTCACAAAAATACCTGGGACATGGATAAAGTTAGGATCTAACTCTCCAGGCTCAACCAATTCATCTACCTCCACGATGGTATGTTTGCCAGCCATCGCCATCATGGGATTAAAATTTCGAGCAGTGGCCTTAAAGATGATGTTTCCATCCGTATCTCCTTTCCAAGCCTTTACAAGAGCAAAATCAGGTTCAAAAGCGTGTTCTAACAGATAAGTCTTACCATTAAACTCTCTCGTTTCTTTGCCTTCAGCGACCTCAGTTCCGGCGCCTGCTGGCGTGTAAAAAGCGGGAATACCTGCACCGGCAGCTCGACATCTTTCCGCCAATGTTCCCTGCGGAATGAGTTCGACTTCTAGTTCACCTGATAACAATTGACGTTCAAATTCAGCATTTTCACCAACATACGAACTGATCATTTTTTTAACCTGTTTTTGTTGAAGCATTAAGCCGATGCCAAAATCATCTACTCCAGCATTGTTGCTGATACACGTTAAGTTCTTAACCCCTTTTCGGACCAATGCAGCAATACAGTTTTCAGGAATCCCACATAGGCCAAAGCCTCCTAACATTAACACCGCATTGTCGTTTATATCCTTGACAGCGATCTCTGCATTTGCCACAACCTTTTTCATAATACTGAGCTTTGAGGCAAAAATACTAAAGTTCTTGTCCAAGAAATGGACTAAAATTCTCGAATCCAAAATTCAATCATTTTTCTATAATAATAGACAAGATGGACTGCGATGCGGGTAGCTTAACCGCTTGTCTTTCGTATGTTTGGTAGGTAAACTACATTTTTGAAAGATGAAGCGCTTTGCCATACTACTAACAAGCATTTTTTTTTACCTTTTCTAGCCATGCGCAAACGTATGGTAGCGAGTGGATAGACTATTCTCAGAGTTATTACAAATTCAAAATTGGGTCGGAAGGACTTTATCGCATAAGTCACCAAACCCTGTTGGACGCTGGAATACCTGTAAACTCTATTGACCCTAGAAATATTGACGTCTTTAAAAACGGCATTGAGGTTTCTATATATGTTTCTGGCGAAGCCGATGGAAGCTTTGATGCGTCCGATTTTATCGAATTCATCGGTGAATCCAATGATGGTAGCTTAGATGCTGTATTATATAAAGATCCTAACCTACAAACCAATCCTTATCACAGTTTATATGCTGATTCTTCTGTGTACTTTTTGACATGGGGCACACAACCATCTTCCAGCCATATCACGGATTACAATGACCCCAACTTTGTTGGCAAACCAAAAGACAATTACTTTCTGCACACTATAATTCAGAGTTACAGCCAAGATTATTTCGAAGGTATTCCGAGTAATAACAACCTCGAGCAACAATACAGTGAATATGTTTATGGTGAAGGTTTCTGCAGTTCACGTGATAACACGTTCAAACAATTCCAGGTTCAAACGCCCGGGGTATTCACAGGTGGACCGAATGCGGCATTAGAAGTGTTGGCAGTAAGTAGAAACAACCCAGCTGAGTTTCACAACGGCTTCAACCATAGTTTTGGTGTGGCTATTGGAACAAAAACCGACTTACTCAAGTTGAGTGAGCACAATGGTTATGTTACTATAAAATTCGATTTCTCCGACATAACAATCCCTACGTCAAAAATGTCGACTACTACGACACTATATATGGGAGAAACAGACATAAATAACAGACCACTTTCGTATCACACCATTCCATATTTTAAACTACGGTACCCTAGAACCTTCGACTTATTAAATACATCTACATTACGGTTTACTTCGCCATCTAACATCAATTACTTTGAATTTAGCAACTACGCGTCTTCTAAATCAACGCCAATAATTTACGACAGAACAAATGACAATCGAATTGTCGGAAATTTAAATGGCAGTACCTTAAGATTCAATGCGAAAGGTGGAAGCAATCTTGACTTATATATCGTTGATGGTTCGGATGCTAAATCAGTAGTAGATCTTAATAAAACAAATTTTGTTCAATACACGGCCACTAAAGCAAATTACCTGATTATCACCAACAAACGGCTTTCCTCAGGAGCTAATGCGTATAGCAATTACCGATCCTCTATAAATGGTGGAAGTCATACGGTACAAATGGTATATGCCTCCGACTTATATGATTTATTCTATTATGGGTATCACCATCCGATGGCTGTAAAAAATGCCATCAACTATTTTTTAGATGATTTAAATGAACCTTTGGAGAATATTTTGTTGCTAGGTAAAGGTCAAGTATATACCAACATTAGATTTAATCGCCCCCTTAGAGATAACGTCGATTTGGTTCCGACAATTGGGAATCCGCCGTCAGACTACCTTTTTGTCAGTTCTTTAGACGCATCAGACCTATCCATAAGAGTTCCTATTGGTCGGTTAGCGGCAAAGTCGAATGACGACATCACCAATTATTTAGACAAAGTAATAGATCATGAATCTGCCACCTATGAAGAATGGCATAAGAAGATTATCCAAGTAGTTGGTGGTAAAGATGCTAGTAAAAATACTACATTTAACGGTTATGTAGACCAATATTACAATATAGCAAAAGACACATTACTCGGGGTAGAACGTGTTGTTTTTTCAAAAAACGAATCGACTACGGTTACGGATGAACTCATTGATGGCATACAATCCGAAATCAACAGAGGAGCTAATTTATTTAACTACTTCGGTCACGGGTCGGCAGAAATTTTAGATGTCAATATTGGAGAAGTAGAAGACTTACAGAACAAAGGCAAATACCCGCTATTCGTCTTTAATGGCTGTGCTCTGGGTAACTCCTATGTTCAAACCTCATTGGGTGAAAAATACATTTTTGCAAAAAATAAGGGCGCCATTAACTGGATTGCTGGTACTGGTTTAGGCTATACGTCTCCTTTAGTATCCTATACCAAAATCCTTCATACGGAACTGTTACAAAACCAGTATGGTCAGAGCGTTGGTAGTTCCATTAAGACGACAATCCAAAAATACCAGAATCCAAGCGACAATTTGAACGTTATTAATTCAAGACAATTGGTGTATCAAGGAGACCCTGCGTTAAAGATTCATGCTCCGATTGCTCCTGATGTTACTATACGGAATGGAGCAGTGTCTACTAACTTCAGTGCCGTCAACGACATTATTATCGATTTTGATCTGGTGAACCTTGGTAAGACTTCAACAGACAGTATCGAAATGGTATTAACTGCGTCCAACAGCAGTGAGACCAAAGAAGTGTTTCGAGGCATGTT
The DNA here is from genome assembly GCA_943789165.1 of uncultured Bacteroidia bacterium. GTDB lineage: Bacteria > Bacteroidota > Bacteroidia > NS11-12g > UBA9320 > UBA987. The sequence continues at coordinate 213,184 of CALSTB010000004.1, read as the reverse complement.
TGACATTCCAAACTACAAAGCGAAAAGAAGCGTAACGATTGAAAAGTCAAATTTTTTATCTGGATTAATCACTTTCGGTTTCAACATTGACCCATCAAACAAGATCCAAGAAAATATGCCCATCGGGGAGACAAACAACCTTGTCTCGTTTGATCACTTGTTTGAACTTAAAAAACCATTGATTATCTATCCATTACCAAATGCTATAGTGAATACGAGTGACGTGGAATTTGTGTTCCAAATTTCCAACTCAGATAAAAACAGTATCGACGTCGTGATTGAATTGGATACGAACATAGACTTCTCCAGTGCATTAAAAATTCAAAAACAATTTACGACTACACTGAATATCCTTCGATACAGCATGCCAATGCCACCACAGAATAAGGTTGATTACTTCTATCGTATCAAGACAGTGCAAGACACGGTTGAAAGTGATTGGAGTGTAGGCTCCTTTGCGTATTTATACCAAGAGCATGTAGGTTGGAGTGAAGCCAATTTTGAAAACCTTTTAAACACTTCTTTAGATTTTATGGTTTTCGACTCTTCTACACACCAATTAAGTTATACTAGAAAAGCAGGGAACTCCTTAAGTATTTTGACCAATGGAAGGTTCCCAGTAGCTGGTTTCAACTGGAATTGGATTCAAATAGGTGGCGCAGTGAATATTGTGTACAATTATCAGCCAAACGGTGTACATGCAATGGCATTTCACCCTGACACAGAAAAAAGGTTGAACTACGAGAGCTTTTATAATCAAAAGTATCCAACCAATCCATATTGGCAGGCCAACCCTCCAGAAAATCAAAAGGAATATTATATCGCAAACCAAAAGACGGGCGTATACCTATTCAACACTTCTGTTAAAGAACACCGTGACTCCTTTTTACAGTTTTTGAAAACCATCCCTGACGGATACCACCTGGTGATGCACAACAACCGTATCACAGGCATCGAACAATGGGAAATCGAGATTTTTGATGAACTAGCCAAATTTGGTATTACTGGTATGGGCATTGTTAAAGAAGGAGAACCTTTTGCCTTATTCGGAACGAAAGGAGACCCAGTACAGAGTTTGGAGAAGTATGCGGATTACAGTGATACTGTCACTCCTCCCATTAACCAAACATATGAGATGTTTTTTAACATCTATCCACGTTCAACTTCAGGTTCAATAACAACGGAAACTATTGGTCCGGCAACTAATTGGAGCAGGATAAAGTTTGACCTTAAAAATGAAGATTCTGGAAAAGATAGTTTCGCCATTGCTGTTATTGGGGTAAAGGCAAACGGAAATGAATCCACCTTATTCAAATATGTGGACAGTACTGATTTTGATATATCTTCTATCGATGCTGCTCAATATCCGTATCTGAAAATGAAGTTGGAATTGCACGATCCAGAGAACTTCACACCTACAAACATCGATCGTTGGACAGTTCATTATACCGGCGTTTCTGAGGGAACCATAAACATCGACTCTATGGATGAACTGTCTAAGGACACCGTTGCTCAAGGCGAGTCCATCCACTTTGCTACCATTTTTGAAAACATCTCAAAATTGACATTCGACCCATTTACTACCGAAGTCAAACTGGTTCATCAAAATGGCACTGAAACCATTGTAGATACCCTGCATATTACCTCAATTGCAGTTGGTGGCTCTAAAGCATTGCGTGACACAATTGAAACAACCGACTTGGCAGGAAACTACCAATTGTTTGTTACGGCAAATCACGACCAACAAGTGCTTGAAAATGAATATAAGAACAACTTATACTACAAACGATTTTACGTAACCAAAGACGCTCGTGACCCTTTATTTGATGTCACCTTCGACAACTACCACATTCTTAATAACGACCTTGTCAGCGGCAATACCCTAATATCTATTGTAGCGGTTGATGAAAATGAATATTTATACATTGATGATCCTAATTTGTTCCACATCGAATTAAAATACCCTGGGGCTAGTAAGTTTGATACGCTAACCATTATGGATCCAATGTATTCCTTTACTCCTTCCTCAGGACCTAAAGAGAAAGCTGTGGTCAATTACCAAACACAAAACCTACCAGACGGTATCTACACCCTAAAAGTTCGGTTAATGGATAAAAGTGGAAATGGTGCAGACAACCCATCATACACCATCAACTTTAAAGTTGAGAGCAAACAAACCATCACCAACATATATCCTTACCCTAACCCATTTACAACATGTGCGAAATTTGTGTTCACATGCACAGGGAATGAAGTTCCTGATCAAATGAAAATTAACATTTACACCATAACAGGTCGCCTAGTTAAACAAATTGATCAAGACGAGCTCGGTCCATTGAGAATCGGGAATAATCTTACCGAATATTGCTGGGATGGTACGGATGATTTTGGAGACAAATTGGCCAACGGCGTCTATTTATATAAAGCTGAAATCAGAGCAAACGGCCAACAAGTTGAATTATCAGAAACCAGTTCCGATCACTTGTTCAACAATGGTTTTGGCAAATTATATATTGCTAGATAAGGGTTGTATATACCTGAAATCCTGTGGTGATTTGTGATTCATTTTGGCGCGGCGTAACGTCGCAGACTTTAGAAAAAACTGGAGGTAGCCTAAAAAAATGAATTTAAATCGTGTAAACTGTCCTCTACTGAAGGAAACTATCAATCCTTTCGTTGCAAAGACATGTCCCTTCCATCGTGAATTCAAATCCAAATAGTGCGCAGCTATAAGATTGGTTTCTTTCATGAGTCGTAGACTTTCATCTTTTGGCGGATAATCGAAATCGTGTAGCACCAGTGAATCATGAACCAAATAGTGTTTAAACCCGTAATAACTGGCCCTATTTAATAATTCTAAATCTTCGCCATACATAAAAAACCCAGGATAAAAACCTCCCACTTTTTTTAGAAAGGTATAATTAACCATCCAGCATGCAGCTGGTCCAAAAATCATTTCCGTATAAATACCTTGATTAAATTTTGATAACTGAAAATATCTTGATGAATCTTCTGAACTTCGTGAAGCCACGAATGACGGAGAGACCACTCCAACATTATCTTGTCGTTCTGAAATTTTATTATACGTATTTACTAGGTGACCAAAGCCGTTACCCTTGAATAAAATGTCATCGTTCATGATGACAAACAAACTATCCTCAGGCCATTGATTAGATCGTAGAATGTGATTCGCCGCATTTCCAAAGCCTATATTGCGAAAAGAATAATAGGTGACATTTGGGTAAACCTTCACGCGTTTAATGATTTCACTATCTCCTAAGTTATCAGCAAAATGAATCCAAACGTCATCCATTTCGAGTGACGCTAGCTGTCCTACTAAGGCTTCAACTTCCCTCCATTTATGATACCCAACTACGATGCAATGAATCATCTACTTGATCTCTTAATTACGACAATTCTAATATATTCTATCAGCTTCTTAAACTTCAACATCACTGTGGATTCTGACAATCTCTCATGAAATGTTGATGTAACTGGGTTATGTCTCTTAGTGAGAGATTGTACGACATCGTCTGTTTTGTTTAAACCAAATGCACTATTTATCTCCGAGAAAAACACATGCTTCTCTTGTCCAATTTCCTCTCGATAATCGTCAAACTCTTTCTTCACCGCTGTGTAGTTAGTTAAACATGATTGGACCAGCGCATTTAAATTCTCAAAAGAAACAGAGTTGTCCAGTTTATATTTCTCGGGAATAGGTACATCTATTTCATTCTCACACGCACCCAAATTACTTGTAATAATGATGTTGTCAAATAATGCCGCTTCTCTGGGCAGGCGATCTTTTCCTGGATGATTTCCAAAATCAACAAAAATTTTAGAGCTACTCAGTAATTGTGCTAGTCTATAACGTGACAGACCTCGCACCAGTTGTACGTCAAATTGCTTTTGTAAGGCGTCCACAACATCTTTATACCTGGCATCCAATTTACGTTCAACTAAAGCGATTTTATTTTTTTTCTCTGAAGGTGCCACAGGTGCTGCAACCACATAGTCTGACAATGGTAATAACTCAGTTGGATTGACCATTGTCTGTACATAGGCTCGGGCATGTTCACTTTGATAAAGGTGTATAGTGTCTCGTAGCGTTGAATAATCAAAGTCCTGTTGTCTAAAACCAACACTCAACCACCACAAATACTTCATTCCTGTCGTGACATATTGTAGTAGTTCTGGCATGGACTCAGGAACGACAAAATGGTTTTCTCTGCTGTAGACTATCGTGTTTTTATTGATTACGGGTGTTTTGTAACATTGATATCGTTGTGGCGGATTAATCTTCCTATCACATATTTCACCATTATCAACATACACAATAAACGCCTTACCGCCTAGGTGATTGATGCCATCGACTAGTTGATGTAAAGCCTCGGGACCTCCACTAATTATTCTAGCCGGACAAAACACATAAACCAATCCCATCAACCTACATCACTACCACCCTAAAAACTTCTTTATTTTCCTCTGATGTTACCACGAGGAAGTAAACGGATGAGCGAATCCAACCTTGAGTTGGCATAATTACCGTATGACTTCCTGCGGCCATAGTGCTTTGAACAAATGCCACTTTTTCTCCTGTTAGGCTGTAAACAGTGAAATCGATGGTTCGCTGTCGATCGATGGATACATACACATTCAGGTTTGGACTAAAGACTGGATTAGGTCCTACTTGCACCGAGAATTCAGCGTCATAAACTTCATAAGAGGTGTTGACAGAATCCCAATTATGGACATACCACAAACCTCCAGAAACACTACCGGCCCATAGTTTTTTACCAGATGGATCATTCGGGTCGAACATCAAGGTTCGTGTCCGCCCTGCTACGTTTCGTGGTCCTCTCTCCTCCCATTCTAAGGTATAGTCATTTTGGATTTTACCTGTAAACATGCCTCTTCCGTGTGTCGCGGCCAATAATGTTTGATCGCTTTCACGAATGCGCAACATGTTCACCTTTAAGTTTGCCAACCCATTGTTCACGCTAACCCAATTTGTATTTGGCCCATCAAGCTTTGTGGTCATCATCACACCAGCTTCAGTAGCCAAGTAACATACATTCTTGTCTGTTGGATGTAATAACGCCCATCGAATGGGGATATCCGGCAAGTTGCCTTCATGACTCACCCAAGTTGGATTGCCCGAGAGGATATCTTTTGTTTCCCATGCGCTTTCTACTCCATAGTTAGAATAAGAAACCAACACGTGATTTACGTCGTTTGGGTCTACATAAATACTATGACAATAGGCATCGGGTAGAAATCCACTGGGATCGCAATTGATTGGCAAAAAGTCATCAGGAGAAGTATTTGCGTTGTCAATTCGATAAATTACCCCACCTGTGGTCCGACCTAAAAACACGGTATTTGGGGCGCTCTTACTGATTCCAATAGCCGAAAATGAACCGAAATTTCGACAAGCTTTTTGCCAGTCATCCGCAGTTGCAGTTCGTGCCTTTGGCAATCTCCAAAGACCTCTATTCGTGAGCTGATATAGTAACTCTGGATCATTCGGATCCATTTCTATTGGGTTGATAAACAAGGTATTGTTGTTAACAATGTTGTCATTGGTCAACGTATCTATCTTGCCATGATTGTTCCTGTATAACCTTCGGTACTGCGTAGTCGTATAAAAAATATCAGGGTCTTTGTGATCGATGTTACAGTAACTTCCATCTGCCCACGACAACTGACGGTATTCAGCAATGCCATCAGATTCTGAACCCAAGGATCCATTATCTTGAGTGCCACCAATTACGAAAGAACTTCCTGTAGTGGCATCAATGTCGCCCGCATAGAACTGTGTAACATTATAATTTTTATTGATGGAATAGAAATATGGCGTATCCGCTAAAATGTCGTCACATCTATAAATTCCTCCATCATTTCCCAAAAGCACCGTATCACTGGATTTAAACAACACCTCATGCTGATCTACGTGCACATACTGTAAATCACTCTTCTTTCTGCGGTCTCCTTCAAACATTTGCTCCCAAGTATCGCCACCATCCGTCGTTCTATAAACATTCAGTCCGCCAACCAATACTACGTTTTCATCTGTGGGTGATACTTTGACAATCAAGTCATACCAACCTTGTTTTTTAGCTAAGTCACGATCACCACCTGGTAAGCTGGTCATTGTCCAATTCAACCCTTTATCATTTGTACGAAACACCCCATGTATACGATTGGAATCTACTGACACACTGCTGGTCGGAATAGCATACATCACATTGGCATTACTTGGAGCGGTAGATATCACAATACGCCGATTATTGGTCGTCATACCATTCATCCTCTTTTCCCAGTCATTCGGATTTCCCGTTAGAGAAAAATAAATACCATCAGTTGAGAAATTACCTATACAAGCCACCAATTCGTTATCCGCCGTAATATCTAGGTCGGTGGAACGATTCGACTCTGCTCCTAAATTGGCATTTAACACCACTTCCCAACTGTTCCCTCCATCTTTACTTCTTACAATACCTGCTTCTCGGGTCGCAACATACACGTCTGATGTCACCGGATGTATCAACATGTCATGACAATACCAAAATGTATCTGTTAAGGTAGACGATAACTGGTTCCAAGATTCTCCGCCATCGATTGATTTCCATACACCAGCACCTCTTGCAGCGTCTGCATTGTTCCATCCTTCGCCCGTACAGAAATACATAATCTTTGTATTGTTAGGGTCGTATACCAAACGTTGAACTGCTAAGCTGGCAAAAAAGTCATCAACCGGTTTCCATGAATTTGGGTAGACCACGCGCTTGTGAAACACGTTCGACTTTCCCAAAGTCGATTTTTGATTCAATAAATACGCCCACAGTTTTTCGCGTTCAACCTGACCCGTTTTAGGATTTTTGGTCATCAGTTCTTCATGCATTACGTACGCTGGCGCAGGCGCTTCCTCTTGCTCGCCTTTCTGTGTGGAACATGAGGAGATGACCAAAATTAAGAAGCTTAAAATGCCTACTTCAATGTTTCTCATTAATTATGATGTTAAAGTAAAAGAGGTTGAATGAAGATTGTTAATGGGTATGTTTAGTTTGGTGACCGTCACCTTTATGGCTGTATGTTTAGAAGAATGCTCTTGGATTGCTTGCACAATGCCAGCACAACTCTCTTCAATTAACTTATAAGGTTTCGCCATCACTACTTGAATCAAATTTACAACATCTTGGTAATCAATGGTGTCTGACAATTGTAAGGATGTACCCTCTATTTTTAGGGTTAGCGCCACATCAACAGCATACTCACCACCAATCATTCTTTCCTCTTCGTACCAGCCATGGTATGCCCAGATTCGATAATCGTTAATTTTTAGTACACCTGTGGTAGAATTCATACACGCTTAATAGGGCGACTTCTATTGAAAGTCTATCTTTGCAAATCTACTTAAAAACACATCATGGATTTGGATTTTGAATCACTTAAGGCTCATAATAATCAGGTTGATACTTTTACGCATCCAGATTTTTACGCATTGGATAGTTTGTTAACCGAAGAGCATAAACTTGTTCGTGATTCTGTGCGCAGTTGGGTAAAAAAAGAAATTTCTCCAATCATTGACGAATGCTGTCAACAAGCAGTGTTTCCACAACACATTGTTTCTCAACTTGGACACATTGGATGTTTTGGCCCTCAAATTCCAACGGAATATGGTGGTGGCGGTTTAGACTACATCTCTTATGGTCTTGCGATGCAGGAATTAGAAAGAGGTGATTCTGGCGTGCGTTCTACTGCCAGTGTTCAGGGCTCTTTAGTCATGTATCCCATTTTTAAGTTTGGTAGTGAAGAACAAAAAAGAAAGTATTTACCAAAACTGGCCTCAGGAGAGTTTCTTGGCAGTTTTGGGTTGACAGAACCAAATCACGGTTCTGACCCTAGCAGCATGGAAACCAATATCAAAGAAGATGGAGACCATGTTATTTTGAATGGCGCTAAAATGTGGATTAGCAATGCGCCATTCTGCGATATCGCCGTTGTTTGGGGTAAAAACGAGGAAGGTGTTGTTCACGGATTAATCGTGGAAAGAGGCATGGAAGGTTTCACCACGCCAACCACACATAAAAAATGGAGTTTGAGGGCTTCAGCTACTGGCGAGCTTGTTTTCGACAATGTGCGCGTACCAAAGTCTAATATTTTTCCAAATGTTAAAGGACTTAAAGGGCCACTTACCTGCTTGAATTCAGCACGCTACGGAATAAGCTGGGGCGTCATAGGTGCCGCAATGGATTGTTATCAAACAGCAGTCAAATACAGTAAAGAAAGAATGCAATTCGGCAAACCCATTGGTGGTTTCCAATTACAGCAAAAGAAATTGTCTGAAATGCTGACGGAAATTACCAAAGCACAGTTATTGGCTTGGCGATTAGGCACACTTATGAATGAGGGCAAGGCCACTCCTTCTCAAATTAGTATGGCAAAACGAAACAATGTCGAAATTGCCTTACAAATTGCACGTGAGTCAAGACAAATATTAGGAGGCATGGGCATTTCTGGAGACTACCCAATCATGCGGCATATGGCCAACCTTGAATCCGTTATCACCTATGAAGGTACACACGACATACATTTATTAATTTTGGGTATGGAAATCACAGGCGAAAACGCTTTCGTCTAATTTAGAATGATATTTGTAGCACAAACACAATAAAAGCGTCCGTTTAAGGTGATTAAAGCAAAAACAGTTTCAAATTTGAGAACTAGAATTCTAATCAGTTCATTACTGCTATGCTTTGTTGTACCCCTGTATGGTGCTGGTTTCGACTACACCCCTACTATTATCCAAATCAACAAACACAAGCAGAATGACACCGTTGGTTTCAATATCGTGGAAGGGTCGTACAAGCTTTTTTACAAGTACATCTTAGACGAAACGGTAAAACTGTGGGACTCTCCAGCAAAAAAGGTTCATATTTCTCCAAAAGCTCTGCAACTTTTAGAACAACAAAATGACCTACAATTCCGGGATGCGGACGACTTATTTATATATGAGTACTGGAAGTTATATAAAAAGGACTTTGAGTTTCAGGTATTGGGATTCTCGTTCTTCGCACGGAACAAAGAAGGCAACAAGGTAAACTTTGGCTATATTGATGCGGCTGATGTGCAAACGCTTTTGAGCCAAGTAGTCATCCCTACCAATATTAACGGGTCATCTAATCTCAGTTATTGGCAAGCGGTAATGAGTAAGAAATACTTTTTTAACATTGCTAAATTCGGGAATGTAGACTTGGTTAAAAACCCGTCTGCTGCTTTCGATATAAAAAATGACATCTTCAATTCTAAGAAGATTAACACAAATTGTTACGTCATAACTCCGACCAAAGAAGTGGAATACTTTATCCATCCGGGATTAGACAGTTCTTCTGGAAACTTCTGGATATGCCATGCGATAGAGTCTTATTACAACGCAAACCGAAACATTTATTACAACGAAACGGCAACGCCGGCGGTGCACTATTTAGACATCAATACACAACTAAAGGTTACAAGGATCGACGTGTCGGAAGTTTGGGTTAAACATGAAAACAACCAAATATCGTACACACCTCATAAAATTCGCATTTATATAAATGAGGTACCGATGCCAGAAATGGCGGTATCCGAAGTCAACGATAAAAGCATTTTAGTTCAGTTTAAACCCCTCGTTGAATTTTTAAAAGAAAAAGAGTTTAAGTACACGTTAAAAAGGGTGAACTATGAGGCCATTTACGGATATGAAGCAGACGATATTAAATCTGCGTTGTATGTAAAAGATTGGAATAAAATACATTACACACCACCAAAAACTTTAAAAGACAATAGAAATTAATGACATACAAAATCAAATTTGGCACCGACGGATGGAGGGAAATTATTGCCAAAGACTACACTGTAGCCAATGTTAAGAGAGTTGCGCAAGCCACTGCAACATGGATAAAAGATGAAAAATTAACCCCAACCGCGGTAATCGGTTACGATTGTCGTTTTGGTGGACAAATGTTTATGGAAGCAACAGCAGAGGTCTTTGCTTCGAATGGGATTAAATGTTTAGTTGCAGAACACTTTGTGAGCACCCCAATGGTGTCGTTAGCAGCAAGTACGCTAAAGGCAAGGGTTGGTATTGTAATTACAGCGAGTCATAACCCACCTTCGTATAACGGGTATAAAATAAAAGCTTCATACGGCGGACCAGCCAGTCCAGCGGAAGTTCAAAAAATTGAAGATCTTATTCAAGATGTTACTCCTTCTATCGCTTCGAATTACACAAGCTTTAAAGAAAAAGGACAAATAGAAATCATTGACATGGAGTCGATGTATTTCAACCACGTTGAAGCAAGTTTCGACATGGACACCTTACGCTCTGGAAGCTTAGAATTGGCTTACGACGCCATGTACGGAGCTGGTCAAGACATTGTGCGTAGGTTGTTGCCAGATGCGACCTTCTTACACTGTGAACACAACCCAGGATTTGATGGGCAAGCACCTGAACCCATCCACAAAAACCTACAAGAATTCAGTGAAATGATTCAAATGGCTGGTGATATTGATAGTGGTTTGGCGACTGACGGAGATGCCGACAGGGTTGGACTTTATAACGCCACGGGGAAGTTTATCGATTCGCATCACATCATTTTGTTGTTAATTCATTATTTACACAAACACAAAGGACTCACTGGCAAAGTAGTTACAAGTTTTAGCTGCACTGGCAAAATCAAAAAGCTTTGTGACTTATATAACCTCGAGCAACAGACCACTAAAATTGGGTTCAAATACATCTGTGACATTATGGTTCAAGACGACGTCTTAATCGGTGGTGAAGAATCAGGTGGAATTGCCATTAAAGGACATATCCCAGAACGAGATGGCGTTTGGATTGGTCTTGTTATTTGGGAATTCATGGCCAAAACTGGCAAGTCTCTTGATGACTTAATTCAAGAAATATATGAACTAGTAGGTTCTTTTGCCGTTGAGCGTTACGATCTTCATTTGGACGAGGCGTTGAAAATTGCCATCGTCGAAAAATGTAAGTCTGGCGGTTATCAAGCATTTGGCAAATACAACGTAGAGTCGACTGAAGATACCGACGGATTCAAGTTCCATTTAGGCAACGACCAATGGGTTATGATTCGTCCGAGTGGTACTGAACCAGTTCTACGTGTCTACGCTGAAGCCGGTAATTCGGAAGAAGCCTTTAACATTCTAGATGCTACCAAAGCGACCATTTTGGGTTAAACTATTTGTTTGTTTCGGTTTAATTACTGGAACATCCATGTTCTCTTTCAGTCAAACGTTAGAGGCAGATTCACTTGCCAAAGTTAAAAAGAGAAAGACCTTCGTATTGGCTGGAAACGCTGTTGGTTACGGAGCATCCATGTACGGTTTGTACAACCTTTGGTATAAAGATTACCCATTAACCAAGTTTCATTTCCATAACGACAATGCCGACTGGTATCAAATGGATAAAGTTGGACATGCATACAGTTGTTATTATGAAGGTGTAGTTGGTATAGACATGTTAAAATGGGCGGGTTTCTCGCACAAAACTGCCTCCATTCTTGGAGGATCATATGGTTTCCTTATCCAAACAGGTGTTGAGGTATTTGACGGATTTTCAGAGGCCTGGGGCGCATCTACAGGGGATGTTGTCGCCAATACACTTGGAGCAGGTTTAGTCATTGGACAAAGCTTATTATGGGACGAACAACGGGTTTGGATGAAACTGTCTTACCAGCCTACGCAATATGCCTCTATACGTCCAGAGTTATTAGGAAATTCTGATGTTGAAAGACTTTTTAAAGACTATAACGGTCAGACCTATTGGCTTTCTGGAAACATTAAATCATTTCTAAAACCAGAAAGTAAATTTCCTTCATGGCTGAACGTCTCAGTAGGTTATGGGATTGATGGCTTCGTTAGTGCTGATGACAATTTTTTTGAAAGAGATGGAATGACAATCGATTATACCCACGTACAGCAATCTCGTCAGTTTTATTTAGCTCCAGACATTGACTTAACAAGAATAAAGACCGACAGCAAGGCGTTAAAAAATAGTCTTCGATTGCTTAACTGTATCAAATTTCCTCTACCAGGATTGGCTTATAATGCAAATTCCCGCAAACTCGACTTCAATTTCGTTCAATTCTAAGTAACTTCGTTTTTTGTTCGTATGTATAGTGTTATAAAGGGCTTCACCCTATCCATTCTTTTCTTTGTTGCATTCATTTCTATAGAAGTCTCTGCTCAAATTCCTGAGTTGCGGTTGCAGAAACAAACGTTTCAAAAAGAGATTCTTGAAATAATGAACCAGGCAGATGGTACCGACTTAAAACCGTATCAGTTGCTTGCTTTGGCTCGCAATCACTACCAACTAGACCAATATAGGGAAGCAGAAAAATATTATTTACAAATAATAACAGAAGCGTATTGTACACACCTTGACTATAAAGCGTTGGCAATTTGTTTGAGACACAGTGGCAAAGAAAGTTTGGCTAATGAATTCTTTCAAACATACACGGACAATGTACCTGTTTCTACTTTTTCAATATTATGGCAGTTGGATTCAGAGCCTAAAAAAGGCGTTACCAAAACAAATGAAAAGAGGTTAACTGATTTTGATTTTCTCTATGGGAATTTAAATCCAGATGGCTCAGTTAATTTAAACATTGACCACGGTACAGTAATGGCTAATGTTGGATGTAACTCTATAGTCAACATGGAAGCAATCCAGTTTCCAGTTCAAGAATTTAACAAACTTGGCACATTTACAATCGCTGAGAAACCTGGCAGTTACTATTTCAGTTACCTAAAAGAAAATGGACGCTTCGGCATCTATTACATTACTAGTAAAAACGACGTTTGGAGTAAACCCAAGGAAGTCATTTTAGGAGAAATGGGATCAGATTATTGTTTCCCTTACTTCATAAATGAAACGCTGTATTTCAGCAGTAATGAAAGTGGTGGACATGGACAGTACGACTTATACCGTGCCTCCGTAAAAGGGAAATCGGTTTCGGAAGTCGTGAATTTAGGAAGTCACATCAACACAGACAAGAATGACATTTTGCCCTCCGTTTGGAATGGCAAATTCAGCTTTTCATCCAATGGTCATGTTGGTCAGGGGGGATACGATTTATTCTTTTCAGACTGGAGTTTTGGAAGAATTGACGCTTTAAAAACACCGTTTAACAGTCCGCATAATGAGTTTTTATTGCTTCAAGAAGAATCTGAATCAGCAACTCTATTAAGGTCCGGTGATGACAAAATCAACCTTGTTAACGTCAATTTCTATTATGATTACATGCGTACCTTTACTGGTCGCGTTGTCGATTCTGAGTCCAACGAAATAGAAGATGCCCGTGTGTTATTTACTATGTCCTACGTAGACCAAGGCATTTTCCAAACCTCTAGAGAAAAAGGCGTTTTCCATTTAACAATCCCCGACACAGTTGAAACTTGGATGATAGAATGTTATAAGCAAGGTTATGAGAGCAATAGTTTCGAGTTAGACCTTAGCACACTTGGCGAGAATCCGCTAATTATCGTGTTAAACAAAATTGCTCCGATTGAATCTGAACCAGTCTTTATTGTAAACTCACCATCACGTAATGTAATTCCTTCTGAACCTGATCAAATAAATGACAGTACTGACGCTCCCATATCAGACATACCGTTTAACGAGGTCGACAATTCTGGAAGGTATTATGTCGTCTATGCCTCCACTAAAACCTATACCAGTGCCTATACCTTTTGGGAAACGTGGAAGTCTACCGTTCCAGACATTGAAATACTAAAAAATGAGGAAATGGGTGTTTTTAGAGTCGGCTCATACGCCGGAGCAACATATGCCGAAGCAATGAAAAACTATAAAGCCGCTCAAAAGATTAAAGCGGATGTTTGGATTTTGAGACCAGATATGCAGTAGGAGAACGAGAGTTGAGCATTTAAAATTAATTTCAATTACAAATTTGCCCAACTAACAATATTTTCTAACAAAACGACAAATACATTATTAATGTTGTCGACCATATTCCTTGGCAAAAATCTACTAAGTCCAACACTCTAACTTTATGTTGTATCTTTTTGAAGGTTTTTTATGACATAACTACGTTTTAGGTTTGAACTTTAGAAAATCAAACAAATGTAAATTATGAAAAAATTCTTAAAGTTTCCGTTTTTAATTCTTGTTTCCTTATATACGCCGATACATGCACATTCAAACCCTCTACAAACTCAAGGTTTTACTCATGGAACATTTGCCAATTGTTATCAGCAATACATAATTGGACATGATGACCCTTTGCACCCTGAAAACAACGACAATCCAAATTTTCTGAATTTGGGCGGAACAGTTCAATTCTTTTTTACCAGTTTGCAATCATATACCTTAACAACCGGATATATGAGAATTGAGGTTCAGGATGCGATTGGTAATTGGGCAGATATTACTACAGTTGGGTTAGGACAAAGCCTTGCTGACACAGACTATCAATGGGTCACAAATACTGACGGTGGGGAAACGTACCCAGTAATAAAAATAAAGAATCAGAATGGTTCATCCTATGATATTAATCCCAATTTTTTCACATTGGGTAATTACAAATCAGTACGTCTATCAACATTAGGTGCAATAAATACGACTCCTACAGGTTCAACTAAAATCAATTTGGTAAATAGTGTCGAAGAGGCATTCGTAATGAACCCAGACGATGGAGCGAATTGTTATACATTTACACCTTTTTCATATAATGTAAATTCAATTCTAGATAACCTTTGTAGTCCAGATATTGATATTAAATTTCAGTTACCATCTGGTTCAATGAATGCAGGATTCTTCCCTCCTGGTTGGAGTGTCTCTAAGTAATTAGACAATGACGGAGATGGCAGTGACTTCTTTAATACACCAAACGGTACTTGGTGTGACCAATGTATAGGAGTCACCGCCCCATACAATGCTCCTAACCCCGTTCCATGTGGATGTTTAAATTTTGAAGTAGTAATTTCAATAGAACCGTGTAATAACGCTCCAACAGATTGTGAGCCCCTCGAAATGTCTTTTCAAATTGAAGTCTGCTGTTCGTGCGACGTACGTGAAACCCCACCAAATGATTAAATTGCATCATGAAATTAACAACTCAATTAGTCTTATCCTTATCGATTCTAATTTCTCATTTCACAAGTTATGGTCAAACACGTAATGTTGAAATTGAATATAAAATAGTATCACCTACTAAGGGAGATTTGTTTATTTCTCCAAGTAAAATCCCTGTATCCTTTATTATATACAACCATGGGACTGATTCCTTATACGCTACAGACTCATTTTCTTATTTCATTTCACATGAAATTCTATATCCTTACTTAAATACAGAGAACAGACAGGTATTAGGTAAAAACATAGCTCCAGGGGATTCATCTCGTATATTTACCGATACGACATTTGTGAATTGGACCTTCGACTCGACAACTTACTATTTCAGATTGAATGTTCTATGTTCTTATTTCACCCCAGGTTTAGGCGATAAAACGATATTAAAAGTCACAAATGTCCCCGACCAAAAGGAAAAGAGGGTCGTTATGCTAAAACATGACTACTTGTCGACCATATCTGAAATCGACAATTTATTAATAGGTTTAACAGTATTTCCGAACCCGGTTACAAGCAAGATTCTAAATGTCGAAGTTGCAGGTACAAAGCATTCAGACAACATACATTTCGACCTAATTAGTTCAAAGGGAGCAAGGGTGCAATTGACCTCAGACCATTATGGCTTCAATTACCATTCAATAAATGTTGAGCAGATTACCAATGGAGTATACACTTTGGTTTCCACTCTAGGTGAATACCATTACTACTCCAAAGTCATTATAATGCACTAACACAATACCATGAGACGACTCCGAACAATCATCAAAACTTGTATATTATTACTTGCGGTTTTGAATCAAAGTCAAACCACCTTTGGACAAGACAAGCGTGTCTGTGACATTTCTGCAAAACTCCTTTCCCCCAATAATGGCTTCACACTTCGTAGCCCTGGAAATGATAGTTGTAAGGTGCAATTAACTAACCTCGGACCAGACACAATACTTCCGCTCGACATGCATGCCATTACTATAAAATATGGAGGGTTTAGGCTACTACCATTATTTCGTGAATATGGCTTGACGTTGGTTCCTGGAGATTCTATAAGTGTTACGATACATTTTAAACTCTTTGGTACCAACGATGCCGATAACGTGGAATTTTGTATTCACTCAGTTACGTCATATACTCCTTCCAGCACCATGTATACACCTTTACTATTGGAGCAGGACTCAGCTATATTACTTGACAACAATACCGACTGTGTATTTGGTATTCACAGAATGAAAAACAGTTCCGTGAGTGAATTATCGAAGAAAAAATTGTTAATCTTCCCCAACCCTTGCACCACTGAAATTACGATTAACAACCTTGATGAGAATCACAAAACTGACTGTAAAATCGTAGATATGACGGGCAAAACTGTTCTTTCCATTTCAGATTTAAATAATCATAAAACAATTGACATATCGATGCTAAGTACTGGCGTTTATGTAGTAAAGGTGGAAAGTTTGGGTCAAGTTCAAACTGGAATAGTTGTAAAAAAATAAAGCAAGCTATTTATTTAGGCTCTTCCAAAAACACGCCAAAATCCAGTTTCCAAACACCATTACCAAAAGTGGCAGCATAGAGCGTTTGGTCATACGCATCATACTCAATATCGATCACATGTGCGTTAGGTAATTTCGTGTTTAGTTTCACCCAAGTATTCATTGCATTTGTTCGATAGAAGACACCTTCATCAGTAGCTAACAATTGATGTTTTGAGCCCTCTATGAGTAGAATTTTGAGTGCATTCAAGTTAGGAAGTCCGTCACTATAGTTCTCCCAAGTGTTACCACCATCCATACTCCTATATACCCTGTACCGTTTTTCATTGTCATCAAATCCATATAACGAAACATATACTTCATTTGGATTAGCTGGGTTACTAGCAATAGAGGTAATCTCACGCCAAGCTAGGATGGATAAATTGGCCGTAATGTCTTTCCAGTCGTAACCCACTGGCGTGCGAAAGCCTTTATATAGCTTACCTTTTAACCCTGCCGCACTTGGGTCATACGTGGGTTGGTCTTTGGCAAAATACACAATATTGGTATCTTCATCTGAAACATCCATTGCAACAATTTTGGTGTATCCATGAGGTACCGACTTCGTTAGGTTTATCCAGTTTTTACCTGATTGCAATTCCCAGATATCGTGATCAGCTGCCCAAATTTTTTCATTATTCAATGGACTAAATTCGAATGGATATTTAAATCGTTTAGGTGTGTATGGTGTATAAATGACTTCCCATGAATCATTTTTAAAACTCCCTTTTCTGAGGCGCATGCCATTTTGCATGATATACACAACTCCATTGCGTACTAAATTCATACCACCATCCCCATAAATCGTTGAAGTATTGTGCCATTGACCGTCCAGATACAGCATAGAAGATAAGTCCTGACAACCGCCCACAACTCTCCCACTGTCAACCGCTATATCGTAAAACTGCGTAGCCTGTAACCCGTAACCACTGACGTTTTGCCATGTTTTACAACTATCTATGCTCTTCGACACTCCGCCATCATTACCTACCCAAACAGTTCCTTTCTTTGAATACGTAATGGCGCGTATATCGTCATGCATAAACTGTTGCGCTCGCCAAACTGGTTCCGTAACCAAGTCAAAAGTTTTGCCTTGATCCAAAGATTTATACAAACGAACACTTCCAACAATCACTTCGTTTGAGTCCTCGGCGCTCCATACCATTTCCGCATGATTAATGTCAACTCGATCAAAATCGCGATTCCGCAGTACGTTGTACCAAGTCTCCCCAAAATCATCAGACCGGTCAATGTAATTTAATCGGTTATAGCTATACACCACCATCATTTGGTTGTTGTTATTTGGATTTAAGGCAACCGCATAGCGACTCGGTAAAGAGTCTTTTTTATTGTTATACTTCTGAAAACTAAGCTTATGACTCTGACCATTCCAAGTCTTACCAGCGTCTTTCGAAACATATATTTCAGCTCCAGAAGCAACGACTTTTTTCTTATCTGTTTGGTGAAGGAGTAAATGCCTAAAATTTACACGGGCCTTGTCATCGAAATCAAGTACCTTTTCCCATGTATCAGTTTTGTCCGTTGACTTATAGATGTCAGTAGCCGAACATGCATAAAATGTTTTGGAATCCACCCTACTTTGCTCGATACAATACATGGGAGTTTTGTCAGTGATGCCGAAACTCAAGCCTGTCTCACGCCACGACTTACCACCGTTCTTAGAATATAATATACCATGCCCCCACTTATCATCCCACGTATTGGTACCAGTGGCTACCCACAGTTTCTTTTTACGTTTTGGGTCAACGGCGATATCCCACACACCACAAATACGGTCCACATCAAATCTAAACTGCCACGTGGTTCCACCATTTTTTGACAAAAACAAACCACCAACATTGCTTCCAGCATACAACCATTTTTCTCTTTTATGAGCGGGTTCTAAACTTTCAATCCACCCAATTCCATTGGCAGTCCAAATGCCTGAATCTACCCCACTGATAGGAGTTTCAAATGGTCCGATAGACGTCCACTGGTATGAAGGCAGGGTGGTTTGTCCATAAATAGATAGGGTGATGTTACTTAAAACAATGAGAAAGAAATACTTAGCTTGTTGCACAATCAAAAGTAGCATCTTTTACATATATTCAATTTGAATTGTCAAAAATGTGATGTGGGTCATTAATCAACATAAAAACCCCAAAAAAGTGCACAAACCGTTAAGAACTTCCTCCCTACGTTACGACTTCTTCTGGCCTTTCTTCTTACTTTCGAATAAAAAAAGAAGATGAGTTTAGAAGTCACCGGACAAATAATAAAATTACTACCAGAACAAAGTGGTCAAAGCCAAAGAGGACCATGGAAAAAGCAAGACATGGTTATCGAAACCAACGAGCAGTATCCTAAAAAAGTAGCGATTACTTGTTGGGGTGAAAAAGTGGATGAAATCCAATCTTTAACGCCAGGTACGACTGTCAAAGTTGCAATCAACATTGAGTCACGCGAGTACAACGAAAGATGGTACACGGATATCAAGGCTTGGAAAATTGAAACCCAAACCGGTCAACCGTCCGATAACACCAATACCGCTTCTTTCAATAGTATTAACGAAGAAGCACCTGCAGATACCGTTTTCACTTCAGATGAAACGGAAGGTGATCTACCGTTTTAACATCTCAATAGAGGTTGAAAAAGATCCTTATTCTCTCAGACACGCATGGTTTTATTGATGACACAATTCGTAAATATGCGAAAAGTCATGATGAAATTTGGCATGGTGGTGATTGGGGAACCGTTGATGTTTACGACGAACTAGCAGCCATCAATCCAGTTAGGGGCGTCTATGGAAACATAGATGGCCAAGAACTGCGTACTGAAAACCCAAAAGGCCGCTGTTTTACCGTTGAAAGCGTTAAGGTATTAATGACCCACATTGGTGGTTATCCCAAAAGATACAAACCCGATTTTAAAGAACGAATTGTCAAGGAAAAACCTGATTTGGTTATCACGGGGCATTCTCACATTTTGAAAGTGGTGTTCGACAAAAATTTAAATCACCTCCATATCAATCCTGGAGCAGCAGGCATACACGGTTTTCATCATGTAAGAACAATGGTATCCATAGAAGTTGCAGACGGAAAAATTAGTAATGCCAAAGTAATAGAACTAAAAAAATAGGGTTATGTTAGCAAGGATTATGTCAATTAGATTACCCATCATGCTACTCGTAGCACTATTCCTATCTTCATGTGGTGGGAGTAAAACGTCAATGCCAAAAGGCACTACGAATAAAAAAGCGTATGCGCTATTTGGAGAAGCTCTAAAAATGCACAACCTTTTAGATGACGAGAAAGCGCTCCAATTGTTAGATAAAGCTATTGCTAAAGATCCAAGGTACATAGACGCCTACGACCTGAAAGGAAATATACTTAAGAACCTCGGTAGATTTGATGAAGCAAAAACGACTTTCCAAACCATATTAGGCATTAACCCAGACCACGTCTATGCGCTGACAGACCTCGCGAGTATCCATTTTCAACTGAACGAGTACGACGACTGCTTACGGATTTTAAACCGGTTACTACCTGTGGTGGGTGTTGGTGATAAACGCGCAGAAGTAATGGCTGAAATTGACCGTGCAGAGTTTGCTAAGAAAGCGTTTAACAACCCAGTCCCATTCAAACCAGTCAACCTGGGAACAGCCATTAACACCAAATACGAAGAATACTTTCCAGGTTTAGATATTGAAGAGCAAACCTTATACTTTACTCGAAGAGATGGCAGTTTGTCGATTTACGAGCAAGATGAAGATTTGTTTATTAGCGATTTGGTTGAACAAAACGGTGATTGGATTTGGTCAGCTTCAAAAAACATTGGACCACCAGTCAACACGCGCGAAAACGAAGGCGCGTTTAGTGCAAGCCCAGACGGTAAATTCTTGTTTTTCACATCTTGTTCACGTCCAGGTGGTGTCGGCAGATGTGATATTTGGTACACAGCCAGAGAAGGAGAAACATGGACTGAACCTAAAAACCTCGGACAACCAGTAAACTCTCGAGAGTGGGAAAGTCAGCCAAGTATTTCAGCTGACGGCGTTACCATTTATTTTGCAAGCAACCGTCCAGGAGGCTTTGGTGGTACAGACATTTGGTATTCCAAAAAAACGAATGGCAAATGGGGTAACCCAATAAACCTGGGACCTGGAATTAACACGCCACGTGATGAGCAGTTTCCATTCATACACAATGATGGAACCACCTTATACTTTACATCTGAAGGTTTGCCTGGAATGGGGAAATCAGACATCTTCTTAACGCGATCCATCAACGGCAAATGGTCGACACCTATGAACCTTGGTTATCCAATCAACACAAGTGGAGATGAATGGAACTTTATTGTGAATAGAAGTGGTGATGTTGCTTATTTCTCAAGTTCGGGATTGTCGCCTAACTACGGTGGTATGGACATCTATTCTGTTGAACTGTACGAAGATGCGAGACCGAAGAAAACGAGCTATGTTAGGGGTGTGGTGATGGACAAGTTTACTGGAAAAGCCTTAAAAGCCGACATCGAATTGTATAGTTTAAAGACTGGAAAGAAAGTAACAGAAACTTTTTCAGATGCCGCGAATGGTAAGTTTTTACTCAACTTACCTGCCAACAGTGATTACGCGTTAAAAGCGGGCGCACCAGGATATGCCTATCATTCTGAAAACTTTTCTTTGTCAGAGAGTACGTTAAATGAACCTTACGAATTGATCATCAAACTTGAGCCAATTAAGAAAGACGTAAAAATGGTCATGAAGAATGTTTTGTTTGAAGTCGATAAGTCAGAACTAAAAACAGAATCTTTCGTTGAGTTAAATCAGTTAGTAGATTATCTTAACAGAAACGCCTCCTTATACATCGAAATCGGTGGGCATACTGACAATACTGGAACAGAAGTGCGTAACAAAACATTGTCAGAAGAGCGGGCACAATCGGTTTACACATATTTGATTTCGCAAGACATTGACGCAAGTCGATTAACGTATAAAGGATACGGAAGTAGTCAGCCTGTTGCAACCAACGATACACCAGAAGGTCGGGCTCAAAACCGTAGAACAGAAATAAAAATTACGAAAAACTAGTCGAGGTGAACAGCCATCTTACCCTTTTTGTCTTGGGTAAATTGAATGTGTTCTTGCAAGGTTGTTGCCAATGATATGCCAACAAAATCTGCTTTAATCGGAAACCTTGTATGATCGCGATTGGCTAAAATTGCCGTTTGAAGTTGATGTGGGTTTTGCGCTAATATTGGCAGTGTCGCATACATCAGGGTTTTACCACTGTTCAATACATCATCAACCAGTACAACGTTATTACCTTCCAACTCGGCATCACAAGTTAAAGAAATTCCTTCCAGAGTTGGGTTTTCTTTGTCGATGTACACACTACCAAGCACTAACTTCAGTTTCGAAATTTCTTTTAACGAATCACACAACAACTGACTTACAATGCTTCCCTTTTTTTCGACACCAATGATGACTAAAGTTTTGGCGTTGTAATTGTTTTCCAATATTTGCCAAGCCATCCGGGTTATCTTTTGTTGGATTTCCTCGTGGTTTAGGATTAGGGTTTGCGAACGTTTATCACTCATGGTTCGCGACACTTTTAGGTGATAATTCTTCAGAAAATGTTTTATGCAACACCAAGACCTGCTTGATCAAAGAAAAATTAGTTGCGTTTTTAATAACGTAATCGGCATGTTCGAGTCTGTCTTTATCGCTCAATTGATTTTCAATCCGCTTTAACACTTCTTCACGTCGTATACCATCGCGTTTTGTGATGCGTTCCAATCTAATGTCAATCGGACACGTCACAACAATCAGCTTATCCAGCTCTTTGTAGCTTTCTGCCTCAACAAGCAAGGCAGCCTCTTTAACTGAATATGGATGGCCTGCATCACTTTGTTTTTTCACCCAATTGGCGTAGTCTTCAAATACGGCAGGGTGAACAATGTGGTTTAAGATGCGTAGTTGTGGGGGATTGTTAAATACAATCTTCGACAAATACTCTCGATCGAGGTTATCGTTTTTGTCATACACATCCCAACCGAACGCCAATCGCAGTTTCTTTTTCAACTCTTCGTCTTCAGCCATGAGTTGTTTTGCGCGATTGTCGGCGTTATACACAGGCACACCAAGATGCTCAAAAATGGAACACACTGTTGATTTACCTGAGCCGATTCCTCCGGTCACCCCTATTTTGAGATGCTTCGACACGTATCTATTTTACTTCTTTTGCGTTTCGCCATTTAGCAAGTTGGTTGAATCCATAGATACTGACGACTTATCAATTCTAAGTTTTCCTCCACCTTCGGTATCAATAATAAAGGTTGTATCGCGTACTTCCGCAATTTTACCATGTATACCACCTGTAGTCACAATCTTATCACCTTTTTTGATAGAATCTTTAAAGGCGATTTGAGCCTTGTTCTTTTTCATCTGAGGTCGAATCATGAAAAAATACATCACCACAAACATGGCTCCTAACATGTATAACATACTTGATCCACCTCCGCTTGCTGGTGCTGCTCCTTGAAGAATAATTAAATCCATTTTTATTTATTACGTGTATTTAGCTGGCCGGTAATACAGTGGCCTTAAAAGTTAATATCGTTGCTGGAGGTACTGTATTTGCAGTAACCGTCACACTTTTTACCTGATTTCCAGGTTTGTTTTTACTGTTGAATTTCACCTCAATCTCACCTTCGCCGCCTGGAGGTATTGGTTCTCTATTCCAGCGTGGAATGGTACATCCACAAGTGGCATTCACTTGGCTAATAACCATGTCTTCGTTGCCAACGTTGGTGAATCGATAAATATGTTTTACCTCTTCTCCTTCGTTTATCTTTCCAAAATCCCACTCCTCGTGATCAAATTGAAATTTTGGCTCCGGGTTTTCGGCGCCAGGATTACCTGCCGTTTTGTTATTATCGGCAATACTCGGGTCGACTCCGTTACTTGTTTTTTGACTATTTGAATTACAACTAGATAGCGCCAATGTGGCGACACTTAACCAAAAAATTACAAGACTTTTTTTCATATTTCTGCCTACTTCTTTATGCGAATAAACCAACAACAAAATTAGAAGATTTGCGGGCTTAACCCACCATTCCTCTACCTTTTTTTACCAATTCATCCTGACTTTGCAACTGCTTCACAAGCTTGTCTAACACCCCATTAATAAACTTACTGCTCTGTGGTGTACTATAGTCTTTGGCCAATTCCAAATACTCATTTAAAGTAACTTTTATTGGTATATACGGAAAATGAAGCAACTCAGATAACGCCATAGTCATTAGGACCATGTCGGTTTTTGCTATTCTTTCTTTGTCCCACTTAGGTGCGGATTTATCAATTAAATCAACAAACTCGTCATAGTTGCGGACGGTCTTTTCCAACAGTTCTTCAGCGTATTCCCAGTCTGCGTCTTCAGTATTATTTCGGTTGCTTTTGGTCGATTTGTCATGTATCACGCTGCGAACAAATTGCTGTACCGCATTTCTTACTGGAATCCGTTCATCATCCCACAGCATATTAATCTCTTCCATTTCTTGTGAGAAATCTTCACAAGACTCAATAATGAATTTGTATAGCTGAAGGAATGCTTTTTCTTGTTCTGCCGCAGATGGATTTTCCATCGCTAAATAAGGCTGTAACACTTCTGCCTTTCGAACTTGACCTATCACTGATCGCAATAAATCTGGATAGTCTTGCCAACGGTGTGCTGGCGCTGTCATCACGCTGCTTACTTCCTTGTGTTGAACCAATTTGTCATAAATATCTGGAAAAGAAAGATTTGAATACACCCGTGCATCCTCTTCTTTTTTCAAATACTTCTCAGACGGATTCATATGAACCCGCAAGAAATGTGTGAGTTCTATTGGAAACAGCAAAACCGTTAGGAAATTGTTTTCTATACCGGAAACCGAATTTTTCAAGTACGATTTTGACTTGTTCAAGCTTGGCGTTTCATCTTGTAAATACACGTAAAGAGCTTGAAAAACCTTAATTCTAATGAGTCTTCTGTTGAGCATGAAAATAAAGCGGCAAAGATATGTGAATAGCTCAGAGCTTAAACATTGCCTGAAAATAAAAAGTCGATTTCTTTTGCTGGAATATTAAAGCGCTCGCCTAAGCTGTGATTTGTTAGGTTGCCTTTGTATACATAAACACCTTGGCGTAACCCTTCACTTCCCCACAGGTAGTTGTAAATCCCGCTTTCTTCCCCAATCTCTAGCATCAATGGAGACAAAATATTACTTAATGCGTAGCTAGCTGTTCTACTCACTCGTGAAGCAATATTTGGAACGCAGTAATGCAATACATCGTGTTTTAAAAAGGTTGGATTTTCGTGATTGGTAATTTCACTTGTTTCAAAGCAGCCACCTTGATCTATTGAAACGTCAACAATTAACGATTTCGCTTTCATTTTTTGAACCATTGCTTCAGAAACCACTAATGGACTTCTTCCTTCAGAACTTCGCAGCGCGCCAATGGCTACATCACAATTCATCAAGGCTTTTTGTAATATGTGAGGTAAAATAGTTGACGAAGCCAGTCGTCTTCCCAAACTAGATTCCAATCGACGTAAGCGATGCAAAGAATTGTCGAAAACCGTCACATGCGCTCCTAAACCTAGTGCGGCCCGTACGGCGTATTCACCTACCGAACCTGCACCTATGATTACAATATCAGTTGGTGGAATCCCAGGAATTCCCCCTATTAGTTCCCCTTTTCCGTTTTTAGAATTATTTAAATACTCTGCTGCAATTAATACAGACGCCCGACCAGCGATTTCACTCATGGCTCGAATTACAGGCAAAGTTCCACCATCGTCTCTCAGGTACTCATACCCAATAGCAGTAATCTTCTTTCGAATCATTTGCATCAGGCAATCTCTTTTCAAATCAGAAAGCTGAAGAGCACTAAAAATGGTCTGACCCGGTTTCATAAAGTCAATTTCTTCTGTTGTTGGAGGAGCTACTTTAAGAATAATGTCGCCTTCAAACGCAGAAGCATGATCATATAAAATTTGTGCACCAACCGCACTGTATTCAATGTCGGAGAAATTGGCAAGTTTTCCCGCATTGGTTTCAATGCGTACGTCATGCCCGTTGTTAACCAACATTTCAACCGATAGCGGTGACAATGACACCCGCTTTTCTTGATACGTGATTTCGGCTGGTACGGTAATGCACAGCTTACTTTTCTTTAGTTTGAGTTGTTGTAATTTTTCTTGCGGTTGCAAACTTGCCTGTTTGGCCAAATCGGTCCACGCCTTTTTAGAAAAATCTGCCATTCAATTTTAATTAGCCATCGATTCACGATAGAATCAATTTTGTTTCTCAAAGATACTTTAAATGAAAGAATTCATACTTTTGGACTGTCTATTTTTGTCTATTAATTTGAGCGTAACTAGATAATTATATTTTCAAACTCTGCAATTAAACCGGTACTTGTACGTTTGATTTATAGTTCATTATGATTTTACAGAAGCACACAGTCAAGTTTATTTTAACGTTTTTAATCGGATCTCAAATTGCATTGGGTGATCATGAAATCGAAAAATCAGACTCTACAGAAGATGTTACAACGGAAGTTGTGGCAGAAAATGAATCCACAGGCGCTTTAGCCACTCTTGAAACTCCAGAAGCTGCTCCTGTTTTGTTAACAGACGAAATCACTGAATTTCTTGATAACGAAATCCCTGTTGACAGTTCCATATTCTTCTCACACGTTAACTCCTTAGAATTTCAGATTTCAATGGATTACAACTCTGAGGTAAAACGATTTATCAATTACTTTGGCACCAGTTGGCAGTCGAAATTGAAGCAAATGATTACTTTAAGTGAACATTACTTCCCTGTATATGAAAGCGTTTTCGACAAAAACGATTTACCGTTAGAATTAAAATATGTGAGTGTCATTGAAAGTGCGTTAAATCCGTATGCGACCTCTCGTTCAGGCGCTGTTGGCCTATGGCAGTTTATGCCATACACAGGCAAGATATATGATTTAAAGATTGATCGTTACCAAGACGAAAGACGTGACATCGAAAAAAGTACAGAAGCAGCTGCGCATTATTTCAAAGACATGTCTTTGGTATTTGATGATTGGTTGGTAGTTATCGCGAGCTACAACTGTGGCCCAGGCAATATCCGTAAAGCAATCCGACATGCAGGAGGTAAGACAGGTTTTTGGGAGATTTATCCATATCTACCAAAACAAACCCAAAACTACATCCCTTCTTACATTGCGGTGGCGTACTTAATGAACTTCTATGAGCACTACGGTATTTTTCCAGCGTATGCAGAAAAGCCAGAGGCTAATGTAACCAAGGTGATTTGTAGTCCTAACCACAATTTGCAAGCTGTTGCTGAAACATTGGATATGACGATTGAAGACATTCGAAAGTTAAACCCGCCACTTAAAAGCGATAATATTCCCGCTAACGTATCTACGATGGAAATCTATTTGCCAAGTGACAAAGCACATATGTTCATTGACAAAGAAGGTGAAATATTGGTCTTAAGCGAATCATACACACCAGCTGTTCAAGAGGTGGTTTATGTTGTTAAACGTGGGGATTCTCTCGGCGCCATTGCAAATCGCAAAGGTTGCAGTGTTGCGGAAATAAAAGATTGGAATAACTTGCGTTCAAATACGATACACCCCGGAAATCGGCTGAAACTCTATTTGTAAATGAAAAATACCGTTGCATTACTAGTCACTTCAATTATCCTGTTCTCTTCTTCGTCTTGTGAAAAATCTTCACAGTCATCTAGCATTGTGGCCAAGCCAAGTGCCAAAGGTGAAATAGGCAAAGTGGTTATGTTGGTAAACGACGAAACCTATGTTCACTGTCGTGAAGCCATAACTGAAGTATATCAAAAGCAAATGCCAGGCATGGCAGGAGAAGAACAATATTTCAAGCTCAATCATTGCAATGAAGGGGGATTCACGAACTACTTTAAGTACAATTACAACTTAAGTATCTTGTATCAACAAGATAAAAAAGACAAGTTAATCGCCCTGGTTGGTTCGCAGTTTACCGACATGTTAGACGAAAAACTTGCGAAGGGACAGTCATTTTTCGTTTTAAAAGACCTGTTTGCCAAACCACAAGAAGTGGCCATCATCATGGGAGCAAATCAGGAAGAAGTGCGGACAAACTTGTTAAAAAACAAAGACAAGATTCTTGAACTTGCTCTAGAAACCGAACGCAAAACGACCATCGAATTGGTTATTCGTGACGATAAGGCGGACGACGTGTTTTATGGAGATATGATGAAAAAATACGGTTATGCGTTTCGAACTCCAGCGAACTTTAAACTCTCAGTTAGAAGTGACGAATTCAATGGTGTCAATCGGATTATCGGCGAAAAGCGAACAGGTATGTATCTATACGACGAAGATTATGTCGGAGATGAGCAACTTACTGCCGAGTACATCATTAAGAAGCGAAACAGCATGCTTCAAAAACACTTACACGGACCAGATCGGCCAGATAGTATTCCTACCTATGTAACCACAGATACAGCGAATGTTGATCTTGTGATGAAAGAGATTACGCTGAATGGCTACAAAGCAATTGAAATGCGAGGATGGTGGGCAATGGCCAATGAGTTTTTTGGTGGTCCATTTGTCAGTTACACGATTTATTGTCCAACCATTAACAAGGTAGTTACTATTGAAGGCAACGTGTTTGCGCCGAGCAAAAAGAAGCAACCACTCATGCGGGTAATTGAATTGGCAGCTACTACCTTTGAAGCTCGGAAATGATAAGACTAGGAATTTTTGCCAGTGGTAATGGCACCAATGCCATAAACCTGAATCACTATTTTAACAAAAACACTTCTATCGAAGTTGCTAAAGTGTATTGCAATAACCCAGTTGCTGGTGTTATCACAAGGGCTTTTTCAGATGATATTCCAACACATGTGTTTACCAGACGTCAACTGAACACTGGTGCTGTATTAAAGCAGTTGAAACGCGACAAAATTGACGTAGTCATACTGGCCGGTTTTTTATGGTTAATTCCAGAAAATTTAGTTACGGGTTATCCTAAAAAAATCATCAATGTACATCCAGCGTTACTTCCTAAATTCGGTGGCAAAGGCATGTACGGTATGAATGTACATGAAGCCGTCATTGAAAACAAAGAGTCCAAATCAGGTATAACCATCCACGTTGTAGATGAATCATACGACACAGGAGACCATCTTTTCCAAGCACAGGTGGATGTTGAGCACGACGAGACCCCAGAATCGTTGGCAGAAAAAATTCATGTTTTGGAGTACAAACACTTTCCGGAAGTAATCGAACAATATGTATTGAGTTTGTCTCAAGCCAAGTCGATTTAGTTTCCATTGGGTTGCGTACTCAATAGTTATGTACAACTAAATAACATTTGATTTTCGTAGTAAATTCACTTTTACCTTGCAGTAATTCAATCTATGGCTGTAAGTAAAAAGAAAATTTTCGTATTGGATACATCGGTTATCCTATATGACCACAACTCAGTTAGCACCTTCGAAGAAAATGATGTTGCCATCCCTATACAGGTACTGGAAGAGTTGGA
Organism: uncultured Bacteroidia bacterium; assembly: GCA_943789165.1. Lineage (GTDB taxonomy): Bacteria > Bacteroidota > Bacteroidia > NS11-12g > UBA9320 > UBA987. The sequence goes on along the minus strand of CALSTB010000004.1, from coordinate 183,917 downwards.
TACGTTCAAAAAAGGCGGTGATTCTAAAAATTATGAGGCGCGCAGTTTTATTCGATTTTTAAACTCTGTTTCGAATGATTCTCTACTCGACAATTGGGTCAAACTTGGCAAAGGCTTAGGTAAGCTAAAAATCGTTAAGCAAATGGACGGTTTGATTAACAACGCTGCAGACACGTTTGATGATTATAAAAACGACAACAAAATCATCAACGCCGCCTTGTCACTCCAACAAGAATATCCGAACCGCCCTGTTATTTTGGTTTCTAAAGATGTGTGTTTACGTGTAAAAGCAAGGGCGTTTACACTTATGTCGGAAGACTACCGCACGGGTAAAATTGAAAACGTAGATAAGCTATATACGGGCAAGTCGATTGTTGAAAACATTGATGCCAATGTGATTGACGACTTATTTAAGAATAAAACCTTGCCGGTTAAAACCATCAGCAAAACGAAATATCCATTTAACCACTTTTTGATACTGAACAATGGCAAAAAATCGGCTTTAGGATTTTACAATTATTCCGAATCAGTGGTGGAGCGCGTCGACAAACAGACTGTTCATCGTATTAAACCGCGTAATGCTGAACAAGCTTTTGCGATACATGCTTTAATGGACCCAGACATAAAACTGGTGACTTTAAGAGGTGTTGCAGGAACCGGAAAGACTTTGATGGCATTGGCCGCTGCGCTGGAACAACGCAGTATGTTTCATCAAATCTATATTACTAGGCCCATTGTGCCTTTAAGCAATAAAGACATTGGATTTCTCCCAGGAGATGCGACTGCCAAGGTTGATCCGTACATGCAACCTATTTGGGACAATTTGAAATTTATAAAGAGTCAGTACAAAGAAACCGACCGCGAGTTTAAGCGGATCAATGAAATGGTCCAAACAGAAAAAATCGCGATTGCGCCTTTGGCTTATATCAGAGGTCGGACTTTAAGCAATGTGTTTTTTATAGTGGATGAAGCGCAGAACTTGACGCCACATGAAATCAAAACCATCATTACCCGGGCAGGTGAAAATACGAAGATTGTCTTTACTGGGGATATTAACCAAATTGACACGCCGTACTTAGATGCGGAGAGTAACGGACTGTCCTATTTGATTGATAAAGTTAAAAACCACCGATTGTTTTGCCACGTAAACCTTGAGAAAGGTGAGCGAAGTGAATTGGCGAACTTGGCGAATGAAATGCTGTGATGGGCTTGTAAGTTGAAGTCTAAGTTATACTTGTCGGCCTGCGGCCGAAATGTAAAATGTAAAATGCAAAAGTGAATTCAGTTTCTCGCATTTATTAGAACATACATTTCAGGCCAATGTTAACAACTTAAAAAAGATTCTTCAGTTCTCCTAAAGTCGAACTTCTGAATGACGTGTAGTAAAATAATTCCTAAAATTCACTAAATAAATACAATCATTATCAATCGCTCTCATTCTTTTACAAATTTCCTCGTAAAAAACTCCCCATCAACCTCAGCGCGCATGTAATAATTGCCCGCTGGTTCTTTGTCGATGTTGAAAGTGTAAGGCTGCATTAGGTTTTCATGGTCCACTTCTGCGATTATTTGCCCTAAAGTATTGAGAATTGTGATATGTCCTGAAATAGGTTCTTTGACAGCGAATTTGACGGACACCTCATTGCTTGCTGGAGATGGATACGCGATCATACCTGCGTCATCTGGACTACGCTTTAGATCAACAACTGCCTGGCTACTAATGACATAGTTTTTTCGTAAAATAAACTTTTCGAATGCATGGAAAAAGAACTCATCATCTTCTGTTTTAACTATTCGGTGGCTGTTGTTTACATAATATCTCATAAAAAGTGTGTCGCCCATATTTAATTGAGATAACAACGTGTCTGTCATGAGTTTATAGGCTTCCTGTACGGTATATTCCTTAACCATGTTGTAACCGTATGAACCGCCAACAGAAGTCCGCTTCACATCTCCTACCCGACTATATTCTGCATAAAATCTATCGATTCTTTTATCGACAATGGCCTGATTGCTGGTATCCTTAAGGTCACTTAAATTAAGTCTCTTCAGTTCATCATTGGTGAAATTCACGCCAGGATGTTGCACATACGCGTTTAACATAACGTAATAAGGAGGACAAGCGGATGGAATAGAAAAAAGCATAACAGCGAGAACTGTTAGCATTAGTGGTCTAAGTAAAGTCATTAGTCAAATTCAGTAAAGTCAAAAAAATAAAACGACGTGATTGTCATTTTATTGTTAGGTCGCAAATAGAAGTATGCTGTGCCTGACTCAGGATTGAATGGTAATTTCATTCAACCTATCCATGTAACTCATGCACGAAATCGTAACAACCCCGTTTTCTTAACGCAGAGCTCTCAAAGAAGACACAAAGGACACAGAGATTTTTACCACAAAATTCCTTTCAATTAATAAAGATGTAGTTCGATTGAGTTTTGGAAAAAACTCTGTGATCTCTGTGTTCTCTGTGGTTAAAAAAGTTACCGAAGGATAGGCTATCAACGTATCTAAACCGTTATCAACTCCTTTTTTAGCTTTCCTGCCCTGTTATTGCTTTCGCACAAGCAATTCCATCCAACGCTGCAGACATAATACCTCCAGCATATCCAGCGCCTTCTCCACACGGATAAAGCCCCTTTACTCCGGGATGTTCCAATGTTGCTCTATCTCTCGGAATTCTCACAGGTGATGAGGTCCTTGATTCAACACCTACCAACATGGCCTCGTTTGAATTATATCCGTTGAGCTTTTTACCAAAATGCTGAATTGCTCCTCCAATGCGTGAGTGAACTACTTCAGGTAATACCTGTCTCAAGTCGACGGATTCAACTCCTGGGATGTATGAGGTTTCAGCGAGTGACGTAGATATTCGCTTCTTTACATAATCCCCAACCCGTTGTGCAGGTGCTTTTAAGTCTGAACCACCAGCCACAAAGGCTTTTTTCTCCACTTCCGCTTGAAACTCCATGGCAGCTAACGGATTTTGAGCACCAAATTGCTTCCAATCTTCAGGTCGAATTTCCACCACAAAACCACTATTGGCAAACTGACCGTTCCGTTTACTTGGCGACCAACCATTCACCACCACTTCATCACTGGCCGTCATGGCTGGAGCAATGATGCCACCTGGACACATGCAAAAACTAAACACACCTCGTCCATTCACTTGGTGCACCAAAGAATAACTCGCAGGAGGTAAAAACTCACCTCTGGTTTTACACTTATATTGAATTTGGTCAATTAATTTTTGTTGATGTTCGATACGCACGCCCAAAGCAAATGGCTTGGCTTCGATGTCGATTTTTTGTTTGTGAAGTTGTGTAAATATATCGCGGGCGGAATGACCCGTAGCTAAAATCACAGAATCGGATAGAATCTTTCCGTTGTTGGTTTCTACTCCTTTAATAGCATTGTCTTCGACAATAAATCCAGTCAACTTTGTCTCAAATCGGACCTCTCCCCCATGTTCTTCAATCGTTTTCCGGATGTTCTCTACAATTTCTGGGAGCTTGTTTGTGCCAATGTGAGGATGCGCTTCATACAATATGTTTGATGTCGCACCGTGGTCGACAAATGTCTGCAACACCTGTTTAATCTCGCCTCGTTTTTTACTCCGTGTATACAGCTTGCCATCGGAAAACGTCCCTGCGCCCCCTTCACCAAAACAGTAATTACTTTCTTCGTGTACAAATCGCTTTCGGAAAATATCAACCAAATCCCGTCGGCGTTCTTTCACTGGTTTTCCACGTTCTATGACAATCGGTTTGACTCCTTGAGCGAGCAGCTGTAATGCCGCAAACATGCCGGCAGGTCCAAATCCTACCACAATAGCTGACTTGTTTTTGGACACAGGTTGAATGGCAAACGGCGGGCTTTGATCAAATGGTTCTTGCTGAACGGTTACGCGAAAACGATACACAATAGGCTCCTTACGCGCATCAAGAGATTTTTTATCAATCCTATAATACCAACCATCAAGTGACGGAATGCGCCCATTTTTGCAAATCGCTTTTTCGATTAACTTTTTATCGGTCGATTCCTTTAGAGGTAACTTAAACTCAACGGTTTTACTGCTCAAATTTCTTATCCATTAACTATCCACAAATATTTACATTAATCAGTTTAATACGCACCTTTGTCACTTAATAAATCCCACATTGAAGACTGTAGCTGAATTAAATGACATCGTAAGACAAGTTCGACGAGATATAGTGCGCATGGTACATGCCTTACAATCAGGGCATCCTGGAGGATCGTTGGGTTGCACAGAGTACTTTACTGTTTTATACCACAACATTATGAAATATTCGGCTGTCCCATTCAATATGGAAGGGAAAAATGAAGACGTCTTCATTCTCAGCAACGGCCATATTTCTCCAGTGTTTTATTCAACTTTGGCCCACGCAGGCTACTTTGACAAAAGCGAATTAGCGACTTTTAGAAAGCTAGATTCTCGTTTACAAGGTCATCCAGCGACAGAAGAGGGATTGCCTGGAATTCGAATCGCATCAGGTTCATTAGGCCAAGGATTATCTGTTGCGGTAGGACTTGCGCAGTCTAAAAAACTAAACAAAGATTCACAAAACATATACGTTTTAATGGGTGACGGCGAATTGCAAGAAGGTCAAAATTGGGAGGCTATCATGTATGCCGGACACAACAAGGTGGACAACCTCATCGCTACTGTCGATTTTAACCTGGCACAAATAGATGGTTCAACCACAGACATCATGGGATTTCACGAGCTTAATTCGAAGTTTGAAGCCTTCGGATGGGACGTAATGGAAATGGATGGAAACGACGTAGAATCAGTAAACAACGGATTATTAGAAGCAAAAAATAGAAGTGGAAGCGGCAAACCTGTTGTCATCATTATGAAAACTGAAATGGGCAACGGTGTTGACTTCATGATGGGTTCACACAAGTGGCACGGAATACCTCCGAACGACGAACAATTGGAGTCGGCATTGAGCCAGAATAGTTCAAGTATCGGCGATTATTAATAGGTGTAGCACACTATTTGTTGGTTCTCTTTGGTTATAAGCTATATATGAAACATATTTTATTAATGTGTTTTGCTGTGCTCCTGAGCTTAAAGGGAATCGGTCAAACATCACAACCCCAAACACGCATCTTGTTTTTATTCGATGCTTCTTTTAGTATGACGAACAAAATGGGTCGAGATGATTCACGAATGGAAGTCGCTAAAAAACTATTGGGAAGAATGGTAGATAGTCTCGAAAAAATTGAAGGACTTGAAATCGCTTTGCGTGTATACGGACATCAATATACCACCAAGGATTACAACTGTACGGATACCAAATTAGAAGTTGGGTTCTCTCCCGACAATCACTCGGCAATCAAAACTAGGTTAAACGAAATTAAACCAAGTGGTACCACACTCATTGCCTATTCACTAGAACAGGCAGCATATGACTTTCCAGTTAATGGCGGTTCTCGAAACATCGTGATATTGATAACGGATGGTATTGAAGAGTGTAACGGTGATCCATGTGCCGTTTCACAAGCCCTTCAAAAGCAAGGTGTTTTGTTAAAACCCTTCATCATTGGTGTTGGACTAAACGAAGATTTTAGAAAGCAATTCGATTGTGTCGGAAAATATTTTGAAGCCACCACCGAGCAAGAATTTGAACGCGTTTTAGATGTTGTGGTTTCTCAAGCACTTAGCAATACAACCATCACCGTCAATTTGAACAACACAGACGGAAAGCCGTTAGAAACAAATGTAAACATGTCGTTTATCGATGCACATTCAGGTGTTTTCGTTTCTAACTACGTGCATACCATTAATCGATGGGGATATCCCGACACCTTGTTTATCGACCCAATTCATGATTACGACATCATCGTGCACACCATTCCACCAATGGTAAAAAAGAATGTATCGGTTGCTGCTGGAAAACACACGACAGTAAACTTTAACGCACCACAAGGCAATTTAGAACTGAATGTTGGAGGAGTATCTGGATACAAAAATCTTCAAGCGTTAGTCTACAAACCTGGCACCAAAGAAATCATTCACGTTCAAGATTTTAACACCAAAGAGCCATACATCGCTGGCAAATACGACATTGAAATATTGACTTTACCAAGGATATTCAAAAACGATATCCCGATTGTTCAATCAAAGAAAACGAATTTGAGAATCCCTCAACCTGGAAGTGTTAACTTGATCACAAAAACCAAGTATTGGGGCGACATATATATCATAAAAGGAGACACACGTGAATGGGTGTGTAACATCGACTTAGATGGAAATAGCCAAAACATCACCATGCAGCCTGGCAACTACTCCATCGTGTTAAGAGGCAAAACAGACGTAAGCATTGAAAACTCCAAAGAGGAGTTATTTATCATAAGTTCAGGAAAGGTAACAAACATCAAAATCTAACAATTAATGGTCAACACTGAAGTTTTAGAAAAAAAAGACACCCGTTCCGGATTCGGAGCTGGGCTGCTTGAATTAGGCAGAACCAACCCAGAAGTGGTTGCGTTATGCGCCGACTTAACTGGGTCGCTTAAAATGGATGCCTTCGAAAAGGAATTTCCAGAGCGCTTTTTTCAAGCGGGTATTGCCGAAGCCAACATGATTGGTATGGCAGCAGGATTGGCCACTGGAGGAAAGATTCCGTTCACAGGCACGTTTGCGAACTTTTCGACAGGTCGTGTATACGATCAAATCCGACAATCGGTTGCATACTCAGAAAAGAATGTGAAAATCTGTGCGTCTCACGCAGGCTTAACACTGGGTGAAGATGGCGCAACGCATCAAATTTTGGAAGACTTAGGTTTGATGAAGATGTTACCCAATATGGTAGTCATCAATCCATGTGATTACAACCAAACAAAAGCAGCAACTATTGCAATTGCAGACCATCACGGACCTTGTTATTTAAGATTTGGTCGACCGAAATGGCCTGTGTTTACCGATCCAAATCAAAAATTTGAAATTGGAAAAGCTTGGACCATTCAAGAAGGTACTGATGTGACCATTTTTGCCACAGGACATTTGGTTTGGAAAGCGATGGAAGCAGCAAACGAATTGGAACAAAAAGGTATTTCTGTTGAATTAATAAACATCCATACGATTAAACCTTTGGATGATGCAGCTATTTTGAAGTCGGTTGCCAAAACAAAGTGTGTAGTAACAGCCGAAGAACATCAAATGAATGGTGGGTTAGGTGATTCTGTTTGTCAGTTGTTGGCACGAAACAATCCAACACCTGTTGAAATGGTAGCGGTAAATGATCAATTTGGAGAAAGTGGTAAGCCTGAACAATTATTAGACAAATATGGTTTAGGTACTGTGAACATCGTTGAAGCTGTTCAAAAAGTGATTGCACGTAAAAATGGATAATAGACAAAGTCAGATTGAATCCCTTTGGGACAATAGAGAATTATTAAAAGAAGCCTCAAGTAAGGAACTTATTCGTTCGGTGATTGCCGATTTGGATTCTGGTGCTTTACGTTGTGCCTCTCCATCCGCAGACGGTTGGGTTGTGAACGACTGGGTTAAAAAAGCCGTTATTTTATACTTCCCCATTCAAACAATGGCGGTGAGTCATGCAGGAACAATGGAGTTTCATGACAAAATGGAACTTAAAAAGAATTACAAAGAATTGGGCATTCGTGTGGTTCCTCATGCCGTTGCAAGATATGGCAGTTACATCGCTCCGGGAGTAGTTCTAATGCCAAGTTATGTCAACATTGGCGCCTTTGTTGATTCCGGTTCTATGGTGGACACATGGGCAACAGTAGGTAGCTGTGCGCAGATTGGCAAAAATGTGCATCTGTCGGGTGGCGTTGGTATTGGTGGTGTACTTGAACCCGTACAAGCGGCTCCGGTTATTATCGAAGACAACTGTTTTATTGGTTCTAGATCTATCATTGTTGAAGGCGTACATATTGGGTCTGAAGCTGTAGTTGGTGCTGGTGTTACCTTGACTATGTCGACCAAGATTATTGATGTAAGCGGAAGCGAGCCAAAAGAATACAAGGGATATGTGCCACCTCGTTCTGTGGTAATTCCGGGTATGCGAACAAAGAAATTCCCTGCGGGCGAATACCAAGTTCCTGTGGCGTTGATTATTGGTCAGCGCAAAGAAAGCACGGATAAAAAGACCAGTTTAAACTCAGCATTACGCGAGTTTGATGTGGCGGTGTAGAATTGACCGAAAGGTCAATTCAATTCTAAATTTTTAATGTTTAATTTTTAATTGTTCTAGGCATCTTGCTATGTCGTCACTCAGATTGAGCGACGTTAGGAGTGGAACTGGGCCACATGTTTTTTTGCTACTTTTTCTTACGTCATGCGTCCCACCTCCTTCGTCTATTCACCAAAACTCCATACGCCTGGGTGTGCTTGGTTTGAAATAGATGAACACTCATCATCGAAATACACTTAATCCTAAATCATTAATTATGTTTGCGCCATGCGAATTGGCTTTGATGCAAAACGGTATTTTCACAACCAAACAGGATTGGGAAATTATGCGCGTACCCTAGTCAACGGTCTAATCGAACTGTACCCAGAACATAGCTATTATCTGTTCGATTCTAAGCCTTCAGAACTTCCCAAATCAGCCGCTAACATTATCAAAAAACCAAAACTTCGTCCCTTGTGGCGACAGTTTGGAATATCAAAAGACATACAACGCCAGCAGCTCGATGTATATCACGGCTTAAGTGCAGAGTTGCCTTACACACGACCAAAAAAAACAAAGATGGTGGTCACTATTCATGATTTAATTTTCATGAAATACCCACAATATTATAAAACCATAGATCGACTGATATACGCTCACAAAACAGACAATGCACTCAGAAGTGCCGACGCAATTATTGCTACGAGTGAACAAACAAAACGGGATTTAATCAAGATCATGCCTGATGAAGACATTCCCATTCAGGTAATCTACCAAGATTGTGACCCGTTGTTTTATGTCCCTACGAGTGAGACTGACTTGGCAAAAACACGCGAACGATATCAATTACCAGAGAAATTTCTGGTGATGGTAAGTAAGTTCGAACAACGAAAAAACCATTTGACCTTATTAAAAGCGTTAAAACAAGGACATCCTGATGGCTACCCAATTGTTTTAGTCGGCAAACCAGGTGATACTTTCGCGGAGGTTGAACAGTTTATTGACGCCAACCAACTTGGCAACAGAGTTAAAATACTATCAGACGTGCCTTCTCGAGACCTACCCAACGTATATCGTTTGGCTGAGGCCAGTATTTTCCCAAGTCTTTATGAAGGATTTGGCATTCCAGTACTCGAAAGTTTGGCGTGTGGAACTCCTGTACTAACAAGTGAACAAAGTTGCATGCAAGAAATTGCAAATGATGCTGGTTTGTATTTTAATCCAACAGAAACAGACAGTATCAATGAAGCGCTTCTTACCTTTGACAAATCTGGAATAGCGGACAAACTAGAAGCGGCAATACCAGATCGGTTAGAACTCTTTAGCAATAGAAAAATTTTAGCCGACCACAATACCTTATACCAAAAGATATGCTCGAAGTAGGCCAGTATCACCACTTAACGGTTTTAAGAGACACCAGTGTTGGGATGTTTCTTGGCGATTTAAAAGGGAATGAAATCTTACTCCCTATAAAATACATTCCAGAAGGGTTGGAAGTTGACGGTTCAATTGAAGTGTTTGTGTACAAAGACTCTGAAGACAGACCCATTGCTACCACGCTTAAACCCTTGGCATTGCCAGGTGAGTTTGCCGTATTAACTGTTAATGACGTATCGAGTTTTGGTGCATTTTTAGAAATGGGCCTTGAAAAAGAATTGCTGGTACCTTATAAAGAACAAAACCAAAACTTGGTAGTTGGTCGACAAGTATTGGTCTATGTATATCTAGATGAAGTGACCAACCGATTGGTAGCGAGTTGTAAAACAAACAAGTTTGTTAAACGTGATTTTATCGATTTAGAAGAAAATGAGGAAGTCGACGTACTGATTGGTCCACGCACAGATCTAGGTATCAACGTAATCATTAACAACACGTACGCTGGTTTGATTTATGAAAACGAAGTCTTTGAAAAAGTCAGATTAGGCGACAAGAAAAAGGGATACATATATAAGCTTCGGGAAGATGACAAGATAGATGTTCGGTTGCAACCTACAGGGTATGAAAACATCGATGCTTTTGAGCAAAAGTTGTTGGATACATTAGAAGCCAATGGTGGTAAACTTCCTGTTGGCGACAAGTCGGCGCCTGAAAGAATCTATGAATTACTCCAAATGAGTAAAAAGAATTTTAAAAAGGCCGCTGGTAGTCTTTATAAAAAGAGGCTCATTACGGTTGAACCCACTGCAATTCAATTGGTGTCTTAATTACATTGTTGTCTTTTTTTTAGTAGTTTGCAATACCATATGTTAAAGCCTATTCACTACATCGCGTTGGTTGCTTGCATTAGTTTGCAAAGTGTTCGAGCAAATGCACAAACTAGTTTGGGTGAAAAAGTCATTACCGCCGATGCTGGTCTTAGTTTAGTCGGTGGAGCAATGGACGTCATTATTGGAAGTGACGAAGAAATTGATCTAGACACAAACAACAATTTTTTTGAAATCAACAATTCCACTATTTCTGGTGGTCGTGCCTTGGTGTTAAGTTTCGATTATGGACTTTCTGATCGTTGGAGTATTGGAGGCTTCGTATCCACACAGCGTCGACATGGAAGTACAGACTTTACGTATCAAAACACGGACAGTCAGTTGATGACTGAGCAAGTCGACTTTAACTTACGACGAAATACATTCGGGTTTACTACCAAAATCCATTATGGTAAAAGCCCACGAGCGGATTTATACTCGGGAGCCAGGATGGGTGTGCTATTTTGGAACAAAACCATTGAATCAACTTCTGGACAATTTGACGTTTTTGATAACTTATTGCAAACCAGACCCATTTTTTCGCTTACTGTATTTGGTGTTCGTTTCTATCCAACCGAACAAATTGGACTCAATTTTGAATTAAACTTGGGCGCACCTAACATTATTGGGTTAGGCGCTGTTGTTCGAATTCCATAAAAGTCACCTCTTTTCCGACAAGATTTCACATCGTCATTTTACATGTCTTAAACTAGACAATCTAATGACGTGAACCTTACAACCTTTGATACGTTAAATCGTTCTTATATGCGAATGCTAGTCATAGCATTTACAAAACAAGTTTAATAGTGGTAAATTAAATTTCAGTTTTAGTTTTTGGTTACGAAAGGGGAATCTTAGGATTCCCTTTTTGTTTTAACAAAGCCACTGGTTCAATTTGTATTCTTTCTAAATAAATGCCTCCTCTGAACTGGGGAAAACAATTGCTTTATTCTTTTTAAAAACGCCTTATTTTTGCCAAAATTGGAGGGAAGGCAAAGGACGTATTGCGTCTAGCGTAAATCCCTGATAATAAGAGGTTAATGAAAAACTTTTCATCTAAAAGTATGCGATTACATTTTCTTAAAACGAGCGCGTTCGCATTTTTGCTCGTTCTAACATCTCTGCAAGGTTTTGCAGCATTAAAAATCCAAACCAGTGCAACTGGTCTACCTGTTTCCGAAGAGGTGGTAGTAGCTGGGGAAAAATTGTTCAAGGCAAAATGTCAGTCTTGTCACCAATTAGACCGCAGAACTACCGGTCCAGCTCTTGCTGGCGTAACCGAGCGTCGAGAAATGGATTGGTTGATAAGTTGGATTAGAAACAACAACGAACTTCGTCAATCTGGAGACGCGGATGCGATTGCCATTTACAATGAGTACAACGGAACAGCAATGAATGTGTTTGCTGATTTAACCGACGACCAAATCAAGTCGATCTTGATTTACACTGAGAACGGTCCGGTTGCTCCTGTTGTGGTTGACGGCGGTGGTGAAACACCTGTTGTAGATGAAGGCTTATTCAACAAAACAAACAAGATCTTATTCTTCTTGTCATTGTTGGTATTCATCGTTGTGGTATTGATCATCAAAACCATTGACATCGTTGGTAAGCTTACAGGAAGAGAAGTAATTCCTTGGAACAACGTAAACGCAGCCTTAATGTTGATCTTCCTAATTGTTGGAATGATTGCGGGCTTATATGAATTATCGATTCATAGCAAATACGTATTATTATCAAACGCATCTTCAGCACACGGTGGTGAGCTGGACAATATGATGAAAATCACCTTCATCATCACAGGCTTCGTGTTCTTTGTTACACAAATTTGCTTGTTCTGGTTCTCATTTAAATACCGAGCCAAAAAAGGTGTTAAAGCATTACACTATCCACACAACGACAAATTAGAAATGATTTGGACTGCCATTCCAGCGGTCGTTTTAACAATTCTGGTATTGGGTGGATTAAAAGCGTGGAATAACATTAACGAAAAGCCAAGTGCAAGCACTGCACAGATTGAAGTGTTTGCTCAGCAATTTGCATGGCAAGTAAGATACCCTGGTGCTGACGGCGCCTTAGGAAACTCAAGTCATAACTTAATTTCTGAGAAATCGAATCCATTGGGTATTGCCATACCTTGGAAGGCAAAAGAAATTCTTGCAGAACTTGAAGCTGATTTGAAATACTACGAAGAAGCCAAAGCAGGTTTACCTGAAAAACTAGGTGAACTAAAATCTACTTTAGGTGGTCGAGTTGGTAAAGACTTGAAAAATCACAAAAAGTTGATTGACGATATTGAGTCTGGTAAAGAAGCGTCGTTCTACGACCTTCAAATAAGAAGAAGAAACACGCAGATTAAACGAATCAAGTTGTCGTTGTCTGGTGAAGCTCCTTTGTACTCTGCTGCAGGTAATGACGACATCATTTCAGACGAAATCCATTTGATTAAAGACAGCTCTATAACCTTTAAGCTAAGATCAAGAGACGTAATTCATAGTGCATTGATGAAAGAATTCAGAGCACAAATGAACGTTGTACCTGGAATTCCAACTCAGTTTACCTTCACTCCTATTACGACTACCAAACAACGTCGACTAGACTTGAACAATCCTGAGTTCGACTACCACATTATTTGTAACAAAATCTGTGGTAATTCTCACTACAACATGAAGATTAAAATTGTTGTTGAGACAAAAGAAGAGTACGACAAATGGATGGCCGATCAAAAAGCCACTTTTGCAAAAGAAGAAGTAAAAGAGGAAGTTGAAACTGCTGAGCCGGTTGAAGCACCAATAGAGGAACCAACTGAGCATTCTGGCGAAGTGGCCTTAAACTAATTGAATTAAAATCTTAAAAAGAACGATACGAAGATGAGTAACGATCACGGACATCACAAAGAAACCTTCATTTCGAAGTACGTTTTCAGCATGGACCATAAAATGATATCCAAGCAATTCCTGATTACAGGAATTATCATGGGTGTTATGGGTGTAGCCATGTCTATTTTGTTTAGACTGCAACTGGCCTGGCCAGAAACCAGCTTCCCGATTCTGAATTGGCTTTTCGGTGACCAATGGGCACCAGAAGGACGATTAGATTCAGGATTTTATATGGGACTTGTAACCATTCACGGTACAATTATGGTTTTCTATGTATTGACAGCCGGACTGAGTGGTACCTTCTCAAACTTACTAATTCCATTACAAGTAGGTGCCCGTGATATGGCATCTCCTTTTATGAATATGTTGTCATACTGGTTCTTCTTTTTATCCAGTGTGGTATTAATGAGTAGTATGTTTATCTCTACTGGGCCCGCGTCTGGTGGTTGGACTGTTTACCCTCCATTAAGTGCCTTAGCGAAAGCAATGCCTGGTTCTGGTTTAGGTATGACGCTGTGGTTGATTGCCATCATTCTCTTTATTGTGTCCGCATTATTGGGAGGTATTAACTACATCACAACCGTGTTAAACATGAGAACAAAAGGTATGTCAATGAACAGAATGCCTCTTACCATTTGGGCATTCTTGTTAACGGCTATCTTGGGTCTTTTGTCTTTCCCAGTATTATTAGGAGGTGGTTTGCTGTTGATGTTTGATCGACTTGCAGGCACAAGTTTCTATTTATCTGACATTTTCTTAGGTGGTGGTGTTGGCGCCCTAGAGCAATCTGGAGGTAGTCCGATTCTATTTCAGCACTTATTCTGGTTCTTAGGACATCCAGAAGTATACATTATTATTATGCCTGCACTGGGTATTACTTCTGAAGTAATCTCGGTGAACGCTCGAAAGCCTATTTTCGGTTATACAGCGATGGTTATCTCTCTGATTGGAATTGCAGTACTGTCGTTCTTGGTTTGGGGTCACCACATGTTTATTACCGGTATGAATCCTTTCTTAGGAACGGTCTTCTTAATCATGACGCTGATTATCGCAGTCCCATCTGCCGTAAAAACCTTTAACTATCTGGCCACTTTATGGAAAGGTAGTATAAGATTTACGAACGGTATGATGTTCGCGATTGGTTTGGTTTCCTTCTTTATTACAGGTGGTTTAACTGGACTTTTCCTTGGAAACGCAGCACTAGACATTTCATTACACGACACTTATTTTGTTGTTGCTCACTTCCACTTGGTAATGGGTAGTTCAGCAATTTTCGGTATGATGGCTGGTATCTATCACTGGTTCCCAAGAATGTTTGGTCGTACCATGAACAAGACTTTAGGATACATCCATTTCTGGTTGACGTTTATTTCAGCCTATATGGTGTTCTTCCCAATGCACTTCCAAGGTTTGGCAGGTGTACCACGTCGTTATTACACATTTGACATATTACCAGAATTTGCACCATGGTTGGACGTAAACGTATTCATTACGTTAGCAGCGATCTTAGGTGGATTGGCTCAGGTGATATTCTTATACAACTTCTTCTCAAGTATCTTTAAAGGAGAGAAATCTTCGCAAAACCCTTGGGGAGCAAATACGTTGGAATGGACAGCTCCAGTGGAGCACTTGCATGGCAACTGGCCAGGTGAAATTCCAACGGTATACCGTTGGCCTTACGACTACAGTTTACCTGACGCAGATTCAGACTTTATACCTCAAAACGTTCCACATGATGGAGAAGGCGAGGAAATACATGTTGCACCTGTAGCTCCAGTAGCATCAGATGCAAAAAAAGAACCTGAAGAGAGCAACACGATGTTCTTCACCTTAGTGAAGAATTGGTTTGGATTAGGTAGAGCATAAAATTGTTCAAACCCGCATTCTTTAATCGGTTTTGTTCGTTGTCGATTATCGGCATTATCATCCTCTTTTTTTTAGGAGGCTTGGTACGAATAACTGGAGCAGGAATGGGTTGCCCCGATTGGCCTAAGTGCTTTGGAACATGGGTTCCACCCACATCAGCTGATCAACTGCCGGACAATTTTGAAAAAGAATATTTAGAAAAAAGAAAAGCAAAAGTTAGCCGATTGGCACAATTGTTACAAAATATCGGATGGAATAATAAAGCAGAAGCCCTGTTGTTGTCGACCAACAATGCAGAGATTGAAGCTTTTAACGTACGCAAAACGTATACGGAATATGTGAACCGACTTTGGGGCGCATTGACTGGTATATTGACGCTTTTAGCTGCCGTTTCTTCACTCCAATTCTGGAAATCTAAAAAAGCCATTACCCTATTCACCTTACTTGGTGTGCTATTCGTTGTATTCAACGGTTGGTTAGGTTCAGTGGTGGTTGACACAGAATTATTGGGAGGTGTTGTTTCACTTCATTTTGTACTTGCCTTTATTGCTATTGCGAGTTTTATGATTGCCTATTATTGGAACAAAACTGCTGAAGGTGTATCCTCAAAAGGCATTACCGCTTTAACATTACTGGGATTACTCATCAGTACGATTCAATTATTATCTGGAACTTCAGTTAGAGAACACATTGATCGGTTTGGAAACGCTGGTGTACAAATTGGACTATCAAACTTTGAGTTACTAGGCACTGTATTTAATCTGCATAGGGTTTTGGCAATTGTTACGGGAGTTGTCCTCATTGCTTTGTATGTACTGAATAAGAATACCACTAGAAGACCAAAAACCAGTTTAATACTACTTGCGGTAATGGTCATAGTTGCGGTACAAGCTTTAACAGGAATTTTCAACATACGATTTGATTTTCCAGCTATAGCCCAATTAACCCATGTAACATTTGGTAGTTTGACCTTGGTAGCCTTTATCTACCTAACCATACAAGAATTTAAATCTAAAGCATTGCAGCATGTCGACTAAAACAGCAACAGCCATATTGCCTTTTTCGTTAGCTGCAAAATTGCAGGACTATCATCAGTTGGCGAAAACCCGATTGACAGTCACCGTAGTATTGTCTGCCGTATTGGGATTCTTAATCGCTGCAAATGGCAACACCAACTTTGTCGATTTATGGGCATTGATATTTGGAGGTTTCTTGGTTGTGGCATCTTCCAATGGGTTAAATCAAATCATTGAAAAAGACTTTGACAAGCTTATGGTTCGGACGAATAACCGACCGGTAGCTACGAATAGAATGTCCGTTACAGAAGCGGCTATTTTCTGCACCATTAGTGGTGTCTTAGGTGTGTTTATCCTAGGTCAATTCTTAAATCAATTAAGTGGCTGGCTAGGCTTATTCGCCTTGCTGAGCTATGCGTTCCTTTATACACCGTTAAAACGTATCAGTCCGATAGCAGTGTTTGTTGGTGCCTTCCCAGGAGCTATTCCTCCGTTATTGGGTTGGGTGGCAGCTACAGGTAGTTTTGCTTGGGGCGGTTGGGCACTGTTTGCGATTCAATTTATCTGGCAATTTCCTCATTTTTGGGCGATTGCATGGGTACTTGACGAAGACTACCAGCGCGCAGGGTACAGACTGTTACCATCAAAAACTGGAAAGGATAAAAAATCTACGACCTTAACCATTTGGTATATCGCTTTATTAATTCCTATGAGCGCAATACCTTTTATACTGGGCATTACAGGATGGATATCGATGGGCATCGCTATAGGCGCTGGCATCGTATTTTTAATACAAGGAATCAAGTTTCATAAAACAAGCACAACAAAAGAAGCGAAGCGATTGATGTTTTATTCAATCATTTACAACCCGCTCGTTTTGTTGGCCTATGTAATTGATAAGATATGATTGCGTCAGCAAGTATGGAAGAATATAACAACAACGGTAAAATGCACCCTCAGAAGTTTTCTTTGGTGTTGCTAATCGTTGGTATGACCATGTTGTTTCTTGGTTTGACAAGTGCTTTCCTAGTGAGAGAAGCAGAAGGAAATTGGCTGCACTTTAGTTTGCCGCCACAATTTGTTAACTCCACTATTGCCGTTGTCATCAGTTCCATCTCGATGTATTTCGCTATGGTCTCAGCACGGAAGGACAATTTAAAACAAGTGACCATTGGTATGGCGGTGACGCTATTGGCTGGTTTGTCGTTTGTGTACTTTCAATACCAAGGATTTAATGACTTAGGTGACCGTGGCATCTTCTTCTCACCAGCAAATGGTAGTGAAGGAGGTTTGGTGAGTGGATCCTTTGTAATCATGTTTGTCGCGTTACACTTACTTCACCTTTTAGGTGGGATCATATTTGTAGCCATTGTTTTAGTAAAAAGTTTAATGTTAAAAGTTCATAAGAAGAATATGTTGTCGATTAGTATGTGCAATACATACTGGCACTTCGTAGGTATTCTATGGATATATTTATACCTGTTTTTATATTTTGCACCGCAATTTTAGAAAATTATGTCAAATCACGCTGTAAGCACAACGTCCACTTGGGCAGGAGGTAAATCACCATTTAAAGTAAGCTATGGTAAGCTTATGATGTGGTTCTTCCTACTTTCTGATGCATTTACTTTCTCTTCCCTATTGGTTGGGTACGCCACTGTGCGTTTCTCATTTCCACAAGCGGACGAAACTCAAATGGAACAGTTACGTACCGAAATGCCTTTTGGAACAGACGTACACGAAATGTTTCACGCCAACCCTGATGGGTTTGTTGGAGAAATGGTAGATAGAGGCATTTTTGCCGAAACTCAGTGGCCTGCGCCAGAATTGGTGTTTAACCACTTCCCTGGTCATCATTTACACTGGCCATTGATGTTTGTGAGTTTAATGACTTTCATCCTCATTATGAGTAGTGTTACCATGGTGCTTGCCGTCGAGGCGGGACAAAGGATGGAGCGAAAAAAAGTAGAAATATACATGCTGCTCACCATTGTTGGCGGACTGATGTTCTTAGGCTGTCAGGCTTGGGAGTGGACCATGTTTATAGGCGAAGGCGCGAAACTGTACTCCAATCCTTTTGGACCAGTAACCTTTGCTGCGCTATTCTTCTTAGTAACAGGATTCCATGGTTTCCACGTACTGAGTGGAGTTGTCATTAACTTTATCATTTATCTAAACGTGCTTCGAGGTACTTACGAAGAAAGAGGCCATTACGAAATGGTTGAAAAAGTAGGACTATACTGGCACTTTGTAGATTTAGTTTGGGTATTCGTTTTCACATTCTTTTACCTTATATAGTAACCTTTAATCGTATCATATCATGAGTAATCATAATACACCAGTAGACATTCACGACGAAGTAAATTACGATCCAATTGTTTGGGTTCCAAAAGCGCATTCACATGGAACTAAAGGGTTATGGAAAACCTTTTGGATTCTGTTGGTATTAACCATCGCCGACGTTGCCTTGTATTTCACTATAGATCCTGGATATTTTAGAAACGGAATATTCATTTTCTTAGGAATTGTTAAAGCTGCCTTTATTGTGTACAGTTTTATGCACCTAACATTTGAACATAAGGCGTTAAAGAAGTCGATAGTTTTACCAATGCTATTCGTCATCTACCTTATTGTTTTGATGTTAGACGAAGCTAGATACTGGCTTGATTTAAACTGGTAACCGTTTTGGACAAACAAAAGCGTGGTCGCATAGCGCTCGTTTTATTCGTACTAATACCCATTGGTTTATATTTCTTATGGAGTAAGGCCGAGGAAACTTTTATCCCATTGGAATATATGGGATCTTATTACGCTGATACTTCCCTACTTGCCGACAAAGCACTCATTGACTCTACCTTAGGCGACAATTTTTACGTTACCGGAGATAGCATCATGGAAATTTGGTCACTCCGCGATTTTGAATTAACGGACCAAACAGGGAATCCGATTTCATTGAAAACCTTCGAAAACAAAATTCTTGTTACGAACTTCTTTTACGCCACATGTCCTGAGTTGTGTCCTCGAATGAACAACAATTTACGACTGGCAGTAGAAGCGTTTAAGGATGATCCAGAAGTTGCTTTTTTATCTCATACAGTCCATCCGGAACACGATTCTGTTCCCGTGTTGGCTGAATATGCTAAAAAGTATAACTACGCTCCCGACAAATGGTATTTCGCCACGGGATTTAAGCACGAAATCTATGACCTAGCCATCAACCATTATCACGCAGCAGCGCCAAGTCCTGACGGGAAATATGACTTCATCCACAGTACCATGGCCTTTTTGGTTGATAAAGAATTACGTATACGGGGTTATTTTGAATCTCACAACAATCCAACATTTGCAACTGATGTTAAAAATGGTATCAAAGGATTGCAAGCTGAATATGCGATAAAAGAAAAAAAAGCAAATGATCAAAAACGATAAACTCTTTTATAGAATTGCACTCACCGTTTCTGCGGTGGTATTTCTACTTGTATTGGCCTTAAACAAGCGACTCATTGAACCTCCATCCGAGTTTCCAAACATCATTTATCGGTTTCCAATGTTCAATGCGATCATCAATGGAACCTGTTCCATTCTATTGCTATTGAGTTTAAGAGCCATCAAGCAAAAGAAAATTGACCTACATAAGAAACTGAATATTACTACCTTCCTTTTATCGGCGGTATTCTTAATGCTGTACGTCGTCTATCACTTCTTTGTGACGCACACTGCATTTGGTGGGGAAGGAGGCATTAAAACGCTTTACTTAATTATTCTTGGCTTGCACATTGTCCTTGCTGCGTTGGTACTGCCATTGATTTTAATTGCATTCTATTTCGGATTAAACAATAAAGTAGAAAAACATCGCAAAATTGTAAGGTTCGCCTACCCTATTTGGTTATTTGTAACCATTTCTGGTGTGGTTGTCTACCTAATGATTAGTCCGTATTACCAATATCCATTGTAAGTGAAAGCGAAGATTCAATATCTTTTGCAACGCCTATTGGGTTTACGCACTTATTTAAATCTCTTCTCGTGGTTTAAAATTAAAACGCTTCACAAAGACCAAGGTGAAAATGACTTTTTTCATTTCATCAACATGATACCCGAAGGTAGCAATGTGTTAGACATTGGCGCGAACATCGGCATTATGTCGTATTACTTATCTAAACGCGTCGGTACTGGACAAGTATTTGCCTTCGAACCAATGCCTCAAAACTTGGCTACGCTGAAATGGATCAAAAACCGATTCAATCTAGACAATATTTCGATTTCTGATCTGGCTTTGGGAAACGAAAACGGCACCATTGACATGGTAATGCCTGTGGTCGACAATGTAAAAAAACAAGGCTTAAGTCACGTTTTATCAGACGACATCAAAGACTTCAACGAAGGAGACACCTTTACAACGTCTATCTCAAAACTTGATGATATCGAGTCCTTAAAAGAGACCGCTATTTCCGCCATCA
Source organism: uncultured Bacteroidia bacterium (assembly GCA_943789165.1). Classification (GTDB taxonomy): domain Bacteria; phylum Bacteroidota; class Bacteroidia; order NS11-12g; family UBA9320; genus UBA987. Next base: position 163,291 of record CALSTB010000004.1, on the reverse strand, counting down.
AAATAGACGTCGAGAACTTTGAGTATCACGTATTTTTAGGGGCAGCTGACTTACTTAAAAAGAACATGCCCATTATCTATTGTGAGTTATGGGACAATGAAAACCGATATAAGTGCTTCGATTTTATGAAATCACTTGGTTATCAAATTCAATTCAAGCAAGGTGATCATCTTATATCATTTGATGCGAATAATCATATAACACAAAACTTCTTCTTTATCCCCGAATAAGTATCTTTGTGCCATGCAAAACGCAATTCGCAAAATCGCCATCGTCACTTTACTGTTTATCGTAGCAGGAATTTTTTCTGATGTGTATGCGCAGTGCCCAATGTGTAGAAGCGCTGTGGAATCAGCCATGCAAAACGAAGGCAACACCCACGGTGTTGGTTTGAACAAGGGCATCTTGTATTTGTTGGCATCACCATATCTCATCGTCGCATTTGTCGGTGGATTGTGGTACCGTAAAAATCGTAAGAAATAAATGGCAAAGAAATCAGCGGCCCAATCCTTTCTTTCAGGATGTTGTCCGCAATGCCGCACTGGGAAAGTTTTCCTAGGTGGCTTATTCACTAAAAATTTCAAAAACGTTTACACGCACTGTCCGCACTGCAACGTAAAATATGAGCAAGAACCCGGTTTTTTCTGGGGTGCGATGTACGTAAGTTATAGCCTAATTGTAGGCGTGTTGATTGTATTGTCGGTGATTATGTTTTCCATTTTCGACGACCCTTCACTCCTATTACTGTGCACCGTGATCATTGGTATTGTAGTACCCTTAACGCCGCTCATAATGCGCGTTTCCCGATTGATGTTGATGTATATGGCGTCGCCATATCGGAAGTTCAAACCTGAGCTTAGCGCATAAAAAAACTCCATTCACCTAAAGGCAAACGGAGCTTTTACTTTTTATACTAATATACAGTCTTATGCTTTTTCGGTTTCAGCTGCAGCTGCAGGTTCTGGTTCCCCAAGCACCTTGCCCTTTACTTTGTCTTCAATTTCGTCCATTAATTCCGGATTATCAAGTAACAATTTCTTCACTGAGTCGCGACCTTGGCCAAGCTTGGTGCCGTTATAACTAAACCAGCTTCCACTTTTTTGAACCACTTCTGCTTCAACACCTAAGTCCAACACCTCTCCAGCTTTAGAAATACCTTCTCCATACATGATGTCAAATTCAATCACACGGAAAGGCGGAGCGACTTTGTTTTTAGCCACCTTAACTTTTACACGGTTTCCAACGATATCGATACCGTCTTTAATCTGACCTATCCGACGAATGTCTAATCGCACTGAAGCGTAAAACTTCAAAGCGTTACCACCCGTTGTCGTTTCAGGATTGCCAAACATCACACCGATTTTTTCTCTTAACTGGTTAATGAAAATACAGATACAGCCAGTTTTGCTAATGGTTCCTGTTAATTTTCTAAGTGCTTGCGACATCAATCGAGCTTGAAGACCCATTTTGGAATCTCCCATATCGCCTTCTAATTCAGCACGAGGGACTAAAGCTGCTACAGAGTCAATCACAATGATGTCGATTGCGCCAGAGCGGATTAAGTTGTCGGCAATTTCAAGAGCTTGTTCACCGTCATCAGGTTGCGCTATCAACAATTCGTCAGTATCAACACCAATTTTCTCGGCATAAAACCGATCAAACGCGTGTTCCGCATCCACAAAAGCAGCGATACCACCTTTTTTCTGCGCCTCAGCAAGACAATGCATTGCTAAGGTTGTTTTACCCGAAGCTTCAGGTCCATAAATTTCAACCACCCGACCTTTAGGTAAACCACCAATGCCTAGAGCCATATCAAGTCCTAATGAACCCGTTGAAATACTCGGTATATTGAAGACGGCATCATCGTCCATCTTCATGACAACCCCTTTCCCGTAGGATTTTTCTAGCTTATCTATTGTAAGCTTGAGGGCTTTTAATTTTTCTGCGTTTTCGTTCGCCATCTGTTTACATTATTACTATGTTCAAATATAATAGCTGGGATTCTTGAACGAATCTTAACCCACTTTTTGTTGATAAGTAACCTCCGAATGCAGCCTCGACCATACGTTAAGCACAAAAAACCACGTTAATGTGGAAATGTTCTCCAGTCAAACCAACTGTGTTCATTTAATTTTGAGTGATTAATATTATGGGTAATAAAGCACTTTTTCTAATCCTTTCTATCAGTCTTTCCGTTGGTCTGAAAGTGTCTGCGCAATCGGATACCTCCACGACGATGTCCATTGATATCAAGTCGGATTACGAACCGAAGGTTTCTGCTGCCAATAAAATTATCACAAAGCCGGATATTCAAGAGATAAAAGGGGATCCCCCAAGTTTCACATACAAATTACCCAACTTTGCGTATGGCGTTTTACCCACATACAAACCAGCAAAGGCGATTGGAATTAAGTCTGAACTAGATGAACCTTTATTCGGAAATTACTTTAAACTGGGCGCAGGAAATTACTTAACCCCATACGGTGAAGTACGGATTCACAGTGTTCGAAACAAAAAATACAATTACGGTTTTTACGGTAAACACCTATCAGCAAACGCTGGCAAGCCTGAGAATGCTGACTTTAGTGACAACCATTTAGGCGTTGTAGGATCTAAAATGGGGAACCGTGGTGAGTTAACGGGTAAGTTGAATTACGAACGTCATGTTGTGCATTATTACGGGTATGACGCAGATAGTTTCAATTTTGAAAAGCGCCAAATCAATCAAATTTTCAATGATTTTAATGGAAGTGTACTATACGACCGTGGGTACGACGAAAAACGCATAGGCACCAAACTGGGTTTCGACTTCTATACCTTCGGCACCCATGGCAACCGACGTGAAAACGATTTTGAAGGAAGTTTTCAAAGCAAGTTTAAGCTTGGTCAACGTCGTGAAGTGAATGTGGATGGTAAGGTTGACTTTACAAACATCATCGACAATGCGACTCCAGCTTATAGCCGGACTTTTGTTAGAATCCTTCCATCCTATTCTTTTAGGTATAAAAAAATTGACTTAAATATTGGCGCCAATGCCGTTGTGGCCATTGATAGTTCAGGTGAATCACCGTTTAGGCTCTTTCCAAATGTATCAGCCGAACATTTCTTAGTGCCAAACAAAGTACTTGCGTTTGCGGGTATTAATGGCGACGTGAAGAAGAACTCACTTCGACAATTGTCTTATATCAATCCATTTGTAAGCAACGACATCGAAGTTCGAAACACCATCAACACTTTCAATATTCAAGGGGGGTTGAAAGGGGTTTTGGTTAAAAAAATAGATTACTTGTTAAAGGTGCGGTATTCCATCGACAATGACTTGCCGTTGTATCTGACCGACTCTACTCCTAATAGATCATTCGGTGTTGTGTATGACGATGTACAAACGGTAGCATTTACCACAGGATTGGGTTTCCGTTTAGACGAGAAGTTTTTTATCCAGTTTAATACGACCTTGTACAATTACAAAGCGGAACTGCAAGAATATGCTTGGCAGTTGCCTGCTATTGATGCAGATTTAAACATGCGCTATACCTTGGCGAAGAAATTAGACCTAAGAGTTCAGTTATATGCGATTGGCGAACGGTTTCAGCGTGATATGTTCTCGACTGAAAAGAATGTAGAACCGCTTGCACCGTTTTTAGATGTGAACGTGATGGCCGATTATCGGTACAAGAAAAATATCTCGTTCTTTTTGAATGTCAATAATATTTCGAATTCTAGGTACCAAAAATGGTATGCATATCCATCTTTTGGGCTTAATTTGTTGGCTGGAATTACCTTTTCACTATAACCGATAAAAAAAGAGAGCAAATGGAGTTGATAGATTTAGTTTCCGAGTTACTGTACAACAAAAACTGTGTGATTATACCTGGTTTTGGCGGTTTCGTCGGTAATTTTAAATCTACCGATTTCGACGACAATCGGTTGTTGATTTCACCAACCAGAAAAAAAGTTGCGTTTAATGAAAGCCTGATCGAAAATGATGGTTTGCTTATTAATGCGCTTCAATCCAAGAAAGACATCTCGTACGAGCAAGCCGAAAAGGAAGTCGCCTTATTTACTTCTTTCTTAAAAGATCGGTTAATCAAGTACAAAAATTACGAGTTCAAGAACCTAGGTTCTTTGTATTTGAACAAAGAAGACAAACTCATTTTCGTTGCCTACGATGGTGCTAATTTTCATAAAAAAAGCTTTGGCTTATCTGAGGTAAAAATTAAGCGATTGTCTGGTGTTATCGAGGTTACACAACCTAAACCAATACCAGTAGCTGCTGAAAAAGCGAAAATAGTACCCATGCCGGCGGTACCTAAGAAACGCAATTTCTACATACCACAAGTTGCAGCCTCTGTTGCGATTTTATCGTTGTTCGGTGTGATGTTGTGGCAATTGCTACAGACTTCAGCTGAAAAAGCCATGGTCGAGAAAGGTACTGAAACACATGCGCAACATGAAACTAACGCTTCTATTATTCCAGACATGGTTGGTTCCGATTCAGAAGCCATAGACGAAGTTCCAGTTGTTGAACCTGAGGAAGAAATCGTTACAAACTCTATGGACTTCACTGATGTAACGGATGAGGTGATTGAAAACAAGGGAGTAGTTGAAGCTGAAGTTGAAGTTGAAGATAAAGCGGAAGTATTAGAAGAGCCAGAAGTGTTGCAGCCGATTGAAAAGAAAGTCGTTGAAACGGCAACACCAACTGTAAAGTCGACACCAAAATACAGTGCGTTTACAGAAACGGTGTATTACATCGCAGTGGCTAAAAATTACACGCCTGCAGTAGAAACAGCTAAACGTAAAAAGTTAGAACGAAAAGAATACAGCTTGTTTGAGGTACAAACCGAAAGCGACAAAGTGTTGTGTATTGAGAAGTTTATTTCAGAAAAAAATGCGAAAGACTTCTTAAACCTCGTTAAGAGATATGATGACCGTGAAGCGTTCATCTTTACAAATCAGGAATAATTATTAGAAATAAAATAAAAGATAGATGAAATCAATTTTGTTGCAAGCACCTACTACAGTTGCATCCGATACAACCGGTTTGGTGGTAGAAACGGAAAAACAATTGAATGTACTAGATATGGCCTTAAACGGTGGTATCATGTTAATACCCATCGTTATTCTCAGCGTCATTGCTATATACTTATTGGTGGAACGCTATCTAACCATAAAGAAAGCGCGTGAGTATGATCCGTTATTCATGAAACGTATCAAAGACATGGTGATGGAAGGCAACATCAAAGGAGCACAAAGCCTTTGTGAGGCAACCAATACACCGATTGCTCGAATGTTAGAGAAAGGATTGTCGAGAATTGGTAAGCCTTTACAAGACGTACAGGTGGCGGTTCAAAACGTGGGTAACCTTGAAGTATCTAAACTAGAAAAAGGAATGCCTTTGTTGGCGACTATTTCTGGTGCGGCGCCAATGATTGGTTTCTTAGGAACGGTAACAGGGATGATTAAGACCTTTTATACCTTGGCTCAAAACGCTGACGGCATCCAAGTAGGTTCCTTATCAGGCGGTATTTATGAGGCGATGGTAACCACTGTGGGTGGGTTAATCGTTGGTATTATTGCCTATATCAGTTACAACTCATTAACAGCGATGATTGACAAAGTGATTTACCGAATGGAGTCCACGTCAATGGAATTTTTAGATATTTTACACGAACCTGCTTCGTAATACGTTATTAATGAAGCCGTTGTTATGAAATTAAAACGAAGAAATAAGGTAGCTGCAGAATTTAATATGTCGTCGATGACGGATATTATCTTCTTGTTGCTGATCTTTTTTATCATCACGTCGAAGTTTACACCGGAACCAATTCTTAAAGTCTTGCTTCCAAAAGGTGCCATGTCGGAAACAACGAAGCAAACCATTGAAGTTGTTGTAAGCAATGACTTAGAATATACGGTGAATGATGAAAAAATTGAATTTGACCGTTTACCTGGAGCCCTAGATGCGGCATTAACACAAAATCCAGGTGCAACTGTGTCGATACATGGAGATAAACGGGTCAATTACGAAAAAGTAATGGACCTTGTGTATATGGTTAGTGAATTGGGTGGTAAACCTGTATTAGCACTGAAGCCTGTGAAATAAAAACAACGTTATGGATTTAAGTCACGAACACGATCGCAAAGGACTGGTAGCCACCATCCTTATTCACAGTATCATTTTTTTATTGATGCTTATCTGGGTAATGGGCGAAGCCAAAGACATGGAAGAACCGGCTGGAGGCGTGGAAGTGAGTTTTGGTGATCCTGATGCAGGCGGAGCCACAGACATGTCTCAAGTCTCGAATACAACGCCTAGTGAATCTTCACCTTCTAATCCAGAACCAAGTACTACCGAGAATCCAGATCCAGTGGTGACCACTGATGATGCAGATCAACCTGTGATGGACAATCGGAAACAAGAGACTCAAAAAACCAAAACGACTGAGCCTGTAAAAGAACCAACCAAAAGTCAGGAACCAACCATATCTGAGGCTCAAAAAGCCATGGATAGATGGAAGAAAAACAAACAGGGCAAATTCTGATAAGACATCGAGTACTGGAGATGGTACTAAAGATGGTCCAAAGGGAGATCCTGGAGCAAAACAACCAGGACCTGGTGGGTTATCTAGCGGAACAAAAGGAAATTTTAAATATTCTCTTGACGGTTTTGGAATCTCTAGTAGTCCGAAAATTGTAAATCAGAGTCAGGATGACGGCACAGTAATCGTTTACTTTTGTATAAATAAGAATGGTCAATTGATGACAAATACTATTCGTATTTCAGGAGGAACGGCATCAAGTACATACCTTAAAAAATCTGAGCAAGAATGCTATCAGTCAATTTGGTTTTTTACCGCTTGGAGAGCTTGCAGAAACGAACTGCGGAACTATAGAATTCAAATACGAACTTCATTAATTCCCTTTGAACTACGCTCAAACACTTGAGTATCTTTTTGCCCAATTGCCCATGTACCAACGTGTTGGCAAAGCAGCCTATAAAAAAGATCTCGGAAATACCCTCACCCTTTGTGCAGCCTTAGACAATCCACAACATAAGTTTAAATCTGTTCACGTTGCAGGCACCAATGGTAAAGGCAGTGTATCACACATGTTGGCGTCTGTATTTCAAGCCAACGGATATAAAACAGGTTTGTATACCTCACCGCATTTAATCGACTTTACAGAGCGTATTAAAATCAATGGAGATTGTGTTTCGGAACAATTCGTAATAGACTTTGTGGAACAGATTTTCGCTACAATGGAGGAAATCAAACCCTCCTTTTTTGAGATAACGGTGGCCATGGCCTTCCATTATTTTGCTGAACAAGCGGTCGACATAGCTATTATCGAAACAGGTTTAGGAGGCAGATTAGACAGTACCAATGTGGTTACGCCAGAATTGAGTGTTATCACCAATATTGGTCTAGACCATACCGATATGCTCGGCGATACCTTGGAACTCATTGCTGGTGAAAAAGCTGGTATCATAAAAAAAGAAGTTCCAGTGGTTATTGGCGAACGTCAAGAAGCTACCGACCCAGTGTTTGTGTCAACAGCACAGGAGCGCAATGCGTCAATCATTTTTGCCGAAGATGTCATTGCACCGAACAAAATATGGCAAACCGACTTGCGAGGTTATTATCAGAATCACAACGTTCGCACGACGATGGCGGCTTTGATAGAACTAAACAATCTTGAGTGGAACCTCGACATCAAAAAATGCCGAAAAGGCTTGTTACACGTGGTTGCAAACACAGGTTTATTGGGTCGCTGGCAAATCATTCAAGACAATCCAAAAGTTATTTGCGATACGGGTCACAACACCGAAGGCATCGACCAGATTGTCACCCAACTGGAACACGAGGTCTGTGACAACTTACACATTGTGTTCGGACAAGTAATAGGTAAAGACACTGCAAAAGTATTAGACTTACTCCCCAAAAATGCCCAGTACTATTTCTGCAAACCAAGCATCATCCGGGGACTAGATGCCAATGAACTATCCGTCGCTGCAAAAACCCATGGTCTAAACGGAACGGTACATGAATCTGTGATGCAAGCCTATACCGCTGCCCTCATTAACGCCACACCTGATGACGTTGTTTTTGTCGGTGGCAGTACGTTTGTTGTGGCAGATTTACTTGCAGGGTTGTTAATTTTTAATTCTTAATTTTTAATTGGGCGCTTCGCTTATGGCTGTTGGCGGTTGGCTATTGGCAATTGGCTATTGGCTATTGGCAATTGGCTGAATCAAGTAAAATTTACTTCCTCATTTTACATTCTACATTTTGGCTGTAGGCCGACAACTTCAGCTTAAACTTAAAAAATCTCTGTGGTAAAAAAATGAGTAGTCAATGTCCCTGACTTTAGGGCGCATTGTACGTCCCTGATATAGGTTGACCGAAAATTAAAAAAAAGTCAACATGTCATTACAAGTACAAAAAATTAGAAAACATCGAAAATTCTCAGAAGATTATAAGCGTCAGCTTGTCAAGGATTTTGAAAGTGGCCGGTATAGCGTCCCAGAACTGTCCAGACTTCACAATGTCGCGACACAAACGATTTATTGCTGGATTTACCGATATTCACGGTTGAACAAAACAGGGTATCGCGTCGTGGAAAAGAAAAACAGCACTGCCTCCAAGGTTAAAGATTTAGAAAATCGGATAAAAGAATTAGAGCGTATGGTTGGCCAAAAGCAGATTATGGTCGACTATTATGAGACGATGATTGAACTGGCAAAGGAGGAATTTGATATCGATATCAAAAAAAACTCAAACACCCCACTATCTGGCGACTCAAAGAAAAAAAGATGAGTTACAGCATGAATGCGGTTTATCGCCAATTACAGATCTCTAAACAGGCGGTTTATCAAAGCAAAAAACGTCAACATAGCCTAAACAGTAAATGGTACGATTTGCAGGGCAAAATTGACGCTATTCGAAAAAACCATCCAGGTTGTGGGGTTGAGAAGATGTATCACATGCTTAAACCAGACTTTATGGGCAGGGATAAGTTTATTGATACGTGTTTGGACTTTGGTTACAGAGTCAAACGAAAGAAAAACTATCGAAAGACAACAAGAGCTTCGAAAGAGTATTATCCAAACTTGATTCAAGGTTTACAGATAACTCGACCTAATGAAGTATGGCAGTCTGATATCACGTACTTCCCAATAAATGAAGAACATTATTTTGGTGTCTTCATAATTGATGTTTACTCCAAAAAGATAGTTGGATATAACATTGCTAACCATATGCTTGCATTGGCCAATGTGCAAGCGTTAAAACAAGCTTTAAGGCGCAATAAGTCTCCAACATACCATCACTCAGACAGAGGAAGTCAATACGCTAGTAAAATCTACACACAGCTTCTTGAAAAGAATAATGTCAGAATTAGTATGGGGTTAATTGCACAAGAGAACGCTTACGCAGAACGCTTCCATAGAACTATTAAAGAAGAATATTTAGATCATTGGAAACCCCAGTCTTATACAGAGTTAAGATCTTGTGTAAACAAAGCTGTAAGAAACTATAACAACACCAGACTTCATAACAACATTCATCCAAAGACTCCTATTAACTTTGAAAGAGAATGGGAATCTTCTTTACATAAACCAATCTTAACTATTTTTGAATATCAATAACTAAAAAGTGGTCAACGCTATTTAGGGATATACAATATACACTTATACATTTTTCATTTTACATTCATCATTTCGGCCACAGGCCGACAGCTTAAACTTCATCTTCAACTTCATAAAACCTCTGTGGTAAAAAAATAGTAGACAATGTACACCCCTGACTTTAGGGCGCTTTGCTGTTGGCTATTGGCAATTGGCTGAATCAAGTAAAATTTACTTCTTCATTTTACATTCATCATTCATCATTTCGGCCACAGGCCGACAGTTTCAACTTCATCTTCAACTTCAACTTAAAAGAGATTCTTCACTACGTTCTGAATGACGCGTAGGGCATGGAGTGCTAAGGAGAAAATTAAGCAAGTCCCCTAATTCCTGATGGCTAGTGGCTAAATCCTGCTTCGTCTCTCCAGCTCCTTCACAATCAACGACATCTCTCTGCCGACTTGTCCGGCCACCGAACTATTTTCTTGGGCACGTCTGCCTAAATATGGCAAAACAGCCTTCACGGGTCCGTAAGGCAGGTATTTGGCCACGTTATAGCCAGCATTGGCAAGGTTGAATGAAATGTTGTCACTCATGCCATACAGCTGTGCAAACCAAAACCGTTCATCGTCCAACGCCACGCCTTCTTTAGCCATAAGTTCAGAAAGTAATTGAGAACTGGCCTCATTGTGTGTTCCTAAGCAGGTAGCCACAACGTCTCTGTTTTCGAAACACATCGTAAGTGCCGCATCAAAATCGCGGTCCGTACTTTCTTTGTCGGGTTGAATCGGACTCCTATACCCCATTTCTTCGGCGCGTTCTCTTTCCTTTTCCATATAAGCACCGCGAACCAGTTTATACCCAAGTTGAAATCCCTCGGCTTTCGCTGTGGCAATCGTTTTTTCTAAATAGGTCAAACGATCCGTACGATACATTTGTAAGGTATTATAAATCCAAACCTTCGTTGTGTTATGCTTGCGCATGAGTTCAAACACTATTTCATCAATGATGTTCTGTATCCAAGTTTCTTCTGCGTCAATGAGTAGACGCACTTTATTGTCTACTGCCAATTGGCATAATTCGCTTAACCGACCTTTTAGTCTTTCGAATTTGGATTGATCTTCGGCAGATAACTGCCCTTTACTTGCTTTTTCAAGAATATCGAAGCGTCCGATGCCTGTACATTTAAACACAGCAAATGGGAATTTAACATCGACCTTGGCGGCGATTATGGTGCGCTTAATTTCTTCCAAGTTGTGTTGGAATGTGGCTTCATCTTCCACGCCTTCGACCGAATAATCGAGAATGGATCCTATTCCACTCTGATACAGTTGATCTCCCGAATCACTGCACTCCTGAATGGTTTCTCCCCCACAAAACTGATGGAAGATGGTTTTCTTCACCAGGGGCTTTATTGGCAAACCTATTTTTAACCCAAACGCTGTTAATCCAGGACCAAACTTGACAATCCAATTGTGATTGAACAATGAAAACAACCATTTGGCTTGTTTCAGTTCAGCATCCGATTTATGTTTGAACGCAACTTCTGTATTATCGAAAGATACTTTTGTCATGTTAATATAGAAACAAAAATACTTGAAAAAGACCTTCCATTTCACTGATTTTATACCAATTTGAATCGATACAATTTCATTGCTCCAGCGTATGACTTTTTAAAGCGTATCGTTTTTGGTAATTCCCTTGAAAAGGCCAGTCACCATCATTTACCAAATCCCACAGACCACCTGAATATCCTTATTGTTGGTGGAGGTACAGGGAAAATATTAGAACAGTTTGGCCCTGCTCATACAGTTCATTACGTTGATACCAGTTCGGTCATGATTGACAAAGCCAAAAAACGTAAAGTACGTTGTACCGTTTACTTCCATCACTGTGAATTCGACAGTTTCGAAACCGATGAAAGTTTCGACCTCATTTGTTTTCCTTTCTTTCTCGATCAGTTTAATGACGGTCAAATAGCCATTATCTTGTCAAAGAGTTACAACCTACTTTCTCCAACTGGTTCAGTAATAATCACAGACTTTGTTCCTGTTTATCAGTTGACCAACTGGTGGCAAAAACTATTATTAAAGACAGTCATTGTCTTTTTTACTATCACAACGAAGCACCCTGTTTCGAAAATTTTCAACATAGTTGACCCAGCTAAACGCTCTAATTTTCAACTAGTTAAAAAGAAATCCTTTGTTAACGGAATGGTAATTGCCTCTTTATGGAAAAAGGCTGAACACTAAAAACACAAGTTGTTCTGTTCTTTATAGGCATCCATGACATCCGTAGTTCGACATATCTTCACTTTGCTTCTCTGTTCACTCGCAACAGTGAGCTTTGGTTTGAGTATCGACTTTTACGGACATGCGTTGCATTTTACCACTGACCAAATAGCCAATACCAAAGCACCTTACACCATTAACAAGCAAAGTGTGCATCACGCCCTTGCTCAAACGAAAAAGGCGAGTTTAACCACTATTGCTAACGAAATAACAGAGGCCAAAGAAACCTACAAACTAGATGGATTGGGCGTCGTTCTCTTAACCGACAAATTGGTAAAAAGTGTTACTCAATCTAAAAACACGCAGAACATTCTGAAGTACAATTTGCTTAAAGAATTGGCATACGATGTTCAGCTGACGTATACGAAAACCACCATTACTTGTTTCGGGCGGTTATCACAAACACCTGCCTCCTCAGTTTACATCTTATATAAAAACAAAAGGTACACCAATCTCAATTTCACTGATTTACGTACCCAAGGCACACGATATGTATATGATGATACCGATGTCGAAGACAACTTCAAAGCATTTGATTACACTGGAAAAGCGCCAGCCATATCAGCCAAACAAACGTACAAATACCTGACCTGGGCATTCCAAGGAAAGCTATATCATTTGAAGGCCATTCGTAACATATCGTTTAATGAATACCTCAACGATTTGCCTCAGTTTAGCTTAGGATCAGACTATGTTAAAATGGACCATTCGAGTGAGTTCCAAAGCTCAGTGTTATTACCATTAGAAAACTACATGGCGGAGATGTCGTCTAATACCCAGAAGTGTAACTTCTTATTAAAATTTGTTCAGTCGGCATTTAAGTATAAAACCGACGGTGATCAATACGGCCGAGAGAAATACAACTTCCCGGAAGAAACAGTGACCACCACTTTTTCAGACTGTGAAGACCGCACTTTGTTATTGGCGTATTTGTATAAGAAGTTACTCGGTTTCGACAGTGTTATGTTACACTTCGAAAAGGAAAAACACGTTTGCTTAGGGGTTAAAATTCCAAATCGTTCGAATTCTTACTCATTTAAATACAAAGACGAAGCGTATATGGTAACGGAGCCAACTGGTATTGGCTTTGATGTTGGGGAAACAGGAATACCGTTAAAGAATATTACCGAAGTAATTGAATTGTTTTAAATCACTTCTTTGGTCCTTTGGGCTGTAACGGCCTAACTTCTAAATTGACTTGATGGAAGTTATCAGGAGTCTCTAAGCTATACACAATCATATCTGCAACATCTGACGGCATCAACATATAATCATGTGGTTCGATGGCTGAATTTCTAAAGAAATCCGTTTTCACAGAGCCAGGGAATACACAAGTCACCTTGATACCAAAGTCCCGCATTTCTTTGTACATCGATTGAGACATGCCTTTAACCGCGAACTTCGTTCCGCAATAACCAGACACCTGAGGATAGCCCTCAACACCAGCCGTAGAAGCAATATTAATGATATGCCCTCTCCCCGTCTCCTTCATAATTGGCGTTGCGATTTTACTCATGTAGAAAACGCCATTCACGTTCGTTTCAAACATTTCTTGCCACTGCTCAATGGTGTGGTCTTCTAAATAGGCAAAATAGCCAAGTCCTGCGTTATTGATGAGTACATCGACGTCTTTACCTAAATCCTCGAACACCTTGGCATAAGCAGATTCAACGGACTCAAAGCTTCTGACATCTGCTTTATAAAAGTGAAATCGATCGTTGTCGATAGTTGGCTTTGTTCGACCAAAACCAATGACTATGGCATTTTTTGCAAGAAGTGCTTCACATAATGCAAGGCCAATGCCTTTACTCACTCCTGTAATTATACAAACCTTAGATTCTAAATTCATTTTCTTCTAAATCGTGCTGCCCCCATTTTAATTCCTAACTCTGTTCTAAAACCTGTGGCGTCGTTTATTCTTGGAAATTCTATTCCACCTTGTCCTTTCGACAACGTGAGAATATTAGACACGTAGGCGTCTAAAATATACTTATGACTTATGATGGTTGTAAAACCCACAGTCACGTCAAAGTTATGTGGATCGTAATGAACTTTTTTTACCAAATCGATAAAATCATTTGGACCTGTTTGAACGCGTGTACTATAAAAGGCCACACTGTGTTCGTAAGAATATCCGTATCCAAAGTACACCCCGTTTCGATAGGTGGATGCCATTGGGTAATATCGATACTGTGTACCCAACATGAACGACCTAAAACTGTCTGCCGAAGTGATATTAAGACTTTCATCCCTAAGTTGTCTTACCCGCACATAACTACGCCACATACTTTTACCGCGGTTGTTGTGGTACAAATTCAATTCTATTCCAGAATTCAATATGGCGTTAAAATCCAACAAAATAGCGTGATCAAGTTCTAATGAATCCCTTAATTGTGGCTTTTGTGGCAATGATTGATCTTCCGTCGGTTTGCCAATGCCAAAAGCCAACTCAGTCATAAAAAATGCCGTGTTTTTATGAATATTAAACGGTGATACTGGCGTAAACTTCATAACCGCCTCGTTGTCCATTTTATTAAAACCAACGCCAATATTAAAGTCGACTACACCTTGGTTGTACATGGTCCACTGCCGGCCAGTAGTAAAGGTAAACCGATTGTAGGTATACGCATTTGTCAATAGGTATTTTGGGAAGCCTGCACCAAGAGTACTGAAGTACGATTCTCGAACCAATCCGGCTTGTGCCGACAGGCCTAAGTAATAACCATGAAAACTATGTGAATAGTCGAACACATAGTTTTTGAAGAGTACCTTAACACTATTGTCGTTTACGTAATTCGGTGATATTTCAACATTGATTCCCGAAGTGCCTCCGTTATTCCCAGGACTATCATAAAAATTTGGATAATAACTAAAATTGCAATTGGCCTGAAACCCAATATTAAATCGTTCATTCATGTTCAATTCAATCATCGATTTCACACCGTTTCTAAAAAACTGATTCGGGTATTGATAATAAACGCTGGAAAACTGCTGCGTTTTACGGATAGGTGGTTGGGCTTGAGTTGACAGACTGGACATGAAAATCAAAGAGCCCAGAATCAGGATGAATGTAATTGCTCTGGTATTTGATCTTCTAGCTAATAGGTCCATGGAAGTTCAAATATCGATTATTCAGAAATTCATCGCTTCAATTATGAACTTATTTTTGTCATAAACATCATTTCTGTAATGAACCTTCCATTCTTCGTCGAAGTAAATCGTGTTGTACAAAAAGAAAACGGGTAACTGTTCATTAAGTCGGATGAGTCTAGTATCTGCCAAAGGTTGAATTCTAGCCGTTGAATCTAACGGATCATATTCTTCTAGTCGCTCTTCATCACGAGGGGCATACCCCATATGTATTCTAAAATCGTCTGAATCCAACGTATCAATTTTTTGGGTCAAAAATTCTCCTAACAAAATGGGGTCTTGTACACGCACGCATCCATGACTTACTGCTCTTCCCGACCATTTGAACTTTGATTTTTGAGGTGTATCATGTAAATAGATACTGTACTTGTTCGGAAAAATGAACTTGACTTTACCTAAGGCGTTGTCGTCACCGGAACGTTGAATGATTTCAAAAGGTATCTTACTTGGCGTGTATAACCGCCAGTTGATGGTATCAGAACGTACTTCCTTCTTTTTATAGAAAACGCCGTAACCAGCATCTTCCAGGTAATGACTATCGGTTTTCATCTTCCACCACATTTCACGTGTAATGATGCTTCTGGGTACATTCCATGTTGGGTTGATTACCATGTAAGCGACCTTACTATAGATTTGAGGCGTTTCGTGATCAGCAGGTTTTAACGACTTGTGTTCAATGGACTTCTTTAACCTTGCATCGTAATTGTATGGACGCGGTTTGCCGATACATACAGCCATGGTCTTAATACTATCTTCATAGTGTAAAGTCAATTCAAAGGCTGGCAAGTTGACAGATATGTAGGGCTTTTCCTCTGGAAACTCAAACCATCGAATACGCTCAAGATTGGCGGCAATTTGATCGATGCGGTCGTCCATCGACTCATTTAACAATCCAAACGTATTACGCCCAAAAATGGCATCGTCGTACAAACCATATCGTTGTTGAAATCGTCGTACGTACTTCGCAAAACTTTTATTGTAGGTGTGACTGTCAGCCTCCAACATTTCGTTTTCGGTGATGACTTGAATCTGGGCAAGTTTCTTAGCAATGGCTGGCAAAAGCTCGGTGGTATCACCAGGTTCTAGCTTTCGCACTCCAACCGTATCAATGATGGTCCACTGTTCTCCCGCGTCGATACGTTCGATATACCCATGAAGCAATTCTTGGAGATATACATATGCCGTATCAATAATCGTGGCTTCGGTCAAGACTTTATTGTAATCGGCATAATCCAACACTTCAAGTAATTCGAAGTCTTCGTGCTTACGTCGTGGTAAATGATAGGTGCCTTGTAGCGCCTTTTCAGGATCCACTCTACCAATAACTCGGTCGTGGTGTAGTGACAACATGTTGTCTGCCAACAACAACTCTAAATGGGCCAGTTCACCGTATAGAGATTTGATCTCGCCCGTTTTAAGGCGTTCCAACATAGATTTGATGGAATCGAGTCTGTAATACGATGGTTTTAAACCTTCTTCACGCGATTGGAACAATCGATCTAAGATAGGTTTCGCCATTGAATCGTTGACCATATACATGGCCCACACGGGTTTAAAATTATGGTCTTTGTAGAAATACGTGAGGGTGTCGTTAAAACGAAATCCCTTCATGTAAGTGGTATCTAAAACCTTAGACTTGATGTTTTCAATGAGTTCTGATTTTTCAAAATTCCCTCTTTCAACCAGCTCGTCGAGCTTATCTTGGTTGGGTTGTTTGCAGGATACAACCAACAGCACAGTAAGTGCTGATATATACAGGATCGGTTTCACAACATCAAATGTAAGTTGCGGATATTACTCAACCAGCTCTTTTAATAATTCGAGCGGGATGAACTGTTTATTGTTAAGGATTTTTGATTTTCCGTTGTAATACGCTTGTGGGTGGTAGATAAACATACAGCTTCCACCTTGAATAAGGTCCACGATTTGGTTGTTCACGTCTTGTGAAACAGCGGGACAGCCAAAGCTTCTTCCAACAGATTGTTGCTTTTCAGCAATTTCTTCACTCACGTAATTAGCACCATGCACCACAATGCCTCTTGCAAATGCGTTGCTGTTAAATCCTGGCTCTAAACCTCGTAGCTTCATTGAATACCGATGTTTACCGTTGTACGGTTCACCTGTTACATAAAAGCCTAACGAAGATTTTTTTGAATTTGATTTGTTTGAAAAAGACTGGGCGTATTTATCACCAGAATATTTGCCATGAGCAACCAATTCATTGAACAAGATTTGTTTGCCTTTTAAATCAAAAATCCACATCCGCTTTTCATTGCTTTGTTTCGAAAAGTCCAAGACAGTTAAATACTGCTCATTGCTGAGTTCGTTAGTGTATTTCAAATACACATATCCTTTAAGTGCTTTTTTGAACACCTCGCTACTTAAAGCAGACTCTGTCAACCCTAAATCTGTATAGAGTTTATTTGATACTTTGTTGAAATCTACACCATCCGGAGATACACTTACCTCGTAAGCAAAATCATTAGGACTTGTTGGGATAGAATGAAACGACTGCAGCCCGATAAACAGGAAGCACAGTGCTGAAATGAAAAGACGTCTCTTTGCCATTAAGGGTGCAAAATTAATAGAAAGTTTGACATATAAATCCACAATTTTTATGTGACTGATTACCAATATAGTCGGCACAAAAAAAGCGCTACTCATTAGAGCAGCGCTTTACATTATACGTTTTTATAGACTATTTAGATTCACCTGTTAAAGCAGGATCTGCGTCGTAGCTTTCTCCTTCAACTTTCACTTCATTTGAAGCGCTTGAATCTTTCTTACATTCTTTTTTACACTGCTTAGCATCTTTGCCTTCGCATTTTTTCTTGCAAGCTTCTCTTTCTGCGTCAGTACACTTCTTGTCCGACTTGCAACATTTTTTCTCACCGTCTTTGCATTGCTTGTCAGACTTGCAGTGGTCTTTATAATCCGCACAAGCTTTTTTGTCTTTTTTGCAATGTGCTTTTTGCTCCTTGCAACATGCAGACTTACCATTGTCTTCACCATGGCCACCAGCTAACTGCGCCAAGATTGGAGCAATTACCAAACCAATCAAACAAGTCAACTTAATTAAGATGTTCATTGAAGGACCAGAAGTATCTTTAAACGGATCTCCAACTGTATCTCCAGTAACCGCCGCTTTGTGTGCTTCAGAACCTTTATACGTCATTTCACCATCAATCATAACACCTGCTTCAAACGACTTCTTAGCATTGTCCCATGCACCACCAGCGTTGTTTTGGAAGATTGCCCAAAGAACACCACTCACACAAACACCAGCCATATAACCACCAAGTACTTCGGCAGCCAACATCCAGTCACCTGTAAACAAACCTGTCAAGAAACCTACCAATAACGGTGTAAGGATGGTAATTGCACCAGGCAACATCATTTCCTTCAAAGCCGCTTTGGTTGAGATATCTACACACTTCGCATATTCTGGCTTACCAGTTCCTTCCATAATACCTGGAATCTCTTTGAACTGACGTCTTACTTCTTTTACCATTTCCATAGCTGCTTTCCCTACCGACTTCATAGCCAATGCTGAGAAAACAACAGGAATCATTGCTCCAACAAATAAAGCAGACAATACTGGTGCTTTAAAGATGTTGATACCTTCGATACCTGTAAAAGTTACGTATGCTGCGAACAATGCCAATGCTGTTAATGCAGCAGAAGCAATTGCAAAACCTTTTCCAATCGCTGCAGTAGTGTTACCCACTGAATCAAGGATATCCGTTCTTTCACGAACCTCATCAGGTAATTCACTCATTTCTGCAATACCACCTGCGTTATCAGCAATTGGTCCGAATGCATCAATAGCCAATTGCATTGCCGTGGTTGCCATCATGGCAGACGCTGCAATCGCAACCCCGTAGAATCCTGCAAAAGCATATGCTGCCCAGATCGCTGCTGCGAATAACAATACTGGTGCAAACGTTGAAATCATCCCTACAGATAAACCTGAGATGATGTTTGTTCCTGCACCTGTACTTGAGTTTCTTACGATATCCAATACTGGCTTTTTACCTAAACCTGTATAGTATTCAGTGAAGTAAGAGATTAAACCTCCTACTGCAAGTCCAACCAATACAGAATAGAAAATATTCATTGAAGACATCGTCACCATTCCTTCTTGGAAGAATTTCATGGTTAATGTTTCAGGCAACATCCATTTGATAACAAAGAAAGACGCCACACCTGTCAAGATGATTGACGACCAGTTACCCATATTCAACGCTCTTTGAACTTCAGGTTCTTTTGCGTCGTTGTTATTGATCTTAATAAATAAAGTACCAACGATTGAGAAAATGATTCCCAAACCAGCGATTAACATTGGCAATAAGATTGGGCCCATGTTTCCAAAGTTGTCGATAAAGCCACCTTCGAAACTCATGTCCTTAATAAGGTAGTTACCTAACACCATAGACGCTAGTACCGTTGCCACGTATGAACCGAATAAATCCGCACCCATACCTGCTACGTCACCTACGTTATCTCCAACGTTGTCAGCAATAGTTGCTGGGTTACGAGGATCATCTTCAGGAATACCTGCTTCAACCTTACCTACAAGGTCAGCTCCAACGTCAGCTGCTTTGGTATAAATACCGCCACCAACACGGGCGAATAAAGCAATTGACTCAGCACCAAGAGAGAAACCTGCAAGGGTTTCAAGTACTAAGGTCATTTCTTTATAGAAGTCACCACCTTCAGTTACGAAGCTAGAAACCAATATGACGAACAAAACGCTAAGTCCTAACACTGCCAATCCAGCAACACCAAGACCCATAACAGTACCACCTGTAAACGACACCTTAAGTGCATGAGGTAGACTTGTACGAGCAGCTTGAGTTGTTCTTACGTTAGCTGCTGTAGCAATACGCATTCCGATGTTACCTGCAACTGCTGAGAAGATTGCACCAAGTACAAAGGCCACAACAATGAAAATACTGGTAGACTCAACAAATTGAGAAAGAATACCCAGTAAAATACCTGCAACAACAACGAAGATGGCAAGTATTCTGTACTCTGCCTTTAAGAAAGCCAATGCACCTTCGCGAATGTGACTCGCTAAGTCTTGCATTTTTTGATCTCCTGCGTCTTGTTTGTTTACCCATTTCGATTTTACAAACATGACTATTAGTCCGATAACACCGAATAGTGGTAATAAATAGATTAAATTTTCGCTCATCTCTTTATCTGATTTTTAAAGGCGGCAAAAATACAATTTTTTCATCGAGCGTATAATAGTGTTATTCTTTTTTGGAAAATATGGGTTTTTTGTAGGTTGGTGATGGTGTGATAAAGGGTTTATGAGAGTATAGATAAAAGATTCTTCGCTTCGCTCTGAATGACGCGGATGATAATTTGAGGTAGAGTCATGCGTCATGAGTCTTGAGTCAACCAACAGACCGCTTGAGAGGCATTAGGGGTTAGGGTTCTGAGAGCATAGAAAATAGATTCTTCGCTACGCTCTGAATGACGCAGATGATAATTTGAAGTAGAGTCATGTGTCTTGCGTCTTGGGTCATGAGTCTTGTGTCAACCAACAGTCCGCTTGAGAGGCATTAGGGATTAGGCATTAGGCATTAGGGGTTAGTTTTCTTAAAGCATAGAAAATAGATTCTTCGCTACGCTCTGAATGACGCAGATGATAATTTGAAGTAGAGTCATGTGTCTTGGTGGGTCATGAGTCTTGTGTCAACCAACAGTCCGCTTGAGAGGCATTAGGGATTAGGCATTAGGCATTAGGGGTTAGTTTTCTTAAAGCATAGAAAATAGATTCTTCGCTACGCTCTGAATGACGCAGATGATAATTTGAAGTAGAGTCATGTGTCTTGTGTCATGAGTCTTGAGTCAACCAACAGTCCGCTTGAGAGGCATTAGGGATTAGGCATTAGGCATTAGGGGTTAGTTTTCTTAAAGCATAGAAAATAGATTCTTCGCTACGCTCTGAATGACGCAGATGATAATTTGAAGTAGAGTCATGTGTCTTGTGTCATGAGTCTTGAGTCAACCAACAGTCCGCTTGATAGGCATTAGGAATTAGCCACTAGGATTTAGGGTCAGTAAGTTGAAGTCTAAGTTGAAGTCTAAGTTGAAGTCTAAGTTGAAGCAGTCGGCCTGCGGCCGAAATGTAACCGTGTAGAGTGGCGAAGTCATAAATGTAAAATGATGAAGTAGATTTTACCGGATTCAGCCAAAAGCCAATAGCCAAAAGCGAAGCGCCCAAACAGCGTAGCGGCCCAAAAGCGAAGCGCCCAAACAGCGTAGCGGCCCAAAAGCGAAGCGCCCTAACAGCGTAGCGCCCCAACAACCCTACCCCACCTTCACCGTATAATACGCACAGGTAGTAACAAAATTCCTTAAAAAAGGAATGTGATTGATGATGCCCAATTGCTTTCGAGGTGTTAAGCCAAACTTGAATTTATAGATTGGGTTGAACAAGTAAAACTTAGACTGATCGATGGTTAGACCAGCTGATTTAGTAATGCGTTCGAATCGTTCAATGGAGATTCCTGTTTCTTTAATTTCCAAGAGTCCTTCAATCATCAAATCAGTTTCTCCGAACATTTTTAACAGGGCTTTGTATAAAAACGTTGGTAACACATGGTAAAAAGGAAGCTTACTGCCAATCTTGGATTTAGCCACTTGCTGGTGACCACCATACGGCATATACCATGGAGGGAATCCGAAAAAGATAACACCGTTCGGTGCCAAAAATTCCTTCAACCGGACCATTATTTTCTCCTGTTGATGGATATGCTCAATGACGTCTTTTAAGATAATCAAGTCGAATTTCGGTTGAAAATCATCAGGGTTAATGTCGTAGATGTCCTGAGCGATAAAACGAATTTGACCCGCTGCTACCTCGTCCTTCATCAATTCCTCTGCCCGTTTTACTCGGTTTGGACTTAATTCAATGCCCACACATTTGTGCCCGTTTTTGGTAAAGGCACTTAAAACTCCAGCCTCTCCACTTCCAATTTCAAGGACGTTCAGCGGTTTCGACATATCCAATGATTGAGATACAAACGGGATAACAAACTGCTCTGTCACCTCTCGCGTCATGTTGTGATAACGCTGCATATCTCCGTGGAATTCGTACATGCTGCAATTTTAGTTAGAAAAAGCAAATAATAACAGAGGGTTTTAGATGCATTACGTTCTAAATTTTATTAAAATTATTCAACTTCAACTTATACTTCAACTTCAACTTAAATAATATCTTTGCCGCCGCATGAAAAACATCCGAAACTTTTGCATCATTGCGCACATCGACCACGGTAAATCAACCTTGGCAGACAGACTATTGCAAGAAACCAAGACGGTTTCTGATAGGGACGCAAAAGCGCAAGTTTTGGACGACATGGATTTGGAGCGAGAACGTGGCATTACTATTAAGTCGCACGCCATCCAAATGAAACATGTGCACGAAGGCACCGAGTATACCTTAAATCTCATCGACACACCTGGCCACGTTGACTTTTCATACGAAGTTTCAAGATCGATTGCGGCTTGTGAAGGTGCTTTACTTATTGTTGATGCAGCCCAAGGTATTCAGGCACAAACCATTTCAAACCTATACTTAGCCCTTGACCATGAATTGGTGATTATCCCTATTCTGAACAAAATGGACTTGCCCGGAGCGATGCCAGAAGAGGTTAAGGATCAGATAGAGGAATTGATTCTTTGTGAAAGAGACGACATCATTCCTGCCAGCGGCAAAACAGGTCTAGGTGTACATGAAATTCTAAAAGCCATTATTGACCGTGTTCCTCCTCCACAAGGAGATCCAACGGCGCCGTTAAAAGCCTTAATTTTTGATTCGGTTTTTAACTCATTCCGAGGAATCATAGCGTATTACAAAGTGATTGACGGTGAGATCCGAAAAGGAGATCACGTTAAGTTCATCAATACCAATAAACAGTACCACGCAGATGAAATTGGCATCTTAAAACTCACGCAAGAACCACGTGAAATGGTTGACACAGGAAATGTTGGATACATTATTTCTGGGATCAAGGAAGCCAAAGAGGTAAAAGTGGGTGATACGATTACCCGTGTCGACAACCCTACCAAAACAGCGGTAATGGGTTTCGAGGATGTAAAGCCAATGGTTTTTGCGGGTATTTATCCTGTCGATACAGAAGACTTTGAAGAATTACGCGACGCCATGGGCAAGCTTCAGTTGAATGATGCCTCCTTGGTATTCGAACCTGAATCTTCAGCAGCCTTAGGTTTCGGATTCCGTTGTGGATTTTTGGGCATGCTTCATATGGAGATTATTCAAGAGCGATTGGAACGTGAATTCGGCATGACCGTAATTACCACAGTTCCTAACGTATCGTACCACGCCTTCAACAAACGTGGAGAAAAAAACATTGTCAACAACCCAACCGACCTTCCAGAAGGCAGTCATTTAGACTACGTGGAAGAACCGTATATCAATGCTCAAATCATCACCGCCGGCGAATACGTAGGTGCTATTATGGGCTTGTGTATGGAAAAACGTGGTTTGCTAAAAAACCAGGTATATCTGACTACAAGTAGAGTCGAACTCACCTTTGAAATGCCAATGGCTGAGGTCGTTTTTGACTTCTACGATAAGTTAAAATCCATTAGTCGTGGCTATGCCAGTTTCGACTACCACCCTATTGAGTACCGTGAATCTCAGCTCATAAAGCTTGACATTTTGTTGAACACAAAACCTGTTGATGCATTGTCTGCCATCATTCACCGCGACAAGGCATATGAATATGGCAAGAAGATATGTTTAAAGCTTAAAGAACTGATTCCAAAGCAACAATTCGAAATTGCTATTCAAGCAGGTATCGGCAGCAAGATTGTCGCTAGAGAAACAATCAAAGCGATGCGAAAAGACGTTACAGCCAAATGTTATGGTGGTGATATTACCCGTAAGCGTAAGCTTCTTGAAAAACAGAAAAAGGGTAAAAAACGTATGCGTCAGGTTGGTAACGTTGAGATTCCACAGTCTGCGTTTATGGCCGTGTTGAAGATTAATGATTGAGAACCTTCGATTTCAGATTTCAGATTTTAGATTTCAGATTTTAGATTTTAGATTGCTGATTTTCACTACGCGTCATTCAGAACGACGACGAAGGAGGAAGTGAAGAATCTCCTGATTTCAGATGATTTTGAATGATCTGTATCGGATAAATACATGTCCCACAGGCATTAATCTTATTTCAATGCAACCAATCCCCACCAAATAACCTCTAACTATTATGAAATCCATTTTCATCATCCTCCTAACCATTTGTTGTGCAGGTGCAAGTGCACAAAAGATTACCTCTTTTACCATTTCAAATGGGTGGTCTGGCCGTTACAACAGTGAACACGAAGAAATCGCTTACAGTGATTCTAATGCTAGTTTTCATATGACGAGTAGTAGTACATTGGAAATTGACCAACCCGGGAATACATGTACCATCCTAGGCTATCCTCTAGCTCCAAAATATGTGCCCGTTAACGCTAACGTGATTGAGGCAGTCTACTTCTATGATTCTCTTACGCGTGCTTCTCAATTTGAGGTGGTGATAACACCTGAGATACTTAAGTCTATACATTTTTTACACAACAGATTTTACCAATCAGATGCTGATATAACTGGTTATCCGTTTACAGTCAAAAGTGATACTCTTGCTGTTTTGGAGCCAGCATTGTTTCCAAAGTCGAAAGAGATTGACTTCGTACTAGATGGCATAGGTGCTGGATTCTGGTGCACCATTGTTTATGATTATAAGGACACTGTTAGACATGGGATATCTGGCAATTACGAATTGTCCAGCACCATGTATTTAGATACGACTTTACCCATATTTTGCTTGTTTCAACAATATCCCAATGTGTTTAAAGAATTAAATTACTTTGCGCCAGTTAGAGAATCCGACATAGGTGAAATCATTTTTCGCTTTATTCGCTGGAAGAAAGAAGAAGAAAGAAAAGAAATGGAAGACGGCACCCAACGAAAGAACATACAAATCGGTAGTGAAGTTGAAATCGTGGAAAAACACAACCAACGCTCGGGCGATTTGACGGATGGTATAGTTGAACGCATATTAACAAAATCACCGAATCATCCTCACGGTATTAAAGTACTTTTGGAAACAGGTGAAGTAGGTCGCGTTAAACGCGTAGTTGCTCCGCCGCTTGATGATTTATAAATGTTTTATGGTTAACAGACTTGTATTTACCGGCCTTCTCTTTTCTTCGATTTTCATTTTTAATAGTTGTCAAACAGACGACAGAACTGGACCGTTTATCGATGTCAAACCGAACATTTTACTCATCATCGCCGATGATATGGGCATTGAAGCTTGTCCTGGGTATACCGAAGGTGCAGTCAAACCCAACATGCCCAATCTTCAAAAACTTATTGACAACGGAATAAGGTTCGATAACTTTTGGACTTACCCTATTTGCTCTCCGACTCGTGCTTCGATTCTAACGGGACGATATGGCTACAGAACTGGTGTGTTGGATGTGGACGCAAACGGCGTTATCCCAACAACCGAAAAGACCTTACATGCCTATCTAGACGAACAAACTGGGAGCGCGTACAGCCATTCCATTATTGGCAAATGGCATTTATCACCGAAAGAACCCAACCGTCCCACTCAAATGGGTGTTGGCTATTACGCAGGCTTATTAGGAGGCGCAGTATCTGATTATAACTCTTGGTCGCTGACTGAGAACGGTCAAACAAGTACATCCACAGAATACGTCACCACTAAATTTACCAATCTCGCCATAGATTGGATCAATGACCAGGACAAACCCTGGTTTTGTTGGTTGGCCTATACAGCACCACACACGCCATTTCATCTACCTCCTGACTCCATGCATTCACAAGGTAGTTTGCCGACAGATCAGGCCAGTATAGATGCAAATCCACAACCCTATTTTATGGCGATGATGGAGAGCTTAGATTTTGAAATTGGTCGCTTATTGAAAAGCATTCCCGAGAATGAAATAGAAAATACCGTCATCATTTTTATTGGCGACAATGGTACGCATGGTCAAGTGATTCAAGCCCCATTCGTTTCTACACAAGCCAAAGGAAGTTTATATGAAGGCGGCATTCACACGCCGTTGGTCATATCTGGATTTGGTGTAACAAGAAATAAGGAACGTGAAGCCGCACTTATTGGCAGTACTGACTTGTTTGCAACAATTGCAGACCTCTGTGTCGGCTCAATTTACAAGTACGAAGACAGTTACAGTTTTACTGGACTTTTATCCAATGGTTCGGGATCTCAACGTCAATACAATTACTCTGAAGTCAATAATGACATCGCCAATAAGGCGGGATATGCGATTAGAAACAAAACACACAAACTCATTCAATTCGATAGTGGTAACCGACGTTTGTACAACCTTGAGAAAGATCCGTATGAGACGGAAAACCTTATCAACAAACTAACGGCAGACGACCAAGCTGCGTTGGACGAACTAATCGCAGAAGCAGCTAAGATTCGTCAATAAAACAGTAGGTGTAACTTTTCTAGGTTTCAAGCGTTTCTCTTATAAACCAACCAACACCAACATGAAGCGTTTCTCCATTTATATGGCTTTTTGCCTTTTCAGCTTACTTTCTTTGGCACAAACTCAGCCAACCACTTTATATCTTTTACCTGGCTTAGGCAGTACTTCGCATTTGTTTGATCGCATGGTTTTTGATTCGCAGTACACCATTAAACACATCAATTACCCAGTGCCAGACAGTGGTGCAACCATGACTTCGTACGCCCATGTATTAGCGATACAAATTGACACAACTGAACCATTCGCTCTGATAGGCACCTCCATTGGAGGCATGTTGGCCGTCGAACTTGCTGACATCCTCAACCCGACCAAAGTGTTTATCATCGCCAGTGCCAAAACACGAGACGAGTTACCACCGAGGTATACGTTTCAACGCGCCATACCCATCCACAAACTAGTCGGTGAGAATCTAATAAAAAACAGCACTCGGTTTTTACAACCTATCGTCGAGCCTGACAGCAAATGTGACCAGAATGTGTACCAGGCGATGTTGGACGACAAAGATCCCATGTTCATGAAACGCGCAGTTGAGATGATATTGCTTTGGGATAGAACAAACTATTCGGATGCAGTTGTCCATATTCACGGTACCAAAGACCACACCCTACCTTTTCGTTGTGTAGATGCAGATTATGTCATTGAAGATGGATCGCATATGATGACGTTGACAAGGGCGGATGAGATATTACAAATAATTCAATTTGAGCTGGAGTAGGTGTCCACCTTTTATTTTTCACTAAAAACGTCATTCCTCTAAAATCCGAAACGCATCTTTCTGTACACCAAGAAACAACCAGTTGGCAATCGCTTGTCGGTTGTCTGGAATCAAAATTCGTTTTTGATCAAATTCGTTTGTGATGTTTCCGAGTTCGATATACACGGCTGAGGGTTTAGATTCTCGCAATACGTATAAGTCACGCGCTTTTACAACGCCCTTATAACCCCGGTTTTTCTGATGTTCTTTGTATTTCGCATCAATGGTTTGGAGCAAGGTATCTGCTGTTTCTTTACCAGAAGTACTTCCTGGGAAATGGTAAAAGAAGATATCTATCTTTTCACCAACTGAACGTGAATCGACATGGATACAAATCATCTTTTGCAATTTGGCGGTTGCTTTCTCTTTTTCGTGCAATTCGTTAACAACCGTCGTCCTTTGCTTTAATCGCCGTACTTGGTTTGCAGGTATTTTCTGTTTAAACCAAACCACTTCATCCTTGTCGTATCCCAAATATTCCTGATCTCGAATACCATCGTTTTCATCTCTAACAATGACGTACACCTTTGCTCCATGGCTAAGTAGGTTTCGCGCCAAACGCAACGTTACGTCGTAAGCGTATTCGTCCTCACATAAAAAATTCCCGTCTTTCTTGGTCATGGCACCAGGATCTGGTCCTCCGTGGCCACTGATTAAATAGTACACGCAGCCTTTTAAGGTTTCGTCCTCTACTGTAATCTCCTCATAGTCCTTACCTAAGATTGGAATCTTCATGGTATACGACTTAAAGTCCGAGGTAGTCGGCACACAGAAAAGTTCGTGATATGGCACCCACAGTTTCTTGTCGTCTTTATATCCAGAAGCTTTCACACCGCTTTCAACCAGTGCTTCATTAAACTTTTGGACACGTAAAGCCTTGTCGTAGTCGTTAATGCCCATCGTTTCACGAATGGTACCGCCTTTATAGTCATAGACTTTTAAAGGTAGTTTGTATTTCTTTTCAAGAATGAGGTAGTCAGTTGGCCCAAGTTTGTTTAAGGCCAAAAACGAATCAAGGTTGCAGTTGCTTTGGTGCAACTTGTAACGGCTAAGAAGTGTTTGGATACCGTCGCCTTTATTAACTTCAACGACGAGGTTGGTTTGCGCGGTTCCCGCAATTGATGCAAGCAGTAGAACTGCCAATAAATGTGTTTTAAGTTTCCCAACCATATTTGCCCAGCAAAGGCACGAATTTAAATTCTCCATGTTCCGTCCGATCATATTTGTTTTCAACAACCTTTTTTATCAGTACCATTTTTTGGATGGATCGATCTCCCATTGGAACAACCAATCGACCACCAGTACGTAATTGTACTTTCAATTGTTCTGCCAAACTATTTCCTCCGGCAGTAACCACAATTCCATCAAACGGACCTTTTGATGCCAATCCAATGGTGCCATCGCCTAAAAAACAATGAATGGGAAGTTTCAATTTGGCAAAAAGTTGACTCGTCGTTCGAAATAAATCTTCAACTCGTTCAATAGTATATACCTCGGCACCGAGTTGTGCTAGAACGGCTGCTTGATATCCACTACCGGTTCCAATTTCGAGCACAGTGCTGCCTGGCTGGACGTTTAGCAGCTGTGTCTGAAAAGCAACCGTGTACGGTTGTGAAATGGTTTGACCACTCCCAATCGGGAATGCCTTGTCCTCGTACGCATCATCCCAAAAATCCTTTGGAAAGAAAAAATGTCTCGGAACTTTTGAAATGGCTCCCAGTACATTTTCATCTGTAATGCCTTTATTTCTAAGTGCTTCTACCAATCGCTTACGGCGACCTCTGTGTTTAAAGGAATCCTCCAAAGTGTATTTTATATTCGACAACCAATGAAAACATTATTTCATACACCCCTAATTAAAAATTTACTTCGCAAGTGTATTTCTGAATGCAAATAAATTCAAAAACACTGAATGTTGGTATAATTGGTAAGGGGAACTTTACCGATGAAACTTTACGAACCTTTTTAAATAAAAAAATGTTCGGACTGTGTTGTGGGCTTCAGAGTCACAAATACGAGAACCTTTTACCCCTAAGAAATTACGAAGAATTAGACAAGACCGTTGACGCTGTCATGATCTTTGATCCTGCGTTTTGTCTATACGAAAACTTAGTTGAAGTCATTAAAAGTTGTAAGCATGTTTTTATTGCCGACACCTCACATATGACCAAACACCAACTGAAACGCATATCAAATTATGCGGCTGAAGCAGGAGTGCATGTGCAAGTCAGTAATGGGTTAAGGTTCGAACACATCCATACAGAAATTAAAGATTTAGAGTTAGAACCTCGTATCATAGAGTGTAATCATTACTTAAAGCGTCCACCCAACAAGCGGCAGAAGCTTTCCTTAATCAATGACATTCTGTTACCAGACATAGACATCGTTTTGTCGTTGGCTCATTCAAGAGTCAAACATGTATCAGCCACAGGAGTGGGTGTATTGTTTGAAGATCCTGATGTGGTAAACGCTCGAATTGAGTTCTACAACGGATGTGTGGCCACCATCTCCACAAGTAAAATTTCAGACAAGCAAGTTCATAAGATTAGATTCTTCCAAAATAATAATTACCACACGCTCAATTTTCAAAATCAGAGTTTACGTATTGTCACAGGTACAGAAACTCCTGAAGAAATGGATGAAACCCCTGTGGAAGATCAAATGGACGACCAAACCAATTTTCATAAAAGCGTAAATCGGCAAGAAATCTTAGAAAAAGAAATAGAATCTTTCTACTATTGCATCGTTTTAGGTACTGATCCCGTTCTTAGTTTATCAGAGTTTATTGAAGCTCGAGATGTAGCAGACCGGATTTTAGATCAACTGGAACGAAATTTTAGCCGTAAATGATAACGTATTTCAAAAAACCATCGAACTTTCTTAAGTCATTAACAGTAATTGCAAGCATTGCAACTATCTTATTATTAAACGGTTGCAACACGTTTGACAGAGAAGAGCAAACACCTGTTTACTTTTTTATTGATACATTTTCCTTAACAACTAAATCAGACAACAGCCAAGGCAGTAATGCACACGACATTAAAGATGCCTGGGTTTATGTAGATGGACAGCTTATAGGTGCCTTTGAAGTACCTGTGACGATTCCAGTATTGGCCATGGATACCGCTAGGATAACCATTTTGGCAGGAATCAAAAAGAATGGTCGTTCAGATGACCGTGAAATCTACCCGTTTTATAAAGCCGCTCAGGATACCATGGTTTTGGTACCAGGCAGAATAGATTCATTTTTTCCAAAAATACGATACCACGACTCTACTGAATTTAAGTGGATAGAAGATTTTGAAGATAGGACCATCAGTTTCGAGCCTAGTGGTGTTGACATTGAAGAAGATTCAATGCGTTTGACGTATGACCCTTCCGAAGTGTATAGACACAGTAACTTAAACCAAGTCTCTGGTTACATAGAATTTGACTCAATCAACCAAAGATTCGAAAATTCGACCATCAGTAAGTTTGCTGTTCCACGTAACTCATCTACCTATTTGGAAATGAATTACAATTTAGAAACTGAGGCACAAATTGGTTTCTATGCGTATGATCAGGTGGGTATTCTTATTGACCGCGTAAACGTTTTGTATTTATTTAAGACCGACGGAGAATGGAAAAAGAGTTACATCAGCTTAAACGAAGACATGAGTGACCCGCGATTTACCAATGCGACGTTCAAAATATTTATTTACGCAAAGAATTTTTCGGATAATCCAAATGCACGAGTTTACTTTGACAACTTAAAGTTGTTGCATTTTTGAAGCTTCGGTATTACAAACTCCTCTATCTCTTATCGGATTTAATTTCGGGAGCCATTTCATGGTTGCTGTTTTACTTTTATCGATCTGTCATTCAAGAAAACAAAGAAGTAAGCAATGGTCTTGAAGATCCTAACCTATACCTCGGGTTAATTGCCATTCCCATTTTCTGGGTATTTGCTTTTTACCTTTATGGTCAATATCAAGAGGTTTTAAGAAAATCGAGACTAAAAGAACTGAGCCAAGTTCTGATTGTCAGTTTCTTTGGCTGTTTGGTTTTATTCTTTGGTGTCCTGTTGGATGACAAAGTTTTGGCCTATACCGAGTACTACAACTCATTTGTTGCCTTGTTTGCCTTTCACTTTGGTATAACAGAATTATTCCGTGTCATATTGACCACTAGAATTGGCAACAGAATCAAACGGCGTAAAATAGGTTTTAACACGGTGCTCATCGGTTCTGATGACAACGCGTTTGGTTTGTACCAAGATTTAGAAAACGCTAAAAACAGTGAAGGGTATTTGTTTAAAGGATATGTAAACGTCAACGGTGAAGACAAAGGTTTGTTTAACAACCAATTGCCACATTTAGGCTCGTACAAAGAATTGGCAACGATTATTGAATCTGAACAAATTGAAGAAGCCATCATTGCTATCGAAACCAGCGAGCACAGTAAAATCAACAAGATTATTGACCAACTCAGTGGGACTGGCGTAAACATTAAAATCATTCCTGACATGTACGACATCCTTTCTGGAAGTGTTAGGATCAACAATATATTAGGGGCTTTACTGATTCAGATTAGTCCGTATTTAATGCCAGACTGGCAAAAAAGTGTCAAACGATTTTTAGACATCCTAATATCCACGTTGGCCATTGTTATTGGTTTTCCTTTTCTGTTCATTATTGCCATTGCTGTATATGCGACGAGCAAAGGGCCTATCTTTTTCAGTCAGGAACGAATTGGTTTAGGAGGCAAGCCATTTAAGATATTTAAGTTCAGGTCTATGTATACGGATTCTGAACAACGTGGTCCAATGTTGTCATCTGAAGATGACCCACGTATCACCAAGGTGGGTAAGATATTGCGTAAAACGCGGCTGGATGAACTTCCACAATTTTACAACGTGTTGATTAACGACATGACATTGGTCGGTCCAAGACCAGAAAGACAGTTCTATATCGATCAAATTGTTGCTCGCGCACCACATTACAAACGACTTCATCGTGTTAAACCTGGTATTACCAGTTGGGGCCAAGTAAAATACGGATACGCAGAAAACGTTGACGAGATGTTGGAGCGCATGAAATACGATATTCTGTATGTCGAGAATATGTCGTTGGCACTAGATTTTAAGATATTGATCTACACTGTATTGATTATGGTGCAGGGACGAGGGAAGTAGGTTTTTGATTTTAGATTTCAGATTGGAGATTTTAGATTTCAGATTGGAGATTTCAGATTTTCCTACGCGTCATTCAGAGCGCAGCGAAGAATCTCGTTAATTTGATATACACCTTGTTCAAATCAAAACCCTAATTCCTAATTTTGAATGTCTGCATGTTTGAATACAAATAACTAAAAAGTGACAACCTATTTCAGGCAAGGATACCCTGTCTATTTTCTTTATTCTATTTTCTTTTCTCTTTGCGCCCTAACTCCTAGTGGCTAATTCCTGATTCCTCAAAATAAAAAAGGAGCACCTATACGATGCTCCTTCTAAATATGTTAAGTGCTAAAAATTACTTCCCAACAACGTCAATCAATTCGATTTCGAAGATCAACATAGAATATTCTGGAATTTGTGGTGGTCGACCTTGAGCACCATACGCTAAATCATAAGGAATGTATAACTCCCACTTAGACCCTTCTGGCATTAATTTAAGAGCTTCTGTCCAACCTTTGATTACTTGGTTCACTCCAAACGTTGCAGGCTCTCCTCGGCTCACTGAGCTATCAAATACCTTACCGTCTACAAACTTACCTGTGTAATGTGTTGTTACTTGGTCGCCGTCGACTGCTTTTGGTCCAGTACCAGCCGTAATGACTTTATACTGTAAACCGCTTGGCAATGTCACAACACCTTCTTTTTTGGCATTGTCTTCTAAAAACTGTGCACCCACTTTTGCAAGTTCTTTTGCTTTTTCAGCTTCCTTTTCTTGCATGTAGTTTTGAATTGCAGCGTTGGTAGTTGCCAATGTTTGTTCCGACACCTGACCGGCCATTGCTTCTTTTAAGCCTTTAATAAATTCGTCTGCATTGATTTCTTCGAATCCACTCGACTTTAAATTGTTTCCAACATTAATTCCTAACGCATACGATAATGCGTCTACCTCTGTCTGTCCTTGCATTGTTTTATTTGATGTTAATTTCATCGACGTTAATACCACAAAGGCTGCAACGACAACTACTAAAATTATTTTTTTCATTTTTCTAAAAATTAAATTCAATCTTTCTGAATCAAAAATCAATCCAGAATGATAATGGCTTTATCCGACGTCGATTACTTAACGATTTCGAGTAACTCGATTTCGAAAATTAAAGTCGAATTAGCTGGCATTCCTTGGCTGTCTTTTGAGCCATAAGCCATGTTAGAAGGTATGTACACCATCCATTTTGAACCTACTGGCATCATTGGAACGATTTGTTGCCATCCTCTAATCACACCGTTAACAGTAAACTTAGCAGGTTCGCCACGCTCAACAGAACTATCAAACACCTTACCGTCGATGAACGTTCCAGTATAATGACAGATAACCGTATCTTCTAAAGTAGGTTGTGGTCCTGTACCAGCTTTAAGCACCTTGTACTGAACGCCACTTTCCAAAGTAACAACGCCTTCTTGTGTCTTGTTGTTTTCTAAAAACGCCATTCCATCCGCCATTGTTTTATCAGCGATGGCATTCGACTTTTTATACGCGTATGCTTTTAGAATCATTTCTGCTTCATCAAAAGGAATCAATAAATCCGCGTTTGAATCGCTGTGTTCTTTAATCGCAGCAAGAAAAATATCAATATCGATGTCATCATCGAAATTTTTCTGGTTGTTGTCGCTAATTAAACAACCCAAGGCATACGACATACTATCGTTTAAATCAATTAATTCGATGTCACCAGAAGCGCCACCACCATTGTTACAAGAAGCGAGCACCATCATAGTAGCCACTACACCTAAAACTAGTTTTTTCATTATTTAAATATTATTGCTTATACATCTGTTCGCGACGTTCTTTGAGTTCTTCATCTTCTATATAAGAATCAAAATCCGTCTTTTTATCAATTACACCTGTTGGTGTTAATTCTATAATTCTATCAGCTATCGACTGCACAAACGTGTGGTCATGTGAGGTAAATAGAACCGTTCCTTTATAATTAATCAACCCTTCGTTGAACGCAGTAATTGCCTCAAGATCTAAGTGGTTGGTAGGTTCGTCTAAGATCAACAAATTGGGCTGGGCAAGCATCAATTTCGAAATCATACAACGCACCTTTTCTCCCCCGCTGAGTACGTTACTCTTTTTAAATACTTCCTCTCCACTAAACAGCATTTTACCCAAAAAGCCTCTCACAAATGTTTCATCTTTTTCTTCCGAGTATTGGCGAAGCCAATCAATTAAGTTTAACGCCCCAGTAAAGTATCCATCGTTTTCGTTCGGCAAGTATGCCTTTTGAATTGTAATACCCCATTCGATATCACCTGTAGTTTGTTTAATCTCCTCGTTTAGTACTCGATAGAAATTAGTGATTGCCAAACTGTTTCTTGAAATGATGGCGATTTTTTCTCCCTTATATACACTAAACGTAACGTCCTTAAAAAACTCTTTATAGCTCAGGTCTGAAACATTTAATATTTGGTCTCCAGCCTCTCTTTCCTGATCAAACAGAATACCAGGATATCGTCTACTTGAAGGTTGAATGTCTTCAACGTTCAATTTCTCCAACATCTTTTTTCTCGATGTGGCTTGCTTCGATTTCTTTACGTTGGCACTAAATCGCTCGATAAACTGTTGTAATTCCTTTTTACGATCGTCGGCCTTTTTGTTGGCTTGTTGTTGTTGCCGTAATGCCAGCTGACTAGACTCGTACCAGAACGTATAACTTCCGGCATATACCTTTATTTTCTTAAAATCGATATCCGCGGTATGCGTACATACGGCATCTAAAAAGTGTCTATCGTGAGAAACGACAATAACGATGTTTTTCGATTCAGCTAAGAAATTTTCTAACCAAGAAATCGTCATGACATCCAAATCGTTCGTTGGCTCATCCAGTAGTAAAATATCTGGATCGCCATATAATGCCTGGGCTAACAAGACACGAACCTTGAGGTTGTTACTCAAGTCTTCCATGTTTTGAAAATGGTATTCTTCCGGTACACCAAGTGAATTTAGCATTTCGCCAGCTTCACTTTCCGCCATCCAACCATTCATTTCACCAAACTTTTCCTCTAACTCAGAAGCTTTTATCCCGTCAGCATCACTGAAGTCCTCTTTGGCATAAATCGCCTCTTTTTCCTTCATGATGTTATAGAGCTCTTTGTGGCCCATAATAACCGTCTCTAAAACCTGAAATTCATCAAATTCAAAGTGGTCTTGTTTTAGCACCGCCATCCGCATTCCGGGAGAGATGGAAACATCACCTGTGGTGGATTCTATTTCGCCAGAAAGTATTTTTAAAAACGTGGATTTACCAGCACCGTTTGCACCAATGATACCATAACAATTCCCTTCTGTAAATTTTACATTGACTTCGTCAAATAGTACGCGTTTACCGAATCGGAGAGATATGTTTGAGGCTGTAAGCATGTTCAATTATTGAATAGGCGCGCAAAGATAATCCGTTTGTTGGGCAATTGATAATTGAGGAGGGAGAATAAGTTGAAGTTGAAGTCTAAGTTGAAGTTGAAATCTTCAATCGAAAATCTTCAATCTGAAATCAAAAATCGAAAATCAAAAAGATTCTCAAGTCGAACTTCTGAATGACGCATAGGGCAAATCTTCAATCTGAAATCTGAAATCAAAAAGATTCTTCAGTTCTCCTCAAGTCGAACTTCTGAATGACGCGTAGGACAAATCTTCAATCTGAAATCAAAAATCTAAAATCAAAAAAGCCTCATCTGCAAACTGCAAATGAGGCTTCATAATGAAAATATAATGTTTTATACCCCTACGTCGTGGTTAGCTGATTCTAACAAGTATGGGTGGTTCTTAGCGTATAAGTTTCTCTGTGATAAGTTGTGCAATACCCAGAAGATAAATAAGCCTGCAAAAGTCATTGTTAATCCAACTTCTAACATACCAATCTGCGCTGATTGTCCAACAGTTCCTGGCATAATCATAATGAATAAATCTAACCAGTGACCTAATAAAATCATAGATCCAGCTACTAACAACACCTTAGGATTACGTTTCGCATTTCTCATCATTAAGATTAAGAAAGGAAGTGCAAAACACATGATGATATTCGTTCTAAAGAACCATTTGAAATTAGGCGTTAAACGCTGCGCAAAGTAGATGCTCTCTTCAGTGATGTTTGCATACCATATCAACAGGAATTGACAAATGAAGATATATCCCCAGAAAATACTGAAGGCAAACATGAACTTACCTAAATCGTGAATTACTTCGTCAGAAACCACTTCCATATATCCTTTAGCTTTAAGATATAAAGTAAAGAAACATATAACGGTTAATGAAGTAACGAAGGCAATAGCAAAGTTGTAAACTGAATACATAGTACTGTACCAGTGTGGATCAATACTCATCATTACCAACCAGCTTAACATGGAGAAGCTAAACGCAAAAACTACTAAGAAAGCAGCAGAATACGTGATGCTCTTTTTGAAGTTTGATACACCACCTTCTTCATCTTCTTTGTGAGATAAACGAACCAATACGATTCTAAATATCCACCAGATTACCATGATAGTCGGTACGCCAATCAATAACCATCCAGTTGATAAGAACCAGTCTTTACCAGCTAAGATTTTGTCATACCCAGCTTGACCTGGATCTAAGCCTTGGTTTAAGTAGGCTACCCAATGATACAAGTGTTCTTTACCAAAATACAGAACCAAACCTAAAGTTATGATTCCTACAGGCAGGTAAGAGCTAATTGACTCGATAATTCGTTTCAAAAGTGTTGACCAACCCGCATTGGCTGCATAGTTTACAGCTAAAAAGAACAACGCGCCTACTGCAAATAACATGAAGTAGTATGAGTTTAATAATAAGTTAGCCCACAAACGTGTGATCCAAGTTGGACCGTGATGGCTTCCGTGTTCTTCAACGTGCTCGCCTTCATGACTTGCTCCAGCATGTGCCTCTTCAGAAGCATGGGCTTCTTCCGTAGTGTGTGCCCCTTCTGCATGTGCTTCATCACCGTGTTCTTGATGACCTTCTTGCATACTCACAGTATGAACAGGAAGTTCGTTTTCGACAGTTGCATGTTCTTCTACATGAGCGTCTCCTGAATCGTGAGCTGCTTCATGTTTGATTTGATTCATTCCGATAAAAGTCAGAATCAATCCCACCAAAAACACTAGACCTACAATAGCCTTAGATCGGCCTGTAAATACATATTTTTCGTTGCTTACCTCAGATATATGATGGTGTCCCATTTTCTTTTTATTCTGATTATTTAATGAAATAAATTTCTACTCTCCTATTCGTCTCTTTGCCGTCTTTAGTGTCATTTGACACAGCAGGCATTGAGGATCCTTTTCCTTTAGGGCTTAATCGATCTCTCGATATTCCTTTAGACTCAAGATAATCACAAACTGTTTTAGCTCGAATTAAACTCAACTCTCCAAATCCAGGAATATTTGCATCAGATGCCACATGACCAACAACCATTGCCTTTAATTCCGGATGCTCCTTCATGTAAGCAGCAACTTTGTCGATATGCGGAATACTTGAATCTTCAAATTTCTTATAAGCCAAACCGTTAAATTTAACGTTGCGCATAGCGCCGTTAATGGTTTCAAGGTCCGCTCCTATATCTGCTAATTCAAACCCGTCAAACGACTTTGCATCCATAGACACAACGTCCTTATTGTCTTCAGTTCCTTCA
This sequence comes from uncultured Bacteroidia bacterium, assembly GCA_943789165.1. Taxonomy (GTDB): domain Bacteria; phylum Bacteroidota; class Bacteroidia; order NS11-12g; family UBA9320; genus UBA987. The sequence goes on along the minus strand of CALSTB010000004.1, from coordinate 125,055 downwards.
GCAGCGTATACAAATGCATCACCAAGGCTTAAGCTTCTAACATAATGTAACACCTTCCAGCGCTCTTCTGGAGTCAATACGTTTCCGTGTGCTCCCATGTTTCCTTTACCATAGGTAATTGAGTGGAATGCTTTACCATCTGGTAAGTTTTTAATGTCATTCGACTGATAACCGTCCCATGGTGGTGGTGGATACTGACCGCTTTTGATAACTCCACCGTCGTTTTTACCTTTTTTACCATGGCAATGTTGACACTGAATGTTGTACAACCTCATACCTTCAGCAACATTTGCTTCTGTAGGTGCAATAGGATTTCTCCAAGCTACCGATGCTTCATAACCTTCAGTATACATTGTATATCCCATTTGGCCATTGGCAACAGTTCCATTTACTGGAGTTCTCATTGTCATACCATTTGGATTGTACTTCATATAACCTGTTTGCGTATATGCTTCATAGGCTTCTGACTCATACATATTCGGTGCGTATTCATAGCCAGTTTTATTACCACCTGCTGAACAACCCACCAACGTGCTTGCAGCAATTAGCAACAAACCGTTTATTTTATTTTTTCGATTTTGTAAAAACTGCATAGTTATTTGTCCATTAAGTTTTTAGCCTGAGAAACCCAATCTTCTCGTTCGATTTTTCCAGGGAAATATTTAGTTAACTCTTCAATCGCTTTGATTGCTTCAGGAGTCAGTTTCGACACCTGTTCAAATCTGTATATACCAATTGAGTTTAATTTGTCTTCGTACACTGGACCAACTCCGTTGATCTCCTTTAAGTCGTCTTTCTGATCCGAAGATCCTTCGCCAACAACAGATTTCAACAACGACAATTTTTCTGTCTTTTGATCTTCAGTCAACTCTGGAGCTTTAGTCTTTGCTTTAGCAGCTGGCTTGGCAACTGGTTCTGCTTTTTTAACTGGAGCAGCGTGTGATTCACCGTCTAAATTTCTTTCTCTGATTTCAATGGCGCCATTTTCTTTAAAGAACGCGTCTAATTCAGGTCTTGAAATTTTAGATAGTTCAGTAGGTTCAACAGCTAAAAACAATCTATCGTCTGTTTGACGAGGATCGATGATTTCAGCGATTTTACCATGAATCATTTTACTTTTTGCAAAGAACAAAATACCAATTCCAAAAGCGGTGAATAAAATGGTTAACTCAAAAGTTACGGGAACCATACTTGGCCACATGCCGTAATCTTGTGGTTTACCACCGATAATCATCGGCCAACTTTTGAACGTATGCATGAAATTTGTCATCATGTAGAATTGCAACAACAAACCTGTAAAAAAGCCTGTCATACCACATAAGAACGCACCCACTGTAAGGTTTGATCTTTTGATACCCATCTCATTGTCCAAATGATGAACAGGATATGGCGTATAGCAATCAAAGATTTCTACCCCTTTTTTCTTGAGTTTCTTTACTGACGTCAGGAGATCGTCTCCGTTGTCGTAAACACCTAATATTAATTGTTTATCTAACATCCTATTGGATTTAAAATCAAATTACTCTCTACTTTTAATAATACTCTTCACTTCCGACATGTTGATTACCGGTAAAAACTTGCTGAACAAGAAGAAACACGTAAAGAACAGTCCCATTGTACCTAAGAAGATACCTACTTCTGTAATGGTCGCTGAATACATCGCCCATGATGAAGTCAAGTAATCTCTATGAAGTGATGTCACGATAATTACAAATCGCTCAAACCACATTCCTATATTCACTACAATCGAAAGAATAAAGATGAACCATGGCGTTGTTCTTGCCCACTTGAACCAGAAAACCTGTGGAGCAAGTAAGTTACAACTCATCATTGTCCAGTATGCCCACCAATATGGTCCGAATGCTCTATTTAAGAAAGCATATTGCTCGTATACCATACCTGAGTAAGCCGCAATAAAGAACTCTGTTAAGTACGCAACCACCAACTAGCGAACCAGTTAACATGACGACTTTAGTCATTGCGTCTAAGTGACCAATGGTAATATATTCATTTAGGTTTAGGACCTTTCGTACAATAATCAGAAGGGTTAGTACCATACCGAAACCAGAGAAAATCGCACCTGCAACGAAGTAAGGTGGGAAAATCGTGGTATGCCAACCTGGAATTACCGAAGTCGCGAAGTCCATGGATACAATTGTATGAACCGACAGTACAAGTGGTGTAGAAACCCCTGCCAAAATCAAAGCAACGATTTCGTATCGGTGCCAAGTTCTTGCAGAACCATTCCATCCCATTGCAAAGAATCCATACCAGAATTTACGCGCTTTCGTTACCGCTCTATCTCTTACCGTAGCGATATCAGGAATCAATCCTAAGTACCAGAATAAAAGAGAAACCGATAAATATGTCGAGATCGCAAATACGTCCCATAACAACGGTGAGTTAAAGTTAACCCATAGTGATCCAAATGCGTTTGGCAATGGTAAAGCCCAGTAGGCTAACCATACACGACCCATGTGGAACAATGGAAACTGAGCTGCACAAAGTACCGCGAAAATCGTCATTGCTTCTGCACTCCTGTTGATCGACATTCTCCACTTTTGTCTGAACAAAAGCAGGATGGCAGAAATCAACGTTCCCGCGTGACCAATACCTACCCAGAATACGAAGTTGGTAATATCCCAACCCCACATAACTGTTTTGTTTACTCCCCAAGTACCAATACCTTCCCATACAGTCCAGCCTAGCGACAGGGCCATAATCATTAAGAAGAAAAAGGAAATGGTAAAACCTAGCCACCACAATTTTGTAGGCTTGTTTTCGATTGGTGCGCAAATGTCATTACTGACGTCGGCAATCGTTTTGTTACCTTCTACAAGGGGCTGTCTTATTGATGCTTCAAACATTATTTCTACCTTTTTTTATGAATGTTGAACTTCTTCTTTTCTATTTCTAATCTTGGTCAAGTACAACACAGAAGGATCTGTTCCTACTTCTTCCAACATTTTATACGAACGGTCATTCTTGAACATCTTAGCAATTCTGCTATTTGGATCATTTCTGTCACCAAATACAATTGCGTTTGAAGGACAAGCTTTCGCACAAGCTGTTTGTGCATCACCATCTTTTACTTTTCTGTTTTCAATCTTGGCATTTAACTTAGCCATTTGAATGTTCTGAACACAGAAACTACATTTCTCCATTACCCCTCTAGAACGAACTGTTACGTCTGGGTTTAATACCATTCTACCCAATTCGTTGTTGAAATGGTAATCGAACTTAGAGTTCTTGTTGTATCTGAACCAGTTGAAACGACGAACTTTATACGGACAGTTGTTACCACAATACTTGGTACCAATACATCTGTTGTACGTCATTTGGTTAAGACCTTCGCTACTGTGTGTAGTTGCCAATACTGGACAAACTGTTTCACACGGTGCGTGATCACAATGTTGACACATAACAGGTTGGTGTACAACCTTTACACTGTCGTAGTGACCGAAGTCCTTATCTCCCTTTTTAGAGACCTTATCTAAACCAGCCAATTCATTTTCCTTGGTTGACCATTCTCCTTTTTTGAAATCTTGATCAACGTTAGAAGGGCCAACTCGAACTGATGCTGTTTCATCAGCGTCCGCTTCAAAAGAATAGTATCTATCAATACGCAACCAGTGCATATCACGTCTTCTTCGAACCTCAGTTCTACCAACAACTGGTACGTTGTTTTCAATATGACAACTCACAACACAAGAACCACAACCAGTACAAGCGTTCATATCGATCGCCATTGCCCAGTGATGTCCTTTTGAATAATCGTAATCGCTCCACAATGAAACGGTCTCGAATTTATGTTCGTTGCGAACTGCGTTGTTCTCTTTGTATTCGTCGATAGTCGCTTCTCTCAAATAATCCCGACCTTCAATCATGTGGTGGGTTTGTGTTTGAGCGAACTCATATCCAGAATCTACTTTTTCAATCGTTACATTTTGAACCATATAGTTGGTTCCTGTAGCACTCGATTGAACAAATGGGTATGCATTTTTACCTAAGTCAACTAAATCGTTGTCTAATGTCGTTTGGACATTTCTTCCATATCCCAATGCGATTCCGATAACGCCTCTAGCCTGACCTGGCTGAATCATTAATGGTAGTGCGTCTATTTCAACGCCGTTCGCTGATACCTTTACAATATCACCTTGCTCCCATTCATTGGTTTCAGCATCATGTCTTGAGATAGACACATAGTTATCATAGGTAACTTTCGTTACTGGATCTGGTAACTCGTGACACCATGGATTCAATGCTGAATTGCCATCTAATATGCCGACTTTTTGGTATAAGGCTAAATCAAAACCTGTTGAAGCCTTGTAATTTGCATTGATCGCTGAGCTTGCAGCACTTACTGAACCAGCAAATGTTGCGCTACTTGCTGAAGGTGTTTGATCTACAAAACCATCGTGCAATGCTTTATTAGCATCAACTCCTAAGCCTTTTAGATAATCAACAACCCACTGATGGCTTGCTTGATCATCGCCCATTGCGATATCTTCTCCTGCCCAAGCACGTAATGACTCGGCAGCACTTCTTGTATTAAATACCTTAGAAATGACAGGCTGTGAAGTCACATAATGACCATTCATTGGCTGATACACATCCCAAGATTCTAATGTATGGTTCGTTGGAGCGTGAACAGCTGCGCCATTAGACGACTCATCCACTACCATTGCTGTTGAAATCACTGGCACCTTGGCTAAGGCAGCCACTAATTTGGTACCATTGTTATAAGAATACACTGGATTTGCTCCTAACATTACGATAGCACCTGCGCTTCCTGCTTTAGATACAAACGACTCAAATGCCGCTTCGTCGTAGTCAGAAAGATTCATAGATGCTGATAAGTTGATTGTGTTTCCATAACTACCTAATAGGTCGTTAATGGCGTTCACAATCACTTGATCGTTTTTGTCGTTAGATCCACATACTACTAGAGCACGGCCATTTGCCGCTTTTAGCTCTGCTGCAATCTGCTTCAACGCATTTCCTGGCAATTCTAATTCTCCACTTCCACTTGAAAGCATATTGTACAAGCTAACAAGGTATTTTCCTTGCTTTGACGCAGGGATAGAATAGCGGTAATCAGCATTGGTACCAGTCAAGCTCAATAGAGACTCGATTTGGTAGTGCTTGCTCATCTCCGGCTTCTCTGGAGTTGGGACTCTATTTTTAGAATAATCCGCTGTGAATTTTGTTGGTGATATCCAAGTTCCTAAGAAATCAGCGCCAAAACTTACGATGACGTCTGCTTTATCAAAGTTGTATGAAGGAATTACCGCTTGACCAAAACTTTCTTGATTTGCTTTGGTAATACCTGAATACGAAATTGGATCATATACTACATGTGTTGCATTGTGCGCTTCCATAAACTTCTCAATCGAAGCTTTTAGAATTGGACTAGTAACCGTTCTAGAAACAACATAAACGGGTTTGCCTGCTGCACCTGCAAGGATGCTATTTACTTTTTTATCAACGTTTTTCCAATCTTCTTCATCCTCACCATCAATCTTTGGATGTGGCAAACGGTTAACGTCGTATAAAGACAAGATACTTGCTTGACCAGCTGCGCTCATAGCGCCTTGACTTAGTGGGCTGTTTGGGTTACCGTCTAATTTAATTGGACGACCTTCACGTACCTTAGCCATTACTGGGAAACCTTCATTATGTACACCACAAGTGGTTGCATAATACAAAGCCTGTCCTGGGGTAACCTCTTCAGGTTTGTTGATGTACGGCATTGCGTACTTCACTGGTGTTTTGTTACAAGCTGCTAAAGCAACTGCACTAACGCTAAATCCAAAGAACTTCAGGAAGTCTCTTCGATTTGATGACAACTCTTCCGAGTCGCCTAGAATTTCTTCCATTGGAAGCTTATCAGAAAATTCATTGCTGACATTTTCTAATGTGGCAGGATTTGCCTCCAACTCTTCAATTCCTCTCCAGTATTTATTTTCAGAATTACTCATTGATATATAAAACGTTGAGATTAGATTAATAGTGACATTTAGAACATTCCAAGCCGCCGTTTTGGGCAACCGTTACGTAATGTTCTTTATTTGCTTTCATTTCCTTATGTACGTCTTCGTAGTACTTGTTGTTTTTCACATCAATACCGCGCTGACGGTGACAATTCACACACCAACCCATTTGTAAGGTTGAGAATTGCTCGACTTTCGCCATTTCTTCTATTGGTCCATGACAAGTTTGACATTCAACATTCCCCACAGTGACGTGTTGAGAGTGATTGAAATAAGCCAAATCAGGTAAGTTATGGATACGCACCCATTTAATCGGATACGTTTCCGCGTCTTCATCGTAAGACGATGTTTCAGGATCAAATCCAACGGAGGTATACAGCTTCATCAACTCTGGTGACACCTTACCGCCGTAGTTGTCTCGCAACTGTGCTCCTTTATGACAATTCATACAGGTGTTGGCTGATGGAATACTCGCGTGCTTGCTTTTACCAGCAGTGGTATGACAATACTGACAATCGATACCCATCGCACCAGCGTGTTTGTCGTGCGGGAAATTAATTGGTTGATCAGGGGCATAACCTTGCTGAACACCAATCTCTGTCCACCCATAGTCGTAACCGTAAACGAACAACACACCCACTAAGCCACCGATTACTAATAAAGTAACAATGGTAGGATTCCAAGAATCCATTTTTGGTTTAATGGTTCTCTCGTAAAAACTTGGTTCAACTTCCACATCTGTGTTCTCTTTTAAGATCGACGTGATATGGCGAAGTACCCAAACCATCAAAGCAGCAATCAACAATAACACAATCGCCAATATGACGATCGCTACGAATGTTGAATTACTATAGAAACTTCCTGACATTAAATCTGTTTTTTATTAAAATTTTATTTCTTCGTTTCAATTTGCAAACTTTTCATTTTCAGCCAATTACAATTAAAACTGACCTTAATATTACGGGTTCGCAAACGCGGCAAATATAAACTCCTTTAAAAGGCTTTAAGATTGAAAATACCCACAATTATTAATTTAGAAGGCATCTAAATAGGTGTTAATTGTAGATTCTCAATCTTCTTTTTTTCTATCGTAGGCCTTGATAATTACTTTGACCAATTTGTGCCTTACTACATCCATTACATCAAGCTCCACAATCGCAATTCCTTTAATGCGACTTAACATGCGGATGGCGCCTTGCAAACCTGAGGTTTGGTTACGTGGTAAATCCACCTGGCTCATATCACCTGTTACAATCATTTTCGCGTTTGGTCCCATACGTGTTAAAAACATTTTTAACTGAGTCTCAGTCGCATTTTGGGCTTCGTCCAAAATAACAAAGCAGTTATCCAAAGTCCGACCACGCATAAAGGCAAGTGGCACGACTTCAACTGTACCATTTTCAATGTACTTCATGTATTTATCAGACGGCATCATGTCCAACAGGGAATTGTACAATGGCTGTAGGTATGGATCAATCTTTTCTTTTAAGTCTCCAGGTAAAAATCCCAAACTCTCACCCGCTTCCACGGCAGGTCGAGCTAAAATTATCTTCTTAACTTCTTTTCTTTTTAAGGCACGAACAGCCAATGCGACTGCCGTATAGGTTTTACCCAGTACCGGCAGGTCCAACCGCGAAAACGACGTCATGCGCATCAACCGCCTTTAACCAAGCTTTGCTGATTTTTGGTTCGTGGCTTGATGATCCTGCCTCTACTTCCGTACACCAAGACGTCCTTGGTTAGGTCTTGTTCTTTCTCTGTTTTAGGATGTGGCTCACCTTCTAAAATGGTCTCAACCTCTCCGTCAGAAATCGATGGATTGTTCAATAATTGTTGAATTAACTCACCGAGTTTCTCTTCAAAGACAATGATTTGGTCTTCAGGCCCACTGGCTTTTATTTCATCACCCCTGGAGGTTAGCTTTAATGTAGGAAAACGTTTTTGCAAGAATTTTAGATTCTTGTTTTCGGTACCAAAAAATTGAGAAGGGTTAATGGCTTCAACCCGGATGGATTTTTCTGTCAAATGAATTTAGCTTTAATCGTTTTTATTTATCCCGAAACGTTAATTTCGTTTTCAAATTTAAGCGGTTTCCAAATAAAAAATAGTTTGATAACACTTTTAACCGATTTCGGACCAAATTCCTTTCAAACTGTGCGTTCTAGGGCGTGGTTGACACGTCATTGTGCGCAACAAAACATCTTTGATGTCTCTCACGACATTCATCCAAATGACATCAACGAAGCGGCTTATGTATTTACCTTGGTACAAGACCAGTTTCAAGATAAGACAGTCCACATCATTGCCATTGATTTCGATAAACGTATTGCACATCAAGAGATCATATTATTCGAATACAACAATCAATTCATACTAACCTATAACAGTGGTTTAGCAACTATTCTATTAGGTGAGGATTCAAATGATATTAAGGTAGTGGGTACGTATGATGGGCAACACATAGAATCTGTGGTCGATTGTTTTGGCCCACTGGCCAAGCAGTTAGTTGACGGGCAATTATCCGACCAAAAGCCGATGTTACCCGACCAGTTACATATTAAAACACCGTTGCATCCCGTTACTACTGAGAAGATGCTTCACGGGCATGTTGTGTATTTTGACTCTCGTGAAACGTGTTACACCAACATCTCAAAACAGGTGTTCGACCAGTTCGTTAGCGGCGGGTCATTCGACATCATTTTGAGCAGACATGAACGTATTTCTAAAATAACATCAGAATTACGCTCATATGAAGGAGGTGGCACGTATTGTTATTTCAATACATCAGGAATGTTAACCATTTCCGTTTACCGAGGAAGCGCTAAACGTATGTATGGTTTAAAGCGTGGTCAAACCATAATGATTGAAAAGCGATGATTACGCGCATTGTAAAAATGGTCTTTCGACCTGAAGAAGCCTTGCCTTTCGAGGCATTGTTTGAATCTAAAAAACCCCTAATTGCTGCATCCGAAGGTTGTCTCGGAGTTGAATTGTTGAAAGAAACAAGTTCCAATGAATCTGGTATTATTTACTTTACTAGAAGCATATGGGACAGTGAAAATAGTTTAAATAAATACAGGTCGTCATCATTGTTTGATGAAACGTGGAAGCAGACGAAAGCAAAGTTTGCGGACAAGCCTGAGGCGTGGAGCACTAAAATAGTTTCAGCCAAATTTGAGTAATATATTTAATCAACTTATTATTGTTTGTTGAAGTGACATGTTAGAAAAAGCGATGAAGAGTATCCAAAAATTAAGTTTCCTAGTTCTGTTGTTAGTATGCGGCTCTACCTTTAGTTATGGTCAAGCAGATCGTATCATTTTAGCGTTAGAAGACGGAAATCTAAAACGTGCCTTAAAACTAGCGGAAGATTCTGAAGAAGATCCGTTATACAAAAAGAATCCAGAGATATACTTTTTAAAGGCCAAGGTGTACTTCAGTATCATCCGTGATCCTTTTTTAAGTACTAAATATCCAGAAGCTTTGAAATTTGGCATTAAGGCGTTGGAAAAAGGAAAATACAAGGCGGACGGAGAATTCTTCCCTGAGTATCTGCCATTGGTAGATAGTTTTGTCATGTTAAGTAATGAAGAAGGTGCTGCCGACTACCGCATTAATAAATACACAGGAGCTATCAAATCATACACCACCAGTTTTGAGTTAAATGGTGACATGTCCGCCATTTATTGGATTGGCAAATGTTGGTTAATGCAAGAAGACACTACCTTAGGTGAAGAGGAATACAGAAAAGTAATTGTTTGGGCCAACGAACAGCAAGCCAAAGGTTTGGAAGCAGTGCCAGTCATGTCAGAAGCATTCGTGTATTTTGCTGACCAATACTGGCGCAAACAACAATACGATTCTGCCAATCTATATCTTGAAGCGGCCAGAAAAGTTTTTGGTGGCAATCCACGAATTGACTACTTCCAGAAAGAAGTAACCAAGCAGCAAATCGACAAACTACCTCCATCCTCTTTAATGATGGAAAAAATCAAATACATTCTAAACTTTTTCCCAACCGACACCCTTTTCGTTAAAAAAGAAAATGCCTTGTATTTGTACCTAATGAGAAATCTGTACGAGCACAAAGACACGGCTCAGCTAGACACCATGCTGAAAGAATTTACGATTCAAAAGGTCGATAGAAACAAGTCAAAATTGGTCAATCAATACAAGAAAAGCGACCAATTTATTGAAGAAAAACCAGAGAACGTTTTATGGCAATTGGTGAAGTATTTCAGCAAGTTCAATTACCCTGACATGTCGAACTACATTGCTCATAAATACATCATTGCAACTTCTAAAGAAAACACCGCAGGTATGCTGCAGTCGCGATATGAAGTAATCATTGATTACGCTGCTAAGAGTCATTCTATAAAACTTGCAAACCAATTGATCGTTCAGGCTGAAACCATCTATGGAAGCAATGCCTCATTGTCAAATTTGCGGTCATCACTAATCTCAAAAAACAAAGACAAGAAACTCGAAACTAGCGAGCAAGGTGCCTTGTACGACTTAATGATGCACAAAGCTGACTTAACGAAGTTACCTGAAGACGTTGAAAAGATTGTGGTAGCATACATGGATGCCCTTATCAAAGACAAGGAGTATCGAATGGCCAAAAAAGTTATTCTGAAACACATCAAAGCACAGCCTGACAATCCGGTTTGGGCAAACAAATTGGACTACATGGCTAAAGAAGATTTTTACAACAACTACTATATGACGCGAGTTCGAGAGGAGACTGTTGCTGGAATGAAGGTGGGCGGATACACTTGGAATGGCTCTAAGGCGGCGTGCAACCCTGGAGAAATTGATGATGACATTCAGCAAAAGGTAGAAGATCGAATCAACTACTTTAGACGTCAAGCTGGTGTTCCAGATATATACCTAGATCCAGAATTAAATGACTGGTGTCAGCAAGCTGCCTTAATGATGGAGGCGAATAAGTTACTCAGCAATACACCAGATAAAAGATGGAGTTGTTATACGGATGAAGGAGCTCATGCGGCTCGAAACTCCTTATTGACCAATGAATTTACCACAACGTTTGCGGTAACTTCATTTTTTGCCGACATCAACTATTCTAATGTGGGAAGACGCAGATGGCTTTTATATCCCAACTGTTTAGCCATGGGTCATGGTTCGACTGAAAACGCCTGTGCTATATGGGCTTCTGATGACAGCGGAAGCATGGATACCAACTTGTATAAAGAGCAATTTGTTGCTTGGCCGCCGGAAGGTAACCTAACTAAAATGATGGTCTTCCGTTATTGGTCGTTTTCCATCGATCAAGAGATCAAAGGATCTACTGTTACCATGACGATTGATGGTGAAGCTGTACCTATTGAGATGCAGCCATTTGAAGAAGGACATCGCTTGTCGACAATAGTATGGGAACCAGATTTTAGTTTTAGATCAATCACTAGCGATACAATGGTGACAATTACAGTCACAATTCCGAACGGTCGAAGGTACTCTTACAAAGTCAAAGTACTGAACTTTGACCCCATAGGCTATTAAGTCTCAGGCAACGAAAGGCCTCACTAGTTCGTCATATTTTAGAGCGTTCGACAGGTTTCGAAACGCATGCTTTATCTTTGATAAACTAGATTTGAAAAAAAAGACATCCTTATATCATCACTTATGCTTGTTCATCATGGCAAGTTTGGTGTGTCCTATTTTTTCATCTGGTCAACAATACCTAACCGAAAACAAGGGTCAATGGAATGATGCTGTTGCTTTCAAGAAGCAAACAAACGGCGCCATCATCTACTTAAAAAAGCAGGCAATTTCCATATTGCAGTACGACGCGCAGCAGTGGGCCGAAGTAGTTGAACATCCAGAACACAACGAGAGGAAGCTATTCAAATCGTCAAATCATGAAAAAACGGTTGACTATCATCATTTTGAATTAGAGTTTGTTGGGTCTAACCCTAATAGACAGATTTCTGGCGAATCAGTTAGTGATTATTATATCAATTATTTCCTGAATGATGATGCTGATGCGTGGGCGTCCAACGTCCGAGACTTTGGATATGTTCGGTATACCGACTTGTACGACAATATTGACTTAATCGTCCACGGCAAAGGAGCTGGGTTAAAATATGATTTCTTGGTTAAACCAGGAGGCGACTTAAACGACATCCAACTCAGATACAATCATGTAGATGAAGTTTCTGTATTTGCCGATTCTATAGTCGTTAAAACGAGTGTTGGCGTATTAACCGAAACAATTCCGATTAGCTTTTATTTAGAGGACGACAAACGCATTCCGATTACTGTACAATACAAATTGGTTAATGGCACGATTCGCTTTACGACCAATGAGAAAATTCCCTTTCAAGAATTACTCATTGACCCCGAAGTGGTCTTCGCAACATACGCGGGTAACAGCGTCGACAATTTTGGTTTTACAGCCACATACGATTCGGCAGGTAGTTTGTATGCTGGTGGAATTGCCACGGCACCTGACAACAGCTTTAATCGCAACGGTTACTATCCAACCACTCCGGGTGCATTCAGTCGGACTTACGGTGGCGGGTCTAGCACTGACCGATTTGGAGCTTACATGTTTCCATGCGACATAACATTGAGTAAATACAGTCCGGACGGCTCCTCACTCATTTACGCGACTTACTTAGGCGGGGCTCATAACGAATATCCACATAGTATTGTGGTCGACAAAAACGGCAATTTAATTGTCTTTGGAACAACGTATTCGTTAAACTATCCAACAACAACCAATGCTTTCCAAAAATTTAACAACGGCATAAGCGATATCATATTCACCAAGTTCAATTCGGACGGGACTGGAATTATAGGATCTACCTTCTTGGGTGGAAGTGACGTTGATGGACAGAATGAAGAACCAATCTTAAATTTTTTCTATGCCGATAACCACAGAGGTGAAGTCATTGTAGATTCCAACGACATTATTTACGCTTCCACATGTACGAGTTCTGATGATTTCCCAATGAAGAATGCGTTTCAAACCAAACGAAACGGCAGACAAGACGGGATGTTTATCATGATGAATGCTGATTTATCGGATTTACTCTGGAGCTCTTACCTAGGTGGAACAGATGGCGATGCCTTATACACTGTAGATTTAGATTCTAGTGGAATGGTATACGCCTCGGGAGGAACCAAGAGTGATGACTTAGCCAAAGCGACTGCAAAGATTGGCAACAAGGCAAAAGGTGGGATATCTGATGGATTTATAGCCATTTTAAATCCCAAAGACTTTTCTCTTACTAAAATTGGATACTGGGGTACTTCAAAATACGATCAGATATTTTCACTAGATATTGACTTTGAGAACAAAATCTATGTCGTAGGTCAGAGCATGGGTGCCATGCCTGTCATTGGGACGGTGTACAGCGATCCTGGCAGCGGTCAATTCATTTCGAAATTTGATGACGCTTTAGATAATATTGAATTCTCAACCGTTTTTGGAACTGGAAAACAAACACCTGACATTACGATTAACGCCTTTTTAGTGGATGAGTGTCGCAAGATATTTGTCTCAGGTTGGGGAGGTAAAACGAGTACCAAATCGTTTAGTAGCACGTCCAATTTGCCTATCACACCTGATGCCTATCAAAAAACCACAGATGGTAGTGATTTCTATTTAATGGTGTTGAGTAAAAACGCTAAGGAATTGTTGTATGGAACGTACTTTGGCGGCACGCAAACGAATGACCACGTGGATGGCGGGACGAGTCGATTTGATAAAAAAGGAGTTATTTATCAGTCGGTATGTGCGAGTTGTCCTGAAACAAATTGGCAACATGCCATTAGTGACTTCCCAACAACGCCTGGTGCTTACGCTGAAAAGAATGTGAGTCCCCGCTGTAGTAACGCCGCGTTTAAAATTGCTTTTGGCAACCTTAATAGAAAGCCTCAGTTACAAGACACCTTGTTCACTTTTGGTGCGTTAGATACCTTCTCATTTTTATACCACATTTTTGATCCAGATGATGATAGTTTGTTTGTGACTTTGTCTCCAAATGCCAAGACTTCACCTCATATGGTTTCCTATAAGCCATTTTCAAAAGCACTTGAGCATTGGACCCAGAACATCAAAATTACAGCTGGATGTGATGAAGTTGGCGATACGCTAGAAATGGGTGTGTATGTAATTGACCAAGGTTGTCCAGGTGTTTTAGACAGCCAAGCGACTATTTGTTTTGTGATAACCCCACCTCCCATTTTAGAGCCGCCGGTAACCGTCTGTTTGAACTTTATTGGAGACGAAGCAGTAAAACTGTCATGGGACCCGATTCCTTTCTCAAAATATTTTAGCCATACGACCTTATACAAGATTTCACCCAATGGAGACACAACAGAGTTAGGAACGTATAATTCCATCAACGGTGCGACGTATACCGATAACGATGTCATTGATCCGAAACGAACGAACTACGAATACTTTTTAGTTGTCACTAATCTGTGTGGCAAAGAAGGGTCTCCTTCGTACAAAGTGTCCACAACGAAAGAGTTTGAGTTCCCAATTGAGTCAACTTATATTGTCACTGCAACTGTTACCGACGACAACCACGTAAAAGTTGTTTGGCTACACAGCAATGAAACCGATTTTGGGTATTACGACATTTATAGAAAGAAAAACAGTGACAAAGAAATATTCGAATATTATGCTTCCACCTATGAGTTGTATGATACGTTCTTTATTGACAAGAATGTATCGGTGAATGACCAATCATACTGTTACGCCATTGTGGTGAATGACAATTGTGGTCATCGAAGCAAGCATAGTAACTTAGGTTGCACAATTGTACTGGAAGGTATAAGTGAACCGTTTGAACACAGACTTTGGTGGAATGAATATAGTGATTGGCCGGCCGGTGTAAATGAATATGTTTTGAGTAGAAGTGTGGATACGGGTTCGTTAAGACCTGTTGTTTCTACTGCATTCGACAACAGATACTACCAAGATACTTCTTGGGATTATTGTTGGGGAGGATATTGGTACCGCGTTACTGGCATGGAGAATGGCGGTGGATACGACGCTGAAAGTCAATCTAACAGAATCTACCTAATCCAACCACCCCTTTTACACGTTCCAAATGCTTTTACACCAAATGGTGATAACCTTAACGAATTATGGGGCATTGTTCCTGTATTTGTGAAAGAATATGAAGTTCAGGTATATAACCGTTGGGGTGAAAAGGTCTACGACTCGAACAATGTTAAAACAGATTGGGACGGTTTCTATAAAGGGAAACAGGCATCTAATACGGTCTATATTTACAAAATTCGATATACAGGTTGGGATAGATCTGTCCACCACCGAAAAGGTACTGTTACAGTGATAAAATAGCGCTGATTTCGCAAAATATCCCTAATTTTCATACGTTATTAAGCGAAAAAATCGCATTACATTTTGTCTGTTATACACATTATCTTTGTTGTAAATTATGCGGTATTCAGAATAAATCGTATACTCTGCGCTATACTAAAACGAAACTTAAATGTTGTTTGACTACTTACGGAGAATTTTCAGCCGTCATACCCCTAGGTGGATTGTGTTCAATATCGACCTCATGGTGGTTGCATTTTCTTTCGTATTTTCTTATTCAATCATTCGCAACTTAAGCTTCGAGACATTTACCGTAAACGAGTTACTTGTTCCTTTAATGATGATGCTTTTATTAAAAGCGTTAGCCATTATAGTTACAAAATCTTATAAAGGCATTGTCAAGTATACCAGTATCCAAGATGCCACCCGCATATTCATTGCGATGACACTGAGTACGTTTGCTTTCGTAGTACTTCGTCGTTACATGCAGTCTCAACACGACATTTTACTTGTTGCGAGACGTTCCATCATAATCATGGACTACCTGATTTGTTTGGTTGCACTAACCAGTTTAAGAGTAGGATACAAACTGATCTACAGAAAAATCAACAGGTTAAGACATAGTCAATTACAAAACATCATTATATATGGTGCCGGACAAACAGGTATGATGGCTAAACGATCGATTGAGGCCGACATGACTTCGCAGTTTAGAGTCGTTGCCTTTTTAGATGACAACCGTCAATTGTCGGGCAAGTCTGCAGAAGGTATCCAGATATATAATTTCAATAAGAAGTTTGAATACTTAATTGAGAAATACCAACCCAAAGAATTGATTATAGCGATCCCTGAAATTGCAGGTTATAAGAAAAAGAAGGTAATTGAAATGGGCCTCCAGCACAATCTGGTAATTAAAAATGTACCGCCCATCGACAAATGGATTAACGGAGAATTTACCTTCAATCAGATTAAAAATGTCAATGTTGCGGATCTACTTGGAAGGGACCCCATTAACTTGGAAAACAAAAACATTAAAAATGCCATTCGCGGAAAGATAGTTCTAGTTACCGGTGCTGCTGGCTCTATTGGTAGTGAGATTGCAAAACAATGTATTGAATATGGTCCAAAGTACTTGGTGCTGTTAGATCAAGCTGAAACACCACTTTATGAACTTGAATACAGTCTTAACCGACCAAACGTCGAGGTTATGATTGGTGATGTTGCGAACAAGGGAAGGATGAGGCAAATGTTTAAGGCCTTTAAGCCCGACGTAATTTTTCATGCGGCTGCATACAAACATGTTCCTTTAATGGAAGACAATCCATACGAGGCGATCAATACAAACGTGTTTAGCACAAGAATATTAGCAAATTTGGCTGTTGAATTTGAAGCTGAAAAATTTGTGTTTGTTTCAACTGACAAAGCGGTAAATCCAACCAACATTATGGGGGCTAGTAAACGTATGGCAGAGATTTACGTGCAATCGTTTAACAATATTCTTGACCTAAATAAAGAGAACCATACTAAATTCATTACAACAAGATTTGGAAATGTATTAGGTTCCAATGGGTCAGTGATTCCAAGGTTTAAGCAACAAATTGAAGAAGGTGGTCCTATTACAGTGACGCATCCAGATATTACAAGATACTTCATGACTATTCCTGAAGCTTGTCAGCTTGTCCTTGAAGCTGGCGCAATGGGTAATGGAGGAGAGATATACATTTTCGACATGGGTGAATCCGTTAAGATCGTAGACCTTGCTAGAAAAATGGTCAAACTATCTGGTTTTCAAGAAGGCAAAGACATTGAGATAGTCTTTACAGGTCTGCGCCCAGGAGAGAAACTTACAGAAGAACTGTTAAACCAAAAAGAACATACTATAGGCACGCATCACCCAAAAATAATGGTAGCTAAAGTGCGGAATTTCAAATACGACGAGGTAAACGAAATAATTGAAGGAATGAGTAAAAACAAAGACAAGCTCACTAACCGGTTGATCGTTACCAGCATGAAACAAATGGTCCCTGAGTTTATTAGCAACAATTCTATTTATGAAGAATTGGATAGCAAAGCCAAATTGGCGTTAGAATAAAACTAACTCTTAATGCATAAAAAAAGTCTCCGTCAAATGACGGAGACTTTTTTTATGAAAGTTTATTTGAATTATAATTTCGATTGAACCAACATGATGTCGTTGATTCTTTTCTTAGCTAAATGCGTCGCTGCTGCTTGCATGTGCATACCTGTTTCATCAGAAACCTTAAAGATAGAGTCTAATGTTTCGTAAATACGCTCAGTGTCTCTCAGAGCATTGTCCCTGTTGTAACCTGTCCACTCAGAATATACGTTAATCAAACCACCTGCGTTAATCAAGAAATCCGGTGCGTAAATAATGCCTTTCTTCACCAACATGTCACCATGGATGTCTTCATTATCTAATTGGTTGTTTGCAGCACCTGCAATTACTTCGCACTTTAATCGGTTGATTGTATCCGTATTAATGATTCCTCCCAATGCACAAGGTGCAAATATTTCGGCATCAGTATCGTAAATCTCATCGTTTCCAACTACGGTAGCACCAAATCTCGACGCTGCGTCCTTAAGAGCTGCTTCATTCATATCAGAGATATAAAACTTAGCACCTTCTTTGTGCATGTACTCTAACAAGTGCATGCCTACTTTTCCGATCCCCATTACAGCTACCTTCTTACCAGATAAACTGTCAGAGCCCCATCGCTTTTTAGCTGCAGATTTCATACCCACATAAACACCGTATGCAGTTACTGGAGAAGGATCCCCCCCGCCACCACGGCTTTCTGGTAAACCAACTACGTTGTCAGTTTCCATATTTACATATTCCATATCCTGAGTGGTTGTTCCAACGTCCTCAGCAGTAATATATTTTCCAGCGAGGTTGTTTACAAAACGGCCAAACTTACGCATTAAAGCTTCGTTCTTTTGCGTTTTTGCATCACCAATAATAACAGCCTTCGCTCCTCCTAAATTTAGTCCAGAAATGCTTGCTTTATACGTCATACCACGACTAAGTCGTAATACGTCGCGCATGGCTTCCGACTCATTGTTGTAGTTCCACATTCTCGTGCCTCCTAAACCCGGACCAAGTACGGTATTGTGAATTGCGATGATGGCTTTTAAGCCAGTACTATTGTCATTACAAACAAGAATCTGCTCATGATCATACTCCGCAAGATGCGAAAACAAATTGGTAGATAGTTCGTTTGTTACTTGTGATACCTCCGTCATTTATTGTACCTTTTTGATTGTGATTATCGGCTTAAATTTGCCAGTGCGAAATTAGGCTTTTTTTTAACTGAAAACCACTCGATTTGAGACCCTTATTTTATTTAAATAAATACTTCTTTAAATATCGCGTTTACTTAGGACTAGGTATCATTTTCATCGTCTGTTCTAACATATTCGCCATATTGATAGCCCCTATTGTTAGAACGTCTATCGACAGCATGATAGCCAATGTGAAGCTATACCGTGTCCTTAATATTTCTCCGGAAATAATCACGTCAGAAATATCAAAAATGGCATTATTTTTTGGCGGATTGGTGCTGGCTAGCGCGATAATAAAAGGCATCTTTATGTACTTCATGCGACAAACTGTAATTGTGATGTCGCGCTACATAGAATATGATTTAAAAAATGAAATATTTGAGCAGTATCAGAAACTAGGCGCATCGTTTTATAGCAAAAACTACACGGGTGATTTAATGAACCGGATTAGTGAAGATGTTAGTCAGGTGCGGATGTATTTAGGTCCCGCCGTGATGTATACCATCAATCTTATTGCTTTATTTATTTTGGTGATTTCGGTCATGATCTCGATCAACCCTACCATCACATTATATGTACTCATCCCGTTACCAATTCTCTCCATTTCCATCTATTATGTGAGTGAGATAATAAATAAGAGGAGCAGTGTGCTACAAGCCAAATTATCCGGCATTACCACCTTTGTTCAGGAGTCGTTTTCTGGTATTCGTGTGTTGAAGTCGTTTGCGAGTGAATCACACTTTACCAAAAAATTCCAAATTCAAAGTGATGACTATAAAAGTCAATACATGAAATTGGTGCAAGTCAATGCCTTGTTTTTTCCGTTAACCATGATGTTAGTCGGACTCAGTGTCATCATCACCATTTACTTTGGAGGAAAGCAGGTGATTGCCGGAACTTTTTCTTTTGGTAACATCGCCGAATACGTCATTTATGTAAACATGCTCACGTGGCCTGTGGCGTCATTAGGTTGGGTGACGAGCATTATTCAAAGAGCATCAGCTTCTCAAGAAAGAATAAATCACTTTTTAGAAGAAAAACCTGAAAATAGAGAAGGTATTGACACTTTCGAATTCAATAAAGATATACGAATCGAGCAGGTCAATTTCGCTTATGACCAAGTGAATGTGCTTTCAGACATTTCATTTGAGATTAAAAAAGGCCAAACTATTGGCATTATAGGCACCACGGGTAGCGGCAAATCGACGTTGGCCTCATTGTTAATGCGGCTATATGCACCGACATCTGGCAGTATCCAAATTGACGGAAAAGACATATCGACCTTAGACTTGCCTAGTTATCGGTCGTTATTTGGTTACGTTCCGCAAGACATCTTCTTGTTTTCAGAATCGATTCGTAACAATATTTTATTTGGTTCTGAAGTACCACAAACGGAGGAAGACATTGAACGCATTACGCAGTTAACTGATGTTTGGGAAGACATACAAGGCTTTACTAAAAAGTTAGACACCGTTTTAGGCGAACGGGGAATCACGCTGAGTGGAGGTCAAAAACAGCGAGTTGCTATCGCTCGAGCATTAATTCGCGACCCTGAAATTCTCATTTTAGACGACTCACTTTCTGCAGTAGATACTCACACCGAACGTGTGATTAAGAGCAACTTGAAATCATTTGGGCAAGACAAAACAATGTTGCTTATTTCGCACCGCGTTTCTACGGTTGAGGACGCAGATTTTATCGTTGTTTTAGACGAAGGAAGAATCGTTGAGAAAGGTTCTCCTAGTGAATTGTTGTTACAAAATGGCATGTTCGCGGAAATGGTAAAAACTCAAAATGCTCAGAATCAGACTGTTTAGAGGCTCCTGATACAAATGTTTTACTTGTGAAAGCCAAGATTAATCGCTTTTTTTGATGTACTAATAGCAAAAGAAAGAAAGACAGGAGATGGAAGATAATCGCGAAGTGTTTTCTAAACGGGTTAGAGCAGGCAAAAGAACGTATTTCTTTGATGTTAAAACAACCAAAGGCAACGATTACTATATCACCATTACTGAAAGCAAAAAACGCTTTGAAGATGGTAATTTCGTTAAGCACAAAATATTCCTTTACAAAGAGGACTTTAACAAGTTTATGGATGCATTTACAGCAACCGTAAACCATGTCAAATCTGAGCTGATGCCAGAATATGATTTCGAAGAATTCCAACGAGATCGTGAAGATAGAGACGAGTCTTAGTCGAATTAACCTCAAAAAACGTATTAGTAGTGAGTAAATATTACCTCATTTTTGGCGGCATAGCGGGTATTGTATCAACAGTACTAGAGTATCTTTTATTTAGTGGTTATTTCGGTTTTGAGAAATCATCTGGAGTCATTTTCGGTAAAATTCTCGCCTTAATTGGCTGCATCGTATTTGCTGTCGTTTTGATCAAAAAACTTAACGGAACCATCAGTTTTATAAGAACCTCTTTTAGTGGACTTATGATCGCTCTAGTGTGTTCGTCGGTCTCAGGAATTGGATATTCATTTATGCATTACCCTGATGGTGCTTTCTTCAACGAAGCAAAAACATACTACATTGAAGGTTGGAAGGAAGCCAATAAAGACAAGCCCGAAGAATTAGCGAGAACAGAAGAAGCCATAATCGAAATCAACAATAAGTTTTCTGTAAAACACCATACCATTTTTGATTTAGGTATGTATTTGGTTATTGGTGCCGTTTTTACAGCATTCTTTGCTGGTTTCATTGCAGATCGAAATAGTTTAGCCGGTTGACATGACAGAAATCCAAAGTGAATCTTTAAAAATAGCTAGAAGTGCAGACCAGGTTTTTGCGTTTCTCAAAGACATGAGAAATTATGAAAACCTCATGCCAGCTTCCGATGTAAGTAATTTTAACGCAACTGAAGAAGAAGCTGCACTTAGTTTAAAAGGTCTAGGTCAATTCAGCATTACCGTTGAAGAACAAATTCCATCCAGTCTCATACGTTTAAAACCAAAAGGCAAATTGCCGTTCTCATTTAATATTGAATGGAACATTTCTTCCGACAACGAAGGTTCTGTGGTTGTAGGTAAGATTAACGCGGAATTAAACATGTTTATGAAAATGATGGCGGAACCGAAACTGCGCAGTTTTGTAGACCAGCAAGCGCATAAACTAAAATCTTATTTAGAGAACGAAATCGCTTAATCTCATGCGGCTGGCACTTCGTTACATATGGGCCGTCTATTTTTTCCTCTGGTTCTTAATCATCTTTATACTCTTCTACCCCCTTTTTCTTATTCTATTAAGATCAGAAAAAACTTATGCGAAGGCACATAAATTGCGCGCCATTTGGGGCCGCCTCATTATGGCTTTTAGCGGTTTGTTCCCCAAAACAACTTATGAAGCGCCATTAGACAAAAACGAACAATACATTTTCGTTGCCAACCATTTTAGTTACTTAGATATATTAAGTCTGAATGTTCAAGTAAAGTTCTACTTTCGATTTTTAGCTAAGAAAGAATTAAGCGACATCCCTTTGTTTGGCATCTTTTTTAGGACTGTTGACATCGCCGTAAATAGACAAAGCATACGCGACTCCGTAACAGCTTTTCAATTGGCTGAAAAAGCGTTGTTGGCCGGAGATAGCTTAGGCATTTTCCCAGAAGGTGGTATTGCAAACCAATTACCTAAAATGGTAAAATTTAAAACAGGTGCTTTCAGATTGGCCATCCAACACAACATTAAAATTGTTCCAGTCACTATCGTCGACAACTGGAAGCGACTTCCTCAAGGTGGTCTGCACAACGGTGGCACTCCTGGTAAAATGAGGGTTGTCGTTCACAAACCTATCGATACAAGCTCAATGGATATTTCACAATTGTCTGAACTCATGTCAAACACCCATGAAATTATTCAAAAACGCTTTGATAGTCTTAACTTTGAAAACAATTCATGAAGATTACAGATCAAAAAATAAAAGAATTATCCCATTTAGCGCGATTAAACTTCGAAGACAAGGATCAGGAGAAAATCAAGACCGATCTCGAGCGTATTTTGAATTTTTGCGAAAAACTGAATGAGGTAAACACGGATCACGTAGAACCACTGGTGTACATGTCAGATCGCACCAATCATTTACGTGACGATGTTGTTAAGCCTTCTATAAACAAACAAGAAGCTTTGAAAAATGCACCCGATGCGGATTCTGACTATTTCAGAGTACCAAAGGTTATAAAGAAATAACGTGAAGGTTTACACAAAAAAAGGAGACTTAGGCAAGACTTCCATTTTAGGACAGCAAAACGTTGACAAGGACGATCTACGTATCATCGCATATGGCACTGTAGATGAATTAAACAGCGTTATCGGACTACTGAGTTGTCATACGAATGATACTTCCCTCGTCGATCAGCTTAGGTATATTCAAAACACATTATTCACCGTCGGCTCTGAATTGGCCTCGACGGCTGACGTGTTTACCAAACTCAAATTACAAGCGGTCGACACCAATGACATTAGCTTGCTGGAACAGTGGATCGATGAACAAACAGGTCAATTACCTGAATTGAAATCATTTGTATTACCAGGAGGATCTGTTGCCAATAGCACTGCTCATGTGGCTCGAACTGTTTGTCGTAGAGCAGAACGCAACTGCGTTACTTTGAGTAAAAATATTGATATCCGGTCAGAGGTAATTACCTACTTGAATAGGTTATCAGATTATTTGTTTACGGTGGCCAGAACGATGACCAAGTTAACAAATACAGAAGAAATCGAATGGAAGCCTAAAAAAACCTAAGCTTACTTACTCTGTTTTAAAAACTCTTCGTATTTCTTCTTATCAGCTGCTTTTTTTCGTTCCAACTCAGCTTGTCTACTTATTTGTTGTTGATAGGCTTGTTGTTGTCCAAGCGCTTGTTGTTGCTGTTGGATTTGCTGTAACCGTTGTACCATCAATTTAGCAGCTTCATATTCTGGACTGATCCTCAATGACTCTTCAAGATGCTTAACACCTTCTTTGTCTTTAGATTGATTGAATCTGATGTTGGCCATTAAAAGGTGGGCAACAGCTTTAAAATCGACCAACTGACTTCCGCCATCGGCACGTTGACTTTCAATAACTCCAATCTCGTCACTATCTAAAACCACTTTTAGTTTTGATTCAGCCACATCGAAACTGCCTTTGATAATGCCTACTTGTGCTTGTTTCAATAGGTACTTCGTTCCACCAACTTCTTCATATAGCTTTTTATAGTTCCTAAAAGCCTTTGTTAAGCTGGCTTCATCCCCTTTATATTCTTGGGCAGTAGCCATAATCTCCAACAAACCATAGTTTTTTGGATTGTCTTCCATCACTTTGGCACCAAGAGTTAGACCTGCATCAAAACTTCCGCTTCGCATATATAACCGCGCAATTGAATCAGTGTACTCCATATTGGTACTATCCTCTAACAACATGTAATTGAGCGCAACCAAAGCTGTTCCGAAATCACTATACTTTATAGAACGTTCATACAACGCTTTGTTGGTGTCATACATAGAGTCTGAACCACTTCCTGAGTTTGAGTTACATGAGGCGAATAATAATCCACCGACCAAAAGAGAAATCCAAGTTTTCATAAAAAATATTAAGCTGCGAATTTATCATAATTATCAACAGAATTGGGCTTTTTAGTCAAGAGAAGTATGCCATTAACCTTAACTGAACCAGATAAAAAATGTTAATAGTTTGTGGATATCAGATAAATTTGTTTCCTTTGTACTGCTGACAATGCGACTACTACTACTAAAAGGTCAGCACTTTGATGAGAAAATTATTAACTACAACGCTTATTGCGGTGTTCCTGCCGCTGGCTGCTTTTTCGCAGTGCTCCAACTTAAAACTTACGGTTGACAAACAAACACAATGCGCTCCTGGTATTGTAAATTTTAAACTTATCGGTGCTCCAAACGGTTCCTCCTACTTATGGGATTTCGGAAAAGGTTTTGTTGCAAACACCGATACGGTCTACGAGTTTTTCCTGACGCCGCAAACTGTTAATGTTCAAGTAAAAGTCACTTTCCCTAATGGCAACCAATGCTTAGTCGCAGAAAATGGTATTGCCAAAATATTAGGTAAGCCAAAATTAAGTTATTCAATTTCTCGTCGAATACTTTGTGATGGTCCTGACACAGTTACGCTAGTTAACACAACTCCAAACACAAAACAGATTAGCTGGGTAGTAGACGGCACAAATTATTTCAACGCTGGCAACACCTTAATACATCAGTTTAAAACAGTTGGTGAAAAGAACATAAATCTCGTGGTAACCGACTCATTTGGTTGTCGCGACGTTTCAGAATTTAAACACGTTGCGGTAGTATATCCCGATGTTCATTTAGATTTTACTGCGGACAACACCTCTGGTTGTGTTACTAAACATGTGCAGTTAGCAGCGACCATTGACAGTGATGGAGAAAACATTACCAATACCGAGTGGAGGCTTCCAGGTTCGAACCGCGCTTTTGCAACGGGTATTGTTCCTCCAAGTGTACGGTACGTCGTTCCTGGAGGATACAATGTGTCATTCGCTGTTCAGACCGAACACGGTTGTACGCATGAACTAACCAAAGAAAACTATCTCAATTTTGGTGATTCTATCAAAATCGATTTAAACATTCAAGACAGCGTTCTATGTTTGAAAAATAAAACCAGTATCTCGGTTAAAAATCCAATTAAGAACGGACAATACTTATGGTCGTTTGAAGGAGATCCAGACACAACCCAAATTTCAAAAACCAAGATTGATCTGTTGTACAAGGCAGCAGGAGAATATGACGTCAAACTACTGTTAAACTATGCGGGATGTTTCTCACAAGTGAATATAGCGGATGCCGTTAAAGTGAAAACGTTAGATGCTGATTTTACTAGTACCGATAATTTTCATTGCTATACGCCTCACCTTACACACATCACCAATACAAGCACATCATACCAAGACGCACCATTGACCTATCGTTGGTCGGTGAGTGGTGATAATGGCAAAACCATTTCAAGTTCAAAAGACACCAATTTGGTCTTTCCTTCTCCTGATTGGGGTCGATATAACGTAGAGCTAATTGCTCAGGATCCTTTTGGATGTAAAGACACTTTCATGGTCCGTCAATTCATTCGCGTTGACTCAATCCGACCAACCATGACGAGCAACGAACGCATCGGATGTGTCAATCAAAACATTAAACTTACAAGCATCACACCAGCCAGTTCTTATATATCACCTGACAGCTTTTACTGGGTCGTGTACGATTTAGATGGCAAAACGATATACAACAAAGGTGGAGGAAGAAACATCGAGCAATCGTTTTCTAAACCGGGTTATTACATCGTAACCTTATATGCTGGTAACCTTATCGGATGTATCGATTCACTTCCAAAAAAGCAGTTCATTCATATTATTGAACCACACAAAGACTTTGAGTTAAATGACTCAGCAGTTTGCGCCGGTGATGAAGTAACGATTACGGCTAAGACAACTCCAGACTTCGCTCCATTCCTTCATTCTTGGCAATTGACCCATGACTTACATGGTGACAAACATGATTTGAAAATTGACACGGGAAGCAGTACAACCATAAAGCTTACGAAGCCTGGTGCCTATTCTGTAAAATACAACCACCAAATAAGTGATGGCTGTAAAGACTCCATCCTTGCTCCTGCCCTATTACACATAAATGGTGTTTCTGGTAAAGTTGTTCTTGACAACAATGATGGATGCCTTCCATTCAACGTAAAGCCTAGATTCCAAATCGCTCAAAACGAACATTTCGGTGATGCCTCCGACAGTTTACAATATACATGGACAGCTAGTCCTTCTAGAAATGTTGACATAATTGATGGCAACACAAGTACACCTAGGTTCGTGTTTAACGACCGTGGCACATACAGAATTTATGTTCAGATATTTAACAGTACGAATTGTCAATACAACAATTACTCTGAAATCATATATGCTGGAGTAAAAGCTGACTTCACTATTCCAAACGATTCGGTTTGTGCTTTTGACTCAATTCCATTAACAAACAGATCGTCGTTAAACCCAACTTCTTACAAATGGAAGATTAATTCTCCAGGTAAATATTCATTGCGCCAGTCAGTCGTACCTAATCGATTGATTTTACGTGACGATGCCTTATATGAAATTCAATTAATTGCTTCTAAGAACAACCAATGTTTCGATACTGCTACTAAGACAGTGCGCTCAATAGTCGTTAGAAGTGAATTCGAAATGGCTGATACGCATTTATTCTGTGCACCTGCATACGCACAATTCAACACCTTGTCTGAAAACGCAGATACCTTCTTCTGGAATTTTGGGGATGGTTCTTCAATCACCACCACTGATGAGTTTATTGCCAATATCTACCATAGAAATACCGGTTTCAGCAATGGTTTTGACGTGACTTTAGTTTCTAAAAGTTATTTGGGATGTTCGGATGAAATCACCATTAAAGATGCCATCAAAGTATTTGGGCCAGTGCCTGATTTTGAAATTAAGAACTTCGTTGGATGTGAGCCTTTGCAAGTTGATTTTATCAATAAGAGTATCGACGCCGCTGAGTTCTACCTGAATTTTGATGACAATACACCTCTTGATTCAACCTATTTCAACAACCATACATACAGAGTTCAAAACACTGGTATGTCACAACGATATATTCCAAGCTTATATGTAAAAGATAGTCTGGGTTGTGCTGCTGCCCTTGAAAGCAGCGATACAGTTCATGTATTAAAAACCCCTACAGCAATTCCATCGGATAAGGAAATTGAAGGCTGTTCTCCTGTTCAAGTCGCATTAGCAGATGAGAGCCTCAACATTACTTCAAGAAGTTGGCTTTTGGATGACGTGGAAATTTCTACGTCAAACTCGGTAAGTCCTTCAATTTCCGCTCCTGGAAACCACGTGTTAGAACTAGTGGTGACAAACGAAAACAATTGCTCAGACACCAGCACTTTTAAGATTAAAGTGAACGACAACCCAATTGCTGCTGTACAAATCATGGTTACGCCGTGTAAAAACGAAAGCACAGACTTTAAAGCTAATGCGTTGAGCAAAGTGGGTATTTTGAATTACATCTGGACGGTCAATAATACAGTTGTTGACACGACGTTATCAGCGCAATACAGTTATTCTTTCACACAAGAAGGTCGCAACCCAGTGAGCTTAGATGTTGTGGATATTAATGGTTGTCGTGGAATATTAGACACAGCCATTACCATTAAAAGTGTGAACCAAATTCCAGATGGCGATATCAAAGTTGTATCGATTCACTCCAACAATGAAATTGAAATTCAATGGAATAAGATAGACCCTGATTTTATCGCATTTTCTTCGATAATCGACAACCAAACGTTACAAACGGTTTATCAAAACGCGCCAAACGCAGATACAAGTACTATTGTCCCTTATGCGGACATCAAACAAGCACGTTGCTTTAGCATGTCGCACACCAACAGATGCGACGAAACTGGCGTTTCCTCAATTGCACATTGTCCGGTTATATTAACGGTAACCAAGGGAGCCATGTTTGAACTAGAACTTGATTGGACTTCGTACAGTGGATGGAGTAACGTAAATGCTTACAACATATTAAGAAGCGATGACGGAATAACATTTAACAAAATAGCCTCTGTAAATGGTACGACACATAACTATACAGACAAGCTACTTTGTGATCAAGACTATATCTACAGAATTGAAGCTACGAATGGTGATTTAATCTCTACATCGAACTTCGAAGGCAACAGACCGAACTATATTCTTAACGGAATTCCAATGGACGTAAAAGTGGCTACTGTGGCTCAAAACAAAGAGATACAAGTAACTTGGGATACGAGTCTATTTGCGCACCCGCATCAATACCTTGTGTGTAAAAGAGATGCAGTAGGTAATGCAGTTCTAGATTCAAAAGTCTTAAGCGGCACTGCATTCACAGATGCTGATGTAGATGTAAATACTCAGCACTTTATGTACACCGTACAAACCATTGACCACTGTAACGTGAAAGGCATTGTCGGCAACATCGGTTTGCCAATGATTCTTGAAGGTTTTTACATGAATGACATGAGTCAATTGTCGTGGACGGCTTACGAACAATGGGATGATGACGTAAATTATTATGAAGTACAAATTCTAGATAATGGCACGTTTGAAACCATCGCTCAAGTGCCTGGCAGTCAAACAGCTTATGTCGACAAAGAGTCTCACGAAGATATTGACGGTGAGTATGTGTTCAGAATCATCGCAGTTTCTTTTGATACTGCCGTTACTAGTACATCAAACGAAATTACCTTAATTGGTTCATCTCTGGTTTGGATTCCAAATGCATTTAGTCCAAATGAAGATGACCACAACCCTGTTTTCCGTCCTTCAGCACAATTCATGTATTTATTACACGATGGCACCTACAGAGAATATGAAATGATTATTTACAATCGATGGGGTGAAGAATTGTTTAGCACCAACGATGTAAAAGAAGGTTGGGACGGCACATACAACGGAAAAGATTGCGAAATGGAGAGTTACTTATACCACATCCGTATCAGTGGCTTAGATAGAGTTGTTTACGATAAAAAAGGTCTTGTTAGGCTAATGCGATGACAAATTGTCAATCGTTTAAAGGCTGCCTGAAAAGGCGGCCTTTTTTTGTTATTCTACCTATGTATTTGCTATGTTTGCACTCCAATAATTACATCCATGTTCGATAATTTATCAAGTAAGTTAGAGAAAGCATTTAAGACCCTAAAAGGCCAGGGTTCGATATCAGAAATTAACGTTGCGGAAACGGTGAAAGACATTCGTCGTGCTCTTATCGACGCCGACGTTAACTATAAAATCGCCAAGGACTTTACCAATAGAGTAAAGGATGAAGCATTAGGTCAAAATGTATTGACCAGTGTTTCACCGGGTCAATTAATGACCAAAATTGTTAGCGACGAATTAACCGATTTGCTTGGCGGTAAAACAGAAGAGGTAAATCTATCTGGAAGTCCTGCAGTCATTTTAATAGCTGGTTTACAAGGATCGGGTAAAACGACGTTCTCGGGTAAGTTTGCGCGATACATAAAAAGCAAGGGACGGAATCCTTTGTTGGTGGCAGGTGACGTATATCGTCCAGCGGCGATTGATCAATTAAAAGTACTAGGAGAACAGGTTGAAGTTGCCGTTTACGCTGAGGAAGGCAATAAAAACCCAGTTGACATTGCTAAAAACGCAATCAAATACGCCAAACAACATCAACATAATCTAGTCATCATTGATACCGCGGGTCGGTTAAGTGTTGATGAGGCGATGATGAAAGAAATTGGCGACGTTAAAAAAGCGGTTAACCCAAATGAGATTTTGTTTGTGGTTGATTCCATGACTGGTCAGGATGCCGTGAACACAGCCAAAGCCTTTAACGATGTATTGGATTTTAGTGGGGTTGTATTAACGAAATTAGACGGTGACACACGAGGTGGTGCTGCTCTATCTATAAAGAGTGTCGTTAACAAACCTATAAAGTTTGTCAGTAACGGTGAAAAAATGGATGCATTGTCTGTTTTCCATCCAGACCGTATGGCGAACAGAATCTTGGGAATGGGTGACATTGTTTCCCTTGTTGAGAAAGCACAAGATTCGTACGACCAAGAAGAAGCAGAACGCATTCAACGGAAGATTCGTAAGAATCAGTTCAACTTTGATGATTTCCTCAAACAATTAGAGCAGATCAAAAAAATGGGGAACATCAAGGATTTGATGGGTATGATCCCTGGCGTTGGTAAAGCCATAAAGGACGTTGACATTTCTGATGACTCTTTCAAAGGAGTTGAGGCAATCATAAAATCAATGACAGTTCAAGAACGTGAGAATCCTGAAATCATTGATGGATCAAGACGTAAACGTATTGCTAACGGTAGTGGAAACAGCATTACCGAAGTGAACAAATTGATGAAGCAGTTTGACGAAATGCGCAAGATGATGAAGAGTTTTAATAAAATGAAACCTGGACGTCGTATGCCGAATATGCCCAAACTTGGAAGGAGGTAAACATGGATTTAAAAGATCAACGGGTCGATTACAACAAATTTGAACTGCTAGAAGATCACGCAGGAAACAACCCATTTGATTTATTTGCACGCTGGTTTGAAGATGCCAAACAAACTGAACCAGAGCCCAACATTATGACCATTAGTACTGCTGATAACAACCATCCGCAAACTCGGATCGTGTTACTCAAAGAAGTACTGAACGAAGAATTTATTTTTTACACCAACTATCTAAGTGCGAAAGGCAAAGCGTTGGCACACAACCCAAATATTTCCATTTTGTTCTTCTGGGGTCAACAACAAAGGCAGGTCAGAATCGATGGCACAGCAACCAAGGTGTCGGCTGACATGTCGGATGAGTACTTTTATAGCCGACCGGTGGAAAGCCAGATTGGGGCGATTGCCTCAACACAGAGTGCTCCCATGAAAAATCGAGAGGAGTTGGACACGAAGTATCAAGAATTAACGGAATTCTATAAATCCAACCCTATTAAACGACCTGAACATTGGGGAGGTTACGCCATCAAACCACATACTTTTGAGTTCTGGCAAGGTCGCGCTAGTCGCTTACACGACCGATTGGTGTATACCGATCAAAACGGACAGTGGGTGCGTTCACGTTTGTATCCATAGCCTTATCCTCAATTTCTGTGAAACTATTCGTTGTCATACCTTGCTATAATGAACCGAATGTTGTTTCAAGTTTGCAAAGCATCGCTGATTGCAATCCTCCTACCCTACCCGTTACGGTTATTGTTGTTGTCAATTCAGAACTGGACTGCGAACCAGCTGTCATCCAACAAAATGAGCGGAGTCTTCAAGAAATCAGAAACTGGCAAAGCACCAAACCCGCATGGATAGAGTTAGAAATCCTTAATATCAAAGACGTTCCAAACAAAATAGCTGGTGTTGGAAACGCACGCAAAACAGGAATGGACCACGGCTTTGAATTGGCAGAAGGCAAACACGACAGCATTCTAATTTGTTATGATGCCGACTGCACCTGTACTGAGAACTATCTGACGGCCATCGAAGATGCGTTTGAAGCAAATCCAAATCATGATGTAGCAACCATTTACTTTGAGCACAACAACCTGTCTTCAGAGGCGATTGTCGACTATGAGTTATTCCTTCGCTATCATTATCAAGGATTGAAATACACAGGATATCCTTATGCCTACCAAACGATCGGCTCTTCCATGGCAGTGCGTGCCGACACCTATCAACAATTTGGAGGCATGAACCAACGAAAGGCTGGAGAAGACTTTTACTTTCTACATAAACTGATACCTTATCGACAGGTTTTTGAAATAAACAATTGTGTGGTGTATCCGTCGTCTAGGACGTCTGACAGAGTACCGTTTGGGACAGGTCATGCCGTTGCCAAGTTTGACGAAAGTATTTGCAAAACGTATTACACATATCATCCAACGATTTATGCTGAGATTCGAAAGTGTATCCAATTGATAGAGAAGGCTACAATGGAAACTGGTTTAGACGTGAACCAAATGCCCACTGACATTCAACTGTTTTTGACGCATCAGAAGTTTCAAAAAGCCCTCATACAATTCACAAAACAAACCAAATCAGATGTGTTATTCAGACAGGCCATCTATCGTTGGCTCAATGGATTTCGCATGCTAAAATTGGTACACTTTTTACGTGACCAATCGTTGACCAACATCCCCATACAACATGCGGTTTCACAGTTTTGGACGATGAATTACAACACCAAATTAAGCCTTACCAATAAAGAATGGCTTGAGCGTTTTAGAAAACTCGAAAAAGGTTAAACTATCGCTTAAGTTTCTTAGGATCTACTCCTCGTTTCTTAGCCATCTCTTCCAATTTCTTTTGGAATCGTGACTGTTTCACAGTTACCTTCTTTTTCTTGTTGGCTTCCATTTGTAAACGTAGTTTGTCTTCATCCACAATGAATTTACTGAAGATAAAGTTTTGACCAAACGTAATCATGTTAGCTAAGAAATAGTAATAACTTAAACCTGCAGCGTAGCTATTGAACCAGAAGAACAACATAACCGGCATGAGGTACATGATGTACTTCATTTGGTTGTTCATACCTGCTTGACTTTGCTGGTTGTAGATCGTATATAACAATGACGATGCAGCCATCAATAAAGTAAACAAACTAATGTGGCTATCACCCAAGAGTGGGATTTCGAATCCTAATTTCAACCATTCATCGTAGGTACTTAAATCCTTCGCCCACAAGAAACTCTTTTGTCGTAGTTCGATACTACTTGGGAAGAATCTGAACAAGGCAATCAAGATTGGCAACTGTACCAACTGAGGTAAGCAACCACCAAATGGACTAACGCCCACCTTCCTATACAGCTTCATTTGTTCTTGCTGTACCTTAGTCATGTCACCGTTGGCCTTTTCTTTAATTTCCTCAAGTTCCGGCTTCAACAGTTTCATCTTCGCCGTCGACAAATAACTCTTGTACATTGGGAAGATTAAGACCAACTTGATCATCAAGGTTAACAACAAGATGATAAGACCGTAACTCTTAATCGATTTAGACAACCAATGAAATACTGGAATTACTACCGCTTTATTCACCCAACTGAAAGTCCAGTGACCGAGTTGTATGGTTCCCTCAAGACCCATATCAAATTTCTTTAACGTTTTATAATGATTCGGTCCGAAGTACCACTGCATGTTCTGTTCGTCTGAAGTATTAAACGAATACGGCAATGAAAGATCTGCAACCATTTCACCTACATACTCCACGTTTTCTGGTTTCTCGACTGAAATCGTTGTACCTGATTCTTCTAAACCTTCAGGAAAAATCAACGTCGACATAAAAAACTGTTGCTTGAATGCCAGCCATTGAATACCTGCTTGTAAGTTATCGTCGTCGTCGCTTGTCTCAGACAAATTATCCGGTTCGTCTTCAGACTTATACTTATAATACACCGTTGAAACACGACGTTCGTTAGCAAGCTTGCGCTCTTGCAAAGGCAAACGCATGTCCCAAGCCAATGAATATGAATTGTGTTTTCGTGCGATGTTTTCTTGCAAGTCGACTAACCTAAACGCGTAGTCCACTAAGTAGCCTTCATTCAAGGTATAGGTTTGTTCGATAGAACCTCCTGTACTGAACTTATGCTCCAGTGTGATGTGGTTATCGCTTTTTTCTTTTACCGTAAAATCTAAATTCTTGGTTTCGACAACACCAGATTTTAACGGAATGGTATACGAAAAGTTGTTGCTGCCAGGTTCGATCAGAACCAAAGGAGTTGAATCGGCGCGCTGATATTCGGTTAACACAACCTTATTCACCGACCCACCTTTACTTGTGAACTGGATGTCTATTTTGGCATTGTTAATTCCATAAAACGTTTCTGGTAATGCAACAACTTCTGGAGTTGTATCAACCACTGTTGCCACAGCCGCCTCTTGTACAGCTTCTGTAGTTGTCTGTGGAGCATTTTTCGCCACTTCGGCCGCTCGCTTTAAAGAATCTATGGTAGCCTCTTTAGCGATCGAATCTGCGCGTAATTGCTCTTTTTCAAAAGCCTGTTGTTCTAATTCAGTTTTATTTGAGCTGTACATCAGCCATCCAGCGAAGATGACAAATATGAGCACATAACCGATGATCGAATTCTTATCCATTCATTTCTTTTTTCGGGCTGCAAAGGTATGATTTTCCACTTGGCATGACACAGGAATTACCAAAATCACAATGGAGACATACTAATTATCTACCAACAACAAGAATAACAATTGGTTTTTCGTCTAAATGAAGCATCCAATTGGAGATTTCATTGAGCCACCATTGTCAACAATCATATCTAAAAGTGAAATTTATCCAGAAGCTTCGTCCGCTTTTGAAATACCTTTCAACTTTATTTAAAACACATAAAACAAAAACATGGCATTTAAAACAGACATCAATCAAGGCGAGATTAAAGTATTTTTCGACGAACCAACTTCTGGCAACATCACATTCGCGGATATGGGAATTACAGATGAAGATCTACTTTTCGAAGGTGGCCTCGTACGGATAGTCTTTGATTTCGAAAACATAGGTGAGCACAACTATTTCAAAGTACCAACCATCAATGTATCGTATACTGAAGAGATGGGAGAAACACATTGGCAGTGCGACTTTAACCGCACCACGATTTTAGACAAACACGACCATCATGGTCGATCAACTGTGGTATTGTTGAACCGTAACAAATTGGCTGATTTGGAACACCACCACACCAACTCAATGATACTTCACGCAGAATTTCCTAAACCTGTTCAGATAATTGCAGATGCATCACAGGTGCATTTTTTCAATTGATTCACCAATATTCAGGAAGTAAACGACATTAGTAATCTTGAATTATATATGTCGTTATGTAAATTGTTTACAATAGACTGAGTCTTGTTTTAGGCTGAATAAAACCTCTTGCCTATAAGACGCATTACATCTCATTCATTAATTTTGTTTCGTTTAATCACTGCTCAAAAGATCCAAACGAAATGTAAAATTTTATGAAATTCAACACCACACTACCCTCAGCTTTAAGACCATATTTTGAAGAAGAACTTCACGAATACGAGCACGTTTTAAAACAAGGTGATTTACAAAAGGCCTGGCATCACTTAGAAAGGGCACATATTATCGGTCAACAATACCCGTTTGCGCATAACCATGTACATTGGAAAATGCTATTATTCGGCATACGCATTAAAAGTGTCAAGGAAGTATTTGGGCAGATTCCGAGATTGCTTTTTGGTGGTGTTAAATCCTTTGTGGGGAAGGTTCCTATTGGCAACCCAGGAGGTAGTAATGTTCCTCCCCTCAAGCCCTATCCTATCCCAAATGACCTTCAAGATATTTTCACAAAAGCGGGGTTGGACTAGTATATTTGGGTAATAAAAAAAGACAATGGCTTCTCAAATATTTATCAATTTCGCAGTAAAAGACCTCAATAAGTCCAAGGCATTTTATGAAGCCATGGGCTTCACAATCAACCCAAATTTCTCGGATGAGTCTGCAACGTGTCTTGTGTGGAGTGAAACCATCTTTGTCATGGCTATGACGCATGAGCGTTTCGCAAGTTTTACTTCAAAACCCATCGCTGATACTGAAAATAATATCGCTGGCATACTTGCTTTAACAGTTGATAGTATAGACAAAATGAATGAAGTAGCTGATGCGGGTCTGGCAGCTGGTGGCAAAGAGTCCAAAGCTTTGATAGATCACGGTTTTATGCAAGTCCGCACGGTTGAAGACTTCGACGGACATACCTGGGAAATATTCTATATGGACATGAGTAAAATGCCTCAAGATTAAACGCCAATTATGCAAACATCCAAACAACTCGCCAATAGATTTAGAGAGGTGTTGCTAAACGGAAAGTGGATAGCAAACACCAACTTCCAAGACCAACTGGAAGATGTTACCATTGAACAGGCCACGACAAAAGTTTCGACTTTAAATACGATTGCCCTCTTAACCTTTCACATTGATTATTACATTGCAGGGTTAAATCATTTTTTCGAACAGGGAAGTCTTGACATTCGGGATAAATTTAGTTTTGATATGCCGCCTATAGAAAACGACAGAGCGTGGCAAGATATGAAACAACGTTTGTTTCAAAACGCAGAAACCTTTGCCAAGCATGTTGAAGCATTGCCGAACGAACGACTTGACGACGTTTTTGTAAAAGAAGACTACGGGAAATATGCTCGAAATATAGACGCCATGATTGAGCATAGTTATTATCACCTTGGCCAAATCTCATTAATTAAAAAAATGGTACAATTACCATCAACAATATGACAAACA
This sequence comes from uncultured Bacteroidia bacterium, assembly GCA_943789165.1. Classification (GTDB taxonomy): domain Bacteria; phylum Bacteroidota; class Bacteroidia; order NS11-12g; family UBA9320; genus UBA987. Next base: position 88,615 of record CALSTB010000004.1, on the reverse strand, counting down.
ACCACATAAACTACATCGAGTTCAAAGCGACCAAACTTAAAGCGATTAAAGCCTTTTACAGCGAAGCCTTTGATTGGGTATTTACCGATTATGGTTCTAAATACGCAGCGTTTGAAAACAGCGGATTACATGGCGGTTTTGAATTAACGAAAAAACCTATAAAAAAGGGAGCACTTGTGGTTTTGTACCACGAAGATTTAAAAGCCATTAAAAAAAGAATTAAAAAGTCAGGCGGTAAAATAACGAAACCAATATTCGATTTTCCAGGTGGACGTCGCTTCCACTTTAAAGATCCCTCGGGTAACGAATTGGCAGTTTGGTCAGACAAATAACCGGATTTGCCAACGATTACATTAGAAACATACATAAACGCACCTATCGAACGCGTGTTTGATTTAAGTCGCAGCATTGATCTACATATGATATCAACGCATCAGACCAAAGAACAAGCCTTCGCAGGCAAAACATCTGGGTTAATAGGTTTAGGAGAAACAGTTACTTGGCGGGCCTCGCACTTTGGCATTCGGCAAATGTTAACATCAAAAATCACGGCTTATACTTACCCGCACACCTTTACCGATGAAATGGTTGATCGGGCTTTCAAGTCGTTTACACATCAACATACTTTCGCTGCAACAGAACACGACACAAGCGTTAAGGACGTGTTTTCCTACGTCTCCCCGTTGGGTATATTGGGTAGATTGGCTGATGCATTGTTTTTAAAAAGGTATATGACAAAGCTTTTAAAGCAGCGCAATCAGGTCATTAAACACTATGCAGAATCAGACCTTTGGTTGGGTATTTTGAATGACAAATAAAAAAAGGCTGCTTCGTAAAGAAACAGCCTTTTCAATTATTATTAATATCGAATTAAGCGACCGAAGTAGCTTGAGGTGCTGCCGACTTGATTTCGTCGTTTGAACCTTCTTCGTATTTTTTAAAGTTGTTGTTAAACAATCCAGCTAAGTGATTTGCTTTTGTATCGTAGTTGGCTTTGTCGGCCCACGTATTTCTTGGATTTAACACTTCTGTAGGTACGTTTGGACAAGTAGTTGGCATCGCCAATCCAAAAACTGGATGATTTGTGTATTCCACATTGTCTAGCTCGCCATTTAGTGCAGCAGTAATCATAGCTCTAGTATATTTCAAGCTCATTCGTTTACCAACACCAAATGGTCCACCGCTCCAGCCAGTATTAACCAACCAAACGTTTACATTCGATGCACGCATTTTATCTCCTAGCATTGCCGCATACTTAGCAGGATGCAATGGTAAAAATGCTGCGCCGAAACAAGCACTAAAAGTAGCTTCAGGATCTTCAACTCCTGCTTCTGTACCAGCAACCTTAGCAGTGTAACCACTAATAAAGTGATACCCAGCTTGACCTGGAGTTAGCTTCGAAATTGGAGGTAAAACACCAAAGGCATCTGCCGTTAAAAAGAAAATATTTTTAGGTTCACCGCCCACTGAAGGCACGGCAATATTGTCGATATGATCTATTGGATACGCTACACGTGTGTTTTGTGTAACTGAAACATCTTCGTAGTTGACCTCATTCGTTCCTTCGAAGAATCTCACGTTTTCAACCAATGCGCCTCGTTTGATGGCATTCCAAATTTGTGGCTCTTTTTCTTCAGTTAAGTCGATACATTTTGCATAACAGCCACCTTCGAAATTAAACACTGAATTATCAGCCCATCCGTGCTCGTCGTCACCGATTAGTCTTCTGTCTGGATCTGCGGATAAGGTTGTTTTACCCGTTCCTGATAATCCAAAGAAAATAGAGGTATCACCGTCTTTGCCGATGTTGGCTGAACAATGCATCGAAAGAACGCCTTCGTCTTCAGGAAGCGTGTAATTCAATACAGAGAAAATACCTTTTTTCAACTCACCTGTATATCCACTTCCACCAATCAAAATGATTTTTTTGGTGAAGTTGACAATGGTAAAGTTGTGTTGACGTGTTCCATCCACTTCCGCATTCGCCATAAAACTTGGCGCAGCAATTACCAACCATTCTGGTGTTTGGTTTACGGCTTCTTCTGCAGTTGGGCGAAGGAAAAGGTTGTTGGCGAATAAGTTTTGGTACGCAGACTCAGTGACTACACCAATGTTCATTCTGTAATTTGGATCAGCACATGCAAAAGCGTCTCTCACGTAAATACGCTTACCAGAATAGTGATTGATTACTTTGTCAAGTAATGAATCAAATTTAGCTGGCTCAATGGGTTGATTGATGCTTCCCCACCAAACTGTGTCTCTTGTGATGTCGTCTTTTACAACAAATTTATCTTTAGGCGATCGACCTGTAAACTCTCCTGTATCTGCTGCTAAAGCACCAGTTGAGGTTAACTTACCTTCGTTATTCTGTAAAGCATGGTCGATTAATTCGTCTGGAGTTAAGTTGATAAAAGCCTCAGCCGAATTGTCAATGATTTGATCAATAATTGGATGATTTTTCATGAAATCTCTTTTTACTGTTTTACTTCAATTTTTAAAGGTGGCAAAGGTAAACTTCTAATGTCAAAAGAAAATTTTAACCTCCTTTTTTCTTCACATTGTAGCCCTCTTTGGTTAATAACTCCATGACTTTTGTCACAAAATTACCTTGAACGATAATCTCGTTATCCTTTACAGAACCGCCTGCTCCGCACCTTTGTTTGAGTTGTTTCCCCAACGCAATCAGGTCTTCTTCTCGACCTTCAAAACCTTCAACAAGTGTGACTACTTTTCCTTTACGCTGTTTTTTGTCATACGAAACATATAAGATCTGTTTAGAGGGATCAACCGACTCCTCTTCTTCCTCAAAGTTTTCTTCTGGTGTGTAATCTGGGTTGGTGCTAAACACCATTCCTCCTAAATCACTCAGGCTATTCAACTTTTTCTTCTTTGCCATATGTATTTATGCGCGTTGATAGGTTTGAAACAAAGTTACCGCTTGCTTAGCCTCCAATACATCATGGACGCGCAAAATATTTGCGCCGTTCTGTAGTGCCCAAGCATGTAATACAGTACTGCCATTCAAAGCATCGTCTGGTTTTATTCCCAGTACCTTATTAATCATTGATTTTCGCGAAACACCGACCAATATTGGTTGATGCGTAAGTTCTTTTATACTGTTCAAATGTTTGAGCAATGCGTAATTATGATCCACGGTTTTACCAAAACCAAAGCCCGGATCGAGTATTAAGTCGACAATACCATGTTGTTTACAGGCTTTTATTTTTGCTAAAAAGTAGTCAACCACTTCGGTAACCACATCCTTATACTTTGGATTCACCTGCATGGTTTTGGGACTTCCTTGTTTGTGCATTGCAATGTAAGGAACCTTCAATGCACCAACAGTTGCCAACATATCTGCATCGTCGTCGCCTGCGCTAATGTCGTTTACTATATGTGCCCCTTGCTTAACTGCAGCGTGAGCAGTTTGAGCATTATTGGTATCGATAGAAATAACTGTGTCCGGAAACTTCTGACAAATCATCTCGATGACTGGCAGCACCCTGTCCCTTTCCATATGGCCGTCAACTGATTCGGCTCCTGGACGAGAACTTGCTCCCCCAACGTCGATGATATCGGCACCGTCTTGCAACATTTTGGCAACCTGTTTTTCAGCGTGTCCCAAATCCGTATAGGCGCCACCATCGTAAAACGAATCAGTCGTAATATTTAAAATCCCCATCACCTTTGGAGAAGATAAGTCCAAAAGTGTGCCTCGAATGTTTATAGTATCTTGCTGCACAAGTTTAACCATACGGATTAGCCGTATATTTTTGCAAAAAAAGAAAACCTTGAGCAATAAAACGTCACAGCAATACGATCATGCCTTAAATAAGTGTAGAGAAATCTTTGAAAAGAAGACGATTGACTATGGCACAGCGTGGCGCATATTGAGGCCAAAATCTTTGACAGACCAAATCTTCATAAAGGCAAAACGCATTCGCAGTATAGAAGAATCACAGGAAAACTTGGTGGGTGAAAGTCTGGACAATGAATACATTGGCATTTACAACTATTGCGTGATGGCATTGATTCAATTGGAATACAATACGGATTTTGAAGAATCAATCGAAGCTTCTCAAATTATAGAATGGTATCACAAGATTACCACATCGACAAAAGACTTGATGTTGAAAAAGAATCAAGATTATGGAGAAGCGTGGCGTGAAATGCGGGTGAGTACGTTTACAGATTTGATACTGATGAAGTTGCTGAGGATTCGTCAAATTGAAGACAACGACGGCAAGACCTTGGTGTCGGAAGGCTTAGATGCCAACTTCCAAGATATGATGAACTATGCTATATTTGCTTTGATTCGAAAAGAGGAAGTCGCATGAAATACTTAGTTCATTTTAGCCGTGTTTTAATTGGGCTCGTATTCATTCTTTCGGGATTAATCAAACTGAATGATCCAACAGGATTTTCTTACAAATTAGACGAGTATTTTACTGTATTCGCAGCCGACTTAGAGGCAAAACAGGATTCTGTTCAAACCAACTTGACTCTTGACGACCAATCAATTTCTTTGTCTACTGCTATACGCAAAACCGACAGCATTTACCAATTAACAATTGTTCAAAGTCCCTGGCAGCAAATCGATAGCTCGTTAACATCCGAAATCAACGTATTCCTCAACGGGAATTCTGTTTTCACACATACATTCACTACAAAAGATAGCAACTTCAAAGCTTCCGACTTGATGTGTACGGCAACCGTTAGTGGGAAAACCCTAGGTAAAGAGGCCTTTACCTTTGCGAATGCTCATAATTCCATTTCTGCCAAAAGTTTTGAATCAGATATTAGTGGTTTTGTAAAAGAAGATAATTGGGCCGTTGGGTTTTTCAATTGGCTCAGAAAGTACGCTTTGTTCATGGCCATATTTGTCAGTTGGCTTGAAGCCATTTTGGGTTTTGCCTTACTGATTGGCTGGCAGCACAAATTCACCATTTGGATGTTGATTTTGTTGACATTGTTTTTCGGCTTCTTAACCTTGTATTCATGGATTTACGATAAGGTAACGGATTGTGGATGTTTTGGCGATGCCTTGCCATTAAACCCAGAAGAATCATTTTACAAAAATGCCATAATAGGACTGTTTATCGCAGTTCTGTGGTTCGGCCGTAAACATATTAAACCAGTATTCTCGAATTCATTTGGAGTTAAGGTATTAACCGTACTCACTTTATTAATGGTCGGTTTTAGCATGTACTGCAAACATTATTTACCAGTGGTCGACTACTTACATTACTCCGAAGGCACTGACATAAGAGCGGGCATGCAAGTAAAAGAAGGTGAACGCGCTTCTGACCACATTCAAACTACCTATTTGTACAAGTCTAAAACGAGTGACGAAACAGTTGAAGTTGTTTACGATAGCGACAAAGGAAGTTTTGAACCTAAAATTGATTATAGCAAATGGACCTACGTTGATGTTATTGATGAGAAACTGATTGAAAAAGGGGCTACTCCCGATATTCATGATTTCGCTTTTTATAATGCCGACCAAGACAACAACTACATTGATGATTTTTGGCTACAAGAAAAAAAGTTGTTGCTGGTGGTTCACGACGTAAAAAAGGCTGACTTAAAGGCCATTAAAGAAGTCCGTGAAATCGCCAAGCAATGGAAAAAAGATGGTCATGAATTTTGGGCACTGACTGCAAGTACCAAAGAAGAGGTGGAAGCCTTTAGGCATGAGCAACAAATTTCTGAATTTGACTTTTACTATGGGGATAATACAAATTTGAAGTCCATAATTCGGTCTAATCCTGGACTGTTATTGATAACGGATACTTCTGTGGTCCGCAAAGTGTGGCCAAGTACACGTCTACCTAAGTACAAGAAAATTCTCAAAAAGTCGGAATGATCCGATTCTTGCTCAAGAAAATCTCTTATGCGATATTGATTCTCTTCAGTGTTGCTTCCGTCGTTTTTTGGTTGTTTAGTTTTTCGTTTCCTAATCCAGAGGATATCTTGGTTACAGACAGAACGGACAAGGCTACCTTAGACGCCATTAAAACCGAATTAAAACTAGACCAGTCAAAAGGCAAACAATATGTGTCATTTCTGAATGACTTGTCTTTAATTTCCGTTTACGACCAATCTAGAACAGTTGAGGTTAGTCACGCACGTATCTTAAACATTGGAGGAAAATCGATTTATTTGAAATCGCCATACTTGCGTCGTAGTTTTCAAACCGGACAACCAACGAAGACCATATTAATGGATGCGTTTATTGGCACTGTGGTTTTGGCTTTAGCTGCGATGATATTTGCCAGTATCCTAGGATTACTTTTCGGAGTACTTTCCAGTATCAAACAAGGCAGTTGGCTTGATCGATCATTACTATTTGTCAGCACACTTGGCATTTCCGTGCCCTCATTTTTTTCAGCCATCATTTTTAGTTTCTTGTTTGGTCACGTTTGGGGTGCATGGACGGAATTAAATGTAGTGGGCAGTTTATATGAGATTGATCCGTTTACCGGAAAACAACTGGCACTTAAAAACTTGGTACTCCCTGCTTTGGCTTTGGGAATCCGACCGTTGTCAATTATTACACAACTAACACGAAACGCCATGTTAGATGCCTTGTCGAAAGACTATATCCGTACAGCCATTGCCAAAGGTTTGAGCAAACGACAGGTATATTTCAAACATGCCTTAAAGAGTGCCTTAAATCCAGTGATTACCTCGATATCTGGATGGTTTGCATCGTTATTGGCTGGTGCATTTTTTGTGGAATTTATCTTCAGTTGGAAAGGCTTGGGCAGCGTGACCATACACGCATTGGAAACAAGTGACTTGCCCATAATCATGGGTAGCATCGTATTTATCGCTTGTCTATTTGTGTTTATCAATTTATTGGTAGATATATTATATACACTGTTGGACCCACGAATTAGGTTGGAATCATGATGATTTTTATTATCGGATTACCTGGAGTAGGCAAAACGACCTTTGCCCAACAGTTGGCTAGCCATTTACATATGGATTGGTTTGATTTAGACCAAATCATTGTCGACCAACAACAAAAGCCTATTACATCCTTATTTAAAGAAAGCGGAGAAGAGGCATTTAGGAAGATGGAATCAGTGGCTTTACAAACAGTCATTGACAACAACAGAAACGCTGTTATAGCTACAGGGGGTGGCACGCCATGTTTTGGAGACAATATGAATCGGATGTTAGCGAATGGCACCTGTATATTATTAAAAGCTGAGATAGGCATCGTGACAGAACATATTGTAGCAGATGCACAAGTTAGACCGATGTTTTTGGGATTAGATCGGCGTGAAATTGCTAAAAAGTTGTCCTATTTATGGGATAAAAGGAAGTCTTATTATCAGCAAACCCACATCATCACTGGCCTTGAGGCTATTCAAAAACCGCAGTTATTAACAAATAGGGTGGAATTATTCACAAAGAAGGGTGTTTCCTTGAATGATATAATTGAAATTGACTAACATTGCTCAGCAAATCGGAAGAACATCAGTGTTTACAACTGTTACAGCCGATTCGCGTTATGTATTATTGATATTTTTAAATTTTCACTTAAAAGATTTTAAATCATGAACAAGTCAGAGTTAATCTCTCAAATTGCTGGCGATGCTGGCATCACTAAAGCACAGGCTCAAACTGCATTAAATTCGTTTTTAGACGCTTCATCTGGAGCTTTGAAAAAAGGCGAAAAAGTAATCTTAGTTGGATTCGGAACTTTCTCTGTATCTAGAAGAGCTGCTAGAACTGGTAGAAACCCTCAAACTGGAAAAGAAATTCAAATCAAAGCGAAGAACGTTGTTAAGTTCAAAGCTGGATCTGAGCTTTCTGGAAAAGTTAACTAAAAAAGGTTTAAACGAAATTAAAACCCAGTTGATTCGGCTGGGTTTTTTTTGTGTCAACAAATTCGTACTTCTCAACATTTTAGCATAAATCCAACTCGAGATATTCATGAAATTAAACATCGTTTTTATATGTCAGGTATCCGGATTTCAGCTACTAATATTACATGAAAAAACAAATCGCCCCGGTATTAGTCCTTTTACTTATAGTGATTACAAACGCTACAGACTTATTGGCCCAAACCCAGAGAAACGTAGTCGTTGAGCACTTCACAAATACACGATGTGGCATTTGCAAAAGCCGCAATCCTGGTTTGTTTAGTAACCTCAGCACCTCACCTGAGGTGTATCATATATCTTACCATCCAAGTAGTCCGTATTCATCGTGCTTGTTGAACAAACATGATGTTGGTGGAAACGATGACCGCACAAAATATTATGGTGTGTATGGATCGACCCCAAGAGTGGTTGTACAGGGAAGTGCAAAAGGTAACGGAGAAAGTTTTACGTCTAAAGATTTATTCTCAGCTGAGCAAAACAAGATGACGCCATTGGATATTCACTTAACCACTTTACAAAAGGGGAAGGATTCATTGGAAGTCCGAATAATCATTAAAAACTTGGCTACAAACAGCTTAAAAGACATGCAACTTTATGCAGTTGCGGTTGAAGACACTGTTTTTTATGAAGCCCCCAATGGTGAAAAAGAGCACCACAATGTTTTTCGTAAAGTACTCGTAAACGAAGCGTTAATGATTCCTTCCACGGTTGGAGATTCAGTTGTCTTTATTGCCAAAACGGCAAACAAAGCAGAATGGAATGCTTCAAGAATGTATGTGATGGCCTTTGCACAAACAGCAGATAAACGCGTGGAACAAGTGGCGTCAAGTGAAGGAGATGCCGATATTGATAAAGGTGGAGGGACTAACGGGGTTGATGATATTGCTCGAGAAACGCGTTTTTTCTACCCAAATCCAGCATCGAACACATTGCATCTATTATCAACCCAAAAGATGGATGTGACAACTGTTGTCGTTTCCGATGTTTTGGGTCAAACAGTTTCAACCATTCAGGTGGGCGACTTAGAACAGAATCAAATTTCGCTTCAGGCCTATACTGAGGGAACGTATTATCTTCAATTTGCAACAAAGTCTGGTCGCATTGTAGGTCAGGAAAAATTAGTTATTATCCGATAACAACGATTCTCCCTTTTGCCTTTACCTGGTAATCTGAAAGCAGTGCATTTAGTCCGGGTAAATTGGATTATATCATTTATTCTGGATCAAATATGGAGTTGAACAATGGGTATACTCTGTTTTCACCAGGCCTACCGGTCGACAGCTTATCTACGTATCAAATACAAAAAAATGATGCCATCATTGCTTCCGACCATTTACCCGTTGTTGGAGACTTTACGTTGAAAACAGATCCTACCACTGGTGTATTTGCACCCCGAGTGTATATGAGCGCTCTGAGGATTTATCCGAATCCGAGTAACAACGAAATTAGGTTTGAAGGAATGAAAAATGACTCCCAGTTTCGTTGTATTATTTATGACGCTACTGGAAAAAAAGTTTTTGACCTTAAGGATGTCTCTTCAACCTCAACCATAAACATATCTGAATTGAATAGCGGCTTGTACATCGCAACAACAATTGGTGTAAAGGAATCTTTTTCTGGTAAATTTCGAAAGGAATAGGAATTAAGGTTGAGAACCAGATAGAGAACGGAAAAAGTAATGAAGCTATAAACTCTCTGCAATCTGATGTAAAGCGGTATCCAGTCTGATATCTAAATAGATTCTTCGCTTCCTCCTGCGTCGGAATCTCTGAATGACGCATTGCACAAATCTGAATTCTAATAGCTAAAATCATCCGCCCTTCTTTAACATTACGCAATCAATCAAACCGTTTCTCCCAATATCCTACGTCAATCCATTTGCCGAATTTGATACCGACTTTTATGAACTGACCGATTTTAACAAAGCCTAACGATTCATGGAGTCGAATGCTGGCTTCATTTGGAAGAGAGATGCCACCTATCAAACATTTATAACCAAGTTCTTCAACCTGATCCAACAACTCAGTATACAGGTACTTTCCATAACCGTTTCCCGACAAACCATTTTTCAGATATACGGACGTCTCAACAGTTAATCTATACGCACTCCGGGTTTTCCATTGCGCGGCATAGGCATAACCAACAACTTCGTCGTCTACAACACCTATCAGCCAAACATATTTTTCCGATACATCTTGTATGCGATTGGCCATTTCGTTCACCGATAGTTCTTCCTCCTCAAAAGTTGAAGGCGAATTTTTAATGTAATAATTGTAAATATCGGTAATGGCTTGTACGTCGTCAGACGTGGCTTTTCGAATTTTCAATATGCCATTACCTTGCTGCATCTAGGGAAGGTACTTATCTAACAAATAAACCATGGCGGCCATTGCTCCACAGCCTAATTCTAATTCACGTTTGTTTACGCTTTCAAAAACATCTGTATCGCTGTGATGGTAATCAAAATATCGTTGTGAATCTGGAACTAAACCCATCATTATCAGGTCAGGATTGACAAGGTTTTCTTTTGTTCCTAACGGACTTATATCAACACCTGCATAGCCTTGTTCAAAGTGATGTAAGCCATATTCTTCTAAAACTTTTCTGAATTGCTGGACAAATGCCACATCATTTGAATCGCCTTTAATGTTAAACCCCCTTGGACTAAATCCACCGCGATCACTTTCGATTGCCACAACGTGATTTACATTATTGGCTTTTGCCTTTGCAGCATAGCCTTTGCCGCCCATATTCCCATTTTCTTCATTCATAAACAACACCACTCGGATGGTGTATTTGGGTTTGTAATCCAGGGCTTTTAATATCCTTAGCACTTCCATGCTGTGCACTACTCCTGCCCCATCGTCATGAGCGCCTTCCCCGACATCCCAGCTATCTAAATGACCACCAATGACAATCACTTTTTCTGGATGAACAGACCCTCGTATTTCACCTATCACGTTGTTTGACGGCATGTCATCATTCGTATGGGCATTTATATTCATCGTCACCTTTGCGGTCCCATTTCTTTGTAAATAATCATGAATCATTTCCGCATCTTTGGTACTCACCGCAGCAGCGGGAATTTTCTTAATTCCGGGTTTATACCCCATGCTTCCAGTATGGGCGTGTGGGTCGGTTTCTAACAACGACATACTCCGCACTAGAACCGCAATGGCCCCATATTGAGCAGCAGTCGAGGCGCCTGCATAACGCTGATCAACACAGCCTCCGTAGCTTTCAAAAGTATTTATAGGTCTGGGATCCATTGGTCTGTTATAAAACACAATTTTCCCTTCAATTGCCTTTCTACCTAGCTTCGCTACGTCTTCTAAACTTTGAACTTCAATCAAATTGCCTTGCATAGGACCATTTGTCCCGACCGAACCACCTAACGTTTTGATACTAATTGCGATGTCTTCCTTTTCATTAATGGCAGCAGTTTCGATGTCTCCACGAACCCAGAATGGCACGTCTATCGGCTGAAGATACACCCGATCCAAACCCTGTTGCTCCATCACCTTTTTTCCCCAAACAACAGCCTGTTCTGCTTCCTTAGAACCACTTAAACGATGACCCACTTCTTTGCATAATTGCTCAAGATTTTGATAACTTTCGCCATTGACCAGAGCTTGATCAAATATTTGTCGAATGAAAACGGAATCTTGTGAGGTTGTTTCAACAGTTTGCGCCGTGGCAAATATGGCGGAGATTGACAGGGTTAAGCACAGAAATAAAAATCGTTTCATAATCAAAAGATAGCAATTATACGGCGGAACTAGATTTCAAAAAAATCGATTGGATGGTTTATGCGACAAATTAGGAATGGTATTTGACAATACTTAGATAACGAAACGCCGTTTGATGCGTTTTACAAATACATTTGTAACAGATAAAAAATAAAGATGAGAAGATTTCAGTTGATAACCATCGTTTTGATAAGCGTACTTTTTGTAGGTTTAAAATCGGATACAACAGTAGTACAGGCAGACGGGGTAAGCTTTGTGCATATAGATTTTAAAGCGGCAAAAGCCTTAGCAAAAAAAGAAAACAAACTTATTTTTATAGATGCGTACACCACCTGGTGTGGACCATGTAAGTTGATGTCGAAAACTGTGTTTAAGGAAAAAGCAGTCGGTGACTACTACAACCAACACTTTGTTAATCTTAAAGTAGACATGGAGACATCAGAAGGAATGTTTCTTGGTAAAAAGTACAATGTAACTGGGTACCCGACTTTCCTATATATTAAACCTGATGGAAGTTTAATTAAAAAAACAATGGGGGCTACGCAATCACCTACTTTTATTGGTTACGCTAAGTCAGCAGTAAAGGCAAAATAAATTACTTAGACAGCGCTTTAAACTTTTTCGGAACGCTTGTAACTTTTCGTTCTTCGTAATCAAAACAGACCATTCTAGTTTTTACAATTGCCAAAACGGTGTTTTTGGTCTTGTTCGTCATTTTATATACAAAATCGAAACTTGAATTGGAAACGTCGTCTATACCTAATTCGACAATGATTATATCTCCCAGAAATCCCTCACTTTTATAGGTGATTGCAGCGTCACCTTGAATCAAGCTGGTTCCCCAAAAATCTATTTCACTCATTTTGTGCGCGTCCAAAAAATCTACACGCGCTTCTTGCGCGTACATCAGTACTTTTTCGTTGGCCAAGTGATTGCCGTAATTAAGATCCGTTACCCGGACCTTTATCTCGCACTGGTGAACATATGAAGAAGGTTCTTTTATTTTGACTCTAGGCATCGGACAGATTTTTAAAATACGCCAAATGAGATTCATTAATCATAACCGCTCTTTGTGTGTTTTTGTCAAACAACACAAAAGTCACTTCGGCTGAAGTTGATAAATTCCCATCTACATGTATTTCTTGAATAAATGAAATCGTTTTCCGTTTGGTTTCACCCAAACTGGTTGTGATGTCAATGGTTGTTTCAGGAAGAACAGGAGACTTAAAACGAATAGTGATGTTAACCACAAAAAACTGTAATCCTATTGCATCAAAGGCCTCTACAACCTTGTCTTCTTCGAAAGCAGTCCACCGGGCTTCTTCCAAAAATTCTAAATAACGTGCGTTGTTAACATGTCCGTAGGCGTCGCAATGAAAACCACGAACTTTCTTGCTACAAGTGTGAGACACGTTTATTCGTCAGTATCAATGATGTGATTAACAACTTCATTCGATTCTTCGTATTCCACTTCCACGTATCGGTAAAAAGCGGCTGAAAGACCTGCAGTCATAAAGCTATAGGTAATAATGGAAAGGGCTACTTGAAAAACCATCATCAAAACACTGCCCACGCTGCCCATAAATTTAAAAATGCTAGAAAACAGTAACAGAACTAATACGTATACAATGGAGAATACAAAAATCACTAAGAACATTTTTAGGGCCCTCACAAATGTGATGTTCGTAAAACTAAATGAGATGGATTCGGTCACACCCATATCGCCGTGCACAATGGCGCCAAACCCTGCTGAAAATCTGAGTAAGAACACCATTACGGCACAAATGCCAAGAAATGCTAGGATAAAACTAGCAGCCCCAAGCAATGAAACTACGACTACAAGAAGAATATAGGCGATGAATATGATAAGGTGCAAACCCACTAGTTTAAAGACATTCTTATTAAAAGATTGCTTAAAACTCTGAGCCAACCCCATTTCATTATTATCGATAACACTTTGGCTTAGAACTAATAAGAAATTCATCAACCACGACATGATTATTAGTCCAACAATCATTCCTACTAAGAATAAAGCAAACAGACTTGTCATACCAAACGATTGCATAGCGTCAGCAATAGCCTGGCTCCTCTCCATACTTGATTCCATGTCAAACATAGATGTTGGATCCGTAAATTGTTGTACCGCATCCGTTCCAATTATTTTGGATAACACCAAAAACATGAATCCGGTTGAAGCTAGGAAGGCGATTCCTGCTACTATTGTCATGGGTTTAAACAAGTTTTTAGCATGCTTCCCGATACCATTCCACAAGTCGTTTTTGAAAAGTTCTATTACATTCATGTCTCAAATATATTAAATCCCAGATAGTGCGCTAAACAAGTTTACGAAAGGTGTAAATAATTTCGACAGACGATTTTATTCCGCATCGGTTTTTTATATAGTATTGAATATTATTTTACACCTATGGCAGAGTTACTGCATTCGAAGGGGAAATTTGGTACAGCCCCCGTATTTTTAACAGCGATATCAACCATTCTTGGTGCTGTGATGTTCCTAAGATTTGGCTACGCCGTAGGTACTGTCGGGTTTATCGGCACGTTGTCTATCGTCATAATTGGTCACCTCGTCACCATTCCAACAGCCATGTCGCTCGCTGAAATTGCGACTAATCAAAAGGTAGAAGGTGGAGGAGAGTACTACATTATCTCACGATCCTTTGGTTTGACCATTGGCGCAAGCATTGGCTTGGCTTTATACCTATCCCAGGCAATTAGTGTCGCCTTTTACGTCATCGCGTTCTCGGAAGCTTTTGGCCCGGTGTTGTTGACCTTACAGGATACAATTGGGCTGGACATTGCTATTTCTAAACGTCTGGTCGGACTGATCAGTGTGGGAGCTTTAGCGGCGCTTATGTATACCAAAGGTGCTAAAACCGGTATGTGGATGCTGTATGTGGTAGTTGCGATCTTGGCCATTTCGTTAATCATGTTCTTTGCAGGAAGCGGTGAACCTACCGAAAGCTTTTTGTGGCGGGCAGATAAAGACAACTTTTTTGTCGTATTCGCGATTGTCTTCCCTGCGTTTACGGGCATGACAGCTGGCGTTGGTCTTTCTGGCGATCTAAAAGATCCTAAAAAATCAATTCCGCAAGGAACCTTATTTGCCACACTGATTGGTATGGGTATTTATATTTTAATTGCCTACAAACTTGCAGGGTCAGCTTCTCAAGAAAACCTACTTGGCGACCAACTGGTTATGTCAAAAATTGCGGTTTGGGGTCCAATTATACCTATTGGCTTGGCTGCCGCTACTATCTCAAGTGCTTTGGGAAGTGTGATGGTGGCACCTAGAACGTTGAATGCCATTGCGGCGGATAAAATCATACCTGTCCCTAGATTCAACCGAATTTTTGGTACAGTCAACAAAGCAAACGGAGAACCGGTAAATGCGTCAATGCTTACTTGTGCCATCGCCTTTTTCTTTGTCCTTTTAGGGGATAT
Source organism: uncultured Bacteroidia bacterium (assembly GCA_943789165.1). Lineage (GTDB taxonomy): Bacteria > Bacteroidota > Bacteroidia > NS11-12g > UBA9320 > UBA987. The sequence continues at coordinate 73,506 of CALSTB010000004.1, read as the reverse complement.
TAACGCAGTTGCCGAGGTAATCTCTATGTTCTTTATGGTTACCTATGGTGCCATTTGTTTGATATCACTTCTTGAAAACTTTGCTTCCAATCCGGGGTATCGTCCGTCATTTAAATCCAAATGGTATATCAGTCTGATTGGTGCTGTTTTGTGTATCATCTTAATGTTTAAGATCAACACCATATATGCCATCCTAGCAATAGGGTTGATGGTGGTTACGTATTACGTGTTGACTCAATCTCAGCGAAATAAAAGTGACATGGCTAGTATATTTAGCGGTGTTATTTTCCAAATTAGTCGGAACCTGCACGTCTTTTTACAGAAATCAAAACAAGAAGAAAACTCTGAAGAGTGGCGACCTTCTGTGGTAGCGATTTCAAAAGACTCGTTTAGTCGGCACGACGAATTTGACCTGTTGCGATGGATATCGCACAGAAAAGGATTTGGTATGTTTATTCATCACATCGATGGCTATTTGAGTAAAGAAACTGCGGAGGAAGCCAAAGAATGTTTAAAACGATTGATTAAACTGACTCAGGTGAGCAAGAGTAGTGTGTTTGTAGATACCATTATTAACCCAAGCTACAAAGCCAGCATTACTCAAACCTTGCAATTACCGGGGGTTTCTGGTAAGGAAAACAACATGGCCTTGTTTGAGTATTACAAAACACGGCAGGAATCGTTGGAAGAAATTCTTGACAACTTCGGTCTCATAAAGGCGGTTGGTTACGATACGTGTATCCTTTGTTCGAGTGAAAAGAAATTTGGTTTCACCAATGAAATTCATTTATGGATAACGAGTAGTGATTATCAAAACGCGAATTTGATGATTTACTTAGCGTATATCATCCTTGGTCACCCTGATTGGGAAGATGGTATCATCAAACTATTTGCCATTCACCCAGAAGGCGAAATTGCCAATGAAAGAATTAAGTTGAAGGAGATGATCAAGACCGGTCGTTTGCCTATTTCAGCGAACAACATTCGAATAATGCCAATCAAGGAGGGCATTACGACGAAGGAAATTATCAATAAAAATTCAAAAGACGCTGATTTAACCATCGTTGGCTTCCGAAGTGAGCTGATTAAAAAAACAGGTAAAGACTTCTTTATGGGGTACGACAATGTGGGCAACGTGTTGTTTGTGAATAGCCAGAATGAGAAGGAGATTTCTTAATTGATTTACTTAATAAACGTTGAAAGGTTAGTTACTTACAGTTAGAGATTCTTATACAAAAAATATGAACAGGATTATAAATCTTGCCTTTACTGAAGCAAAATTTATGTAGGGCCTCTAATGAACTTTAAACCATGTGGCAGTATAAGGTAATTCTAACTCCATATATCAATGACAACATACACTATTTTCTAATACAAGCACCAGACTTTGACGATGCTGTAGCTCGGTTGACACAAGTAGGTGCTACTTTACATAGTGATGGCACAAACTATATATTGCTTAACACTAGCAAATCATTGAACAACCTCTTCGAAGTATTCAGAGGTGTCGCTTGGATTGATATGGAAGCGATAAAAAAACAAAAAATAGATCGTCAATTGACTCACGAACGAAAATCTATTGCTTTAATACTTACCCAAAAAAATCAAAAGTATGTCACAGAATTTCAGACACATTTGAATGCTGTGCGTTATAGTGAAAGCACAAAACAAACATACCTACATATGGTTAAGGTTTTTTTGAGCTATCATAACGATACGGATCCTATGGAAATTGACAATGACAGTATACAAAAGTTTTTGTCTGAGCATATTGTAAATAGAGGTTATTCTAGGTCGTATCAAAGACAAATGATTAGTGCTATCAAGTGTTTTTATCGAGATCGGTTTAACTCAACGTTAGATGTAGAATTGATCCCCATTCCACGTCGAGAATACAAGTTACCTAAGGTTTTAAGCACGAATGAGGTTAAGTCCATTATAGATGTGACTGTTAACCCCAAGCACAAAGCAATACTGACTTTGTTGTACGGTTGTGGCCTTCGTGTTGGAGAGGTATTACGCCTTCAAGTGAGTAATATTAACTCTGACAGAAAGGTAATTGAAGTTTTCGGGGCAAAAGGGAATAAGGACCGTCTGGTCCCAATTTCCGATAAGATTATAGAAGTTTTGCGTACGTATTACAAAGGTTATAGACCGACAGCTTATTTGTTTGAGGGCCAAAAGCATGGGCATCCATATTCAGCAAAGAGTATAAATCAAATACTAAAAAACAGTGCGAGCAAAGCAGGTATAAAGAAAAACGTGTATGCACATATGCTGCATCACAGTTATGCAACACATTTATTAGAAGCTGGAGTCGATTTGAGATACATTCAGGTATTACTTGGTCATAAGAGTAGTAAGACAACGGAAATATATACCTATGTAAGCAAGAAACAGATTAATCAGATTGTAAATCCGTATGACCTTTTATACGAGGAGTAAATACACGAGATAAAAACCAACAATCATTCCTTTATCCAGATCTCTGGGAGTTGGATAAAGGAAGTTTATATTCGTATATAAACTAGTTGTGGCTAATTAAAAATGGACAAGTCTTACAAAATATTTCTCGATGGTTCCGAAATAGGAATAACAAAGCTGGAAAAAGCTGATTACCCGATGGGCGTTTTAATAGGAGAAATAGAATTCAAGGGCATTGATTCTGCGTATAGATTTTTCAAAGATTACTCAATTGAAAATAATATAATATTGACTCTAGATGATCCTGAGCACAAGGCAATAGCGACAATGGCCATTGATTCATTAAAAGTAATTAGACAAGATGGGTCAGAAATAAAGGGTCTGGGTAACTTAATTCAAGGAATTGAAAGAGAGTATTATGAAATACATATCCTTGGATATCCTCACATGGATGAATTCCCACATCTTCTTGAGAAATATATAAAACAGTTTGAGTAAAATAACTAGCCACAACAATGGCTATGCCCAATGCTGAACTTGTGCGCTCAAAAGTATTAATTCATTAGCCGATATAATACGGCTAAGTTGTAACTTAGCTTCTATATGAAACTCAAACTAAACAACTCGCACTGGGCATAGCCGCAACCGTTGGCAGCAATAAGAAATGAAACAGCGATTTATTCAAAATAGAGGCAAATTTTCATTGTTCAGATTATCCCTTTTGAGGACTGGAAAAATGAGCCCATTTGGGAATCCACTGTTTCGGCGCTATGGTTTTGGTGAAATTTGGGAACGATATGAGTATGATTATGATGAAGTAAAAAGAATTGCAGCTTTTGCCTTTCGAGTTCTCCCTTATCCGAAACATCAAGATTTGATCGAAATAACAGTTGAGTCTAAAATAGAATATGAAATCAAAGGTGCCTGTCGTCTGCTATTTGAATTGGAGTATAAAGGACAAGATTATAGATCTGACTTAATCAAAAAATTGGAACAATCTGTTGGCCAATTGACAGAAAAACGATTCAAGATTATTTGCGAAAATGCTAATCTGATAAATCAAGGAAATTTACGAGACATAATGAATAAGACCGATGAAGAGATATCAGCCGACCTAATTTATTATCAGAATCTCTATCAGCGAACAGAAAAAATTAAAAGAAAGCATTACTGCTGCCAACATTGGCTATACTTCATGCCGTAAATTCCCTATATCCGAGAAACGGCACAGAAGTATAGCCTTGACCGCCGTTGGCAACAACATAAAAAATTTTAAAATGATTCGCATATGGTGTATATTTACACCAAATAGCAAGTATGACCAGACAAAGTATATCATTCACGAAACCGAACGATGATTGGCTAAAAGATCAATTGAAAAATCAGGAATATACGAGTAAAAGTGAACTGATTAATGATTTGATTAGACAAGCAAGAAAACAGCAAATCCAAATCGATTGGATTAACTCCAAGATAGAAAATGCTGAAAAAAGTGGCTTCTCAACAGACAGCAAAGATGAAATATTAAAGCAATCAAAGTCGATGCTTGATGACTAATTACAGAATTAGTAATGCAGCAAAAGAAGACTTAATTCGAATCCATCATTACGGAGTTAAAAAATTCGGAATGACTCAAGCTGATAAATATTTTGATTCTTTTTTTAAATATTTTGAAATCATCGCAGAAACACCGCTTGCTTTTGAATCTGTAGATTTCATTAAAAAAGGTTATAGACGTTGTGTCTGCGGTTCTGATAGCATTTTCTATAAAATCAATAATGACACTGTTGAAATTATGGCCATTGTTGGAAGACAAGATTTAAACAATATACTCTGACATGGAGAAAAATATATTGTTGCTAACACTGGCTATACCCAATGTTTGCCGCATGTACTCAAAAATATTCATGCTATGGCCGATATCCGCCAGTAGGCGGACAAGTACGCTAGTAGGCGGACAAGTATCCATGTTGTATCTTAGCTTCTTTATGAAACTCGAACTAAATAACCTCCGCCAGTTGGCGGACAGGTGGCACTGGGCATAGCCAAAACGTTAATAAAATAAAATGAAAATATTACTAACCGGTTCAACAGGATACATAGGGAAACGACTTCTCCCGGTTTTGGTTGAAGCGGGTCATGAAGTAATTTGCTGCGCAAGGGATGTTAAAAGGTTTAATCCACCTGAATCCCTTAAGCTGAAAATATCAGTCATAGAAATCGACTTGTTAGTTGAGCAATCACTTGATCGCATTCCAAATGACATTGATGCGGCTTACTATCTAGTTCATTCAATGTCATCTTCAAGTGACTACAAATCACTTGAAAGAACCTCAGCAATTAATTTCAGAATGGCCCTTCAAAAAACAACTGTAAAACATGTCATTTATCTCAGTGGTATAGTCAATGAATCCAAACTTTCCAAGCATTTAAGTTCACGAAAAGATGTTGAAACCGAGCTTGGAAAAGGTACATATAATTTCACAACACTAAGGGCAGGAATCATCATCGGTTCGGGAAGCGCCTCTTTTGAGATTATTAGAGACCTCGTGGAAAAACTGCCAATAATGATCACCCCAAAATGGTTGCAAACTAAATGCCAGCCTATTGGCGTATCCGATGTTATCACATTTCTATCAAAATCTTTATTCAATACAAAAACCTTTAATGAGAATTTTGACATAGGTGGACCTGATGTGCTGTCCTACAAAGAGATGCTCCTGGGTTTTGGTAAAAGCAGAAATTTAAAGCGGACCATTCTCGTCGTTCCTGTAATGACACCAAGACTTTCTTCGTACTGGCTTTATTTTGTTACGTCAACATCTTATAAACTCGCTGTATCTCTTGTTAATAGCATGAAAATTGAAGTAGTCTGTAGAGATAATAGAATTAATGCACTACTCGGAGTTGAGCCAGTTAGTTATGAAGAATCGCTGCTAAAGGCTTTTAATAAAGTGGAAAATAACGCAATTGTTTCCAGTTGGAAAGACTCATACTCTAGCAGTGGAATTGATTTTGATATCTCTGAATTTATCGAAGTTCCAACTTTTGGGTGTTTCATCGATAAAAGAAAACGGAGAATATACAATCGTACTGACTGTCTGAATAAAATTTGGAGCATTGGTGGTAATAACGGCTGGTATTATGCCAATTGGTTATGGAGGTTTCGAGGCCTACTAGATAAGTTTGTAGGAGGAGTAGGGATTAGAAGAGGAAGGACAAGCCTTACTTTCATCAATGCTGGAGACACATTAGATTTCTGGAGAGTATTATTTGCCGACAAAGAAAAGGGTCGCTTACTTCTATTTGCTGAGATGAAACTCCCTGGTGAAGCTTGGTTGGAATTTAGAATTGAAAACAATCAACTAGTACAAACAGCTACATTTAGACCGTTAGGAATATTAGGGCGATTATATTGGTATTCAGTATTACCCTTTCATGGTATAATATTTCGAGGAATGTTGAGAAAAATAACCAAACGCAACAAAACCTAAACTGCATTGAAACGCAGTGTACCCAACACCTTTAGAAATAAGAAAAATTAAATCCGAATGGAATAAACGCCCTGCATTGTCAAATTAATGATAATTTTACTAGACTTATGTGTTGGTTCATTCAAATAGAAGTATTGTCTCAAAACGCGCAACCGGAAACCTGGATACAAAAGGAATTTCAATCTGATTTTGAACTCGAGGGAACTCATCCATACTATACGTTATCTAAAAATGGATGTCTCTGTGATGTTTTTGATAACCTTACTGAATTCAAAAAATTCAAAGATTTTATTGTTGCAGTTTTGAACCACGAACACATTAAAAGTTTAAAACTAACCAAGTTTTGGTCCGAGATGAAAAAGGTCGAATCCATGCAATCAATTCACATCGACCGTTTTATGGAATACGAACAGAGTGATCTAAAAGAAAACGTCCAAATTAAGATTGTGAACCCCAATAAGTTTTACAAATAAATATGCAGGTTCCAATACGTTTTGAATCCCACATTATGGTTTTCCACCCAACTCATTCGGAGATAAGCGCAGACACTAAACTAGGTTACAAAAAAGTTGTGTCGGTATTCAAAATTACATGGTGACCAGGGCTTGTGCCTAAAAATAAGACCTGTTGGCGGTCTCACCGTCATTTCGTACATTAGCTAAGTCATGAAATACTTAGCAACTATCTTACTCTCTCTACTTTTCTTTTCATCGTGCGACAAAGACGATGGGACCATTTCACTTGGCTTATTAGTTGAACATCGCGGCATTTACATCAACGACTTCTATACGGGAGGGATTCTAGGTGATCTAAGTCTTGAAGACGATTTACTTGCCTGGGTGGATGAAAATGATTTTACCGACATCTACCTGTACAACATTGGATCGGCGCTGTTAGACGACAAATATGATGAGTTACGTGCCTTCGTTAAAAAAGCACAAAACCAAGAACCTTATGTGCGCGTGTCGTTCGTTTCTGCTGGATTTGGCACCTCGTTCAGCAATATTGAGGCATACCACGACGGACGGAAAGACAGTCGGCCAGATGGTATCGTGAGTGAAATTGAGTTTTGGAACGACAGCATGACATTTGCGGATGACTATGCTCCATGGATTTCCAAGGTAAATGATTTGAAATTCACACCTCCTCCTGGTGAAATCACTCCGCTCAATCCTGGCATAACGCGACAATTTTATATTGGCAAAATAAAGGATGCAGGAATGCCTCCAAGCTTGACGATTGGTAAAGAATTGGTCACGCACCACGACGAGATTTTCTTAACCAATTACCATACCGACGGCTGGCAACTTTCAAGCTCAACGGAAGAAAACTCAATCGTCAGCAAGCTGAATTTACTCTCTGAGGCTGGCATGGAGCTTAATAAAAAAGTAAACGTTGTCATTCTGTTTAACGTGTATCAATCTTCACCTTCTCCAGAAATATGGAACTATTTTGCTACCACAGGCATGAACAAAGAATTTGAAAACGCTTTTGTGGAATGGTATGAAGACTATGAAGCGAGTACCGACGTTACTAATAAAGAGTTTCTTAACGTTAAGGGTTTTGGCATTTATAGGTATACGGATGCAAAGAGTGCAAGGCCTTAATGAATAAGATTCCGTTGAGGCCCCTATGTAATCACCGGAAGACATAGAAAACAAATGAATAGATGAAATTAGTCCCCTTATTGTTTATAGCAATGTTGATTTCTGGATGCACAAAGTCCGACAAACTGCATAGCGCAAAGCTGCAAAAAATCGAAGCTGAAAATGCCATGTTAAGACACAAAATTGAACTTGTTCACTACTTTTTCGACAACCCCTTAGACTCTAGTTTGCTTCATACGAAAGGTTGTTATTTACCAAAAATAAAAATAAATGCCCCTAAAACAATTGCCTTAGGAGATTCCTTTACTGCCAAAGTTTCTCTGAGCCAACAAAGACGTCAAGCGAATCTTAAACTGGCAGAAAGTACCGTAGACTCAACTTCGCTGACTTATAACCAAGAATGCATTGTTTATACATGTAAACCTACAACACGAGGTCATAAAGTTTTTAAAGGAGATTATATAATACATAGTGATGAAGGAATTTCAAGCTACGCTTTTGAATATATGTATGAGGTTAAATGATATAGAACTAATTTCTAACTATAACAGCGTCTATTAAATACCATTAATAAAATGACAGACGCATTTAAACAATTCTTTGACCTGTTCAATGAAAATGAAAAAAACGCTCCTGAAACTGAACAGGATGTTCATTCATTTGAAAAAAAGTATCAAATCAAACTACCTGTAGACTATAGATACTTTTTGCTTACATACGGAGATTTGTGGACGCCAGACGTCGTTAACGTCATTGACGACAACCATCTTGAAATTGATGATGTTCAGCAGTTTTTGCCCATTGATAGGATACTTCATGACAAAGAATTTGAATGGACAGCGAAGCTTCATGTTGATATGATTCCAATCGCTTCGGATTGTATGGGCAATATTTTTGGGTTTATGACTGAAGACCTTAAGGTTTCAAACGGCGAACCGAAAATTTACCTCTTTGATCACGACTTCGACACAATTGAACCTGTTTCCAATTCATTCAAAGATTGGATCATTCAGTTTGTGGATATAGACAAGTTTTAATTCAACAACTCCTTCGCATTCGCAATCGCACCTTCTGTCGGATTTTCACCACTCAGCATTTGCGCTAAAACAGTAATGCGTTCAGTATCATCAAGCTGTTTTACGAAGGTGATGGTTTCATCTTTATCTAATTGTTTGTAGACATAAAAATGTGCCTTACCCTTTGAGGCAATTTGTGGTAAATGCGTAATTGAAATTATCTGCATCTTGTCAGATAATGACGCCATCATCTCCCCCATCTTTAAGGCAATTTCACCTGAAACACCTGTATCAATTTCGTCAAAAATCAAGGTTGGCAGGTTTTTATTCTTGGCCAAATACGACTTCAGAATCAACATCAACCGAGACAATTCACCACCTGATGCCACTTTATGCGCAGGGCGCAAACTTGACCCTTTGTTGGAGGCAAACAACAATTGAAATGCCGACAGTCCATATTTTCCAAGTACATCAGTTTCTACCAATTCCAAATTCAATTGTGCATTTGGCAGACCCAAATAATCCAAATCGGCATTGGCTTGTGATTCTATGTCTTTCACCTTTTGCAAGCGCAGGTTATGCAACGACAGCGCTTGGGCATTACATTTAGTTTGCAGAAGGGCAATATCCGCTTTAAGCTTATTCAATTCATTTTCACGGCCCACGTTAAGTGACAGCTTATCGTTTAGCTCATCTCGCATGCGAATCAATTCATCTATCGACTGTGCCTTGTGTTTGGTTTGAAGCAAATGAAGCTTCGCCATGATGTCATTGATACTTTCTAATCTTTCTGGGTCTGGCTGTACACCCTGCCCAAATTGACTTAAGTCGTTCACCACTTCATCCAACTCGTATTGCAAGCCTGTCAATCGCTCAACGATTTGCTGTAAGGCATCGCCGCCTTTTAGTTTTTTGAGCTGGTGACTAATGGCTTTCAACTTGTCGAGCAAAGCGCCTTCATTTTCTTGTAACTCGCCAATGCTTTGATTCACAATCTCTCCAATTTCCTCAGCATTTTGAAGTACCTCATATTCAGATTCCAAATCGGCGGAAAGCAATTGTTCCAAGTTTGCCTCGTCCAACTCATTAAACAAAAATTGATAATAATCTTGTTCGGTGAGTTGTTGGTCCACTTGTTCTTGTAAAGTGACTAATTGTTTTTGAGCGGCCTTTAGTTCGTTGTAAGATTCACTAAACTGTGTATACTCCTCTAGAGAGCCACAGACCGTATCGAGCCAATTGAATAAGAAGTCTTGGCTACCCAACCGTAAACTTTGATGTTGCGAATGGATGTCGACTAACTGACTACCCACTTCTTTTAATACGTTTAGCCCGACAGGAGTATCATTGATAAACGCACGTGACTTTCCAGAGGCCAAAATTTCACGGCGCAAAATGGTTTCGTCGTAAAAATCCAAATCGTGTAATTCAAAGAGGTGTTTGAGGTTTAACCTCGACACATCAAAGACGCCTTCAATAATGCACTTGCTCCCAGACTCAGACACCGTTTTGGTATCTGCGCGTTCACCCAATATCAAACCAAGCGCACCGATAAGGATGGATTTCCCAGCACCTGTTTCTCCAGTAATGATATTAAACCCGTTGGTTGGACCAAACTGGAGTGATTTAATCAATACGTAATTGTCGACACGGAGTGCTGTAAGCATACACAAAAATAACGAGCAAACAACGTTTTCGGTTATGTTTTGGCAAAATGTGAATTATGTTTTGTTGTCCCGCTCTCCGCACGTTAATTTCGCTTCGATGAAGAACAAACCGCTTATATTAATTAGCAATGATGACGGCATTACCGCACCAGGCATTCGGGTATTGGTTGATTGCATGAAAAAACTGGGTAAGGTAGTCGTTGTAGCCCCTGACAGTCCTCAATCAGGCATGGGTCATGCCATTACCATTAATGAGTCGTTACGTCTTGACAAAAGTGATTATTTTGGTGACGAGGTGTTGGCCTATCAATGTTCTGGTACACCAGCGGATTGTGTTAAACTGGCGTTGGATAAAGTTTTAGACAGGCGACCTGATTTGCTGGTTTCCGGTATCAACCATGGTTCAAACTCATCTGTGAATGTCATCTATTCAGGAACGATGTCGGCAGCAATGGAAGGTGCTATTGATGGTTTACAAGCCATTGGTTTTTCATTGTTGGATTATAGTATGGAAGCTGATTTTTCAGCAGCAGCGGAAGTTGTCATGCAAGTGGCAACCCATGTGTTGGAGAAAAAACTACCAGTTGATTGTTTGTTAAACGTGAACATTCCTAAAGTTTCCAAAGAAGAATTAAAAGGCATTAAAATTTGTCGACAGGCAAAGGCTAAGTGGGTGGAAGAGTTTGATGAGCGTGAAGACCCATATGGCCGAAAGTATTTCTGGTTAACAGGTAAATTTGTGAACATGGACAATGGTCAAGACACGGACGAATGGGCCTTACAAAATGGTTATGCGTCTGTTGTACCAGTTCAGTTCGATTTGACAGCACATCACGCAATAAGCACATTAAATAATTGGAAAATCAATGAGTAGGTTTAACAAAGTATATTGGGGTCTTTTGGTTGGATTGTTATGTCCTCTTTTGGCCTTGCTTATGATTTATGCTGGAGTCGATCACAACATTGATTTAACTGATATTGATCATTTCAAACTGAACATGAAACTTATTAGTCCGTTTTTAAGGCTAAGTTTAATTGCCAATATGTTGTTCTTCATTCCCTTTGGACACAAACCCAAAGTACGGTTTTTACGTGGGTTGATAGGCGCCACCATCCTGTATGGTATTATTATCGTAATTATTCATTTTCTGTGAAATACTTCATCATAGCTGGCGAAGCTTCTGGAGACCTCCACGCTTCAAACCTTGTTGAGGAACTATTTCAACTTGACCCATCCGCTGTAATACAGGGAATGGGTGGAGTAAAGATGCAGAAAGCTGGTGTTCAACTTTGTGTAGATTATAAAGAATACAGCTTTATGGGTTTTGTTGAGGTTTTGCAAAACCTTGGCAAAATCAGAAGACTTCTAAAAACGATTAAAAGTCAAATAGATCAATTCCATCCCGACAAAGTCATTCTTGTCGATTACGGTGGCTTCAATTTGAAAATTGCCAAATACTGTAAAGAAAAAGGCATCCAAACCCATTTTTACATCTTACCTAAGGCGTGGGCTTGGAACGAAAAAAGAGTTGTCAAACTTAAGAAGTACGTTGATTTTGGTTATTGCATCTTCCCATTTGAGGAGGCCTATTTCCTCGGTCACGGTGTCAACGCACACTATATTGGCAATCCAGTGGTTGAGCAAATACTACGTTTTAAAGAAAAAAATCTTAATATAAAAAGACAAAATACGGTTGCTTTATTACCTGGTAGCCGAAAACAAGAAATAGAGCGGATTCTACCAACAATGTTGGCCTTCGCTGCAACCAAACCAGAGATTCAATTTGTGGTAGCGGCGCATGATCAAAGTCTTTATACATTATTTCAATTTCCGTCCAACGTTACCTTTTCTGAGGTAGACACGTACACAACAGTCAGTCAATCAAAGGCGGCCATTGTCACATCAGGCACAGCCAATCTTGAAACAGCACTGTTGGACACCCCACAAGTGGTCTGTTACAAAGCCAATGCTTTTTCGTATGCCATTGGAAAGCGTTTAGTGAAGCTCCAATACATTTCGCCAGTTAATCTAATATTGGACAAACATGTGATAAAAGAGCTTCTTCAGGACGATTTAAATGTGCTACATTTGGATACGGAAGTAACGTCCTTATTACAGGAAGCTACAGCCACTAAAATTCGCGACGGATACCAAGAACTTTGGACCGTTTTAGGAGAATCATCGGCAGCTAAACAAACTGCCAAAAAAATTATAGAAGCATAAATGAAAGCAAGACATTTAATATACTTAATCACAGCAGTGGCTCTGTTTGTTGGCTGTAAAGGGAAATCAAAAGTGGCTATTTCGGATGCCAATACAATCACAGTGAGTGTTGAATACACACAGCAATATTGTGGAGGTGCCGCACCAACCGAAGAAATGGAAGAACAGATGAATGTGTTACAGCCATTGGCAAATCAACCCATTTACATTTCTAAATTTATTAGTCCGGTTTTATATACTGAGGAAATTAAAGTGACCTTAGACAAGGCAGGTTATGCGACTTTTGCCTTGGATACAGGTTTATATGTCATTTCGTTTTATAAACTAATGACGCCTCCAGCACCCGTTGAAGAAGCGCCTAAATCAGGTAATGCACCAAAACCAGGCAACACGCCTGAGACACCAGAACAGCCAAATGGTAATATTGGTGATGACGGAAGTAAAGAAGCGTGTGAGATGCGTTGGAAACGTATGACGGCAACTCCGTTTAAAGTTGTGGGTGGCAAAACGGCGTACAAAGTTGCTATGAACAAGGAATGCAATCCTTGTGAAGAGCCACGACCTTAATTAAGGCGGTGGCGGATAACACGGATTACATCCAAAATGCAGGTTCACTTGTAAAGCCGTATCCCCTTTTATTTCGAACATCGCCAAAATGCGTTGTTTGAAAGCTGTAATACATTGCTCGTCTTCTGAAGTAATGCTTTCTAAGTCTTTTAATTTTGCCACGAGATGCGCCGTATAATGGCCTGTTTTTAGTGGCACTAGGGTTTCGACGTTAGTAGGAGTAATACTGTCTACACACGCCTTTAAATCATCCAGAATATACACTTTACCACTATTATACGGTTTAGGTGTGTTTAATTCCGTTAATAACTCTTCTGGTGGTTCAGCTCCACCGCAATAAGATTCTGTTTTGGTTAAGACGATATTGACTCGATGCGTTGGTTTGTCATTACATTTCTGTGCCGATAAGACGCAAAAACAGACGCATACAATCAGAATGAGTCGCATGTTACAGGTTTCCTCTGCGTTCTTGCTCCCGTTCTATTGATTCGAATAAGGCTTTGAAGTTTCCTTTACCAAAAGACTGTGCGCCTCTTCTTTGAATAATTTCAAAAAACAACGTTGGTCTGTCTTCAACTGGTTTGGTAAAAATCTGCAATAAATATCCTTCATCATCTCGGTCTACTAAGATGTTGTGTTTCTTAAGATCTTCGATATCCTCCTTGATGTCACCAACACGCTCTAACAAATCTTCGTAGTAGGTATCTGGCACATACAAGAATTCGATTCCACGGTTTCTTAGTTCACCTATTGTGTGTAAAATATCGTCAGTAGCTACGGCGATATGTTGAACACCGGCGCCACCATAAAAATCAAGGTATTCTTCAATTTGAGACTTGCGCTTTCCATCAGCGGGTTCGTTGATTGGAAATTTCACATATCCATTCCCGTTACTCACTACTTTAGACATCAATGCAGAGTATTCGGTAGAAATATCATCGTCGTCAAAGGTTAACAGCAAACGGAATCCGAGTACGTCTTCGTAGAATTTAACCCACTCATTCATTTTACCCAGTTCCACGTTACCAACGCAGTGATCAATGTGTTTTAGTCCAACAGGAACATTGTTTATTTTATGTGTTGGCTTCTCGTAGCCAGGTAAAAACGGTCCGTTGTAGTTGCTTCTTTCAACAAATTTATGAATCGTTTCACCGTAGGTGTGTATGGCAGAAATTATGACATAGCCATTTTCATCTTCGAATTTGGTTGGTTCCATGAAAGGCTTCGCGCCTCTTTTTACCGTTTCTTCAAAAGATTTTGTCGCATCATCAACCCAAAGAGATAAATACTTCACACCATCTCCGTGTGTATTTACGTGGTTAGAGATTTCCGAATTTGCATGTAACGCAGTTGAAAGAATGAGTACAATCTTTCCTTGCTTCAAGACATAGGATGCTTTCTCCCTTACTCCTGTTTCTGGTCCGGCATAGGCTATAAGCTCATATCCCCACGCAGACTGATAATAATACGCAGACTGTTTGGCGTTTCCGACATAAAACTCAATATGGTCCGTTCCGTTGAGTGGTAGAAAATCAACTTCTGGTTTAAGTGCTTCCAATGTTTCTCGTTGCATGTTACTCTGTTTTTACAAGGTGCAAATATCTATAATCTTGCCTTAATACGTTGGATTAAGGCATAAAAAAAGGGCATCTAAGATGCCCTTTATATCAAAACATGATTGTTTTATTCTTTTGTTTCAGCGTCGGTATCAGCAGAAGCCTCAGGAGTTTTTTCAACTTTTTCCTCAACTACTTCTTCTACCTTTTCAACTGTTTCAGCAACTACGTCGTCTGATTTTTTCTTACCACGACGAGTACGTTTTGCTTTAGTTGCTCCTGAAGATTTAGAAACTTTTTGTTCCAACATTGCTTCATTGAAGTCAACCAATTCCATCATACACATTTCCGCGTTGTCGCCTAATCGGTTATGTGTTTTCAAGATTCTAGTATATCCACCTGGTCTGTCAGCTACTTTTTCAGCTACAGTACTGAACAATTCTTTTACTGAATCTTTATTCTGTAGGTAACTAAATACAACTCGACGTGAGTGCGTAGAATCTTCTTTAGATTTAGTAATCAAAGGTTCTACGTAAATACGCAACGCTTTCGCTTTAGCAGTTGTGGTAAATATACGTTTATGCATAATCAGCGATGATGCCATATTCGACAACATTGCTTCTCTGTGTCCTTTCTTACGACCGAGGTGATTAAATTTCTTTCCGTGTCTCATTTCCTTCTTAAATCAAATATTATTCGTCGTCTAAGTTGTATTTAGCGACATCCATTCCAAAATTCAATCCTTTTTCTCTTACAAACTCTTCTAATTCCGTCAATGATTTCTTACCGAAGTTTCTGAATTTCAATAAGTCTTCAATGTGGTAGCTTACAAGTTCTCCTAATGTTCTGATTTCAGCTGCTTTCAAACAGTTGTAAGCACGAACAGAAAGGTCAAGATCAGCTAGAGAAGTTTTTAAGATTTTTCTCATGTGAAGTGTATTTTCATCCACTTCAGCAGTTTTAGTTTTCACTTGGCTATCAAGTAAGATGCTTTCGTCAGAGAACAACACTAAGTGTTGAATCATGATTTTGGCAGCTTCTTTTAAGGCATCTTCTGGATGGATAGATCCATCAGTAGATACTTCAAAAACTAATTTTTCGTAATCCGTTCTTTGCTCAACACGAAAATCTTCTACTCTAAACTTAACGTTTTTGATAGGTGTGAAGATAGAATCAATTGGTACAAGACCGATTGGTGCGTCAGCAGGTAAGTTCTCATCAGAAGGTACATAACCACGACCCTTATCAACCGTCAATTCGATTTCTAAGTTTACAAATGGCTCCATATCACAGATAACTAAATCTGGGTTAAGGATTTCAAATGAGTTTGTATATCTTGAAATATCACCAGCAGTAAAAACATCCTTTCCTTTAAGAGAAACGTATATTTTTTCAACTTCGTGACCTTCAGTTACTTTCTTAAAACGAACTTGTTTCAAGTTTAAAATAATCTCAGTGATGTCTTGAGACACGCCTTTGATTGTTGAAAATTCGTGATCTACACCAGGAATTTTAATTGAAGTAATCGCATAACCTTCTAATGAAGACAACAAGATTCTTCTCATAGCATTACCAACAGTAACACCATATCCTTTTTCCAAAGGAGAAAATTCGAACAGACCGTAATTGTCTGTTTCTTTATGCATGATAACCTTATCCGGTTTTTGAAAATCTAAAATTGCCATTTCTTCTATTTAATTAGGATTACTTAGAATATAATTCGACGATTAACTGCTCCTTAATGTTTTCAGGAATGTCTTCTCGCTCTGGATGGTTTAGGTAGGTGCCTGACATGGTAGTGTCGTCCCACTGTAACCAAGAGTATTCTTTTTTGGTAGCCAACGAATCAGTGATAAACTCAATAGATTTTGATTTTTCACGAACCGATATAACGTCACCAGGCTTCAATTGATATGAAGGAATGTTGGTTACAACACCATTCACCATCATGTGCTTGTGCGACACCAATTGACGTGCACCACTTCTTGTGTTCGCGATACCTAAACGGTATACTGCGTTGTCTAATCTAGCTTCAAGAAACTTCAATAAGTTCTCACCAGTAATACCTTTTTTACGAGCTGCTTTATCAAACATGTTAGCAAATTGCTTTTCTAATACACCATAGGTATATTTAGCTTTTTGCTTCTCAGCTAATTGAATCGCGTACTCAGATTTTTTACCTCTTCTTCGTGCGTTCCCGTGCATTCCTGGAGGATAATTCTTTTTCTCCAGTGCTTTATCAGGGCCGAAAATAGGTTCTTTAAATTTCCGAGCGATTTTAGACTTAGGACCTGTATATCTTGCCATTTATCTTACTTACTAAATGTATTAAACTCTTCTTCTTTTTGGAGGACGACAACCGTTGTGTGGCAATGGCGTTACATCTGTAATAGACGTTACTTCAATACCAGCAGTTTGTAATGTTCTGATCGCAGATTCTCTACCTGCACCAGGACCTTTTACAAACACGTCAACCTTTCTTAAACCAGCATCAGCTGCTGTTTTAGCACAATCCAAACATGCAGTTTGACCTGCGTATGGAGTGTTCTTTTTGGATCCTCTGAATCCCATCTTTCCAGCACTCGACCAAGAAATTACTTGTCCTTGGTTGTTTGTGATAGAAATCAACAAGTTGTTAAAACTTGCTTTGATATGTACTTGTCCAGTGGACTCGACATTTACTTTTCTTTTCTTCGTTACCTTTTTACCAGTTGCCATAACTCAATGTTTATTACTTAACGGCTTTTTTCTTACCTGCAACAGTTTTTCTCTTACCTTTTCTGGTTCGACTGTTGTTTTTAGTTCGCTGCCCTCTTAATGGCAATCCTTTTCTATGTCGTAAACCTCTGTAACAACCTATGTCCATCATACGTTTGATGTTCATCTGTGTGCGAGATCTCAACTCTCCCTCCACGGTCATTTCAGAAATAGTATCACGAATTGAAGCGATGTCTTCATCGTCCCATTCGTTCACTTTCTTATCCCAAGAGATATTCCCTTTCGTAAGAATGTTTTGAGCAGTTGTAAGCCCAATACCATAGATGTACGTTAGACCAATAACGCCTCTTTTATTTTTAGGTAAATCAACACCTGAAATCCTTGCCATTTCTTAAATATTAACCTTGTCTTTGTTTAAATCTTGGGTTCTTCTTGTTAATCACGTAAACCTTACCGTTTCGTTTAACAATCTTGCAATCAACACTTCGCTTTTTTACAGCTGCTGTAACTTTCATAATTTTTATTTATATCGGTAAGTAATACGTCCGCGGGTTAAGTCATATGGAGTCATCTCCACTTGAACTTTGTCACCTGGTAGAATTCGGATGTAGTGCATCCTCATTTTTCCAGATATCGTGGCCAGTATTACGTGTCCATTTTCTAATTCAACTCTAAAACGGGCATTGGATAACGCTTCTGTTATCACACCGTCTTGCTTTATAGGTTCTTGTTTTGCCATCTATTATTTCAGGGCTGCAAAAGTAGCAAATAATAAATTCATTTTCAACACTAACCTGCTATTGCTCCTCCAGTAGAAGAACGTCCTTTAATTCGACCTGTTTTCATCAACCCATCATAGTGTCTCATTAATAAGTGAGACTCTACTTGTTGCAGCGTATCAAGTACAACACCAACCATAATTAGAAGGGACGTACCGCCATAAAACTGTGCGAATTGGTTGTTCACTCCAAATATGATTGCAAATGCAGGGAAGATCGAAACGAATCCTAAGAAGATAGCACCGGGTAAGGTTATTCTTGACATAACCGCATCCACAAAATTTGCAGTTGCTCTACCTGGTTTTACTCCTGGTATAAATCCACCATTTCTTTTCAAGTCGTCTGCAATCTGATTTGGATTCACAGTGATCGCTGTATAGAAATAGGTAAATAGTACAATCATAAAGAAGAAGACGATGTTGTAGGTAAAAGACGTAAAGTCTACAAACCCTGAGAAGAAGTTTCTCAATCCATCGCTATCTTGAAAGAAACCAGCAACACTACTTGGGATAAACATCAAAGCCTGAGCAAAGATGATTGGCATTACACCTGCAGCGTTAACTTTTAATGGTAAGTACTGACGTACACCACCAAACTGTCGGTTTCCAACAATTCGTTTTGCATATTGTACTGGTATTCTTCTGGTTCCTTGTACTAACAGAATTACGGATAGTATTACTAACAGCCAGAAGACAATTTCAAGGATAAATATAATTGGACCACCATTGTTCCCCATTTTGTGAGCAAACTCAGCAAGTAATGAGTGTGGTAGTTTAGAGATGATACCCACCATGATGATCAATGAAATACCATTACCCAACCCACGGTCGGTAATTCTTTCACCAATCCACATTGTGAACATGGTACCAGCGACAAGAACAACTACTGAAGTAACCATAAACATGAATGAGTTACTCATCAATATAGTTGTGCTCTTGTTTGGATCTGATTGGAAGCTAATAATGAAACTGATTGCTTGAACAGCAGTAATGGCGATTGTTAACCATCTTGTAATCTGGTTCATTCGTTGACGGCCATCTTCACCTTCTTTCGACATTTTTTGGAAAGACGGTACGGCTACAGTCAACAACTGAATAACAATCGATGCTGAGATATATGGCATGATACCCAATGCAAAAACGGAGGCTCTTTCGAAGGCTCCACCTGCAAACGTATCGATCAATCCCATCAACCCTTTAGCAGGGTTTCCTTTATTGATTTCGTCAAGTAATACTTTGTCGATACCCGGAATACGGATAAAAGTACCTACTCTAAAAACTGCCAACAAAATGAGCGTATTAAAAATACGCGATCTCAGCTCTTCAATGCTGAAAATGTTCTTAATCGTTTCTATTAACTTCTTCATTGATTCTAAAGGGTTTCCACGTTACCACCTGCTTTTTCGATTGCTTCTTTCGCTTTCTCTGAAAAGGCATGTGCTTTAACGGTTATTCCCGATTTGATTTCTCCACGGGCCAATACTTTGATTCTCTCTGTTTTGCCAACTAAGTTCGCTTCTTGAAGTACTTCAGGAGTAATTTCTTTGAACCCGTATTTTGCTACTAGTTCTTCAATTTTACTCAAGTTAAGTGCTGTATAAGCAACTCTATTACGGTTTTTGAAACCTCGTTTAGGCAAACGACGTTGAATAGGCATTTGACCACCTTCGAAACCAGCTTTTCGGCTATATCCAGTTCTTGATTGTGCTCCTTTATGTCCTTTTGTAGAAGTACCACCTCTGCCAGAACCCTGACCACGCCCAATACGTTTTCTCTTCTTAACCGATCCTTCTGCCGGTTTTAAGCTACTTAAATCCATCTTATTCTTCTACTTTTATCAAGTGACTCACTTTTCTAATCATTCCACGAATCTGAGGTGAATCATTCAATTCATTTGATTGATTCATCTTTCTCAAACCAAGCGCTTCCATTGTTCGCTTTTGGTCTGCAGGTCTTTTTATCGTGCTTTTAACCTTCGTTACCTTAATCTTTCCCATTGTGCTGTAATTATCCGTTAAATACTTTTTTCAACGAAACGCCTCTTTGCTCTGCAACAGTGTAAGGGTCTCTTAATTTAGCCAAAGCATCGATGGTAGCCTTAACCACGTTGTGTGGGTTAGACGAACCTTTAGACTTCGCTAATACATCGTGTACACCAGCTGATTCTAATACCGCACGCATCGCACCACCAGCAATTACACCAGTACCGTGAGAAGCAGGCTTGATAAAGACTTTACCACCGCTGTATTTTCCGTATTGCTCGTGAGGAACGGTACCGTTGATAACAGGTACTCTAATTAAGTTCTTCTTAGCGTCTTCGATTCCTTTTTGGATGGCATCGATAACTTCACTCGCTTTTCCAAGACCATGACCTACGATTCCATTTCCATCTCCAACTACTACAATAGCAGTAAAGCTGAAAGTACGACCACCTTTGGTTACTTTAGCAACTCGCTGAATACCTACAACGGTATCTTTAAGTTCTAAATCAGTGGTTTTTATTCTTTTTAATGTTTGCGTTGCCATAGTCTCTTAAAATTTTAATCCTCCTTCACGTGCTCCGTCACCGAAACTTTTCACTCTACCGTGGTAGATGTAACCATTTCGATCAAAAACAACTTCTTCCACGCCATTGCTTACAGCTTGTGCGCCAAGTTGCTTTCCAACTTCGTATGCTTGCGCTACTTTGTTGCCAGAAAGGTCTGCTGCTTTCGCAGATGAAAACGCCATAATTGTACGTTGGTTTTCGTCATCAATCAACTGACCATAAATCTGCTTATTGCTACGAAAAACGGACAATCTAGGTTTTGAAGCAGTTCCGAAAACATTCTTACGGATTCTTCTTTTTACCTTTAATCTCTTTTTAAACTTTACTGTTGACATATTAAATGCGTTTACTTAGCAGCTGATTTACCAGCTTTTCTTCTAATTTCTTCTCCAACAAATCGAACACCTTTACCTTTAAACGGTTCTGGTTTTCTTAGTGATCTAATTTTGGCAGCCACCTGACCAATTAATTGTTTGTCGTGGCTTTCCATTGTAATCACCGGGTTTTTACCTTTAACAGTTTCAGCAGAAACATTAATTTCTGATGGCACTTGGATGTAAATGTTATGGGAAAAACCTAAGTTCAATTCCAAAATTTGACCGTTCACTTCAGCTTTGTAACCAACACCCACCAATTCTTGTTGGGTCTTGAATCCTTCTGTTACGCCGGTAACCATGTTATTGATTAGCGAACGATACAATCCGTGAAATGCTTTGTGCTGCTTCATTTCTGATGCACGCGTTACATTCACAGTTCCATCTTCTACATTGATTCCAATGCTGCTGTCCACTTTTTGTGTAAGTTCCCCTTTTGGTCCCTTTACAGAAACTACGTCGTTTTCAAACTTAATTTCTACCCCGCTTGGGATCGAGATTGGGTTATTTCCTATTCTTGACATCGTTATCTTTCTTTATGATACGTAGCAAATTACTTCGCCACCTACGTTTTCTTTTCTTGCCTCTTTGTCTGTCATAACGCCTTTAGACGTTGACATGATTGCAATCCCTAATCCGTTAATTACACGTGGTAAATTTTTCGAATCGCGGTATTGTCTCAAACCAGGCTTACTAACACGTTTTAGCTCTCTGATGGCTGGAATTTTGGTAAGTGGGTGGTATTTCAACGCCACTTTAATCACGCCTTGAGGACCATTATCTTCGAATTTGTAATTCAAGATATAGCCTTTATCAAAAAGCACTTTTGTTATATCCTTTTTAAGGTTAGATGCTGGGATTTCTACAATCCTGTGGTTCGCCTTAATGGCGTTACGCACCCTTGTTAAATAATCTGCTATTGGATCAGTATTCATAATTCTTTCTTAAAATTACCAGCTAGCCTTAGTTACTCCAGGGATTTTTCCATCACTGGCCATTTGTCGGAACATGTTTCTGCACAAACCGAAGTCTCTGATATATCCTCTTGGTTTACCAGTAATGCTACATCTGTTTCTTAATCGAACAGGAGATGCATTTCTAGGTATTCTTTGCAACGCGTCGTAGTCACCAGCTGCCTTTAATTTTTCTCTCTTCTCGGCATATCTTGCAACCATTTTCTCACGCTTGCGTTGTCTAGCCTTCATTGATTCTTTAGCCATACTATTTGTTCTGGTTTTTAAATGGAACTCCTAATTCTTTTAACAACTCTAAGCATTCAACATCGTTTTGAGCAGAAGTCACAAATGTGATGTCCATACCGTTGATGGTGTTTACTTTATCGATGTCGATTTCTGGGAAGATGATCTGCTCAGTTACACCCATGGTGTAATTTCCGCGTCCATCAAAACCCTTATCGCTCACGCCTTGGAAGTCACGTACTCGAGGTAATGAAATCGCAACAAGCCTTTCTAAAAACTCGTACATGTTATCACCACGCAACGTTACTTTACAGCCGATTGCCATATCTTCTCTTAACTTAAAGTTAGAGATTGCTTTTCTTGAGATGGTAGGAACTGCTTGTTGACCAGCAATAAGTGTCATTTCCTGCACTGCAGTATCCACCAACTTCTTATCTGCTACACCACGACCAACGCCTTGGTTTAAGCAAATTTTCTGAAGCTTAGGAACTTGCATTACGTTCGTCCAACCGAATTTTTCTTTCAGCGCTGGAATCACGTTCTCTTGGTACTTCTTTTTTAAACTAGGACTGTACATTATATAAATTCTCCTGTTTTCTTTGAAAATCGTTGAAGTTTTCCAGCATCGTTTCTCTTACGACCAATACGGGTTGCTTCACCATTAACTACTAACATCAACTTATCGATTCGGATAGGTGATTCTAACTTTACGATAGAACCATTTGGATTGTCCGCATCTGGCTTGCGATGTTTTGTTACCATATTCACTCCTTTTACGATAGCAGTTCTATCTTTTGGATATACAGCAACAATTTCACCTGTTTTTGCACGGTCTTTTCCAGAAAGTACTTTTACAGTATCTCCCTTCTTTACGTGCAACTTCGGTACTCTATTTATTTTTCTTTCCATTTTTATAAAACTTCAGGTGCCAACGACACGATTTTCATAAATTGATTGTCTCTTAATTCTCTTGCTACAGGACCGAAAATACGAGTAGCACGTGGTTCGTTTTGTGGGTTCAACAACACACATGAGTTGTCGTCGAACTTGATGTAAGATCCATCTGCACGTCTAAGTTCTTTTTTAGTTCGAACTACAACGGCACGAGATACTGCTCCTTTTTTGATGTTACCTGAAGGGATAGCAGACTTTACAGTTACAACAATCTTGTCTCCAACACGCGCATAACGCTTACCTGTTCCACCTAATACACGAATACAAAGTACTTCTTTAGCACCACTGTTATCCGCCACCTTTAATCTTGACTCTTGTTGTATCATCTTACTTCGCCTTTTCTATAATTTCCACCAAACGCCATCTTTTGTTTTTGCTGATCGGACGAGTCTCCATGATTTTAACGATGTCGTTCACCGTACATTCATTTTTCTCATCGTGAGCAGCAAACTTAGAAGTCGCTTTTACGAATTTTCCGTATTTAGGGTGCTTCACTTTCCGTTCAACAGAAACTGTGATGGACTTATCCATACTGTTGCTAACAACAACACCTGTAATTTCTTTTCTTGCGTTTCTTTCCATTTTTGAAACTTATTAAGCCTTTTTAGCAGCGCTATTTCGAGCGTTAATTTCTGTTAATAAACGAGCAACTGTTTTTCTTCCAACGGTAATTTTTGTTGGATTTTCAATTGGCGAAACCGCATGATTAAACTTCATCTTTTGAAGTTGTTTTCGCTCTTCACGCAAAGTCGCGTGAAGCTCCTTGTTATTCATTTGTCTAATATCCTCGTTATTCATCTTATGCGCTATAATCAGGTTTTACAACAAATTTTGTGTTGATCGGCAACTTTTGTGCTGCTAATCTCATGCCCTCTTGAGCAACTTCTAATGAAACCCCTTCCACTTCGAATAAAATGGTACCTGGTTTTACAACCGCTACCCAATATTCTGGTGAACCTTTACCTTTACCCATCCGAACTTCAGCTGGTTTTTTAGTAACTGGCTTGTCAGGGAAAATTCTAATCCAAACTTTTCCTTCCCGTTTCATATATCTGTTCAACGCGATACGGGCTGCTTCAATCTGTCTTGAAGTAATCCAGGTAGCTTCTAGTCCTTTCAAACCGAAGTCTCCGAATTCAATTCTATGTCCTCTCGTAGCAAGACCTTTTACACGGCCTTTCTGCTTTTTCCGAAATTTTGTACGCTTAGGTAATAACATCTTTAAATCCTCCTATTATCGCTTGTTGTTTCTTCTTCTTGGGCCTGAAGACGAACCTTTCTTACGGTCTGCCTTTTTGTTTTCTCCCATTCCCATATTAATAGATAAGTCTCTCTTGGCGTATACTTCTTCTTTGAAGATCCATACTTTGATACCTATCTTTCCATATACTGTTTGTGCTTCTGACAATGCGTAATCAACGTCAGCTCTAAACGTATGCAATGGAATTCGTCCTTGCTTGTACTGCTCACTTCGCGCCATTTCCGCACCGTTCAAACGACCAGAAATAACCACTTTAATTCCTTGAGCACCCATTCTCATGGTACTAGCAATCGACATTTTTATTGCTCTCTTGTAAGAAATTCTACCTTCTACTTGTTGAGCTACAGATAAACCAACTAATCGAGCGTCTAATTCAGGACGTTTGATTTCGAAGATGTTGATCTGAACATCTTTCTTCGTTAGTTTTTTAATCTCTTCTTTAATCTTATCAACCTCAGATCCACCTTTACCAATCACAATACCTGGACGAGCAGTGTGCACTGTAATGATGATTCTTTTAAGTGTTCTTTCAATTAACACTTTTGAAATACCACCTCGAGGAATACGAACGGCGATGTATCTTCTAATTTTGTCGTCTTCAGCTAATTTCTCAGCGAATGTATCGCCACCGTACCAGTTAGATTCCCAACCACGTACAATGCCTAATCGAAGACTTATTGGATTTACTTTTTGTCCCATTGTTTATTCTTCCGTTTCGTTTCCTTCTACAACTGCTTCGTTATTGTCGCTTACCACAACCGTAATGTGATTAGATCTCTTACGGATTCTGTGTGCACGTCCTTGAGGAGCAGGCTTGATTCTTTTTAATGATCGTCCTTGATTAACAAAAACTTCTTTAACAACACATTCTTCTTCTGAACCATTACCGTCATTGGCATTTCTCCAGTTAGACATCGCAGAAAGAACAAGTTTTTCCATCTTCTCTGCGTATACAGGTCGTTGGTTAAACTTAAGTATGTTTAAAGCATCTTCTACTTTCTTGCCTCTGATTTGATCAGCAACCAATCGCATTTTTCTAGGCGATACAGGGCAGTTATTTAATTTCGCTAAAGCTTCCATTCTTATCTACTTGTGTGTCCTTTAAACGTTCTGGTAGGAGCAAATTCCCCCAACTTGTGACCAACCATGTTTTCCGTTACATACACTGGTATGAATTTGTTACCATTATGCACAGCGATTGTGTGTCCTACAAAATCAGGAGTAATCATTGATCTTCTTGACCAAGTCTTAATGACTGACTTTTTACCACCATCGTTTTGAGCGTCAACTTTGCGCTCAAGCTTGTAGTCTACAAATGGTCCTTTTTTAAGTGATCTTGCCATTTACCTATTTTTTCTTTTTGCGTTCGATGATTAATCGATTCGAATGCTTGTTAATATCTCTAGTTTTCAAACCTTTTGAGTAAACACCGTTTCTCGATCTAGCTTGTCCCCCTTTGTTTCTACCTTCACCACCACCTTGTGGGTGATCAACTGGGTTCATTGCTGCTGGTCTAACTCGAGGTCTTCTTCCTAACCATCTGTTTCTACCTGCTTTACCCAATCTTACCAAACTGTGATCAGGGTTTGAAACAGTACCGATTGTCGCAACACAAGTTGTTAAAATCATTCTCGTTTCGCCTGATGGCATTTTGATAATGGCATATTTACCGTCACGTGCAAGTAGTTGTGCATTTGTTCCTGCACTTCTGCAGATTTCAGCACCCTTACCTGGTTGTAATTCAATGTTATGGATAATAGAACCCAATGGCATATCAGCCAAAGGCATACAATTACCTACTTCTGGGTTAACACCTGCACCAGATTCAACGATTTGTCCAACTTCAATTCCTACTGGAGCTAGCATATATCGTTTTTCACCGTCTTCATATTTCAATAAAGAAATAAACGCAGATCGATTTGGATCGTACTCCACAGTCATAACCTCAGCTTTACCAGCTTTGTTACGCTTAAAATCGATTACTCGGTATCTTCTCTTGTGACCACCACCAATGTTACGCGTTGTCATTCTTCCCTGATTGTTACGGCCACCTGATCTTTTCATCGGTGCCAATAAACTTTTCTCAGGAGAAGAGGCTGTTAACTCCGTAAAGGTGTTCGCAACTCTAAACCGTTGTCCTGGTGTGATCGGATTTAATCTCTTGATTCCCATATCTATACACTTTCGAAGAAGTCAATTTCTTGATCTTCTTTGATACTAATTATAGCCTTTTTAAAATTAGATTTCTTACCGTTCTGTGCGCCAGACTTTGTAAATCTAAATTTTCTTTTACCTCTATAAACCATGGTGCTGATGCCAGTAACTTCTACACCATACATTTCTTCTACGTCCTTAATGATTTCTATCTTAGTCGCGTTTAAGTCAACCACAAAAGCATATTGGTTATGCTTTTCTGCTAACATATTAGACTTTTCCGTAATCAAAGGTTTTACAACAGCTCCCATCTTAATTCGCTTTAAAATTTTGAGTTAACTTGTTTACTGCTTCCTCAGTAAAGATGATATTCTTCGCCTTTAGAATGCTGTAAGTATTCAACGTATCACATGTTGCCACTTCTGCATTTGGAAGGTTGCGTGCCGACAAGGTTACATTGCTATCAGCTTCTGCAGTGATTAACAATGATCTGTTGTCTGCTAATTTTAATCCGTTTAATAAGGCTATATAAGACTTAGTACTTGCTTTTTCCATTGAAACTGAATCCAAAACAACGATCTGTTTGTCAGTTGCTTTGTAAGTCAATGCCGAACGTCTTGCAACATCCTTCAATTTTCTGTTCAACTTAAAGCTGTAGTCTCTTGGACGTGGACCGTGAAAACGACCACCACCAATCATCACACCAGATTTTGCAGAACCAGCACGCGCAGTACCCGTACCTTTTTGCTTCTTCAATTTTCTAGTGGAAGCTTTTATTTCAGACTTATCTTTAGTCTTATGCGTACCTTGACGTTGGTTTGCTAAGTATTGTTTCACATCTAGATAAATCGCGTGATCATTTGGCTCAACGCCAAACACCGCTTTATCCAATGTTACTTCTTTGCCAGTCTCGGCACCTTGATTATTTACTACCTTCAGTTTCATTATCTCTCAACAATTACAAAACAACCTTTGTGACCTGGAACCGCTCCTTTAACAACCAATACATTATCTTCAGGCATTACCTTAACGATTTGTAAGTTGGTAATCTTTGTACGATTTCCACCCATTCTACCAGCCATACGCATACCTTTAAATACACGCGCTGGGTATGATGCAGCACCAATAGAACCAGGAGCTCTTAATCGGTTATGCTGACCATGTGTCGCTCCACCAACTCCGGCAAAACCGTGGCGTTTTACAACACCTTGGAATCCTTTACCCTTGCTTTTGGCGATAACATCAACGAATTGACCTTCTTCAAATATGCCAACGTTTACTTCGTCGCCTAATTTGATTTCTTGTCCAGTGTCCGCTCTAAAATTTTTAAATTCAGCAACAAACGCTTTTGGAGTCGTTTTTGCTTTTGCAAAATGACCTTTCAAAGCTGCTGGCGTATTTTTCTCCTTACGCTCACCTGCTGCTAATTGCACTGCTCTATAACCATCGGCATCGATCGTTCTAAGCTGTGTAACCACATTAGGTTCAGCTTGTATAAGCGTACATGGAATGCTTTTTCCTTCTTCAGAAAAAACACTAGTCATACCGACTTTTTTACCAATTATCCCTAACATTTCTATACTTTAATTTCTACGTCAACACCACTTGGAAGCTCTAATTTCATCAACGCATCAACGGTTTTTGAAGTCGAACTATAAATATCCAATAATCTCTTATACGAGCACAACTGAAACTGCTCACGTGCTTTTTTGTTTACGTGTGGCGACTTCAATACTGTATAAATTTTCTTTTCGGTTGGCAATGGAATTGGTCCATTAACAACAGCACCTGTAACTTTTACAGAACGTACAATCTTCTCTGCTGATTTGTCAATCAGGTTGTGATCATACGACTTAAGCTTTATTCTAATCTTCTGACTTACCATTGCTTATGAATTTGAAGTACCTTTAAGTTTTGCTAATATTTCATCTGAAATTCCTCTTGGAACTTCTTCAAAGTGATCGAATTCCATTGTTGATGTCGCACGTCCAGAAGACATGGTTCTCAACTGAGTAACGTAACCGAACATGTTTGCCAAAGGCACGGTACACTTAATTACTTGTGCACCTGCTTTTTCACCAACACCGGCCATCTGACCTCTTCGACGGTTTAAGTCACCCATAATATCTCCCATATACTCTTCAGGAGTTACTACTTCCATTTTCATGATAGGCTCAAGAAGAACAGGGTTTGCTTTTTTACAAGCTTCTCTAAATGCTGACTTAGCTGCAACCTCAAATGACAATTGATCCGAATCCACCGCGTGGAAAGATCCGTCAAACAATCTTACTTTTAAGTTCTCAACTTCGTATCCAGCTAAGACGCCATTTTTCATAGCCTCTTTGAAACCTTTTTCAACAGAAGGAATAAATTCACGAGGAATCGCTCCACCGCTGATGTTATTCACAAACTGTAATCCAGATTCTCCTTCGTCTACAGGACCCATTTCAAACTGAATATCCGCGAATTTACCACGTCCACCTGTTTGCTTTTTGTATGTTTCACGATGTGTAACTGTACCTGTAATTGCTTCCTTATAAGAAACTTGAGGAGCTCCTTGATTTGCTTCAACCTTGAATTCACGTCTCAAACGGTCGATGATAATTTCAAGGTGTAACTCACCCATTCCACTAATAACAGTTTGACCTGTTTCATCGTCAGTCTTTACTTGGAAAGTAGGATCTTCTTCAGCCAATTTAGCTAAAGCCATACCTAACTTATCTACGTCAGCCTGAGTTTTAGGCTCAATTGCAACACCGATTACTGGATCTGGGAAATCCATAGATTCCAATACGATTGGTGCTTTTTCGTCACACAAGGTATCTCCAGTTCTGATATCTTTAAACCCAACCAAAGCAGCAATATCACCAGCATGAAGTCTTTCAATTTGGTTTTGTTTGTTTGCGTGCATTTGGAAGATACGTGAAATACGTTCTTTCTTACCAGTACGTGTGTTTAATACGTAAGAACCTGACTCTAACATTCCAGAGTAAGATCTTGCGAAACACAAACGACCAACGTAAGGATCAGTAGCAATTTTAAATGCTAACGACGCAAACGGCTCGTCTTTGCTTGGCTTTCTGCTTGTAGGCTGCTCAGTCTTAGGATTGATACCATCAATCGCTTCAACATCCATAGGAGAAGGTAAAATTT
Source organism: uncultured Bacteroidia bacterium (assembly GCA_943789165.1). Taxonomy (GTDB): domain Bacteria; phylum Bacteroidota; class Bacteroidia; order NS11-12g; family UBA9320; genus UBA987. The sequence goes on along the minus strand of CALSTB010000004.1, from coordinate 43,812 downwards.
CCATCACCATGTCAAGCATTGCTTGAACACCTTTATTTTTAAACGCAGAACCACACATCATTGGAACGATTTTCATTCCGATAGTCGCAGCTCTTAACGCGTCTAATATTTCTCTTTCAGTAATTGAGTTTGGATCTTCAAAGAATTTCTCCATTAAAGAATCATCGAAATCAGCAATTGCTTCCAACAGATTCTCTCTGTATTCCGCAACTTCTTCCAACATATCTTCAGGAATAGGCACTTCTTTGAAAGTCATACCCATATCGTCTTCGTTCCAAACAACGCCACGGTTGTTAATCAAATCAACAACACCCGTGAATTTATCTTCAGCTCCGATTGGCAATTGCAAAGGAACAGCAGTACTACCTAACATTTCCTTCACCTGCTTACACACGTTTAAGAAATCAGCACCCTGACGGTCCATTTTATTTACAAAACCAATTCTTGCTACATTATAGTTATTGGCAAGTCTCCAGTTAGTTTCAGATTGTGGCTCAACACCATCAACCGCACTAAATAAAAATACCAAACCATCTAATACACGTAATGATCTGTTTACCTCAACAGTAAAATCAACGTGACCAGGAGTGTCAATAATGTTTACGTGATACTCTTCACCACGGTAAGGCCAGAATACAGTAGTTGCAGCAGAAGTAATTGTAATACCTCTTTCCTGCTCCTGCTCCATCCAATCCATCGTTGCAGCACCATCATGTACTTCACCAATTTTATGAGAAACACCAGCATAATATAGAATACGCTCGGTTGTAGTCGTTTTACCTGCATCAATGTGTGCAGCGATACCTATGTTTCTTGTATATCTAAGATCTCTAGCCATTATCTATCTTGCTCTAAAATGTGAGAATGCCTTGTTAGCTTCCGCCATTTTGTGCATGTCTTCTTTTTTCTTAACAGACGAACCTTCGCTTTTTGATGCAGCTAACACTTCACCAGCTAATTTTTCCGCCATTGATTTCTCGTTTCTTGAACGAGCATATTTAATCATCCACTTCATGCCCAACGCAATCTTACGCTCTGGGTGCACTTCAATTGGAATTTGAAAAGTGGAACCACCAACTCTTCTTGCCTTTACTTCTACAGCAGGCATAACATTGTTTAATGCTCTTCTAAATACTTCGATTCCTTCTTCTTCTTCGGACTTTGAATCTACAATAGCGATGGCATCGTAAAATATTTTTCTTGCCAGTTCTTTTTTACCACCCCACATCATGTTATTGATGAAACGAGTAACCGTTTGATCATTAAACTTTGGATCTGGCAATAACGGCCGTTTTTTAGCGCTCGACTTTCTCATTATTTCTTAGGTCTTTTTGCTCCGTACTTACTTCTTCGTTGTGTTCTTCCATCAACACCTGCTGTATCCAATGCACCTCGAACGATGTGATATCGCACTCCAGGTAGATCTTTTACTCTCCCTCCTCTTACCAATACAATACTGTGTTCTTGCAAATTGTGACCTTCTCCAGGAATATAGGCGTTCACCTCTTTTCCGTTTGTTAATCGCACTCTTGCTACTTTTCTCATCGCCGAATTCGGCTTCTTTGGTGTTGTCGTGTAAACACGTGTACAAACACCGCGTCTTTGAGGGCACGAATTCAAAGCTGGCGACTTACTTTTAGTCGTACTTGAAACCCGTCCTTTCCTAACTAATTGCTGTATTGTAGGCATATTATTCTCTGTCCGTATTTTTAAAAGGAGTGCAAAGGTAGTTTTTTGACACAATTAATCAAACGTTGTTGAATAAATTTTTAGCAGGTTTTCCCTACTATTTCAACAAGTCTGATTTTTAACTAAAAATTCGGACTGAAAATGGATTTTTTTGACCCTGCTACCTAAAAGCTGGGCATTTTTCTTTGCTCTTGAATTTTGCAAAGAATTGGCCAACTTTTGAAGAATTGGCATCTTGTTTTCCTATGCTTCTACTATAGGTCAACTGAACAAAACTATAGTTGTCATTATTCCCCGGATTACCTCGACCAGAAAAATGTGCTGCAGATTCCCCAATTTGTCGATCACTTAATGCTGCGGCAATTTCACCACGCTCTTCATAAAGCGCATCTGTGTCGTAATAATTCGTACTCACATCATCGATATAATCAGTGAATGATTTCCGCATTGACAACTCAATACCTATATATGATTTACGCCCTAGGTTTTTACGATATCCAATGCCGAATGGCACGATCCATTATTGGAGGTCATACAACTCCGTTTCGGGCTTTAAACCCTACCCTTCGGTGCCCAAGGGTTGTAAATCATACCACACACCATTATATTCCGCTTGCGGGTTGAACTGCATGACTCCAAATCCCCCAAAACCATATATTTCAGAGGTGGCTGTTTTCTTACGCCCAGATCGAGATAAGTTTATAAGGACAATCTCTGGAGTAAATGACAATTCATAGATATCAGAACGAAAACTCAAGTTTCGTCTAAAACGACCTGGATCGCCACTGAATTCATCGCTACCAACTACCTGTGCGTAACACATGTCGGCTCGCAATGAAATCCTATTGGTAAAATTAAATTTTAATCCGAACGATGAATTGGCCCGCATGGATTGAACATCTAAGTCAAAGAAGCCGTCTTTTCGCTCTCCATGACTACCGCCCAAATCTCCGAGAAAAAAGGTGCCGCCTAAGCCAACTTTGACTTCGAGTGAATTTCTTTTATACTTGATAACTTGTGAGTATACTTGGGAAATAGAGGTCAACCCAAATAATAGGCATACAGCCAGAATCTTTGCATAATTTTTCATCTCAATAAATAGTAGTAGTCGCGCCTCTTTCGATTTGCGAAAACAAAGATACGAAAAATTATTAAATGACTAAGAACGAATGCCTTAGGTCAAAAACAGCCTAATTACCGATAGGTAACAGCTTTAACAGCTTCTACGATTCTATGTACGTTCGGCAAATATGCATCAACCAACGTTGGCGCATATGGCAACGGAACATCTCTACTTGTTACTCGCGCAACTGGTGCATCAAGGTAGTCGAAAGCATGCTTTTGAACCGCATACGTAATTTCTGAGGAGATACTCGCCAACGGCCAAGCTTCTTCAACAACCACCAATCGATTTGTTTTTTTCACGCTTTCAATAATGGTGTCTATGTCCAATGGACGTACAGATCGCAAATCAATTATTTCGGCAGAAACACCGTCTTCTTTTAAAGCCTGATCAGCGTCTTCTAATACCCGCATCATTTTACCAAACGAAACAATGGTTACATCGCTTCCTTCTTGAACAACATGGGCCTTTCCCAACGGCAATAAGTATTCTTCTTCAGGCACTTCCCATTTCAAACCATACATCTGCTCACTCTCCATAAAGATAACTGGATCGTTATCGCGGATAGATGACTTAAGCAAGCCTTTAGCGTCATATGGATTTGATGGTACTACCACCTTTAATCCAGGTGTATTCGCATACCAATTTTCAAAGTTTTGAGAGTGTTGTGCTCCTAATTGACCAGCGCTACCTGTTGGTCCTCTAAACACCATTGGACAAGTAAACTGTCCACCACTCATTGAATTCATTTTGGCAGCTGAATTAATCACTTGATCAATCGCCACTAATGAAAAGTTAAAAGTCATGAACTCTACAATTGGTCGTAAACCATTCATGGCAGCACCGACAGCAATACCGGCAAAACCCAATTCGGCAATCGGTGTATCAATAACACGTTTTGCTCCGAATTCCTCAAGCATGCCTTGACTCACTTTATAGGCGCCATTGTATTCTGCCACTTCCTCTCCCATTAAAAAGACCTTTTCGTCTCTTCTCATTTCTTCTGTCAATGCCTCTCGAAGTGCTTCTCTAAACTGTATAGTCCTCATAACTCGTAAATGTGCGGCAAAAATAAGAAATGAGTGAATAGTAACACAGTAAAAGATAAAGACTGTTTTCCCGTCGAATTAAAGTCAATATCACCAAAATATAATATACATAATTGCAGTCATTTATAACACATATGCGCTTTAGCCTAGTCCTTTTATTCTTCTGTATGACAACCTCACACCTTTCAGCAAAAGTTACCTATTCCGTTTCTTTCCCAAATGCCGTTCAACACTATGCTCAAATAACCATTGAAGTAAATGACATTAAAAAGGACAATGTCCGATTCAAAATGCCAGTTTGGACGCCCGGTTCATATAAGGTGAGAGAATTCTCCCAACATGTTGATCAAACTTGGTATGAATCAAAAGGAGAAAAATTAAGTCCTAAAAGAATTGACAAAAACACCTGGGAGTGTCAGACTAAAGGTCAAAAGTCTGTTAGTTTCACATACAACCTATACGCGTTCGAATTTGGTGTTAGAACAAGTTACGTTGATCAATACATGGCATTTTTACACGGACCAAGTGCATTTATGTATGCGGAGGGGTTTGAGAATGAATCGATTACGATCAACTTTAACCCACTTAATACTTGGCAACACGTTGAAATGCCTTTAGAGCGTCTTGAGAACCCGAATTCTTTTTCTTGTGCCAACTACGATTTATTAGCCGATAGCCCTGTAGCCATGGGCAACTTCGACATGAGCACTTACAAAACAGCTGGAGTACCACACAAGATTGTTATGATTGGTAACGGAAATTACAACCTTGATAAAGTAACCGCGGATTTTAAGAAAATCACAGATGAAGAAGTAAAGATGTTTAATGGCAAACATCCTTCTAAACTGTATATCCATTTCATTCAAAACGTCGATAATGGTGGCGGTGGTTTAGAACATTTGAATTGCCATACGAGCCAAATGAATCGTTGGTCGTATCAAAACGACGAGGCGTACTTGAAGTTTCTAGGCCTGGTATCTCACGAATATTTCCATTTATGGAACGTAAAAAGAATTCGACCCATTGAATTAGGGCCGTTTGACTACAACAAAGAAAATTACACAGATTTACTTTGGGTTGCTGAGGGTGTCACTTCATACTTCGACGACTTATTTCTAAAGCGTGCTGGTTTTTACACGGAAGAAAATTATTTAAAACAATTGGCGTTCAACATTAATAGGCTTGAAAACCAACCTGGCAAAGATGTCATGACCTTAAGCGAATCGAGTAAGCTGGCTTGGGTGAAGGCCTACCTTTCCAATGAAAACAGCAACAACGTCACGATCTCCTATTATAACAAAGGAATGCTGATTGCATGGATGTTGGATATGGAAATAATGAATTATACAGACGGTGTTAAACGATTGGACGACGTGATGCGACTGTTGTACCAAAAGTATTATACAGACAAAAAGCGTGGATTTACCTATCAAGAGTTTATAGATGAATGTTCAACTATTAGTGGGAATTCACTCAATGCGTTTTTCGAAACCTATATCAATACGACTGAACCTATTCCATACAATACGTATTTAAGCACCACAGGTTATTCCTTGTCTAACACCGAAAATTCTAAGCCAAGTTTGGGTATCAAGACAAAAAACGTAAATGGCAAATGCATCGTTACTTCGGTGACTCCAAATAGTCCTGCTGTAGCTGCAGGCTTAAGTGCAAACGACGAAATTATTGCTGTGAATGGGTGGAGGGTTGAAGGAGAAATCAATAAGCACATTAAAGGTTATACGGTCGACTCAGAAATAGAAGTAACCTATTCTAGAGATGGAAAAGTGTATGATACTAACGCCACATTGGTTAAAAACTTAGAAGTTAATTACAGCGTGGTTTCTTTAGAAGCCGTTTCAAAACGACAAGAAAAAATGAGGGCGATCTGGTTAAACTAACAACCAACCAGTCCTCTAAAAACTGGATACCGTAAATGTTCCTTTTCGTATCGGTTGCTGTGCTTATAGATCCAATATAGCTGTGCTTGTGGATTTGCGTTAAATGTTGGGTCTTCATTTTTCTTCAATTCAAATTCAGCATTAAGTTCCTTGTCTATGGACAACAATTGTGCTGCTTCATCTTCAAATACGTATGCCGAATACCATTCTTTTTGTTGAAGGATGGCATCAAAGAAATTCCAATTAAAATATGAATCTGGACCTTCTGGTTCTAATACTTCTATGAGAAATCGTCGATGTATATTATCGATTTTGATTAGCCAATCGGTTGACAGTATTTGCACTTTCTGCACACTTGGAGTGATACGTGTATTGTAGTGGAAATAGTGTTTTTCATAAGGCTGAGTGCTTGTTGAGAAGGTATCAATGTGATAGACTTCCATATCCATTACGGTATCTTTCCCATATGGAACGAGTTCAATGCCGTTGGCTCGCAGTCGATCTTCGACTTGCGTATAGCCTCTTTTTAGCAAATAGTATTCTGGTGCGGTAACACTCTTAGTAGGTTTCAGATGCGGGTAGAACGGTATTTGCTTTGAATAAGGTTTCGACTGATCGTAAAACAATCGAGGAGCGTCGGTTACATAACTCTTTTTGTATTCGGCGCTATATCCTTCGAATTCCAACTGGGTTGACTTTGCCGAATCCAAGGCCCAGTCTAATGGAAAGTCAGCTCTAGTCTTTGTGTTTTTGCGGGATTCATCCACCACAGCGCGTACGCTAGTTTGAGCTAAGAGTTGCACTCCAGCCATTAAGAATTCATAGGTAGCTTCTACCCTTTTCTGATAAGGCTTTAACATGTGCGTTTCGGTAATGTATCCAGGTGTTTGTCGGAGCGCTAAAAACCCTGTAGAATATCTTGGAGAATCATAAAAGGTCCCAAAGCCATTTTCTGGCGACACACCATGGACATTGATATATGGAAAGATTTTAAAGCCTGCGTTTGTGACTTTTTTTGTAATAAACGGTGTCCAATCTGAACGCATACGGCTGCCTAACACCGTGCCAATTTTGTCCTCTTGCGAAGGTATATATGTCATTGTGTACGGATAATCCGCACCATTACTCACGTGTGTTTCTATATACAAATCTGGGTCTAATTCATTAATGAGCGTTGCAAACGTTAAGGCATTTTTGGAATCACATTTCACAAAATCTCTATTCAAGTCTAAATTCTGCGCATTCCCTCTAAAGCCATACTCAGCAGGTCCATTTTGGTTTGCTCGACTTGAACTATTTCGATTTAACACACCGCCTATATTGTAAAAGGGGATAATTATGACGGTCGTTTTTTCTAACAATTTTTTCGCACGAGCGTCTGTCATAAGTTGGTGGGCCAATAACATCGACGCATCTACACCATCGGGTTCTCCAGCGTGAATAGCGTTTGAGATAAGCAATGTTTGTTTCATGCTTGTTTTGTACGCGCCTAATGGTAATGGTCTCTCACCATCAATGACCACAACATGAAGTGGATAGCCAGCATCCGTCATGCCATATTTGTGAATTTGAATTTCGTCGTAGTAATCCGACATTGAATCCCAAAAGGCAATGCCTTGCTCATACGTTGGTGTTTCGTTTTTCGTTTCTGAATTTAAAAACGGAGGCGTTGGCGCAACGTTATCCTTTCCATTCTGACATGAAAACAAGGTCGTTACAACAAGCATTACCGCGCAGATATTTTTCATACGGCGAAAATACGGTGTCTATTCGAGACCAAACTTCACTGGTCAATTATTCACCAACTTTTTTACCTTCGCTTCATGCAATACGAAGGCAATATCAGAAAAATGGAAACGGCTCTAGACGATACTGTTCGTTATGGTTTGAGGCTATACGACAATCTTGTTCCAACCGAATCCATTTCATTAAACGAAGCGGTTGGTTCGGATATCCGAATCGAGTTTTTGCATGAAATTAACTGTGTAGTCACTGGTAAGAAAATAAAAAAAGCATTTGGCGAGGGCATGAGCTACGAGGCTTTTATGAACTCACCTCAGGCGTCACCAAGTATTATCCGACCTGAACTTAGTCGAATTCATGAAGGCATTGCACTACGTGATTTTGAATGGGAAATGAAAAACCACATGACACCGCATACCGTGTATTTGGCGCAAACAGCTGGTGTAAAAGTTGGGGTAACAAGAAACACACAAATCCCAACACGATGGATAGACCAAGGCGCTGTTAAAGCGATTCGGTTAGCAGTAACGCCATACCGACAAGCCGCAGGATTAATTGAAGTCGCCCTAAAAGACCATATTTCAGACAAAACGAGTTGGCAAAAAATGCTCAAGGGTGAAATTGAGGAGCACGACTTAATTCAATTAAAAACCGACATGTCGGCTTTTGTTCCTGATGAGTTCAAGCAGTATTTAACTCAGAATGATGATTTAGTGGAAATACACTACCCGATCATAGCGCATCCTCCGAAGGTGAAAAGTTTAAAATTGGACAAAGAACCATTACTTGAAAAGAAACTTATGGGAATCAAAGGGCAATACTTATTGTTCGACGATGCAACCGTTATCAATATGAGAAGTCATAGTGGGTATAAAGTTAGGGTGGAGTTTTAGCACTTGTAAACTGCGTTTACGCCAACACTGTCCGTAGTCTGAGACTACGGACAGTGTTGGACACAGGACTTAAGACTGGAAAAATTTAAATAGTGCATGCGAAGGTGGTTTGTAACATCTATACCATTTACCAAATCGATTTAAAATGGATAGGTTACAAGAGTTAGTCAAAACTGTTGAAATGAAGTGTTACTGAACAATACTGTCCGTGGTTTTAGACTTCAGACAGTATTTACCAAAATATTTTAGTCGTCATACAACGTTTCTAACTTTAACAGACCCTTTATACTATATGATGGCAGAATCAGTTACAGCTACAATGACTCTTGCTGAATCACAAACCGCCTCTAAGACATTGCTGCAGCGATGTATTGACGGTGAGCGATTAGCGCAAAAGGAATTGTATCAAACCTATTGTAATGCAATGTACACCTTGGCTTTCCGAATAACGGGTGACCACGACCAAGCGCACGACGTATTGCAAGACGCATTTATTGAAGTTTTCAGAGATCTAAAATCCTTTAGAGCTATTGGTACCATTGGCTCTTGGATAAAAACCATTGTGGTGCGGAAAGCAACAAAGCAACAAAAATTCGAACAGCGCTTCGAAAGTTTTGAAGCCAAACACGACCCAGGAATCGACTATCAAAAATTCACCTCAGTAGCCTTAGAACGAGAAATTACGAATCTACCAGAAGGCTATCGTACCGTTTTTACGCTAGTTGAAATCGAAGGGTACAAACATACCGAGATTGCTAAAATGCTTAAGATATCTGAGAGCACAAGCAGGACTCAACTGTACCACGCAAAAAAAACATTACAAAAAAGACTCAAAGGAGAAAGATAGTTATTGAACGATTTGCCATCGATTAATAAAGAGAACAATGAACGAAGAAAATAAACATATAAAACGAGGCTTAGAGAACCTTACATCCTACGAACCCAAACCAGAATTGTGGGAGGCGATTGAGGCTGGACTGGAGGAAGATTCCAAACCCAAAATAATATACTGGCGGTGGTTAACGGGTATTGCAGCCATGATTGCGATTTCGTTTACGCTTAATTGGTTTGCCAAAGAAAATGTTGATACACCGATTGTAGAAGTCAACGAACCTGTAGGCAACGAACCGACTCAATCAACAACGCTAGCGGACTCTCAAATATTGGAAGTCAACATGCCGGTTCCAGAAAAACTCCCGATGATACATAAAGAAGTCCCAACCACCGGGCCATATGATGGAAAAGCTGGAGAAGCGTTGAGAAACCCTAGTTATAGAGACAAAGAATTCATTGACGAAGCCATTCCAACTGTTCCGGACACTTTGACTCAAGGCGATATGTTGACCTATACGATTACTGCAACTGACGCCAATGCAACTACATGGAATTTTGGGAATAGTACAGTACAACAAGGAACCTTTGCGTACAGCTTTACCGCTCCAGCCACTACCAATTTATATAGTGTGGACGTAAAGAATGTGGTTACATCTGAAGACCTTTCTTTAAATTACACAATAGACCAATCTGTTGGAAGTGATGTCACACTATATGAAGAAGCCGACAACATTGGATTTGTTGAAAGTGATGGCGTGGCAGTTCTTGTTGAGAAAGATGCATTAACTAAAGATGCAACCCAAAAAACGCTAAGTGCTTCAGACATAGAACAATTACCTACACGTAGCAGCGACAATGCAGTGGTTGGATCAGTTAGTAATAGTGGTATTCGCTCTAGTGAGTCTACAGTAGGACGACTAAAATCGGCAAACGTCCTCAGATCCAAACGAAAATTCGAAGACAAAAAATTTAAGGCAGTAGGGAACACAAGCAATATTGAAGTTCCTTTCGTTCGAGTTCCTGAAAAAGAAAAGTATCAATGTGTGATTCCCGACTCGATCTCTGGATTTTATTCTGGTCGTAACGACTACAAACCAGAACCTATCAATACAGAATCTTATTTCCCGCTGATTGAAAATGAATATTTAAAACCTACTCAGGAGCCATTATCCACTTTTGGAATTGACGTTGACAATGCTAGTTATGCCGTGATGCGTACCAAAATAAACGCCAATCAAATTGTGCCTAAAGATGCAGTTAGGGTTGAAGAGTTCATCAACTACTTCGATTACAACTATCCAGAACCGACAGATGATGCGCCGTTTACAGTGAACATAGAAAATGCTGAATGTCCTTGGAATACCAACCACCAACTGGTACGCATAGGATTAAAAGGAAAAGACATTAACTACAACGAGATGCAAAACAGCAACTTGGTGTTTTTGATAGATGTGAGTGGATCCATGAATTCTGAAAACAAGCTTCCTTTGGTTAAGAAATCCATGAAATTACTTGTTGACCAGATGGGACCCAACGACAGAATAGCCATTGTTACCTATGCGGGTGCAGCAGGTCTAGCCTTAGAATCTACGCGTTGTGATGAAAAAGATTTTATAAAACGCAAGATTGACAAACTGGATGCAGGTGGTTCAACCGCTGGAGGGGAAGGTATTAAACTAGCCTACAAAATCGCCGTTGAAAATTTAATCGTCAATGGGAACAACCGTGTGATTATGTGTACGGATGGGGATTTCAATGTTGGTCAAAGCAGTGATACCTACATGAAGCAATTAATCATTAACAACCGAAACAAAGGCATTTTCATTACGGCTTGTGGTTTCGGAATGGGCAACTACCAAGATTCAAAAATGGAAACCATTGCAGACAATGGTAATGGCAATTACTTTTACATCGACACGTATCGTGAATCTGAGAAAGTCTTTAACAGAGAAATTCGAGCAACCCTTTTTACAATCGCTAAGGATGTTAAAATTCAAGTAGAATTCAACCCAAAGCACGTAAAAGCCTACCGACTGATTGGCTATGAAAACCGAAAAATGCCGCCTCAAGATTTTAATGACGACACAAAAGATGGCGGAGAATTAGGGGCTGGTCATACCGTAACTGCCTTGTATGAAATCATCCCAACCACGAGTGATGAAGCAGTCCCAGGTGGCATTGACCTTAAATATCAAACACCTTCTACTACTACAAACAACGACTACGGGGATGAATTGTTGACCGTAAAACTTCGCTATAAAAAACCGAATGGCTCGACCAGTATGTTGTTGGAAAGAAGCTTGAACACAGGAACCAATTCGTTTAATGAGGCGAGCGAAGATTTCCAATTTGCTGCGGGTGTGGCTTTGTACGGACAACAATTGCGACAAAGTAAGTTTATCGACCAAAAAGACTTCACGTTGGCTTCCTCCATTATAGAACAATCACTTGGGTCAGATATCAATGGTGATCGATTAGAGCTTTTAACATTGATAAAAAAAGCCTCTAAAAACTACCAGGTCTACACCAAGGAATAACACTTCATATCCTAATTGTCTGAATGGACAATTGAATCCCGGGGGTCATGCCTCGGGATTTTTTTAAATAATCTTTTTTTAGTTAGGGCTATGCCCGCTAATCCAGTCTCCTCCCAATAGCTATATGGTTGACTTGATGAAAACGAATTCACATCTTGCACGCCAGCACAGATTCTTCGGTTTGTCGTACCTCCAATCCTCTGAATAACGTGCTGGTAGATATCTGCCATCGAATAATATCTTTGCAAAAAGCATAAGACATCAAAAAAATCACCATCATTGGCGGTGGCGCCGCAGGTTTCTTCGCTGCCATCCACGCTGCAGAATCTAGCCCTAAGGCTGAAGTTATTATCCTTGAAGGAAGTAACAAAGTGCTTTCTAAAGTGCTAATTTCTGGTGGTGGTCGTTGTAATGTGACCAATACCATTTGGAAGCCAGAAGAACTGGTTACCCATTACCCTCGTGGACATCAATATCTGCTAAAACCGTTTCAGGAATTCAATAGTCGTGATACACAACGCTGGTTTGAAGATTGTGGTGTTGCATTAAAAACAGAAGTGGACGGTCGGGTTTTCCCGATCACTGACGACTCCCAAACCATTGCCAATGCTTTAATGCGCAAAACGAGCGCGTTGGGTGTAGAAATCAAATATGGTCATCGCGCCACTTCATTTGAGCAAAAGAATTCCGGTTGGCTTGTGAATACCAATCAAGGGGACTTCGATACGGACATACTTGTCATCACCACTGGTGGTAGTCCTGCGATTTGGAAGACACTAGAGGATATGGGTCTTGCCATTATTCCTCCAGTTCCGAGTTTGTTTACTTTTCACTGCAAACACAAGTTGCTTGAAGACTTGCCAGGCATCAGTTTCCCGAATGCGACAGTCAGTTTAAAAAAATCGGACATCAGACAATCAGGTCCCATCTTGATTACCCACGAAGGACTGTCTGGGCCTGCGACTTTAAAACTTTCCGCTTGGGCGGCAAGACAGCTTCATGAACAAAATTATCAGTTCACAGTAGAGGTTAATTGGCTAGGAATAGACAAATCCACCTATATCGAAGCCATTAGAAAAGAACAAGACATCAATCCAAAAAAACATGTGTTAAATAAACCCGTGTTAGACATTCCAAAACGATTTTGGGCTAGGGTTTGTGAGCTAAGTGGCATTACCACAAACCGAAATTATGCTGAAATTGGCAAGAAACAAATTCAGCAAATGGTTGACTTAGTGATCAAATGTTCGATACAAGTCACAGGTAAAAGTACCAATAAGGATGAATTTGTTACAGCCGGAGGAGTTGATTTAAATGAAATTGATTTTACCAACTTTAGCGCCAAACACTTTCCGAATCTTTACCTCGCTGGAGAAGTATTAGATATTGATGCCGTAACTGGTGGGTTTAATTTTCAGGCAGCGTGGACTGGTGGCTACTTGGTTGGAAAAAGCCTTAACAATTAAGACTTATTATTTTAAACTATTTTCGACGACATGAGTCGAACTGGAACACCTCAACTGAAACTATCATCGCTTCTTATTACCCTCTTTTTGCTCTCTACCTATTTCACGAGTTCAGCAAAAGGCAAGTCATTTGATATGTACCTATACAAAGCCATCCAATCAAATGATTATAAAAGAACTACAGAGTTATTGGAATGGCATTTTCGAGACAACAACTTATCTATTAGTGAACGGCTTCGTTGGCATCAAGTTTCTCCTTTTGCCCTCTATAACTATTATAACAACAACACAAAAAGTCCGGTTATCTCTGTTAGCGCTTACCCGACAAAATACCAGTTGTCAACCTATTGGAAAACCTGGAGCAAACATCTTACACAATCAAATTGGGATCCTGACTCGTTTTTCAAAAACCAAAAAGACGCTATGGCCATGGCCCAATACAATGTTTTGATGTTGTTGTCGCATGAACTAGGACACCATTTGGCGCATCGTCAAAGTATCAAAATGGAACCGTTGAACTGCCATGAATATATTGCTGACATGGCTAGTATGAGCGTCGTAGCCTCTTTCCCAGAAAAATCCAAGATGGCTACACTGCAAAAAAGATACTTAGAACTGTTGGCTTCCATTAACAATGCCATACCAGAATCAGACAGATTTGACGTTCAACAATTGGACATACATGACAATTGTGAATGTGTTCCTGTTGAGTATCCAAGAGATAGCAGCCAAATGTCTCAGTATGCTTCTGCTTATTTCGTAAGAAGACTAATGCTGGCCGACAATCCAAGATTTAAAACCGCAGAAGCTATCTGTGATTCTATTTTCAAAAAGTTTCAATTAGGTTGGGTGAACAAATATCCAAGGCTATCTGCTCAAATCATTGGTTATGAAATAGTTGAAGACCGGACAAGAATAGGTGACGCTGGAAGCAGCATTTATGATATCTATGCAATACAAATGTGGGGAGCCGAACGAATTCACCGAGTAAATTCATCAGGTTACACTGATTCAGGAGAATTATATACCGTTCAAATGAATTGGCCTGAAAGAATGGTGAAAGATGGCTTACAGAATGTGCGCATTTTAAATCAGAATGGAAGTCATTATTTTGACTGGCATTACTATCCAGACACCACAGAGGTGGTCAAATATTTAACCTTTATGGGTTTTGTTGGCACAGATGTGCGCAAAGATTTTTCATTCCTTACTTATGAGGAAGATGTATCTGGCAACGGACAGTACTGTCTTTATTCTCAGAGCCGTGGTTACCTCCTCAAAAAAGAAATCTTACACATTGAGGAAGTTCTTCATAAAGACGGTGATTGCCAATTGTTTTCAGTGGACAAAGGATCAATCGTTATTTATGCCAATGGCAATCATGCCTTTACAAAAACGAATTACAATCGTGATCTTAGAATATATAACACCGAGACCCTATTCCAACTTGGTTTGACCTATGACAAAGAGGACATATTTGAGGACAGACTAATTACAAGTACAAAAGATGGAAACATTTTCTTTTATTCAGACAACTACGTTATGCTGTGGGATGGAACATCGATTAGAACTGTGGCTGGTTCTGGGGTAAAAGGTGTCAATATTGTTGATCAACTAAACGGCATTAATGAATTTGAGAACATCCAAGCCATTCATTACCACAAAGGTGTTTTAACCGTCTATGACGAAGAATTCTTCACAAACGAGGATAGGAACCCGATACATATTTGGAAGTTTAAGATAGATCTACCGAAAGTAAACTAACTTCGGTTCAAGATACATTTTAAGCCGATACGGATAAATGAATTTCTGATATTCTGCGATTGTTTAACAGATTTCCGGTCTTTCATTGGAATAAGTTTTAGTCCATCTGAATAACTTCCGGTCAACCATAATTCAGCGCGCTGGCTTTCAACCGCTCTATATTCGTAATAAAATGTTGGATACAACGACATTGCTTTGTGCTTGACGCCAATGTCTGTATCTGAGTAAAAAGCGACCATTGACTCAACATATTCTGATGTGTTGGGGTAAACAAAAGGAGTTGAATAAATAAAGAATTGACTTTTTAAAACAACATTCAGATTAAGACCAAGTCCGAAACGATGTGCCGCATTGACTTTATCCAATTTTTGCTCAATGAAATAAGCCGTTTCAAATGACAAATTGTTGTACACTACCTTCATTTCTCCAATACTATATCCCGATGACATAGTAAAGCCTCGTTCAGGATCAATCATATCAGAAAATGCAAGTTTATATAAGTTTGGGGAATGCAGATTCGTGTTAAACATACTGAAGCCTAATTGAAGTCTACCCGTCTGATTCAGCCACCTATACAGGCCGAATTTTATATAGTATTGAAAATTGGTGGGTACAGGAAGTTCAGTAGAATTTAAGGAATAAGCTTCAAATTCGTCAGCAGGAAGGGCTTCAAATTTATCGTAAAATGTGTGGTTGTAATTCCAAACACGTTGTTCGGCCTCATGAATCAAGTGAGATTGGCCAATACCGATGTACGGCATCCATTTCGTTTTCATCTTGGTTTGGCTGAAGCCTAAACCATACAACAAACAAAGCAACATGGTCAGCAGGTAGCGCATAACCCAAAAATACAAAGAATTATGTCGACGGTGGTTCTGCAGATGATGTATCTGGATTACGATTGTTTTTATCCGTATATCGTACAAAGAAATACAATGCCACGGCGCCCAACATCATTCCAACTGAAATCAGTTCGGCTTGGGTAATCTCCATTCCAGCAATTTGGTACACCTTGTTCACTCTAATTTTCTCAATCCAGAATCTTTCAAAACCAGCCAAAAACAAATAAACACTGAATAAAACACCGGGAACAGTAATGCGTTTGCGCAGATACCACAAAACAAAAAACAAACCGATACACATTACAGCTTCATAGAACGGCGTTGGCCACACAGGTAAAATCAATTCTGGTATTTGTCCTTCCGGACAACCAATATGTGCTTCTGCATCGCAGATCCCAGCCACATTATTAGGATAAGTATACGCCCACATCCAATCTGGAAGAAAGGAAGGTTTTGTTAACGGATTCACTTCCCCCCAGTCGCCGTCTCCCGACACATGGCAACCGATACGTCCAAACCCATACGACAACATCATGGCTGGTCCACCGACGTCCAACATGTGTTTCCATCCAATTTTATATTTCTTAGCAAGCCATAGTACTGCCGCTCCACCGCAAATCAATCCGCCGTAAAAAGTTAATCCACTAAAGGGGTCGCTAAACGCGCCGATTGGATCTGCAATAAACTCTTGCCAATCCTCCATGTGGTCAAATATTTTTGCCCCAAGTAAACCAGAGATAGCTGCCACAATGGTAATGGTTCCCATTCTTTGGTAGGGATGAATGGTGATGTCTTTTAATACCGGATCTGGGTATTCCTTTGCCACTTTTTTGGCATCGTACACCTTAAACCCGATTGCAACCGCTGCTCCTAATACGCCTAACAAAATTGACCCTTCTCCACTCAGGATGTGGCTTTGAGGGTCATCGAAAAAAGTTTTTGCATTAAAGAATAAGTGTAAAAATTTCCACCCAAATACAAAGCCTAAGGCTCCGTTGGTGACGTAGTCCATGACCGATGGAAGTTTCCCAAACCACTGTTTACCAGGCATTCCAACCAAAAGGCCTTCTTCCTCCTTGCGCTTAAGTTCCAACCGCATGGTATAGTTCGCCAATAGAAATGCGATGGCAACGAAAAACCCAAATGTGTTGATGAACACGAAGGCTGGGATCTCAATGCCAAATAGGTCTTTGAAAAAGTGATAAAAATTTGGAAACATATATGTCTAATTCGTGCGAAATACCTTAAAAAATGTGGATTTAGCTAATTACTTTTAGGTCAGCACAGCTGTTTAATGGATGAATATTGGATTGTGTGAAGTAAGTGACGCCCTGGCTTGAAAATGACAACATTGATATTACGTTAGTTCCAAAATTCTTACAGAGACCACACCATCGTTTCCAATCGAATCCAATTGCACTTCCACCAACTGATTGACCAAATCCGGATCGAACGGAACACCTACTTTAATATAATTATCAGTAAAACCGTACATCAAACCATCTTTGTTTTCGCCTTCAAATAAAACGGTTCGAGTCTCACCAAGGTGGTTTTGATAAAACGCCATTCGTTTTTTCTGAGAGAGAATTCGCAGCATATCTGCACGACGTGTCTTCTCGGCCTTAGGCACCTTCCCAACCAACTTTTTTGCAGTGGTATTGGCTCTTTCGGAATATGGAAAGACGTGTAAATAACTTATATCCAGGTCTTTTAAGAAGTTATACGTTTCGGTAAAATGTGCTTCGGTTTCACCTGGAAAACCTACAATGACATCGACGCCTATGCATGCGTGAGGCATGGCAGTCTTTATCGCGGCTAGACGATCCACATATAAATCACTGAGATATTTGCGACGCATTTTGGTTAGAATTTCGTCGCTTCCGCTTTGCAATGGCACATGAAAATGGGGAACAAATCGCTCTGATTGGCCAACAAATTCAATGATGCTATCTTCTAATAAATTAGGTTCGATACTGCTGATTCTAAAACGATCTATACCCGCAACCTCATCTAATGCAACAACTAAATCATAAAATGTTTCTTCTGTATCGACTCCGAAATCACCAATGTTGACACCCGTTAATACTACTTCCTTAACCTCAGTTGCGGCTACATCGTCTGCTACTTTGATTGTTTCGGCTATTGTATTGCTTCGACTTTTACCTCGCGCCAATGGAATCGTACAAAAAGAACAGAAATAATCACAACCATCTTGGACTTTTAAAAAACTACGTGTTCTGTCTCCCACAGAAAAACCTGGAATAAACACATTGGTTTCTTTGATATTCGCATTGAATACTAGTTTTCTTTCGTCTTCTAGTTTGGTCAGATGCTCCATCAAATTGAACTTTTCTGCGGCACCGAGAACCATGTCGACACCGTCAATTTCAATGATTTCTTTGGGCTTCAATTGGGCATAACAACCGATGACGACAACCGACGATTCAGGATTTCTTTTTTTGGCCTCTTTCACAACTCTTTTGCATTTTTTGTCTGCATTATCCGTGACAGAGCACGTATTAATGACATAGATGTCCGCTTGTTCAGTGAAATCAACGACAGAAAATCCTTCTGATTTGGCTTGACGGCCAATGGTTGATGTTTCAGAAAAATTCAGCTTACATCCGAGGGTATAGAAACCAATGCTAGGCATGCCGCAAAATTAGTGCTTTGAGGTGTATCGAAAAACCTTAGGATCGGTTTAATTGAGACAATACTGTTTCTCGTAAAGAATCTAGCTCGCCATTTGATTTACGCCAATTTCTGGCGGCTCTGAACTGTTGAAGCATGTCCATACAATGTTGGTATGGAATGGACAACCAGCGAAAAACAAACCAACCAATGAATCCTTTCCATCCGAATAAAATCCCAAATAGTGGGTAGCCTACAATCACCATTATCCAATTGTAAGCCAAGCCTACACCAAAATATATGCTTTCGTATAGCTCGTCCAATTTCACTTTAGCTTCCACCAGTCTTTTTCCAAAAAACAGTCCCCATCTCATTACGAGCCATGAAAGCGACGAAGGAATAATAAAAACTAGAATAAAAAGGTATTGCCAAAACTTCAACGGCTTAGAACCTTCTTCTTTCGTTTTATACGTATCAAGAGCAGTCTGATAAGCAGTTATTGCTTTTCGTAATTCACTATTTTTATCACTGGCTTTTATTTGTTCAGAAACTGCGATTTCAGATCTTAACCGTTCATTCGACCTAAACCAAAACTTCAGTATGGGTTCACTTCTTTCTTTGCGAATGATCCGCAACGCCGTTTCCGTAATGGCTTCATCACCTTGGTTGACATCCACCATTTCCCGCTTAATCCTTTCGCCTACATCAAGCGTCATTTTGTTGAATGCTTCTCGTTCAGTTTCTCCTTCCACCACATAGTCTTTCAGGTAAACTGGTGTCGAAAAACTAATCATGAGCTCATTTCGATGTCTTTTGTAATGCGTATAATTCAACCCAAATGGCACTACAGCAACTTCCATTTTCCCATCATCACGCGACTGCATGTCGATAATCATCCGCGCCATGCCTTTTTTCAATGGGCGTAATCGTTTTTCTATTTGTGCATCCGCCTCTGGAAAAATGAGGACTATTCTGTTCTTTTGAAACTCTTCATACAGCTGATCAAAGCTTCTGTTGTTTGATTTTGCATTCTGTCGAGAGTCGCCATCCCTCGCACGATAAATAGGTATTAACTTGAGACTCCTTAAAAGAAAATTGGCCCAGCCCGGTCCAAAGACGTCTCCCCTTACAAAAATTCTGGTCGCCTTTGGAAATAACAAAGCACTCACCATTGTTCCGTCTAAAAATCCGTTGCTATGATTTGAGGCTAAGAAAACTGGTTTATCCTGTGGGATATTCGACGCACCATAAATATATATTCGTTTAAAATATATCCTTGAATAAAGTAGGAGTGAAAATTTTATAAAATAATATAGCATGTGTGCTTAAGATTTGGGCTTATGCAGGTCGTCTATCTATTTATCAAAAAAAAATAGTTGATTTGCACGAGTACAAAAAAAGAGATTTCAAAATATTATGACAAACAAGATTGTATTATTTATTGCTATCGCGGTTGGGCTTGCTTCATGTAAGAGCAATTCAGCACCCCCAGCATCGGAAGAAACCGCTGCGGATACAACATCATTTGATGTAAAGGTGGACAGATTTGCCGACTTACAGGTATTGCGCTATCAAGTGCCAGGGCTAGACAAATTGACTCCAAAGCAAAAAGAATTGGTTTATTATTTATCTCAAGCTGCGTTAAGCGGTCGTGACATTATATATGCGTCTAACTACAAACACAATATTCAAATTCGTCGAACATTAGAGGAGATTTACAAGAACTATTCTGGTGATAAGACGACTGAAGACTGGAAAAACTTTGAAATTTACCTGAAACGCATCTGGTTTAGTAATGGAATACACCATCATTACTCTGAGAAAAAAATTATTCCTGCGTTTGAATACACCTATTTCGACGAATTGGTAGCAAATTCTAACGGTGCTAAATGGCCGGTGTTAGAAAGAGAAACTCCAGAAGCACTATTTGGCAAATTAAAGCCAGTGCTGTTCGACGATACAGTCGCTGCGAAAAAAGTGGTTAAAGACAAAGGTTTTGACAAAATCAAAGCTTCCGCTAACAATTACTACGGTGACGGAATTTCTGAAGAAGAAGCCATCAACCACTATAAAGGTCAGATGACCAAAGGAGATACAACTCCAATTGAGTATGGATTAAACTCTCGTTTAGTAAAAGAAAACGGCAAGTTAAAAGACCTCACCTACCGCGTTGGTGGTCTATATTCAGCGGCCATGGAAAAAATGGTTTACTGGTTAGAAAAGGCGGTTCCTGTTGCTGAAAATGAAAAACAAGCAGCCCACCTTTCTTTGTTAATTGAGTATTTCAAAACTGGCGACTTAAACACTTGGGATAAAACGAATCTGGCGTGGATCAATTCAACAGATGGAGACATTGACTTCATCCTTGGTTTTATCGAAGTTTATGGAGATGCCATTGGTTACAAGGGAGCATTTGAAGGAATTATTGAAATTAAAGACTTTGAAGCTTCAGAGCAGATGCAGATTATGAGTCAGAACGCTCAATGGTTTGAAGACAACTCTCCAATCATGGACAGTCATAAAAAAGCGAACGTTGTTGGCGTAAGCTATAAAGTAGTGAATACTGCTATGGAAAGTGGCTATGCTGCTCCTTCAACTCCTATTGGAGTGAACTTACCAAACAGCAACTGGATTAGAGCAAATCACGGTTCTAAGTCTGTGAGCTTGGGTAACATTGTACAGGCATACAGCGACGCTTCCGGAAGCAGGTCTACTGAAGAATTCTATTTATCAAAAGAATCTCAAGAAAGAGTGAAGAAATACGGCAAACTAGCTGGCAAGTTACATACTGCAATGCACGAAGTAATCGGTCACGCTTCTGGTCAAATCAATGAAGGTGTGGGTACTCCAAAAGAAACGTTGAAAAACTACAGCAACACGTTAGAAGAGGCGCGTGCTGATCTTGTAGCATTATATTACATCTACGACCAAAAACTTGTTGACCTAGGTTTAATGGAATCATTAGATGTTGGAAAAGCAGAGTATGATTGCTACATCATGAATGGCATGATGTTACAATTGCGTCGACTTGAGCCAGGAGATAATGTGGAAGAAGACCATATGAGAAACAGACAACTTATCGCTCAGTGGTGTTATGAAAAAGGGCAAGAAGACAACGTTATTGAAAAGGTAACTAAAGATGGCAAAACGTATTTTGTTGTAAATGACTACGACAAATTGAGAAACCTTTTTGGTCAATTACTTCGTGAAATTCAGAGGTTAAAATCTGAAGGTGACTTTGCCGCTGCTGAAAGTTTGGTGGAAGGATACGGTATTCAAGCTGACCAAGCTTTATTAAAAGAAGTGATTGCGCGATATGAGCAATTCAACCTTGCACCATACAGTGGTTTTGTTCAACCAACATTGACACCAGTTATGAACGGAGATGCATTTGAAGATTTGAAAGTTTCTCATGACCAAGGGTATGCAGAGCAAATGCTATATTTCAGTGAGCATTATAGCTTCTTGGGTAACGACGGAAATTAATCTACACTAAACAATTTTGAGCCCAACAAGTTACATTTGTTGGGCTTTTTTATTTCCTATGAAATCATCACAGATTAAGAAACTTATTGCACTATTCATATTTGTTGTCTTGTTGGCAGGTTCCGCGTGGTTCATGTATAACAAACTGGTAAAGCCAAGTCCATATTACCCTCAGGAGGAAGTGGATGAGCAGTAGTATCCAACTAGAATCATCTTGGTTGAAAGTCCTTAAAGACGAATTCAACTCTGACTATTTTAAGACTTTAAAACAGTTTCTCACAGAGGAGAAGAAGAATGGAAAAGTCATTTACCCTCCCGGTTCAAAGATTTTCGCTGCTTTGGATGCATGTCCGCTATCACAAGTCAAAGCAGTTGTTATTGGGCAAGATCCATATCATGGTCCGAACCAAGCAAATGGACTATGTTTTTCGGTGAATGAAGGTGTTAAAACACCTCCTTCGCTTGTCAACATTTACCGAGAACTTGAAACCAATTTAGGATTACCGATACCTTCTCATGGAGATCTCAGTCACTGGGCAAAACAAGGTGTCTTGCTCTTAAACGCTACATTGACGGTTGAAGCGCACAAAGCAGGTTCTCACCAAAACAAAGGATGGGAAAAATTCACAGATGCTGTCATCGATCGAATCAATGAGCAAAAGTCCAATGTAGTCTTTCTGTTATGGGGGGGATACGCGAAGCGCAAAGGCAAAAACATCAATCGCGACAAACATCTTGTTTTAGAAAGCGGTCACCCAAGCCCTTTAAGTGCTAACAAAGGGCATTGGTTTGGCAACAAACATTTTTCTAAATGCAATGCTTATCTTGAAAGTCTCTCCCTCACTCCTATTGATTGGTCTGAGGTCTGAATGAGGTTTGACCCCTCTGGGGCCAGGCATTTCTGCATCATAGGTGTTATGTGGTGGAGCTCCTCTGGGGCTGTTTCACTCATGCTGATAGGCGGAGATCCTCCGGAGCTTGTCGAATGCAGCTAAATTTTTTTATGGTCGATGACCATTTTTTGTTTGCAAATGTTCAATTCTGATTGTGACCGGCCGCAGAGCGGTCATACCTCATATCACGATGGATGCACAGTGATGTTACCCCTTTGGAGCTCTCTTCATCCTGCATAATTCACGATGCCGCGTGGAGCTCCTCTAGAGCTTGTCGAATGCAACTAAAATTTATCATTGTCGATGACCATTTTTGTTTGCAAATGTTCAATTCTGATTGTGACCGGCCGCAGAGCGGTCATACCTCATATCACGATGGATGCACAGTGATGTTACCCCTTTGGAGCTCTCTTCATCCTGCATAATTCACGATGCTGCGTGGAGCTCCTCTAGAGCTTGTCGAATGCAACTAAAATTTATCATTGTCGATGACCATTTTTGTTTGCAAATGATCATTTCTGATTGTGATTGGCCGCAGAGCGGTCATACCTCATATCACGATGGATGCACAGTGATGTTACCCCTTTGGAGCTCTCTTCATCCTGCATCATTCACGATGCCGCGTGGAGCTCCTCTGGAGCTTGTCGAATGCAACTAAAATTTATCATTGTCGATGACCATTTTTGTTTGCAAATGATCATTTCTGATTGTGATTGGCCGCAGAGCGGTCATACCTCATATCACAATGGATGCACAGTGATGTTTGCCCCAGAGGGGTGACACATGCGATATCAACGCGATGATTCCTTGGCACAAAGGATACTTTGACTGCCCTTAATCCTCCAACTTGAACAGATACTGTTCCTCATAGGTGATGTCATAATGCTCCAACATGCTCTTATATTCCTCGTTTAAATGCACCTTTCTATGATGTGCTTCTTGATTATCAATGTATCGTATGACATTAGGCACTGCTTCTGGGGTATATGAAAAAGCTCCAAATCCTCTTTGCCAGTAAAAAGGATGGTTTAAAAGATTTCGTTCATTTATCCATTTTGATGAACAAGATTTAACATCACGAACCAAATCCGAAAGTGATTGATGTGGCCTCATCGCCACCAATATATGAACGTGATCCTCTACTCCGTTAATCGCAATTAGCAAGTGACCTTGTTTTTGGATGATTCCAGTCATGTACTTGTGCAATTCAACCTTCCATGATGGATGGATTAAGCGTTCGCGGTATTTGGCTGCAAACACTATCTGAATATATAACTTGGTATACGTATTAGCCAATTGGAAACATTTGGCGCAACATATCACGCAAATCATTCAATGTACTATTCACTTCTCCGTGCGATGTACGGGACTATCCCACGGTAAATGGAGCTACCAACTATCGGACTAAAACCAGCTTGGGATTGTACGGCCTATTTTCGATGACAACGCCAACGTAGTAAATTCCAGGAGCCCATTCAGAGACGTCAAATGATTTGTTTTCGTTATCTGAAAGTATCTTCTCTGATTTGACCAATCTTCCACTTCCATCTGTAATTTCCAGAACGCCGTTTAAGGCTTTTTCGATGGTGATGTTGAGCGAATCTGTTGTTGGGTTTGGGTAAACAGTTACATATCTATCTGAAAGCGTTGCTTCTGATTTTACAGATAAGCGACTTGCCTCATTGATGCCAAACGCGTACTGACCCTTTTGAACATTGTGAATCGTGAAAGACCCTCGCTTGTCGAACTTTGAGCCCATTTCCCAAGTGTAATCTTTACAGACTCCCCATTGGGCGCTCGGACTCGACCTGTACATGAGAACAAGGTTTTCTTCTGTTCCACGTATTAAGTCTACATCAAGATACCCTATCAGGTAATTAGATCCAGTTTCACGTCCAAAATATTCTATAGTTGCGTCAGCTTTAAAACCTTTATTCCAAACTCCGTCAACCGTCCAGTATCGTTCTCTAGATACAAATGGAAGTTTGCCGTCATTAAAATAAGCATCTGCACCCACCCAATTATGTTCGACACGAACAAAGGATGAGTCTTTGCTTTGCTTGACCTTCATCGTCATCATAGCATTACCAAAATTGATTGTACCTGTATCCGATACCATGAAGGCATCATCGGTAATGGCGTCGCTGATTTTTTTATGAATATCTAAGGCAACATAGGTCGGCACAAAGTCTGTAGTAATTAAAATTTCTTGACGTTCCTTACCCAATTTAACGTTGAACGTTTCTGTTCTAAAATCACTCGAATAAAGGGTAATGTCCATGGGAACATCTTCAAAATATACTGGTGCAAAACGCAGCCTTTGTCCGATATGAATGGTCGTAGCATACTTACTTCCGTTTCGTTTAGAACTATAGCCTAAAACACTAAAATGCGGAAATCCTGGGTTGTAAATCCAGTTTTTGAAAAATGAATTTAAGTTTCGTGTAGTATGTAACTGAAAATGTGATTCAAGATCTTGACTTGAAACATCCTGAAACTTGTACTTGACCAAAAAAGATTGGACCGCTTCGAAAAACGAAGAATCACCCATATACCCTCGTAGTGTATGCACCATGTCTGCGCCTTTGTCGTATACATGACTTCCATACGTATTGGTGTGACCTATTCCAGAAACGGGTAAGGTGTCGCCGTCTCGCAAATGCGCATAATGTAAGACCGCTCGGTGATTGGCTGAAATGTCTTCGTCATATCGCGCTTTACCGTAAATCCACTCTAAAAATATTCTTTCAGAATACGAAGCCCAGCCCTCGTTGATCCACATATCTTCTGCAGTACGGCAAGTGACTGTATTACCCCACCAATGATGACCTAGCTCATGCGCATATAACGTTTCATAGGTGTATTCACCATCAACACCAAAAAGTGGATATGCGATGTTGGTTGCATGCTCCATTGCCCCACCGTTAAACGGCACAACATTAAAACCAATCCTATCGAAAGTATGTGTGCCATAGCGATCCAAATAGGCATCGATACAACCATTGAGGTGTTCAAATGACTTCATCATGTTACTTGAATCTTCCTCCAAACAACTCAGAATAACAGGAATACCGTTATGATCGTATTGAGTGAGTGCGTATGGTGCAATAGCCACACTAGCAAGGTAAGTGGGTATGGGTTGCTTCAAATCCCAATGAAAGGTTTGACTTCCGTTTCCATGAACGGTAACACCTTTTGAGATTCCGTTACACAGTGCTTTTTTATCCGTGGTTGTTGTTATGGCAAACGTGTATGTAGCTCGGTCCGTAAAATTATCGACACATGGAAACCAAACTCGTCCGTAATTGTGAGGGTTTGATGTAAACGCCACGCCTAAATTGAAGGCATATTCGCCAGAGTAATAGAACCCACCCCACGACGCATCTTTCTCAGGTTTACCGTTGTAATAAATATCAATCTTGGCCTGTTCTTCAGCCTTGAGTGCTTTCGCTAAAGTTATGTCTAAATGTATCCCAGTTCGCGAATAATTTAGTCGCTGGGAGTCGTGCACAATACTGTCGACTGTCAACCCCTCCAATTGCAATTGCACTTCGGTTATAGAAGCTTCAGCACTGATTGTTACTGTTGTATAGCCAGAAAATCTTTGATTAGCAAAGTCCGTAAAATCTAGGTTAATATCGTAGTGTAAAACATCGAAATTATTCGCTTTCTTGGTCGACGACATTAATTGATTATTGGCGTGTCCGCAGGTAAAATGGCCAATGGGTTTCTGTCCAAAACTCAAACAAAAAACTGGTATTAATCCCAGCAAAAAGCCATATTTCAAGTACTTTCTCATTCCTAAGCTATCAATCCTTAAATTCGTAAAAATTACAGTAATAATATTACACAATGTTACGCAATTCAATCCTTTTAGTCTTGATGTACGCTGGATCAGTTTTCGGCCAAATAACCATAACCAAGGACCATATGCCAGGCAGCGGTGACGCAATTGAATTTTCAAATGCTCGACCTATAAACGTCGATGTTTCTAAAACTGGAGCTGATGTTTCTTGGGATTACACAGGATTAGTAAACATGGATGACGGTACTGAAGAGTACATCACGAGTTTAAAAACTCCCTATATTTTGAGTTTTGGTTTCACCACTTTTGGCAAAAAACTACTCGACACAATCGGTTTTAGTGCGTTTCAATTTAAAAACATCTATAGCTTCTATCAGAATTCAAGCGCTTCCTATCGCGATGTGGGTATCGGTTTTCAATTTGCGGCATTACCCATTCCACAAACTGGTAAACATACAGACCCTGATGAAATTTATGTATTTCCGTTGGAATATGGCGACACAGACACAACTACATTTGATGTAGAAGTACCTATCTCGGCTGGAATAAAAATTGGTTCGTTCTATAGATCTGGCAACCGTGTCACTACCGTAGACGGTTGGGGAAAAATATCAACGCCCTATGCCAAAAACGTTGCTTGTATTCGAGTTAAAAGCGTCATTACAGAATTAGATTCTATTAAAGTTTCGACGCCGTCTATCAACTTCGGTCAAACGATTACTAGGATTGAATACAAATGGTTAAGTACGACAGAAAAAATTCCAATGCTGACTGTTACTGGCAATGAAGTTTTGGGCAACTTTACCGCAACGTCGGTTCAATATCGAAATGAATGGTCGAAGGTCACGCCTATAGTTGTTGACTTCGAATCTGACAGAGTAAGTCCTAAACAAGGTGTGGTTGTTTCGTTTACCAATAAATCAGAAGGAGAAGGTTTGACATACAAATGGAGTTTGAATCCTACCACTGGATTTATTTTCGTTAATGGCACTTCTGAAACAGATGAAAACCCCGTTGTCGTTTTTCAAGATACAGGTTGGTACGATGTTT
Source organism: uncultured Bacteroidia bacterium (assembly GCA_943789165.1). GTDB lineage: Bacteria > Bacteroidota > Bacteroidia > NS11-12g > UBA9320 > UBA987. The sequence continues at coordinate 16,106 of CALSTB010000004.1, read as the reverse complement.
CCCTAACTGCTAGCGACAAAAACGGCAGCACTACTGAAACAAAAACGAATTACATTCATGTCAGAGACAAAAATTCTTCTGTATCTGAGTTGGATTTGCATGGCCTTTCCGTTTATCCTAATCCTTCTAGTGACGTCATTTTTGTCTCGTTAAATTCAGAGGATGAGGTACAGGCAAGTCTTATTAGTTTGCAAGGTAAACAAGTACTACACAGCACATTTGTAGGTTATGTAGTCATTGATGTTCAAACTATCCCAAGGGGCATCTATGTACTACAACTTCAAACGCTGGAGGGATTGACGTCCAAACGCATTATCGTTCGCTAGAGCTTCTTCCCGTTGTCTATCCAACATTGAATTTGTTGGCGCTCCACCGCAGATAGTTGACCTCCTGATGGTGGCATTTTATTACAGTTGTCTTCCCAACCGATTACACAAGTCAGTCTTTTATCGACAACGCTTGAGGCCGATTCGTAAGTTGTTAAGTCAATGCCGTAGGCAGGTTTAGAACCACTATGGCAGCCGGTACACCTTGCATCAAAAATTCCTTTCACCGTACTCGTATAGGTGATTTTATCATCACAAGTGAATTCTACTTCGGCTGTAGTGTCCACTGATTTTTTTGAAAGATTACAGGATACCAGTCCCGCTATTAAAACAGTAGTTGCAATAATTAATTTGTTCATTGATTTCTTATAAGACTCAAATATGTAACATTTTCAGTTAATCTGAAACGGGCTTGATGTTGGCAACCACGCGAAATCCAATCAAACAACTTGGTTTCGTCGCTGGTTTTGCACTTTCTATTCGAATATCGAATCCAGGATCTAACCAGCTACCACCTAAAGCAATCGAATCGTCGGCAATCATTTCGGCAACGTTGCCACACATGTTATACGTACCAAAATCGTTTGACCAATATGATTTGACTTCAGTGGTTATCAATGCCCCGTCATCCAAATTCGTATAAGACATACTTGATCTGGGTAATACCATGTACTGTTTCGTTTCTGTATCCATATAAATATTTTGCTCCCCAACCACTTTGTGATTATACAAATACAGGCCTTTCCAGTTTCTCAACTTTGGACCGGTCATACTATAGTACTGGTTTTTATTATCCCCTCTGGCAGCTCTGATCCATTCACTACGACTTGGCAGTCTTATGGTCACTTTCAATTTGGTATTTGATGAGTTAAGTGAATCACTTAACCATTTACAGTAGTTGTTGGCTTGCTCCTTAGTAACACCAACTAGCGGATAATTTTTGTATGCAGGGTGCTGAAAGTAATGCATCATGTAAGGATCATCATTGCGTAATGCTTCTCCCCAAACAGTCGTATCTGGTTTTGCCTTGTGGTACGCCTCCATCTGATTTTTGCGTTTTAAGCTCTTTAAGTAGAGTTGATACTGTCCATTGGTGACCTCGGATTCAGAAATATAAAATCCGTCACAAGAATCCTTTATTGGATTTGGGTTAACATACATCGTGTACTCCATATGTTGTTTATCCCACAGAACCCCCTGAGGAATTGCGACAAAATACTTTGGGAGATGTTTATTCCTTTTGATTTTCTCCTTTTGTGTAAAGCTTGTTAAAATGCCAAAAAATACTGCTGTGATAAGAAATAGAAAGGGTCTCATTTTTATGTTGTACTTCATGTCAGAACGGTAATTAAAGGTAAAAATTACTAAAGCTTTGCCTTTGATTAACCGACTAGACGGTTTTCAATCAATTGGTAATAATATTACAATTGATGGAAACAGGCCTATAGACAGTTTTCTTATCTTCGTTTTTATCAATAGATTTAATATGAAAATCACTACTAAACTTTTGTACACTTTTATTGGCTTGTTAGTTTCGGGCTATTCATACGGACAAGGTTCCGACAAATACAGCGTTGTTGTTGAAGCCATAGCCAACAGTCAAGCAACCGCTATTACCTTAAACTTCTTACCAGCTACCGATGCCACAAGCTACGAAGTCTACCGAAAAGATTTAGGTGCAAACGCATGGGGTTCTGCCTATGCCACTTTGAGCGCTGGTGATTCAACATTTGTCGACAGAGCAATAGAAAAAGGGAAAACGTACGATTATCAAATTAAGAAAATTGGGGCTTCTGGTCTTGTAGGGTATGGATATGCTACTGCTGGCGCTCAAGTTGAAGCCATTCATGACAGAGGTGTTGTTTTGCTGGTAATTGACTCAGCATTGGGAGCTGACTTAGGCGCTGATCTAGGCACATTGCGTATGGACTTAGTCGCTGACGGAAACCAAATAGTGGAATATGTAGTTTCACAGGCCACCGACCATATCATCATTAAGTCTAAAATTGAAGACTACTACAAGCTCTATCCGAACTTAAGTCATGTATATATACTTGGCCACGTTGCCGTTCCTTATTCTGGAATTTATTGCGCCGACACCTATTGGACGGTTCCACCGGATGGACACAAAGAAGGGAGCGGAGACCATTGTGGAGCTTGGGCAGCAGATGCGTATTACGGCGTACTTAGTGGTAGTTGGAGTGATTTTTACACGGTTACTTCGGGAGTTCGTGCTCATACCAAGAATGAACCAGATGACGGAAAATTTGACCAAATCATTTTACCTGGTGAGGTAAAATATGGTATTGGCAGAGTGGATCTTTCTAGAATGCCAAAGTTTCCAAAATCAGAACTAGAACTTACAAAACAGTACATCAATAAAAATCACAATTACAGATATGGCGTTTCTTCACCTGTGCAGAAAGCATTGGTTGACGAAAACTTTGGCGCCAATGCCAACGAACAATTTGGCTCGAGTGGATATCGCAGTTTTGGTGCGATGGTGGGTATTGAAAACGTTAATAAAAATGATTTTATGTCAACGTTGAAAGATGAGCAATACATCGTTGCCTACGGCACAGGACCAGGATCATATACGTCGGCGGGTGGTATTGGTACGACGGACAATTTTGTCACTAACCAAGGTGCCGCCTATTTCAACATGTTGTTTGGTAGCTTTTTTGGCAATTGGGACATTTCAAATAATTTTTTAAGAGCGCCACTAGCCGTTGAAAACGGTGGACTTACAAATGCATGGGCTGGAAGACCGAATTGGCATTTCTATCCAATGGCATTTAATCAAACTGCTGGGTATTGTGCTCGATTAACCCAGAATAACAAAACGTTGTATAGTCCAGGTTACTTCACCAATCAAGTGCACGTAGCATTAATGGGTGATCCAACTTTGCGCATGCATGTGTTCGCACCACCAACCACTATAGTTGTGGGCACATCAGATGGAAACAAAACGGTTGATTTACATTGGGCAGCTTCTAAGGATGCCGTAGACGGATATTACGTGTATTACAGTAAGGACTCATTAGGGCCATATACTTTGGCAAACCCTAACCCGGTGAGCGGCACAACGTTTTCACATACAGCACCAGCGCAAGGCACCTTATACTATATGGTAAGAGCAACGCGATTGGAAGAAACACATTCTGGTAGTTTCTATAATTTAAGTCAAGGTAATTTCGGCAAAGTTGACAACCTCATCAATACATCGATAGATCCGCTTTTAACACAGGTAAACAACTTAGCAGTTTTCCCAAACCCGTCTAATGGACATGTAACAGTAAGATTCGATGCGAATAGAATTGGTACCTCAGAGCTAAAAGTAATTGATACAAAAGGGAGCACAGTGTATCGTATGGATGTTGCTGGTTATGGCACTCAAGTAGTATCTCTGGATGTATCAGAACTCACATCTGGTCTTTACCTGTTAAAGATAAACAACGCGGTTCAGCGTTTAGTAATTGACTAAAACAAGAACGCTCCGAGTGTCAGCAAACTCGAAGCGTCCAAAATTCCTATAATATAGGTTTAACTTAACGTGTAGAACTAGTGCGCATCACTGCGAGCTAAATGGAAATTCATAATCTCGTATTTACCCTTACATAAATATGTATCGAGATCGGACTATTATCACTTTCAATTGTTGGCAGTTAAATAATCAACACAAAGCAATAAATAATAATTGATTTATGGGCGAATTGCTCAATTTTTGGTGTAATATTCCAATATCATAACAAAACACCTAACCAAACAACTTTTATTTCACATTTCACCATTCGCAATAGTTTTTTTTACTACCATTTAACATCAGACATAACATTTTCTTCTATTTATTTGAAAATTTTCGCCATACCGACGGAAATCAAATTCAGCCTGATATTCCACTGCATATCGATACAATTAGACATACAACAATTGAGCTCTGTTAAATAGATAATAACAAATACGTTCATTACCAGCCACTTATATGCATAACATTATGAAATACAGAAAAAAAAACTACTTCATGGGATGCAAGACTGATTGTGTCGATTTATTTCACTAAAAATATCCTGTATTGTCGTAAAAATGTTAGGATTCCGTCACAAACTTGGAAATAAATGTCATATTACACAGTAAACACAGGGAAGTACAGAGCTCCCACTTATTCAACAATGTCAGCAAAATAACGTCCTCTCAGACAAAAAAGATGTTTTCACTGCGAGATGAGCTGAATTAAGGAATTATTTGCATGTAGTCTATTATTACATTCGTTGTGCAGGTAAACCACCTGTGTAGGTAATAGTATTAATTTAAAATTAACAAAAACAGATGAAACAACATCACAACACGAAATGGCTTTCGTCCCTTTATCGGGGAATGTTATTGTCGGCCAGCTTACTTTTAGTAAGTGGAATGGCAATGGCACAACTTAGTGGTTCGTACACCATTAACTCGGCTTCCGCGACAAGTGGAACAAACTTCAAATCTTTTGCAGATCTAACATCAGCTCTAAGCTCCAATGGAGTAAAAGGCGCTGTTGTGGTAGACGTTGTTAAAGGTTCAGGCCCTTACTCAGAAGCAGTTACCCTTCCTGCTGCGAGTGGTGCGAGCGCAAGCAACACAATTACTATCAACGGTAATGGTGAGACTGTAGTAAACACTTCTTCTTCAGCCGTATTTACGTTTGATGGAGCAGACTACTACACGTTGTCTGACCTAATCATTGATGCTCAAGGTACTGGAACAGGTACAAGATGTATCCACATTTGGAAACAAGCGAACTACAACACCGTAAAAGGGTGTGAGTTAATTATGTCCAAATACACAGGTACTTCTAACTCTACTGGCTATGTAGTTTTCTCTAACAGCACTACAGGAAACTCAGCAGCATTACACGGTTCCTATAACAAAATTGACAACAACAAAATGTGGAATGGTTCGACTTCAAAAACAACTGGTCCATACTATGGTGTTTGTGAATATGGTTCTAGCGCTTACTACACCACTACTGGCGCAAACGAAGTAACCAACAACGATGTACAAAACGTATATTACTACACTATGTACTTCTACTACTGTAACGGTTACAAAATCGAAAACAACAAAATCCACAACAACAGAACGTATACGTATGCTTACGTAACTTACTGTTATTACGGAAGAACTACTACTGACCAGATTAGCATCAGTGGAAACGACATTTATGACCTAACCGGTAGCTACATTTATTTATATGCTTACCAGTGTCAAGGAACTAGTGCAATGCCAATCAAAATCGATGACAACAAAGTGCACGACAACGCCGTAGATTACTATTTGTATAACTACTGGGGTTATTATGCTACTGAACTTAGCGTACAACGTAACAAGTTTTACAACAACTCTGTTGGATACTACTTGTACAACATCTACATGGGTTACTACTCTACAAACTTAGTTATGCGTGACAACGAAGTGTATAACAACACTGCTGGTTACTACGTATACGGTATTTGCGCTTACTATGCGACCAACGCCTTAGTTGAAAGAAACTCTGTTCACGACAATGACGCTGGTTATGGTGTATACGGTTTCTACATTTATTACATGAGTGGTACATTCAGAAACAACACGTATTACAACAACACTGGAGATTATTACAACTATGGTATGTTAGGTGGTTATACCCAAACCAACTTAGACATTACGCACAATACATTTGTCATGAATGATGACGTTGATTATTACAACTACGGTTTATATGCCTATATGTATTATGCATTTAACGAAGTAAATGTTAAGAACAACATCGTTGTTTTAACCGGAAACTGTGGTGCATCTTATTACAACTACGTTGTCTATATGCCATACAATTACAAGGACATGAACATTGAAAACAATGACTTCTATGTAAACAACACTAGTGCCAACAACTATTTCTATACCAATGGCCAGAATGCTACTTTAGCTGCTTTTGCAACTAGTATCGGCAATCAAACCAACATCGAAGTTGATCCTAAGTTTACTGATTTGGCAAAAGGAAACATCATTCCTACAAACCCTGTTATTGCTAACTACGGTCAGCCAGGATATGCAGACGAAGATTTTGCTAAAACCAAAAGAACTGCTTGTGGTCCAGATTTAGGAGCATTTGAATTCTACAATGACCACAATGCATCAAACCTTGTATTCTCAGGAGTTAAAGAATGTGGTGGTTATACAGAGCCTATTAAATTTACGTTTAACAATGGCTCAACTGTTGACCTAGAAGATGCACGTGTTTATTACACAATCAATAAAGGCACAGCTGCTGAAGTAAGAGTTGATGAAACTATCGACTTAGTAAAAGCTTCTTCTTCTTTTGCTTACACTTTCACTGCGGTTCCTGAATTCCACGAGCCAGGTGTAAATACGATTGAAGTTGGATTAGCATGTGACGACAATACGTCAAACAACGTCTTAACAACTACGATTACAATTACTCCAGCACCACACAGCTTTGAATTATCTGAAGGAGCAAACTTCCCAGGTTATTTTAACAAAGGCGCTATAAACAACCCAGACGTAACTGTTCCTGGCAAGCAAATTGAATACAACATCAACAACCCTTCTAAATATACTAATGGTGCATATGGTACTGATTGGACAGCTGTTGCTACTGCAATGACTCAAGGTGGCGTTGACGTGACTTCTGACCTTACTTTCACTTCTCCAGGAGCTGCTAAAGGTATCGTTGCATTCGACCCATCTGCTTCATTAGAAGATTCAACTGTTGCTATTTGTGTGACAGTAACTGATAACAACACTGGTTGTGATTCTACTTTCTGTCGTTGGGTATACGTACCTGCGACTCCTCAAGTTGATTGGGTTGGTAAAGACGGATGTGACGGCGACGTTGTTGCATTTGTAAACAATACTACTCAAAGCAAAGGTGCTACTGAATACACTTGGGATTTCGGTGATCCAAACTCAGGAACTGAAAACAACATGTCAACCATCTCTGATCCAGTTCACAAATTCAGCACTTATGGTGACTACACAGTTACTATGACTGCTTGGAACTTTGATTATCCTAAGTTCACGTACACTAAAACTGCACAAGTATCTATATCTCCAGTACCTACTGTAGCTTATAGAGTAAACAACGCTTGTTTTGGTGATGACGTAACATTTGTAAACATGACTACTTTACCTTCAGGTATTACAGGTACAATTGATTACACATGGAACTTCGGTAACGGAGCAACTTCTAAGAAAAAAGATGAGAGCTACAAATACCCAGCTCCAGGTGGATACAAAGTAACTTTAACAGCTTCACTTAAAGGTTGTGCAACTTCTTTAACTAAGAATGCAAACCAATTTGCTAAGCCAGTTGCTGCTTTCTCAGTATCTGGAAAATGTAACTTAGAAGAAATTGAGTTCATGAACGCATCTACAATTGCAATTGGAAATACTGGTTACAACTGGACTTTCAACGATGGTAGTGTATCTAACTTATCTAACCCAACTCACGCATTTGCAACACCAGGATCACACACTGTTAAATTGAAAGCAGTATCTGAATTTGGATGTACAGATGAAACTGAAAGAACATTCACATTGAATGAGTCTCCAAAAGCAGATTTCACTTATACAGATGCATGTTCTGAAACTGCAGTTGAATTTACAAGACAAGGATCTTTACCATCAGGTGCTAACTCAATCTTTGAGTGGGATTTTGCTGGCGAAAAGATTTCTACTAAAGAAAACGACAAGCACAAATTCGGAACAGTTGGTGTTAAGAATGTAAGCTTAAAAGTTTCTTCTGACAACGGATGTTCTGATATGATTTCTAAAGAGTTTGTTGTAAAACTTCAAGCTAAAGCAGACTTCGTAGCAAACAACGTATGTGTTGGAGACGAAGTAGTATTCACAAACAAGTCTGACGTTGCTGCAGGTAACTTAGATTACGAATGGAGATTTGGTGGTGCTAACGCTGCTGGTGTAAGTACTTCTACTAACACTTCTCCTCGTCACAACTACAAGTTAGGTAATGAGTCTGTAACTGAATCATTTAGAGTAACTCTATTGGCTTTAGTTCCAGGTGGATGTTCTGACTCAATTGCAAAAACAGTAACTGTTAATGCTAAGTCTGACGCTTCATTTACTGCAGCTACAAACTGGAGAAACTTGGTTATCTCTAACCAAGCAACTACAGACGGACAATCCAATCAGTTCAACTGGACATTTGGTGACGGTGGACGTTCAAACGACGTTACTCCTAATTACAAGTATCTTAATGTTGACAAAGATGAGTTTGAAGTTTGTTTAGCAATCATCAACAACGCTGGTTGTATCTCTAAGCACTGTGAAATGGTAGAAGTTAATCTTCCTTCAAGCAGTGTAACTGATATCGCAGCTAACGGCGTATTCAATGTATATCCTAACCCTAACACTGGTATCTTCAATGTGAAGGTATTAGATCCACAAAACGACTTAAACATCGTGATTATGGATGCAACAGGTAAGACTATCAAAACAGTTAACACTGACGCGAGCGGTGTTTACAATGTAGATATGACTGACGTTGCTTCAGGTGTGTACATGGTACAAGTAATCAATGGCAACACTTCTGCTATGCAGAGAGTGACTATTGCTAACTAGTATTTACCACTATAAGAGTTTTTAAGCTCACCATAAAAAAACCCCGGCAATTGTCGGGGTTTTTTTTATGCCTTTTGTTTAAAGTTGTTACACTTGGAATTTCAGGTACTTGATCTTTTTACCTTCTTCTAACCACATGCTTTCATAAAACGTTCGTATGTTCAATTCTTCAGGACGATCCTCCCAACTGTCACATCGTCTACATCGACTAATGTTTTAAAACCATTCTCAGCGATAACCTCTTTGGTAAATTCATATAGTAACGTTGAGTCACATTTTAAGTTAATCGTTAATGGAGACTGACCAATATGTTGATACTGTTTAATAAAATTCAAATGGGTTAAACGTTTCTTAGCCTTCCCGTCTCTTGGTTGGGGATCAGCAAAAGTGATCCATATTTCAGATACCTCTCCTGGTTCAAAATGTTGTGAAATCAAGTTAATCTGGCAGCGTAAGAAGGCCGCATTTTCGAGTCCCATTTCTAAACCCTGCTTGGCACCTTTCCAGATACGATTGCCTTTAATATCTAGGCCAAGAAAGTTTTTATCTGGATAAAGTTGAGCCAATCCAAGTGTATACTCACCCTTGCCACAGGCAAGTTCTAACACCAGTGGTTGGTCCTTTTTAAATGCCTTGTTCCATTCCCCTTTAGGCGCTTCAGTGTGTTCGAAAACATTCTCAAACGTTTTGATTTCGGCAAATTTTGCAAGCTTGTTTTTCTTTCCCATTTACGTGGGTGCAAGTTTATTAAAACTAATGAACACGCAACATCTGCCTTAGGCGTGGCGTGTACATTATAACAAAGGAAGAATGTACTAGTCTAAGTTCTTAAGTTCGTTTACGAGTTCTCCTAACACCTTTTTGGCATCCCCGAACAACATACTTGTCTTATCTCGGAAGAACAATTCGTTTTGAATACCTGCATAACCGGCATTCATACTTCGCTTGTTAACCACTACCGACTTAGCCGATTCCACTTCCAAAATTGGCATACCAAAAATTGGGCTACTTGGATCCGTTTTAGCGGCTGGGTTTACCACGTCATTCGCGCCAATTACTAATACAACATCCGTTTGGGCAAATTCTGGGTTCACATCTTCCATTTCCTTGAGCTTGTCGTAATCCACATTACTCTCGGCAAGTAAAACGTTCATATGACCAGGCATCCGTCCAGCAACAGGGTGAATCGCATAGACAACTTCTACCCCACGCTCTTCTAAAAGTGTTTCCAGTTCTTTCACAACGTGCTGCGCTTGTGCCACTGCTAAACCATATCCAGGAACGATAATTACTTTACTGCTGTAGTTCATCTGAACTGCTAAATCACTCGCAGACACTTCTCGCACACTTCCCTGACTTTCGCCTCCACCGCTGGCTACAGCAGTTTCTCCGAAAGCGCCGAAAATGACACTAAACAAAGGTCTGTTCATTGCCTTACACATCACAAGTGTCAACAAAGTACCAGCCGAACCCACTAGAATACCACCAGTCAACATCACTTGGTTGTCGTATAAGAAACCACCAAAAGCTGCTGCTAGTCCAGTAAACGAGTTTAATAAGGATATCACTACTGGCATATCTGCTCCACCGATTGGTATCACAAACAAGACACCATAGACAATTGCAATGGTGAATAGTAAATATAGATGCATAGAAGCATAGGCTCCAGCAGCTACGATAAACACCGCGTATGCCACCATTCCAATGAGGATAATGGTATTTAAAATATTGTATTTGGGTAATCGGATGGCGTTGCGTAGCGTACCATTCAGTTTTGCCCAGGCAATCATACTTCCACTGAAGGAAATAGAACCGATAATCATACCTGCAAGCACGATACCTAATTTCTCAGGATGGTGTGCAGCTACCTTAGGGAACTCAATCAAACCGATTAACGCAGCACAGGCGCCTCCCATCCCGTTAAAAAGAGATACGAGTTCTGGCATCTTGGTCATTTGGACCTTCTTTGCCGTTAGCCAGCCAACCACTGTTCCAAGCGCGATAGCACCAAAGATCAGGTAATAGATTACTGGGCTTACTTCTTTTTCCTTTAGGACAATCGTGGCAACGATTGCAAGCGTCATACCTAGGGCAGCGATTAAGTTTCCTTTTCTCGCTGTTTTAGGATTACTCAGCATCTTTAACCCTAGAATAAAGGTAACCGATGCGAATAGATATATAATATGTATTAAGTCGATATTCATTTTGTAATGGATTTAATAGTAGTCCTACTTCTTCTTTTTAAACATTTCCAACATTCGATCCGTCACCACAAATCCACCAACAACGTTCAGTGTACCTAAAAAGACGGCTAAAAATCCAAGAGACAAAGCCAAATAATTGTCTGGCTCAGAATCCAACATCACTAAAATAGCCCCGATGATTACCACGCCATGAATCGCGTTGGCACCAGACATTAAAGGCGTATGTAATACAGCTGGGACGTTCCCAATAACTTCAACTCCAACAAACACCATCAAAATGACGATAAATACGATGTCCTTATTGGTTGTAAAATATTCGATTAATTCATTCATAATTTCAGTTTTTAAGCGGTTGCAGTTTGATTATTGACTACCAATGTTCCTGTGGTAATTTCATCCTCCATGTCCCAGTTAAACTTGCCATCAGAAATCAGATGGCCTAAAAAAGTATCTATGTTTCTACTCAACAATTCACTTGAATTGGTTGGAATTTGCGCTGGAAAATTGCTTACCCCAACGATCTTAACTCCATTGTGGTGAACTACCTCATCTGGTTTACTCAATGCCGTATTACCTCCCTTAGCTACAGCCATATCAATTATAACAGAGCCATTTTTCATCAATTCAATTTGCTCTTTGGAGATCAATATCGGCGCCTTAGCCCCTTGAACCAACGCAGTGGTAATGACTAAGTCGGCTTGAGCCAAAGACTTATTAACGGCTTCTTTTTGTTTGGCTAAATATTCAGCAGTGACCTCTTTTGCATAACCACCTTCTGTTTTAACTCCGTCGTCTTCTACAGTTATGAATTTCGCTCCCAGTGATTCTGTTTGCTCTTTACATTCTGGTCGAACGTCGGTCGCTTGAACGATAGCCCCAAGTCGTTTGGCTGTTGCTATGGCTTGCAACCCAGCTACACCGACTCCGAAGATTAACACCTTCGCTGGAGTTACGGTACCTGCTGCCGTCATCAACATTGGAAATATTTTCCCTAGATGATCAGCACCAGTGATTACAGATTTGTATCCGGATAAGTTGCTTTGCGAACTTAACACGTCCATGCTTTGGGCTCTTGAAATCCGTGGCATTGCGTCCAAACTAAAAGCAGATACACCCGCATTTTTCAAATCACCGAGCAACTCTTCGTTAAGTCGATGAAACAATTGCGACATCCAGATTTGTCCTTTTTTTAAATGGCCAACTTCTTCCTTCGTTGGCGGGTTCACTTTAATGATTAAGTCAGCGCCAGACATTGCCTCAGCTGCTGATGACGCAATAGAAGCGCCTGCTTTGGTGTACTCATCATCTGCAAATGCGGCATTTTTACCTGCATCACTTTGAACAATAACCTCAAATCCAAGGCCTTTTAATTTAGAAATTGATTTGGGAACAATGGCTACTCGTGTTTCACCTGCGTCCGTTTCCTTCAGTACTGCTAATTTCAATTCTCCTCCTTCTATTTTGGCGGCAAAGTTAGGAGAAATTAAACTCTCGACAATTAAGAGTTTTCCATGTTTTAATTATCCGTAATGGTGTACAATACGGTCACGGTGTTCGAGTCATCGAAATCAATCTTATTGTATTGATTATTACGGAATTCTAACGAGTAATCTAGTCGATGTCCATTGCCAGCACCATCACCTGTGTAACACGTCTTAATGCTTCTAATTATCCTCCGATCCGTATTTATCAAAACACGCCCACTTGTACCATTTGCAGGAACTCCTAAGGTTTCCATCTCCAGAACCTGTGTATGGTTGGGCTTTTACGCGTAATTTTAAACCAGAAGGAACGCTTCCGCTTATCACTTTAGCATAGATGCTTCTATCTGATTCATTTGTTTTACTCCTAACCGAAGAATAGTTCAACCAAAGAGAACTATCAGCGGCTGCAGTTAGGTCAATCATTAAACCTGCTTCAGATGGTGCTCCAACGACAAGTGAAATACTTTGTGACCCGTTTGACTCAATATCCATTATGGCTACCTCAGGAATAGAAATGGCTACTGTGTTGTTGTTTTCTTCTCCGTCTTGTGCGAATACAGTAAAATTCGACAAGCATAAAAATGTACATAGTACAAATAGTTTAATCAATCGCATTGTTAAGTATCAGTATTAAAAAAATGGCCTGAAAGGTTCTACAAATATGCACCAACCACTATACCAGTTTTAAAATCTACTACTTACATCTAGTCAATACTAACGAGGCCAAATTGTTGATAAAACTCACAATTCACTATGAAACAGACACTTATCTTGACGAAAACTACCAGTGGATTATGACAACACCGCCCTAACCACAAATTTTTTGTTTCCAGAAATTAGAAACTTAATCTGAAATGGTATAAACAACAGAGACTTGCTGAGACTGTTCGAAATCTAACAAATCATACTTTTCTGAGTCCAATTTGAGTTGGTAAACAAGTTGATGACCATTGCCAATACCAGTCCCAGTGAAACACGATGAGATATTTTCAATAACGCGCTGTTCATTCTGCCCCAAGGTTACAGCACCAACAGAAATGCCAAAACCTCCTAAACCAATTCCCTGATATGGCTTGGCATATACTGATAAGGACAATCCCATAGGTACGTATCCATTCGCGATTCGGGCATAAATATGATTTTTGGATTGAGTAACACCTCCTTTAATAAAACTGTAGTTTAACCAGAAACTTGAATCAACATCGATTGTGGTTATGGATGTACCCGCCTCAATGGGAGCTTGTAAGGCAAGCTTGACGTGTGAATTCCCAATGACATTAACTAAACTTACTTGTGGTATTTGGATTTGAAGCGAATGGGATACAGTAGATGGTGTTGCAGGGGTTTGAGTGAATCCTGTAAGACAACAAGACAACCCAATAAGGATGCATACTAATCTACTATTAATTGACAACGATCGCGACGTTTGTCACGAATATAAGGCTATTAGGCCCTATTCTGCAATAGTATAAACGATTGTAAGAACCACTGGAGCGGAATAATTCACAATATTGTAGTTGGATAAATCAAGGCTATACACCAGATTATGCCCTTGACTCGCTCCTTTGCCAGTGTTGGCTGATTTGATATTTTCAATGATGGCCTGATCACTGGATGTAAGGGTTATTTCACCAGTTGATGTGCCTTTATTTCCTTTTCCATGGCTTGTCGCATTCGTGGCTTCGACGTTCAATTCCATTCCACTTGGCACTGACCCTGACCCTATTTTTGCATAGATCTTTGCTTTTGGCCGGGTATTCTTCCCTTTGACAAAGGTGTAATTGACCCATATTGAACTGTCCATGGTATTGGTTGCACCCAATCCAGCTTCTGCTGGTCCATCAAGACCTAATGAAATACTTGTACTTTGATTGCTACGAAGTGCGATTATAGATACTTCAGGAATATTAACACCTAATCCGAAGGCATAGCCATTTCCTCCACCATTCCCATTTCCATTGCTGTTTCCTTGTGCAAATGATTGAATTGTGCATAGACATAGCACAACCGATAAGGTTAATATTTTTAGTATTCTCGTCATTAAAGTAGTTCCATGCCACCGAAGCAACACGCCACAAAAGTACGTATAATTTTAAATAAAATACCATATTGGGAAAAATATTTCCCGATATGGCTTTTATGACAATTGAAAATTTAACAAAATAGCGTTTACAATTGGGCTAAATTTGCCTCATGTCAGACCCGGTCATTTCCTTAACAAATGCGTTTATTTTTCAAACAAACGACACCTTGGTTTTACACGATGTCAACATCGACATTCACAACGCTGAGTTTGCTTACTTAATTGGAAAAACGGGTAGTGGCAAATCCAGTTTACTTAAAACCTTATACGGCGAATTGCCTTTACGCGAAGGAACTGGACACGTGGCAAGTACAGATCTTAAAGCCCTAAATCGCAAATCCATTCCTCTCTTACGTCGTAAAATTGGTATCGTTTTTCAGGATTTTCAGTTGTTGTCGGACCGAAACGTAATGGACAACCTTTTGTTCGTGTTAAAAGCCACCGAATGGAAAGATGCTAGCAAGATGGAAAAAAGAGCTAAGGAAGTACTCGATTTGGTTGGCTTGTCGACTAAAGATTATAAGATGCCACACGAATTATCAGGTGGGGAGCAACAACGTATTGTAATCGCTAGAGCGTTATTGAACGAGCCTTCGGTGATACTTGCTGACGAACCAACGGGTAATTTAGACCCTGATGTTTCGGATGACATTATGAAGCTGCTTCACGACATTGCCGACAACGGCACTTCGATATTAATGGCGACCCATGATTATCGAATCATCAACAAGTTCCCAGGGTCGATATACAACTGTGCTGACAACACCATTACTAAAAAAGATCGACTCATCTAAAAACTTTGACACTTCCCACAGAAACTTGTCGATTCTATTTTGTCATTTATTAATACTTTTGGGCTGTAAGAAAAACAGTATGAAAAAAATATTACTCATAGCGGTAAGTGCCGCTTTTTTGTTGATGTACAGTTGTAAGGATGAAAAACCAACTCCATCAACCAACAACCAATCTCAAGAGTTGTGTGACAGCATTGCCATCACCTACAATGGACACATTAAAGCCATTGTTGACATGTCATGTAACACTTCTTCATGCCACGCAGTGTCTGCCGGAGGTTTCAAACTTGGTACGTATGCCGAAGTAAAAGCTGCTGCAGAAAAAGCAAACTTTTTAGGTGCCATCAAACATGAAAATGGTTTTGAAGCTATGCCGAGAAATGGCGCAAAACTGAGTGACGACGTGATTCAACAATTTGAGTGTTGGGAAAAGACTAGTTTCCCTGAGATGTAGTCGAATTAAACTTATTAAATGAAAATGTTCGTTTTCCAACAGGTTAACGGACATTTTTTTATTCAGGAATGGCGCCTTCAATCCCCAATTTTGCGGTAATCGTTTTTCTAATTTCCAAAATCTTAAACACACGTGCTTGAGC
>CALSTB010000003.1 GCA_943789165.1 uncultured Bacteroidia bacterium | reverse complement strand
CAGAAGAATCGAATGCGGAAGGAATGGTGTTGTTTGCCATCGTTGGAATTGCTGTTAATGGGTACGCGGCTTGGCGATTGAGCGCAGGTAAAACCATGAACGAAAAGGTAATTTCTTGGCACTTGATAGAAGATGTGTTGGGTTGGGTTGCCATTCTAATCGTTGGTGTTGTATTGCACTTTAAACACATCCCGTATTTAGATCCGGAGCTGTCATTGCTAATCACGATGTACATCGTTTGGAACGTATTTAAGAGATTAAAAGAAACCACTTTTCTGTTTTTGCAAGGAACACCATTAGATGTGGATGTCACTGAAATTGAAGATCGCTTGCGAAATACGCCACATGTGCAAAACGTTCACCATACGCATGTTTGGTCGTTGGAGGGTGAACACCATGTCTTTTCCACTCATGTAAAACCGCAATCTATCGATACTCTAAAAACGCTTGCAGAAATTAAAGAAGCGTTGAAGGCTGTAGTGAAAGCCTACGGATTTGAGCACATCACCATTGAAGTTGAATTGGTTGATGAAGCGTGTGCCAGCGACTAATTTTGGTAGGTCACAACGAGCTTAGGACGTAATTCAGGATTGGTGTGATCACTGGTCGCAAAAATCAATGCACGGTAGTGTTGTTCCACATCCAATTGTACCATAACCCCATTGTTGTCTGATGGGTTTACATGCCATTGCTTTACCAAGTTTGTAACGTCTATTGTATAATCTTGATGGTCATCTGTTGATGCCGGTATTGTAACGTGCCCATCGCTTGTTGTTGCCGGTTGGTTGTTCCATGTCACTGTGTTTTCTAACCATGGTTCGGTTATGGGAAGTAATTTACATGTGTTTGAACCATTTCTCGTAGAGTGGGCGCCCCAATTATCTCGGGCATCCGCGGCATTGTATAAATAAAGGGTTGCCTTAAGTATGTCTGCCTCATCTTTAATACTGGTGACATCAAAAGCCAACAGACGTCGTTTAACCCCTTCGTCGAAACCTATGCCATAAAAAGTCCACGCCATTACACTCAAACTATTGCTGTGGGCTATGTTTCTATCTGGCATTTCCGTCCAAATAGTCGCGTCTTTTCCATACTCTCCTGAAGGCTGTATTTCTATTTCGTGTTTGCATTTGACGGTCTCGTCTGAACAAGACGTCATGTCGCACAGGTGCACTCCTACGAGAGTGATCGTTAGTAATCGTTTTAGCATAATGGTATCCCTTTGTATTAAGGACTCCATTCCGTATAAATTCGCTGCTTTTTGGTGTAGAGTTAGATGGGAATCTTTGTGGAGTGTTTGAGTTCCTCCAACACCATGTGGCTTACAATGTCTTTCACATTGTCAATTTTGCCCACTTTTTCTACCAAGAAATTACGGTATTCATGAACGTCTTCAACTCGGACTTTTGCCATAAAATCGTACAAGCCTGATGTGTGATAGAGTTCCACCACTTCTTGTAAATCTGAAACGTCTTGAAGAAATTTTTCCCTTTTACCTACCCCGTGTTCTCTGAGCGTGAGGTTCACAAAAATGACTAGGTCTTTGCCAACTGATTCGGGAGCAACAATGGCAACGTATTTTTTAATAACACCTAAACGCTCGAGCTTACGTATTCTTTCGTAAACAGGCGTTTGTGTCAAACCAATCTTGTCTGCTAAATTTTTAGCAGTCAACTTGCCGTCTTCCTGTAAATAATTCAGGATTTCAACATCTACTTTATCTAGATTAATTGGAAATGTGCTCATATCATTTAGTGAAAAAGCCTAACATTTGTCAATTATAAGGCAATAAAACTAAATGATGTACAAAATCTAGTAATAAAAATATCGTTTTTAGTCGAAAACATCTATAACCAACTTTGCGCTGGTTATAGACGATTAAATATTTAAAGCCGTGGAGTATTTAATTTCCTCCAATACCATGTGGCTTACAATGTTTTTAATGTTGTCAATCATGCTCATTTTTTGGACTAAAAAATCTCGATAAGCTGAGACATTAGACACACGCACTTTGGCAACAAAATCAAACTGTCCTGAGGTGTGGAATAGTTCGATTACTTCATCCAAATCTGAGATGGTCTGAATTAATGCGCCTCTACTTCCGACCTTGTGTTCTCCAATGGTAATGTTCATGAACACAATGAGCCCTCTGTCAAGTTTGTCAGGTTCTAAAAGGGCAACATACTTTTTAATTACCCCGTTTTTTTCCAGTTTTTTGATTCTCTCATAAACTGGGGTTTGGGAGAGCGCTATTTTGTCTCCCAGGTTCTTGGCGGTTAGCTTGGCATCGCTTTGGAGGAGTTTGAGGATTTTTAGGTCCAGCTCATCCACCATAGTACCGTTTTTCATATCCTTTTCAATAGTGGTAAATGTTGGCCAACAACGCTACTATAACTCATATACGATTCGCATTATTGTGCCAACCAAAAGAATATTTCACTGATATTTTGTGGGTATATAGTGTTTTGTCCGTTTTGGCGGTGTGATTGCTGCCTTTCAAGCTAGATATTGACCAATATCATACTGATAATTGTTTCTGTTTCTTGGTATTACCTGTTAGTTGGCCTCTGTTTCATACTGTTATATTTGTTACTATATGGTCCGGATAGTATTTACTCTTCTTGTGGTATTCCCATTTGTATCAATGGGAACTGTTTTCACTGTAGATCCAGCAGGAACGTATAAAACCGTTCAATCTGTCGCGTCACTTGTGGACGATGGGGATACTGTGTTTATTGCGGCCGGTACTTATCAAAACCAGCCTCAGGTGTCTTTCACCAAAAACAACTTGTTTATCTCTGGTGTAAACGGACGACCAAGATTAGAAGCTGGCTCTGCTTTGGCTAACAAGTCCAATGGAAAAGCGCTTTTTGTCATAAGTGGTGCAAACTGTATCGTACAAAACATTGAGTTCGCCAACGCCAAGGTGCCCGACAACAATGGCGCTGGTATCCGTCAAGAAGGCTGTGACTTAACCGTGCAGTATTGTTACTTCCTTGGAAATGAAATGGGAATTCTTGGTGGTAATTATACCAATTGTAGGGTAACCATCGAACATTGTGTTTTTGCCAACAATGGAAGTCCGAATAACCCTGGATATCAGCACAACGTGTACATCAATCACATCGATACTTTGGTTTTTCAATACAATTATACGGTCAATGCCATCGCTGAAGGACATGAGCTTAAGAGTCGTGCACACTTCAACCTCATACGGTATAATTTCATTGGTAACTTGTCTAGTAACGACAGTCGAAACATAGACCTTCCAAACGGTGGTACAACCATTTTGGTGGGTAATGTAATTGAGCAAAACGAATCATCGGTGAACAGCAATCTGGTGGGTTATGGTTTAGAAGGATTAACCAACAAAGCTCCTCACAACTTGTGGGTGGTAAACAACACTTTTGTTAATAGAAAGAGCAAAGGAAGCTTTGTTCAGGTACATGGTTCAACGGACACATTGTTTGTGAAAAACAATATCATGGTTGGTCGTAAAACGGGAGGATTGTTTATTGGCACCCCCGCTGTTTTAGATAGTGGTTTTAACGTGATTAGTGATGGTCTTAATGCTGCAGGTTTTTCAAACGTTGCTGGAAACGACTACCACCTTACGTCCACTTCGGTTTGTGTAAACCGTGGTACGCGTGATTTACCAATGCCTGGCTATTTATTACTCCCGACCAAAGAATATACAGATACAGCAGACTTTGCTGAACGAAAAACCTTTGGCCTGTTAGATATAGGTGCTTATGAGTATGAAGGTAGTGCAAATACATTGGGGTTAAGCATGAACCAATTCCTTGTGTTTCCCAATCCTGTGCAAGGTCGCGTATTACATTGCAACGAAAACCTTACCACTTTCTTTACGATTCAAACACTTGAGGGCAAACAGTTGTTCCAGGGGTCGTTTGTTAAGGGCAAATCATCCTTAGGTGATATACCTTCTGGTTTGTATGTTTTGTTGGTGGGTGATTCCCGACAATTGCTTGTGGTTCAATGATATTGTTAGGAAGCCAAAATCACTATTCCTAATATCATGACAATGGCTCCAAAAAGTATACTAATGAACAATAGCATTATTAATCCGATTAGCAAAACGAGTACACCAATGCCATTACCTGATTTCGTTTCGTTAGGCGTCTGGGCTTTTTCGGTTTGAACATTGTCTGTCTTTTGCTCTTGACTAACTTCCTTAGTACCGTTTGCATATTTGAGCATAAAGACGTCACTTTTTTTGATTACATAGGCCGGCCCAGTTAGGTTATCACACCGTTTGTATTTTACCTCATTGATGCCCACCTCCGTTATTTTCGCTGAAATTTCATTTCCATCTTGTAAGATAATGATGTCGCAAGAGTCGGTATTCACCTTTTGTGCCTTAAAAAAACTTCGCTTTTCAGTTATACGTTTCACGTGTATAACATTTTCCAAGCCATTGACGGTTGGAACATGTGTAATTTCCTGAACAGGTTTGTTTAATGTTGGCTTGGGGGTTTTTGCATGTGTGTTCACCAATTGGATGTTTGGTTTCAACTTCTGATGTTTTTTGGTCTTAACGCTCTTGGTGTTGTACGTCCTTGATTGATAGTAGCCGTTCTTTTTAACAACAGAACAAGAAGAAGTTAGGAGTAGAATTACAATTAGTGTGGTTGTTAGTTTTGTGATTTTCATGTGGTAAATATTATTCAAATGTGGTTTCTCCCATTAATAACAATATTCGTTCCAGCTGCGGAAAGTATTAAACAAACGGGTGTTTATCGCTTGCTGGGAACACCTCTGCCTATTCATACATACCAGTGCCGCAAATCACAATCTCCATTCGCCAAGCTCTCTACACCAAACGCTTCCTCGCAAACGCATGGCCAGAGCCTGATTTTAGATACTTTTCAAATTTATAGGCCTTGTATTTGTCTGAAAATGTAATGTAAGTGATTAAAGAAACTGGTCGTCTTGTACTTGTGTAATTTGACTCTCCATCATTGTGTTGTTGTAGTCGTCTTGAGAGGTTGGAAGTACAACCTGTGTAGTGTTTGCCATCAGCACATTTTAGAATATATACTATCCAGGAATTTTGTTTGGTTATTGTGCCCATGCACTATACAATCTTTAGGCTAAAATAGTGAACTATAATCCGGGTTTACGATTCAACATCCCAATGCGTGCAATTGATCTCTATATGTGGTTGAAAACACCTTCTAAAATAAAAAGCCCTCCTTCGCCAAGGCTTCGGAGGGTGATTGAGTGCCTCCACCGTAGCCCGGAGAAGCCTTGGTAATTTGGCGATAAACAAAAATGTCCACCTGCGCTCCTCTTTACTTTTGGAGCTTCGGTGGGCGAAGGTGGAGCTGCCGGGAGTCGAAATAAAAATACAATCCTCTAAATATAAATGTTTTATGTGCTTGTTTTTGCACCAGGTGAAACAAAATTGAGTACTAACTCGTTGAAAATTACGTAAGTCCGATGCAGAGATTTTGTCATGCTCAGTATTCTACACTTATTCCTACAAAAGCCAAATGAAAGATGAAGCCCATATTATTGATATGTGCAAAAACAAACAAAATTTCGGCAACCAGTATTGATTGTTGCAAAAATATGGCTCACCATCATGTTTTAAGGCAAAATTAGCTACAAACACATTGAAACCAATCTGTTTGTGATATAAAAAGCACTTGTGAACACATTACTTTTGGTACCACAAAACAAATCCTAATTAATTAAATTATGAAAAATCTATTATTAGTCGGTATATTTATATCCTTCTATTCTTTTTGATATTTGAGGGTTGCATTATGCTTAGTTGTTTAGTCTCTTTATTTCGCACATCTCAATTTACGTCCTAATCTATAAAATTATGAAAAATCTATTTTTAATAACCGCATTCTTTTTGAACACCACTTCTTTTGCTCAGACCGTAGAGAAAGCACCAAACACTTTTGTGCGCGTTTATGATGTAACATACCTTGGCGACATGGTTGCAAAAGGAAAAATTATTTCTATTTCCGACTCGTCCATTCAATTACTACATAGGTTTGACACTATTAATATTCAAGCAAGCACTATTGGTAGAATCAAAACGAAACGTTCTTTTAACGAAAATGTCGGTAGAGGTGCATTAATAGGAGTATCCACAGGGGCCTTTATAGGATTTGTTGGGGGGACAGATTGCTCTAATTCTGGCGCATCATGGTGTTTCGATAGAGGTACAACAGCAGGTTTTGGCGCTTTTTTTGGATTTGGTCTTGGGTCAGTATGTGGAGCAATTAGAAATCTTTTTAACAACTCTGCGGTTTATTATACAAATGGAGACATGGATAATTGGCAAGCATTCAAAGGCAATGTTTCCAATTGACTGCTTTAACAAATAGTTGTTATCCAAAATTCTGAAGAAAAAAGAAAGGTTCTGAAAAAATTCAGAACCTTAAAAGTGGAACTGCCGGGAGTCGAACTGTTGACTTAAGTGATTGAATACTAACTGAATAACTGTTACTCAAAGTCTTGAGTGAAACATTTTTAATCATTTTTGAAGGAGTAGAACTTGACTCCAAATATTTATTTAATGACCGCCGTTTAGGTTTTGTTAGACGATGTTATTCTTCTTTTGACTTTGA
This sequence comes from uncultured Bacteroidia bacterium, assembly GCA_943789165.1. Taxonomy (GTDB): domain Bacteria; phylum Bacteroidota; class Bacteroidia; order NS11-12g; family UBA9320; genus UBA987. Next base: position 524,071 of record CALSTB010000003.1, on the reverse strand, counting down.
ATAATTTAAAATTTTTTTTGAGAATATTGCAAAAAATGTATTTTTGCGCCAAAAGTGGAGTCCAGAACCCACTATAAAAAACGGGGCGTATTCCGAAAAGCCTTATGAGTAGGATTAAAATTTTAAATTTAATAAATATGAGAAAGTTAATTTTTACGTTTTTTACAGTAATCTGTTTGTTAGTAACTACTCAAACATTTGCTCAGCAACAAAAAGCTATTAAGATTTCACCTTTTACCTTTTTAAAAGGTCAACCTGTAATGATTCATTATGAACATAATGTAGTTAAGTCTTTAACAATGGGCGTAGGAGTAGCGCCAATCATATGGGCTCCACTTTTTGGAAGCATTCTATATCCTCCATCAAAATTTAATACCGGAATTGCTATTGATCCTGAAGTTCGTTGGTATGCTAAAAATGATAAAGTAATGGATGGTTTTTTCGTTGGATTGTACAACTCTAATCGATTCAGTTCTTGGGAGACCACCACCTCCACTATAGACTTGCTTGATCTAGATTTTACCGAGGGGGATTGGGACGTTAAAAATAGAAAAACTATCGTTGGGTTACAATTAGGCGTTCAACGATTAATGGGCGATCATTTTGCCGTTGATTTTTACTCGGGAATTGGCATTAATTCTAATACAACGACTGCTACAAGAAGGAGTGACCTATACACGGAAAAGACACCTTCTGCTGGCGTCAACTTGAGATTAAATGTAGCTCTTGGGTGGCAGTTCTAAAGCAATATTTAAAACCAGCCCATAACAGTATTTACAGGGTTGATGAGAAAAAACAGGGTCTATTTTATTCTCACTACTCATCTCGTGCTATTTCATCTTGTTTTTGAACAAAAAAGAAAGGTTTCGAAACCAATCGAAACCTTTAAAGTGGAACTGCCGGGAGTCGAAACAAACACATATGTGTCTACAAATGAGTGTTTTACACCCAACATAGAAGCGCGGGTGAAACATTTTATCTCATTTTATTGGACCCAAAACTGAGAATAAAATTTATTCATGACTTTCATTTTGTACAACCTGCCATTTATTCATTTTATACTTCTTACCTTTTATTAAGTAAGCCAAACCAGCCCCTCCTAGCCCGACAAGCACAATAGAAGTCCCATATTTAAAATCAGCATCTCCAGCGATCTGAACACCTCCAACAATGAATACAGCCGATACAACTTCAAAGACTAATCCGGTAGGTCTCAACCCCCATCCATAGTGCTGAATCAAAACATTTACACTATCAAATCGTATTTCAACTTCAGAACTATTTTGGAGAATGGTCAAACTTTCTTCTCCAACTGACAACAGAGTGCCTTTATACTTTTTTAATGAGCTTTTGACAATCACTTTACTTCCAATGGTTACTCGTGATGCTTTGCCATTACTTAAGCGAATTAAGGTTAGGTCTTTCTTTGAAGTGCTTAATGATGAGTCTTGAACCGCATTTGCGCCGCTACTTATTAGACTCAATAGAAAAAACAGGGTTAGTTTATACATGCTACCGAATGTAGTCTTTTCATATTGTAATGAATGTAGTTGGTCAAATATTAAAACAGCCCCAGTATTAGCAGGTCGCTTCTTTTAATTAAACTTGAACAAAAAGAAAGGTTTCGAACCAAATCGAAACCTTAAAAGTGGAACTGTCGGGAGTCGAGGATAAACCTCAAACTTCTGTTTATCAGTGTTTTAATTGGTGTTTTTTTTGTCGGGTGAAACAAATTTTGGGGGTCATCTGTTTCCCTTAGTGGAACCCGATAAGTATTAGATCGATTTCTCTACTTAATTCATAGAGGTAGCCCTGATTTGCTTTGACTTTTATTTGCCCATTTTTTACAATTGCATTTAATGGCCCATATTTTGGGGGCAGTAGGTCCACAATTTTGTCGTGTATTTCGCCGGCGGTTATTGGTTTATCAAATAAATAATAGTCTGCATCGGCCATAAATCCTTCATCTTCCCACTCCACATCCACAGTAAATTCTTCAGGTTGTGGTGCCAAATAACTTTCTGTCCTAATTATACAATAGCCAACAACATACCCTTTCCTATAGTTGAACACTAGATCTTTTGGGCGAATTTTTTCATATTCGTCCAATAGAAAAAAGATTTTCCATCCCTGTTTTGCAAAGGAGCCCATAAATAGCCGCCCTCTTTTTCTTCTTTATAAGTCTTACCTTGATTTACCCAATAGAACATGCTTTTGTTTTTAAAGTTGGTTGGTATCGCTTAGCCCACTCGTCGACAATGCCAATAAACGGTCTTTTATAGTTTCCAGGACAACCTCACCATAAAGGTAGATAAGCGTACTAATACCTGTTTTTCCTTCGTTGATTTTTACATTTATCCCCCCCGTAGGTATTCCGCGAGAGATTGAGTTAATTTTCCAAGCTGTAGCATTGAAACAAGTATTCTCTAAACCTAATTAACTACTTCAAACTCCAAAATAGAAACCAAAGCACGTACATCTATATATCTAAAACTGATGGAGTCAGTGTGATTAATCCATAGTGGACCATCCAGTGGTGTGGATCTCTGAAATGGTATTTCTGGACCTTGATTAAACCTTAAATAAACGGTTTTATTACTGCTCGTTGTCATAGGAGTTATTGATTCTATTTTCCAAACCATCGCACTATCAGGTTTGTAAAATGTAGAATTAGTTGGGATCATCGTTGCGACCTCTTTAAAAACTAATTGTGAGCTTTTCTTTGCTATGATCAAACAAGGTATTGTTAAAATTACGAGTGTTAAAATTATTTTTTTCATATCAAAATATATTTAAAAATTTGAATCTTTAATTCACCACCATAAATTCTAGCATGGAAATAAAAATTTGGTTTGCATATGCCCCTCCTCCCCTAAACCTAATTGAGTCATTTTCACCAATCCAAATCGGCCCTTTCCAATTGTCTTGTATGGATGGTCTAAACTCATAACCATTAAATTCTATAAAATAAACGTCATTATATGGTGATTGAAAAATGGTCTCGATTTTCCAAGTCTTTGAACTATCGGGCTTAAAATACTGACTGTAAGTATTCCCTGGTCCAGTTAATCTCAATGAAAAGCTTGCAGTTCTATTGAAGACTAATTGCGAATTTTTCTTTGCAATCAAAAGAGATGGTAGAGTGAAAATTAGAAGTGTTAAAAATATTTTTTTCATTTTAAAATCCGTTAACTGTAAAAATTAATGTTTCACTATTTGTAGATGAGCTATTAGATGTTTGGGATGATACAAGCTCAATCCATTTTTCAGAAAAATACCAAAAACTTTTAGTTTGAATATCGAAAACTAATAGTCCATTAGCTGGGGAAGTAATCCCTATTCTCTGACTAGAACTCATTCGTGGTATTAGTAATCCAGCTGAAGTACTAGAAACATTTAAAATAGCAGATGAATCTGTAGTGCTATTACCAACATGAACATATTTAGAATTATTTGTAATGGTACTATCTTTAAGCGTCCAATTTTTAGGTACAGTTACACTACCACCTCCATTACTTAGGCTTATAGTATCGTTTGAAATTGAAATGGTTTGAATCTCATTTGTAGTGTCGTTGTCCAAACTTTTGGGAAAACTCAACTTAACCGTATTGCCCTCTGAGATTGATAAACTATCACCTTTGATTGAAAGCGACTGAATTTCATTACCAACTACGGTGTCCAAATCATTCGCGCGAAGCGAATCAATTTCTGCACGTAGTTCATTCAACAAACTATCCATGTTTGAGCTTTCGGTTTTTTTGGTAACAAAGGCATAAGGTACAGACCAAAAGCGCTCCATTGATGTAAGTGTGAATGTATTGGTGCTTTCAAAATCAATTTCGACTTGCAAATGGGCTGTTCCCAATTCCCAGGGTATGCGTTCAAAATCCCCTGACATTGCCATTCCCTGACCGATAATCACATTAAATACACCATAATCATCTGTTGTTACTTCATGCAATTCACTGTATTGTGCGCTGCCATTTGGATACTTTTCGAATATTGTAAATCGCACTTTTATATCCTTGTTGGCCCAATAAATAGCCTGTGGGTTTTGACCCGCAACTGAGTAGGATCCATCTTTTACTGCAACGGCCTGATAAGCTATACCTTGAGGCACATTTTGTGCCTTGGGCAGAAGAAGTGATAGGTTAGACAAAGAATCGCTAGTGTTACTAATGTGTTTCATTTGATTAAGTATTAGTTTTTTAGAATAGATGCCTCTTCTCAGGATCAGGGTGAGGTTAATTGTATACGCACCAGCGGCAAGGTCACTCATTGAGATTTCAGTTGCCATTCCTGTAAAACAGGTTTTGCCGAATATGTCCGTGATGGTTACCGACGAATATTCCTCTGAAGTCTTAATGTGTATTATGTCGCTCGTTGGGTTTGGATAGATATTAACGACTATGTCATTAAGAGTTGAATTAGACTCCAAATGGACAAAAGGACGCGTTTGAATAGCTATTCCCGTACTTTTCTGATTGGATTGAACTACCGGAGATGATATAGGGTTGCCTGAAACAATAGAGTGTGTTCCTTTAGTTGATGAACCGAAAGAACCTATTGAAGACCGGAGTATCCTTTGAGCCAGGAGATGATTACTCGTGAACAAAAGAATAACAAATATTATTAGTGATTTCTTCATTTTGAAATGTTAATTCTAAGGCCAAAAGATAATTCGTTGATTTTAAGGTCATCTGTGTCTAAATCTGCATTGTTTAACATCATTCGATAAGAAATATACGGATGTAAGTGTAGCTTTTCACCCGAATAACCCCAAAAGTCTATTTCACCCCCCAAATAATAATTAGTTGTAGAAAATAGGTCGTCTGATCTCACTGGCAAGCCATTTATACTCTGAGATGAAGACATCAATATCCCAATGGAAGGGCCTGCGGCTATCGAACTGATAAAGGACTCAGGAAAAGAATACCTTACCAGGGCATCTATGCGTAAGCTCGAATTACTAAAGGATGTAACAATGTCTTCAGTTTTAGCAACCGAATTACTAGATGATGCTCCGAATAGCACGGAACCACTTACCTTATTTGAATCCCCAAAACTAAGCCCAATCCTTGTGTCAGAATTAAAATCTGATGTATAATCCAATGAACCTTGGTCTCCCTTAAAAGACACAATAGGTTTGTTTACCCCTTGGTAGAATTGGATACCTACGTTTTGAGAGAATGACAAATATGGTAGGGACGTCATTATCGCGACTATTAGAAATGGTACTTTCATTTTGGAATATTTTCGGAAAGATAGGAGGTTCTATGATTTTATCTACAATGATGGCACCAGTATTTTTTCTATTTTATGTCTTAAATCTAGTCTTGTTGATTCAAACAGTTCGCTCAAATCGGTTTTAGTTACTAAATCAGTTTCGAGTAATTCTCTATTAATTATCGGTAACTGAAATGCCCTAATAGATATTTCTTTACCATCTGCTAAAGCATCTTTGATCGTCAATTCTGTTTCTTCTTCCTGGCCTTGCTTAATTGTGTTAGGGTAGAATAATATGATTTCATCCACCTCAAACCTTACGGCATAAGCAAGCATTTGATATAGGTCGTTCTGAGAAATCCCTTTTTTAGGGTCTTTGTCATCAGAATAGACAATCTTATATTTTGTATCTGCTATCAGAGATTTTTCATTTGTTTTTAACCATAAATCGGGTTTAAGATTAAAGGCTTTCCCTTCATCTAAATATGTGTCACTCCTCTGGGCTTTGGCCGTTACATCCTCTAATTCTTTATCAATGAATCCAAAAATGAAGTCTTCAAATACGTACTCCATTGGTAGCAGGAATGCGAAGAGTTTTAGGTCATTTTTATAGTCAAACGAAATGCAGTTGGTGAGAAATAATTGGCAATAATCACGGACCGTTTCAAACTCACCAAACATTGGGTTGAAGGAGATTCTTGAACATTGCTCCGCAGTTGACCTTTCGTCTGATACTTCATCTAATATGAAGAGGATTTCTCTTAAATTCTTTTTGTTATCCTGACTTGAGGTTACATTAAATAGGAGATTAGTAACATACTTTATTATGCGATTGAATTCATTGTCAAAAACGAAAGCATCATAAGTACAATTGAGTTTGTGCCATTTGCCTTTGCTTAAGTTTTCATTTATGTATTCGTTAGTATTTAGCCTCCCTTTTATGAAGGATAATTCACGATTTACTTCTTCATACTGCTGGTAGATTGAAGAGTTTAAAAGTTCACGGGTATATTTTGAGAAGAGGTAAATTAAAACTTCAAAAAAGTCACTTTTTGCTTAAACTACACAGCTACAACTAGTTTAAGGTTTTGCGATTCATCCTTGAGGTTTTTAACATCCCCGGTATTGGCATTCACGCTCTGTGTCACCATTTAAGCGCTTCTTACCCGCTTCAATAAAGTCCTTGCTCCAACGATAATAAAGTGCTGGTGCTATGCCTTCTTTGCGGCAGATCTCTGAGATAGATTCTTCTCCCTTTAATCCTTCAAGGACGATTCTGATTTTTTCTTCAGAATTGAACTTTCTTCTGGTTTGTCTTCTGATGTCTTTTACAACTGATTCGGCTGTTCTTTTTCTTGGCCTTCCTACTTTTACCATTTTGTTTACTTTTTAAGATTTGATAAAGCCTTGAAAGACGTCTTTCAAGGTAATAAACTGTTACTTAACTTTATCTCTTAAGTGGTAAACATTAGGCTGACATTTTACAAGGTAGTCATATCCCAATCGAAGGAGGTGCAGTATGGTAGGGATTTTTACACGTGAATCTTCGTTGAATTTCATTTTAGTTAGTGTTGGCCAAATGAAGCTTATTCATGTTACTCTATTTATCACGAAATGCTTCAATTTCTTTCACGAATTTGTAAATATACTACAGATAGCTTATCGTAACAAAAAGTATCATTATGAGTAACTGTTCCGTATGCCAATCCGTAATAACAAGTAACAGAAGAGGTAAGAAATACTGTTCTATTGCATGTAAGCAACGTGCGTATAATGCTAGGAAAAATGGGGTTGACACAGTCTTTGATTTTAAGACAATGCATTGTTATGACCAAGTAATTTTGGTTTTAGGTGAATCCTATCATATTTCATTTGTTGAATACCAATACGTTTTGTCACTATCGGTTTTTCGAAACTGTAAGACAATTAATGAGGTTGAGACCAGCTTGAGGTTGATTATTGACGATGCTTTCAGTACTCCTGAATCTGAAAAGCTTTTCTACAAAAATCTTAATTTATTCAGAGACAAATATTATAAACCATGTTTTGAATAGTTGGTTCGCAATCGCAATGCTCTATAAGAGCTATTGCGATTGCGAACTCTCCTTTTTCTCTAAACAAAAATAAACCGCATTGCTTCTTTGTTCTTTTTTGAGGCCTTGTTCCTCTCTTGTAAGTGTCTCTAAACGATTGTCGATTGTTCTTTCTGAGACGGCAAACTTTTGTTTCAGTAGGTCGTAAAGTTCCGATTTACTCCACTCTGACAACTCCTGCCCCTTCAGGTAAGCCAAAATATCATCGGGCTGAGCTTTCTGAATTTTAGAACTTGTTTCTCTCGATGGGGTATAACCATGCTCAGGTCTTAACAATTTGGTTTCCAAATCAAACACAAAATATCGTGGTGGTACTTTCCCAGTAATACGAGATTTAAGAACTTGAAGCTTAACAACGTCAATTGGGCTTTTATTCTCTTTCTCGAGAGACAATTGCATCACTACAGAAGCTTTGTTTGCTAGCTCTGTACCTAAGTGTCCTCGGGCTTTAGCATTGTTGTTACCTGGGTTAACGTGTATCAAACAGATAAATGTGATATTGCCTTTTTGTATTTCCATGTTTAACCAATCTGAAATCCTAAGCGATGCCTCGACATCGTTGAAGTTCTCAATACAATCGGAAATTACATCTATGATTATTACCAATTCCTGCGTATAGGTTTTTCTTAGAAATTCTAAGTATTTACTAATAGTTTCTAGACGCTCTTTACGGTCATTGTCAATCAATGATGTAAACCTAAATCTAGATTCATGTCGTGGGGCTTCCAAGTTAACCCCTGCGGCGTTAGCTAATGCTCTCATTGAATTTGGTAACTGTCCTCCAAGATTTCTCTCGGTGTCAACATAGACTATAACCCCCTTATAATCTTCTGTTAGTGTTAGGTCTCCTCCACATGCAAAAGCACTGGAAAGTAACGTGGCTGCCAATGTCTCTGCAAACCGACTTTTGTGCGTTCCTGTTTGACCTTGAATTACATTAATAGTGTTTCTATTGAGAAGTGGTGAATTTCCTAATAACATGATACTTTGCTCTTCAAGAGGATTGGCCATTCTAGCCAATATTTGTGACTCTTGAGTAACCAAGCGTTGTGCTTTGAAATTCTCGTTTAATGCCTGAATAATGATAATCTCTCGTATTTTCTCCTCGAGAAAATCTATTAATGGTGGGTCGAAAGGCTCAACAAAAGCAAACAGGTCACTTATATCTTTACCATAGTCTTTATCTTGGAAAGTGTCTGGCAATCTTATTTCTGGAAGTTGGTATTCTTGAATGAGTCGTTCTGATTGCTGAATGCCTGTCTCGTCGTTATCATAAAGAACAATCACCGTACCAAATTGGTCTTGAAACTGAGCCATGGTTTGGGCTTTTAATCTTTCAACTTCTGAGCTTAAACAAACCGCATTGAAACCGTGCGACTGAAGAGTCAAAACATCTTTTTCCCCACCTGTAAGTAACACATAATTGCGATTGCCAATACAATTTTTCAACCCAAAGAGATATGATGAAGGTTTTTTACCTACCCACAAGAATTTGAAATCAACTGAGTTTGGTTGATAAACCTTACAAGCGTGATCCTCAGATTTGTATCCAAACCATAAGTCTTCTTCATTCCGTTTAAAATTATTTTCATTCACATTGTATCTGTCTATTGCTACAACATTATTGTTAGACAAGCACGCTATAGTAACACCATATCGCTTCCAATATTCCAACTCATGATTCTTAAACTGAGAGGGGGACCTAAATCCCATATTTCCAACCGTCATAGCTATATTACAATTACGAAATCACTAATTACTAGCTGAAGTGCTTCATAGAACCCAATATCAAATAACCTCATCACTAAGTTGAAGCAATCACCTTGGTCGCCTGTTGCAAAATCATTATACCGCCACGAACCAGACTTTGATAGATAGATGTTGAACGATGGTGTCTTTTGTATTGTTGGCAACAAAAATGGATTGCTGATGTGTTGACCTTGTTTTAGCGCCCCTTTTTCATGGTAGGGTTTTAGGTAATAATCAAGGATGTCATACGAATCAACTCTGCGGAGCACGCGATCTTTAAGGCTATCCATTTTCACCCCCTTTCATGTTAGAATCTAAGTACGCATAGAGGTCGCTTCTTTTATAGTAAACTTGACCTCCCATTTTGGTGTACGGTAACCCTTGCTGGCGCAAGGTCCAAAACCATGTTGTTCCTCGGGTAAACAACTTTTTCGCTTCCACTTCTGAAATAAAGTCTTCTAGATTTACAGAGCCATTATTTTTGTCAATCTTAGTTTCTATCCTTGATAGAAGTCTAAGAACCTTGTTAAGTTCTTTCATTTTAAATGAATTGGTATAACAAAGGTCCTTTTTGGACTAACTCAATTTAGGGGACAATAGTTGCTTAATTTAAAGAAGTGTTCACTTTACAATATATTTTATCTTTTCAAACTTGTGCCTCTCAAAGAATTTTGGGTCTTTTACTGAATAAGCCTTTTGATTATAAAACTGTTTTTGGGTAAGCCAGCCATAACTTTTCATGAGTAACATATACACGATCATTGCGGTTTTTGTATGGTCCTTGATTGCAAGAACTATTCAAAAAATGAAAAATCTCTTTGGCGATTGATTTTGAGACATTTTTTAATGCCTTAATTTCCATAGCATGATTAGAAATCAAGTTATGGAGTTCTTTTCTTACCGCTTTTTCATCCAAGCCTTTATGTTCCATTAAATAACCAACAAATGGCCTATACCGCTCATGCCTCTCTTGAAGGGTTTGGCTTAACATACTACCCATTACAAGTTCAAACTTATAAGATGGGGAGCTGTATGTAGCACTAGATACCTTTTCAAGGTCCTCGGAGGTTAATGATACAAAAAAAACCTTCCTGCCGGATCTGTTTGACGTTCTTGAGGTTGTTCATCAAATCTCGAAGCCTGGTTATTGGTTCTGGCTCGCCAAACATTGGTTGACTTAAACATTTAATCAAATGTGCATTGTGCACCATAGGCACAAGCCTTGCTGCTAAATCCGTGTCTAACACTAGACCATGCTTTTGAAACACATTGGAACAATGTTCACCGATAGTGCAGTAATTTATATCTTGAATCTGTAGATCCAGGCCCTCAAAGTAATTTCCCCACATTAGAACAACTTCGTTCAAGCCTTCTATAAAGGCTTCATCAATTAGGCCTTCGTCAATGGAGTCTCGAATTTTCAACTTCACTCTTTTGGCTTTATCTAAATAGCCAATACGTTCATCCAAGAGTATTGCCTCATAGCCTTTAAGGCTTTCGGGGGTTCCGTTATGTTGACCACTTAGGAACAAGCGTTGTAAGTCGAGAAATAAAGACTTTTTCTTTACCCATAACCTTATACTATTTGGTTCAGTCTACTTGAGGTTTTTTGCAATTTCTCATGAGAAATCTTCGCATAAATCTGTGTTGTTCGAACACTGCGATGCCCCAGCCAGTGGGATACCGTTTCTAACGGTACTTCGTTATCAAGGAGCACGGTGGTTGCGCAAGTGTGCCTAGCCACGTGATGAGTCAGCGGTTTGGTGATCTCAGCAAGTTCCGCTAGAAATTTCAAGTACTTGTTTGTTTTCTGATTTGACAACAACGGAAGTAGTTTGCCTTGTTTTCTCTCAAAAGAATCGTCGTATTTGTCAATAATCTTCGCAGCAGGTTTAAGAATTGGTATTTCTATCCGGTCATCTGTTTTGCCTTGATCAATTCTTAGATAATCCGCCCCATTGATCTTTTGCAGACTTCTAACAGTTAAGTCTTGTGCATCCATAAACCTCAACCCCGTATAACAAGAAAACAAAAACAAGTCTCTCGCGATGTCTAGCGTCTTGTTCCCCATAAGGTCAAGTGAGCGTAGTCTATTAACCTCCTCTTTGCTTAAATACTCCCTTTTGGCATGCGGAAAACTCAACTTAAACTCTTGATATGGGTTCCTATGTAGATGCCCTTCTTTGAAAGCAGCAAATAGAACGGCTTTTAGTCTCGAGTGATGTTTGTTTATGGAGATCAACTTCATCCGGTCACCTTTGTTGTTCCATGGGGTTTGTTTTAAGTAATGGTCAAACTCATTGACCATTGATAAATCAAAGTCTGACACCTTAAGTTTTTCACTTCCTGTTTGTTCCAACCAGTCGTCCAAATACCGAAATGTTTGATTATACTTTGCGATAGTGTTAGCAGATTCTTGGCCGTCTTTCGTTTTATCCTCAAGATATTTAATGTAAAAATCTAGTATGGTGATTTTTGACTTTTTTCCCTCAGACAAACCCGCTTTAATATCATGGATTGTAAATGGTTCATCAGACTCTGTTAAAGTTGAAAACACCTTGTAAATCTTCGCTTGAATCTGTGTTAACCTTTTATTGAGGTAATATTTCGAAGCAACAAATTTTTCTATTGTTTCACCCCATTCTTTGGGCAGACACTTCAAACCAGTTGATATTTCACATTTCTTGCGATCGTAGATGATACGGGCATACACAGGACACTTGCCATCTAAAGATGTATTGTCCTTAAGATAAAATTTTAACGTAAACGTCTTCATATGTTTCACCTATTTTAAAAAACGCCCCTATTGGTGAAGCAATAGTGAAACATTTTGTGTTTAAATTGAAATAAATTCGAAACGAATATAAAGAACAATATTTGCAAACCCTTTGATATAGGTGGTTTTGAAACAAAAAGAAAGGTTCCGAAATAAATCGAAACCTTTATAAGTGGAGCTGCCGGGAGTCGAACCCGGGTCCGGAGAAGGAATTAAATCAAGCTTTCTACATGTTTATTACCTATTGTTTTCGAGGCAAACTAGGCTAGGTACAGGCCAAATTTTACCCTTATTCTGCTAATAAGACAGCCGCGCGCAGACGGTACAACTGAATATCCAGGCATTTCGACCGCTCTTAACCCGTCGCAGCCCAAACAAAGCAACGGAGAGCGGATGGTATTTGTTTAATCTCTAAGATTAAGCAGCCATAGCGTAGTTAGACTCGCCTTTTATGTGTTTGAAGGTTTAGATTAAAGAGCAATGCCTTCAACGCTCTACATGCTTACCTGTTAATTAGCCATCCCGTCAAATCCAGTCAGCCCCTCAATTATCAGATATTTATCTTATTACAAAACTAATTCCAAATCGCCTTTTCTGACAGACTTGCTGGTTTTGTTACACATCAATGACTACAAGGCGTTTAGATAGTCGGTATGACAGTAGCCCTCAATCTCTTTTCCTTTGATGCCCATGCCACGTACTTGATGCCATGTGCTGTTATATCGTCGTACCAACAATACTTCTGAGCCCTGTGAAAACCGACCAACGATGTCGTCTGTTGTGCTTGCTCCTGCGCGTACATTTAAGTTGCTCCCTTTTGTAGCCACTTTACATTTTTTGCCCTGAGCACTGATGTCAGATACTTCTATGTTGTTTGAAATACTGTCAACATTCGGTTGGGCTTCTAAAAAAGCATTCACCTGTTCTAAAATCGCCCCATCGTCAATATGACCTGATACAGTAGCGTTTCCCTGTTCGTTTACAACCTGCATGTCTTGAATGCCAAAATTTGCCTTTTCTAACGCTGTAAACAAAGGGTTTAAGGCCTCCGTTTTTTTATTCGCTTTCTTTTTAAATGAATCAAATAATCCCATACTCTATTCTTTTGCTTTTAAAACCATTCTATCCTCCCCCAAATTCAACGTCATAGATGTCTCTGTTAAATCAGATATCGTAAACACGTCGCAACTTCCGTCCATCACAATTGTTATGCTATTGGCCGCTTCATTCATTTGAAACGTCCCGCTGATTTCACTTTCACCTTCAATCAATTTTACGATGCCTTTTTCCGTAAATTCTATCACATTCGTATTTCGTGTTGCCTCCTGTCCAACTTCTTCTCCTTCCATTTGAACTTGTTCGATGTTCCACGCCTTATAAACCATCTGTCTAGGGTCATCTTTTTTATTACAGCCTGTAACAACCATTACCAACGATACGATTATGACCATTCCCAAAGTCTTTGTTTTACTCATGTTCTGTGCTTTTAGGGCGAAACTACGTAATTCAATGGTGCGCTGGTCGATTCACATCACCAAAACAACAAAATTGTTTACCTAATCGTTGTTTTAGGGATAAATTTGCCATGATGCGCTTAATTCTATTCTTATTATTTGGTTCACTTGCTTCCATCACTTTTGCCCAAGAGGCAGATGAAGAGTTGGCAGCTCAGTTTTTCTTTAACGAAGAATACGACAAAGCTGAAATCCTCTACAAAAAGCTCCACAAAAAAAACGAGGAGTCTGTTTATATCTACCAAAACTATTTAGCTTGTTTGCTCAAACAGAACTTGGTTGATGACGCCGAAAAAATGGTGTCAAAACAAGTAAAGCGATTCCAAGACAAACCCCTTTATACTGTCGATCTTGGTTATGTTTATGGGCTTCAAGAAAGGGATAAGGACAAAAAGAAGTTGTACAACGATGTAGTCGATGAAACCATTGACAAAATGAACAATGGCGGCTTTTCTACTTTTTCTCTTCCAGAACAATTGTCGAGTGCTTTTTTAAACCGAAATGAGTTCGAATTTGCCAAACTGTGTTTACTTAAAGCCCGTAAATCTCGCGGTGCCCCAACGCTTTATGCGCAAAACCTTATCGACATTTATAAAATAACCAAAGAAAACGAGTCGCTGATCAATGAGTGTTTGTTGGTATTAAACTACGATGCTTCTGAACTTCCAGCCATGAAGGCAAATCTGATTTATTTGGTGGATACCGATACCAAAATCGACTACCTGCAAGAAAAGGCGTCTATTTATGTTCAGAAATATCCAGAGAAATCTGTGTTCGACGAATTGCTCCTTTGGGTATATGTACAGCAAAAGAGTTTTAATGCCGCCTTTCGCCAAGCTAGCGCCATGGACAAAAGGAATAAAACTGAAGGTAAAAACCTGATTGACCTAGCAAATATTTGTCTGTCCAACAAAAACTACCCCATTGCCATAAAGTGTTTCGACAAGATTGTTGAATTTGGTGAAGACGGCTATTTTTACCTCAACGCCAAGATGGGAAGTCTACAAACAAACTATTACCTGGTTGTAGAAAACGGGCAATATACACCTGAGGACTTGTCTCTGTTGATTTCTAGATACCACACCGTTCTAAACCAGTTTGGACAAAACCCACAAACCGCACCAAGCATGAAGCAGTTGGCGGATATCTATATCTATTATAGCCACGACCTCGACAAAGGTGTCGCCCTTTTAGAATCCCTCGTGGAGATGCCTCGGCTTCAGCAAAAAACCCGTGGTTGGTATAAATTAACACTAGGTGACGCAATGCTTATGCGCAATGAGGTTTGGGAAGCGACCTTGTATTACGGGCAGGTTGATAAAGAGTTTAAAGAAGACCCTCTTGGTCAAGAGGCTAAGTTTAGAAATGCTCGGTTATCCTATTTTCAAGGAGATTTTGATTGGTCGAAAGATCAGTTGGATGTGTTAAAAACGGCCACGTCACAATTGATTTCAAACAACGCTATAGAGCTTTCTTTACTTATTAAAGATAACACCGGTTTGGACAGTTCTACTGATGCGATGGCGGCCTTTGCTCACGCGCAATTATTGTTGTTTCAAAACAAATTGGAAGAGAGTTTGACAGAACTGAACCAATTGCCATTTAAATACCCCAAACACGCTTTAGAAGACGAAATCTACTATACCAAGGCGCAGATCTTTGAAAAGCAACGAAACTATACAAAGGCTGAAGAGTATTATAAAAATGTCTTCACCTATTTCAGTGATGATATTTTGGCCGATAACGCTCTGTATAGCTTGGCTAAACTGTATGAATATAAAATGAACCAACCTTTGGATGCGATTAAAATCTATGAGCGCATCATTTTTGAATACAATTCAAGTCTGTTTGTGGTAGACGCCAGAAAGAGGTATAAACTACTCAAAGAAGCACACAAGACTGAATTAAACTCAGCCCCATAATTTCACGTCTACAAAACACCGTTTAGTGCCGACCTAATCTCTTCTTCAGAGTGCCCTTGACCCGTAAACCGTTTTTGTTCTACGTTGTCTTTGTAAATGATAATAGTCGGGAAACCTTGTACACCCCTATCCTTAACCAAGTCTGGGAAGTCTTCAAATTCCACTTCTCCAAAAAAGACATCTACAAACGTCGTTTCTTCTGACACGGTTTCCACTGCTGGTCTTTGCGCAGCACAACGTGTACACCAAGAAGCATGAAAAAAGATCATGGCAACACCTGTTTCTATTTCGTTGTCAAACTGTTCTTGAGACGTTATGTCAACCAAGCTGTTTGTTTGGGTATCCACGATGGCTTCTTTATCATTACACGCTCCCAGTATTAGTGTGACAACCAATAGTGTCGCAATTATTAACCCTTTTTGTCTCATATTTCTTAGAATTTGAACCGTTGTTTTCCTGACACGTCTTTCAATAATACACTTCTATTTTTACCTATAGATTGCTTTTTGTCCTTTCCTGTGATGCAAACACCATCTAACCAGACTAGTTATCTAAAAGTATTCTTAACCCAACAATTAAAATAATGTTTCAAAATATCACTAAAACAAGGGGTGTGTTTAGTTAAATGCGCTGGAATTGGGCGTTTTGTATAAATATTACCGCTTGGATATACTACGATAAACAAGGCTTCGTTCGTTCCGTATTATTAACCCTAATTCAATTTAATGAAACGCATTTTTTTAACTTTAACTCTTGGCTTTTTTGCAACACTTTCGTTTGGCCAACAACCAACCGTTGGCTTAACTCATTATGACAGTAGCTCTTTTGATGCTTACTCGTTGTTTTCTCCATTTTCATCAACCGAAACCTATTTAATTAACAATTGCGGTCACATTGTGAATACCTGGCAAAGCGACTACCGCCCTGGTGCCATTGCGTATTTAAAACCCAATGGCAATTTGTTGCGCACCGCTCATGTCGACAACCCAACATTTGACATCGCTGGTGGTAATGGTGGTCGTCTTGAAGAATATGACTGGAACGGTGACCTAGTTTGGTACATGGACCTTACCACTGATTCTTTTTCTCAGCATCACGATATTGAACTTTTACCAAATGGAAACATCTTGGTATTGGTGTGGAAATTCGTTTCTCGTGCAGAAGCACTAGATGCTGGAAAAAACCCAAACATCATGTTGGAAGATACGTGGGAAGAAGTGATTTGGGAAATAAAACCAAGTTCTGGCAGTGGTGGTACTATTGTTTGGTCTTGGTCATCCATGAACCACATTGTTCAAGACTACAACTCGAATGTGAAGAACTATGGGAAGGTTTCCGAACACCCAGAACTATTAGACTTTAACTCTGCATTTATATCAAACGAAAGAGATTGGTTGCATTTTAATTCTATTGACTACAATGCGGATCTAGATCAAATAATCATTAGTTGTCACGCATTTAGTGAACTATACATAATTGACCACAGCACCACTGACACGGAAAGTCAGGGACACATCGGTGGTGAGCAAGATATGGGTGGCGATATCATATACCGATATGGTAACCCAAGTGCGTACAAACGCGGTGCTGCCATCGACCAAGTCAGCTTTAAACAACACGATGCGCAATGGATACCAAAAGGCTACACCAATGCTGGAAAAATCATATTCTTCAACAATGGTGGTGCTCGTGAATATTCTTCTATTGACATGATAAGTCCTACAACCAATGTAGATGGTTCATATAAGATTGATGGTACTGGTCCTTTTGGACCAAATACTCCTGATTGGAGTTACACTGCTCCAAACAAAAAAGATTTCTTTAGTGTAAACATGTCTGGTGTACAGCCTTTGCCAAACGGTAATATGCTGATAACCGAAAGCACAAAAGGCCACCTTTTTGAAATTGATAATAACGAGAACATTGTTTGGAGTTATGTCAACCCAATCAATGCGAATGGCATCGCAAAACAGGGTGCTGTGATAAAAGGAAATGCCCTTTTTCGTGGATATAAATATGGAGCAAATACTGCGGCATTTAAAAACAAGACCCTCTTAGAAGGTGGCCGAATTGAACAAGATCCATGGCCCATTTTTTGTGACGATACTACCACAACAAACAATGACACTGTAGGGAATAGTGCTATTGCTTCCGTTGGTTTTGGTCAATTCGTTGTGTACCCAAATCCGGCGAAAAACACCTTGCATATTCGTTCAAACCAAGAGGTGGAAACGGTTTCGTTATATGGCGTTTCTGGTGCCTTGTTGGCTTCTAAAAACACTCCTGGTTTGTCAGAAGATATCACTTTAGACCTAACGCTTGTCGCACCAGGCATATACTCCGTCGTGGTCGAAACCTCTGACGGTGCCACGGCAGTAAACAAGTTTGTAAAGTATTAATTCCAGTCAATGGTTCTTAGAACAACGATGTTTGGGTAATGACCCCTTCGTGTTTTAAGAGCCATTCTTTTTTTTCTAAACCCCCCAAATAACCTGTCAGGCTTCCGCTCTTTCCTATAACTCGGTGACATGGAATGAGAATGGGTATTGGGTTCTGACTATTGGCCTTGGCCACCGCTCTTGTAAACTGAATGCCTCCCAATTCTTTGGCCAAGCTTTCGTAATCGATTGTTGTCCCAAAGGGTATTTCCTTCAGCTTTCTCCAAACCTTCTTTTGAAACGCTGTTCCCTGTAAGTCAAATACCGCATTAACACAGTCCTTTTTCTCGTTAAAATAGTCTAAGAGGTGTTGTACTCCTGTTGAGTTCTTTGATGAAACTGTGTGGAATGGCGGTTGGTCAATAAAATTTACCTGAGCTATTCCTTTGCTTGATTCTCTGATTTCAAGCCAACCCAGTGCTGATTCAAAATAACTGGTTTTCACGGTGCATCAGGATGTTTGACTCCATCGCTTGGGTTTTTTCCCTCAAACTGGCTATACCAAGCTTTTAGCTCGTAAATGACATCCTCTACAGGCTTGTCCATCCACATCGGTGTTTTCATAAACACGGTTTTGGTTTTATAATCAAAGGCTACCGGAACAATGGGAATCTTGGCTTCTTTAGCGATAAAGTAAAACCCTGTTTTCCAGTGATCGTTATAGCTTCTTGTTCCTTCTGGAGTTACCGTTAGAATAAACGCTTCTTCTTTATTGAAAATATCGACTACATTTTGAACAACATTGGTGTTTGTACTGCGTTCTACAGGGTATCCCCCAAGCTTGCGAAACAACCAACCAATAGGCCAAACGAAAAGTTCTTTCTTTGCGACGTAGCGTGGATTAAACTGAAGCACAGCTCTTGAACATAAGCCAACAAGGAAATCCCAGTTGCTCGTATGTGGTGCGACAACCAATAAATACTTTTTGTATGGAATCGGCCAATCAACCTCAATCTTCCAGCCGAAAAGCTTGAAGAAAAATACATAAAGCCGCCTCAATTTTGGAGCGCTAATTGACTTTGTAAATGCTCTTGTTTGAGCAATGGACACACTTTGTAACACTCATCTTTTGTGTCGTTATAGATTGCTTCTAACATGTGGTAAACTGTTGCAACACCCATTTCCTCTGCCCATTCAAAGGGTCCTTTTGGATAGGCTGTGCCAAGTTTCATTCCTACATTAATGTCTTCTTTGGTTGCTGTGCCTTCTTGTAAAGTATAATAAGCCTCATTAATGATCATGCACACAATTCGTGGCGTCACCATTCCAACCCTGCTTTCTACCCACTTTATAGGCCATTCTAATGCGTTAAATACGTCTTCCGCAACGCTTCTGTCACTTTCGCTTAACGCCGTCATTTCTGCCAGCTCTCTATTAATAAAGGTTGGCAATGTATTCATACCATACACTTTGCAGTTTACGGATTCTTTTTGAAGCGCTAAAACCTCTTCAATTGTTTGATTAACCGCACATATGACAACTGGAATATTGCCTAGATCTTTATACTTATTTAAGCCATTATTTTGCTCATCGAAACTTAAGTCAAAGATTAAATCAAACCCTTCAAATTGGTTATTTTTGACTTCTATCAACTCATGAGTAGATGAAACCTTCTCTTTTAACTCCTCAATTCTATTTACTGATCCTACTATGGCTATCCTCATGCGCTACGGGTTGTGACAAAAATACAAATGCAAATCAAGAACAAATGGAAACAACAAAAAAAATCATTCAAACAACAGATGCACCACAGGCGATTGGCCCGTATAGTCAAGCTGTAATGGTGGAAAACACCTTATATTGCTCTGGACAAATTGCCATCAACCCAAAAACAAATGAGCTGGTTTTAGATAGTATTCAGCTAGAAACGCACCAAGTCTTGAAGAACGTGGGTGCAGTTCTCAACGCTGCTGGTTGTGACTACGATGACGTTGTTAAGGTAAGTATCTTCATGGCGTCTATGGATGATTATGCAGAGGTAAATAAAGTCTATGCCGAATATTTCACTAAAAACCCTCCTGCCAGAGAAGCGGTTGCGGTAAAGACTTTACCTAAAAATGTGAATGTTGAAATTAGCGTAATTGCTGTAAAACAATGAAAAAGAAAGAAATTGTTTTTGCCACACATAACGCACATAAAGCCAAAGAAATTCAAAACCTTTTGGGTGATGCTTTTGTGATTAAAACCTTGTCGGATGTAGGGATTCATGAAGATATTCCAGAAACCGGTGAGACTCTGGAGCAAAATGCCTTGATCAAGTCGTCTTACGTCTACAACCTACTTGGTTGTAATGTGTTTAGCGATGATACAGGGCTTGAAGTACATGCTTTAAAAGGCGAACCAGGGGTATATTCGGCAAGGTATGCTGGTCATAAGAAGAATGACAAAGACAACATGTCTTTATTGATACAAAACCTATCAAACCATACCGATAAAAGTGCTCAGTTTAAAACGGTTATCTCACTTTTTTGGGAAGATCAGCACGTTTATTTTAAAGGAATAGCAAAGGGCGTTATTATAGACCAACTCCGAGGAGAATTTGGCTTTGGTTATGACCCAATTTTTATTCCAAATGGTTATGACCAAACATTTGCTGAGATGGAGTCTCAACAAAAAAATGCTTTAAGCCATCGAGGTAAAGCCATCCAACAGATGATTGAGTTTTTACTCTCTTAGTGCGTTTTGATTTATGATTACAAAACCAAAAAACCCGTAACCCACAATTACCTTCTCTGCACCAACGTGTAAAATCGTGGTAGAATAAAGATATTGGTTTTCTCTTTCTATTAGCGTTCCTAATGGTTTACCTTCTAAAGAGAATGTCGTACTTAAAAATTCTCCATTAACACCCAATTCTTTATCAAGAGTCTTTTCAAATTCTCTTTTTGCTGCTTCCTTATGTTTATCCTCGCTAGGATTGGTAATAATGGCTAATAAGGCAAACAGAATAATACCAATTAATACTTTTCTCATTTTGTCGGGATGAGAGGATTCGAACTTTATACTCAAACAACTGAATATCAATGGTTTAATTTTAACAAAAAGTGGGTTTTAGGTTATTTTGGGGAGTATTACTCCCCAAAATCACAATTCAATTCTGACAAACTCAATTCTGGTTTCCCTCTACTTCAATTTCAATTAGAAACTCTAATCTCCTTCAATCTCTTCAATAATCGTTGAATATCCATCAGAAAATATTTCTCACAATATTAAATTTTTTAAGATTAAACTTGTAATTAAGAACTTCGACTATCTTTCTTAATGAATATACAGATGGGTTTTTTCCATCGTTTTAAGTTGTTTGATTTTGAAATCACGTATATTCTAGTCAAATTTGACTATATGAAAAATATATTCTTCAAACTTGGTTTTATTTTGATTTTTAGTTCGATACTTTTTGGTTGTGGTAGTCCAACAACAATCGAAATAAATAAAGAGAATAGACATTACTTTACTGAAAAGAAAAAAATTGTTTCCTTCAAGGGAGTACCATTTACAGGTACAAAAATTAAGAAATATGATAATGGTCAATTGAAATTTGAAGAACATTTTCTCGATGGGAAATACTCAGGAACTTGGGAATCATATTATGAAAATGGTCAACTAAAGGAGAGAAAAAGTTTTAGAGATGGAGGAGAGTACTATGAAAATGGAAGATTGAAAAATAGAATAGGTTCTTATGAATCATATTTTGACAATGGTAACATCAAAGATAAAGGAGAATACAATGAAAATGGTGAGAAGGAAGGAATTTGGATTAATGGAAGTCGTGATGGTTCAAATTTTAAACAAGAGTATCAGGATGGGGATTTCATAAAGAATATTAAGTAACTCTATCTCACCTTTCTATATTAAGTATTTAATTTATCTATTATATTTTGGTTTATCACAAATTCGGTTGAATAAATACTGTTGATATTCACTATAATTGGACTCCCATAATTTAGTGGTAGTTATTGAAAATGAGAATCTTACGATGAGTTTTAAGGGGTAAGGATAACCGGTTGTTTCTGCTACTCCACTGTGAAAAACATATTACAGGTGGGTACACTCCCTACCTGACTTTCAATGTTTTAATTCAATCAAATATCTTCTCTGTACATCAATACAAACGTGAATATCCTGAGAGACGAAAAATTAGAGAAAAAGTATGGGAACTCCACAAAGAAGGTTGGGGATACACTAAAATTCATCGATACCTGAAGAACAATGGATTTGAGATAGGTAATAGTAGAACTACAGTAGATTCTATGATTAAGAAGATGAAAAAGAGAGAATTCATCACCAAAAGAGAGTTCTCACTCAGAAAGTATGTGGATTTCAAAATCAAGTTCTTTAGAAGGTAATCTCAATTTTGATTACTCAGTTATAACATTGTTGAGGTTAGGAACTACCTAAAAACTCTAACCACCTTCAATCCCTTATTACCCTGTTTGAACATCTCTCAGAAAATAATTTGAGAAATACTGTGATTTTCTAGTCGTTTAATGTTTCAGAACCATATTTATAGATAACCTAAGTGTTCCAATCATAGGGTTCAAACACTTTTACCCCTTTATCCAACAACTCACATCGGGGAGGGAAAGGATTATGGGAGACAGTCGGTTAGTAATCTGTAGGATTGAAATAATATCCGAACATAACGGATGAGGTTTCACCGGTAGGGTTAAAAATGGTTATGGTATAAGATAGATATGGGGGATTCAAACTGACTGGTCTAATCGAAATCTATAATTGAAGAATGAGTTCATTCATTAACAGATACTCAAATCTGTAAGGGGTTTGGTGTATCTAATTGATAACAGGTTATTGAATAATAACTGGAATGTTGAGGATTCACACTACGTATGAATCACTCAACGATGAGATGATTCTGATGAAATCAGAACCACTCATCATAGGATGTTTAAATACTGAAAGATAAAGGAGTTAATATGAAACAAACACAAGAACAATTACATAATGAACTAATGGATAAACTTAGTGAGTTTACAGATGATTTAGGATACCATCTACCACCAGATAAGATACCTGATACCACTAAATCTCTAATCAACCTATTCATTACCTATGAGAAGTACAGAGATTCAATCCTTTTCAATGGAAAGAGAACCTTAGAGAAAGGTATTGGGATGTTACCTATTGAAAAACAAAAAGAGTTTGAAAGAAAAGTGAAGGAATACTATGGAAGATAAACTACTAACTAAATACGAAGTGATGGATTACCTCAACATCAGTAGACGACATTTTGAGAAATTGGTAACGGAAGAGAACCTACCAATAATTAAGATAACTCAGAATAAGAGGTATATGAGGTTATCAGACCTTCATCGGTATCTGAACACTAAAATGGTTAATCAACCTCAGGAGAGTAACTCAAGAATCACAACCTGAGAAGATTTCCAATGGAACAACATATGGAGTAAGTAAATGAGATTAAATGAATTCAAATTTGAACGGGATATAGAATCAAAGATTGATGAGTTTGGAATACTATCAGATAAGATTGATAAAGTAAAGATGGAACTGAGTGAACTTTCAAATCGATACAAAGAGATTGAAGGAGAGTTACGACCAACGTTAGAACAACTGACAATACAGAATCAGAAATCGATTCAAACAAAGAAGTATTTGGTAACTCTGAAAAGAATGGGATACAATAGAGATAACTTCAAATACAAAGAGAGTTTTGAAGAATCACTTACCAAAGTGAATCAACAAACCAAAAAGGTATTGGAGGATATCCTACAATCCACTAAAACGGTAAGTAGAGTGGTATCTACCATTGGTGTTCAGAGAATGGATGAGATATCCTTAAAATCAATGTTGAAGAAGTTGGTATCTCCATTTAAGAAACTCTTCAGTAGGTTAAAGATGAATACCAAAAGTATTGATGGATTGAATGGGGTATTGAAGAGGATGGTTGGTTAGTGTTTAGTTATTTTATACGTGTCATCCTTATCTTGTATATTATAATCATAGAATCTTACATCTTTCTTATAGTACCAAGTTTCATTCAAATTACCATTTACATATATCACTCTTTTCAGAATGAATTTCTCTACATTTCCATATGAATCTTTAACTCCTTGACAATAATATTCTTCTTTTATAATTCCGTTCTCATAAATCTTTTTAAGAGTTAGAACTCCATTTGAAAATGTTTCTACAGATTGAATAATACCTTTTTTGTAGACTTCTTTATCTCCATTTAATTCACCTTTTGAATACTCTTCTTTAAGAGTTAGAACACCCTTTTCATAATAGGTTTGGACTCCATCTTTTTTACCCTGTTTATAGTTTTCTAATTCATACTCGTCTGTTTCACGTATGGAAATAAAATCAGGTTTTGATGTAAAAAATGTTATGTCTGTTTTGTTGGTGGAGGTTTCTTCAAATGTTCGGGTAACTCTAAGATTTTTATCGTATCGAGTTTCATAACTAGAGTAGGTTGTCTCATTAAAATTCACAACCCCTCTGTTAATTCCATCCTTTGTGTAGGTATATTTTCCTTTGAAAGAAACACTGTCTAACTCTCCATTTTTGTAATTGGAAACATTTAAATTCCAATGGTATTTCCTCCGTTCTTTCAAGTTTACATCAGAAGGTCTGCAATATTTGGGACCAGACCCACCTTCATATCCCTGACGGTAAACGAATACAGTTTTTAATTTTGTATCAATTGATAATCCACTCTTCTTCCCCATTTCGTAATTATCAATTTTCAAGGAAATTACCTCTTCTGTATATTGCGTCAGGATGATTATGAGTAGTATTATAGTCATCGATTTTAAAAGTCATGTAACCATTTAGTAGAAAAAGTAAGTCCTTTGGATTTTCTACTTGGTTCAATTTCACGGTCAGAATTTTATAAAGGTCTTTTGTGAATTCTATTTTCTCCTGACTTGTCAAAGACTCATAAAACTTTTGAATTTGTCTATAACGGACATAGTTTTTATTCCCCTCATATTTAAAATTCTTCGTAATGATATCAGTTTGTTCTTCAACATTTTCTGTTATTTCTATAAATTGATTGTTATCGGGTAAAGAATCAAAGAAGTTTTTAAATTTTAATTCCTCGATAATGAGGTAATAAGACAAATCCCAATCAATTTCTAAAGTGAATCCATTGTTTATTTTACCCTTCTCGTATTTGGTTATTTTTAGGGTGTTGGTCCATCTCATTTTTACTCTCAACCCAGATACCATCTTTGACACCATCTTTTACCATACCAAAGTATAAATCACTTAATTGATAGGTCATGGGTCTGATATCTCTAGATTCGGTGGATTGATGACAATCAAAAATGTAATTCCCTTCTTTTAAGTTCCATAAATACCCTGTGTAAGGTTTGTTTTGATACTTATACCCATTGGGTGTAAGAGTTAATTCACCGACACTTATTACACTACCATCTCCGATTTTTTCTTTAATGTTTTGATTATTCTTAGTGGTAACGTTTTCTATTCCATTTAGTTTTCTTAAGAGATTCAATTCTTCATTATTTTTAGATACCAGAATGGAGAGTTTTTCGAGTTCGTTTTCTAGTTCAGACTTCTCTGATTCCAATTTGGACTTCTCTGATTGAAGTTCAGACTTTTCTGATTCCAATTTGGTTTTCTCCGATTCAAGTTCAGACTTCTCTGACTCCAATTTAGACTTCTCTGATTCCAAGTTCAGACTTCTCTGACTCCAATTTAGATTTCTCTGATTCCAATTTAGATTGAAGTGTTTTTAATTTCACAATCTCGTTTTCAATAGAGATTATTCTACTCTTCTTTTCTTTTAATTGAGATTGTAACCCAACGATATTATCATTTTTTTTACGGAGTAAACTATCGGATATGTTTTCAAGAAAACTAACATATTCTCTTAGTTCTTTTTTATTTAACTTTTCTCGTTCAGTTTCAGATTTGGTGAAGTTCTCAAGTTCACTTTGACCAAATAAAATATTATTCGTCATTACCATAGTTAAAAGAACCATACAAAATCTCGTTAATTTCCTCATATTTATATAATATTCCTTCATCATTTTCTCTATTTCTCCTAATACATCAAATGTTGTTTTGATTTATCTCTCCAACCTGATTGGTTCTTATACTTCACAAAGAATATCTTCAAATCACTTTGGTTGGGATAATCAACGAAGTATATCTTCTTATCTGATTGGTTAGGGTAATCTACAAAATACCATAACCCATTGTTCCCATCAACTTGATTTGGATAATCTACTTTGAACACCTTTAAATCACATTGATTTTCATACTCTACCACATATACCTTAACATCAGATTGGTTAGGATAATCAACTGAGAACACCTTTTGAGAGTATGAGGTTAGTGGGAGTAGAAATAATATGACGAGGAGAGTATTTCATGATGTAAGTTGATTGTATTTCTGTTTGATTAGGAAACATAGGTAATCAATATCAGACTTCGCATCAAATTTATTCGTAAAGAATTCCTATGGTTCCATGAATTACCATTCTCAACTACTCTTCGATGAAATCTCCTTTGGGTCATCAATATCAAAGTAGTTCTTGATTTACTTCCATCAGGATTAACTTTCCTCTTAAAATATCAATAACGAATTGCCTTCTTCTAAACTTGAAGTAACAAATGTTTTCCATTACATTCAAACTAATGTATGGACTCTTAGGGATAATCTCAATTCATCTAATCATCTAATCTTTGATGTAGTTCTTCCATTATCACCACCATTTCTTAGTAGTTTTGGAAAGGTGTTGTTCTACTGTATAAACTTTGACCTCTCTGACTAACCTGAGAATAGTAGAATCAGTTGTATTCGGATTCAAAGTTTCAATACTCTCCTTTGAGTTTGAACGATGTTGATTCAAACAACGTATCATTTGAATATCGTTTGATTTCCCATAAGTTCAAATGGAAGGTCTTTAAAGTTTACACTATCCTTCTGATAAGAATTAAATGATGGAGAAACAAAGATGATTCGTGATTGAGACCAATCAACATCTTCCATTCTCAGAACCTTATTAAAATGTTGGGATAGTACCAATAAGAAATCAGATTTGTTATTTAGTAGGAGTTGTAAGTAGGTATAACCTTGGTCTATTACCGAATAACTATTTCCCTTTTTATACTCAACAATTACAAAGGAGTTGTTCTCCTCATCAAAACATAAGTATCTATCCGATACTTATCTACTGATAATTCAGATTGGATAAACTTCAGATTAAATACAGATTCTGTATTAACCTCCACAAGGTTTTGTATATCCCTCTCTAACTTGAATGGTATCTGTTCTACCTCGTTGAGGTTGGTTTTATTTAATCTGAATAGTTTCATTTCCCTACTTGTTTAACTACTTCCTTATACATGAAATCTACCAACATTGGGAAGACGGTTTTATTCATTACGTTCTTATAGAACTCTTGTCTTTCTCCATGATATTCAACAAATGTGTACGTCTTCAGCGAAAGTTGAACTTTTTGAGTTAAAAACTAAGAGAGAGTTCATGCTAATTTAGTTTAAATTTCTGATACTGTTTTTTACGAGCCTTAAGTGTCCTGATTTTGGTCTTTTTCCTTTGCTTCAATTTCACTTCGCCTTTTCCGTAGTAAACCTCAGCAGGAGTTAAGTTCTGCAAAGATTCGTGGTAGCGTTTGTAGTTGTAATACTCCACGAACTCGTTGAGTTTTCTTTCCAGTTGTTCAGGACTAAAATAATTGTCTAGTTTGACCACATTCTTCATGGATCGGTGATAGCGTTCTATCTTTCCTTGGGTCTGTGGATGTAACGGACGGCCTCTAATATGCTCCATATTTTGATTGCCAAGATATTCTGCAAGTTCGTTTGAGATATAACAAGATCCATTATCAGATAGTAGTTTTGGCTTGTTGGTCTGTGACACCTCAGAGGCCAATAAGGCTTGATCTAGGGTATCTTTCACGTCTTGTGCCTTCATGCTAGAGCACAGCCTCCAGTTGACTATAAATCGACTATAGTCATCTAATATGGTTGACAGGTAATACCAACCCCAACCGAAGATCTTGAAGTAAGTGAAGTCCGTCTGCCACATCTGGTTGACTCGTGTGGTTTTATCCTTAAAACTGTCCGAAGCACTCATGATTCTAAAGGATGGTGTGGTTATTAATCCATTTTCTTTTAGTATGCGATAAACACTAGATTCGCTGATGTAATAGCTGTACGTATCGGTAATATGCCAGGCCACTTCACGTGACGAAAGCTCTGGCCTTTCTAAAGCTATCTCAACTACCTTGTCCCGGTCTTGCTCATTGATTCTATTCCAAGAACCTTGCCTTTTGCTGGGCTTACGTGCCAGTCCTTCATAGCCTAACTCGGTGTAAGCTCTGTACCAGTTGTAAAATGTTGTTTTGTTAATTTTAAGCTCTCTCAGAGTGCGGATAACACCCAAATCTGATTGCTCTACAAGTTGAATCAACTCGTATTTCTCTTGTTGACTGTAATGCATATACTTGGGCCTTATGAGTCTTCTCCATTTACGTTTTTTTTCAAAGTTCTTACCTCTAGGGATAGTTCAGCTACCAGTTCTTTTAATGAACGGTTTTCCCCCTTGAGCTCTTGAACTTCTGTAGTGCTGGCCTCACGCATGGTATCGCCTGTTAAACGACGTTTGCCTGCTTCCATGAAGTCTTTGGCCCACTTGTAATAGTTGCCCTGGCTAATACCTTCTTTTCGACATAACTCGGCAATCGTGGTTTCTCCACGCATACCTTCAATAATGATTCTAATCTTTTCTTCTGAACTGTAGACCTTTCTAGTCTTTCTTTTTAATTCACTGATCAGTGAACTTGTACTTTTCTTCTTTACCATCTCTGGGTGATTTAAAGGGTTATAAATATATTAAAACCTCTCTCTTAAATCTTTACCCTTAATAGTTCACTTTTTGCTGACGGTATACAGATGTAATTCAGTTGTTGAGACCAAAAAAGAAAGTTCGAAAGATTATTGAATAGTTTATTGATATACCCATTACTCAAATTCTTTTGAGACCATAAATAATCTTGAAAGTGAGATTGAAACAGAATCGTTTTACCCGTGATGTATTCAAATGTGATTGTTCGTTTTGAATGTTTCTGAAACCCAAGTAAATGATTCTTTAAAGTCAACAAAGTTTTAACGTACCCTCTTGAATTATGTTTCTTACTCAAATAAAACTCTTCGAATGAATTCCAAAAACTTTTATAGTTGGGGGTAACAACTTCCTTGGAAACACGATTTTCAAAATATAGATGTTTGACGAGAGTAGGATTAGGTATTTCCCCTTGATGGTTTATCTCACCAATAATCTTCTCAATTTCATCCAAAATAGAATTAACAACTTTAATTTTCGAACTGTAATTCGGAGAACTTTTAGAAATACCGTTGTTCTTAAAGTGACGAGGAAGTAGTTTTATTTCTGTTGAAATGGATGTTTCTTCAGTTTTACCATTTACTGATTTACCCCTTAACCTTATGTAAAGTGGTTTTTCTTTTCCGTTATTGGACGAGTCTAATTTGAGGGAAACATTCATAATACAAATTTAGGAAATCTATAGATTTTGGGGAGTAATATGGGGAGTAAACAATATAAGTTATGTTAACTCATTGATATTGAATACTTTAAAAGTAAAAAAGTCGGGATGAGAGGATTTGAACCTCCGATCTCTCGCCCCCCAGACGAGCACTTTAACCGGACTAAGCTACATCCCGTGAATTATTAACCTAACGCTTTAAACTGTTCTAAAAAGCGTTTATCATTTTCAAATAAGGTTCTTATGTCTTTAATGCCATATTGAAACATCGCTATTCTTTCTACTCCCATTCCGAAAGCAAAACCAGAATAGGTTGCCGCATCAATACCACAATTTTCAAGTACGTTTACGTCCACCATTCCACAACCCAATATTTCTAACCATCCTGTACCCTTTGTTAGTCGATAATCCTCTTCGCTGTCAGTACCTAAATAGATGTCCATCTCTGCACTAGGTTCGGTAAAAGGAAAATAACTAGGCCTAAATCTGACCTTTGTTTCCTCACCAAAAAATTGTTGAACAAAGAGAAATAAAGTCTGTTTTAAATCAGCAAAAGAAACGCCTTTATCAATGTACAAACCTTCTATTTGATGAAAAAAACTATTAGATCTTGCGCTAATCGCCTCATTTCTATACACCCTTCCCGGAGAAATAGTTCTTATTGGTGGTGCACAATTCTCCATTACTCTTACCTGAACAGAAGAGGTATGTGTTCTTAGAGAAATGTCTTTTTCAATAAAAAAAGTATCCTGCATGTCCCTTGCCGGATGGTTTTCTGGAAAATTTAAAGCAGAGAAATTATGCCAATCGTCTTCTATTTCTGGTCCCTCTGAAATACTGAATCCCATTTCTTTAAAAATCGTAATCATTTTGTTTTGTACAAGAGATAATGGGTGCCTACTACCTTGTCCTACACTTTTGCCTGGAAGACTATAATCTTCCTCTTTTTCTTTTTGAACACTTCCACTACCTAAAAGTGTTTTTGCTTGGTCGTATTTTTCTTGTGCTTCTTTTTTTAAGTTGTTAAGCAATTGTCCAACTTCTTTTTTTTCTTCTTTCCCTAATTTTTTAAACTCTTCAAAAAGCGAATTTATTTCTCCTTTTTTAACCAAAAATTGTAAACGAAACTTTTCTAACAAATCTGGACTTGCCAGTTCTTGTCTCAAAAAATTTTTCTTTACTTCTTCAATTCGCTGTTTCATCGAGGCAAAAATAATTCAGTTTTAATTGCTTTCCTTTTTTTATCTTGTCCACGGTAGTAATAGATTATTATATTAAATATTAATTCTTATTTCTTTATTAAACCCTGTGGATTTGTGGATTACCTTTTTTTAAGAATTATTTTTTTTTATTAGTCACATTGTGTGTCTAAAACTTAGTTGAACAAAACGCCATTTTTAAAGGGAAGCTTTGATTGTTTGTGAATAGTATTTTGTTTTGGTGTGTATATCTGTTAAAAAAAATTTTATTTTTGCTATGTTGATTACTGTGCTTATTAATTTTTAAAACTTGGGGTTTATTCACCAACTTCCTACTTCGCTTTGTACTTGTGGCTGTTATACACAGAAAATTAATAAATATTAACAAAATAAAAATTATATAAAACATTGATTATCAGTGTTTTATTTTAAAGTAAAACGTATACCGTTTGTTTTCCATTTAGATCGTATGTCTATAGGTGAATTTAGGTGCCAAATAGCCTCTGGTGTGCGTTTTTTAGAATAATCTCCGTCTGTCCAAATTTCATTAAAATCTTCATCGATAAAAATATAGGCAGAATATTCACCAGGAGTAAGAAAGGAAAACTGCAGTTGAGTATTGTTTTGAACTTTTTTTGTTTGAAAGATGGCGTTATTTTTTGTCAAACAGAAAATATACGTGTCTTTCTGGTCGAGAGTAGAATCAATAACAATGTCTATTTCTAGTTGCCCGGTTTTTTGTGAAGAAAAAGAAGAGGTAAATAAGGTATCAGAAGGATGAGCGGTTTGGTCATGAAAGTAAAGGGCTTTTTCGTTGTTAGTAATCCTATAAGTGTGCTCCTCCTTCCAAGGACCAAAAACAAAAAAGGCGTTTTGCTCTGTAATAATTGAATCGATAGAAACATGTATTGAATCAGTAAGATCAAAAAGGGAGAAGCCCAAGGTGTTAATTTTTAGGAGACCATAGTCGCTTTGTACCTTAATGGATTTGTTGGGATTAAAGTTTTGGTCTGTATATATTTTGTGATTGGTTGATTTCTCGTTTGTGTGTGTGACCTTTTGTTTAATGTCTATGTCATTAAGAGCGATAACTATTTCGAAACTATCATGGACAGAAATTTCTCTAGAGCTGTTGTATATATATAAGGTGTCTTGCGTCTTTCCAAAATGCCAAGGAAGTGTTTTGTTTTTTGATACATCCACAAAACTTTCTGTGCTTTTTACCGAGATGGTTGATTGATTTAAAGGCTTATTAAAAACAAAAATATACTGGCCAGAGCTTCTTTCGGTATAGTTCAAAAAACGTAACTCTTGGTTGTTTTTTGTTTTGACTTATATAAAGATTGTTCTCTTTTGTGTTTGATTTAATTGGGTTCGACAGAAAAGCAAAACGGTCCGTAATGTCCAATACATTATTATTGTTTTCGTCGTGCAAGGCATAAATATAGTATTGTTCTTCACCAATATTATTGAAAGTAAAATGCCCTTGTTTGTCTGTTTTGGTAATGTAATAGGGCAACTGTTTGATTAATTGGCTATCACTGTACTCTTTGTATAACAACACCTTTACGCCCTCTTCAGGCAACCGACTAAAGGCATTGTGCACTTCACCACCTATAAACGAGGTATCGATGTTTGGGCCAGTAGAAAAGACCAAACGTAAGTTTTTTGTTGGGTTTCCTTCATTAAGATCTTTAATGCCATCATCGAAATAAAACTGATAAGTCGTGTTTGGTAATAAGGGTTCGTTGATTTGAAGCAGTAGGCTTTTTCCTCTAATCGTTGTTTTGGGTTGAGAGGCGAGTGGAGGAGAAACAATTAGACTTTGATTGAAATTATTCAAAGTGAAATATTCATTAAAAGTGATTTTTATTTGATCACCGGTAAAAAATGTTTCAGCACTGTCTGGCGAACTACTAACAATTCTAGGAGCTTGAGTATCTCTGTCTCCACCAGGAGGTAGGTCTATAGAGGCACAAGAAATAAGAAGAGAAAGAATGGATAAAAGGAGTAAATTTTTCATCGGCCAAAGTATACAAGTAACACGGAAATATCTGAAGGACGAACACCACTAATTCTAGAGGCCTGACCAATGGTTTTTGGTTGAACACGGTTCAATTTTTCTTTTGCTTCCGAGGACAAGGAGGAAAGCGCATCGTAATTAAAATCCTGTTTGATAATCATGGACTCAAACTTTTCAAGCTTCAAAGCCATCTCTTGTTCTTTTTCAATATACCCATGGTACTTAATCAAGACCTCTGCTTGTTCTTTAAGTTCCTCACTTAGAGGAGTTAAATAGTCTTTTGTCGTTTCTAGGTGAGCAAAATCAGCAACATGTAATTGCGGACGAGAAAGTAGTTTTTTTAACTTATGTTTCTGATTATCACAGCTGTGTTTTTCTCAACCAATACAGGGTTTATCTCAGAGGGAGGAATACTGGTTTCATTAATGTATTTGGTCAGCTCTTGTAACTGTTTTTCTTTCTTGATGTATTGGTCATACCGTTCTTGACTTGCCAATCCTAAATCAAAACCTTTCGCAGTAAGGCGGTGATCAGCATTGTCCTGCCTTAAGAGTATTCTGTATTCAGCACGAGAAGTAAACATGCGGTATGGCTCTTCGGTACCTTTGTTAATTAAATCATCAATCAGCACACCTATATATGCTTCAGCACGAGACAAAATAAAAGGATCTTTTTCGTTGATCTTGTTGTGTGCGTTTACACCTGCCATTAAGCCCTGACTTGCCGCCTCTTCATACCCTGTGGTACCATTGATTTGACCAGCAAAGAAGAGGTTTTCTATTCCTTTGGTTTCTAAGTTTAAGTTTAGTTGAGTAGGAGCGAAATAGTCGTATTCTATGGCGTAACCAGGCCTAAAAAACTTAACGTTTTCAAACCCGGGCACTAGCTGCAAAGCTTCAATTTGAATGTCTGCAGGTAATGAGGTTGAAAACCCATTGACATATATTTCTACAGTATCCCAACCTTCAGGTTCTACAAATATTTGATGCCGATCGCGTTCAGCAAACCGGTTGATTTTATCTTCAACACTAGGGCAGTATCTAGGACCAATGCTTTTAATGGTCCCGTTAAACATGGGACTATCACCAAACCCTTTGCGCAACACATCGTGTACAGCAGGATTGGTATAGGTGATGTGACAGCTTCTTTGTGTTGTAAGTTTTTCTTGTGTTAGATAGGAAAAACACGCCGGGTTCTCATCGCCTTTTTGTTCTTCCATTTTGGAGTAGTCTAACGTGCGGCCATCAATTCTTGGAGGTGTTCCGGTTTTCATTCTTCCCGAGTCGAAACCCAAAGCAACCAGCTGCTCGGTGATGCCCGTAGAGGCTTTTTCTGCCATTCGGCCTCCACCAAACTGGTTACGGCCGATGTGGATGACACCGTTCATAAACGTACCACTGGTTAAGACAACAGACTTACTAGAGAATGAAAAACCCATTGCTGTTTTTACGCCAACCACTTTGTCCTTTTCGATAATAAGAGAGGACACCATATCCTGAAATAGAGAAATGTTTTGATTTTGTTCGATGGTGTTTCTCCAAAGAGTGGAGAACTGCATGCGGTCATTTTGCGTTCGTGGACTCCACATAGCGGCCCCTTTAGAACGGTTTAACATTCTAAATTGTATCGCCGAGCGATCGGAAATAATGCCACTCATGCCACCCAATGCGTCTATTTCTCTCACGATTTGACCCTTGGCGACCCCACCCATTGCGGGGTTGCAAGACATCTTGGCGACTGCCTCCATATTCATAGTAACCAGCAAAACCGTGCTACCAAGAGTAGCGGCGGCGTGTGCAGCTTCGCACCCAGCGTGCCCAGCACCTACTACTATTACGTCGTATGTTCCGTGTATCATATGTGTGTTCCACGTGGAACGTATTAATATTTTTTAATAAAGTTGTTTTCTGCTTTGCGCATGGCTGCCTTTTCTTCTGTTGTGTGGTCATTCATTCCAGATAAATGAAGTAACCCATGCACCATGACACGTTTCAATTCTTCTTCAAAGGTACAATTAAATTGTGCTGCATTTTCTTTCACGCGGTCAAGACTTATATAGATTTCACACGACAGTGGCTCCGACGAATTGTCTCGTAGGTCGAACGTTATAATATCTGTGTAGTAATCATGATTGAGCTGAGTCTTATTTATTTCTAAGAGGTATTCGTCGGTGCAAAACACATAGCTTATTGTGTCTGTGTTTTGGAATAACTCTGCAACAACAGAGCTTAGCCAAATGTCGAGGGGAGCAAAGAACGTTGGCTCTGGTACTTGGTGAAAGGTGGTTGAAATCATCTTATTACACGGACACTGCCGGACAGGCGGTGTTTGTTTCCATTTAAATCCATGATGGCTACATCGTAAAAATACACACCCATTGGCACAAACGTGGTTGTTGCATCTACAGACCAACCTGTTTTAATATCGTTTGTAGTAAATATTTGTTCACCCCAACGGTTAAAAACTATCATTGAAGAATTGTCGACATCAATGGAAGAACCAACGACACGTAATGTGTGGTTCTTAGAAAGCGGGTTTAAGGTGTTAGGTACATAAAACTGTGGAGTCCGTTTGGCACAAACTGTATTGCTTATAGATTCGCGACTAAACCCGTAAACATTCTGATTTTCAATAGCTTCTATATAGAAACACTGTAAAGTGGTGTCTATGTTTTCGTAGGTTAATAGTCGTGTGTTGTCTATAATGTTCCACGTGGAACCATCAAAACCATAAATGTAATATGCCTCAACGCTGCCAATCCAATTTATATAATGAGTCCAGTTTAACACTT
Source organism: uncultured Bacteroidia bacterium (assembly GCA_943789165.1). Classification (GTDB taxonomy): domain Bacteria; phylum Bacteroidota; class Bacteroidia; order NS11-12g; family UBA9320; genus UBA987. The sequence goes on along the minus strand of CALSTB010000003.1, from coordinate 488,806 downwards.
CATCATCAATAGAGAGATGGATGGAGCTACTATTTAGTGAAACACTTGTTCCTCCAAGGCATGGTGCAAACGTGCGCACAAAATAGGTTTCACTTGTTAGATCGGTGGAAACATTATTGTCCACCCAGTCGTAAAAATGTTGACCAATTGAAAGCTTTAAACTGCCGATTCTCTTAGGACTAGCTGGGTCGTTGTATAAGACAACACTATCTGCAACACCTTGATTATCAATAAAAGCCTCAATTTCGATACTGGATTTATTCAGGACACTTATTTTAGATAGATACGTTGTTTTAGGGATAATAGGTTGGTTTAGTTTAACACAACTAACATTCGAGGAAGAGGATTTTTTTATTCCTGTTTCGTTTCTAGCACGAATAAAAAAGCAAACACTATCTCCGAAACTTATTCCTGGGTATGAAATGGAAACATCATTAGGTTGTAAACCTTGGGGAGTAAAGGAGGATCCGTTTCTTGAAACATATAGCTGTTGCGACTCTGTTGTCCAACCAACATACGGAGACCAAGTCAAGGCGGCACTTTTAGTACACGTGTCTAGACTCGTAGAAAGGGTAATGGCTGAATGAAAACCGGATATGGCAGAGAATAAATCACAACTATCAAAAGCAGCAAGTGCATATTGATTATTTGTGATACTTGATTGATTTCTAACAACATATGTTAGTTTTGTTGTGTCGGCAAGTGTGCTATTTATTCCGTTGGATCTTGTATAAATACGAAAGCCTTTGGTATCCAAGGAGTCGTTTTTTTGCCAACTCATAATGGGTAGTTGTGTGACCAAGTCAATACTAACCGAGTCAATTGGATTTACGGTAGGAGGGTTTATGTCTAAAAACAACACATTCGACTTGGCTGTGTCTACACCGTTGCAGGTATACCTTGTTTCAAAAAAGAAACGCCACGTAGGATTGGCATTTGGGAGTTTTATTTGAACAGTGGTCGCAGACGCATTCTTTTCAGTGTTTAACAACATGAAACCAAAAGTGCTTTCTGAGCCATAAATATGGTGCTCTACAAACGACCCACACAAGTCTTGGAAAGCTGAATAATCAATGGTCACCGTGCTGTCGGCCACGTTTAGGCAAGCACGTATTAGCGTGGGTGCTTTGGTCACCCCAAAACTTTGTAGTTGGGAGAAACAAATTGTAAGCAATATGACAAAACGCTGTAACACGATAGAATATAACGAAGGTAAAGTGTAAATGTTGTGAATATCAAGTATTTATGTCGATAATGGGAACATATGATATTAGATTTACTTACAATAGGTGTTTCGGTTGTCCCAAACTGTAAACGCTTTTGGGTGTTTTGACTAAAACTGTGCATAGTTAACAGCCAAAGAACTTAAATTTGTACCATGAATAATGATGATATGGGAGCAAGGTATGGGAATACCGGCTCTGGACGCAATTCGCGCAACGGGGGTAGTGGAGATTTTAACAAAGGGAAACGCAAACGAAAGCGAATTGTAAAACCAAGTGAAGAGGTTAAAAAAATCACTCAACAGAGACCACCTAAGAAGGAGGAAAATCCAGAAATTCGTTTAAACAAATATATAAGCAACGGAGGCGTATGTAGTAGGAGAGAAGCGGACACAATTATTACCGACGGTCGTGTAGAAGTCAACGGAAAGGTGGTTACTACTTTGGGACACAAGGTACTAAAAGACGACGAAGTAAAAGTAGACGGCAAGGTAATTTCTCCTACAAATAAGGTGTATATACTGTTAAACAAACCAAAAGACTACATCACCACAACCAACGACCCATTACAAAGAAAAACAGTGATGGATTTGATCGAGGATGTGGACGCAGAACGCGCGCATCCTGTGGGCAGGTTAGACAGAAATACTACGGGCATATTGATCTTTACAAACGATGGTGAAATGGCCCAAGGCTTGATGCACCCAAAAGGTAACGTGACCAAAATTTATTCCGTGGAGTTAAGTCAACCTATCGAACAAAAGCACTTTTACAAACTACAGAACGGAATCAAATTGTTCGACGGTTTTATGAAACCCGACAAAATAGCCTTAGTAGATCGAGATGACCAACGAAAAATCGGTGTACAAATCCATAGTGGTCGAAATAGAGTTGTGCGTAGAATGTTCGAGGCACTTGGGTACGAAGTGGTCAAGCTAGACCGTGTGATTTACGCAGGCATCGACAAACAGGGGTTGCAAAAGGGCAAATGGAGAAATTTGACAGAAAAAGAAGTTACGATGCTCAAGAGAATAACAAGATTGGGATAACTTTGAAACAAGAGCAAAATCCAATATGAAAAAACTTAGTTTTTTAGCGGTTGTTATTTTCCTATTTGGTTGTACAGAAGTACCACCGGTTATTGATTTTTCTGAACCAGTACTACTCGCAACTGATACGACTTATATTACAAGAGACCTTCCTCAAAATGTCAAGAAGAACGTGCTGATTGAAGATATAAGCGGCGTGCGATGTAACAATTGTCCAAAGGCTGCCGATATTGCACACGACATCCAAGACAAATACCCAAACCGAATTGCAGTTTTAACACTACACTCAAACAGGTATGGACCATTTACCGCCCCTTACCCAGAGAGTAAAGACACGTTTAACACAGTAGAAGCAACAGAAATCGTTAGCAATTTGATCGGTGAACCTTCTGGTTTACCTGCGGGTGCCATCGACAGAAAAGTTTTCGCAGGAAAGACAAGTAAAATCAACCAACAATATGAGACATGGGAAAGTCAAGTGGTTGAACAATTGGCGCTTACACCAAAAGCAGACTTGGAATTAGAGTTGATCAAACAACAAGGTCGAGAAATCATCGCGAATGTGAAAGCAACAGTTCTAGCTGAAGACCCGAGCGCAACATACTTGTCGGTTTTTATTGTTGAAAGCCATATTAAGTCGAAACAAAAAATGCCCGACAACACTTACGATAAAGATTACCTTCACAATTCTATCTTAAGGAAGGCAGTTACAAACTATGCGGGAGTTAAACTTGCTGATAATGTGGAGGTTGGAAGAGTATTTGAAAAGGGATTTGTGTTTACAATTCCAGAAAAATACGACATCAACTATTGCTCAATTGTTGTGTTGATTAACAAAAATGAACAAGCCACCACGGAGGTTGTCCAAAGCATAGAGAAATCTATCGAATAAGAAGGGCAATGGCCCGTCTACTTGTGGTGATAGCCATCTCCACGTGAAACAGAAGGATAGATTGTTTATATTGTAAAACCACTTAATGGTTTGACCCATGAAGAAAACAATTCTAGCACTATTCGTTTCATTATTGATTCTAAGTTGTGGTGAAATTCCACCTTTTGTAGATTTCTCAGAACCAATTTTATTGGCAAGAGATACAACGTATATCACGAATGACATTCCAAGCACTGCTCTAAAAAATGTGTTACTTGAAGATATAAGTGGGGTAAATTGTAATAATTGCCCGAAAGCAGCAAAAATTGCCCACGACATTCAAAACAACAATGATCCAGGTCGGGTAGTCGTGATGACGCTTCACCCCAAGACTTACCCACAGTACACAGCGCCTCACCCTGACAGTAAAGACACATTTAACACGCAAGAAGCCACTGATATTATGAGTAGTTTGCTTGGTGAACCACGAGGTTTTCCTGCAGGAGCCGTAGATAGAAAATTGTTTGATGGGTTTCAAACTAAGTTGCTGTCAGAATATAATGCCTGGCCAACTTATGTGAATCAACAGCTGGCATTGCCTTCAAAAGCTGATTTGGATCTAACTGTTTTACGTGAAGGTGAACGAACCGTAATTGCAAATGTAAAAACAACGTTTCTTGAAGCGGACGCAACCCCGGTTTATATATCCGTGTTTATTGTTGAAAGCCACATTATTTCTAGACAAACGATGCCGGCCAAACCAACTGATAACTACGACTACGAGCATAATTCTATTTTGAGAGAAGGGGTTACGCTTTGGTCTGGTTTGCTATTGGCTAAAAGTGTCGAAAAAGGGCGTGTTTTTGAAAAGGGATTTAAGTTCGAACTTCCCAACAGGCACGTCATGGAAAACTGTAGTATTGTTGTCCTTATTAACAAGAATGACAAGCAAAGTACAGAAGTGCTGCAGTGCATAGAAAAACCGATCAAATAATGACGCCACTAAGGAAAGGTTTTAAACAGTATTTAAAGCTGGAGCTGTCATTGTCGGCCAACTCTGTTGAGGCATATCTGGCGGATGTAGGCAAACTAGAGAGCTACGCCCAAGAACTAGATGTTGGAACAACTAAACTGAGTTTCCAGCAATTACTAGGCTTCTTAAAGTGGCTCAACGAATTGGGATTAGCAGAAAGAACACAAGCCCGAATTATTTCAGGAATTAAAGCGTACTACACATTTCTGATGCTTGACAATGTAATTGATCAAAACCCTGCCGAACTAATTGAAACCCCAAAACTTAGCCGCAAACTTCCCGAGGTTTTAGAGAACACTGAAATTGACCTCATGTTAAACGCGATCGACTTATCGAAGGCCAGTGGTCAACGAGATCGAGCGATTCTGGAATTGCTGTATAGTTCCGGACTCCGAGTTTCTGAACTAACGAACCTAAAGATTAATGACGTATTGTTTGAAGAAGACCTAATTGTTGTGACGGGAAAAGGCAATAAGCAACGCATTGTTCCGGTAGGTAAAACGGCATTACACCACATTGGTTTATATCTAAACCATTATCGAAAACAACAGCACAATACGCCAGGAAACGATTCGACATTATTTACCAACTTGCGTGGAGGACAAATATCACGAGTTTACGTTTTCAAAAGAATCAAACAGTTGGCATTGGAAGTAGGTATAACTAAAAGCATAAGTCCACACACCTTTCGACACTCCTTCGCCACAACGTTGGTTGAGGCTGGCGCAGATTTAAGGGCTGTCCAGCAAATGTTGGGACACAAATCCATAACCACAACGGAGATATATACCCACCTTGACAGGACGTATTTAAAAGACGTCATTCAAGAGTTTCACCCTAGAAATTAATGGGTTATTGATTAATGCTTATTTGATTGTCTTTGATTTCGGCATGAACGCCAAATGGCAAAGCCAGGTTAGGCGACATATGGCCAGCTTCTACCCCAAAGTAGACTGGGTAGTTGAAATCTTTAACGTGGTCCAAAACAATTTCTTCAGCGGTTTTGCCATAAGGTACTGCGTTGTCGTTCATGTCTGTCATGCCGCCCACTAACAAGGCGCTAAGACCACTAAGCAAACCATTGCGCTTCATGTTAACCATCATTCGATCCATGTGATACAGATATTCATCTAAGTCCTCTATGAACAAAATCCGACCGTCTGTATTCGGACTCGAGTTAGACCCAAGAAGACTGTATAATATTGACAGGTTCCCGCCAATAATTTGGCCATTGGCATCACCGGTTTTAGATAGTTTGTGTGGTTTGAGCGAATAATTTAAAGAACGACCAAATAGCCAATCTTTGAGTGACCCAACACTTCTAATACTGGCTTCATTTAAGCCTTCATTCACATTTATTGGCATAGTGGCATGGACCGTAGTGATCTTAAGGTTTTCAGTTATGTGACACAATAAACTGGTAACGTCACTATACCCAACCACCCACTTAGGGTGTTTTACAAAACCGTCAAAATCAATGTCGTCGAGTAACATGGTGGTGCCATATCCTCCACGCGAGCACCAAACCATTTCAACGCGGTCGTCATCTAAAGCACTTTGCAGGTCTTGAAGTCGTTGTGACGTTGTACCAGCGAACTGGTTGTGTGTGGAATACAAATTCCGACCCAACTCAACCTTTAACCCCCAACTAGTCAGCATTTTAATCGATGGTGCAACCTCAGAAGGAGTAATCTTTCTAGCCGTTGAAATGATACGAACTACGGAGCCTTTCTTAAGTACGTTGGGTTTTTTCATTCAGACAAAGAAACCGAATATACTGGAGTTCACAAAAAGCGGATTTAACCGTAAATTCGCACCAGTTTATTAAAGGAAAGACGAATGAATTTTGAATTTACGGAAGAGCACCTAATGATTCAACAGGCTGCAAGGGATTTTGCAGAAACGGAATTACTACCAGGTGTTATTGAGAGAGATAACGAGCAACGATTCCCAATGGAGCAAATCCGCAAAATGGGTGAGTTGGGCTTTTTGGGATTAATGGTAGATCCGAAATACGGTGGGGCAGGTATGGATGCAGTTTCATACGTTCTAGCGATGGAAGAAATATCAAAAATAGATGCGTCCGCTTCTGTTGTGATGTCTGTCAATAACAGTCTTGTTTGTTGGGGCTTAGAAGAGTACGGAACGGAAGAGCAAAAACAAAAATTTCTTGTACCTCTTGCTCAAGGTAAAATTCATGGTGGTTTTTGTTTGTCAGAACCTGAAGCAGGTAGTGATGCAACATCACAAAAAACAACTGCAATAGATATGGGAGACCATTACCTTCTAAACGGAACAAAAAATTGGATCACGAATGGTGGTACAGCGGATACCTTTTTGGTGATAGCCCAAACCGACGTTGAAAAAGGTCATAGAGGGATAAACGCCTTAATTGTAACAAAAGACATGGACGGCTTTGTGGTAGGAAAGAAAGAAGACAAATTGGGTATTAGAGGGTCGGATACACATTCATTGATGTTCCAAGATGTTAAAGTGCCTAAAGGAAATCGCATTGGAGCTGATGGTTTTGGTTTCAAGTTCGCAATGAAGGTGTTATCTGGCGGAAGGATTGGTATTGCTGCACAAGCCCTAGGGATCGCTTCAGGAGCATATGAAAGATCTGTTGCCTATTCGAAAGAAAGAAAAGCTTTTGGTACTGAAATAATGAACCACCAGGCGATTGCATTCAAACTAGCCGACATGGCTACGGAGATTGAAATGGCACGCTTGCTTTGTTTAAAGGCCGCTTGGTTGAAAGATAATGGCAAAGACTACGCACGAGCGAGCAGTATGGCAAAGCTAGTAGCCTCCGAAACCGCTATGAAAACCACTGTCGAGGCAGTTCAGGTTCACGGTGGATATGGCTTTGTTAAAGAATACCACGTAGAACGTTTAATGAGGGATGCAAAAATCACACAGATTTATGAAGGAACTTCAGAGATTCAACGTGTGGTAATTTCAAGAGATATTCTTAGAGACTAACGAATGTTAGCGCATAAAAAAAGGCTCCGATTTCGGAGCCTTTTTTGTTGATAAAGGTTTTTGTTATCTAGTCAATACTACTTTTTGAGTGGCAACACCCAAATCGGTATCTAACTGTAAGAAATAATATCCGTCTTTTAAGCTTGACAAATCAAGAGACGTGAAACTTGTATTTAAGTCCAATTTGCTTAAAACAACTTTTCCGCTAATGTCTGTAACAGAAATCGACTTGATGTTTGTTTTGTCGTTCATGTTAATATAAACTACACCGTTTGTTGGGTTAGGGTATGTTGTACCGTTTAACTCTTTTAACGATGGTGCAGACAATTCTGCAGTTGTGTAATAACCATGAGTTACAGCCATACGTGGACACAAATATCCTTGAATGGTGTCAACGTATGCGCGACCTTTTGCTGGAGACATGTCTGGGTTTGATTGTAATGAAGCCATGTGAGCAGTTACGTTTGGAGCTTTCACGATAGTTGTGGCTGCAGCCGAAGTTGGATCCCACCATTGCCATGGACCAGCTTGATTTTGGAATAGACTTGCACCAGCTTCTAAGTCAACTGCAAATAAACCTTCAAGGTTATTGTTTACCGTCATTTTGTCTAACGGAGAAGGGAAAATATAATCAAAAGTTTTACCGTATTTGTTACGAGCTACAGTAGTAAATGCGTCATTTGGCATGTCTTTAAACGCATCGTTCAATCCCAACGCATTAGCCTTAAGCATATATGCGTTCGCACCTGTAACATCAACAACATCTTCTTGAGTAGTAGGCACAATTACAGTACCATCATTAAATGGTGCAAATGGGTCTCTAATACATTGAAATGCGATGATAGGCTTGTCACCTGCTTCTAACCAAGAAGTGTCGGCTAATGCACCACCAGCAGCAACTACGGCAGCAATTTCCATACTCGCTCTTGGAGGTCCATATAAAGTTAATGATTGTGGGATACCAGAACCATCAATTCTACCAACTAGTGTTGTGTCAACAAATGACTTTTGGGTAAGCGGGTTTAAGAATTGAGGCAAGCTAATTTCTTTGTATTTATCTAAAGAGTTGTATGCTAAAGCAATATAAGCTCCTGTTCCTTCTCCATAAAGTACAATTTTTTCAGCGTCAATCGCATAGGTATTTCCCGCAGCAGCGTCTACTCTAAGACCAGACACACATTGCTTGACGTCTTGAATAGATCTATAAACAGCGTTAAGCAAAGTACCTCTTCTTTCGTATTCACCTGTAGGACCAGATGCCAACGGGTTCCAGCCTAAACGGTAATCAGCCGAAATAGCTACGTAACCACGCTTTGCCCAACCACGACACAGGACAATAGCAGAACTGTCCTTAGTTGTACCAACTGGACTTCCGTTTAAAGGAGAAGGTAAAAAGTTTCCTGTATGAAGATAGATAATGACAGGGCGCGCCTTAGTTGTGTCTGCGGAAGCCTTAGGTGCATATATATCCATTTTAATGTCTTGAACCTTAATCACAGAAGTGGTATCTGCTAAGTTCTTATGTGTGGCAGGTATTGGTTGACCCATCGCAAGAGCGGTTTTAATTGAGGTCAATTCCATTCCTACTTGTTGTTGAGATGCGGAAGAAAGTCTTGACGACCGCAAGAAGTCAATGTTTGTAGCATATGTAACGTCTGTCGTTACTTCAATGTCAGCATCCGTATAGACCTCGTCTATATACCTTTTTTGTGCGAAAAGTTCCAAGCTTGATAACATAAAGCCCGCAACTAATAGATAAGCGTAAACTCGTTTCATTTTGTATATTATTTATATTATAGACTCAAATTTAAGTAAATCCCAGCAGTTTAGGGTTTTTCATTTATTTATTTGATTTTTCAATATCGACAAGTATGGAGAAATAAGCCAACCTTCCAACGAAAGGACCACCATACACTTGGTAGTTCGTATTGTTAAATACGGTTCTTCTTTTATTCGAATCAGCCCCATCAAATAAAGGGACAATGCCAAGAATATTAGAAGCTCCTAGCTTAAATGTGGTGTGTTTGTCTTTCCATTCGTAATTCACCTGTGCATCTACCATATCGTACGACGGAACAAATCCAGTAAATTGAGGTGATCCTTCGAACACGAAGCCGTCAATCCACTTATAGTTTATGCCAAAACCAAAGTTGTTGCCAAGTCTTTTAATGAGCTTCAACTTACGGCCATTAAACGAAATGTTAAACTTGTGTTCTGGTGTGTTAAATGCGGGTATGATCGGATCGTCAGTACCTTTTTTGTTCAATACATTCCACGAGTAGTTACCACCCAACGCATAATTCTTAAAATAGCAATTTAAGCCTATGCTTGCTCCCTGAGTCGTAACGTTGCCCTTTGCGTTGGCTGCAACCCGGTACACTTCAACTCCGCCGATTGGAAAACTAGTTGCAGGATCGAAAGTTGCGTCTAACCCAATGTTGTAACCTATGAAATCCGTGTACAGCGTATAGTAATATCCCAAATCAACAAATAAAGAGTTATCTAGTAACGACCCTTTATAACCCACCTCAATGGTTTTAGCCTTCTCTGGTCGTATGGGGGCCACATCAAAATACACAATGCTTTCAGGGGACAAACCGTTGTTTCGGTAATCGTCAAAAGACGAGAGTGTGATCAGCGAGTCATAGCCATTTAGGTTTCCGATTAAAGTAGCACGTCCAACATCATAGAAAAGATATTGGTCTGCTAACGTTGGGTTCCGAATGGCTGAAGAAAATGACGCTCGATACGTGTGTTTTTTACTTGGTAGATATATAAAACTGGCAGCTGGCGAAAAGAGAAATTCAAAATTCTGATTCTTATCCATTCTGGCCGTAAGGTTCATGATCATTTTGTCATCCGTACTTTTCTTTCGGATTCCGGCATACACACCATATTCAACGTTTCTTATGGTCGTGGATCCTGTGTCGTTTAATATGGTTCCTCGAGAGTCAGGTGCATAAAGACGGCCATTGCCCCCTAATGTAATTTCCCCATAGGTCTTTTCAATCTTCTTTTCTGTGTGTACGTGATATAACGAAGAACGGTCGTAAAAACGGGTTCCATTATCAGTAAACAACCTTGTAGTAACATCGGTAAAAACACTATCAAAAGGACGGGTGCCCTCCTCAAAACGGGGGAGACTACCACCACCAGACGCTGCGTCAACATATCCGCGGTTTTGAGCGTGCCACTTAAACAGTGAGTCTTGATAATCCAATAAATACGGGTCTAGGAAATTGTTGGCCCAATTATCAAACGTGCCGTGTTTGTCCTGATCAAAACGAGGATAATCTGGCAGTCCTTCAACTTGGTTTTTAAAGCGAAGGATTCGCCAATTGGTTTTATAAGCGGTATTCCAACTGGAGTTGTCTTTGCTTAACGCGTTTAATTTAAATGCAGTTGAAACGATGTCATACGTATCTCCAGCATCCTCAGAGGTCGAGTAAACACGAACGAAGAAATTGTCGTCTTTGCGATATTCTAGACGGTTTTGCCAAAATTTAATATTGTCTAGGCGATATCTATTATCTCCCTGATAAACGGTCGAGCCGCCACCAAAATTGAATGCATAAATCAACACAGAAGAATCTCTTAATCGATAATGCAATGATGCATTTAACTTCAAGTTGTCTGTGCTGTAATCAACCAAAGACGTTTCTCTATAGCCAGTACGGTAGAAATAACCCAAACCAGGATTACTAAATTTACTAGATGAGGAAGTGTAATCATTGTTGGGCTCAAAGCTTTCGTCTCCATACACGTTTACCGCATCATACCCACCTGGGTTTGATGCATCGTATTTGCTATCGATGGTTGGGTCATAATTGTTGGCTTCCCAATCATTCGCTTGCATATAGAATACACCCACTTTATAGGCAAATCGATTTCCTTTAAGCACATCTGCCCAACGGAATGCCACTTGGCCGAGATTTCGTTCACCGCCTTTAAGCTCTACAGACAACCCAGGGTAATCAAAAGGATCCTTGGTGGTCATACTAATAACACCATTGAAGGCGTTAGGGCCATAAAATGCGCTACTGGCACCAGCAATAATATCAACACGTTTTAGGTCTAAGTCGTTGGCACCTAAAAAATTACCTAAGGCGAAATTCAGACCTGGGGACTGGTTATCGACACCATCAATAAGTTGTAAGCTTCTTACAGGACTGGTACTATTAAATCCACGTGTGTTTACTACCCGAAAACCTAAGCTTGCCGCTGTAACGTCAACGCCTTTCAGGTTTCCTAAACTTTCGTAAAAGGAAGAGGAAGCCGCGTCTTGTATGGCTTTTAACCCCAAGGATTCAACTGTAAGTGGTGTTTCTTTTTGTTTTTCACTCACCCGATCAACCTTTACTACAGTAGTTCCCAACTGAGCTTTGTCAGGAGTTAGCTGAACACGAATATTAGTTGCCTGACTAACACTAGAAACGACAACTTGCTCATCTACATAACCTTGGTAACTAATAATGAGTGTAACCGGAAGACTTGGGACGTTTAGTACAAACTTGCCGTTTTCATCTGTACTGGTGCCATTTTGTGCACCTTTAACTAAGATGTCAGCAGCAATCAGCGGGTGACTATTTTCATCTAATACAAGCCCAGAAAGGGATTGAGCATGACAAACAGCTCCAGTAGAAAGAAGCAATATGAAACAGGCAATAAACGGTTTTAGCTTTCGAAAGAGAAGTGACATGTATTTCAAAGAACAGAAAAAAAATTGATTTGTGCAGATATATGACGTCATTAAATAACAGCGGGCAAATTATACCATATTTTTGGAGCATGAATCACAAGATTTTGCTATGTTTATTTGCTTGGTGTATTTGCTCATGCACCAAGAAAGAACCATTGAAATACTCTGATATTAAGGGTTTATGGAAATTAGAACTCAATATTGGTTCTGATGAAAAAACTATTCCGTTTTTTTTTGGAAATTATTGAGATAAACAATCAAGTGAAAGCCGCTGTATGGAATGGAGACGAAAAAATTCAACATGATCACGTGACGCTTCGAAATGATTCTGTTTTTATCGAAAGCCCATATTTTAATTCAACCCTAACCTTGTTATTTAATCGAAACCTTGTTTCAGGTATTTGGCAAGATAAGTCCAGGGAGGAGTATGTTATGACTGTAACGGGCAAATACAACTTGACACAACGATTCAAGTTTGACGGCCCCTTGGAAACCAACGTCGATGGAAAATGGGAGGTGAGGTTTAGCCCAAACACCCCAGAGGAATACAAGGCTATAGGATTGTTCACTACTGACCAAAACAGCATGAAGGGAACCTTTATCACTGAAACCGGCGACTACAGGTTTTTGGAAGGTGGTTTTGCTTTGAATGAATTGAAACTTTCAACGTTCGATGGAGCCCACGCATTTTTGTTTGAAGCCGACTTAAAGAACGACACCTTATATGGAGAGTTTTTTAGCGGCAAACACTACAGCGAAAAATTCATTGCTTGGCGAAACGACAGCGCGGCCCTAATGAGCCCGTATAAAATGACAGAACTGGTTGATCCTACTCAGCCCATTTCGTTCTCTTTTAAAGATCTTAATGGCAAAGTCGTGTCTATTGACGATTCTACGTATCTCAACAAACCCATGTTGGTTCAATTGAGTGGAAGTTGGTGTCCAAATTGCATGGACGAATCTGCCTTTTTAGTTGAGAACAAAGCGTTTATTGCAGAGAAAGGTGTGGAAGTAGTGGCTTTGAGTTTTGAACGGTTGCCATATGACGACGCGGTTAAGCCCCTTTTAAAGTTAAAAGAAAGCTTGGGAATCGAATATCCAGTGTTGTATGCTGGAATGGCGAAAAAACTGGAAGCCACCAAAGAAATCCCTTGGCTCAAAGAAATCAAGTCTTATCCGACACTCCTATTTGTGATGCCTAACAAACAAGTGTTTAAATTTCACACGGGATTCTATGGTCCAGGAACAGGGCCATATTACAAAAAGCAATCCAGTGAATTGTTGGATGACATTACACTGTTAGCGAAAATGTCAGGCGTTACTCCGTAACGATTATTGATTTCGACGAGACGTTAACCACTTTAAAAAAGCCGTAAGCTCCACCTTGAATGTTTGAGGTTGGGTTGAGTGGTGGTGGATCAAAAGGCGTTCCACTTCTTTGTTGCTGCGTAGCGAACTCAGACAGAAAATCATAATACCCTTTACTCACCCTCAATTGCTCTACTGTTACGCTATCTCCCTTTTCAAAACTCCATGGGAATGGCCTTGGAAATACACCGCGGTCAATGTCTTTTAATGGGTCATTTGGATCAATTGAAATGTTGTAAAACCCGGTTTCTCTGAATTCATCTGAATCATACAGGTAACCAATCGAATCCGTCATAAGAATGCCGTTTCTATAGATATTCCAAACATAATAATCCCCGTCAGGCTCATACTCATTGGCTTTTTCAAAAACATAATAGCCTACAGGAATAAACCCGTTACGTTCAGGTAAATAGTAGGACTGGATAAAGTCGATAGTATCTTGATAGTAACACTTTTCAACTGCCGTATAGGTTTGAGAACCATGTTCTACACGTAACGTGTATGTTTTACCTATTTCGCATTGCTTTATTGTTTTGCTGATGTACTTGCCATCAGTGTCGTATTCCAAGGTATCAATAACGCCTAAGTTGTCTTCTATGTACACTTTCGCGTCATCTACAAACGCAATCCCCGATTGATCAAAATAGGGCTGAGATAAACTTAGGTTTATCTGCCACTTTTCAGGTTGGTTGGACAACGTCCCATTAATAACTACCTGAGGATCGGCGTTTGGCACATTTAACTGAACCACTTTTTCACATGCCGATAGGCCAAGTATTAGACCAATTGCGATAAATTTATATTGATTTTTCATGTCTAAAATTCGAAGTTCCAGGTGATTGATGGTAAAATTTTGAATAGTGTCACTTGAACAGCAACTTGATCTCCACTATTAACAAAGCTGTTTTCACTTACCTCATCTTCAGTTGCCGTTCTGAAGTAAATGGCATACGCATTTGCCCTATTATAGGCGTTGTAAACAGACAGGTTCCAACTGCTCTTATATTTTTTCGTTGGTTTGTTTTTCCAGGTAATTCCGACATCTAAACGGTGATAGTCAGGCAGTCTCGCGTTGTTTCTTTCACCATAGAGCGGATACCAATCACCTTCCCAGAAATACTTTCCTTCTGGCGTTGTGTAAGGTTTTCCGGTGGTATAGGTAAAGGTGGCTGAAACCGACAATTGAGTTAACACTTTCCGAGTAGCAACAACGGACAGGTTGTTACGTATATCGAAATTGGCTACATACCTTTCGTTGTTGTTGATTCCTTCGGTTTTTCTAGTAGTCTTGGATAAGGTGTAAGAAATGAATCCATTGTTCCGTCCCTCTGATTTACTTAAGTACAGCTCAGTTCCGTATGCATTACCAGAACCCGTTAACAACTCACCATCTAGTTTTTCGTTGAATATCAAAACAGCGCCGTCGCGGTAATCAATCTGGTTTTGCATGGCTTTATAATACACTTCAAGCGAGGTTTCAATGCCTTTGTCAAAGTTCTTAAATAGTCCTACAGCCACTTGATCAGCGATTTGCGGTTTGATGTTTAGATTAGATGAAAACCATTGATCGGTTGGAAATGCTGAAGCGGTATTTGATGCCTGCTGGATATACTGAAACGTTCTGTTGTAAGAAGCCTTAACAGCAGTTTGTTTTGCCACGTTATAACTTACAGCAACTCTCGGCTCAAACCCCCAATAGGTGTTGTAGATCTCTCCGCTTTTATACAAAAACGACCTTGTCAAACTATCTACAGGTGCGTACTTTTCATTTTTGGTGTATTGATATTCTGTACCGCCAATATTCGAAAAGGAAGAAAGTCGTGCACCATAACGAATGTTAAATTTTTCACTGAATTTCACTTCGTCATCAATATACACAGCACCTTCTAGTGCATCTTTGTTTTCAAGAATCAAGTCTTCTTTAAATGTCTTTCTTGTTTCGTCATTTGCCGCAAAGAACTTACCTGGTTTAAAATAATGACGTGTTAGCTGCATCCCAAATCGCAAGGTGTTTTTGGGAGACATGTAGTACGTAAAATCAGGCTTAATGTAAAAGTCTCGAATGTTTTGCTCCAAACCAAAAGCGGCGTTTTCGGCAAATTCGAAGTCGAAACCATAGTTAAAGTCACTAAACACAAACGACGTGTTTAAGAAAAGTTTTTGGTTAAACAGGTGATTCCACCTTACCGTTCCTGTGGCATTTCCCCAGTTTATTCCGAAAAGACTGCCAAAACCAAACACGTCTCGGCCAAAATATCCGCTTAAAAACAACTTGTCTTTATCGGATAGTTTGTAGTTCAGCTTCATGTTCAAATCAAAGAAGTACAGGGTGCTTTCTTTGGCTAAATCACTTCCAGCCAAGGGAAGAAAGATATCGGCATAAGAACGTCGACCTGCAATCATAAAGGATGAAGTATCTTTTTTGATAGGGCCTTCTAATGTTAAGCGACTTGAAATCGTACCAATTCCTCCAGTAGCGCTGTATTTTTTCTTGTTGCCATCTTTCATCTTGATGTCAAGCAAAGACGCTAATCGACCTCCATATTGAGCGGGAATACCGCCCTTATACACTTGAATGTCTTTGATAGCATCACCGTTGAATACCGAGAAAAAGCCAAGTAAATGTGAAGCGTTATAAACGGTTGCTTCATCTAGGAGTATCAGGTTTTGATCTTGAGACCCACCACGAACGTTGATGCCCGAGTTGCCCTCACCTGCAGATTGAATGCCTGGCAAAAGTGTAATCGTTTTAAGTACATCGACCTCACCGAAAATGACTGGAATCTCCTTGATGGTTTTGATGTCCATGTTAACCACTGAGATTTGTTTGTTCTCAACTTGGCGTTCTCGCTTTTCAAGATCGATTACCACGTCTTTTAAACGCTCACCATTTGGCATCAACTCAATGTTTAAAGTGGTGTCTTTTTCCAGGTCAATGGTCTTCGTTACCGTTGCAAATCCAACATATTCATATACCAAGGTATACAAACCGGGCGCCAGGGTTAAAGAATAGAAACCGTAGTCGTTGGCTTCAGTTCCCATAAACTTATCCTGAACAAGAACCGTCGAATAGAGCAAGTCTTCTCCTGAACTTCCGTCGGAGATGCGGCCACTAACCGTATATTTTTGAGCGATAGCACTGTTGCTGAATAAAATCAGCAGGAGTAGGCCAAAGATTTTGTGCATTTATCTTAATTTTTTTTGCAAAAATACTGGGCTTAATTTGCAGACCAGCTTGATTAGACAATCAAACAGTAAAAACAGACAAAAGTTTGAAAATCATTAAACATATTCCAAATGCAGTGACTTTGAGCAATCTGGCACTTGGTGTTTTGTCTATCATTTGTTCAATGGATCACGAATTACTGTGGGCTGGAACTTTTATTGCGTTAGCAACAATACCGGATTTTTTAGATGGCCTGATTGCGCGATTGTTAAAAGTGTCCTCGAAAATGGGGAAGGATCTTGATAGTTTAGCGGATTTGGTCAGCTTTGGTGTTGCCCCAGCCATATTAATCTTTAGTTTACAAGAGCAATACGACACGGGAAAAATTCAATATTTAGCTGTTTTGATTCCTGTTTTTGCAGCCATCCGTTTGGCCAAGTTTAATAATGACGACCGGCAAGGCACCGAGTTTTACGGATTAACTACAACGGTTACCGCTTTGTGGTTGAGTTCATGGCCGTTTTTAATTGAATACGATAGACATATTCCAGAATATGTGTTTACACCACCCATTCTGTTTGTGGTGATTCCAATTCTAGCATCGCTACTAATGGTGGCTAACTTTCGATTGTTTTCACTCAAGTTTAAGAACCTTAAATGGGCCGATAACAAACTACAATTTGGATTTTTAATCTTGTGTTTAGGCCACCTCGCCTTGTTTGGATTTTTTGGGGTAACTCTAATCATTTTTACTTACATAGTTTTATCGTTAATACGTAATTTTGCCGAATGAATTTCAGAGCAGAAATTAACGTAATGCCTCAAAAGGCATTGCTTGACCCACAGGGAAAAACAGTACATCAGAGCATGCAATTGTTGGGATTGCAACAAATTAACGATGTACGTATTGGTAAACACATCACTGTGGAACTTGAAGCAGCGAATGAGGCTGAGGCTAAAGCGAAGGTGGAAAAAGCCTGCAAAGAGCTTTTGGCGAATCAAGTTATGGAGCACTATGAGTATGTGCTTGTAGTAGTGTAAAGCTACTCGCTCCGAAACACTTCGTGTCATTTTCGTTAAGTCGTTATTGTTATTTGTCAGTTCAATGATGGAGACTTTGGGTCAATGTGTATATTGCGCTCAAATAATCTAATAATGAAATTTTATCAAAAACTTTGCGCCCTTTTATTACTTACTTTTTCATTCTCACCAGTCTTTAGTCAAAGCCCAGAAGGCTTTAACTACCAGGCGGTAGCTCGTGATAACGGAGGCGAATTGCTCGCAAACAAGAGCATTACTGTAAAAGCAATCATACTTTCTGGCAAAAGTGCTTCGAACAAGGTGTACGAAGAAAGCCACGTAGTAACGACAACTAGTCTTGGTCATTTTAGTATTGTAATTGGCCAAGGGTCAACCAGCAATAATTTTTCGGATATTAAATGGTCAGAAAACCCACATCACCTTAAAGTAGAAATAGATCAAGGAAGTGGCTTTGCCGTAATGGGTACAGTTGAGCTACAATCGGTTCCTTATGCGCTCCACAGTAAAACTGCGGAGTCTGTGTCGAACATAGAAGTGAGTACCGAACAAATCACAGACATTTCAAGTACGTCTGCTACAACAGGAAATGTGTTGAAGTGGGACGGTACGAAATGGATTCCAGGAGAAGACAACAATACACAAAACACGTATACAGCAGGTACTGGTATTGACATTACTGGAACAACCATAAGTGCTAAAAGTGATGATGCGATTTGGAACGCCAATAAATTAGATGGTACCAAGGTAACAATCACCTCTCCGAAGTCTGGCCAAGCATTGCGATGGGATGGATCTCAATGGTCGCCGGCCGATGATGCTGCTACAAACAACTACACGGCTGGAGCTGGAGTAAATATCACAGGTGGCGTAATTTCTACAACGGCAAGTGTGCCAATGTGGAACGCCGATAAGCTAAACGGTTTTGCACTTGACAATTCATCAACACCAAAGAAAGACCAGTTTTTAAGATATACAGGAACCAAGTGGACTTATACAGATGGAGATACATCTGTTTGGAAGGTGAATGGCAGCAATGCCTATAGAATCGGAGGCATGGTTGGTATAAACACAGATGATGCAACAAACAGATTAAAGGTTTGGGACAGTATTAATAGCACCTCAGGTGGATTGTATATCATGACGGACAATGTGTTATACGGTGGTTTAAGCACAGGAGGTATTTATTCGGCCCATAGAGCGATTGTTGATGGACAAGGCGGTGCATATACCTATGCTGCAATAAATGTAGCTACTGGTGATGTGCACACACAAGGTGAAGGTATTGGGTCTTACACGTTAGCAAGTAGTACTGGTAGAACAAGTATGGCGTATTACGGTAGTGCTAGCAATGGTAATACATTTAATCTTGGGGTGTATGCCCAAGCGAGCTCATCCTCTAATAGTTCTTCAGGTACCAATTACGGTGTGTTTGCTGTTGCAGATAGTGCAGCTACCAATTATGCCGGGTATTTTGTTGGAGACGTCAATTATACAGGAACGTTAACCAATGCGTCAGACGCAAAATTGAAGTACAACGTTGAACCATTGCCAAATGCTACGAACATTTTAAAAGGCATCTCTCCAAAACAATACTATTACAAACAGGATGGAGAAGCAGGCCAATTAAACTTGGCTGATGGTCTTCAATATGGCTTTATCGCGCAAGAACTTGAAACGGTGTTGCCAAACTTGGTAAAGGACCAGGTTCAATGGAACGGTCACAAACAAGATGGTCAAATTGAATACAAAGCAGTTAATTACGTAGGCATGATTCCAGTACTAACTCAAGCACTTAAAGAACAACAAGCGTATATCGAAGCGCTAGAAAAACGTTTGACTGAATTAGAGAAAACAATAAACGAGTAGTATGAAACTAAAAGGAAGCGTATTCGCAATCATGCTGTTCGTTTCAAGTGTCGTTGCTGCACAAACGTTAGACCGTTCAGTAGTTGCCACAGCAGGAAACATTGTAACAAATTCTACGCTGTCATTGGAGTTTACCATTGGAGAAACAGCAGTTGGTAGTTTTACCAACTCATCCGCACAGTTAAACACAGGTTTTAACCAAGGGTATAAGGAAGACATTTCATCTGTTGACGTAGTGTTGCAAGATGCCAAGATGTTGGTTTATCCAAACCCGGCGGAATCTGTATTACACATTGCATCTGATATGCAAGGACAAGTGAGAATCTTGTCTTTGTTGGGTCAATCTGTAGTAGAGAATAAAACCATTGAATCAAATACCACATTACAAATGGACATTGCTCATTTGTCGCCAGGTATTTATGTTGTTGAAGTGTCTAACGGAACATCAACGACCAGAAGCAAGTGGGTTAAAAATTAGCGGATGACGGAAAGCGTTCCAGAATAACGGAACACGTCATTGTACACATCCTTTATCTTTATGAGGTAAAGGTATGTCCCCTCTTGAACTAGCTCACCCATGTAGGTGCCATCCCAAGGTTTGTCGATGTGGTCAGAGTAATAGATTTGTTCTCCCCATCTCGTATAGATGGTCATTTCCATGTTTTTAATTCCATACAACATGCCTGCAGGACCAAACGTTTTGTTTACGTCGTTATCTGGACCAGGGCTAAATGCGTTAGGAATAAAGATCCTTAAATTCGGTTTTATTATAACCGTTCTGTAGAACGTATCGGCACATTTAAAGTTGTTATCAGCAATTAATCGGGCCCTAAAAATACCAGTATCTAAATATTGGTGTAAGGCTTCTGGTCCATACTCTTCTGGACTAAAATCGCCAAAGTCCCATCGCCAAGAATTAGCATCCGAGCCACTTTGAACAAAGTTTACAAATGGGTCGGTGATGTAAATGTCTTTTGGCAAATTGTCAAACTTCGCCTTGGCTTTTGGCCAAATGGTAATCATTCTTTCAAGTGAATCAACGCAACCAGCACTGTTTTTTGTAGCCAATTGAATTGGATAGCTGCCCGCCACGTTGAAGACTTGGTTGTGATCAGGAAGGTATGATACAATCTTGTTTCTCACCGTCCACTTCCATTCATCAATGCTTCCTTTGGTAGTTGTGCTATCAAAGAAAAAGGCTTCTTGTCGTTCACATATATTGTTGAATCCAAACGCTACTTGTGGTAGTGACTCAATTTCAATCGTTTTATTTAAGGTGTCGATACACCCAAAAGTGTTTTCAGTGATTAATTGAACCAGTTTAAGTCCTTCTGAACCGAACCGATGGTTGGGTTTTGTGGTAGAATAGGTCGCCCCGTCCATCGTCCAAGAATGCTTTAAGGGCATGCCTATTGTCGAGAACGACGTAGAGGCAAATTGAGTGGTTTCGTTTAAACACGTATCGATATATCGGAAGCTACTCGCTGGTGGCGGGTATATCTGCACCGACTTGGTTATGGAATCCCAACAACCTCGTTGTCCACGTACTTTACGAGTTACGTCAAACAGCCCATCTGAACTAAAATTGTGAAACAACTTGTCTTGGTCATACAATTCGTTGTTCTCATACACCCATACGGAGGTATCAATGGAATCAATTTGGATATAAGATGAATCCGTAAATAAAATTGGGCTATTGAAACAAGCATTTTCGAAGGTAAAGTTCGGAATTGGACAATTCGGGTTGTTGTGTAACACCCAAGCACCCGCTATTTTAGAAATATTTCTAGTAGTGGTTTGATTGTTTGCAACATTAGTCGTTGCCTTAGTTGAATAATCCCACGCACCCAATGAAGGATCGTAACGCGCGGCTTGCATGTCTTTTTCAATTAAAGTGTTGGTGCCGCCAAGTAGTCCATCCCACTCACGATCAACATACGTAAAACCAAGTGTAACAGTAGGTTTGTTGGTATAACCGTCGGAGGCCATTATAAAATAACGATCCAAACTCTTTAGGTCATTTTCAATTTTATATCGGTTTTCAAGATGTGGAACTCCAATGGGCAATGGACGGTTATTCGGAATTGCCAAAGCATCCGTAGGGTAAGTGGCGGCAGAAATATAAGCAGAGTCACTTGCCTGAGCTCCTGATCCAATTACGTCTACTTTCAAGGGTATGTATAGAAAGTCTAATGTGCCAAAGGGGAAGACATATACGTTCCCTGCTTTCACATCTCTCATATTCCATTGCACTTTTCCATAACCAACCGTAGGGTCAGTTTCACTTAACAACATGCCTGTTTTGCGAGAAATGGCTGTTGTTGCAGGGTTGTTAATGATTAACAATTGCGAGTTGAGTACAAGATGTCGGTCGTTTAGTATTAACTGACCTTGTTTTGTGCCGCCATAACCACCTCCAACCAAGGTTTCAACCATGAGGGATTTAATTCCACCACCTGCCAACTCAAGGTTGTTAAAGCTGGTTGAATGACTCCCTGCTATACTTTGATTTCCTCCGGTGAGTACTACCGTTCCGACATTATTTCCAATTGCCGAAGTGGTTCCGTCGTTGGTCCATTGACCATCAACTAAGAGCGTTCCGTCGTTGGTTGCTGTGATAAGCCCAACACCTTTGTTTGTGTAATTTCCTGTTGCGCCGTGCACCACAATGTTGGCATTGTCTTTAATAACAACATGTGCGTCTTTGGTCACCCAACCCTGACTAAATGCAGGACTGACCAGTAGAGAGCAAGCGATATATAATAACAGTTTTTTCATATAGCTGCGGGCTATTGTCTGTTTTCTAAAAATCGCTTAATTTCTTCTATTTCTTGTCTTAATGCCTTAATCTCGGCATCTTGTTGATCTATGGTTTTTTCAAGATCTTGGATTTTATCAGTGCGGTGCACCAAGGCCTGAATTGCGGCAATGTTAACACCGTCAAAGGCGAGGGTGCTTATACCTAAACTATCAGATCCACCTAAACCGAATGTCGCATGAAAGTCTTGCGCCATTGGCCCGATATATTGTACATCGTCGGTATTGCCGATGTAATTCCACTGTGTGATTGAGAGGTTTCTGATTTTTCCTAAAATCTCCTCTCCATCAACATCTTGAAAGTTCTCTTTCATATTGCGATCAGAAACGGAAGACCAAGAGGCGTCACCATTATTCATATATACACCAGTACTCAAATCTGTTTTAGTATATAACCGATAACCGTTATTGAAACGCATGGTCATGGTATGTTGAGCTGGACTATACATAGTCGTTGTAGTACTTCCATCACCAAAAATGAATGATCCATTTTTGAAGTTAGTTGACACATAACTACCAATGGCTACTGACCTGTCAGCGATTGCGTCGGCATTGTTTCCAATAGCTACCGAATATGGGTTGTTCGTTCTAACATTAGAACCAATGGCAATAGAGCCAGTCCCTTCGGCATATGCATTGTGACCAATAGCCACCGCATAGTCACCCTTTGCTGTATCTCTATATCCAAACGCGTATGCGTGGTGAAAACCACTAGGCACAAAACTTTCTTCTCCAAAAATCCCCGAGTTGGTTCCTAATGAACGCGAACGGTTACCTATCACATAAGAGAATTGTCCGTAAGCTTCGTTACCAGTTCCAATTGCCAATGTGTTTTTTCCACCTGTAACTGACCTGTTTCCAATGGCTAGTGAATAAGGTAATTGCGTAATAGTACTATCACCAAGGGCAATACTATGTTCGCCAACTGCGTTTGCACCATTTCCAACTGCAAAAGTATGATCGTCTGATGCGACAGATCCATATCCAAATGCGGTTGAATATAATCCCATGTTTGCAGCATTCCATTCTGCGCCAATGGCGGTTCCTGCTCTGAAAGCAGAAGCTCTTGGGTTAAAGTGTAAACGTGTTCCAGCGCCCAAACTACCAGCTGTGGCTCCAGCACCAACTTTGCCTGTTACAATAAGTCCATCTTGATCTATTTCAACAGCACCATTGTCGGCTGTGATTAGTTTACCTGCACCCGCACCACCTTCGTCGTACGCCATGTCTAAGGTATTTCGATTCAAATATCCTGGAACCCAGGTTGTGCCATCCCAAACAAGGACATCACCAACAGTATTACCAGACTTTAATCCAAGTTTCTTCGGGCTTGCAGCTGTTCCTGCTCCAGTTAAGTTTAAAAACCCATTGGCTATCGTATCAGTAACCTCATTTCCAATAACGCCATCAACTTCAGTCGGGTGTGTAATCGGTGTTGGTACCCATGTCGAACCATTCCACATCCATACGTCACCAGAACTACTACCTGCATTTATTTCAATGCGAAAGGGGTTAGCAGTTGTACCAGAACCTGTTCTGTTTAAAATACCACGTGTATTTATGGTGTCGGTTAATTCATTTCCGATGATAGCATCCACCTCAGCGGGGTGTGTAATCTGAGTTGGCACCCAAGAAGAGCCATTCCACATCCAAACATCTCCATTGGTTGTTCCGCTGTTTATACCAACACTGTATGGACTACCAGCAGTACCAGCGCCATTCCTCGTTAATATACCTTTGGATCCAAGTGTATCGGCAATTTCATTTCCTATGATACTATCTTGTTCTTTTGGAATAATAATCGTTGTCAACACCCATTTAGAGCCATCCCAAACGAGCGACTGCCCACGTGTGGTTCCTGGCTTGGCCCCAATTGTATAAGGGTCAGCGTCTGTGCCGCTTCCTTGTCGGACAAGCAGGCCATACGTATTTAAAGTATCTGCAATTTCGTTTCCTATAACACTGTCTTTTTCTTTAGGAATTACCACTGGCGGGTGGACGATTTGAGTCGGAACCCAAGCACTTCCGTTCCACATCCAAACATCCCCTGTCGAGTTGCCAGCCTCTATCCCCATGCGTAATGGGTTGGCATTTGTACCATTTCCATATAGGTTTAAGATACCTCTAGAATTAATCGTATCCACTACCTCGTTACCAATAACACCGTCTTGTTCAGAAGGTATGGTGATAGAGGCAGAAGCCCATTTATTTCCGTTCCACATCCAAACGTCACCTACGTTATTACCACGGGTGATGCCAATTTTATATGGACTACCGGCTTTACCAGCGCCGGTTCTCGTTAAAATACCAAGTGCGCTTGTCGTGTCTGCGATTTCGTTTCCAACAACCGCATCTTGCTCTGTCGGGAACACAATTGGGCTGGACACCCATTTGCCTCCGTCCCACATAAACACGTCTCCAATACTGTTACCAGAGGTTACGCCAATCGTGTATGGGTTCGCTGAATTTCCTGAACCATTACGTATTAATAAACCTCTAGATAAAAAGGTATCGGCAATTTCATTACCTATTATACTGTCTTTTTCAAACGGAAAAGGCGCTAAAGTCCACTTTGAGCCATTCCACATCCAAATATCATTGGGTGCGTTACCACCATTTACACCAACGGTGTATGGATTGGCGGCCGTACCAGCACCTGAACGGTTCAACATTCCCAAACTGTTAGATGTATCGCTTAATTCATTTCCTATAACACCATCCAGTTCTCTTAGAGCAACGTTCTTAGCAAAAACCAACTGACCAAATTCATTTACAGTAAACTGGGGAATTGAATCCGCAGTTCCGTATTGACCGATTCCTACACCAGTAGGTTCTAAACTAATCGTTCCATATGCTTCAATGGTATTTCCAGATAAACCTTTTCCCGCAGTGATATTTTGAAAAACGGGCTTCCACCTATTTTTGTCATAATACCAAAAACCAATCGTATCGTCCGTTTGATAGACCATCAGGCCGTTTGCGGGCGCAGGTATTCCAAGCTTCGCAATTTTAGTAAGCCGGGGAATTAGCATACCTCGACTATTGGATTTAACATCCAATATCGCTGAAATATCGGGATCAGTTCCATCTTCATTTACGCCAACACCTTGGCCGTAACTTGCTGAAAAAGAGGAAAGTATTAAAAAGGAGAGCAGTAGTCTTCGGTAAACTTTAGACATTAACTTTCTGTTTTGTTGTAAATAAACTAAACGACAATTACGCATTATATCCATGATTTCTGTTGTTATCTTCAGTAGTTCAAGCTAAGGTAATAAATTATCTACATATGTATCACGCAGCCAGTGGTTTAGTTATCTTTGTGTGTACAATATAATGGAAATGGATAAAGAGGTTTTTGATCTAATCAACGAAGAGTTACACAGACAACAGGTAGGCATCGAATTAATTGCAAGCGAAAATTTTGTTTCAGAAGATGTTCTTGAAGCAGTTGGAAGTGTGTTGACCAACAAATACGCAGAAGGTCTTCCAGGGAAAAGATATTATGGTGGATGCGAAGTTGTTGATCAAATAGAGCAAATTGCCATTGATCGCGCCAAGGCATTGTTTGGAGTTAGTTGGGTGAACGTACAACCCCACTCCGGATCACAGGCAAACGCTGCAGTGATGTTGGCTTGTTTAGAACCAGGCGACAAAATATTAGGATTCGATTTGTCGAATGGTGGACACCTTACACACGGTTCTCCAGTAAACTTTTCTGGTAAAACGTATAATGCCTTCCATTATGGAATCGACCAAGAAACTGGTTTGGTGGATATGGATAGCGTTGAAGAAATCGCATTGCGCGAACAACCCAAGTTGATTATTTGTGGCGCTTCAAGTTATTCAAGAGACTGGGATTATGCAAGGTTTAGAGCCATTGCAGACAAAGTAAATGCCGTGTTATTGGCGGATATTTCCCACCCATCGGGATTGATTGCTACGGGTTTATTAAATAATCCCGTAAAACATTGTCATATATTAACCACCACTACCCACAAAACGCTTAGAGGGCCCAGAGGTGGAATGATTATGGTGGGAGATGACTTTGAAAACAAACAAGGTATTGTTGACCGAAAAGGAAACTTACGTTCGATGACAGCCTTATTGGATTCAGCTGTTTTTCCTGGTAGCCAAGGTGGACCATTGGAGCATGTGATTGCCGGCAAGGCTGTTGCGTTCCGAGAAGCGCAATCACCAGCGTACAAAGAATATTGCAAACAACTCGTTTTGAATGCCAAAGAAATGGCGCTTCAATTTGAAAAAAGAGGATATAAGGTGATTTCTGGTGGAACAGACAATCATTTAATGTTAATCGACTTAAGAACAAAATTCGAAGACCTTACAGGAAGGTTGGCAGAAGACACTTTGGTTCGATGCCACATAACTATAAATAAAAATACAGTACCTCAAGAAACACGTTCTCCATTTGTTACTTCAGGAATGCGTATTGGAACACCAGCAATTACCACAAGAGGATTGAAGGAAGAGCACATGGCTCCAATCGTGGATTTAATTGACCGCGCACTGAACAATCACGAAGACGAAGCTGTTTTGTCTCAAGTAACCAAAGAGGTGGAATCGTTGATGAAGCAATTCCCATTATACTCTGAAAAACAGCAGATGGCAACATCTTAATTTCCTCATAAGGGACATTAGATTTTGACTTGTAGATAGGTTTCGATACTTTTCCCTTTTAATGAGTAAAACAGATTTCTTAAACTTACCAAAGACAGGATTTGCCGGATTAAGGCAAAATTGGCGACATGATTTAATTGCGGCATTTAGTGTGGCATTGGTCGCACTCCCTTTAGGCCTTGGAATATCCATTGCTTCAGGCTCAGCTGTACCTCCGATGGCTGGGGTTATATCCGCCATCATTGGGGGCTTACTCACCACATTTATTAGAGGTAGTAACGTTGGAATTAACGGACCAGGTGCTGGATTGGTTGGTGTTTCGCTTGTTGGTGTAGTAACGCTGTCGAAAATTGGAGGCGGTTCTGGATACAACCACTATATGGCGGCAATCATGTGCGCTGGTGTAATGCAGGCGTTAATGGGATTGCTGAAATGGGGTAAATATGGGGAATTGTTACCCGCTTCGGTGGTAAGAGGAGTCTTAGCCGCGATTGGCATCATTATTTTTGCCAGCCAAATTCATATCGCACTGGATACTGGTTTCGGAAAAGCATCTGCAATCGAAAGCATTACAGCCTTACCCAATAACATTCATAATATCAATTGGCCCATTGCCATTATAGCCATCATCAGTTTGATTATTTTGATTACACATCCAATGTTTATCAATAAACTCAGGCTGCTACACTATATACCCGCTCCGATGCTGGTATTATTGGCTTCTATACCCTTTGTTTTCATTTTTGGTTTGACTCAAGAGCATGTAGTCACCATGTTTGGAAATGAATACATGGTTGGACCAAAAAACCTGATTCGTGTCGAAAACATAACTGATAGCTTTAACCTGAGACCAGACTTTAGTTTAATGAGGACAGGAACGTTCTGGGCTGTAGCCATTAGCGTGTTTTTAGTTAGTACGATTGAAACGATTCCTAGTTCTAAAGCCGTTGACAAATTGGATCCGTTTAAAAGAACAACAAACCTAAATAAAGACCTAGTTGGAACAGGTGTGAGTACCATAATCTCTGGATTTCTAGGTGGATTGCCTGTTATTACGGTGATTGTACGAAGCTCTCTTAATATCAATCACGGCGCAAGAACCAAATGGTCGAATTTTTTCCATGGATTGATTCTGTTGGCACTGGTATTCTTCTTGATTGATGAAATTCAAATGGTTCCGTTGGCTGCTCTGGCTGCGATTTTAGTATATACTGGTATAAAACTAGCGTCTCCAAAGATGTTTAGAGATACCATGAAACTGGGGTATGAGCAAGTGGTTATTGTTGCATTTACGATTATTTCAACGCTTCAGTATAACCTTAAAACGGGACTTTTTGCTGGGATTTTAATTACCTTATTGATTCACTTGGTTAAGTCCCACATTCCAATCAATTTGTTTTTTAAATACTTACGGAAACCACAATACTTGTTGTCGAGTGACGAAAACAAAATCATACTCAAGGTGAAAGGTATTTCCAATTTTTCCAATGTTCTGAATTTAACGAAGCAGTTAGAAGAAATAGGCTATGGTAAAGACGTCATAATTGATTTTTCGCAGGCGCGCCTCGTGGATCATTCTGTTTTGGAAATTTTAAAGGATTGGGATGATAAAAATGCCAACAACGGCGGTACGTTTGACATCATAGGACTTGATATGCACGTCACCACATCTAGAC
The DNA here is from genome assembly GCA_943789165.1 of uncultured Bacteroidia bacterium. Classification (GTDB taxonomy): domain Bacteria; phylum Bacteroidota; class Bacteroidia; order NS11-12g; family UBA9320; genus UBA987. The sequence continues at coordinate 460,380 of CALSTB010000003.1, read as the reverse complement.
ATCCATTGAGTCTGCACGTCTTGCCACCAAAATCAAGTCTTTTCTTAAGCAAGCGTCAACAAAGACTAAAAGACCTATCCGCCAAAAACAAGTGGACTTTTGATCCTAACGTGGTCTGGAGTAAATCAAGATTTCGGAAGTTTATGTTGTTCGAATCAAGACCTATTGAGTTCTCCAAGAATAAAATAAAAGGGGAGATGCCTGATGTTAACATTCATTGGGAAATATGTGATATCACCTTCGATGAGGGTGCCTTTCTTGCAACTGAAGTACACCACACCACTGTGGTTCTTGTTAGCATGGAACAATATGACTTACCTAAATTCGAAATAGAGAAGGAAGGGTGGCTACAAAGAATATTAGATTTCGCGAAAAGAGAGGAAATATCGTTCGAAGATGAGCAGTTTACAGACGACTTTGCTGTAAAAGGAAAGAACCCAGAACGAGTAAGAGCATTTTTTACAGACGAGGTAATCGAATACTTAACAAATAACAACAGGTACCATATTGAAGGAAATGAAAATGGCTTAATGGTGTTCCAGAACTATCGTTTCGCCAGTTCTGATGAAGTGGAAGAACTACTTGAATTCACTAAAGGCTTGGTTGCCCTAATTATTGAAAGGGAGATTGCTATAGTTGAATAGACAAACCAAAACGGCCAAACCAATTGACAGGTAGGTTTGAAGAAGCCATTGATTCCAAACCAACAACATCTAATTTAAAACTATGTCCATTTCCAAATGGTAATACAGTGCCGAATTGGACTCCATAAACACCAAAGCCACCTAAACGCGCACCAACACGCCATAGAGCCGATTTGGCCTTAAATTGTTGTTGATATGTAGTTTCTAATAACGGATAGTACCCAGAGAAGTATATATACGTCAATCTAGAGTCAATCGAGTTGTTTGTTCCTAGGACTTTGACGTGCTGTAAGCAAGTTTGAAAAGGAACGAGTCGTATTTTGGAAGTTGTATCTGTCTCAAAAAAGTTTTGGTTGAAAGAATCTTGAATTTGAATTCCTCCAGCAGAGTTTACCTGTGATGAAACATCGAAACCGTCAAATACAAAATTGGAAAGCATGGTTGCGGTTCTCATTTCTGAGGATCGAATGACGCCTAAGTCTAACAAACTAAAAGACCAACAATTATTTGCAAAAAGCCGACTAATTTCGAAATCGATGCCTACACCAAAACTAGTAAACGGATTACTCAAGTTCTGGGTTACAACGACATCTGCATCAGTAACCGTCAGCTTTTCTCCTGAACTATCTGTTTGAAAACGGCCTTGATTTTCAACCACCTTTACAAATTGTTGTTGGGAATAGAAGTCTAAACCATATCTGATTTGGGTGCTTTTGGCGCTATCGTATCGGGCTCGACCAATAGAAACGCTGCCATAACTCATCTGTTCAAAGGCATTTTTTTGAACCAAGTCAATCGTGGGTTGATTCTGGTTACCCCTCAGGGCCAACTCGATCAGTTCTTTTTGACTCGTTACACCCAACATAGTGTTGTAATTGGCTCCAATATATAAGCCATTGGTGTTTCCTGTGTTGTACGTAATGCCGGTATGTATGAACCCACCGAGTCTATTTGTTTGTCCAAGAGAATTAATTTGATTTAACACGACATCGTCAGACCAATAATCATTTTTGATTAAAGCAATATTAACAAACGTTGTAGTGAAACCAAGATCTCCATCAAGTTCCAAGGATTTAGTTACTGCCAGGTCTTCGAAATGGTAGTTATCAGAGTTATATGCTGGATCCAATGTTTGACCAACAGCATTTGAATAAACTAAGAAGAGGAGGGTTAATTTATAAAGTTTGTTCATATACAAAGTCGGCCGACAACTGTGTTTTTATTAGGTAGTCACTAAATATTTTATTTGGTGTGCCATTCGGGGTGTCGAAGACACTCTTTATCCGCACTTTAGTTGCTTCACGAATCAAATCCATTTGTTGGGCGGAAATATTTGCAGTTAGATAGGATAATGCTGATTGATCTGTTTTACCCGTTCCAGAATTTACTTGAGCAGCTTCAATTTTTTCGCCGGTGTTAAACAAATCCAGCAATACTTCATCCGCTTCGTTTAGAAATTCCACCAATATCTTGGCATCTAAAGGAAAGTCGTTCTCAACACGAAGCTTAAACGTTCCGCTTTTTATTTTTTCAGAATTCTCAAGCCCATTAAAGTTAAAAGCTTGCTTTTCTACAAGAGTAAGGTTGTTGGCAGCAAATTGAACTGGCATGACTACTGAAAGACGAGCTCGTAGATAACTTTCATCTTTTACGAAATCTGTATAATCATTGCTTCCATTGGGCCGACTGATAATTTTAATATTCGTGGTTATTTTATCAGGCAACACTTCCATAAACTCTTTAATGTTGGATGTGTTTTGATCAAACTCGTAGAATTGCGTGTGCGCCAATAGCGGCGGGTTGGTGGCCCTTGTTAACAAAATGTCTTTCCCAATAGCTTGTGGGTGGGTTAGCGACACGGTTGTTTTGTTCTTGGAATTTGAGGCGGTGATGGAGTTTACTGTGGTCAACGCTTGGATGCCAAAAGCATTGTCAAGAAACAAATTCATTTTTACTGCTTCTAAATCTATCGTTCCAGAAACATCCTTGAAGATTGGAATATCAACTGTTTCATCTAAAATGAATTCCTTTTTACCAAAATCTCCGAAAGCATATTCTGGTTTTATGTCAACCAAACCGAATTCTATTTCAACAAAATCCTCTAAAGACAAATCACGAACCTCGCCTGAATACACGGTACGCGCAGTCAATTCACTGTAAATCGTATTAAAGAAAGGGGGCTGTGTTGGGTCTTTACCTTTGTATTGCATCACATAACCATCTAAAGGAAACTCTCCTTCAATCACTTGTGTGGTGCCTGGCTTGGCTGCTGGTACTCGATATTGTCTTCTAAAAGGTTTATTGAAATCACCGTTTTCCCCACTGTTTGGGAAGGAATAGTCAATGATAATCTCCTCTTGGATGGTGCTGGATATTTTCATTTTTACCCAACCACTTCTGGCTTTAATCTCAGTGATTAATGGACCACCAAATTTGTAAACAACTTCCTGTTTGTCTTCGACTAGCGTTTGTTCTGGGAAAATCGCGGTGGCATATTCTGGCTCTAAGGAATGTACAGATAGGTTCAGAATCACCCCTTTGTCTGCATCAATGAGTACCGGGCCGTTACTGGCGCGTGTTTCAACAGAGACGATACTACCAACCATAACCCCATCAACGACTTTACCAGCCAAATCGATAGACTTCGTTTGTGAGGCGCCTGGAGCAATGTCTGTAAACGTGTCTTGGGCAATGACTTGTCCGCTCTCTTTATTGGCTAGTTTGAATATGATGATATCAACGTAAACGGGCAGTTGGTTGTGAATGGTTATGTCAAGAAAGCCCTTATTGAATTTGGCAGTTTGAAAAAATTCCTCACTCACATCGATGATTTGCTCGCCTTGTGGGTTATCTATTTTTTGGGCGTCAAACGGCAGTGTTAAGCCGTCAAACAATCCTGTAGATGGATCCATTTCACGTAATGTAAACGTATCCGTATAGGTTCTGTCGGCCAACACCAATTTGTCGAGGGTGATTTTTACCTTGTCTAAAGTGTCGGGAACATCTAAATAACTACCTACACTGTCAATCGCATATTCATATTCATAGCTCAAACTATAGCTTTTGTCTGATTCTACAACCAACAAGCTGTCAGCTATTAAATTTTTGAAACCCAACTCCGCTTTGAAAATGGGTGCTTTAATATTCGTGTCCCAATGCTTTTGATCTCGTTTACAGGAAACAAAAAACAGAATTACCGAAAGGCCAAGGATGATTTTTGTCCGCATTATTTGATTAAAGTAATTTTGTACGACATCTATATGGATAACAAAGTAAGCATTTTAAAAACAGATAGTTGTAATTGCATAGTCAATTATGTCCTCACACCATTTTGTCCGCGATAAACAAGAACCAGCACTCATCATTGCCAATGGTGCAGATTGCTCAAATGAAGTATTGAACCAGTTGCTCGAATGGAATCCGTTTGTGTTGGTTTTAGACGGAGCTTTAGACCGGGTGTTGATGAAAGGCATCAAAGTGGATGCCGTCATTGGAGACTTTGATAGTATTAATGTTAGTCGGCTAAGTGTAGAAGACGAACAGAATATTGAATGGCTGGTCATGGAAGACCAGGACTCCACCGATCTGGAAAAAGGTATCCGATACTTACTTGATAATGGACACAAAGCGGCGAATATTGTTTGGAGTACCGGCAAGCGACTAGACCACTCCCATAACAACTTAATTACGGTTGCAAAATATAGTACGTCCATTGCTTTGTGCGTCATCGACGACCATTCTAAAGCACATATGCTACAACCGAAACCAGCCAAATTCAACAAATATTTTACGGCTGAGTCTATCATATCTTTACTTCCGTTGACCGATGTAAAGGGAATTGAGACCTCTGGACTAAAATTTAATTTACATCAAGAAGACTTCATTTTACCTGAAAGAACAGGGAGCAGCAATGAAGCGGAAACCGACGGTATTGTTGAGATTCGCTTCGATTCTGGCATCTTGTTTCTGATGGAATGCTTTGATTAATTGCCGACGATTCGTCGAGTAAAACAAAACTTTTATAGTACTTTGTATTGCATAGTACCATACAAAGCATATATATTTGCATAACCAAATAAGAGTTAGACCTAAATGAAGTTAGAAAATATACAGGCACAGATGCGGAAAGGAATACTGGAGTATTGCATACTAGCAATTATCAGTAGTGAAGAGATTTATGCTTCTGACATAATTGGAAAGCTAAAAGAAGCTAAGCTATTGATTGTGGAGGGCACCTTGTATCCGCTTTTAACCCGACTTAAAAATGCGGGGTTTTTAGATTATAACTGGAAAGAGTCTGATCAAGGACCCCCAAGAAAATATTATTCCATCACCACCGAAGGAAAAGCGTTTTTGACCGAATTAGACAAAACATGGAAAGTGCTAAGCTATTCCGTGAAACAATTAACAAGCCTATAATTAAAAAATGAATAAGATAGTTACCATTAACATCAGCGACGTAGAAGATGTGGCACAAACCATGGGATATCCTTCAGATTTTGAAGCAGAGGAAGAGACTACCTCAACAAAATCTACTGAAGAATCAACCAATCAAGGGGCAAATCAACCAAAAGACAAATCGACTTCAAGAAAAACACGCAGACTGTTTAGAGACATCGACAACCAACAAATTGGTGGCGTTTGCGCTGGTTTGGCAAAGTATTTTGATTTTGATCCAACCGTTTTAAGAATTTTATGGGTCATTTCTCTACTTGTTTTTGGCTTCGGCTTTTGGATCTACATCATTTTGTGGGCCATTTTACCTGGCGCCAAAACAACCGCTGAAAAATTAGAAATGATGGGCGAATCACCCAACATTGAAAACATAAAAAACACCATCCACAGTGAAGCGAAAGCGGCTTACGAAAGAATCGCAACGCCAGAGAACAGACGATCTGTATCACACTTCTTTGGATCGCTTATCGACTTATTGAAAAGGGTGTTTGGAGCGTTTTTTAAACTATTCGCAGTGTTGGCCTTCGTTGGTATCATTATACTCTTGATTACTTCCCTAATGGGGATCTTATTTAACGGCCATTTCTTCAATATGGATTCCAATATTCGTATCGATGGACATGTCTTTAACATGATGGTCTTAGGGTCTGGCTCGTGGTTTTTCAAAATAGCGTTCTACCTCATTTTTGCCATTCCATTGGTATACATAGCGTCTCACATTTTACCGGAAGTGTTGTCGGTGCCAAAGCCTACCAAACCCGTTCGACAATCTATGATTTCAGGCTGGTTTATCGCCATCATTTTAGCAATTGTTGGGTTTTTCTACAATGCACGTCAATATCAATCAGAAGGTATTGCTACACAAGTTGAGACTTTAGATGTGCAAAGTGACACCATCATAATTCGAGTCGACGACCTATTGGCTGAAGAATATGTGCGTACCAAACGGTATCTAAAGCTGGACGTGGTTCAATCGACTACAGGCAACATCGAATTGAAGGTGCAAAAGTCTGCAAGAGGAAGAAACGAGAACGTTGCTAAAGAATCGACTGAAAACATAGCACCAACCTATCGTCTTTCGAAAAACACACTTTTATTGAGTGAGAAAGTGTTGTTAAACGAGCAATGTCGAGTCATTTCTCCAGAAGTGACCTTAACTGTTAAAGTACCTGTTGGTCAAACCGTAATTTTTCATGAATCCACCAAACGGGTTATCTACCACATTGACAATCTTCAAGATGTGTATGACCCCGAAATGGCGGGACATGTTTTTTATATGTCGGAGGCGGGTTTTAGATGTGAAGACTGCACATCTAAACGCACAAACAAAAAGTATAATAGACTTGATGACAGTTTTGATAAATTAGAGGTTGAGGGTGCCCTAACTGTTAATGTGATAGAAGGAGAAGTAGAAGGGATTGACATACCGAAAAGAGAAAACGGGAAAGAGTGGGTCGAGGTAACGGTTTCTAACAACGTGTTGGAACTCAAGCAAAAAAAGGGTTTTGTTGGCGGAGATGAAATCATTACCGTTCGATTGGCTAACCTCAAAGGGTTAGAGGTTTCAGGATCTTGTAAAGTGACTGTAGACGCTTCGGATAATCTAAAATCATATTTTGATTTGCAGTTTGATGGAGCGTCAAAAGTCGTACTGAACAACATTTCAACGGAAAAACTTTCCGTCGATGGTTCAGGAGGTACGGAGGCCACAATCTCTGGTCAAACCGATTTGCTTTTTCTTGAACTGAGCGGTGCAAGTGGATTTGACGGAAACAGTTTAAAGGCTGAAAATGTAAATGTTGATATGTCAGGAGCTTCGACAGCAGATGTTACCGTAAGCGGCGAGGTGACCGGTGATTTGAATGGGGCATCGAAATTGAAATACCGCGGAAACCCCTCATTAAAAGTGGACCGTTCTGCTGGAGCTAGTTTGAATCAACTCAACTAATCAAGGAATAATTCTCGTTCAGCTTCGGTGGGAATGCGACATGTGTTTTTCTTACCAAACCAGTTATATCGATTTCGTGCGATTACGTCGTAGACGTAGTTTCTTAGAAAACGTGGAATGATTTTAAACACGTAAGCCAATGAATACGGAAAGCCTAAGCCAACGGCAATAGACAGTACTGCGTTGGATTTTTGTTTGATAATACCAGACCGATAATACACCAAACTTTCTGGGTTTTCCATGTTTATGGCTTTACCCTCCAATAGCTTTTTGGCGTAGTCAGACTGTAACGAAGCAAATCTAAAGGCCGATTTCCTGTCTCTGCGAATGACAAAGTCGACCGAGGAATTACAAAGATTACATACACCATCAAAGATTATGATGGGTCCATTATATACTTCAACTTCATTCACGTTAGAAATTCTATTACTAAAAGTATAACAACAGGTTGGCTCGTTTGTTGAATTAAGTGTATCAAATTTGGTACTTTTGCCCCTCTCATTAGGTGCAAGTTTAGCTATAAATGAGTGGTTTTTTTCAATAGTATCAAATCTAGGATTACATGAGTCAAGTGGCGGAAAAAGCAAATATGAGCAAAGAGGAGTTTTTAGAAGAAATCATCAATGATTATAAAATTGCTTTCAGAAGTCGCCAAGCCAGTTTATTAGGACGAAAAGAAGTCCTAACCGGTAAGGCAAAGTTTGGAATTTTTGGGGATGGCAAAGAGGTAGCTCAATTAGCCATGGCGAAGGCCTTTGAAAAAGGAGACTTTAGGTCTGGATACTATAGAGACCAAACCTTCATGTTCGCAAAAGGCATGAGCAATGAACGCGCCTTCTTTGCGCAACTATATGCGATTACTGATGTGGAAGAAGAACCAGCGAGTGCTGGTCGTAGCATGAACGGTCATTTTGGAACCAGGCTGCTGAACGCAGATGGTAGTTGGAAGAACCAAACAGACCACTACAATTCATCGTCGGATATTAGTCCAACAGCAGGACAAATGAGTCGGTTGGTAGGATTGGCGTGGGCATCCAAATTATATCGTGAAAATGAAAAACTACACGACCTAACAGATTTCTCAATTGAAGGGAACGAAATTGCTTTCGGTACCATCGGCAACGCGAGTACAAGTGAAGGGCCTTTTTGGGAGGCTATTAATGCAGCCGGAGTTCTTCAAATACCCATGTTGGTGTCTATCTGGGATGATGCTTATGGCATTTCTGTACCAGCAAAATATCAGACAACGAAAGAAAACCTGTCTTCCATTTTAAAGGGATTTAAAACGGATAAAGACGGAAAAGGATATGATTTATATACCGTCAAGGGATGGGATTATCCGGAGTTGGTTAAGACCTATGCAAAGGCGGCTGCGAAATGCCGTAAATCACACGTTCCAGCCATTATCCATGTTACCGAAGTAACGCAACCACAAGGACATTCAACTTCAGGATCACACGAACGTTATAAGTCGAAACAACGGTTGGAATGGGAAGCAGAATACGACTGTATCGACCAGATGCGGGCCTGGATGCTAAAAACAAAAGTGGTTTCTAAATCAGAAATAGAGACTATCGAGAACGAAGCTATCGAACACGTTAAACAATCTAAAGAAGCTGCCTGGGAAGCGTACATGGCACCCATACAAGCTGAAAAGGATACGTGCATCGAGTCGTTGCAATCACTGGCAAACGAATCTGGAAACCCAGAGGCCATCATGCCATTAGCAAAAGCGCTGAAGGCAGATAGAGATGCCATTCGCAAAGACCTCGGCGTATCAGTTTCTAAAGCCTTAAGACTTACGATAGGAGAAAATGGTCCAGCAAGAGAAGCATTACTTGCGTGGTACAACGACTATAAAAACATAAACTTCGAACGGTATAGCAGTCATTTATACAGCGAGTCGGAGTGGAATGCGCTAAAAGTAAATGAAATTCCACCCGCATTTAGTGACGAAAGTCCGATGCTAAACGGGTTTGAAATCTTACAAGAATGCTTTGACGACGCCTTAACACGTGATAAAAGAGTGGTGGCGTTTGGAGAGGATTTAGGTCATATTGGTGATGTAAACCAAGGTTTTGCCGGACTTCAAGAAAAGCACGGAATCAACCGCGTGATGGATACTGGTATTAGAGAAAACACCATTATCGGTCAAGCTGTTGGGGCCTCCCTTCGCGGACTACGACCAATTGCAGAAATACAGTATTTGGATTACTTGATTTACGCGATTCAAATAATGAGCGACGACATTGCAACCCTGCAATATCGAACCAAAGGTGGTCAAAAAAACCCAGTCATTATTCGGACAAGAGGTCACCGATTAGAAGGTATTTGGCACAGTGGTTCTCCGATGTCTATGATCATAAATGCGGTAAGAGGCATGCACGTTTTGGTACCTCGAAACATGGTAAAGGCTGCTGGCTTTTATAACACCTTGTTGTTGTCAGATGAGCCGGCCATTGTGGTAGAATGCTTAAATGGTTACCGACTTAAAGAGCGCAAACCAGATAATTTGGGATCTTACACGTTGCCTTTGGGTCAAGTAGAAACGTTGCAACACGGCACAGATGTTACGTTGGTAACGTACGGGTCATGCTGTCGAATTGCTGAAGATGCTATCAAACAATTGGAGGAGCATGGTATCTCAGTTGAACTTATAGACGTACAATCGTTGTTGCCGTTTGATCTAAACAAGGACATAGTGAAGTCTTTAGAGAAAACGAACAAGATCGTTTTCTTAGATGAAGACGTTCCAGGGGGTGCAACTGCCTATATGATGCAGCAAGTGCTGGAAAAACAAAGTGGGTATCAATGGCTAGATGCACAGCCAAAAACCATCACCTCCAGAGCGCATCGTCCAGCCTATAGCACCGATGGCGACTATTTTTCTAAGCCCAATGCGGAAGACATTTTTACGGTCGTTTATGGTCTGATGAATGAATCGGATCCAGAAGAATATCCAGATTTTATCTAACATGTTTGCCGTCATTTATTCGTTTTCTGTTAAACCTGGACAAACGTCCAAGTTTATCGAAGCGTGGGAAGAATTAACACGTTTAATTTATACCCATGAAGGCAGTCTTGGCTCAAGACTCCATAAAACAAACGCTAGCGAATTCATGGCGTACGCGCAATGGCCGGATAAAAAGACGTGGCAAGAATCAGGAAAAAAATTACCTGACGAAGCGGACAAATGGAGAAACGCAATGAGATTGGCTTGTGACTCGATTGAGACGCGTTTCGAACTTCCTGTGGTCTCAGATTTCCTCAAAAAAGAAACGTTCTAGAAAAAAGTTTTGTGAAAAATGATGGTATTATACATCTATCATCGTAATATTGCAATGTACCTATGGGAATAACAAAGACAGATTTATTTGACTCGAAACAAAACGAGTTGGCAATCGTTTCAAAAGCGTTCGCCCACCCGGCAAGAGTAGCGATTGTCCAATACCTATTAAAAGCCAACGCCTGTATTAACGGCGATTTGGTTAGTGAATTAGGTCTGGCACAAGCAACTATTAGCCAACACCTTCGAGAACTTAAAGACGTCGGTATTATTCAAGGATCTATAGAAGGTTCTTCCATAAGTTATTGTATTAACCCTTCGCGCTGGTTACAGATTAGAAACATGTTAAATGAACTGTTTGATCAGTACAAAGACTGCGGAGATAACTGTTGTTAAATAAAAATATCATGAGATTATCACAAGTAAAAACACAACTACAAAACATCGGAGAAGTAAGGTTTAAACTACCTAATGGTTCGTATGTACCACAACATTTTCACGTAACGGAAATAGGCTCTGTTTCGAAACATTTTATTGATTGTGGCGGAAAAGTCAGAACGGATAATGCCATCAACTTTCAATTGTGGGAGGCAAACGATTACGACCATCGAATTGCGCCTTCTAAATTTTTAGATATTATCAATTTGTCTGAAAACATATTGGGTCTTGAAGACTTAGAAATCGAAGTGGAATACCAGTCTTCAACCATAGGTAAATATGGTTTGGACTTTGACGGAAAAGACTTTGTTCTTACCAATACCCATACCGACTGTTTGGCAAAAGACAATTGCGGTGTTCCAGTTGAAAAAATAAAAAGAAACCTAGCAAGTATTACAGAAAGCGCAGAATCATGCTGCACGCCTGGCGGTGGATGTTGTTAAAAGATGTTAAAACAAATTAAAGACTATATCGACAAATTGTCGACGGACAAAATTCCTCAGAAACGGTTGGAAGAATTGGCCCTATTTGCAGAACAATTAAAGAATCAACTGCAAAAAGGCTCTGGTGTAAACATCAATTTTATCTGCACACACAACTCGCGACGTAGCCAGTTTGCTCAAGTATGGGCACAAACAATGGCCTATCATTATGGTGTTAATGCATCGTGTTATTCGGGAGGTTTAGAGGTGACAGCATGTAACCCAAGGACCATTACAGCCTTGGAATCAAATGGATTCGACATTAGTAAAACAGGTGACGAAAATCCGGAATACGCTGTTCGTTTTTCAGAAATCACTGAACCAGTGAAATTATTTTCTAAACTGTATTCAGACGATTCGAACCCAGCAAGTTTTATTGCAGTTATGACATGTGATCATGCAGATCAAAACTGCCCATTTATTCCGAATGCATTGTTAAGAATACCATTGACGTATGTGGACCCAAAAAGGTCTGATGACACCGACAGCGAATCCCAAGTCTACCTTGAAACCTCTTATGAAATTGCCTCTCAAATGAAATATGTATTTTCACTGATTCAATAGTATGTCAACAGGAAAAAAGAAACTCAGCTTTTTAAATCAGTATTTAACCTTATGGATATTCCTAGCCATGGCGTTAGGGGTAGGAATAGGGTATTTATTTCCAAACACCGCTCAAGTAGTGGATTCCTTAAGTCATGGAACAACCAATATTCCAATTGCCATTGGTCTCATCTTAATGATGTTTCCTCCACTGGCTAAGGTGAATTATTCCTTGTTACCTACTGTCTTTAAAAACGTCAAAGTGCTTTCACTGTCCTTGATGCTGAATTGGGTGATAGGGCCATTTTTAATGTTTGCATTAGCCATCACTTTCCTTCACGATTATCCAGAATATATGGTTGGGGTGATTTTGATCGGACTTGCACGATGTATAGCTATGGTTTTGGTTTGGAACGACTTAGCAGAAGGAAGCAGTGAATATGGCGCAGGATTAGTCGCCCTGAACAGTGTGTTTCAAGTGTTTGGATATAGTTTTTATGCATGGCTGTTCATCACAAAACTTCCACCACTTTTTGGATTTGAAGGAGCCATTGTAGAGGTATCAATTGCAACCATTGCAGAAAGCGTTGCCATCTATTTGGGCATCCCGTTTTTAGCTGGTATTGTCACCAGATATGCCCTTGTGAAGAAAAAAGGCATCGATTGGTATACGAATACGTTTATTCCAGCCATTTCGCCAATAACACTGGTAGCATTGCTGTTCACGATTATCGTCATGTTCTCACTGAAAGGAGAATACATTGTCGAATTACCTATGGACGTCCTCCGAATTTCCATTCCATTGTTAATCTATTTTATCTTGATGTTCATGATTAGCTTCGTGTTTAGCAAACTGTTCGGCGCATCCTACGAGCAGAACGCCTCTGTATCTTTTACAGCGGCTGGAAACAACTTTGAATTAGCCATCGCTGTGGCCATAGCCGTCTTTGGACTTCATGGTAAACAGGCATTTGCAGGAGTGATTGGGCCTTTGGTCGAGGTGCCAGCTTTAATTCTACTGGTGCGACTGTCGTTTTGGTTAAAGAAAAAGTGGTATAAGTAACTCGATTTGCAGAAATGAAAAAGTATTCAATAGCCATACATGGTGGGGCAGGTACGCTTGTTCGGGGTATGATGACCGCCGAAAAAGAAGAGGCCTACAAAAGGGCTTTGGAACTAAGTTTACATGCTGGCTATGACGTTTTGGAAAAAGGCGGAACCGCAATAGAAGCGGTTGAACAAGCCGTTACTCATCTCGAGGATTCTCCACTATTTAATGCCGGAAGAGGAAGTGTGTTTACCGCCAAGGGCAATCACGAAATGGACGCCTCTATTATGGATGGCGCAAACAAAGGTGCAGGTGCGGTCTCTCTAATTACGGGTATTAAAAACCCAATTCAACTGGCCAGGCAAGTCATGGAGAAATCTGACCACGTGTTTTTAGCTGCTGAAGGAGCCATGGACTTTGCAAAATCACTGGGGTTTACTTTAGAAGATAAGGACTACTTCTATGACGAACTGAGGTTTAACCAATGGCAAGAAATAAAGGATTCAGACAGTTTTCAATTAGACCATAGCAAATCAAAAGACCATAAGTTTGGTACGGTTGGCGCAGTCGCCCTTGACCAACAGGGCAATATTGCAGCGGCTACATCCACTGGTGGAATGACCAATAAAAAGTTTGGGCGCATTGGCGACAGTCCTATAATTGGAGCAGGTAATTATGCAAACAACAAGACGTGCGCAGTTTCATGTACTGGCAGTGGCGAATACTTTATTCGCGGCGTGGTTGCGTATGACGTGAGTGCTTTAATGGAATTCAAAGGAATGACGTTGAAAGAAGCATCCGAAGAAGTCATTTTGAAACGTATTCTTGAAATCGGTGGTGACGGTGGACTTATCGCGGTGGACAGTCAAGGAAATATTGCCATGCCGTTTAATACTGAAGGCATGTACAGAGCCATGCGTCAATCAGATGGCGAAATGGTGGTGGCGATTTACAAATAATCAATCGAACTCAAATGGCGCGTCGATAGGCAGAACGGTTACTTTTCTTTCTTTTAAGGAATATCGATCGGCATTTGACAGAATGTGCACTTTTAAGTCTGTAATCGTCATAGGCGTTCCAACGTCCAAGATTTTTTCATTATTGTGAACCAAACTACTCCCATCAAAAACGATTACCATTCCAGATCCAATGACCTTCATTTCGTTTCCGTTCTTGATGACTAGTCCCGTATCTTCAGCCAAACCGATACCAATAAGTTCAGGATGTTTTGCAACCGCTTCACAAATACGACCAAATCTACCGCGCATGATAAAATGCGTGTCAAACATAATTCCAGGGGTCAAGCCCAAACCGTGATACATAGAAACGGCACCTTTTATAAAGGCTTCTGTACTGCTGCCACCAGCAATCATTTCTGTAGACATCGCCATGGCTCCAGCACTCGTTCCAGCAATGACAAAACCACTGTCATTTTGATAGCGTTCCATCATGATATTATGAATAGATGTTCCACCAATTTTATTGGTAATTTTCGATTGGTCACCGCCTGAAAACATGATGCAATTCGCCGTTGTCACCAGATCTATCGCTCTTTGCATTTCAGAATCCTCTTTTTCCCGAATGTCTAAAACGACCACATTAGAACAGCCTAACTTGCCAAATGCCTCTACATAATTGGCTCCCACCTCGTCAGGAATACTAGATGCCGTTGGTATCACCACTATTAAAGATTCGGGTCCGCCACATTCTCGTACCACGTGTGAAAGGATGCCTTGTTGAACAAAGTCTAAAGAATAGTTTTCAGTTAAACCGTCCCCTTTGTCCTCATTCCCCCCAATTGGTATCAACGTTCCTTTAACCATTCAGCAAATTTGAAATAAAAGAAAGTATAATTTCATTAATTGTTAAAAAAGTTATTATTGTACAACTGGCAATGGTTATGTAATCAACGCCCGTTGTTCTTTATGTCTAAGCAGGCATCTTTACCAAAAAACGTAATTAAGTAGGATATGGAAATCAGGGAAATTCAAGCGATGCGCGGACCCAATTATTGGTCTGTTCGTCGACATAAGCTAATTGTAATGGTGCTTGACCTACAAGAGATGGAACAAAAGCCATCTGATAAAATTGAAGGTTTCGCAGATCGTTTGAAAGAAATGTTTCCAACGATGTTCGCCCACAGATGTTCTGTTGGAACACCGGGTGGATTCTTTCAGCGGGTCGAGGAAGGAACGTGGATGGGTCATATTATTGAACACATTGCCCTCGAAATCCAAACCTTAGCTGGAATGGACGTGGGTTTCGGAAGAACCCGAGGCTATGGTGAAGAAGGAGTATATCACGTGGTTTTCGCCTATATGGAAGAAAATGTCGGTCGTTACGCTGCAAAGGCCGCCGTGCGTATTTGCGAAGCGTTGATAGAAGGAAAGGACTACGACTTAACAGATGACATTCAAGAGATGCGTATTCTTCGTGAGAACGAGCGTCTTGGACCAAGTACGGGATCCATAGTAGAAGAGGCAGAAAAAAGAGGCATCCCATGGATTCGCTTAAACAAGTTTTCGCTTTGTCAACTTGGTTACGGTGCCAATCAGAAAAGAATTCAAGCAACCGTTACAAGCGAAACCAGTAACATAGGCGTTGAATTGGCGTGTGATAAAGAAGACACGAAATATTTATTGGAACAAGCCGAGGTTGAAGTACCTAGAGGAGAAATAATCCGACGAGAAAGTAGTCTGGAAGAAACCTGTCGATATGTAGGATTTCCACTGGTTGTAAAACCGATAGATGGAAACCATGGAAGAGGCATTACCGTGAATATTAATAACTACGAAGACGCGCTGGTTGCATTTAGAGAAGCTCAGAAGGTGTCAAGAGCGGTAATTGTCGAGAAATATATAGTCGGAGAAGATTACCGACTATTGGTGATCAATAACAAGTTGGTTGCAGCCGCGAAACGAACACCCGCTCACGTGATTGGAGATGGGAAATCTACAATCCAAGAATTAATTGATACCGTCAATGCAGACCCAAGACGTGGTTACGGACATGAAAAAGTGCTAACCGCCATCAAGGTAAATGAACTCACCATGGCGCTTATCAAAGCAAAGGGATACACGTTATCTACGGTAATTGAGAAAGGTGAAAAACTCGTTCTTAAAGATACTGCCAACTTAAGCACTGGTGGTACTGCTGAAGATGTGACAGACATTGTCCACCCAGCTAACGTCTTTATGGCTGAACGGATTTCAAAGATTATTGACTTAGATATTTGCGGAATAGATGTTATGACATCAGACATAAGTATTCCTTTATCAGAAACCGGAGGTGCCGTTCTAGAAGTCAATGCTGGCCCAGGTTTTAGAATGCATTTGGCACCAACAACCGGACTTCCTCGTAATGTCGCTGCTCCAGTAATCGACAAATTATTTCCTCCAGGATCAAGTGCTAGAATACCAATCATAGCAGTTTCTGGAACCAACGGAAAAACAACCACTACACGTTTAATCGCCCACATGGCGAAAATGAAAGGATATAAAGTCGGCTATACCACAAGCGATGGTGTTTATATTCAAAACCGTTTGTTGATGAAAGGTGATTGCACTGGACCTGCAAGTGCCGAGTTCGTTTTAAAAGACCCAACGGTCAACTTTGCTGTGTTAGAATCTGCACGCGGGGGATTGCTGCGGGCAGGACTAGGTTTCAAAAATTGTGACGTGGGCATTGTAACCAACGTGGCGGCAGACCACCTAGGACTAAAAGGCATTCATACCGTGGAACAGTTGGCTGCAGTGAAAGGCGTAATACCTGAAACTGTTTTACCAAATGGGTATGCGATATTAAATGCGGATGACGAACTAGTCTATAAAATGAGAAAGAAGGTGGAATGTAATGTTGCCTTGTTTTCAATGGACGAAGACAATACGCATATCACCGCCATGCAAAAACGTGATGGCCTATCTGCTATATACGAAAATGGCTATATCACCATATGCAGAGGTGAGTGGAAAATGCGTGTGATTAAAGCCGTCAACATTCCTCTAACCTATGGAGGCAAGGCTAAGTTTATGATTCAAAATGTGTTACCTGCTGTGCTTGCAGCTCATGTTCAGGGCTTTAGTATCGAAGACATCAAGGTGGCCTTAGAAACCTTCATTCCGTCGCCAACCCAAACTCCTGGTAGACTGAATCTATTCAACTTCAAACATTTTAAAATAATCTTGGATTATGCGCACAACCCAGCAGGAATGCGCGCGTTACAGCAGTTTATTGAGAATATTGACGCCACTGTTAAAGTCGGCATCATCGCAGGCATTGGTGATCGCCGTGTTGAAGACAACAACGAAATGGGAAGTATAGCCGCTGAAATGTTTGATGAAATTATCATTCGTCAAGACAAACAATTACGTGGCAAGTCCGAACAAGAGCTGATCAAAATGCTTGAAGACGGCATTAAGATGAAAGACCCGAATAAGAAAACGACCGTCATACCATCAGAAAAAGAAGCCATTATTCACGCAGTTAAGACGGCCAAAGAGGGATCACTCATCGTACTCTGCAGTGACGTTGTTCCTGATGCGCTTGAATTGGTAAAAAAGCTGAAAGAAGACGAGGCAGATTCTCTGTATGAGTTTACCAAGGACCAAATTCCAAATCAAATGTAAATCTGTCAAACGTAATTGGGTTTGCTGTGTTAGTTAAAAGAGAAGTGTAATACATGATAACTAATTCCCAACCTATTTCGATTTTTTGGTTTCGTCGTGATTTGCGGATTGAAGACAATGTCGGTTTAACGGAAGCACTGAATAGTGACCTTCCGACCCTACCACTCTTTATTTTTGACAAAAACATACTCGATGAGTTGGACGAAGAGGATGCACGGCTTACGTTCATTCATCAATTACTCCAAGAACTGAACAACTCATTAGAAGTACATGGTAGTGGTTTACAGACGTTTCATGGCACGCCGTCCGAGGTATTCACAGAAATACTCCAGCAGTTTGATGTTAAAAAAGTGTATGTCAACCGAGATTACGAGCCGTACGCACTACAACGCGACAAAGAAATAGAGACATTATTAGCAGCTCATGACATAGAGTTGTTGTCTTTCAAGGACCAAGTAATCATCGAAAAAGACGAAGTGGTGAAATCTGACGGTAGTCCGTATACGGTGTTCACGCCGTTTAAAAAAAGGTGGTTACAACAAGTAGATATTGAATCCATCCAACCACAGGAAATACCAAGTCATCCAAATTGGTTTAAAACCTCACCCAGCCTACATTCATTACAGTCTATGGGCTTTAAGAAATCGGAAATACGTGTCCGTCCATATGCATTAGAAAAGTTAGAAGAGTATGAAGAGACACGGAATATTCCCTCACTCGACCAAACCAGTTATTTAAGTCCACACTTGCGGTTTGGTTCAATCGGTATACGAAGTCTTTTTGCCCAAGTAAAATCCCATCCCGTTTTCGTTTCAGAGTTAATCTGGCGAGAATTTTTTATGCAAATCTTGTATCATTTCCCGGAAGTGGTTGAACACAATTTTAAAAGAAAATACGACGGCATTGATTGGGAAAACAATTCGGAGGATTTTGAAAAATGGTGCAATGGTACCACAGGCTACCCAATGGTCGATGCAGGTATGCGTCAGTTAAATAAAACGGGCTATATGCACAATCGAGTTCGCATGGTTACTGCCAGCTTTCTGTGTAAACATTTGTTGATCGACTGGCGATGGGGTGAAGCCTATTTTGCTTCCAAATTATTAGACTACGAATTGTCGTCGAACAACGGAAATTGGCAATGGGCGGCTGGAACAGGCTGCGATGCAGCACCCTATTTTAGGATCTTCAATCCAATTGAACAACTTAAAAGGTTTGATCCGCAGATGACATATGTGCGCAAATGGATTCCAGAACTAAGATCGAAAACGTATCCAGAGCCTATGATAGATCACAAGTTTGCAAGAAATCGCGCTTTGGAACGATACAAACGTGGAATCAATTAAGACCATACCAATAGATAAAACTAAATTTGACAATATGTTCAATTCAATAAAAGTCGCGACGCTTTTCGTCATTATCTCGACCCTTTCTTTTCTTAGTTACGGACAAGAAAAATCTTATAAGTACATGATGGATGATGTGTCTTATAATTTTTATGAAGTAGTGGATTCTGCAGAAGCATACTTTGACATTCACGGTACTGGAAAAGGTAGTGGATGGAAAGGATATCAGCGATGGAAGAATGAAAATGAAAGCAAGTTCTTTCCAACAGGAGAAAGAAGTCAAGCGTATTTTAATGGAGCTGAAGAATCGTATAGAGGCTTAACAAATGGACGGGTTAAGAGCCACGCCAAGGCCTTAGAAAATGGATGGGAAGAGTTAGGCCCATGGGATGCAAACAACATTACATCACACTATTCGCCCGGGATTGGTCGAGTGGAAACTTTTTGGGTAAACCCAAGCAATACAGACCATATATTCTTAGGTTCTAGAAGTGGTGGTTTTTGGAGAACTACAGACGGTGGAAAGAATTGGGAGAATACAACGGACACATTGGTTGTTTCAGGAGTAGTGTCGATTGCCGTAAATCCTGCCGATAACAAAGATGTTTTGATAGCGGTTCAACAAGGTGGAAATGCCAATACACACGGTATTTATCGTTCATCAGATGGTGGAACTACCTGGGTTGAAACGAAGTTCAACCCAAAAGATGCCAATATTGGAGGCTTAGGAAGAAACCAAAGAATTTATAAACTGGTGTTTCATCCAACTAGAAAGGGTATGATATACATCGGAACGAGCAATGGTTTGTACGTATCAAAAGATGACTTAAAAACCTGGTCGCTAGTTTTCTCAGGGTATGCCATCGACATTGAGTTTCACCCAACTTCACCGAATAAGGTGTACGCCATCGACAATTACCAATCAGGAAGAAACTACTTAAAACATTCGAGCGATACTGGTTTTAACTGGAGTAATTCTGCATTGATTTCAAATAACAACAACGCTAAGTTGTTCATCGCAGTATCTAAAAGTCAACCAAACAACGTATACGTAGCATCAAATAATGGCATTTGGCGATCCAAAAACCAAGGCGCATTTTTTACGTTTTTAAGCAACCCAGACGAAAGCTGCCAAGGCTTTGCTGTGTCGGATTTAGATGTAAAAAACATGTTGTATGGATATGTTGATACAGAAGCAAGTAGTGACGAAGGACAAACGTTTACACAGGTAACACATTGGAGCAACAGAAACGCAGCCTATGTACATGCCGATATCAGAACAGCAGAATGTATAGATGGTGTATTTTATTTAGGGACGGATGGCTATTTAGCCAAGAGCTCGGATAACGGGAAAACCTGGACTAGGCTAAACGATGGAACGGCTATTCGTGAGTTTTATGCGGTTGGCCTAAGTCAATCAAACATTCACTTGAACATAGCCGGATCTCAAGACAATGGCACGTCCATTTTAAAAGAGGCTGGTTGGGTTGAATGGAATGGTGGAGATGGAATGGAAGGGCTCGTTCAACCACTCAATAGCGAGTGGTTAATTGGTAGCTGGCAATACGGATCTCGGAACTACACGCGCAATGGTGGCCAAACCAGAACCGCATCCGAAAACCCACGTCGTGGATCCGGACAAGCAGATTGGGAAGCTCCATTGCTGATGGATCCACTGAATCATTTTAGACTCTATCATTTTGCTGATACCATTTTTTCAAGTGACGACTTTGGTATCACTTGGGAGATTTATAGTGCACCTCAAATTGGTCAAGTAAAAGATGCAGCCATTGCTCAAAACAGCTCTGACATCATTGCGATTTCAAGAAACTCAACGATTCGTCTAACGACCGACGGAGGAAAAACATGGAATGACATACGGTCAAATCTCCCAAACTACAGTGTTACGGATATCGCCTTTGATCCTAACCGCGACAGTACAATTGTTGTCACATATAATCGCTATCAAAAAGACAATCAAAAGGTGTTTATTTCTTTTGACTTGGGTCAGTCGTGGACAAACATTACGTATAACTTGGGTGACATGCCTTTGAGAACGGTAACCATGGACAAGTCAGATTCTTCTTATATCTATGTTGGCGGTGAAATCGGTGTGTATTACAAAAGCATGTCAGCAGATTCGTGGACGCTGTATAACGAAGCATTCCCTAATGTAACAGTGAAAGATTTGGAAATACATCATGGAAGCAACACCTTAAGAGCAGCGACTTGGGGCCGCGGCTTGTGGGAAAACACGACAGTGGGTAGAGCTACGTTCCCAAGAATGATTCAAACCAGTATTACTGAAACACCTTCTGACCGAAAACCTCGAAAAGGGTTTGATCAATTTGTTACAACAGAAATTGAATCGATTAATGGTGTAAAAACAGCAATACTAAAATGGTCTAAAAACAACACAAACTTGGACCAAGAAATTGAACTCGAAAAGGTTTCGGGAAATACATGGAAGTCTAAAACAGGCATTCCATCCGATAATGAAAATGACAATCTATACTTCCAGTTGGTTGTGGAATCGAATAACAATCAAGTAACGGAATCATTCCGATTCCATTACGTTGTGCGTCCTTTTGTGTATTGTAATGGCAGAGGTGGAGCAGGTACAGGAGCTGATTGGATTAAGCACGTTGGTTTAGAAACGCTTTCAAATACAACAAATCAGGAGTACTATGGAGATTATACGGATAGCGTGGTTTACCTCATGCAAAACCATACGTATAATTTGGAAATGACTTTAAACTACCATTTCGACCTGAACAAAGTCGCGGCATGGATTGACTATAATCGAAACGCTGAATTCGACGCCAACGAGCGTATTACTATGGGAACGATTGACGCCTCTCACTCAAGCATTGGTAGCTTTACCATACCCAGCGATGCGTTATTAGATGAGGACTTACGATTAAGAGTGGTTTGTCGATATACAAATAATGATGTTGACCCTTGTGGCTTTGTGTCCGGTGAAGTAGAAGACTATACCGTGGTGGTATTAAAAGATACGTTGAGCAGTGTAAATGACATAAGTAACATTTCATCAACTTTGTATCCAAACCCCAATGATGGTCAGTTTACCATTGAATTGGAAGAAGCTTGTAAGGACGGCAGGTTGTTGATTTATGATGAGGTTGGTCGGCTTGTTTATAGCGAGGACCATTTAAACGGGACGGTACTTTCATTTAAAACAGAACTTTCCGAAGGAATTTACCTACTTGAACTAAAAACTCAAGTAGGAAGTCTAAGTAAAAAATTGATTATTGAGTAAAATCAATATTTTTGACCAATATGAATCAGTGTTAGGTTTATGTGTTAGTTAAAAAACAGAAAATTATGACAACATACGAAGCGATTTTTGAGAACAACAAAAAGTGGATTGAAAAGAACAAGGGAACAGATGCTAACTTTTTCGAAAAGTTATCGCAAGGACAAAATCCTGAAGTTTTATATATAGGCTGTAGCGACAGTCGTGTAACTGCCGAGGAACTTATGGGCGCTGGACCAGGTGAGGTATTTGTCCACCGAAATATTGCCAACGTGGTAAGCAATATTGACTTAAACGTCATGTCTGTAATTGAATACGCGGTTGCGCATCTAAAAGTTAAACACGTGGTTGTATGTGGCCATTATTTTTGTGGTGGTGTAAAGGCAGCGATGCAGGCTCAGGATTTGGGCATTCTTAATCCGTGGTTGCGCAACATCCGCGATGTATATCGTATTCATAAAGACGAGTTAAATGCAATAGCGGACGAAAACGATCGTTACAATAGACTTGTTGAACTAAACGTTCAAGAACAATGTGTAAATGTGACCAAAACGGCTGTCGTACAACGTCAGTATCTACAAAACAAATTTCCAGAAGTACATGGTTGGGTGTTTGATATCAAGACAGGTAAACTCATTGATTTGAAGCTTGACTTTGACGAAATGCTCCACGACATCCAGGAAATTTATAACCTGGGGACTGACGCGTAATGTTTGTAAGAAAAAACTTCACCTTTAAAGGCGTTATGGCCTTTTCTGGTGGGCATCTGATTTGGCTCTCGGTGTGGGCCACCCTCGTTCCACTATTTATTGAGTTTCTTCACGAGAAGAATATTCATGCGTTTAAAGTGCCGTGGTTACCAGTCTCTTTGGTGGGTACCGCAGTTGCCTTTTACGTCGGGTTTAAAAACAACAGTTCATACGACAGGTTGTGGGAAGCCAGAAAAATCTGGGGTGCGATTGTGAACAGCAGCCGAATGTGGGGTGCGAATGTAAGGGCATATATCACTAGCCAGTTTCAAGAAAACCCATCAGGGGACGACTTTATCAAGGGCGTTCATAAAAGAATGGTTTACCGCCATATTGCTTGGCTATATTCTTTAAGAAGTCAATTGTTAATTCCGACTCAATGGGAACACATTAATCAAGGTAAATTGGTTCGCAGAAAAGCGATATCCAACTTTAAAACATTTGGCATCGGACTTTACGCAGATGAGATTACTGAATTCGAATTACCGCGTTGTCTTCCTCAAGAAGAAATTGACAAATTGATTAACAGCCAAAATACGGCTACGCAAATAATTGATCGTCAGGCGCAGGATTTGAAAGAGTTCCGGGAGCAAAATTTAATCGACGATTTCAGACACATGGAGCTTCAGAAAATCTTAAATGACTTTTATACCCACCAAGGGAAGGCAGAAAGAATTAAAAAGTTTCCGCTTCCACGTCAATATGGGAGTATGAGTTTGGTGTTTGTGGGCCTGTTTATTTTTCTTTTACCTTTCGGTCTAGTCACTGAGTTTCACGATTTAAGTGATTGGGGTGCATGGCTATCAATACCATTTACGGTGATTGTAGGCTGGGTGTTTTTAATGATGGAATTGATCGGTGATTATTCTGAAAACCCTTTTGAGGGATTGGGTAACGACATACCCATGTTAGCGCTTTGTAGAACGATTGAAATAGATCTTTTAGAAATGATTGGGGAAACAGATTTACCCGAACCAATCAAACCTGTGAATGATGTATTGATGTAAAATTCATTTAGGTGTAACCCAATAAGTTAGAAAATTTTTGGTGCAAATGAGGTGCCGATAATCAGGTAAAACCACTGATTGTCGACAGGTATTGTGATGATTGTCATTGCCAACTTTGTAACAAAAAAACATGAAAAAACATTTATTTCTACTTACCCTATTCAGCCTATATTTTGTCACCTTTAGCCAAGCTCAGGTGACCGCGGAGTTTAATGTGTCGGACAGCAACATTTGTTCTGGACAAGACGTTATTTTCACATACACCGGCCAGGGCGCAAACCTATATCATTGGAGTTTTGGAGATGGCACGGTTACACAGTCGACCACCAACCCAATTAAAACTAAGAATTTTCGAGAAACGGGCACCTATTTCGTGCGCCTAATTGCAACAGACGGTAATACTTCGGATACGGCGGACATATTTATTCGTGTACGGCCTAAAATTGAAACGGGTTTTAGCATTGCTGAGCCCAGCAACAACGGTTATTACTGTTTGGGCACCACGTTGAGTATTTCTCAGTGGAGCAGTATTCAGGGTTACGACAGCCTTAGGTGGGATTTTGGCGATGGGACTACCTCGAACATGCTGTTTCCCAAACACACCTATAAAACAAACGGAGAGTACACCATTTCACTATCTGTTAAGGGTTTCTGTGGCGAGGGAGATCATACTGAGACGGTATCCATAGTCAGTGACTCAAGAGGGAAGCCACAAGCGGGCTTAAGTGTCAACCCAATGGAAGTTTGTCCTGAGCAAATTGTAAACATTAATGTATGGCCTGGAAACACTCCGATCGACAGTCTGCGCATTATGTTAGGTAATGGTAAAACAACCCAATTAGATGAATTTGATTACATCTATAAAACTGCTGGTCAATATGACGTACAAGCCATCGCGTACAACGCTTGTGGTTCGGATACGGCCAATCAACAGGTAAATGTTACCACCAACCTTATGCGTAGTGGGAATATCTACATAAGCAACGCTGACATGTGTCTTGGAGAAAGATTACGCGGATCAGCCAATTCTCAAGGTGCGATACGTACGATTATTGACTATGGCGACGGAACAATAGATACTTTAGCCGACTATGCGTCATTAAACCATTCTTATACCAGTAATGGAACGTACACCGTTAAAGCCACTTTCGAATATGCTTGTGGCTCACCGTATTCAACGTCTAAACCGGTTACGGCTGGAACTGGACAAGACGTGTTTAACTTTTCTATTAATAGTTACCGCAACCAATACTGTTTAGGAGAAATCATACGATTTAACCCACCTTGGTTGTATAAAGGCGATACTTTGGATATCGACTTCGGTGACGGTACAACAAAGCGATATATGGATACGATTGGAGAGTTGACCCACCTTTATACTACGGCTGATAACTTTACTGTCAAAGCCACCAAGAGTAACGCGTGTGGGTTTAGTAAGCAATCCCAGGCGTACGTCAAAGTTGCGGATGATGCGCAACCACGACTTACAATACATGCAGATTATAACAACGAAGGAACGCCAGTATGTCAAGACGATACCATCGCCTTAGCCATGCAGGCAGAGGGATATACATTGGAGAACCCAAAATTTACCTTTAAAGATGGTTCTTCAATGATGGGAGAACGTGTTTTTAAAACATTTGGTAAAGGAGAGCATTTGGTAAAAGCGACCGCCCAAAACAAATGTGGATCCGACCTCACTGCATACTATACGCTCGTGGTATTGGACCATACCGCCAATCCTTCTCTTAGTTATTATTTTTATCCGCAAACGCAATGTGTGAACCAAGCCTTTTTCTTTGACGTATTTGCGCAAGGAGCAAAAAGCATCACCTGGGATATGGGCGATGGAAATACGTTAATGAGCGATCCAGGATTACCACATTTTATGTACGCGTACGATGAATCAGGAGCTTATCAAGTCAACATAACGGCTGAAAACGGCTGTGGGACATCAAAAGCAACGTCGGTTGTAAGGGTTGAACAAGGACCAGATATGTCGATGTCGCATACTGACTTAATTGTAAACATTGGGGATACGGTTAGGTTTACAAATACCTCAATAGATAAGTCGAACCAGTTCTGGGTGTTTAATTTAAACATAGACGACACGTCAAGCAAAACTGAGATTATCTGGTCGTACCCACAGAAAGGGGACTACATCGTGTCGCTTTTCGGTATCAATGAATTTGGTTGTTGGGACACCATTAATAAAACTGTTCATGTGGGAACAGTAGGTATTCACAACCTACAATCAAAAGAATTGGTATGCACCATATACCCGAATCCAAGTAGTGATGTGATGTATTTTAAAGTTGAGAACAAGGCACCATTGACGACCATCGTGATACGAGATTTAAATGGTAAGCTAGTACCTGTTACTATAGAAAAAGTGGACAGCGGACTGTATAAAAGCAACGTTAGCACATTGAGCA
The DNA here is from genome assembly GCA_943789165.1 of uncultured Bacteroidia bacterium. GTDB lineage: Bacteria > Bacteroidota > Bacteroidia > NS11-12g > UBA9320 > UBA987. The sequence continues at coordinate 434,097 of CALSTB010000003.1, read as the reverse complement.
ACGGTATATACATCGTAAAGGTGACTCAAGGAAGTCAGGTCTATAATGCGAGGATCATTGTGAATAGGTAAGTGATTCAGCCAATGGGGCAGCTTAGGCTGTTTCGTTGGCTGTTTTCTTTTTGTAGATTTTGTAATGCAACACCAAAACAGGCAACCCTAAAAATCGCACATTGTGGTCCGTTCTTAACGTTCCATCTGCGTCTTGAAACACATGAAACTGTTCTTTTAAAGTGCGTAGATAACGAACACGCACCTTACCAGAGTTGGTTTTTACCATTCGATAATATCCAGAGTCGCCAAAACCAGTACCTGAAGATTCAAGTCTAAAACTACCGTCATCTACGTTTTGAGGCTTAAGGAAAACCGTTGAACTCCCCATGGGAAGCGGGAAACTAACCTTAACACATGTTTGAACACATTTAGGTGGCTTACGACTAGAATACAATCCGGTATAAATCACTTTTGTAGGATTGGAAAGCTTCCTCAACCAACCCGTGAATTGACGTACACCTTTATCGTCGAACATAGGTAATACTTCGCTTTGCATACCTCCTGCCAATTCCATAGACGTTACTGGAAAGTTGAGTTGGTTCATCCTCCGACTAACGAAAGTGGTGAGTATCCAAAGAAATATGCGAGATGGGAACGCGGAATGACTCCAAGCTTCTAAACCATATTCAGATGTGTGTTCGTAAAAGTGTGTGATAGAGGGATGGACTTTCTTGGCGTCAAATACGTCGTTTGAAAGCATGTCAAAGCTCTCTAAAAGTCCTGCAGTAGGAGAAGGCTGTATCGTTAAGTTGCGCTTAGAGGCTAAGTCGTTATAAAACTCAGAACCGACATAGTTTTTATCGGCCATCGGACTATCTAACCAAGACTCAGTATCAAAATCTATTGTTCGGCCAGTAATGTTAATCCAACCACGGATGATTTGTTCGATCAGGTAACCAATGGCGTTTTTCATGAAATCAAAAGTATGACTAAAGATTGGTATCTATTCCTCCACCAACTTTCCCAAATTATACACCCGCTCTACAATCACTTTTCCAGTTTCGTCATAGTAGGTCCAGGTACCGTGCATAACAACAATGTCTGTTGGATAATCTTCAATAGCAATATTTCCACATTCGAGGCCATTAATATAGTGCTTTGTCCATTTACGAATTGCAAGCATTCCCCTTATTTTGATTTGACCTTCGTCGTAGTAAGCAGCAAACGAATCAATTGGTGTAAGCCCTGTTTTGTGATAAAACGCGACCAATTCATAATCAAAATTATCAGGGTTGGGCAGTCCTACGTGGTCTATTAAACTAAGGAGTCCATTGGTTCCAATAAATTTTAGTGTATCATTTATTGTTGTTTTGAGTATTGGCGTGCCTTCTGTATTTACTATTTTGTACACCCATTGCTGATCACTGATGCGGGCCATGGAAACGTTCAATTGACCTAATTCATTAAAAACGTTTTTGTGATATTTCTTTCCATTTAAGTAATAATGATCAACTCGATAGTTTTGTCCAAATGTTGAAATTATGCCAGAGTCGACTGTTTCGAATATTTCGTTAATCTGCAAGTCGTCTTTAATCAATGCTAGTTTGTGTAACTCTTTATTCTTTGTCTTAATCGTGGCATTGACATATCGAATGCTATCGTTCTGGTAGCTTTGACTAACGTATAATAATATTGGCGAAAGCCATTTTTCCCCCCCTGTGTTTCGGTGTTTAACGACAATCTGGTCTATCAATATTTTACCACGAGCGTTATTGTGTATGAATTGTGATACTGAATCAGGAATGCCAGCTCCTTTGCAGTAAAAAAAGCGTTGAGATAGTGCATCAAAGACATAAACACGATAGGAAACAACATCCCAACTTTGTTTTATAACTATTCCTGGTAAATCGTAATGTATTCTGAGCCGTCTTTGTATCGCTATTGCATCTCGAGATATTGTTGTCTCGGAATTATAAACACCCCATAAAGCTTTAGGTTTTGGTAAACTCCTTAATTCTAAAGTCAATGAATCGACCCATATTGTGTCCCGTTTTTTGGTATAACCAACGTGGATGACGCCTTTACCACGCTCGGTTGCGACAATCGTATTCGAACTATCGGTTTCAGTTATCAGAAGGTTGTCGGAAGTTTTTATAATCACCCGATCAATTGCCACGTTGCTCAACACAACTTTAATATCACTTTCAACGCCGACAAACAAAAAGTTGCCATGTGGTAACTGTATAGCCGCTTCCTGAGCAAAACAATTAGGCGTCAAGTTAAACGCAAGGAGAATTAGAAGGATACTAAATTGTTTAAACATGCTTTTTGAATACTGGTATTCTTGGCCCACCTTTGCAGTAGGTTACTGAATAATAACTCGCTTTACTTCTGTATTATTTTCCATGCCAATGGTAACATGATAAACACCAGCGGATAAATCTGTACTCAGTTCGATAGTGGATTCGGACATGTTTAAGGCTTCATACATCAATCGACCGTTAACATCCATAATGCGGATACTGTTAATGGCTAAGCCGTTAACCGATTCTATCCTAAAGCTTCCAGTTGATGGATTTGGTGATATTGAGGCCAAGTTGGCGTTATTAATTTCATCAATACCCAAACCAATCACATCATAACAATCAGACCTTTTGGTACAATTGTTTAGAGTTACATCCACGGCAAATGTTCCGGAATATGGCGCGGTAAACAACATGGAAGATGCACCCTTAATCGGTCGTTCTGTTTTACAATCCCACCACTGATAGCTATCGGCAGTTTGATTAGCCGTCAATGTGTGTCCAGACTTTACCACGTTGTTGTTTACATTGGTTACCTGTAAGTCAACCGTAACAAATGAATCACAGCCAGCAGCTGTGGTTTCAGTAAATTCTATAATGCCCGAAACTGTTCTCCAAACGTCGTTGATGCGGATAGAATCGCAAGCTTCTACCTTGTCTTCAACTTGTTTTGTTTCATACAAAACCAAGTCATAAACGACCGTAGAGTCGCACCCGAATTGCGTTGTAAATTTCTCGGTGTAAACGCCAGTGACCGCATAGACTTTACCAGAAGGAGAAGTGAACGAGTCACAACCTCTCACAGGGAAATACAGATCAGAACTGTTGTGTATTGTTAAGTCGATTGTGATTACAGAATCACACTTATATTTATTCGCCTTCGACAGCTTTTCTTTATAGATACCCGTTTTCGTATAGGTATTCCCCAAGCTAGATTTATATCGATCACAATGCGTTTCAAAAATCGTGTTGGTGCTAGATTCATTCACAGTAATATCAATTGTGTGTACAGAGTCACAACCGGTAACCGCCGAACCTTCTTGGGTAAGCTTTACATCCGAGAAATACCATTTGCCATCAACAGAAGTAGAATCACAAACCACCAAATCTTCTTGGGTTTCTAACTTGTGGTTGATTTTTACCTCCATGATTAATACAGAATCACAGCCTTTTGGCGTAACACCAACCAATGTGTCTCTGTAAAAGCCTGTTTGGTAATGCACATTACCTAGAGGTGTAATGAAAGAGTCGCACGCTGTATGACGCGTAAAATGATACACACGACCCAAAGTCACATTCAACGTAATGATTGAATCACAACCAGCAGCATTGGTCATGGTAGTGGTGTATTTTCCAGGAGAAGAATACACGGTTCCGTCAGAACTTGTATAGGTATAACAACCGAAGGCATCAATGGTGGATTTCGAATCACCGCCTGTTAAGGTGTCGCCGGTAATCCAATTAGAGGAAGTACCCGTAAGCGCAAAGTTTGTCAGTGTACCATTTTTGCTTCCCGAATAGTCTTTTGCTGTTTTATTAGAAGAATTGCTAGAACCAGCGTTGCCTTCATTGAGTTTGTAATAGGCCACCAAACCTTTTGGATAATTACAGTATTCTTTATTTATATCAGCCTTTATATCAGACTGAGAGCGCACATGACTAAAGATGCGAACTTCATCAATATCTCCTTCAAAATTGTTAACCCCATCAACACGTTGACCGATGCGCATGTTAACGGACGAACCGGTATTGACAGAGGTGGGAATAGAACCACTGGTATCCAATACGCCATCGACGTATAACTTAATTTCATTTTGTTTTCCAACTTGTGTATAGGTAGCCGCAACGTGGTGCCATTTACCGTCGTTGATAACTGTTTGACCGTTTAAGCCCGATCCAGAAACTTCTAATCTTAAGGCATTTCCCCACAGAATGTTTAAGGTAAAACGACCGCCAGTACTAGTGGTCCCCCAATCCACAATCACCTTCTGTTTTCCACTGTTGTTTGGATCGCAATTGGCTGTTGTACGAATCATGGCCTCAACAGTTCTAGAATTTTGGCCTGAAATTCCTGGGTACGTGGTTTGAACAAAATCGTCAGACCCATCGAAGTGAAGGGCGACGTTTTGGGCTTTCACATCATTAAAAGAAAAACCAATTAATGCGGATAAAAAAAGAAGGGTAATGAAGGGTTTCATAACTGTGGATTTATTACTAGGTCAGTGTAAATGTAATAAAAAAAAAATTCTGGTACTCTGTCATATTTTTTGGTGATAGGCGGCTATCAACGACAGTGTCTGCAACACATTGGTAAACAAATCGTGTATGTGGTTAGACAAACAATCGGAAAGGCTTGCCTAAAAACACTAGATTCGAAACATGAAATATTTGCCTTCTGTCGAACAATCTTTGCGCATTATAACTTGGACTTTTGTGTTAACAATCATATACCACTTAGCGATAATATTCCAGTTTATTCCCTTTGAGTTTGTGTGGGGTGGAAGGCTTACCTCTGAAAAAGAAATGTATCAATTTGAATCAGTATCGTTGCTGTTGAACATTGTTTTTTTGGTACTTTCAATGACACTTTTGCGCAAAAAGGAAATGCGTAAAAAGACCGTGGTTAAAGTCATTTTCTACCTATTTGCGGTGTTGTTTTTGATGAATACAGCAGGAAATATGGTGGCCATTTCTGACTTTGAAAAATACATTTTCACACCAGTAACCTTGATTGTGGCCCTACTGTGTTTGAGAATAGCCGTTGGCGACAAAGGTCAATCTACCTCTTCGTAATCCACATAAGTCCCTTCATCAGTCGAAGAGGTATTGGATTTTTTATTCGATGAAATATTGACTTCACCTTCAGCCCGTCTTTGTTTTTCAGCTGAGCGAGCTTGGTTTAGAATTTCATCGCGCTGACTTAGAATTAACTTACGAAATTTCCACGCCTTGCTGATAAACTGCCAAAGCAGATAGGCAACGATAATGAGAAGGAGATTACGAAAAAACATATTACTTGCTTAGGTACATCGATTTCTCTTTGTACAGTTCACGGAAGTATGGATCTTTCAAATCTTCAACGAAGTAAATAGCTTCTCCAGTTGATTTCATTTCAGGACCTAATTCTTTGTTCACGTTAGGGAATTTGTTAAAAGAGAAAACAGGCTTTTTAATTGCATAGCCTTTCGGTTTTTTAACAATATCAAAGTCTTTTAGTTTGTGTGTACCCAACATAATTTTGGTCGCAATATTCACATAAGGAACCTCATATGCTTTGCAAATGAAAGGTACCGTTCGAGAACCACGTGGATTCGCTTCGATGACGTATACTTTTTCATTCTTCACCGCAAATTGAATGTTTAACAAACCACGTATGTTCAACGCATGTGCAATCTTGATGGTGTATTCTTCCATCTGATCTAGAACGGTTTGTGAAAAGCTAAATGGAGGCAATACCGCAGACGAATCACCTGAGTGAATTCCGGCAGGTTCAATGTGCTCCATCATGCCCAAGATATGTACGTCTTCACCATCGCAAATACTATCGCTTTCAGATTCTTCTGCGCGATCTAAGAAATGGTCGATGAGTATCTTGTTGTCTGGCAAATCACCTTGTAGCTCAATAACTGCCTTTTGTAAATCTTCATCGTTGATAACGATTTTCATTCCTTGTCCGCCCAAAACATAAGAAGGTCGAACCAATACTGGATATCCAACTCGATTGGCTATTTCTACTGCTTCGTAAGCATTATCTGCCACACCGTATTCTGGATACGGAATGCCAAGTTCTTTCAACAAGTCAGAGAACGATCCTCTGTCTTCCGCCAAATCCATGTCAGGGAATGCCGTTCCAATAATTTTAATCCCTCTTTTATGGAGTTTTTCGGCCAGTTTAAGCGCCGTTTGGCCACCTAACTGGACGATGACACCTTCAGGTTTTTCAAGTTCAATGATTTCAATTAAATGTTCCCAGAATACCGGCTCGAAATACAGCTTATTCGCCATATCGAAATCTGTGGATACGGTTTCAGGATTACAGTTAATCATGATGGCTTCATAGTCCATTTCTTTCGAAGCGATAAGCCCATGAACACAACAGTAATCGAATTCAATACCTTGGCCAATTCTATTCGGACCAGCGCCTAAAACAACGACTTTTTTCTTGTCGGTAACGATTGATTCGTTTTCACCGTCAAACGTGGAATAGAAGTAGTTGGTTGGTGATTCGAATTCCGCAGAACAGGTATCTACCATTTTATAAACGCGTCTGATGCCTAACGCAGTTCTTTTATCGAACACTTCGTCCTCAGTACAATTGCCCATTACGTGCGCAATTTGGAAATCCGAAAAGCCTTTTTCTTTGGCGATTCGCAATACCGAAGGTTCAATGTTCTGTAAAGTGTATTTTTTGATTTCACGTTCGGTTTTAACCAAATCGTAAATCTGTTCCAAAAACCAACGGTCAATCTTTGTTGCCTCTTGAATCGACGTGATTGGTATTCCTAACGATATCGCGTCTTTGATGTGGAACAATCGATCCCAGCTTGGTTTTTTCAAGCTATTCACAATGATTTCTAGGTTGCGTTCTTCATAACCGTCACAGCCTAAGCCCATTCGTTTTAAGTTCTAAACTCTGACAAGCCTTTTGAAGTGCTTCTTGGAAACTACGTCCGATGGCCATTACCTCACCTACCGACTTCATTTGCAAGCCTAATTGGGTTTCCGCACCAGGGAATTTGGCAAAATTCCATCGAGGAATCTTCACAATCGTATAATCTATAGACGGCTCAAAAAAGGCCGAAGTCGTTTTTGTAACTGGGTTTTTAAGCTCATCAAGGTGATATCCAATAGCCAGTTTTGCAGCAATTTTAGCAATTGGATAACCGGTTGCTTTTGAAGCCAATGCAGATGACCTACTCACCCGAGGGTTTATTTCAATAGCAATAATGGTTTCATCTTCAGGGTTCACAGAAAACTGCACATTACAACCACCAGCAAAATTTCCGATGCTTCGCATCATCTTTATAGACTGATCACGCATTTCTTGGAAACACGTATCACTAAGCGTCATGGCAGGAGCCACTGTTATCGAATCTCCCGTATGGATGCCCATTGGGTCAAAGTTTTCAATGGTACAGATAATGGCAATGTTGTCATTTGCATCACGCAACAACTCAAGCTCGTATTCTTTCCAACCTAAAACGGCTTGCTCCACCAACACCTCGTGTGTCGGGGATGCTTCTAGTCCACGCTTTAGCGATTCGTCAAATTCTTCTTTGTTGTGTACGAAGCCACCTCCGTATCCACCAAGGGTATACGATGGTCGAATTACCAAAGGAAATCCTAATTTCTGAGCTGCTTCTTTTCCTTCAAGAAAGGAATTTGCAATCTTCGAAGGAGCAACGCCAATGCCTATATCCACCATCAACTGGCGGAACGCTTCGCGGTTTTCTGTTTTTTCAACAGCCTCCATGTCTACACCGATCATCCGAACGTTGTACTCGGTCCAAATACCAAGTTCATCGGCTTCTTTAGCTAAATTCAATGCAGTTTGTCCGCCCATTGTAGGCAGTACGGCATCAATTTGGTGTTTCTTTAAAATGGTAACAATCGACTCTGGTGTTAAAGGCAATAGGTAAATGTTATCAGCCATTACAGGGTCGGTCATAATGGTTGCAGGATTTGAGTTGATTAAGGTAACCGAAATTCCTTCTTCCATTAAGCTTCTTGCAGCTTGGGAACCTGAGTAATCAAATTCACATGCTTGGCCAATAATGATTGGACCGCTTCCGATAATTAAGACTGATTTTATTGAGGTATCTTTGGGCATTAGTTTTCTTTCAAATTGGGCAAAATTAAGACTTTAAAATCCTAAATCAGGCATTGTGGAAAAGGTATTTCATTGGCGTAATTCGATCATAAATTATGTTGAGTTTGGGTCTGGACCCGAAACCTTGATTTGTTTTCATGGCTATGGTCAGGATTGTACCGTCTTTAATGTTCTGGAACCCAGTCTTGGAAAAAAATATCGATTGGTTTCTGTCGACCTACCGTTCCAAGGAAAAACTATTTGGCGGGAAGAGGAGAAACTAAATAACGAGTTGTTGGCTGATCTAATGGAGCGGTTTCTACATCACGTGAAAGCCAGTGATCATATAAGTCTTCTGGGTTACAGCATTGGAGGTAACTACGCACTTGGCTTTGCGGTAGCGTTCAAAAGCAAGATCAATGACTTGTGGTTAATTGCAGCCGATGGTTTGAAAAGAAAGCCTGCTTTTAACTTTATTACTAAAACGAAAATTGGTCAGTGGGTGTTCAAACAATTCATACTATCACCTGGCTTATTTTTTTCAACAGCGCGGTTTATTAAGCGCCTTGGTTTTGTAAATAAAAAGACCTTAAAATTCTACAAATCGACTGTGGATACCAAGAGTAAGCGACAAGAATTATTCGATCGTTGGTCGAGCACGGCAGGGATAAGTCCGGGAGTTAAAAAGTCGATAGAAGAAATAAGTGACTCCCAAATTAAGTCATACCTGATTTATGGTAAAAACGATAGTGTGATTTCTTATAGAAGTGCGCTTCGTTTTCAATCCAAGGTTCAAAATTGTAAAGTAGTTTTGGTAGATAAAGGCCACAGATTATTGGTTTCTGAAACCAATAAGGTGGTATCGAAACTATTAGGTCAATAAAACGGCCACAAACTGGGCAACAAATCCTATCGTAAACAGCAATGCCCCGATTATCAGCGCGTTTTTTCGTGTTTCATTGCTATTAAGCAGCTTGTGGGTTAGAGGTATGGCCACTTTGTTTTCCAAATACGACTTAATTTTTTTGTACTTAATGATGAAGACGATGTACAGTGTGGTAAAAATAGCCATGGCGACAAAGTATTTGGTTGGATCAATGACCACTTCACCCGTTTTTGACATTTGGTAAGCGTTGTACGCGCTAATGGTAATAAAGGTCAAACCGTAACCTAGTATGATTAAAAGCGAAACGATAATCGGAATCCAAGTGACTAGTTTTTGAATGCCAGATTGCATACGTTTCAAGGCAGATTCCCCCAATAGTTCCGGTGCAGCAAACCAGAAAGCGACAAATTGACAAATTAAACCGATCGCAGTGAGGAGTTTCATAATGCAATTTTACACCTTTGTCCGACGATAAAATATACATGCAACGCCTAATTCAATTTATTATTCGGTTTTTAGGAATTATTAGTCCAACCCTTGGTGGACGATTTGCCTATTACATTTTCTTTAAACCCTTTAGGCTTACCTCTCATCCTTTGGATCTTGTAAAAAAGGAAGAAGGGAGTCGCGTCGATTTTGTGATTGCTGGAAAAAAAACTGCAGCATGGTTTTGGGGTGATGGTCCAGTTATCGTTTTAGTACACGGTTGGAGCAGCAAAGGCCTTCATTATCGTAAGTTCATAGAGCCATTGGTTAGTGCAGGTTTTACAGTAGTGATTCCAGATTTACCTGGTCATGTGGAGTCTGAAGGATCAAGTTCAAGCGTACTGGAGTTTAAAGCCAATCTGAAAGCAATTGTTGAACATTTTAACGGTGTTTATGCATTAATGGGCCATTCACTCGGTGCAATGGCCAGCATCCTATTCTTAGCTGACAATGAACATACCGTTGAAAAATTAGTGGTTGCCAATTCGTCCATTTATGGAGAAACAATAATGAATCGGTTTATAGAACAGATAGGTGGAAACGAAAAAATAAAAACGGCCCTGTTAAACCGACTATCCAAGAATTTCAATCAGGATTTTTCATACTATTCAACCTACTACCGTTTTCGAGACATTGAAAATCCTCCTCAAATGATGGTTATTGGTGACGAACGAGATCCTGAAGTACCCGTTACGGAATTACATGCTTTGGCGGAACGGTCGAATGCGGAACTTTTAATCACAAAAGGGTTGGGACACAATGGAGGATTAAAAGACGAGGCCGTATTGGAAAAGGTGGTAGATTTTTTAGCAAAAAAAAACCGGGATAAACCCGGTTAACATTTTATGGTCGAGCGTTTATAGCTCGTCTTCGTTAAAGAAATAATCGTCTGTGGTAGGGTATTCACTCCATACTTCATCGATTGATTCAAATGCTTCTCCGTCATCCTCTAATTCTTGTAGATTTTCTACAACCTCAAGTGGAGCTCCTGATCGAATTGCATAATCTATTAACTCATCCTTGCTTGCTGGCCATGGTGCGTCATCCAAATAAGATGCTAATTCTAAAGTCCAATACATAATTTTAAATTTACTTGTCCCAATTGTTCGCGAAAATAATTTTCTATATGAAAAAAACAAGCAAAAAGATTTTTAGTTTTTTAAACGCCTTGACACCCTATGTGTGAAATTAATGACCACATAATGAGTGTATTACAGAAGGTATTGGGGCCTAAAAGGCGTAAAAAAGAAGGAAACTGTTTAAGAAAAAAATTAGTTGGACGCTTGAAACATGGCAATTGCACCGGCAACTGACACATTTAGTGAGTCAATTTCCTCAGAAATGTCAATGCGATACGTCGCTTCACACAGCGCTAAACTGTTTTCGTGGAGACCGGTTTCTTCGTTTCCAAGCACCATTGCAACTGGTTCGTTGATGCTTAATTTTCGAATAGATTCCGTACCCTTTTCGGTAATGCCGATAATTTTAAGTCCGAAACCCTTCATTTCTTCCAAAGAACGACTAAGGTTAATCACTTTCGCTACAGGGATTTTCATTAAGGCCCCAGCGGATGCTTTAACTGCGTCTTCGTGAAGCAGCGCCGACCCTTTGTTGGGCACAACTACGGCATGGAAACCGAAAGCCAGAGCAGAACGACTTAAAGCGCCAAAGTTTCTAACGTCAGTGATACCATCTAACACCAAAATCTTTGGATGTTCGCCAGCCTCAAACGTGCGTGTAATGATTTCATCTATCACGACATTTGGAATCAAGGACAAATAGGCTACCACACCTTGGTGGTTACTACGTGTTAAGCGATTCAGCTTGTGAATAGGAACATGGTGAACAGGCAGTCGATTTGCTTTAATCTGAGCATTCAGATCCATCAAGGCTGCGCCTTTGTCTGTTTTCAGAATGTAAATACGTTCAAACTGTTTACCTGACTCAATGGCTTCTTGCACAGCATGAATGCCATAGATGAGCTGCTTTTGGGGTGCTTTTTTCTCCATATTAAACTACGGGTATAGGATACCCGTAGTAATTAAATGTTGATTCTTTATAAGCCGCCGTTCAATGACGATAACCTTCGTACTGAAGTAGAGTCACTCATTCGAGTGGCGATGCCAATATTTTGCTGTAGGTCACGAACAGTCGATTCTAATTTTTGTTTACCAATCTTTTTGAACTTTCTATTCTTATGGCGCGCTAGCATGTTGTAGTACTCCATTTCTTCAGCAATTTGATTCACACTACGATCCAACAACATTTGAGCTGTTTCTTTATCTCCGCATGAATTCAGCATTTCAATGTAGTAAGAACGTACATACGTGTCCATTGGCAACACTGATTCTGGAATTACGCGAAGTGATTCTAGCAAGAGTTCTTTTGCCTTAACGGTATCGCCTTCACTAGTGTAATGCTGTGCTACTTGCACAAACAATATTCGCAAGTTTCGAGGAACCAAGGTCGCTTTGTGGTCTAAGAACATTTCGCCTTTGTCCATATTTCCCCACTCAAAGTCTTTCATTAACCTTTGATAGATGAGATCTTTATCCGTTAGACCTCTATACTGGTCCCAGTTGTGTTTCATTGGAACCAATCGGTAGGTTAGTCCTTCATGTCGGAAATAAGACTCTAAGCCAGCGTATGTATCGTCACCAGTTGTTGTTGTAAAGTAGATAGGTCTTTCCCAGCCGTTGGCTGCGTTGGTGGCAATTATGTCCAACATTACCACACTACCTTTCATCAGTCGCGTTCCTAAGTTAAACTGAATATTGTCGACAATCTTATCAGTGTCTTGAAGTTTAATCATTCCTGAAGCCACTGCTGCAGCTTTATCAACTGGAACGAATACGTTTCGAGAAGGCAGGTAGTTTTCCAACTCACTCGGCTTAGCCTGATTCGAAGACGCTTTGTGTCGATCGTCGTCACTGGTCATGAATTTCAGGATAGTCGACAAATCGTAATAATCTTTTGAGTTAAAGAATGGATTGTCTTGTTTCCACAAAATGCCTTCACGTTCACCATCTTGCAGCTTTTCACTAGGAATAATAGATAGTGGTAATGGATCTGATCCATAGTACTTACGAGTTAGCGCCTGTGCATAATACTCAGTGCTCAACAGACTCAGGTTAATAACCCTAACATCTGTTCTGTACCCTTCAACGTTTTGGGCATACCAAAGTGGATAGGTATCGTTATCTCCATTGGTAAATAGAATGGCGTTAGGAGCACATGAGTTTAAATAGTTTTTAGCGAAGCTAATACCCAAATATCTGTCTGAACGGTCATGGTCATCCCAGTTCTGAGAACCCATTAAATAAGGGGCAGTCGAACACAACACAATTGCTACCATGGCAGCAAGACGACCATTCATGTACTTTTTAAGTGCTTGAGTGATTGCCAATACAGCCAAACCAATCCAAATACAGAAGGTTTGATATGATCCAACGTTGGTGTAATCTCGTTCTCGAGGTTCCAATGGAGGCTGGTTCAAATAAATCACAATCATCATCCCTGTAAATACAAACAAGGTCAACACAACGGTTGCATCGTACTTCTGACGCGTAAATTGGAAGAGGATTCCAATAAGTCCTAATAAGAAAGGAATTAGGTAGTATTTGTTTCGTGCTTTGTTGCTCGACAATGACGCAGGAATTTTGTCTTGTGGACCAATTCTACGGTTGTCAAACGCACCAACACCACTCATCCAGTTACCATCAAAAATATTGTTGTCTACGTTTTGTATATCACTTTGACGTCCACCAAAATTCCAGAAGAAATATCGCCAGTACATCCATCCCAACTGGTAATTCATCATAAAACCAATGTTGTCTTTGAATTCTGGGGTAACGATTTCTTTGTTTCCGTTTGCGTCAGTCTTTTCGCGTTCCTTATACCAGTATTTATATCCTTTGTTTTTGTCAGTTAAATCACCCATTCGAGGGAAGTTGGTCAGATATCTTTCATCCCAAACATATTCAACCCGATTTCCAGTTTTAACATATACGTCTTTGCCTTCAGCGTCTTTTCCGTTTCGGTATTGCGCTGAACCTTCTTTGTAATAAGGAGGAGCCAAACGGGCGTTGTAGTATGGACCTTTGAACAATGGTCTGTCGCCATACTGCTCACGCTGTATGTAGCTTAACAAACTATAGGCATCTTCTGGGTCGTTCATGTCGATTGCTGGCTCAGCTAACGAACGAATGACTACCATCGAGTATGAACTGTACCCAATCAAAATGAAGGTGGTACAAAGCATCACAAGGTTAAGTAATGGTTTTTTGTTCTGAATGGAATATCGGATGCCAAAAATAACAAGACCAAGTACCAACAGAACGGTAAATAGAACGCCAGAATTAAATGGAAGTCCAAATGAATTGACAAATAGTTTGTCAAACATCGCAGCAACTTTAGGTACTCCTGGGATAAGTCCCCAGTTAATAAACACCAAAGAACCAGCACCAATTCCAAGTGCTCGCATAATGTTTAATGGAGTTACCTCGTATCTATTGAAGAAGTAATATAAAACGACAGCTGGAATAACAAGTAAGTTCAATAAGTGAAGTCCTATTGATAATCCAACGGTGTATGCGATAAACACCAACCAACGATTTGCAGTTGGTTCGTTTTTATTCGTCTCCCATTTTAATATTCCCCAAAACGACAACGCAGTGAATAAAGATGAAGAAGCATATACTTCCGCTTCTACTGCACTAAACCAAAACGTGTCCATAAACGTTAACGCCAAGGCAGCGATTAATCCGGAACCAAAAATGGTTAATCCGTTCTCCATGCTCACCTCTGGTTTCTGAATATTAAGACCAATCGCTTTTACAGCAAAATGTGTGGTTATCCAAAAAGTAAAACCGACAGTTAAAGCACTTGCTACAACTGACAACATGTTCACCGCTAGTGCGACATGCTCGGCACTTGGAGCAAATAAGGAGAAAAGTCTACCCAAAAGCAGGAATAGAGGTGCTCCAGGAGGGTGAACTACTTGCAAACTATAAGAAGCTGAAATAAACTCTCCACAATCCCAAAGCGGAACAGATGGTTCAACTGTTAATGAGTAAACGACCATTGCAATAGCAAAACTTACCCATCCCAAAATGTTGTTCCACAATTTATATTGTATCATATTCGTGCGTGTCTTTGTTGTCACAAAAATATTTCTTTTTTTTACACCTTAAAGCGAATGTATGTATATCGGAGAATATAAAGTTCTAGACATCGAATATGACGAATTAATGGGACTTGCGAGTCACTATAAGAGCACCTATTCGTCCAATTCTCCTTTTCCAAATATTTATTTCGACGATTTCTTCAACGATGCATTTTTAACGGAGGTGTTGTCGGAATTTCCAGAGATGGGTGGGAAAGAGGATATTCAGTATAAAACACCTAATGAAGTTAAACTTGCTTCTCGCGGAGAAAGTAGGTTTGGCAAGGCAACGAAGGTGTTTATGCACTTCCTAAATTCTGAGCCATTCTTAAACTTTTTGTCGGAGTTGACGGGTATAGAAGACTTGCTCGGTGATCCATATTACGAAGGCGGGGGATGCCACCAAATCAAACGTGGAGGCTTCTTGAAAGTACATGCGGATTTCAATAAACATAAACGTACTGGGTTAGATAGACGTTTAAATGTGTTGGTGTACCTCAATAAAGATTGGAAAGAAGAATATGGCGGGCATTTCGAGTTGTGGAATGCAGACATGACCAAGGGAGAAAAAAAGATTCTACCTCTATTCAATAGAATGGCTATGTTTTCAACTACAGACTTTTCATACCATGGCCATCCAGATAAATTAAACTGTCCGGAAGATAGAAGTAGGAGATCTCTTGCTCTTTACTATTACACCAATGGTCGACCAGCCCACGAAATTAATGAAGGTCTAGAAGACCACACGACGTTGTTTGTAGATCGAAAAGGTGTTGAAACGGAAAAAAGTATGCGCGTTTATAACGGCATAGTCAACTTTGCGAACGATTGGATGCCACCAGTTGTGTGGCGAACAATCAAACGTATGCGCAACAAGTAATTAGGACAAAAAGGATTTTAACATCCAAATCGTTTTTTCCTGCTCCGAAATGTACTGAGTCATTAAATCGGAAGTCGCGATGTCTTTATTCTCATCAGCTAATTCCAAAGTTTCTCGTTGTTGTACCACCAACTGTTCCAACTGAATTCTTATTTGATTTACGGCTTCAGACCCATCTGTAACATTTTCGTGGGAGGCTACTTTGGCATGTTTCTCGTACTGATTAAAACTGTGCAAGGGAGTTGCTTCTAGGGTTAAGATTCTTTCTGCAATTTCATCGATCTTAATTTGTGCGTTGTTGTAAAACTCCTCAAACTTGAGGTGTAACTCGAAGAAATCTTTACCAACGATGTTCCAGTGATACCCTCGTAAATTTTGATAAAATACTTGGTATGACGACAACAAATCATTTAATCTAGTTACCACTTGTGCAACGCCTTCCTTGTTTAAACCCAAAATGGTTGAATTCATAATCTTTATTGTTTGTTTGATGCAAAGTTCAGGCATAAAAAAACCCTATGCCAATTGATTCTTGACATAGGGTTATCAATATTCTTCATAGAACTATACGTCCTACCAGTCGTCTTCTTCTTCGATAGGAGATGTCTGACAAGTCTTTTGCAAGTTCTCCATCATTGTGTTGATTTTCTTATCAGCAGCAATTAAAACTCGGTCACCTGCGCGTACATCGTCCTCACTTTTCATCAAATACTCGAAATACGTTTTTTCACCTTCTTTTTCACCTGGTCTTGGATCAGCAACGTGAACCAAGTTCTTAATGGTGTATCGATATCTGCCGTCACGAACACGAATTTCCATATCGTATTCAACGTTCCCATTTTTAATTGTAGTGAATTCGTTTGGTTGAATTTCACATGGGAATGTTGCATGAACAACAATTTTATACTCCATCTCACCGGCGTTTTCATTAATACCGTCCAGTGTCAAGTATTTTTTAAGGTTTTTACCATATTCAGCCTCTAACCATTGGTTAGCTCTGAATTTGATAGTATCGATTTCAACTTCATACCCTTCACGGTCTTTTACATCAACTACTGCTTTGTACAACACCAACTCTCTTGTAGAGTCATAAGGAGGCACAAACCGAACGTAAGGTTTTCTAATGATTTTTTTAGGAACATACTCATCACGTGAACTACTACCAAAGGCGTCACCGTAATCGCCATAATCACCGTAGTCACCACCATCCTCAGAGTAATCATCGGAATAGCCATCACTACTATCATTGGAATAGTCGTCAGAGTAATCATCGGAATAATCACCATAGTCATCATCCGAATAATCGTCATCTTGCGCTTTTGATATAAAAGCAATGCTACAAAGCAACGCAAGGACAAAACCGAAACGGGTTAACCATGTGTTTAGATGTAGCTGTTTAAGTTTAAATATCTGATTCATTTCTTAACAAGTTGTGCAAAATTATAAATTAAGTTCACTTTGCATAATTAAATTTTTGGTTATCGAGTGAACGTTATAAACACCATTTTATTGTTGGGTTGCTATATTTGATGCCACGTAATCGACAAGAATGATAAACACCAACACCTTTACCAAAATTTCCAGCATTGTAATACTGTTTATATGCACTTTATCTAGTTGCAAAAACAATACCACGCTTCAACAAGATTCTGACCTGGGTTCAGAAAATCCAGATGCGCGAACCGTTGTGGATGCACACTCTTTCAGTAATCCGAGCGACATTGCAATTGACCATATGCACCTAGATTTAAGTGTAGACTTTGCGAAGAAAGTATTAAGCGGAAGCGTTCGATTAGACTTAAATAGAAAGACGAAAGCGGAGGTTTTACACCTCGATAGCAGACAATTAAACATTGAGAAAATCCTCTTAGATGATGGGTCTGAAGCCAAATATTTGCTGTCGGAAGATGTAGAATATTTTGGACAAGATTTGGCGATTAACCTTAAGAAGAAAACGAAAAGCATCACCATTTTTTACAAAACTTCACCAAATGCAGAAGCTTTACAGTGGTTAAAACCCGAACAAACTGCTGGAGGTAAGCACCCATATCTGTTTAGCCAGTCACAAGCAATCTTGGCTCGGACATGGATTCCATGTCAAGATAGTCCAGGAGTTAAATTTACGTATAGTGCCACCATTAAAACCGATTCAAATCTAATCGCGTTAATGAGCGCCGAGAATGGAAGAGAGAAAACGGAAGATGGCGTATATCACTTTAAAATGAATCAGCCAGTCTCGTCCTATTTGTTAGCATTGACGGTTGGAGATTTACAATATCAATCACTGGGAAGGAACTGTGGTGTATATGCTGAGCCAAACATGGTTGAAAAATGTGCATGGGAATTCTCAGACATGCAGAGCATGATTGATAGTGCGGAAGCCCTTTATGGCAAATATGTATGGGAACAATATGACGTAGTTGTTTTACCTCCAAGCTTTCCTTTTGGTGGCATGGAAAATCCGAGATTAACGTTTGCGACACCTACCATTATTGCTGGTGATCGAAGCTTGGTCGCTTTAATTGCACATGAACTGGCGCATTCGTGGTCGGGGAATTTGGTGACCAACGAGACTTGGAATGACTTCTGGTTAAACGAAGGCTTTACTGTGTATTTCGAGCAACGGATTATGGAAAAGGTGTTTGGAAAGGCCTATGAAGAAATGGAGACGAAGCTTGGTATGGGAGGATTGAAAGAAACCATTGAACGACTCACCAATGAAAATAAAGTTGAGGATACGCACCTATATCTTGAATTAACTGGAAGAAACCCAGATGACGGTTTAACAGACATTGCCTATGAAAAAGGCAGGTTCTTTTTGCAAACCATTGAGTACGCTGTAGGACGCGATAAGTTCGACATATTCTTAAAAAAGTATTTTGAAGAAAACGCATTTAAACCTATGAATACAGCAAGGTTCGAAGCGTATTTAGATGAACATTTATTAAAGGGAGACTCTAGTCTTTATGCCAAAATACAGCCAAAGGCGTGGATTTACGGACCAGGGTTACCTGATAATGCGCCTAACCCACAATCTGAAGAGTTAGACAAAGTGGAGGTTGAGGCTGTAAGGTATATGAACGGAGATAAAGCGACCCGTTTGAAAACTAAAAACTGGACTACTCACCATTGGCTATATTTTTTACGAGGCCTAAGACACAAAATGGACATCAACCAAATAGCGGAGTTGGACAATGCGTACGACTTATCAAATAGCGGGAATAACGAGATTTTATGTGATTGGTTTCAACACTGTATAGATGTCGATTATCAACCTGCATATCCAAGCATGGAAAGATTCTTAACGTCTGTTGGTAGACGGAAATTTTTAAGTCCTTTGTATAAAGAGTTGGTTAAAACCGAAGAAGGAAAGGCTTGGGCAAAGCGTGTTTACGAAATTGCAAAGCCAGGATATCATTCCGTATCCTCCAACAGTATTGAAGCGATATTAGGGATCAAGAGTTAATCCAAACACCACCTTGCAAAGGTCAATCAGCCAGATTTAAACAAAAAAAAAGGCCTCATAAGAGGCCTTCACAGTTTTAAATGTACCCTTAATTCTTTTTGGCAATAATTTTTATCGCTAAGTCGAAATCGTCGTTAATCATTGCGTCTCCCAACATGCTAGATTTATAGGTGATACCATATTTGGTTCTATCAATCGTTAATTTGGTGTAATAAAACATGTAGTTATCTGTCTTGGCAGTATTGCTCGCTTTAAAGGTGATGGGTTGAGTTTTACCCAATATGGTAAGGTCTCCAGTTACTTCCAAGGTATGTTTACCACTGGTATCAACGCTAACCGATTTACTACTTTTTATAACCAATGTGCTCGTTTTGTGTTTAGCTACATTGAAAAAATCTTCTCCTCTAAGGTGGTTGTACAACTTCGAGCTTTCAGAATCAGTAACTTTTAAACTGGTCATGTCGATTACCACAGTACCTGATTGTATCACATCGCCGTCTAAGTTGAAGGACCCACTTTTAATATCAACCGTTCCTTGATGTTGCCCTCCAGGTTTATACCCAGTCCACTTCACTGAACTTTTGCTGGTTAGAACTGTAAAATCAACTCCTGTGATTGCGGTTGTGAAACTGAAAAGTGTTAACCCAACTAAGGTTACTAATACGCTTGTTTTAATTTTTTTAGTCATTAATATTCTTTTTTATACGTAAATCGTCTAATACTTTATTTGCTTGAGCTACTTTTTTAACGTCTATGTGTTCAAATTGTCGTTCAAACCCTGCCATCAATGTGTCAATTTCTGTTAAAGCAGTTAGCCCCTTGGTCGTGATGCACACATCTACCTGACGTTTATCGGCACTGCAGGTTTCGCGTTGTATCATATCTTTCTTACGCAACTTTTCTACCAAACGTGATGCGTTACTCATTTTATCTATCATTCGATCAGTGATACTATTGATAGACACTGGGCTGGGGTGCTGTCCACGTAGTATCCGCAACACATTATATTGTTGCATTGACAATTCATAAGGTTTTAAATAGTTGTTCAACAAATTGGTCAAATAACTATTGGTGAAGGCAATATTTATAGTCAGTTTATGATATTCCGAGCTAAACTTCTCCTGCTTAATTTCTTCTTCGAGAGACATAATACAAAATTACATGTATAGACAATTAAAACGGTCAAGTTGTTTTACCAAAATTGCGAAAGTGTCCGATTCATAGGTTTAATCGATAAAAAATGAAACAAAACCCCCAGCAAATTGTCTTCTTTGCATTGTTCTTTGCAAAGCACAGAACAGTCTGATGTATGAAACGCTTCGCAATTTTTTTAGGTATTGTCTTTTTATTGAACCTCTATGTATTTCAAGGATATAAAATTGTCATACAAAGTTTTGAAGGTAAAACCGCATTATTATTAAAAATTGGCTACTGGTTCTTGGTTGGATTGGGGTATGCCGCGTTTGCCTATACAGTTTCACACTTTAGGGTAAATCCAATGGCTTTTTGGACAAAGGTGGCCTTGAGTTATTTTTTCATCTTTTTCGTCATTCAATTGATTTGGGGTGTGTTTGTGGCTTTGGATGATATCGTCCGATTATTTCAATGGATTGCTTCTTTTTTCACGGCTAATACTGGTCAAACATCTGGCATTTCACGGAAGTCTTTCCTAATGAAATCAGGGGCCTTTATTGCGACGGGCTTTGGTGCAGCGCTGTCATACGGAGTAATAAGAGGTTCGCACAACTACCAAGTGATCAACCATACACTGACTATACCCAACCTACCGGAGCAATTTAAAGGCCTCAAACTACTTCAGATTAGTGATATTCATAGTGGTAGTTTTTGGAGTAAAGAAGCGGTACAAAAAGGAATTGAATTGGTAAAAGCGCAAGAGGCCGATATGGTTTTCTTCACAGGTGATATTGTGAACAACGACGCAAGTGAAATGGATGACTACATTGATGCCTTTGCTCAAATTACAGCACCTCTTGGGGTTTACGCCACCATGGGAAACCACGACTACGGCGAATATGTACCAGATTTTAGACCAGAGCACTTGCCAAAGAATATCGCCAAAATTCAAGAAGTACATGATAAGTTAGGGTGGCGTTTGTTAATGAACGAGCACCAAATGATAGAAAAAGATGGAGCTCAATTGGCGGTAGTTGGAATAGAGAATTGGGGTGATAAAATGCACTTCAAACGTTACGGAGATTTGAACAAGGCAATTACAGGTGTCGATAAAGACATACCAACTTTATTGTTATCACACGACCCTAGTCATTGGAGATCAGAAGTGTTGAAAGAGTATCCTCAGGTGGATGCTATGTTTAGTGGTCACACCCATGGAATGCAATTTGGTGTTGAAACCGGTGGTTGGAAATGGAGTCCAGTGAAATATGTGTATCCCGAATGGGCAGGCATTTATAAAGAAGGACATCAACAGTTATACGTAAACAGAGGCTTTGGCTACTTGGGCTTCCCAGGTAGACTTGGCATTTGGCCAGAAATCACTGTTTTCGAACTGGCTTAACAAAACCAAAATACCGAACTCGTCGAGTCTTTTAATTGATGTGCAATGTCTTTTTGTCCATCTAGATCAGCCACGGTAATAATGATTTGATGTTTTTCAGTTAAAGGAAAACCAAGGCTATTCTCTAAAACAGTTCCATAAATGTTATGACCTATTTTTTTGGGATTACCGGTAATCCAGGAAAAAGGTACACCTTCAGAAGACCAATAACTGGCAACTTGTTTTCCTTTTTTGCCTGCACCCCAAACCACAAGTGATTTTGATGAATCGAAATCAATCTCTTTAAAATAATGCAGCTTTAACGCCATAAACCGATTGTCGGCGTAATGAGGGGAAGTCCTTGTCGTCCGAATTTCGTGATCGCGCCATAAATGAACCACCCCACTTGTGCCCTTGGTTTGCAGCCCGGCTTTGTAAAACCGAAAGCATAAATCGTAATCTTCTGGGTATAAATCGGAATCAAAACAACCTGCAGATTCAAAGTCTTTTCGGTAAACCAACCAAGCAGGTGATGGAATAACGCATTCTTTATACACTTCGCTGAAGTTATCATCAGTTTCGGTCAACTGGTTCACCCATTTTTCATATTTTTCATATCCAAGTCCCAATCCATCTTTGCGGAAGTATCTCACTTTACCAACTGCGAGAACTCCAGGCGCAACCTTTGAAAGAAGCTGTTCTAAGTTGTCGGGTGTTTTGACGTCGTCACCATCCATGCGCGTAATGAGAGACCCAGTAGATTGGGCGTACCCATGTTTCATTGCTTCGATTACACCCTGATTGGGATTCAAAAAATAGCGTATCCGAGCGTCGTTTTGAGCGTAATCTGCAGCCATAGCTGAACTTCTATCGCTGCTGTGGTCATCCACCAATAAAAGCTCCCAATACGGATAGGTTTGATTTAAAATGGAATCAACACATTCACCTAAATAATCTTCCTCATTTTTAAATGGAAGGATGATGCTAATAATGGAATGTTTACCTCTTAGGTCGTGCATAAAATCATCAGCAAAAATATATGAATTTAATGGGGAAGAAATCAGATTTACTGTACCTTTGAGATAGGGCGTTGAAAACGATTGAAAAATTCAACACTTATACTTTACCGGCTTAACCGGCAAGTCAAAACCAGGCCTCATTCACTTCGGTGAAAAGAGACGCAAGTCAAACGGTGGAAGGTTGCGATTTTATCGAGGGCCAAATCCTATTTTTTAGGGATTTTTCAACTTTCACGCCCTTTTATTTTATTTCTGAAATCACCGAAATATTTCTCGGGTCAGCTACATTGATGTAAAACAACTCATCTTCTCCCCAAACCAAAGCCCGATCTTTAGACAATACACTTACTTGGCTACTGAAGTCTGAGATGCCATCAAATTTATTCAAAGCACTACTAAAAGTGGATGGACTGCTAATGTCGAAAAGACTAAAACCACTTGATCCGTCACATAACAACATTGTTGAATCTGAAAAGGATACATATTGCGGTTCGGAGAACTGAACTTGAAACGGCATAAACGGCCGCGCACTGCCATTTATTGGATGAATGTGTAAAGCGCCAACTGAACTACAATTGCCATTGTTATCAGCAGTAAAATCTGGATACAACATGGCATCATTGAACATATAAAAGTCCCCACAGGTGAACGCCGAACTTACGAAGCTTGAAAACACCCGCGACAAAATACCGTCATTGGCCAGAAGCAATAAAGTAACAGTCGGATTACCAACAACTATAAAATCTTCAGTACTTCCAATTTTATTTTGCTCGGCTCGATTGGATGAAAATGTTGTCATGGAGGCCTTTAAAGCCAGGTTCCCGCTTGTGTTTATTCCAAAACTGGTAATAATCTTATTATCACAAACGAGCAGGTGATTTTTAGAAATGTGCAAATCCATCATGGGTATTTGCGAGGTTCTACTGGCTGTTTCTACGTTATCAGGGTAAATCCAAGTATCACCGCAATCCCCATCCTCAATTACCCATTCTACATACTCACTTCTGTACCCAATTATAAATGAATCTTCTTTCACAAAGTCTTCATTGAAAAGATTTTGGACAACTTTGGTCTTTGTAATATTGTTAAGATCCGCAACGTCAATAGTCAACAAATCGGTAGCCTGACCAATGTACAGTGTCGTACCACTTCCGGCAATAGACAAACACCCAGGGGCATTAATAAATGCTGTTCGAGTAGGGGAAGTAAAACTTTTCTTGTCAATTACGTGAACGCCTTTGTTCTTTTCTTCTAAGAAATACGCGTGGTCTAACTCAACAATGTTGACAATCGAATCCATTGGTTGCACTCCTTGGATAGCAAATGACGTGCGTATTGAATTTAAACTTCCGTAAACGGGTATTTTTGCATTATAATAAACGGTTTGATCACACGTTGAACGACAGGAGTTCAATGCCAAACTACCGACTAAAAAAATGACGAGTGAAACAAAGATGTTTTTCATAAATTACGCCGAAATGTATTCAAAACTAACGAAGTTTTTATGTTTTTCTGATAGGGTGACATCACCATTGTCTCATATTCTACTAATCCTATTCTCTCTGGGGTTTTCAGCTAATTGTATTGGTCAAGAAGCACACAATTACGCCAGAGTGGAATTAAAATCTGGAATTGTGATTGAAGGAAAGGTGGTTAAAATCGAATATCAAAAGCAAGTCGACCTTTTGATAAACCAAACCGATACAATGGAAGTACCTTGGGACGATATCGCTTCCTTAAATTTCATTGATAAAGAGATAAAAAAAAGAGCGGAACAACTAGTTAAACCTAGAAAGCCTAATGTTCCTTTTAGCAATTCTGGAAACTATTTCCAATTCGATTTTGGTATTCCACTCGGCAGAGATTATTGGGGAGACCCAGTGGCAGGCGGTGCAGTGAGCATGGGGTATGGAAAGACTTTTAACTACCAACATAACCTAGGAGTAACACTGGGCTATGAAGGGTATTTGTGGCCAGACATAACGGTTTTGCCTGTAGGTTTGGAGTATTTCGGTCGGCTGAAAGAACAAGACAGATCGTGGTTTTACTTTTTTGGCACTGGATATGGCTTTCCTCATGTTTCAGGATATGATTGGAACGACAACTCGAAACTCACGGGTGGCATGTTTTTTAATCCCGGATTCGGCATTACGAATAAGCGACATGCAACCAGAAGCTGGTACCTCAAATTTGGGTATAAATACCAAAGCTTTAAATCTGAATACGACGGCTACGTATGGGAATTCCAATCGCAACGTCCTGCGCGAATTAAAGAAAACATCTTTTACCACCGTGTTGACATACGGTTGGGATACAGGTTTGATTAATGGCTTATAACGCCACTACCAATAAGTTCGTCCCCATCGTACCATGCAGCAAATTGACCAGCCGCTATGGCTTTTTGCGGTTGATCGAATTGAAGTACCAAACCGTTTTCAAGTGCTTTAACAGTTACGTGTTGCAACGGTTGTCTGTAACGAATCCGACCTAGAAACTTTTTTTCCTCTCCAACTTTCAAAGCATAATCAGGTCGAACCCAATGTGTTTCTTTCTCTGAAATGAACAAACAGGACCTGGACAAACCAGGATGGTCATCGCCCATGCCCACATAAATGGTGTTTGTATTGACATCAGTCGAAATAACGAAAAGTGGTTCGGATTTTCCTCCAACACCCAATCCTTTGCGTTGTCCAATGGTATAAAAGTGGGCACCTTGATGCATGCCTACGACTTCTCCATCAGATTCGACATATACTGTTTCGTGGACATCATCAGTTGAAATGGTATCGTACTTTTCTGATTGACTCGCGATTTCGACAATGTTACCAGGCTTTGGTTTCAACTGTTGCTGTAAAAAGTCGGGTAGTCTAACCTTCCCAATAAAACACAAGCCTTGTGAATCCTTTTTCTCAGCTGTAATTAAATCTCTTTGTTTCGCAATTTCACGTACTTCCTTTTTTTCTAAATGGCCAATGGGAAACAGTGCTTTGCTGAGTTGTTCTTGATTTACCTGACAAAGGAAATACGACTGGTCCTTATTGTTGTCCTTACCCGCCAAAAGGCGATACATAGTGCCTTCAGTTGTATCAATTTCTTCTTTTCGACAATAATGGCCTGTTGCCACAAAATCAGCACCAAGAGAGAGAGCAGCTTTGAGGAAAACGTCGAATTTTATTTCCCTATTACACAGTACATCAGGGTTTGGGGTGCGTCCAGCTTCATATTCAGAGAACATGTAATCCACGATACGTTCCTTGTACGTTTCGCTTAAATCGATGGTTTGAAATGGAATGCCCAGTTTTTCGGCAACAATTAAGGCGTCTTTGCTATCTTCTTCCCAAGGACAATCATCGCTGATAGTAGCATCTGTGTCGTGCCAGTTTTTCATAAACACACCAATCACGTCGTATCCTTGATCGAGTAACAAAGCGGCAGCAACAGAAGAGTCAACTCCTCCAGAAAGTCCAACGACAACGCGTTTCATGTTATAAATAAATTTCTAGTTATTGGTAAACACCACACGCTGTGTAATGTTTTGACCACTGGCAGTCAATATGGTGATGGTGTAAATACCAGACGCACCATTTAACAATTCAATTCGGCCATTGTTTAGCGTATACTCGACTGGTTGTCCCAAGGCATTGATACAAGTCACGCTCTGAATATCATCCAATAATTTACCAGACACGTTAACTATTCGATTGTTAGAAGGATTCGGGTAAAGTGTCATGTGTTGTTTTGACACATCTTTAGCACTATTCAAATCTTCTACCATCATAGTAAATTGGCGAATAGTATCTTTTTGAGTGGTGCTTACTGTACCAAATATTTTTGCGTAAATGGTTATCTGAATGTCTAAGTTATGCTCACCGACGTCACTTTTGTTTGCAGTACCTTCCAATGTCGCACAACCCGTAGAATCAGGTACAAACGTACAATTTTTGTTGGCACAGGTATAGTAGAAACCTGTTGGTAGTCCAGCGATTCCTGTAACCACAATAGAATCTATCGTTGCCAAAACAGGGTTGCCATTCAACACCACAGAAGTATCCTTAAAAATTCTAACCTGAAGTACTTGCTTATAAACTGAATCTACGTAAGCAGGTTCAATGGTTTTGGGGTGAAACCCAACCTCAGTTATGTTTTGATCAGAAACACAGTTTTGACCGAAGCCAGCAAAGGCAATTAATACGGAACTTATGAATAAGACAATGCGTCGCATATTTTTAGTAAACTTGTATAACACGAATTTAGTTAAAAATGGAGTGATGAAGCAATGGATATTTACGGCGGTTTGCATACTGGCATTTGTTAATTCTTATGCGCAATTACGCAAGGTGGAAGGTTTTGTCGTTGATGAAGACAAACAACCTATAGCGGATGTTGTGGTGCTGGATATGGATAGCACAGACAACGTTTCCATCACAGATTCTTTGGGTCGATTTAGCATCATCACGTCATCCAAACAGTTGGAATTCAAACACATATCGTATAAAACAACTACCGTAAGCACCTCAGGTTTTGTGAATGGTACGCGGGTAAGCCTTTCTTCTGGTTTCTCGACGATGTTAGATCAGACTGTGATCGGCTCAGACAAAGTTGGTAGAGCGTTAAAAAATCAAATCGTTTCTATTGAGTCTATTAGTCCAACGCTGATTATTGACAAAAACACGGTTACGGCTGATGAAATTGTGAATCAGGTTCCGGGAGTGGTTGTGTCAGATGGTCAAATAAACATAAGGAATGGTGCAGGGTGGAGCTACGGTGCAGGAACACGAGCACTCGTTGTGGTGGACGGTATTCCACTTATCAGTGGTGATGCTGGCAAAGTCCAGTGGAATTTTATCGCGACAGATAATATCCGCAATATGGAAGTAGTAAAAGGAGCCAGTTCGGTTTTATATGGTTCTTCTGCATTGAATGGCATGATCAATATTCGCTCGGCATGGCCTGGACAAAAGCAACAAACAAAGCTTACTATGTTCAGTGGGCGGTACGCAAATGCATCTAGAAGTACTTTAAATTGGACGGGTAATGCTTTGTCTTCCAGTGGAATACGATTAACAGATTTGCGTAGTAAGGGTAAAAATGATTTTGTAACAACGTTTGAATATATCAACGATCAAGGATATCGATTTGGGGATTTTGATGAACGAATTCACGCAGGCTTGGATTACAGACATACCTTTAAAAAAAATTTTGAAGTTGGTATCAGAACACATTTATTATCAACTAATAACGGTTCATTTTTACTCTGGAAAAGCTACGATAGCGCCTATAACGCTCTTGATGACCAAACTACCACGACTTCTGGACTAAAATATCGAATAGATCCGTTCATTACATTTCGCACACCAAAAGGCTGGGAGCATAATATTAAAACGAGGATGTTGTCTATCGACAATCAAGTAGATAACGGAGATACCAGCGTTAATCAGTCGAATAAAAGTACGATGTACTACGCAGATTATCAAAGCACGCTTCCCATTAACCCAAACACAGATTTCATTTACGGAGCAACGATTATTAGTACGACTACAAACTCACCTTTGTTTACTGGGACGCAAAAAGCCGACAATAAAGCAGTATACGGTCAGCTGAATCAAAAGTTCAATAAACTCAGTTACAGTGTTGGTGTTAGATACGAGGATTACGCGTTAAATGACTATAAAGAATCCAAGCCAGTATTTAGAGCTGGGTTGAATTACGGGTTGGCAAAAGCGACCTATGTAAGGGCGTCTTACGGACAAGGATATCGTTTCCCAACAATTGGTGAGTCGTACATAAAGACAACGGTTGGCGCTATTTCTGTTTACCCAAACAAAGAACTAAAATCCGAGACAGGAGATAATATTGAAATCGGGATTAAACAGGGGTTCAAACGAAAAAACATGAAAGGCTATGTGGATTTGGCTTTGTTCCAAATGACGTATAGCGACATGATGGAATTTACGTTTGGTCAGTGGTCAAGTGATGTTTCAGCAGGAAACGGATACGGTTTAGGATTTAAATCACTCAATACCGGTCCAACAACGATTAAGGGTGTTGATATAAGTGTGGTGGGACAGGCGCGTTTATTAAGAGGAACAATCAAAGTTTTTGGAGGATATACTGCCAGTTTACCGCGGGTTGACGATACGCAATACTCGTTTGCCACCGACAGCGTTGGGAATAACTTAACCTACAATACAACAAGTTCAGACACGACTGATGGGATATTAAAATACCGCAGTTTACGTACATTCAAAATGGACGTTTCCTATTCCTTAAACCGATTTCAATTTGGGGTTTCGTGGCGCTATCAAAGTCAAACACAAAACATCGATAAGGCATTTATTGATCCCTTGTTTGCATTCTTCGTACCGGGAATTCAAACAGGATTAGACCTCAATCCTAAGGGATATGTGATTACTGATTTAAGAGCATCTTACCGAATAACATCCAAAGTTAGAATCGCTGTAATCGTAAGTAATGCTGGGAATGTAGAGTATATGGAGCGACCAGCGGATATTGGTCCTACTCGATTAACGAGCTTCCAACTTAAGATGAATTTTTAAGATTGGTTAAACCTTTGTCTATTTCTTTTAGGCCTTCGAACCACTGATCCCCAAAACGACGTCTTAAGGCATTCTCAACAAATTCGTACACCTTTATCCGTTCTTGATCTCCTTTTGCACAGGCTTCTGTACATAAATACCATTGGTGGTAGTTGAGTGCTGTGTATGTGTCGTATTCCTTTACACGGACAGGATACATATGGCAACTAATGGGCTTGATAAAATCTACCTTGTTCTTATAAAAAGCATTTTCAATCCCACAATTTAAGATGCCATTTGGTTGTTCTACCACAAAACAACATTTGCCGTCGTCCAAACAAGTGGTGACTAATTCGCCGTCGTCATCTTTCTCGTAAAAACCGTTTTCGTTAATGAAGTCAATGTGTTCATCACTGAGTTCTTCAAAAATGGTCGGGAGGATTTTTTCAATTTCCTTGACTTCGTCTTTAGTAATCGGTGCGCCTCTGTCTCCTTCAATACAGCATGCACCTTTGCATTTTAAAACGTCACAGGCAAAAAACTCTTTTAGAACGTCATCGCTAATCAGCGTGTCTTCATGAATGATCATGAGTTGGAGAGATAAGATTTAAAGCCAACATCTTCTAAGCGACTGGCTTTGTCTAACACGCTTTGCTCCATATTTGCTTTAAATGCTTCTACTCGTTTAAGTACCTCAGTATTTGATGCTCCAATTATCTGTGCAGCTAATATGCCAGCATTTTTAGAACCATTTATGGCAACCGTGGCTACCGGCACACCCGGAGGCATTTGGACAATGCTATACAACGAGTCCGTTCCACTCATTGTGGAAGATTTTACAGGAACACCTATGACTGGAAGTGGTGTGAGAGAGGCGACCATGCCTGGTAAATGTGCTGCTCCACCTGCTCCCGCAATAATTACTTTTATACCTCTACCAACCGCAGATTCAGCATACGAGTACAAACGCTTTGGCGTTCGATGCGCGCTGACAACGGTTAATTCATATTCAAGTTGTAATTCGTCTAAGACTTTTGCTGCCTCAGACATAACAGGTAGGTCCGAATCCGAACCCATAATAATACCAATTTGAATCGACATATGTGCGGCGGTTATTTCAGCAAAGCTACCATATTTGATAGAATTTTACTGAGGCACGGTATTAAGTTTGGATTTTAGAAAGTGCGACTTTTTAATGGCTTCCTTCAAGTCGGTATCTAAAACCGTGAAATGCCCCATTTTTCTACCAGGCTTGGTCACCGATTTATTGTACCAGTGTAAATAAGCTCCTTGGGTCGACATCAGCTCGTCAATTCCGTCTAACGAATATGCTCCCGTGACGCCATTTGAACCGATAATATTGGTCATAACCGCAGGAGTAATTAAGTCTGTACTGCCTAAAGGTAAATCTAACATTATGCGCATAAGTTGCTCATATTGTGAGGTATAATTCGCCTCAATAGTGTGGTGTCCAGAGTTATGCGGTCTTGGTGCAATTTCGTTTATCAAACACTCACCATTGGGAGTTAGGAATAATTCAACAGCAAAAATACCAACACCATCTAGGGCAGTAATGGCACTCAAGGCGAGTGCATTTGCGTCGTCAGCAACGTTCTTGGAAACGTTACTAGGTGCGAATAAATAATCAACTAAGTTAATCTCAGGGTCAAAAACCATTTCCACGATCGGAAAACTCTTTATTTCACCTCTTCTGTTTCGGGCCACAATAACAGAGAGCTCTGTAACATCAGGTACATATGATTCTAAGACTACTGGACCCTTAAAGACGGTGTTTAATTCGCCTGCCTTAATATTTGACTTTAATTGGATGGATACGCCTTTGCCGTCATAACCCCCTGTACAACTTTTTACGACAATTTTGTCGCCAGGAAATTGACTTAAGTCTTCGTTTTGTGCCTTATCTGCATCCGATAGAATAAATGGGGCGGTAGCAAGATTATGTTGTTTATAAAACTGCTTTTGTCTTCCCTTGTCCTGGATGATTTCTAATATGCCACCTGACGGTATGACTGTTTTTCCTAAAGTTTCTAGCTCCTTAAGTGTTGCAACATCTACATGCTCAATTTCATAGGTAATAACATCACTTATGGCAGCAAGTTCTTTAATCTTTTCAGAGTCCATCAAGCTTCCTTCAATGAACGTACTTGCATATGAATAACAAGGACAATCAGTAGTAGCTTCGAGGATGTTGAATTCAACGTTTAGTGGTTTCGCACTCTCGATTAACATTTTACCGAGCTGGCCACCACCAATAATGCCTATTTTTAATTTGAAAGGTTGTGTCATTTTTTATACGGTTTCAAAGGTATGATTAAACGCTAACAAAAAGGGATTTGTATTTTACGCGATATTTGAAAAAACACAATTCATGAAACGAATATTAACCTTTTCACTCCTTACCATTTTAAGTTTACAATCTTTTGCTCAATGCACGTTAATCCCTTTTAGCCTGCAGAAGAAAGTATATATGTCTGATATCGTTGTAGAAGCCAAGGTTTTGCAAAAAGAGAGTTTTTGGAATGACTCACACGACTATATTCATACTACCAACTTATTGGAAGTGTCGACCGTTTTTAAAGGTCAGAACGTAAGTCAACAGATTGAACTTATAACGGAGGGTGGAATTGTTGGGTTGACAGCCTTAGTTGTAGAACCGTCGTTACAAGTGAGCGTTGGGGAGACTGGTATCTTTTTATTAAAAGCGTCAGATTTGACGTTTGCTACCAAAACCGGCCAGTTTTTTCAGCCAGTGGCAAGTGCACAATCGTTTTTAAAATACGACCGCATCAACAAAACTGCGCATGGATATTTCGAGATTTATGAAAACATTCAGGGGCATTTATTTCCATTACTTGAGTCGTACAGCAATCAATCGAAAAAGCAAATTGGAAAAGATCCATTGGGTATTGGTTCAGTCCGACCATTAGCAGCGCCAGTAATTTCATCAATAAACAAAGACACTTTAACTGCTGGAACTGGAGAATTGTTAACCATAACTGGTAGCAACTTTGGCATTATAAAGGGCAAAGGATATCTTGAATTTGTAGATCCTAATTATGGAGACGGGCGATACAATGAGTTACACTATCCGTCTTCCTTCAAGTCGTGGAGTAATACAAAAATTGAAGTGTATGTGCCACCAAGAGCGGGTACTGGGAAAATACGTGTAACAAACAACAGTGCAGAAACAACCGAGTCATCAGCGTCCATCGTGGTGCGATACGCTCATTCGAATTATCCTTTTGCAGGGACTTCGAGTGTCGATTCTGGTTACTACTTGCCAAAGCATATAGACCTAAACGGGAATGGTGGTTACGAATGGACGATGTCCACCAATTTCGCAGGTAAAACAGATGCTGTAAATGCATTCTATAGAGCCGCTGAAAATTGGAGATGTGGAACCCTTATGAATTGGGATATTAGTACTTCAACTACAACGGTTCAGGAAGCCAAATTCGACCAAATAAACATAGTTCGATTTACCGAGTATACTGATAGCAAACTTGGTGTTTGCGCCAGTTGGTATGGTGGATGTACGCAAGGCAGTAATGCCTTCTTTTATGTGTCTGAATTAGATATTTCGTTTGATTCCACCAGAAACTGGTATTACGGCACGTCATCTCCTGGAAAGAGCCAATATGATTTTGAAACCGTGGCAACTCATGAGTTAGGTCATGGTCATCAGCTTTCGCACGTGATAGACGACACCAAAATTATGCACTACAGTTTGACGAATGGTGATCGTAAAACGACGTTACATCAAGATGATTTGGATGGTGGTGTGTTTGTACGTGAAACCAGTAAATCGGGGAAAGCGTGTAACAAAGATTTATATGCACCTATTTCAGCAAACGACTGTAACATCACAAAACCAAAAGCAAACCTAGAAGTGAACATCGCAACGCCTTGTCCGGGTGCGGATGTACGGTTTACTGATAAAACTGAAGGCAAGGTAAATTCATACGCCTGGGACTTCGGGGATGATGCATCTACGGCTACAGCGAGTGGATCGGGGCCATATATTGTGGCGTACTCAAAATCAGGAGACAAAACCGTTAGACTTATTGCAACGAATGACTTTGGAAGTGATACAGCCTATTTAACGGTAAAAGTACAGCCAGGTGTACCAGATGCACCTGCAGCTTTGGTAATTGACACAAGTTGTGTTGGAGAAGGCAACCAAACCTATCAGGTTGACGCTGTCACAAATGCAACGTCCTATGTGTGGACGCTTTCTTCTGGAGGATCGATTTCAGGGTCAAGTACAGATAGAGCAGTGGTTGTGAATTGGACTTCTGCTGGTGATCATGACTTGTCGGTTAGCGCTAAAAACACCTGTGGAACCAGTTCAGCAACAGTACAGACGGCAACTGTTTTAAATGATGTAACGGCTGATTTTGATATTGTTGACGATGGAATGGATTTTGAATTTGTCAACCAAAGTACAGACGACACGAAAGCATCGTGGATGTTTGGTGACGGCAATACATCTTCAGAAGACCAACCAAAACACACGTACGCGACACGTAATACCTATACTGTTACACTGATCGCTTCAAATACATGTTCGACAGATACTATTTCTAAAGAGGTCGAAGCAAAATTCAAGCTGTCTGTTTGGGAACTCAATCGAAATAATGTCTATGTACTTCCGAACCCAACAACTGGAGTAGTGAAGGTAACAGGTGTCATAAATGGAAGCTTTGAGTTAACGAATACACTTGGTCAACAAGTATTTGAGCAGACAATAACTGGAACAAATCATGTAATTCAACTCAATCGCTTACCGAAAGGCGTATATACCTATTCGATATTAGCAGATGAGAATCAATATACCTTTGGAAAGCTGTTATTGCAGTAATTCCCTGCATTGACTCTACATCTTTAGTTAAAGTTCGGAAACGCCTTGGACCCTAATCCGAATCGATTATATCAAACACGTAGTTTTTGTCGTATGTCCTCACATATAATTGATCGTCTTTTAGAATAATGTAGTCTGGGCCTTTTTTCAACTTGTGTTTTAAGACGACTTGCCCTGTATAGCGATTTAAGCAATAGATATAATCGTCTTCTTCTGTAAAGCCATATCCACTAAAGATATAATCCCCATACAGTGCAAACGAACTTGCATTTGAGATAAGCGGTTGGCTTCGCCAAACGACCTTATTTGTTTTTAAATCTAGGCAGGTGATGTAGCCATTTTTACCTTCCGAAGAATCACTATAGGTGCGGTGATGCGTAGAGACATATAACGTGTCGTTTATGCATGACAACCAGGCAATGCCTTGACTGGTGAAATTATAACCTTCGTAACCGTATTTACGGCTCACGGGAGCTTTTTGATAATAATAGAAATCTAAGGCCGCAACCACGGAATCGAGCGCTTTGTTAAGTATAACTAAATACCGACCGCTATTTCTCTTTCCTTCATACACAACATAATTGTAATTTGAGTCGACAAAACGTTGGGTGATGATACTGCCTTCATATTTGGTTGGTATTTTATGTGGGACATGCTGATAGTTCATTTTTGACATGCTGTAAATGTAACTATTCAGTTGTAAGTCATTGCGTTTTAGCCATGCATCTGGTTTATAATCAGACGACGATTCTTCAAACACTTTTTTAAGCTTAACCGAAGAGACGGCTTTTCCAGAATCAAGCGTGTTACCTGTAAATGAAGGCTTTGTAAGTAGTGTGGGTTTAACCTTGGTGAAGTTAAAATCTTTTCGATAGCCCCAGGTTCCATCACTATATAAGACAACATTCTCACCTTTTGAATTTGTTACATATTCTTCGTCTTGGCCGTAGGTCGTCAAAGCAACACAGCAAACGATTTGTAACAAAAGGTAAATACGCATTATCGACTATAATTTGGTGCTTCTTTGGTGATATTGATATCGTGAGGATGGCTTTCCCGCATACCGCTTCCAGTAATTTTAGTAAAGCTCGCATTCTTTAATTCTTCAATGTTTTTTGCTCCGCAATAGCCCATGCCAGCACGTAATCCACCAACATATTGGTAAATCACTTCTTGTAAACTTCCTTTATATGGTACTGTACCAACGATACCTTCTGGGACTAGTTTAGCAATACCTTCTTCGGCATCTTGAAAATAACGGTCGCTACTGCCCTTCTTCATTGCCTCAATACTTCCCATTCCTCGGTAAGATTTGACCTTTCTTCCTTCGTAGATACTTGTTTCACCTGGAGCTTCTTCAGTTCCAGCAAATAGAGATCCTGCCATGATGCAATCTGCTCCACCTACAAGGGCTTTTACAAGGTCGCCGCTATAACGGATGCCACCATCTGCAACGATGGGTACATCGTATTCTTTGGCTACTTGAGCGCATTCAATGATGGCGGATAATTGAGGAACACCAATTCCTGCAATGATTCGTGTGGTACAAATAGAACCTGGTCCAACACCCACCTTAATAGCGTCTGCACCTGCTTCGGCTAAAAATCTAGCCGCATCTGCTGTGGCCACATTTCCTACAATGACTTGTAGGTTTGGATATTGTTTTTTGATTTTTTTCAATTCATCAGCCACGCCTTTAGAATGTCCGTGTGCGGTGTCTAATGTGATAACATCTACTTCCTCCTCAACCAAGGCTTTGACACGATCAATTGTATCTGCTGTAATACCAACAGCGGCACCTACCAACAATCTACCAAAGGAATCTTTGGACGACGCTGGGTGGTTTTTAACCTTCTCGATGTCTTTGAAAGTAATTAGTCCGACCAATACACCATTGGCATCAACAACAGGAAGTTTCTCAATCTTGTGTTGTTGTAAAATATCCTTGGCTTTGGTTAAATCAGTATCAACGTCGGTGGTTATCAAATTGTCTTTTGTCATCACTTCCGAAATTGGCTTGGTCATGATTTTTTCAAATCGCAAGTCTCGGTTTGTGATGATGCCTTTTAGGATGCCCTGATCATCAACGACAGGAATACCACCAATTCGGTGTTCCTTCATTAAGGCCAAGGCCTGTCTTAAGGTCGCAGCACCGGTTAAGGTGATTGGGTCTTTGATCATGCCACTTTCAGATCGTTTCACTCTTTTTACCTCAGCTGCTTGAGCTTCAATCGACATGTTTTTATGAATGATACCGATACCCCCTTCACGTGCTATGGCAATAGCAAGCTTGCTTTCGGTAACCGTATCCATCGCAGCTGAAATGATCGGTACGTTGATAGATAGTTTTTTGGTTAAACGGGTGTGGGTGGAAACGTCACGAGGTAATACTTCAGAATACTTTGGCAATACCAAGACATCGTCGAAAGTTAAACCGTGATAAGAAATTTTTGAGTGAGAATCGTTAGACATGTGCAAATAATTAAATGCGGCTATTATTTGCGGTGCAAATATAAATTATATGTCGTGCACAACACACATTAATTGGTCAAAATTGCAAATGGCTTATTTTTGCCTTCTTTTCAGCGAATGGCAATCTATCAAACAAGTAAGCAAATAACCAAATTCACAATAAGTGGAATCATCGCTGTCTTTGTTGATTTTGCCGTGTACTACGGCCTAAGTAATTTGGCCGGAAACGCGAATGATTTTGCCATAAGCGGACTACATTGGAACGACGTTTACAAGGGTTTGGGATTTATGACGGGAACCTTCGTCACTTACAACCTAAATAAATACTGGACATGGCGAACGTCTGACCGCAACAACAAACGGTTATTAAATTTCGGTTTGCTTTATCTCGTATCCTTCGTCATCAACATTTTGATCAATAAGTGGGGTTTACACACTTTTAAAGATGATGAGATATCGGTGATTTTTACCAATCACGAAGCGGTTTCTAACAGCTTGCTCGCCTTTAAAACGGACAAATTGTTTGCATTTATCCTTGCCACTGGAGTGAGTAGTGTGGTTAATTTCCTAGGTCAAAAGATTTGGGTATTCAAAGGATCGTCTACCACTGATGCGGTCGATTCAGAATAGCATCATTAATTACTGCCTGTCGTAGGTCAAACGAATTATCCTCCTCATCATCATGCGACAACTCGACTTTTTTAATGGGTGTTGAATCGGTATGAGGTCTACGTGGTGTGTTTTCCGTTGCTGTTTCAACGATTATTTCTTCCGGCTCAATGAACACTTCCTTCGTGCGTTCTGGAGCTGTGTCGCCTGCTAAGTCTCGTAAAATATCTTCAATACTTCTTTGCGGCGCTTGATTTGTGCGCTGCTGAGGGCGTTTTTTTGGCTGAACTTTTTGATCTTTTTCTTTTTTACCACTTGCTCGAATGAAATAGTAAATGGCAAAACCAATTAAGATCAGAATTTGCTGAGTATCCATAAACAAATGTATGCATTTGCCTTGACATCCAGGAAGGAACTTGGAGGAGGATGTAATTTATTAGACCTTTGAACCGAATTCATGGACAGAGATTTTGAAATAACACATCGACCCGAACTTTTAGTGCTGTTATTGGGCACTAATGTTGGGGATAGGGCCAAAAATTTGTTGCTGGCCATGGATGGGTTAAAAGCGTTGTTTGGGGAACCCGTCGAAATGTCTTCGGTGTACGAAACGCCACCTTGGGGTAAAACCGATCAAGATTCGTTTTTAAACATGGCTTTGGTGTATTCTACCAACATCAAACCAACGGTTGTCCTTGATTCTATTTTGCATTTAGAGGTAGAACTAGGCCGGGTCAGACAGGAGAAATGGGGACCAAGAATCATTGACATAGACATCATTTTTTACGGCAACATGGTCTATCAATCGGATATATTGGAAATACCCCACCCCTTTATGCATGAAAGGAAGTTTGTGCTTGAGCCATTACAAGAAATAGTACCAGACTATGTTCACCCATTGTTAGAAAAATCTGTATCCCAACTATTGGCGGATTTAGCATCCCTTCAAAATGAATCCTAGCGTTTTACCTTTACATGTGTTTCCTAGCGTTAGCTGGTTTCAAGAATTTGTCGAGCAAGATTCGGTTTTACTTGAAGTTCACGAAAACTGGGTGAAACAGAGTTTTAGGAGTCGGTATGAAATTGCTGGACCCAACGGTAGACAAAGCCTTTCGATACCCACGCTTAAAAAGTCACGTACAACGCTCAAGGACGTTCAAATAAGCTATAGTGAAGATTGGGTAACGAATCATCTTAGAAGCATTAAAACGGCTTATAACCGTTCTCCGTTTTACGAGTTTTACGCACATGGTTTTGAAAACATACTGCAGCAGAAGCCAAAATTTTTAATTGACTTGAATATAAAATCAATTGAGTTCGGAGTGCAATATCTTCAGCTCGACAAAGAAATAACATGTTCTGATGCTTACCGAGGATTAGATGAGTTAGAAAGAGACAACAAACCACAGGTGATTACTTACCACCAAGTCTTTGAAGAAAAATATGGCTTTGTAGCAAATCTCAGTTTTCTAGACTTGTTGTTTAACTGCGGGCCTTCTTCGGGAAGTTATTATTCTTGAGCCTCTTCGACAACACCCATGTTGCTGAATTTCTCGATACGTTGATTGATTAAATCTTCGGTACTTAAGCCCTTCAATTCTTTAAGCGTTTTCTTGATTTCGTTTTTGACAGTCTTAAACATAGTTTCTCGATCACTATGCGCGCCACCTAAAGGCTCTTTGATGATTTTATCGATTAGACCGTTTTTCAACATGTCATCGCCAGTCAGCTTCAATGCTTCAGCCGCTTTTTCTTTGAATTCCCAGCTGTGCCACAAAATAGTAGAACAGTTTTCTGGAGAAATAACCGAATACCAAGAATTTTCGAGCATGGCGATACGATCACCCACACCGATACCCAAGGCACCACCAGAAGCACCTTCGCCAATAACGATACAAATGATGGGCACTTTTAGCACTGCCATTTCCATTAAGTTTCTCGCAATGGCTTCCCCTTGACCTCTTTCCTCAGCTTCCAAACCTGGAGATGCGCCGGGAGTGTCGATTAAAGTGATGATAGGGCGGTTAAATTTTTCGGCAAGCTTCATAAATCGAAGCGCTTTTCTGTATCCTTCCGGATTGGCCATACCGAAGTTACGGAACTGACGTTCTTTGGTGTTTCGACCTTTTTGGTGACCTAAAATCATCACCGGATAATTGTCGATTGACGCAAAACCGCCAACGATGGCTTTGTCGTCACCCATGTTTCTATCACCGTGCAACTCAATAAAGTTGCTGGTCATGCCCTCAATATAGTCTAAAGTATAAGGTCGGTCTGGGTGTCTTGACACCTGAACCTTCTGCCAACCGGTTAAGTTTTTATATAAACTTTTACGGGTTTGATCAATTTTTCCTTGAAGCTGTTCAATGGTATCAGTCATGTCGACCTTCCCTTTTTCATGGGTTGCTTCCGCTTTTTCAAGCTGCTCCATTAACTCTTCAATAGGCTTTTCAAAATCCAATAACATCATAGAATGAATCGTTCGAAATGAGGGGCAAATTTAGAAATAATTACTCAGTCTATTATTTACCGATAAAATTGAAAAAAAATTAATTTGTTTTTACTCAAAAATCTATATTTGCACACCAATTTAAAACGGTCTGAAGGAATTCAGTAAAGTTTTATTCTACGGTTCGGTAGTTCAGTTTCCGTCAGCCGACGGATGCCTGTCACGCGAACCAAAGAAACAACGTTTTAAATTTGAATTACGGTTCGGTAGTTCAGTTGGTTAGAATACCTGCCTGTCACGCAGGGGGTCGCGGGTTCGAGTCCCGTCCAGACCGCAAAAAGCTCTCCATTTGGGGGGCTTTTTTTGTTTTATCAAGAAGCGTTTATAGATAAGGAGCCTTGACGAATTGCTTTGTTGAAGCAATTGTCAGGGTGCTGACCGTAACATGCAATCGTATAAGGAGATTTCTTCCTTTTTTCTGGAGAGTTAGATAGACATTCTTAGCTCCGGGGAATTACATTGGGGGTCAAACTAAAGACTATGTACCACGTGTATGTGTTGTATTCCACAAAACTTGATAGTTTCTACAAAGGGCACACTTCTAATTTAACTCAAAGGCTAAAGCGCCACAACGCTGGGCGAGTAAGGTATACAAAAAAAGGAACACCATGGAGGTTGATATGGTCGACAGAAAAGGAAACAAAGTCAGAAGCATATAAACTTGAGATGAAGCTAAAGAATCTTTCTCGTGCAAGATTGTATGGCTTCATGATGAAATATAGTAATGGTATTGTGAGCCTTGACCAATTGCTTTCGTTAAAGCAATTGTCAAGATCCGGACCGCAAAAAGCTCTTCTCACGAAGGGCTTTTTTTGTTTTATCAAGAAGCGATTAAGAAAACACGAGCCTTGACAGCAAAAGCGCCCCAATTAGAGCGCTTTTTACAAAGGAAACCAATATTTGAATACTTAATCCAGTTTCGCACCAACGCCATAACCAACCAAACCAGTTGATTCACCAGCACTAAAATGGAGCATTACCTCTCCTGGAAGCAAAACGAACCAGGTGGTAAAGGTTTCTCCGTCATAGTCGGCACTTGCTTTAAACATATTGTTAATCTGAGGTACAGGACTAAAATTCGTAGCCGTCCCAGAATCTATTCCTGTGACACCTGAATAGTTTACGTAATAGCTTAAATTTCCGCCACTTGCCGGCATGGTGTAGGTCCCAACACCAGTTTCACCGTCGGTGGTAATGTCCAAAGCCCTATAAGAACCAGCCACGGCAGATTGAGTTACATGGGTTGAAGGGTAGTTGATACCAATGGTGTAACCTTGGCCAACGCCGTTATCTAGCAACATTGCCTTTCCTGGGTAAATGGTTCCAGTATAATCGATTCCAGCTTCCGTAAATATCACCCGAGACGGGTCGGTTGGCGATATAGCCCAGGTGCCTGTTCCACCGCCTGAGAAATGTGTGTTTACATCAAAGTCAGCTTCATCATCTGGACCAATATTCCAGGTGAAGGTGCCATTAGCTAAGAGTTCATACCCACCCCAGTTTTCATCACTACTAAAATCATCGTAGGTGATAAACAAATACTTCCCAGCCAAATCGCTCATTGAGTAAGTCGCAGATAAGTTCAGATCTGCGGTAATACCAAAACATAGTTTGTTTTCTAACCTTCCTGATGGAGCTGAAGTGGCTATAACTTTGTCGGCCAATTCTATCACGTGATAGGTGTTCCCGCTAAAGCCAATTTCATAAACTCCAGAGATATTGGCATTGTTGGTTTTGGTATAGGCACCACTGTCCGACTCCCCTGTGGTTTCGTTATAATATTTGAAAAGGTGATTGGTTTCGTCAATCTGATACCTAATTACATCACCATAACTACCGCTGGCAGTATAGTTGTTTAATTCAGCGGGTTTGTCATCTGGTTTAATGTCATCGTCATTCTCTTTTTGATGAACCTTGTGTTTTCTTTTGATTCGATTTTAAGTGCAATGGCGCTTTTTGGCATCTTGAATGCTCCGTGATGAGCACCAAGTATTTGGGTAAACAATTCGATATTCATGGAGGTGGAATGGATTTAAAATTCCCACATCACGAATGTGAAATTGCACAAAACAAAGCCGGATATGACGAAGAACCAGTCAAGTAGCCCAACCCATGCCATAGGCCATGCCACCTATGCTCATCAAACAATCCGACCCACTGACTCGCAACCTTGTCATTTTTGATCCAGTGATCAATGTCAATTACGCGGTCAATCCGAAACCAAGCCGCATTCAAGTTGTGATCCAATTTTTTATCTAGCCCAAGCTCTTTTTTGAGTATGCCATTTCTTCCAGTGGCATCTACAACCCATTTACTATGGATGGTAGCAACCTCTTGGTCAATAGAAAAAGTGACATTATGGGCTTTGTTGTTGATGGAGATATTCTTGACTTTGGCGCCTAATCTTAGATCAATGCCTCTGTCTCTAGCAAGCTCTACAAGTTGATTTTCCAGAACACCTCTATCGACGTGCATGGTTTGTTGCAGCTCAGGAATTTCAGGACCGATCTCGACGCGATAGGAAAGATTTGGTGAAGTTT
Organism: uncultured Bacteroidia bacterium; assembly: GCA_943789165.1. GTDB lineage: Bacteria > Bacteroidota > Bacteroidia > NS11-12g > UBA9320 > UBA987. The sequence continues at coordinate 392,028 of CALSTB010000003.1, read as the reverse complement.
TAGGTTTAATAAAAAATCGTGTACCAATTTTTGTCAAGTGTTTGGCATCGAGATGTTCTTTTAAACCCAGTTTGTCTAATAGGTAAATAGCTCCCAACTCACTCGATGACTCCCCAACTTTAAAAGCAGTTTCTATTGCACTGTCTTTTCGCTTTTCTAGGACAACTATTTGCACATCAGGTTTGGCCAATTTTAGCTGTAATGCGAGCGTTAGTCCGGCAAGACCACCTCCTATAATGATGACGTCTTTATTTACTTGAGGCACTTTAGTTCGTTATGACCATTGTTAACAAATGTAAGACTTAACGGTGTCAGCCTCAAAATAATTGGATGTAGGTACTTTTAGACGAAAGTACAAGTGATAAAGCAGGTTGTTGGTTAGATATTGTTGATGCAAATTGAGAGGTATCGGAAAATGATACTCCCATTTTTACAGTAACTTTGTCGGCCTACAAGAACAATAAGAAGCAATGAAAATTAGTCGGATACCTTACGAATTAAAGAAAGAAGTATTTTTTAGAAATTCGGTATTAAGAAAAATTCAAACTAAAAATTACTCAACTCAGAAATTGGCAATCGGGGAGAGCAATGATTACCACTTTCCAAAAGATTGGATAACGGTAGACTATATTCATGCCGACAATAACATTGACCTTAATTCAGAGTATAAGCTTCCATTTGAAGACAACTCAATGGATTTATTGTATTCTGCACACTGTATTGAACATTTGACTGAAGCGAAAGCGAACTATGTCTTAAAGGAAATTAATAGAGTTTTAAAAAAGGGTGGCAAGTTTAGAGTTGAGGTTCCTGACGTCACAAAAGTCATCGACAGTTATAAAAATCGAACTCAGGAGTATATGGATCATTTTGGTAAAAGTTTCACCTATATGTGTGAGACCTTTGGGTACGATGATAAGTACAAGCAAGACCACGTCGGAATGATGGCAACTATTTCAAATTATTTTGATGATGGAGTTGCGTTTCAAATTCCTGTATACGCAAGTCAAGAGGAATGTGATTCAAATTTAAAAACAAAAACCATTGACGAATTTTGTGATTGGTGTATCGGTCTACAAACTGAAAGACAATTTAAAACGCCAGGGCACAAATCATATTATCACTTTGATAAAATGAAAGGCATGTTAGAGACTGCAGGATTTTCAAATATTTCTCATCAGGACTTTAACAAAAGCAATTCGGATGTTTTTAAACTGAACCAAGAATCAAGTGGTTCAATTAAAGAAAAACCACACCGCAGATTCTTTTCCCTTTATGTTGAAGCTGAAAAGCATTAACAAAAAAGGGGTCCTCCCCAGTGTATTAGGATAAGTAAGCACTAAAGTTTTAATACGCCAGTAACTGTAGAGTCTAAGCTCACATCGGCGTTGGCATTTACCTCAAAGCCATCAATGGAAAGACCACCTGTTAAGCCGAGTTGTACCTTACCATAAAGTGTGAACTCACCATACTTGTCTTCATCTCTGAATTCAAAAACATGTAGTTCATATTTTCCTTCATCAACGAATGAAAATTGGAACTGACCAGAGCCATCAACAGTGACACTGCTGACTACATTTGCAAACTCAATGTTGCTTTGTCCAGAACCCTTTGTTTCTGTCAATACGTTATACGATCCTTTTTTGTATAGGGCTATTCTGACACGTTAATGAGTACTCAGAGAAGCTAGTTTGAAATAAGTCTGAAAAAGGATAGAAGCTGAATGCAACAATATAGTAGCTGTGAAACGTAGGCGTTTTAGTTAAACCTAGCAACATATGATGGCTCTGTTATAACCTAAAAATAAAAAGTGAATCCCGCGTTACCTAATAGATCGGAAGTTGGGAAGATTTTAAGTTTAACCCAGCCTTCTGAGTAGGCTGAGTTTGATACTTCAAGTATTGAAAAGACGATACCTATGTGGGTGTGAAACGACATGTTCTCACTAATAAACCATTCTGGTCGTTATAGTATTTATTTAAAATCCATTGGTTACGTGTTAAAACCGAAAAGCCCCCGTGAAATTCACGGAGGCTGGTTTATTAACAATTATTGAACTTATCTTACGATAATCAAAGGCTTGACACTTTCGAACTCATCAGCGGACACTTTGATATAATATACGCCGTTCTGAATGTCTGACAGATCAAGTTTTGCCTGACTAATATTGGTAATAATGGGTTGTGATTTGGCTACTTGACCATTTAGGTCTAGTAAAGAAATAATGCCATTAAGAAGTTTAGAATCCCACAACACGTTCACGAATTGTTTAGATGGGTTTGGGTAGAGTTTGATTTCGTTGATCATAAGTTCCGGATGGTAAAATAGTTTTCATCTTTAAAGTCAAGTAGGTGTAGTTATTCCTACTGACTGGGTAGTAACCGTACAAATGTAAGCAGTGTTTGTCATAATTCCAAAATGTAGACCATATAGTCTCTATATGGGACAATTAGGAGAGTCAAATGAATAAAAAAACCTCCCGCTACTAAACGGGAGGCTCTTACTACTTTAAAACTGTATCTGTTATTACTACTATTTACTGTCTTAATGTTTTACTACCAAGCGTTCTGTTTTAGTTTCTTGACTACCAACTAGCTGGATGAAATACACACCAGAATCAATATTGGATAGATCGATTGAATGGCTATAGCCGTTTATAATATCTTCTTGTTGAATCACCTTACCATTGATGTCCATAATGATTATTGAGCTATTGCGTTCGCCTTTATTCCATTCAACGGTAACGTTGTTTTTAGCAGGATTAGGGAAAACAGTTATTTCAAACTGTTCTTGGGCTAAGTTGCTGTGCACCATCACTACGTCCGAATAATCAAACTGGCCGTCATAATCAACTTGTTTCACTCTGTAATAGTTCACATCTGCGTATGGGTTTTCATCGATAAACTGATAGCGACTAATAGACGAAGAAAAGCCAGCACCATCTTGCTCACCAATCACTTCCCAGTGCGCACCGTCATGTGTTCTTTCGATTACGAAATGACTGTTGTTGTCTTCCGAACCAGTAGCCCACTTCAATTCTACACCTGAAGGAATCCATCGACCTTTGATAGATAACCATTCAACAGGAAGTGCTCCGCCCCACATACCGAAATCATTATTTTCATCGGTGTTACCACCTGAACTAAACTGCTGTGACTCACGGTTGTCTGTTGTCATAGATGCCCCAGTGAAAGCTTTGTAAAGTGACTTCCATTTTTAGGTAACCGTCGCTCGACACAATCAATTTCACTGTATTTTTTTGCTCTAAAGACAGGGAATGAATATTGCTCGATTGTGGAGTACCTCTACCAAAGTTACAGTCCTTTTATAACATTTTAAGTGATAAAGTAGGTGTTCTGACAAATATCATAAAACCCTAGTTTTAAGTGACTTAAAACATAAAAAAGACTGCGATGAACAAGAAAAAATTTACGTATCTTAATAGGTTATACCTAATGGTAAAATGGTTCTCTGAATTGCAGAGTCATTGAAAACGTTCGTAGAATTTATCCTTATTACCAATCCTCGTAATCCACCGAATTGGCCAAAACAACGGGTTTAATGAAGACATAGAAAGTTTGCATAAAAACACGAAAGAAATAATCCGAATTGCAAAACAAATGAACATGCCTTTTTGTCTAATGGCTGAAGATCGTTTTTGGCGGGACACTTCGGATGCTAGCGCTTCATTGCATTATGCAGAGGCGCATTACTTCCCAATGCATACTAATATGAGAAATCATTCAGGAGACCCACAGCTTCCATTATTTGGTCCGTCAACCATAATGGATACGGCCTATTGGAGCAAAGTTCTTCGAAAACCGGATGCACCACTTCTCAAATCCATGCTGGGGAATGAAGAAATTACGCAAATACAAGCATCAGGCAGTTTTGCATGGATATATGAAGACAATATTAAGTCATTAATCAACTATTATCAGAAAGTCAATGATCCACGTAAAGTCAAATGTGGCGATGCATTTCCTCGATTTCTATAGTAAGGGAGGAATAAAAGCTAATTTGTTCTACCTTCCAGACAGCAACGGTTATTGGTTAGATGCAACATTAAAACTCGAAAGAGAGTTCACGGATACTTTGGATGCTTTACAGCTTATTTCATTTAACGATTATGGTGAGGGTACAATACTAGAGCCTTCTGTACAATTTGGTTTTCGGGATCTAATGAAAATTCAACGGTTTGCCTTGGGAAATGAAGATTCATCTGTTTTTAAACTGGTGTTTCGCTATTATAAACTTTGTTCTCGCACTAAACTGATTAAAAATAGGGCCAGGAGGTGCTCAAGAATACTGAACCTATTACTAGATGAAGATTTTACAAGAGCAAGAAAAAAATCTGTAAAGAAGAAAAACGTTTGGGGAAAGAGAATTGTTTCCAGAACGCAAATCACTGGTAAAAAAGTAAAACAGGGCTACGGTGACTAGCCAAACTATAGAGGCTGGTATAATTTGTTTACCTAATCGACCTCCTTAAAATCCCGAATCAGGGAGGAAGTGTTTACTATTTACATCATATTGTTCTTCATCCTTTGCTAGCTAGCCATTAGCTGCAGTGGATTATTCAAATGTGGTAATACTTTTCGAGCGGCAAAAGCCAGAACGAGAGCCCCAATTATCTATTTGGGAAAGGGATATTACTATAAGGGACATAAAGTCCAGAAAGCCCAAGAAGAATAAACATTCACGGGAGCACGAAAAGCCCAAACCGCCTTTCATGGCGTGTGATAGCTAACCCTTGTATGTCGTCAAGGGTTCTGCTTCTGGACCAGGCAAATTAATCGAATAATTCAAGGTATGAAGGAAACGGCTTTCCGAAATCCATTTTTTAGTCTTTACTAAAAACGCGTACATGATAGCAATTTGTCCGGCAGGTCCACTAAAACTGATAAAACCAAGTTTAAGCCTAAACCAAAATGCTTCTTTAAAGCAGGGTTATTCCCTCGTGTCAGTGCCTCTAAATTATTTGTCCTTCCGCCTTCGTTTTTATTATTTCAAATCAAAACGATCGAGGTTCATCACTTTGGTCCATGCCGTTACAAAGTCACGGACAAATTTTTCTTTTGCGTCCATGCTGCCATATACTTCGGCAATGCCTCTCAACTCCGAGTTGGAGCCGAATATAAGATCTGCACGTGTCGCTGTCCATATTACTTTGTCGGTACCCACGCTCTTTCCCTTCAAACAACATTTTGTCGGCTGAAATTGGCGTCCAGGTGGTGTTCATATCCAATAGGTTGATGAAGAAATCATTGGTTAACACACCTGGAGTGTTGGTCAATATGCCCGCCTTGGAGTCATTGAAATTGGCATTTAGGGCCCGCATGCCACCCACCAATACCGTCATTTCAGGAGCGGTTAAGGTCAATAGCTGTGCCTTATCCACCAACAACTCTTCTGTGGTAAGTGTATAGTGTTTTTTCTGGTAGTTTCTAAAACCATCTGCCATCGGTTCCAAGACACTAAATGAAGCCTCATCCGTTTGGTCTTGTGTGGCGTCGGTTCTACCCGGGCTGAATGGTACAGATATGGAAATACCAGCAGCTGATGCCGCTTTTTCTATGGCTGCGCTACCGCCCAATACAATTAAATCGGCCATGGATACCTTGGTGTTACCTGAGTTGGCGTTGAACTTTTCTTGAATTTGTGTATAGGCTGCCAACACCGTTTTTAGTTGTTCGGGGTTATTACTTTCCCAGCTTACCTGAGGCTCCAAGCGAATCCGCGCGCCGTTGGCACCACCGCGTCTGTCTGAACCTCTATAAGAGGAAGCAGAAGCCCAAGCTGTTTCTATTAAGTGATTGTGTGGTATGCCGGCATTAAGGATTTCCTTTTTCAGTTTGTCAATATCAACTTTCGAAATAAGACCATAGGTTCTTGCTGGAATTGGATCTTGCCAGATGAAGTCTTCAGCAGGTACTTCTGATCCAAGATAGGTCGATTTGGGCCCCATGTCTCTGTGGGTTAGTTTAAACCATGCTTTTGCAAATGCCTTGTCAAATGAATCGGGCTTGTCAAGAAAAGCTTGGCACACTTTTTTATATTCAGGATCAAATTTTAACGCCAAGTCGGAAGTCAACATGGTGGGTCGGTGCTTTTTATCTTTGTCAAAAGCGTCCGGAAATACTTCCCCAACCTCTTTTGCCACCCATTGATGCGCACCTGCAGGGCTTTTGGTCAATTCCCATTCGTTGTAAAATAGAGATTCCAAAAAGAAATGGCTCCATTTAGTTGGTGTAGGCGTCCATATCACTTCTAAACCGGAGGAGATCGCATCTGCGCCTTTCCCCGATTTATAGGTGCTTTCCCAGCCGAAGCCTTGTGCTTCAATATCTGCTGCTTCTGGCGCTGCTCCAACACTATCCGCTGGGCCAGCTCCATGGGTTTTGCCAAAGGTATGTCCACCAGCAATTAGGGCTACTGTTTCTTCATCGTTCATCCCCATACGCGCGAACGCAATACGAATGTTTTTTGCAGATGCGACTGGGTCTGGGTTGCCATTTGGTCCTTCGGGGTTCACATAGATTAGGCCCATTTGAACTGCGGCCAATGGGTTTTCAATGTCTAAATCCAGCTCTCCCTTTTCGTTCAGTCTTCTCGACTCTAACCAACCGCCCTCTGGACCCCAGTATATATCTTCTTGCGCTTCCCACACATCCGCTCGTCCACCAGCAAAGCCGATGGTTTCGAAACCCATCGATTCCAAGGCTACATTCCCGGTGAGAATCATTAGGTCTGCCCAAGATATTTGTTGTCCATACTTTTGTTTTATGGGCCATAACAATCGTCTTGCTTTGTCCAGATTTACGTTGTCTGGCCAACTGTTTTGTGGGGCAAAACGTTGTATACCCATGCGTGTACCACCACGTCCGTCACCGGTCCGATAGGTGCCAGCACTATGCCACGCCATTCGGATGAACAAGGGGCCATAGTTGCCATAGTCGGCTGGCCACCAGTCTTGTGAGTTGGTCAACACGGATTCAATATCCCTTTTTAATTGATCATAATCCAGCTGTTGAAATGATTGTTCGTAATCGAACTCAGGGTCCATCGGATTGGATAATTCCGAATTTTGCGCGAGTATGTCTAAGTTGAGGTTATTCGGCCACCAATCGTCATTGGACTTAATGGTTGACACTTGTTCTTTTTTGTGCCCTTTGTCAAATCCAAATGGGCAACCGCCTTCTTTTTCCATTGATTGTTCTGTTTTGCTACTGCACGCTCCTAAAAATAAAGTGGAGGCTGCAATGAGTAATATGTGTAATTTCATAACTGAGCGTCTCTTTTGCACAAAAGTAAAGGCAAACCGAACATTTAAAAAATCTATAATATTAATAATGGTATAGATATACCATATACCACCTAAAAGGGCAATGCCTGACAGTTTCTCATAGGTTAATGTGTTGGTCTCTGTGTTTAATGTAAAAAAGGACTACCAATCCTCGTAATCCACCGCATTGGCCAAAACAACGGGTTTGATTACATCATGGATTTGATACATCTGGTCGTGGCCTAGTTTTTTACCCGTTTTGCCTGAAAACCATAAAACGAATATGCCACCCAAAACAAAGGGTACTGCCCATAGTATGTATGCCGTTAAGCCTAAATTCAATCGTGAAATACCAATCACCAAAAGAACAAGCGCCACAAATCCCATAAAGAAATACAGAAACATAAATAGCAACCACACATTGGGGTTTGGACCATACAATCCGCGGATAAGCGTTTTGCCTTCAGATGCTTCAAAGCTCAGGGACAATTGAGGAGACCAAAAATGAAGCTGGTCGTGCGGAATCTTAACCGTCGCATGATGGTGGACAATCGAGCCTTCTATCTCGTTTTGCTTCGTATCGAATAGGGATTGTAAGTCGGTCAATAAAACTTCAATGGAATCAGTACTTTGTTTTTTAAACCGTGGGCGTATTTCTAGGAATTCTAATGACATGGGTACGAATATTCTGTTTTCTTATCGTAATATTCGTGACGATTATCACATTGCATTATTTTATTTCAAATCGGTGCAACATATTGCGTTTGTAATCGTCTAACATATATAAAGGTTAACGCTAATAAATCATTCTTGTTGAATTACAGTGTAGTTTAATACGAATCACAATATTGAAATAAGCCTCGACCAGCAACACTTTTATACTTAATTACACACTACAGATCTTACCACATGCAGGGATGCAAATTGGCAACGTGAAATTGGGAGAGGCTTTTTCATTTTAGTGTTTTAACCAGACACCTCCAACAATCTTTTTATGTACGCGCCAAATTCAAGGCATAAAAAAAAGGTTGAGCATTGCCCAACCTCTTTATCAAAATTCTTTAGAGATTAAATTTCTACATTGAATGTCGTAGTAATCGTCACTTCGTGATCAACAGGGATTGGCTCGTCGTTCGTAGCTTCAAGTTTGAAGTTAAACATGCCACCTTTTATATACTCTGTTAATTCTAAATCAATACCAGTGATTTCAATCATAGTCAATTCAGGACCAATTTCAGTGACACTTGCCACTTCAGTTACTGGCTGACCTTCCGCCATGATAGATACTTTAGCCGATTTAGCCCAATTGAAATTACCCGTTGATGGGTTAACTAGGTTAATGGTTACAGACTTAATTGTTGCTTTCTTTACGATGTCGGCAGAAACGCCATTTTTTTCCATTTCATCTTTAGGGTCAATCATACCAGACTCTAAAACGTATGAAGTATCAGACGCAGATGTTGCATCAATCGTAAGTGCAGCAGTAGCAAAGTCCATATCGTAGTTGATAATGCTTAGATCGTCACAAGACGAAACCACTGTCATTAAGCCAATTATTAGTGCGGAGATTTTAAATTTCATTGTTTCAAATATTTTTACAAAAATTAAACTATTTGGCTGATTTTACAAGTGATTCCGCCAATTAAAACACTAGTCGCGACAAAATCATCTGCTTAGAAATGGAAATTGATCCTAAATGGTTCTACCATTCGACAGAAACCAGTCAATTGATATGGCGAACAAACATAGAACCCTCTATACTTGTATGACAAAATTCCTGCACAATGAAACCAGTAAAAATGTATGTGATATTGGTCGCGATACTCACGAGCTGTACTATGGATAAACACGACACCATCGATATACCCAAAATACCTGTTCAAGATTTTTTTAAAAATCCCGAAAAGAGTGGATACGCTATTTCTCCCAACGGAAAATATTTTGCCTATTTAGCCCCGGTAAAACAACGTATGAACGTGTTTGTCCAGAAAATTGGTAGCGAAGAATCGAGACAACTCACCAGCGAATACACCAGAGACATTGCTGGTTTTTTGTGGAAAGGGAACAACAACATTTTATATCTAAAAGATGAAGGCGGCGATGAAAACTATGCCTTATACGGAACACAAATCGATAGCGGCAGCGTAAAAGCCTATACACGCTTCGAAAAAGTGTTGACCCAAATCATCGACAAACTTGAGGATGACCCACAGCATGTCATCGTTGGACTGAACAAACGTAATCCTCAAATATTTGATGCCTATCGTTTAAATATCTCCACAAGCGAATTGGTGTTAATTGCAGAAAATCCGGGCAACATTTCTGGATGGATGACTGATCACCAAGGTCGATTGCGTATCGCCCACCAAACGGATGGTGTTAATACCAGTGTCTTATATCGACCCTCAGAAATGGAAGCTTGGGACACAGTGATCTCAACCACATTTAAAACGTCGTTTAACCCGCTCTTTTTCGATTTCCACGATTCATCGGTTGTCTATGCCACCTCGAACATAGGTCGTGATAAAAAAGCCTTAGTCAGGTTTAATATGGCAACGCGAAAAGAGATTGAAGAAATACATAAAAACAACGACTACGACATTGCTGGAGCAGCATTTTCAAAGAAAAGAAAAGTCCTAACATCTGTTTTTTGGACTGGTGAGAAGGCGGAGAGAAGTGGTTTTGATCCATCGATTGAAGCGGTGTATAAACATATTGAGGAGTTGATACCTGACGCTGAGGTGTATTTAACTTCACGTGATAAAAATGAAACGGTTTACATGGTGAGAACCATGAACGATAAAACGAGAGGCAGCTACTATTTGTATTATGTCTCTGATAAAAAACTTGAGAAGATCTCAGCGGTATCTCCATGGCTCAATGCAGCTTTCATGTGTGATATGAAACCGATTTCGTATAAAAGTCGTGACGGACTCACCATCCACGGATATCTCACACTTCCCAAAGGAAAAAAACCCAAAAATTTGCCAGTCGTGGTAAATCCACATGGAGGTCCATGGGCTCGCGACGTTTGGGGATTTAATCCAGAAGTACAGTTTTTAGCCAACAGGGGCTATGCTGTTTTACAAATGAATTTTAGAGGATCAACCTCTTATGGCCGTAGTTTTTGGGAAGCCTCATTCAAACAATGGGGACAAGCCATGCAAAACGATATCAGCGATGGTGTTCGGTATTTAGTAGCCGAAGGTATAGCCGACCAAAATCGAATTGCGATTTATGGTGCAAGCTATGGTGGATATGCAACACTTGCAGGCGTAACATTGACGCCGGATTTATACAACTGTGCCATCGATTATGTAGGAGTGAGTAACCTATTTACGTTTATGGAAACGATTCCACCGTATTGGGTGCCATACCGAAAAATGCTATATGAAATGGTAGGTGATCCAGTTAAGGACAAAGAAATGTTGTCGAAATACTCCCCAGCACTCCACGCCGATCAAATAAAAACGCCTTTGTTTATCGCCCAAGGAGCCAACGACCCACGAGTAAAGCAGAGTGAAAGCGACCAAATGGTGGAAGCGTTAAAAGCAAGAGGCGTTGACGTGGAATATATGCTCAAGAAGAACGAGGGACATGGGTTTCACAACGAAGAAAATAGATTCGAGTTTTATGAAGCTATGGAAAAATTCCTTGCAAAGCATTTAAAACCAGTGGCGCAACCCTAAACACGAGCGCAGTTTTTTGTGTATTGGAAAAGTGTGATTGTTTCTGATATTTGTGTGTGGCGAATATGTGATTAAGTAGTATCTGTGTGTTTTTGTTGTTGATGCAGTCATGCAGCAGCTTAAAACACGTTGTCTTGCAAAAAGGGTATCAACTGAGTTACGACGTTATTTCAAACCATAAATCGGTTCGCTTAAATGTATTACTCGATAATGTCAAATCGGATTGGGTTTTTGACTATACCATACCGCAGGAAAGTCTTGAAGGCACGGTGTACATGCGTAAAGAAGCCCTAAACAATTCAAATGAGTTGTTTCATAACTTTAACGGTACCGACAAAACACTTACCAGTAGTACGTCTTTGCGCTTGAGTGATTCTAGCTACAGTCTGTTGAATTCTGGCAAGTCCGTTGAGCTATCGTATAGGTTAGGTTTTGTGAAAAACACCTATCAGTACAAAGTCGTTGAACGACAAAAGCTGAAGTACCTTGTGGGCGGTAAGTTGCGCACGTTGGAAGTATTATATATCGAAGATACGTCGGACAAAGGCCATGCCTTGTGGATTTGGGACAACCCAGCAGCACCTTTAATATTAAGACTAAACTTTGGGTATGAGTTGGTATTAAAAGAAATACAATTTCCTAGTTAGGCCGAACTATTTTAAGCAAAAATGGTAGTTCATTTTTACGGAGAACGGGATAATTCTGCTCAATCGCACCAAAGCTTTTAAAATACTGTTGAATCCCTGGAATCTCAGAACCTTCAAAATCAAAAAGCACATCGGAATTGCTGTGTTTTTCCATAATCCTTGCTAAAAACACAGACATGGCGTTCTTGTTTAAGATATCACTAGCGGCAAAAACGTTGATGATGCGTCCGTATTTGTGAAAGAAAATTCCACAAGCGATTATATTTCCCTTGTCTATTAGTTGATAGATGGTTGCCGCCTTCCTCTGTATCGCTTCGGTAAATAATCGTTCTGCCAAGGCATATCCAGCAGCGCCTAATTGCACTTTGTTTTCTAAGGCTTCCTTGTAAAAGTGAATCACCTCACCAACATCTCCTTTTTCCCACAGCTGGAGTTGCTCATTTTGACGGATGCGTTTTCTTAATGACTTCGAAAACAGACTTTCAATTTCTTCATAACCTTTGTTAAGATCAATCACCAAATTGGTTTTGGTGTCTAAGGCGTTAGCATCGTTTTGATGATTGAAATGATAGTGTAGTCGTTTGAATTTATGGGGAATGGCGTCAATAAATGGTTGGACATCTATTTCGTTCGATTTAGAAAATACGCCAAGTTGTTGCGTAAAAAAGGGTTGATATATTTGATGATAACCCAACAGTTTTCTATTAAACGGTAAGGGCATAACGGCGGAATAATCACCTTCAATCAATGCATCCCATTGGTTGTTGGTCGTTGCATTTAAAAACCAAGATTCAGCATACACCATTGGATTACTTGCAGAAGCTATGGCATCATCCCAGCGACCGAAGTCAATATCCTTATGTTGAACGTACCGTATACTCACCGATGCAAGAATACAACAATTGTCTTTTTTGAAGTGTATATTTGGTATGGTTATGAAATATCTAATCGTTTTCATACAGTGCTTGATCATGGGTTCATCAATGGGAAATCGAGCATTTCTCTAAAAAATATTCCAAACGGCATTTACCTTTTGCACGTCTCAGGCCATCAACCACACAGAGTGGTTGTCTTACATTAAGTTATCGACTACTTTGAGTTAGTTATCGGGAGACGTCAATGATTTTTTCGTTCTACCTTTGACATCTACATGTTAACCATTTAAACACAGTACAAAATGAAGCTTTTTCACACCTATCTTATTACATTATCACTTCTTATCAGTCCAATCATTGGCTATAGCCAAATGCAAACGAAGTATGTCACTATTTTTAAAAATGGTACGGCGTTTATCCAAAAATCCGGGACGGTAAAGACGGAAAAAGGAACCTACAAATGGTCGGAAAACTTACCAGAAGCCATTTATGGAACGTTTTGGTTTTCGTCTCCAACAGGAAAAATTGTCTCTGTAAAAAGCAAGTCTGATACGGTCACCAAAATGACTGAATGGTACTCCTTCTTTGATTTACTTCAAGCCAACGTTGGTAAAACGGCTGACCTTGTTTTGGAAGAGGACAAAAAAGTTTCGGGTGACATCGTAAGTGCAAAAGGTGCTGGATTAGATGCTATAGTCATTTTAAAAACGACTACTGGTTATCTATTGATTAAGAGTCACGACATCTCGCAGGTGTCAATTAAAGGCGACTTAAACCAACAGAAAGAGACGAAAAATATGCAAACCACGATTTCGGTCAACTTTAAGGAAACCAAATCAAGTCAAAACTTGGAGTCGACTTATTTATCAAAGGGATTTAACTGGACGCCCATGTACCAATTGGACTTGGATGAAGAGAATAGTGGTAAGTTGTCTTTAAAAGCATCTATAAAAAACGACGCTGAAAAAATTGAAAATGCCCAAGTTAATTTGGTTGTCGGTAGCCCTAATTTCTTGACCACTTCCCAGTTAAGTGACTTGATTTCATTTCAGTTTAACGTCTTTAATAACTTCAACGTAAACAACAATATGTTCGCGAATAGTGCTTCAGGGTTTTATGAATCAGATTCGAGAAAGGTCAGTGATGGTTCGGACAATGTAACAGCCAGCGGCATAGCAGATTTGTATTTATTCAAATTAGATAATTTTTCGATGGACAAAGGCGAACGCGGTTTTTATCCTTTGTTCGAGACCAAGGTTAAGGTGGAACACAAATACGTATGTAATTTGAATGCGAATGCCATCGTGAACAACAACAACTACATCAAGAAGTATGAATCCTATTCAGACGCTTCGCAGTTTAACCACCAATTGAAAATTTGGAACAATTCTTCAAATCCATTTACCTCAGGAACGCTTATCATTAACAAAAGTTTGAACGGAGTAAAGCAGGCACTTGCCAAAGCTAAGCTCGATTATACCGCTATTGAAAATTGTTCGTATGTGACAATTTCGAATGCGCCAGATCTTGAGATAAAAGAAGAAGAAACCGAAACCGAAAGAACGAGTGCGACCAAATACTGGAACAAGAATAAGTATGTAGCGATTAATGTTTCGTCAACGATTACTGTCCATAATTACAAATCCACGAAGGCCCACTTAGAAATAAAACGATTGGTTTATGGTGAGCTTAAAAAAAGCGACAAGACGTGGAAGGTGAAGTCGATTGCCAATCATTATTATGTGAACGAAGGCAACGACGTAACTTGGGAATTAGACGTAAATCCTGGGGAAGAAAAAACCATTACGTACTCTTACGTGGTGTATGTACGCGGCTAGTCCTGTTTGATCAAAACAAGCTTTTCTCCTGGTAAACATGTTTCGATCCGGTAGGTGACATATTCTGTTTCCAGATAGTCGGTGAAGAAATGAATTAAGTTTCCTTCTGGATTGTAAATCCATGAAAAAGGGCCCAAAGAGCCAGATACATAGGTTCTTCCATACGGATAAAGTGAGTCACTTGGGGAAGAATAACTGCTTGTACGTGTATAGGAATTGTGGGCAACCGTGGGTACGGTCGTTTCCTGAATAGTCAAAGTGTTGATGGAACCATGCCAATTATGTAAAGTATTTTTAGGAAATAGAACTAGGGTGTCGTACGAAAATAAATCGACTCTACTTGTGTCTTGTTTTATCCAGTTACCAAGGAAAGTATATGGCATCTCTACAAGATCGTTTTTCATGAAATAGTACCTGTACCGAACAGGTTCTTTGTGAAGCGAGTTGTAGACAGTTTCCGTAAGCACTAATTCTCGATGCGTTATTTTCTCAATTAGAAATTGTTTGTACACCTTCCTTCTTTTAAAAACGAGATGACTTTTAGACCGACGGTATGTAAACCGCTCAACCGAAACGGTACTGTCGTTTAAAAAACTGAAAACAGTTGTTGATGTCAATTCCGCCTTCTTGTTGCCAATGGTTAACCATAGTTTATAATCATCAACATTTGTGAAACCGTTGTTTGTGTCCTTGTAGTCATACGATTTTTTACAACTAAAAGAATTCAATGTCCAGTCGCCTTCTAATACACGAGTTGTATCGAGTTGACCATACACAAGCACGGTTGGCAGGTAACAAAAAAGTATGAGAAGGAAACGTCTGACCATATAAGCCAAACGTATTTTAGCCTATAAAAGTGTTGTGATTTAAGTACGAAAACCAATTTAGATAAAGACAAATCCCAAGGACTGGACGGTTGCCATATGTTCATTTATTACAAGTGCGATTGTCTTATAATCTGAATCCTTTGTCTAAAACGTTCATAATCAATCCATCAAAATGACCTCTGCAAAGTCATTCCCCATTACATTTGACTTCGTACAGTCCAATTGAAAAACAAGATTTTACAAAAATTAGCAGGTGAAACGGCCGTTTATGGGATTTCACATACGCTGGGCCGACTAATAAACTTTCTATTAGTTCCACTGTATATCAATTTATTTACACCGAATGATTACGGTGTACTCAGCACGTATTATGCAGTTGTAGGCTTTGCCATTGTGGTATTGATGTACGGAATGGAAACGGCGTTTTTCAACTTTTCGAGAGAGGAAAAGCCCGAAAAGGTTTTTGCAACCGCACAAATATCCTTACTGGTTACCACTGGCATTCTGATGTTTCTCGGCTTAACCTGTCAACAAGGAATTGCCAATTTTTTAGAGCATCCAGACCAAACGGCTTACGTTCGGATATTCGTTTTCATTTTAGCACTTGATGCTTTGTCCAACCTTCCGTTAGCGTGGCTACGGTTTAAGAAAATGCCAATTCGATTTGGCTTCATTAGAATAACCAACATTCTTGTAAACATTGGTTTCAACCTGATTTTCTTACTGCTCATTCCATGGCTAATTAAAAAAGGGTACTCGTTTTCATTTTTTAATCCTGACTTCGGTATCGGCTATATTTTTCTTGCCAATTTAATCGCCAGCATTGTCATGTTCGTGATGTTGTTGCCTTATTGGAAAAACATTTCCGAAGGATTCGACGGGCACTTGTGGCGCAAAATGTGGCGGTACGGCAGACCATTGGTGATTATAGGTTTGGCGGGAATTGTCAATGAAATGATTGATAGATTACTTCTGCTTAAAATGTTACCTGAAACCGTCGCTGATTTTGAGATTGGCGTATATAGTGCCTTTTACAAGCTGGCCATGTTTATGACCATCTTTGTTCAAAGTTTTCGATTTGCTGCTGAACCGTTTTTCTTTGAGCAATCCAAGGGACAAGATCCCAAATTGATTTACGCGAAAGTCATGCATTATTTTGTCATCGCACTTTGTCTCATCTTCCTTTTAACCTTGGTATTCTTAAAACAACTTGGTCCCCTCATCATCACTAGAGAGGTGTACTTCAGACATCCTCAAGCCATGTTGCTCACGCCTATTTTGTTGTTAGCGAATTTGTTTTTAGGCGTTATGTACAACCTGAATATTTGGTATAAACTGAATAATAAGATGCACATTGGTATGTGGATTTCTATAGGTGGAGCAGTGGGAACGCTTCTGCTGAATATCACACTAATCCCGATTATCGGCATTCTCGGATCAGCTATAGCAACCTTGCTCGTCTATTTCGGAATGGCAGTGGCAAGCTATATTTTGGGTCAGAAACATTACGCGATTCCATACAACTTGAAAATGATTCTTTTCTACATCATTTACTGTCAAGTCTTGTATTGGTTCTATGCCTTCTTAACTCAGATTGCAGGTAATTATTCACTGATTTGGTCGGTATTAACACTCGGGGCATTTGCTGCGGTTGTGTACTTTATTGAACGTCCAACCAAAAACCGTAAGTTTGCCGCTTAAATGGACAGCGTACTTAACATAAACACGGTGAATACCACAAACTTAGAACTTCCGCGACATGAAACGGATTTCTCAGCTGGAGTTGATTTACGCGCTGATGTTGAAGAGTCTGTAGGTCTTGCTCCAATGGAGCGAAAACTGATTGGTACGGGATTGAAAATAGCTTTGCCCCAAGGATATGAAGCGCAAGTGAGACCACGAAGTGGACTTGCCTACAAACATGGGATTACAGTGTTAAATTCACCTGGGACCATTGATGCTGACTATAGAGGAGAAATAAAAGTATTGTTAATCAACCTAGGGACTGAAGTATTTACAATTCAACGGGGAGATAGAATAGCACAAATGGTGGTTGCACCATATCAAAAAATAAAATTAATTGAAACTGACAACCTTGAGGAAACCAATCGTGGTGAAGGAGGTTATGGCAGTACTGGAAAAGGTTAAATTAAGTAAAGATGAACATTATTATTCCAATGGCCGGGATGGGAAAGAGAATGCGGCCACACACATTAACAACACCAAAACCATTATTACCAATCGCGGGCAAACCAATTGTTCAACGATTGGTCGAAGACATTGCCAGTGTTTGTGATGAAACGATTGAAAACATTGCGTTTGTTGTTGGACCAAATTTTGGCGCAGACATCAACAAAGATTTATATGCCATTGCAGAGTCTTTGGGTGCCAAAGGACATATCTGTGTTCAAGAAGAAGCGCTTGGGACAGCACACGCTGTGTACAGCGCAAAACAGATACTAACAGGCAACGTAATTGTTGGTTTTGCTGATACCTTGTTTCGTGCGGACTTTACCATTGACCCATCGAAAGACGGCGTTATTTGGGTAAAACAAGTGGAAGATCCAAGTGCGTTTGGCGTCATAAAGTTAACGGACAACAATGTCATTTGTGATTTTATAGAAAAGCCAGAAACGTTTGTGTCTGACCTTGCCATCATCGGCATCTATTACTTTAAAGACGGCGACAGACTTAAAAGTGAAATCGAACATTTGTTGAACAACGACATTCGTGAAAAAGGAGAATATCAACTCACCAATGCGTTGGAAAATATGAAAAATGACGGCTTGGAATTCGTTCCTGGCGAGGTGACAGATTGGATGGATTGTGGCAATAAAAACGCAACAGTTGATACCAACAAGCGTGTCCTAATGCATGCTAAAAATGAAAATCTTATTGCCGCATCGCACACATCGAACAATTCCACCATTATTGAACCCTGCTATATTGGAGAGAACGTTGTTCTAGAAAATTCGACCGTTGGTCCGTATGTCTCTGTTGGAGACAATACCGTTATTAAAAACTCCGTTATCAATAACAGCATAATTCAAACGAACGCGATAATCAATAATGCTAGTTTTGAGAATTCAATGATTGGCAACTTTGTTGAATACGATGGAAAGTCTAATCAACTGAGTATTAGCGATTATAGTACAATAAAAAACAACTAATGAGCAATTTCCCTACCCGCGTATTAATAGGATTGGCCACTGTGTTGACCTTGTCTTCATGTGCGAGTAGAAAAGGAAAAATAGATACAAGTAAGCTTAACTTTAACCAGCAGTCTCAATTTGATCAGGTGTATTTTAAAGCATCGACACAAAAGGTACTGGGTAATTACACAGAAGCAGCTCGCTTGTTTGGGGACGCTTTAAAGATTGACCCAAAGAGTCATGCAGCCATGTATCAATTGGGTAACATCAATATGGCCGTTTCTGGTTTTCATGATGCCGTTTACTGGACTGAGAAGGCGGTGTTAGGTAATCCGAATTACAATTATTGGTACGCAGGTCAGTTAGCACAAGCGTACAGCAAGGTTGGGGCCTACGAGAAATCGGCTAAAATCTTCGAAATAATGATTGAAGAAGAACCCGATCGACGACTCAATTATCAGGAAGTCAGCAAACAATACATAAACGCACAAGACTTTAAGAAGTCAATCAAATGGTTAGAGCAACTAGTCGCTCGATTTGGTATTGACGAAGAATCGGCGCGTTTACTTGAGGGATTAAACTACGAAATTGGCAAAAACAAAGAGGCTATCGCTTGGATGCAAAAATTGTCAGATTCAGACCCTGAAAGCGTTCGCTTCAAAGGACTTTTGGCGGAGTCGTTTATTCGAGATGGACAAGTAAGCGTTGCGAAGTCTTTGTACAACGACATTCTAAAATCTGAACCCAATAATGGCTATGCATTCTTCGGTTTGTCAGACATCTATAAAAGAGCAAATCAGGAAGACAGTAGCTTTTATTACTTGAACAAAGGTTTTGAAGACATCACCGTACCTATTGAGTTAAAGATAAAAGTGGTAGGAAGTTTCTTCTCTTTTATTAGAAGGGATGAGAAGATGAAAGAAAAGGCATTGATATTAACCGAGAAGTTGATTGAAGTGCATGCAAAAGAGGAAAAGGCACATTTGGTTCGAAGCGATGTGTTACATGCCTCTGGGGCTGTAGATCAAGCACGCAATCACTTGGTTATTGCAGCGGATATCAATCCGGCAGATATTGGTATCTGGAAAAAGCTGTTGGGACTAGATGATGAATTGGGAAACAATATGTGGTTGTTGCAAGATTCAAAAAAGGCCTTGAGCTTTTTCCCGAATCAACCGTTTTTATACATCATCAACTCATTCGCGAATTACGCAGAAAAGGATTATGAGACCGCCATTTCAGTGGCTGAAGAAGGTCTGGACATTGCCTTGCTTCGCAATGATAGAACAGTTTTACTGGTAACGGTTGCAGATGCGTCTTATGAATTAGGTCTGTATGAAAAGGCATACGAAACCTATGACGAAGTATTGGAAATGGATCCGGCAAATGACGGCGCTATGAACAATTACGCCTACTACCTTGCGGAACAAAATACGCGATTGGACGACGCATTGGAAATGATTAATACCGCTCTAAAAGCTAACCCAAACCGACCTACGTATCTAGATACAAAAGGCTGGGTGCTTTACCAACAAGGTAAATACGAAGACGCGCTAAGTGTTTTAGAAAAGGCATACAATCACTTCCCAAATGATGAAGAAGTAGTTGGACATTATATAGCCTGTTTGCGTAAGTTGAATCGGGAAGAGGAAGCCAAGAAGGTAGAAGAAGGGTTAAAAAAGGTAAATTAGTAATATGAAAAGGCTTTCCATTTTATTGGTGTTTTTCAGTTTAACCGCCATGATTTTTTCAGGATGTAAATCTCGGAAACCAAAATCTGATTGTACCACCTATCTAACCAAGTACCCTAAAGATGTTTTAACATTAGTCACTGAAAATCTCGCTACCTATGAGTACTTATCTCTGCGAGTGAAAGCCAATTACACTGAAGCTGATAACAGCAACGGATTCGCAATGAACATCAAAATGCAGAAGGATTCATTTGTCTGGGTGTCGGTTACGGCCATGATTGAAGTTGCTAGGGCGTACGTCACAACCGACAGTTTTAAGTTAATCGACCGATTACATCGAAAGTATTATGTGGGAGCGATTTCAGATTTAAAACAATTCACCGGACAAGAAATGACTCTAAGTCAAGTACAGAACTTATTTGTTGGCGACCCTTTATATCTGGTTGATCTGTTTACAAAAAAGAATGATGAATTAAGAAATGATTTTTTAGAGCATCAATCGGAAGGTATTATCAATAGAATACAACTTTCAGGATGTTTTAGGTCGATGACTACCGAGTTTAGTTCAAATACGAATACAAATAAAATCGACATCGACTATACGAATTTCACCAAGGAGAAAGGCATCGGGTATATGCCTAATACCGTCAATTTGGTAGCCAATGGAAATGGGAAGAAGTACAATCTCTTAATGGAGTATTCCTCGATAAGTGCTGAACCATTCCAAGACATCAGTTTCACCATTCCGAGCAAGTATGAAAAGGGGAATTAGTGTTCTTCTATCACTATTTATTTGTCTTACCCTCACAGTAAGTCCGGCTCAAACACGACGAGATTTAACCCGAAGGCTTGAGCAAAACAAACAGCAGCTTGCTTTATCAAAAAAAATCTTAGAAGAAACCTTAGCCCAACAAAAAACGACGCTTAAAACAGTCTCTATTTACGAACGACAGATTGAATTACGTGAAGAAGGTTTGCAACACATTCAAAACAAGTTAACCAACTTAGAGGTAGATATTGTCGATGCTGAAAACGAAATAATCGGCATAACCACGGAGATTGAAAGAATCAAAGCAGAATTTTCAGAAGCCATTGTCCGTAGCTATAAGAGCAATAAGAAGATGAGCAAAATGCATTATGTTTTTATGGCGAACAACTTCAATGATTTAATCAGGAGGCTCAACTACCTCAAAAGAATCATGGATTTTAGAAAGTTGCAGTTGAAGTTAATTGAGAATAAGAAAATTGAGAATTCATTCAAGATAAACCAACTGGTCAAAAAGAGAATTTCATTGGCTTCTTCGATTCAAGAACAAGATGAAGAGGCTGATCAATTGAAAAAGGACAAGGCGACTTACAGCAATTTGGTAGAAAGTCTGAAAGCCAAAGAAAGCCAGTTGATTCAAGAAATACAACGACGGGAGAAACGATCTCAAGAATTAGAGTTAAGCATCCGCAACGCCATAGTGCGCGCTCCAACAGTTGCTAAGGTTGAAGGCTTTGTTCCTGGTAATTTGCCATGGCCAGTGAAAAACGGCTATATCTCAGAACGGTTTGGACTACATAAACATCAAGACTTTAAAAACGTTTCAACCCAGAACAACGGAATTAATATTATCTGTCAAAACAATTCAGATGTCTATCCAATTTTTAATGGGGTAGTGAGTGCCATTATCCAAGTGCCTGGCATGCAGACGACCGTTTTGGTGAAACATGGAGGATATTATACGGTGTATGCCAATCTTGGTGTAATTAGCTGTAACCATGGCGACCAAGTGACTCCGACTTCAATCATCGGTCAGGTAGGGTTGAATGAAGACAACGTGACCGAATTGCATTTTGAAGTATGGAAAGGAACCACCAAAATGAACCCACAAACCTGGATTCGTAAATAACACAATCCTTGTATATGCCTGTGTCATGTCATTGTCTGATGGCATAAATTCGCTTATTTTCGTTTACTTTATCAATTTGAAGTGAATCAAATGTCTAAAGATGTTTGTCGACATCTGTGATTTTTAGGATATTAAGTATTGAAAATGAAAGCATTAAAAAGTTTACTCGTCATTGGTCTTATGACCGCTCTAAGCCTTTCCGGCTATAGTCAATCATTGAGGATAGTGTATGATTTTATTCAAGATGAAGTGCACTATTTCAAAACTAAGCCTGGCGACCCAATTGGTAAAGAGATTGCATCACCTGTGGTGGGTCGTAATAATTTGGTGATTGTAGAAGTCGTGAATTTCAACAAATTCGTCTATGCAGCTGATGCGACCTACACCTCGAGAGTGGTCGAAAAACAGTCGGACATGGGATTTCTTGATATTGTGAGTCCGCTTGTAAACCCAATGGGGTCTGGTGGATTTTTTAGTGCCCTAGGCGGGACTTTACCTGTTGATGTAAGCCGAGGTGGGTTAATGGCAACAAGAGGAGCGAGTTCGGCATACGACGATATTGTGCATGCGTATAAAACCTTAACAGGTTTAGAAACTGATATGAAAGCTGTTAACTACGCCATTTCTAAATTGAATAAACTGAAATACAATCCATACTTGCCAACTGATACGATTGTCAATATGTCGAACAACATTGTTGCTCAGATTTTCCATAAATCAGTAATGAACCCAAGCGATTTCTCAGAAGTGATTGTGCAATACAATAAAGATTATGCCAATTTTGTTTCAAATCTTGAAACAGCAACGGTTTCGTTTTTAAGAGAATATCAAGCATACGCCAGCAGAACAGAAGGCAGCTTCGAAGGTCGAGGTTTGGATCAAACGGTACGAAATTTTAACGCTGAAGTAAAGCAGGTAACGAAGACGTTTAACCCGGAATACATCACGGCTCAAATTGATTTCTTGGAAACGGTTTATACATCAATTGTTGCAACACGTTATACGTTTAATTCAAGTCATGCAGCAAAGGATGACGAGATTGATTTGGCGTTGAATTTTTATAAAGTGCCAATGGATCAAGACGGGAAATACTTATCTGTAGACCGAAATAAGATTAGTGAATTGGCCAAAGTGAAGGAAAAGAAAATAAACATAGTCGTTCGCGGAGATATAAAAGTATCCTCCAGTGTAGGTTTGGCTTTTACCAAGTTTCAAACAACTGATGAGTTTATTTACCGAGATAGCGCAATCATGTCTATTTCAGGGTCGAGTTTTTCACCCAATTTAGGGGCTTATGTAAATGTCTACCCATACAGCGGTCGAACACTTCAATTAGGCGGGACTTTTGGCGTAGGTGTGCCGCTACAAGCCGACCAAAAAAGCGTTAATATGTATATGGGCATGTCTGCACTCTTGGGCTCAGATAGTCGGGTTGCAGTGCACGCAGGCGCGAGTTTGGGACAAGTGCAAAAACTTGGTGCAGGATACAATCTGGGCGACGCATTGTTGCCAGGGGATTTAACCATTCCAACAAGAAACGTATGGGAATGGGGAACGTTTATAGGGGTTTCGTTCAACATCGCTAAAACAGGTAGTTAATGGGCTGGATTTGGTATATCATTTTAGGGGCGCTTTCAGGTTGGTTGACTCAAAAACTCATGAAGCGCGAAACAAAAGGCTTTTTGAAAAATTTGTTATTGGGAGCAGTCGGGGGTTTTGTTGGATCATGGGTATTTAAAGTACTTCGATTGTCGCCTGAACCAAGTAAGTTAGGTTTTATCGTAACGGCCGTGGTTGGTGGCGTCATTGTTGTTTGGGTCGTAGATAAACTGCGCGCTTAATTAACCCACCTTTTTAATTTAAGTTTGCATGAAATCAGTGCATTGAAGCTATCCGTAGTCATAGTCAATTACAACGTCAAGTATTTTCTTGAACAAAGTTTGCTTTCGGTTCAAAAAGCCATGGCAAATCTTGACGGTGACATTTGGGTTGTCGATAATGACTCAGTTGATGGTTCGGTTGAAATGGTCAGGGAGAAATTCCCAGATGTTCACCTCATTGCGAATAAAGAAAACACAGGTTTTTCTGTTGCAAATAATCAAGCGATTATCCAATCTAAGGGGGAGTATGTTTTGCTTCTCAACCCAGATACCGTTGTTCAAGAAGACACATTTACACTTTGCATAGAGTATCTCGATCAACATAAAGATGTTGGGGGATTAGGGGTAAAAATGATTGATGGCAAAGGCAAGTTTCTTCCAGAATCAAAGCGGGGATTGCCAACGCCTGAAGTGGCTTTGTACAAGATGATTGGGCTCAACAAAATATTTCCAAAATCGCGGCGGTTCGGGAAATACCACCTTGGGTATATCCATGAAGATGAGGTAGCGGAAGTCGACGTACTTGCAGGTGCATTTATGATGATGCGGCAAAGTGTTTTGGATGAGGTGGGTCTTTTGGATGAAACCTTTTTCATGTACGGTGAAGACATTGATTTGAGTTACCGAATTACCAAAGCAGGTTTTAAAAATGTCTATTTCCCCAAAACTTCCATCATTCACTACAAAGGGGAAAGCACAAAGAGAATGTCGGTGAACTATGTGTTCGTCTTTTATCGAGCCATGGTGATTTTTGCCCGTAAACATTACACAGGCAGCTTCGCAAGCTTGTTTATTGGTCTCATCAATATCTCCATTTACTTTAGAGCGTTTGTGGCCATCTTGCAACGATTCGTCGCCAAAACATGGCTGTTTTTTGTTGACGCCTTTTTAATTATTGCAGGACTAATCGGTGTAAAAGGATATTGGGAAGAGCACATTAAAAATTTTGAAGGCTACTTTTCAGAGGCGTATGCTCAAACGCATTTTCCTGTCTATGCAGCCATTTGGTTGTTAATGGTTTTTTGGAGTGGAGGATATCAACGACCGTTTTCTGTGCCCAAGGTACTGCGTGGTGTAGCAGCTGGATCCATAGTGATTTCGGCATTGTACGCGTTTTTGCCAGACCACCTTCAATACAGTAAAGGCATCATTTTAGCTGGTACGGCGTCTACGGCATTTCTGCTACTATTAGTCAGATTGCTTGCACATCATAAAGAGTATAAAAACATAAATTTAGGGCAGGCTTCGCACTTGAATTCTATCATCGTAGGCCATAAACAAGAACGTGAACGGGTTTTGGGTTTAATTCAAAAAACGCAATCACCGAATCAGTTTTTGGGCTTCGTTTCTATTGATGATGAAGACGAACAGGATATCTTGGGCAGCGTAGAACGACTGGAGGACTTATGTGATCTATATAAGGTCGACGAAGTAATTTTTTGTTCTAAAGATGTAAGTAGCTCAGAAACAATGCGTTGGATGGCAAAGATGGCTTCAACCACAGTTAGTTTCAAAATTGTCCCCGACGACAGCGGATTCATTATCGGAAGTAACGCGAAAGACATGAACGGTGAACTGTATACTGAAGAGGTTCGGTTTGCGCTTGGCGATAAAAACACGAGACAAAAGAAACGATTGATAGACTTTGTGATTAGCCTATTCCTTTTACCACTTGGTGTGGTGATAGGTTGGGTTGGCCCAGGAATTATTGGATATTACCAACGCGTTTTTGCAACCCTCTTCGGCCGAAAAACTTGGGTGTCTTATGATAAATCGGTGAATGTGTCGGATTTGCCAAAATTACAGGACGGCGTTTTTGTAACAAGTCAGGAATCTGATAAAATTGATATGAATGATAGCGTTAGAAAAAGACTCAATTACTTTTACGCTAAAAACTACAACATCATGGACGACATCAATTTGATTCTGAGGAATCTGTTGAAACGTTAATGATGCATCAAAGCATTCATAAAATCCCGAATTAAGTGGAACGCACCATTGTACGATTCGGCTTCCAATCGCATGTTTTCGGCAGTATCATCAACATCATGATAGTGGTTATACGGACCCATTAGATAAAAGAAAAACGCGGGTATGCCTGCTTCTGTAAAAAAGTAGTGGTCGCTGTTTGCAGCCTTTCCTCTTTTTTTGGTTTGAGGCAAATAACCTTTATCGGTGTTGATCTCAGACAATAACGCATATTCTTCTGGAAGGATGGCGCCATTCACCGCCATTATGCCTTCTTGACCTGATCCCATTAGGTCCATGTTAACAACAAAACGGATCTTCCTTGGATCAAGTTTTGGCGCGTATTTGGATAATTCACTCACAAAAAAGTAGCTCCCAACAAGACCAGCTTCTTCCGCTGCAAATGCTATAAAAACTACCGAGTATCGAGGTGGATGCAGTTTGTAATACGCTGCAAAATCAAGAATCATTGCAATCCCACTGGCATTGTCGTTGGCGCCTGGCATAATACAATTTTGACCCATCATGCCGAGGTGATCATAATGTCCGGTAATAAAAATAAACGAGTCGGGTTGTTCGGTTCCTGGAATCATTCCAACCACGTTTCGCGACTTATAACCCTCAACAAATTGTGCTTCAATTGAAATCGATATATGTTGTTTGTCGTTCAAAACACCTGGCAAGAAATACACCCTGACATCGCTGGATTGATCTCTACTCAACGACCAGGTCAACTTTTTCTTCACTTCAAAGAGCACATTGCTGTTGTATTTTTTTAACAATTTGTCTAAGCGCTTTTGCGACAGCTTATCGTGCACAAGGGTATCGAGTAACAGCACATTTTTAGTCCAATCCAATTTCAACAATTCCTTAAATCGCTTTTTGTCACACAACAAGGATTTGTCTACCAACCGGACGGTCAGGTCAGATTTGTCAACTGTTGGACAATTAGGAGCGACGATGAAATCCTTTCCAGGCGTTATTTTTTTACTGTCTGATTCAACCGAGACTTTTGTCGGGAACGTATTAACATTCAAGGAAAATCGATGGTAATAATCGTCTCCAGAAAGTGGGACTAACCCAATTTGTTTGTACCTATCAGCGATATATACTGAAGCCCGAATGTCTCCATCATTTACATAGCCTCTACCACTGAAATACTCAGAACAGAGCGTGTCAATGGTTTGCTGCGCTTGATTCACATTTTGTGAAAAAGCAGTTGCGGATGATAGGATTAGCGAGGTTAGGGTTAAGAGGTATTTCATAAATCGAATGTAAAAAAAAAGCCGTGAATTACTCCACGGCTTTTGAACTCATTTACAGAGTTATAGTTTTCCTTTTTCTGCGCGCTTTAAATAACGAGCGGCATCTTTAAATTTAAGTTGTTTTGCGGCTTTTCGAGGTGTTCTTCCTTCGTTGTCAGTGGCGCGTGGATTTGCTCCTTTCTGAATCAAAGCCTCGATAGTTGGCATACTGTATTGCGATACAGCTAAGTGCAATGGAGTTTCTCCCCATCGGTTTTTCGCATTTACATCTGCACCGTTTTTCATTAATTCCGTGGCAATATCAAGTGAACCACGACGTATAGCCCAATGTAATGGTGTATTGTTTTCCGCATCTTTAGAGTCTAAATCGTAGCCTTGTTTAAGGATGTGTTTTACCGCCGATAGATTGTTTTCGTTAATCGCGTAGTACAACATCGTCTTCCCTCCGCCTAAATCAAGGTCGGTTTTCATGCCATTGTCAATCATGTCTTTAAACATGTCGGTACGGCCATATTTTAAGGCAACCACGCCCAACGGATCCATGCCAGGAGTTGCGTCACGCAAGAAGCTAGCTGTGTCGTTAGAAAACGCCCAAGAATAAATCTCCCATTTGTCGTAGCGACCACGGTTGTTGTTACGTAAAGCGTATTCCAAGTTGTTGAAAACCGCTAATGCCTTTATGCTTAATGGTATTGAAGTAATTCTTTGTACTTCAGTACTCATGGTAGAAGGCGCATATCCAAAATCGTCTAAAATCGATTCAGCATCTTCGTTGTCGTATTTAACTTCTTTTACACAACCACAAGTTGAGTCTACATAAAAACCTTTTAAGCCTTTGTCGATTCTTCCTCGAACAAGGATTCCTTCAATCATGTTTCTTCCTGCCGTATTGTATACTGGTCCTCCAGAGTTTCCTCCAAAAGCGTCCAAGTTAGTTCCAAACCAGGTACTTGCAGAGTTCATGGTCACCTTTGCACCGTCTGCCAACTTTAATGGCAAACCTGCAGGTGCACCAATCATGGCTAGGTTATCGCCTTTAGCAATCTTGGCCCCAGTTCTAAATCTAAATGGGTCTCTATCCGTTTCTCGATCTAACAATATGACTGCGTAATCCAGGTTTCTCTTGTAATCTAAAACGCTAATCAGAACTTGTTTAACACCATATTGCTTTGAGGTAGGAATAGGCGTTACATAATACTCACCAACACCTTCTTTGTATTTTTTGGTCATACTGATGTCGTTGGTATAATCAACCACCCAATATTTGTCGCTATACTGCATGGCGCCAGGCTTATCTCTAAAGCTCGTATGGAAAATTACCTTACCACTTTGTATTTCGTGCTGATCACTCGAAATACAATGACCTGCGGTCACCATGATGTTGGGAGCGATTAAGAAACCTGTACACCCCCCTAAAGTAGGTTGGTTTCTGAATCGGAGGTTTGGATCGACCTTGTCAACTTCAAATGCTTTTTTCAGTTTTTCTTCTAGTGTGTAGCTGTACGCATTTGAGCCGTCAAAATCCCCTTTGTTCATTCTTGTCATCACCGCGTTGGTGAAACCTAAATAATCGTAGGTTTTTGCTTCTTTTCGACTGTCATACCCATAGATGTCACGGGTGGTCGATGTGTCGTTTGGGTCATACCCAAATGGATTTTGAGCCATTACTCCCATCGGAGTCATAGCTAGGCATCCAATCGCCATTAACTTTAGGTACTTCATAATCCTTTTTTTTAGTTTTTTTTAATTGTTTACTGTGACCCAAATTCTCCTTTTCCTGAGTCGCTATTATATTCTTCTTGAATGTAATTTTCTATGTTTTTAAGCATGTCCATTTCTTGAGCAGACATGGTCTCTGTTACGTCTTCGACGGCGAATGTTTCGCAATCTGATCCTTGAATTTTGTGGTAGTGGTTAAAAACCAAGTCATCCGTTTCTCCTTCAGCATCGATATGCTGACCCTGAACAATCTCGTTTCCATGCGACTGAACTGTATGAAACCACACTTCATAACTAACAGAGTCACTAAGTTCTTCAAGACTTCGGGTAAAGGATAAAGTCAGTACACCGTTTCCATTTACTTCCATTGCCATCGAGTTGATGGTATTGGCTGTTAAATGAAATAAATGCGCATGTCCTTTACTTGGAACAGAGAACGGTTGATCATCAAGAATACCCGATTCGAATTTTCCAATATTTGAAAAAGAATGACTTTCAAATTTTTCCTCTAATGGATAGGCACCTCCTCGAGTTATGTGAGTTGTTGAGGTTGACATCCAACCAAAGCCCGCGTCGATAACAACGATAAATTCACCTTGAGGACCGAGTTTAATTCTAAACTTATTAATGATGTCGCTTAACTCATCGTCTAATAAATGGTTTTCGTTTTTGTACAGCGCATCATATTGTTTTGGGGCACCGTATAATACCAATGACTCATCGTAACCGTCAAGTTCATCTGCATCGTAGTCCAGAATTAACTGACCATGACCTGCGAAATAAAACAGAACAACATCGCCTTGCTGGCAACTGTCGAGCATGGTGTTTAGTTGGTCAAGGATATTCACCTTGGTTGCCTGACTGTTAATCAGCTTTGTGGTGTTTCTAAATCCAATTCCTTTTAATGATTCTTCAACGACATTTGCATCTTTGTCGCCGTTGATTTGACTCCATCCAGTTTCTTGTGGATACGATCCAATTCCAATGATTAGCGCCTTTTTTTCAATCGCATTGGCTGATGTAAAAGTCAGTAACGTGATTGTAGAAAAGACAAAACTTTTTACCACATTCATAAACATATAATTAGTGTTTTTCATTTTTAAATACTTTATATATCTATATGTTTATCAAATGTTTAGGTAAATGGATAAATGTCATTTTACTGTTATCGTCTTATTTCAAAACCTACATAAGACGTAGATGCTTCCATGTTAGAGCTCCTTATTTTTTGTGTTGTTCCACCACGAGTAGCAGCATCGTAGCTGTCTCTAAATAAGGTCTCAACCTTAAACTCAACACTCCTAGATCTAGGTTTTTTGGTAAGAACCGGTGTAAAGTCTATAGGTTCCTGACTGGCGAACAGTTTAAATACTTCCAAACCATACGGAGCGCTAAAGGTTACAAAACTGCCTGGGGCATACATGCTTTGCCCAGCTTTGATTTTGAAGTCTTCAGGACTTTGTTCCAACTCTGGATCTTCCGCGGGAAGAATGCCATTGATACCACCATCTGGTTGAATGTCGATGATGCTGTAATACGCATCTTGTTCCCCAATATTACTCACCTTTATGATGATTCCGATGTTATCAGACTCTTTGAAAAAGGGCACGCCATTTTCCGAAATATCTTCTAATTTCAAGGTATCAGTTACTTTATAACTCATACCATCACCTGCCAATACGAATCGAACAGGAACCAATTCAAACACGACATTAAATCGCTTATCCGTGAGTTCTAAATTCTTCATAAAAGCACCTCTGGCATATTGCTGAAACGTTTTTATGAGCGTGTCGTAATTGTTATCGGGAGCGAGTTGTTCTACAAACACCTTTTTGTCGCTTGCACGAATAATGTCAATTTTTCCACGACCACCGTCTTCAATAATGAAGTCTAAATTCTCTTTTCCTATGTGTATTAAAGTTGAGCCAGACAGCGCTTTGGTTACTTTGTCTTTTATTGTCTTGTCCCAAATATCCACCCTTACACAGATTTGGATGTCACCATACGTTTGTTCGGTTACAAAAAACCAGTAATCTTCCATGTCCAGCGTCAAGTCTTTATCAAACTCAATTTTACACCAAGTCCCTTCGGCTGTAATGGCCTCTCCAGAAGCCAAGGGCGTTTTGCCTTTAATTGACGTTGTTCCGATGGGGTAGGCAGCTATTTTAGTTCCACTGAAAATGCCCGTTAAGTTTACCGCCATAGATCATAGCGGTGTTGTCACGCACTTTATAGGCTTTGTAAAACGGTTCTTGCTCTATAACGCGACCGGCGAATAAAGTTCTGTCAATATTACCCTCGATAATAGGTTTTTGTGATGGCGCGAGAATGGACATTTCCTTCACAATTTGCGCAAAAAAACCACGATACGTCATAGACGAATTAACCTTATCTACACTACGACTAATCGCAGTCGATAAAGATCCGGCGCCATTATGCTCGTAATTCACTTCAGAGGCTTGTGCACCTGAAATAACGACAATTGGTGCCATCTGACTCATATCAACCTTTTCTGATGAACTAGTTTGAAAAACCACCGACTCACCAACTCCTTTTGTAGGTGTGTAATTGGGTCGTTGCATGGCCGGCATTCCACCGCGACTAATTTCTTCTCCTCGTGAAACAGTTCCACTGTGGCAAGCATCGGCAAAGACTATAACATCT
This sequence comes from uncultured Bacteroidia bacterium, assembly GCA_943789165.1. Lineage (GTDB taxonomy): Bacteria > Bacteroidota > Bacteroidia > NS11-12g > UBA9320 > UBA987. Next base: position 360,633 of record CALSTB010000003.1, on the reverse strand, counting down.
CCAGTTGGACCAATCTTTAAACGCAAGTCGAACAACAAAGATTCAAGTTCGTCGTCTCTTAAATGCTGAGAAAAATCATATCCGTCTTTGTATGATGGAGGTGCTCCATAAGGCACAATTGCCTCGTCATATCCGTCAACCTCATCTCCGTTATCGTCTTCTATTTGTTGTCCGTGAGAGGAAAAATGAAGGATTACAACGTCTCCTTTTTTACATGAAGCAGTTAAGTCTTTAATTGCTTTAACAATCCCGGCTTTGGTTGCTTCTTCGTTTTTGAGAACACCAATGTCCTTTGATTGAAACCCTTGTTTTATGAGGGCAGACCGAACTAATGGAATGTCATTTACCGAGCTGATGTCCCGCCAATCTGGGGTGTGTCCCGTTTCTGGGTAATCCCAATTGCGATAATCAGTCCTCTTTTAGTTTGTGCTTCGCTACTGATAGTGAAGGCTAAAAGCAGTAGAATGTAAATCCACTTTGACTTAATGATTCGGGCAAACATGTTATCGTGTTCCATAGCAAATACGTTTAAGTCTTAAATATAAAAGCGACCAATTTAGTAAACGTTTTTTTGTAAGGTTATTGTCAAAGTAATGGAATCGCATCGACATTTGCAAAAGGTCATCTGCCTTATTTCGACGCATCTACGTAGTAGTCGGTACAGGGCACGAAGAATTTACAGTTGTACAAACTAGTACTCAATAGGACCCTAAGGAATCCGGAGTATTGGGAATTCATGACAGAGGCAATGGGAATTATGGCAATAATCGATCTTAATATTGCACCGATACATAACGCATAATCTTAGTACCTCTACATTTAACCATACAATCGCTTTTGCTCAAAGCCGGCAGACATACAGATGATAAAGGAGAAAATGGCCTGCACAGTTGAAAAAGATTGAAGCGGAGATCTTGTTGAGTACACAGAGTTGACGAAGCCCATCTCTCCCTGAAAACGCCATCGGAAGAATTAGCCGGATGGATGCCATCAACAACAAGTCGGTGAATGAGGCGGCCTTGCGGAACACCAAAAACAAACAACAGAAACTGCAACGGGCGCTTAAAGGAGGTTGACAGTCCTTCATTCGGTTTGTGTCGGCAGTGCGGAAACGCGATCGAAATGGAGAAGTTGCTGGTGATGCCTGAGAGCATTCGATGTGTGGCCTGTATTAAAAGCATGCGGTAAGTTGAATAAGAACATTGCTCTACTGAACGATTATTTGCCTCCCGGCGTTGCTGAAACCATTTGGGAGCGTGTTGAAAAAGACCAAGTCTTATTCAGAATAGCTAAGCCTAGAAAATCTAAGTTAGGCGATTATCGACCTCCGTTTCAAAAAAAGGCCATCGTATTTCTGTTAATTCCGATTTAAACCAGTATTCATTTTTAATAACGGTCTTGCATGAATTCGCTCATCTAGAAACCTGGAAGAAGTATAAAAACTCTCGAAACCCCACGGTGTTGAATGGAAGGCAGAGTTTCAAGAAATTCTACACCCATTTATCCAAGAAGGTCTTTTCCCGAATAAAATAACGTCTGCGTTGACCCAATACATACAAAATCCAGCGGCTAGTAGTTGCGTGGATCACCACCTCATGCGTGCTTTGGCTGGCCATGATGAAGTACAGCAAGTCTTTGTTGAATCCTTACCAGAAGGTATTTTGTTAAGTTGTCGAACGGATTGGTGTTTGAAAAAGGTGTTAAGTTGAGAAAACGATATAAGTGTAAATGCGTCACAAACAATCGTTGGTATTTCGTTTCGGCTACAGCTACTGCCGAAGTAATACCGACTCAAACGCGATTGTTTTGATATCCCAAATAAGCAACGTTCTTTTGTGAAAAAGTATTCAATGAGAAAAGTCCTATTAGCCGCAGCAATCTTGTCGATATCATTCGGCGTTTATAGTCAAACACCAAACCTTCCTGAAGGCTTTGAGGTGGTTTCTATGTGTCAAAATACTGAAGTTAAAAGTCAGGATAGAACAGGGACATGCTGGAGTTTTTCGACAAGTTCATTTCTTGAATCAGAGGTATTGAAAAAACATGGAAAGACAATCGATTTGTCAGAAATGTACACAGTACGCATGATTTATATGGAAAAGGCCATCAAATATGTGCGGTACCATGGTGGATCTAATTTTAGTGAAGGCAGTCTTGCACATGACGTGATCCGATCATATTCGAAGTATGGAATGATGCCGGAGTCAGCTTATTCTGGTAAGAATGGAAAAGACGCACACAACCATTCAGAAATGGTAAAGGAGTTAAAAGCGTTTTTAGATACAACGGTTAAATCAAGACCAGTGGATCCACATTGGAAAGACGGATTCAATGTTATTTTAGATAACCATTTAGGACCCTTGATGCCAGTATTTGAATACGAGGGCATGTCATACAACCCACAATCATTTGCACAGCAAGTGGTGAATCTAGACATGATGGATTATCTTGGTTTTACATCATTTACCCACCAACCCTTTTACAGTGATTTCATCGTTGAGGTACCTGACAATTTTAGCAATGGAGAATACAACAACATTCCACTGAACGAGATGATGACGGTAATGGATGAGGCATTAGCCAAAGGATATACAATTGAGTGGGATGGTGATGTAAGTGAGACGGGTTTTATGAGAAGAGGCGGTTATGCCTTTAATACCAACGATACCAATTTGTTGAAACAAGTACCTGCGGTTCCGTCTGAGGAAGAAGCCAACCAAGCGTTACGTCAGGTGGGGTTTGATAATTTAACAACCACAGACGACCATTTGATGCATGTGGTTGGAAAAGTGAAATACAGTGATGGGAGAATGTTCTATATCGTCAAAAATTCATGGAGTACAAGGGCTGGTTTCGACGGGTATTATTTGATGAGTGAGTCGTACATGAAAATGAAAACAGTGTCTATTGTGGTCAATAAAAAGTCTGTAAAAAAGAAGCTATTAAAAAAGCTCAACGACTAATAAAAACTACATCGCTTCCGACATAGTCGGGCGCACATTTTCTCTAGTTCCTTTATTTTAGTCCATTTGCACCACTAAAACAGAAATAGATATGTTAAAGGAATTCAAAAATTTTATTATGACTGGCAATGTGATCGAATTCGCAGTGGCAGTGATTATGGCAGGAGCCTTAGGTGGTGTGATCAACGGATTTGTATCTGATATCGCAATGCCATTTGTTGGGCATTTTGCTGGTGGCATGGACTTCGCGAGTTTAAAAATCGTCTTAGATCCAGCAGTAGCAGCAGCTGAAGGAGTTGAAGCCGTTGCTGAAAACGCTATCATGTATGGTAAGTGGATTAACTCAATCATCAATTTAGTGATTGTTGGTTTAGTAATGTTCATGATCATCAAAGCGTACAACAAAACTAAAAAACCAGTAGAGGCGCCAGCGCCTGCAGGACCTTCTGACAATGCTTTATTGACAGAAATACGAGATTTATTAAAGAAATAGATTGGTACTAAAATTACTAATGATTAAGCCTTGGTGAGAACCAGGGCTTTTTTATTTCCCAACCTTAAAAAACTAACTTCTATTATTGCTGTTTAACTGCATATGAAAAATAAGTCGGCACTGGGTGTCATTTTTCTAACCACTTTTTTGGACTTGCTAGGTTTTGGTTTAATCATACCAATCCTACCCACGTTTGCCGAAGACTTAGGCGCAAGCGAAATGCAGATTGGATTTATTGCGGCTATTTATGCTTTGATGAATTTTTCGTTTTCTCCGTTTTGGGGAAGGATGAGTGATCGCCATGGTCGACGACCAATTATTTTAGTGAGTATTCTAGTAACAGCAGTCGCCTACTTAATATTTTCACAAACAGAGACCTTATTAATCCTCATCATTTCACGCGTTTTTTCAGGCATCGGATCTGCCAATATTGGAGCAGCACAGGCGTATATCGGAGATATCTCTGAGCCTTCGAATCGGGCAAAAAGTATGGGTATTTTAGGCGCAGCCTTTGGACTAGGATTTGTGTTTGGACCTCCCATCGGTGGATTTTTAAAAGCAGATTTTGGAATTGAAATACTCGGGTTTGTGGTGGCAGGACTGTCATTCATGAATTTTATTGTTGCCTATTTTTTCCTTCCAGAATCACTCAAGGTAAAAAATAAAGACGCTAAACGTAGCAACATCATTACTGGAATAGTCACTCAGCTTAAACGACCTGAGGTCAGCAAACTCTTTTTTATTAACCTATTGTTCATTTCCGCGTTTTCAATGATGCAAGTCACGGCGGTGTTGTTATGGAGCGATCATAGTTTCTTTAATGAAAAACAGATTGGTTTTGTTTTCATGTACATTGGTCTGAGCAGCGCTTTGGTACAAGGGTTATTGGTCGGTAGAATAGCAAAAAGGTTTGGTGAAAAACAAATGTTGACGATTGGCCTGACGTTATTGGCCATTGGATTATTTGCTATGCCGTTTTTTCAAGATGATCTTTTTATTCCATGGGAATTGGTAGCCATAGGCTTAATCGCATTGGCAAATGGATTTATCAATCCAGCTCTAATGTCTTTAATTACCAAAGTGGCCAAGCCAAATGAGCTGGGTCAACTAACAGGTTTGTATCAATCCTTCGGTTCCATTGGTCGTGTTTTAGGTCCTGCCATTGGAGGCGCTATTTATGGCATTAGCTTTTACCTTCCGTACATCGTTGGACCACTCTTATTGATTGTTGGATTTGTTTTGTCGAAGAGGGTGTTGATTCCTGGTCCCGTCAATGTCGCAATTGATAAGCCAGACAAGTTATAGGCGAACAAAATATTCAGAATTAATAATTCCTGAGGATAATTGGTATTACAGATTCTGCAAAAACCCAGGATCTTCTTCCAAGCGATTTCCAATCACTACGATATCGGCTCCAGCATTCCATGCTGCGTGAATGCCTTCCATGGTTCTAATACCACCACCAACAACGATGGGTTGATTGGTATGTTCACGTACAGATGTGATCATTTGTGCAGGTATTGGGTTTTTGGCACCACTACCAGCATCCATATATATTATACCCAATCCAAGCTGTTCACCAGCTAAGGCAGTCATGGCTGCTAAACCTGGTTTGTTGGCAGGAATAGGAGTTGTGCCTGAAATGTATGAAACAGTTGTTGGTGCACCTCCATCTATTAATATATATCCCGTTGGGAGTATTTCGAGGTTGGATTGCTTTAATCTTAAGGCAGACTCAACATGTTTGCCAATTAAGAGTTCTGGGTTCCGACCAGAAATTAAAGTCAATAACAATATGGCATCTGCGGCGCTTGAAATTTGATCTGGACTACCTGGGAAAATGACGCGGGGAATATCACAGAGTGACTTAACTGATTCGATGGTTTGATGTATGTTTCCTGAAGTAAGCACACTACCACCGATAAACAGTAAATCTATTTTAGAGATGTTTTCTGGTCGAAGTAAGTTTTTTAAATGTGAAGCTTGGGCTTTATCTGGGTCAATAAGAACGGCCAGCATTTTTTGTCCATTTCGTTTATTGCTCAGAATGAAATTTGCAATTTTTGTACCCATCTCTAGTGCAAAGAAAGTAAAATATTATCCAACCTTGTTATTTTCAAACCGTTATGGAATGAATGGATTTAAGTGGTCAAAATATTTATCAAAACCAATGTGTCAAAAAGTATTTTTAACCCAATTAAGCTGCATTTTATTGGCTCTCAGTTCATTAGGTTTTATACCTTAAATATGCACAAAATGTTAAGTATTTGTTATCAACACACGGGAGTCAGAATAAACGTACAATTATTTTTATCTGTGGAAAAGTGTAATCAGAAAGTCATGTATACTGAAGCTACTTTTGACTAAAAACCACTAAACATTTTTACTGTTTAGAACGGAAAATATATCTCGATTGATTAAAAAGTAACACGCATCGTATGAGCCAGAAGAAGACAGATTCAGCTAAAAACAAAGGCCTCCAATTTAACCGTTATTTCACTAAAGACGGAATCAAAGCAAACGAATTATTCGAATATGAAATTCGTAGTTCAGTTATCCAAAACCCAGGTGGTGACACCGTATTTAGAATGGATAATGTAGAAGTACCAAAAGCGTGGTCACAAGTTGCAACTGATATTTTAGCTCAGAAATATTTTAGAAAAGCAGGCGTACCACAACCAGATGGTAGCCTTGATTCAGAAAACTCTATTAAGCAAGTTTCACATCGTCTTGCTGATTGTTGGAGAACATGGGGAGAGCGATATAATTACTTCGCAAGCAAACAAGATGCACAAGTATTTTACGATGAATTGGTATACAGCATAACGGCTCAACATGCTGCTCCAAACTCACCACAATGGTTCAATACTGGGTTACACAACACATATGACATTACTGGAAAACCACAGGGACATTATTTCTGTGATCCAGATACTGGAAAGTTGAAAAAATCAACTTCAGCATACGAACGCCCACAACCACATGCCTGTTTTATTTTGTCGGTAAGTGACGACTTAGTAAACGACGGTGGTATCATGGATCTTTGGGTTCGTGAAGCAAGAATCTTTAAATATGGTTCTGGGGTTGGAACGAATTTCTCGGCCATTAGAGGTGCAGGTGAAAAACTAAGTGGTGGAGGAACATCAAGTGGTTTAATGTCATTCCTTAAAATTGGTGACAGAGCTGCTGGAGCAATCAAGTCAGGTGGAACAACTAGACGTGCTGCCAAAATGGTGACTCTAGATTTAGATCACCCAGAGATCATGTCTTTCATTAACTGGAAGAAAGAAGAAGAAAAGAAAGTTGCGGCCTTAATCGAAGGAGGATACTCTTCACATTATGAAGGAGACGCTTACCAAACGGTATCTGGTCAGAATTCAAACAACTCTGTTCGAATTCCAAATAAATTTTTCGAAGCATTAAAGAACAATGAAAATTGGGACTTAATCGCTCGAAGCAACGGTGAAGTAATGGATAGCATACCAGCTGAAAAGATTTGGGATGATATCTCATTTGCTGCTTGGGCGTGCGCCGATCCAGGTGTTCAATTTGACACCACAATCAATGAATGGCATACATGCCCTCAAGGTGGACCGATTAACGCATCGAACCCATGTTCGGAATACATGTTCTTGGACAATACAGCATGTAACTTAGCGTCACTAAACCTTAGACATTTCTTTGATGAAGCGAGCTTGGAGTTTGACGTTGAAGGCATCAAATATGCATCTAGACTTTGGACAACCGTTCTTGAAATTTCTGTTTTGATGGCTCAATTCCCATCTAAAGAAGTGGCTGAATTATCATATGCATACAGAACGCTAGGACTGGGATATGCCAACCTTGGATCTGTATTGATGTTAAGCGGTATTCCTTACGACAGCGAAAAAGCAACTGCAATTTGTGGAGCTATTACGGCAATACTTACTGGTACAGCGTATGCCACATCTGCTGAAATGGCGCAACATCTTGGACCATTCAAAGAATACGAAAAGAATAAAGAAGATATGTTACGTGTTATGCGTAACCACCGATATGCAGCGTACAACGCATCGGATTATGAAGGCTTGAGCGTTAAGCCTGTTGGCATAGATCCAAAGTATTGTCCTGATTACTTATTGACTGCTGCTTGTGACCAATGGGACAAAGCGGTAATGATGGGTGAGAAGCATGGGTATCGAAACGCACAAACGACCGTGATTGCACCAACTGGTACAATCGGTCTAGTGATGGATTGTGATACTACCGGTATTGAGCCAGATTTCGCATTGGTTAAATTTAAAAAACTAAGCGGTGGTGGATACTTTAAAATTGTAAACCAATCAGTGCCAGGTGCTTTAAGAAACTTAGAGTATACCGAGAAACAAATCGAAGACATCGTAAATTACGCCAAAGGACATGCTACCTTAAAAGGAGCACCAGGTGTAAACCATAAATCGTTAATCAAAAAAGGATTCACCAAAGAAAACCTTGCGGCTATTGAAGCGGGATTGGCGAGTGCATTCGAAATTAGTTTTGTTTTCAATCACTGGACACTCGGTGAAGAAACCATGGCTGAATTAGGCATAGAAAAAGAAGTGTATGAAAGCGCAGATTTCAGCTTGTTGACGACCTTAGGGTATACACAGGATGAAATTAATCAAGCGAATGATTATGTATGTGGTACAATGACCGTTGAGGGAGCACCACACCTAAAAGATGAGCACTTACCAGTATTTGATTGTGCCAATCGATGCGGAAACATCGGCGAACGTTTCATCCATGCACACGGACATATCCGTATGATGGGTGCTGCACAACCGTTTATTTCTGGTGCGATTTCTAAAACGATCAACTTGCCAAATGAAGCTACTCAAGAAGATATCAAGTCTTGTTATGAGTTGAGCTGGGATTTAGGTCTTAAAGCAAACGCATTGTATCGCGATGGTTGTAAATTATCTCAACCATTGAGCAACAAGTCTGATACGAAGAAGGAAGAAGTAAAAGATAAGATTGAGGAAGTGTTGGCGGAAAAAGCTGAATTAACACTTGACGAAATCACTCCTGATATGGTATTAGATGCAGCTCGACGCATTATCGATGAGAGCAACGATACCATTTTCCAAATGCAATTGTCTAACATCGTTGAACGTAAGAAATTACCTAGCAAGCGAAGTGGATTTACACAAAAAGCGAAGGTGGGTGGTCAAACCTTATTCATCAGAACGGGTGAATACAGTGATGGTCGATTAGGAGAAATCTTTGTCGACATGCACAAAGAAGGAGCAACGTTTAGATCGTTGATGAACTGCTTCTCGATTGCAGTCTCTATTGGACTTCAGTATGGGGTGCCTTTGAGAGAATTCGTAGACAAGTTTACATTCACGAAATTCGAACCTGCAGGTTATGTTGAAGGTCACGACAACATTAAAAATGCAACATCGATAATTGATTTTATCTTCCGATTACTAGGATTTGAGTACTTACACCGAAATGATTTGGTACAAGTTCCACCGGTAACCGAAACGGGAGACAATAATATTCAAAATGCGACTAAATCATCGGCTATTGCAGTAACTAAAACGAAGTCAGTAGTTACTTCTACCTCAGTATCTGTTGAAGCGAAAGCAGCATCTAATTCATCTGCATCAGACATGCACTTACAATCGATGCAGAGCGATGCACCGGCGTGCAACGAATGCGGTCACTTAACAGTGAGAAGTGGAACTTGTTACAAGTGTTTGAATTGCGGCAACTCTTTGGGTTGTAGTTAATTCGAAGTTCAGACTAAGTCTGATATAGGTACATTAATTAAATTGAATAGCCAAGAATTGCGAAGTGTCAACTTCAAAATCTCTTGGCTATTGTTGTATAGATACGTATTAAGAATAACATAAAATTTTTAGGTGATATGAATTGTCCATCTAAGAAAAAAGCACACACCAATATTGACGCCGCTGAAATTGCCTTAATTGAAGCACGTATTCGATTCGAAGGAAGTACGGTTGTTAACGTATATGAATGTGAGGATTGCGGGAGTTGGCATTTAACCTCGCAAGGAGACATAAACCCTCGTCTACAAGAAATGATTGATTCCGGAGCCTTAGAAGAAGAAATTAAAAAGTACGAGTGGCGGGAAAAATACGGGGATTAAAAAACGATTCCTGCACCAAGACGGAACCTACTTCTATGAACAACACGTTCTCCCTCGGTTTGTGACCACCACCAGTCTGGGAAATCTCTTTTAAGAACACCACCCTCATAGCCAAATTCAAGATACGTACCGTGACGCGCGTCTCGACGGTTTACGAAAACGTGTCGATAATCACATCCGTATACCATACCAGGCTCATACCAATTGTTCCAATTATCGTGAGCAAGGAGGAAAGAATAACCACCATGAAGTAGAACGAAATCTGATTTCTTTGTTGTGTCGAAATGCAAACCTAAACCAAGCTCTACCGGAATCGTAGTTATGCTATAATTGGGTAGATATTGAAGACCAGATTTTATGTACGCATTGAAACGGGTTGATTCCAATCGCCGACCAATTTCAAGGTTACTACCAATGCTGTTAAAACTAACTCCAAGCGTTCTATGCCACAAGGGCATCTGGTAATTGGGTCTAACCACTGGAGTGAGGTTTTTGTCCTTTGGGTTCTGTGTAGTGTTTAAGGTAATCGACTCTACTTCAGATTTTTTAATGACAAAATCCCCTAAAATCGGAGAGGTCATAAAAACCGCTGTATCGTTCATTTGCGTAATCTTACCCGATACCACATCACCATTTGTGAGTATCACGTAATCAGTGGCATATTGTCCAAACGACGCAAAACTTGTAAGCAGTCCAATGAAGAAAAACCAGTTTCTTAAGGATAGAGATAACTGTCTATACATTTTCATTTGTTTGGGATTCTAAAATCAAGCCACAATTTACAGTTGAAATTTGAAATGATTGTCAATTTTTTTGTAATGCGATTCACAGACTATTGTTTGTAGTATCTTTATCTTTTAAAATCACCACATGAAACGTTTAGCTTTTCAGAAATTCGCATTCGCTGTTTTAACGGCATCGCTTTTATACGCCTGTGCCGACAAATGCACCGACACCTATAAAATCACAGAAACGGTTACCATCTTTAAGTCAACGGTCGACGTCAGAAACTCATTTGAGGTACAGACAGCTAAAGAGATGGTAAAACCTGGGAAATTGTACGTCTTTGGCGATATACTATTTGTGGTAGACGTGCATAAGGGCTTTCATGTGATTAACAACAGCAATCCAGCGGCACCAGTTCGGCAGCAGTTTATTCAATTAGATGGATGCACTGACTTGGTTGTAAAAGGGGATTATATCTATGCGAATAATGCCAATGATTTAGTCACCATTCGTGTAAATAGTGGCACGTATACATTGGTGGATAGAAATCAAAACGAGTTCAATCTTTTTGAAACAAAAATTGATTCTGTTGCCGCAGATTATCAAGTGATAGAACGATGGGTTACCGACGAAGAATACAATTGTGAAAGCGGTGGTATTGTGTTCGGAATGCAAGATGATGTGGCCGTAAATAGCAGTGGTGGAGAAAGAGGGGGAAGCGGAGCAAGTGGTACTGGAGGTTCAACGGCACGAATGACTGTCGTGAATAACTACATCTATGCGGTTGATAATAGAAATTTATTGTCAATTGATATTAGCAACGGTGCCGACCCTCAAAAAGCACGTGTGAAAGACATTAGTAATTGGGCGGGTAGTACCATTGAAACTATTTTCCCGATGGGCGATTATCTGTTTATTGGAACCACAACTGGTATGCAAATTTTTAACCACAAAGTAAGTCCGAATAGTCCTACACATGAAAGCACGTCCGAACACTTTAGGTCTTGCGACCCAGTAGTGGTTCAAAACAACATTGCATACGTCACTACTCACGGAGGAACGGGTTGTGGAGGAAGTATAAATGCGTTATACACCTATGACGTAACTGATGTGAAAAACCCAGTTGAACTAGCAACTTATAGCATGAGCTATCCTATGGGTCTGGGTATTGATGGGAATACCTTATTTATTTGTGAAGACGATCACGGATTAAAAGTGTATGACGCTTCAGACCCAAAAGAAATTACGAGTCACAAGTTGAGTGAGTTAAAAAACATTAGCCCGACAGATGTTATCCCACTAGATGGATTACTCATTGTAACTGCAAAAGATGGAGTATATCAGTATGATTATACGGATCCATCCAACCTTGTTTTGTTAAGCAAGGTGTACGACATAAAAAGTATCTAACCTTCTTAATACATACAAACGCCTTTCTATCGCATACGACATTCGTTGGTACGGTTGTTGATATGTTGATATTGTTAAATGAACTATAACCCGCACTTAATGGTATTATTGATTTGTAACTACAAGTACTTAATTTGATAAAATACGTAAAACTGCTGTTTGCAATAGTTGCATTATCAGCTACAAATGCCCACGGCTTGACCTCTGGTCAAGTAACCGTTTCAAATGGCTCCGGCCCTTATTTCTATGCCGATGACGGCAACTGCGGAAGTTCTGAAGTGCCTCAAGCGGCATATATTGTTGTAAACGTCTTGAACACAAGTTCAACCGATACATTGTTTAACGTTGCAGTTAAAATGACTAGCAACAGCAACTTGGCATCAGGCTTTAAGTTACTAAGTCACACCGACGATTCCATTTATGTAATTCCTAGAATACTACCTAGCACTTCTGTAGGCGCCTATTTTTATGTACAGTATCCATGTACCCAAAATTTAAGCTCAACTTTTGGATTTACGTTGTCGGACAACAATGGAGGTGCCGTAACCTTTAATACCAGTATTTCCACTCAAGACGTAGGACGAGCGAGTGCCGGTGGTGATATTATCAGTCAAAGTATTGCTGGTATTGATGCCTTGGGGATATTAATAGCGGATACAGTGACATATGAATTTGGAAATTATAACGGAGGAGAGATGTACTTTCAACCTTCTGGAGATACTTTATTTCCTAGCGACAAATTGGAATTAATTGGAAGTGAGGTTTTGTCTTCACCGTTTTCATCCTGCAGTGGTCCAACAACAGGTGATAAAAACACACTTTACTATAACGCTGGTTCTGGCTGTGGGGCAGGATCTGGCAACCAAGTTAAAGTCGTATACTATTATATCAGCAGTTTGTTTAACGAAACGGCAAATTTCAAACCTTATGCTGGAATGAAAAGTGGTGGACCTATTAAGTATTTGAGTAACTACGGAACAGGTACAGCGCTTGGAACGTTTAGCACTACGACGGCAGCAAATAAACTTACCAATAATAAAACGGCATCTTGTGGAATTTGTACTGCAGGCGACACAATAACCTATACCATTACGATTGCCAATTCATCCAGCAGAGATTTAATGTTTGATAAAATACTTGATAGTTTGCCAGCAGGGCACTCCTATGTAGGTTTTGCGGTCGGGAGTGATATTACTGCTGCCAATGCTTCAATTTATCCATCTGCAGGCGCAACAGGAAACGTAACCTTTTCAGGACTCATTCCAGAAGCGACATTCCCTTATCGTTCTTTTCTTGTTCCCGGAAACGATTCAATCAGTCTAAAATATAGAGTAAAAATTCCCGGATCGAGTTCAAACGACTTGTTCAACAATCGAGCTATTGGTCAAGTTGGTTCGGTCAAATTTGATACTTCATTTGCACTTACCTGTGCAGGATGTACAGCCTTGCCAGTGACTTTGGTTTATTTTGAAGGACATGTTATTGGAGAAACCAACGTGATTCATTGGGAAACAGCGTCAGAGACCAACAACCAAGGGTTTGACGTATATCGATTGGAAGATGGTCAAGATCACTGGTTGGGATACACACCAGGCGCTGGAAATACTTTCGCTACACAACGGTATGCAATAACAGATTACGAGCCGATCCAAGGAACAATGGTGTATAAACTCGTTCAAACAGATTTTGATGGCCACCAAACGGCGTATTACACCAGCGTAAAACGGTTGAGCAATGAAACATCTTCCAGCATTTCAGTCTTTCCAAATCCGGTAGGTAATGTACTTACTATCGAGACTGACAATGAAGATCCTGTAGTTGTGAATATCATGACAGTAACGGGAGAGAAGGTCATTACTACACAAATGTTACGTCACACCATAAATATTGACGTGGACTCCTTACCATCTGGAACGTATTACGTTGCAGTAAAAGGTTCCAACTCAGGAACAGAAATGTTTAAGGTGATAAAAATTTAAATCTCAGCTAGCACGGTTTCACCACCTCTGGTAATCTCGTTTAACTCGACGTTTATTTTGGTTCCTAAGGGAAGAAAAACGTCAATTCGACTACCGAATTTGATAAAACCCATTTCCTCACCTTGTGTAACTGAGTCGCCTTTGTCGACGTAATAACAAATACGTCGAGCAACCGCACCAGCGATTTGGCGAAACAATACCTCCGTACCTGCCTCGTTTTTAATTACCGTTGTGGTTCGTTCATTGAGTGTAGACGACTTTGGATGCCATGCTACTAGGTATTCGCCGGGATGATATTTAAAGTAGCTGACAACGCCTGAAATAGGATTTCGATTGACGTGAACATTTAACGGAGACATAAAAATACTCAGCTGAATACGTTTACCTTCAAAATATTCTGGTTCTTCTACTTCTTCAATCACCACAACCTTACCATCAGCAGGCGCAATCACATGATGTGCGTTTATAACTGTGTTTCGAGCTGGGTTTCTGAAAAACTGTAAAAACAGTCCGAAAATGACGATACCAGCCGTAAGTGTCAGGTACTTCAGCCAGGTAATACCTGTACATTTAAAGACCACAAAAACGATCACACTGACGATAATCAATGTGGTAATTAAAATGGTATATCCTTCTTTGTGAATCATTAATATGTTCCGCGCAACCTTTTCGTGCTTGCGACTTTGTCAATAGCGACAATGTAGGCAGCAATACGCATGTCTACTTTGTATTTTCTCGATGCCTGATAAACCGTTTCGAAGGCTTGTTTCATTATTCTGTCCGCTCGTCGGTTTACCCGTTCTTCAGTCCAAAAATAACCTAAACGATTTTGAACCCATTCAAAATAGGAAACAGAAACACCTCCAGCGTTGGCTAAAATATCAGGAATAACCATGATACCGGCATCGTTTAATATTTTATCGGCACCAGAAGAGGTTGGTCCGTTTGCTCCTTCAACTATCAACTTTGCTTTAATACGAGAGGCATTTTCAGCGGTGATTTGATCTTCTAACGCAGCTGGGATTAACACATCTACATCTAACTCCAACAATTCATCGTTGGTAATCAAATCTCCTTTGGTAAATCCTTCTAACGTACCATTATTGGCAGCTGTGTAAGCAATGGCATCTTGAATATCAATTCCGTTCGGATTGTAATACGCACCAGAAACATCGGAAATGGCCACTATGGTTACGCCTTGTTCTTCGACCAGTTTTGCACTGATAGATCCAACGTTACCAAAACCTTGAACCGCAGCAGTAGATTTGCTTGGGTTCATTTTTAACTTACCCATTGCAGACCGCGCTGATACCATCACACCACGACCAGTAGCTTCTATTCTTCCGTTCGAACCTCCTAATACAATTGGTTTTCCCGTGACCACTGCAGGACTTGAAACGCCTTTTATTTTGGAATATTCATCCATAATCCAAGCCATTGTTTGCGGGTTCGTCCCAACGTCAGGCGCTGGTATGTCCCTTTCAGGACCGAAAACGTTACTCATGGAGTTTGTGTAAGCACGCGTAAGTCTTTCTAACTCACCAGTACTCATGGTTCTTGGGTCACATTTAATACCACCTTTTGCACCACCATATGGAATACCTACAACGGCACATTTCCATGTCATCCAAGCAGCTAAAGCTTTCACCTCGTCCAAGGTTACACCCATTGAATATCGGATACCACCTTTTGATGGACCTAAATTCGCAGAATGAATCACACGGTGACCTTCAAATATTTTGATGGAACCGTCGTCCATGGTTACCGACAAATTAACGGTAACACTTTTCTCCGGAGACTTTAGGGCATCGTAAGTTGAGTCGTCTAATCCTAAGATTTTGGTGGCTTCGGAAAATCTTTCCATCATTGAATCCAATGGATTAAGATGATCCTTAATTGGGGCTGGTTCTTTATATCTAGAACTCATGTATTGTTTCGAAAATTATGCGCAAAGCTATCTAATTAATTAACAGCCAAACAACAGATAATTGCTTTTTTTTAAACGTTTTGTGGTTATACGACTGTGAAATGATACAGATAGTAAAAACAGGCTGGTGAAGCCAGAATTATTGAGTCCATTCTGTCCAAAAATCCACCATGTCCACCTAAAGCAGTTCCAGAATCTTTGATGCCTAAATGCCGTTTTATTTTCGACTCAAACAAATCACCCATGGTGCCAATAACTGAGCAAATGAAGGCCAGTGCCACATAATGAATAAGGTCAATAAAAGGGAAGAAATAATGTAACACGATGGCAAACAAGACTGAAAACACAACGCCGCCAATAAAGCCTTCGACAGATTTTTTAGGAGATAGAATAGGTGCCAATTTGGTCTTACCAAATTTTCGTCCAACCAAATAGGCAAATGAATCGTTTGCCCAAATGAGGATAAAAACCAATAGGATTTGAAATCCTTCATAAGGTAACAGCTCAGTAACACCTTCTGAAAAAGTCATATTCCCAATACGCAATAAAAACGCTAAAGGAACTGAGATGTATAACCACCCAAAAACCATTTGTCCGGCGTCGCCCAAATAGTTGTCTGACTTGTAATAAATCAAATAGTTTAGGAATAAGACCAATAACGGAATTAAGTACCACAGGAGGATCTTCATGTTGATCAATGAATCCTGGTTAACGTATGTCAGAAAGAAAACAAAACTCCCAATGATTAGAGGGAATATCAGGCTACTAACCGACTTAGGTTTGATTGTAATTTTATAAAACTCATACAAACAAAAGACCTGAATGAGCCAGATGTACACTCCAGCAGAAATGAGGTTTAACAACAACGCTCCGATGGTTACTACCACGTAGGCAGTGCCGACTAATAATCGCGAATTGAAATTATTCATAGCTGAAGTCGTTGTCATTCGTTTGTTTCCAAAACATATATCCGATGCCAAGGAATGCAACAATACTGAAGATTATTTGTAATACCGAAAATTGAAAGTCATCACTGAAGATGGTCCACTCATTTCCACTTTTTTCCGACCAATCAGCGACCACAACTATGGCATTGTTTAACGCATGAAGAATGATAGGTACCCACAAAGATTTGGTTCTATAGTAAATGTAGCCTAGGAACAAACCGAGAAGCAACATTGGTAACACCTTGTATGGTTGAAAATGAATGATAACAAACAGCATTGTTGACGTGATGATACCAATATGGACGTTGCCAAACCACTTGGTTAGTACCCGCATTAAGATTCCTCTAAAGAATATTTCCTCACCAACTGCAGCAAGGACACTCATGATAAGTAAGTTTAAGAAAAACTGACCACCTTGGTTGTATTTGAGTAAAAGTGCGTAGGTATGGTTGCCCGTATCTTCCAAAGTTTTGAAGGTAGATTCCCAAGAGTCTGGTAGCGACCAACCTGCATTCAACCGAAATAAACCATCCACTATGGGCATCAGCAAAACAAGTAAGACAATACCAAGACCGATGTGAATAGGTATTATGGGATTAGCCAATCCAGTGAATGAAGTGAATGGTTGTCTGAACGTTTTTGTAGCAACAAAGCCAGCTATAATAAAGGCGAATACGGTAATACCTTGAGCCAGTTTGAGTGCAAGTGTTTGAGGCAGTGTTGCATCGGCTAGGACAAAATCTGTTAATTCGTCGACGCGTAAACCAAATACTTTTTGCACGACCAACATCGCTACACCGGTCATAGCGAAAAGCGAAAGAATCAGAATTCCAATGGCTAGAAAAAAGTGTGAGATGCCATTTACTTTGGATTGCTGTCTGTTTTGCATGGATAAAGTATCTTTGCAAAGGTGATAAAAATCGGTGATATAAACCTTGGGGAGTTCCCGTTGCTATTGGCCCCAATGGAAGATGTAAGTGATCCGCCTTTCCGTGCAGTGTGCAAGGAACACGGCGTTGACATGATGTACACAGAGTTCATTTCGTCAGAAGGGCTAATTCGGGATGCCGCTAAAAGCACGCAAAAACTCGACATATTTGGGTATGAACGCCCAATAGGCATTCAAATATTCGGGAGTGATATTGATGTGATGAAAGAGGCAACAGAAATTGCCACCGAAGCCAAACCCGATCTTATCGACATTAATTATGGTTGTCCTGTAAAAGCGGTTGCATGCAAAGGAGCTGGAGCTGCCCTATTACAAGACGTACCTAAAATGGTTGAAATGACGGCAGAGATTGTCAAGTCTACCCACCTACCAGTTACTGTTAAAACCCGATTGGGTTGGGACAACAAAACGAAGTATATCAAAGATGTGGCCTATCGTTTACAAGACATCGGCATTCAAGCCTTGAGTATTCATGGTAGAACGCGGGTACAGATGTACAAAGGCGAGGCCGATTGGACCCTGATTGGAGAAATTGCGCAAGACCCTAACATACACATTCCCATCTTTGGGAACGGAGATGTGAATTCACCGCAAAAAGCGATGGAGATGCGAGATCGCTACGGCGTTCAAGGCATCATGATTGGCCGTGCCAGTATTGGGCATCCATGGATTTTTAGAGAAATCAAACACTATTTCAAAACAGGTCAATTAATGGCTGGTCCAACCATGTTAGAACGGATTGATACCTGTGAGCAGCACTTTGAAGAAAGCTTGAAGTGGAAAGGCGAACGACTTGGTATTTTCGAAATGCGCCGTCATTATGCCAATTACTTTAAAGGCATCGCTAATTTTAAACCGAACAGAATGCGGTTGGTCACTGCTGATGACCCCAATGAAGTCCGTACTATCTTATCTGAGTTGCGTGAGCAGTATGCTGAGGTGTTTGCTTAGTTACTCAACCACCAGTTTCCTAGTTATTGTAGGCTGATTACCCTTTACAACGAGAATGTACATGCCCGCTTGAACATCGGAGACATCAATTTGGTCAACTGTGTTTTCTAGTTTTCCTGTCCAAATCGTTTTTCCTGATATATCTAAAAGTGCCATTGAGCCATTTGTTACACCATGTTCAATAGTTAGGTTTTTAGTGGCGGGATTGGGATATATTCGAAAATCGGGTATCTGAACATCTTCAACCGAAATAATTTCATCAACCGAAACGGGAAAAGTGAAGGTGTCTGATCCACATTCGTTGAAAGCAATTAGCGTCACATCGTATTCTCCAATGGCTGGATATTTGAATACGGGATTTAAATCAGTTGAACTTGCTGATCCAACACCAAACAACCATTTATAGGTTTGTCCGCCAGAGGAGAAATTGTAAAACTGAACTTTTTGTGCCTTTTGCTCTAAGGTAAATATCGCATTTGGGTAGCAGTTGTATTTGGCAATAACGGTCTTACCATCATAGGTTAGAGGGTTAAACTGCCATTCATATGGACCAGGATCTAAATCCATCCAACTTTTTACGTTTGTAGACAAATATTGTGCATTTGAATCGGCATAAAAATAGGGGATGGATCCACCAGGGCCGGCATTCCCGGCAATATGCGACATCCATTTTAAACTGTCATTGTCAATGGGTCCCCAAAACCGAAACACTTGATCATCCTTAAGGATATAAGGATTTCCTTTGAAGAACTTAATCTTCATTGGGTTGTAATCCAGACTGACCGTGTACCCATAAAAGAAGAGTTTGTCTGATGCGTCAACAAAGAATTGGTTTTCGTGAAATTTAGAAGTCATAGAATCCACCAGTTGACCATTTACCCATTTACTTATGATTATGCCTTTTCCCGGAAACTTGATGTTGGCAATAGAATATTCCTGATTGTCATCGGAAGTATGCGTCAAATACAACGTCTCTTTAAGGAAGGCATTGGAACCAAATCGAATATTCTTAGAACAAATTATTGAATCTGTATATCCCTTGTTAAACTTCACAATACAACTTACAGAATCAGGGTATGTATCTTCATTTAAGGAAGAGAGGTAACGACACTCGACATTGTTAAGGTGTTTTCCGGTAAACCAAATCCTATTGGCTGGAGAAGTGATTACGTTATAATGTCTAATGTTTGAGGTCTTTAGGTTTTCGCAGTCTATGTCAAAAGCCACCGTTTTAGTTTTGTTGCGGGGTGTTTCTAGTTTGACAGAAGTGCCAGGGATAAAGTGAATAGTATCTGAATAGTACATGCGCAAATGAAGCGTATCATCTATGTGATTCGGGTATAAAAAACCCAAAGAATTGAAATCATAGTACCCTAGAAAAACATGGTCTTGATATTGTCCAGATTTATTCAATTTTATAAGAAAGTAGCTTAGTCCCGACTCTCCAATTTTTGGCTGCACAAGCTTAGCTGAATTACCTTCTCCCAAAATAGAGATAGTGTCAGCGTCACTGGATGATACAACGAGAAAGATGTCCTCACTAGACGATACCCAAACCCGCTCAATCTGTTGCGTACTGTCACCAGAGAATCGGACATGTTTTATATAACGATGGTTTTGCGCTTCTTGCCAGACTAAAAATGCATCGTTGTTGTTGTCTACATACGTGTTAAAATCTTGATGATCGGGAAAAAACTTGTCGTTTTCTGTCCAACTAGTGGCTATCAAATCGGTTTTGGAATCAAATGGGATGATGGCTGTATTGCTGCCATAGGTGAGATACAACTCTGCCAATTGCATGTTTTGAGCAGATGAGAAAAGTGATGATAGAACACAAATAAGTAAAATTGCGCGTTGTTTCATAATTTGAGTGGTCACCCAAAAATACAGAAGTTCCACCACAAATTATTTAAGCAGGATTTCTCTTAGCAATTCCCTTACCTTCCAAAAACGACTGCCAGTTTTCCAAAGTCTCACCCTTCATTACGCGTGGGAATTTGTGCTGCGAACCTTCTTTATCATTTACCCGCATCCATTCATTAAACCAGTCAATGGGTATGAAGGTAGCCTTCATATGTTTTAAAGCATGGTCACGTTCCACCGCATAATCGTCATTCAGGTCTCTTAAGAAGCCATCCAATTGGGAGGTATACTCTTTACCAATCAGTTCAGTATTGTGGGTGCCAATGTACCATTGGTGACCAAAGACAGTATTATCCAAAGTACCAAAGACAGTGAACTCTTCGAAGTTTTCGTGTAGAGATTCAGCAAGCGATTTTACTGCGTCCGTCATATTGTCGACACTCAAATGTTCACCGACCAAACTCAAGAAATGCTTCGTCCTACCCGTGATAATGATTTCTCGTTTTTTAAGGTTCGTAAACTTGATGGTATCGCCAATGAGGTATCGCCATGCGCCAGAACACGTTGAAAGCAAAAGTGCATATTCAACACCTTCTTCCGCTTCCCACATGGGCACAGCATGAGCGTCGGGCTTCAATCTATAATGGTCGTCAAAATTCTCTTCATCAAATCGCACAAACTCATAGAAGATGCCATTTCGCAACAACATGCGCATACCACCCTCATTGTCCTGGCGGTTTTGAAAAGCAATAAAACCTTCGGACGCCAGATAGGTTTCAAAATATTTTATGGGCTTGCCTAACAAGGCATTTATACCGGCTTTATAGGGTTTTATCGAGACTCCTCCGTGGATGTATACTTCAAGGTGTGGCCAAATGTCATGAATGTTCGATAGACTGTACCGATCAATGATATTTTGAAATAGTAGTTGAATCCAGGCTGGAACACCAGCTACCATACTCACATCCCAATTGGGTGCTTCGGCCGTGATTCTTTCAATTTTTTCTTGCCAATTATCGCTGGCCTTAATTTCTGGATCTGGCTTTGACAAACGCTGGAACAAAGGAGGTATTTTCGAAGTGGTAATGCCACTTAAATCACCTGCATAGTATGTACCATTGTAGTTCAATGACGTACTGCCGCCAATCATGAGCCAATGTTTGGTCATGTGGTCTTTGGGCATGTCTGTTCTGGCTATGGCTAATACTTGTCGCATACTCGCTCGACGAATGGCTTTCACCATATCGGGTGAAACAGGAATGTACTTAGAGGCACCATCAGAGGTTCCTGAACTCAGTGCAAAATGCTCAATTTTTCCTGGCCAGGTGACATCTTCCTCTCCGGCTCTAGCCTTTTCCCACCAAGGTAACATGTTTAAATAATCGCCAGCAGGAACCATATTTCTGAAACTTGAATAGACGGAACCGGAATCTAAAATCGTATCAAAATAATATTGCTGACCGAATTGTGTGTCTTTTGCTTTGTTAAGAATGCGTTTCAGAGTTCGGATTTGGTACTCCTTTGCACGGCTAACCGAAATGTTAAAATTTCGTGTTACATCTTTCGATCGTTCTATAAGTCTTCTATATCTATTATCCTTTTCAGACACAGGTGCAAGATACTGTATAGGATTGAAGAATGCAGAATTGAGATTTTAGATTTATGAATTCAGATTTTTGATTTCAGATTTATGAATTCAGAATGAAGATTGGAGAATTCAGAGTGAAGATTTGAGAATTCAGATTGGGGATTGGAGATTTAAGAGTGAAGATTTGAGAATTTAGATTGGGGATTGGAGATTTAAGAGTGAAGATTTGAGAATTTAGATTGGAGATTTGAGATTTCAGAGTGAAGATTTTTCATTCGGAGAATAGTTTACCAAGAGTTGGAGAAGGGAAGGGTATATTTATTTTCAAGGAAATTATTTTCCCATTTTAAAAAGGATAATGACTTCTGAAATTTTAAGAAAACGTTGCGTTGATTTTTCTACATTAAACTTGATGATTGGCAAAGAATTGCTAAATCAAAGGGTGTCGGAGACTTATGGTAAACAACTAATTCTTCTGTATCGTTGAATTATAGTGAGGCAGTATCTGCAGAATCTACAAAGGACTTTATACATAAATTAAGCATCGTTTTAAAAGAGCTTCGAGAGACGTATTCGTGTTTAGAGATAGTTAGCAAAGGTGGATTGTCTGAAAATGAAAATCAGCTCCATAGTGCTTACAAAGAATGCAATGAGTTAATTTCAATTTTTGTAAAGAGCGTTAAAACTTCAAAACGTAATTTAAAGAAATAGCGGTGTATGTAACATCGAAAGTCATTTGATTTTTTGGTTCTAAATGGCAATGATTTTTAACCTTAATCAATGTGTCTTACTGTGGCAATCTGAAATCAAAAATCGACAATCTGAAATCAAAAACTAATCTACGATTGCCTCTCCTTGTTATCAGCAAACCGCCCTTTACTAAAAATCCGAACTCCATTGTCTTTGCCTTTGCGGAGCGCACGTTGTTCTTCTTCGGGTAAGGCAGCGATGGACTGACATTCTTCAGAACAGCAGTTGGTATATTTTTCAGCGCAAGCAGGACATTGAATAAACAATAAGTTACAGGCCTTGTTTTTGCAATTAACATGGTCATCGAAGGCTTCGCCACACTGGTGACATTGTGCGATTACGTCATCCGTTATGCGTTCGTGTAAGCGTTCATCAAACACAAAGTTTTTACCGATAAACTTGTTGGGCAATCCTTGTTCTTTTGCATCCCGACTGTATTTGATGATTCCCCCTTCGAGGTGATATACATTTTCAAAACCGTTGTATTTCATATAGGCGCTGGCTTTTTCGCATCGAATACCACCAGTACAATACATGACCACGGGTTTGTCTTTTTTGTCTTGCAATTCTTCAACAACAACCGGCAGTTGTTCACGGAACGTATCCACGTCAGGACACCAAGCACCCTCGAAATGACCGACTTCACTTTCATAGTGATTGCGCATGTCGACTATGATGGTATCTGGATTTTCGGTGAGTTTGTTGAAGCCTTCAACGTTTAAGTAGTCGGCAGGACTTGTGATATCAAAAATGTCTTTCTCAAGTCCGTCAGCGACAATTTTGTTTTTAACTTTTATCGCCAACTTAAAAAAAGATTTACCGTTGTCTTCTACAGCGAAATTCAACCGCACATTTTCTAAAAACGTAATGTCATTTAAATGATTCTTAAACGCTTCGAGGTGCTCGGATGGAACACTAATTTGAGCGTTAATCCCTTCACCAGCCACGTAAATTCTACCTAGCACACCTATAGTGCTAAAATGCAAGTAAATGTGATCTCGAAAAACTTGGGGATTGCCAATTTTGGCGTATTTATAAAAGGAAATGGTTGTACGAGGTTCCGCACTAGATTTAATTTTTTCCTTTAACTCTTCCCCATTAATAGTATTATGCAATTTCATGTTACACCCTTTTTAATGGTAATGCAAAGGTATGACAACCAGACATTTCTTGCCAAATCATTTTGGTAGATGTAACTTGTGCGACCTTATAATAGTAGTACAGATATGGGAGTTTCAAATTTTTTAAAAAATCTTTTTGGCAAAGCCAAAGAAACAGTTGATGAAGTAAGTCAGAAAGCTGAAGTAATTGCTGATTCAGCAATTGAGAAAGGGAAAGAATATTCAGAAAAAGCGAAGATTAAAGCCAAAGAAATGGCAGAAGATGCCGCTGAAGCTACGTCAAAGCTAAAAGCTGAGGCATCTGAAATGGCTGATAAAGTAAGCGCTAAAGCGAAAGAAGTAGCGGCTGAAATAAAAGAGGAAGCAGGTGAAATGATGGAGGACGCCAAAGAAATCGGTGGTAAAATCAAAGCCAAAACCTCAGAAGTCATGGATGAAATCAAAGAAGAGGCAGGCGAATTATTGGAAGACGCAAAAGAAGTAGGGGCGAAAATCAAAGACAAGGTAGAGCACGTGGCACATGATGTCAAAGAGAAGGTCGAGGATTTTGTTGATGGGGATAAAGAGGCAAAGGAAAAAACCAATGAGGCAAAAGATGCCTCTAGCGACGAATCACCGTCGACAGATATTGAACCAGAGACTACGGACAAATCTGACCCAGAGTAATCTCTGGGAGTTAAAAAGTGACATAGCTAAATGCAGCGAAAGACGTACATTTAACGTCACTGTATTAAGGTGTGTATTTTGTGGCCAAATAAACCAATACATCAGTCTCTACTTCGAACCGCTTTCATAAGCGTATTATTGACTTATTGCGCTTTCGCCAAAGGCCAGTGCAGTGGGATTTCTGTTGTCGCAGATACGAATGAATCATGCGCTCCAGGTATTTTTCAATTTAAGGTGTTAGGAGCACCTGCCAAATCTGTGTTCAGTTGGGATTTTGGCAAAGGTCACTTGACAGGTGAAGATACTTTTAGATTAATTGAGCCAAATCCAAAGAAGATTTCTTTAACGTTATACACGTTTCTTGCTAGCGGAAGTACCTGTACCACAACGGTTAACAACATTGCAGAAGTATATGCTCCGCCCAAACCAGCAATGGCAATTGGTCAAAAGGTATACTGCAACACAGAAGAAGCGTACACAGTCACGGATAAAACCCCAAATGCTGTTTTTCGTATTTGGACAGTTGAAGGAGTCAATTATGGGGATACGTCAAACACCAAAACAGCCAAATTCTCAACCGACGGTAAAAAAACCATTTCACTAATGGTGGAAGACAAAAATGGTTGTCGAGCTGTTAAAAGTTTCCCAGATATAGCGGAAGTAATATCAGACAAATCAGTAGACATTAAAGGGTTAAACACGAACGCTTGTGTAAATCAAGCCATGCAGTTTTCATTAAGTACAGACCTAAAACCAAGTGACATTCAGGCGGTTTACTGGCAATTCCCCAACGCTTTTCCTTCATCGAGCACTGACATAAATCCATCAAACATTCGGTATGCAAAAGGAGGTCGGTATAATGCATCTGTTGAAGTTAAATCAAACAACGGTTGTACGTACAACCACACCAGTAAGCATATAGCCTACCCAAGAGATTCAGTCGTTTTGGATATTTGGTTGAGTGATTCAGCGGTTTGTACGCCTCATGATGTACACATTATCGCTAGGAATAAAGACCTAGTTGGGCCGCTGACTTTTGATGTGAACAAATTAGAAGACCACCTAATTGACTCAATTAGCCACATAAAGCGAATCGCAACGATAAATACGGCTGGTGTTTACGATGTCTTAGCAACGTATCAAGACACATTTTGTACGTCACATTTTTATAAAAAAGACGCTGTGGAGGCCAAACAAGTTTTTGCCAGAATAAGCTCCAGCCAACATTACGATTGTGAAGTACCTTTTTTAGCGAAATTAAATGACAACAGTCAAATATCAGAAGCTGGTAAGGTGACTTACCGGTGGTTGGTGTATGATACATTGGGGAATCTAATAACAGCATCCGCCAAAAAAGATTTCGAATTTGTGGTGAAAGATTCTGGAATGTATGATGTTGAGCTAACGGTTAGACACGAAAACGGGTGCGCTGATTCAACGTATTCGGAGAAGTTTATTCGTGGTGACTCGATCAGAATTGATTTCGACCCGGTTTCCGAAGTTGTTTGTCTTAACCAAGACGTGTTAGTTCAGAATAACTCATTAAAAAGCACGTATAAGGTGTCTGATTTTTTTGTTTGGAAATTATATAGACACGGAGACACCACAAAGGCCATTGATAGTTCATATTCCTATGAACCCATATTTAACGCCAGGTATGACGATAGTTATGACTTAAAGGTGTTTGCCTACAACTCTCTTGGGTGCACTCAAGAAGAGTTTAGAGAAAATGTGTTTAAAGTTGACGAACCCACAGCGGGTTTTCGTGTAGAGCAACCATATCAATGTCCGAACGATACATTTTCATTGATTTCTGAAGTAACGCCTGCCGAAGGAGAATATACCAACAGATGGTATATTTATAATCAGTCAGATACTATAAAAGCGTTTGGCCGCAAACCAGTGATTGAGATTCCGAATTCTGGATTGTATAGTGTCGAATATCAAATATCCATTTTTGGACTTTGTCAGGATACCAGCATCCAACAAGATACAATTGGCATCAGTGGCATTGTGTCTGAAATCATACTACCCACCAACCGCGCGTGTGGTGCAATTCCTATTCGTCCATTAGCCAATATTAAAAACCACCTCTATGGCGTCAGCGACACAACCATTCAATACAATTGGGCTGTATTGCCAAACAAAGGATATTCGATATCAAATGATGCCATAAAAAACCCCGAGGTCTATTTTACAGAAAGCGGTGATTACATTTTGCGATTAATTTCAATCAATGCATCTGGTTGTCGAGACACCGCATACTCAGATACCATACATGCGGGATTAAATGCCAAAATTGAATTTATTGATACGGCGGTTTGCGCCAATACAGCTTTAAGGTTCAATACAGTTTATGACTCGTTCGTCAACAAATTATATTACAACGTAACTCCTACAGCAAGTTACAAGGTTACCTCTATCAGTAAGGATTCTCAACAATTGTTTATGTCCGACAAAGGATCCTACTCGGTGGAAGTCATTGCTAGTCGTGACTCGATTTGTTTTGACACAAGCACTCAGGTGATCAAAATTGTTTCACCCACAGCCGACTTTTATGCAGTAGATTCAAATTTGTATTGCGCCCCAGTGTATCAAAGGTTTAGATCTACATCAACATATGCCGATACCTTCTTTTGGGATTTTGGTGATGGTAAAAACCTAAAAACAACATTTTCGAATGTTACAACGGTTTATGAACAAAACACAGGAGATTTAGACGCATATACCGTCCGTTTGATTGCCAAAAACAAAAGTGGATGCTCAGATACACTGGTCAAGAACAAAAGCGTCAAAGTAAAAGGACCAGCCGTGCAATTCGAATTGGTCAATTACCGTGGTTGCGAACCTCTAGAGGTAAAGCTAAAGGGGAAGACCGATAATGTCTATAAGATGTACATCGATTATGGAGATGGTGAGGCGTTTGGATACAGCTTAAATCAACCGCATTATTATACCAATTCGTGGCGCATCATTGAAAATACCTATACGCCAGTCATTTTGGTTGTCGACAAAAATGGTTGTCAGACGGCCGTGAAAAGTGATTCGTCGGTATACGTTAAGCCTTCTCCAACGGCAAAAATGGACGTAAAGGATAGCATTGCCTGCGCTAAATTGAATACACGATACTATTACGTTGGAAACGAAGCCACCTCATGGTATTGGGATTTTGAGGGAGATGGCACGCCTGACGGTAATGGAGCCGTAGGCTTGCACAGATACCAAGTACCAGGGAGATACCCGCTTACCTTAATCAACTCAAATGCTTTCGATTGCCACGATACCGCAGTTACGAATATTCATGTCGTGCGTCCTCCAAGTATACAAATGGGCTACGACAGCGTTACCTGTATCACGAAGCCTTTTCAAATAACCGATTTGTCGGAGGTGGATACCACACTTAAATCTCGCTTATGGACGCTTGAAACAAACGGCACTTTAACACAAACAGATGATTCGAGTTTTGTGCACGATGCGTCTGTTGCAGGGTTATTAAAGCTTAAACTACATCTTGTCGACTCAATGAATTGTGCATCAAGCGACTCGGTTCAAATAACAGTTCGAGATTCTTCAAATTCAGGCTTGGCTCAAATTGAAGTGGTTTCTGTTAACCAACAGAACTTTGTTGACATTCTTGCAGTGAACCCAGATGTAGCGTATCAATGGACTAATATAAACCGAGTCGGATCAGAAGTGGCGCGCATCAATGCAAATAGGATAAACTATCAAGATTCGTTTGCAAACGTCACAACGCAATCGGTCTGTTATATGATATTCCATGAAGATAGTTGTGGCTTTGAAAGCAAACCCTCTACCCGTCATTGCACGGTACATTTAAGTGTTGCCTCTACTACACCGAGTGTTAATGAATTGACTTGGACACCCTATGTGGGTTGGGCGAATTTGAACGCAACATCCCCTTATCAAATATGGAGGACCGTTGGGGAAGACACAGAACTACTTGCAGAAATAGGTCCTGGCCAATTCACCTACGCCGATTCTTTTCTATGTGATAAAGACTATTGTTACACGGTTGTAGCTCAACATCAAAATGGTAGTACAAAAAGTAGCAGCAATGCGGTTTGCTCCAAACCCATTTATCTGGGCAATAATGATGAGACGCACATTAAATTAGTAACGGTTCGCGATAATCAATACATCCATGTTGAAATGGAAAGTGATACAGGTCAGTTTATTTTAGTCAAGCAACGTGAAGGTGGATCTGCTTTAGAAATACAAACCGATATAGACGAATACGACGACTACAATGTAGATGTGCAGCAGCACAGTTATGTATATGGCGTAAAACAATTGGATCATTGTGGTTCAGAAAGCAAGGTCGGTAGACTTGGAAAGTCCATCGTAATGCAATTGACCAAAGAGGATGTGACGATTTCACTTCGTTGGAATGCCTATCATCAGTGGTTAGGCGGTGTGAAAGAATATCGAATCCTACGAAACTCAAGCAACGGCTTTGTGTTGTTCAAAACGCTATCTGGGAATGATACCGCAATTGACTTTAATGTCGGTGCCGGCATTGGTGGGTCCAATTGTTTTAAAATAGCAGCGGTTTCGGAGACAGGCCTGATCAGTGAATCAAACGAAACGTGTATCACAGGTGAGCCAATCATTTTTATACCTAATGCGTTTTCGCCTTTTGATCATGCGGTCAATGACTTTTTTAAGCCGTACACCGTTTTTATTAAATCTCCATTGGATTATGCAGACGGCATTTATGACTTCAATATCTATGATAAATGGGGTGGTTTGTTGTTTCACAGCAATGACCCAATTGAGGGTTGGGATGGGACGTATAACGCCAAAGATTTACCAGAAGGAGTTTACGTGTACACATTTAGAGTGAAAGGTTTGGACGATAAAATTCGTAACTATTCTGGATCAGTCACATTAGTCCGTTGATTTTTCAGGGCATTAGCAACACTTTTACCAACCCGTTCGCGTCCTTCAGCATCGTAATGTTCTTGCGGAATGACAGCACGGTCTATGAAATGTTTGCTTTCAAGTAATTCAAGATTATCAACTACCAAAATTCCTTGTTCTGTATATCGTTCGACCAAAAAATCGCGATTTGAACGCATTAACCAAACCAGGTTGTCTCCGATGTACAACTGCGCATCTTCTATATTTTCTGGTATTAAGTTAAAAACGAGATTCAAGTTCTTTCGCTTTGCAATGCCTACTAAATCATCGAACTCTTTAAGCATAGGGTTGTGTTCGTCAATTTGGAATGCGTAGGCTTTTATGTATTGATCTGCAAGCTGTCTTTTGGCATCATCTTGTACCCCGTTGCTATCCAAAAACTTAGGGACTTCGCACCAACGCCTAATGGTATTCTTTTCGAAGCTGATGCTATCATACGTGCTTTTTAGCGTGTCGTAGGTCCATGCCTTCCATTTTAACAAGTCTCTTTCATGTCCTGATCTATTGTCGTAGTAATTAAACGAAACAAACACACGATTAAGCAGAGCAGGGCTGCGTTTATAGAACCTCGTGGAAAGCTGCAAATTGGCTTCACTTGGACTATAAATAACGTCTTGGTTAAACGTCCTTAAATTCATGGTGACGATAACCGTTTTACGGTTTTTAAAGTTATGTACGCGACTTACCAATGGTCGAAACATGCCTACGTGGTAGGCTCCATGATTGAGTGCACCGAGTCGCCAACCTTCAAATTCTGCGCTGATGTTATCACTTATGCGCAGTTGATTGTAGTCGTCTGGGTGTGTCGTGAAATTCGACGATTCACCAAAATACAATGCGTCAAAGGTGTCTTGAATCTCAATCAAGTTGTATAACATCGGACCATGTTTGTCCAAATCTTTCATCCAGAAGTATTTCCAGTAGATTAGGTTGAAACTAAAAAGAACAACAGCTCCAACTAATAAGCGTATTGCAATCTTCAGTGTTGTATGTAATCCCTTATGCATACCTAGAATTGGAAATAAATGAATGGATGATTGGTTACGCCAGCCCAAGCGGTAATACACCAGACAAAAAGGGCATAGATTGTCCAGCGAAGGGGTAGGTTGAACTTGTCTAACAAACGATCAATGCGGTTGTTATAGAGGAGTAATTCAAAAACCAAAAACACACCCAACATCGCGACCAACGGCCATGTTAGTTCTAAAACGGTTGCACCCGTACTGTGAAAAAGCTGAGAGACGTGATTCGGAACATCAGTAAGAGTGTCAATCCTAAAAAACAACCACGCTAGGTTCACTGAGGCAAATATCAGTATCCCCCCTATAAACCGAACCAGTCTTGTTTGCGGTAATCTTTTTCGGGCATTGATACCTCTTTCAACTAAATACAACAATCCATGTATCGCACCCCAGATCAAAAAGGTATAGTTAGCGCCATGCCAAAAACCGCTTATGATAAAAACCGCTAAAATATTCACCGACCAACGAAGTAGGGACACCTTATTTCCACCTAAAGGGATATACAGATAATCTCGGAACCAGTTGGATAGTGATATATGCCAGCGATTCCAAAATTCGCCAATACTCGTGCTGAAATATGGGGTTTTGAAGTTGTCAATGAGATTGATTCCCAAACACAATGCCGCACCTTGTGCTATCAGAGAATATCCTGCGAAGTCGGTATAAATCTGCAGCCCGAACCCAAAAGTGCCAAACCAAGTACTCCATCCATTGAATAATGCAGGATTGTCGTACACCATATCCACCAAAGGAGAGAGGTTGTCGGCGATACACATTTTAATAAAGAAACCGTACAACATTAAACGGAATGCTTTCTGAAACTGCCTGTAAGTCGCCTGGTGTTTTTCTTTTAACTGTGGCATCAAACGCGAAAAGCGTTCAATAGGGCCGGCCACTAGCTGCGGGAAAAAAGTCACAAAGAGTGCAAAATGTCCAATATGTGTTTCAGGCTCAATCCGCCGGTGGTAAATATCGATGGTATAGCTCAAGGTTTGGAAGGTATAGAACGAAATGCCCACTGGAATCGTGAAGTAAATGCCTTGAACGATAAATCCCAGGAATGGATGATCAACGGTGTAGATGTTGGCTATCATTGGATCCATTGGAGGAAGAAACAATACCAGGTATTTGAAAACGAATAGAAGACCTAGGTTGGCTGTTAGACTAACTGCCAGTAACGCATTTCTTCGCCATTTTTCTGTGGCCCGATGCATAAGCTTGCCAACATAGAAATCTACAATGGTTGAGAAAATAATGAGGCAGAGAAACTCGATTTTCCATGAACCATAAAACACATAACTTGCCGCAAGTAGCAACACCCAGCAAAATTTCTGTGGTAGCAAATAGTACAGCAGTACAACTACCGGTAGAAAAATCAAGAAGGCTACAGAATTAAATAGCAAGGTGTTTTTATGTTATTTGCAAAAATATTTAAATCGTTCATGTTCCGATCGTTCTTGCACATATTTGCTTTATCCATCTTTATGATGGCCGTGCCGTGTCGAGCGCAGGTGAAAGATAGTATTCAGAAAGCACTAACCTATAAACCACGGTTTGTTTTTGGACTGAACAGCAGGGTGTCGACGGTGTATGGTAATCCGAGTAAAACGATGCGATTGTTTGCTGGACTTGATTATAACAAAAAAATGCGATTTGAATTTGCCATTAATGCCATGCCAGATGCCGCGGTAGATGTTTCTATGAACGATATATTCGACACGGTGACAAGATCTCACAAGCTTTTTTATTGGGGTTTACAAGCAGAATATACGTTTTTACGAAAAGGCCATTGGAAATTGAGTTATCCGTTACAAGTGGGGTGGGGCGTGAATCACTCGACTTTGCGTTTCAACCAGGAAGAAACATTGAAATCAAATGATATCGTTGTACCAGTGGAAGGTGGGTTAGACGTCCTCTATTATTTCTATGATTGGATTGGAATAAAGGCGGGGATGGGTGTTCGAATGAGTTTTGGCAAATCGTTTTCAACCTTAAGTGGACCCTATTATAATCTTGGCATTGCTCTATATGCCGGCGAGTTGTATCGAAAAATAAAAGATAAAAAAGGAAGTTAAAACGTCACTCCGCTGGAGTTTTCTTATTGTATTTGTCCAACATCATCTGGGCTATCACACCCACATTGTCAGCAGGAGGATTCTTATATCGAATCACTTTGTTGTGATCTAACATATATACCTCAGGAGTTTTCACCTGATTGTAGTCCTTTTTGTACGTCGAATTGTTGTGGGCATCTACGAGGTTGAGCCACGTTAGGTTGTTCTTACGAATGTATTCTTTCCAACCTTCTACATCAGAACCAGTGTATACCGCATAAATTTCTACCCCTGCATCTTTTAGTGTATCATACATCTGTTTGATTTTTGGGATCTCTTCTTTGCAATGCCCACAGGTATGAGACCAAAAAATAACAATGGTTACAGGCTTGTTTACTTTGTGTAGTTCATACTTTCTCAAATAGGTAGTGTCTACCAACGTTATGTTTGGTGCTACATAACCACACTGAATTTTAGAAGATTTTTTAACGTATTCAGTCATGTTTGCGAGGGTGGTAGAATCCGCCCATTCGCATTTTCCCTGTAGGTAATAATTTTTTGCAAGGTGATATAAGACCTTATCCATGCAGATTCTGTCTGATTCTTCATGGTGATTGGTATTCCACCAAACCACGAACTTATACATCTCCGTTGCGCCACCAGCCTCAATGCGTGCGAGCAAATCATCAATCGCTAGAATGAGCGTGTCGGCATCTTGTAGAATGACCTTGGAAATGTAATACTCCAATTTACCTTGAAATATGGGTGTTCGCAACATGCCATCATCGGTCAAATCGAAATTATCCCAAAAATGCTTTTTGTAATACAAGTACGCTGAACCGTCGTTTTTGGTTTTAAGTTCTTCCGGTATCTCAATTTCTAAAATGGGCTTGAATAATTTAGCAGTAAACGTATTCGGATATTGATCAATAATCTCCTTACGTTTTACATCAATTTGTTTGTCAAGTTCGTCAACCTCTTTTTTGATACGCGTTTTGCAAGCGTCATCTTCA
This sequence comes from uncultured Bacteroidia bacterium, assembly GCA_943789165.1. Taxonomy (GTDB): domain Bacteria; phylum Bacteroidota; class Bacteroidia; order NS11-12g; family UBA9320; genus UBA987. The sequence continues at coordinate 327,137 of CALSTB010000003.1, read as the reverse complement.
CAGGCACGGTATTCTTTAATAAGTCCTCTTTTTTTAGACGTGGGTCCAACTGAAAACTTATCAAATTCGAAAAACAATTGATTGTCGAGTGAACCTGTCACCGATTTTTTGGCAGGCGATAAAGACGTGTCTAATTCAATGGTGAATTCTTGATCATCGCTGGGAACGATTAATTCTATGTATGTCTTTTTTGGCAAGACAAGAATATAAACGCCGTTCAGTAATTTGTCTTCTCCTTTAAATCTAACAAATCCATTGGCGTCGACTTCCGTGGTATCCACCACCTTGTTCTTGTCAGCGTAATAGTGCGCTAATATGCAGGACTCACCCTTTTGAAGGCCATTCACTCTAAAGCGAATATCATGTTGTGCTTGGGACAGTCCAATGCCCATAAATAGCATAAAGATAATCGCGGGTATTCTTCTCATAATGTTACAATGACTGAAGGTCAGTTTTATTGTTTAGGAGCTTTGTTTTTTTCGTATTCCTCTAACATGATTTCGGCAATTCTTCCAACGTTTTCAGCAGGAGGGTTTTTGAAACGAATCATTTTGTTATGATCTAACATATACACTTGAGGTGTAGAAATAATATTATAATCTTCTCGGTACGTTGCTTTGTTGTAAGCGTCAACAACATTTAACCAAGTGAGTTTATTGTCTTTAATGTATTGCTTCCAGCCTTCAACATCGGCTTGCGTATAGACTGAATACACTTCAACACCACGCGCTTTCATTGAATCGTACATTTCCTTAAGCTTTGGAATTTCTTTTTTACAATGGCCACATTGGTGATCCCAAAAAACGACTACAGTTACTGGAGCTTCAATGTTGTGTAAGGTTACGGGTCTTACAAATGAAGTATCCCATAAAGTCATATTAGGCGTAACAGCGCCACATAACGTCGGACCAATTTTGCCGGCATGTTCACACATTTTAGCGACTAAAGCCGAATCTGCCCAATAACACTTTCCAGCACAGTAATACGATTTTGCCATGTGGTGGAGTACCTTATCCATACACATGATTTTCGATTCTTCGTGATGGTTTGTATTCCACCAAACCACATATTTATAAATCTCCATTGCCCCTCCTTTTTCAATTTTTGAGCAGAGCTCATCAATGGCAGGGATCAAGGTGTCAGGATGTTGTACTATTAACTTACCGATGTAATATTCGAGCTTGCCTTTAAACACTGGCGTACGAAGCATCCCATCGTCGGTCAGGTCAATATTGTCCCAATAGTGTTTTCTAAAATATTCGTATTTCTTTCCTGTTGTGTCTGCCTGAATGCTTTCAGGTATTTCAACATCTATGACTGATTTTAATAGTTTTGACGTAAAAGTCGACGCGTAAGTTTCAACCAGCTCCAATCGCTTAGCATCTACTTCTGCATCAACCAATTTACTCTTAGCTCGAATTTGGTCTTTGCACTCTTGGCTTTCACACTTTTTGAATTGTTCAATAAGGTCTCGTTTTCGAGTTCCTGGGTCAATTGCGAATTTATCGAATTCAAAAAATACCTGGTTGTCTAAAGAACCAGTGACCGATTTAGAGCTCGGCATTAACGTGGTATCAAACGTGATTTGAAATTCTTGGTCGTCGTTTGGTACGATGAATTCAATGTATGTCTTTTTTGGTAAGACGATGATATACACACCGTTTAGTAATTTGTCTGGACCGCTGAAACGAACAATTCCTTTGTTACTTACTGTGGCTGTATCTATAATCCTATTTTGATCGGCGTAGTAGTGTGCAAGGATGCAATCTTGTCCGGGCTGCAGGCCATTTATTTTGAAACTAATATTGTGTTGAGCGCTCGCTATTCCATATCCCACAAATAACAACAGCACAATAGTTTTAATGAATCTCATAGATTTTTTCTCTCTTCAAGTTTGTACAAAAATAAGGTGTATAATGTTTTATGTTTGTTACAAAGACTATGCCTAAGGTTAAAAGGTTGCATGAAAATGATAAAACCAATTCTTTTTTCGAGTTGGTGTATCAGGTAGTTGCGCTCATTCCCGAAGGAAGAGTTACTTCATATGGCGCGATTGCCAAATATTTAGGAGCGGCAAGATCGAGTCGTATGGTGGGTTGGGCGCTAAATGCCCTAAACAATTCTCGTCATGATTTACCTGCACATCGAGTTGTAAACAGAAAAGGCATCTTGACAGGCAAGGCACATTTCCGTGGCATTCCTATGGAGGAATTATTAATGCAAGAAGGCGTTAAAGTTGTCGACAATGAAATACAACAGCTTGAATCCATTTACTGGGATCCTAACGAAGCGCTAAGTTTGGACAAATGATTTTCACTTTGTAAGAAATCGATCAAAGACAAGGGTAACACCATGTCTGTTACTAAAAGACAATACACCAAATTCTTGATTACAAACGATTGGCGCATTAGTAAAATCCGTTTGCTCAATTACATTCAAAAACGTACGACCGAATAACTCTATTTTGTCTTTACTGACAGACTGTGAGTTGTTAAAAGCGTCTTTATCTAACGTACCATTTCGATTAGAAGTTATGTGTTTTAATCTACTTACTACCACATTTGGCACTACCGTTACATCCAGAATTGAAACACCCATGAGGTCCACGATTTGAGGCATTGCGAAATTGGTTTCGTGGTCTAAAAATGTAACAAAAAAAGCCACAGCAATATCAGTTTTATCTGGTCCATTGAAACCAACAAGGGCATAATCCCCGTTATACTGAATTGTTCTAGGTTTGGTATGGCAATCTTCAGTGAATAAATATAACCTTGAATTAAGGAAGCCACGATCTTTGGTATAGACGTACTCTTTACCAAATTTGTCGACAAAAACGAGTCCTTCGATCGAGTTGTAAATATTCCAGTTGGTTGTTTCAGTTGTGAAGGATTGATCGTCAAACTTCTCATCAGAACATGTAGGACTTTCGCATCCAATTACGGAACTAAGGCTTAGCCATAGAAGAAGCCATTTTCGATTTACCAATGTTGCGAGAATCATGTGTAATTTAATACACTAAAGTAAACGTTAAATTTTACTTAATGACGATGACCTTCATCATTTGTGAATTTTGGCCTTATCAATCATGTATGGCTTGAAAGCGCCTGATTTCTTGTGCCATCAGAAATGTGTAAAGGGCTTATTTCAACTTACGTTTCACCTCAACTTCGGTGTAACACTCGATGATGTCTCCTATACGGATGTCGTTGTAGTTTTTAATCTGCATACCACATTCAAATCCTCGGTTAACTTCCTTCACGTCGTCTTTGAATCGTTTCAGGGCAGCTAACTGACCAGAATACACAACTACGCCATCTCGAATCAATCGAACCAGGTTATCGCGTTGAATTTTACCGTCTGTAATCATACAACCAGCAACGGTTCCAACCTTTGTGATTTTAAACACCTCTCGAATCTCTGCGTTACCTGTAATCTTCTCTTCGAATTCAGGAGCAAGCATACCCTCCATTGCAGATTTAATCTCTTCAATGGCCTTGTAAATGACAGAGTACAATCGGATGTCAATTTCTTCCGCTTCTGCTAACTTCTTAGCTGATGCCGCTGGTCTCACTTGGAAACCAATGATTATCGCGTCAGATGCAGATGCAAGCAATACGTCGGACTCAGTAATTTGACCAACAGACTTATGAATCACATTCACCTGAATTTCTTCAGTGGATAGCTTCAATAACGAATCAGAAAGTGCTTCAGAAGAACCATCCACATCGGCCTTCACAATTACCTTTAATTCCTTAAAGTTTCCAACAGCTAGTCGACGACCAATTTCGTCAAGCGTAATATGCTTAGTAGTTCGAATACCTTGCTCTCTTTGTAATTGAGCTCGTCTGTTCGCAACATCTTTGGCATCTTGTTCTGATTCAAACACTTGGAATACGTCACCGGCGGTAGGCGCTGATGTGAATCCAAGAATGTTGACTGGCGTTGATGGATCGGCTTCTTTAACCGGCTTCATCCGTTCATTAAACATCGCTCTTACACGACAGAAATGATGACCGGCAACTAGTGGGTCACCGACGTTCAATGTTCCTTCTTGAACAAGAATTGAGGCAAGAACACCTCGACCTTTATCCAATCGTGCTTCCATTACAGAACCTTTTGCACGTTTGTTAGGGTTGGCTTTTAATTCAAGTAATTCTGCTTCCAGTAATACTTTGTCCAAAAGCTCATCAATGTTAATTCCCTTTTTCGCTGAAATTTCTTGGGCTTGATATTTACCACCCCACTCTTCTACTAAGATGTTCATAGCAGATAGTTCTTCCCTGATTCTATCAGGATTAGCTACGTCTCTATCAATCTTGTTGAAGGCAAATATGATGGGTACATCAGCTGCCTGAGCGTGACTAATCGCTTCTTTTGTTTGAGGCATCACGCTATCATCCGCGGCGATTACGATGATGGCAACGTCAGTTACTTTCGCTCCCCTTGCTCTCATCGCGGTAAACGCTTCGTGACCAGGAGTATCTACGAAAGTGATTCGTTTTTTATTCTTTAATTCAACCTCGTAAGCGGCTACGTGCTGGGTAATTCCACCCGCCTCACCGGCAATTACGTTGGTATTTCGAATGTAATCAAGCAAAGAAGTTTTACCATGATCAACGTGACCCATAATGGTAACAATTGGAGGACGTTCTTCCAAATCCTCTGGGTTGTCAACCTCATCTTCACCAAACTCTACCTGCTCTTCTGCATCAACGAATTCGATATCAAAACCAAATTCATCCGCAACCATTTTAATAGTTTCAGCATCCAATCTCTGGTTGATCGAAACCATCATACCTAATGAAAAGTATGCAGTGATAATTTCGTTTACAGACACGTCCATCAATGACGCCATTTCATTTGCCGTAACGAATTCCGTGATCTTAAGAACTTTACTTTCAAGTTCTTGTTTGATCATTTCTTCCTCACGAGTCGTTTTGTGGTCGTCTCTTTTTTGTCTTCTTAATTTTTGACGAGAAGGGCCTTTACTTCCTTTATTACCTCCAAGTTTGGCTAAAGTAGCCTTGATTTTATCTTGGATTTCTTTTTCAGTAATTTCATCTTTTGCTTCATCCTTGTTACCGGTTTTGTTGAAGCGACCTTTGTTACCGTAATTTCCAGATCCTGGTTTAACAGGTCCAGCTTTAACGGTACGTTTACGTTTTTTACGCTGATTATCTTCAGGCTTGCCACCACTGCTTGCTACCTTTTTAGGTGCTGGTGGATCAGGAAGTTTTATTTTTCCTTTAATAGTTAAACCTCCAAGCTTTTCATACTTAGGCTTTACTACTTCTGGTCCTTTATCCGCAATTTCTTCTTTAACCTCTGGTGGGGTCTCTTTACCTGGCTCCTTTATTTCAGGTTCTTTCTTTGCCTCAACAACTGGTTTTTCAACCGGTGTTTCAGGTGCAACTGGCGTTTCCTTTACTTCTTCTTTTGGGGCTTCTTCCTTTTTCTTGGCAACCTTCTTTTCAGGTTTGTCCAATGAAATCTTACCAAGAACTTTAAAACCAGGTAATTCTGTTTTGCTGACAACCGGGGCCTCTTCTTTAGGTGCTTCTTCCTTAACAGGTTCCGCTTTAGGCTCTTCCTTTGGAGGTTCAACCTTAGCAACTGGTTCTTCCTTTACAGGCTCAACTTCCGGCTCCTTGGTGGGTTCTGGTGTGGTTGAAGGTCGACTTAATCCAGTGTCCTTGATCAGGACGATATCCTGAGCCTCATCTTCACCTTTTTTCTTTTTAGAACTAGGTTTCTTGGTGTTCGCTGTAAGCGTTTCGTCTTGTCGACGAATATTGATTTCAAGCGCCTGTGATTCTTCCTTGGCTTGCTTGTCTGAACGGTATTTTTGTTCAAGAACATCATACATGTCCTGGCCTATTTTAGCCGTCATTTTCATGTCTACCTCAAAGCCACTCTGGTTGAGGTATTCAATCAAGCTTTTCCAGCTAACATTGAGTTCTGCTGCAACTTTTGAAATTCTGTGCGTTTTTCCAGCCATTAATGTTTTACTTTTTAATTACCGAAGAACTTTCACAATTATCCTGTAGCGAACGCGAACCGACCATATGTATGATCCCCGTTACTTCATGATAAGAGTGCTATTCTTCATCTTCTTTTGCATTTGTTACTTAGTTTTATTCAAACTCCGCTTCAAATATTTTCTTTATTTCCGTTATGGTTTCAAGTTCAAGTTCAGTTCTTCGAACAAGATCATCTACATCCATATCTAACACACTTTTGGCGGTGTCTAAACCTATTGCTTTCAACTCGTCAATGATCCACTCATCAATTTCATCAGTGAATTCATCCAAGTCTACATCTACGTCATCAGCTTCAACGTTTTCACGGTAAACGTCGATGTTGTACCCTACTAATCTACCAGCCAGTTTAATGTTAAACCCACCTTTTCCAATGGCAAGTGAAACCTGATCGCTTGGCAAATATACATCAGCACGCTTCTCTTCTTCGTCCAGCACGGTGTTTGATACCTTCGCAGGACTTAGGGCACGTTGAATGTACAATTGCGTATTGGTTGTAAAGTTAATTACATCGATGTTTTCATTTCTCAATTCACGTACAATTCCATGAATCCGAGATCCTTTCATTCCAACACATGCACCTACTGGGTCGATTCGGTCGTCATAGCTTTCTACAGCCACTTTAGCCCGTTCTCCAGGTTCACGAACCACATTTTTGATAGTGATTAAGCCATCTAATATTTCAGGAACTTCTAATTCGAATAATCGCTCTAAGAATATTGGAGCCGTTCTCGATAAGATGATTCGCGGATTGTTGTTTTGCATTTCAACTCTTAATACTACCGCTCTTACACTGTCGCCTTTCTTAAAGAAGTCGCGACCAATCATTTCAGTTTTTGGTAGAATTAATTCGTTTCCTTCATCGTCCAAAACCATTAATTCACGTTTCCATATCTGGTAAACTTCACCTGTTATGATTTCGCCAACTCGGTCTTTATATTTCTTAAATAATTCGTCTTTTTCAAGTTCTAAAATTCTTGATAATAACGTTTGACGAGCAGCTAAAATGGCACGTCTTCCAAAATTAAGTAATTTAATTTCCTCAATTGCATCTTCCCCAATTTCGTAATCGTCTTCAAGGTTTTTAGCGTCCTCAATGTTGATTTCTTGGTTTTCATCTTCTACTTCATCCATATCAACAATTTTTCGATTTCGGTAGATTTCTAAATCACCTTGATCTGTATTGATGATGATGTCAAAATTAGAGTCATCGCCATATTTCTTACGAAGCATGCTTCGGAATACATCTTCCATTACAGCCATCATCGTGGCTCTGTCGATGTTTTTGAATTCTTTGAATTCCGCAAACGATTCTACTAGTCCTAAAGTCATATACTTTTACTTAAAAGATAATACTACAGTTGAAGTTATTATGTCACCGAATCCAATCGTAACTGGGTCGGCCGTTATTTTATTTTTCTTTTGTTTCTTGTCTAAAACAGGTGCTCCGATGATGCCATCAGCAACCACGTCAATAAGTTTGTATTGTTTTACGCCTTCAGCCGTTTCCACATCCAGTTTCCGTCCAATGTGCTTGTTGTATTGCCTTTTGTTTATCAAAGGTTCATCAGCTCCTGGACTCGACACTTCTAAAATAAATGGGTCTGCCTCAAAGGTTTCTTCATCCACCACTTTAGATACAGAACGACTCACTTTAGAACATTGATCAACCGTAACTCCTTCGTCACCATCAATCAATACTCGAATTTTTCTGCTTCGGTCACCACCAACTATATCCACAAGGAAATAAGGAGAATCTTGAAGTTCTTCCTCAACCAATGATTTTATAGTATCGACCAGCGTCATATTCTTTGCGTAAAAAAAAGAGGGAATTTAAATTCCCTCTTTCCTATCTCTTACTAACGCTGCAAAGATAGAATTTTACTTCAATTTATAAAATAAATATAAAAGGGATTTTTATAGGTGTTTCAGGGCTTACTTGGTTGGAAATTCGTTGGCCCATTTTGCCAGTTTTTCAATGGCTTCATTTTCAAGTTCAAAAATTTCTTCTTCTGTTGGTTTCCCCCCTGAATCGAGGAAGTAAATGGTGACATCGGAGTCGGAGATTTCGGTACGTATGATTTTATCTACCGGAATTTTATATACATTTCCTAAGTCACTTGAGAAATACTTTATCAAGGCGACACCACCAGCAACACCGGCGATTAACGAAACTGACATAAGGTTAAGGTGACTCATTTCTGAAATGACAATGCCGGCAAGTACTAATAAGCTTGGATAAAGGAAGAGCTTTATTCTTGTTTTGCGCCACGCGTTTTTCTTTATAGATGCTTTAGATTTTTCGGATAAACGATCGATTTCAGTCCAGTTTCCAGTACTTGTCAAGTAAATCGCATCTGGTGTCATATTAACAAATCCAAACTTCCTTTTGAAACAATACCTAGCCATTTATAGCTTATAGGGAAATAGAAAACAAGCGTATAAAACTCAATCCGATTGTCTTCATTTTTGAGAAACACTCTGCTTTTTTATAAACTTATCTAAGTAACGATTGGTTTTTTTTCTCAGGGCTTTGTGATATGGCTTAGTCCAACCGAATAGAAATCCAGCCATACCTGCAGCTTGCTTAATCCAAATATACAGGTCGAATTTGTCTCTATGGTCGATGATAAGATCTCCCTTAAACACAAAGTGCGATTCTACTACGTTGTGAATCGTACGTTTGTTTTTACCATACGTATATTTTGCGGTCCAAATACATCCTACTGTACCACGTAATAGCTGCATGCCTTCTACCTTAATTGTTGGAGGAGTTTCCGCATTGTTAAGCAGCATTCGCCACATATTTGAAACGCGGTCTCCGCGGAGCTCGCCAAAAACGGGGTCTTCAAACACAACTTCGGGGTGATAACAACTAATCATGGCATTGACATCGCCAGATCCTAGGCTTGAATAAAAATGGTAGATGGTTTCTTCTTTGGTCAAAATATCAATTTTCTGGTGCTAAAGATACGTTGCGGTGATAGATTTTCGAAATTTTAGGCAACAAAAAAGCCTATCAACTGTGATAGGCTTTCGATTTCAATATCTTAAAGAATTGAGATTAAACGATTTTTACATTAACAGCGTTTAACCCTTTTCTGCCTTCTTCTACGTCGTAGCTTACTTTGTCACCCTCTGTAATCTCATCGGTTAAACCATTAACATGGACGAAAACGTCCTTACCACCGTCTTCCGGTGTGATAAAACCAAATCCTTTGGAATTATTGAAAAATTTTACTGTTCCAGTACTCATTAAATAAATTATTAAGTCGCAAAAATACCATTAAATAAGGGATAATGGCGAATTATCTAATAAATATTTGATTTAAACTTAGAATATGTGTTTAAGAAACACTAAATAGAGACTCTAAAATCGACTAGTTACGAATGGTTAGCAAACTTCCATTCTTAAAAACATTGTAACGCTTTAAAGCAAACTGACTTGGCCCCTGAAGCACAAATCCATCAAAGCTGTATAAGCTTTGACAACATTGGGCAAACGTATCTTGGGCATAGGTCCCGCACCGCAGTTGGATGTTGGATGTGTCTATCTGAATATGCGCACACGCGTTGTCTGGAGTAAAGGTACACGTCCTTTCTAAGGCATAATATTCGTCGTCAAAATTGTGGACTAAGAAAATTCCTCTATGTCCTCCATCCAACAATGAATATCCTCCTAAATTTTGCAAATGGTAGTGCGAGGGCAATTCCATATTCACAGTTATACTCACCGGAACGTCAGGTATAAATACTTGTCCGTTTGTGGGTGTATTGTCGCCACATGACGAAGCGATGAATGCAATACATAGTATGATACTAATTCTTCGCATAGGTGTAAAATCCTTTACCAGACTTTCGTCCATGATGTCCTGCGTCTACTTTTTGTTTTTGAATTCTGCTTGGCCTAAACTTACTGTCTTGGTAAAATAGGTTATACATAGATTCTGTTACAGAGAAATTGGTTTCTACACCAATTAAGTCCATTAACCTAAACGGACCCATTTTAAATCCACTTGATTCTAACAAGGCATCAATGTCTTCATGTGTCGCCACATTTTCTTCTAAAACCTTTAGTCCTTCAACGTAATAGTGCCTAGCTACCCGATTTACAATGAATCCTGGAGAATCCTTGGCCATAATCGGTGTTTTTTTGATCTGCTTGACAAGATCAAAAGCTGTTTTGGCCACTTCTTCTGAAGTATGTGCACCGCTAACTACTTCAACCAATCGCATGATATGTGCTGGATTAAAGAAATGTATGCCGACTACTCTCTCAGGGTGAGGGATGGCAGCCGATATTTGGGTTATGGGTATTGACGATGTATTGGTCGCGAGAATGGTTTTTTCGCCGTTAATTTCAGCCAATTCTTTAAATAGCTTCACCTTTACATCCAGTCGTTCAACAATGGCTTCAATCACCAAATCTACTTTTAAATCTTCGAGGTTAAACGTAGTTGATAGCAGATTTAAGGCGGTAGATTTAATTTCTTCCGTCGTCTTACCAAGGCTGATACCTTTATCTAAATTTTTAGTAATGGACGCACGTGCGTTTTCAACTGCTTTGGGATTTAAATCAAACAAGATTACTTCATGACCTGCCATTGCACAAACTTGCGCTATTCCTGCCCCCATGGTTCCTGCTCCTACAATGCCTACTTTCATATGTCAACTAACGATTAATCTTCGCTTGAGTTTATTTTGAATCGAATAGAAAATACATGAGAATAATTCGTCGCTGCTGTTGACGCTACATTCGCCATGGCATAATCTATTGCAAATTTGTCAAGGTTCACACCAACACCAATGTTGGGTTGAAATGACCATAATTCTTTGTTATCGATGTCGGTTACTTTTTGAACATTCCCAACCCCACCTCTCAAAAACACTAAATCTGCATAGCCAAATTGGATTCCTAAGTGAGGGTCAACACTGACTACATCGGTTTTAATCACCGTGTTACGTTTTCCATCAGTCGTTAGGTCTGCATTTAATTCAGCATCGAATGTATAGTCATCGCCAAATTCAATTCGCTTCGCAGCACCTAAAATGAGTCGAGGTAACGTTATTTCCAATGAGTTTTGAGGCAATTCTTGGTTTTGCTGTGTCAACACCTCTTTTTGAGCGTCGGTAAACGTAAAGTTCCATGCGTTAAATGTGCTGGTTACGTCTCTTGCCACTAAGGCAAATCGCCAATTGTTTTCAAGTTTATATTGTAATCCAGCGTCGATTCCGAATCCCCAAGCGGATGCAAATTCACCAGCTTTTCTTCTAATTATTTTGGCAGTACCACCAAAGCTCAGACCATCTTTTAATAATTTTTGTGCATAGCTAAACATAAATGAATAGTCTACGGCTGAGAATTCGGTAATCAAATCATAATTTAACTGTCCGTTTTTCCAAATGTCTAACGTGTTCGGTATGCCGTCAACGCCCATTCTTACAAATGAAAAAGCCATTACATTGTTTTCTCCAGCTTTAAACGCAAGACCGCTATAATCGTAATTGGCAATACCCGCAAAATAATTTGAGTGCATATAACTCAACTGAATTTTGTCTTTAAGATGCACAAGACCTGCTGGGTTCCAGTAACCCGCGGTTACGTCATCAACTGATGCAACAACAGATTGCGACATGCCAAAGCCTTTTGCTCCAACACCGACAAATAAAAATTCATTGGAATATTTTGGAGTACCCTGCCCGAAGCACGAAACAGTGATAAATACGAGTAGTATAGAAAGCAGTGATTTTTTCATTATTTCAATTCAACTTTGAGTTCTGCAACCAGCGCAGGCATTTTTAATGTCAATGCTTGAACGATTGATTTAAGTAATTGCTTTTGTACTTCCGAGAACGGTTGTAGTTTCATTTTAGTACAAATTCGACCTAAAGCGTACACAATATTATCTTCTTCTGTGTAGGATTCAAGATACCGAACCTTCATAAAACGGTCAAAACCATTCTGGAATAAATCAAAGTTAGAGAAATCATGACGTTGAAGGAAAGAATGCATTTGAACGGTATCTACCATTTCAAAATCCGTGTATAGCTTACTAGCCAGCGTATCATGTTTTTTAATGAGGTAATGATCCATCGTTAGCTCGACAAGTATGTGTGAAATGAACCAATCTTTGTCAATGTCATGTTCACTTGCTCGAATGTTTTGGGTTACGAAATCCATTGAATCGTGAAAGCCTTGCCAAGCATGAAACACTTTATCACTTTGTACGTGCTGAATACAACCCTTTAATAACTCGGCTTGATCTGGAGCATCGTTCATTTCGATGGTAAGGTTCAATTTACTACCTCTCACAAAATTTCGCAGGATGTCAGGAAAAATTAAACCTAGATTAAAGTATGGTTTGCCTGGGATGCTATCAAAGTAGTAATGAGATAAAAAATTCACGCAACAAAAGTAGGCTATGTTGAATTACGGAAACAAGTTTGGAACAGTTTATGGAATAGATAATCAAAACAAATAAATTGCGTTCTTAAATTACACATTCACAAATGAAGATATTACAAACAATCGCCTTTTTGCTAATTGCAAGTTTTGTAAGTGCTCAAGAAATACCAACAAATGAATCTGGTAAAGCCGAATACACAAATGGATCAGATATCGCTGGCCTCACCACCAAACAATTGTATGATAGAGGTATCGCCTGGATTAATAAGTATTACACCAATCCAAATGGTGTGATGAAAACACAAGATGCTGAAGGTGGGAAAATTGTGGGACGTGCGAGGTATAAATTATCGCGTGTTGAAAACAAAGGACATGTTAATCCAAATGCTGGATTCGTGTCATACCAAATCACACTTCAATTTAAAGACGGGAAATACAGATATTTTATTGATGCCATTAGATGGGAAAAACCATCATACTATGATGTAAGCCAATGGGCGGATTCAACTCAGAACAACTATAACAAGGAAGAGTATACTTCATATATAGAACAAACGATTAAATACTTTGACGAACTGACTGAAAGTTTGGAAAGCTATATGAAGGTCGGCGAAGCCGAAAAGAAAGATGATTGGTAGGCCCTAAGCCCTCCAGTAATATTTACAAGTTTTACAACGCATCAAAATGTTGTGAAACCATTTAGTTGGGAAGCCTACGGCTACCAGCGTTTTTTCAATTTTGTCAAGTAATTTGTTGCCAGAGACAGGTTTGATTTCAAACTTGTGATGGTGGCAGTTGGGGCAAGCTAAATTCGTCATTGTAAGTGTATTTTATCTTTTCACGTATAAAGATAACGCATTCAGTCCGTAAAAGATTTATGATTTTTACCATTTGACATTGCGATTACAGAACTGACTCCCAACGGTTTAGCAAAACAATTAACGTATGGTTCTGTTTGAATAAATGGTACTTTTACCAAAGTCGATACTCATGCGCGGAATTCATTTTGAAAAATTCATTCCTAAAGGGAATAACAAAGGCCCGTTTGAAAGGTTGTTTAACCTTTTCAAGGAGCTTCTTGTGCACACCAGTGGAGACGTTGGTGAAGCCTTGGATTGGATGAACGAAATCGATAGAGAACACAAACTGACTACCGATTCATACGGCATGGGCGACTTCATTGAGGATTTGAAAAAACGGGGGTACCTAAATGAGGAAGGTTCAGAAAATTACACCTTATCCTCTAAAATGGAACAATCCATCCGCCAAACTGCTTTGAACGAAATATTTGGAAAGATCCGTAAGTCCGGACCGGGAGATCATTCAAGTTCTTTTTCAGGTAAAGGGGATGAGATTCAACCTGAAGTGCGTCATTACCAATTTGGAGATGGCTTAGATAAAATTGCCCTAACAGAGAGTTTGCAAAACGCTCAGATTCGCATGGGAACTGATGATTGGATGTTGTCATCTGACGATTTACTTGTAAGAGAAACTGACCTGAAGACGCAGACAAGTTCTGTGTTGATGATTGACATCAGCCACAGCATGATATTATATGGTGAAGATCGAATTACACCAGCGAAAAAGGTGGCTATGGCCTTGGCAGAATATATACGCACAAAGTATCCGAAAGACACCTTGGACATAATTGTATTTGGCAATGACGCTTGGGAAATTAAACTAAAAGACTTGCCATACTTACAGGTTGGGCCCTATCATACAAATACTGTTGCTGGATTGAAGCTCGCTCAAAATTTGTTGAAGAGAAAGCGTAACCCAAACAAACAAATTTTGATGATTACCGATGGCAAACCAAGTTGCTTAAACGAAAATGGAGGATACTATCAAAACAGTTTTGGATTGGATCGGAAGATTGTAAACAAGACTTTAAATGAGGCAGCCTCATGTCGTAGACAAAAAATTAATGTAACGACTTTCATGATTGCCCAGGACCCATATTTGCAACAGTTTATTTCCGAATTTACAGAAGAAGCCAAAGGAAAAGCCTTTTATAGTGGCTTGGATAATTTAGGCCAGTTTGTGATTCACGACTACGCTCAGAACAAAAGAAAAACAAGATAAATTTGAAGGATTATTTAAAGATTGACACACTAGGCAAGCTTAAAGCAGCCGGTTACATACCAAAGTCTATTAAAGAAGAGCTTAGGACAAATTTGCTGCATAAATTGGCAAAAAAGGAGGAGACTTTTCCAGGCGTGTGGGGTTTTGAAAACACGGTTATTCCAGATATTGAACGAGCAATACTAAGCCGACACAACATGAATTTGTTGGGTTTACGTGGTCAAGCCAAAACAAAATTGGCGAGAATGCTTGTGCATCTCTTGGACGATTATATTCCAATCATTGCAGGTTCAGAATTAAACGATGACCCGATGGGTCCCATCAGTTTTTATGGCCGTCAATTAGTTGCCGAAAAAGGGGACCTAACACCCATTACATGGCTGCATAAGGAAGATCGATATGTTGAAAAATTGGCAACACCAGACGTTTCTGTTGCGGATTTAATTGGTGATGTGGATCCAATAAAGGCCGTGAATGAAAAACTAAATTACAACGATGAACGTGTGATTCATTTTGGCATCATACCTAGAGCCAATCGTTGCATATTCGTCATTAATGAAATGCCTGATTTACAGGCTAGAATACAAGTTGCCCTATTCAATATACTTCAAGAAGGAGATGTACAAATTCGTGGGTTTAAGTTTAGGCTTAAGTTGGATACACAATTCATTTTTACAGCCAACCCAGAGGATTATACCAATCGGGGGAGCATTGTGACGCCATTGAAAGATAGGATTGGTAGCCAGATATTGACACATTATCCTAAAACGATAGAGATTGCCAAAGCCATCACAAAGCAAGAAGCCAATCTTCCAGACCAGCAACTACAAACCGTTATTATTCCAGAGTTACTGCGAGACTTAGTTGAGCAAGTCGTTATGGAAGCTAGAGATAATGAATATGTGGATCATAAAAGTGGTGTCTCTGCACGACTAAGTATAACGGCTTTAGAAAATTTGGTTTCAAACGCTGAACGTAGGTCATGTTTGAACAACGATCGTAAGACGACGGTTAGAATTGGCGACCTCCATGGCATCATACCTAGTATTACGGGGAAGATTGAAATGGTTTACGAAGGAGAACAGGAGGGACCGTACAATGTAGCCAATATCTTAATTGGCAAAGCAATACGGACTTTATTCGAAAGGTACCTACCAATAAACGACAAGCGGTCAAAGGATGAAAATGACCCATTCGCCAATGTCATTGAGTGGTTTGAAAACGGAAAGAGTGTTCAAATTGACTTTGACGCTTCTGATGCAAAATATGCCCGAGAACTAAATCGGGTACATGGTCTTGGAGATACCGTGGATCAGTATATTTCTGATTCGGGTAAAATGGATAAATACGTTTGGATGGAATTTATCCTTTATGGGCTCGCTGAACATTCCAAGTTAAGCCGAAAATTCTTCGAGGACAAAACGGCGTTTACAGATTTGATTGGAGGGTATTTAAGGTAATTACCACCTCAAACTGTTCACAATTTCTTTGATATCTTCTAACTCTTCAAGCGATACTTTCTTGTCGAAATGAAAGATGAGCTCCATCACATTTGTGCCTTGTTGGTCCATGAAAAGTAAGGCGGTTACCTTTTGATCGAAATCTGTATCCGTATAGAGATATATCGAGCCAGAAAAGTCAAACGTTATGCCTTTATATTCTTTGACTTCCTTGTATTTAACGCCTTTATTTTTTAAAAATATTTTCCCTACCGTTTTATGTGAAACCCTGTCGGTGGGCACTTTATGTAAGCAGGCCGTATACATGGCAAAAGGCAATTCCCCACCTTTTTTGTCGTAAACGCCTTTGCGGTAAAAAATATCCAGAGAAGTGTTCTTCACTTTATCTCCGTGGTTATCTTCACTCATGTATATCCAGCGGTCATTCGGGAAATCTATTTTATAACCACAAGTGGTATTAAACTCTAAAACAAACGTTTCCGATGCCAAAAATTGTCCTTCATCGTCGTAATAATTCCATTTACCAACTCTGTCACCATGCTCAAACATACCTTCGGATGAAAGCTCACCATTTTCGTGATAGTAATACGTTTGACCGTGCTGTACTTTGTTAAGAATGTAGGTTCGGACACTTGCTTGGCCATTCTCGTAAAACTCTGTTAGAAATGCTGGAATGGTATCGGACTTAAAATCTTTAATGGACGAAGTATCCCCGTTTTCATGAAAGTAAATTAACAAACCATATGATTCCTTTGCTTCTTCCGTTTTATAATGACCAATCATTTGGATTTGCCCATTGCGATAGAAGTCGTTTTTTACCCATACACCCTCACTGTCTTGAAACAGTTTTCCGTAATAGGTGTAGTCTTCAGAAGTCGTCTCTTTCCAGTCCTTATCGTAATAAGTGACTGTCGTATCTTGCGCCATACTGTTGCTAAAAAAGAGAACAGTACAGAACAGACCGAGAAATAGTTTGGTCATAGTAAAAGGGTTATTCTTTAATTATTTTTTTGTTTACAGTACCCAATGGCGTTACAACTCTTAACACGTACATACCGTTTGGCAAATGTCTAAGATCTAAAACTTCCGTGTTTTGACCATTTTCGAATACCATAATGGATTTTCCTTCTAAAGAAACAATCTCAATTTTTGAAATTGGATACTCTGCAGATATATTAACTGTGTTTTGAATTGGGTTGGGTGCAATCACTAAATGTACCTTGGAAATCAAATCAACACTAGAATTACACGAATCAGGCTCAATGACAAGTTCGGCACGCGCTTCACAACCATTAGAATCAACCGCTTCAACCACAAGTTTTATTCTTTCTTTTAGAACGATTTCAATAATGCGGTCTTTGCTTTTGGTACTCCATCCGTACGTTTTAAATCCTTTAGATGCAATTGCGTAGACAGTATCACCAATACAATACGGTTTGCCAGGAGTCACTTCAATTTTTAAAGATTTAGAAGAACCGCTGCCTATATATATACTGTCGCGACATGTATTTCCACTTGAGTCTTTAAAGTCTAGATAATACCATCCCTTTTTCTTGACCCAAATAGCCCTTCCTGTTTCACGTGTACTCCATACATAGTTTGAGTATCCACTTTTGGCTTCCAAGCTAATGGAGTCCTTATCTCCACATAAAGTTTTCTTTGGCCAGTATTCAATGATTTTTGGACATTTGTTTTTGTCACAAGTGTCTTTTACGGTAATTTTAACTTCGACTCTTGCACTACAGCCATTTGAATCAACAGCTTCAATCACAACCGTTTTGGTTTCCTTTAAATAAAGCTCTGCACGATCGTAACGATGGCCTGTATTCCACCAGTATGTTTTGAAGCCGCCAGTGACTTCAATGACCACTTTGTCACCAGGACAAACAACTGCGGGATTAGGATTTGAATAGGCTTTTAAAGCTTTACCACCTTGACCTATGTAAATACTGTCTTTACACTCTTTCCCATATTGTGTGGTGGCGGTTAACACATACCAACCTTTTTTCTTCACTTTAATTACTCGGTCGTTGCTTCCAGTACTCCATTTGTAGGTTTTAAACCCAGATTTACCTTCAATAATGACAGAGTCCTTTTCGCCACATAACACTTTTTTGGATGCTCCAAGTAGGTCATCACAGTCGTCACATGATTTTACGGTAATCTTGATGTCTTCGCGGTATTCACAGCCAAAACTATCTATTGCTTCAACAACGTATCCAGTTGTACTGGTAGGTTTCACAAAAATCTTTCGGTCTTTTGACCCGGTGTTCCACGCGTATTTTTTGAAGCCTTCAGAAGCGATTAACTGTACAGAATCGCCTTTACAAATTTCTTTAGTCTTTGCTGTAATACTTAATCGGCCACTTCCACCTTTAATGACAATAGTGTCGTAACAGTAATTGCCATTTTTATCCTTCGTTTTTAAGGTGTAAGTACCAGAATAACGAATGGTCTTCACTCGCTTGGTGTCACCATCGTTCCACAAGTAATTGGTAAAACCACTTTTGGCTTCCAGAACTATGGAATCATTTGACCCACAAATAGTTGAGTCAGGCCAAGCACTAATTAAACTATCACAACCTGATGTGCTTCCACATGATTTCACTGAGTATTGAATCTTCGTTTCAGATTTACAACCATTTGAATCTGTTACCATCAACGTAACGTATCCAGATGATTTTGGATATAAAACGAGATATGGTTTGGTCGAGCGGTCGCTCCATTCATAGGACTTGAATTTATTGACAACATCAATGCTCAAAGAATCGCCAAGACAAACGGTTCGATTAGAAGGCGTGATTGACAACTTTGGCTCAAAAGCTTTTACCACATTTACATGTACCGTATCACTATACGTTTTACCTGTTTTGTCGGCAGCCGTACAATAGTATGTGCCCGTACTTGAGACTTTAATGGTTCTTGTTGTTTCCCTAGTATTCCAACTATATTTTGCGAAACCAGATGTGGCTTCTATGGTGAGTGATTTGCCACTAGAGAGGTTAACAGTACCGTTGGGAGAAATTTTAAATGATTGTGCTAGACCCTGGGTCAGCGTTAAAAGAACAACAGCAACGAGTAAACTAAGTTTACGTAAGACAGAGGTTTGCATTGTATATTAGTTTAATCAAAATTACACACTTATTTTATTTGTTGACGCGGAATTCGATAAGTTCGTTGCCTTATGACAATTACAATAGTTAATCCAAGGAAGTCTTTAAACGTAATGATATTGTTGGTTACAGGTTTTTGTTTACTCCTGGTGTCTTGCTCCAATGGTGAGTCAACAACCAAAACCCATACAAATCAGGAAATTACATATGATTCATTGCTTGCCGAGGCATTGGAAGCCGATGAATATGGCATGCATCAATATGTGATGGCATTTTTGAAAAAAGGACCCAACAGGTCGTTGGACTCTGTGAGAGCCATGGAGTTGCAAATGGCACATTTAGAGAATATCGGTAGAATGGCAGATAACGGAGACCTGGTGTTGGCTGGGCCTTTTCTTGATACCGGAGATTTGCGTGGGATTTATATTTTTGACGTCAAGACCATCGAAGAGGCCGAGGCATTGACGAAAACAGACCCAGCTATTCAAGCAGGAAGTTTAATCATGGAATTAAAACCTTGGTATGGGAGTGCAGCATTAATGGAATTGAATCAACGGCATAAGCGAGTTACAAAAACACATTTCTAATTACAACGCCTCGAGCGCTTGTAAAACTATTGCTCTTCTTCGAGATGATACAGGTACATAACTACCGTCTGTTAAATTGATTTGACCACCATCGGCTTTAAGAAACTCAACGATGTGGTCGTTGTTCACTAAATGTGATTGGTGTGCCCGTATAAATCCATTACCGCTCAACATTTCGTCATACTCTTTCAATGTCTTGGTAACCATTACCTTCTGACCGTTCGTGAGGTAAAATTTGGTGTAGTTCACATCTGACTCCAAACGAATGATTTCCGATAAGCGCAAGACATGCATTTTTTCTTGCGTGTTGAGCACTATGCGTTCCATTTTATCGATTTGTCGACCAATGTTTTCTTGCAGAATCTCAAGATTTTGAGGGCTGTCTTTGGATATTTTAGCCTTATCGATAGCAATTCTTAAGTCTTCCGGATTAATGGGTTTTAACAAATAATCGACCGCCGAAAACCGAAAAGCCTTTAAAGCATGTTCGTCGCTAGCTGTGGTGAAAATGGTTTTAAATGGTTTGGTTGGAAGCATTTCTAGTAGGTCAAAACCATCGCCATCTGGCATTTGAATGTCTAAAAAAAGAATGTCTGGCGTATGCTTTGCGAGCAGTTTTACACCTTGCATTACACCGTCTGCTTCACCAATAACTTGTATTTCGGGTGCGACATCAGCCAAGTCGACTTTCAAAATGTTACGAGCGTCTTCGATGTCGTCAATGATTATGGCTGTGATTGTGTTCATGTCGTACGAATTTATCATTCTTAATTTGTCTTTTAATGATAACTGAGGCGACTAACATTCCGTTAAGAAGATTGTTACTAGGTTTATGAACACATTTGAAAGAAAATTGAAAGTGAAAACAGGATTAATGATCCTATTTACGTTGTGCACAGGATTTACCATGGCGCAAGAAAATGATATTCAAGTTGGAGATACAGCACCCTCATTTGTTGGGGTAGATCAATTCGATTCGCTTATATCATCTCAACTGATTTTAGACAGTTCCGATAACTATGTCATTATCTTTTACCGTGGCTCTTGGTGTAAGTATTGTCGTAAGCATTTGTCGGCGTTGTCAGATTCATTAGAGCTGATATTAGCCAAAAACACGTCAGTTATTGTTGTTACACCAGAATCGCCAGAGTCACGAGAACGAATGGTAAGTGAAACAGGCTCCAAATTTTCAATTATATCGGACTCCACATATGCCATCATGAAAGCATTTAAGGTCGATTATGTAATTCCTAAAGAAACGGTACCTAAGTATCGCGCCAATATTATCGGCATGACTAAAAAGAGTAACGGAAATGATGACGGCGTTTTGCCCATACCTGCAACGTTTGTCGTTGGTAAAAACGGTGTTGTCAAGTGGTTACATAAAGACCCAAACTATACCCAAAGGTCTACCATTAAAGAAATTTTGGAAGTATTGTAAGGCAGGTTTAAACCTATTTCCCTTTGATAACCTAATCATCTGTAATATGGGGATTAATTCCCTACTCATTGTAGTAATTTTGCAGCGATGGCAAAAATTCCAATTAACCTGAGTTCAGGTACCGTTGAGAAACAAAAAGATATTGTGGTTGGTATCGATCTTGGTACTACCAATAGTCTGGTGGCTGTTATAGATCAAGATACGCAACAACCAGTTGCATTAGCTGATGCAGCCAATAACCACGTCATTACCCCATCTGTCATTTTCAGACATGAAGATGGATATTTTTTGGTTGGAGATGCCGCTAAAGAAATGCTGATTCAACATCCTGAGCAAACTGTGTATTCAGTCAAAAGGTTGTTAGGCAAATCGTTTAATGATGTAGCTGATTTTGAGTCAGAGTATGGCTACAAAATTATCAATGAAGAGGACGACCGATTGGTCAAAATCAAACTAGGCAACCAATTTTATTCTCCCATTGAATTGTCGGCTGAAATACTAAAAGAACTAAAGAATAAAGCAGAGAAAAACCTGGGTCAACAGGTTTCGAAGGCGGTAATTACGGTTCCTGCCTATTTCAACGACGCCCAAAGACAAGCAACTAGAGATGCAGGCAAATTAGCTGGTCTTGAGGTACTTAGAATTGTGAACGAACCTACAGCTGCTAGTTTGGCTTATGGTATTGGGCTGGATAGAGAAGTGCAGAAAACGGTAGCGGTTTATGACTTAGGTGGTGGAACATTTGATATTTCGATACTCAGAATCGAAGATGGCATTTTTGAAGTCTTGTCGATCAATGGTGATACTTTTTTAGGTGGGGATGACTTCGATCGAGCGATTGTATTACATTGGCTAGCAAGCCATGATATAGAGGAGAAATGCCTGTCAGCCAATAGCCTTCAAGAGTTAAGATTATTAGCTGAGAAAGCGAAAATTTCTGTTAGTAACGGCTTTTCTTTTTCAGGAAAGTTCATGGAGAAATCGTTCACCTTAAGTGACCAAGAATTAAATACCTTGGTTGAACCGTTGGTTAACAAAACGATTGATCGTTGTAAAGACGCTTTAAAGGATTCTGGTTTAGCATTATCGAACATTGAGGAAGTTGTATTTGTAGGTGGATCGACCAGACTTCCCTATGTTGTGAACACGGTTTCCGCATTTTTCAACCAGAGTACCATAGAAAATAGCTTAAATCCTGACGAAATTGTTGCGCTTGGGGCGGCCATTGAGGCGGATATATTGGCTGGTAACAGGAGAGATCTTTTGTTATTAGATGTTACACCACTTTCTTTAGGTATCGAAACATTGGGTGGTTTAATGGATGTTATCATACCGCGCAATTCTCGAGTTCCGTTTAAAGCAGGTCGGAATTATACAACATCTATTGACGGACAAGTCAATCTGAAAATTTCGGTGTTTCAAGGGGAACGCGATAAAGTTTCTGAGAATAGAAAATTGGCCGAGTTTGTTTTGTCTGGAATACCTGCTATGCCTGCAGGCTTGCCGAAAATTGAAATTGCCTTTGTTTTGGATGCCGATGGCATTTTAAAAGTGAAAGCCAAAGAATTAAGATCAGGCGTTGAGCAATCCATCGATGTGAAACCTCAATATGGTTTAACCGATAAGGAGGTAGAACAAATGTTACTGGATTCTTTGTCAAATGCCCAACAAGACATGGATTATCGTGTCTTACATGAGGCAATCAATGAATCTGAATACTTAATCAAGAGCACGGAAAAATTTGTCGTGCAGAACCGGCATGAGTTGTCTAAAATTGAAGTTAGCGAAATTGAAAAATTGGTTTCAAATTTGTTGACGGCTATTGAAGAGAAAGACAAGGAAAAAATACAAAATGCTCAGGACGAGTTGAATGATTTCACCAAGCCCTTTGCCGAGAGAATGATGGATCAAACAATTGCCACGGCATTGAAAGGAAAATCGATAGAGTAAACGAAAAGGTAAACTGATACGTTAATAAACAGACGATGCGTTTTAAGGTATTAACTATATTGTTGTTTAGCTTACTTGTAACCCAAGTGGTGGCTCAGCCATTTCCAAAATCTAGTAAGTTTAAGGTTGGGATGAATACTGGGATCAATGTGGCAACACTGTTGGGTACAGAGCTTGAAAATCCTCGACCAAAGAGTGCCATTGTATTGGGTGCCGCGTATCGCCAGAAACTAAGCAAGTCGATGCACCTTGGCGCAGAATTGAACGCGTCATTTAGAGGTTCTTTGTTTGATAACGGCGTAACCGACGCATACAGCGCGGTAAAGTTCATATATCTAGACTTACCGATTAACGCGATGATTAACATGAGTGGGAGTGCGGAAAACAGATATTTAACGTTAGGTCTTGAACCCGCGTATTTGTTACAATCTGAAATTTATGTAAAGCCAAACGACATAAAAGCAACGTATAAAGGTTATGGATTTCACGAGTTTGATGTGAGCGCCGTGGTAGGTTATCATTTTGACTTTTACTATTTTGGATTACGACCTAGTGTTCGTTTTGGTTTGGTTAATATTAACAACAACTTAAAACTCGATAACGTATTCCCAGCCACTGGAAACAATGGTAGTATTACGGGGTTGACTTTCGACTTAAAATTTTATTTCTAATATGAAAATAGCACCTAAAATTGGTATTGCTGTCATTCTTGTCATGAGTTTGGGACTTGTCTTAAGTGCCTCACGTGCGGGTGAAGGTATTGAGGATTTAGAGGCTATTTCGACAGATTTCAATTCAAAATACCATATTGCCATGCCACCAATTCCAGACACAATCTTATTGTGTGGTGAGTTGGTGCCTCAATGGAACTGGGAGGTTAAAGAAAGGCTAGAACGCGAACTATTGAGTAATACCTATTGGCAATCTAATACCCTGTTGTTGTTAAAGCGAAGTGGTAAGTATTTTCCAATGATGGATAAGATTTTAAAGGAGGAGGGCGTTCCAACGGACTTTAAATATTTAGCCGTTGCGGAAAGCGGATTGACAAATGCGGTCTCCCCTGCTGGTGCAAGAGGTGTTTGGCAGTTTATGAAATCCACTGGTGAATCGTATGGATTAGAGATCAATAATGAAATTGATGAACGGTATCATATTGAGAAGGCCACAAGAGCAGCATGTGCGTATTTGAAAAATGCGAAATCAGAATTGGGTACATGGACATTAGCAGCTGCGGCATACAATCGCGGATTGTATGGAGTGAAACGTGATTTATCGAACCAGAAGGTAGATACATACTATGAATTGTTCATGAATACGGAAACAAGCCGATATGTCTTTAGATTAATCGCTTACAAGTTAATTATGGAGAATCCATCAGACTATGGATTTAGTCTTAAGAAGAGTGAATATTACACCAACACACCTACATGTTAATATAAGTGTTGATACCACTATATCCGATTTAGCTGAATTTGCGTTACAGAACGGCACAAATTACAAAACGGTTCGGTTGTTAAATCCGTGGATAAGAGACGATCATTTGATTGTGAAGCAAGGCGAAAAGCTTGTGATTGAAGTACCGAAGTAATTAATAAATTTCCTCTTCTTCGAAGTAATCTACGATATACTGTCGTATTAAGCTTTCTTGTTCAAAAACGTCGATGAAAGGGAGGTCTTCTAACTTTTTCCACTCCGGCCAACCTTTGCTGTTCACACCTATCAATTCGTAATATCCGCTTTTGCTAAATAACCGACACACAGCAATGTGCATGAGCCTTACTTTTTCTTCTTTTGTGAATTTGTCTTTCAGACTACCCAATTCTCGAATGCCAATGATGAGTAAAATGGCGTTCATATCTAAACGTTTTCCAAACTGACTTTCCAGTTGAGATAAAATGAATTTCCACTTTTCGTTTGTATCGGTTGACATGGTGCAAATATGGGTTAAAATGAAAGTAGAACAGTTAAATAGTTGTTGGTTTAATATCTTGTTGACACACATTAGAAACCCCAAATGATCATGCTTAAAATGGGTTCGGGTTATGTTAATGGTCTTATCCTACTCTCCAAACACCTTTTGAAGAATATCGTTAACACGATGCGACGCTTTAGTCCGAATGTTTTCTTCTTCGACCGATACTTTCACAAACAGTCCAGAGAGTGCCTTGTTTGTTGTATGCTCTGTAAGGGAATTTGTTGTGACCATTGGAAACAACAGACCATTGAGAGATGCTGTATTGTAAGCCTTGATTAAATCAGCATACGCACTTTCTGCTGAGATGTTTCCAACTAACTTCTTATTGAGGGAGGTGCTAATTTTAGGCTCAAATGCGGCAGTTAATTCGGTTGTTGTATTGCTTTTCAAGTATTCAGTTGCGGCATTGTTTTCCCCATTTAGAATTGCAAATCCGTCTGCAATTGTAATGCTGGTAATCGCTGATACAAAGATTTCCTTTGCTTCGGGGGCCGCATCTTCCGCTGATCTATTTATGGCTTCAATTGTCTTGTCGATTAACAAGTTGCCACCAGGCACCTTAGCAATATTTGTCACAATCACTGAAGCTTCATCTGGCAATAATATTTTAACCAAATCATCTCCGAGATACCCGTTTACGGCAGACAAAACCGTAACTGAAGTGTCTGTTCCTACGGTAAGTGCTGACTTTAGTCCTTCTACTACCTCTTGTTCTGTTAGGCCTGTATCTTCCAATACGTCATTCAATTCTGTACACGATGTTGAGAACAGGGATATGAGAAATAGGGCAGAGATTACTTTGATTTTCATAACGATCTTTAAGATTACACAAAACTAATAATAGCACACTGTAAGTCAACTTCTTTTTACGCTGTCAAATTGCATAAAACGTATGACAACGGAAATGGAGTAAGACGTGTATACCGTCAGCAAAAAGTGAACTATTAAGGGTAAAGATTTAAGAGAGAGGTTTTAATATATTTATAACCCTTTAAATCACCCAGAGATGGTAAAGAAGAAAAGTACAAGTTCACTGATCAGTGAATTAAAAAGAAAGACTAGAAAGGTCTACAGTTCAGAAGAAAAGATTAGAATCATTATTGAAGGTATGCGTGGAGAAACCACGATTGCCGAGTTATGTCGAAAAGAAGGTATTAGCCAGGGCAACTATTACAAGTGGGCCAAAGACTTCATGGAAGCAGGCAAACGTCGTTTAACAGGCGATACCATGCGTGAGGCCAGCACTACAGAAGTTCAAGAGCTCAAGGGGGAAAACCGTTCATTAAAAGAACTGGTAGCTGAACTATCCCTAGAGGTAAGAACTTTGAAAAAAAACGTAAATGGAGAAGACTCATAAGGCCCAAGTATATGCATTACAGTCAACAAGAGAAATACGAGTTGATTCAACTTGTAGAGCAATCAGATTTGGGTGTTATCCGCACTCTGAGAGAGCTTAAAATTAACAAAACAACATTTTACAACTGGTACAGAGCTTACACCGAGTTAGGCTATGAAGGACTGGCACGTAAGCCCAGCAAAAGGCAAGGTTCTTGGAATAGAATCAATGAGCAAGACCGGGACAAGGTAGTTGAGATAGCTTTAGAAAGGCCAGAGCTTTCGTCACGTGAAGTGGCCTGGCATATTACCGATACGTACAGCTATTACATCAGCGAATCTAGTGTTTATCGCATACTAAAAGAAAATGGATTAATAACCACACCATCCTTTAGAATCATGAGTGCTTCGGACAGTTTTAAGGATAAAACCACACGAGTCAACCAGATGTGGCAGACGGACTTCACTTACTTCAAGATCTTCGGTTGGGGTTGGTATTACCTGTCAACCATATTAGATGACTATAGTCGATTTATAGTCAACTGGAGGCTGTGCTCTAGCATGAAGGCACAAGACGTGAAAGATACCCTAGATCAAGCCTTATTGGCCTCTGAGGTGTCACAGACCAACAAGCCAAAACTACTATCTGATAATGGATCTTGTTATATCTCAAACGAACTTGCAGAATATCTTGGCAATCAAAATATGGAGCATATTAGAGGCCGTCCGTTACATCCACAGACCCAAGGAAAGATAGAACGCTATCACCGATCCATGAAGAATGTGGTCAAACTAGACAATTATTTTAGTCCTGAACAACTGGAAAGAAAACTCAACGAGTTCGTGGAGTATTACAACTACAAACGCTACCACGAATCTTTGCAGAACTTAACTCCTGCTGAGGTTTACTACGGAAAAGGCGAAGTGAAATTGAAGCAAAGGAAAAAGACCAAAATCAGGACACTTAAGGCTCGTAAAAAACAGTATCAGAAATTTAAACTAAATTAGCATGAACTCTCTCTTAGTTTTTAACTCAAAAAGTTCAACTTTCGCTGAAGACGTACAAGTTCACGACGGGTTATTTAGTCGGTTTTTGTACTATTCATTCAATTCAAAACCAATATGGAATACGACCTATACGACTGAGGTTAATCAAAGTAATAAACAGGTTTTTCAAAATTTCAGCGCTGCGCTCTGCGATAGATTTAAGTCGAACGTAAAGCAGAAGTTTGCTATGACTAAAGAACAAGGAGAGAAACTTGACCAAACCTTTAAAGAATTGCTCAGTCACAACTCAGCCCTTTACAGTGATGACGTACAAGGGAATATCAAAAGATTAGGACTAATGACCTACAAGATTGCAATGGCTTTAACCGGCTTGAGGTCTGACGCCACTATCTTGACGTGTTCGGAAGAAGACTTCGATATTGCCATGGTTTTAGTTTCAGAGGTCTACTTACAGCATAGCGTTTCATTGCTCGATAGATTAAATAAGCAACAGAACAAATTAAATGTTATTCAACAGGAGCTATATGATTGGGTTAAAACAAAAGGGACATTTAAACGAGCTGAGATTCAACCTTTGGCAACGTCGTTGGGTATTAAACGGCGTACATTAACAGATTTGTTAAATAAACTCATTGATAAAAAATTGATTAAAAGGATAAAACACGGTGAATACCGTCAGACTTAGGGTTACCTCACAGGCAATTTTACCTCCCTGACAAACTATGGCCATAGAGTACACCAAATTCATTGATTAACAGCTATTTGGATATTACTCTCACAGAATCATTGGGTTATAGGCTGTTTTGCAGTGGCCACCCCAAAAAGGAAAGTGATTTTTATATCGGTTAGGGGGGTCGTTAAATCTGAAAAATAATCTGACTTTTTTTGAGTTTTACTGACAGTTTTTACTGACAGTTTTGTTAGGTTTGGATAGAAATATAGAAGTCAGCCATATTTCAGGACATAAAAAAACCCCCAGTTACCTGAGGGTTGTCATGTTGCGGGAATAGGACTCGAACCTATGACCTTCGGGTTATGAGCCCGACGAGCTACCACTGCTCCATCCCGCGATTTAATCTTCCTCGCTCGAACCTCAGTCCGCCATTTGGCGGATATGATCCCGATGCATCTCACTGCGACACATCCCGCGATTTATCCTTTGTCGAATCAAATTGATTCTTAAGCCTTTCGACTCTAATTTCTTTTTTCTCGAACCTAAAGTCCGCCATTTGGCGGATATGAGCCCGACGAGCTACCACTGCTCCATCCCGCGATTTAATCTTCCTCGCTCGAACCTTAGTCCGCCATTTGGCGGATATGATCCCGATGCATCTCACTGCGACACATCCCGCGATTTATCCTTTGTCGAATCAAATTGATTCTTAAGTCTTACGACTTTAATTTCTTTTTTCTCGAACCTAAGTCCGCCGGCTGACGGATATGAGCCCGATTATCGCTTTTGAATTGCTCCATCCCGCGATTTGGGAGGGCAAAGATAAGTCGTGATTTTAATAAATCCAGCCCTTTTTTCTTTTTGTTTTAGGATTGTTAATTCCAGAACAAAAATTAAACGACCTTTGCACCCAATGTCAGAAATTAAAAAAGCCGGTTTTATCAGTATTATAGGCAAACCCAATGCGGGTAAGTCTACTTTATTGAATGCCATTTTAGGTCAAAAACTGGCAATTACAAATTCTAAAGCGCAGACTACTCGGCACCGAATAATCGGCATCCACAATCAAGATGATTGCCAAATGGTTTTTTCGGATACACCAGGTATCATCAACCCAGCTTACAAGTTACAGGAAGCCATGATGGTTGCTGTCAAGGAAGCTGTTGGTGACGCGGATGTTTTGGTTGTGTTAATTGACATGACGAGTCCGAAGTTGCACGATGATGTAATAGAACTTATCAATAAAGCTGATTGTCCAAAGATTTTAGCACTCAACAAAATCGATGAGTCGGATCAAGACTTGGTCAAATCTGTAATGGAAGAGTTTCAGGCAAAAATAAAGACCAACGAGACCATCATTCTTTCGGCGTTAAGAGGCTTTAACGTGGAAGGCTTGTTGGGAATGTTGTACGACTACTGTCCTGAGCATCCTGCCTATTACCCTGAAGACCAATTAACTGATCGCAACGAGCGTTTCTTTTGTTCTGAAATGATTCGCGAGAAGCTTTTAACACACTACCAACAAGAAATACCATACAGTATTGAAGTAGTGGTTGAAGAGTTTAAACAAAAGAAAACCTTGGTGAAAATTTCGGCCGTAATCTATTGTGAACGTGATTCACAAAAAGTTATTTTGATCGGGAAAAAAGGCCTTGGCTTAAAACGAATCGGTTCTGAAGCACGACGAGATATGGAAAAATTCCTTGATCAAAAGGTGTTTCTAGAATTGTTTGTCAAGGTGCGTGAAAAGTGGCGCGATAACGATACACAGCTTCGCAGGTTCGGCTACAAAAACAATTAAAATTTATACAAAAAGGGATTTCGTTAGAAATGAAAGACCTTTGTAAGAACAAATACAAATATGTCTGGAATTGTTGCAATTGTTGGAAGACCCAATGTGGGTAAATCGACTATTTTTAATCGATTACAAGGTGAGCGAAAAGCCATCGTTGATGATTCATCTGGCGTAACGCGTGATCGACATTATGGTACCACAGATTGGGGTAATCGTGAATTTACGATTATCGATACAGGTGGGTACGTTACCAATTCAAACGACGTCTTTGAAAAATCGATTCGAGACCAAGTTGAAATTGCGATTTCCGAAGCGGATTTGGTTGTTTTTATGGTGGACGTAACTACGGGTGTTACTGATTTAGATGAAAGTTTTACGCGGTTCTTGCGCAAAACAAACAAGCCAGTCATCGTCGTAGTGAACAAGGTCGACAACAACGAGAGACTTATGATGTCGCACCAGTTTTATAGCCTTGGTTACGAACACTTGTTTCCGTTGTCATCGATTTCTGGAAGTGGGACTGGAGAGCTAATGGATGAAATCATAAAACAGTTGCCACCAGAAGTGGAAACACAGAAAAGTGATTTGCCACGGTTATCGCTTATCGGAAGACCAAATGTTGGCAAAAGTTCTTTGTGTAACGTGTTACTCGGTGAAGAACGTAACATCGTTACTGATATAGCTGGAACCACTCGGGATGCAATTGATACGCATTACTCAGCTTTTGGTATGGACTTTACTTTGGTTGATACTGCAGGCGTTCGTAAGAAGGGGAAAACGATGGACAACGTCGAGTTTTATAGTGTGATGCGAAGCATTAAGGCTATAGAGTCTAGTGACGTGGTTTTGTTAATCCTTGATGCTACTATCGGCATGGAAGCGCAAGACGTGAACTTGTTTAGTTTGGCAGCCAAAAATGGAAAGGGATTGGTCATATTGGTTAACAAATGGGATTTAGTGGAAAAAGACCACAAATCGACCAAGTATTATATTGAAGAAATTCACGAAAGAATAGCTCCATTTACGGATGTGCCTATCATTTTTGTTTCGGCTCTTACCAAACAACGGGTGTTTAAAGCTGTTGAAACTGCCATCGAAGTGTATCAAAATACACAGAAGCATATTCCAACTTCAAAACTAAATGACATCATGCTAGAGGTGATTGAAGAGACTCCTCCTCCAGCTAAAAAAGGGAAGTATATCAAGATTAAATACATCACCCAGATCAAGACTAAAAAAATGAGTTTTGCTTTTTTCTGCAATCTTCCACAATACGTTGGAGATTCATATAAGCGATTTCTTGAGAATCAATTGCGCGAACGGTTCGGTTTTACTGGCGTTCCCATAAGTATCTTTTTTAGAAAAAAATAATTTTCGTCCCTGTTTTAATTGGTTCTATTTTTTATATTTGTTCACAATTTTAAAAGTACCTAAAAATTCGAAAAATGAAAAAAGTATTATCTTTATTAGCAATCGTTACCCTATTTACATTTGTAGCTTGTAACAAAGCAGCAACAACTGAAGATCCAGCAGCAGAAACTGAAGCAGCAGCTGAAGAAGCTCAAGGCGCAGCTGAAGAAATGGAAAAAGCAGCTACTGATGCAGTTGAAGGTGCAGCTGACGCATTAGAAGGAGCAGCAGACGCAGTTGAAGGCGCAGCAGAAGAAGTAAAAGAAGGAGCTGAAAAAATGGCTCACTAATTTTAAAAAATTAACGATAAA
Organism: uncultured Bacteroidia bacterium; assembly: GCA_943789165.1. Classification (GTDB taxonomy): domain Bacteria; phylum Bacteroidota; class Bacteroidia; order NS11-12g; family UBA9320; genus UBA987. The sequence goes on along the minus strand of CALSTB010000003.1, from coordinate 295,553 downwards.
AAAAAGGTGTAGATTTCTACACCTTTTTTTTATGCAAAAAATCTTATGAAAAATCTCCTAATACTTTTTACCATTATTGGCCTAGGTGCCCTAATCGGTTGTAATTCGTCAGATAGTAGAAACACGCACGAATCTCCAGAGTCGATTCCAGAGGGCAAAGAAATTAAAATGGATGACGTTGATAATCAGTTAAAGCGTGATGCAGAGAAAGCCGATTCAGTTAAGAAGGCTTTAGGGATTGAGTAATGTACTCATCTCATCAAATGCTTTAATCGCACGAAGGATTGTTTTATCACTTTTGACGTTCTGAGCGTACGCTTCTTCTATACCGTAAATTTGATATACCAATCGATTTTTGACTTCATCAAAATAAGTGCTACTGTCTTTTAAACTAGTACGTATAATGGCGTCTACAGTTTTATTCTCTGACCAGTCTTTTGGAGTCATTAGAGACCACTCCTCAACATGTCGGTCAATTAAGGACGCTGCGTAATCTGTTACGTTTAAATAGTCTGTATACGTTTCTCCTTCAATGACAATATCTGGCGAAACCCCGCCTTCGCTTTTAACCTCCCGACCATTTTTAGTACTATACTTCTTACCCTGCTTGCTGAGATCCGTAGAATCTAATTCAGTATAGCCTTCTTCGTTATACGGTTTTTGAATTGAACGTCCGGAAGGAATATAATAACGAGAAACAGTGAGCCTAATCTGTGACCCATCTTTCAACTCAAAGGTTTCTTGCACCAATCCTTTTCCATAAGTCCTGCTGCCAATCACAATGCCTCTATCTAAATCTTGTAAGGCTCCTGAAACAATCTCACTGGCAGATGCTGATCGATTATTGACCAGACAGACCAATTCCATTTCTGCGCAAATGCCTCCTCTTGAAGAGCGATATTCCTTTTTCTTACCAGATTTTGATTGAGTGAAAGCCAATAGTTCATTGCCGTCAATAAACTCATCTAACAGACTAATCGCCGTTTGTAAATACCCACCTGGATTATTCCGTAGGTCAAGTATCACACGTTGCACATCGTTTGTTTTTAAATGACTTTTTACCTGAGTCATAAACTCCGCATGCGTTTTTTCGGCAAAGTGTTCGATTTTGACATATAGAGTTTTTTCATCCACCACGCTCGTATACACGCTGGGTGTATTAACCCGCCCGCGTTCAATGGTTTTAGAAAAAGACGCTCCACTAGCTGGTCGATAAATCAGTCCAGTAAATGAAGTATTTTTTCGCCCTTTAATAGTGTTGACTATCTCCGTATTCGACATACCGATGAGAGCAATCGTATCTACTTTCAACATGCGATCTCCAGGTTGTAGTCCTGCTTTTTGAGCGGGTCCGTCCTTTAAAACGCGGACAATGTTTGGCGTATCGTTGTGCATGAAAAACTCAATACCAATGCCTTCAAAACCTCCTTTTAGGTCCTGACTAGCGACCTCAACATATTGATATGGGATGTAAACTGAGTGTGGATCGAAAGAAGATAGCAGTTCATTAATGGCTTTATCTTCTATGTCAACGGCTGAAATTGAGTCAACATATTCACTTTCAACTAGGCCCATGACTTGTTCAACCTTAGTACTTGCATTCAGTACGTCTTTGTGAACGAATTTGTTCCATAGCAAACCAAATACGACACCACAGCTTATCAGCAGTGCGTAAATAAGGGGTTCATATGATGACTTGAGTTTCAATTTGGATGTTTAGGCTGTTGCCTCACCCTTCATAACTGTCATAATGCTAAGCTCCAAAGCCTTTGCACTAATTCCAGTTGGCTTATTATTGAACTGGTGTACTTTAATCATTGCTTTTTCGATAATATCTGATGCATCTAACAATATGTTAGTGTCTTTAACGATACAATCTCTTGTTTGTAAATAAGCAAAAACCCGAGCCATACCGCAGTTGGCAATAAAGTCAGGGATTACCGCGATATTATCGTCAGCTAATTTAGAGATAGGTCCCATGAATATTTCCTTATCTGCAAAAGGAACGTTCGCTCCACAGCTAATTACCTCCATACCGCCATCAATCATGTCCTTCACGTTTTGTTCTGTAACCAATCTTGACCCTGCTCCCGGAATAAATATTTCCGATTTCAGTTTCCAAATGCGATCGTTAACCTCTTCGAAAGACAACATATTGTCTGCTATCAACTTGTTACCAGTTCTACTGATAAACAGTTCTGTAATTTCTTCTAAGGTGAAGCCTTTTTCTTTTATGAGACCACCGTTTTTATCAATAATTCCGACAACAGAAACACCGTTTTTAGCCAAGTAAAAAGCAGCCGCTGCAGCTACATTACCCCAACCTTGAATAATGGCACGTTTGTGATTCATCATACCACCCCAAATCGCATAATAATGTCTTACTGCCTCGGCAACACCCCAGCCAGTAGCTAAATCTCCGATGGTATATTTTTGGGCAAGAGAAGGCGTAAAGCGTTCATCTTCCATCTCCAACAAAATACCAGTTCTTAGTCTTTCTACTGCTTGTAACCTTTCCTCTGGTGTATAGTCTTTGAAGTGACCATTCACAGTCCCTTGTTGTGGGTGTAAAATCCCATGTTCAGCGAGAATTGGAATTACTTCATGGTTTTGATCAACGTTCATGTCTCCACCAGTGCCATAATATGCCTTCAATAACGGTGCAATGGCTGCATACCATCTTTCAAGAACGCCTTGTTTTCTAGGGTCTGTTGGGTCAAAGTTGATTCCTGATTTGGCACCTCCGATAGGAGGACCACTTACAGAAAATTTTATTTCCATAGTTTTAGCCAAGGATTCGACTTCACGAACATCGAGACCAACTCTCATTCGAGTACCACCACCGGCAGAACCATTTTTCAATGAATTTATGACTAACCATCCACGCGCGTCGGTTAAGGCATCGTTCCACTCAAAAATTATTTCTGGTTTCTTGTTCTCAAACTTCTTTAGTAGATCTTCCATTATTGTAATTCAATTTTTTGGTACAAATTTTCTTTATTTCTAACATTCAAAATATACATACCAGGAGGGTATGAAGGTAGTTTAATTACTCCGTTTTCTACAAACAACAAATCAACCATATTGAAGTTGATATCGTAAACCAAAACAGTCTCACCATCAGGTAGTTTTGTACTGGTTAAGGTATTGGGTCTGGAGAAATCCGGGAAAAACATCAAAGTCTCTCGTAAATTGGTATGATTGAAAGGGCGGCCTTCGTTCACTGTAAAGTTTACTGTAGCCACACTACTTCCTTTATTCCGTTCTGAAACTTCTACCCGTACGGTGTAACTAGGTTTTTTATTACGTCTTAAATTTCTTGCGTTGTCAATGGTTATAACTCCAGTAGACGGATTCACTTTAAACACGTCTCCATCGTTGCCAGATATAATGTTATAATGTAATCGACCTCTTTTGTTTTGACTTTTTGCGTTTACCATGCCCACTTCTCTTCCACTGGCATAGAAGTCAAAAATGGTGAAGTTACTGGTTTCCACTTTTGGCGGTAACAAGGGGTCTGACGTAAAAATAAACTCTTGATTATTTTCTTTGGCTAAATAGACGAGATTTCCGTTCAATTGCGTTACGCGATTTGGATGATCGATATATCTAATCTCTTGTTCTACCAAGTCGCGACCATTGATTTGGTATAAATTGGATTCATACCCATTGGACATAGAAAGCACCATTTGTTTCTTTAAAAGGGTCGAACCTGTAATATCTGATTGCTCAGGAACATCACCAATTTCACGTGGGATAACGCCCACTTTCAACTCCATTAATGTTGTGTTTTCTTGATCATGCAAGACGAAATATGCCGCCGTTGCGGTTTCATCATTTTTCGGTTGACAATGAAGATTCCTACCCATTAATCGGTCGGTGAATTCATAAGTACGCACAATGCTACTGTGATCAATCGTACCAACATGTGGCTGACCTTCTAGGTAACACATAAAAGCCAACCCGTCTTTCAAACTTTTGAGGCTATGGAAATAGCCCATCAGTGGGTTCTCCAGAAGAACAGAATAAAAATCAACCCGTTGTTCTGAAACTACTAATTCTCCAAGATTACCATTCAGAACACCATAATTTTTGCCATTTGACATGACTAAATCTGAACAAATATTGATTTGATCTAGCTTGTACCTTCTTACTTTTAGGTAGTTGTCGATAATGATATGATGAAAGCGCGTGCTGTCGTTTTCTATGACACGCACCTGTGTCGATAATGTTTTGCCTATTAGGTAGCCGTTACTCATCGACTGACATTCGTAAATAAGCTTAGGCTTACCAAAACTGTAAGAATAAATTCCAGAGGTGACTCCTTTACCTGCAACAAAAAAGTACAACTGATTATTGAACCAAGCATAATGCGATGTTTGGGCACCTTGAATATTTTCTGGATCGTCTTTTTTACCAAGTTTTTGTTTAAACGATGACACCTGAATAAGTCGATCGCCTTTTAGCTGAAAAAGTTGAAAACCCTTATTTGGGTGAAAAGCGTTAAAAAAAATGGAATTGTCTGCTTCGAAAGGATTGAATCCATGAGGGAATGTCAAACCAGTCGTTTGCCATATGCGAGTAGCCGATTGACTAAAACCAAGTAGGCTTAGGCCAGTGATAAGAAATGTTAATACACCTCTTTTCATTAGGATAAGTGTGAAAAATTACCTGCTAATTCCCCACCAATCGAATCCTGCTCAGCACCTGTGTAGCTTTTTAAAATATTTGTTTTGTTTTGAACTCTCAACACAGCTAGTAAGCCAAAAATTAGAGCTTCTTTATAATCAACAACCTGAGCATCGGGCACTATGATTTCAGCATCCGTATGCGTTTTTAAGTGGTCGATTAATGCTGTGTTAAAGGCGCCTCCACCAGTTACGTAAACTCTTGTCGTAGTAGGGTCGGCAGCCAAATTTTCTATGTTTTGTCCTATCTGCTGACCAATATGATCAACCAAGGTTTTCATTCTATCTTCTTTTGAAGCGTCACTTTGACGAACGCGGTACCAAAAGTGTTCATTGATCCATTCTCGACCTAAGGATTTAGGGTAAGACTGGGCATAATAATCGATGCTGTTTAAGTCTGATAACAAATCGTAATCGATGCTACCCTGGTTGGCGATTTCTCCGTTTTCATCATATTCCTTTCCAAACTCGCGAGCGATTCTGTTTAACAAGATATTGCACGGACAAATGTCATAAGCCACCGGTGATCCCTCCACCTGAGTAGAGATATTGGCAAAACCACCTAAGTTAACACACATGTCAAATTCGGAAAAGAGCAATTGATCTCCAATTCCAGAGATAGGCGCACCTTCTCCGTATTTTACAACGTCCATCGCTCTAAAATTACCTACAGTAGGAATGTCCGTAACTGCAGCAATTGCACTTGGAGAGCCAATTTGGTAGGTAACGTTGCTTTCAGGTTGGTGAAATATGGTGTGACCATGAGAACCAATGAGGTCAACTTCTAAATGGTTATCAGAAATAAATTCGTTAATGAGTTCACCAATGTATTCTCCATAATATCGATCCGTTTTATAAACATTTAATGCGTTTTGGTTTCGGAGTTTCGAAAGGCGTAACCTCCATAGATCATTGTATTCATACGTTTTCGCAACGTTTATTGTATAATCCCATTTACCATTCTCTTGTTCTGTTACATCACAATGGGCCAAATCTACGCCGTCCATAGACGTGCCTGACATGACGCCAATCACCTTATATGTTCTCATTTATTCTCTAATTGTGTTTTACCTTAATCCTGTAACCACCACTTTACTTCCTTCTCAAAAACAGATAGGCAAATTTATTAAGTAATGTCATTTAAACCTCATTTGCTCATCGGAAAATGAGTAGAATAAGTCTATATGACAAAGCAATCTAAGTAAAGTATTGACAATATCGAAACATTGTGAATTACATGGCACGGATAAAATATTATACCAACTTTGTAAGCCATTAAAAAAATTCGATTGTCAACGCCTTTAAACATATTACACATTAGCTCACCGTTGAGTTGGCGTGGGGGAGAGCAACAGCTTTTTTACCTTCACAAAGGCCTACTCCTTAAAGGACATGTGTCAAAAGTATTTTGTCCGAATGAAGGGATTTTGGCCTCACGTTTGGAAATTGATGAGCGTGTTTTATACAACAAACGCTCTGGTTTTGATGTTTTGGCAGGATCCAAATTGGCGAAATACTGTCGCAAACACAAAGTAGATATCATTCATGCCCATGATGCCCATAGCCACACAACATCTGTTATTGCGGCAAGTGTTTTTGGTAATAAAACGCCCATTGTTCTGAGTCGGCGAGTGGATTTTCCAATAGGTGGTTCATGGTTTTCGAGGTACAAATACAACCACAAACGCATTAAACTGATTGCCTGTGTTTCGGATGTGATTTGTGACATGGTGCAACCAAGGATTACATCAAGTGATATTAATGTCCAAACCATTCATTCTGGAGTCGACTTGAGTAGATTCGACAATGTACAACCATATGATTTACGACAGGAATTGGGCTTAACCCAGGAAACAAAACTAATCGCCAATTTTTCGGCATTGGCGGATCATAAGGATTATTTTACCTTCATCGATACAGCCGAATTGGTGTGCAAAAGCCGAGAAGATGTGCGGTTTCTGATTTTTGGCAAGGGCGGTCTAGAAACGGAATTGAAGGAATATGTACGTGCTAAAAATTTGGCAGAAAAGGTGTTGTTTACAGGGTTTAGAAAAAACCTTCCAGAACTTTATCCCAATATAGATGTGTTGTTGTTTACGTCTAAAACAGAAGGGCTTGGAACCACTATTCTCGACGCATTTGCCTCAAGCGTTCCAGTAGTTGCAACAAAAGCAGGTGGAATCCCAGAAATGGTGGTTCACGAAACAACAGGATTGTTGGCGGAAATTGGCGACGCAGAAACGCTTGGGAACCTCGTAAATCGTGTACTGGATGATGAAAACTTAGGTAAGGCGTTAATCGAAAATGCAAAAAGAAAATGTCACGACTTTAGCAAAGACCGAATGGTGGAGTTAACTGAAATGGCGTATAAGAAAGTGCTGAATAATTAGTTTCTTTGAAGCCGATTGAATCAAAACATATGGCGGAAAAAATTATCATTTTAGGTTCAGAAGGTCAGGTTGGAACGGACCTCGCAGCTACGTTGAGGTCAGTGTATGGCAAAAACAATGTAGTGTGTTCTGATATAAAACCAGGCGACGAAGCTAAATACGACTTAGGTCCATACGAGGAATTAAACGTACTGGAACGTGAGTCGATTAAAGATGTTTTTAGCAAGCACAAACCAACTATGGTATATCATTTGGCTGCTATGCTGAGTGCAACTGCTGAGAAGTACCCAAGGAAAGGGTGGGACTTAAACATGGAAGGTATGTTTTCCATTTTTGATGCCTGTATGGATCACGGTGTAAAACGCGTTTTTTGGCCAAGTTCGATCGCGGTTTTTGGACCAAACACGCCAAGGATAGATACGCCTCAATATGGTGTAATGGATCCGAATACGATATACGGAATCTCTAAATTAGCTGGTGAACGTTTTTGCGAATACTATCATCAAAAATATGGCTTGGATGTGCGAAGCATTCGTTATCCAGGATTGATTGGCTGGAAAGCGAAACCAGGAGGAGGAACAACAGATTATGCAGTAGACATTTTCCATCAAGCGTTGATTCAAAACCAATATACCTGCTTCTTAAAAGAAGATACTGGTTTGCCCATGATGTACATGGATGATGCAATTATAGCCACCATTGATGTGACTGAGGCAGATGCTGATCTAATCAAAATAAGAAGTTCTTACAACCTATCGGGAATGAGCTTTGACCCAAAAACTTTGTCGGATGAAATTGCCCGCCAACGACCTGGATTTACTATCGATTACGAGATTGATGCAAGACAAAAAATTGCAGAGAGTTGGCCACAAAGCATTGATGATTCTGCCGCTAGACAAGACTGGGGTTGGAAACCCGATTATACGCTTGAAACCATGGTAACTGAAATGCTCAAACAGTTGTCGAATATGGGTGTCGGGGCGAATTAAAGTCTGTTGGTGATGCCAACGCCTAGTTGCAACCTAGGTAATTCAGGATATGACTCTTGCTTCACAAAATCAGTCATTCTGTACGTGCCAAATACCGAATAACGCCATATGGTGATTGACGCCTGTAGTCTCACATCTGCATAATTGTGTAAGCCCCTTTCCTGTACCTTGATGTTATTCGCTTTTGAAGTTTGCCTAAACTTTAATGGTAGGTAATATGATGCACCTGCATCTATGTATACATTTCTTTTTAATCGACTCGGGTTTTCGTAACCAAAAGGAGCAAATCTAAAAGCCGGTATTGCTGATAAAGACCAATAATTGTAACGTTGTTTTTGACTAGGCGGAGGGTACTTAAATCGAGCAAGTTCATAATTGAGGCCGAATCCGTAATGGACACCGAATCGTTGCGACAACATAATACCTTGCAGAAAACCAGTGGACGTAGTGTATGTCTCTAAAGGCACACTAGAGCTTCCCCAATCTGGCATGTTAGAACTACTTCTAACATATCCTTGAATATAATCCTCTGATATAAACGGGGCGCCTTTGGATCTGTTGTATTGACGTTTTATGGTGATGTCCACCTCATTAAGTCGATTGGCAGTTACCCAATAATAGGACTCTAATACTTTAATCGTATCTCGAAATATGGTGAGTTGAACATCACCTTCAGGTATCGGACTTAACGTATCACTCCAGTTAAAATCTTTCGAACAATGAAATGTGTGTTCAATACTCCAGACCGAATCAAGTTCGTTGGTGTACCGCATTGTAAAGCTATCCAAGTAGCTAACGTTTGGGAAGCCACGTAAGTCATAGTTTACGACGAGTGATGTTGTTTGGGAAAAGGTAGTGAAGGCCGACAAGAGGAATACGGTAACAAGTGCAACACGAATTGTGTAGGAACTAATATTTAAGCAGCTTCTTAATGACATTTCCTTTTTCAGTTTTGATGGTCAAGTAGTAAACGCCAGGAATGAGTTCAGAAGTATTGAGTGTCCATTCTGATTGAGTCTGTACTTCAACCTCGAGGTTTTGTATTCTTCCTGAAACATCATTGACCAGAATCTCTTGAATAGTATATGGACACTCAATCTGACAACTATATTGGACCGGGTTCGGATAAATTTTTATTGAATGTGTTAATAAATCATCATGGGTTTCTGACAATGTGATATGTAACGTGTCAGTACCGCGAATGAATTTTTGAAGCTCGTAAAAGTGATTTGTTTCGAATATGTAACTTCCCTCTGCATAAAGGCCAATACCTTCGCGATAAATGGAATAACACTCATGACTTAAAGACTTAAATTCATCTAACTCAAAGTCGTAATAACCCAAACTGTCTGGAAAATAGATCTCAGAAAAATACCGAGTTCCGAACAGTTTGTATTTCCTGTTCGAGGGATCAATAGTGTTATAAATACGAATATACTCCCGGCCCGTCGACCTGTAAGATCCACAAATTGGTAGGGTTGTATCTGGGATATAGAAACAGCGATTAAGAGCATGGTTGGCACTATCGATGAAAAATAGTGTGTCTATGCTGTTGGTGTTACTGAGACGGATAAATTGCAAAGTGTCTCCATTTGAAATTTTATCGGTGATTTTATAGTCTTCATACCTATACGTATAATAGGATCTTCCAACATCGTCCTGTTGATAGGTTTCTCGATAAAAAAATTGATCCCCTACTTCAAAATCATAAATCTCTTTAAGCGTTGGTGAACACTGTGCTTGAGCGGCGTTGTTGGAGAGTCCAATAAATGAAATAAGTAAAATTAAGATACGATTGAATGGTTTCATGGTGTACCAAAGTTACATTATTTATGAATTTCAATTTTGCAAAAAGACGAAAGGTTGGCCGGCATTTGAAGATTTTGGGTAACAAATACCATTGAAAATTCGTGGGTCGGACGGCGCTAAGCAACAAGCGAGTGAAACAGCTCTTGATGCGGGGAAGGATTGAAATGTGTATTTGTCCAAAATGTTCAGAAGCCTTGACTTTTCTTTGCTTACTTACTTTGTGTCAAGACAAAGAAAGTAAGTGGGGTTTGGGGCGAAGCCCCATAAGTGTTGTAAGAAATTACTATTATCTAATGACTCACGACTGGTTGACTCAGGACACAGGACCAGAATCAATTGATGGAAGAAGGGTTTGGTGAATAACCCTTAATTTTTATTTGCTAATTGACCACAAGCTGCATCGATGTCTTTACCACGACTGCGTCGTACATTGACAATCAACCGACGTTTTTCAAGGTGTTTCGCAAAGGCGTCAATGCGATTTCCAGAAGCTCCTAAGAATTCTGCATTGTCGATAGGGTTATACTCAATCAAATTGATTTTACAGGTAATTTGTCGTGCAAATCGAGCGAGCTCTTCTGCGTCTTCTATATGGTCGTTGACTTCATTAATGACGCAATACTCCAGCGTGATTCTTGATCCAGTTTTATCGTAGAAGTAATTCAGCGCCTCAACCAAGTCCTCCAAACTATTGCTATCGTTTATCGGCATAATCTTCGACCGCTTTTCGTTGGTCGCTGCATGTAACGACAATGCCAGATTAAACCGAACGTCGTCATCAGCCATTTTCTGAATCATTTTAGTGATGCCAGCCGTACTCAATGTGATTCGGGTTGGTGACATACCCATTTGGTTTGGGTCGGTGATGTGGGTGATGCCCTCCATCACTTCTTTGTAGTTCAACAAAGGTTCGCCCATGCCCATAAATACTATGTTGGAAAGCGGGATGTCATAATTCTTGCGGGCTAGATCATCGATAATCGCGACTTGATCAAAGACTTCATAGTGTTTCAAGTTTCTCTCACGTTTGAGATAACCAGTGGCACAAAACGTACAGCTTAAACTGCATCCCACCTGACTAGAAACACAGGCGGTCATCCGTTTTGCCGTTGGAATCAGCACGCCTTCTACCAAGTTGCCATCGTGAAGCCTAAAACCAATTTTTATTGTACCGTCGTTGCTTTTTTGAACTAAATCAGCTTTAATCGTATTGAAGGTAAATGCTTCTTTGAGCTGTTGTCGCAAAGCGTGCGACAAGTTGGTCATTTCGTCAAATGAACGAGCTCGTTTTTTCCAAAGCCATTCAAATACCTGTTTGGCACGGAATGCTTTTTCACCCCACGAAACCATTGTTTCTGTGAGTTGCTCAGCAGATAAGTCCCGGATATCGGGTTTTTTTATGGTAGTTGAGTCTGCCACTTTATTCTGAGAAATCCCAGTTTACGGTCTCACCATTATGTGTGATTTGCAATTCTTGGCCATTAGAAGGCTCACATCTTCCCACCACTTGAGCGTCTACATTAAAGCTCTTAGCAATTGAAATGATATTCGCAGCATTGGCTTCCGAAGTATAAATTTCCATACGATGGCCCATATTAAATACTTCCATCATTTCACGCATGTCACTGCCTGATTCTTGTTGAATGTATTTGAACAAGGGAGGAATGTCCATCAAATTATCTTTTACCACCTTGGTATCTTTAATAAACCTCAATACCTTGGTTTGTGCTCCACCAGAACAATGAATGATTCCATTAATTTCGGAGCGCATCTCTTCCAATACTTTATGAATGACTGGAGCGTATGTTCTTGTGGGTGATAACACAGCCTTGCCCATGTCTACAGGCATGTCGTCAACGGTATCAGTTAATCCATAACTACCCGCATACACCAAATCCAAATCAATTTCTGGATCAAAGCTTTCTGGGTACTTCGTTATATAGTCTTTTTTGAAAATGTCGTGTCTCGCAGAAGTCAAACCGTTACTTCCCATACCACCATTATAGTAGTTTTCGTACGTGGCTTGTCCGTGAGACGCCAATCCAATAACGACATCACTTGATTTGATATGATTAGGAATAATGTCACTACGTTTGGCTCTGGCAGTAACGGTACTGTCAACAATAATGGTTCTTACCAAATCACCAACGTCGGCTGTTTCGCCGCCCGTTTGAACAATGTCGACACCGTGTTCGCGCATTTCTTCAATAAACTCATTGGTGCCGTTGATGATGGCCGAAATGACTTCACCAGGGACGTTGTTTTTGTTCCTTCCAATGGTTGAACTCAACAAGAAGTTATCGGTTACGCCTACACACAATAAATCATCGAGGTTCATAACAATAGCATCTTGGGCGATGCCCTTCCATACACTTAAGTCGCCGGTTTCACGCCAATATAAATAAGCCAAGGATGATTTTGTTCCAGCTCCATCCGCATGCATAATATTACAATATGCATCATCACCTCCCATATAATCAGGAATGATTTTACAAAAAGCGTTTGGGTAAAGGCCTTTGTCAAGATTGGCAATGGCATTATGTACATCCTCCTTTTTGGAGCTAACACCTCTCTTAGAATACCGACTCATGTATCAATTTTGAGGTGCAAAGATAGTTGGGTTTGGCAGACATAAAAAAAGCCTATTGAACAAGTATTCAATAGGCTTTTATTTCAAAGATTTATCTTCTTAATTGTCTGAAGGTTCTTTCTCCAGATATAGTTTGTCGTCTTTAATTTCCACGTTAATGTAGTCTTTGGTGAAGACGCCACTTCCAAGAAGTGGTTTCTTGTTGTCATCAACCATTTTACATCGCACTTTCGTTAATACAACACCTTCAAGTTCAATTTCAGCAATCTTAAACGACGTACTTGTAATTTTCGTTCCGTCCGTCAATTTTAATTTCTTATTCCCATCAGAGAAATCGGATACTGATAAGCTACCAGCTTTTAACAGCGCTTCCACTGTTCTTTGCGGAATTTCTAATCTAGATCCATCAGGATCGTATTGGAATTTAATTCGTTTTCGCCCAACTGTTCCCGAGACGAAATAATTATCTCGTACTTTAACCAATGGAATGATATCATACTTGTCGGCGAGTGCCTTGGCTTCTGCCTCCTCTTCTTGGCGTTTCTTTTCCTCTTGGATTTTCTTCACCTCTTTCTCGTACTCACTTCCGTGGTTTTTGATATAATTCTTCCGAGCTTCAATAATTACCTTACTATAAATGGTTTCACCATCCATGGCAACCTGATTGGTGTCTTGCACCTCTGGGTTACTCCACTTGAATTCATATTTACAGTTTACAACCTTAACGGTAGTACGTCTGTTTTCTTGGTGTTTCTCTTCAGTACATGGGACAATTTCTCGGCCCTCGCATTTACATTCGTTTGTAAGTTGTGATTCTCCATATCCACGTGCTTCTAGTCTAAATGGATTGATACCGCTTTGAAGGATGTAGTTTACAGCAGAATCCGCACGTCGTTGTGAAAGAGATCGGTTGTATTCGTAAGATGCTCTACAATCCGTATGTGACCCCAACTCCACGCTCATTTTTGGATATTTCTTCAATGTGGCAATCAAGCCATCTAATACTTTCTTAGATTCATTTCTTAAGAAGGCACTGTCAAGACCGTAGTAAATTGGAAGTACAAACACGTCGTTACACTGATTTTTAAGACAAAAATCTTTGATAAACTCAGCGCTCTGCTCAAGACCAACGGTAGTGACAAACTTAGGTTCAGCATCGTAGAAGTAATCTTCTCTTTTAGATGTTTTTATTTCATAGTTAACACCAAGTTTTAGTGGTGTTTCGTAATAACCACGTTCGTCAGTCATCAATCTAATTTTAGAAGAATCTTGGTCGTTGCTAATTTCAACTAAAGCATTTTGAAGTGGAAGTGTGTTGTCACAATCGGTAACAGTTCCTTTCAAAATTAAGATTATTGGCGTCATACTAAACTCATAGATGTCGTCATCTCCACGAGCTCTATCAGAAGTAAAGAATCCGTGTTCTTTATCCGTATCTACCAATATCCCGAAGTCGTCACCGTTTGAATTTACAGGACAACCCATGTTTACCGGGTCAGACCAATCTGTTGGACTTTCACTTAACTGTGTGGTGTGTAGTATATCCAATCCACCAAGACTCACATGTCCATCAGATGAGAAATACAACGTGCCATCTTCATGAACAAATGGGAATTTTTCATCACCAGTTGTGTTCACAATTGGTCCAAGGTTTATTGGCTCACTCCAAGTCTTACCACGTCGTACATAGTTGACAACGTATAGGTCTTTTGTCCGTTCACGAGGTTCTTTGCCTGGATCTTGCATACTGCCTTCCATGTCGCTCACGAAATAAAGTTTCGTACCATCTGGCGACAACGCTGGATGACCGCAATCATACACATCGCTACAGAAAGGCAATGGCTCAGGACTCATTTCCCATGCCGAACCACGTTTCTTTGCTTCATAAATTTTACACGTTGTGTCTTTTCCGTCAATACCGTTACACTGTGTAAAATACATGGTAGAATATCGTGCATCAAATGTGGCTACACCGTCAAAGTATTCAGTGAAACCGTCCACCAATACAGGTGCTTGCCATTTCACTTTACCACGTCTTCCTTTTTGTTCAACCAACCAAAAATCACCGTAATTTCTGCCAGTCCATTTCAATTGCTTGTTACTTACTCCGTCTTCTCTATCCGAAGTAAACATGATTGAATTGTGTTTTCTGTCTGCGTAACGTGGCACCATGTCATCGACTTTGGTTCTGTTGGCAGGTTTGAAAGATTCAATGATGTATCGTGTTTTTTTGTCGCCACATTGTAGAGCCAACTCACAACCAGCAATTCTCTTGTCGATTTCTGGGTCAGCAGGATTGGCTTTTTTGTAGGCTTTTAATTTCGTTAGGGCTTCTGTATACAATCCTTGCTCCATGTACATTTCAGCTTCTCGGATGGTAGCTAGTGCATCTTTTCGACCATATTTAATGGCCTTGGAGTACATTTTTAGGGCTTTTTTACTGTTGTGGTTGTGTCGGTAGGCTTCTCCAGCTTTAAAAGCAATTTCTTGTTTTTGTTCCTTGGTTAAGTCGTCATTCTGACTCAGTACTTGTTCGTACATATCCGCAGCCACTGCGTATTGATGTAAGCCGTAATTTTTGTTAGCCTCCGTTAAACTTGCTTTACAACCGGTTAATAGAGCAACCGCTATAAGGGTTAACAAGGCTAAATTTTTATTCATACGATTCATTCTGAGAAGGTATTTATCGGATTGTTCAATTGCCAAAAATCAACATAATTCGACCCATTTCCAAATAAAATTTGTCGAAAGCAAACTGGGTTTTTTGGCTTTAACTAACTTTTTATCAATTGCTTGACGTACCTAGGTCTGAAAGGGTTGGGTTGAACAAAAAAAAAGCCTTCCGATATTGGAAGGCTTTACTATACTTTAATCCTATTTGATATGAAGTAATTCTCGGTATTTTGGGATGGTCCAGAGCGAGTCGTCAACCAACCTCTCAAGCTTATCGGCATGATATCGGATATCATCAAATTCACTATTGACTTTATCACTGTATGCTTTCGCTTGTTTTTCGATTGTATCAAGCTTGTTGGCTTTTTTTCGTTCTTCAACCATTCGGTCAACCTTAGTTTTAAGCGCGTTGATGTGTTCACTCACCTCTTCCAGCACTTCCATTGAAGCTTCAACTTGTTTTTTAGGCAAACCAGATGCGTTTAATGCAACTACATTATCAGCAACCATTTTTTGGTATTGTAATGCCGCTGGCAACACGTATGTATACGTCATTTCATCAATGATCCGACCTTCGATTTGGACTTTTTTCATATAATCCTCTAGCTCGATATGGTGACGTGCCTTTAATTCTTGTGGTTTGAAGATGCCAAGGTCTCCCATCATCTTTACCGTTCTGTCACTGATATACGCATGAAGGGCAGACGGAGTGTCTCGCAAGTTCGACAACCCTCGTTTTTTTGCTTCAATAACCCATGCCTCACCATATCCGTTTCCTTCAAACAGAACACGCTTGGTTTCTTTGATGTAACCTCTTAACACCGTTAATATGGCGTCGTTCTTCTTCATTTCTTTTTTAGCCATCAAACCATCCACGTCTTTTTTGAATTGGATGAGTTGATACGTCATGGCAGCATTTAACACCATCATCGGAGAAGCACAACTTTTTGAAGAACCTACGGCTCTTAACTCAAATTTGTTTCCAGTGAACGCAAAAGGAGAGGTCCGGTTTCTATCTGTATTGTCAAGAAGAATTTCAGGAATTTGGGCAATCGAAATAGTCTTGTCTTCGGTCTTTCCTTTCGACGGTTTAATGTTGTTTTCAATGTCTTCTAACACCTTAGTCAGTGTTGAACCAATGAATATGGACATTATCGCTGGTGGTGCTTCGTTAGCCCCAAGTCGATGATCGTTCGACGCGGAAGCAATACTTGCGCGTAATAAGTCTGCGTTGTCGTGGAAGGCTTTAATCGTGTTGATGAAAAAAGTCAAGAAACTCATATTCGACAATGGGTTGTTACCAGGAGATAACAAGTTAATTCCCGTGTCGGTTAACAGAGACCAGTTGTTGTGTTTCCCACTACCATTGATTCCTGCAAATGGTTTTTCATGGAAAAGTACCTTGAAACCGTGTTTGTTTGCTACTTCGTCCATTAAGTCCATCAACAATTGATTGTGGTCCACAGCCAAGTTGATTTCCTCAAATTGTGGAGCACATTCGTATTGACCTGGAGCAACCTCGTTGTGTCTCGTACGAACCGGAATACCCAATTTTAACGCTTCATTTTCGAAGTCGACCATGTAGTTAAATACACGATCTGGAATAGACCCAAAGTAATGGTCGTCCATTTGTTGATTTTTGGCGGCAGCATACCCAAATAGGGTTCGACCACACATAATCAAATCAGGACGTTGATTGTATAACGCTTTATCAATTAAAAAATATTCTTGCTCAACGCCTAAAGAGGTTCCCACCTTTTTAACATCGGTATAGAAGTATCTACAAACATCTGCAGCAGCTTTGTCTAGTAAATCAATTGACTTCAACAATGGCGCCTTGTAGTCCAATGCTTCGCCTGTATATGAAACGAAAACGGTCGGAATACATAAGGTTTTACCACTGGTGTTTTCATAAATAAACGCTGGTGAAGATGGATCCCAAGCAGTATAACCACGTGCTTCGAACGTGTTTCTTAATCCGCCACTTGGCAAACTAGAAGCGTCTGGTTCTTGCTGAACCAATGCATCACCACTGAACTTGACAACAGCTCGGCCGTCTTGTGGTTCAAAGAAAGAATCATGCTTTTCAGCAGTAGTGCCAGTCAAAGGTTGAAACCAGTGCGTGTAATGTGTCACACCTTTTTCCATTGCCCAAGCTTTCATGCCGCTTGCAATTTGAGTGGCCATGGTACGGTTGATTTTGGTTCCGTCCTTGATGGCTTTTTTGATCGACTTGTATGTGTCTTTGTCTAGGTATGACTGCATTGCATCGTCGTTAAAAACGTTGCAAGCATACATATCTTGAACACGTGAAAATTCCTTTGATACTTCAATAGGTTGACGCGATAAGGCGATTTCGAGGGCTTTAAATCTCATGTTTTATATGAATTTTGAACAGGTGTACATGCGAATAGAAGAAACAAATATACTTGGATGCTAAACGGCTATGGTCGTTGTGCTTTTTTTACTACACACAAATTATGAACAGCGTTTTATTCCAGCCCGCCTGCTTTTAATTTTTCGGTGTTTTCAGCCATTTGTAACTGGTCAATAATCTCTTGAATTTGACCACCTAAGACTTCAGGTAAATTGTACAAAGTCAGACCAATTCTATGGTCTGTAACCCTGCTTTGAGGAAAATTATAGGTACGAATTTTAGCAGATCGATCACCTGTAGAAACCAATGATTTTCGTTCTGCGGCAATTTTAGAATTGTGTTCGGCTAATTCACGTTCGTATAGTCGAGTTCTTAAAACGGTTAAGGCTTTGTCGTAATTTTGGTGTTGCGATCTTCCATCCTGACATTCGACCACTATACCAGTAGGAATATGCGTTAATCGAATCGCAGATTCTGTTTTGTTTACGTGCTGTCCACCTGCACCTGATGCACGGAATGTATCTCTTCGTACATCACCCATATTCAGGTCAACGTCTACTTCTTCAGCTTCTGGTAAAACCGCCACGGTTGCTGCACTTGTATGTACTCTACCTTGTGATTCTGTATCTGGAACACGTTGCACACGATGCACTCCGCTTTCGAATTTCATCGTACCATACACGTTGTTTCCAGTTACCTCAAAAACAATTTTATTAAATCCTCCAACGCTTCCTTCCATCAACTCAATGACTTCCGTTTTCCATTTTTGGTTTTGACAATAACGCTCATACATTCGGTATAAATCGCCAGCAAACAAACTCGCTTCATCTCCTCCTGTTCCAGAACGAATTTCAACGATTGCGTTTTTGTTGTCATCTGGATCTTTTGGAATAAGGAGATATTTAATTTTCTCCTCCATTGGCTCCTGTTGGTGTGCCAATTCCTCGATTTCCATTTTAGCCATTTCCTTTAATTCAGGATCGGACTCATTCTTTAGGATGTCTCTAGCCTCTTGAAGATTTGTGATAAGTTTTTTGTAAACATGGTAAATCTCCACCAAGTCTTTTAGGTCGCCGTATTCACGATTTAGGGTGTTAAAACGCTTGACATCAGAGAAAATGTCTGGGTCACTTAATTGCGTTTGTACCTGTAAATAGCGTTGATATATGGATTCTAATTTCTCGAGCATTTCCGGCGGCAAAGTTAGCCAAATGACACAATTCTAATGGTTTTAAGTAAAATCCTTATTTCATTTTGGCCAACCACAAATCGGCAATGGTTTTTCCAATTGCCAAACTAGATGTTGCTGCAGGACTCGGTGCATTCAAAACATGAATGGCATCGGTTTTTTCAATAATTTTAAAATCATCTAATAACCCACCAGTTCTGTCGCAAGCTTGTGCCCTAACACCTGCTTCAGCAGGAACTAAATCATCAGCAGTTATTTCTGGGATTAATTTCTTTAATGCTTTGGTAAAAGCTCTTTTGGAGAATGATCTGTACATTTCGCCAAGACCTGTCTTCCAGTATTTTTTGGCAACTTTTTGAAAACCAGGCCACATCAAACTCTCAAATAATTCACCTAAGTGAATGTCCTTTTTGGTATAACCTTCTCTTCTGAATGCCAAAACCGCATTCGGTCCCGCTTCGATGTGACCGTTCATCATTCGTGTAAAATGAACACCTAAAAAAGGGAAATTGGGATCAGGAACAGGGTATATCAAGTTTTTAACCAAGTGATGCGAACTCTCTTTAAGCATATAATACTCACCACGGAATGGAATGATCTTAGTATCTGTTTTTTCGGTTAAGGACGCCACTTTATCTGAATAGAGTCCTGCGCAATTGATAACCGTTTTGCTTTCAACCAAAGTATTTTTACTGCGAACTACCCAGTTGTTTTTACTTTTTGCAAATCCGTTTACTTTAAAGTTAAACTTGATTTCGCCTCCGAGTTTTTCAATGTTTTCTAAGTACTTCTTAGCAACCAGTTTGTAGTCGATAATACCTGTTTGAGGAACAACGATGGCTTTAATTCCTGCGACATGAGGTTCGTATTCCTTCAGTTCTGCGGCATCAATCATTTTTAGACCTGTAAGGCCATTTTCAATACCACGTTTGTATAGCTTTTCAAGTTCAGACAATTCACTTTTGTCGGTAGCGACAACCACTTTTCCGCACAAATCATAAGGCACGTCATTCGCGTCTGCAAAATCCAACAACATTTTGTATCCGGTAATACAGTTTTTCGCTTTTAACGAGCCCGGTTTATAGTACAACCCTGAATGGATGACACCGCTGTTGTGTCCTGTTTGGTGCATTGCTTCGCGTGCTTCCTTCTCAACAATCAGCAATTTCGTGTCAGGTTTGTCCTGAAGAATTTGATACGCAGTGGCCAAACCAACGATTCCACCACCTACAATAATTACGTCGTATGTCATACGTTAAATGTTGGTGCGAAATTCGGTATTGTGTGGTTAAAAGGGAAATTATTTAATCATCCGAAATACTTCCATTAATTAATCGGTGAATTCCATGTTTCATTACCTCCACATTAAAGTTTAGGAGAAGTCCAAGTTGGAAATCACCTAACTTTAAATACGTTAGTAATTGCGCCTTATGAACCGGATGAATTTCCTGCACACTCTTTGTCTCTACAACAACAATATCATTTACTAATAAGTCTAGACGATAACCTAGATCCAAATGAACATGATTATAATTAAGCGGCATGGGTTTTTCTTTTTGTACGTGTAAATGCATTTCGGATAATTCGTAGTACAAACATTCTTGATACGCTTTTTCTAAAAGTCCCGGACCTAATGCCCTATGAATTTTTATTGCGGCTCCTATAATTTTGTACGAAAGTTCGTTGTGGTTCATTGATAATTCAAAACTCGTAATAGGTTTTTTTAGATAAAAATATTGTGGAGGTTGAAATGGATCAATAGGAGATTCTTCGGGCCCAAAAGACTAATTTTTGTGGCGTCCATGATTTAATAAACACAAAGGCCACAATGGACAACACAAAGTACACGGAGGGAAGACCATAATAATTGGAATAAGTATAATACTTAGAGGTTGGATCATTCACCCTCTGTGAAGCCTCTGTGATCTCTGTGCCTCTGTGGTAAAAAAAGACCCCGCAGGCAAGACAATTTTAACTAAACGTTACCTCTGTGAAGCCTCAGCGATCTCTGGCGCCTCTGTTGTAAAAAAAACAGACCCCGAAGGCCAGGTAATTTTTATTAATTTTTAACTTCTGTGAAGCCTCAGTGATCTCTGCGCCCTCTGTGGTAAAAAATAGACCCCGAAGGCCAATCTTCACCCTCTGCAGTAAAAAAGACCCCGCAGGCCACTTTTCACTTTTAGCTTTTCACTATAAACTATCTAAACAAAGATCAAAAATTAGTCGTAAGCGTAAACCTTACCCCGCTAAACGCAGGTTCTATCCGACAAATACCGCCAGTACAATTGACACCTGCAACTTGTCGAACATAGGCCAAGGTAAACGACGTGGTATGTATGTTGTATTTACCAAAAACAGACCAATAGTGAACTACTTTGTCACTCACCTTTGCATCTGCTTGTCTGACCGGAGAAACATTCACCATATCAGAAATAGAGAAGGAATAATGTGGAGACATGTTCAATTCCAAAATACCATTCACAAAGCTACCAAGGTCTTGGTCAGTCATAAGGTATTGACCCTCCATTCGTAAAGAATTACGACGACTTAGTTTATATGTCAATTCCAAAAATGGTGTAATGGTTTCTACATCGTGATACGAGGTATCCTTACTTTCATATATCTGTTGGTTATAAAAAATAGATTGTAAACCTACCTTTCCTTTAAACGTCTTGCTAAACTTGTGTTCGTAGTTGATAAAGTATTCACGATATAACTGCTCTCCATCCAGTTTTTTAACGTTTGAGTAATTCAAGTAGACTGTTTTACCTTTTTGTATTGTCCAAACCAAACTCGCTTGAAAGCCTTCTTCTCCGTAGTCTTGTGCAGGCGCATTATATCTCGCCAACAACCTGTATGAGGCTTGACGCGTTAAGGACGGTTGATACGTTAATAGACCGTCAAGTAACAAGTCATTCGGACTCGTCCGCAATTGGTAGTTTTCAATTCTTCTATACTGAGCGTTAAAACCAAAACCACTTTTTTTCTTTTTGCCTAACTTCTTTTTTGAATAACTCAAGGTTGCATAATTGATCGTTCCAGGCAACAACTCAAGATGTCCTTCGGGCGTTCTAACCGCTTCTTTGGCTTTTCTGTTGTGCTCAAATGAAACCATCAAGTCTCTTAAGTTGACACTAAAATACCCGTTGTAAGAATACGCATTAAACTTTGGGGCGAAACGCTGAGAAACGCTGTCATATCCATTGATTTCGGTCACTAATTCATTCATAGTGCTTTGCGTCAATGTTCGATTAAACAAACTACCACCAATCATCACCAAACCTTTATCGTCTTTTAAACGATATACTTTTTCAGTATTTATGCCTTTTACAATTTCTCCAGAAGTACCGAATCGGTTTCCTTGGGCACCTGACCCTTTTTGGTTACCAGTAAACGCTTTTACAAAGAAATCGTCTGTGAATTGGTACTTGGCGTGAACACCTTCAACCGCATAATCAATACCAATTAACCTGTTTTCGTACGCTCGAAAAACGATTCCAGAACCAAATTGGTCATAAAACGAACCTGCTGTCAGCGTTAATTTATCAATCGACTTTTTAATCTGCCAAAAACCCAAACCATGACCTGAAAAAGTGCCTGTTGGATTTAAAAGGTTGCTGTTATTAAACAAATCATATCGAGCTGAAACGTTAAAACCTTTTAATTGGTAATTGGTAAACAACCAGGCTTCAGAGCTACTAATTTGGCTGGTGTATTGCGGACTTTCATATGCACCGATGGAACTATCAAGAACAAAAATTGAAAAGTTGCTCTGGAAGTTACCTGAAAAAACACCTTTGTCTTGAGCAAAAGAGCTGAAACTACAGGTGAGGAAGCATAGAATTACGACAAGCTTGTTCATATCAACACAGAAATTGTCCTGCAAATAAAAGCCAAAATGAACGCTCAATGCAAAATACGCCGAGGGCTTTTTCGTTTTCTTGACATGAGACTTCTTACCACATTACTGATGACGCTGGCTATAACCGCTTTCGGAGCTTGCATTCAACCAAAGACAAATGCCGATAATCCACCAGAAGAGGATACGAACGAAGTGCAACAAGTTGTTGAAGACACTGCGCACCAATTGTCGCTGCCCAAGTACTTTTTACGTGACTCAATTACGGCATGTTTGAAAGAAAAAACTGCCAACAAGGATTTAAAGATTATCCACGTCTTAGTTCCTTTATGCGACAACCAACATCAAGGTATTGTGCCGGTGAATGCAAGCTTGGGTAACGGACAAAATCTTAGAACTAATTTGTACTGGGGAGCTGGTTATGGAATAAAAACACATTTTTCGAGAAGTGCGACATGGCAACTCCAGCAGTCGGTATTGAATCCATCAAACGATATTTTGGAACGAGTCATTTTCAAGCATGCAACAAAAAACGTTGTGCTTATTGCAGATGCGTATAGGGGAGACCGAATGAAGGCGTGTCTCCAAGATTATTTTCAAATTTTAGCGGGAATAAAGTCAGATACAATTCCGTTCGCAGACAGCCTTCTTGTCATCGGAAATCAAACAGACCTGGTGGCCTTTAACGGGCACAATGGATTAATGGACATGGTGATTGATACGGTTAGGAACGTAGATGGAAGAATAAAAGATGCAATTGCCATTGCTTGTGCTTCGCACGGATATTTTGTAGATTATTTGAATGCAGCTGGAGGATATCCTTTAGTGATGACGGCTCATCTATTGGCTCCAGAAGCATACGTATTGCACAATGTATTGGATGCTTGGATTGCCAATAAGACAGACGAAGAAACGCGCTTTGTCGCGGCACAAGGCTACCACAACATCCAAAATTGCGGGATTCGAGGTGCATCAAACCTTTTTGTAACTGGCTGGGAACCATAACGATTACATCTAAGTGTCGTTTTTGGTAATCAAAATTTGAAGTTTATATGAGAAAAGTCAAAGTGATTTTCACTTCCTCACAAAGCGAGAATGATATCTTCGTTGCATTATTATTAGCAAATGAAGAAATTTATACTCCCTACCTTATTACTATTGGTCACCTTCGCTTTTATCGAAAGTTGCAAACACGAACCAGATGACGACATTATTCCAGTCGTTACTGACCCAACAGTAGTCACATCTGCTGATACCTGTAGTTTAGATACGGTGTATTTTGTGAATGACATCCTACCAATCATATTGTCTAATTGTGCCCAAAGTGGTTGTCACGACGCAGCATCCCGTCAGGATGGTGTTCAATTAACCGACTACGACAATATTGTGAACACCGGTAAGATTAAAAAAGGAAGAGCGGAAGACAGTGATTTATACGAAGTGTTGACGGAAACTGATCCAGACAAGGTGATGCCACCACCTCCAGCAAGCATTTCTCCAGAAATGAAAAACGCCATTAAGATTTGGATAAATCAAGGAGCTAAAAACAACAAATGTGAAAACAAGTGCGACACCAGCAATGTGACTTTTTCCGTTAATGTGTGGCCGATACTAAATGCCACCTGTAAGGGATGTCACTCAGGTAGTGGGGCATCAGGAGGTGTAAAGATTACCAATTATGACCAAGTAAAAGCACTGGTAGACAATGGCAATTTAGAAAGTGTACTTGGACGAAAAGGTCCGAAGAAACCGATGCCGCCAGCAGGACCTTTGGAAAAATGCGCCAGTGATCAAATTAGAATTTGGATAGCCGAGGGCGCAAAAAACAATTAAGAAAATGAAGAAAATTTCAATTTTAACCGTTTGCCTCACATTCGTGTTGTTAAGCGTTTCGTCCTGTTATTATGACGTCGAAGAGGAATTGTATCCCGGTGATGCATGTGATACAACGAACGTATTGTTTAGCAATCAAGTGTCGTTGGTGTTAAAAAATAGGTGCCTCAATTGCCATAATACCAATAACGCACCTGCGATTGGTGGAGGTGTGGACCTCGATGGATACGCTAAATTGAAAGTGTACGTCGACAATGGAAAGTTTCTTTCATCCATTACACACGACGGAAATGCGTCATTTATGCCGCAAAGCGCCAACAACACCAAATTACCAAGTTGCGATATTGCACAAATAACGGCGTGGATAAACGCAGGAGCCCCAAACAATTAATACATTCAAAATGAAAAAACTGATTTTATCGGTATTCGCTCTTTTGTGCTTGACACAATTGTACGCCCAAGATGATGAACTCGCCGAATTAGAAGGACTGGAAGAGGAGCCGATTGTTTACGCTTCGAAAACTTTTTATAGCAGTCGAATTGTCAATAGTCACACTACCGAATCAATTGAAAAAAAAGTTCTCGACTTTAGAATCAATCACAGATTTGGAGATGTTTCTGAGGGATACGACAATTTCTTTGGACTCGATAACGCCACCATGCGTATGAGTTTCGACTATGGAATAACGGATAATATCACGATTGGAATAGGGAGAAGTACGTTTCAAAAAACAGTAGACGGTTTTGCGAAATATCGGTTCTTACGTCAGATTGAGGAGAACGGGAAAATGCCAATCAGTGCAGCTTATATAGCTGGAATCACCATGAACACTCTCAAACCTCCAGCGGGAAGAACCAATTATTTTTCATCACGTATTGGGTATTTACACCAGTTGGTGGTGGCTCGATAAATTCAACAATGGTTTTTCAGCGCAATTGATGCCAACGATTATCCATCGAAATTTAATCGATTCGATTAAATATGCGCACGATGTATTTTCTATGGGTGTTGGACTAAAAAAGAAAATTCTTCCGTCGATTACCTTGAACGTCGAATACTTTTGGGTGGCCCCAAATCAAATATCCGATCAGTTCGTTGACCCACTTTCGATCGGTATCGACATCAACACAGGATGGCATACGTTCCAACTTCATTTAACCAATGCTACTGGGACATTTGAAAAAGCAGCGATTACTGAATCAACCAATAAATGGTCGAAAGGAAACATTCACTTTGGTTTTAACTTATCTCGAGAGTTTCAATCAGGCGGATTCCATTAATAAAACTTCAGTGTAGTCTAGTGCTTTTTTTTACTTTTGAGTATCGTTTAAACAGCAATGTCTCAAGAGATACAAAACACCATCATAACGCTAACGGAATCGCTTCGAAAGCACAATTATGACTACTATGTGTTGGCCATGCCAACCATTTCTGATCGAGAATTTGATGCCCAGCTGAAAGAACTCGAAAGACTTGAGGCTGCCTATCCCCAATACAAACAAGCCAATTCACCAACGTCTGTCGTAGGCGGTGAAATCACCAAAGATTTTAACACGGTTAAACATGATGTGCCCATGTTGTCGTTGGGAAACACCTACAGTAAAGAAGAACTGTACGATTTTGATAACCGCGTAAAAAAACTCATTGGAGACCAGTTTGAATATACCTGCGAATTAAAATTCGACGGTCTTGCAATCGGAATTAAGTATAAAAACGGTGTTTTAACGCAAGCGCTAACAAGAGGCGACGGTGTACAAGGCGATGATGTGACAACAAATGTGAAAACAATTCGCAGTATCCCTCATAAGTTAGTTGGTAATTATCCGGAAGAGGTGGAGGTGCGAGGAGAAATATTTATGCATCGCAAGGCATTTGCTAAAATGAATAGTGATCGAGTTGCAGCAGGTGAAAAGCCATTTGCGAATCCACGAAACAGTGCAGCAGGAACCATCAAGATGCAAGAACAGTCGGAAGTAGCAAAACGACCATTAGACGCGTTTTTGTATCATATTTTAGGTGACGAAAAAGAGTTTAAAACGCAC
Organism: uncultured Bacteroidia bacterium; assembly: GCA_943789165.1. Lineage (GTDB taxonomy): Bacteria > Bacteroidota > Bacteroidia > NS11-12g > UBA9320 > UBA987. The sequence goes on along the minus strand of CALSTB010000003.1, from coordinate 269,113 downwards.
AATGGCGCGTTGTTAAAAGCCAAGGCTTGGGGACTACCAGTCAATGACGATATGCGCATTGCCAAAACCATTGATGAGGTTTGGGCATTTATCGAAACCTGGGATAAAAAGCGGAAAGACCTCTCTTACGACATTGACGGAATCGTAATAAAAGTAAACGATTTCAACCTTCAACACGACTTGGGTTTCACCGCAAAGTCTCCGCGTTGGGCGATTGCCTATAAATTTGAAACAGAACGTGCCTCAACCAAGTTGGAGTCGATTAGTTATCAAGTTGGACGAACTGGAGCCGTAACACCTGTGGCCAATTTAGAACCCGTGTTGCTTTTAGGTACGACGGTAAAACGTGCGAGTTTACACAATGCCGATGTCATCGCAGAGCTAGATGTCCGCGTTGGTGACACCGTCTTCGTTGAAAAAGGAGGAGAAATAATTCCAAAAATTGTTGGGGTTAACTTGGACGAAAGAGCCAATACATCGCCGCCAACCACCTTCATTCATGAATGTCCCGAGTGCAGCACAACATTAATAAGAAAAGAAGGCGAAGCAGCCCATTATTGTCCGAACGAAAACGGGTGTCCTCCCCAAATTAAAGGGAGAATAGAACATTTTATCAGCCGTAAAGCGTTAAACATTGATAGTTTGGGCGAAGGGAAAATAAGCATGTTGTTTGATGCTGGACTCGTTTCAACTCCTGCAGATTTATTCGACCTAAGTTTTGATCAACTAAACGGTTTATCGAAGTCCGTATTGAACGAAGAAACAGGTGAAACTCGATTAATCAGTCTTCGAGAAAAATCGGCGCAAAAAATTATTGACGGCATACAAGCGTCAAAAGAAATCTCATTTGATAGAGTCTTATATGGCATCGGCATTCGGTTCGTGGGTTCTACAGTAGCCAAAAAACTAGCAGAACATTTCAAAAACATACATGCGTTAATGGAAGCAGAGTTAGAGGCTTTAGTTAATGTAGACGAAATCGGTGATAAAATTGGTCAGAGTGTGGTTGATTACTTTGAGATCTCGGCAAATAGAGAAATGGTCGAAAGACTGGTGGCTGCAGGACTTCAAATGGAACAAGAAGAAGGTGAAGCGCCTCTGTCTTCAAAGTTAGAAGGCATGAAAGTGGTTGTCAGCGGCGTCTTTACACAATTCAGTAGGAACGAACTAAAAGCGGAAATTGAAAAGCATGGAGGTCAAAATGTTGGCTCGATTTCAGCAAAAACAAGCTTTGTACTGGCCGGGGAGAATATGGGACCAGCTAAATTAGAAAAGGCCGAGAAGTTGGGTGTTAGAATTGTTTCAGAACAAGAATTTATAGAAATGATCAATGGCTAAGCTGCTCGAAACATTCAAACGGTGGAAACTGAAAAAGGAAAGCAGTTCAGTGAGTGCAGAACGTGTTTTTGTGCCCATGCGCAAAGCCGCACGGATGGCAGTCTTATATCGTGCGGATGATGAGCAGAAAGAGAAGTTGCTTAAAAAATTACAAGACTTCTGTACAGAAAACCACCTGCGTCTGGTTTGTTTCGGGTATTTCGACGACAAGGAGTTACAGGATTATCATATTCCAAACGCCAATTCTGATTTTTTCTGTAACAAACATTTGGACGTGTTTAAAATCCCGCACAAATCTGAATTTCTGAGATTTACAAGCGAAAAATTTGATTATTTACTCAATTTGTACCCGTCAACGTGCTTACCTTTGCTGGGTATTAGCGCTTTATCAGAAGCCAAGTTTAGAGTCGGGCCTCATTGGGAGGAATACGACTTTTGTTTTGACTTAATGCTAAAAGCAGCTAACAATGATTTGATGCAGTTCACTGATGAAGTGCTCATCTACTTAAAGAATTTTGGAAATGGACAAGTTTAAAGGTACAGGGGTAGCGATGGTTACGCCTTTTACGGAAAATTTTGATATAGATTTTGAAAGCTTAAAAAAGTTAACAGAACACCTGTGTTCAAATGGGGTTCAATATTTAGTGGTAATGGGTACCACTGGCGAAAATCCAACGATTACAGATTTTGAGCAAACGCGGATTTTAGAAACGGTTCAGGAGGTCAATGAAAAGCGAGTACCAGTTGTTTTTGGGATAGGAGGAAATAATACCAAGGCAGTGGTTGAGCGAATGAAAACCTTTAATTATGAAGGAGTCGACGCCATCCTTTCTGCGAGCCCATATTACAACAAGCCAAATCAAGCAGGTATCGTAAATCACTATACCCAATTGGCTGATACGAGTGAAGCCCCTATAATATTATACAACGTTCCAGGTAGAACGGGTTCAATGATGCACGTGGATACCATCTTAAAATTGGCTGAACACGAGAACATCATTGCCGTTAAAGAAGCTTCAGGAAATATGGACCATTGCATGAAGCTCATTAAAGACGCGCCAGAAGATTTCTTAGTCATTTCTGGTGATGATAATTATACGTTGCCGTTTATTTCCATAGGAATGTCCGGAGTAATATCAGTGGTTGGAAACGCTTACCCGAAGGAATTTAGCCAAATGGTTCGATATGCGTTAGATAGTAATTTTGAAAACGCCCGTTACTTACACTATCGCTTACTACCGATTATGAATGCCATTTTCGATGATGGCAACCCTGGTGGAATTAAATGTGTTCTTAATGAACTAGGAATTTGTGGGACGGCCATGCGCGAACCGCTTTGTCCAATATTACCTACAGTTGCTGCGAATTTGAAAAGCCTCGTTGGTAAGCTGTAAGGGCATATTTCAGTACAACACAAGTCACTCTTTTTACCAAGAATTACAGTTATAAACAGTTTATCGTTTATAATCAGTTAGACTATATTCTTATTTTCAATTAACTTTCGGCGTTGATACCTCTTTTGGTATGACCCTTAAAAGAATTGAAATAATGCTAAAATTCAGCCAAAATCTAAGATTAATTCTAACGACGTGCCTGTTACTTTCGTTTCAATTGTTGTTTGCGCAACAAACCTGGTATGTAAACTCCGATATCGGTAATGATTTATACGATGGGATGAGCAGTACTGACGATGGAGGTGGAGTTGGACCTTATCAAACACTGCAACATGCAATCATGATGACCAACGATTTCGACACGATTAAAGCATCTGATGGCGAGTACTTCGGTACTGTGTTAATTGACAAACCCTTAGTCATTTTAGGGGCGAATCACGGAATAGAAGGTGTAGGTACGCGTAATGCAGAAAGCATATTAATGCCAGATCAAACGGATTTAACCGTTCCAGCTAATGGACCGAATGCCATCGTTCAAATCACTGTAAACTCTGTTATCTTTAGTGGGTTTACTATTGATGGAGACAATCCAAACGTTAATTCAACCAATGATGTAAATGGGGCTGACATCGATTATTCGTATGGCATTATTTGTCTTGGAGAGTTTAACGGAATTGGTTTGTTGTACAATAGAATTATTAATGTGAACACTTCCGCCATTGAAGCATTAGGAAATGTGAACACACCCAATAGAAACTGTGCATTTGCCTATAACCTTTTTGATAATCTTGGTGATCAATCTACAGCCATCACTTGTGGTAATGGATTTTATGCAGATATTTTAGACAACCGAATTGATAAGGTCAATAATGGGATTTACATATACGACTTCACAACTGCTGGGTCGAGACCTTTTGTGATTCAAAATAACAATATCAATGTACGCAACATAGCACTCTTGGTGACTGGAGTAAATAACAATGCTTCAAACGTTTATGTGGAGGGTAATGATTTTAATTCAGCAAATACAGGTGGTCCTGCGTTTCAAGGAATTTCGGTACGCGACTGTAAAGGAAACAGCAATTTAGAAGTTCGCGACAACAACATCGAAAATTACGAAAATGGTATTTTCTTGTTTAATGCCGACTTGCCTGTCAAGGCATTTGCTTACGACACAATGGAAAGTTGTAATGTGGGATTAATGAGCATCTCAGCTTTTTCTCATCTGCGTACAGACAGTATATCATTCGAATTCTGTAAAATCAATGAATCAAGTCAAAGCGCTATTGAAGTATTCTCGGATACAACAGCGACAATCATGCACATGGATGAGTGTATTATACAAGATTGTGTTAAAGGAATATTGGCAGCTGGTAACGTAGAGTTGCGACCAAATAAAACCACCTTCGAAAGATTGGTGAGTTATTATATCCAATTAGATTGGGCAAATACCGCGATTATTAACTTGAAACCTGTAGACGCTACGCAATGCGTATTCGATGGTAGCACAGGAAGTGCAAATACGATTACAGGAAATTTTGACATAGAAAATCAGATTAGACATTATATGGACGACGAGTCGTTTGGTTTTGTCACCTTCCATACCAACAATGTTTACGTGTCAGGCATAGATGGAAACAGCTTTATTCGCCGCGGAATTGAAACGTCAAAAGACGACTTCAATATTCGGGTAACCAATGTCTTGGGTGCGGAGGATTTAGTAGTCGACAAACAATTACACCTGTATTTATACGGACCTGTTGAAAGCGCGAACTTGACTATGGATGCGTCGGGCAAACAATTGTTTGTTCACGATACATTAACGGTAACGGACGGGCTTCGGCTTAATTCTGGTAGGTTGAATACAAGAGATGGTTTGGTTTCTGTAGGCAAGATATTGATTAATCCAGCAAACACGAAAGTAGTTGCACCTGGAGCGAGCTATGTGGATGGACCATTAGAAATTGTTATCCAGACAACTGGAGCCGATACCATCACGTATCCTATTGGAACAGCGATGAGTACACGACCGCTTGGTTTGATATTAACCAATAGAACAATTGGAAGCTGGGATAAGGTTACAATATCTTTAGAACAAGGTATGACGCCAGTACTGCCTGTTTCCAACGGCATTTCACATGTGTCGCAAATACACTATTGGGACGTTTCGTCGAGTAATAACGTAACGCACGAAAACATTGAATATCAGGGAAGTTATTCGGCTATCGGTATGAACGATCAGGCTGGAGAAGCGACAACTTTGCGAATTGCAACGATTAGAAACGGTGAGTGGTGGAGCATTGGCGGTGTTGGTACTATGGATAACAACGGTACCATATTAAGCACAGCCCAAAACCAAGAGTATGGTCATGTTGCATTGGCAAATTCAAAAAATGGACAAAACAGGTTGGGAGAGGGAGACCTCGTAGCAGCATTCGACGCTTTAAGCGCATGTGCTGGAGAGCCTGTTAATTTTACTGATAACTCTACTGCTTTAATCGGAAGCATTGTTAGTTATGGTTGGGATTTTGGAGATACTTCCGTGACCAGTGACACGTCAGATGTTGCAAACCCAACGTATACATATAACGGTCCTGGAGATTATAATGTGAAATTTTATGTCACTACAGATTTTGGTGACGTTGATACCGTCTACAAAACGATATCCGTATTCGATAAACCAAATGTGGGCTTTTTTGAAATGATTAACTGCTTTCCAGAAGCGTGTCAATTCACAGATACCAGTTCGATCAATCCTCCCAATTCAATCGACTCATATGAGTGGACAATTGACGGAGATTCATATGCAACCAGTAATGTGTCTCACAATTTTGATACAACCGGGAACTACGATGTGAAACTAATAGTAAGAACGGCTTTGGGTTGTCATGATTCATTAACCAAAACAATTTTTCATGGAGACACAGTAAGAATTGATATTACGCCATCGAGTGCTTTTACTATTTGTGCAGGAGATACAGCTCAACTTTCAGCAACCTCTGGAATTGATAGCTATGTTTGGAACACAGGAGAAACCACCAGAACGATTGGTGCGACTCAAGCCCAAACCTATATCGTTACTGGCTACAATGGCAACAATTGTTTTGACGTTGATTCAGTATCCGTATCCGTGGCAGCGGCACCAACAGCAAATGCTGGAGCTGACGTTTCAATAAAATTTGGTAAAACCACTATGCTACTTGGTAGCGGCGGTGGAACGTATGCATGGTCACCATCTACATCATTAGATGATGCCACAATAGCAACACCGACGGCTTCACCACAAACAACCACAACGTATATCTTAACTGTTACAAATAGTATTGGCTGTACAGACAGCGATTCGGTAACTGTTACAGTGGATGTACCTGAATTAATAAAAGTTCCCAACTTACTGACTCCAAATGGAGATGGGTTTAATGACGTTTGGGATTTGACTGAAGTCCCCGATATTGGAAATACCAAGGTTAGTGTCGTCAATAGGTGGGGCAAAACAGTATTCTCAACAGAAAACTACCAACATGATTGGGAGGGCACCTATGAGGGAGAACCTCTACCGGACGGTGTCTACATTTACATCATAGAAGGCAGCGCGTTTTATGATACTTTAAAAGGTCCAATGCAAATAATTAGATAACAAGATGAGAAATTATAATTCAAAACTTTACACTTTGTTAGCCCTAATTATTGTTTCGGCTAGCGCGTATGCTCAGCAGGTTCCACTTTACGGACAATACTACTTTAACAAGTTTATGTACAACCCAGCCATGTCAGGTCATTCTGGTAACACGGAAGCCACTTTATTTGGCAGAAACCAATATACTGGTTTAGACGGTTTCCAGACTGCTGGAGCGACTGTTAGCGGTCAGGTAAATGATGGAAAGGTTGGACTAGGCTTATATGTTGTAAGCGATGCCACTTTACTACAAACGCAAAACAGTGTATATGGAAATTATGCATACAACATTGCACTTAGCGACGAGAACCAATTGTCTTTGGGCTTTGGTTTAGGTGTTTTAAGCAATCGTTTTAATACTGAAAACATCATTTCTAATGATCCGAATGATCCTGCATTACGCTTAATGAATGCAAGACCAGGAGCAGTTTTAGATGCGTCAATTGGGGCGAATTTGAAACTGGGAGATTTTCAGTTCGGCGTATCAGTACCTCAGTTTTTGGGAAGCAGCCAGGAGTTTAGCGATTTACAACAAACATCGTTGATGTATGACTTACAAAATCACTTAGTGGTCATGACGTCATACGATATTTGGGCGAACAAAGACTTGAAGATTCAACCCATGTTGTTGTTTAAGAATACCAAAAATGCGCCGGGTCAGTTCGACGTGAATGTCATTGCTGATTGGGTAAACAAAGGTTGGTTAGGCGCAGCGTATCGAGATGGATACGGCGTTACTGCAATGGCGGGAGTTCGTATCGCTGAAAAACTGAAGCTTGGGTATTCATATGATTGGTCGATGGGTGACTATAGCCAAGCCTTAGGAGGAACTCACGAAATACTATTAGGTCTTAACCTCAATCAAGATCAGGACAAGAAAGCGACTCAAGAAGAAATGGATCATTTGAAAAATCAAATGGCCGCCAAGCATAATGAGGATGTCAAAGACCAAGAGAAAAAGATTAAATCATTGGAGGACAAACTTGCTGATGTGCAAACGCAGAAACGCCAAGTGGATACCGTATATGTAGTTCAAAAGGTTGAAACGCCTACAAAAACGGTGACGCCAACTAAAACGGATGGAAGCAAATCTGGTTCTGGTGGAGAACAAGCGGGATCAGGAAACTTTATTGTCGTTGCTGGATCGTTCGTAGAAGAAGTGAATGCCACGCGATACTTTAATGTTTTGGTAAACAAAGGTTTTAGTCCGTATATGTATTACGATAAGAGCGGCACGTATTACGTGCACGTTGGGAAATTTTACTTCAAAGAAGAAGCAAGGGAATTTGCTAAAAACAACACCAAAAACGGTGTTAAGCTTTGGGTAAAAACGTTACAATAAAGAGTTAAAACAAAAGGGTTACACCTTCATAATTGAAAAAGTGAAGGTGGTACCAACTCCTACTTCCGAGGTAACAGAAATGTCGCCTCCTAATTTTTCTACGACTTTTTTCACGGTACTTAAACCAATACCGCTTGCTTTTTTTCCAAACCGATCTTCAGCTCCAGAGGTTTCAAACAGTTGAAAAATACTCCCGATCTTTTCGGCTTTGATGCCGTTACCATTGTCTGAAACATCGAAGACATACGTGTCTTTTTCTTCAGAAACATTGACATCAATTACGACGACATCTTTGTCATTATAGCGAATCGCATTCGAAATCAGATTCATCAGAATTTGGTTCAACCCACTTTTGTTAACATCTATGAATTCAACAGTAGTTGTTAGATTGAGTTTAAACTCATTGGTGGATGTATAAATGGATTCTATTTCAGTAAAAAAGGGAACAAGGTTAATACTATCCCTTGAATGTGAAATAGACTTATCACTTTGGCTATATGCCAACACACCGTCAATTAAGTTTCTGAGTTTCGTAGAAGACTTCTGGATCATGTCTATCAGCTCCATTCCTTCTTCAGTTACGCCATCACTATAATGTCGATTAAAGACGTCTGACAGCGTTGAAATGCTATTGAGAGGTGCTTTTAAATCATGCGCCGCTATGGTCGCAAAGTTTTTAAGTTCGATATTTTTTTCTTCGAGCAAGGCATTACTCGCTTCGAGTTGAAATTTCTTCCGACGTAACTCCATCACGGTTAAAACTTGTGCTGAGAGTGCATTCAAAGCATTGATTTGGGTGCTACTCAGTTTTTTAGGTTTGCTGTCGATTACACACAACGTTCCAAGAGGATATCCGTTTTCGTTTACCAATGAAATACCTGCATAGAAGATGACATACGGATTGTCGGTTACCAAGGGATTGTCATGAAATCTGACATCTTCTCGAGCATCTTCAACGATTAAAATATTACTTGGTTGATTGATGGCATGCGCACAAAACGCTAATTCTTTAGGCGTTTCAGAAACGCGCAAACCATGATGAGATTTAAACAATTGGCGTTTTTCATCCAACAAACTCACCAAGGAATGGGGTATCACATATTTGCGATGCGATGGCGGTTAAGTTGTCGTAGTCCTCCTCAGGTAACGTATCTAAAATGGAGTAAGACTTGAGTTCTTCAACGCGTTCTTTCTCTTTCGGATGATCTACTGGGTACTGCATAAAGGACTTTACTCAAATAGTATACATGTATAGAGGTCAAAAGAGCTTTGACCAAGAGACTTGTTAACCGAAAAAGATAAATGAGCAATTAACTAGAGCTACATAAGCTTGGCAACAATATCTTCTACTGAGATACCTTCTGCTTCTGCTTTGTAGTTTTTAACCAGTCTGTGGCGTAATACATAATTAGCAATGGATTTCACGTCTTCAATATCTGGAGAATACTTTCCGTGCATTAAGGCGTGACATTTTGCGGCTAATACCAAGTTTTGACTAGCACGTGGACCAGCACCATATCCTAGATACTGCTTCACATATTCTGAAGCACCTTCTTGATTTGGTCGTGTTTTGCCTACTAATCTTACGGCATATTCCAACACGTTGTCGGCGATAGGTACTTTTCTAACCAGTTCTTGAAAGGCTAAAATTTCTTTTGCAGAAATGACTTTCTTAACCTCGCTTTTAATATTACCTGTGGTTCGTTTCACGATTTCAATTTCATCGGCTTCAGACGGATAGTCTAAAGTGATGTTGAACATGAATCGATCGAGCTGTGCTTCAGGTAAAGGATACGTTCCTTCTTGTTCGATTGGGTTTTGTGTCGCCAAAACGAAAAACGGCTTAGGAAGCTGATGGTCGTGTCCAGCAACCGTAACAGTCTTTTCTTGCATCGCTTCTAGCAAAGCTGCCTGTGTCTTAGGCGGAGTTCGGTTGATCTCATCCGCCAAAACGATGTTTGCGAACAACGGCCCTTTCGAAAACTTAAAATTACGTTCATCGTCAAGAATCTCAGATCCTGTGATATCAGAAGGCATTAAGTCGGGTGTAAATTGAATTCGGTTAAAACTCAAATCCAAAACATCCGCAATGGTATTGATCAATAGCGTCTTTGCCAGCCCAGGTACACCTATCAATAGGCTATGACCGTTACAGAAAATAGAGGTTAACACACCTTCTACTACGTGGTCTTGACCAACAATTACTTTTGATATTTCTGATTTTAATTTATCGGTAATGTTTTTTAAGGCATCAGCTGCCTCAACATCATTTTTATACATTTCACTCATTCGTGTTCAGCACTTTTTTATTCGTTATCCAGGTGTCCATATCCGGACAAACCATATATTTTTCGTCAATCCAAACGTATACGTCTTTTCTAAACGTCTTACTCCACTCGTTTAGCGTATCCTGTTTCTTTTTTTCTAAGGCATACACCGATAATTTTTGATAATCTTTCTCCAAACTCGCTTTGTGAGGCGGCGTTTCAGATTTCAAATAGATTAGTCTAAACCAAGTAGAACCATCTTGTTGTGGAACGGCATGAGGAGGAGAAACACCGCCAGGTTTTAAACCTGAAACACGTAGAGCAACATCTGACTCTAAAGCCGTAATTTCTATTCTCGAGGTGCCAATGTTAGGGTCTACATAATACCCACAATTCGCTTGTGTATTTTCATCCGTACTGTATTTCGCAACAGCTGCACACCACGTAATAGAATCGGCTTCAATTAATCTTCTGATACGACTCATCTCCTTCGATGTTTTCTCTAAATCCGAATCCAAGATCTTAGGTCTGATTAGAATATGTCTCGCATTGGCAATTTCACCTTTTCGTTCAATGAGTTGAATGATGTGATAGCCAAACTGTGTTTTAACAATTTTAGAAATAGAATCTTTTTTAAGTTTAAAAACGGCCGCTTCAAATTCAGGAACCATTTGACCACGTTTAAAGTCTCCTAACGTCCCACAATCTTTTTTAGAACCTTGGTCATCTGAATATATGGTAGCTGTTAAACAAAAGTCTCTAGAGCCTTCTAATAATTCCTTACGAAGTCGCTCCGCTGTTTCTCTTGCATACTTTTCTGCTGCGGCACTTGGCTTTGGCGCAATAATGAGTTGGGCAACTTCTACTTCTGAAGCAAAATCAGGCAAACTGTCTTTGGGAATGTCTTCAAAAAATCTGCGCACTTCTGTTGGACTCACTTTTAAATCAGAAATAATAGAGTTTTGGGCTTCCTGAATCTGCATCTCGTCAGTCATTTTCCGACGCATTTGCGTTTTGTATTCAATCAAACTCATGCCTAAATATTTCTCGAGGTTTTCCATGCCACCCGCTTGGTTGGCATAGTAATCCATTCGTCGGTCAATTTCATAATTAACCCGTTCTTCGGGCACAACCAAACTATCTACGTCCGCTTTGTATAACAACAGTTTTTGAGTTAGAATTTGATCGAACAACTCACACTTTAAATCACCGTTGTAAGTAGGATACTGTAAACTCATTTGGTAGTAGGTCCGGTCTAAATCTGATTTTAAGACGATGTTTTCACCAACTACGGCAATCACTTCATCTAACACGCCAACTTTCTGTGCAGTGGCAGTGATGTGTGACCCAGAAATGAAACCGAGTAACAGGAATACCTGAATATATTTCTTCAAAATTTTTCTATTTTATTGTTACGGTATGCTTCTTCTACGATTTCACCTTCAATTTGTTGCAACAATTCTACTTTTCTTTTATGAATAATGATGTCTTTAATCCGGTCTTTTTCAAAATCGAATGGTGAGGTGTTGTTTTTTACCTTAAAATCTAAAATCTCAACAAAGTAAGAATAGTCCTTTTCTTCCAGTCGAACCAATCTGTGGTTGTTTAAATAACTCTCCTGATTGTAGGTCGTAATTGGTATTTCTTTTAACACATCATTAAAAGAAAGCCACACAGAATCTTGATAGAAGTAATTCGAATTACTCAGTTCTGAAATACGGCTTAACATGTTCAAGTTTTTCTCTCCACCAGCCTTAAACCGCTCCCAAAGTTTATCGTGGTTCATCACCTTAGTTGGGATAATGAAAAAACGGAGTCGAACGATGTTTTCTTTTAACTCAAAATTCTTTTTGTTGTTTTCGTAATACGCTGTAATTGAAGCGATATCAACAGATGTATCCAAACGGTTTGCCAATAACTTTTGCTCCATTTCATAAATCAACAAATCATTGTAGTATTGATTTACAAGGGCACTTTTATCCCGTTCTTGAGATGTCAGTGTTAATTCGGCTTTATCCAACAGCACTTTCTCTCGAATCCATTGTTGAATAAATTCATTAACCACTGCAGCACTGTCTGAGACAGCCACATTGTCGCCAACGCTATTCATCACCTGTTCCAAGTACAAGGAATGTTTTCCAACTGTAGCGATTAAATCTTTGCGCGTCTCTACACTGGGTGTTTTACATCCACTAGTAAAAGCCAGAAGGCTTAATGCATATAGAACATAGCGCGTACTCATCTATTTGTTAAGGAACAATTGATCCAAAGCACCGTCGAAGGTGACAACTGAATACTTAAGTTTTAAGCTTTCAATCCACTTGTCCTCCAAGTATTTTTGGTAGTCGGAAGTAACAGGACCTAAGGTTTCTTTTAATTCTTTTTGGGTTGGGTCAATGAGCTTTTCAATTTTTACATATTCTGTATTGTTTGTGCTCTTATCCTTAATTTTATGAAGCTTTTTGTTCCAATCAAGTTTGTCAATCTTTGCTTCTTGACCTTTTTCATACGTCTTATAAACGATGTTCACACCCAACGCATCTTCTTTATTGACAGCCAATAAGATGGCCTTGTCTGAAGAATCTTTTTTGAGATACTTCTTTACCAGTTTTGAAGCCGACTTAGAAGAGCATACATAAGATTTGGTAACAACTCTGTCTTTCCAAATGTACATTTCTCTTCGACCCTCAAAGAAAGCTTTTAGTCCCGCATTGTCTTCTGATGCTTTGTTCCATACCGTTTTGTTCGAAAGTTCAAACAATAAAATACCATCGCGATATTCCTGCATCAAGTATTTAAAGTCATCGTATTTGCTTTCCAAAACACCTTCTTCATACTCAAAGTTTTTATTGTCGCTATAACTCGTAAACAAAAGCTTTACAATGTTTTCCATCGACTCATTCGGATTCCTAGAAGGCGATTGACGCACACTTTTTATAAATGAACTAAAGTCGCTGCACGTATACTTTTTGTCCGCAATCGTAAATAAGACATTTTCTGATTTGTGGAACGATCCCGGTACCCAATTGAAAAACATTGCCGTATCTGCTAAAGACGCTACAAATTGATTTAAATTCTGAGTATTGACTGTGTATTTGTTCTCTGCCTGAATTCTTTTTAAAACAGCAGACTTGTTTAATTCACTTCTTGAATCACGTCCAATCTTCATCTTTATGGTTTCTTTAACCATGTTAAGTTCTGGAAATGGCTTTTGCTCAATTCGTTTAATAATGTGCCAACCTAAAGGTGATTTAACTGGTTTTGAAAAAGCGCCTTCTTTTAAACTGTATGCCGCTTCTCTAAAATCAACTGGTACATGTGAATCTAGACTTTTTATCCAGTTCAATTGTCCTCCCGATTCTCGCGTGTCGAAGTCTTCACTAAAATCATGAACCAATTTCCCAAAGTCTTCGCCCTTTTTCAAACGCTCATATAAAGCATCAATACGCGGCTTGTTGGTCTCATATTCTGATTCATTGTTTATTCTGATAAGGATGTGTGCTACTTTTATATCTTCTCGAGTCGCACGTTTATTAGTCACTTTAAGCATGTGGTAACCAAATTGCGTACGAAATGGTGCACTTACTTGTCCGACAGGCGTGTTGTAGGCCACAGTTTCAAAAGGGTAAATCATGTTAAAGACAGAGAAATAACCTAATCGGCCTTCATTTTTTCGACCATGTTCGTCCGAGCTACTATCACGAGTGATTTCTTCAAAAGTCTTCGCCCCAGAATTAATCAATTCTTTCCACCTGTTCATTCTATTCCAAGCTTCAAGCGTATCTTCAGGTGACGCAGCTGGTGAAAGGTGAATCATAAGGTTGCTTGCTTCAACTTCAATCTTCATTCTGTCATACGCTTCTTGTATGAGTTTATCCGTTACTGTTTTATCGGTTAAGTATGGCTGCGCCAGTTGTTTTCGGTAACCAGCTAATTCCTTGATAAAGACTTCATTGGTGTCCATACCAAGTGTATACGCCTCTTTTACTTTTAATTTGAAGCGAACGTATAAGTTCAAATAGTCTTCAAGTTCGTCCATGGTAGGACGAACATCTGGTGTTTTGTCATTTTTGCTAAATACGCGTTCGAACTCGGCACCCCAGATGGTATCGCCATCAACACTAAAAACAGCCGGACCACCTTTTTGTGCAAAGCTCATTGTGGCTGCACAAAAGCTCAGTAAGAAAAATATTTTTTTAACCATGTGAATCGTTTAAGCTCATTATTTATGAGAACCGCGAATTTAATGATAATCACTACTCAAAAGGTAAACGGAGTATCAGTTTTGGATTTACACTTCAGCCCAATTTTGCTTAAGTTTGATTTGTGCAAGATAGAAGAGATTTTATAAGATTTGGAGCCGCTGGTTTGGTGGGATTATTCGCGAATCGTGTAACCGCTGATATTACTGGCTTTGAGAACGTTCAAGAGAAAAACTTAGACCGTTCAAAGTGTTCTTGGAAAAAAATTCAAAACGAATTTTCCATCAAAAAAGACATCCGATACCTGAATACAGGCACAATGGGTCTTTCTCCGAACGTTGTTTCGGAGGCTGTAATACGACGTATGGAGATTGTTAATTCGACGGGTAGTTATAGCGGAATGGAACATATTGCGTTGGAAAAGTTGGCGACAATGATGGGATCAGAGGCGTCAGAAATCGCGATTACGCATAATGTTTCAGAAGGAATCAATATTGCCGCATGGGCCTTACCTCTTAAAGCGGGCGACGAAGTTATTCTCACAGATCATGAACACGTTGGGAATGCCTTACCGTGGCTTAATCGTAAAAGGCGAGATGGCATTGAAATAAAAATGCTCAAATTGACCAGTACGGCGGAATCATGTTTAGCTGATATTAAGAAATTAGTGACGCCTAAAACCAAAGTAATTGCTGTACCTCATGTGACTTGCACCACAGGACAAATCCTTCCCATCAAAGAAATATGTGCGTTTGCTAAAACTAAGGGTATCAAAACTTTAATTGACGGGGCACATGGCGTTGGTATGTTAGACTTAGACGTGAAGGATCTAGGATGTGACATGTATGCGTCGTGCTGTCACAAATGGATGTTGGGTCCAAAAGGGACAGGCGTGTTGTATGCCAACAAAGACTTAATTGAAGAATTAGACGCCTTGTTTGTTGGCGGATATTCAGATACTGGCTGGTTAATTAGTGAAGAGAAGTCTGAAATCACCGGACTTCGAGCAGATAGCCACCGATTTTTTTACGGAACACAAAACACCGCCTTATACGCAGGCATAAGTGCCGCTGCCGACTTTTTACAATCCATTCAGATACCGAGGGTCGCAGGACGAATTTCAGAGTTGAATCAAATGCTTTTCGAAGGCTTACATGGCAATAACAAGTTCTCTATTTTGACTCCCGAAGAACGACGGTCACGTGGCGGTATTCTTTCCTTTAACATCGAAGGAAATGATCGATTGATTTATGAAAGACTAAGAAAAGAAAAATGGATATTGCGCTTTGTTGGTGAAAGTGGTTTGAATTGCATTCGCGTTTCAACGCATATTTACAACAGTGAAGAAGAGATTGAAACGTTAATCAAGAATTTATTAAGTGCATGATACTTTTTGCCGGTAAGCTGAACCCAAAGGGGTCACTTATTGAACTACCGAATGACCTAAAAGAGATTGTTTCCAGTTGGCGTGAAACAAAGTCAATATCAATCCAAACATCTGGATCTACTGGCGAACCAAAAACCATTGTTTTGCCTAAAAATGTCGTGCAATGGAGTGCACATCAAAGTAAAAAAGCACTCAAGTTAACAGACGACGAAAAAATCTTGTTGTGTATTCCGTTTTCCAAGATTGGAGGAAGAATGTTGCTCGTCCGCAGTATGATTTTTAAATGGGATTTGCAAATTCAGGAGGCTTCCGCGAATCCGTTGTTAGACATTCCGTCAAATCATTCCTTCACTTTTGTAAGCCTGGTACCATATCAATTGACCACCATTTTTGCCGACAAAGAGTCAACCGAGAAACTCAAACGGTTTAAGACTATCTTAATTGGAGGCGCTGGCTTAAGTCGGGTATTAGAGAACGAACTTCAATCGTTTTTAAAGTCTTGTAAAACAAATGTGTTTCATTCATATGGTATGACGGAAACCGCAAGTCATGTGGCTTTAAGGAACGTTCGCACAATGAAACCGAATACTTTTCGCTTGTTAGATGGCGTGAAAGTAAAACTTTCTAAATCAGGCTGTATGCGTTTTGATTTTGTTGAGGTTGATTGGGTGGTTAAAACAAAGGACGTCGGCCGGATTGATGATCGAATGATCGAATTTCTATCTAGAAAGGACGAGGTAGTGAATAGTGGTGGCGTCAAGCTTCATATACACGACATCAGGCTCGCAATCGATAAGATTTTAGAGGAGAATGGTTTATTGATACGATTCTTCCTTTGGAAACAATCAGATGACGCTCTGGGCGAAAAACTAGTACTGGTCGGATTATCTGGAAATCAAAATAGTGAAGCTGAAGAAGTGGTTAGACAATCACTTCCCAAATACGACGTTCCAAAGAAATTTTACTGGACTGATTATTTTGATCGAAAAGAATCAGGCAAAATAGATAGGCAAAAAACGCTTGATCGATTAATCGAAGTCGGTCGTTAACTTAAACCGCAACACACGACCGTTACCAGCGTCAGCAACGTACACTACTTTGTTTTTATAAGCGATTCCAGACGGTTCATTGAATTGAGATAAACCAGTACCTCTTCCGCCAAACGATACGTTGATGTATTTGGTAGTGCTGTAACCTGGAGGTGGTTTGACTCCTTCAAATCCGTTTAATGAAAATAGGTATAACGAGTCCTTTTTAGAATCCGTAATGAAAATATGATTGGTACCATCGCCTGCTAACGAAACTCCTTTAGGGTCGTCAAACCGATACGGGTAGGTTAAAAAACCATCTGCTTCATCTTCTGTGGTCGACATAATACGTGGCTCATAAGTGGCCCCGAACTCAGTTTCTATATATTCAATGTATTGTACCTTAATTACACCTGTCGGCGATAAGCTTGAATATATAAAATCATTGTTTCCGTTCGCCGATATTTGAGGAGGTTGTACAGTTGTAACAATGCCAAACGGCAATTTGAAGTAATCTCTATACAAGGCACCATTTGAACTCACGGCAACAGGGGTTACAAACTTATCTTCCGCACTAAACAACAAAACGGCATCATCTGGTCCGTCAAAATTGTTGCTTCCCTTTCCGTTTCTGGTCACGTAATATGAGTTGTTGGCCAATACGCCTATGCGGTTGAAAATCACGCCTGGGTCGGTGCTTGAGAATGTAGATTTATAGTAGAAAGGATGAACAATTTCTTTGGTAATTCTAGCATGACGTATTCCATAAAGTCCGTTTGACCCGTGTAAGTCAATCCGGTAAATACAAGTCAAATCGAACGTTTGTCCAGAGATTGTATCCGTTTTGGTGCCAATCACCAATAAGTCGAACCGTCGATCTTGAACCACCGAACGTGCACCCTGAACGCTAAACCTGCCCAACTCACGACCAGACTCGTCAAGTGATACTACTTCTTCGGTTCCGGCATCCACCACATAAATCAATTCATCAAAACCTGTGGTAATATCCACTGGGCGAATAAAGTTTGTTAACGCTGGTTGGATAGGTACGTAAGAAATGTCTCTAATCTGAAACTCTGGCGTATCGATAAAATCCAAATCCGTTTTGGTGCCAAAAAAAACCATCACAACTAAACAGGAAAAAAGTAAGAAGTAAGAATGAGAAGTACTTTTTCATCTTAACGTTCCATTTTATTAAAGGATAATTGAATGCCAAAAATATGCTGGGTTCCCATATAATTGGTTGGGTTCATTCCGTAATTAATGTGCAATGGGTTGGCGCCTAACTTAGACTTGTAACCAAACCCAAATGATGGATAAGATTGTCCCTTAACACTTAATTTGTACCCCGTTTGAATTTGAATTAATTCGGAATATTGATATTCAGCACCAATGCGAATGTTCTCGGCATTGTCGTTAGGATTGTTGAGTTGCAATGAACCCACAATTAAGTGCTTGTCTTTTTTATAAGCGTCAATGGCGAATCCCATCTTAAAAACAGTTGGTAAGGAATATCGGCCCAATTCTAATTCTCCATCACGGTTGTAATCCACCTGAATACTTGAACCAGAAATGGCTGAACTTCCACCAAAATTTTGTACAACTACTGCGAAGCGCAAATTCTTAAAATCTGTTTGGTATAAAAAGCCTAAGTCGATGGCTGCAGTACTGTTGTTATACGTCTGCATCGTTTCATAAATGTAACTCAAGCCTATGCCCAAGCTAAACATTTTCGATAATCGAGTTGCATACGTGGCCTTGACGGCATTCTGACTCATGTTAAAATACTGACCCGTGCCATCAGGTTGAAACTCGGTGCGCACCATCATGTCGCCACTGTTTAATGAGTTCACTGTTAAACCCAGAGAGGCCTCATTTTGCAGCTTGTGTTGGTATGATAAAAATGATTGCTGGATGCCGGCACCAACCAATAAATGGCTAATCCCAAGACTGTTTTCAGTTAACGTTGCCAAAGCTGCGGGATTAGATGACGCGCTGTAGGCATCTACTTTGTTTGCAATACTTGCTCCAGACATGCCTGAGGACCGTGGGTTTAAGTCATTTTTTAAAAAACTTAAAGTAGATAGTCCGGCGCGTTGACCGCCAAAGTTTGGTAGGAGTTGTGCTTCAGATGTGGTGACACAACCAACGACGAATACCAAAATGAATATGTAAACTGGCCTCAACATGCAGCGGCAAATTTATGATTTATTGTTGTGTTTTAAGGGTTCAAGTGTTAAGGGTATGTTTTTTCTTTAGCAGATTGTTCGTGGTGTTTCAAAATCGCGAATTAATATTGCTGTTTTAAGTCAGATATGGAGCAAAAAGCAAACATCGCCGCAGAAGTATTGTGGAACGCAAATGAGTATAAAACGGTTTGTCAGCCAGTTCGAGAAATCATTGGAGAAACCGACATTGAGTTGGCCTACAAAGTGCAAGAAGTAAACAACCATAAACGGATTGAAGCTGGAGAAAAAGTAGTCGGTAAAAAGATTGGTTTAACCTCTTTTGCGGTGCAGAAGCAATTGGGCGTTGACCAACCTGACTACGGTATGTTGTTCGAAAGTACTGAAGTGAAAAATGGTGGTGAATTGGCATTTTCAGATTTAATGCAACCGAAGGCAGAGGCAGAAATTGCTTTTGTGATGAAACAAGATCTTGATGGTGAGGTAACCATGGAGCGATTGATAGCATCTATCGATTATGCCGTGGCGTCAATTGAAATAGTGGGCAGCCGCGTTGAAAACTGGAATATTCGCATCACCGATACCATTGCTGACAACGCCTCTGCAAGTCATTTTGTTTTGGGGGATCAGCCAAAAAAATTGGATGCATTGGATTTAGTTGGGTGTAAAATGATCATGACCAAAAACGGGGAAATTGCCTCAGAAGGAACTGGTGCTGCGTGCATGGATAATCCGTTAAACGCTGCTTTGTGGCTGGCACAGGTTATGGCGAAAAACGGGCAACCACTTCGAGCTGGTGAAGTATTGTTGTCAGGTGCGTTAGGGCCTATGGTGAATATTGCATCTGGTGATGCCATCACTGCTGTGATTGAAGGTCTTGGAGAGGTAAGTATAAATATTGTTTAATCACATTATACATTACCGTTAAGACTTGATTGTCCATAAGGGCTGTCCGCCCTTAAACCCGAGTTACTTTTTTTCTTAGTCAAAAAAAGTAACCAAAAAAGACAAGCCAAAAAAATGACTTCCATCGCTCAAGGCTATCGCCGCCCCCGCATTTTTGGCGGGCCAACGCTCTTTGTTTGTTGTCAGATTAATCAACAATGTGAAGCGTTGTTGGGTCTCACGGAAAAACTGACGATTGGGTCGTTACAGGTGCGCCGTGTCCACCTTCTAGCTAAGTGGTAAACTCCAAGCGAAAAACACATAAGTCGGATATGGGTCTGCTCCCTTTGCATTGAAACCAGTTAAAACGTAAAATCGAAAATGAGTTATTACAAGTAAGCCCTAATTTTGCACGTCCATCTCATTTCATAAAAACATCATTTTAAATGAAAGTAAAAACCGCAATAATTGGCTCAGGAAACATCGGTACAGATCTGATGATAAAGATAATGCGCACGTCTAAGGTTTTAGAAATGAGCGTTATGGTGGGGATTGATTCAGAATCGGATGGGTTGGCGAGAGCGAAACGTATGGGCAGTGCGGTGACGCATGAAGGAATTGATGGATTGATGAAGATGCCTGAGTGGAACGACATCGAAATTATTTTCGATGCCACATCTGCCAAAGCACATCATTACAATTTTGATAAAATTAAAGCCTATCCAGATAAAAAAGTTGTGGATTTGACTCCAGCAGCTATTGGACCATATGTAATTCCTGCAGTTAGTTTTAGTAAAGATTTCAACTTCAGCTTAGACTTAAACTTATCCAACGTCAATATGGTAACGTGTGGTGGACAAGCCACGATTCCAATGGTGGCGGCGGTAAGTAGAGTTGCCAAAGTACATTATGGGGAAATTGTGGCGTCAATAGCTAGTAAGTCCGCTGGACCAGGCACACGAGCAAACATTGATGAGTTTACAGAAACTACGGCTGAGGCGATTGAGAAGGTTGGCGGAGCGACTAAAGGCAAAGCCATCATTATCTTAAATCCTGCAGAACCACCATTGGTCATGCGAGATACGGTGTTTACATTAAGCGAAATGGCCGATCAAGAAAAAATACGCGAAAGCATTCACGCTATGGTTGCGGAAGTACAGCAATATGTACCTGGATATTCACTTCATCAAGAAGTGCAATTTGAAGAAATCCCTGCGGATAAACCTGTCTTCATTGAAGGAGTCGGGCATGTTTCAGGCTTAAAAACTTCCGTATTGTTACAAGTGGTAGGTGCAGGTCACTATTTACCAGAGTATGCGGGTAACTTGGATATTATGACCAGTGCCGCAATGGCAACAGGGGAGCGAATGGTTGGTTAATTAATGATGAATTTTGAATGTTGAATGTGATGATTTCTATTCAACAAAAATCTTCAGTCTTGTTTATAGACGAAGGAAATTACACTCAAGGAACAAGACTTTGTTTTGTTACCTCTCTGTGCCTACTCTGCGGACTTTGTGTTAAAAAAAACTTAGGAGTCCAGCGAGCGAGAGATTTTTCACTGTTATCAAATGACGCGATCTGAAAATCAAAAATCTTCAATCTGAAATCTAAGTAACCACCAACTTCTGATACGGTAGTTTCTCCATCTTTTCTACCTCTATAGAGTGGTGACCATTGTCGGAAGAGATTTTGCCAAACAACTCATAAATACCTTTTCCTGTGATTTTGTATTGACGAAATGACGGCGGGAAATGGACAGAGTCATAGAACTTTCCTTTCATATCCATAAAGGTTCCAAACATCATTTGTTGCGGATACCGCCCTCGGGTAGTGGTACGCTTTCGATGAACCAAATATCCCAAAATCCGGACGTTTTTTCCAACCAAATCGGGGAAGTCGTCGGAAAATATACTGTTGTCTCCAACACTATGTTCTAATAAATCAAACGGCGAGCACAACGGAAAACCAAGCTGTTCAATTTCATCATAGGCGTCTTCAAAATCCATAGGTTCAAGGCTAGGCACATCCACTTTTTTAATGTTGCCATGCCCAAACAAGGAGTTTGTGTTCGACAATGCTTTTTTTATCGGATCCAAGCATAAAATGGGCCTTCCAAAGCAACGCCGACTTAGTTTTTTTGGTAAACCTAAAAGCGTTGGTACGGATTAATATGATCAACATTTCTAAACTGACTGGCACACGGTCGACAAAGTTTTCAATGTTTTCAAATGCACCATTTTCACGCCGTTCTTTAATTAAATGTGTAATGGTATGTGCCTCAAGATTTTTGACATGCTGAAACCCAATAATGATTTCTTTACCGCGAATGATGGTTTGAATTTCGGCTGTATTAACGCATGGTGAACTCACCTTGGCTCCGTTGAGTCGAGCTTCCTGCAAATAGTGTTCGGTGCTATAAAACCCACCAAAATTATTCACAGTCGCGACCATGTATTCCAACGGGTAGTAGGCTTTTAAAAACAGACTCTGATAACTCTCCACCGCATAACTGGCTGAATGTCCTTTGGCAAAGGCATAGTTCGCAAAACTCTCTATCTGACGCCAAATTTCTTTGGTTAAGGTAATTGGGTAACCCTTGGCATCACAGTTGTTGAAAAACTTGTCTTTTACTTCCACAAACTCTACACGCTCGCGAAACTTCCAGCTCATACCTCGACGTAGTAAGTCGGACTCTTCCAAGGTCAAACCAGCGAAATAATGGGCGACTTTTAACACATCTTCTTGGTACACCATCACACCATACGTTTCATTCAAAATCTCACCAAGTACAGGATGTGTTGCCGCTCGCGCGGATGGCGTTCTATGTCGCTTGATATACTCTTGCATCATACCACTTTGTGAAACACCTGGACGAATAATGGAACTAGCCGCCACCAAGCCTTTATAATCATCCACTTCCAGTTTTTTCATCAAGCCACGCATGGCAGGACTTTCGACATAGAAACAACCGATGGAGTCTCCTTTTCGCAACAAGGATTTTACTTTTTCATCCTTCTTAAACCGATCAATATCGTCAATGTCAAAGTCGGGAGCCGAGGGTTGGTTGGTTTTGATGATTTGTAAGGTGTCTTTGATTTTACCTAAACCACGTTGCCCAAGAATATCATATTTATGAATGCCCACGTCTTCAGCAATGTGCATGTCGAAGTGTGCGGTAGGAAAGCCCTTAGGCGGCATGCTCGTAGCACCGAAATAGTGAATGGGTTTTTCGGTAATGATGATACCACTCGAGTGGATACTTAGGTGGCTCGGCAAACCGTGAATAAACCGACTGTATAAAACAGTAAGTCGGGTAATTTCATCTAGTTGACTTGGGTCGTCGGTGTGTTGTAGTTTTTTTATTTCGTCCGCAGGCAAGCCAAGTACTTTACCAATTTCTCGTATGACTGACTTCTGTTGAAACGTAATGTACGAACCCAAAAGCGCAGTGTTGGGATACGTGTCAAAAATGAATTTTGTCACATCATTCCGGTCACGCCATGAAAAATCTATGTCAAAATCGGGAGGTGATTTTCGATTGGGATTGATGAATCGCTCGAAATACAAATCCAGTTCAATGGGATTGACATTGGTGATGCGCAGCAGGTAGGCAACTAGGCTATTGGAGCCACTTCCTCTTCCAACATAAAAATAGCCTTTACTTCGGGCATAGTTGACGATGGTTTGGTTGATTAAGAAATAGGGAACAAACCCACATTGATTGATGACGCGGAGTTCCATTTCCAATCTAGTGGTAATCTCTGGAGTTAACTGATTATTGAAACGATATGCCAAACCCTCATTCGCCATTTGTTTGAGCATGTCAAAATCGGAAGCAGCATTTCCCGTAAAGCTTTCTTTGTTCTGTGTTTTTCCCTTTAAGTTAAAATCAAAATGCACGCTACATTGCTCTAATAATCGGTTTGCATTTTCGATGAGGTGCGGGTATAATTCGTACGTGGTTTTTTCAATTTCTTGGGATAAAAACTGGTGTTCTTGTAGTCCTTGTTCCGATGTTTTAAGCTGACTTAACAACACATTTTTGTCTATAGCTCTGAGTAGTCGGTGTGTGTTAAAATCGCGTTTGGTGCGAAAGGTGACAGATTGCAATGCCACGCATTTTGCCTCTGAAAATTGTGTTTTGTTTTTGAGTGCCCAAGTGCGTTTGTCGGACGGCGTAATGCCGACAAATTCATTTAATCGGAGTTTTCGGGTTGGGGCATTAAATAGGGGGTAGATGATAAAAGCATCTTCTATCTCAGGAGCTTCATCGGGCACATCAATTTTTAAGGCCTGTAATTGAGAGAGGTATTCATTGATTTTTTGAAAACCATAATTCGTTTTGGCTAAAGCGATAAACTTTTGATCGGCGCTGTTCCTAAAATCAACACCCAATACGGTTTGCACGCCTTGGTTCTGGGCTTCCATGGCATAATACAAGCTTCCAGAAGTACTGTTGATATCGGTTAATGCCAGTCTGGTGACTCCGTGTTTTTCTGCTTCCTCCAGCAACTCCTTCGGCGACATGGTGCCGTATTTGTAGCTGTAATATGAGTGGCAGTTGAGGTACATGGATAAGTTGAAGTTGAAGTCTAAGTTGAAGTTGAAGTGTAAATGTGTTTATGTGTCACTTTTCTATAATTCTATAATTCTATAATTCAATAATTCTGTAATTCAATCCTTAATCACGCATTCCGATGTGCAGGTACCACGTTTGGTTCGCCGCTAAACGGGTTGCCGCGTCCAAGTCCTTTTATTTGAACCGCTGCGCTTCTGCGGACTGAATTGGCGCCATATCTGTTTTTGATGTGGTCCATTGCTTGGTACAACTTCAACACCTTGGAGCTGTCGTTAAACAAGTCTATTTGATGTCCACCACCAGCCAAATCACTGAGTCGTACGCCAATCAATCGAACACGGGTACGTCGGTTGTACAACACTTTAAATATGTCTTTGGCAATGTCGATTAACGTGTGGTCGCACGATGTATACGGAATCTTTTTTTGTTTGCTATAGGTCTGAAAATCGGCATACCGAATTTTGATGCTGATGCAGGAAGTGACTTTATCAGCCCGACGCAGTTCGTACGCCAATTGTTCCACCATGGCCATCACCATCGACTGAAGTTTGATCACATCAATGGTGTCTTTTTCAAATGTACGTTCGGTGCTGATGGATTTTTTTTCGTGGAAGGGAATGACAGGACTGTTGTCAATTGCATTGGCTTTATACCAAATACTTTGTCCGTTTTTACCAAATGCTTTTTCCATCAATTCAAGCGGCATGTCTTGAACGGTTTTTATTTTTCGAACACCCATACGGTTTAACAAGAAACCTGTTTTGGCACCAATCATCGGAATTTTCCCGATGGGTAAAGGAGCGAGAAAGGGTTTTTCTAATCCAAAATCAATATTGATTTGATTGTTGGGCTTGGCTTCTCCCGTAGCAATCTTAGAAACGGTTTTGTTTTTCGACAGACCAAACGATATCGGCAAACCAGTTTCTTTGATAATGCGTTGACGTAAGTGGCCTGCCAGTTTGTAACAGCCAAAAAACTTGTCCATACCCGTTAAGTCTAGGTAAAACTCATCGATGCTCGACTTCTCTAGAATGGGGACTTCTTCTCTTAATATTTCGGTAACGATTTTGGAGTATTTGCTGTAAACACCTGCTTCACCGCGTATAACAATGCCTTCTGGACACAGCTCTCTCGCCATTTTCATCGACATGCCTGAGTGTACGCCAAACGTCCGCGCTTCGTAACTACACGACGCCACCACACCGCGATCACCAGTGCCGCCCAACAAGATAGGTTTGTTGTTGAGCTTGCTGTCCATTAACCGCTCTACGGATACGTAAAAAGTATCCAAATCCATATGGGCTATACTTCGAATCGACGACACGACTTTTCTTATTTTTTAAAATTGGGGGAAGCAAGATAGAACATTTAATGTCAGAAAAAATGACTTCCGTGCTTTTTAAAAACATTTGTTGGTAATGTGATTTTGTCCACATTTGAGATTGAATTCCACCGAACAGATGTAACAAATAATCTCTTTCATTAACCATTAATAAAAATCAATCTGAAATCATCAATCTGAAATCTAAAATCAATTAATTATATCTTAGCACCATGAAAATCAAACTCCTTCTCACAAGTCTGTTTTTTTTCTGCTGGGCAGAATTTTCTTACGCCCAAGAGCCAGCAAAGGAAGAACCTTTACAGTGGTATCAAGTCCAAAAGAAAGCCGAATTTCCTGGAGGAGACGCAGCATTAGACAAATACATCGTTTCTAATTTTAACATATCCAAAGAGGCGAACAAAAAAGCAAAGTCGGGAACAATATTGGTTTCGTTTATAGTTGAAAAAGATGGGAGCATCACAAACGTAAGAATCATAAGCACAAGAAGATTGGGATACGGGTTGGAGGAAGAAGCACTTCGCGTGTTTAAACAAATGCCCAAATGGAAACCAGCCATACAGCGCGGCAAGCCTGTTAGAATGAGTTTTTCAAAACCAATCAGACTGACGTTTTAATTTAATATAGTGCGGAATGAAGCACTGCCATACTTGGTCTAACCCTAAAACCCATTGTAATGAAATACATATTTAAACAATCCTGCTTATTACTTGGCATTTGTGCTTTGTCACTCACAGCTTGTAAAGACGATACAACGACACCTACACCGACAGATGAACCAACAACCGATGCCTTAGCGGTTTATAAAAAGATATACGGCGCTTCTGATATTTACCAAGACGGTGATTTTGTGGTTATTAAAACCAATGGATTACCAGACCATAAAAGTCCTTACTACCAAGGAACACAATGGTCAGATTTATACGAAGCGTATAATGGCAACAACCCGTCATGGAAAAAGAACCCAAACACCATTTCTGAAAGCAGTTTTGTGTTCCGTATTCCAATGAATCCAGTTGAATTGACTTCAGGTAACCAATCCACTTCTTTGGGTGCCATGGGTGTGGCCATAAATGGAGTTGCTTTGTACAACCAATATGCGGGTCCAAACAACCAACCCCTTACAGACGAGATCAACTCTTTTGACCAATACAACGGTCACCCACAACAGCAAGGGAATTACCATTATCACTTGGAACCAACCTATTTAACCGCAAACAAAGGACAAGATGCTCTACTTGGCTTTTTGTTAGATGGTTTCCCTGTATATGGCCCAATGGAAGATGGCGCGCTAGTTCAGGAATCTGCGTTAGATAATTATCACGGACACAAACACGTGACAGCCGATTACCCAGAAGGGATTTACCATTACCACATCACCAATACAGATCCTTATATAAACGGAGACGGTTTTAAAGGGACTCCAGGAACTGTTACGCGTTGAGACTTGGAATCATTTTTTTAGCCATGGTCGGTTTGTCTAGCTGTGATCGCTGGACTCATGTAACCGCAAATGTGGAATTTATTGAAGTTAAAAACGGAACGATTTATTTCGAAGGAGAGCGGTTTACAGGGAGTGTCATTACTTTCGGTTCTAATGACAAAGACACGGTAGGCTTGTATGATGTCAAGGATGGAAAGCAACTCGGTTCATTTCAATCGTGGTACGCAAATGGCGCAGTCAATGAAATAAGATTTTTCCAGAATAACCGGCGACATGGGTTTCATGAGAAGTGGTATCCAAACGGGAAAAAAGCGTTTGAATATCATTTTGATAATGGGGTGTATGTCGATACGCTAAAGGAATGGTATCCAAACGGTCAACTCTACTTGTTGTCGCATTACAAAGATGGCCAGCCAGCAGGCAGACAAAAAGCCTGGCGTGAGAATGGCGAGTTGTATTTAAATTACGACGTAGTAAATGGAAGAAAATATGGAAATGCAGGAATCAAACATTGTAAAAGTCTTTGGTCGGAAGTGCTGGATAGTTTGTAGCCTTTTCGTTTTTGTAGCCTGCAATGCACCTATAAGATCCGTGCCTTATTACCTTACCCCAGATTTAAGTCCGGTGTGGTCTAGTGACTCAATAAACGCACAATCACATACCATCAATGCTTTTAGTTTTACCAACCAAAACAACGAATTATTTGGCTCGAATCAATTGGCAGGTAAAATATATGTCGCCAATTTTTTCTTTACGGCTTGTCCTTCCATCTGCCCCAAAATGACCAATAACCTCAGCAAGGTGGCTGAACATTTCAAATCGAATCAACACATCGAAATTATTTCGTTTTCGGTTACTCCTGACATGGACTCAGTACCCGTCTTGAGGAATTACCACAAACTACACAACTTAGGGAAAAAGTGGCACCTGTTAACAGGTGACCAGTCGGAGATTTATACCTTAGCAAGGCAGTCGTATTTCGTCGAAGAAAGATTTGGTCTCAATGCGACATCCGAAGAGTTTCTCCATACTGAGCGTTGTGTACTTATCGACAGAAACGGGTATATTCGAGGAGTCTACAATGCAACCTTGTCATTGGATATGGAAAGAATTATCGACGATATCAATGCCTTATTAACGGAATGATAAGTAAATAAATAGTAATGTTTGGCGAATAGTTGTCATTAACCGCAAACAAATACGACAACTCGCTGTAATTAAAATAGTTTTGCGCAAAACCTGAATATGAAACAAAACATTCTTTACCTTTTAATAGGAACTATGTTCTTTACAGCCTGTAAAGACGATGAAAAAGAAACACCAGAACCAATTAAAATCAACACCGTGCCGGCTTTTTATTTGCCATCTGTTGATGGTGCGTATGGTTTAAATACGCCTGAGATGACTTTGATTGCTGATCAAACAGACAGAATCATTGAACCTTGGGATTTGGATTTTCATCCCTTTAGAGACAACGAACTTTGGATATTGAACAAAGGAACTGAGCGAACTGGTGGGAATACGGTAACGATCACTAATGCAGGTTTAGGAAACCAGAAAACGGAATGGAGAGAAGATGGAAATGCGTGGCATTTTATGGCCCTTCCTTCGTCGATGTCGTTTAGTAAAGACAACGGTAACTGGGCGACTGGAGCCGAAATTCAGGATGCTAACCGACAAGGTGGAACATTTACTGGTCCTACCTTGTGGAGCAGTGACATGAATGTATATGCAAAGCCTTCAGGTGGAAACGGTAGTCATTTAGACATGCTGCATAGCAGTCCGTATTCGATGGGGATTGAATGGGATAAAGGAAATGCCTTTTGGGTGTATGACGGTCATAACGGACATATCTGTTGGTATGATTTTCAATTGGACCACGGTCCAGGAAACTCTAATCATGATGATGGATTGGTACATAGATATCGCGAAGTACCTTTAAAAAGACTCGATGGCGTTTCAAGTCACTTGGTATTAGACCACGAATCTGGCTGGTTGTATATTGTTGATTCTGGAAATGGAAGGATACTGAAAATGAACACGAAGACAGGTAGTAAGCTAAAGGATTTGTCTTTATTCAACGAAGTATTAGAAGAGCACTGGGAAATGAGTGGTGTGGATTGGAAAATTTTTACTGATAAAGATCTTCAAAAGCCTGCTGGCATCGAATTAAGCAATAATGTTTTATACGTTTCTGACTACGAAACGGGTGTCATCATTGCATATGAATTGACCTATGGAACCGAGCTAGCAAGATTCGAAACAGGTAAAAAAGGAATTATGGGGATAAAAGCCGATAAAGACGGCAAGCTTTGGTTTGTAAGTTCATTAACGAACGAAGTCTACCGCATCGACCCCAAATAAGAGCTATTGATCTACACTATTAGTTTAAAAGCCATTCAGCAACATGCTGAGTGGCTTTTTTTGTTCTGTTATAAACCGCTGCGTTCCACTTTATTCGAAATTGCAGGAATGGTTTGTAAATACTCATAAATACAACCTACTTCATAATCTGTTAGTTGTGTGTATGGCAGCATAGGATATCGCAGCGCTTCTTGATTTTGAATCATACCCGTTTTAACTGCGGTTACAAATTGGTCTTTGGACCAAGTACCATTTTATCTCTTAAGTGGTAAACATTAGGCTGACATTTTACATTACCACGAAGAACAGAACTTAAAAATTCCTACTGTCCTGTCCTTCGAAGCACTATAACCCTGCTTGCGCTTATTTGCGGTTATGGGCTGGTTTTGTCAATTAATTTTCGTCTTTCTTTCTTATTGCAAGAGGAATAGCAAATTTTGGTAAAAATGAGATTAGATTTGTTACCAGTTTCAATATGTAATTATAGATTTCTTTGTATATATAAAATGCTATTAGCAAAAGAAATGATCCAGCTATGCTCAAAACTCCTATTTTAATATATTCTCCAAAATAGTCATAATCACCAACAATTTGTTGAGGAACTAATCCTGTGAAAACATCCATTCCTGGAAAAATACTTAATAATAATGCAGGATATTCAATTAATGGCGCATATACAAAAGAACCCACTAAAGCCGCAATGATTTGAAGTATACCCGCATATAAAAATAGAACAAATAGTAATTCACCTATTACCAAAATTAATTTAGGTAAAGTTTTCACAAAAATAAAGGATAATAGACCGTCATATTCGATGGTTTTCATTTGCTCTGAGCGCTTTTTTAAAACACTAAATAAAACCCAAGCGGTTAAAATGCTGATTGCAAAGCCAAGGATTAGGCCAACAACAGCACCCACTTTTTTACCCCCACTTAAATACTCGTTTGAAATATAGCTTTTAATAAATCCAGAATCTCCAAACAAGCCATCAAAGCTTAGATAAATCCCTCCTAGTAAAAGACCAATTGCTAAAACGGTAAGTAAAAGTATAATAATGTTTTTAAAAACATTTCCGTCATCTAGTTTCCCTAAAAAAGGGATGACTAGTTTGTTGTAACCTTTATCAGTAAGCGATAAGGATACAAAAGGTAAATTTTTTTCCATTTTTCTTAAATTAAATTTGTTCCTACTCATAAGGCTTTTCAGAATACGCCCCGTTTTTTAGAGTGGGTTCTGGACTCCACTTTAAAGTTCAGTAATATAATTTTTTGTCACATTGGGTGGTCAACCCTTTGGCTTTCGCAGACCGTCTTGGTTTTTAAACTTGCCCATAACGGTTGGCAGCTACCCGAAGGTGGGGCTTTTGAAACACTTCACTGTCAATTTAGCGCCAAATTTATTAGAAGCACAAAAGTTAAAATAACCCACAACCGAACCACTTGCGGGTAGGTGCGGTTATGGGCTGGTTTTTTCACGAGAATTTGCTTAATGTGTATCCCATAAAAACTGCATAAACGATAATCCAAATAATATTAGCTTTAATAATGTTTTTCCTACTCATAAGGCTTTTCGGAATACGCCTCGTTTTTATAGTGG
The DNA here is from genome assembly GCA_943789165.1 of uncultured Bacteroidia bacterium. Classification (GTDB taxonomy): domain Bacteria; phylum Bacteroidota; class Bacteroidia; order NS11-12g; family UBA9320; genus UBA987. The sequence goes on along the minus strand of CALSTB010000003.1, from coordinate 238,080 downwards.
GGTCTGTCTCCACTTGTTTATTAAATTAATTGCAATTGCCCATTTCTTTCAATAAGGCTTCTGCAAATTTTTGTTTATCGGAATCAGATGTATATTTCCCTTCCATTTCTTGTGATAAAGTTGCCGCTTCAGAAGCCAACTTGGTGCTTTCTTCCATCACGGACATATCTCCAGATGTTGCTTTCTTCATTAGTTGTTGAGCTTTACATTGAAGTTCTGCCACTTTTTTAGCATCACTTTCAATAGATCCGCCTCCACAGCTTGTCAGAATTGTTGAAGCAAATATGATTGCTCCGAAAATTGTCATTACTTTTTTCATTTTTCTTAAATTAAATTTGTTCCTACTCATAAGGCTTTTCAGAATACGCCCCGTTTTTTAGAGTGGGTTCTGGACTCCACTTTAAAGTTCAGTAATATAATTTTTTGTCACATCTGGTGGTCAACCCTTTGGCTTTCGCAGACCGTCTTGGTTTTTTCACGAGAATTTGCTTAATGTGTATCCCATAAAAACTGCATAAACGATAATCCAAATAATATTAGCTTTAATAATGTTTTTCCTACTCATAAGGCTTTTCGGAATACGCCTCGTTTTTATAGTGGGGTCTGTCTCCACTTGTTTATTAAATTAATTGCAATTGCCCATTTCTTTCAATAAGGCTTCTGCAAATTTTTGTTTATCGGAATCAGATGTATATTTGTAAGTCTTCAAACTAATGTTTACCAGAGATAGTCAAAATTAAGTCATAAATTTAATCTTTGCAACAGGTGTTGCTTTCTTCTTTTTTTCATTGTTTTTAGTTTAATTAAATGTCTTTGATCTAATATCTCTTGGCTGCGTCCAAAGTACACGTCTGCTGGTGTTAGGTTTTGAAGTGATTCATGATACCGTTCATTGTTGTAATACTCAACAAACTCTTCAAGTCTGTTTGTCAAATCACCAGGTAAATAATAATTTTCAAGTTTCACCACATTTTTCATTGACCTGTGCCAACGTTCTATCTTCCCCTGAGTCTGCGGATGCATTGGTCTTCCGCGAACATGACTCATTCCTTTGTCTTGAATATATTTAGCAAGTTCTGAACTGATGTAGCAAGAACCGTTATCACTCAGCTAAATTGACAACCGTTCTCTAATAACCAATCAAATGTAAAATTGGATTCAGGTTCTGGTCGAACAAATAGTCTCAAAAATGTTTCACGTCCACTGAAAAACCCTTTACAGTAGCGACAAACAGGGGCACTATAATAAATCGGGAACTCCTGGCAGTTTAGATGATAAGCTCACTTACAAATATGACTATGACGGACAAGGAAATTGGGTTAAAAAAATGTCATTTAGAGATGACACCCCAGAGTCTATCACAGAACGTGAGTACTCATATTATGAGTAATTTGTGTAGGTTGAATTAAATGGCTTGAGATGCCAAAACAGCATCACCATTTAAGACGTCAGCACACCACCAATTTAATTAGATTTACATTTAAGAAAGATACTAAAACAAAACTCCTTATTTCATAAATGTGTTACAATTGTGTTACAATCAACAAATGAAAAAGGCTTCACATTCCTGTAAAGCCTTTATTCAAAGGGTGGGCCCACATGGACTCGAACCATGGACCTACTGATTATGAGTCAGTTGCTCTAACCAACTGAGCTATAGGCCCAATTAAACTCCGTAGCTTTAGCTAAGGAGTTATAGCGTAGGAGGGACAAAGATAAAATCTTTGCCTAATTTTTAGTGTTGCTCTAATGCGCTAAAAAAGAAGTTTCCTTCAATAGCCGCATTCTCGTCGCTGTCACTTCCGTGAACGGCATTGGCATCAATCGACTTCGCGTATTTCGCACGAATCGTTCCTTCTGCTGCTTCTGCAGGATTAGTAGCGCCAATCAAGTCTCTGAAATCAGAAACCGCATTGTCTTTTTCTAAAATAGCCGCCACAATCGGGCCACTACTCATAAACGAAACCAAATCGTTGTAAAAAGGACGCTCCTTGTGAACCGCGTAAAATGCTCCAGCAGTCTCAGCCGTTAAATGTGTGTATTTCATTGCTTTGATGGTAAAACCACCCGCAATCATATCTGCCAAAATACTTCCAATGTGTCCGTTGCCTACTGCATCCGGTTTAATCATCGTAAATGTTCTGTTTGTTGCCATGTTTTCTATTGTCTTGCTTAAAATCGGCTGCAAAAATAGGCTTACTTCAATAGAATTTTACGAGTTTTGTCAAAGAATTCAAAAGCGCATATGATAGAAGATAACACGGAGGGTATAAGGCCATTTTTAAATAGTGGATCAGGAAGCAATATTGTTATCACCACACACCACAAACCCGACGCCGATGCGCTTGGTTCATCCTTAGCATTATACCACTACCTCGTTAAGCTGGGAAAAAAGGTAACGGTCGTAACTCCAACCGACTACCCAGTCAACCTACATTGGATGCCTGGAAATGATACTGTAATCAATTTTGAAGCCGAAGCCGAGAAAGCAGCCTCACTTGTTGAAGCTGCCGATTTGATTTTCTGTTTGGATTTTAACGACCTGTCGAGAATCAATGACCTCGGATTGCTCGTTGAGAAAAGTGACGCCAAAACGATTATGATCGACCACCATCGAGATCCATCGGGCTTTGATGATTATCGCTTTTGGACCATCGAAACAAGTTCTACCAGTGAGTTGATTTACGATTTTATCAAGTCCAATGATGGAGCAGAACTGATTGATACCGATATCGCATCTTGTATGTACGCAGGCATCATTGCAGACACAGGCTCATTCAGATACAGCTCAACCACGAGCCACACACATAGAATTGCCGCAGAACTGATCGACCTTGGTGTTGATTCTGCCAAAATACACGCCTTGTTACTCGACAATTTTTCCCTCAATCGATATAGATTAATGGGCTATGTCCTCTATAAAAAATTAACGGTGTACCCAGAACTAAAAACGGCTTTGGTGTCGTTAACTCAGGAAGAATTGATGAAATTTAACATCCAAACCGGTGATACGGAAGGCTTTGTTAACTTTGGACTGGGCATTAAAGGCATTGTCTTTTCGGCATTAATTATCGACCGATCGGTAATGGTAAAAATGTCGTTCCGCTCACAAGGCCGTTTCCCATGCAACGAATTTGCCAATGCACATTTTAATGGGGGCGGACATTTAAACGCTGCCGGCGGGTCGTCAAAAGAAAGTTTAGAAACGGTCCTTGAGAAATTTAAGAACGTGCTTCCAACATATAAAGATCTACTGTTAACAAGCTATAGCAATGAAAACTAATCTTGGTATCCTCATTATTTCACTAGCCAGTTTTATTTTTACTGGTTGTGGTCCGAAACAGTTTTATGAAAAAACAGAAAATGGCCTTGAATACTATTTTTTCAAAAAGGACAAAGATGCTAAAATGGGTCAAGTCGGTGACATCTATAACCTAAACATTAGCGCTACCACAAAAAAAGATAGCCTCGTGTTTTCACAACACGCCATGTTTAAACGCAATGAACCGATTTACCCAGGTGATTTTCATGAAGGGTTAAGCATGATTCATGAAGGAGACAGCGTAGCGTTTATCTTAAATACGGATTCTTTTTTTGGCATGCACAGCCTACAAATCCCGAAAGGTTTAGAAAAGCAAGAGACGTTTAAATTACTCATCGGCGTTGAGGCTATTCTTAGTCCGCTAGATCATTTGATTTATAAAAGTGAACAAGAACTGGGGAAGATGAAGGAATACGTGAAGGCAAACGGCTGGAATGTACAAAACGACTCCACCGGCATTATGTATGAGATTATTGAAAGCAAACCGGATATGCCCTTTTTTACCATTGGGGATTCGGCAGCAATTTCGTACGTATACGCAACTCTAGACGGAAGAGTAATTGAAAAAACGAGGGGAGATGATGTCTGGCGTTTCGAAGTCGGAGGAATGCAAACCCGTGTATCAGGTCTAACGAGACTCCTTATGTTAACGAGACATGGAGAAAAAGTACGCGCGTTGATACCATTTGCCGAGGCCTTTGGAGAAGATGGCTATGGCCCACTCATACCGCCATATACGACCATTGTCATTGACATTAAAGCAGAGAAATTAAATAACGAATGAAAATATTAATCACAGGTGGAGCAGGCTTTATCGGCTCTCATGTTGTCAGAAGATTTGTACGGAATTACCCAAGTTCCCAAATTGTGAACTTGGACAAATTGACGTACGCAGGTAATTTAGAAAACTTAAAAGACATTGAAAACGAAGCCAATTATCGCTTCATTAAAGGGGATATAACAGATCAAGGATTTATTGAAAATCTATTTGAAAACGAAGTGTTTGATTGCGTAGTGCATCTTGCAGCCGAATCTCACGTAGATCGAAGTATCTCAAATCCACTGGAATTTGTGATGACCAACGTAGTGGGTACGGTAAACCTATTAAATGCGTTTAAAGCCAATCGAAAAAATCCGGATGGCTTCTTTTATCATGTGAGTACCGACGAGGTATATGGTGAATTGGAAGACACGGGGAAGTTTACTGAGACAACGCCATACAGTCCGAACTCGCCATATTCAGCGTCAAAAGCAAGTTCTGATCATTTTGTGCGGGCGTATAACGTTACTTATGGTTTGCCAGTTAAGCTATCTAATTGTTCCAACAACTATGGCTCACATCATTTTCCGGAAAAGCTTATTCCGTTGTTTATCAATAACATAAAGAACAACAAACCCTTACCAGTATATGGGAAAGGCGAAAATGTGAGAGACTGGCTTTTTGTTGAAGACCATGCCACAGCAATCGATGTGATTTTCCATAAAGGCACCAATGGCGAGACCTATAACATTGGCGGAAATAACGAATGGACGAACATCGCTCTAGTTAAGTTGATGTGTACGCTAATGGATAAGAAATTGGGAAGACCAGAAGGAAGTGCCGAAAAACTCATCACCTATGTAAAAGATAGGGCTGGACATGATTTTAGATACGCCATCGACTCATCCAAACTAATGAATGAACTCGGATGGAAACCTTCCCTGCAATTTGAAGAAGGCTTGTCCAAAACCATTGACTGGTACATGGAAAACGAAGAGTGGCTGACACATGTCACCTCCGGTGCGTACATGGATTATTACAAGGAACAATACGAACAACGTTAGATATGAAGGGAATTATTTTAGCAGGAGGATCGGGTACGCGTTTACACCCATTGACATTGGCAATGAGTAAACAGTTAATGCCCATCTATGATAAGCCGATGATTTATTATCCGTTGTCGACATTGATGATGGCCGGGATTCGGGAGATTTTAATCATTTCAACGCCTCACGACTTACCACACTTTGAAAAACTACTTGGTGATGGTAGTCAGCTGGGTTGCCGATTTGAGTATATGGTGCAGGAGGTTCCTAACGGACTTGCACAGGCATTTGTACTTGGAGAAAAGTTTATTGGTGATGACAAAGTAGCCCTTATTCTGGGAGACAACATCTTTTTTGGAACCAGCCTTGGCAGGGTTTTGGAAGAAAACGCAAATCCAGAAGGAGGTGTCATATTTGCCTACCACGTGAGTGATCCAGAGCGATACGGTGTTGTTGAATTCGATGACGATATGAATGCCAAATCCATTGAAGAAAAGCCCGATAAACCGAAATCCAATTATGCCGTTCCAGGGTTGTATTTTTACGACAACCATGTCGTTGAAATCGCCAAAAACCTAAAACCATCTCCACGTGGTGAATATGAAATCACTGACGTGAATAAAGAGTATTTGAAACGAAACGAATTAAAAGTAGGCGTCTTACATCGCGGGACAGCATGGCTTGATACAGGCACTTTTAAGTCATTGATGCAAGCAGGTCAATTTGTACAAGTGATTGAAGAACGTCAAGGACTAAAAGTAGGTTGTATCGAAGAAATAGCGTACAAACAGGGCTTTATTGATAAAGCAGAGTTAAAGAAATTAGCCAAAAGTCTTGTGAAAAGTGGATATGGTAATTATCTGTTAAAACTTGCAAAATAATTGAGGTTAAGTTCCTTATTCGGTAGTCAAAAGAAATTAGTTCGAACGCTAAACAAATCGGAGCGCGCGGTCTATTCAAGATTACTGGGAGTGAGCTTGCTGTCTGTTTTCCTCGAGTTTATTGGACTTGCCGTCATTTACGTTTTATTGGTAATCGTTTTTGAACCAGGATTGTTTGTCAAAACAGTTGATGACGTTCTTGGCATTGCTCCACGTATCAGGAATGCCCTATTAACCTTGTTCGGGTTTTTCGTTCTAAAAACCTTTGCTTCGCTGTGGATTTACAAATTTCAACTTAAGTTAATTTATAACATCTCCGCTTCTTTCTCGGATCGGGTGTTCAACCAAAGTTTCAACGTCAACCTGAACAGTCACAAAAAGGTATTGGCGTCGGAAAGGTTAATGGAGGTGAATACGGTTACGAATTCGTTGCCATACTTGGTGCTAATCCCTGCCATAAGCGCACTCACTGAAATGGCTTTTGTAACGATTTCATTCATTGTACTGTTGTTTATTAAACCGCTTCTGGTGTTGGCATTGGTATCTACTTTATTGCCTCAATCTTTAGCGTTGTTTTATTTCAGTAAGAAAAAATTAAAAAAGACTGGCGATATCATCAACAAAAGGTTGGCAGAACAGAATGAACTGGTGTCCCAGTCGGTAATGGGGTATTCAGAAATTAACCTATTCAACTTAGGGAATAAATATCGCGAACAACTAAACGAGGTGCGGGATACTGTGTACACCCAACGTATAAATGTCCAGTTGTTTAGTTCAGCGGCTCCTCAACGTTTAATGGAATTGCTCACGGTGTTGGCCTTGTGTATTATGGCGATATACTTTTACGGCTTTAATCAAACCGCAGGTTTTTATAGCACCTTGGCACTTTTTGCCGCTGCAGCGTTTAGATTACTGCCTTCTTTTAATCGGGTTATCATGGGGGCAAACACCTTAAGCTCTTTTACGGCCATTTTAGATTTAATTCCGCCAGATGAATCTGACGCCAAAAGCAATGAAGTGAAGGATGAGATTCAAAGGTTTAAGTCCTTAGAAATTAAGTCACTGAATTTTAATTTTGATTCAGATGCTCCGTTGTTTGACAACCTAGACCTCACCGTAAATAAAGGTGATTTTATAGGGCTGTATGGACCGTCTGGGGCCGGGAAAACAACGCTGATTAACTTAATCTTAGGGTTCTATGAGTTGCCCAACCAGCATATTAGAGTCAATGACTTACCAATCAGTGAGGTAAAACGCAGTTGGCAAAACAAATTGGGATACATTAAGCAAGACGCCTTCGTTACGGCATTGAGCGTAAAGCAAAACGTAGCTTTTGGTCTGGATGACATTGATAATGAAAAGGTTGTGGACTTGTTAAAGAAGGTTAAACTTTGGGATTGGGTACAAGAATTACCAAAAGGTGTTGAAACTTCTATTGGAGATCAAGGAAGCCTGATTTCTGGTGGACAAAAACAACGGCTAGCCATCGCACGAGCCTTATACAGAAAGGCGGATGTGTTGATTTGTGATGAGATTACGACGTCTTTGGATGAAGAAAACAAACAAGGCATTATAAAACTCATCGAAGAATTAAATAAGGCCGGCACTACAATCGTTATGATTTCACATGACACATCTTCCTTTAAAAACGCCACCTGTGTTTACGAATTGAAAGATGGTGGTCTCACTTTGTTGGTATAATTGTTCCAACATGTTATCTTTGTGGTATGAAGTTGAAAAAGCAATTAAAGGTTAAATCGTTTCGCAACAAATGGGAGAAATTGCTCCTTAATTTTCAACTAAGCAATGCCCAAATCAATAGCTACATCAGAGATTGTTTTCGTGATGCTTCCATCACCTACTCCCAATATTTGGTGTTGAAAATATTGAAAGCGGCCAATGGTCCTGTGAATATGTTGTACATCAAAAAACGAATCGTTGAAAATGATTCTGACATTTCGCGTTTGATTGTTCGACTTAAGACTTTGGGTTATGTAGATAAGAAACCAAATCCCACAGACAAGCGACACTCTGAAATCACCATTACACCAGAAGGCTTGGAACAAGTTGAATTAATGAATCAAACCATTCATTCAATTGATGAAGTGTTTTTTAACCTCAGTGCAAAAGAGGTAAAACAACTAAACCTTTTGCTGGATAAAATCCGCGTTGGTTAAAATCAGCTAAGAAAATCTAGTAAGTTTTCAGAAAACAGCTTTTGTTTCGTCTTTATCGACAAGTCGTCCATTTGCTCAATAAACTCCCCGTGTCTTAAATCACCCAAAGGAAATGGGTAATCTGTGCCGTAAGAGATTTTATCCTCACCAATTACTTGAATTAAATAACGCAATGCGTCTTGGTCGTGCGTAATGCCATCTACCCAAAACTTACCCGTATAGGTGTACGGATCGGCAACATCATTGACGTTGACCAAATCCGGTCGACAATGCCAACCATGTGAAATTCTACCCAAGGTATGTGCAAATGAACCACCACCGTGGGCAAACATGACTTTCAGTTTGGGATATTTGTCAAAAATGCCGCCAAACAACATGCTACAAATGGCGCGACTGGTTTCGGCAGGCATGCCCACCAACCAAGGCAACCAATATTTGGTCATATCGGCTTGACCCATCATTTCCCAAGGGTGAACAAAAATGCTCATTCCCATGTCTTGTGCTGCTTCCCACAAAGGGTAGAAGCTTTCATGATCCAGGTTTTTATCTTCGATATGTGAAGCGATTTCTACTCCGGGCATACCGTTTTGCTTACACCATTTTAATTCTTCAATCGCAAGATTGATGTCTTGCATAGGCAACGTCCCCAAACTAATAAAGCGGTTGGTGTGGTGGTTCTGAACTTCAAGTAAATGAGCGTTAATAAAACGACTCCATTCTTTTGTATGGGCTGGTTTTGCCCAATAATTGAAGAGGACTGGAATGGTACACAACACCATTTTTTCAACATTAAAAGCGTCCATTTCAGGTAAAATAGCTTCAACGTCGTAGCAGTTTTTTTCAACGCGGCGAAAAAACACGCCATCATCGCGCATCATTTTTTTAGCGCCAGTTTCTATTTCGTCTTCTAAATAAATAAAACCACCGTAGCCATATTTTTTGTCTAACCGCTCCCAATTTGGCGGCATAATATGTGCGTGGCTATCAAACTTGTGAATCGTTGTATCGTCCATTCCCGCAATTATACAAATCTGGAGTCTGTTTCCATCATCGTGCCGCAAGACTTACAAGTTCTAAGTTCTTTTGAAGCATAAAACTCGCGAAACCGCGGTAGGAAATCTTTTTCTATGTCATTGAGCGTAAAATAAGTCTCATGCAGTTTTGTGTTACAGTTGTCGCAGAACCATAACAATCCATCAGTCGTATTAGGGCGTTTGAGTTCAATCACCAAGCCAATTGAATTTTCACTACGCATTGGCGAGTGTGGGGTGTTTGCAGGTAATAAGAACATTTCTCCAGCCTTAATCGGGATGTCAACGGCTTTCCCGTCTTCTTGAATCCGTACATTGATGTCACCTTCAAGTTGGTAGAACAATTCTTCGGTTTCGTTGAAATGATAGTCTTTGCGTGCATTTGGACCGCCCACAATCATCACAATATAATCTCCAGCGTCTTTGTATAAATTTTGATTGCCAACTGGTGGCTTAAGTTCGTCGCGGTGCTCGTCGATCCACGCTTGTAAATTGAAGGGTTTTCTTACCATTTTGACCTTTTTTATGACTTCCGAAATTAGTTAAAAATGTCAAATCATTGTTGATGAGAAGACATATTCATCCAATATCAAAAACCAAGTTAAATATTGTAACTTTGTCGCTCAATAATTTACAACGCATTATGACGATGTTAACAATACTTCTAGCCTTTGGTGTTACTGAATGGGGACTGATTGTCGCAGCGGTTCTTCTTCTTTTCGGAGGCCGAAAAATTCCAGAATTGATGAAAGGATTAGGACAAGGAATTCGTGAGTTTAACAATGCCAAAAAGGATGTGAAAAAACACATTGAAGATGGTATGAAAGAAGACACCAAAAAGGAAGAGTAATCTTAAGTGAATCATACATCACTTTTTCAACTTCAACAGGATTTAAATGCTGGCAATGTTACCTGTCAGCAAGTGGTTAAGCATTACTTGCTTAACATAAAGAACAACCAACATCTCAACGCTTTTTTAGAGGTTTACGAAGAAGAAGCGCTCGAGCGTGCAACAGCGTTAGACCAAAAGATTAAAACTGGAAGTCAAGGTAAACTTGCTGGTTTGGTCATTGGTTTAAAAGACAATATCGCTTATCAAAATCACCACGTTTCAGCATCTTCTAAAATATTAGAAGGCTTTAATTCACTTTTTAGTGCTACAGTGGTTGAACGCTTATTGGCAGAAGATGCCATCATCATTGGACGACTAAATTGCGACGAGTTTGCCATGGGTGCGAGTAATGAGAATAGTGCTTACGGTAATGTCCTTAACGCTGCCGACAACTCTAGAGTGCCAGGTGGTTCATCGGGAGGTTCAGCAGTAGCAGTGCAAGCAGATCTTTGTCGCGTAGCTTTAGGCTCAGATACGGGTGGGTCAATCAGACAACCCTCTTCCTTCACAGGAACGTTTGGCATGAAGCCAACTTACGGCCGTGTTTCGCGTTGGGGATTACTCTCTTATGCTTCATCGTTTGATCAAATTGGTCCAATAACAACCTGCGTTGAGGATATGGCAGCCGTGCTACAAGTCATTGCTGGAGTAGACGAAAATGATGCGACAGTTTCTGATAAACAGGTGCCAGAGTATACTGGCGATCTCCAGATTTCTGGAAAAAAGAAAATAGCCGTCATTGAAGATTGCTTAAATGCAGAAGGACTTTCACCGGAAGTGAAAAGTCATATGCTTGAAGCCATCGAGAAACTTAAGTCGGAAGGACATACGATAGAATACGTTTCCTTTCCTTACTTAGACTATATGGTGCCTTGTTATTATGTATTAACAACGGCCGAAGCGTCGTCTAACTTGGCACGTTATTCTGGTTTGCTATATGGTCACCGAAGCAGTGAGGCCCACGACCTTGAATCTACGTTCAAGATGAGTCGAACTGAAGGTTTTGGTGAGGAAGTAAAACGCCGAATCATGGCAGGTACTTTCGTGCTTAGCTCAGATCATTATGATGCGTATTATACCAAAGCGCAAAAGGTGCGAAGAGTCATTCAATCGGAAACAGCAAAAATTTTAGATAACTTTGATTTCATTCTGCTCCCAACAACACCAAGTGAGGCGTTTAAAATTGGAGAAAAGGCAGATGACCCAATTGCCATGTATTTAGCAGATATCTTTACAGTGCAAGCTCCTTTAGCTGGACTACCAGCGATATCGATTCCAACAGGTCAGGTGGAATCTGGCATGCCTTTTGGATTACAATTGATGGCAAAACATTTTGACGAGCACGAGATGCTGAAAATGTCAAAGTATTTATTTGATTTAATGAAATAACAATGCGACTGGTAATAGTTGGTGTATATATGGTTTGGTCAATGTCGGTTGCAGCACAATCAGGTGTTACAGCAACTCGGTTGGCTAAAATCAATTCAAACATTGCCTTGTCGTACAACGGTTATGTGCAGCAAGCCATTACCGACTTAGTCGAAAACAAAGACAATAAAACCGCTGAACTTTTAGGCAAATCAGCCTTGTATTTGCCTGAAATTGAAGACAGTCTGGAAGCACATAAACTACCACAAGAGCTTCAGTACTTGGTACCCGCTATTAGTCAATATGACAACTGGAAGGTATCCGACGACGGTGGATCTGGTTATTGGCAACTGCGCTATGTGATGGCCAAAAGGTATGGGCTTAAAATATCAAGCTATATCGACGAACGAAGAGATTATAGAAAAGCTACCTCTGCGGCAATACCATATTTTAAACAACTGTATGAAGAACTTGGAGACTGGCATGCTGTAATTGCGGCCTTTGTTGGTGACAAGGTGGAAGTGACCAAGGCTATTCGAATGGCAGGTGGTAAAACAGACTATTGGGAATATCACAGATTTTTACCTGTAAAATACCAATTCGCGGTACCTAGCTTTATTGCAGAAATGTATATCCATAGTTACTATGAAGCCCATGGCATTATGCCTGAAAACATCGAATCTCCGAAACTGGAGTCGGTGGAAATAGACCAGTGGGTTACGATCTATCAATTGAGTAAAGCACTCGATGTGGATTTTCAGAATCTGAAAGATTACAACGCTATTTATAAGAAGCAAGTCATACCAAACACCGATAAAGTATATGTCATTCAAATTCCTTTTGAAAGCGTTGGTCGTTTTTATGAATTAGGGGATTCTATTTATACCTACCAAAGTCACGCTGTGGCCGACGGTAAAGTGGAACCTAAAATTGTCAATGACACACCTACGGTCGAAGAACCTGCCGTGGTAAGTCCACCTGCCCAAACAGGACCAAGACTGATGTATTATACAGTTCGAAAAGGAGATTACTTGGGAAGAATAGCGGATTTGTATGACGTGAGAATTAGTGATGTTCGGAAATGGAACAAGATTAAAGGAGACCAAATCAATGTGAACCAGCGGCTGAAAATATACAAGCCGGCTTCACAGTATAATCAATACAACAAAATCAACTCGATGAGCACGTATCAAAAAAACCAGCTCATTAAGAAAGACTAACGACGTGCGCGTTGCAACTCGACTCTAAAAAATACCACAAATCAAAACAAGTAAACCCGGCAACCATTGTTTGGATGTTGGTGTTACTCAATTTTGTTTTGGGGCTGGTGGTGCTGTTGTTTCCAACCGGCGAACAACGATTTGAGATCAACGGAAAGATTCCATTTGTGCATTTAGTAAACGATGAGTCATCGTCGGATTTTACGCTACAGTTCGTTTCAGCAATAGACCTAATGTACGCCAAAGAAAAGGTGGTGGTCAACCTAGATAGCGTTTTAAGCGACATCGATCTTGATACAACGACCGAAGAAGTGGTTATTGTTGACACCAGTTATAAAGAACCTCAACTCGACCGCAAGATTCAATACGTGAAAACGGAGAAAACTAGTTTAGATGGCTTTTTTCAAGCCTTATACGACGTTGAAAAAGGGTCCGAAAAGCTCATTAGAATTTTGCATTACGGAGATTCTCAATTAGAGGGCGACCGCATTTCGGATTATTTAAGGAATAAAATGCAAAATCGTTTTGGTGGCTACGGTCCTGGTATTGTGTTGCCAATCGATGTGAGCAGGGCTCGGGTATCTATCCGTCAAAGTGAAAGTCGAGATTGGGAGAAATACGCGATTTATAGTAAAAAGCGACATCCTCAAGGACATTATGGAATTGGAGGCTCGTCGTACATGTTTACAGGAAAATACTTTGTAAAAATCGGGGAAGACACAATCGTAAAACACGTGTACGATTCTTTGTTAGAGAAAAGAGTATGGATGTCAAAAGCAAAGCTTGATTCAAATTCTGCTCTAGATTCATCCAAATGGGGAATCGTTTTTATACCGTTTGATTCATCAAAATTCCACCTAGATACCATCTACAAACCTGTTTACGAAAAGAAGGAATCAGAATACAGTTGGCTGAGTTTTAAATGTGCCACGAAAAGTTACCCTCGGGTCCGTACATTCAGCCATGTAAAGATGTTGTACAGTTCATCAGATACGGTGAATATGGTGGTGTCAATTGACGGTGTTCAACACATAAAAACCTTTCAACCGGCCCCATATGGAACAGAAGTGACCTTACATAAAGGCATGGTGACCAATGAAGTCTTGTTGAAGTTTACGGGTACAAGCCCTGTCCTTTTCGGACTCTTATTTGATGGTGATAAAGGAGTTGCTGTCGACAATTTCCCTATGAGGGGAAGTAGCGGAACAGGGTATTCCATGATCAATCAAAGCATTTACAAACGGCAGTTGGAAAAAACCAATGTCGAGCTTGTGATTATGCAGTATGGCATTAACGTAATTCCGAATCCCCAAAAGAATTACAATTTCTACAAACACATGTTTAGCAAGGAATTGGAAGCCATTAAGCGAGCCAAGCCTGGCGTTAGTATTTTGGTTATTGGTCCGAGCGACATGAGTAGAAAAGTAGTAGGAGAGTACGTGTCTTATCCGAACGTTGTAAAAGTAAGAGATGCCATGAAACAGGCCGCATACGAAAACGGCTGTGCGTTTTGGGATTTATACAGTGTAATGGGTGGCGAAAACGCAATGGTAGGTTGGGTGAATAATAGTCCGACTTTAGCAGCCAAAGACTACACACATTTTAATGCACGTGGTGCACACTACATTGGAGAGATGTTATACAATGCCATCATGAGCGATTACACAACCTGGAAGGCACAAAAACCTGTGCTTACTCCTTAAATTTAGTCGAATATCAATCGACTGTCTTCATCGTTTTTAGTTAACTTGCATTCATAGATTACACAACTATGCGGAATTCTAAAATTGCCGGAATGGGTTTTTATGTACCCGACAATGTCGTTACCAACAACGATTTATCAGCCTATATGGATACCAACGATGAATGGATCCAAGAACGTACGGGCATTCAAGAAAGACGCTGGGTAGTACCTGGCGAAGACACGACTTCAGGGATGGGAGTGAAGGCGGCCAAAGAAGCTTTGAAAAATGCCGGTCTCGAAGCCACCGATGTAGATTTTATCGTGTTTGCCACCTTAAGCCCAGATTATTATTTCCCAGGACCAGGCGTTCAAGTACAAGAGGCTTTGGGTTTAGATACTGTAGGTGCTCTTGACGTACGAAATCAGTGTTCCGGATTTGTGTACGGTTTAAGCGTTGCAGACCAGTTTATAAAAACAGGGATGTATAACACCGTGTTAGTCATTGGTTCTGAATTACACTCAGGAGGTTTGGATAAATCAACACGCGGTAGAGGTGTTACTGTCATTTTTGGAGACGGTGCAGGTGCAGCGGTAATGACGGCTTCGGATGATGATAGTGGTGTTTTGAGCACGCATTTGCATAGTCAAGGTGAACATGCCAAAGAACTTGCGTTGATTGGCCCAGCCACGAATAGATGGGTGGATCAAATCATCAAAGACAATGACGAAAATGACTTGTCATATTTTCCCTATATGAACGGAAACTTCGTTTTCAAACATGCCGTTACCCGTTTCCCGCAGGTGATTATGGAAGCCTTGGAAAAAAATGGATATCAACCGTCAGACATTGATTTATTGGTACCACATCAAGCCAATTTAAGGATTGCCCAGTTTATTCAAAGAAGCATGAAACTTCGTGATGACCAGGTATTTAACAATATCATGAAATACGGAAACACAACTGCGGCGTCTATTCCAATTGCGTTAAGTGAAGCCGTTAATTCTGGTCAGGTTAAAAAAGGAGACCTCGTTTGCTTGGCAGCTTTTGGTAGTGGATTTACCTGGGCGAGTGCCTTAATAAAGTGGTAGAACCGGACCATTTCATCGATTCGTGTAATTTCTTCGTCTAAACTGTTAAAAATCAGGTCCAAACCTGAAACTCTTTCAGTCGTTTATCTGTTTCATTGTACCATATTCGTAGCCATCAGTAATAATCAACTGATGAATACGTTAAAAAGATATGAGCAACTACCAGATGAGTATACGGTCGATATGGAGGAAAATGGTGAACTGGGGTTTCAACAAAAAAACCCTTAAGTGGGCCGCTCTTTTTGTTGTCTTGAAATGGACTTTAATACCCATTTTGGTTGCGTATTTGGTGAGTATCGACAAGTGGCATTGGCTGTATTGGTTTATCTTTCCTCTTTTTGCAGTTGCCTATGTTTTATACCAAAAACACAAACGTGTTAAACGGTAATACCTAAAATTTTCTCGCATTAATTTATGATTACTTTCTGAAAGGATTGTCGCACATTTGTACCACAATTTGCATCCATGAGTGGGCAACGTACAATAAAAAATAAGACCTTACAGGTGATAGGAATCATCGATAAGATAGATCTACCTGAAGTAGGCCTTAGTGGGATTCCGTGTAAAATTGACACTGGTGCAGATACGTCTGCCATTCATTGTGAACGCATCCGTATTAAAGAAATTAATGGGGTTGAACACCTTGTTTTTACGTTATTGGACAAACGCCATCCACTCTATAACGGTGTAGAAATTAAAACAGATAAGTTTAGAGAACGCAAAGTAAAAAGTTCATTTGGTGACTATGAATTTAGATATCAGGTGCAACTTAGAATGGTAATCTTTGATAAGAAATACCGTGTGGCCTTTAACTTAACAAATCGAAAGAAAATGAAATACCCAGTATTGATTGGGAGACGTTTTTTATCCAAAAAATTTATGGTAGATGTGTCAAAACACAATCTTTCAGCTGACTCTAAACTAGCGAAATGAATATAGCCGTACTAAGTGGCAAGTCTTCACTTTTTTCAACCCGACGACTGATACAAGCAGGAGAAAAAAGGGGGCACACCATGCACATTATTAATCACAATAAGTGCTACATGGTACTGCAAAGTGAAGATCCTGATATATTTCTTGGAGATCATGAAATCGACAATGTCGACGCCATCATTCCTCGCATCGGCGCTTCAGTTACGTTTTACGGAAGCTCCGTAATACGCCAGTTTGAGGTAAAAGGTGTTTTTACAACCCTAAGTTCATTGGCCCTTGTGCGGTCACGTGATAAACTAAGAAGTTTGCAATTGTTGGCAAAGTCTGCTGTAGGCATTCCAAGAACGGCGTTTGCCAAACACCCTGGTGATATCGACAATTTGCTGAAACAAATTGGCGGTGCTCCTTTGGTGATCAAACTGCTAGAAAGCACACGTGGTAGTGGGGTGGTTTTGGCTGAAACAACAAAGGCAGCTCGCTCTGTAATTGAGGCATTTTACGGACTTGACGCCAACATCATCATTCAAGAATTCATCAAAGAATCGAAAACCGAAGACATCCGAGCGTTTGTAATTGATGGGAAAGTAGTGGGGGCAATGAAGCGAAAACGCAAACCGGGAGAGTTTAGAAGTAGGTTGCATAAAGGCGGAGGCATTCAAGCTGTCGAGTTAAACCGCAAAGAGAAAATGGCGGCAGTAAAAGCTGCAAATGCACTGAATTTGAAGATTGCCGGAGTGGATATGCTGAGAAGTGATCGAGGACCTCTCGTGATAGACGTAAATTCATCGCCAGGATTGGAAGGAATTGAAAAAGCTACCGGAATTGACATCGCTTCTGAGGTCATAAAATATATTGAACGCAGCATCAAACAACCAGTACGTAAGCGTAAGGACTCAATTGGAGTTTAAATTTTCACGGAAAAAGGTTACTTTTACATCATTACCACTATTAATCTCTAAGTGAACGAAGAGAACAACATAGTTACTGGCATAAAAAAAGGCGATTCAGAAACCCTTCATGCGATTTATAAAGACCATTTCGGAATGATCCGGAATTTGGTCATGAAAAATTCAGGGAGTGAATCTGATGCTGAAGATGTGTTTCAAGACGCACTGGTTGTACTATTCAAAAAATTCAACCATTCCAAGTTTAATCTTACCGTGAAATTCAAAACCTATTTCTATTCTGTATGTAGGAACATTTGGCTAACGGAATTGAAAAAACGTGGAGGGAAATGGGCGAGAATGAAAGACTACGAACAACACGTAGAATTGGGATATGAGTTCACGCTTAATTGGAAAGAGACACAGGAAGAAGCCATCCAGAGAATGGAACAAGCAATGAAGTACCTTGGCGAAAAGTGCCAGCAAATTTTGTTGATGTTTTATTATCAAAAATATTCAATGCAAGAAATTGCATCGGCATTAGAATATGCCGATTCGGATTCTGTCAAGACACAGAAATACAAATGTATTCGTCAACTTAAACGAAATTTAAATCCGTGATTAACGAAAACGACATAGCGTTAATTGATGCCTTCATCGCGGGGAAGCTTATCGGAAACGATAAGACCGATTTTGAAATGAGGGTACGAAGTGATTTGGAATTTGCGAAAGCAGTTCGTCAACAAATTCACGCAGTCGAACATTTGGAAATTTTTGGGGCTGTTCAAATGGGTGCCTCATTGCGTCAAGACATGTCGCAATGGAAACAACAAGGTGGATACAAACCGTATAAGTCTGACATGCTCGCAAAGAGTATGATGATGAAGGTAATTGGTACCGTGGTTGTTTTAGCTGCTGCTGCAGGTGCAGTGTGGTATTTCTTTCTTAAAGAAGCGCCGCCTAAGGTGGAACCACTACCAACTCAAGAAACGGAATTGCCCGAGCCAGTTGAATATGCACCCGAACCTCCTGCGACGGACACATCGGTTTCATTTACTGAATTGAAAACAAGTGAAGATCAAATAGCAGATATTCAACTGAACATTCAAGACCCAACGACCTTTTCTATCATTGAGTTGTCTGCGATAGATGGTGTTTATACATATCAAATTGCTTACGACGACGTAGTTAAAGTGATACAGAGTCAAGATCCAGACATGGATGAACGATTGACGCAAATGGCTAATGACGCAATCGAAGAAAACAAGCAACGTCAGGCACCAGCTAAAACAACGACACCGACAAAAACAACGAATATCAAGCCGGCACCTAAGCCAGCGACAAAACCTCCTGCTGAAAAGAAGGAAGCAGCACCGGTAAAACAACCTCCTGCTCAAACTAAGCCTGTCATTAAAAAGCCCAAGGAAAAGGTAGTTAACGATATCCCGTACTAATCGGCGTAACACATGGTGTTTAGCTCACCGATATTATTCAAAACATTTTTTAGAGAAGAGATAAGAGCGTTTGCTTTTTGGCCTTTTATTTTTATCAAACACCGAGAGCTGATAAAAGACAAAGTGTTGTTAAATCATGAGAAAATTCATCTCAAACAGCAACGTGAACTGCTAGTGTTGCCTTTTTACGTCTTGTACCTTGGCGAGTTTGTGTACCATCTTATTAAGTTGAGATCTGTAGATAAAGCATACCGGGCGATAAGCTTTGAAAAAGAGGCGTTTGACAACCACCACAATCGATACTATCTGAACACACGGCGAACTTGGGCTATGTGGCGGTGACGAATGGTTGTTTAATCCCAGAATACTTTTCACCTTTGCACAAAAGGAAAACCATGTTTGGATTAGATAAATTAAAGGATTTTAAGAAAAACGCTGAGGAAGCAAAACAACGACTAGATTCCATTACCGTTGAAGGTGTTGCAGGGTCGGATTTGGTGAAAGTCGTGTGTACTGCAAGCAAAAAGATAGTTTCTGTCGACATTAACGAATCCGTGCTTAGAACGGCTCTAAAACCTGATATTGATAAGTTGGTACTAGAGGCGATAAACGACGCAATGAATCAAGCAGAAAGGGTAACAGAGAGCGAAATGAAAGGCATATTGCCAAACATCCCAGGCTTGGGTATTTAGATTAACGAATTCTTCGCGATAGCTGTAGGCGAATGCCGCGCATATAGGATGGATTTTCACCTTGTGTGAGCGGACTTACCGCATATTGTCCCACTAAGTTTACCATCCAATTTGGGTCAACTACATAACCAATGGAGGCCAATAAAGACATTTCTGTTCGTTGAAAAGAAATATCTGGGATGGCACTAATAGACTCACCTAGGATAATTTGATCCTTGAACTCATTCAAAACGATATTTACCTGGAAACCTACACCCACTTGGACTTGTCGTGCAAGATTGTATTTATACATCGCAGCAGTATTGGCAACTAATCGCCCGGTTAAGGTGGTAGAACGGTAATAATACGATGCATTTTCAACACTATAGGTCTTCATTTCTTCATACACTCCGTTGTATAGAACGCCAAAACCCAAACTGAATTTAGATCGATCCTTCCAAGGAATTAAGCTTTCACCACCTATACCATATCCAAATTTGTAATAATTCTCTGATTCGGGCTTGTGGTATTGGTAATTGCCAGTTTCTATTTGTATGCGCGCTTTTCCTATGGACTGGTTTATGTCGTACGTATCAAACGCTATTTGGGCATGAACGTGTCCAACTAAACAGACCAGAAAAGCGAGATATATTATTCGTTTAAGATCCATGATACTTTTAATTGAGCGGTGCTAATGGAATGTTTTTGTCGACTTAACTTATTTGTGCTGTAATCGCCAAAGCCTTGTTGTAACCGGACGCCGGTTTCTAGTCTGCCGGTGTGGACGGTAAATTCTAAATTGATTCCAAAATCTGTTTTGTTGAATCCGCCTCTGTTGGATATACTCGTTTTTTCAGTAACCATGGCAGTTTCTGGCGCATTGGGGTAATCATATTTCCGTGTTAACTCTCCAGAAAGTCCTGTTAAAAAGGATACCTGAGGGCCACCAGATATGCTTACGTTAGGCATTAATTGAGCATAGAGGTTTACGGGGATGGTTACATACTTTAACCCAGTAACTATGGCACTATCGGTTTGTGTGTAGTTGAAATTATTAAAGACATTATAATTTTCGACATAGGTGATTGGTCGAATAGCGATTGGATTGTAGCCAAGCTCGACATGTATAGCAGTCCGATCGGTTATAAACCTTCTACCAAATAATCCAAATCCAGTAGTCTGCATCACGCCTTGTCCACTGTTATTTGGGAATACGCCAGTCTGGATTTTGATCCCAACTTGGTTTCGTACGTAATGAAACTGACGTTCAATATCTCTACGTAAATCAACTTGCTCAAAGTCCAGTTCGTCATCAGTGGTGTCAAGGTAATTAACCACCGGTTTTGTTGGCTTTTCAACTTTAGGTGCTGGTTTTATCGTATCTAATACGGCAACTTCTCTCTCTTGAATTGCAGGTAATGTCTCAGAATTCGTTTCAATCTCTGTACCTTTAATTACAGGAGATGCTGGAACAGGTAAGTCGTTGTTGTGATCAATTTGTGTATTAAAAGACAAATAGGTGGTTTGATGTACTGGCGCCACTTCGGTTGGTGTATAGACGTTGTTTGAGGTGTGTGTTTTTGATTTCACATACAAACCAACAACACCAATGGTAATGCCAGCAACAAATAGGTTTAGGTAAATTTTATACTTAGCAAGAAACGCAGACCAACCCCCTTGAACCGGAACTGCCGCTTCAATGGATTGCTCCATTTTTTGCCAAGATGCATTCATATCAGGCAAATCAACCCTTTCGAGTTTGTCTTTTATGATATGTTCTTTATTGGTAGTTTTCATTTCATTTATGTCGCTTAATGTTGTCTACTCACGATTCCGTAATCGTATAATTTTTCCTGTAATAGTTTACGTCCCTGATTCAAATGCCATTTGCTCGTGCCAACACTAATGTTGAGTTCTTTGGCAATCTCTGCGTGGCTATTACCTTCCACTATATATAGGTTTAACACGAGCCGTTGAGCTGGTGGCAAATACCTAAACAATGCTAATATTTCGTTTGATGTAAGTTCTGCTATTATGTTGGTCTCAATGCCAATGCCAACTGCTTCCTCAATGGGTGTTTGGAATTTTAACTTTTCTTCTTTGCGAATGAAATCAATAGCGGTATTCACAATGATTCTTCGAATCCAACCTCCCAAGGCACCTGTGCCAGTATACTGGTCTAGTGATCTAAATACTTTTAAAAAGGATTGATTGTAAATGTCGACTGCATCGTCGTTGTTGGTCACATACGACATACATACGGGCATCAATAATGGGTAAAAGTGTTTATACAGTTTCTCCTGTGCAACTCGATCTTGTTGCTTGCAGGCGTTCCCCCATTTGATTATATCTAAATCGCTAACCGACATATAATGGCATATAAAAACTAACGTAAAGAGAGCTTCTTTTATGTCTGACGAGTAAAGTTATTAAAAGGTTGGGGTAAAAAGTGAGATTATTTTGTATTACTCACACAGTAGTTTTCGATTTCTTCTCCGAGTTCGGTCCATTCTTTTTGACGACCCCACTCTTTGCCAGAGATATAATGTTTTGAACTGCACTTTATTCCATTGTCATGCCACGTCTCAAACGCACCGTTCAACTTTCCATCTGTGTAATAGCAGTTTTGCTTTACCTGGCCGTTGTCCCACCACATTTTACATTCGCCGTGTTGGATTCCGTATTTAAACAAACACGCTTTTTTCAATTTTCCGTTAGGGTACCACTCTTTATAAATGCCATGAATTTTTCCTTCAATGTATTGAGAAACGCTTTTTACGGTTTCGTCAGTATGATATTCTTTTACGACTCCATTGTAAGGATGTTGATTCATAAGCAAAACGTTATCCTTGAGTTGGAAATCGCTTTGTATCGAATTAGAGTTGCTCATGAATGTGGATAAGTGCTTGTAATACCTGCTACGGCTAGCGAATTAAGCAAAAATTATCCACATTCCAAAGACTTTGACATGATTTAATTATTACACCGCTCTTACCTTGACGTTAGTCTACTTCTTTGCCACAACCATTCACCTTTTTCGGATAAATAACTTGGTACAAAGCCATACCGAAGTGTATATAGGTTATAGTCAGGGAGATACGTGATATCATCGAAGGTAGGAGAAACGACTTCTTGACCTTTTTGGTCAATGAGCCCATAGGTTTGATATTTATTAGCCGAAATTTCTCCTTGTTCATTTATTCGAATGGAGGCGTATTCACAACTCAGAATTTCATCTCCATTTGTATTGATTACTCCCCACATTCCATTGTCCATGACCAAGGCAAAACCATTTTTAAACGGCATTGCTTTTTCATAACACTTCGGTGAAATGAGCATACCGTAAGCACTGTAATATTGAAATCCACAAGAGTTAGAACGCACCAAGTAACCCTCGGAGATGGCAATTCTTTCCTTATATCCGAAACTTGACAAAATGTGCTCCTCTGAATTGATCACGTGTTGTCCGTTTTTATTCCTTACCAATGCTACTCCGTTTGAAAAATCACTCCCCTTGGAGTAAGTAGGTTGAATCGACCATCGGCCATCAGTCCCGATATAACCCACTTTGTTTTTACGACGTATCATCGCAAGTCCATTGTCAAAGCCACCCAATCGTTCGACTTTTCTGTACGATGCCAATCGTTTACCGTAATGGTTATACACCACAACGTGTTTTCCAACTTTTGCTAAAATAGCGCTATCACCGATATACACTTTGCTGAACTTGGTTGGCACAATCATTTTCCCAGATGTCGACAGCACACCTTCTCCACCTTTTCTTACAACACACAATCCATTTTGATCGAAACCCCAGGTTTTTGAGAAACGCTTTTTTGTAACCACGGCTCCAGTTGTATCAATAAATCCAGTTTTCGAATTTTGGAACCTAACAAATGAATACCCATTCTGAAAAGGTTGTATGGATTTGTATAATTGGTCTGATACGCGACTACCAGAAGCATCGAGTACGGCATAACCTCTTGTACGTTTCCCTTTTTTATTTACCTCACTTGTTCGATAGGCAGAATAGCCGTCAGAACACCAGATGATTTTACCCATTTTTGGATTAAACATGAAAGTCCCATTGGTGTCGACAACCGTCCAAAGTCTGTCTACCCGCAATGGAGAATAACCGTCATGAAACGTATTTCTGTAGGGAATGCCATTTCTTTCCGTTTTAACAACCGTGCCGTCTTCCCTCAAGATGTAAAAAACGCCATCACGACGAATCCAGGCAGCACCATCGTTAAAGTCGTTACCGTATTCAAAGACGTTTCCAATATTTTGCCCGAATTTGTTGTAGTAATTGTACGATGATGAGCTTCGCGTCACCTTGTAATATGAATTCACCGAATCTGTCACCTTAACTATTTTGTTAAACTCAAAACCCGAAAGAAAATCACCAGCGGAGTTGATAAGAGCACAGGTGTCCTGCCTATAAACAACGGCGTTGTTTGGGTCAAACGGAGTTGCATACGTAAGTTGGTGAAGTGGGTTTTTGTGGTTGGATAACAGAAGATTTCCATGCTTATCTACATAGTTCCATTGGCCGCCCACGGTATAAACACGCAATTCAGCACTTTTATATTTCGACCGTACATAGCGTTGCATTCTAATATAGCCTGTGCCAAGTGTGTAACCATACTTATTTGTAAATACATAAGCCACGGATATATGCGGATTGGAAGGCGATTCCGTGTAGCTTAATTTACCACCAACATATATTCTGGCAAGTCCATTGACATAGTCATCGATAAATGGACTTTGAATACGTTTGGTCTTGCCAGTCGATTTATGAATCAATGCAAAAGCGCCGTATTGATTACGTATACGAACCACCGAAAAACTTGAGTCGGCCAACATCGTTTGATCAATAAACGTGCAATTCGGATACACCAGTAAGATCCCCTCAACTTGATCTACAATGCCGTAACGTGTACTTATAAGTGCGCCAGTTCTACTGTGAAATTGTTGTGTTTGAACAATAGCAAAGCGTGTGTTCCCAACCGGATTATATGCCGAGAATATGGGTTTGATTAATACTGCACCGCTTTTACTTAAATAACCCCACTTTTGGTCTTCTATAAACCACCTACCTACCACTGCATTCTCAGCGATATTGTTTTTCTGTACCGCCCCTTGTGACATATCCAAACTATAGGCTTTAACCGTCGCATAGTTTTTAAATTCTATGCTATCCGTTGCCGCCTCCTCAGTAATACTAAACAACCACAAACTGCGCTCTTTTGAATAGGCTTTAACTCGGTCATCGTATATCTTTAATGATGAAAATCGCGGTGATATAATTTCTCTCCTGGACTTCAACGACAACAATCCGATACCTAGATCACCGCGTACTCTAGCATAGTTGTTATCTACTGGTTCGATTCCACGATACTTCCATTCGAACATCGGATTGAGATTTGAATCCAAGTAATTGGCGAGTTGATTCTTTAAAACAAAATAGCTTCCTCCAGATTGTAAGGAAACAAAACCAAAACTCGAGTCGATGTAGTGTTCACCAACCACGATGTTTCTTATGCCTTCATCATTAAGAATAAGTCTATTGCTATCAAAGGATTCTACAAAACCAAAGTTATTCGCTATTGGCTTAAGGGAATTATGAGCGTATAACGTTGTATCACCTTTATTGATACCTACAAAATATTGTTTATTGATATGTAACACGTCTTGCCAACCTTCAGACAGCAAGGAGTCCTGATTGCCATCGATGTACCAACGCTTATTAAGTTGAACAAATGCCCGACCATTTGTATATCGAATGTCAGTATAATCGCCAGGGAGATATAATGCACTGTTAGGGACATAAAAACTGTATGTTTTGTCGTCACTATTTAAACACCAGAACACACCGCTTATGTATTGTATATAACTGAATGAGCACGGAACAATGTCTGCACCAAGCGTGTCAACAAGTCCAAATTGATTGCCAATACCCACTTTAAACAATCCAGCTATTTGAGTTGGAAGAATCGAACTGTATATGGGTTCAAGTATGACTTTGCCTTCATAATTACACATACCCTCTTTTTGGTTTTGTGTAAAAAGAATGCGATTTGATACATGCCGAAAATCTTCAATGTCCATGGGACTGATGCGTTTTCCTTCCGGGTTTATAAGGAAGTTTTTACCCTCTTTTTGAACTTTAGCGGCACCATTTGAGAATGCATGTGCCAAGTCGTATATGGGCTTGATAACCACCTCCCCGGATGTGTTTATGTATCCCCAGTGTTTGCCTTCTTGAATAGGTAAATATTCATTTTGGGCCAAAACGGGTAACAAGCCAGTTAGCAGCACTGAACACAGGATTGTGAATCTGAACATCATCGGTTTCAATTAAAACTTATGAGTTTTTACGAATGAATTCGCCTAATTGGTCGGTTGACTCTACAAATACCCCGGTAGGCTTTAGGTTGATATCGATTTTTTTCGACGTCCGAGCGGCGTTAATTTTATCGTTGGAAATATCATTGGTTTTCAGCATGGCAATTTCCTTATTGGGCATAATCACCATTAACGTATTTTGATATGTCGGATTAAAGGCAAGGTTGCCTCGTCTGTCTTTGTAAAACGTAATGACTTCTTTTCTGTCCCCAGCGATCATATAGACCACAGGTAGTTCGTGATTCTCGTAAATATCTTCTACTTGGTAGGTCGCGGTAAGCATCAAAGTTTCTGGTTGTTTAATTATTCGATCCCAATTGTATACCCCTAAATTTTGAACAGATACAGACCGTAAAAAGGCGTTTTGAGCGGATTGCAACTTTGCCGCTTGAGCCATCCGGTATTCATTTTTTTTCATTTGCTCAATCGTTGCGTAATATTGGTCTAAGGCTTTTTTATATCCATTGCCAAATAGGACTGGTGTTACACGAGCCGTCATTTCTTTTTTGATTTTCTTAAACACCTTAACCCCCGTTTTAGGATCTACTTGAGCTTCCTTTTCACTGTACTCAGCAGTGATTAAACAACTAGCCGTTTTAGGATTAAAACTTCCGATTTTTATTTTTTTCCATTTTTTGTCAAACAGCCAATGATTAGATTTTTGCTCTTTGCCTTCAGCCTCACTAAACTTCCACATGATTCCTTCCCAGTTCTTCATGCCATATTCGTCTACATTGTCGACTCTTAAGTCAAAAATGAAGTCTTCCGAGGTAGCTTTTGTTGGTTTTATGGGTGGACGACTATTGGCAATGGTGTCTAACAGAACAGGCGGTTGATTAGGCTGAGTGGTTGCAGCGAGTTGTGTTTTATTTTGCTCTACCCATTTCCCATTGGCTTCGTTGAATTCGTAAAAATTGAAATCACCAGGCTTGTCGCTCATGGTTTGGATTTCTATGCGTTTGCCTTCTGCCAAGCGTAAGGGTTCCCCATTTTGATTGGCGTTTATTTCAAACATGCCACCACTTTCGAAATAGCCAATTTCACCATCTTGCTCGATACACATGGGTAAACCACTCGCGATAACGGAAGCTGCATCGTTAATTTCCGCAAATTCAAGCTTCACTTTGCCCGTTACAGGCTCTCCATTTTTGTCAACAAATGCATCAGCTGGTACTATGACTTTCGCACCGGAAGCGTAGTTGATTTGTGCGCCTTTATCTTCTTCAAATACATCCGATTGACAACCAATGGCCATGTCAAGCACTGGTTTTATCCGATCAAATGATGATTGGCTTACATCTTCGATTGACTCTGATTTAGATGATTTTTGAATGGACTTGTTACAACTAAAGAATGACGTTGTAATTAAAAGGGCAAGTAATAATGTGATGTTATTTTTCATGTTCATGTATTAAAGTTCTTGTCAACAGGAATTCATTCCTTGTTTGAGGGTTAATACTTGAATTACGAAAAAGTAACCATTACAGTTACAGAAATTGGTTATTTGGTAAACGTGAGTTTGTCAGAGAAAAGTATGACACCAAATAAAATGTAGATGAAAGACAGTGAAAACAGTCTAAGCCACAGGGTTTTGATACACTTCGAACGTATACTCTTTTGGATTCTTTTCGTGTAAAAATTTATTCGTTGCCTCTTCTTCGTCAACGGCCATGAAATAAGAAATGTAACTGGTTGAATCCCCGACCTTTTGCCATTTTACTGAGTAAGAATGTGTCGTTGATCGATGGTCTTTCTGGTTTAAAAACGTAACGGTTTTAGTCAGACAGTCAATGCTGCTTGTACCCTTAATCGTGTGCAACAACATGTATTCGTTGTGCCGTTTGTTATACGTTAACACATTTAACTTGATGGTTTCGTAATCAGAAAGCAAATTTACATGGTAGTCAAAGTGACAAGAAACGCCATTGTCCTGGTGTAATAATTCACCAATTTGATGTTGTAGTTTTATCTGTTCTAGTTTTTTATCGATTTTAGACATATTCGTTGCACATTTGAATGAGCAAATATCGCAAATCGCATTGACGTCAGCATGGAATTAGGAGATGATTATTTTATGAAGCAAGCAATTAAGCAGGCCTTAATTGCTTTTGAAGAAGATGAAGTACCTATTGGTGCTGTGGTGGTTGTCAATAATCAAATTATTGGGAAAGGCTACAACCAAACAAAACGACTCAATGATGGCACTGCTCATGCAGAAATGCTGGCACTGACTTCTGCGTTTAATCATTTTCAGTCAACGATATTGGAAGAATGTAGTTTATACGTTACGGTCGAGCCGTGTGCGATGTGTGCAGGCGCAATTAAGTGGGCGAGATTGAAAAAACTTGTCTTTGGTGCCTCAGAACCGAAAAGTGGATTCACTCAATATGAACCCACCTTATTACATAAAAAAACGGAGGTCGTAAACGGCATTCACGAAGCGGAATGCAAAAAACTCATGCAAGACTTCTTCATTTCAAAGCGTGATTAAGGTCAATCAAGCACTTCAAAATAGTGACAAATCGTATTTGAAAAATTAACCAAACCAACATGGTTGTATCCGTGATATCCATGATGTTGCTGCAATACTAGATATCGGCTATTGTATAGATGAGGTACGAAATAGTCGACATACGTTTTGTTGTCAGGCTTCAAAGGAATTGCACGTGAATCAGGAATATACGGGACGAACCACTTTGATTGTATAAGGTATGCGTCCAGTATTTGTTCGGCAGAATTTATTGCAGGTTGGTGTTTAAATGTCCTTGAACGATAATACAGATTGCTATTTGAATCCATTTGATAAAGGGTATCCCCGAAGGCGAATTCACGAAAAACAAACCTCCTCTCACTACGATCATATTTTACGGTGTCCGAATAACGCAGAATATATCTTTTCGTTGTGTCGAAGGCCTTAACCATTAGGCTATCGCGATAGTGTTCTTTAAAAACATTTAAGTCTGGTTTATACGTGTCTAAGGAGTCAATTTTACGGATATGAGCTTGTTCTATATTGTTGGGCATAATAAAGCCAAGTTGGGCCATTATTGGCGTGCTAATGCACAATACGAAGCTTACACAGACAGATCGAACTAATGGGCTCATTTGATTACATCAATTAGTTTCACCTGGCCATCATCGGTTATCATAAAGAACTTCTTTTCAACTTCTGTTTTGGTGATAGTCTTAACAGCTGTCGGTTTCTTTTTTGTGAAGGTGATTTTCATATTCATGGTGTATTGGATGGAAGGTTTGATCACCTTGGGATGTAAAATGACATCAAAATTATCGAACGGCAGGTAGTCGTAATACATACTCGGTGAAACCACCGTACGCACACCGGAGATGAGTTCTTGGTTTTTGTCTAACAATTCGTCATACGACATCCGAGTCAAACCAGAATACGAGGTGTATCGAGAAATGGGATAGACAGCAGACGTTTTTTCACTCAACATTCGGTCGAATGAATCAAGTTCTAACCCGACTTCCCCGTAGCGCTTTTCTAATTTGTCGATGTATGAAGTAAGAATCTGGCGCATGGTGTCGTAATATTGATAAGGGTTTTCAGCGAAATAATCCACTTTTACCAAATCATAGATTTCATGTTTAGACGCTTCAAAAACAACGTCATTCAATAAATCATATTTCGTAAAGACAACGGTGATGTTTTTATGCAATTCAAAACCTATAGGCACTTCGTTTTGACTTTTACTAAAGATCTTCTTGAAATTACTCAAACCGTAAATGGGCACTTGTGAGATAACTTCGACTACGATATCACTAGCGCCAATGCCATTCGCAATAAGTCCTTTTTTAAATGCCTCGATGCGCTCGTTAAGCAACGTGTTTACGTCCAACGACGTTTTGGCAATTTGTCTGACATTAAAAATGGCCGCATAACCAGTGGCTTCCACATTCATCAATAGATTGAGATCCATCGAAATATTGTCGCTGGTAGCCCACTGGGCTTTTAGTTGGTTGAGCTGGTGTTTTATTTGAACTTGGTTCGAATTCCAATTTTTGTATTCGATTTGGCGATAATTGTCGACGTTAATTTGTCCATATACTGAAAGTGTAACAGCGAATAACAGAATGAATGAGAGTAGATTTTTCATGCTTTTTTTATTCAAAGCACAGCGCTCTCAACAGTTAAATCAACATCCAATTAGTTTGCGTGACGGTTGATTAAGTGAACGTAAAAAAATCTTTAACTACAGTCTGTTTTGGACGATTTCCTCAACGCATTCTGGGTTCAATAGGGTAGAAATGTCACCAAAACTATCCAATTCACCTGCTGCAACTTTCCTTAAAATTCGGCGCATGATTTTACCACTTCGTGTTTTTGGTAGTCCAGAGCAGAACTGAATTTTCTCAGGCTTGCTAATTGGACCTAAGGTATCTGAAACCAATTTCTTGATCTCTGATTCAAGAGTGGTTCTATCCATGTCTACTTGACCAGCATTAATCGTAACAAAAGCATAAATGCTATTGCCTTTTATGGGATGCGGATAACCAACAACGGCGGCTTCAGTAACGGCTTCGTGCTCGTCGATGATGTTTTCAATTTCCGCAGTGCCTAGGTTATGTCCACTAACAATCACAACATCATCCACGCGTCCTGTAATTCGGTAATTCCCTTTAGCGTCACGCTTAGCACCGTCACCAGTGAAATAATGGCCAGGGAATGCACTAAAATAGGTGTCTTTAAATCTTTTGTGATTGCCATAAATCGTTCGAGCTATACTTGGCCATGGGAATTTAATACACAGCCTACCTTCACCCTCAATAGAGGAAACCTCAGTCCCATTTTCATCCATCAAACAGGGCTGAATTCCAGGCAGTGGATGTGTGGCAAAAGTGGGGATCGTTGGCGTGATACCCGCTAAAGGCGAAATCATGATGCCACCCGTTTCGGTTTGCCACCATGTGTCTACGATGGGACAATTGTTCGTTCCTACGTGGTCGTCATACCATTCCCAGGCTTCTTTATTGATGGGTTCTCCAACGGTTCCGAGAATTCTTAAACTAGAAATATCCGCATTGGTCACAAATGATAAGTCGCACTGCGCTAATGCACGAATCGCCGTTGGCGCCGTATACAAGATGTTTACTTTATGTCGTTCTACTACCTGCCAAAAACGACCCATATCAGGATAGCTTGGCACGCCTTCGAACATGAGGGTTGTGGCACCAGCACTTAGTGGGCCATAAACAATATAACTATGCCCTGTTATCCAGCCGATGTCAGCCGTGCACCAGTAGACATCATTCGCTTTATACTGGAATACATTTCTAAAGCTAAAATTGGTGTACACCATATAACCACCACACGTATGCACCATGCCTTTGGGTTGTCCAGTACTGCCAGAAGTGTATAAGATAAACAGATGATCTTCAGCGTCCATGGTTTCTGCCGGACAATGCTCAGACTGTTGTTCTATCGTTTCATGCCACCAAAAATCACGTCCCGAAGTCCATTGGATTTCAGAGTTTGTTCTTTTCAAAACAAGCACTTTTTCAACGCAAGGGCATTGTTTGATAGCATCATCAGCTATGTTCTTTAGTGGAGTAATTTTGGCACCCCTATATCCCCCGTCAGCAGTCAGTACGAACTTACAAGAAGCATCATTTATTCTATCAGATAAACTTTTTGAGCTAAACCCAGCAAATACAACTGAGTGTATGGCACCAATACGCGCACAAGCCAAGACGGCAAATGCCAACTCTGGCACCATGGGCATATACAGACAAATGCGATCACCTTTATTTGCGCCAAGTGATTTAAGCATATTGGCTGTTTTGTTCACCTGAATGGCTAATTCTGCATAGGTGATGTGTAATGGTTCGTCATTTTGGTCGTTTGGTTCGAAGATTATCGCCGTTTTCTCGCCGTTATGTTCAAGATGTCGGTCGATACAATTTTCAGTAATGTTTAATTGAGCGCCTTTAAACCACGACACGCTTGGTTCAGAAAGGTCGTGTTCTAGTACAGAATCCCAGGGACGTTTCCACAAGAATTCACTGGAAGCAAATTGTGACCAAAATTCTTCAGGTCGTTCAACGCTTTCTTGATACAGGTCAAGGTATTCTGAAAAATTGTTTGCAATAAATCGAGACATAGTCCCGTAAAAATAGTGTTTCTGCTGAAACTAATCCTGACTAAGCTGATTGAATAATCCGAACCAAATCATTTGCTTGAACTACCCCACTTTGGCGCCAAACAGATTTGCCGTTTTTGAAGACCATTAAGGTTGGAACACCCTTGACATGAAGAGATTGGGCAAGTGATGGATTCTTGTCTACGTCGATTTTTATGACTTTAACTTCATCACCCAATTGCTCTTTGACCTCGGATAAAATGGGTGGCATCATTTTACATGGACCACACCATTCCGCGAAAAAGTCAACCAGTACCGGGGTATTTGAGGAAACGATTGATTTAAAATTTGCCATTTTGGTTTTATTAATGGTCTTTCAATTCCTATTCCATATCAAGAAATCAGGCATTTTGACATAGTTTATCGTACCAAAGCATGTGCTGCCTGCCACGAACCACCATTATACGCTTCAATTCCATGACTTTTTAACGTACTTGCTGCACTTGCGCTTCTCATCCCACTTGCACAACAGGTAATCACAGGCTTGTCCCACTTTTTAATTTTTTCAATGTTTTGACCAAGCTTGTCTAGAGGAATGTTTTTAGATGGTTTGCCGTGACCTTGTTGAAATTCTCCAACGGTTCTTACGTCAAGTATAATAGCACCTTGTGCTACAACTTCAGATAGGTCTTGTTTCGGACCTAATAGGTTTTTAAATATGCCAAACATA
Source organism: uncultured Bacteroidia bacterium (assembly GCA_943789165.1). Classification (GTDB taxonomy): domain Bacteria; phylum Bacteroidota; class Bacteroidia; order NS11-12g; family UBA9320; genus UBA987. Next base: position 205,432 of record CALSTB010000003.1, on the reverse strand, counting down.
GGTGCAAAGCAAAAGGATAATCACTAAAATTGAGGAATATTGGCGATTGAAAGATTATATAGGCTTATAGAGATTCTCGTTAAAGCAACTTTAAAATGGATAAAAGAAAGGTAATAGAAACTTTAACAAACAAGTTAAATGAACAACTCGAAGATTTGCAGCGCTCAATTGCGTCGGTAAATGAATCCATAAAAGGAGAGGAGAAAAGTTCTGCAGGTGATAAGTATGAAACTGCGAGGGCTATGAATCATATCGAACTAGATCGATTGAACAATTTGTACGGGAATTTGATAAAAAGCGGAACAATACTCAAAAACATCTCGTCCAAAGAGAAGCACACGGCCATTCGCCTTGGCTCACTTGTTCAAACGTCAAGGAGACATTTGTTTTTTTGTGGAGGTATGGGCAAAGTACATGTCGCTAACGCTGATATACTCACGATGTCAATGGGGTCCCCAATAGGCCAACTTTTTCTTGGTAAAAAAGTCGGAGATTCGATTGTCTTTAATAATTCAAGTGAAATAATAGAGGACATACAGTAATTTTACCGCATGAAGATTGTTTCGTTTAACGTAAATGGGGTCAGGGCCTCTGTCGGCAAAGGACTATTAGACACCATAAAAGAATTCAAATGTGACGTATTTTGCTTGCAAGAAACCAAAGCGCAAGATGACCAAGTTCAAACGGCATTGGAAGGGTTGGAAGGATACCACGTATACTCAAATTCAGCGGAGAAAAAAGGATACTCCGGAGTTGCCATAATAACTAAATCCAAACCAATTGATGTGACGGTTGATATGGGAGTGGAGGAACATGACAATGAAGGTCGGATAATTACGGCTGAATATGATGACTTCTATTTGGTGAATGTGTATGTGCCTAACAGTGGGTCTGGTCTAAAAAGATTGGATTATAGAAGTACTTGGGATGCATCTTTTGCTGCGTATTTGAAGAATCTTCAAAAGACTAAACCAATTATAGTGACAGGAGATTTAAATGTAGCACATCAAGCGATTGACCTGAAAAACGACAAATCTAACTACAACAAGACCAGCGGGTATACTCAGGTTGAAATCGACGGATTGGATGCTATTTTACAAACCGGTTTGGTGGATTCTTTCCGGACACTACATCCTACCGAAGTGAAATATTCCTTTTGGAGTCAACGATTCAATGCGCGTAAATCAAATGCAGGTTGGAGGATAGATTATTTTCTTGTCTCCGAACCGCTGATGCCACGGGTAACGGCGTCAGAAATTCACAATGACGTATTTGGTTCTGACCATTGCCCAATTTCATTGGAGCTTACGTAATATCCTGTTGTTCAGGAATCGTTAATGAACAACCGATAGAACGGTTCAGTTGATTAACAAAATAGCGGTACAGGTCTATATTCTTATGACCGTCATTTTGATGAATGAAAAAGTAGATTTTGTCCAAGCCCTGTTGCGACCAATGAGTTAATCGTTCAACCCAAGCATTGATTCTAAGTAAATCGGATTTGTCATTGGTTCCGGTAAACCGAATAAAACAAGTAGGGTTCGTTAAACGCATGTGCAGTAAATCACGCCGCCCTGCTGTATCGGTAATCGTATGACCAATGGCGTATTTTTCAAGTTGTGTATATAGTTCCTCTGCTACTGTCAGATCAGCGTACCAATCAGGATGGCGCAACTCGATGGTAAGTGGGACATCGTTGGGCCATGATGCCATAAAGTGCTTTAAGTCTTGGAAACTGTCTGGTGCAAAATTTGGGTGCATTTGTAAAAATACGGTGCCTAGTTTTTCTTTAAACTGATAAATGGATTCTAAGAACTTGGTAGTTTTATCTTCACAATTTTTCAGTCGACTAAACTGACTTATGGTTTGAGGAATCTTTGGACAAAAAGTAAAACCATCTGCTGAGCGGTGATGCCATCTTTCAACCATCTCTGGAGGAAATATTCTGTAAAAGAAGGCATTCATTTCAATGCAATTGACTTGCGTTGAATAGTATTCTAAATCTCGCTTCCCAATTCCTTTGGGATAGAATGATTTAAGGTAGTTGCGATTCCACTGTGCAAAGCCTGTAAAGACTTTTGGCGTATGCGGTTGAGGAGTATTGCTCTTTAAGACTACTAAGGTGTCTCTGTGGTCTTGTGGTAGGGTGAGCTGTAGGAGATCAATGTCCGATACTTTACCAAATTTCATGTGTCAAAGTAAATCTATTCCATAAAAAAAGGGGTCGTTTGCACGACCCCTTTTGAATTTTATTAGAGATTATCGATTAGTCGATAATTACTTTTTGGTTAAACACTTGGTTGTCTGCAGTCATACGTACAAAGTACATTCCAGCAGCCTTACCAGTCATGTCAACTGTGTAAGAACCTGTTTGAAGTTGACCAGCAATTACGTCTGCAACTTGGTTACCCATCATGTCGTAGATAGCAACAGTTACGTCTTGTTGAGAAGGTAAGTCAAAAGACACGTTGAAGATACCATTTGATGGATTAGGATAAATATTCATTAACGATCCTTCAGCAATGGTTTCAACACCATTTGTGATTCTTTCGTAATGACTTCTTACGTCAACATACATTCTATAAGTACGAGATACATTACCTGAATTATCAGTAGTAATAAATTCAGCTGCGTAGAAACCTTCTTGGTAGAAGTTTACGTCGTTGAAAGTTACTTGAAGATTGTCGCCTAATAATTTAGGTGAATCGTAGTTGTCAGTAAGTTTCAAGTATTCACTCAATTGTACATTTGAGAACAATCCTAACTTAACAATTGGTCCAACTTTAGAGCTAATTTCTGGGCTCTCGTTGTCAAGTACACGTACCCATCTGTTTCTAACTGTTACGTTACCAGATGCATCCGTTGCAGTATAAGTATCTGTGTACAATCCTAATTGGAATGGGTTCACATTACTTGTACGTGTCAACGATACTTGTGTATTGTCATATAAGTTATCAGTTACACTCGCTTTAACTGGTGTATAAGGATCGTTTACATTGTGATAAACAGTGTCAAGTGTATTCAAAGAAATCACTGGAGCAATGTAATCTTCAACTACGTAGTTAATAACTAAAGTAGTTTCGTTCATTGACTCGTCAGTCACTTTGTAAGTAACTACAGTTGTTCCTTTTACTCTTGTATCAACGTCTGCATCACCTTGTGCGTTAGAAGGAGAGATTACATAAGTGAAACGTGGACCGAAAGTACCGTTGCTGTAGTTATCAGCAGGAACAGTTCTATCAACGAATACAGATTGTAATTGTACTTCTACAATGTTTCCAGCTTTCATTTCATCATTAGTGATTGTTGGGAATACCAAGTCACGAACGATTACAGTTCTTGTTGCTGTTGCAACGTTAGATTGTGCATCTTGAACTGTATAAGTCAAGGTGTAAGATCCAATTTTGAAGATATCTACTGATCCAGTTACCTGAACAGCTGTTTTAAGGTCACCATCCGTTTTGTCAATTGCAGTAAAGCCTGGCTCAGTATACTTACCAGTGATTACGTCAACATAAACGGTATCAGCACCTAATAAAGTCAATTCTGGAGCAGACTGGTCAACTACCACATATACAACACGTGTTACACATGGAGCAGCGTTACCTGATGCATCAGATACACAGTAAGTAACATAGTAGATACCTGCTGCTTGATCATCAACGTCGCTTGATGAAGTTAAACGAGATGAGATATCACCTTCAGTTGGGTCATAAGCAGTTGCACCTGCATCCGCATAAGTTGATCCAACTTCTACATAAACAGTATCAGAACCATTTAGAGTAATGATCGGAGTAGTGTTGTCATTCGCTAAGATTAAAGCGTAATCTTCAAATTCTCCAATTCTGTTTGCACCGGCAACTCCACTTGAAGCACCACATGGCATGTTAGGATCATTGTTATAGCTAATACCAACTCTCATTCTAGTTGTTCCTTCAAATGAATTTGCTAAGTCAGGTACAGTAAAGCTACCCATAACAACTTTGTTTTGAGTTGTGCCTTCATTTAATACCAACTCACCGTTGTCATCAAAATCACCATCAATGTTCCAATCAATCCATACCTTACGGTTCACTTTGTTGGCACTTGTTTGTCTAGCGATTGTTAAGTTGTAAGTGCCACCAAACGTTAATTCAGCAGCTCTGATGTCTTCGATGAAATTAGTGTATCCAATTTCTTCAGTTGACTCGTTGTCAATTAAAGTTGCTCTTGGAGTTGCATTGTCTTCCAAGATTACTTGGCTAATGGCAACGTCAGTACTAGTAGTTACACCAATAACTGGCTTACAGTAATCAATTACAATGATGTATTGGTCCTTAATTACCTGTGCGTATGAAGTAGCTGAATCTGTTGGAGATAAGTTATTCCATCCTTTTAAAGATACAGTGTACTTACCAGGAGCAGAGAATGCTACTTGAGGATTTGCAGAGAATTCATCCGTTCCACCTGTAAAGGTTACAGAAGTACTTGGGAAGAATGTCCACTTAAATGAGTTTGCTTTATCAGCAATACTTGTAAAGGTGATATCGTCACCAGCTTTTGGACGTCTGTTGTCAGCTTCAAAATCTAAGTTAGTTTTAGACGTGATTGGCGCAACAACGATGTTTCTACAAGATTTGTTTTTACCAGCACAAGTCTCAACTGTTAAACAGATGTTGTAAGTCTTGTTACTGAAAGAGATATAATCTAAGTTTTTGGCATTGCTTTCTAAGTTACCATCTACTTCCCATGTATAAAATACTTCTCCAACTGCGTTTTGAGACGTGTTTTCGAACTTGTTAAATACTGCGTTGTAAATAGTATCTGGACCAGCAAAACTTGCAACTGGAGGCGCTTGGCTTCCAATAGTTGAAGTCCAGTGACCTAAAAATCCTTCGTCAGTAGCAGCACCTGAATTCCATAAGAAATATAAAGCGCCAGATTTAGCAACGACTGGGGTAGTAGGTGCATTAGATGCATCAAATCCATTGTTAGGGTGTAATGCAATTCCAGTTGCATCTTGACCGTCATATACTTTTAAGTTAACACCAGCTTTTACTTTCCACTTGTCAAAAGTGAAGGTTATAGAAGTCGCACCACAAGGAGCGATTAAGGCGTCAAGGCCATTTTCGTTTGCAGAATAGTTACCAGAACCATCAGTCTTACTAATCATTGTACCTGCAGTACAAGTAATTACGTTACCAGAAATTGAAGTCAAAGTACCAGGACCCATTTCTACGTCACAACCCTTAAGGATTTCGATGTAGTCCTTTTTAATCATAGTTACAGAAGCACCAATGTCGTTTGAAGAAGTCAAACCAACACACCATTTTCCAACATCTGGGAAACCTGGAATGCCCTTAGCAGAGAATACTTCTGGGTTTTGATCTGCATCAGAACCACCTTGAGCGATGTCGATGTGTGTTCCAGCTGAATCCGCTTGTTGATACATAAACCACTCCCAATAAATCGCACCATTCGTAGAAAGGTCGGTTAACTGGAAAGTATTATATAATTCAACTGCGTTTGAGCTAGATACGAAATCAGCCACTGGAGGTGCAGTTGGAGTTACGATTTCAATACATCTTAACGAAGAGTCTCTACCTAAACAGTTTTCAGAATAAAGTCTCACACAGTATTTACCTGTTGAAGTGAATTTTTCTGTAACGTTAGTTGTTGTGTAATCAATTGATCCGTCGTCTCCGATGTCCCAACCATGATACTGATAACCAGTTTGGTTATTGTTAATCATGTTTACTTTAGTCTTAACGAAGGCAGTATCAACCATGAAGAATCCAGCTGCTAATGTTCCAGAAACCGCTAATGTCATAGTGTAATCTTCTTCTTCACCATAAGACAAAGTATTACAAGAAGAAGTCGCTGAGTGAGTATTACCTAAGTAGTAATCACCTTTAATACGCATTCTAGTAACACCTGTTTTGATGTTTTTACAACCAACCGTAAATGAATAGGTCTTCGTCGAGTTTGCTGCTTGTTGAGTCCAAGAAGAGGAAACAAATTCTCCAGCGTCATCAAAATCTTGATCATTGTTTAGATCAATCCAAACGCCCATATTCATAGGGAATCGACCACAACCAATTGCGATGTCATAGTTTGAACCGCCGTTTAATGTAAAGGCAGAGGTTGATGTAATTAACGTACTACTCGAGGTAGTGGTTCCGTTACAACCGTCGGCAGCCTTACTATAAATAGTGGTACCACTTGTGCTAATCGTTACGGACTCAATTGACATTCCGTTGAGTGAACAATAAGCGTTCTGCCATCCGGATTGACAATACTGTGCCGAAACGGATACAGCGGAAAGAATTACTGCAGCCAACAGTAAAGAAAATCGATTCCACGAACCAAGATTCTTAATTTTTAAACTTGTAAACCTGTTTTTCATTTGTTTATTAATGTTGATAAATACTACTTTTCTTAAATATTGTACACCAAATATATGTGTTTAACCTATTCCATAGACACAGTCCTGACAAAAAGTTTCATCAGAAATGCGATATTGTATTTGTATGACATAAATATTACATTTGGTAGATGCTTTTTAACTCTGTCATATCATGGTATTTCAAAAAAAGAATACAACAAGTGCAATATGGCATTGAAAATCCATTCGAGGTCCAGCATAATTTATGGGAGTCATTAATAGAGGCAGGAAAACAAACTGTCTTTGGAAAATTGCACGGATATAATTCACTGTTAAATCCCAACGATTACAGAAACAACGTACCTATTCAAACTTATGAAAGTTTAAAGCCATATATCATGAGATTGATGGCAGGTCACCAACATGAGCTATGGCCAACTGAAATTAAATGGTTCGCAAAATCATCTGGCACTACGTCTGAGAAAAGTAAATTTATTCCTGTAAGCTTTGAAGCACTCGACGAATGTCAGTTTAGAGGTGCCAGAGATTTGATGACGCTTTATTGTCACAACAACCCCGATAGTAAAATTTTTGAAGGGAAAAGTTTGATGATTGGCGGAAGTCATGAAATCAATCGGCTTGATAGCAATTCTTATTGTGGAGACCTTTCAGCAGTGATGATGAACAACCTTCCGTTCTGGGTAAACTTACTGAGAACACCGAAACAGGAGATTGCCTTAATGAGCGATTGGGAAGTGAAATTGGAAAAAATGGCACAGTCAACACTCGATGTTGATGTTACAAGTATTTCAGGGGTGCCAACATGGACAATGCTTCTGATGAACAGGATTCTTCACAAAACAGGAGCTAGTAATATCCTAGAAATATGGCCAAACCTAGAATTATATATGCACGGTGGAGTTGGCTTTGATCCATATCGTCGACCATTCAATAAGCTCATTCCATCTGATAAAATGAAATACATGGAAACCTATAATGCATCGGAAGGTTTCTTCGGGATACAAGACACACTGGAACCAACAGGTGACTTATTGCTCATGATGGATTATGGCATTTACTATGAGTTTATGCCCATGAGTGACCTGGGAAAAACAGAACCAAAAACCAAAACACTGGAAGAGGTTGAAGTCGATAAAAATTATGCGATAATCATTACGACAAATGCAGGTTTGTGGCGTTATATGCTTGGAGACACAGTTATGTTTACAAGTGTTAAGCCTTTTAGATTTAGGATCACAGGTAGAACAAAGCTATTTATAAATGCATTTGGCGAAGAATTGATGATTGACAATGCGGAAGTTGCGATGGCGGAAGCCTGTAAAAGGACCAATGCGGAAATAAAGGAGTATACCGCGGCGCCTGTTTATCTCGAGAATGAGGAGTCAGGGGGACATCAGTGGTTAATTGAATTTGAAAAAGCGCCCGACAGTATCAAACAGTTTCAATATGAACTAGATACCCTATTAAAGTCAGTTAATTCAGATTATGAAGCAAAACGGGCTGGAGACATGGCATTAAAACCACCACAAATTCATGTGTGTAATCAAGGAACGTTTTACAAATGGATGAAGGAAAAAGGCAAATTAGGGGGGCAGAATAAAGTTCCTCGTTTGTCAAACGATCGAAAAATCGTTGAAGAGATCTTAGCTTTAATGAAAAATTAAAATGGTTTCCGCTGGCTGAGGTTATTTTTGCCATATGCCGTTCAAACTCAATTCAACCTTCGAACCAAAAGGGGATCAACCAGAAGCAATTAGACAGCTAACCGAGGGCCTTGAAGGAGGATTGAAAAGTCAAACATTATTGGGTGTAACAGGCTCAGGTAAGACATTTACCATGGCCAACGTCATCCAAGAAGTGCAACGTCCGACCATTATCATCAGTCACAACAAAACACTTGTTGCTCAACTTTACGGCGAATTCAAACAATTCTTTCCGGAAAATGCGGTGGAATATTTTGTTTCATACTACGATTATTACCAGCCTGAAGCATTCCTTCCAACAACAAACACCTACATCGAAAAGGACCTTCAAATTAATGATGAGATAGAAAAGCTCAGACTAAGTGCTACGTCGTCTCTACTCAGCGGTCGCCGCGACGTAATTGTTTTGGCGTCTGTGAGTTGTATTTATGGTGCAGGAAATCCAAATGATTTTGAAACAAGCATCATAAGACTCAAAGTAGGTGAGAAAATGAGCCGTAATACACTTTTGTATTCTTTGGTCGAAAGTCTTTACTCAAGAACGACAGCCGATTTTAAGCGAGGGACTTTCAGGGTAAAAGGAGATAACGTTGACATTTTTTTAGCCTATGATGACCATGCACTCCGTGTTACTTTTTTCGGAAATGAAATAGAAGAGTTGGCCCACATTGATCCTGTTTCAGGTCAAACCATTGAAGCCTTGGATATTGCCGCAGTATTCCCAGCGAACTTATGGGTAACACCAAGAGACCGGCTCAACAATGCAATCAAACATATCCAAGACGATATGGTGAAGCAAGTCGCCTTTTTTGAAAGCAATGAAAAACCTCTAGAAGCTAAAAGGATTGAAGAACGCACAACGTATGATCTCGAAATGATTCGAGAACTGGGTTATTGTAGTGGTATTGAAAACTACAGTCGGTATATGGATGATCGGCAACCAGGTTCAAGGCCTTTTTGTTTAATTGATTATTTCCCTGATGATTACTTGATGATTGTTGACGAGAGTCATGTGACCATACCTCAAGTACGTGCCATGTACGGTGGTGATCGGTCAAGAAAGATCAACTTAGTGGATTACGGGTTTAGGCTACCCGCAGCAATGGACAACCGTCCACTGAAGTTTGATGAATTTGAACATTTGGTAAATCAAGTCGTCTATGTAAGTGCAACACCTGCGGATTACGAAATAATGGAATCAGAGGGTGTGATTGTCGAGCAAGTGATTCGCCCAACAGGCTTGTTAGACCCGATTTTGGAGGTACGACCCTGCGTCAACCAAGTTGATGATTTACTAGATGAAATTGATATTGTCGTAAAAAAGGGAGACCGTGTTTTAGTGACCACGTTAACCAAACGGATGGCGGAGGAACTTGATAAGTACCTTAAGAGATTAAATATTAGTAGTGCCTATATTCATTCCGAAGTAAAAACTCTTGATAGGGTAGAGATACTCAGAGATTTGAGATTGGGTGTTTACGATGTATTGGTAGGGGTAAACCTTTTAAGAGAAGGTCTGGATCTTCCAGAGGTGTCGTTAGTGGCTATTTTGGATGCAGACAAGGAGGGCTTCCTTCGTTCCCATAGATCTTTAACCCAAACAATTGGAAGGGCAGCGCGAAACGAAAATGGGCGCGTAATTTTATACGCAGATAGAATTACGGATTCAATGCGGAAAACGATTGACGAAAACAATAGAAGACGTGAAATACAAATTGAATACAATACCAAACATGGTATTACTCCAACGACTATTTACAAGAGTAAGGAAGACATAATGGAGCAAACGTCTGTTGCAGACAGAAAGTCGACGCGAGATGCCAAACCTTACTTTAACGATGCAGAAGTAAGCTTAGCTGCCGACCCAGTATATAAATATATGTCTAAGGATCAGTTAAAGGCTGCTATAGAACAAAACAAACGCAAGATGAAAAAGGCTGCAAAGGATTTAGACTTTATTGAAGCAGCTAGATTTAGAGACGAAATCGGGGCGTTGGAGAAAATGCTCTAACAAATCGAGAAAAAGACCACAAAAAAAAGAGCTGTTATCAACAGCTCTTTTTTTATATCAAATTCTTGAATCTATTTTCTGTAATATAATTTCACCTCAACACGACGGTTAAGTGCTCTTCCTTCTGGAGTACTGTTATCAGCAATTGGTTGCGTATCTCCATACCCTTTAGATGATAATCTAGTGGCATCAACTCCCTTAGCAATTAAGTAAGCCTGAACAGCATCTGCTCTACGTTGACTTAAACTCATGTTGTCATCTGGTGCACCAACATTGTCAGTGTGGCCTTCCACATACACATTAAGTGTAGGGTTGTCCAACAAGATATTTACGATTGAGTCTAAATCTGCGTTACTTGATTCTTTAATGGTTGAGCTAGCAGTTTCAAAATGAATGTTCTTAGCAGCAAGATTAACTTTTTCAACAAGCTCTTTTGGAACTTCTTCCTCATGCTTGAATCTATAAGCGGCATCATTCTCACCGAAGTTAATTACAAAACCAGCTGAGTGATATAAGAAGGCATCATGTAATGCATTCAAACGAACCTTGCTTAAAGAGAAAGGCAAACCATCATAGTTGTCGTCGTACGTATAGTTGTAACTAGACTGTAATGTCAAATCTAAAAAATCTGTAAGAGCGATTCGAACACCACCACCTGCATTCCAGTGAGCAGCAATCCATGAACGATTGTTCACAAAGTTCTCATCATAACCTGGTTGCTCATGAATAATTCTTGAGATAGACTGCATACCACCCCATCCTGCATTTAGGAATGGACGAATACGACTGTCTTCGTTCATGATTTTCCCGTTTGTGAACTTGAAGCGAAGTCCAAGGGTTAAGTCGGTTACTTGAGCGGTAAAGCCAAGTTTACGTGGATAGCTATCATCTCTATGACCTAATTCTCCAACTGATGCCGTAACGATGGCATCAAAAGATGGATTTACATAATATCCGAACGAACCACCAACTGCTTGGTAATCCGGCTTTTCTGCCAAAAAGTACCGCGTTCCGCGATCTCCACCATATTCTCTAAGTCCACCATTAATTTCAAATCCAAATTTGTGCAAGTAGTTTTGAGCAACAACGTCGCCAACTCCAATTAATGATAGTGCTAGAATAGCACAGGAAACAAAGATTTTCTTATTCATTTCTTTTAAGTTTTCTCAATAAAGTTTTACTAGAGTTTACATGTAATGTCATATAAATCTCACACAACAATATTAAGCGTTCTTAGATAAATAAAAAAAATTTTGATTTTATTTTTAATTTTTTGACAATGTGGAGGTTACAAACTAAGCCCAGATCTTTGTCCCTTCGGTACAATTCTGACATATATCAATGTTTTTACGCGACTTTAAAACAAGTTTTCGAAACGCATTATATTGAGTATTTTGCCAAATATCCTTAAACTGAGTCGTCCTAAGGTCCCCAAATTGGTGGCTTGCGTCTTTGTCAAAGCAACAGGGAGCAATTTTTCCATCCCATGTTACGACACAACTGTGCCATAATCGCCAACAATGATTGAGTAACTTATTTTTAATTTTTGGGGAACCGTCTTTTGAATATCTAGCGTATCTATCATTTTCTGGAATTAGTGACAAATTTGTTTCAAAATCATAGATCTGAGCCGTTTTTATACCTAATTCATCCACCCCATATTCTTTTGCCAGCATTTTTATCTCGTCAATTTGGTGCTCATTGTGTCCAAAAACGATGAATTGCCAAATAATATATGGACCGTGCCCAGCCTTCTTTTTTGCCTCGACAATATTCTTGGTTCCTTCCAATACCTTTTTTAGATTTCCGCCTATTCTGTATTTTGAATATGTTTCCTGACTTGTGCCATCCAATGATATAATCAACCGGTTTAATCCGGAGTCAATTGTTGACTTAGCAACTTCAGGAGTTAGATAATGTGCATTGGTACTTGTAGCTGTATATATATTATGTTTAGACGCATACGACACCATTTCCAAAAAATCAGTGTTTAGGTACGGTTCCCCTTGAAAGTAATACGTAATGTAGGTTAAAGTGGATTTTAATTCATCAATGATTTTTTTGTTCAAATCAGTGTTAAGCATGCCTGTATCCCGAGTAAATTGTCGCAAACCACTTGGACATTGAGGGCAGCGTAAATTACAAGAAGTGGTCGGTTCAATACTTATTGCAATAGGAAATCCTTTGTGCTTATTGACGCCAGTTAGCCTCGAAACAAAGTAGCTACTAACTACCTTAGACATATTGAAGAGCCTGCTAGGCCTCAATGTTTTAATATATTGAAAAGCGTCTTTGGTGTTAATTTTCACACAACGAAGGTAGTTTACCTAAACAGATAAGTTTAATAACTCAATGGCTTTTTCATAGTCATCTTTGTGAACTAACAATTGAATACCTCCGTTCGCTTGAGTGAATACGTTATACGTAGTGGCGTTAATGTCTCCCATTATTTGGGTAAAGATGCCGCAACTATCTAGATGATTCTTCGCGTTGTGTGCGTCAATACTATTAAAAAAGGTGTGAAGTATCGTGAAGTTTTCCATGCCTATAATATAAGCATAATATTAGTAAGCCTTAGCAAACAATACCCGCCTTTTCGACGGATTGCCTGTTAAAACGCAAGAACCACTTTCTTCTTTTCCGTCAAATGGAATGCATCTAATGGTCGCTTTAGTTTCTTGTTTAATTTTTTCTTCTGTTTCACTTGTACCATCCCAATGCGCCGAAATAAATCCAGTTTTCTTTTCCAACACCTCTTTAAATTCATCCCAGGTATTCACATTCGTAATGTGATTGTCCCTAAAGGTTTCTGCTCTAAGGAAAAGATTATCTTGAATAGCCTTTAGTAAATGTGACACCTTGTTTGGTAAATCACTTATTTGAAGTGTTTCTTTTTCCTTGGTATCTCGACGTGCTACTTCTACCGAACCATTTTTAAGATCTCTTGGCCCCATAGCAATGCGCACCGGAACTCCTTTTAGCTCCCATTCCGCAAATTTGTAACCTGGTTTGTGCGTATCCCTATCATCGAATTTTACCGAAATGCCGATGGCTTCTAGGTTAGATTTAATGTCATTGGCAATTTTAGAAATCTCTTCTAATTGCTCAAGACCTTTATATATAGGTACTATCACAACTTGTATCGGAGCAAGTTTTGGAGGTAAAACTAAACCCTCATCATCGCTATGCGTCATAATGAGTGCTCCCATTAGCCTAGTTGAAACACCCCAACTTGTAGCCCAAACATATTCCTGCTTGCCCTCTTTAGTTGTGTATTTTACATCAAACGCTTCAGCGAAATTCTGACCTAAAAAGTGTGAAGTCCCCATTTGAAGCGCTTTGCCATCTTGCATCAATCCTTCAATACAAAGTGTGTCATCTGCGCCAGCAAATCTTTCGTTTTCAGTCTTGACACCTTTTATCACTGGTGTTGCCATATAGTTTTCAGCAAACTCAGCATACACATCTAACATTGTTCTTGTTTCATCCAATGCTTCCTGTTTTGTCGCATGCGCGGTATGACCTTCTTGCCAAAGAAATTCCGTTGTACGCAAAAACAATCTTGTCCGCATTTCCCACCGGACAACATTTGCCCATTGATTGACTAAAATTGGTAAATCTCGATAAGACTGAATCCAACCTTTATACGTCTTCCAAATAATAGCTTCACTAGTTGGTCGAACAATGAGTTCTTCTTCTAGTTTGGCTTCTGGATCCACTATCAACTTTGTTGCATCTGTAGGATCCGTTTTCAAACGGTAATGCGTAACCACGGCACACTCTTTTGCAAAACCCTCGGCGTTTTTTTCTTCAGCCTCAAACAAGCTTTTAGGAACAAACAACGGGAAATACGCATTTGAGTGCCCAGTTGCCTTAAACATTTTGTCTAATTGTTGTTGCATGTTTTCCCAAATGGCGTATCCATAAGGCTTTATTACCATGCATCCTCTTACAGCAGAATGTTCTGCTAAATCGGCATTAACGACTAAGTCGTTGTACCATTTTGAATAGTCTTGTTCCCTCGAAACTTTTTCAAATGCCATTATTAATTTTACTTTGGAATGTTCTTTGCCTTATTAGGTTGAGGGGGCAAAGTTAGAACTTCTCCCATTTAAATGAATTGATTAATTAAATACGCCTATGAAAACCATTTTTTACACCATTGCAGTTGGCCTCATGTTCACCTCATGTGCTTCATTACAAGGCACTAACGTGAATCAGTCAACCGTTTCAGATGATATTTATTATACACCGGGAGATGAAAAGGTAAATGATTCAGAAGAAACTATTTCTCAATCTAATTCAATTGATACTTATGAAAATAAGTCTAAAAAAGTAGAGGTTGAATACACAAAAACGGACACCTATAATGAGGAAGAAGACGTGTATACAGAGGATCAGTATACGACAGAAACCGAATCAGTGTATGATGATGAAGATGGATATGCTTCTCAAGGGTTTTCATACGAAGACCACTTTAATCGGTTAGAAGGAAACGACGATGATTTTTATAACGGATATTATGACGGTTATGAAGATGGGTACGACGATGGAAATTGGAGAAGTACCAGAAACAATCGATATAGAAACAGATATTACAGTGCCTGGGATAATTACGACCCTTATTATTATGGCTATTACGACAACTTTTACTACGGTTACGGAAATCCTTATAGATACAATAGATGGAATCGATCTAATGTATATGTAGGATATTCGAGCTGGGGAGGCTGGTATGGCGGATACAACAATGGATGGAACAGAGGTTGGAATAGAGGTTGGACTTGTTACCCTACGCCAGTATATGGTTATGGATATGGTTGGAACAACTACAATCGATGGAACAATTACAATTATGGATACGGATGGAATAACTATGGCTACGGTTGGAACACGGTAAATTACAATTATTACAACGGCGGCTATTATGGTGGTAACAGAAACAGAAATTGGAATCGACCAGTTTATACTTCTGGCAACAACAATGGTGGTTATAACAACGGAGGGGGAACTAAAGTCAACAGACCTCGAGAAACAGTTAGAACAAACACACCAACTAGAGGTAGACAAACACAAGTACAACCAAGAAGTTCTGGTAAAATGGAGGCACCAACTGGATCTGGGGTTAGAAAGCCAGGTGAAGTAGTGTCAGGTAGAACACCAAGCCAAGGAAGTGGAACGGTTGGCACAACAACTTCAGGAGGTAAAAAAGCGCCAAGAAGTACTTCAGCAAATACAACGCCGGTTCAAGGACCAACATCTGGCACTACAGTACGACAATCTGGAGGGTCTAATACAAGACAAACTCCTCAACAATCTACTACTCCGAATACGAGAACGACGACATCTCCAACAAGAACAACTCGTTCAAGTACTAGAAGCACTACGCCATCGCAGAGTACAAGTCCTTCTAGGTCAAATTCAACCACGCAGCCAAGGTCGACAACAACGAATCGAGTGAGATCTGGTTCAACTACAACACCTAGTCGGACCAATAGTGCACCTACGAGGACGACTAGTCCAACAAGAACTACGTCGCCAACTAGGACAACAACACCTAGTAGGTCTACGTCACCATCTCGGTCTAGTACTTCACCTTCACGAAGTACACAGCCAACAAGAAGTACAACTACTTCTCCTTCTCGTAGTACTTCACCATCTAGATCTACCACTTCTCCAAGTCGAACCAGGTCTAGTACACCATCAAGATCTGTGAGTCCGAGTAGAAGTTCTTCGCCATCGCGATCAACTACTTCTCCTTCTCGTAGTACTTCACCATCTAGATCAACAACCTCACCGAGTAGAACGAGGTCGAGTACACCTTCAAGGTCGGTGAGTCCAAGTAGAAGTTCTTCGCCTTCGCGATCAAGTACAACACGGTCGTCGACTCCTTCAAGAAGTGTTTCACCTTCACGATCCAGCTCGCCGAGTAGATCAGTAAGCCCTTCGAGAAGTACTTCACCGTCAAGAAGTTCTTCCCCAAGTAGATCTTCAGGTAACACCCAACGATCGGGAGGTAGAACCCGATAATTATTTAACAATTAACCTAAATATAGATATTATGAAAAAGCTGATATTTTCACTTTTAATGCTACAGGTTTGCCTGTTTGCCTTTGCCCAAGGCGATATTGACGCCTTGCGTTATTCTCAAACAGAACTCGGAGGCACCGCTAGGTCACTAGGCGTTGCAGGAGCATATGGAGCACTTGGTGCTGACCTTTCAAGTGCCATCATCAATCCAGCCGGTTTGGCGGTTTGTAGATCAAACTCATTCACATTTGGTGGGTCGATGATTAACTCAAAAAGTAAAATCGAGTATCAAGGAAATTCCAAAAAGGATTTTGATTTCAATTTGGCGCTACCCTCACTAGGCTTTGTGTTTTACAATGGGAAATATGAGAATAGAAAACCGGCCACTACAGGTTGGGTTAACACAAATTTTGCCATCAGCGTTAACAGAACAAATAACTTTAATGGCATTAGAAATTATAACGGTGCAAATAATGATAATTCAATGTTGGATTATTTTGCTGAACGCGCAAATGGGTTATCTGTCAATGAAATTTCGGCTACCAGTGAAGAATTGGAAGCGGGATATTATGATTTAGAAACGATGGCTTGGGATGCATACCTGATTGACAGCGTTGGCAACAGAACTTTTGGCGCCGCTATCGATCCATTAAATAGGGATCTTACACAGAAAAATGTGATTACTTCAAAAGGAGGCACGCATGATATTGGACTACACCTATCGTCAAACTACGAAAACAAGTTTTACATAGGTGGTGGTATTAATGTTACTACTGTAAGGTATAAAGAAGAAAATAGATTCATTGAAACAGATGAAAGCAGCAATTTTAACAATTGGTCTGTATGGTCATTAGAACAAAACCTCTTGACAAAAGGTGTTGGTATAAGTGCCAATATCGGAATTCTGGTCCGACCGTCGACAAATGTAAGACTAGGTGCCGCATTAAAGACGCCAACTATTTATGACTTACGAGACGAATACTACAACGAGATGGTGGTTGATTACGACGACGGCACGTATGGTGAATTTCAATCGGTAGAGGGATACTATGAATATAAAATAATGACGCCGATGAAAACTACATTAAGTGGGGCATATCTGTTTGGGAAAAACGGTTTTATCTCTTCTGATATAGAAATCATTGATTATTCTACCATGAGGCTGCGACCAACCAACAGTGCATTTGAGGTTGCCAATGATGCAATAAGTAGTAAATATGGTAAAGCGGTAAACATAAGACTAGGTGGAGAATATGTACGCAATATGGTGCGCTTTAGAGCCGGCGGAGCAAGATACGGAAGTCCACTAGCGACAGCTAAAGATGACAACTTAACACAAAACTACATTACTGGTGGAATAGGTTTAAAAGACAACAACTGGTCTTTAGACATGTCAGTTATTCAACAATTGGGCAAAGAAACCATCCAACCTTATACTTTAGACGCAGGAATTGTTCCAACGGCCACGAATAAGGCAAGTAGGAATAGTCTTGTCATCACACTGACAACAAAGTTTTAACAACAAAAAAGGCCTGACATTGTCAGGCCTTTTTACTTAAATGGTTTCTTTTATTGTTTTACAAATCGCTTTGTTAATGTCGTTCCTTCCGTTTCAACAGCAATCCAGTAGATTCCGGCTTGTAAACTTGAAACGTCCAAGTCTGAGCTTGCTTCAGCCTTGGTAAGAACAGTTTCCCCAACGATATTGATTACCTGAATGTTTTGTGCATTTGAGGGTAAATCCAACAAGGTAAGTTGATTCTGTACAGGGTTTGGGGCGATGGTAAAACCAGCTGCATCAACCGTTGATACACTTAAACTAGCACACCATAAATCCAAAATATAAGTTGCTGTACTGTTAACAGATGGTTCATCCACCTTAAACACTAACAAACTAACTGTTGCACCTTCAGGGCAACATGTGTTGTAAGGATAAAAATGACAGATCATGTCAAAAGATTCGTTAGCGTCAACTGTAAAATCAGCAGAGTCTGTGGTTTCCATGTAACAAGAGTTCTTGTCACAAATGGCAGTTTTTACACTGCAGCTCTCTTTGTAAGTTCTAATCCAACGGTACGTTCCGGCATTGGCAAGGGTAATCACGTTATGTGTTTCTATGTCAAGATTATTCTCGAAACCGCGAGCTGTATCCGCAGTCGCGTTGTCCCATGTGATTTGAGCTTGAGAAACCGCTGCAAAGCTTATTAATGTGAGTAATGTTAAAATTTGTTTCATCTATTCTTGTTACTTTCAGGTCGCAAGATGATGAAAAAAAGCAACATAATAATTCCCATGCGGCATAATTGTACCAAATCATGTCATTTATTTGACCATAATACTATGTAACTTTGTTCGTTAATGCACTCTACTACCCATTCAGCTTAAGTTGAAGACACATTATTCATATCTACGATTTAGCACTTTGTTGTTAACGTTTGCCCTAATTTCATTAATTGGTTCACCTCGGTGTTATGCACAATTAATTGTAGGGGAAGGCTTCAGTGCTCAGGTATTGGTTGGCAACGTATTGGTTGGTGACGGTGTCCAAACTCGTAACATCACCTACACAGGTCACAACAGGGCCATTGCGCTTTTTGAAAATGGAGACAAGGCTGAACTCGGATTAGACAAAGGCATTATCATGTCAACCGGTGTGGCAGTTGAGGCAAAAGGGCCAAACGATGTATTAGATAATTCCAAAGACTTAAAATACCCTGGTGATCAAACACTTGAGAAAATTGCGAATAGACAAACGATAGACGCTGCAGTATTACAGTTTGAATTTAAACCCCAAACCGAAGAAATTGAGTTTAAGTACATTTTTTCGTCTGAAGAATACATTAGATATGTAGACCGAGGATTCAATGATGTTTTCGGTTTCTTTATTTCGGGTCCGGGCATCACTGGCGAACAAAATGTTGCCAAAATTCCGGGTTCAAATGTGGAAGTGTCGATTGACAACGTTAACCATAAACGAAATTCAGAATACTTCGTGCTTAACGATAATACATCGTCTAATAGCTATAAGCACTTACAGCATAACGGACAAACCGTGGTTTTAAAAGCAAACCTGACACTCCAAGCTTGTGACTGGTATACCATCAAGTTGGCCATTACTGATGTTGGTGATCCAGCATTAGATTCGTGGGTCTTTATTGGAAGTAAAAGTTTCAAGCACAAAACAGCAATTGGAGCGGACACAGCTTTTTGCTCAGATAACTTTGTTCAAACCTTAGATGCAGGACATCCATCTCGACAAGTGCTTTGGTCGACAGGTGAAAGGACCCAGCAGATTCAAGTTAGTGGTTATGGAAATTATTGGGTTGAGGTATTTACTCAATGTGGGTCGTTTAAAGATGAAATCAACATCTTCCCAGCCATAAAAGACATATCTATAGGCGACGACACCCTCGTTTGTGGTAACGAAGTAAATCGAGTTCTGCAAGTGGAAAACCGCGTTTTTGAACACTATAAATGGTCTAATGGCGATACCACACCCACGATTACTGTTAAGAAACCAGGCGAGTATTGGCTCGAAGTTAGCCGATATGGTTGTACTGCTGCCGACACCATGCAAATCAACGAAATTGAAGTGCCAGAGTTTAGTCTTGGCGCAGATACCCTCATTTGTGGAGAAGTGGATTTAAGTTTAAAACCAAACATCAACGCAGATGACTTTACCTGGCATGACGGGTCAAAAAATGGGGTAATGAAAGTAACTGAACCAGGCCTTTATTGGCTAAGAGCGGATTTGGGTGTCTGTCATTATATCGATTCTATCATGATTACCAATAGGACGGCACTTAATGTTGACATTGGTCCGCCTGAACTAAGTTTTTGCGAACTGCAAGACGTGCGACTCACAACACAACTAAACGATACATCAGACTATGCCATTCGCTGGAATACGGGCGAACAAGTAGGGGCCATTACCGTAACCGAGTCAGGTTGGTACGCCGTTTCAGTCACTGATAAGGTCTGTGGTTTTACAGCAGATGATGATTGTAATGTGATGTTTTTATCGGAGTCACTCGACTATTTTGTGCCCAATGCGTTTAGTCCAAATCTCGATGGATTAAATGGAACATTCTCTGTGACCTTTGGATTGTCAACTGTTGATACCTTTCAAATCAGTATTTACAACCTTTGGGGTGAGCAAATTTACCAGTCTTCAGATATAGAAGAGAAATGGGATGGGAAATGGCAAGGTAATTATGTGCCCGGTGGGACTTATATTTGGTATGCGGTGCTAAAAACACCTTGTTTGCCAGATGAAAAACGGTACCAAAGCGGCACCTTGACGATTATGAGATAGCTTTATCCAGCTTCGGCTTCAACGGCCTCAACTTCAGGAATCATCCTTTTTAATAAATTCTCAATGCCGGCCTTTAACGTCATTGTACTGCTCGGACAACCACTACAAGATCCTTTCATGACAACATTGACCACACCGTCTTCGAAGCTTTTGAAGGATATCGCACCACCATCCATTTCAACAGCTGGTTTAACGTGGTCATCTAACAATTGTTTGATCTTTCGAACAACATCAGACTCTTCTTCATCCGTTAATTCCACTTTTTTCGACGCAGTAACAATGTCCTTCCCGTCTTGCAGATAATCTTGAACGAATTTTTTAAGAGTCGGGATAATGTCAAACCACTCATAATCCACAGATTTTGTAACACTCACAAAATTGTTCATGATGAATACCCCTTTTACATAAGGGAATTCAAATAACGCCGTCGCAAATGGTGAATCTTGGACCTTGTCTTTCGACCTAAAGTCAACACTGTCGTTTGCCAAAATCATTCTGTTTGAAACAAATTTCATTGATTCTGGGTTCGGAGTTGCTTCTGAATATACCGTTACTATTTCGTCTAAAGTCATGTTATAATAAAATGGGTACAAAGGTAACCAATGAAGTCACAATTAGTTTTTAGCTAGAGTCATTTATTTGGATAGAGGTTTTTGGTGAAATTACACCAGTAACATTCAGGATCCATGCAACCTTTCGAAAACTGCTTGTCCATTATTTTATGATACACCGATTGAACAATTGATTTCATTTGGGTCTCATTTTCTGGGTTAATCAGCACTTTTTGAGATAAAAACTCTCCTGAGTCAGATGGTTCAACGAAATCCATCTCACCGCTTACCATGGCATAATCTCTAGTTTTATCGTGGTTTACGAGCAATGAATAAAACATTATTTGTCGCCAATATGGACCACCAAATTGCTTAGTAATGGTGTCGTCAGGTCCAGCGCCCTCGGTTGGAGCACTGAGTTTCTTCAGTCCGTTTTTGGCGTCTCCCGTTTTATAATCCACTACATTGACTGTTTTACCTGTAAATTCAATTTTATCCAACTGACCTTTTATGGGCACTCCTTCAACTTCCACTCGATCAATCACTACCTCGGTTTCAATTTTATCTAATGTCTGCCAATTGGACTTTTTATGAGAAATGAATTCGCTTAAAACAGCCTTCCCAAGCGTTAGAAAATCTTCATACTCCTTATCGGTAAAAACCGAACGTTCTTTTTTTAGGTAAAACGTGTAGATGTCGCGCATGGCATTGGTTGTCAATTTGTCTTGGTCTTCGTTTAATATTTTGACAACCTGATCCAACGTGTTGTGAACAGCTATCCCAAAACTCATGTACACATTTTTCGAGGATGGAACTCGTAAAATATTCTGGAAATAGAATCGAGTTGGGCACTCCAAGTAACTATTTAAATGACTCACACTGAGTTTGTAAGACGATAGATAGTCGTCAAGGAAAGGTGGGTCTAAGATGTCGAGAGTGTGGTCGGAACTTTCGGTAAAAACACGTGCTAACTTCTTTGTTGAATTTGTTTGTGGCACTAACTCATGTCTATATTCTGAAGAATTCGACTCAAGCACTTCGTCGATGAACATGCTGCGAGATACTTCTTTGCCATTGGTCTCCTCATTGTAATAAGTCAATGTTAAGCTCCGTTCTGCACGGGTCATTGCCACATAAAATAACCTTCTTAACTCCTCTTGTGCGACCAAGTCATCATCTGAATTAAAGAGTTTGTGAATCCCAAATGGGGTGCCATGTTTTTTCCTTTTCTCCCAAGCTTTATCTATACATCGAACAACGTATACATGTTTAAATTCTAATCCTTTACTCGAATGAGCCGTAAGTAAATTGATACCGGTTTTATCATAAACTATGTTTTCTTTAGATATCGGGATACGGTGCTTGTTCATCAAATCAAGCTTTGTGAGTATTTGGTCAATGGTGGTGGTCGAATTTTTATTACACTCCGATTCCACAAAATTGATAAAGCTAACCACGCTTTCTAGTTCAAAGTGAAATTGGTTGTTGTCTAAGGCAAAGTGCGTTAATTGAAGGGATTCAACAATTTTACGAACCACCATTTGTGGTGAATGAAGCGTTGCATAGGTTACTATTTCTTCAATCAACTGGCTAGTTGTTTTAATTTTTTGAATTTGATCTTCTGGAATCTTTATGTCTGAAACCGCAATCTTATCTATTTCATTAATGGTGGTTCGCCAGCTAAGAAACTCGGTTCTATTTTTATTTATGTAATACGCCAGGCGAGCTAGATTTAAGCCTGATATTCCAAAATACGGGTAATGTAGTAATTCAAATAATTCAAAATCGGCTGAGAACGGGAATTTGTTTTCCTTTACGATAAACCGAAGAATAGTTGTAATCCGACTAACGGTGTCAGATGTAATCACATTTTGTGCCCTTTTTAGATATACTGGAATATCTTCCTTGTGAAGTAATTCGCCAATTAAATCAGCATGCGCATGGTTGGCATATATGACGGCAAAGTTGGAAGCTTTTTCCCCGTTTTTAATCTTTAATTTTATGTCTTCGACCACCCAAATGGCTTCTAAATAGGGGTTGTCAACTGACACTACCTTGGTTTTTTCTCCCTCTTGTCCAGTGGACGATTTTAGATCTTTATCCAACTTAGTAAGGAGGTTGACCAGCCGATCTTGATTGTTATCGATGACAGATTTTGCACTGTTTAATATGTGCTGTGTGGACCTATAGTTTGTTTGAAGCATAATGGACTTCAAATGGGATCCATAGGTATTTGCAAAATCCATTACGTTTTTCACCTCCGCACCCTGAAATCGATAAATGCTTTGATCGTCGTCGCCGACTACAAAAACATTTGGTTTTTCCCAATAGTTGATGAGTAAGTTTAAAATGTCGTTTTGCGAACCACTTGTATCTTGGAATTCATCGACCAACAGATAATGAAATTTTTCTTGGTAATCTGCTAGCACATTGGGCTGGGTTTGAAATAACTTTATCACCCACAAAATCATATCAGCATAATCATATCTATGGTGATTTGCCATTGATGTATCATAGTCATCAAAGAGGTTACAAGCTGCTTCTAAATCGTTGAGTTGTTTCTCAGCTTTTTCAAATTTTGTGGGGTTGATGTCGCCTTTTTTAAAGCCTTTATAAGCGCGTTTATATCGAAATTCATCGCCCTCCAACATATCAACTTTTCGTTGTTTTATAAGCTTTGATATGTCATGGGCAGTTACATTTTCTTTTTTCATCCAATCGAATAATCCTGAAAGACTTTCGACTAAATAGCCCACATTTCCTTTCATCTTTTTTAATAGATGATTGTCGTCAAGATGGATGGCAATTTCACTTAGATATTCTATTTTTTCAAGGTCACTTACTGCATCTAATTCTTTGTAATCGAAATGTTCTTGATTTTCTTGAATGACTCTGTTACAAAAACCGTGAAAGGTGTGAATTGAAACTCGATGTGCGTCATGTCCGATTAGGGACAATAGTCGCTTTCTCATGGCAATGGTGCCTGCTTCGGTATACGTAAGGCAAAGAATATTTTGAGCTGAACTATCCGTTGAATTCAGAATATGGGCGACCCGACTGGCTAAAATTTGTGTTTTCCCAGTCCCAGGTCCGGCAATGACCATGACCGGTCCATCAATTTGAGTAACAGCTAATTTTTGCTCACGATTTAACTGGTCTCTTGCGGTTTTTTCTTCCATGAAAGTCAAAGGTAAACGATGATGAAGACAAATTGGGCGCAGATAATTAGGTTTTTTATGTAAAGTCTGCGTCATGAAAAAAGCACAAACGGCTTGTAATTAGGCATTTAGCGTTTTTGTGATATATAAGGTCGGGATTTTATTGGCAACCATCGGCAACTCTTGGTGTCGATATAGAGTAAGAATTCCTATTTTTGAGGCCCTTATAATTTAACAAGTAGAACAAAAAGTAATAATTTTATGAAAATCACCTTTACTAATTTTAAAAATTCAGCTTATCGCGCTTCCGGTAAGTTGTTTATTCTGTTGGCAACAGTATTTATGGGAAGCACCGCATTTGCACAGACGTATTGCAATGCCAACCATTATTTTGGTTGTGGTTACAATACTACGGCATATCGTTATTCTGCGATCGAAGAAGTAACATTCTCGCAAAACGGAACAGTGATTTACAGCAAAAGCCCAGATGGATGTAATGACATTACGTCAACTGGTCGAAACACAGATCACTTCAATGTGATTAACACGTCTCCAGGATTTAAGCTTTCTTATGGTAGCGAATTCAGTATTTGGATTAGTGGTCAGAATTACAATTTCTACACAGACTTTCCAGTAGGTGTTTGGATTGACCTTAACCGTGATGGTGACTTTGACGATGCTGATGAGTTTTTAGGAAACAAGACGGTTCCTGCCGTTGTTGACCGAACTTTAAGTGGAACTCCTCCAGCAGCTAAAGAATTTAAGTTTCAAATTCCTTGTGGTGCTAGTGGATCAGGTACTTCAAGAATTCGTATTCGTTCAACCGCCCCTTACAATACAAGAGGTTGGTCAGCGGGTGAATCTTGTTTGAACGGAACTTCTAACCCTTACTACGGTGAGACAGAAGACTACATCGTAACTTTAACTAACGCTACAACTGTATCTGCTGGTTTCTTCATGGTAGACACTGCGTACGTTAAGACTAAAGTTAACATGGTGAACAAAAACCAAGAAGGTTACACGTACCACGGATGGGACATTTTAGATGATGGTTCAATTGATTTCACATCGATTGATGCTACAACTAAGTTTAATTCTACAGGTAAATACTGTGTACGTTTATACTCTGAAAATTGTATTGGTCGTGATTCAGCTTTAGAATGTGTTGAAATCGTAACTCCAACTGCACCTCCAGTGGCTGATTTCGTATCTAGCTCAAACGCAGTTGAATTATATAATACTTTCCAGTTAACCGACCTTTCTACGAATGGTGCGATTTATTGGGAGTGGTTTATGTATCAACAAGCGGATTCAGCTGGAACACACATTGACATCGCTCAAGGTGGTTCTGATGCAGATCAAAACCCAGAAGTATTCTCTGCTAAGGGCATTCCAGGTTTCCCAGATGTTGGAAAATGGTGTGTTGGTTTGACTTCTTCAAACGACATTGGTGCTTCTGTAACTATGATTAAAAAGGACTACATCGAAATCCTTAAGGGTTGTGACGTAGAAATGGGTCCTGGTACTTTGACTTCAATTTCTGGTAACGTAATTACTTGTACTGCAGGTACAATGATTAGTAAGACTGATGGTTCTGGTAACTATTCTGCAAACGAAAATGGCCTTGACGCCTTAATCGCTCCTTGTGGTGCGACTTCTATAACCTTCACTTTTGACAAGTGGAAAGTAAAAGCTGGTGTTAACTTAAAAGTATATGACGGTCAAGATGCAACTGGAATTGCATTACACCCTAACAATGGATTTGATGCATCTAATGCACCTACTACCCCAGTCGTTGCTAAATCTGGCGCTTTATATTTCTTATGGAATTCAGGTGCTGCTACTGACGAAGGATTTTTAGGTCACTGGACTTCAACTATTGGAAGCCAAGCGCCTCCAGTTGCAAGTTTTGCTGGTCCAGATACTATTTACAACGCAGTATTTAACAAGTTCGAAAACACGTCTCAAAACGCAGTTGGAGAAGTATTTTATACATGGGAAGTAGATGGTAACTTAGAAAGCAATGCCAAAAACTTAGATTATATCTCTTTCAGTAACAAGACTTACAACATCTGTTTAACAGTTGAGACTTGTGCTGGTAAAAACAAATCTTGTAGAAACATCGTTGTTGCGCCAATCACGTCTAAAACTAACTTAGATTTTGAAGCTGACAACAGACGTCCAAAAGCTGGTGACGATATCACCTTTACAAGTATTGCTGATAAAGCAAACTCATTTAAGTGGACATTCTTCCCAAGTACTTCTGTAACCTTTACAGGTGGAACTGATGAATTCTCTGCAAATCCTCAAGTAGCATTCTCTGCTCCTGGTAAGTACACTGTATCTTTAAAAGGATGGAATAACTTATCTCCAACAGATTCAGCTACTTCATACGCACAGGTAATTAAGGACCAATACATCATTGTAATTGATTACTGTAAGCCAGTTATTGGTGTAACTACTAGTACTGACGTTGCCATTAGCCAAGTAATCTTGGAAGACAATGCAACTCCAAGAGCAACTTTAATTGACAACGAGTCAACTGAAGAAATTGGATACACTAATTTCATCGAAGACATCAGAGCTGCTGAATTAACGTTTGGTGGCACTTACAACTTAACAATCGCTAGACAAACAAGTGCCAACAAAGTGAACCGTAAGGTATGGATTGATTGGAACATTGATGGTGATTTTGATGACAACGGTGAGTTGGTATTAAATGAAGGCACAACTCAAAACAAAGTTGTTATGGGTAGCTTTACTGTACCTGACTTAGCAAATTCATTTGAAGGAACAACTAGAATGAGAGTTGGTATTAGCTATAACAATGATCCTAACATGCCATGTGGTGCTTCAAGTGGAGTTGCCGGTGCTAACAGAATTGGAGAATTTGAAGATTACGCTTTAATCTTAGCGAATGACAACACTACTCCGATCATTACTCTAAATGGTTCTGATACTGTTTATGTAGAAGTTGGATCAACTTATGCGGATGCTGGTGCAACTGCATTATGACCCAACTGAAGGTGAATATCTCATCTCGTTTAACTTCAACAAGCGACGTTGATGATCAAGCAGCAGGTATCTACTATGTTACTTACTGTGTATCTGATGCATCAGGTAACGCTGCTCCATGTGTAACACGTGTTGTATATGTGGTAGTTGACCAGTCTGCTCCAGAATTGACATTATTAGGTGCTGATACCGTTTATGTTGACGTAATCACTGGTAAATATAATGAGCCAGGTTTTACTGCAATTGACAAAACAGATGGTGACCTTAAAACAGCTGTTCAGGTAACTGGATCAGTAGATATCTTCAAAATTGGATCTTACACCTTGACTTACACAGTTCAAGATGCACAAGCTAACATTGCAACAGCAACAAGAACTGTAATCGTTCGTGACTTGGTATTCCCAACAATCACTAATGATGAAATGAAAGCTGGAAACATAGTAGAAGTACAATTACAATCTGTATTCGTTGATAGAACTGTTCCTGCTGATAACTACAGCAACGGTACTTTCGGTCCACGTTTTACTTATGTAATCTCTCCTTCAACTGCGCAAGGTGATGCAGACGTTGATACAAGAGTAAAAGGAACAACTGTAGTTACTTACAAAGTGACTGACGAGTCAATGAATCAAACTACTTTAGTTATTAACTATGTAGTTGAAGATTACATTGCTCCAGTGATTTCTTTGAACACACTAGACACTGTTTATCACAATGTAAACGATCCTTATACTCCAGTTAAAGCGAGTGTAACTGATAACTTATATGACAATACACAAGTATCGTTGACACGTACAAGTAATGTGAACCCATTCCAATTAGGATTGTACACAGATACTTATACTGCAACGGATGCATCTGGAAACGTAACAGTTAGAAACAGATGGGTACGCGTACTTGACAACGAGAGCCCAGAAATTAGCTCTAAAGTTGGACCAGTTGTTAAGTTAGGATTGTTCTCAAATGTATTATTGAGTGACTACTTGAAACTTACTGACAACTACGATTCACCTAAATTATTAGGCGACAATCTTAAAGTAACCTTTAACGATGTTAACTTCTATGAAGAAGGTGTTTATGCAGCTGTATTTGAAACTAATGACAACTCAGGCAACATGTCTCAAGCGTATACTTTGCTAATCGAAATTAGCAGTGCTTACGAAAGAGTTACCAACGGTGTTGGAAGCATTACAAACGGATCTTTGATGAGTGTATATCCTAACCCATCAAATGGTATCTTCAATGTGTCTATCGACTTACCTTCTCAAGAAGAGGTAACAGTTGCTATCTACGACATGATGGGTAACCAAGTGGTAGACGTAGTTACGGGTCAACTTCAAACAGGTTCTTACACAGTTGATATGACTGGTAAGGCTGCTGGAATGTACTTCGTACGTATGACTGCACACAACCAAGTGTTTAATCAAAAAGTAATTATCGACTAGTCGGTAATCTCTAATAAAATTCAAAAGGGGTCGTGTAAACGACCCCTTTTTTTATTTTTGAAAAATTCTTTAAAAAAAATGCAACCTTTTTCTTTTTACGTGTCTATTCTACTAAATGAGCATTCATTTTGAGCAGTGATGAAGAACTTGTAAAGCAATGTATCAAGAATAATCGCGAGGCTCAGAAGATGCTCTTTGAGAAGTACGCTTCAAAGATGATGGGCATTTGTTTAAGATATACGGCAAGTCATGAGGATGCAAAAGACATTCTACAGGACGGGTTTGTGAAAGTTTTTACTCAACTTGAGAAGTTTGAGTTTAAAAGCAGCTTGCAAACTTGGATGTCCCGTGTATTTACAAATCTTGCCATTAACAGAGTCACTAGAGGGGAATCAAAGTATTCCTATGTTGACATCGACGAACAGGTTGGGCTTGCTTACGAAGAAACTGACGAAGACTTGGGAAAATGGGGTGGATTAACACCGCAGCAAGTTATGGTTTACGTAAAGCAACTTCCAGAGATTTACCGTTTGGTGTTAAACATGTATGCAGTAGATGGGTTTTCACACCAAGAAATTGCAGACAAACTAGGAATCTCAGTTGGATCATCCAAAAGCCGCTTATCAAGAGCACGTGTCATTTTAAAAGAAAACATTAGAAAGGATAGTGAGTAACAAGCACGACATATTTGATGATTTGATTAAAAGCCAGTTAGAAGGCTTTGAAGCAAATGTGTCTATGGCCGATTGGGACGCCATCGAAGCTCAGCTTCCTGTTACAAAACGTAATAAAGTTGCCGCCTACTGGTGGGTAACGGGTTTGGTATTACTTGTTGTTGGTTCATTGGCAACGATTGTTTGGAAAAACTTCAATCAGTCTAGTCAAGTACCAAATGAAGTAGCAGTCATTGATGACGCTCAAACCATTAAAGAAGAATCTGTTGTTAAAAATAATAATATACCTACACCTACTGAAGCTCCGACTGAAAAGACAGTGAATGAGCCAAACCAACCAGAAAATCTTAACACAGAGATTACAACGACAACTTCCTCGGGAGTTGACACAAA
This sequence comes from uncultured Bacteroidia bacterium, assembly GCA_943789165.1. Taxonomy (GTDB): domain Bacteria; phylum Bacteroidota; class Bacteroidia; order NS11-12g; family UBA9320; genus UBA987. Next base: position 175,752 of record CALSTB010000003.1, on the reverse strand, counting down.
GACATCGGTTCAGAGTACGACTGGACCAGATAAATTACCTACTAATATTGTAGATATTAAGCCCAAAGGATTCCACATTAAGGGCGTGGAGAATTTGGGCTTTTCTACTGAATTTAACATGGTGGCGTTAAGCAACGTGGTCTATCCAGCAGATCAATTAGCTGAAGCTGGAAATAAAGAAACTCCAAATACGTTTGTTCCTAAATGGGAAGTAGGTATAACCCTATCTCCAACTTGGGCGAATAAATTGATTTCTCCAAACGGAGGAAATGCCTGGAGAATTAATAAAGACTATACCAATATTTCAAAAACGATGGAATCTGGGTCTACTAGTTATCAGTTTGAGGCACGCGTAAATCGTTATCTGAAAGAAAATATATACTTAAACGCTGGATTGAACTACAACCAAATCGTTGAAAAAGTAAATTACGATTATACGGTTACTGAATTCGTTACTGAACGACCTGACTTCAAAGATCTTATATACACAAAGTTCCATCCGCAAATTGGTTCAATTGATGTGAAATATTCCGGAACCAATACCTACCAATATTTTGAACTGCCAGTTCGGATTGGTTATATCCAACCTATTCCACAAACGAAGGCCAAGATTCGAGTGGAAACAGGACTGCGTTATATGTTCTTAGCAGATATGTCGGGTAAACGAACTGATGTTACACACATTGTGTCACTGAATGATTTGAGTACTTCGTTAAACGACTATTCAAGACACAATCTAGGAGCGACCGCTAACGCCGGTATCTACTGGGGATTAAAAAATAATACTGATTTTGGAGTAACTGCAAACTATAACTACGCGCTTACGTCAATACGGAAACGTGACGAAGGGATAACAGAGAAACCCTTTAACTTTGGGTTAAACTTCAGCATTCAGCATAAAATATTAATTAAGTGAGAAAGTTAATCTACATATCGATTCTTTTGACCTTTGGGTTCACAACCGCTTTCGGCCAAGGTTTATACCGTTTGGGCGAAGGGGATGAGCTACATGCTGTTGAATTGGTTACACCTACCGATAATGGTTTGTACATCTTTGAAGTGACAGCTTCAAATGAGTACAAAATGCATGTTTGGGATGGATTTAAGTACGTCGACAATGGCGTAATCCCAAATATCCCTAAACATGGTATTGCCAACCAAGCCAACTTTAAAATCGTTGATGCTAAAATGTTCAACAACCAATTGTTTGTCTTAGGGCATGATTTTGGTCCTGTGAAGTCAAACCTCCCAACTCGAATTATGACATGGGATGGAAACAACTGGACGGACATTACCACATCAGAAGTAAGCGAAGCGTATAGCGCAACGAAATTGATCGAATTCAATAACAAGGTGTGTGTTCTAGGCATATTTAAAACATCCGGTATTGTTTACTACGATGCTCCAAATTGGGTAGCACTAGGTAACCGTTTAGGTGTCAATACACAAATGGATTACGTTCTTGATGCCGAACCTTATAGAGGTAGAATCTACGCAACAGGTGAATTTACAAGACCTTTCTCTGGACAACGATATAATACAGCCATTTTTGAAAACAATGAATGGCGTCCAATACTAACTCCGCCTTTTATTGGTAAGAGTAAACACTTTGCCCTTGTTAAAGGTGAGTTGTTGTTGAGTGGAGAAGCCAACGTAGAATTTGATTATTTAAAATCGTTTGACGGGATAGGTTGGACAGACATTTCAGCGGGCTTGGATGACGTGATGATAACCGAATTTTGGGACATGGCAGGCACGGAAGAAATGTTATGCTTAACTGGAATTTTTGAAAACAAAAAAACAGGGACAAGCTTTAACTACTTGACAAAAGACGCCGATGGATGGCACTTTGGCGAGTACGCTTTCCAGTCGGAACCAATCGAATTGGTCAGCAAACAGAACGAAATATATGCTTACGGGCGGTTTAAATACAGTGGTGTACACTCCATTGGAGAAATGGGATTCCATTCTGCTATCATATCAGGTAAAGTGTATTTTGATGAGAATAACAACTGTCAACAAGAGATTGGAGAAGAAGGCTTGAATCTGGCAAAAGTTGTTTTGAATCCAGGTAACTTAGTGACCTACGCGAATCAATACGGATATTATGCATTCCCTGTTAATCCGGGATCGTATACCATCACCTTTGAACCTGGTGTTAAAAACACTTACGGTTGTGGTCGAATTGTAACTGTGAGTGTTACGTCAAACACGAACTTCATTGTGCCAGACCTGAATGCAGTTGAGATGCCAGACGTAGTAGATTTAGAACTTTCCTCTAATTTGATGAATGGATGGAAGTTGGTAAAAGGGCAATACAATGAAATGCAATTGAATGCATTTAACAATGGTTCAGTTACCATAAAAGGTGCGACGTTACAATTAAAGATGGGTGATTGGTGGGATGATGTTTCTATTACCCCAACTCCAACATCAATCGTCGGTGACGAATACACTTGGAATATTTCAGATTTAGAAAAAGGAGGCCTGTTTACCATTAAAATTAGCGGTACAGCTAAAGCCAACCTATCGGAATACAATGATTTCTGTTTTACCGGTGACGTTGATTTCCCACAAATAGATGTTTCAAAGAAATCCAATCGAGAAGCAGCGCAGTTGACCACCGTAGAGGATCTTGATCCGATTTCAAAGCAAGCGGATTGTGGTTCATGGTATACAAACGCTACGGATAATATTGCGTATCAAATTAGGTTCGAAAACGAATCCAGTGATGTTATAAATAACGTTACGGTCCTTGATACGTTTGACTCAGAATTGATAACCACATACGCTTGGGATTATACGAATATTGGGTCGACTACCGAACTTGATATAAAAATGATTAAAGTGCCAGGGAAACAGGAGTGGAGACTGGTGTATACTTGGAACTCGACTGATGCGAATATTGCACCAGCAGGTGACCCAAATCACAAAGATGTTGGATATGCCTCAATCAAGTTCGAATTGCATAGTCTGAGTAAAAACAAAGGTGTTTTACTGTGTAACCAAGCAAAGGTTACGCTTGAAAACAACGAGCCTGTTAGAACGAACACTGTTTGTTCACAAGCAACTAACTTAAGTGTGCCTGGTGTTCCTGTTCCGTCGCAAGTAGCGTATTACCCGAATCCTGCTGATAGATATGTATCGTTGAATAATGGTTCAGGTGAAGAGAGAACGATAGAGGTGTTGAACCAAATGGGTCAAGTGATTGACACTTATGAATTACGTCCTTTTGAAGAAAAGGAAGTTGACGTGTCAGCATGGTCATCAGGAATCTACATGATCCACATTCATGGGTTTGAAACCCAGAAACTGGTTATTCAGTAATCAGCTATTGCCAAGGTTGCCACACTCATTTTAATTCCTTTTATTTCAGACAGTACGTTTAAGCAACCGCCAATCGTGGCTCCCGTTGTAAACACATCGTCTACAAGTAAAACATGTTTGTTTTCTAAGTCCAATGGTTTTGATATGTGGAATATCGAGTCAACGTTCTCCCATCGCGTGTAACGCGCTTTTTTTGTTTGCGTTTGCGTTGCCCTCGTCCTTCGCATGTTTTCAAATGGTAGTTGACATTTTAATCGATCAGCAATTGGTTTCCCCAGAACTTCGGCTTGATTATATCCTCGGGTTAAAAGTTTTGACGGGTGTAACGGCACTGGTAACACAATATCAACTGGTTTGATATGATGGAGTTTAATAAGATCATTTGCCCTCTTTTCCCCTAATTGATGGCCTAACTGAATTTTGCCTCTATACTTCAGCTGATGTAACAAAGTCTGCATTGCGTTTCCTTTTTTAAAATAATAACTGGACAAAGCGAATTCAAGCGACCACTGACCGGTTAATGCTTGATATATGGTATTGTGCCCTAAGCTGCCAAAATGTGTCTTAGGGAGCTTTAAATCGCACGACAAGCACCATTTTGTTTGGGTGGATGGTAGGGGTTCACCGCAAAGACAACATAGGTTCGGGTAGATTAGATTGATAAAATCCTTAATCATGGTTAAATATTTGGTTTGAAATAGGTTGTCTCCATCAAATTTGTAGACCTTTGCGGCGACAACCAGAGGGTTATTATGTTCGAAAATAAGGAAACAACAAATATTGATGAGTTAGGTGAATTTGGTTTAATCAAACACCTTACAAACGCGATTACGTTTGAAAACGACCAAACCCTAATAGGGGCAGGGGATGACGCAGCATTGATCGACCCGAAAGGGAACGAAGTGTTGGTATCAACCGATTTGTTGGTTGAAAATGTGCATTTCGACATGATGTACACGCCACTTAAACACCTAGGCTATAAAGCCGCTGTGGTCAATTTTTCGGATATATGTGCCATGAATGCCGTGCCAAGTCAGTTGACTTTCTCAATGGCATTCTCCAGTAAATACACGCTTGAAGCCATTGAAGAGCTCTACGCTGGCGTTCTTCTTGCCTGCAAAAAGTATCAAGTGAACTTGGTTGGTGGCGACACGTGTACAATCCCAAGTGGATTAGTATTAAGTGGAACGGCCATAGGTTTTAATGAAACAAAAAACGTAGTTAAACGAAGCGGAGCAAAAGCAGGAGATTTATTATGTGTTTCAGGAGATTTGGGCGGTGCATACATGGGATTGCAACTTTTAGAAAGGGAAAAACGTGTGTTTTTAGAACAAAAGGACATGCAACCCGATTTAAAGAATCACGATTATATCGTTGGTCGACAATTAAAACCTGAGGCGCGAATAGATATTATAAAAAGCTTAAAGGAATTAGGCATTATGCCCACTTCCATGATGGATATTTCGGATGGATTGTCGTCTGAAATATTTCACATAAGCGAAGCGTCTAAAGTTGATTTTACGGTCTTCGAAGACAAACTACCCATTGACCAAGATACCTTTAACATGGCGGTGGAATTTGGTATTGATCCAACAACTGCAGCTTTAAATGGAGGTGAAGACTATGAATTGTTGTTTACCATCGATCAAAAAGACTACGAGAAAATTAAAACCAACCCAGACATATCTGTTATTGGTCACGCGAAAGAAGCCGGTATGAAAAATGAACTTATGTCGAAACAAGGGAATTCATATGAGCTTAAAGCGCAAGGCTGGCAGCATAAAAATAGTTAATGTCAATACGGGTATGGGTAAATATCAATTGTATTTATAAACTTTATTGATGAAATTTGTGGCTATGACGCGCATAGCCAATCTCAGTTTAGTCCAACTCCAATACTTAACCGCTTTAGACGAACACCGTCACTTCATAAAAGCAGCTCAGTCCTGTTTTGTCACTCAGCCAACACTGAGTATGCAAATTAAAAAGCTTGAAGAAGAATTAGAAGTCAAGTTATTCGACCGTAGTAAACAGCCAATAATTCCAACGGATGTTGGCATACTGGTTATCGAACAAGCCAAAAAGGTGCTGAACGAAACGAGAAAGATTGAAAACATCTTATTGGAATATAAGGGCAAGGTTGCTGGCGATTTAAATGTAGGTATCATACCGACCATTTCTCCGTACTTGATGCCGCAATTAATTAGTCAAATCTCTAAGCGATTTCCAGAAATACGGCTCAATGTTAGAGAGCTCATGACGGATGAAATTGTCAACTTACTTCAAAAAGACCATTTGGATGTAGGTATAGTAGCTACACCATTGGAAATTGATGGCATGGTTGAAAAGCCCATCTTTTATGAAAAGTTTTGTCTCTATTTGAACCCAAATCATCCAGCGTACGACCTTAAAGAATTAGATGCTAAAATGCTATTAGAAGATAAACTTTGGTTGCTGTCAGAAGGCAACTGTTTCAGAGATCAAGCGGTTAATCTGTGCGCACTGCGCCATTCCTCAGCTTTGAAAAATACCTTTAATTATGAAAGTGGTTCGATTGAAACACTGATTCGAATTGTCAACTTAGAAGGTGGGGCAACCGTCATACCAGAGTGGGCTTCCTTAGATCTTAAGCCAGAAGAAAAAAAGCACATACGATCTGTCCGTGGGAACTCCGTCAGAGAAGTAAGTTTGATTTTTACACGCAACTTTGCGAAAGCAAAATTGAGTGAAGCTTTCTATTCAACTTTACAGGCATGTGTTCCGGCTCAATTGAGAAAAAACAACAACAAAAAGGTGCTCGGAGTTGTGTAATCTAACCAACACAAATACTATATCATTAAGAATTAACACGTTATACAACAAAAAATCATTTTCTTTGCAGTCATGAAAATTCTAAAGGTCACTGTAAACACTTTTTTATTAATGTGTTTAGCATTGATTGTTTCAGTGGGTTGTAAAGATTTTGACAGACGAACTCAATTCAATACAACCTATTCTAATAGGGTTCTGTTAGATTCAAATAACACTAAAGACCCGACTGGTGAGGTTAGGTCAGATACCTTAAAGGTTGATTTTATTGGAACTGTTGAAGATCATAGCTCAACAGAGAATAGCATTGAAAGCGTTAAACTGGTTAGAATTAGTCTAGAGATTGACAAAGTGAAATCTCCTGCTAACGCCAATTTCAATGTGCTTAAAGATCTTGAAATATTTCTGAAAGGTAAAGGCATGGACGAAATACTGATCGGTAGAACCGACAGTATTCCTCTAAACATTTCCTATTTCGAAATTAAAGTGATTCCAGAAAATGACGACTTTGAGGATCTGGTAAAAACAGAAGAATATGTGTGTCGTATGAAATACACCACTAAAGCCAGAGTAATGGATTCAGCGTATGTGGTGAAAATTACACCAACTTATTTAGTCGATACGAAAAAATTCGGTATCTAAAATCCCAACAAACCTTCTACAGGAGACTGGCCACCTAACATGGTTTCTGGATTTTCAAGATAATTCTTAACTGTTACCAAGAATCCAACAGATTCCCTACCGTCAATGATTCTGTGGTCATAACTCATTGCTAAGTACATCATTGGTCTTGCAACGATTTCACCGTTCTCCACAACGGGTCGTTCGATAATGTTATGCATACCTAAAATCGCACTTTGAGGTGGGTTGATAATTGGCGTACTCATCATACTTCCAAATACACCACCGTTTGAAATTGTAAACGTACCACCGGTCATTTCATCGATGCTCAGCTTACCATCACGAGCTTTCGTCGCTAAACGAACCACTTCACTTTCGATATCTGCCAATTGCATCGCATCTGCATTTCGAATTACAGGAACCATTAATCCTTTCGGCCCTGATACAGCAATCGAAATATCTACAAAATCATGAAAAATCACTTCAGTGCCATCGATATAGGCATTCACCGCTGGATATTTCTGAAGCGCTAAAACAACCGCTCTAGTGAAGAAACTCATAAAGCCCAGTCCAACGCCATGCGTTTCTTTGAATTGTTCTTTGTACTTCTTACGAATGTCCATGATAGGTTTCATGTTCGCTTCGTTGAAAGTAGTCAACATTGCCGTTTCGTTTTTGGCTGCAACTAAACGTCTTGAAACAGCTTTCCGTAGGTTAGACATTTTCTCACGACGTTCTTCTCTCGAACCATTTGAAACGATGTAACCACCACCAGAGCCTGCATTTGCAAGTAATGCATCTGCTTTGGTAATTCTACCTCCACGACCTGTACCTGCTACATTTGCTGGCGAAACGCCTTTTTCGTCTAATATTTTTCGAGCTGATGGTGACGGACTACCAGCTGCATAATCTGATTTGCTATCTGATGAAACAACTTCTTTTTTAGGTGCTTCAACGGCTTTCTCTTGCACTTTTGGAGCAGCAGGTGTCGCTGAAGCTGGCTTTGCCGCTTTTGTATCAATACTGGCCACTACAGACCCAACAGCCACATCTTCACCCTCAGAAACCAATATTTTTAATACGCCCGATTTCTCAGCGTTTAACTCAACCGTTGCTTTTTCCGATTCAAGTTCAGCAACAGCTTCATCCATTTCGACATAATCGCCATCTTGTTTTAGCCACTGACTGATTGTAACCTCGGTTACTGATTCTCCAACTGAAGGTATTTTGAGCTCTAAAGCCATAATGATTCTTGTAAGGGGCAAATTTATAAAACCAAAGCTAATAAAGACCTGTTGTCAATAAACAAAATGTTTCCATATCAAGACAGTCCGGTCAGTTCACTTGACACGATTTATCCTTAATATTGAAACCTTGTTTTAATCATGTCAAACCTATCTCAATGCCTACATGCTTTTGTAACACAGCTATTAAATGGCGGTGTAAAACATGTAGTGATTAACCCTGGGAGTAGAAACTTTCCTCTGATTAAAACACTTGTTGACGCAAATAAGTTTGTACAACTACACAGCTGTGTTGACGAACGCTCAGCAGGCTTTATGGCCCTAGGCTTGGCTCAGTCTACCAATAGTCCAGTTGGCCTGTGTTGTACAAGCGGTACAGCTGGCTTGAATTACTACCCAGCCATTGCAGAAGCATTGTATAGCGAAACACCATTAATCGTTTTAACCGCAGATCGACCTCCAGAATCAATTGATAACTGGGAAGGTCAATGTATTAGACAAGAAAACGTATTTGCCCAACATGTTCATGCGTCTTTCCAAACACCGTCAAGTTTTGAAAACAGTGACACGTTTAGGTCAATCGGTGATAGTAGTGTATCTCAAGCTCTTAGGCATAAAGGGCCTGTGCACGTTAACATGCCATTCAATGAAACGTTTTATTCAGATTGGGTGTCAAAAGATTTTTCAGTCGAGCCAACATTCGCTCCTCAAACATCGTACGACGCAATCCCAGACGAATTGGCAAATGACATTCAAAAATCAAAGAAGATTCTTTGGGTGAATGGAGCCGATAACACACTCGAACAGGATAAGTACCCAAATCAATTGGTCGTGTTCTCTGATGTAATTTCAAATAAAACAGAGGGAATTACTTATTGGGAAAGCATCTTACTAACAGAGGAGATCGAACGCGAAGATGTATTACCAGACTTGCTAATCACGACTGGGAAATATGTGGTTTCAAAAAGACTCAGGACGTTTTTGAGAAAAGCAAATGCATTAACGCATTGGCATCTATCCGAAGATCGAGAAATCCCAACACCATTTCATACAGCTCCAAGGATAGTAAACTGTGAAGTGAAACATGTCTTAGATCAAATAGAGCATTTGTATACATCTACTGAATACAAAATGAAGTTTGTTGCGTTAAACAATCAGGTGAATAAGGCAACTCAAGCACTAAACTGGGAATCATATTCAGAGTTTAGTGTGTTTCAAAAGGTTTATCAAACACTTCCCGATAATGCAATATTGCATATGTCTAACTCTATGCCAGTTCGGTATGTTGGGTTACTGTCCAAAAGGGAAACGATTCAACATGCTGCAAATCGCGGGACAAGTGGTATTGATGGTTGCACAAGTACAGCCGTGGGATATGCCAAAGCCACAGACAAACCGGTTTTCCTGTTTACTGGCGACTTGGCGTTTTTATACGACGTCAATGCCTTATGGCAACAGGAAATTCCAAAGAACTTAAAAATCGTGGTGTTCAATAATCACGGCGGTGGCATCTTTGAATTAATTGAAGGCCCAAATAAGTATGGTGACACATTGCCGTTTCAAACAACCGACCATGGATTAACAATGGAACATATATCCTTACACTTCAGCATAGATTATTTGCATGCGACTTCTATGATCGAAGTAGAGAAGTGTCTGGATGTTTTTCTATCCGCTACAAAACCTGTAATTTTAGAAGTACAAACTCAACGGTCGGAGAACAACGCCTTCTTTGAGTCATATAAAAAAGCGCTACAAATAGTATCACATGACGACAAATAAATTCACCCATTTAGATGCAAGTGGAAACCCAAAAATGGTTGATGTGGGTGAAAAAAACATCACACAGAGATTAGCGGTTGCGCAATCGATGGTTGTATTACCAGATGCTGTATTGGAACTTTTAAAAAGTGATGAAATCCATACGAAAAAAGGGCCTGTATTTCAAACAGCGATTTTGGCAGGTATTATGGCTGCAAAAAAAACTGCCGATCTAATTCCACTTTGCCACCCACTAGCGTTGAATCGATGTGATGTGGATATCGTATTAAATGAGAATAAGGCTGAGGTGACTTGTACGGTTGGTTGTTCTGGTAAAACGGGTGTTGAGATGGAGGCCCTAACAGGAGCATCCGTTGCGGCACTAACGATTTACGATATGTGTAAGGCGTTTAGCCATGATATTGTAATCGAATCAACTCGATTAAAAAGAAAAACTGGAGGAAAAAGCGATTTTGGATAGCCATAAGAAACATACGAAACACGCGAAGATTCCTCGTCGGTCACTCGGAATGTATGCGTCATCAGAAATTGCTTTCATTGGAGCGAAATGTGGAGATATACAAAATCTTACAAAACAGATCATCTCGAATTTATCCGACGCTTTTCAAATTGGTTATATCGACGCCGACCACGCTTCTTTCGACAATCCTGAAAAAGGAGATTATTTGGAAGAAGGCGCCCATGTTTTTCTATCCGACAAAAATGAAACTGTGACGCTTAATAGTCTTAATACGTCAAACCAGTTTGATCAACACATTCAGTTCAATGAGTGTGATTTGGTATTGGTCAACGGAAACCATTTTGAAGCCCAACATCAAATCTTATTTTTAGATAGTTCCAAGGCAAAGTCTATTGAAAAACGTGTAAATCGATTGACCAATGTGTTGGCAATTGTTGAAGTAGATACGACAATCATTCCATCACCTGTTGAAGATGTTATTCCAAATCAACATAACATTTCTCGATTCCAATACAAAGACACACAGGCAATTAAACAATTCATAGCATCATGGATGGCTGAACGCAAACCTGTTTTGAACGCCTTGATTTTAGCTGGCGGTAAAAGCACCAGAATGGGAGAGAATAAAGCAACCATGTGGTATCAAGACACCATACAGATTGAACGTTTAACCACGATACTACAGAGTAAAGTGGAAAGCGTATTTGTTAGCTGTCGTCAGGACCAAGATATAAAAACCGATTTGCCAAAATTGTATGATCGAGTTCAAGGCGCTGGTCCATTAGGGGCGATTACCAATACGTTTCGTTCATTTCCAAATCAGGCATGGCTAGTCGTGGCATGCGATTTACCCTTGTTGGATTCCGAAGTACTAGACCAGCTTATTTCAAGTCGATCCGTGAAACATACGGCAACGGCGTTTTTAAATGAAGAAACTGGATTTGCTGAACCTTTAATTACTATCTGGGAACCTAAAAGTTATCTCCGAATGCTCCAATTTGAGGCATTAGGATTTACATGTCCCAGAAAAGTATTGATTAACTCAAATACGCATTTAATCAAGCCAAAGGACAGTGCGAAACTGATGAATGTGAATACACCAGAAGAATACCAAAAGGCTAGTAAACTGCTTGGGTAATGGAAGATCGTTTTATTCGCCAAAAACAAATTATTTCGTTCGGAGAGAAAGGCCAAGAGGCTTTACAAAAGGCAAAGGTGTTGATAGTCGGTTGCGGTGGTTTAGGCTGCCCAGTAGCCATGTACTTAAGTCGAGCGGGCGTAGTACACATCGGGTTAGTCGATGGCGACGTTGTTCAACTTTCGAACCTACATCGTCAGATATTGTTTAACGAACAAGACGTAGGAAGCTTAAAAGTTGAGGCAGCTCAACAGGCGCTTTTGTTAGGGAATTCGGACTTATTGATTCAAACATATCCGTACAGATTAAACACAAAAAACTACAAAGAGATACTGTCCGAATACGACGTAATTATTGATTGTTCGGATAATTTCGAAACGCGCTACCTGGTTAATGATGCTTGTGTTATCCTGAAAAAACCGCTAGTCTATGGAGCGGCGAATCAATTGGAGGGACAAGTAGCAGTTTTCAACTATATGGGTAGTGGCAACCTTCGTGATGTATTTCCGGAATTGCCCAAAGACGGTACGATTCAAAACTGTGAAGAGGCAGGTGTGCTTGGAGTGATTACTGGAATAATTGGTGATCTAATGGCTTGGGAAGTCATTAAGCTAATAACGGGTGTTGGCAAACCTCTGATAAACACTTTGATGCAGTTCGACGGCGAGACGAGCCGACTATTTTCCTTTAACTACACGCCAAATCAGTCCATGATAAAGCCAATTGTGCATAGTGACTTGTTACAAATTACGTGGCAAGAATATAGTGCAGGCGCTGATACATTCCAGTTGGTCGATGTACGCACAAAAGAAGAGCGTGAGGTGGGACACAAAGGTGGAATTCATATCCCTTTATCAGAGTTGCAAGTCAGACTGACAGAGCTTGAAAAATATTCGAACGTGGCGTTTTATTGTCAAACGGGAAAAAGAGCCATTCAGGCGGCTGGTATGTGTCAAAATGATTTTGAAACCACTACCATTACAGCCATTGTTGGCGATTTGTAAACGTAGGATTTGATTCGACCTATTTATTTACGCTTTCGCTTCTTCGGCTTGTGCAACAATGAATCATCCTCCACCAAACTTTTCCAATCGGCATGTACGTCTTTTGAAAAGTCTAGGGTTTCGGTATAGGTGCGAATATCAATTTTCTGAACAGGGATTTCATCGCCAACGCATGCTTCAATGTCTTCCAGAAGTGTTTTTTCTTCTTCACTACAAAACGAAAGGGCAGAACCCTTTGATACGCCACGGCCTGTTCTACCAACTCTATGCACATAATTCTCGGCTAATTCTGGTAAGTCGTAATTGATGACGATGTCCACATTTGGAATGTCAATGCCTCGAGCACTTATATCTGTTGCGATCAGCAGCTTACTTTCCCCATCCTTGAACGATTTCATGGTCGTCGTTCTTTCGTCATCCGTCTTGTCGCTATGGATGGTCAAACTATCAATACCCACTCTTTCCATGGCTTTTTTAACCCTTTCTGCACGCACTTTGGTGCGAACGAAACAAAGAATTTTTGAATCAGGGTAGTCATTGACCATACGTTCCAGAAAAAAACGTTTGTCATCCATTTCGACAAAAACGATTGAATGGGTGACGTTTTTTGAAACGGGATTCTTAGGAGAAATTTGAATTCTAATCGGATTCTGAACGATGGAATATGCCAGTTTTTTGATCTTTGGGTTGATCGTAGCCGAGAAAAATAGCGTTTGACGTTTTTTAGGAATGAATTTCAATAAATCTCGGATATCGGTGATAAAGCCCATGTCTAACATGTGGTCGGCTTCGTCCAATACCAAAATTTTCAAATCATTTAAAACCAAATATCCTTGACTTCGCAAATCGAAAAGTCGTCCAGGAGTGGCCACAACGACGTCTACACCTTTAAGCAACCTTTCTATTTGATCTTCTTGATTCACACCGCCGTGAATGCACAAAATCTCAAGGTCTAAGTCATCCGAAAAATCTAAAAATACAGAGGTTATTTGTTCTGCCAATTCATGGGTTGGTGCCATCACCACACATTGAACGGCTTCAGTGCGTTGGCCTTTACTTAGCTTAAGTAAGTTTTGCAAAACGGGTATAACAAAAGCAGCTGTTTTGCCAGTTCCAGTTTGAGCAATACCCAACACGTCTTCTCGCTTTAAAATCGGAGGAATAGATTTAAACTGAATATCAGTAGGACGTTTGAATCCCTTCTTTGCAATATTCCGTTTTAAAACGTCAGATATACGGTAGTCCTCAAACTTCATATTACAAAGGTATGTGTTAAGGATGAGCAGATACCCATACCGAACCGTCTGTAAAGAATTCTTTTTTCCAGATAGGAACAGTTTCCTTAAGCGTATCGATGGCATATTGACACGCTTGAAATGCAGCTTGACGATGAGGTGATCCAACCGCAATAATCACAGGTATTTCTCCCACCGTTAAAGTGCCGGTACGATGATGAATACAAATGGCAGAGATATCAAACTCTCTGAGTGCCTTGTCCGCAATTTTTTCCATTTCTTTTATGGCCATTGACTCATATGCTTCAAACTGTAATTTGACTACAGATTGTCCTGATGTTTGATCCCTCACTGTTCCTACAAAAAGACATTCTGCACCGTTGTTACCACTATGGACAAATGACCTACAGGTTTCTATGACCAGTGCATTCGTCGATATTTCAATGTTTTTTTTCAATTTTTTTCAATTCGCCACAACAAATGAGAAACGGGCACGTTTACTGTACTGATATAAACAAAAAAAGTGATTACAATATTTCTTATTTATTTAGCGCGTCAGTATTACACGACCAAATAAATCAACCTCCACTAACTGGTGGAATTAACGCTACTACATCAGCATCATTTATCTCGACATCGTCGGTAGCATATGTTTCATTAACTGCTATAGCAAGTGTGTTCAATTCTTTTAGTTTTGGAAATTCACCGCAAAGTTCCTTTCGCAGATCTCCGACCGTCATAGATGTTTTAAGCGTTCTCGAAGAATCACTCATCCCAATTATTTCACGCGTTATTCCGAAAGCCAATAGTTTCATTTATATCCACAGTTTATAGAGTAATCTAATCGAAGCAAAAATAACCAAGACTGCTGTTAGTCGCTTCACTTTAAGCTGGCTTAACCAATTAATGCTCGCCCTACTTCCAATTTGGCCGCCTATACCAACAGCGATTAAGAGTGGCATTACGAATGTCCAGCGGACTGAAACGTGTTCGGCAGATATTTGGCCGGCCAAACCCGCCACCGAATTGACCAAGATAAAAAAACTGGCTGTTGCGGCAATGACCTTGGCTTTATCCCATTTAATTAGATACAACAACGGAGCTAAAAAGATTCCTCCTCCAATACCAACCAGACCAGAAACCAATCCGATGACAGCACCGATTGCTCCGTTTAGGACTAGGTTAGATGATTTGGGCGTTTTTATGGTAGGCATCCGAATGAGCATGAGAATGCCGGCAATGAGCAAGCTAATAGCCAACAACGCAAAAAATGGAGTGCTTGTCAAGGCTATGGAACCACCAATAAAAGCCATTGGGACACTTGTCACAACAAATGGAAGCGCCTTGCGTAGAGAAAGGACTTTGTTTTTTATAAAAAGATAAGTACCACCTGATACTACAACAAGATTGCAACTCAATGCGATAAATCGAAGTTCAGTTGGTGGTAGATTGGAAAAAGACAATATGGCGATATAACCAGAACCGCCTCCAAACCCCACACTGGCGTATAGGATGGCAATTAATAAAAATAAGAATGCATTGAGCATTAGTTATCCCGCTTCTCGAAGGCTTCTTCTTTTTTAAGGCGGATACGTCTAAAAATAAGCCAGACCAGTACCACGATTGCACCTAGGAACAAAAGACCTTCTAAACCCAAGAAAATTACTGCAACGGCGTCCATTAGCTGATTTTTACGGCAGTACCATACGCCAGAATTTCAGCCGTTCCTTGCATAATCATCGCAGTGGTTAATCGAACATTTACAATAGCATCTGCTCCTAATCTTTCGGCATCCTGAACCATTCGGTCCATAGCTTGTTCCCTGCTCTCTGCTTGCAATTTTGTGTATTCTTCGATTTCACCTCCGACAATATTTTTCAAACCAGCGAAAATGTCGCGACCAATGTTACGGGCTCTAACGGTGCTGCCACGTGCGATTCCTAATACTTGGGTAACCTGTTTCCCAGGTAGCGTTTCTGTTGTTGTGATAATCATCAAACTAAATTACGACAAATTTGAAGAGGAGAGGACTTCGCCCTATTTTTTTCTATTTATAACAAAGTCTAATAGATCAATCAGGCTTTGTTTGTTGTTGGCATCTGGTATTTCATCTAACACCGACAACGCTTTTTGGTGATACTCCATTAAGTTCTTTTGCGCATACGTGATGCCACCATTATCAATCACAAATTGAATCACCTTCGAAACATTAGCCTTGTCTTTTTTGTCGGATTTGATAATTCTAATAATCGATTTCCTTGTTGACTTATCTGTTTGTTGTAAGGCATGAATCAAGGGTAAAGTCATCTTCTTTTCCTTAATATCAATACCTGTTGGTTTTCCAATATCGCTATCGCCATAGTCGAACAAATCGTCTTTTATTTGAAAAGCGATGCCCGTGTATAAGCCAAAAAGAGCCATTTTTTTCAAGGTGTCTTCATCGGATGTTGTGGAGGCCGCACCGATGGCACAACAACTGGAAATTAAAGAAGCTGTTTTTTTGGAGATGATGTCAAAGTAGACAGACTCAGTAATATCTAATTTTCTTGCCTTTTCCATTTGGAGAAGTTCTCCCTCACTCATTTCCTCAACAGTAGTTGATAGAATTTCGAGCATGTCATGATCTTTGTTCTTCAAGGCCAACAGCAAACCCTTTGACAGCAAGTAATCCCCGACCAAAACGGCAATTTTATTTTTCCATAAGGCATTAATCGAAAAGAAACCACGGCGTTTATCAGAGTCATCAACCACATCGTCGTGTACCAACGTAGCAGTATGCAGTAGCTCAACTAAAGAGGCTCCTCGAAATGTACGTTCATTTGCTTCCCCAAATAATTTAGCACAGAGCAAAACGAACATGGGGCGCATTTGCTTTCCCTTCCGTTTTACGATATACGTCATGATGGTGTCGAGCAAAGCGACACGACTTTTCATGTTTTTTCGAAAACGTTTTTCGAACTCTACGAGTTCCCCTGATATGGGCTGTTGGATATCTTTTAGACTTATCGCCATCAGAATTTTAGAAGGCGCAATATACTTGATATTGATCGCTCAGAAATATTTAACAATAAAAAAGGGCTTTATGTAAAGCCCTTTTGATTAATTCATTTAGTTACTATTCGTCTACTTCACCTTCTGATGCAGAGTATAATAATTTTAGAGAGTTAATTTTTCGTAACTCTTGTTTGATATCTTGTATCATCCCCATTTTAACCGACTTGTCCGCCTTAATAGCAGTAGTCAGATAATCTCGGATCGCTTCTGGATGTTCGTTCTTTTTAAGAATGATATACGCTTGAACACCGGTAGCTCCTTCTACTGTTCCGAATTTGTCGTCAAATTGAATTCGAGGAGCTGTACCACTTTTTTCTTTATTAATTGGAGGTCCAACAAGAATGTGATTTACCCATGATTTCTTTTCAATTTTTTCGACTTCAGAAACAACTGGTAAAGCCGTTTTAACCAAAACCGTTGGGTCACGCATCTTTGTGGCCACCATGAAGAAGAATAACAGCATGAATACGATATCAGGAAGTGCTGATGTATTGATAGCTGGTAATTCTCTGCCTTTATTTTTCTTAAATTTTGACATATTCTGACGCTTTATTTATACTCAACTGGTTCCGCTTCCGAAATCTTCATTGGGTATTTCTTTCTTACTTCTTCTGCTTGTTCTCCTTTTTGTGGTAGATCTTTAAACGAACGTCCAAACTTATTCTTCGAGTACTCTTCTCGAGCTTCGTTATAAGCCCTAATGAGCTCATTGTATACTTGAACGTAACGTTTTACAGATGTGCCCCGGTCATTTTTAAGCGATACAATCGCAGCTTGAGCGGAATCTGAAAAGTTAGGCAATCGACCTTCGTTTTGAATGTGTCGTTTCGTAAGTTCAGTCAATTGGTCGATACGCAAAGGTTTACGTTCTACAAGTAATTGATCTCCTGAGTTCACTAACACTTCCAACACGTTTCTATCGTTTTGCTCAACCACCGGTGGAGGTATGGTTGGATCTGGAAAAGGAGGGAGTTGTACCCGCAATCCTTTTTGCTGATCCATAGTGGTTGTTACCAAAAAGAACACCAAAAGCAAGAAGGCGATATCTGCCATCGAACCGGCATTAATCTCTGGTATTTTTCTACTTTTTCTTGCCATTGTATTTCTTATTTATCAAAAATGGTTTTTACAGACGATGCAATTGCAAGTAAGATGGTAAGCCCAATCATTACTCCCGCAACCCATACACCGGCATGTGACATTTGGAATGTTTTAAGTGTAATTCCTTTGTCCATCATTACTTGTGGGACAATATCACTCGCCATTGATTTTCCAATGAAAAACAATACGGCCAATACGGCAATGCCACCTAAAGTCCATATCAAAGCTTTTGGCTTTTGAACAATTCCGATAATCGACAATACCAAGGCTGCAAATACAGCAATGCCAATGTAAATGTACGATTGCCAAAGTCCAAATGACGCTGGGCCCTGTTGTAACTCTTTAGCATCACTAGGAATGCTGTATGTTCTATACGCAAATATCACTATGAGTACCACGACGATACTATAGTATATGTACGTTATTAATTTCTTAGAATTCATAGTTCCTTAATTAGCTAGTTTTTACAACATTATTTTTAATCAACATGTCTACCAATCGAATTGATGAGTCTTCCATATTGTTAACGATGGAGTCAATTTTCGACACCAATAAGTTGTAAAACACTTGAAGTATAATGGCTACGATAAGACCCGCAACTGTAGTAAGAAGGGCAACTTTAATACCTTCCGCAACAATCGCTGGAGAAATATCACCTGCGTTTTGAATATCATCAAACGCTTTAATCATACCAATTACCGTTCCCATGAAACCAAGCATTGGTGCCAAAGCGATAAATAACGAAATCCATACAAGACCTTTTTCTAGTTGGCCCATTTGAACTTCACCATATGATACGACTGATTTTTCAACGTGATCTAATCCTTCGTCTGCTCTGTCAAGTCCTTGATAAAAGATACTTGCTACAGGTCCAGGAGTGTTTCTTGCTACGTCTTTAGCCGACTCAATGCCACCAGACACTAGTGCGTCTTCGACTTTTTGAACAAATTTGTCAGAGTTTGAACTCACTGAGAATAGAGATAATAATCTTTCGATTACAATCGCTAACCCAAGAATTAAACACAATAACGGTAATGCCATGAATCCTGCACCACCTTCGATGAACTTATCTCGGATAATAGCCATTCCTTCCCCTTTGTCAGCCTTCTTCTCTTCAGTTACAACTTCATCAGTTGCTTCTGCAGTTTCATCAACTACTGGTTCTGCGGCTTCTGCCCCTTCAGCAGGTGCTTCAACTTTTTGTTCAGTAGGTTCAGCGTTAGAACCCTCTTCTTGTGCATAGGCATTCAGGTTTAAACCTAAGAACAGTGCAAATGCTAAAATCAATACAATCGTTTTTTTCATTATTTCAGATCTTTTATAAGATATTGTGACTATTGGCAAAAATAGAAAAACTTTGATATTAACCTTGTGTATTATCTATCAATTTATTTTTAGGTCTTTACCCGTATTTACAATGCAAAGGGTGCTTATTTATTGTTAATTTGTTGTGTTCGTTTTAGGAACATACGGATTGAATTGACAAACGGAAATGGCGAAATCAAAAACGGTATACTTCTGTCAGAATTGTGGAGCTTCTTCACCTAAATGGATTGGGAATTGTCCAAGCTGCAAAGAATGGAACACTTATGTAGAAGAAGTGGTTGAAAAAACCAGTGTTCAACACGTACCTGCATGGGTTGGTGGACAAGAGGACAAAGCGCAAAAAGCAGTTCCCAAGCTAATAACTACTTTAAAATCCGGTCCCGAACAACGGATTGTCACGATGGACGGAGAATTAAACCGCGTATTGGGAGGAGGGGTTGTATATGGAAGTCTTGTCCTTATTGGAGGTGAACCTGGTATAGGAAAGTCAACCCTCATGTTGCAAATGGCGCTGCAAAGCGATCAGAAAATTTTGTACGTAAGCGGAGAAGAGAGCGAGACACAATTGAAAATGCGGGCAGACAGAATTGGTATTCGCAACGAAGCCTGTTACATTTTGTCCGCCACAGAGATTCAAGAAATTTTCAAGCAAGTCAAAAAGCTCAACCCAAGTGTTTTAATAATCGATTCAGTCCAAACGCTTTTTAGCCGGTCGATTGAGTCAACCCCAGGGAGTATTTCTCAAATACGAGAATGTACGGGTCAACTACTGCGTTTTGCTAAGGAAACCAATACACCAGTATTTCTGATTGGCCATATTACAAAGGATGGACAGATTGCTGGACCAAAAGTCCTAGAACACATGGTGGATACGGTGTTGCAGTTTGAAGGCGATCGACATCATGTGTATCGCATATTAAGAGCGGTTAAAAATAGATTTGGATCTGCTTCGGAAATGGGCATTTATGAAATGGCTGGGGAAGGACTAAGAGAGGTTTCAAACCCATCAGAAGTCCTCATTTCGAATCGCGATCAGTTACTTTCAGGTATTGCCATAACAGCAGCAGTTGAAGGCGTTCGGCCATTGATGATTGAAACGCAAGCGCTTGTAAGTACGGCAGTGTATGGGACCCCACAACGAAATTCAAACGGTTATGACTTGAGGCGATTAAACATGTTGTTAGCTGTTTTAGAGAAACGATGTGGTTTTAAACTTGGGTCACAAGATGTGTTTGTGAACATTGCTGGAGGTTTAAAACTTGACGACCCTGGTACAGACTTGGGAATCGCCGCAGCTATTCTGTCGTCTTATGAAAACATTCCTTTACCTACGTTGACTGCATTTGCTGGAGAAGTTGGTTTGTCCGGAGAAGTGCGCGCTTCCAGAAGAATGGATCAACGGATTGCGGAAGCTACCAAATTAGGTTTTGATGAAATATTGGTGAATGCCAATAGCATTAAAGGCATGCAGTCAAAATCAATCAAACTGGTTGGAGTAAAAAACATTATGGACGTAGCTCAGTATTTGTTTGGGTAATGGCCATTATTCTTTCATATAAATCAAATTCACTACGCCATTCTCAAACGATTCAGAAGATACTAATGAGAATTTGGTTTCGAGCCCGTTGTTAAACAGAGGTCTACCGCTTCCTAAAACAATAGGGATAATGCTAATCAACATGGAGTCAATGAGTCCTTCGTTTAAAAAGGAAGCAATTAACTCACCACCGCCTACCACCCAAACGCCTTTGGTTGAACTTTTCAAAACATCCTGTAACGTTTGGGACTCAATGTTATGGATTAGGTTCGTTTTGGGAGTTGAAATGGTTACATCAGATTTTGTGGAAACAACGTAAGTTTTGTAATCGCCATAAGGCCAATCGACATCAAAGCCTACCACATCTTCATAGGTCTTTCTACCCATCATAACAATATCAATGCTTGACATAAACTCTGCATAGCCGTAATCTACCCCTTCTGGATGATTGATGCTGTCTAGCCAGTCAATACTGCCGTCTTCACGTGCTATGTAGCCGTCGATGCTGGTGGCGATAAATAGTTTAAAACTCCCCATACATTATTTCTTATTTGATCTTCAATGTTAAACAAACCAACTTCCAATTTTGGAATTAGATTATTCCTATGGTAGGTAAAAGTTAAATACCTTTTGTTTTTTGTTCAAGCTAAAACCGTTTTTTTAAATAAAACCTATGTGCTTTTTCTCGGATTACATTACATCTCACCCTAACCTGAGTCATGTTCAGTTCTTTTGACCACTTATGCACTTGATTGACCAATGCTGATCCAATGCCTTTGTTTTCTTTGGATTTGTCCACTACCAATCCCCCAATTTCTACAAAGTCATCCGACTCCACCCGCTACGCAATAAAAGCGTGAACCCATCCGATCACTTGATTTTCTTGTTTGGCCACAAATACTATATGGTCTAGTTTTGATAAGATGCGGGTCAGACGCTTCGAAATGAAATCAGACTTAGTCGGATAACCCAACTGATTTGACAATTGTGTTATTGGTTCTGAATCGGTGAGATTTTCTATCCCTCTTTCCAGATTCATGGTTTAATGTATTGAAGTAGTTAAGGACATATGGTTGTATAGTAATAAAGCCTCTTGATCGGAATTTTGAATTTCAAATGTATCACCGTTCTTACTCCAAACTGCAGAGTTACCACAAGCAATGAAGTTGTCGGAAGGACCAACTGAGTTCACCATCAGTACTGGAATGTTGAATTCTATAGCGAGTTGTTTATAATGATTATGTGCGTTGGTAATGGCACGTTGTGGTTTAGCAACACTGGCTAAATAGATGTCAAACGACTTTTGCATCGCATTTGTGAAATGGGCCATTTGAACACTTTCATAACAAATGGCTAAGGCAATCTTTACTCCCTGAACCGTCACGTACTGTTGGTCGTCACCAGGAATAAAAAATGGAAGTTCGTCGGCATGAAGCAGTTGTTTCGAGTAGATAGTGCGGTCTTTGTTCGGTTGAAATACGACCATACTAATCAACCGATTGTCCCCTTTTATCGTTGGTACACCTACACCTAATACCATGTTGTATGAATCGCTTTTTTCTTGAAACGGGTTCAAACGTACATCATCGAAATGCATTCCTAATTCATGCGCAAGCTCAGGCTCATAACCAGTAAGGGATAATTCTGGAAAAAAGATGGCATCGCATTGGTATAAGTGTGCTTTTTCGACACATTTCAAGTGGCTTGCCAAGTTGTTGTCAATGTCACCTGCAACGGGTTTTATTTGGGCTAAAGCTAGTCTCAAAAGATTTTATCAAAGGTGAATGCAATCGTGTGCCAAAACCTATTCATGGCCATTTGCTTTAATATTTTTCGAAAAGGTCACGCCATTACCCAGCTAATTGATAATTGTTCACCAGAACCGTTGCAGGAATTTGGAGTTTCTGTTCAAGCGCTCGTATCATGTCGACGGTTAGTTTTTTCTTCTTGTTCAAAATTTCTGATACACGGCTTTTTCCACCAATCAATCCAACCAAATCTTTTTGTCTTAGATTCAATTCCTCCATTCTGATTTTTATTGCCTCAATTGGGTCAGGAGCATCAATAGGGTGTATTTTTTTTTCAAAATGTTCAATAAGCAAAGTGAGAATCTCGGCTTCATCTCCTACCACAGAGTTTTGATCGGCATCAAAGATGGTCTCTAGTCGTTCTAGAGCCTTATTGTAGTCATCTTCGGTTTTTATAAGTCGTATGTTCACTGGTTTGTTTCTTTAATGGAATTGGTATTAGTAGCTTGGATTTTAAATAAGATGGAGTACAAAAGTACGCCAAGTTCTCTAAACGAGAACATGTGGTGTGTGAAATTGATAACTAACAGTTTTATGAAAGTCAAAAATTACTTCACAAACCTATCTCTCCAAAAACTAGCAGTAATAAAAAACGTAACGACAATGAGTAATCCCCCAGCGTACATACCGTTTTGTAAAAACCCGTCAAGTCCGTATGTATAGAGAAATAAAACAACAGAAGTAACCAAATTCACTACACCCCAAATGATGTTTTTGGTATTGCCCATTCCAAAACCACTGAGCATTGGTTGCTTCCAAACACCAAGAATGTAATGTGGTAAAGCATTCACTAGTGTTAAGCCAATAACAAAATCAATTACGTTCATGATGTGTAGTTTTCAACGAAAGCTTTAAACTGAAGCATCCATTTTTCACCTTGTTTGCCAAACATATTCGGGAAAAGCTTGAACATGAGTTTAGGCATAAATCCTCGAATCGCCACATAGTCAAATTCGTAGGCATACTCTGTTTTACCGTCACCAAGGTCTTTGAAGCGACAGACCATCGTATTGTCCATGTGTTTGTGGTGGTAAAACGCCTCGAATGAATCAGGTAGGTTGTTTTTGGTAATGGTTTCGGTCAACAACATTTTTCGCTTGCTATCATCGAAATACATGTTAGACACAGCCCCGTCTTCTCCAGCTATACCAGATACAAGTTCTTTTCGTTGAAACCCGTCCTGATATTCACTCAAATAATCTGGATTAATGAATAGCTCTGCCACCAAGGATTTGTCCCTATTAATTATTGTCGATCCTGAAAACTTCATAGCATACTCTTAATGATGTACTCAAATATATAAAGCTCGATAGGATGTATTGATTTGCATCAACGCTTACTTGTTAGGAAGGAATATTTCTGCCATCATACACCGCACACTACCTCCACCATGTTTTTCAATGGTTGAGATATCAATAGGAACTAACGCCATCCGTTCGGAAATGGTAGCTTTTTGTCTTTCAGCCAATGCCCCGTAAGCCGAGGCTGACAGAATCAACAGTTTTTGATTATCACTATCCACTAACTCCAACATATTGCCAGCAAACTGAAGCATTTGTGTATAGGTGATGTCAATTATTTTTCGATCAGTTTTAGCCAAAGTCTCTAGCACTTTGTTTTTATGATGGACGATGCTGTCAGAGCAAATAATCACAAAGCCGGAACCAATAGCCATCAACACATTGGTGTGGTATATCGGTAAACCGTTGGTATCCACAGCGTCAAAAACCAATGGTTCGTAGTTAATTCGATCACAAACCCTATTCAATAGGGATACATCCATTCGCTGAGACCGACACGCATACGCTATGCGATGAACATGATCAAAGACAATGCTCCCTGTCCCTTCTAAAAAGCGACCTTTTTGCTCAGAAGAACTAAAGTCAACAGTTTGTTCGATTCTAAATTTTTCGGAAATCAATTCGACAACACGATTTAGCCGCTCTAGTCTTCGGTTGGCAGCCATCATTGGATACAAAACAAGCGTACCATCATGATGGGTGCTCATCCAATTGTTTGGGAATATAGCATCTGGTTTATTCGGGACTAGCTGGTCTTGAACGACGGTGACCTTGACACCCTTATCTCGAAGAATGGCAACCATATTGTCAAACTCCGCTAATGCCCGGAGATGAATATCAATTTCTTTTTCCCCAGACTTTACTTGAAAAGCATTGGAATCTGCAGTTTCTGGGTTATACCCAAAGCAAGCGGGACGTACCATTAAAATTGTGTTGGTACTTTGGGGTAACATTATTTAGTCGTTATAAATCGACCACAACCTTTGAGCACAAATTTTTGGTCACTCAAAGTAACAGAGGTTTCATATTGCTGATCCCCATCATCTACACAGGCGTCATTCGTAATACTTAGTATCAATGGTTTAGATGCATTCCGTAAAACAAAATGGGCAGCCATGTTTGGACCCGGACTAGGTAAACTGTCAACATCCCCAATCAAATGACTTTCGCCATAGTCTAAAAGCAAGTCAAATTGTAGTTTTCCTGTTGACTCTTGCAACAACAAAACCCGCCAACCTGGTTCATTGCCACCTCCAGTATAAATCGTATCAAATGAAGGTACTTCATAATGTTCGGGATGATTGGGGGATTCGTTTTTAACCGTTTTATTACAGCTTGAACTGAGGGCGATTAACGAGACACAAAAAGTGAAAATTGTAAACGACTTCATATCGGCGTTATTTTTTATAGTAAAGGTCATAAGTCGCTTCAATAAATCCAAATCCAAATCGGTTAAGCGTAGCGTCTGTTTGTAACAAAACAATCGCATCTTTCGATTCAATGGCTTGCTTTAAATTTAAATCATCTATCATTAATCCATTGGTAAAGTTTTGAGGATAGACTTGTTTGAAATAATACCAGAATTCACCGGAATCACACGCGACAGTACTTAAACCTAGATCGAACAACCCCCAGTAATAACTATCTGCTATCACCGCAGATCGAATTTTTCTGTTTCCATCAATAAATGTATTGGTTGGATAGACCATGTTGAAATGAGGAAGGGTTTCCATAATATTAAGACCGTCCTCAACATCTGCATCAGATCCTTCGGTAACAGTTGTGGTTGTATCAGGAATGACAAACTTGCTTTTCGGTAGTAGTCCTTCAAACTGACTATTCCAATAACTCAAAAGCGAATCAGTCGCTAGAATCATACCGTACTTACTCCAGTGTATTCCGGTCAAAGGAAACAGCGGTGCTGAGGAAGTTCCTTTTTCGGATCTAAACCATTCGTGAAAATCAATATATGGAATTCTGCTGTGGTTAAAAGCAGTTTTAAAGCCAACATAATTGGTTTTTTCACTTTGATATTGCCAATAATAGTCTGGAATATATTCTGGATAGAAACTGCCTTTTCCCGGCGCAAACACCATGTCTAAATGGACTCCCAACTGAGAAAGTGTATCCCTAACAGCTTTATACATTCTTACCTTCTCATTAATGACCGAATCCCCCAAATAGTCCATGCCCAAATGGGCTTCAATGTAAGGCGTTTCGTATAAACAATTTTCCTTTCCGATAATGACGTATTGCGCATTGGCTTCTTTAAACAAAGCATAGTCGATTTGGTTAATGCCTCTAACCAACGGACTTTGAAAACCAAATGAATCTGTACAATATCTATGGGCGGCTTTTTGGTAGCTCCCATCCAACCACGACTTTAACGTTATGGATGGTTTTTCATGCGGATAGTGTTCACCTTTTAATCCCTTAAACGACCACAGGTGTGCATTTCTTTGAATCATAGGCATAACAAAGATCAAACCAATGATGCCCAGTAATATGCGATATGTGACCTTAGAAATCAAAACCTAAAATAGATAAATGGGTTAAATGAACCTGTCGACAAACTTGCCACACTTAAAGTGAAAAGAATGACCGCTAAACTGAAATAGGTAACCAAAGACTTTACGCTATAAGATTGGTTGTAGAAATGATTCTGCCACTTTTTCCCTATGCCCGTCATGGATATAAAGCTAAACAGGACTGCTAACGCTAAAACGAACAATAGTTTTTTCCGATAAATGTAGATTGGCATCGTTCCATTGAATTGGAAGAGAGATTTATAAAAGACCAAAGCATCTGTAGTATGTTCAATTCTGAAAACCACCCATCCCAACACAACAATAACAAAGGTTAAGACAACTCTGGGACTGCGAAACGCAGTTGATTTGGCCAATCCCGTAAATCTTTCAACCACAAGGAAAAAGCCGTGGAAGACACCCCACAAAACAAAATTCCAGCTTGCGCCGTGCCAAAGTCCTGATAACAGAAAGACGATTATCAAGTTACGGTAAGTGAGAAAAGTGCCATTGCGGTTTCCACCGAGAGGTTTGTATAGATAATCCCTCATGAAACTGCCAAGCGTAATGTGCCACTTGCGCCAAAACTCGGTTATAGAGATACTGGTATACGGACTATCAAAGTTCTCAGGGAATGTGAACCCGAGCATTTTGCCCATACCAATGGCCATATCAGAGTAGCCAGCAAAATCGAAATAGATCTGAAACGTATACAAAAGGATGCCAAGCCAAGCAATCGTCGACGTCCATTCATTTGGTGGCAACGCAAATATTTTATCTGCGGTAATCGCGAGCGTATTGGCAATCAACACTTTTTTGGCTAGTCCTATACAAAAACGAATGAAACCTTCAACTACTTGTTTGTTCGAAAATGGTCGATGCGTAATTTGGCTAGCGATTTCTCCGAAGCGCACAATAGGGCCAGCAATCAATTGTGGGAACATCATGATGTACAAAACGTAATCTGTAACCGACTTTAACGGTTTATTGTCACCTCTATAAATGTCGATGGAATACGTT
Source organism: uncultured Bacteroidia bacterium (assembly GCA_943789165.1). Taxonomy (GTDB): domain Bacteria; phylum Bacteroidota; class Bacteroidia; order NS11-12g; family UBA9320; genus UBA987. The sequence continues at coordinate 148,461 of CALSTB010000003.1, read as the reverse complement.
AAAGTTTGGAAAGTATAAAAGGAAATACCAATTGGAAGAAGGATTTCAGGGAGCGGGATAGTCCCAATTGATAATGATTGCAAGGCAACGTTTACATTGTCAACAAAGAAATTGGCGTACTTGAAATATATCAGTAAACCCAGATTGAGGGTAATTGAGGTTGTCAGCCATTTTTTCTTGTTCGGTTTGTCAGACTGATACAGTTTGCGAACGATATAGTAATCAATGACGGTCGATAGCAATAAAACGAAGACAAATTTTGGTGCTCCCCAGGCATAAAAAACGATACTGCCAATGAGTAGCCCATAATTCTTCAGAGATTTTGGTAAAAGAAAATAAACGAAAAAGAAAAGTGGAAAGAAGTAAAAAAGAAATGTTAATCCACTGAATACCATTTACCTACATTGTCATTGACTTTGCGAATGTAATGACTTTGCGTTCAATTAGTAAATCATCCATGTCAAATGGGATGCTATTTCTTAAATGAGGGCATGATTGACGATACGTCGAATTTGGACACGACAATGTGTTCGCCGTTCAGAAACTCTAATACATTTTTGTTTCCTTGAGTTGGCTTGAGCTGGGCGGTATTAATCAAGACGTTTTTGTCGATTCTTTTAAACTGAGAACTCAAGATAACGTCTTCAAACTCTCCAATATCCCTTTTGCTTTTCACTTTTTCATGATCGATAAAGTGGATGACTGCACCTGCCTCTGATGCTTCGATATACGTAATCTTTTTTACTGAGGTAAACACCAAGCCCTTAGAAGTGATGACCGGGATTTTAGTGAATTTGCTTTTTAGAATGCCATCAACCATCTGATAGGCTGTAGTCATATTGGTTTTGCTATGGACAACTTGCTTCACAGCTTCCTGTAATTCTTCGATATCCAGCGGCTTGAACAAACAGGTAATGCCAGAGTATTTTAGGGCTTTAACAGAATATTCGTCGTACGCCGTGACGAAAATGATTTCAAAATTTATTTCCTCTAATTCCTGTAATATCTGAAATGAATCACCTTCTTTCAATGTGATGTCGAGAAAGACCAGATTTGGTTCGTGCTCCCTTATCACTTTTAGCGCCCCGACAATGTCCTCAGCCATGGCAACGATGCACACTTCAGGACAGAATGATTCAACAAGGGTTTTAATGACTTCCCGACTTTTTAATTCGTCGTCAACTATAATTGATCTAAGTGTCATGGTTTTTGAGTTTGGTTATGATTGGAAGGAAAATAGTTACCCGAGTGCCAATCGGATTGTTGTCATCATCAAATAAATCTAAAATGAAAAACTCTGGGGTTTCAGTTAAATCTCTAGTCAACATCTCCAATCGCTCACTGGTCACCTTAATGCCTTGTGACTTATGCTTTTTGGTTCTGCTCTCATTTAATTCAGCGCTTTTGGTTCGACCAATTCCATTATCCTCTATGACACATTTCAATTGATCTCGGTGTTTGGTAAATTGAACCTTCAATTTTCGATTCTCGGCCTTTGGCAATAAACCATGGACAATAGCATTCTCAACATAGGGCTGTATTAACATGCTCGGAACGAATAAATGCTGAGGATCTAAGCCATCGTCAACCAATATTTCATAATCCAATTCATTTTCCATCCGTAGCTTTTCCAAGTCGAGATACGTGAACAACCAATCGTATTCTTCCTGTAATGTGATGTATTTTACTCGAGAATTCTGAAGGATCATCCGCATAAGACTAGAGAACTTGGTCAAGTAGTTGTACGCCTCTTTGGGCTCATTCTTTAAAACAAAGTACTGGATAGAATTCAGGCTATTAAAAATGAAGTGTGGGTTCATTTGACTTCGCAACGCTTTCAATTCCAAATCAACCATCTTGTGTTTATACGACGCAGATATACGTCGAGTTCGCAACCAGATGATCAAACCGATTAAACCAAGAAATAGCAAGCCAAGAATTAATCGAAACCACCATGTTTGCCAATATGGTGGATCCACAATAATGCGTACGACTTTGTCAGTGTCACTCCAAACCCCTAAATGATTTGAGGCTCTCACTTTAAAACTATACGTGCCTGGTGATAGATGTGTGTAAAACGCTTCACGTCGGGTTCCAGCATCAATCCAGTCGTTGTCAAAACCCTCTAACATGTATTGATATTGGTTTTGATCTGAATTGCTGTAAGCAAGTGCACTAAATCCGAAACTTATAAGGTTTTCATCATGCTTAATTCTTAACTCGTCCTGGTAATTGATGTCAATACCTAGCGCAACTTCTTTGTTGGCAGTTTTAAACGAAGTAAACACCACCTTGGGAGGTTTGGTCACCACATTGAGTGAGGATGGTTTGAAGTAATTAAACCCTTTTTGACCACCAAAGTACATCGTCCCGTCCTTGGCTTTTACATAGGCACCTTCGTTAAATTCTAAGTCCTGTAAGTAATGACTTAAGTCGTATGATTTGAATGACGTGTTTTTCCAATTGTAGGCAATCAACCCGTTGTTTGAGCTCAACCAGTATGTTTCTTCATCAGCTTTGAGTATGCCGTAAATAACGTCATTTGGTAGACCTTTTTTCGAGGTAATGGCGGTAAAGGCCATTTCGTTGCGATCGAAAATGTTTAATCCACCACTGTAAGTCCCAATTAAAAATGAATCGGCATTCATCTGCTCGATACACATCATGGAGTTTGTCGAAGGACTTGTTGAATCATTTTTGTCATGTTGCAAAACCAATTCAGACTGACGCGTGGTTTTATTAAAAATGTGCAAGCCAGTTCTAAAGGTGACAAGGATCAATTCTTTGCGTTTTTTGTCCTCAACTATCTGATATATGGGGTTGTTTGTTAGATATCCTGTTTGGTAAACAGTGTATTTTAGCGAATCTCTGTCGAAGGACGCAAGACCCCACCTAGTGGCCAGCCACATAGTGCCATCACTGTCTTCCATTATATGACTAATGGTCTTGATATTTATTTCTGGCCTTTGTGCTGGGTAATGGGTAAACGTTTTCGTTTGCCGATCAAAAGAGAAAAGCCCTTCGTCACGGGTACCTATCCACACAACTTTATTTTTATCTTCATAAAACGAACGGACAGATCGTGTTTCAATGTCTCCATCTTTCACATTTGGGTAGACCTCTAGCGCTTCAGTCTTTGGGTCGAAAGTGGCAAATCCGCCTCCGAGCGTTCCCACCCATATGGTACCATCACTGGATTCATAAATGGCGTATATGTTATTATTGGTTGGTTTCCCATCCTTCGTAAAGTTGTTAAAAAGATTGAAAATCTTCAGTTTGGGGTCGTATTTACTGACACCAACTCTGCCGCCAAACCACAACGCACCTTCTGCATCTTGGTAGCCTACATTTATTTCGTCACCAATAACGCTTTGATAGTTATAAGGGTTATGGCTATAGGTTACATATCGGTCCCCAGTAAATTTTAACAAACCAGCACCATTGGTGCCAATCCACAAACTTCCAACGCCGTCCATCATAACGAAGGTTGTGAAATTTGCACCTCTTACACGTGGAGATGGAATTGGCACGACTTCATCTGTTTTGGTATCCCAAATCTGAAGTCCTTGTCCGTTGGTGACGATATATAACTTACTGCCGTGGTGCAATACATCATTGACCCATTGGTTTGAAAAAGCATTAAGCGATCGGAACGTTTTGAATTTATTTTGGTGATACAGGACAATGCCTCGAATAGTTCCAATCCAAAGTCCTAGTTCATTCGCTTCTGGCGAAAAGGATTTGACATAATTGCTTGGAAGGATGCTGTTTTGTTCGGTGAATATTTCCCATTTATTATCGCTTCTATGAAATACGGTCATGCCTCCGCCGTCGGTGCCAATCAGTAAGTTGTTTAACTCATCTTCGCGTATACAATTGATCTGATATTGATTGACGTTTCCTTCTCGGTCATTGAAATTAAAGTGTTTGAACTGATGGGTTTTTTTATTGAAACGGTCTAGTTGACCAGAATACATCCCAATCCAGATAAATCCTTTATGGTCTTCGTAAATAGCGGTTATGTGATTGTACGCAAGTGAAGTACTATCTGATAAGTCGTGTTTGAAAATTTTTAAATCGTATCCATCATATCGATGCAATCCTTCTGCGGTGGCAAACCACATAAATCCATCTTCACCTTGTAAAATGCCCGTTATGGTGCTTTGTGCAAGTCCGTCAACACGACCGATATTTTCGAAATGAGCAATGTCTTTTTGACCAAAGGACAAAGAGCAAATTCCGAAGAATACGATTAGAATTAGGACTTTACGCATACATTATAGTTTACTAAGGGCGGCTAGGAAATGCTCTTTTCTTCTTTTTGAAACATCCACAGAATCACCGTTAGACATGACTACATATCCACCCTCTCCGCGGACATATTTTTTCATTTCGTGGAGGTGAATCAATGAGGATTTATGTACCCTAAAAAAATCATACTCGGATAACAGATCTTCATATTCTTTTAGATTTTTTGAGGTGATAATTTTTTCTCCTGTTTTTAAGAAAAAGTAGGTATACGCTCCATCACCCCGGAGGTAAATAATGTTGTCAATTTTGATGAAGAGCAAACCATCAGAACTTGAAATGGCGATTTGTTGGTTGTTCTTGTTGGTTTTCATGTTATTGACAAAAACCTCAAAGTTTTTATTCACCTTGTCCTTGTCGCGTTTCTTTTTAGCCCGCTCTACAGCTTCTTTTAACAAGGTAATATCAATCGGTTTGATAAGGTAGTCAATGGCAGTAGTTCGAAACGCCTTGGAAGCATATTGTTCATGAGCGGTGGTGAAGACAACTTCAAAGTCTATTGGGTCAAAGGCATCAAATAATTCGAAGCCATCTCTTCGCGGCATTTCAATGTCCAAAAACACAATGTCTGGATTGTTTTTAACTATCGCTTTGATTCCAGTTGTAACTGAATCAGCGGTGGCTACAACAGATACACCATCTAGCATGTTGTGCAACATGGCTTCTAAACCTTCGCGGCTTTTTTGTTCGTCGTCGATAATAATGGCTGTGAGCATAGGAGTATTTTTTTAATGAGTGTGAATGGTTAAAGTCATAAACGGCGATTTCGACCAATTTAGGTCGTAATGTATCAAGTCACTTTCCTTTAAAAGGTCAAGTCGGTTAAGCGCTAACGTCACCTTGGCTTCCACTTTGGTGTGTATGTGCTCTGAACTTGTGATATCGATTTGTAGTCGGACTGAATCTGTTTCCGTCGAGATGGTAATCTTTGGCTTTGATTTTGAATTTTCCAAAGACAACAACCATGCGTTTTCGATTAGGGATTGAAAAACAAACGATGGAACTAAGGCATTTATATCAATTTTGGTAGTCCCAATTTTGGGGAACTTGTGTTGAGGAAACCTGATTTGTTCGAGGCCAATGTATTCATTAATAAAACTAATTTCTTGTTCAAGAGGGATTAACTGATCATTGCTGTTTCTGATGGCCAGTTTGTATACACGATTGAAACGCTGTAGAGTATCAAATGCGGATTTGTTGTTATTTAAAATAACATCCGACTGAATAGCATTCACAATATTGAGTAAAAAGTGGGAACCAACAAACGCCTTAAATGAGTTTAATAAACTGTTGGCGATATGGAGGTTTTTGTCGGGCATAAAGATGCAATTTCACTATTTCGAACCATTGTACCAAAACAAGTTTGTTCAGCTTAGAATTGGAAGGATAGAAAACAGAAAAATGGATAGTTTGGCTTGGTAGGTATGAAAAGTTTTGTGGCTATTGAACCAATAAACGTTGGGAGTCTGATTGATTGTCTCCTGCAATGTTTACGATGTATATGCCGGAGGCAAGTCCTGGTATTTCAACCTTCTGTTCGGACGTGTATATCGTATTCATGACTTGTCCAGACAACGAGTAAACTGTAATAGTCGCCGAGGTTGTTAAATTATGGTTAACGAATATCGATTGATCATTTGCTGAGGCTGGGTTTGGGTAGATTGACGTTTTTATTACTTCAGTCATGAAGGTGTTTTCGATTGGTGCAGTTTCAGCCGAGTCAACTTGGTCCGTGGATTCTGATTTTACACTCTTCATAGTTTGATCAAAGGGGATAGCTGGTATGATACACACTCGTGATGTAATCGGCAAGGCAAAAGCTGCGATTGAGCTATTGTCTCCCTTATCATCCTTGTCTTCATCAAAGTCGTCAAACACCAAAGTGTCGTCTGCATGAATGTCTAAATTCACTTTGATTTTTATGGTGTCGGTTTTGGTAACCGTCGTTCGATCCTTCTTTTTGTCTTTGTCGTTTTCATCCGCATAGGCGCTGTGCTGAAAGCCCAAAAGCACAACCCCGATAACCATTAGATATTTACAAATAAAGTGTACCATAAAATTCAAGTGTAAAGATAAGTCTGTCATAAAGTTTTTTGTAATTCAGTTAACCAACGGATAAAATGCATTGACAAACGGAAAAAACGCCCCGAAGGGCATTCCTTCCATAGTATGAATCAACATTAATAAAGTTTAAATCGAATGGGTTGAACAAAATACGTTTTAACGTTTCTGCCATTTTTTACTCCAGGTTTCCATTGTGGCATCATGCTGATGACTCTTTCTGATTCTCGACCAGCACTTGGGAGTAATTCGTTGCTAAGTATTTTAATTCCGGTAATGCTTCCATTTTCATCTACTACAAACAAGACTTTAACTTCACCCTGTTTTTCTAGCATTTCGCAATCTTCGGGGTAGGAAATGTGTTTGCGTAAGAAAGCATTTAATGCAGCAACGCCTCCAGGAAATTCAGGTTTTTCATCAACCCAATCGTGAATCAAATCATCGATCGGAGGGCCACTCATCACTGGAGTTTGAACAGGAATTGCTACAGGAGCAGGCGGTGTAATTGGACTTGGAGTCAAAATTTCATTGGATACGATTTTAATTTTCGCGTCAATTGTAAATGGCTCGATTTTTCGCGTTTTAGGTTGTTCTTTTTGAATAGGTTCAGGTTTTTGGAACTGAACACTAATAACAGTAATCTGTGTACCATCGTCAATGGGTGTCACTTCTACGATTTCGCCAATGTTGTAATCTGTTTTATAACTAAAGGCGGCGAGCATTAGTCCACAAGAAATAGAGATTCCGATGAAGAAATTGCGGTAACGGTGTTTGTTGAATCCAGCTTTCATAATTGTATTGTTTTAGAATCTATACGTAAAGATGGCTCTAGGTAAGTGGTTGAAACTACCTAGTTTTTACAAACGGGAGGAGGAGGATGAGGAACGGAGATTTGTAACTAAAAACTAAAAGTGAAAAATAGAGAGTGTGGAATTTGGTTGAAACCCGTCATAGTGATTCTTCTTGTCTTACGGCTATTCCCTAAACAAATCCTTCAAAAAGACTTCCCATACAATTCCGTCTTGCTCCGGGAAAAGTGATTTTACAGCGTTGAAAGACAAGAAGATGTGAGCGTCGGGCTGAGTCATCGGAACGAAAGGAATTGTAAAATCAAGTATAAAGTCATCACCATCTTTGGATATTGTGTAATCATATTTTGCACCAAAACCATAAGGTATGACATAGCCGACATATCTGGTATCGCCATATTCATCATTCTTCTCTTCATAAATCTCTGATTTAAGTTCGGACTTTGGGTTTATATAGGGCTCGGAAAGGGCTATGTCTTTAAACAGCGTGTTGACCGGTTTCAAAAACGTATCTTGTTTGTTTGCAATATGGCTCAGAACAACTGAAAACAGGGAGGTATTATAGGCACTCAATAAGGGTGTTTTAATAGAATAATCAATCCAATCGACTATCTCTTGTTGTTTCAAGGTTAGCGCTCTAAAGGCATTTTCATGACCAAGATCACTTGAGTCGCCATCTTTGTAATAACGTTCACTCAATGTTCTAAAATCACCAAATTGACTGTTTTGGGCAGTAAATGCTTGTAATATATTAAGTTCATTTTGGTTAAGAATGTTGTTGACGTCAGTAGTTTTAATAAGGAACATATGGGAGGTGCCCACATGAACTTTGCCCATCATATTCATGTAAAGCGGTCCAATACCCTTAACCCTGTGACGTATAGATTGGGTGTTTAAATCCAAGTCTTGCTCATATGTCAACCTTAGGCCAACAAAGTTTTTGGCTGGATCGAACGGAACAACATACATAGTATCCTTCGCATCTCCATATCGGTCAGTAACTTGAGCGACAAATGTATATGACCCTTGTTCTTTCAATTCGTTTATTGAGTATATTGTCTTAAAAGAATCATTTGTATACGCTGTTACTTTACCTTCAATAGCAGCATAATAAAGCTTGAAATTGATGTTGGCGATTTCCTTTTTAATAAAGGATTCGAATAAGGAATCGGTGATTTGAATTTGAGCGGATGCAACAAATGAGTTAAAGACAAGGAGTATGGTTGTAAGTTTTTTCATGCTAGTGAATATTGCAATTTACAAGATTATCTACCAATTGCATTTCATTACTCTTGCGAAAACAAATCCTTCAAAAAGGCTTCCCATACAATTCCGTCTTGCTCAGGGAAAAGCGATTTTACACCGTTGAAAGATATAAAGATGTGGTCGTCGGGTTGACCTGATCCATGTTCATAGGTGAAGTCGAAAATGAAGTCATTGTCTTTTTGCCAAACGGTATAGTTAAATGGTTTGAAAAACCATGGAGAGCAGACAATCGTCGTGTCAACGTAATTTGTTATATCATCATTATTGATTTCGATATTAGCCTTGATTACAGTACAGAGATTCCGTTCTGGATTTGAATAGGCTTTTTTTAACTTAATATTTCTGTACAAGTTATTCCTTGGCTCATGACTGGCTATTTCATCAGAGGCGATACGTGCCATAATAACTGAAATTACATGGCGGTTGTATTCTGAAATAATTGGGGTCTTATGTTCATAATCAATATCTCGTAGCACAGCTTGTTGATTAGCTTGTGTCGAATAAACAGCGTTGTTATATGCTACGTCCAAAGTGTCTATGTACTCTTCGTTTACGTAGTATGATCTAAAATCCCCCAACTGACTGTTTTGGATCAAAATTGCTTTTAGTAAAAGAAGATCTTCATCATTGAATACCTCTTTTAAATCTGAGAATTCTACGTAAAATAGTGCCGAATAACCAAGGTCAATTCCGGATACAACAAAATGATACCTTGGGCCAATGCCTTTAACTTTATATGATATTAGACCGTTTTCAATATTAGCCGTTTGAATGTAACTGAGTCGAAGTCCAAGAAGATCTTTACTCGGATTGAGGGGAGCGTATATTGTTGTATCCATTATGTCGCCTGGATAGTCTCTATCAGTTATTTGATAAACGTTTTCAGTACTAAATTTTTTGAGTAATTCTGGTTTCGTCAGCGTTCTACTGAATGAATCATTTGCATAAATTGGTACTTGTTGTTCAATGGCAGCCTTAAAGAGTTTCGTGTTAATGTGATCGATTTTCTTAATAAGAAATGTTTCAATCAATGAGTCTGTAATCTGGATTTGCGCAAAAGCTGCTAAATGAAAAGCAGTGATAATCGTGGCAAGAATTAGTCGCATGGTGTTACAATAACGACTTTTTAAATTATTTATGATGGTCTGTCTAAAACATCCATATAGGATAAACTTCACCAGCTTTAAAATCTACCTGAGTGCTAGGAAGTTCCATAAACGCATTGGCTACAGTTAAGTTTGCTAAGTCGCCAGAACCATTGCCAACCGCGGGCGCTGCAATGAGCTTGCCTAGTAGATTCTTAACTTGAACTTGCAGGAAATAGGTGAGATTTGGTCTAAACGATACGTCTTCACCTAATACCGCATATTGTTTTTCTGGTAGCTGGTGATACGATTTTTTGAGCCATGGCTCAAAAAATCGCTTGGCACACACAAATGTCGAAACTGGATTTCCAGGAAACGCAAACACACTTGTTTTCCCTTTGGTGCCAAACCAAAAAGGTTTGCCAGGTCGTTGTTCAACTTTGTGAAACTGTTTTACGACGCCCAAGTCACTCAAGACTTCAGGTAAGAAATCGAATTTGCCTTTACTGACGGCACCACTCATTAATATCGCGTCGTTCTTTTCAAGTAAGTCTGCAATCCGATTAGAGATGTCTCCCTTATCATCCGCCAGATGAACCAGTTCCGGTTCTATTCCATAAGTAGATAAAAGCGCCATTAAACTATGCACATTGCTTTTTCTAATCTGATGAGGAAGAGGCGTTTTATCGACGTCGACCAATTCATCACCCGTGCTCACGATTGCCACTTTAGGTTGTTTGAATACACGAACCTGTGCTTTGCCAACAGTTGCCAACACACCAATAGTTGTTGCAGAAATGCGTTCATTGGCTTCTAACAAAACGGTAGCGCTTTTTCGGTCACTACCCTGTTTGTGAACGTTTTGACCAAAACGCACATCTTCAATCTGAATGTTCGCTAATCCATCTTTTATGTCTAGATCTTCATACCTGATAACGGTATCCGCGCCATTCGATAAAGCAGCACCTGTCATGATTTCTAAACACGTGCCGTGTGCCAAGTTCAATGGGGATTCCCCAGCAGCTTGTACTCCTGAAATTGGAAATTGTTTTTGACCCTTTTGGAAATCTTCGTATCGAAAGCAAATCCCGTCCATCGCAACGCGATCAAATGGTGGGAAATCTCTATCCGCAGAAACATTTTCAGCTAATATCCTCCCAAGCGACTTGTCGAGTGAAATGGATTCGATGCCAGGATGGAAGAGGTGTTGGTCAATGATATGTGTTGCTTGTTCAACTGAAATCATTATCCGCCAATTGAAGCCATACTTTCTAACACCGTATCAAAACGACCTGCCTCAGCTGCAAACCCATCCACAGGTTTTTTCTGAACAGCCTCTTGAATTTTCTGAGCGATTTCTTTGTCACTGCTACCGTTTCTTAAATGCGTTCGTAGACTCAATTCATTTTTGCCGTACAAACAGGTTTTAAGCTGGCCTGTTGGTGTCACGCGAAGTCGATTACACGAACCACAAAATGTTCTGGAATAAGATGCGATAATGCCTACATCGCCTTTCCAACCAGATACTTGATAGTTTTGACTTGTTTCACCTTCTTTAAATGGGATGGGGGTCAAATCAGGTAAATGCGTGTCCAACACTTTTTTTATGTCGTGGTGGGTCATGAAGTCTGATTTCGGCTCATTCAACCCATTGAAAGGCATTTCTTCCAAAAAACGGACTTGTATTTTGTGATGTCTTGCATACTCTGCCATTGGAATGATGTCTTGCTCATTCATGCCTTTTGACACCACCATGTTCAGTTTAATAGGTACATCTAATTGGTAAAATGCATTGATGGAGGCCAACACATCATCCAAATGATCCCGTCTGGTTATATCAATAAATCGTTGTTTATCTAATGTGTCCAAACTGATGTTAACCGATTGTAAACCAGTATCAATCAATTCTTGGATATGAGGTAGGGTTAAGGTCGCATTGGTTGTTAGGTGAAAGCCAGGCATTATGCCTTGATCAGTCACCGTTTTTAAAAAGGGCAATAGGTCTTTCCGCACCAATGGCTCACCACCGGTAATCCTCAATTTGGTAACCTCTAAGCTTTTGAAAATTTTCAGCAACCTGATGATTTCTTCATAACTCAATAAATCATCGCGTCGAACAAAGTCGATGCCGTGCTGAGGCATACAGTAGGTACATCGAAGGTTGCAACGATCCGTAACAGCCAATCGGACGTAATTTATTTGTCTACCATGGGAATCTATCAAAGCCATCTTAACACGTTGTATTGGGGTTTTGAAATAAATCTGATTCGTCCTCACCTTGACGAACGGTTAAGCATTGAAAATCTTTTTCAATCAAGATATAGGGAATGGCATCAGTTGCAGTTTCTATGCCCACTGTGTCTGAATTTGCCCAGTTTTTAGCTAGGTCTTTTGGTAGAGATATGTTAATCTCATTATTCGCAAATGAAGCAGAAATTACGTCTGAATTGGCCTGTGTTGATAGTCGGTAAACCAATTGACTGTTGCCAAAATGAGTTGTTTCAACCACGTCTTTATTTACCCCGATATCTGACACCTCTGTCTGACTTAAGCGTAACCGAATGGTATCTCCTTTGATGCGAATCTTCATATGAAAAATCAAAGATAGAACAAATACCAGTCATAGAACGACTGGGTATTCTTCTGTTGAATAATTTTGTACTTTTGGTGGATTGAAAGTAAAGACATGAAAAAAGTAATTTTAATTTTATTAGCCTCTTTAGGTTGTTTGCAGACCTATGCACAGGATACAATTCAAGCTAAATTCAGTGTGGTTGACGCATGTGATGGAGATGAAGTTGTATATACAAATACCAGTAAAGTGCCGACTAAATTTGGTGGCGCAAACTATTCTTGGACGTTTGGTGATGGTGGCACTTCAACAGCCGCATTCCCAACCCATGTATATACGCTAGACAATCCACTGGCGGGACAGAGATACCAAGTGAAATTAGTGGTACAATCAAAATCCATCCCTTCTGAGAAAGATAGCGTTATTGATTTCGTAGAAATTTTTCCAAATCCAGATGCCACATTTACGTGGGACGTGGACAACAAAGGAAATACGCAGGATGTGATTATTGCCAGTCAGGCCACAACAAATCCATCCAACTTTTATCAGTGGAATTTAGGCGGAGTGTTAAAAAGCAACGACATTACCCCAACCTTTTTGCATGCTGATGCAAAACCATTTTTAGATGGGAAGGATTATAATTTCTCGTTGTTAATTAAAACTCCTGAAGGTTGTGAAACGACATACACAACTAAGTTCAACTATAACCCACTTTCAGTAGAAGACATTTACGTTGAACGTAACCTTGTTTATCCAAATCCATCCAATGGTGAGATTAAATTCAAAGAGGCATTAACTGATGTAGTGGTGCGAAATTTTGCAGGTCAAGTAGTGTACGAAACTAACGCATCCATTGACCACATGGATTTGTCTGTATCTAATGGGATTTATTTCATGACTGCAAGGTTGAACGGGCAGGCTGTTTCTCAGAGATTGCAATTGAAATAAGTTTTTTAATCAAGACTATTTGAAGCATTTAGAATACCCTAACTTTGCCCACTAATAAAGTGGCGGTGCACATTTATACCAAGATTAAACGTTCGGTGTTGGGATTATTCTTAATAGCCGGAGTGGTGATTCTTAACTCCTGTGATCATTCTACAATCTACAATGAATCAGAGGTGTTGAAAGACGCTAAATGGAGTGAAACTGATACACTTTTTGCACAGTTCGAAGTCAACGATAGCCTTCATTACCACAACGTATATTTATGTACCCGCGTAAATGCTCTATATCCAAACAGCAATATCTACTTCAAGGTTATACTCACTGGCCCTACTGGTCAACACGTGACAGAAATTAAAAGTTTTGAAATAACAGATAAGACGGGTAAGTGGTTGGGCAAAGGATTCGGAGATCTTCATAGTTATGAATTGCCTTTGTTCAAGGATTTAACCATCAAACAATTTGGTAAATACAGGGTTAAAGTAATTCCTTACATGCGTAAGGATGTAGTTGTCGGTATTCACGACCGCGGAATAAAAGTAAGTTTAGGTAAAGAAATATTTTAGTAAATGAAATACGACGTTATTATCATAGGATCAGGCCCAGGCGGGTATGTTTGTGCGATTCGATGTGCTCAATTAAGAATGAAAACAGCCATCATTGAAAAGTATAATACTTTAGGTGGGACTTGTTTAAATGTTGGATGTATTCCATCAAAAGCCATGTTAGACAGTTCACATCAGTATCACGATGCAATTCATAAGTTTGAATCTCATGGTATACAAATTGGCACGCCAAAAATTGATTTCAAGCAAATGGTCGCTCGAAAGCAATCTGTGGTGGATCAGATGACGAAAGGGGTTGATTTCTTGATGAAGAAAAACAAAATTGATGTATACACAGGTCACGGAAGTTTTGAATCTGCCAACAAGGTGAAAATTTCAGGAGAAAAGGAAGAAGTCATTGAAGGAACTAATATCATCATCGCAACCGGCAGCAAACCTTTGTCGCTACCAGGTATGGAGATTGATAAGAAACGTGTGATTTCATCAACAGAGGCATTAAGTTTACCAGAAATACCTAAACATTTAATCGTTATTGGAGGTGGAGTCATAGGCTTAGAGCTTGGCTCAGTGTATAACAGATTGGGTTCAGATGTTTCAGTTGTTGAATACGCACCGAGTATTATCCCTACCATGGATGCGGGGCTCGGAAAAGAACTCGCGAGAGTGATGAAGAAGCAAAAAATGAAGTTTCATTTAGAGCATAAAGTAAAGTCGGTAACAACCAAAGGCAAAACGGTCACAGTTAAAGCTGAAGGTAAAAAAGGCGAAGTTGTTTTAGAAGGCGATTACTGTTTGGTGTCGGTTGGAAGAAAGCCATACACCGATGGACTTGCGCTTGATAAGGCAGGAGTTGTTATGGATGAAAGAGGCCGCGTAGAAGTGAACGAGCATTTGCAAACCAACATCCCAAATATTTATGCAATAGGTGACGTTGTGAAAGGCGCTATGCTTGCGCATAAAGCGGAAGAAGAAGGTGTTTTGGTGGCTGAGCAATTGGCTGGACAAAAACCGCACATCAATTATAACCTTATTCCAGGCGTTGTGTACACATGGCCAGAGGTGGCCTCTGTTGGTAAAACAGAAGAAGAATTAAAGGCAGCTGGAATCGAATACAAAGCTGGGCAGTTTCCTTTCAGAGCAAACGGTCGAGCGGTTGCCGGAATGGATTTGGACGGCTTCGTAAAAATATTAGCAGACGCAGAAACGGATGAGGTATTAGGTGCTCATATGATAGGTGCACGTGCCGCAGATATGATTGCTGAAGTAGCCGTTGCCATGGAGTTCAGAGCGAGTGCGGAAGACATCGCGAGAACATGTCATGCACACCCAACTACTTCTGAGGTAACAAAAGAAGCTGCATTAGCGGCAACTGATAACCGCGCAATTCACTCGTAATCATGAAGGTTAATTGGTATAAGCGCTTTTGCCTCTACCTTTTGACATTGTTAGCTTTTTCTAGTGCTGGATTTAGCCAAAGCCAGTTTAAACGTGCGGGGGATTTCTATGCCTTGGAAAGACATGGAGATTTACTGACAGGTTATGTTTTTTCGGAAGTATCGTCTTTTAGTGATGGCAAGGCTTGGGTGAATAAAGGTGAGCTATATGGCTATATCGATACCTTAGGTCGCCCAATTACCCTATTTCACTTTGCTGATGTAAGCGCGTTTCAGAATGGATATGCGATTGTTAGCAAAGACACGCTTGGTGGGAACTTTGGTGTTATAAACCATACAGGTTATGAGATTTGTAAACTAACATACACTAGGATCAAACATTTTTCCAAAGGCTTTGCACCGATTCAGCACGACACGGTATGGGGATTGCTCGACACCCTTGGTCGTGAAGTCATTACACCTGAATTTGATGTACCGCCTATTGTCATTTCGGCGAACTTTATCATTGTTTCAAAAAAAGGAAGATGGGGAGTAATCAAGATTTCTGGAGAAGTGGTTTATGACCTAGAATTCGATTTGATAACCAAAGATGGTGTCGCTTTCAAACAGAATGAGAAACTGTATTTAGGATTGTTGTAATGCATTCGAGGCATTGTTTAACTTTGCCGCATGCATTTTGAAAACAGTCTGTCTTTTGCGTCCTCAATGGATAGCAAGGACTCATTAAAAGACTATCGATCTAGGTTTTTTATACCTCAATACAATGGACAAGATTCTATCTACCTAACCGGGAATAGCTTAGGCTTACAACCTAAGAGTGCCATTGATAAAATCCAACAAGAATTAAAAGACTGGGCGACGTATGGAGTCGAAGGTCATTTTGATGGAAAAAACCCTTGGTTCCATTATCATAAGTTCTTTTCGGAGTCCTCAGCGAAGATCGTCGGTGCCAAACCAGAAGAAGTGGTGGTGATGAACAACCTAACGGTTAACCTGCATCTCATGATGGTTTCGTTTTATAGACCAAATCCTGCGCGATATAAGATTATAATGGAGGCTGGGGCCTTCCCATCGGATCAATATGCCATGCAATCACAAGCAGAATTCCATGGATATAAATATGAAGATGCCGTTATTGAAGTGAGCCCAAGACCGGGAGAACATGCTTTACGGACTGAGGATATTCTTAGTGTGATTGATGAACATGCGGGCCAAGTTGCTTTGGTGATGTTCAGTGGCGTACAGTATTACACAGGCCAAGCCTTCGATATGAAAACCATCACCAAAAAAGCCCATGACGTTGGCGCACGTGCTGGATTTGATTTGGCTCATGCTGCAGGTAACCTTGAACTTCAACTTCATGAGTGGGATGTTGACTTCGCCGTGTGGTGCTCGTATAAATACTTAAATAGCGGACCGGGTGGCGTGTCTGGAGTTTTCGTCCATGAGAAACATGCAAATAATCCTGAGTTACCAAGGTTTGCAGGTTGGTGGGGCCATAACGAATCTGAACGATTTTTAATGAAAAAGGGTTTCAAACCGGAATATGGTGCAGCCGGATGGCAGTTAAGTAATGCCCCTGTAATGGCAATGGCCGTTCATCGCGCGTCCCTTGATATATTTGATGAGGTGAGCATGGCTCAGCTTAATATCAAAGCTTCTCAACTGAATCGATATTTACAATTTGTCATTGAAGATGCGGCAAGAAGCAACGACAAACTCAGTTTCGAAATAATTACTCCTGAAGATAGAGGCTGTCAGTTATCTGTATTAACCGGTGACACAGGGAAAGCCCTTTTCGATCATCTTACCAAACAAGGCGTTATTGCCGATTGGAGAGAACCAAATGTAATTCGAATGGCGCCAGTGCCTTTGTATAACTCATTCGAGGATATATATAAATTCGGACAAATCTTAAAAAGCTATTAACCAAAAAACCCGGCTCACGCCGGGTTCTTGGAACTAAAATTACTAACCATGCTTATCTAATTGATAAGATGTTATTATGAACACATACGATTTCTCGTTGTGGTCAAACTGTTATATCCTGTGGCTAATGGAAAGATCGTTTCCTCAGACGCACACAGTTAATAAAGTAGTAGTACGAAGATACGCACTACTTTCTCATAAAACAACATATTTAATTTTTGAAAATTCTAATTACGATTAAAGGAGATTCCGAAGGCAGGTAACAAAGTCCTTAATGTTCGCCATATTCTGAGAAGTGACCAGTAATAATTGGTTGCCTTTTTGTTTTAAAGCTAAACAAATTGTGATGTGTATTAACCTTAGTCATTACCGATCCAAACAGCGCTGAGTTGTAGTAGTGCGTGTGGTTTTCGTCTGGGAAATACCCCAACAACTTGCCGTTTTTAATCCTGATTTTACTCCAACCAAGTCGCATACCGATGTGTTTTAGTCGAACACTGTATAACAAGTCTTTTACCGAACGCGGTAAATCCCCAAATCGATCTTTTAAATCATCTCTAAATTTAATGAGCTGTTCGTCCGTATCAATTTTAGAAAGCTCCGTATATAGACTAAGACGTTCTGAAATGTTACTTACGTAGTCGTCAGGTATCATAATGTCAAGGTCGGTATCTACCTGACAATCATCACTGGTTTCAGACGGTTTGTTGTCATCTTCAAAAAGTTCTTTGAATTCATCGTTGCGCAATTCCTGAACGGCCTCATCTAATATCTTGTGGTACATGTCAAAGCCAATTTCGCTGATAAAACCACTTTGTTCGCCACCTAAAAGATTTCCTGCACCTCTAATGTCTAAATCACGCATGGCAACGTTAAACCCACTACCCAAATCCGAAAATTCTTCAATGGCTTGCAATCGTCTTCGTGCGTCATCCGTCAAGGTGTGCAGTGGCGGAGTAATCATGTGGCAAAAAGCTTTCTTGTTACTTCTACCGACCCGTCCGCGCATTTGGTGTAAGTCACTTAAACCAAAGTAATGCGCATTATTAATGAGGATAGTATTTGCATTTGGGATGTCAAGTCCACTTTCAATAATGGTGGTTGCGACCAGCACATCATATTCACCCTCAATAAACCGCAACATCACATTTTCCAACTCATCACCAGCCATTTGTCCATGACCAACAACAACCCTAGCATTTGGTGAAACAGAGCGAATCATTGTGGCGACATCCTGTATGTCCCGAACTCTGTTATGCACCACAAATACCTGGCCTCCACGGTCCAATTCATAATTGACTGCGGTTTCAAAAACGTCTGTACCAAAAACGTGAAGTTGCGTTTTGATTGGCTGACGATTAGGAGGTGGTGTATTGATAATACTCAAATCGCGAGCGCCCATCAATGAAAAATGTAAGGTCCGAGGAATGGGCGTTGCTGTTAAAGTCAGTGTATCCACATTTGCTCGAAAGGCTTTTAACTTCTCTTTTGCGGCAACACCAAATTTTTGTTCTTCATCAATGATTAATAGACCAAGGTCTTTAAATTTTATCTTATTACTAAGTATTCTATGTGTTCCAATTAGGATGTCTGTTTTACCTTCCGCAACGTTTTTGATAGACTGGGTTTGTTGCTTGGCTGTTCTAAAACGATTGATGTAATCTACCTGACAAGGGAATCCATCCATTCGCTCTTTGAAGGTGTGATAATGCTGCTGTGCTAAAATGGTTGTTGGCACCAAAATGGCAACTTGTTTGCTGTCGCATACTGCTTTAAAGGCTGCTCGAATTGCGATTTCAGTTTTGCCAAAACCCACATCTCCACAAACCAAACGGTCCATTGGGTGGGCCGACTCCATGTCTTTTTTAACATCTTCTGTCGCTTTGCTCTGATCTGGCGTGTCTTCGTATAAGAAACTAGCTTCGAGTTCTACCTGTAGGTAGTTGTCTGGTGCAAATTGAAACCCAGGCTGAGCTTTTCGTTTCGCATAAAGCTTGATTAAATCACGAGCAATATCCTTTACACGCTTTTTGGTTTTGGTTTTTAATTTAACCCAAGTATCACTGCCAAGTTTATTGACTTTAGGTGTATGACCTTCTTTGCCCGTGTACCTACTTATTTTGTGTAAGGAGCCAATATTGACATACAGTAAATCATTGTTTTTATATGAAATCCGAACCGACTCTTGCAATCGCCCGCCCATTTCAATTTTTTGCAATCCTTCAAACCTGCCAACACCATGGTCGATGTGAACGATAAAATCACCTGGCTTTAAGTTGCTAAGTTCTCGAAGTGTAAGGGCTTGGCTTTTACTGTATTTATGTTTGTTTTTAAACTGATAGTGACGACCGAAGATTTCATGTTCCGTATAAATCGCCAAGTGGTGTTCCTTATCAACAAAACCAGTAGACAATCCTAAATAAACGGGATTGAATTTTATGTGAGAACCGAGATCCTCGAATATGGTTTCAAGTCGCTCTATTTGTTTTCCTGTTTCAGAAAAGATATGTTGATCAATACCTAGTCGAGCGTTTTCTTGAAGGTGCTCAATCAGTAAATTGAAGTTTTTGCCGAAGGTTTTTTGCGGACTTTGATTGAAACTAATGTGTTCGTAGCTTCTAAAATGCGGAATCTGTCCAAACTCAACGCCACTTCTTTTTGTTAGTTGTTTCTTGAAAAACGTGTCGTTGTCGTATAACGGCTCTAAATCGCTCGTGATGGTCGACTTCAATTCCTCGAAACACGCATTGAGGTTGGAGGCAAAAAACAACGTATCGTTATCGAAATAATTGAAGATGCTAATTCGATTCCCTGCAATTTCATCCTCTTGAAGATTTGGGACAATGGAGGAAAATTTAAGTTCAGCCGTCGATAACTGGGTGATTGGATCAAACTGTCGGATAGATTCAACCATTCTGCCATCAAGTTCAATCCGCATGGGAAGCTCATGGGAATAACTAAAGATATCTATGATACCGCCGCGTATTGAGTACTGACCAGGTTCATACACAAAGTCCTCCCTATTAAATCCATAGGTATTCAGCACCTCAATCATGAAATCAAAGTCAAGAATTTCTCCGACGTTGATTTCAAATTGGTTTTTTTCTAAGTTTTCTTGGGCGATGACTTTTTCAGCAATGGCTTCAATAGACGCAACAAGCACCATGGGTTTGTTTGTCTTTCGTAGTTGCAAAAGTATTTCTGACCGCTCCTGAATAGCGTTGTTTGACGGGCTATCGACGTGATATGATTTATTAAAAGAAGGCGGTAAATAGTGGGCAACCGATTTCCCTAAAATGTTGTGAATGTCTTGAAAAACGTATCGGGCTTCTTCTGGGTTATGTGCTATGTATACAATGGATTTGTCGAGTTCAACGAAAGCAGCAGAGGTTAAGAATGATTTGAAAGAGCCAGCTATACCGCTTACGTACACATGTTGTTTTGGATTTTTTAACCATTTAAACATGTCCATAACCTTTGGGGTATGGGCATAATGAGCTAAAATTTCACGTGTATTCAAAGAATCTGTTTAGGCGGGCAAAAATAGAAGATGGACTTTATTTATTTGTCTTAATCTCCCCTTTTGTCATGTCATAAGATTCAATTTTACCTGGTTGCTTGTATATAAAGATGAAGTCGCCCCCAGATTGATGATCTCCAAACGTTCCAAATTTGGGTGTGGTTGGGTTTTTTTCCTTTGGCAACAATGCCATTGTCTGCAAATTATCAGTGAAGTCGTCGAACGTCAAAACATTGCCTTTACGACTACCATTTGTTTCAAGGGTTTCAATAAATTTTAAGGCAAACTGACTCTCGTCTGGCACGTATTCTAAACTACCACTGGTAATAAAAAGACGTGATTGGATTTTTGATTTGGTTTCTACAAACTTGTCTAGACTATCGCGAATTTGCTTCAAAGAACTTCCTGAATAGTTGATAGCATCTTGTTTGTCAAACGCCGCACCACCAAAACATACGTCGAAGACAAGCATCATATGTTTACAGCTATAGATGTTATTGAAGTAGGTGCTTATATCATTAAACTCTAAATAGCTTCTTAAACTACCATTGAGTTGAGAATTCTTCGCAACAATGTGTCCGCCTCTTCCTGGCACGTAGTGACCATGACCTGCAAAGAAGCACAAACAACTGGTCTTTTGGCGCGTATGTTTTTTTGGTATAGACGTCAATAATAGAATCCATCTGTTCGATAGTAAAGTCCACCATGATGTCAACTTTAAATCCATAGTTTTCGCGGAGCAAATTGCCAATCTTTGTAACGTCTTGCAGTGGGTTTGCCAGGTCACTCCATTCATCATAGTTACTTGTGGCAAACAACAAGGCATAATTTGTTTGTGCGCTGTTTAATTGACTTGGGTCTGCTAAGTCGATCGTTGTTTTGGTTGACAAAAAACGAATCAGTAGCCACATTCCCTCTTTTGTCTTTAGCCGAAATAACCAGCTTGGTCCAAGCCTGAGTAAAGTTCTGATCTAAGTTGAACTTTCCGTTCTGGGTGAAGGTAACGGGGAACCCGTTAACCGTAATTTCCTCAATACCGCTTTCATCTAACGCCTGTCCACCTACGTTTTTAGAGATTGTCACAATTTTGGTTTTACCTCCACGTTTTCCATCTGTGTTGATCACATTCGGTATGTAGATCATCGGTGGAATGGTATCGATGTTATGGCTTGATGTATTCACAAAAGTCAACGGGAAATCGACACCATTGCTGTAACTTTTTAAATCGAATTGTAAGTTGCCCGAAGACATATTCCCGTACATAAAACCCTCTAAACTTTTTGATGTTACGTAGGCGATTGAAGCCGTTGTGTCTTTATGGAAATCGTTTTTCCATGTGGTTGCGGCCTGACCTCCAAAACCAGAAGTTAAATATGACGTAAAAACACTTCCCGTCGCTCGAGGCATTTCAACTCGACCATCTGAAATTAAAAAGCTGACACTTTCCGCTCTAAAATCCTTCGAATTCTCTCGTTCTGAAGCAACGTAGTTGTCGATTAAAGTTGAATTTGCCGCATCAATGAGCAGTAGTTTTTTTGTTGCCGACATTGACGATAACCACGCCAAAATTTGTTCATTTGTTATGGTGTCGTCCCCAACAATTAACTTGTCGTTTGACGTGTATCCCGTGTAGTATAGAATAAAACAATCCCCTGGTTTTGTATGAGTGATAACGTGATTAAAGGCTTTTTGAACGCTGTCCTTTTTGTCTTGATTGATAACGTACAAGTACGAATTATCGAAAATGCGTTGTGCTTTTTTAGAAACCACATCAGCCATGTGTTGTGCGTCATCAGTCGCTTGTTTGTATCCGTTTTTAGTTTTACCGTTGGTTCCAATGCTGATGAAGTATAAGTTGTTACTTCTTTGTTTCGACTGAAGTTTCCGTTGTGCTGCGAACTTCATTTTGTCAAACATATCCTCCATGACGTCATTGTTTAACCAATCGTTGACATTGCTTATGGCTTCTAGATCGGCCATTTCAAGTTCAGGGTCATTGATGAAGTTGAGGTTTAAATCCCAAGCCTGTGTATATCGATCGAGGGAAGTTTCAAAGTCGGTTTCTTTGTAATAGTTATAAGCGGACCAACGGTAATAACTTCTCAATAATCCGAACCGGATATTCCTACCTTGTTTTCATTTGCAATGGCTGTGTCAAATGCAAAAGCCGCTTCCTTATGTTTGCCAATTTTTTCTAGCTTTTGTCCTTTTTCGAAGAATTCATTTCCAATGGTTTTGTACTTATAATGCGTATTCCACTCGTTGGTTAAGTGCGTCATTTCGCGAGTCACTTCTTCAACTTCCCAACCGTTGTCGATGAAAATATTAAAATCATCAATTAAGCCTTCCGTGAACTCTTCTTGGGTTTCAATTCGATCAAAGACCTTCATGTACAATTCACGCGCAGTGTTGTATCTCCTTAGAAGCAATTGTGAATGACCGTAGTTCATCACATAGGGTGCTGAAAAACTATCGAGTTCATATCCTTTTTTAGCATGCTCCTCTGCTTTCTTAAACTGGCCAAGTCTCATCAACGACCAGCCATACATGCCATGACCACCAGCAAAATAGGAGGCACTGTCCTTAACGTATTCAAATTCTGGAAGGGCCTTCATGATGTCTTCAGCATCCAGATATAGCAATCCACGAAGCCAACGCAGGTTTACGTCATTCGGACTTTCTTTTAGAAGGTTTGTATAGACTTCCTCACTGTCATCGAATCTTTTTTGCTGCCTTAAACTCCATGCTCTAGCTAGAGCAAAACCTTGGTTTTCATACGCAAAACCATATTCTTCGGTGACTTCTAGCCATCTGACAATTTGTTCTTCCGCGGCATCATATTTCTTTTCACCTATGAGGTCATAAATTCTTGTTTGGACTGCCGAAAAATCAAATTCGGCTGATTTTAAGTATCTACCATATACCTTAACCCATTGTTCCCATTCTGTATCCGTGACAGCTGTTTGGTATAAGCTATCAAACATGTGTGCATCTTCATTCGACAATGGTGTATAGTTGATAACCCAAGTGGCATACGTTTCATCTACCCTAAAATCACGCCCCATATATTTACCTGGGAAATTGGCAACAAATCGGAGATACGCCTTCACGTCGTCAACTGTGGTCATAAGCATCGCTTCCCACATGTTGTATCCTTTAAAAGCGCCTGAATCGAGCTTGTCTGTCAAGTTACCAGACTCTGGGTCATACAGTGATTTTGCTGTCCCAACGATAATGTCGCGCATGACTTCTATGATTGCTTCTTCAGACTCCGCCTTGGTTATCATTTGCACATTCTTGTAAGAATACAATGGGTTTTTGTAATCACTTTGAAGGAGTATGTCATACCTCGTTAATTCTAGTAATAAACCATCGTACGCATCAGGGTTGCTTGCCACTTTGAGGTAGTTTAAGTCACCAACTTGAGGGGTAAATCCACTCGCTTTACCTTCTTCACTTGGAATCACAATCCATGTGGATTTTCCGAATTCGACCTCACTACAGGTTGTTTTCCCATAGGAGATGACGTCCCTTTCTGGATTGTTCGCATCGTAAATCGTCACCAGCCAGCCTGTTTGACCAACCTTGATAGAATCCCGAGTCCCAAGATCCATTGTAAACCATTTAACAGCGTCTAATGTGTCGATGACACTAGAAATTCGGTATCTGGTATATTCTTTATCAAGGTAGGAGCCTCCATAGGCATATTTGCTTTGGTATTTAGCTGCGGAGTCTTCGAAATATGCTGATTGCTGCAGCGCATCTTGTGCTTTTTGAGAATGACCACCATGCTGATAGCTTACCGCAGCAAGAAAATAATTCTGTGAAGCGGCTCCATAATAATCTTCAGAAATAAAAAAGCGTGCAAGCAATTCTAGGAGGCCACCCACAAATTTGTAGTCTTGGCCTTCTTTCATTTCTTTTTCTTCAACTAATGCTTCATATAAAGGGGATACGGCATCTTCATATTTCCCTTTTTCAATCAATTTGACTGCTTTATTGAATGCTTTCTCAGCTTTTTTGGAATTTTGGGCATTAACGAAGGTGCTGACACTCATAATTATGAGTAACACACCAACATATTTAAAAAGCTGTTTTACAGAATTCATAATAAAAGATGGTATTCCAAATTTATTAAATATATATGTAAGTGAATCAATTGGTAAATGATTCTTGTCATTTTCCTATTGTTAGTCGGTTCGACGTTATTTTTGCCAAATGGATTTAAAACCATTTTACGAAGTTGCGGAAGATGCAATCAAAACATTAGGAGTAGACCCTGAAGCCACACGCTGTGATCAACCAGGACAATGGATATTAGGTCGTGAAGAAGTGGAAATTTTCATAGATATATGGCAACCCATAGAACACAACCAATGGGAGTATTTTAAGGAAGACGAACCAACAGCCGTTTTTCAGGTGGTTTCACCGGTATGTTATGTGCCTGAAAGTGAAGCTGACCGACTTCGATTTTTAGAAGAAATTCTATACATAAATCACCACATGTTTTACGGCAGTTTTACAGTAAATACAGAAGAAGCCATGGCAGTTATTCGGTATAAAAGACTCTTGGAAGGAGCCAACCGAGTAGAGATGATTGAACCAATTGAAAGCATAGGGTTTTATGCAGAAAATCTATCTGAATACCTGAGTAAAAAATATGGCGTAAAAAAAATAGAAAAAAGTTAGCCAATCAGGCAACTTAATGGAAACACTTCTCATCTAAGAGTAAAAGCGAGAAGAATGAAGTCTTTAAATGACAGCGGACAAACGAGATACAGAATGGAAGTTGGTGGAGCAATGTTTGCATGGAGACCAATCTGCCTTCGAGCTGCTTTATAAGATGTTATCGCCTAAGATGTACTCAGTAAGTTTAAGATATACGCACAATGATCACGACGCACAAGATGTATTGCAAGAAGCGTTTATCCGTATATACAAAAACTTAGGTCAGTTTAAGTTTAACGGATCGTTTGAAGGTTGGTGCAGAAGAATTGTATCGAATACGGCGATTGAGGCATTGAGAAAAAAAGGAAGAATTAAAGAAAGTTCGACTGAAGTATTGCCTGACCTACCTGTTGACCCAAAAAGTTTTGAGAAGTTGAAATATGAAGACTTGATGAAGCTTGTTAGGTCGTTGCCAGATGGATATAGAAGTGTATTTAACTTGTATGTGATTGATGGTTATAGCCACAAAGAAATTGGCGAAATGCTTGGTGTTACAGAAAGCACAAGTAAAACGCAATTGTATAAAGCAAGGTTAGCCTTGCAGAAAAAAGTATTGAATCTTGGATAAGCACAATAACATATCAGAATTTGACAACCTTTTCAAACAATCGTTTGAAGGTGCATCGAATGCCGTGCCTCCAGGTGTTTGGGAAGGCATATCAGCAGCTACTTCTGGAGCTGGCGCAGCGGCTGGGTCATCTATTTTGTCAAAATTAATAGGAATTAAAGGAGCTGCGATTATTGGCAGTGTTGCTGTTATTGTTACTACAACTGTTTTGTTAACTGCCAATCTTGACGAGTCAAATGAAGCGGGAAATACGCAGGTGTCGGTTGAGCAATCTGTTGTTGAAAATAGTAATAATCAGGATGAGGTGATCGCCAGCGATATTAAAAATATCGATTCGAAAGAAGCGAATGAAGGTGCGCGTAGCGAGATAATTGCAAATAAAGATGTTGATGTAAATCATGGGTCAACGATCCAGTCTGACAATGCGGTTCAAAATGATGAGCCGATAAATCAACTTACTTCGCCGGATGAAGTGACTCCTAACACAAATAATAAAACTACTAACTTAATTAAACCGACAGGTACAATTATTACGGCAACTGAAACGGCGTGTGTGAATCAAAAAGTTGATTTTACGCTTCATTCGAGCAGTGTGCTTAAGTCGTACCGATGGACTTTAAATGGGAAAGCAGCGCCAACTTCTAGACAGTTTATGAGTTTCTTATTTGATCAGCCAGGCAAGCAAGTTATTACAGTTGTTGCTGAAACCGAGGATGGTCAAAAACTAGAGGTGAGTAAAACGATTCAAGTTGAAAACGCCAGTGCTGATTTTAAGGTAAGCCAACAAGACGGCAACTTTAACTTGATAGCCATCAAACCATTAAAAGAAAACCAATGGTTTGCAAATCAAATGTTAATCAAAGAAAACCAACCAAGCATTCAATATGAGCCAACTACTGAACAAACCGTGTTTGTACATATGGTAACAGACTTGAATGGTTGTAAAGATACGGCACGACAAACGGTTGTGCGCAAAGCTGATTGCCATGTAGATCTTAAGATATTTGATGTTATCAGCCCATATTTTGCTGATGGCGTAAATGACGACTTTAATATTGAACTTCCGAAGGCAGAGGGATATCGTTTAACGATATACAACTATAAGGATGGAAAAGTCGTCTTTGATTCAGACGACCAGAACGAAAAGTGGAATGGTCGTTTTGAAAATACAGGTGCCCTTGTCCCAGGAGGAAACTATTTGTACAAATTGGTTTACAACTGTGACGGAAAAGAGAAAACAGTGCCTGGAAAAGTAACGGTTATAGAGTCAAAAAATTAATTTGAAAAAGCCAATAAATAACGATAATATAGCAAGCTTGAATTATTCGGGCCTGTTAAACAATAACCCGATATTGAATTTTATGAAAATGACAAAGATCACTACTAAGTTTTTGATGTATTTGTTTTTCCCAATGCTACTGGTTTTGGGACAAGTAAATACGGTTCATGCTCAGACCTGTAACCCAAGTTACGTTGCAGGAAACGAGTGTGAAAATGTAGGTATTTCCTTTAAGGCAAATGCCCCTGGTTTCTCAACATATGATTGGGAATTTAAGGACAAAGGTACTGGTACTGTTGTAGGAACTTCTGGAGACAGGGATCCTATTTACAGTTTCTCTAAGGCTGGAACGTATCAAATTACGTTAAAGGCGTCAGGAGTTGCAGGTAACTGTACCAAGACGATTGAAATCGTTATTAAACCTAGCCCAAAGGCAATTCCATTTTTAATCACACCAAACAGACAGTGTTTCAAAGGGAACATGTTCTGCTTGATTGACAGCAGTACGCCTGCTCCAGGAAGTCAAATTGTACGTCGTACAGTAGTCTTCTCTGATGGTGCGCGTTACGATAAAGTCAACCCAACTTTTGGTGATACTATCTGTCATTCTATCATCGACCCAAAAGGGGGATGGTTTAATATGAAGATGGAATTAGAAGACAAAAACGGTTGTGTTACCGAGGCGTATTTTGATGATTTCATCCAGGTATTCCCTCGATTAAATGTGCGTATTAGTAGTAATTCACCAACCAAGTGTGATTCTACAAAAGCGACCATTACCAACCTTACGTATAATGACTGGAAAGCAAATCCTGCGACAACAATCGGGTTGAAAGACATCTCGCAGTTTGTTTTTGATTTTGGTGGAGGAGACCCTTCATTGATTATTGGTGATTCAGTAACAAATACACAATATTGGACTGGTAAAGCATTAGATGGTATTATCGAACAATGGTATCGTACACACGGTACGTTTAATGCTACCTTGTCGGTAACATCACGTTTTGGTTGTTCTGAAACCTTTACATATAAAGGTGCTGCAACCAACATCAAGCTTCGTCCGAAAATTATTGCAGATAAAGATTCAGCCTGTACAAGTGACCCTGAAACATGTTTTAGTGTTTCTACAGGGCCAATTCCAGGTGCTAAGTTCTTATGGACGTTTGGTGATCCTCCGTCAGGGAACTTAAACTTTGATGATAAAACGTGGACTCCATGTCACTCTTATGGTGGCGGTCCTTGGATGATTTCATTGAGAATTGTATCAGGACCTTGTGACATCATGATTTTTGATACCATCACAAAGGTGGGACCATCTTCAACTATTGAGGTTCCTTTTGTAAGAGTACTTGAAAAAGAAAAGTATCAATGTGAAATTAGAGACTCAGTTCATTTTGTAAACAACTCGTCTTGGTATCATGATGATCCAAATTATTGGGATGAAGATTCATTCTTTATTTTCTTTAGAAGTTCATTCAGAATTGTAAAACATAAAGTAACAGGTGTAGATAGTATTTATACATACTCAAACGTCAAAACCAATACCGATACGTTTGTCGCGAAGTATCCAGTGACAGAAGTATTGTACCCTGGTGGAGCGAAAGTATACTTCGACACTAAGTTGGATTCGTTTGTAGTGGTAACTGCCAATTCAAGTGGTGGAAACGATACAACGAAATACGGTCGAAACATGGGAGGTATTAACCCGAAACGCCGTTATGTGTTCAACTTTAATGAAAACACGAGAGCGGGTGATCAAACAGCAATACCTGTAGATCCTGCAATTCGAAGAAAAGACCACGTCTATCGACTCTGGACACTCGGCGATAACTTCGCACCTGCGTGTACCACCGATACGAAGGCGAATAAAAACGTAAATCTAAATTGTAATTTCACTCTGGATTCACTACCGGTTCACTGGTATACACCGTGGGATGAAATTTATAAATACAGGAACAACGGCCAATTCTATACGAATCCGGCCCCAAGGACATTGTTCAGTAGAAATGCACGCCAGTGTTATCAGGTTCAAATTTACCCAGCTGATACGGCTATAGTGCCACAAGAGGTTGTGTTGTTCGTTCCAAAGGATACCACCAAAACATTCTACATCCCGTATACGGATTCAATGGGTGTGGCTAGAACAGATACTATTGAAATTCTGGGTTGGAAGAAATATCCGGAATTCCAACAGATGAATAATTATCGACTCAAAATTTGGAAGCCAGAAGCGGTTTACAAAGGCAGCGTAATCAGTACGGTTATTTGGGAAGATCATGATTATTGGATTCCAGCAGGTGTGACCATCAAATTAAAGAATTTACAAAATGGTCAGGTGACAACAGCCACAGGACCAAAACGTCTCACAATTGACAAAGATTATCAATTCGAAGTAGCAGAAGGCGATTCTATCGTATCACTTCCAGAAATGATTATCAATCCAGAAAGGGTTGTCATTGCAGGAGCTAGTAATATTTTAATTGATACTGTAATCAATGGAGTTGCTACAACTGTACAACGTTCAGTGGTTCTAGTTGATTCAGTTTATCACAGAAACTATTTCTATAACAATACCGCTTCATGTAATTCGGTGACCTTGTATCATAAAGATACTGTTCACCCATTGAAGTGTGAAAGTTCAAATAACATTTCATTGGCCCTTATTCCACCAAATGCAAGAGGATTGCGTTGGGAGTCTGGGGTGCCATGTCCATTGGATGGTAACAAGTTAAATTATTACTTAACCTTTAACATGGATGAAACTAAGCCAGGTTGTACGCAACAATGGTTTGAAGTGAACTATGACTCTTTAACTGGGCCAGACAATTGGATTAACTACAAGAGTGGTGGCATTTTAGCTCCTCCTCCTCCAGGTTTGCCAATTCCGTTCATCTTGCCGTATGACATCATCGGACAATGGGGAACTCAGTTTGTAAAAGGATACTCTTCTGGTGAAATTGGAAATGATCCTAGCAAACGACCTAATGGTTCGTTCACAATCGGTTTAGTTATCGGTAATGGACCTCCAGCGGCTGATAAAGATGGAAACCCAATCGCGCCAGAATGTACAGATACTGCTTGGTATAGCGATATGTTCCGTTACCAATACTTAGATGCACAGTTTGACATCTTATTGCCTCAAAACGATCCTTTAGCATTATGTGCTGGTGGAACGGCTTACTTCAGAATGTTAAACCCAATCCAAGACAGTATTGCTGCCTTAAGATGGAACTGGGGTTATCCTGATAGATTATCTGGTTACTATGAAGAATTCCAGTACTTCCAAGAGTATAAAGGTCCTACAAAAGGCCGTAACGATGAAGGTACTGCATGGAATAAAGCAACCGACAAATGGTTATATAACTATGTAGTTCGACACGATTTAGATGAATTATTCGGAGACGTTATGTTGGATACTATTGTAACCCGTATTTATAGAGATTGGGATTATGAAGTGAATACCTACCAAGCAGATAGAATTCTTATTGATATCTTGAAGCAATTGAATCTTGACATCAGAGATATTCCAGATGAAGATTTCGCATTGATGTTAGGTGATGGTACAGTAGGTTGTATTGACACAACAGGTATCAGTGAGTACTTCATTATTGGTAAGAAAGGTATTGACGAGAATGTATTCTTCAAGGATCAGTACAAGTACCAGTATACAAACGATGCCAAAACCGAGTTTAGAATTATCGAAGAGGTATTCCACTTCAGAGATTCATCGATTCAAGGTTATGATACATTGGTAGCACCTTATGATTTAACTGCTACGGATACAGTGTACAAGCGTGGATCTGTTATCCCTGATGTATATAAGTTTACTTACAGACATCCAGAAGTTCGATTGAATTTCTGTGATCCAACCAAGAAAGATACTTTCTGGGTGAATTCTAACGGACCAATGGTGCCAGGTATATTCTTGAACAACCGAGTAGGTTGTGAGAAGAGTGGTGCGAAACTGTTGAACGTTGGTTATCTAAACCGCTTTGAATTGTTAAATGAAGCAGTTTGTAAAGATGATTTACACCAGTTATACGATAGTATTAGATACTGGCAATATGGGGATGATGCATTCCCGAATGACTACCCAATTGACCCTCGTAAATTCTGGGAAGATCCGGTACGTTATGCGAACAGTAAACTAGAAATCAAATCTGTTGATTGGGATTATGGTGATGGAGTTGATGATTTCAACAGATCTATTACTTTCTTCCATCAGTACGATAATCCAGGTGAGTACGTAATTGCTGTGGCAAGTCGTGACTCTATTGGATGTACAGATACAGCATTTATTACAGCTTTCGTAACTGGAGCTAAAGCAAACTTTGAAACAAACCAAGGAGCAAGTGGTGATCCATGTGATGGTATCATAAACTTCTTCGACTCATCAATCGTATTCGATCCATGTAGAGGTCGTGATACATGTCCTAACGGTGTATATGAGCCATGTGATAGCGTGGTTTGGTATGAGTGGGACTTTGGTGATGGTTCAACAAGAAGTGTATTGAAAAACCCTGCACATGATTATACCTCAAGTGGTTGGTTTACAGTTAAGTTGAAAATTTACACCTTACTAGGTTGTACAGACTCCGTTGAGAAACAGATTTATATCGAAGGACCGCAACCAAGATTTGAGTTTGATGGTGGTAGTGTTTGGGGAGAAGACTCCATTGTTATTTGTGTCGGTGACTCAGTAGCATTAGCCAATATTAGTGCCGACCCAATGTATAATCCAAGTTGGATTGTAAACTGGGGAGATACTATTAACAATACGTCATCAACTACAGACCCTAACAAGATCTTGAAGCATCAGTATCTTGATACCGGAACTTTCGTACTACTGATGTGGATGGAAGATACCATTGAAGGATCTGCAAACAGATGTTTCAGAGTATTCCCTGACACAAGTACAAAAGATGGTAAAATTCCAAGAAAGATTAAAGTAGTTGTAAGGCCAGTTGCCCCAGCTAAATTAGAAATCTCGGATACCATTGTTTGTCCGAACCAAGAAGTGTTGTTTACAAGTAATTCTGATACGATTTACAAGTATTACCAATGGTCGTTTGGCGATGGAGACACCGCAACGAGGAATGACCCAGTTAATGTTGTGAGCCATAGCTATAAAGCAACCGGCACGTACACAGTCGAACTGATACCAAATTACGACCTACCGGTCGGGGACTTTGGACCTAGATGTCAGGATGTTGATACGGGTTATGTAACCGTAATCACGCCAACTGCTGATTTCGATATCATCGATAAGGACAAGCCTGATTTCTGTTTCACCAATACCTCTCAAGGTGCGAAAACGTACGAGTGGCATATTGAAACCGAAACGCGTGATACAACCATTGAATACACGGATGATATCAACGAACAGATTTGCTACAACTGGGGTGAAACGGTAGGCACATTCGCTATTTGCTTAATTGCAACTAACGATATTGGATGTACCGACACCATTTGTAAAACAATTGAGAATGATTTCTTTATCAAATTCATTCCTTATAACGTCTTCTCTCCAGATGAAGAAGATGCCTTGAACAATCAGTTTGTAATTGATATTGAAGGATGGGAAGAATATGAAATTGATATCTACAACCGATGGGGAGAGCTTGTATTTAAGACAAATGATCCTGCCATCAGTTGGGATGGAACAATCATGAATAAAGGAACCAAGTGTCCTGCAGGTACTTACTTCTACGTAATCAACTATAAGTTGAAAAACCGCCCAGAAAATGGCGAAGTAGGAGAGCCTGTAAGTGGTACTGTAACTCTGATTCGATAATTTACCCTAATTGAATAAATTCAAGCCTCGACACATTGTGTCGGGGCTTTTTTTTGATCAATCGGAAATGTTTATTTTTGCCGCGTTATCAAGAAAGACGGAGGGAATAGGTCCTGTGAAGTCTTGGCAACCTGTTTGAAAGACAAGGTGCTACATCCTATCAGCCTGTTGGCTGAATAGATACCAATTCTAGAACGGTTTCTTGATACAAAATAGTTATGAGCAAGAAACACGAATCCATATTACGTCTGAGCGGATTAGAGCCACTTAACGTTACAAAGAACTTAAATTTCTTAAACGTTGGTGAACGAACCAATGTCACTGGGTCAAAGAAGTTTGCCCGGCTCATTCTAAACAACAAATTTGATGAAGCGCTTTCCGTTGCACGACAACAGGTTGAAAACGGTGCTCAAGTTATTGACATCAATATGGATGATGGCATGCTTGATGGCAAAGAAGCCATGGTCAATTTCTTGAACCTAATTGCTGCTGAACCTGATATTTCACGCGTTCCTGTGATGCTAGATTCTTCGAAATGGGAGATTCTTGAAGCAGGACTAAAGTGTTTGCAAGGCAAAGGAATTGTGAATTCGATTAGTTTAAAAGATGGCGAAGAAGAATTCGTTAGACGTGCAAAAATTATCAAACGATTTGGTGCTGCCACTGTAGTAATGGCGTTTGATGAAAAAGGTCAGGCCGATACCTATGAAAGGAGAATAGAAATTTGTAAAAAGAGTTATGATATTCTAGTTGAGAAAGTCGGTTTTCCACCTCATGACATCATTTTCGACCCTAACATATTAGCAATCGCTACAGGAATCGAAGAACACAATAACTACGCAATAGATTTCATTAAGGCGACCAAGTGGATAAAAGAAAACTTACCCCACGCTTTAGTGAGTGGTGGGGTTAGTAATATTTCATTTTCATTTAGAGGAAACGATGCCGTTCGGGAAGCTATGCACACGGCTTTTCTATATCATGCTATTAAGGCTGGAATGGATATGGGCATTGTGAATGCCGGAATGATTGAAGTGTACGATGAAGTTGCACCAGAATTGCTTGAGCGAGTAGAAGACGTTTTGTTTAATCGAAGACCGGATTCAACAGAAAGACTTGTTGATTTTGCAGAATCAGTGAAGCAAAAAGGGAAGGTTTTAGTTAAAGACGATGCTTGGCGACAAGAAGATGTGTTAGGGCGCTTGAAACATGCCTTGGTTAAAGGAATCACTGATTACATCGACGAGGATACGGAGGAAGCGAGACAACAATTTGACTCTCCTTTAAAAGTGATCGAAGGGCCATTAATGGATGGAATGAATATCGTTGGTGATTTATTTGGTTCAGGTAAAATGTTTTTACCTCAAGTCGTAAAAAGTGCTAGGGTGATGAAAAAGTCGGTTGCCTACTTATTGCCTTATTTAGAAAAAGAGAAAAAAGCGGGAAGTACTCGAGGGAAGATATTGTTGGCGACAGTTAAAGGCGATGTACATGATATCGGTAAAAACATTGTGGGTGTCGTTTTGGCGTGTAACAATTATGAAATCATTGACCTTGGTGTGATGGTGCCGATGGATAAAATCTTAACCACAGCAAAGGAGAGGAACGTTGATGTAATTGGTCTTAGTGGATTAATTACACCGAGCTTAGATGAGATGGTTGATGTAGCTGAAGAAATGGAAAGAATCGGAATGAAAACACCACTGCTTATTGGTGGTGCAACAACTTCACGTATTCATACCGCAGTAAAAATTGCACCGTCTTATTCCAATGCGGTGATACATGTATTAGATGCATCACGTAGTGTACCTGTGGT
The DNA here is from genome assembly GCA_943789165.1 of uncultured Bacteroidia bacterium. Taxonomy (GTDB): domain Bacteria; phylum Bacteroidota; class Bacteroidia; order NS11-12g; family UBA9320; genus UBA987. The sequence continues at coordinate 113,821 of CALSTB010000003.1, read as the reverse complement.
AGGATCTTTGTTGTCGGACAATTCAGAAAAAACGTTTTTAGAATATAAGGGATCCTATGCACAACTGGCAGTTGAACATGAGAAACGACAAGAACTTAAATCCATATTGACGTTTGAGCAAGCCAACAAGAACAGATTAGAAATTAACTGGGATAACCATGATTTGCCGGCGCCTAAAAATTATCAAGTCAAAACCTGGCGACCGACTATTGAAGAATTGATTCCATTTATTGATTGGACACCATTTTTTAGAGCTTGGGAATTGGCTGGGAAGTATCCAGCAATATTGGAAGATGAAGTAGTAGGAGCAGAAGCGACTAAACTTTTTACTGAGGCGAAGGCGATTTTGAATCAGATTGTTGCAGATAAAGCATTTGAAGCAAAAGGAGTTTCTGGCTTGTTTAAAGCTGAATCAAACTTAAATACGGTGCACACCTTTGGGGAAAATGGTGAGGCGTTGGCGTCCTTCGAATTTATGCGTCAACAAAGGAAAATGGGGAATGGAATACCGAATTTGGCGTTGTCGGATTTTGTGGCACCAAAAGGAAAAAACGGACATATGGGTTGTTTTGCGGTGACCATTCACGGTGCGCAAGATTTGGCGAGTGAATACGAAAAAGATCACGACGATTACCATTCCATAATGGTTAAAATATTGGCAGATCGCTTGGTAGAAGCATTTGCGGAGTATTTGCACCAGCAAGTACGTAAAGTTGAGTGGGGTTATGCTGAGAATGAATCTCTCGACAACCAATTGCTAATTCGTGAAAAGTACCAAGGCATCAGACCAGCTCCTGGTTATCCTGCTTGTCCGGATCATACTGAAAAGCAGAAAATTTGGGATCTTTTGGATGTGCAGCAAAACATAGGCGCTGAACTCACAGAAAGCTTTGCGATGTATCCTGCTGCTTCCGTTTCTGGTTATTATTTTGGTCCAAAAGAAAGCAAGTATTTTGCCGTCGGACATATTGGTGAAGACCAATTGGAAAGCATAGCCGAACGTAAAAATGAGCCTCTTGAAAAGGTGAGAAAATGGCTACGGCCAAACTTGTAATTTGGATACTTCTGAGCACATTTTTTCATTTACCCGAGTTTCTAGCAGATTTCTCGGTTCATATATTTTGTAAAATCTTAGATTTGGCAGCTTTATTTGCTTTTATAAGAAATATAGCCCCTTTTTTTTTAGTATAATTGGTTGATGAGGAGGAATATACACTTGATTTGTATTCTGAGTGTCAGCAATTCCTGACATAGCAAACAAATGTGAATAAATCATTACTTTTGGTAACCCTGCAAACTCTGCGTTGTTATGGGTTAAAGTAATTTAGTTGAAAGTATTTAGCATTATGGTAAAGGCGTTTCCAATATGCACGTTATGTCAGTAGTTAAGAGTAAATTTTTAAGACCAGTTTTAGTTTTTGCTCTGGTTATGTTCCTATTCTCGACAGATGTCGCATTCGCACAAAACAGTTCCAACAAAGGCACCGACTTCTGGGTTGGTTACATGAATCACAGAAACGGATATTCTTCGTCAATGTATTTGTATATTACTTCTGATTCAAACACCTCAGGTACGGTTTCAGTACCGGGTCAATCTTGGTCTTCAAGTTTTTCAGTTACTGCCAATCAAATGACCTTAGTACAAATTCCAACAAACACGGCTTATGTAGCCTGTTCTGATTGTATTGAGGATCGAGGTATTCATGTGGTTTCAAACAAGCGAATCGTAGTATATTCACACATTTACAATCAATATTGTTCAGATGCCACCTTGGTACTTCCGACACCAACAACTGGTAAAGAATACTATGCGATGTCATACGAACAGCTGCAAAACAGTGGTCGTTCTCAGTTTATGATTATCGCTAGTAAAGACGATACGAAGGTGAGAATTACTCCAACTGTAACCTTATCAGGTAGTAGTGGAGATCGTACTGCAGGAAAAAGTTATGAAATCACACTAGATGCTGGTGAATGTTATCAAGGAAGAGCAAAAAGTTCGGGTTCAACAGAAGACGTAACTGGAACACATATCGAAGTTATTGATACAGGAGCAAATTCAAACTGTAGAACTGTTGCTGTGTTTTCAGGAAGTAGTGATACGTATTTGTTATGTGGTAGCCCTGGTGGTGGACTGAATTCAAGAGACAATTTATACCAACAACTATACCCGACTAGATCCTGGGGAACACGATTTATTACTATCCCGTTCAAAGGACGTAAGGTAGACAATGTCAGGATTGTAGCGGCGGAAGACAACACAAATATTATCATTACACATGAATCTGGGCCTCCTACGGTTAAGGCATTAAACGCAGGTGAGCGGTATGATTTGTACGATGTTGATCAAACAAAATACATTTTAGCGGGTAAACCTATTTGTGTGGCACAGTACCAAACTTCTCGAAAATGTGGGGGTGACGGTGATCCGTCTATGACGATATTGAACCCTATTGAGCAGACCCTAAAACAAATTACGGTTTATTCATCTGAGTATGAGGATATTGAGGACCATTACATCAATGTGATAATACCTAATTCAGGAATTAGTTCATTTAGAATTGATGGAAAAACGGCGTCTTTTACAAAGGTGCCGAAATATCAAAACTACTCTTACTCACAAATCACAGTAACTAAAGGAAACCATCAAATGTCTTCGGATGTTGGTTTTTGGCTATTGCTTATGGATTTGCGGATTATGAATCATATGGATATTCGGCTGGAGCCAACGTTCGAGATTTAACAGCTCAAATTGAATTGGTAAACTCGGCTGAACAACAAGCTGATATTAACTCTATCTGTTTAGGAGATTCAGCAGAATTTGAAGGTCAAGCTGAGTACAAAGTGAGCCAATGGATTTGGGATTACGGGGACGGTACACGTGATACGGCCCAGTTTACCAAGCACATGTTCCAAGATACTGGAACGTACAAGGTATATCTATATACGTACAAAGTACTTTTCGACGGTTGTTCGACGTATGACTCAACCACTCATGGAGGTTCGTGTGAATAGCAAACCTATTTCGGATTTCGGTCATACCTTGTTGTGTGAGAAAGCGACGGTGAATTTTTATGATTCAAGTAAGGCAAAGGGAGATGATAACATCATTTCGCGACAATGGATTTTCCATAATAATTCCACTAAGTATGCAGTCAACTCGTCCTTTTATTACGATACTTCGGGCCAGTTTGATGTCAGGTTTATTGTGAAAACGGATCATCAATGTACCGATACCATGAAACGGACTATTACTATAAGTCCACTGCCCATAGCAGATTTTACAGTGGAAGATGTTTGCTTCTTCGACAGTACTGAGTTTGTGAATACTTCCACTGTTCGAACTGGAAGTATTGCTAGTAATAAGTGGATGTTTGGAGATGGAGATTCAAGTTTACTTGCTTCACCTAAACATTTTTATCAAGACTCAGGTACGTACATCGCTCACTTAACTGTGACCACAGATAGCGGTTGTGTTGCGACACACCAAGACACATTGTTGAAACATCCGCGATTCATTTTAGATTTTGATTTTAAAGATACTTGTGCGCAATTAGGAGTTGATTTCACCAATACGTCAACAGCGGATAAAGGCACACTTGAAAGATTGGAAATGGAAATTCCCAAATTCAGTTGAGTATACTACAAAGGATGTAAATCATCAGTTTGCAAACGACGGTATGTATGACGTGACCTTAGTTGGCTCACTAGATACCCTCTGTCGAGATTCGATAACGAAACAAGTGCAGGTGGATCCTAACATAAGTGCAGATTTCTCTTACTCATCTAATTGTTTATCAGATACAATTACGTTTACGAATACCTCTACCATTACTGGTGGTACTATGGCGCAGTCGTTCTGGAATTTAGATGATGGATTTACTTCAACAAGCGATACGGCTAAAGTGAAGTATACGTCAAAAGGGTCGAAAGATATTGAGCTTATCGCGGTCTCTGATCAGGGATGTCGTGATACTGCAACGTTGTCTATAACGATTTACAATCCAAGAATCATTGGGTTTAATATTCCGAGTATCTGTCAAAATACCGACGCAGAAATTGCAGCAATACTTGACCTCGATGGTGATTCAGTAAAAACATGGGACTGGACAGTAGGCGGTTCAACGCAAACGAGTGATACAGTTAAATTAAACTATGCAACCACAGGTAGATATGAAATTACTTTAGATGCGGTTACTAAGTACAATTGTAAAATGAGTCATTTGGATTCATTCAACATTTATGCGAAACCGACAGCCGATTTCACAGTTTCTCCAGTTTGTGTAGGAGAAAACCTTGAGCCTGTGAACACAAGCTCAATTGAAGCCGGTGAAAGTATAACTGGTAACAATTGGTACTTAAATAATACTCTTGAATCAACGGTGCAAACGCCAATCATTAAAGCAACTACGGTTGGAACCAATACCCTTCGACTTAACGTAACTAGTTCTACGGGTTGTGCTGGAACAAAAGTGGTTGACGTTGAAGTGTATCCTTTACCAACGCCTAGATTTAGCTATGTAGATACTTGTCTTGGAGATAACACAACATTTACTTCAAATTCAACCATCACAAGTGGAAGTATTTCAAGTGAAGATTGGACGTACGACGATGGAACGGTAACATCTGGATCCGTGGTTTCTAGATTCTTCGCGGCGCCAGCAGAGTATTCAATAAAGTTAATCGCTACATCTGCTTTTGGATGTAAAGATTCTGTATCAAGAAGCTTCTCAATCGCACCATTACCAATGATTGATATAGTTGCGGATCCTATTTCTGGATGTCAACCATTGTTAGTCACATTTACCAATAACTCAACAATCGCTGCAGGTACAATTACTCAGTATAATTTTGATTATGGCGATGGAAATACTGGTTCGGTTATGAGTCCGACCCATGTATATCAAACACCTGGTAGTTTTACTGTAACAGTTGATGCCTTGAGTGCAGCTGGATGTAGAGACACCCTTGTTTTAGCTAATCCAATTGATGTTTTGGCAAAACCTGTGGCTGCATTTAGTTTTAACCCAGAGGAGCCAAGCTTACTTGAGCCTGCGATTCAATTTGTGAATGAGTCTTCTGCAGATGCAATTACATTTAATTGGTCAATCACCGATGGAACAACGCATTCAGGAGCAATCGTAGATCATACTTTAGAGCCTGGCGACTATTTTGCAACCTTAATTGCCATTGCGGCAAACGGGTGTAGTGATACAACAGAGCGTAATATTCATGTGAAGTTAGATTTCTTCTTACACGCACCGACTGCTTTCTCACCAAATGGAGATTTAATTAATGATTTATTTGGTATCAACGGAATGGTGGCAGAAGTACAGGGTTATACAATGACGATATTTAATACGTGGGGTGAACAAGTTTTCTTCTCTGATAATCCGATTGAAAAATGGGATGGAACTGTGAATGGGAAAGAACCACATATTGGTAGTTACGTGTATATTGTGCGTTACCGAAACATAGAAACTGGACGCTGGGAAACCATCAATGGTGTTCTAAGTATCATTCGATAGGGATTCACTTTCTGTCGTAGTTTCTTTCATCTAAATCCATAACTTTGCCCGCTCAAACGGAGAGTAAAATATGAGCGTTTTAGTCAATAAGGACTCAAAAATTATTGTGCAAGGATTTACTGGTAGTGAAGGCACTTTTCACGCTGGTCAGATGATAGAATATGGCACCCAAGTGGTTGGTGGCGTTACACCAGGGAAAGGTGGCCAAAGCCATTTAGATAAACCTGTTTTTAATACTGTAGAAGAAGCAGTTAAAACTACAGGCGCAGATGTCAGCATCATTTTTGTACCACCGGCTTTTGCTGCCGATGCAATTATGGAAGCTGCTGACGCAGGCATCCAAGTCATTGTTTGTATAACAGAAGGAATTCCAACCAAAGACATGATTAAGGTAAAGGCTTATTTGAGCGACAAAGATTGCAGAATGGTAGGTCCGAACTGTCCGGGAGTCATGACGGCTGGTGAAGCCAAAGTGGGCATTATGCCAGGCTTTATTTTTACACCTGGTCGTATAGGCATCGTATCTAAATCTGGAACACTTACTTACGAAGCAGTCGATCAAATTACAAAGGCAGGTTTAGGTCAATCAACTGCTATCGGAATTGGCGGCGATCCAATTATTGGTACGTCAACTAAAGAAGCTGTGGAATTGCTAATGAATGACCCTGATACAGACGGCATCATTATGATTGGTGAAATTGGAGGGAGTATGGAAGCCGATGCAGCACGCTGGATCAAAGAAAACGGCACCAAACCTGTGGTTGGCTTTATCGCTGGCGAAACAGCCCCAAAAGGGCGTAGAATGGGTCACGCAGGTGCTATTGTTGGTGGCAAGGATGATACAGCTGCAGCGAAAAAGGCCATTATGCGCGAATGCGGTATTCACGTAGTGGATTCCCCAGCACAGATTGGTATCAAAATGGCCGAAGTATTGGCTTAAAACAAAAGAATTAATAGAAAGCCCAGTTGTGATTCAACTGGGCTTTTTTGTGGAAAAGTGTTAACTCGCCAGTAGGTTAGCGTCTATTTTTCTATCTTCGTAAAGAACTACTAACCCTTACGAACGTTTAAAAGAAGATTTAATGATGAAAAAATCAGTTTTTCGATATGGGCTTGCCGTTGTCTTTGCAAGTTTGATGGTCCTAGGAATCACACTTTCCTCAAACTATTTTGGCCTTAAGATCGATACCAAACAAAATTCATTAAATGATAAACTACCCCTCAGAGACCGAGTAGACTTGGCTTACCAACAGGAATTTGACCGAACCAAAGATCCTGAATTAGGAGTAGTACCACGAGAACGTTTGCAGGCAGTGTATGACGTTATAAGAGACCAAGAACTCCGTCAGGGGAAAGCTGCAATAAGCGGTATCACATGGCAGGAAAGAGGACCGAATAACGTTGGAGGACGTAACCGAGTAATCTTATTTGATGCATCTGACCCAACAAACAAAACCGTTTTTGCTGGTTCTGTGGCTGGGGGTTTATGGAAGACAACCAATATCTACGCAACTACTGTGGAGTGGACCCCAGTCAATGATTTTTTTGGCAACATGGCGGTCACCGCTTTAGCCCAAGACCCAACGGATGCTTCTATTATGTATTTTGGTACAGGCGAGGGCTATTTTAATGTAGATGCAGTGCAGGGAGATGGGATATGGAAAAGTACTGATACTGGGTCCACTTGGACGCAATTGTCCGCCACAACTGGAGATAATTTTTCCTATGTCAATAAATTGATAGTGGATGGTTCAGGTAACTTAATCGTCGGAACAAAAGGATATTACATTAACAACGGTGGAATTTACAGATCTACAAACGGTGGCACGTCGTTTACTGAGGTGTTAGAGCGTTATACAGCAACAAGTACGGTAGAACGTGATCGTTGTGCAGATATAGAAATGGCAGCTGATGGGAAGACCTTTTATGCATCCATGGGTTTATTTACGGACGATGGTATCTTTAAATCAACAGATTCGGCTAAGACATGGAGTTTAGTCTATAACGCTAATACCTTGGGTGAGCAAAGGATTGATTTAGTATGTGCTCCTTCAAATTCAGATTATATATATGCCTTGTGCCAAGGGACAGGGAACGGCATCAGTAAAATTATGAAATCTATCAATGGAGGTACTACATGGACAACATGTACTACTATTTCCTGGTTAGATCAATGCTCAAGCGCATCGACGGATTTTACAAGAAATCAAGCATGGTATAACCTTGCTTCGGCTGTGGACCCTACAGACGAAGATGTTTTGTACGTAGGGGGTATTAATTTGTTTCGCACATCAAATGGTGGAACAACTTGGACACAATTATCCTCATGGGTAGGCTGTGGTGGATACTCTGAAGTGCATTCTGATCACCATGTGTTGTTATTCGCTCCCGGAAGTTCTGATACCATGATTAACGGTAATGATGGAGGAATATACATTACGGAGAATTCTCAAGCATCTCCTCCAACATGGAAAATGATTAATAGTGGTTTTAATGTAACCCAGTTTTATGCAGCAGCAATCCATCCAACATCATTGACAAATTATTTTCTAACCGGTTCGCAAGACAATGGGTCTCAAAGATTTCAATCAGGTGGGATCAATTCGACCGATGAAGTCACTGGAGGTGATGGTGGTTTTTGCCATATTGATCAACAAGACCCTGATACACAGATAACGGCTTACACCAATAACAACATTCGCATATCAACTGATGGGTTTCTATCGTATACCAGTTATAGTAGTAGTGTTGGAAATTTTATTAATGCATCAGATTATGATAGTGACAACAAAATACTATATGCCGGAAGTAGCGCAGGAAAATTGTATAGATGGGCCAACATTGGTGGCACCCCAGTCCAAACCGATACGACCCTAAATGAAATGAATAGTAGTCAGGCTTCAGCAATTTTGGTGTCAACAGATGACCCAACAGTTGTATATGTTGGAACAGAATTGGGCAACGTTGTTCGAATAACAAGCGCAAATGGGTCAATGGTAGCTGACAGTATTTCTACAGGCCTTCCTAAAACAGGTGCTACTGTTAGTTGCATTGCAGAAGACCCATTCGATCCTACACATCTGTTAGTGACGTATTCAAATTATGGAACCACTAGCGTTTGGGAAACTACTAATACAGGAACATCATGGAGTTCCGTTGAAGGGAACTTGCCTGATATGCCAGTTCGTTGGGCAATTTTTAGTCCGTGGGGTGGAGACAGTGCATTGCTAGCCACAGAATTAGGTGTTTGGAGTACAACCAATTTGAATTCTGGTGGCACTACCGATTGGGCGGTGTCCAATACAGGCTTGGCGAATTGTCGCGTAGATATGTTACAATATCGGGATTCTGATTCATTGTTACTGGCCGCTACACACGGTAGAGGTGTTTTTACTACGAAGTATTTCTCAAATCGCGTTGTGGCTCAAATCGCGTCGTCAACGGATATAGCATATGTAGGAGAAGAGATTGATTTTTACGACGATTCCTATGGTGCAACTAGTTGGAGTTGGGATTTTGAAAATGATGGTATTGCGGAGTCAACATCTCAAAACCCTTCATATACATTTGGTGAAGGAGGATTGTATACAGTGAAACTCACCATTAATGGTTCAATTACGGCAACTAAAACAATACAAATTTTGCCGAACCTAGGCATTCCGTATACAAACTCAGATGGTGGAGACATGGAATCAAATGCGTGGCATTTTGCTGGTGAAATTCTAGATGGTGAAACCCAATTATGGGAACGCGGAGCACCAAGTAATTATTTTAGTACCAGCCATTATAATGGATCGAATGCTTGGGTTACAGATTTGGATGGTGACATGTTTGACGCAGACATGGAGTGCGCATTGTTAACACCAAGTTTTAATTTCTCAGCATCTGGGACTTATACCCTAAGCTTTATTAAAAGCATGGAAGCTGGTTATTGCAATGGGCCTACTGGTGTCCAAGTTCAATATTCACTTAATCAAGGAACTACCTGGGTGCGGTTAGGTTCCGAAACTACAGGTACAGGGTGGTATGGTCGAGGACCCTCCGTAGGATGTCAAATAAGCACATATATCTTTAGCGATGAGACTGGTTGGTCGAACAATTATACAAAAAGTGCATCGTCACATGATGTATCTTCTTTAGCTGGAAACTCAGATGTGAGATTTAGAATCGTGTTTGAAGTCTCAGACAATTTTAGTGATAGATTCGACAGAGCTGGTTTCCTGGTGGATGATTTCGCCATTAGCGGCCCTACTAACGCTAAAATCACTGGAGCTGGAATAGAATCAACTGTGTTTACTAAGATCCTAGATTTACCTGCAAACGATTCTGCACATTACTATTCTTCAAATGGCAAATTGATGGCTTCTATTTGGAATTTAAGCGCACATAATTTTGGCGCAACGACTGTTGAAATTGACGGGACAGGAACTGGGGCCCAAGATTTTGACACCAACACACAAGCGGAAAATAAAATTTTCGCTAAAACCATAAAAATTACACCAACAACCAACAATACCTCTGCATCAGTGAAGATTGCCATGTATTATACAAATGCAGAATACACAGGCTGGAAAACTGCGACAGGTGAATTTGGGAAAGATGTTCAGTTGTTTAAAACCACAAACGCCATAGGTAGCAGTACCGTTGCGCAAGGAACTTTACCTTCTGCGACGAGTAGAGATACGGTATTTAATGGTGATGATTTATGCGTCATCGGAACATTCGCGAATGGTTTTTCTGGTGTTGGCGGCGGTGGCGGTGGAAATGGTGGTGGAGGACCTTTGCCAGTGACCCTTATAGATTTTTCTGGTGATCGATTACCTAAACAGGTTCAACTATCATGGACAACGGCATCGGAAATAAACAATGACAAGTTTGTCATTCAACGCGCATTAAACGGTTTTGAATTTGATGACATTGGTGAAGTCAGTGGTTCAGGGAATTCGGTTTCGTTAACGGATTATACTTTTGTCGATGAAAGCGCAATTGTCGCAAGCTCCAACACGCTTTGCTACCGATTAAAACAAATGGATTTTGATGGTGCTTCTGAGTTGTCTAAACTGATCTGTTTAGACCCAGCAACACCGCATATTGAAGTCGTTGTTGGGCCAAACCCGTTTAATGCATTTATTGATGTGACCATAAATCCTTGGTCACCCAATGTATATGATTTGGAAATATATGACTTGGAAGGAAATGTTGTTTTTAATAAAACATCACTTCAAGATGGGCATCAACAAATTGACTTAAAAAAGCTGTCTGCAGGTGTGTATTTTGCCGCGATTCTGAGAGAAGGACAACGAGTTACAGTCCATAAATTGATTAAACAGTTGTAAGCCTAATCCCTCACCAACGTCACAGTTCCCGACGTCTTATACTTTTTTAGATCCGAATAGTGGTCTTCACTGAACTTGCCTTCGGTTACCTCTAAAATGTAAAAATAGGTGCCGGCTGGATACTCTGTGGTTGAGTTGGAAACGTTTCCATCCCAACATTCCTTCATGTCTGTGGTGTTAAACACTAACTCGCCCCAGCGATTATAAATCCATAATTCAAACTCGTCACATCCATCTAAAAATCCGTCAATACAATACGAGTTGTTTAAAGCATCTCCATTTGGAGTAAAGATGTTTGGTATAAACACCTCTCTACTGGCTGCATTTGCCGTTGAAATTTCTTTCGTGATAGAATCTGCACAAGGCGTGCCTTCGTTTACAATCAGTGTCACACTGTTTATCGACGCTGGCTCAAATATGCGCTTAAACGTTTCTTCAGTTTCTGTGGTACCATCACTAATACGCCACAAAATGTTAAATACATCGTCACTCACTACTTCAAAAGACGCTTCAAATGAACATGGATCTAAATTGAATTTAAAATCGGCAGTGGCTTTTCCGAGGACTTCCACTTTTCTCTTAAAGACGTCAGAAATGTTACAGGCATTGGAATCAATAACGGTTAAACTAATCTCATAAATACCGGGTTTTTCAAACGTATGAACCGGATTTAAGGTGGTAGAATCCGTTATGCCATCACCAAAGTCCCAGTAAAATTTTTGTGCGATGTCACTTCTGTTATCAAAATTGACTACCAAAGGTTGGCACCCAATAATGGGATTGGGAATGAAGTACGCATCTACGTCGGTTTTGATTTGTAAATCAATTTTGAAACTTGCGTTACTACAGCGCGGACTCAAATTCTTCGTGAAAGCAGCATTTGGTGTCACAGGGAAATCTTGATGCCCTGGATTACCTGGATCTGGACAACTAGAACAAACCGATTGGTAAACAACACCTTTTTTATCAAACCTACTCGTTCCGCCATCCACATGGTCGTCGGTTGTGTCACCACCAAAGTAGGTGGCATACAATAAACCTTGCGCATCTTTGTCCAATACCAATAAATAAAAGTCGTTTCCATCTGTGGTTTGTTGAACCGCATTGGCCGTTGTTTCTAAGTCAATCGTTGAACCCGGATTTAGGCTAGGATCTACATCACTTCCCCAACCACTCATGTAGATGTGTTCGCAATTGTCAACCAAAAATGCACTAGGTGAGATGTCAATTTCATTATTACGTGCACCAAATGATGTTTGCCATTTTATCACTGAAATGCCCGTGTCTAGTTTGGCAATAAATTGACCTTTATTCGCAGCACCGTAAATAGATGCAGAAGACGGTGCAATGTTTCCATTGGTTTGACCAGCGACAAATAAATCGCCATCCTCATTTAAATCAATGAAATAGATCTGATCATATTGAGGTGTTCCCCAATACGACAATTGTACCAGTTTGTGACTTTTTCTATTTAACGCTGCCACATACCCATCAACGTTTCCAAGGTAATCTTTATGTATGGCATTTGTTGACGTTTTTATATCCTTACTGGATGTTCCACCACCAACATACACCATACTGTCCACATCCACTTTTACACTAAACAAAGCGTCTTGTAAACTGCCCCCCAGAAAAGTCGACCATTTAAGTCGTGATAGGTCGGAGTTTAACTGTAATAAACAGCCCTCTTGAAATTTAATGGTCGTATCAATGGCGTCAACCAAAGGAAAATCTGACGAATTGGTGCAACTTGCTACAAAAACATCTTGTGATTCATCAGGAATGATGTCACCACGAAAATCGTCGGCGTAATTATGCCGCAAAGCGGAGTTAGAGTTCAAACCATCGGCATCAGACCCGCCAATAAATGTGGAGCCTAATAAGACGGTGCCATCTTCCGAAATCTTCGAGACAATGATGTCTCCTGAACCATTATATGTGGTATCATAACCTGTTAAAGAAGTTGGAAAATCTTCTGAATACGTAGTTCCGAATATATATAAGTCATCGTCTTGGTTTACGACTAAACTATGCGGGTATTCATTATTAAAACCACCCAAATATGTAGCCCAGAGTAAGGTCGTTCCAGCTGAATCGTATTTGCTGATGGTAATATCGCAAGGCAAACCTGCCGCTGGAACCCCAATGCCGCCGCCACCATAATCTTTTTGGATGGCTCCTGCCGTCACAGGATAATTGCCTTGATTCCCATCGGTAATGCCACCGGCATATAAGTTACTTTTTGAATCGTAAGTCGCCGTAAACCCGAAGTTGTCGCCACGTGATCCTGAATACGTTGAAAAGATTAAGGCTGGATCGATTGTAAAACCTCCTAGCGCTTCGCTCGATTGTGACTCTGGATAATCGTATACCTCATACATCAGTATGTTACCATTCAGGTTAAAGCGACAGGAAGGAGTTCCTGTATTTGATGGACCTTTTGATTGGTTTGACTGATGTAATTCAATGATTGGTGGCGTTTCAGTAAGTACTCCACAAGATGTATGAATGAATAAACTGTCATGCAAAACCTCAATCGAATCCGCGCCGGTGATGTTTAATTGAATATCACTGGGATTTCCCTCAGAGAATATCCGCCAATCGTACTTTAAAAAGCCGTTGGCGTCGGTATAAAAATCTAAAAAGATGTTGTCATACAGGCCAGTATACTGGATGTGACGATACAACCGCACTTTGGATTGCCATTTGCTTCTATCGGAACCAACGATATAGTTGTGGTAGTAAGAAGTCGTGTCGAAACCCAACACAGCGCCACCTGTATTGGCACCGACAAACTCAATTTTTACGCTATGTGAACGCTGAGTGACCAGTTGAGGCGGCCCCATAAAACTATGTTGATGCATGAGTTCCATGAGTTCGGCTTTGTCTTCTTGATTTTCAAAAAGATAGGTGAAGCCTCCTTTTTCCAAGAATAAGTACCCATTTGGTAGTTTGCATCGGTACAAAACAGCCTCATCAAATTGGCCTTTGTTTTCTTCAAATAAAAAGGGTTCAGAAGCGTGTGGTTGATGCGCAATGCGACCAAAGCTCGACTGAAACGTCGCAACGTAGAATAGTATAGAAAGAAAAAGCTGAATTCGTAACTTCATTCGCCTAGCTAACAAAGTTAAGATTCTATTGATTTACAATACGTTGCTTTGACTTAAAACCTTTGTCAATTCAAGTATATTCGCGGAAAATTTTAATACATGGCCTTAAACGAACAACAGATTCAACGACGTGAGTCGCTTGCGAAACTTAGAGACCTTGGCATTGATCCTTATCCTGCCGAGGAATTTGTCGTATCCGCAAATTCTGTAGCACTTAAAAAGCAGTTCGAGTCGAATCCAGAGGAAACGCTTAATGTGACATTCGCTGGACGAATTATGGTTCGACGCATCATGGGAAAAGCCAGTTTCGCAGTATTGCAAGATGAGGTTGGCAGAATTCAGGTGTACTTCAACCGAGATGAAATTTGTCCGGATGAGGATAAAACCATGTATAACGAGGTGTTTAAACGGCACTTGGATATCGGAGATATTATTGGTGTTTCTGGTCATGTGTTTAAAACACAAACAGGGGAAACGTCCATCCATGTAACTTCCTTTAAGATTTTATGTAAATCACTAAATCCACTACCAATGCCAAAGGAAGTGGATGGTAAAAAATATGACGCATTTACTGATCCTGAAGCACGATACCGTATGCGGTACGTTGATTTATTAGTAAACCCTGAAGTTAAAAAGACCTTCATTGCTCGAACAAAAACCATTCGCTCGATGCGAAATTTTTTAGAAGCAAAAGGGTACTTAGAGGTTGAAACGCCGATACTACAATCGATACCAGGAGGTGCTGCAGCACGTCCGTTTATCACACACCACAATGCCTTGGATATTCCGTTGTATTTACGAATAGCGAATGAATTATATCTAAAACGTTTAATCGTTGGCGGCTTCGAAGGTGTATTCGAATTTGCAAAAGACTTTAGAAACGAAGGAATGGATAAAACCCATAACCCTGAGTTTACACAAATGGAATTGTACGTAGCTTACAAAGACTATAAGTGGATGATGAATACCACTGAAGAAATGCTTCGTACCATTTGTTTAGAAGTAACTGGAAGCGATAAAATCACGTTTGGAGATACGACCATTGATTTTGGAAAGCCTTTTGAAAGACTTCCAATATTTGAAGGAATCAAACGATACACGGGTCACGACTTAACTGGGAAGTCTGAGGATGAGGTGAGAGCCATCGCCAAAGAATTGCATGTTCAAGTAGACGATACCATGGGTCTTGGGAAGTTGATCGATGAGATTTTTGGAGAAACTTGTGAGCACCACTTGATTCAACCAACCTTCTTGATGGATTACCCGGTTGAAATGAGTCCGCTCACTAAAAAACACAGAGATAATCCAGCCTTAACAGAGCGATTCGAGTTAATCATCAACAAAAAGGAGATGGCGAATTGTTATAGTGAGTTGAACGATCCAATTGATCAGCGAGAGCGGTTTGAAGACCAAGCCAAGTTATTGGAACGAGGGGACAATGAAGGCATGTTCTTAGACCAGGATTTTTTACGAGCCCTAGAATACGGGATGCCTCCAACTTCTGGAATCGGAATTGGTATTGATCGTTTAGTGATGCTCTTAACGAATAAAGAAAGTATACAAGAAGTACTGTTCTTCCCACAAATGCGCCCGGAGAAGGTCACTCAGCCTGATTCTAATGATAAGTTCACTGCAATTGGTGTCCCTGAAGAATGGGTGGAACACATCAAGGAGATGGGCTATATCACGGTGAATATTTTAAGAAAAGAAGACAGTGCAGGCAAGCTATCTCAAAGTTTGAATGGCTATCGTAAGAAAAACAAATTGGACATTCCGGCTTTAAGCCCAGAAGTGGTTCAGTCGTGGTTGAATAAATAAAAAAGGGCCCTGCAATGCAGAGCCCCAATTGAACGAGTTTTTAAGCCAACTTATTCAAAATTCATCAGTAAGAATTTATAGTATTTCATAGTGCCTTTGTCGGCATGATCTCTTTTATGTTTGCCTTTTTTACCTTTACACTTTTTGTCTTTACAAACAGCATCGTGCTTTTCTTTAATCTGTTCCATATCGGCTTTCCAAGTATCACGCAATGGTTGTAGATCTGACTCTACTTTCTCTAATTCTGCTTTGTGAGCTTCTACTATAGGAGCCAGACTGGCATCCAATTTTTCCTTCATTAACTTACGTTGCTCAGGATCCCGGTGCTGTGGTTTGCCGTCACTTTCAGTCTTTTTATTCGCGCGCATTGCTTTCATTTCAGTCCTTAAGGCTGATATAGTTGCTTTCTCATCTTCAGTCAAAGACTTGTCGAATTCTTCACGTTTTAACTTTAAGGTTGGTTTGATTTGTTCATCCTTGTATTTCTTCAATTCAGAACGCATTTCCTTCATATCAGCTCGTTTTGCTTCCTTCGCCGCTTTTAATTTTTCGTTTTGCTCTGGCGTTAGGATGGCCTCGATATCCGACTTATGCTTGTCGCGCAACGCTTTCATTGCGTCTCTGTCCTGATTAGACCGCGCTTCTTTCATTTTGACTTTTAAGTCAGTCTGTAACGCTGTGATTTTTGTTTTTTGATCCTCTGTTAAATCCACTATCGAATCCAAGTGTTCGATCTTGTTTTTCATCATGTCGCCTCTAGGATGTTCTCCTCTAGGACCTTGTGCAAACGCTAAACCTGCCCCTAGGACAATCAGTAAAGCTGTAATTTTAATTTTTTTCATTTTATCTATTGTTTGCTTATTTGACAATGCATTTTGACCATCTATTCCCTATTTCGTGGAGGATGTTCTGGTCTTGGTCGATGTTTGCGCGATTTAAACCTTTCTGCAAATCGTTCTAACTTCTTCATTTGGGCTTCATCTAAGCCTTGTTTTAAGTCTGAAAACAAAGCGTCAAACTCTGACTTACGCTTTTCAAACATCTCTTTGTCCATGGCTTGCATACGACCCATGTGTTCTTTAAAAACGTTATCAAACGCATCTTGTTGTGCTGGAGTTAAATCCAATTTATCCTCTAAAATAGACTTGAATCTTGGTGGCTGTTGCATTTCAACTTTTTGGTGAATGCGTTTTTTCGTAATTCGGCCTGCTGTAAAAAACCCAATGACCACACCCAGTGTCAAGCAAATCAGCCCAATAATGACAATACGTAAATTTGTTTTCATTTGATTCTAATTAATATTCTGCGTCCCAAACACTATAGGTTTGATAAGATTGACTAATCTCAATATCACTGTATTCTGAAAGACCGAGTATTGAATCAACAGATACCGTACCGTCTAAGGCATAAAGCGAAATGATACAGCCTACGAAACAGGCCGCGGCCAACTTCCAGACCCTACTTTGCCAGATTGAGATTACCTTAACTTGTAAAGTGTTTATGGATTTAATTTGATCCATGACGGTTTGTGTGAACGATTCACTGAATCGTTGCTTCGTCTCACCATGTGATTTTAATATGTGTTCTAGGTTATTCATTTTTAAGCGAATATTTTATTAACGTTTCTTTCATCTTCTTCATCGCTCTGTTTAGTTTAGACATAACAGTGCCCTCTGCTATTCCGAACATATCGGAAGTTTCTTTCACAGAGTATCCCTCAATCATTCTGAGAACAACCACACTTCGTGCTTCAGGGGATAGACTTTGGAGTCCAATTTCGACCAACTCCTTGTTTTCCATTTCTGCACTAAAGGAAGCTTCTGTCGACTCAAAAGCCTTATGGTGTTCTTCCTGTTGAACAAACCGATTTCTTCGTCGTTTGATTGAATCTAGTTTGTTTAAGGAGAGATTAATCGCAATTCGGGTTACATATGTACCCAAACTGCTTTTGAAATTATATTGTGACAGAGATTTGTATAGCCGAATAAAGGTTTCTTGTCCTACTTCTTCAGCCGTGTTTCGATCCTTCAACATATTAAAGCAAACACCAGCTATTCGGTCTTTGTACCGATCTATAATTAAGGCAAACAGTTCCTGCTCACCCGATAATACGCGTTCAATAATTTGTTTGTCGGTATGTTTTTCGGCAACCAGACGTCAATCGATTAATCGTGAATTTAGACAAATCTAAAGAACGAATGATTCCACTCTATTGAGCAGTTGAAAAATGGACAATGTTTTTTGCGGGAACATTTTGCATTTGCGCATTCAAAATATGCTGAATGTCGGCGTTGTGTTTTTGGGGAATGATGGTCTCTAAAACCTCACCAATATTGTTCATTTGAGTCAATGGGTCCACAAAGCCATAACCTTTATAAATGCCGTTCTCAATGTAAATAAACGATTTTTCTTCCCGTGTTCTGCCTTTTAACCAAACGAGATAGGTGCCGCATTGTAGGGTAAAACTTTCAACCGCTTCGTTGACTCTTTCATTGTAAGAGGAAACGTCTTCTTTACCTACACATATACCATGACATCGGCCGATTTGATGATCGAAACAGGCTTCATTTGTTTTTTGAAGACCGGTCATTTTTGAACACAAGTTGAAGGATTCGACCAGCTCGCGTAGAAAGGTTTTAGCCCGAGTTGTGTTTGAAAATGAGGCAATAGGTTTGTCTAAAAACTTTCTGTTCTTTACCACGTCCATCCTCAATATGCCTTTTTGATCATGGTATTGGTAAAGCGCATATCCCGTTCCCGAGTATTTCTGGGCTCGATTAAATTCTGGGAAGTGGTTTTTAATTTCTGCGGCTTCAACTAATAATGCTAAAAACTCAGAACCAGTAATCTGATACGTGATGTCGAATATCTGATTTTTAAATGAGAGCTTTCGCAAGCTATTGTCGGAAAAGTGACTGCTAATGCGCGTGCGTATCTCTTTTGATTTGCCAACGTAGATAACCTTACCCTCTTCGTTGTGCATATAATATACGCCAGTTTGGTCAGGCAGTTTTTCAAAGCTTTCTCGAGGTAAATGAGGAGGCAAGCTTCCCTCCTTTGTTTTTCCTTTGGCCACCAACTCAACTTGTGGTTTATTGCTGTTTAACAGCATTTCGAGCAATATGGTTGTGGCTTTTGCATCGCCTGTGGCTCTGTGACGGTCGTGTATTGGGATGTCTAAGGACACGCAAAGTTTCCCCAAACTATAGGACTTTAAGCCAGGAAATATTTTACGACTTAAGCGAACAGTACATATTTTTTTACGGCGATAATCTGCCCCTAAATCCTTAAATTCACCACGAATGACATTGTAGTCGAAAGCGACATTATGCGCTACAAACACTCTGTTTTCTGTGATTCGATGAACGTCTTTGGCGATTTCGAAAAACCGGGGTGCCGAGGCCACCATATCGTTATCAATTCCTGTGAGTTTGGTGATAAAAGGAGGGATGGCGCATTCAGGATTCACTAAAGAAGCATATTCTTCAATAATCTGACGTTTTTCATCGTCATACACATAAACGGCAATCTCGGTAATCTTATTCGACTGACCTGTGGTTTCTATGTCTACAACGGCATACTGCACGTAACAAATGTACTTCTTTACAAAACGCTAAACGGGTTTAAATCCTTCGAATGCCTGGAGGCAATTGTTGCAATAGTGCAAACTTCTACAGAGGGTTGGCCCAAATGGACTTTTTAAGGTCGTATTTCTACTTGAACAAAACGGACAAGGTGTATCAGACAACACATCCAATTCCATATAACCAACATTTTGCTTAGGAGGCGCCAATCCATGTTTTAACAAGGCTTCTCTACCTTCGTCACTAATTAAATCGGTCGTCCAAGTCGTTTCAAAACTTGTTTCTACTGTTATTTTTCCTAACGCTTCTTCTTTTTCAAGTCGATCCTTTACCAATTCTTCCATTATTTTTAGAGCAGGACAACCAGCAAAGGTGGGCGTTAGGGTAACATGAACGTCGTTCGTTTCCGAAACGTTAATTTTTGTGACGATGCCTAAGTCCACAATGGAAATAGGAGGAATCTCTGGATCTTTAACCTCTTTTAAAAAGGTTCGAATGTCGTTTTCTGTATATTTTGTTTGAAGGATTTTGTCCATTACCAATCTGCAGAAGGGTCGATAGAATACACTTCGGTCATTTCATCTAATAACGGTTGCAAATGAGGCGTATGTGTTCCTGTTCTTCCACCATAAACTGGAGTAGCATCATTTGGAATTGTCAATCCAGCCTTCGTGATAAGGGCAGTAATCTCAGCCGTCCATTTTTCTTGTAAGGCAGCTTCTCCGGCAAAAATATTTGCTTCAGCTAACACAGTTTCGTGTTGTCCAGGTTCAAAAATGCCTAAAGCCAATGGCCATGCCATATTTAAAGCAGATTGCATCCTTGTTTTGCTTTCTTCGTTACCATTCGCAAGTTGTTGCACCCAAGTATTCGCGTGCATGGTGTGGTATTTAATTTCACCTTTAAACTTACGTGCCAAACGAGCTAGGTTTTCATAGCTTGAATCAACCAGCATTTCAAATCGAATTGCTTCAGCCATATCAAAAAGAAAATGACGGATCAAACTAAAATCATATTCACCAATGGGTAATTCTACCAGATGGCAGCAATGAAATTGTTTCTCGTTTCGGGTAAATGCTACTGTGTCTGCATCAGCTTCACCTAATTCGTGTAACAAATTGTATAAATGTTCACTCTGACCAAGTTTGTCTTGAGCCATGCTACTGAAAGCAATGTCTTCTTCTAATATCGGACCTAAACCAGTCCATTCACTATTTCTGTGACCTATGATTAATTGATCATCTGCCATTTTGTAAAGCAAGTCTTTTGCTGCTTCAACATGTTTGTCGTTAAAAAAATCCATGTTATGCTTTTACTCGGTTTTTGTACGCCTTAATTCTGTCCATCACTTTGTAAGTGGCAGGATCTCTGTGAAATTTCTCTGGAGTGGTCTCGAATATGTCTTGGTCGAAATATTCTGTTGCAGAAACGTGCTCAGAAGCAACCACCCAAATATTGGCAGTTTCGCCTCTACGTGCATATTGCTCTTTCGCATACAATAGCGCCATATCGGCGTTTGGTGCGTGTACTATGCCTACATGTACGTGTTGTTGACCTCTTTTGGTTTGATGAAACACTTCGAATGTTTGAAACTGGTCCATCTTTTTTAATGGCTCAATCGCATCATGTGTTAGTTGAGCTCTGTCAATTCTTGGGTCTAATGACTTAATCATTCTTTAACTAATATTTTGGTTGTTTTGACATGCTTGCCCGAGATGTGAAGTATATAGACACCCGGTAATTGATCAGTTAAATCAACTGTCAAGTTGCGCGTTAATATGCCTTCCGTCACTGGTTTGCCCAGCACGTCAACTATTGTAAAATCGGCACCAATCATTTGATCAATACCAGAAAAATGTATTTCGTTTTGAAACGGGTTCGGATACACCGTAAGTTTATTGAGATTGACGTCAAACACACTGGAATTGTTATCCGAAAACTGGATGTCATCCAATAGCAACCAGCTTCCCTCACCTCTTGAATCATCTGGATTAGATGAGGTAATAAATACGACTGCACTGTCCGGTGCCACACTCGTATAATACGCGATCTCTTTAGAGAAATAGGTATATGAAGTAGTGGTTTGGTCTATGGTAAATTGGACACCACCGATGGGAATACCTGATTTAAACAGGAAAGCCGCAAAGAAGGCTGAATCGCCATTGACGGGTTTGTATTGGTAATAACCTTCAAAGTATTTCCAACGGTTATTCATGGCAAATGTGGGTTTTTCAAAATCGCGGAAGGCATCGCCCACTACTATCATTCCAGGAATAAGGTCGTTGTTCAAATCTTGAGTAGTTAATTCCACGCCTTTTGTACCTGAACGACCTTTGTTTGATTGCACTACTAAAGGATTTGGAAATTCGAGTCCGGTAAGTTCAAATATGTAGTCGTCGGTGGTATACCATGACGTTAAATCGTCTCGCTTTTTTGTAGTCCAGTTTTCAAAATCACCATTTGGTATTGCCTTGTTTCGAGTTGAAATGGTAGCAAAATGTAAATCGTCAAAGATGATATAACCGTCTCCGTTAAACTCTTGTGTCTCTAAGTTCAATGAGCTTAGCGCGAGTGCAACACTGTCTGGATTTGTACTAACAGTCCATGTAATCGGTACTGAGAAATATGAAAAGGTATCATTACTAGATCCCTCAATGGTCAAACCTGCATAGGCAATTGTATTTCCTTTATACGAAAACAAACAAGCCATTTGCGCTTGGTCACCTAATGCCAAATCATATTTAGCTCTAAAACGAATGCTTAATGGTTGTTCGTCATACGGAACGCCTAATAACCTGTTTCCAACAAAAGGACCAGAGGTTACGAAGCCTCGTGTTTTTGCTGATGCTTTATTTTCTAACCGAATAGATTTCGTACCTGAATAAGCGTCGGTACTAGGATTGACGGTGCCACTTACAACCCAAGTGTCAAGAACATCAGTTTTGTGTACACCCCAATCTTCAAAATTTCCGTTTGGAATATTTTGTTGTGCATTTGCAAAAAATCCAACTAACAGCGCCAACAGCAAGCCGAACAATTTTTTCATAATATGGAATCTCGTGTACACCAAATGTAATCAAATGGAACTAATTTTATTAGGCAAACGGCTGTACATAGTCAGCATCTTGCTTTAATATGGCTTTTCTCACCCAACGTCCTTTTTCTTCAGCCATACGTCTTACTGCCAATCGCTCTGCATTACAAGGACCATCGCCATTGATCACACGTTTGAATTCTTCCCAGTCAGGTTCTGTGTATTCCCACAATTTTGTCTCAGGATTTTTCTTCAAATTTGGATCAGGTAACACCAAGTCTAGGTCCCAAATCTTTGGCACATACATGTCTAAAAAGGTCTGACGCATGTGGTCATTGGAAGCCATTTTTACCTTCCAGTTCATTAATATTTCAGAGTGAACCGATATTTTATCGCTAGGGCCAAAGAAGTGCATGATTGGCGGCCACCATCTTGTCAAGGCTTCTTGAACCATTTGACGTTGTTTTGGTGTACCTGTTGCTAAATGTACCACATTGTCATGTCCATACTTTAGGTGGAAAGATTCCTCATAACAAATACGTTCTAACGCACGGCAATAAGGTCCGTAACTTCCTTTCGAGTTAGCCAATTGATTTACGATTGCACCTGCATCAATCAACCAAGCAATGACAGCTGAGTCAGCCCAAGTGATCGCTGGATAATTGAATACATTCGAATATTTAGATTTTCCAGTGATCAAATCATTGATCATATCTTCTCGAGATTTACCTAGAGTTTCTGCGGCTGAATAGAGCAATTGTGCATGCCCAACTTCGTCTTGAACCTTGGCCATTAAGGCGAGTTTACGTCTGAAACCAGGAGCACGTGTAATCCATGTTCCTTCCGGCAAGGAGCCAATAATTTCCGAGTGCGCATGTTGCTCAATCATTCTGATAAGCTGTTTGCGGTACATCTTTGGCATCCAATCTTGAGGTTCTATTTTTTCCCCAGCTTGAATCCGTGCTTCGAACTCAGCTAGCTTAATTGGATCTTCGTCTTTTAAAAAATCTGGTCTCTCGTTTGGATCGATATATGCGTTTCCGTACATAGTTATATGTTAAAATCGTTTTTGAACTTTCGTATTATTTTCTTAAACCTGTGAACGTAAAATTAAACAAGTTTTCCGCTATTTGACTAGCACTTAATTTGCCTTTTGGGTCGTACCATTCTACAATCCAATTTAGGCTTGACAAAATGGTCAATGCCGCAAACTTTACGTCTACTTCACTGAATAAACCTTCGTCAATTCCGTTTTGGACAATCACCCTAAAACCATCTTCGTACTTATTTCGCAATTGAATAAAGTCGTTTCTTCGGTGATCGTTTAAATGTCGCCAGTCGCGTTGAAAAACAACCGCCGCTTCGATGTTATTTGTCAAGATGTGCACATGCGTATCGATGGCCATCTTTAATTTTTGAGCAGCGTCGAAATAAATATCATTCACTTCTGCGATGCCGTCTTGGAATTTTTCGGCTAAATCGAAGCAGGTTCGATCCAGTAATTCTTCTTTTCCGTTGATGTGGCTATACAACGAAGCAGCCTCAACACCAGCAGCTTTTGCTATGTCTCTAACGCTGGTGGCAGGATAACCTTTTGTCATAAATAGACCCTGCGCAATCGTCAGAATTTCTAGTTTCCTTTCTGTCATAACTAACATTCGTTAGGCAAACTTAATATTTAGTGATTGTATTTACAAATACCACTTGTAAACTCAAATTCTGTCGTTGTCAATTTTGTCAACCATACAACGTTTTAGTATTTAACTTGCACCTTAATATATGAAGCATCTACCCAAAATCATTTATTTATTGCCCTTGATACTTCTGTCAGGAGCCATCTCAACTTCTTCTTTTGGTCAAGACTATACCGAATCCGAAAAGATTTATGTCACCACGGATAGATATTTTTACACTCCAAGTGAACGTTTGCATTTTACCGTGTTTGTTGTAAACGAAAAACATCAACTACAACCTGAATCTTCAATGGTCAAGGTTTTATTGGTTGATGCCAAAGACAAGGCCATTGACTCTGTGGTAGTTCATTTACTCTCTGGTAGATTTTCATATATTTTTAATTTACCCAACACCGGCGGCATGTTGCGTATAAAGGCTTCAACACGTTGGCAGCTAAATGACAAAAGAGCCAAGTCATTCGAAAAAGAAATTTATATCCAAGAACAAATTCAACGTAGCTTTTTTATCAAACAAGAATGTAGCAAAACGAGCTACCTACCTGGTGATACGGTTAGTACTAATGTGCACATGACCAAACGTGGAAATGCAGCCATAGACGGAGGATCCTATACGGCATATCTAATCGTTGACGATAAAACAATAAACCAACAAACTGGCAGACTTGATGCCAATGGAAAGGCTACGACAAAATTCGTTTTACCAACAAAAAGTATTGAATCTGCCTATGTGAAAATTAGTTCCGAGTTTCAAGGCGCCAGTGAATTCACCATGACTAGAATTCCGATACTGACCAAGAACGTGTCAATGGTGGTGTACACAGAATTGGGAACACCTTATTTAGTAGCGAATGAGACGAATAAGATTGTCATTCATTCTTTCGACAACCTTGGGAATCCTAAGGATATCAAAGGACAAATCCTCGACCAGTTCGGCAAGGTGGTTTCTAACTTCGAAAGTCTTCATAAAGGAATGGCTGAAGTGAATTTTGTCCCGCTAAAAGGAGTCAACTATTTCGCAACTTCTAATCTTGCCCAAAACGATGTGGATTTACCGATTGTACACGACAACAAGCCGTATGTACATGTGTATGAAATGCATGGAAACTTGGTAATGGAGTCACGAAGTAAACAAGCACATCAAGTGGATGTAAGGTTGGTGGGTAATGGGAAGGTCTATATGCAAAAAACATTGACACCGCAGCCTAATCAATCAATCACTCATGCACAAATCTCATTACAATCGCTACCAGCTGGTGTCTATGGCATTCAGTTTACAAGTGATGCTGGTGATGTGTATGGACAACAACTTTTTGTACGTAGACCAGATGCATTAGATGTCACGTTGAGCACAAATAAAAAGATGGTTAGCCTTGGGCAGCCCGTCAAATTAAACGTCAATACAGCAAATGAGCCAGCAAGTTTTGCGATTCGCGTTATCAGTGAACAGAACCTGAAACAAATGATAGACCGTTCTCACAGCATCGTTTCATGGATGTATTTGGGATCAGAGTTAGACGAAGATATTACAGAGCCAACTTTCTATTTTGACGAGAAAGAAACCAAATCTAAATCGGCGTTACGATTATTAAGCATTGTAAACCAACATGCCTGGAAGCGGGATTTCAAGAATGGAAAACTGTATCAGAAAAGAGACCAGTTTTTTCCAAGAGTGTCAAGTTATTTCTCTGGATATGTCTATCAATATAATGTCAATGTCCAGCAACTGAAAGGCATTAAAGTGCGTATTAAACAAACAAGTTATGTAACCGAAACGGACAGTATGGGCAGGTTTGAATTTGGTGGAGTTCCACCAGAGGTATTATCAAACAACCCAATCTTAGTCATTTCACAAGGAATAGAAAGGATGGAATATCCGATCCAGAAAGGATATAACTTTTACAACCACGGATTTGCCGAATCATTGAAACCAGGGATGTTGGGTATGTCTATGAAAGAAATCAAGAAAATCGAAGTGCAGTACGACCGAATAGGGCGATTAAGATATAGAAGTCCGATTGCCACAAATGAAGGGTTTTTGGATGCAGTCGTGATCGGGGAAGCACGCAACTACACTTCATCGTCGGTTGATATGATGGCGCCACCGTTGCTGAAAAGCGTGTCTGTTATGAGGTATGATTGGTATTTTGGAGCTGGCGACGGGAACTATACCATCTACAACGATGAATACCACAACTATTCAGTTCCGTTTGGTGTGCGTTTAGAATACAACTATACACCAAATCCAACAACGTATCCTGGACCAATTCGACTCGGAGATAAAACAACGTACTGGAATGCAGAAGCCACCACAAATAGTAACGGGGAAGGGAAATTTGAGTTCTATACACCATTTAAGAACGACGGGATGATGATTTTCTGTGAAGGGGTAACCTACATCCGGAAAAGTTTTTTACGCTCAAGAAGCGATAGTGGTACAAGATGAAATTGAGATATTCACGAACATTCCGACCTCACTTACCGCAGGTGATCATGCGAATATCGAGTTGAAGTGCATCAATCATTCAGATGAGATAAAAACAATGAACTACTCGATCGAGTTGAACGGAGAACGAAAAGGATATACGTTAACCCTTAATCCAAACGAAGCTAAAAACGTATATACCGAACTTCAAACCGGAAGTAAGTCAACGAGCATTCAGTTTAGATATTTCTACGATTTCGATAAGATTCAACGTAACTCGGAACGATATGTAATACCCATTTTGCCGAAGGGGCACGCGCGGTCTTTGGTTGTTGCTGGAAATACATCTAGCAAAAAAACGATCATGGAAATGAATGATTTAATTGAAGGCACCGCCGAATTGAAGCTCTCTGTGATGAACGATTTTACCGAACTACTAGAATCGACTTCAAAACGTATGGTGCGACAGCCAAGTGGGTGTTTCGAACAGGTTTCTTCTTCAAATTACCCAAACCTTTTGGCTTTAAAAGTTCTGCAGAAAAATGCTGGGTACGCCCAAACTGATTTAATCAGCAAAATCCAAATGGGTTATGGTAAGCTTGCCGCATATGAAACCCCAAGTGGGGGCTTTGAGTGGTACGGAAGAAATCCGCCGCATACTACTTTGTCAGCCTATGGCTTACTACAATTCAGCTTAACACGTGAGCTGGGTTTGCAAATTGATGAGCCTATGTTTAACCGCAACATTAATTGGCTGATGAAGCAACGCGATGGAGAGGGTGGGTTTCATTTTCATAGAGGGAAGTACGGTTTTTCTGGCTCAGATTATGGCACCAACAACGCATATGTGACATGGGTGCTTTCGAGAATTTCAAAAGAGCGGTTGTCCCGAGAAATTGAAGCCATTGATAAAGATGTCACTAAAGAATTTGATGCATATAAGTTGGCGTTATTAGCCGGCATTTATGCTAACATCGGTCAGGAGAATGAAGCCCGCAAAGTGTTAACGACTTTGGAAGAGCATTTTGAAAAGAGAGGATTTAAGGCCTACAAAACGAAAGGGTCTATTATGTATTCAGGAGGTAGATCGCTGGATGTGGAAATAATGGCTCTCACATTATTAGCTTTACATACTTTGGAAACTGAGCCTAGTGCATTTGGCTCAAAGCTAATTTCTGAAATAATGTCGTCTCAAACCAGCTATGGCTTCGGAAATACCCAATCAACAGCATTGGCTTTAGAAGCATTAAGCAACTACATTGACTACTTTGTTTCCAAAACAAAAGACCAACAATATGTGGTATGGATGGATGGGAAAGTGCTGCTCACTTGGTCACCTGCTAGTGAATCAAAACGCGTTGCCAGCCTTATTTTAACAAAGGACCAGCTAAACATAGGAAGCCACGAAATATCGGTAACCTGCACAAAAGAAAAGCAACTTCCCTATACCTTAGAACTTGCTTGGTTGGAACAAATCGATAAAGTTGAACATGATGAATTGGATTTAGTCTATACCTTCGACCGAACTGAGATCACTAGGTCCGAACCAGTACTGGCAAGTATTTCTGTAACAAACAAAACCAACTTTGATAAGCCTCAAACCGTTGCGGTGATTCATATTCCTGCTGGGGCCTCATACAGTATGGAGGAACTCCGACAGTTGAAGAAAGACGGCGTATTTGACTATTTTGAATCCCAGCAAGACAAACTCGTATTTTACTTCTTGGGCTTGGAGGCTAACGAAACGCGAAAAATTCATTTGGCTTTAACGCCAAATGTTTTAGGACGATTCGCACCCGCCGAAAGTTATGCCTATCAATATTACACCCCCGAAATTCGTACCAGCGTTCTAGCCAAACCATTATTCATTAAACACGAAACGAAACAATGATTAGAAGAGGATATGTAGTGTGTTTGTTTCTATTTTTATCTTACCAAGGCTATGGTCAGAATTTTGGCAACGCGTCGTATTTGAAATATGGTTTTACCGAAAATGAGCTGCAAACTGACATTCATGTCAACGGTTTTACATTAACGAATAGTCCGGGCAAGGCCTTCTTGTTAAGGCAATATAATTCCAATGCATTCGCAGTAGGAAGTACGTATAAGCCAATCGATTTTAATGTAAACGGTGAATCGAGTGGAGAATCAATTCAGTTAGGACATGTGAATATGCCGACCAAATTTTCAGTTGGATATCGACATATTTCACGGAGACAAGATCAGGTTCACACAACTTGGAACAGTGTTGTATTTAAGAAAAAAGAAACAATGAAATTCAGAGTTTCTGGGCATGTGTTTGTGGGAAACCAAGAGTTTCAAGACGACTGTGACGGTTTTAACTGGTCGCGGAATGAAAACACGCTTAACGGATATGTGAGCATCTCAAATTTCAACCACTCTGCAAAGAATAGAATTAGCTTTCAGGCCATGACCATAATGAACAGGGCAGAATCAGACGCTTTACCAAGGTATTTACATTTACGTAAAAATCGATATGATGGTAACCTTCATTTAGGCAAATTCACTTGGTCTCGAAAACTATCAGCCAATCACAATGTGAACGCAACCGTATCCGCAGAGCAATTTTTACAACAAGGTTCTATGATTTTTTGGCAGGGGCAGACTTTTTTGAAGTCAGAAACTGATTATACGCAACTGCGATTAACGGTGACGGACGTGATTATGTTGAAAAAGAAGAAGGTCGAAAACAGCCTAGTAATCACCAACAATCAGATTGACTGGAATGTTGGAGGAATACAACGAGACAACCGATATCAACTAGCCGTTCTTAATTCATCCTTGACGCATTACTTTAAATCAAACGTCTTCGGTGTTCGATATGATCAATCTGCAGGTATTCACAGTCGAGACGGTGGTGTGTTTAACCCTGGCATTAAGTTTTTTCACAAGTTACAAGGTCTGAAATATGACGTAGGTTTTATTCAGAAGTCACGAACTCCTTCATTGTCATCAGATTTTATAACATTTACAACGGTCACCCCAGATTCAAACGACTACAACATTTCACAAGAGCAATACCGCAAGTGGTATACATCAGCCAAGTTTGAAGTTTCCAGATTGTTCAACATGGAGTTTAAATATGTGTTGACAGAATCTCCCAACAAATGGTTGTTTCATCCCGTTTCAAAGATGTTGGGTCAAAATGCATTTCGTTATTCATCGATCTATGCCAAAATATCACAATATCAATACAATAGAACTCGGTATCAATTTGTCTACAGATACATCATTCCTGAAACCAAAACCGCTGAAATATTGGCTGATCATTTCATCCATGGAAAAATAGATTATCGACTACATCGAAGGTCTATGCGCCTTTTTAACAAATACCGCACGTTTGATTTTTCGTGCGACTTAAACGCAATTTATCTTTCGAATCATCATTTGCCCTTTATGGATGGAGAAGTGCAAGCATCACATGACGGGGGCTTCTTCGCCGATGCCCATCTGAAATTAAAGGTGTCAAGAACAGATAGGTATTACTACTATGACAGAGATTATGATAAAAAAAGAATACAGAATGTAGTCCTCCAATTAGGCGTAACCAACATGCTTAACACAAGGTCAACGTTACAACCGTTGACTGGAAATCACTTTAAACCGATTCTTCCAAGACAAATAAGTACGAGTCTCATTATTGAGATATAACAATTGGTTTGCCTTTGGAAAGGTCTTTGACCGTTTTGTTGACATCAGTATTTGTCTTTTCTAACTGCTTGTTATACTCCTGTATACGTTTAATTTCAGGGGTGTTTTTAGCCAGATATTCTTCCATTTGTTTGTGACTCGCCAATAACTTTAACAATGCCATGTTATTGGTTATGTCCGCCGTCTGTTCCTGTATTTTGTCCGTTTCATTAACATATACCTTTGTTTGACTGTTGTACTTTTTTTCTTGCGCTTCAAAATAGGTCATTAAACTTTGCTGTAAGCTAGTGTCAAACTTAGAGGTATAGAGTTTGGCTTCTCTCCAATATGACTTCGAGAAATTATTATACCGGTGCCAGTCGTTCAGCGTTTCTGATTTGTCATTTAGCACATCATGATACTGTTCGTCTATCGCCTCAATGTTGTCGTTTGCATTGCGATATTGTTTGTATAAGTCTTCAATAATTGTAGAACCCCGGCCACTTTTTTCATAAGAACTATAGCCTTGATTTCCGCATGTACTCACCTGGAGCACGGTGATTGTTGAGAGTAGTAATAAGATGTTTTTCATATTTTTATTTACTAAGGTACTGGTAGATAACGTTGGAGTACGCCATCTTTAGTATCCGTTGCATTTTAATTAGTATTCGTAAACAAGTCGAAGTATGCGTTTCAAATACTTAGTTAACGTGACCCAACGTTGAGTTAACGAACCGACAAGTGATTGTCAATGATTTACCTTTGTTATACTTGTTAAATGAATAAAGACTAAGTGAGACTTCTATTTACATATTGGTTGTGCGCCATTTCAGTACTTGTATTTGGTCAAGCTTCGACTGTTCAAGAGATTGAAGCGAAACACAACCAAGAGATTGAAATGTATCGACTGGTAAATGAGTCTAACAAGCTTTTAGGAGATTCGAGCCCTTCTACCGCACTTGAAAAGGTGCAAAAGGCATTGGAGATTAGTTATAAAATAGATAGTGACCGTGGCGAGGCGTTTTGTTTCCAAACACTGGGAACCATACAATACCAGAAACAAAATTATAACGAAGCGATACGCTATTACTTGAAGGCGAATGAATTGTTTTTATCGATTGGGGACCAAGCTGCCTACTATAAAACGGTTCGCTATTTGGGTCAGTCATACGAGGCGTCGAAACAGTATTCAAAGGCTATAGATACCTATAAAACGTTTTTGCGGTTGGCCCAGGCAAAGCGGAATACCAACGACGAATTATGGGCGAAATCAGCACTTGGCCGAACCTATTTCAACAACAAAAAATACGAACAGTCAAATACCTATTATCAACAATTACTAATTGCCTATAGATCACAAAGTGACGACGGCAAAGTGAGTGAAACCTACGACTTTATTGGCAAGTGTTATGCAGGTATGAAGGATACGGTCAACGCGTTGAAGTACTTTGAATTGGCAGGAACGCTTGGTGATACCTACGCTTCGGACGTGGCTCAAGCCAGTTCGTGGCAAAACGTTGGGCGGTCTTACAACGCCATTGGAGATTACGGCAACAGTGTGAAGTACGAGAAAAAGGCGAAAGAAGTAAATAAGAATCGAAAGGATTATCAAGGAGTGTTGTCAAACAATGTCAACATTGCCAACGACTATATTTTTATGAATCGGGCTGATGAGGCCATTCCTTTTCTGCAAGAGAACATCGATTTATCGGCGGGATTTGGAGAGTTGAAAAGTACAGGAGAAACGTACAAAGCCTTATCGGAAGCCTATGCGCAAATCGGGAAACTCGAGGATGCTAAAAAGAGTTTTAACCAGTATGTAGAGGTACAAGAGCAATTACTCAATAAGCGTGAGGAAGAGTTAAATGGTATAGCCTCCACCAACGGCCAATTCAACGATAAAGAAAAGCAGATTGAATTACTGATTCGGGATAAGGAATTAGATGAAGAAAAAATTGGATTGCTTGAAAGCAAGCGACAATTAGAGGCAGATAATGCGAAAGCACAGCGCCGTGTTAATTACATTTTAGTCGGATTGTCCATATTGTTATTGGTTGGATTGGGTTTCTTTTATCGAAGTTCAAGGCAAAAACAATTGGCCAACAAATTATTGTCCATCCGGTCGTTGAGAAGCCAAATGAATCCTCATTTTATTTTTAATTCGCTTAATTCAGTCAATAGTTTTATATCCAAAAGTGATGAAAGAAGTGCCAATAAATACCTTTCTGAATTTGCTCGGCTCATGCGAACGGTGTTGGAGCACAGCAAGCAGGACTTTGTTGTATTGTCAGCAGAGATTGAGGTCTTAGAAAGGTACCTAAGTCTGGAACACATCCGTTTTCATGACCAATTTGACTGCACGTTTACAGTCGATGAAGTCTTAGAAACCGAACGATTGATGATTCCACCGATGATGGTTCAACCCTATATAGAAAATGCGATTTGGCATGGACTCCGCTATAAAGAGGGTAAGGGTTTGTTGGAAATTTCCTTTTCGCAAACAGACAATGCCTTGTGCGTGATAATACAAGACGACGGTATTGGTCGTGAGAAAAGCAGGGACATAAAAACTAAAAATCAAAAACAAGGGAAGTCTACCGGACTTAAAAATACCGCGAATAGATTGAAATTATTAAATGATGTTCATGGCATAAACATTACTAGTACCATTTCAGACGGAAAACCTGATGGCTCAGGTACCATTGTAAAGATTGTGATGCCATTGATTGATGTAGACGATAAAAAATTAGTAGAAATTGACTGAACTAAGAGCGATTATCATTGAAGATGAGGAAGCGAGTAGAGAAACGCTGACCAATTACCTAAATAAGTATTGCCCCAACGTGCAAATCGTTGCGCAAGCAGAAAACATAAATAAAGGGAAAGCGGATATCATAGAACACAATCCGAACTTGGTGTTTTTAGATGTTGAAATGCCATACGGTAATGGATTTGATTTATTGGAGCAACTGGATTCCATTGATTTCGAACTCATATTCGTAACTGCTTATAGCAATTACGCCTTGAAAGCGCTCAATATGAGTGCGTCGTATTATTTGCTAAAACCAATCGATATTGAAGAGTTAATAGCTGCGGTGGAAAAGGTAACCGCAAACATTGAAAACATTGAACAACTCAGATCTGCTCAAATTTTAAAAACAAATTTACAGGTCGAGGAACATCGATTAAAGCGCATTGTTTTACCCGAAATGGAGGGTTTTGAAGTCGCTCAGTTGAAAGATATCGTGTATTGCAAGGCGAACGACAACCTAACGGATTTCGTTTTTACAGACGGGAGGAAGAAAACGATTTGTAAAACGCTCAAACATTTTGATGAGGTGTTGTCAGAATCAGGTTTTTTTAGAATTCATAAAAGCTACCTCTTAAATATGGAACATGTAAAAGGATATGTTAGAGGCAAAGGGGGTTATGCGCAATTAAGCAATGGTGATGAACTTGAAATTGCTGTAAGAAGGAAGCAAGACTTCCTCAATCAGTTTGTGGGTTAGTATTCCAACTCTTCCATCGGAACCACCATCGGTTTTCCCGTTTTCCCCATGTGCATTTCTCTGACAAGCTTGATACAAATCGGCACATTTTTAAACACGATTGAATCTTTAGTCGTCACATGTGTTTCGCCCATTCGTTGACTTGTTGATTCGAAATCCAAGCTTTTATCCATCCAATTATACGACCATGTTCCTTGTACAAATCCTGTGGAACAAGAATCAGATCTTAAAATGAAGGTGTTGTCGTCAAAAATGTCGAGGCTAGCGATTCCTTGAACGCCAGTGTCTCCTTCATAATTACCCACAAATGGGCGCTCCTTGATGAACTGAAATAACGAAAACGCGAAATACATGAGTAACGGAAGTAAACCAGTAAGGATACCAAGATTCAAAAAGATTTTTCTTAAACGTTGTTTTCTTCTGAACGCAACGGAAAGCACAAACCAGATAATTCCTAAGGCAATACAAATGAGCAGAAGTAAACGAATGTTCATTGACTTATAAGGTAAAAGTGTAGGACAAACTTAGCCTTTTTGATTTTGAGATAACACGATAAAAATTTAAATAATTATCGTGTTATTTGTTTCATGAAACCACTAATCTTAGCCATTGTACTTCTAAGTACCGTCGGCGCATTCTGTCAGGTTCCTGATGACTTTACTCATTTAAGGTGCGCAGGTGAGATGCCTGAAGACTTCAAAACAGCTTTTAGTGAGAAGTATCAATCGGATATTGAAAACAACAGTGAGTCGGATTTAAGTAAGGATGATGTAATAGAATTTGCGGTGCTTACAAACTATTACAACCATACTCTATTGACGGGTGGAAGCGTACTTTATGGTGATCCTCTATCAAACTATGCCAACGAGCTGTTGCAAAAATTACTGGTGAACCATGTGGAGTTAAGGGAGATACTTCGTGTGTATACGATAAAGTCGAACCAAGTGAACGCATACTCAACCAATCAAGGCATCATTTATGTCACACTTGGTTTGTTAGGAAAGGTTCAGAACGAAGCGCAACTTGCTTATGTGTTAGCGCATGAGATTAGCCACTACAACAACCGTCATGTACTTCATTCGTTTGAGAATCAGAAAGAAATATGGTCAAAGGGAGGAAGTTACAGACACATGGATGTTGAGGAAAAAACCTTAAAAACCTATAAGTACAGCCGGGAGGCAGAATTTGAGGCCGACAAAGAGGCTTTGATCTATTATCTCCAAGCGGGATATTCTATACAAGAAATTTATAACGGTTTTGATGTTCTGCTTCACGGATATTTACCAATAGAAGAAATTCAATATTCATTTGAAAAACTTGAGAATGATTTTTTTAAGATTTCAGATTATTATCTGATTGACTCTATTGCGCCGATAAAAGACGATGAGGATGTAGACGATGAGTTACTGACACATCCTAACATTCAAAAAAGGAAAAAGGCGATAGTTAAGGAAGTCGGAGATACGAATTCAGGCAACAATTCAAGTTTATACGTACTCAAAACACAACAAGAATTTACAAAGCTTCAGGATTTGGCGCAGTTCGAGATGATTAATACTTTTATTCGGCAGGGAAATTATGTCGGCGCATTGTATCACATTCAAGTACTGGAAAAAGACTACCCCAATCACTTATTTCTAAAAAGATCTGAATTGATGTGTTGGTACGGGATGCAAAAGACATCCAGCAACCAACAGAAGAAGGTGTATAGCTCTGGATATCGAGAAGTGGAAGGGGAGATTCAAGCGCTTTATTTTTTCGCTGCCAAGATGCCTAAACGAGGTGTGAATGTATTGGCCACCAAATATATCTGGGAACAATCGGAAGGCATGGAGCAAGATAGTTTTATTGTAGCATTACGAAGGCAAAGCCTTCAGCATTTGTCGGAGAACGTTAAAAAAGATTTTATCCTTACGTCATATCCAGAAGTAGACACTACTACAACCAAACGAAAAAGAAAGCCTAAAAAAATAGATTTCGCCAAAATCGCCTTTGTAGAGTTGTTTAAAAACGAAAGCTTTAAAACGCAGTTTGACGCTGCTTTTAAAGATAACACCGAAACGGACAACGACTATGACGATGAGGACGCTGACGACGATCGACTGGCCGATAGTTATGTGCCAGGTGTCACTTCTTATTATGGATTAGCAGATGTAAACAAAATGCTGTTTTTGAGTCCAAAATTTTACAGAATTGACTTACGTAAAGATCTGGATAAGCGGCTAATAACATCAGATCAGGAGCAAGCGGATTTGCAGGAACGTACGGAGAAGCTCTCGCAACTGGCTGGAGTGGAATTGGTAACGCTTGACAAACCCAATCCTGAAGATCGGTCAACAGAAATGTTTAACGATTATATGGTAATTCGCGATTGGTTACGTGAAGAATCGATTTACCAAGGGCAAGATTTCTATAGCTTTTCTACACAAAACTTATCAGACTTACGGGAGAAGTATGGAACAGATTATTTAGGGATTAATTACGTGTCGCATTTTACCGAAACGAATACATTTAATGGGGGCTATTTTATCCTTTCCGCGATTACCCTTTACCCATTTCCGTTCTATTTGTATTGGCAACTCAAACCACTGCACAACTTGGAGTATGCGTTTATTGTCTTCGATTTAAAAAAAGGCGACGTCGGTTTCTATGATTTGAAATCCTTTCCGTCAAAATATCGAAAAGGTGTTATCAATTCACATTTGTACAACTCGTTTAACCAATTAAATAGACTTAGATGAGAAAGATTGTATTAACACTTTTTGGTTTGTTGACGTCGTTGTTTTTGTTCGCACAGAAACCAGTAATCTCTGGGTATCTTGGTAAGATTAATTACGCCTCGATAAAATTAAACACAGGTATACGAACAAACCATCCGGAGCAGTGGAAGAGGCATGACCAGGTGTCGAATGCCGACTTTAGTCGGTTTAGTTTAAAGTCGGAGCTCGAATTAAACTACGGGCATATTTTTTCGAACAATTTTGTATTAGAAATATTGGGAGGCCACAATTCCACTTCACTGGATTTAAATTACTTTGACGATCCATTTCTAGATAGGAAGCCAGGTGGGTATTCGAATTATCACAACTTTTACGGATACCCTAAAATAGTGGATTGGTACACCGGTGTAGGAGCCAAATTTTATCGTCGAAAAAAGGGGTCACTCGCACCGTTAGGAGTGTATACAAGGTTGGGTTTAAATTATCACACGTATGGCATTCACTTCGACAATATCTTGGCGGATTATACGGAATACGCTACCCAAAAGTATACAAGTAAATTATTTGATTTTGGTAAGCATTCTTACCGATATATTGAATACAACGGGTCGATTGGCATTACCCGTGCGTTCACCGACCATCTTATTTACGATGTGGGGATGACCTTAGGATGGGGTTTCGCTGGAGCAGGGTTTTATGACCATGAGGATTTGCCTAATGAAGATTACTTTGAGTATCAATTACTCGACATGTTGCAGACGTACAATTTGATTAAGATGTACGGTTCAATCTCGTACATGTTTTAATCTTATTGACCAATATTCTCAAAGTATTCTCGCACTTTATTTTTATAGAATGGAGTCAAATCTGGTGGCAATGTTTTGAGTAATTCTTGCTCCTTATCCTTTTGCTTTAGATATTCTTCAATGCTTGGAGGTAGAGTACGGTGCTGATCTTCTCCCTCGTTGGACTTTCGTTTGTCGTCTTGATCTTGCTTGCGTTCAGCTTTCTCATGTTCAAGTAACCGTGTTAAAATGTCTTGTTGTTTTTGCAAAACATTCTGACTTAAATTCTTATTGTAAAGTTCCTTTTCAAGGTCGTCCATCATTTGTTCGGTTTTGCCAAGGTTTCCGAGTTTTTGGCCATTCCCCTCTTTTTCCAATTGGCGCTTTAGATCCTGTAATCTTTTTCGAATGGCAGCCTGTTGAGCTGCAGCCTTTGCAAATTGCATACTTGATGGTTTGCCTCCCTCTTTCTGTTGTTTGCCCATTTCTTCAAGCTGATGTTTCAACGACTCTTGCATTTCTCGCATCGAGTTAGCACCACCTGGTTTTTTATTTTGTCCGGGTTTTGAGCAAGAACCACTTCCAGGCTTACTCTGCATTTGTTGCTGCATTTGGTCCAAAGAATTTTCCAGCATTAACGCTAAGTTGTTCATACTGGTCATTACATATTGTTGGTAATTCACCACCATATGGGTGTTTCGTTCACCAAGCTGATATATGGCTTTGTCAATATTGCTGTTTACCAAACCAATTTCTTTATTGATAAAGTGTTCAACTTGTTTGACGCGCTTACTCAAGGCAAACAGAGAGTCTTCAATGATTTTTGTGTCGTCCTTTATCTTCTTCTGTTGTTGACCGAGCTCCACATATTTTGGGTTGTATACCCGCGTTTCTTTAAACGCTTCCATCAATTCTTCTTGATCCTTACTTACTTGCACCAAGTTGTCTAAGATGCCGCGTAACGTGTTATAGTCCTCAATCTCTTGCTTCTTCATGGCCTCTTTCATTTGCATGTCGAGAGATTGAGCCATCTTTTTTAATTCTTCAGCAGCTTTTTTCTGGTTTTTACCTGCTTCAGATTTTTGATTCTTCCCTAATTTTTGTTCACTCTGTTCTTGTTCCTTGTCGACGTTTTCTTTTTCCTGATCCATCTTCTTTGGGTCAACGTCCATCGGCTTTTCTAATTCTTTGTTCTTTTTATCGATGTCTTCTAAATCCTTCTTAACCTCTTCAAATTTCTTTGACAGCTTTTCTTGTTCTTTCTTTAAATCGTCTGCATTCTTTTCACCTTTTTCAGACTCTTTAGAAAGCTTTTCTTGGTCCTTTGCTAGTTCATCTATTTTGTTGACAGTCTCGTTTATTTTCTTTTCTAATTGAAGCTGTTTTAATTGTTCAAGCATACGGTCAAGTTGCTTTTTAACATCCGTATCAGTCATTTTAAGTTGATCCAATTGTTCCATCAACTCGTCTTTTTGATTTTTTTCCATGAGGGCTTCGATCTTATCCATCAATTCCTTCATTTGGTCATCAATCACCTCGTTAAATAAGTCTTCAATTTGCTCCTGCTTTTGCAGAATTTCTTGGTCGACTTTTTTAAACTCACTTTCGGTTTCATTGTTTTCCGTGTTTTGCTGAATCACTTCCTTCAATTGTTTTTCTAAGGCTTTATGGTTTTCCATTAGTGCCTTAATTTTCTTTTTATCCTCCCAAGTGAGTTCTTTTTTCTCGGTCAGTTTGCGCTCTAAATCAGACAGGTCTTTTTCAAGATTTTCAAGGTTTTTTTTGCTGTCGGATAAATCATCTTTGATTTTTTCTGTGTTTTTCTCAACGGCTTTATTGATATCTTCTAAGCTTGGTGCAGCAAATACTTGTGGCGTTGTTTTGGTTGATTTGCTTCCAAACACGCCATCGTTGTCCCAAACTTCAAAATAGTATTCCAACTTGTCCTCAGGTTGAATATCCAATTTGTTTAAATCCCAAAAATGATAGAATCCCTGTTTCTTGCGGGTCTTGTCAATCGCAATGGCAATAGCTTCACCGGTACCAACCTTCTCTTCGGTTTTTGAGTTAACAAATTTGTAGTGAAACACCAGTCGGTTAAATCCGTAATCGTCGTCTATCTGTCCCATCATATAGATCGATTTCTTACTCGAAGAATCCGGTTTTTCTTCCATCTTGATGTTTGGGTAGTGATCGGCTATGGTTTGAACCGAGAACAACATTGAGTCGCCAGACTGGACTTGTCCGTTTGAAGTATTTATTGAAAACTGTGTTGACTTCAATAGTCTTCTTACCATTTGAAAAAGGTCTCCTTTTTTGTTTGATGGAAGCGCTGTTACCCCATCTGAAAATTTAGCTTCTTGGGTGTTTTTGGTATGTAGTTTCCATGAAATTTCTGTGCCTACTGGAACAGTCACTTCTGAAGTGTTTCGAATCCATTCGTCTTTCAACCCGGTATAATCTGGGTAATTCATGAAAGTTTCGAAATTTAACAACGTGGGTTTTGGTATTGTTGTTAGTCGGAATGCTTGGCTATTAAAACCTCCTGCTCTGAAATTAAAATCGGTTGTTTCTGTTAAGCGTTTTACGAAATATGAAAAGGAACCCTGTTTGTTCTTTTTCATTTTAAAATCGTTATCACCTAAATGAATGTATGCTTCATCTGGGATAACGTCGCCAACCGTATTCATTCGAATTTCAACTTCTGTGTTTTGTAACACATCCAAACCATCCATGTCCAACATAAATTGAAACGGGGCTTGTTCAATAAAATGGGTGTTGTACCGAACCAGTCTTTTTGTACTGTCTGTGAAGCCTTTGTTTACGGCAATCAAAATGCCAAAAATCAACAACGGAAACACTGCATATTTAACATATTTCTTGTTGCTTGTAAAATCGACAGCATTCTGGAAAGGAATAGGTTTTAACTCATTTGTTTTTTGCTCAACGGCAGCTTGCAATAACGCATTACCTGAAGCTTCTTCACCGAGTTGTAAGGTGTTTAAGAGTTTGTCTTTTATTTCTGGAAAATGTACGCCGACTATTTGTGCCGCCTCTTTGTGTTTCAATCTGTCTCCCAGTTTATACAACTTCAACAAGGGAAGAACGACCAATCGGCCGATTATTGACAAACAGAAAAGTGATAAGATGACAAAAAGAACAGTACGTGTATTAGTGCCGAAATGACCATAGTACTCAAGCAAGCTGGCAATTAATACACCAGTTACCACACCGCCAATAACCCAAAGAGAACCTCTTAACAATTGGTTTTTGTAATACTTTCGGATGAAAGCGTCTAATTTCTCAATAAGGATATTTGAAGCGTTTTGCACGATAGTTAATACTGTTTTAAGAGTAACGGTAAATGTAGCTATTTATTTTCGTTCTGGGCAAGGGCTAAGGCCTCTTTGAACGTCATAATTTTGCCATCAACTCGTCCCAACAAGTATAGATTTTTAATACCTAGTTTCTTAAGGTCGTTTTCAAAAAGGAGGGCCTTTTTAAAAGACCGGAATCTGCCTAAAACTAGCTTTTCTCTTCCGTCGTATTCAACCGACATTAACTTGGATAATTCTGCTTGATATTGATCTAAATCAAAATCACCTTCAAAGTCCATGTGTACCTCAAAGAATATGCCGTGTCTAGGGTCAAAGTTTTCAGCCAACAAATCGTTGTTCAACTTCAATTTTGCCAAGGCTAGAAGCAAGCTGTCATTGGCATGTGTTAATTGATCGACTTGTTCTTGCAAAGTGGTTTCGGCATGAGCAATTTTAAATTGTTCCAGGTCTTGACTACTTTTTTGCAAAGCAAAATATTGGGAAACGGCAATGGTAAACGCAAGAATAAACAAGACAATGAAAATGGAACTGATGCGCTTAAATCGAGTTGCCTGAATTTTGTCAACTTCTTTAAGATACGACGACTCTTTAGGTGTTTGAATATCACCATCTATTGAAAATTTGGTATTTTTATTAGAGGATAGCGAACTCAAGGTTTACGGGATTTAGTCCTTGCAATTATGAGGATTTAATTACAAAATATGGTAATTTAAGTACTACTTTCGTGTCGTTGCGGTACGATTGTTGAAGTACAATTGACTCACGAACAAGATAATAAAAATGAAAAGAGGATTCTTAGCTATCGGTTTTTTAACAGTGTTAACACTACTTGCTTTTAAAACGGATGATGAAAAATTAGTGTGGCAGCATTGGAATGATGGTTTTAGTAAAGCGAAAACTGAAAACAAGATTGCCCTTATTGATACCTATACCGATTGGTGTGGATGGTGTAAAAAAATGGATAAAGACACGTACGCCAAACAAAGTATCATCAAGAAGATTAATAAAAACTTTATACCCATTAAATTTAATCCAGAATTAGGCGGAAATTATATCGTTGGAGATACTACGTATGACGGACGAACACTTTTAGCAGCCTTAAGCCAAGGTAAAAGTAGTGGGTATCCAACAACATTTTTCTTTTTGCCAAAACAGAATAAAATGTTCCAATATCCTGGGTATATGAATGAAACACAATTTGGTGCTTTGTTAGACAAATTGGCGGAAGTGCATAACGCAGAACCAACAGATAATTAAACACAATATTTCTTGAGTATACGGAAGTTTTACGGCCGACTGCTAGAACAAATTACGATTGAATCAGCAGGCGCCGAAGGGAATTGTATTGCTAGATGGGAAGGGAAGGTAGTTTTTGTAAAAAACGCTGTCCCTGGAGATGTTTGCGACTTAAAAGTCATAGGTAGAAAAAAGAAATTTTTACTGGGTGAAATAGTAAAGCTGCACACAAAAGGATCAGAAAGAGTTGAGCCATTTTGTGCACATTTCGGAAGCTGTGGTGGCTGCAAATGGCAGCAAATGGATTATCAAGGTCAGCTCACGTTCAAAACGCAACAAGTGAAAGACGCATTTAATCGTATTGGAAAATTAGAATACGATCATGTGCCACAGGCTCTGGGAAGTGCACAAACTCAAACCTACCGCAACAAGATGGAATATACTTACAGCCACAGTCGTTGGCTTACGAGAGAACAATTAGACCACGCCGATTTTATCGAAGAACCCGGACTAGGTTTTCACGTACCAAAGCGCTACGATAAAATAGTACACATCGATAAATGTTGGTTGCAAGATGACTATGCTAACCAAATCCGAAACTGGTGTTTTGAGTATGCTATTGCCAACGAAATCAGTTTTTATGATGCACGAAAGCAAGAAGGCATGTTACGAAACCTTATGCTGCGGAACAATCGAAAAGGGGAGTGGATGGTTTTGCAAACCTATCGGTATAACGAACCTGAAGTCATACAAAACATGATGAAAGCGATGCAAGAGGCGTTTCCTCAAGTCGTTTCTTTGTTGTTCTCTGTAAATGAAAAAGTGAACGACAGCATCTATGATTTGAATATTCAATTGTACGCTGGAGATGAGGTATTAACTGAGTCACTAAACGACCTGACTTTTAAAATTAGACCCAAGTCGTTTTTCCAAACCAACCCACAGCAAGCAGAGTTGTTGTATAAAACCGCATTGGATTTTGCCGGTTTAACGGGTTCTGAAAATGTATATGATTTGTACTGTGGTACAGGGACTATCTCCTTGTTCTTAGCGCGTTCAGCAAAAAAAGTGGTGGGTATAGAAAGTGTACCGCAAGCCATTGAGGATGCCAATCAAAACGCGAAAATGAACGGTATCGATAATTGTTCTTTTGTTGTAGGTGATATGAAGGATGAACTAAGTGATGCCTTTACAGAAAAACATGGCATTCCTGATGTCATTGTAACCGATCCACCTCGGGCTGGTATGCATCCAGATGTCGTTGCTCAAATACTGAAACTACGTGCACAAAAAGTGGTGTATGTAAGTTGTAACCCAGCAACTCAAGCGCGGGATTTAGATTTAATGCGTGAAGGATATCGTATCGAAAAGATCCAACCGGTTGACATGTTTCCTCATACTCATCACGTAGAGAACGTGGTGCTGTTACATCGTATCGACTAACTCCAGATATTTACTTTTCGAGGCCTGGCCTTTTCAACTTCGAT
This sequence comes from uncultured Bacteroidia bacterium, assembly GCA_943789165.1. Lineage (GTDB taxonomy): Bacteria > Bacteroidota > Bacteroidia > NS11-12g > UBA9320 > UBA987. The sequence continues at coordinate 70,569 of CALSTB010000003.1, read as the reverse complement.
GACTTGGCCATTGATTTCTTTGCCGTTAAGTTCTTCAATAGCTTTTTCAGCTTCAGCGTCTTTTGGCATTTCCACAAACCCTACTCCTTTGTGCTCACCAGTTACACGGTCATAGACTACTTTGGTGTAATCCACCTCGCCGCACTTGGTAAATAGGATTTCTAAGTAATAAGCGTTGACAGAATCTGGAAGGTTTTTAACTACGATATTCATTGATTGTGACAGATTTGACAGCAAATTAAGGGATTTCAAAGGATAAAGAGAACGACAAAAACCAATTACTTTTGCGAACCATGGAAATGCCGAAGGTATCGATCGTTATATTGAATTTCAATACAAAGGAATTGCTTGATACGCTTTTGCCTTTCGTGATGAAAACTACGTACGATAATGTTGAAATTGTCGTTGCAGACAACGCATCTACAGATGGTAGCTTGGAGTTGGTCAAAGAACATTTCCCAGAGGTTAGACGCATACGAATGGAGTCAAATCTTGGATATGCCGGTGGTTACAACGAGGCCCTAAAACAATTAGACACTGACTTTTGGGTATTACTCAATAGCGATATAGAGGTTGAACCTAATTGGTTGGAACCGCTAATGTCGACGATGTTGTCGGACAATAAAATTGCGGCCGTACAACCCAAAATATTAAGTTACGATAACCGTGGTCAGTTTGAATATGCTGGTGCCTCAGGTGGTTTAATTGACAAATATGCATACCCGTTTTGTCGAGGTAGGTTGTTTGATCAATTAGAAATGGATAACGGACAGTATGACTCGATTGAAGAAGTGTTTTGGGCAACTGGTGCAGCATTATTGGTAAGGGCATCCGTATATAAAAAACTAAGTGGCTTAGATGCTGATTTCTTCGCGCACATGGAGGAAATCGACCTTTGTTGGAGAATGAAAAACCACGGCTTTCAGGTGTGGGTTAATCCAACATCACAAGTGTATCATATTGGTGGCGGAACGTTAGAGGCGCACAGTCCGAGAAAGGTATTTCTCAACTTTAGAAACAACTTGGTTTTAATTGCCAAGAACATGCCTGTAGGACAGGCGATACGTGTTCTCATAATACGTTTGTTTCTTGATGGGTTGGCTGGAGTCAAGTTCGTCATTGATGGCAAGCCTTCATCGGCTTTTATGATCATAAAAGCGCACTGGACCTTCTTCCTGAGGTTCGGGTTTTACTGGCGTAAAAGAAAACAAATCGACCTTCAGGTGTCAACCAAAGGTTTAGCGGGATTCGTCAATTTGAGCATGGTATATCAATACTTAGCCAAAGGAGTTAAGCACTATTCAGACATAAAAAAGCCCTCTGTTACATAACAGAAGGCCTTTTCATTAAGTCTTTTAATCTTACTTGATTACTACTCGCTTAACGCTTGAAGCGTTTTCAGCGTTGATGGTAACAAAGTAAACTCCTGAAGCAACATTAGAAAGGTCAATGCTTGTACCCAACTTGTTCGAAACAGATTGAGTTAAGATTGTATTTCCTAAAGCGTTTACCACAGTGACGTTTGTTATTGGCTGCACTGCACTTACGTTCAACACACCTGTAGATGGGTTAGGGAACACAGAAGAGATTAAAGAGAAATCTTTAACACTAGCTTTGTTCCACTGCATGATATCTGCAATTCCACGAGGGAAGATTTGGTAACCTGCGTCCAAAGGATACGCTGAGTTGTCAAATTGTCCACCGATTCCAAGAATATCCATAGTGTCGTGATCAACTAAAACACCTACCATGTCAGTAACGTCTCTGTCAACACGTAATAAGAAAGTATCAGTACCGTTTGTAATAGAAACGTTACCGTTGCTTGGCCATACTGTTGTTGTATCAGCGATCCATACTTTTCTAATTTCAATGAAATCAGACTCAGTTTCTTCAGATGGTTTGGTTACCACTGTTGGAGACTTTAAAGTACTTGAACCATTCACTTTAATACTGTCAACCAATACTTCAGTTAAACCGTTATAAGAAGTGATTGAACCTCTAACTGTAATGTCATCGCTTTGATTTACTACGTAGTCATTAACATCTCTAAAATTGAAGATATTGATACCAGCAGTTGAATCAATAATAGTGAATGAAAGACCAGCGTTTCCGTCTAAATCAATTCCATATACTACTCCTGTTACTTCCACTTTTAACTTGTCGAATTTTGGTGTCCAATCGTTGTTGTTTTCTCTAACTTCTTTGATTGTTGCTACCCAATAATCATCATTTTCAATGTTTAGTGTCATTGTTGAATCTCCAGAAAGATCTGCGCCACTCGCATTTCTTAACGTTAACTCAACTGTTTTGTCTAACTCAGCCATAGAGTTATCATTAATAGTGATGCTGAAAGTTTGGTCAGCAGTTGTGCCTTTGGCAAAAGTCAAAGTCGTAGGAGAAGTAGCAGTGTAGTCAGTACCGCTCACAGCACTTCCACCAGTGATATATACATCAACCATTGCGTCTGCTGTGCTTGAAGGATTTGCAATAGACACATTAATTGTAATGGCTCCATCCGTTTCACTTACAGTAGCACTGCTGCTTGCAAAACCAACTTCTGGATTTGCAGGTACATAGCAATCAGAAGTGTGTGATCCTATGTAACTAAATGTATTTTGAGAATATGTATCCCATTCACCTGCACCTTTAGTCCAATCAGTTTGACCACCTTTAATAGTGCTCTTACGAACCAAAGTGTTGTCTTTAGTTGACCCTGAACCTACAGTCCAATCAGAACCTGGATCCACATAAGATTCTCCAATTCTGTCGATAGTATCAGTTCCTTTTAATAACAAGACTGCGTCATCGCCATTAAAATGAACAACACTTGGGAAGGATAAAACAGTGTCGGCAACACCTGTAATTGCAGCGTCTGCGCCATCAGCACACACGATAAATACGCTGTAAGCCGGTAAGCTTCCGTATAATGCAAAAGTGTTTGTAGTTGGTCCACCATTGACAATGTTGAAAATCGAATATTTTGATAAATCAACGGCCGAACTAGTTGGGTTGTAAATTTCGAGCGCTTTGCTGTTCCCAGAACCTTCAATGTACTCTGAAAAATAGATTTCAGTACACTGTGCAAATGCCGAAAAGCTTAACAAGACTGTGCTGCAAGCTAATAGGAAAAGTTTTTTCATTTTATTACTTAATTTTTAAAAGAGTTGAACACAAAATTAGACTTTTTGAGGCGTCAATGACAACTATTCAGGCGTCATATTTCTTGGCAAAATATAATTGAATGATAAGTGTTTGACTAATAGGTACTTATTTTTTGCAATCTAATTAGCCCGTTGTTTAAATCAAGGCTCCCGTTTGTAAAAACCAGGGCGGGCTTCTATATATTCTCATGGTTTCTTGCGTCTAGATAATAAAATAAACTGATGAAACGCAAACATGAAACCCCACAAAACGCACTCGCAGATATTGCCTTATTACTGCTTATCTTTTTTCTCATAACGACCCAGTTTCCAAAAGAAGAAGGCATTCAAACGACATTGCCTCCCCTTGCGTTGAAACATGTATCTCAGGAATATGAAGAAATTGATATTTGGCTAAACGCAGAAGATCAAGTCATGCTCAACGGTCAATTGACAGAAATTGGACTGGTCTCAAATCGGATTTATCAACAGCTCCGTCTTGGATCGACGAATACTAGAATCAATTTAAAATCTCATGTTAATTCAAGTTACGTGGCATATGTGGAGGTATATGATGAGGTGAAAAAAGCGTACAAACATTGGTACGAAAAAGAATCAATCACACGGTTTGGTAAGGCCTTCCATTTGTTAAGCCCACAGGAAAAGGGTGTGCTGCAGAAAGAGCATCCCATCGAAATATTTGAAGGTGATTTAGTGCATTAAAGTTGTTTGCCTACATTTGAATTCAAGGCATTTTTTAACTTACAAAGGCACATTTGTGACGGAAGAAGAATCAAAAGAACTCGCGGCTCAATTACGAAAGCCAACTGGTGAAGCAGGGCATACAGTGGCCGGTCTTATGAACAAAGGCAACGTGTTGCTAAATCGAAACACGATTGATCTAATTAAGCCCCGAGCCTCTATGCACATTGTTGAAGTAGGCATGGGGAATGGTAAGTTCGTTGAGGAGTTGTTTCAAAAATTTCCAGATTGTCGGTATTCTGGTTGCGATTATTCACAAGACATGGTGAATGAATCTCAAAGTTTAAATATGGATTCAGTGAACAAGGGAGTATGCGATTTTCATTACTGCGACACCACTCAACTACCTTTTTTGAATAATTCTGTAGATGTTATTTTTACTGTCAATACGATTTACTTTTGGCCAGACGTGGATCTTGTCTTGCAAGAGTATATAAGAGTTTTAAAACCCAACGGACAGTTACTAATCGGATTGCGACCTGAACATTTAATGAAACATTATCCGTTCATTCAATATGGGTTTAATCTGTTTTCTGAAACCATCATCGAAAGCCATTTATTGGAACAGGGTTTTGGTCAAATAAAATCTCACACAATTCGAGAGCCTGATTTTGTGACGGAAGAATTTACAATGCCTGTGGAATCTCTGGTTGTTACAGCGCATAAAAAGTAATTGATATGGGAAGCAAGTCAACTACATTATCTAAACACCATATGCAGTTTATCGAGGAACAGAAAATGTTCTTTGTTGCAACGGCGCCTGTCGAGGGTTTTATTAATTTGTCGCCAAAAGGAACGGATTCGTTTAGAATTATTGATGACAAGACCGTCGTCTGGCTAAACCTCACAGGAAGCGGAAATGAAACTGCTGCACACGTTTTAGAAGATTCAAGAATGACCATCATGATGAATGCGTTTGAAGGTAATCCGATGATTTTACGTTTATATGGAACCGCAACAGTAATTCATGAACGTGATAATGAATGGAATCAATTAATTGATTTGTCTACTCCTGCGCTTGGTTCCCGACAGATATTCAAACTCAACATTGAGTTGGTTCAAACGTCTTGCGGTTTTGGCGTACCTGTTATGACGTATCAACATGACCGTTCAGAAATGCGGAAATGGGCAGAGAAGAAAGGCGAATCAGGCATTCGACAATATCATTTAGAAAAAAATGTGCTTAGCTTAAATGGCAAACCCACCGGCTTGTTTGACGATTAGTCAATCCACCAATCAAACTGTTTCTCGAACAACGGTAATGTTTCGTATGGCAATGGTGTTAAAGTAATAAGGAACTCATCATGGATAAAATGCATAGAGACATTGCCATTTTCCAAAATCACATACTCCAATTCTATGTCTTCGTCTGTGCCACGTAGTTGAATAACATGATTGGCCGTGTCTATAGCCATGCGGTAACTCAATGTATTACCCTTTGTAGTTTTAACAATGAAATAACTTTTTCGATGGCAATACACTTCCTTCCATTCCGTGGCCATTTGCCCCGATACCGAGTAAGCACCATGTAAATGAGGCCTCGGTTGTTCGTCGTCGTTCCAATTCCCTGATTTGCCATATACCCATAGTGAATCAATCAATATGAGAAGTATGGTAATCGACTTAGTAATGGAATACACAAGTTGTTTTGTTGACTTAAATGAAGGACTGAATTGATTTAATTGAACGGGTTTGTTTTGAATAAAACCACTTATGGCCGACCAATGCCTCGACCACAATACCGCTACATTGCTTAATAGGAATAGTGAAAACAGCTTAACCGATATGTTGAAAGTGAAATTGATTAAAACGATGTTACTCAACAAGATGAGGCTTAAGACCAGTCCAATTCTAAGGCTTTTGCGAAATAACAAACAAGCTCCGGCTAATACCTCTAGTCCACCTGCTATAACCGTAAACCAATACGAACTCCCGATGGCGCTCCAGTACAACAAATCGCGAGATACCGAACCAATTTGTGAATAGACAATATTGGGTTCAGGTAAAAAGAATTGCCATTTAAAGACCTTGTTAAACCCGTAATGCAACAATTGGTACGCTAGATAGTATCGAATGATTACTTGTATCCAATAGAGCGTCTTTTGTGTCATCCTGTGTTTGCGAATATGCATTACCGACGCGGTTACTAAACCGACAATTGATAAGAAAAAAACCAAAGCGTACATAGATTTACTATCGCTTAGTATTGTCTGGTCAATGGTTGAATCAGGCCAGAAAACTTGGCCAATCGATGTAAGGATAGGCGCTATAATGAAATTAAGCGACCTTGGTATGTCCGGAAATATTTGTGGGTTGGTTGGAAAAAATGCCATAAACCCACCACTGAAAACTGCCCAGAACGTCCAAAAGAAGCTGGGTCGACTTGAAAGTGATATATTTTCAGTGGAGGCCATAAAGACTGTTCAAATCTAATTGGAAATGAAATATGATAACGGGTCGATTGCTGTAACTTTCTTCGGACTGCTACGTATACCTGTCATGAGAGCACTTATTTTTTGTATCGCATTTTTTTTATCATGTAGTATCCAAGCGCAAACCAAAAAGATCGCTAACGCGAGTACCCATTCTTTTGGACCTAATTTTAACTGGGCGGGCTCGGATAATCTTGGTGAAATTATGGATTATGAAAAGCGGATAGAATTTCAGTACCAATATGATTCAATTAACAATCTTGATATAGTGATGGACACAAGCACTGTTATGGACTCTATCGTTAAGGATTCGGTTGTGACCATTTATGAGAAACAGATTGTATCGGATACAACAGAATCAATGGACTCCACAAGATTGCGCAAAACCAAATTTCAGCGGGAACGTAACGATGTTAAAACGAAGACTCCAAAGTCTAATAAGAAAAAGACAAAGGGGTTACAAGAGGAAATCAAGATGCCACTATACGAAACGTTAAGCAAGCAGGATGAAATTGGCGGGAAAGGACTTTTTATGCTGCTTTTGATTCCGATCGGTTTTCTAATGGTTAAGAAAACGTAAAAACGAATCGTTTTTCATTAAAAATACGCAGTTTTGCCTGAACAAATAGTCAGGTATGTTTCAAACTAATGCATTTCGGTTATTCTTGTTTGGCTTAATTGTGGCCGTCGTTTCCTGCAGCAGCAGTAAACAAAATCACAGTGTTTATCACAAGAAACCGAAGAAAATCATATTGCTTATTGGAGATGGTATGGGAGTTGCCCAGATTTCCACTTTGTTTCTGGAAAAAGACAATACCAATAATTTTAAGCGTTTCAAACACATTGGTTTTATCAATACCAGATCTGGGTCGCATAAAATTACTGATTCTGCGGCGGGCGCAACAGCTTTTGCGTGTGGTGAGAAAACGTATAACAATTCCGTTGGGATGAATATGGATAGTGTAGCTATCAACAATCTAATTGAAGTATGTTCAGCCATGAAATATACAACGGGTCTCGTTTCTACATCGTCAATCACACATGCAACACCAGCGAGTTTTTTCGCGCATACCAAACACCGAAAATTTGAATTTGACATTGCCAAACAGTTGTTAAAATCTGACATTGACTTTTTTGCTGGTGGTGGTAATGATTTTTTCAAAGAAATGCGGTCTGATATGAAATTGTATGATTGGACAATTGATACGAGTAGTTATCAAGATTGGAAGTCGTTGGTTTTTGATTCAAACAAAAAATATGGCTATTTATTAGCTGGTCAAGGTCTGCCTACAATGGAAGCAGGAAGAGGTGATTTCCTTCCCGAAGCTAGTCTCGCAGCTCTCAATTATCTTGGTAATCGCAAGAGCTTTTTGATGATTGAAGGTTCTCAAATCGACTGGGGTGGACACGCGAATGATTACGACTATGTGTTCACTGAAATGGAAGATTTTAATAAAACGGTCGGGGTCGTGATGGACTACGCAGAAAAAGATGGCAACACTTTGGTGATTGTTACTGCCGACCATGAAACGGGTGGATTGTCACTAAATGCAGCGCCTTACAAAGATAAAGATGGCAACATTCGTCAAGATTATGACAAAGTATCCACTTCCTTCAACACTGGCGGACATACAGCAGAGTTAATCCCTGTATTTGCGTACGGCCCAGGATCACACCATTTTCAAGGCTTTTATGAAAACAACGAAATCTATAACAAGATTTTAGATTTGATGAAATAATTCGGGAGAACTACAGCTCAGTTATTATTTCTTGTCAAATATTCCTGTCGTCATCAGAATTTCAAAGACATACGTTTTGCCACTATAGTTCAATACGGTAACCGGAATACTAAAATCTTTAACGCCATTACTTAATTCAACCGACAAAACTCTAGGAACCATCACAGGGTCTGTGGATTCGTTGTATAAACAGTTTCGGACACGGAGATTGTTAAGGTCGACATTATTCTCAGAAGCAGCAGTTTTTAACTTGCCAATGTTTTCGTTAAATCGTGCTGTTAGACCATCGATCATGCCTTGTACTTCTTTATCAGATTTGCCGTTGGTTTCTTTAGCCGACATGGCTCTTGCAACTGCAATTGTTGGCGTGTACTGACTGATTTGGTCAATCGACCCAGATTGTAACGTGGATAGAAAGGCTTCACATATTTCGCCATACGTCATTTTGATTCCAGCAGGTGGGATTTCGGTCACTTCTAATGGGGTAGTTGGTTCAGTTGGTGTTTCTTCTGTGACAGGTTCCTCTTGAATGACTGTTGGGTCAGACCCCTTATTCTTTTTGAACAAACCACATGCTGTTAAACATACAATGACCGTCATAATTGCTACTATTCTCATGACTCAAAAATAGCAGAAATTGTTCCAGAATGAGTTGGTAAGATTTTTGAATTTATATAAGTGAAATCATCCTATATAGAGCGAACATCAGTGAAATTAGGGGATATCGTAAATCAAGTGGAATTAAAACGTACAGATTATGAGACAACTACTTTTACCTTTTATGACAGTGTTAACCGTGCTATTCACCTTTAACGGTTGTTCAGACGATGTAATTGTCGATGCTGCAAACCCAAGAGCCAGTGTGATTTTTGATTTCTGGGCTGGATCCAGGACCGTTGAGGTTGATGGAGAGATTTTTAACGATGGCAATACCTTTATTGAACAGGTTGAAATTGAAATCGCGCTATACGATGAATTTGGCCAATACATAAAATCAGTCTACCAAGGATTTAGGGTAGATTTAAGACCTCAGGATAGTTTTATTTTTTCAACTGACCTTCGCGAATTTGACGTATATGATGTTGATGTTTTGATTTCAACTTTCTGGTAGTCACGCCTTTTTATCTACTTCTTTAAACACTTTCTATCCTTCGCATGTTACCTTTGTGAACTAATAGAAAGCACATGTTCGGACTCTTTAATAAATCATCTGACAAAGCGAAGAAATGGGAGACCATTCAAAGTCTGGAGGATTTGGATGCAGCGGTTGAAGCATCCTTTCAAAATCCGGTAGTCTTGTTTAAACATAGCACTACGTGTTCGATTAGCGGCATGGCAAAATCGAGGTTAGAAGTTGCCAACGACGACTCTAGTCCGACTATTTATTATTTAGACCTATTGACGTATAGAAGTATCAGTAATGAAATTGCTGATCGATTTAGGGTACGTCATGAGAGCCCTCAGGTTCTCGTTCTAAACAAAGGTGAAGTGCAGTATCACGCAAGTCACGGAGCCATTAACATGAAAGATTTAGTTTTAAACGCGCAATAATGGAGTTAATTACAACACACATCGCCATGACCAAGGACATGGGCGTACATGGTAATTTGTTCGGGGGTATTATGATGGCTTGGATAGATGAAGCCGCATCTGTAATGGCTTGTCAAACCTGTCATTCGCCAAACATGGTAACCGTAAAAATCGAAGAATTGATTTTTCAAAAGAAAGTAAAAGAAGGCTTTTTGATAAAAATTTTAGGCGAGGTAGCTGAAATCGGGAAGTCGTCTATCACTATGACCATCGAAGCAAGAAAAGAAAGTGTGTATAGTGGCGAACAAGATTTGGTGCTTTCAACTCGGGTAACATTTGTTAGATTAGATGAAGGAGGAGATCCTACACCGATTCCATCTCCTGTCCGAGAACGGTACAAACACCTGAGCAAGTACAAAGTCTAAGACCACAACTTCCGGATTTCCTTTTTTTACAATACTTTTGACACCCTTTAAAAACCACTTATAAAAGAGATACGTATGTCCAATACAGAACAATTAAAGAACACGTCGCTTACCCATGTTCATGAAGCTTTAGGTGCCAAAATGGTTCCATTTGCTGGATTCAATATGCCCGTTCAATACACCAACCTAAAAGAAGAACACATGGCGGTTCGGAATTCTGTTGGCATGTTTGACGTTTCTCACATGGGAGAGTTTTTGGTGAAAGGAGAAGGTGCGACAGCATTAATCGAATGGGTGACGTCTAACGACGTTGGGAAACTGGTTGATATGCAGGCGCAGTACAATTGCTTCCCAAACAACGACGGCGGGATTGTCGATGATTTAATCGTATACAAGTGGAATGATACTGAATATAACTTAGTGGTCAATGCGAGTAACATCGAAAAAGATTGGAACTGGATTGTTGCACAAAACGAAGAAAAAGGCTTTGGCGCTGAGTTACAAGATATGTCGAACGACTTGTCTTTATTAGCCGTTCAAGGACCAAACGCTCAGAAATTGTTACAAGGACTCACTGACGTTGATTTAAGTGCCATTGAGTTTTATCATTTTGGTGCGGGATCTGTTGCAGGTGTTGAGGACATCGTAATTTCAAACACGGGGTACACAGGTTCAGGTGGATTCGAATTATACGTTTGGAATAAAGACGTTGAAGCTTTGTGGAACGCTATTATGGAAGCGGGAAAAGCGTATGATATCTTACCATGTGGTTTGGGTTGTCGCGACACCTTACGATTAGAAAAAGGATTCTGTTTATACGGAAACGATATTAATGATACCACTTCTCCAATTGAAGCCGGTTTGGGTTGGATTACTAAGTTCGACAAACCTTTTGTGAATTGGGAGTATCATTTAAAAATAAAAGAAAACAAGCCTACCAAACGCTTAGTTGGATTCGAAATGATTGACCGTGGTATCCCACGTCAGCATTATACGATTCAAGATGCAGATGGAAATACAATTGGTGAGGTAACCAGTGGGACGCAAAGTCCATCACTTGGCATCGCTATTGGTATGGGATATGTCGCTGCAGTGCACGCAAAACGCGAAACTGAAATCTATATCGAAATACGCGGAAAAGCACTCAAAGCAAAAGTGGTGAAGATGCCATTTTTGGTGTAGCGTGCATTAGTTATTTCATTAAAGAAATTGTGTATGTATACAGCGTAATTTCATTGTTTCTTTTGACCTTTAGATAGATTTTGTCATTTGAAATCAAGACATCATCACGGAATTCTAGGTCGTTATATTTTTTGAAGTTTGCATCTTCGTCCAAGTAAATCACGTCCACGGTTTTTAACATTCTATTCTTAATTTCTAATATTGGTGATCCTTTATAGTTGATATATGCCATAAGATATTGCCCATTTAGTATCGGACTCACAGAATGAATTTTGAAATTATGTTTCTCAACTACTTGATCCTCTGGAAAGGCCGCTAAGACCTCTTTTTGGTAAGGCATGTTGCCGTCGCCAATAAATTCAGATTGAGGTGATTCTCTCCCAACAAGGTATAACTGTGGTTCACAATTGAACATAAAGTATTCTTGCTCAGCAAAATGTACAAAAAACGATTTTTGGAAGTAGTAATTGACTTTAGAAGAATTAATAGTTGTAGGTGCAATGCGGGTCTTAGGTGTTAAACCAGAATCACTGAATTTCAACTCAATTAATCCAATGGTTTTTGCGTCAATTTCTCCCCAGCCAACCAAAGCTGTAATTAAAGTACTGTCTTTGTATAAGAAACCATTAGGGTACATAATGTATTTATCTTCGCCCTCCAGTGAATTATATTCATTGACTTTGACAAACTCCAATTGACGTGTAGTGATATCAAATTTTACCATAAATGAGTATACATTGAGCACAGGTTCCCCAATTTCGAACGTTGTTTTAACATTTTCTTCGTTTGTGAAAGTGAATTCCTCATCGTTAGCTTCCATCACTTCAATGCTTACGAAAAGCCAAACACTGTCTTCTTTCAATTGATGCAAACCATCCACCATTACAGTTTTTCTACTTGTTGAGTTTACATAACTCTCATGTGATTTAGCATAATTACATTTGCCAGTGTCATTAGGGACGACGAATTGACAATACAAATCACTCGCTTTATAAAGGCGAGGTAAGTTCAAGATAGGTGTAACATGACCATTTTTGGTATTGATTGTGTTTAATTCACTTTTTGCATCAGTTAGCAACCACAATTCTGACGCATTTTTATAGACCAAGGGATCCCTTTCTTTTATCAATAATGTGTCTATTTCCGTCAGAATTGTTGACTTTGGATTAGAAAGGTCAATGATAGGTTTTGGGAAATATTCCGTGGCATTCCATTTCAGTTCCTCATCAAAATATAGTTTCTTTCTGAAATAATACTGCAGACGAACTAAGTGCCTGTTGCCGGTAATTGTTGTATAAAATGAGTCATTGAATACTATTTTTAGTTTATCGATTTCAGCTTGACTCAATGCCAAAAAGCGTTTCATAAATAATTCTACATCTTGATCCCGAAACCCTCCGTTAGAATGGAACACGACAACAATGTCAAGATTTTGATCTTTTACTTTCTTGTAAGCATTTATAAATTGTGGGGCCCAGCTTGTTACAGCTCCTATCTGAATGTATGTGATGACGAAATAGCTTTCGTTTAATGATTGACCTGATTTATTTATCTCATCGCGGATGAGGGAGTCATAAGTAGTCCCGTAAGAATGGTCTGACTGAAAGTTGGGTTTTAAAGTCTGAGCTTTTACAGTAAAAGTTATAAGTAGTGAAATGCCAACAATCAACGTCATTCGCATTTTTTGTGTGATTAAAAATCTCATATTAGTTTGGTTAAGGTCTGGATTTCGGCTTCTCCATGACCAGTTATGATCATAAACTAAGCAAAAATGAATTATTAGATTATTAACTCTTGTATCTTTTTGAATATTAAAGATATTTATGAATTTAAATTATTCTAATTCGATTGAACTAATTTTATTTCATAAATGAATTCATTCACTACCAATAAGTAATTGTCAGTTAATGAGATGGGCTGGCGGAAACACCCGAAAATCATGTAGATAACATGTGATACACAGTTGGTCAATTTTCATTTTTAAAAACAGGTTCATGACTCTAGTGTCAAGCTCCATTGATAATAGTCGAATGAAATAAAGTCAACATATTGGGGATTTTCAACAGAAATGTCAGATAATGAATTCTCAAGTTGCCTATTTACGTTATCCATTTGATAAGAGGTTTCAATACCTTTGTTAAATGGACTTTAAACCAGCAAACGAGATTCAAGATTTGCAGTATTTTGGTGAATTCGGAGGGGTGAATCCTTCCATATCAGACTCATCCACGTACACCTTTTTATCTGCAAAAACAATGTTTGATACATTCGAAGGCAACGCCGATGGATGTTATTTGTATTCAAGACATTCGTCTCCTTCAAACCTCTATCTTGGACAAGCTCTAGCGGCAATGGAAGGAACAGAAACGTCCAACGTAACTGCTAGTGGCATGGGCGCCATAACGGCCGTTATCATGGAGTTGTGTAAGACGAACGACCACATAGTATGCAGTAGAACTATCTATGGTGGTACGTACGCATTTCTTAAAAATTTTGCTTCTGGTTTTGGCATTCAAACATCATTTGTCGACATCACAGATCTTGAACAAGTAGAATCAACCATCAACGAAAATACAAAGGTGCTTTATTGTGAAAGTATTAGTAACCCACTACTGGAAGTAGCAGATATAGAAGCGTTGGCAGGCTTGGCAAAAAAGTATAGTATTAAACTGGTGGTAGACAATACGTTTTCGCCGCTTTCAATTTCACCGTGCAAGATTGGAGCAGATATTACCATTCACAGCCTTACCAAATTTATTAATGGATCGAGTGACACGGTTGGTGGAGTCATTTGCGGTACTCAGGCGTTTATAAACCAGTTGCGAGACGTTAATTCTGGTGCTTGTATGTTGCTGGGATCGACTATGGACAGCCTAAGAGCTTCAAGTATATTAAAAAACCTTAGAACACTTCACATCAGGATGCAGCAACACAGTAAAAATGCAATGTATCTGGCTGAAAAGTTTGAAGAATTAGGACTCAAAACGGTTTACCCAGGACTGCCATCTCATCCGTCACATTCAGTTTACAAAAAATTAATGAACGAGGAATACGGATTCGGTGGAATGTTAACGATTGATGCAGGCTCTATTGAAAAGGCAAATGAGTTGATGGAGTTAATGCAAAATGAGAACTTAGGATATCTAGCCGTTAGTCTTGGTTTCTACAAAACGTTGTTTAGTGCGCCTGGCAGTTCAACATCATCTGAAATTCCAGAAGTAGAACAAGACGAAATGGGGCTATCGGAAGGCTTGATTCGCATGTCGATTGGGTTGGACGCCGACATTGGAAGAACGTATAAACACATGTTAGCTTGTATGAAAAAAGTAGATATTATATAAAGCTTCCTAATCCTCCAACCCTACTTCTTTAGTCTCTTTCCAATGCGCTGTTCGCCAAAGTTCTTGTTCGCGTTTGTTGAGGAAGGTCCATGTAACAAGCCTGCTGGATTTGTTTCCTTGCCCCATTGGTATTGTTTTGACTTGTACCGCACGTATCTTCTTTAAAGAGGCGTAGACGCTTTTTAAATGGGATTGTTTGGAAACCAAAGTTGAGAAGCAATACACATTCTCTGCAAACTGCTTGCTCTGTTTAATCATGTCAGTGATAAACCGCTCTTCTCCACCTTCCGTCCATAGTTCGGTGGTCTGACCTCCAAAGTTTAATACGGGTGTTTTAACCCGCGTGCCTTTTAAATTACTCAGTTTGCGAATGCTGCCTTTTTTGGCATCATCCAAGGAAGCGTGAAATGGTGGATTGCAAATGGTAAGATCAAATCGCTCTCCCTTTTTAATGGCTCCATAGAAAATGTCTTTTGACTTTTTCTGAAGGCGAATTTTTACTGCATCTTTTAAATTTTCATTGGCCTGTACAACCTTGCTCGCTGCGTCTGTTGCTGTTGGATCTATTTCGGTCCCTACAAACGACCATCCATACTCCGAATGTCCAATAATTGGGTAAATACAATTCGCGCCAACACCAATATCTAAGCACTTAACCGTGTTACCCACTGGGATTTTTCTTGTATTGTTTTCAAGGTTTACATGACTAATCGCATCGGCTATATGGTGGATGTAATCTGCTCTTCCAGGTATTGGCGGACAGAGATAATCCTCAGGAATAGACCATTCAGTGATGTTGTAGCCACTTTTCAATAAGGCCGTATTCAATAATTTAACCACCACTGGGTCAAAGAAATCGATGGATTCATCACCGTATTTGTTTACCGTAATATGCGGTTTGAGCTCAGGACATGCCGTAGTAAGAGCATCAAAGTCGTAGCGAGTGCGGTGTTTGTTACGAGGATGCAATCTCGACTTTACTTTTTCGGAAGCTCCCTTTGCTTTCGTGAATTTTTGCGATTGATTATTCGACATGGATTGAATTGTAATGTGGGTATAACTCTAGACTTTGCAGTCATCAAAGGTCGGTGGATTAATTAACTCGGTCGATGTTTTTCTTGAATTCCGTATAATAAGTTCCTCAAGTACTGATCTTTACACTTCCTGAATTGTGGTTGTTTCGGATTTCGAAGAAATGCACTCAACTCGTGTGGACTAACATCCATGCCTACCAAGTCAAATAAGTCGATAATGTCGTCAGTGGTTAAACTTAAAGCAATCTTTATTTTTTTGAGGATGAGGTTGTTGTCGAGATTGGTTTCAACCGGCATCGGCGGTTTGCCTTCTTGCCTTCCACGGTTTTTATAAATCAAGCCGTTTAAGAACAAAGCCAATTGTTTGTCTGGAAGATTGCTATAGTCCTCATCGTCCTCAGGTTTCAACCAGTTACTCACCTTTGCTCTATCGGTTTCGTATTCCGCCAAGCCAAAGATTTCGATCATTTCGTAATCACTGAAATCAAATGCGTAGCGCAGTTTTTTTAAAATATCGTTATTGGTCATAAAGCGTCAAAGATATCGCGATTGTGGGAGATCGCATTAGACTGGTGATTCTTACAAAAAGTAAAGTAAACTTGTCAATAAGTAAAATAGTGTATACATTTGAATATTATTACAATCGCTATGAAAACAAAATTTCTCTTTCCATCGACCTACAAGAAATGGGGATGGATCATTCTAATTCCTGCAGCCATACTTGGTGTGATTGATTTGTTCATTGAAACTCAACCAGCTTTTTTCAATTGGACTGTCCCTGCTCTCTATAAAGCTGAATTTATGGGTAAAACCACCTATTTTGGATGGGTCGAAAACAACGTATTAAATGAAATCTTGGCGGTATTGGTCATTATGGGATCACTGTTGGTTGCATTTTCCAAACAACAATATGAGGATGAGTTTATCGCTAAGACTAGGTTAGAATCACTTGTCTGGGCAACCTACGTGAATTACATTGTACTATTGGTTGCTATCTTGTTTGTGTACGACATTGGCTTTTTATGGGTCATGATCTTCAACATGTTTACGATTTTAATTTTCTTTATTATTCGGTTCCATTGGCAAATATTTAAAATGAAAACTAGCGAGTCACATGAAGAATAACATAAAGGTCGAAAGGGCTAAAAAGAATATCACCCAGGCTGATTTAGCAAAATTAGCTAAGGTGAGTCGCCAGACCATAAACGCAATGGAACTAGGTAAATATGTGCCTTCAACCGTCTTGGCTCTTAGATTGGCTCATATCTTTGATGTAGAAATTAGCGATTTATTTCAGTTGGAAGATTCTGACTGGGAATAGATCTATTGATTTAGTATCACGATTTTTTGCCAAATTTTTTGACTCAATCCCGTGCAAAGGGTTTCAATGTTGTTCGTTGTATTTACCACGACTTCGTCCGGTAAGCTTTGGGCATATAGGGTAGAAACTTTCGCAATTAAGGCTGTGGCTTCGGTGCAGTAATCCAAATAGCGCTGAAGTTCGAACTTAGACAAGCTGCGCTTTGGCGAGTTGGGTGTTGACGTTTGACCAACGTGCACCATTGTTGGGTCCTTAGTTAATTGATGCATGTCAATAACATGGGCAATAACCCGAAGTTCGTTCAAGGATTTTAAGGCCTTGCGCCTTTTTAATCGGGTTTCCAGCGAAACCAAAAAATATATCGCCGCACCTAATAGTATGATGTCGTTAAAAATGGCTTCAGTGACCATTACAAGGTTGGTCAACGTGTTGTTTTCAAGGTCGAATTCAATAAAAGATAACGAGTACACCAAACCACCAATGCCAACGGCAATAATGAAATACGTCGTAAAACGGATAAATACATTGGGTTTGCCAATCCAGTCGATATTGGGTTTACTGCGCTTAGCAACATCTGCAAATTGAGCACATACCTTTCGAAGACCAGAGTCTGGAAAACGATCAGCAACGCGAAGTTCAAGCTTCTCAATAGTTTTGAGGATTAGATCTGAATCTAGTTGAAGGTTGTTTTTCATTTTATGTAGTGCAAGATAAAACTTAGCTCTGCCGTTTTATCATTCAAGGTCGCTTTCCACTTGGTGTATTCATTAGAATCTTGACGGATATACAAAGAATCCGTAGCTATGAATTTGTGTTTTTCTCGGTACTCAGCGACCTGTATCACCGAGGTGTCTAAAGTAAAAACGGATGTTTTGGTCATGTTTTCGGATTTGCAATCACAGTCGGTGACTGCTGGAATATCTATACCAGTACGTACTTCGATGTTGTCGATATTAAAGCGTTCGCAATCTTGTCGGTTAAAAATGCTTTTAACTAATAGTTTACAACCACCCATACATAGTAAACATGTGAGTACTATTCCACCAAGAAATTGGATGATTTTAGTCATGATCGAAAAAATAACATTAAGGTTTTACATGTCTAAAAACGGTGAAAGCATTTACGATATTGTTGTTTTTTCTTTAATCGGAATCCAAAATTCCTCCTCAGAATCGGGATGATTGTTTTTATACTTCTCACCAAGCACCTCAAAATGCGGTCTGTTGTCAAGGAGGTATTGAGAATTTGGCAACCATTCTCCAAATATGTATCCAAATGTTTTTGGCGCTTCACTTGGCAACCCCTGATGTTTAAACACAGCGTACAAACCTGTTTCTATGGTCATGGTTTCCATACCTTCGGGAAGAACGTCTATCATTTCAACAGCGGCACAAGCCCACTTGACAAAATTGAGCGTTGGGTCAAAGCGTTCAAATGAAAATTCCGCAGGATATAGTTGGAGTGAAATCAATTCCTCATTGATTCTGTCTTTTATCTCACTTCTTCTCGGCATTACAGATTGCCATAGTTGCTGGGTAAGGTTGTTGACAAACGACATCTCCATGGATTTGCCAACGACAAGCGTTTCAGGCAATGTTTCTATGCGTAAGAACATGTCTAGGTTTTCGGTTTTTTCTTTTTGGATTTACTCGCTTTCGCATGTGGATTAAACTGTAGACAAAGGTCAATCCAGTATTCTAAGTCTTCTTCTTTGTCACAACCCTCGGGAGTCACAAAAATATAACCCCGCATCGGTCTGCCTGTAAAGTCCATGGGTAAACAAACGTCTTTTTTGAGCTCATCCTCATAGGCTTCTTCCCCAATTCTGGCCATCAGTAAGGTGTCACCGTATCGTTTGTCGATATGAATGCCGCAAAGCATCTTATTATCGACCATAAAAACCAGTCCACCCATCATGTTTTTTGAGAAGAAGTCTGCCTTTCTTTCCGTAAGAATCTTAGTGATTCTTTCACCGAAGTACGAATCGTATGCCATAGTATGTCAAATGTACGTATTCTATTTTTTGGCCCATTTTTCTTTGGACAACTCATACCAATTGTGCAATGCGCTATCAAAAGTGAATGTCTCTATACAATCCATACCAACTTTCTTAAGAATTGCATTTGACGCATGATTATCAGCATGAGCAGCTCCGCAAATTTTCGCGAAGCGTTTTACCCTAAAACCATAATCCAACGAAGCTATTGCAGATTCTGTTGCATATCCCTTTCCCCAGAACTTGGGCATAAATCGATACCCCAAGTCATAATAAGGTTCAGTGCGAATGTCTGTCTCTAGTTTTAATCCCGACCAACCAATAAATTGGCCAGTTTCTTTTTCAATAACGGCAAGTCTTCCAACGCCGTTGTCGTGATACTGCTTCCGGATATAATCGATTATATCACGAGATCGTTGAATTGATTGGACCGGCTTATTGCCGAGATATGTATTCACCAAACCATCACTGTCCAATTTGAATAAGTCTTCGGCATCTGATGATACTATTTCTCGTAGAATCAGTCTTTTCGTTTCTGCAATGATATCCAACACTATGCGTTCTTTGGCCAGAATGGAATGGTTTTACGTACAACCCACAATACAGTCAAACTCAAAAGAAACGTAACGATAGCAGTATAAAACAATAGTCCACTATCGCCATTAACCTCAACACCAAGTTTGGTTAAATGCATCATGATGGCCCCACCAATAATACCTACGGTTAAGCCTGCGCCTATCCAAGCATATCTTGGTATTAAGATCAAGATGGCAGAAATTAACTCTAACACGCCGATACCGATTCTACCAAAAGGTTCTAATCCAACTTGTGTAAAGATGTAAACACTGTCGGGATGCGCTGTAAATTTAAATCGAAGGGTTTGGATTAAAATGGCTGCTACAACCAATCGAAGTACAAGGAGTATTGTTTTGTGCATCGTTTAAATGTTAAATACAAGAATTGTGTAAAACCAACTTACCAAATATATATTTTCTCGTATACATTCCCCGCTTTGTTGAAGGTAGAAGGCTTTTACGTGGGAATAATATCCAAACAAGGATGTGGTTTTCGGTGTTGATGAGTATGGCCAAATGTTTCTAACAACATTTTATTATGGTATCATTGGAGTTTAAATATTTAGTATAAAAAATGTCAAGAAAAGCCGAAAAGGATATTGTCTTTAATTGGACAAACGGAACGGGAAGTGCCAAACGAGTCTCTGCACAAAGCATTTAAAGAAACATTATGTAAAGGCATGCACGGCATTGGCTTTAGTCCTTACCAAGAGGGACAGCAACCTGGAGACATAGTCCAGAAAGATCAAATAACGCGTAGGATGGAAATATTGGCTCCATTTACAAACTGGGTTAGGTCTTTCTCATGTACAGACGGTAACGAATTGATTCCAAAAGTAGCGCATGAAATGGGTTTAAAGACGCTTACTGGAGCGTGGTTGGGGAAAGACTTAGAAAAGAATGAAGCGGAAATCGCTGGATTAATTCAAGCTTGCCGGTCGGGGGTGGTTGATATTGCTGCTGTTGGCAATGAAGTGATGTATCGAGAAGATTTAACAGAAGAACAATTGCTCCATTATATTTCACGTGTTAAAGCAGCAGTACCACATGTGCCAGTAGGGTATGTTGATGCATATTATGTATTTGAAGAACACCCCTCGATTGCCGACACGTGTGACGTTATTTTAGCGAACTGCTATCCATTCTGGGAAGGCTGTCATTTGGATTATTCACTCCTATACATGAGAGATATGTATCACCGTACCTTAAAAGTTGCCAATGGTAAAAAAGTAATCATTACAGAAACAGGGTGGCCGAATAAAGGTGAGCAATTTCATGGAGCGGTACCCTCACAGGAAGGAGCAATTCAATATTTTCTGAATACCCAACAGTGGTCCAAGGAAGCAGGCATTGATATTTTTTACTTTTCCAGTTTTGATGAGTCATGGAAGACAAAAGACGAAGGTGATGTTGGCGCTTATTGGGGATTGTGGGATAAAAATGAACTGTTGAAATACTAACGAAATAAAAATGACGAAGCACATACCTATGCCATTTGAACATGCCCAAGCCATATGTTACTCGGGGTATAGGGATGGTCAGAGCCCGGAGACTGGAGCATTCCCAACGTATGATGAAATACATTCAGACTTACTGTTACTGCAAAACGATTGGAAGTATCTAAGATTATACGACTGTGATAAACATGCGGAAATAGTCCTTGAGGTGATATCCAATGAGCAGTTTGATTTTAAAGTAATGTTGGGTGCATATATCATCGCTGAAGTCAACAATCCAAATTGTCCATGGGAAACAACAGAACTGCCAAACAATGAATTGGTCAAGAATAAAGGGTTGAATGAGAAAAGGATTAAACGATTAATAGCGCTAGCGAATCAGTATCCAGACATCATTAATTCCCTTTCTGTGGGGAACGAGGCCACGGTAGATTGGACGGACCACTTGGTTCCAGTGAACAGTGTAATTGCCTATGCCCGTATGGTGAAAGATGGTGCCAATCAACCAGTAACTTTTTGTGAAAATTATGTTCCATGGTTAGACAAGTTAGAACCATTAGTACAGGAAATCGACTTTATTTCAATCCATTCATACCCAGTATGGGAATACAAATCAATTGAAGAAGGGATTCAGGTAACCAAACAAAATTATGAAGCTGTCTCACGCAAATATCCCAATACGCCTGTGGTGATTACAGAAGCGGGATGGGCCACTCAGTCCAACGGTAGGGGAATCGAACCAAGCAACGTAAATGAAAGCCTTCAAAAAAGGTATATAAGCGATTTATTGAATTGGACTAATGATGCGCAAATAATCGCCTTTGTGTTCGAAGCCTTCGATGAAAACTGGAAGGGGTCAGATGAACCAGGAGAGCCAGAGAAACACTGGGGGCTCTATCGGGTAGATCGAACTCCTAAGCTAGTTGTAGGACACCTTTAGAGATTCATTTATATCAGGAGTATCACTTTCGAATGACGACATGTAAGGCAACTACTTATTAATGGATTTGTTATGGGCGTAAAACAAAGCAGCGATAATTAAAAATCCAAGACCGGTAAGCATTGGTGGATTCATGTTTGCTTTGAACCCAATATAACCCATGTAAATGGCAAGGGTAACCAGCAAAAAGAGCAAGATATTTTTCATAACATATTCATTAGTCTCACACCCATCTCCGTCTGAACCGGCATGTGCATGTACTCAAATATAACTACTATGAAGGTTACAAGTCGAACGTCCAGTATTAATCGACTCGAGTACTGTGATAGACAAAACGTTTTCACGGTCACCAACTTCCTTATTCACACGGAGTTAGAAGCACTGTACACGGTGGAAATAGATAGGCAAACCGATGGTTATATTCATGGGAAAGGTGATGGCTAAAGCCATTGGTAAAAAGAGCCCTGGGTTCGCCTTTGGAACCGTTATCTTCATTGCAGCAGGAACAGCGATGTACGACGCACTGGCTGCAAGAACAGAAAGTATAAACCTGTTGGAAACATCGTCTGTAACTATCGAGCTGAAAATGGCTATCACGCACCCATTGATCAGTGGAACAATAACGGCGAACAAAAAAGGGAACCATCCAAAAGAAAAGAGCGCCTTTAATTTCCGACCACTGGTGATACCCATGTCTAATAAAAAAATAGCTAAAAAGCCTTTGAATAAATCGTTTGTGAAAGGTTCGATACCGGCTGCCTGTTTATCGCTGGCGATAAACCCAATAAGCAGACTTCCAAGAATTAGTAAAACACTACCGTTTGTAAGGGAATGTTTGAACGCAATTTTTTTGTCTATCTTTCCTGAAGCGTCCTTATTGTAAATGGAAATGAGAAGAAGGCCAACAATAATCGCGGGGCTTTCCATCAAAGCCATAATTGCCACCATGTGGCCGTGGAGTACAAGTTGTTGAGATTCTAAGTAGGTTGCTGCAGTAATGAATGTAACGGCACTAACGGAGCCATAGGCAGCTGCAATTGCTCCAGCGTTAAAAGTGTTCAGCCTGGGTTTTAAAATGAAAAATGTATATAATGGTATGACAGCGGAAAGTCCAATTGCGAATAACATGGACCAACCTATCTCACTGGTGAATGTTTCATGGGAGAGTTCTTGACCACCTCTAAAACCAATGGAGAAGAGTAAATAAAGTGAAATAAATTTCGACGAGTTTGGGGGAATTTCTAAGTCACTTTTGAAACAGACAGCCAAGATGCCCAGTACAAAGAATAGAAGTGCTGGGTTTGTTAGGTTTTCAATAAGGAGGCCTAAATTCATTGTGTGTTTGTGATTGGTTTTACAATTAGTTTAAATGGCCCCTTGATGACTAATTCCTTATTGAGTCTAATTGAGCATCAACACAGTGGTGATGATTACTGAATTGTAATTTCCTCATTGCGACGTAGAACAAGCCAAATATTGATATCACCCTCGATGTGTAATTGTATAAACAGATGAAACGAATCTTGGGGCCATTGTTGAATTTCTTATACCGTTTGATTTAATGATGCAGTATTGGAAGCAATGTGATTTTCGCTTTCAGTGGATTTTTGCTTAAATCCAATGGAGATGGAAGAGCGAATCACTAGATCCAGTTCTTCGTGTTCGGCTTCTTCTATTAAGTTAATAATTTGACGAATCCCTTCTTTCAATTCCGGAACTCTCTTTTTTGCAACGGTGTCTTCAACGCCAAAGCGAATTTCAGAACTGAAGTTTTTTGCTTCGTGAAATTGTATTTTGTGATTGAATAACGATAGTAAAACTTCTTTCGCTTCGTCTGGATTGAAATTGCCTTCAATCAATTTAATGTTGTTGGTAGATGTCATAATTTAAGAATGTTTAAGATTGTGTGTTTGTTTGTACGAACGAGCAATGAGCAATATTAAGAGTGCTGCTAGTGTAGATTTCAAATAAGCATCCTGAATGCTTATGGATATTATGAGTGTCAAAATGCCTGTGAAAAGGATTAATGGTTTTTGAATTTTACTTGTCATAATTCTATTTATTTTGCATTTCAATAGTGCAAAGAACAGTAGAATAGGTCATACTGTTTTATTTATCTTTGTAATAAGAAACATAATATATATTTATGGACTACACTTTAAATCAGTTGCAAATATTTTTGAAGGTTGTTGAAAAAGAGAGTGTAACAAAAGCTTCTACAGAACTTCATCTAACCCAACCGGCTGTTTCAATTCAGTTAAAAAACTTTCAAAATCAATTTGATATTCCATTAACAGAGGTGATTGGAAGAAGAATATACATCACTGATTTTGGGCGGGAAGTAGCAGAGTCAGCGAAAGAAATAATCAATCAAGTGTATGCTATAAATTATAAGACAATGGCATACAAAGGGCAGCTCACGGGTAAGCTAAAACTGTCAATTGTTTCCACCGGGAAATATGTGATGCCTTATTTTATTTCGGATTTTATTAGTAAAAATAGTGGGGTTGAGTTACAGATGGATGTAACCAATAAAAATGCAGTCACTCAAAGTTTAGGAAAAAATGAGGTTGATTTTGCCTTGGTTTCCATACTTCCAGAGGCAATGGCGGTGGAATACATAGATGTTATGCCAAACAAATTATACCTTGTAGGAAACGCCAGCGCAGAATTTGATCAAGCCAAAAATACCAAGAAATTGTTTCAAAATATTCCATTGATATTCCGGGAAACGGGATCAGGAACACGACAGACGATGTCTAGGTTTATTGAAAACAATGAGATTACCGTCCAGAAAAAATTGGAGTTGACTTCTAACGAAGCCGTTAAACAGGCGATTCTTGCGGGATTGGGGTGTTCGATTATGCCGTTAATCGGGATAAAAAATGAGTTGCGAAATAAAGAGTTAAAAATTATTCCTGTAAAAGGTTTACCCATTAAAACCACGTGGAGGTTAATTTGGTTAAAAGGTAAGAAACACGCTCCAGTGTCATCTGCATTATTAGCCTACCTCAATAAGGAAAAGGAGCATATTATTCAGAACAAATTTGACTGGTACGAACAGTATACGGTTTAAACTAGCAGTACTTTTTCAACCAAATAATATTGAATTAATAAGCGCGTTTGTTGTTGCCTTCCATATAGTATACAAACGACTTGTTTACGACCTTGGTCCCACCTGGAGTTGGATAGTTGCCCGTGAAATACCAATCCCCCAAATGATTG
The DNA here is from genome assembly GCA_943789165.1 of uncultured Bacteroidia bacterium. Taxonomy (GTDB): domain Bacteria; phylum Bacteroidota; class Bacteroidia; order NS11-12g; family UBA9320; genus UBA987. The sequence goes on along the minus strand of CALSTB010000003.1, from coordinate 45,470 downwards.
GGGCAGGCTTTATGTAAATCTTCCACTTTTTGATAGACGATGTGTACTTCTGCCCGCATGTCTGGTGGAGTCACCAAGCGTGCAATTTCATCCGTAAGTTCGTCATCACTGAACAAAGCATATAGGTCTTTTACCGCATTTCTTTGTTCTTCAGCAGGGAGCTTCAATTGGTTTAAACATTCCTTGTACACTTCATCCAACTTATGCATTTGGTTAGTACGTTCCAATAATTTCAACACCGCTTTAAACGCAATGAATTCGTTCATCCGACTCATGTCGATACCATAACAATCAGGATATTTAATGATTGGAGCACTACTGGCAACCACCACTTTTCTTGGACCTAAGCGGTCTAAGATGCGTAAAATGGATTTTTTAAGCGTGGTACCTCGAACAATTGAATCATCTACCACAACAAGCGTATCACGTTTTGTGTCGACAACGCCATAGGTAACATCATAGCCATCACCGACCATTGAATCACGGTCTTTGTCTTGGGTGATAAACGTCCGCATTTTCGCATCCTTCACAAGGATTTTTTCACGTCTAATTTTGATGCTTAATATTTTGTCTAGCTCTTCTGGTGTTGGGTTTTCACCCAATTTAAGAATAGCTTCTCGCTTATAACGATCAATGTATTTGTATACGCCATCCACCACTCCATAAAAACTGGTAGCTGCTGTATTTGGGATGTAACTAAATACAACAGGCCGGACATCATAATCCAGCTTGTCAAGAATTACGCGAGATAACCTACGACCTAATTCCTGTCGTTCATTATATATGTCTTTGTCACTACCTCTTGAAAAATAAATACGTTCAAACGAACAACGCTTTAACTCCAGCGCTGGTGCAATGATTTGTTCTTCTCGAACATTGCCTTGTCTATCAATAATCAAAGCACATCCAGGAGTCAGCTCTTTAATCTGATCGATTTTGCAATTAAAAGCCGTCATAATGGCTGGCCTCTCAGACGCTACGACAAATACTTCTTCATCTTGATAGTAGAAGGACGGTCTAATGCCCAAATTGTCTCTTAAAACAAAGGTGTTGCCATCGCCCACCATTCCTACCATGTTGAAACCACCATCGAGGTTTCTAAAAGCACTTCTTAAAACGTTTGCAAGGTTTAGGTTGGACTTGATTTTTGCGGCAATCTCGATACCATCGATGTCTTCCTTTCTATATTCATGGAATAATCGCTCGTTTTCCTCATCAAGGAAATGACCAATTTTCTCAAGAACAGTTACGTTGTCTGATATTTCCTTCGGATGCTGACCTAAAGTAATCAACAACTCGTAAAGTTCGTCAACGTTAGTCAAATTGTAGTTTCCAGCTAAAACCAACGACCGACTCATCCAGTTGTTTTGTCTGAAAAACGGGTGGATATTTTCTATACTGTTTTTACCATGAGTACCATAACGTAAATGTCCCAATAACAATTCGCCAGCGTACGGAAAATTCTTTTTGAACCACTTCGTGTCATTGACTTTATCTTGATCTAAAGCTGCATACGCAGTCATGATTTCTTCAAAGATGTCGAGTAGTGCATTTTTACTGTTACTCCTTTTTCTTGCAACGTATCGTTTACCAAACTCTGGATTGAGTTTAATCGTGGCCAAACCAGCTCCGTCTTGTCCACGGTTTAGCTGTTTTGCCATTAAAAGTTGGAGTTTTTTCAGCCCATATAGATGAGAGCCGTACTTGTCTTTATAAAACTCTAGAGGTTTTAAAAGACGGATAAATGCTACACCGCATTCGTGCTTTATTGGGTCGCTCATTTAGGAGGTTTGAGCACGCAAAGTTATACATAAAAATATCGTAATTCAGCGGATGTTGAAGCTTTGTTTACAGTGACGTGATGTTTTTATTATGAGTTGTTTTATTAAGCCATCGAACATCCTGTAAACGTTTGACTCTGACTTATTAGGAATGTCGTAATTATTCTTTGAATGATTGAATCTTAGCAATTAAATTGCGACTATGTCTAGCGTCTCGATAATCCACGGTCCGAACTTAAACTTACTTGGTAAGCGAGAACCGGAGATTTATGGAAGTACAACATTTGAAGAAGTATTGGATCAGTTGAAGTCGTCATTCCCATCATCGGAGTTTTCATATGCGCAAAGCAATATAGAAGGTGAAATCGTAACATTGATTCAAGAACATGGGTTTAAGTCGGATTACATCATCTTAAATGCAGCGGCATACACACATACTTCGATTGCGATTGCCGACGCAGTAGCAGCGGTTCCTGCGAAGGTTATCGGTATTCACATTAGTAATATTTACAAACGTGAGGAAGATCGACATGTCGACTTACTAGCCAAATACTGTGAAGCATGTTTGTTTGGTTTTGGGTTAGATGGTTATCGTTTAGCAATGGAATATATCACACGACACGAAAATGAAAAATAGAATTACCGACTTGTTTCAAATTCAATATCCCATTGTTCAAGCAGGAATGATTTGGTGCAGTGGTTGGAAATTAGCTTCCGCAGCTTGTGAATCTGGTTGTTTAGGGATAATCGGTGCTGGTTCCATGTATCCGGAAATCCTGGAAGAACATATCGAAAAACTTCAAGATACAACAGACAAACCCTTTGGTGTGAATGTTCCGTTGTTATATCCTGACATTGAAAAATTGATGGCAATCATCGTACGAAGAGGCGTGAAAGTAGTCATCACTTCTGCAGGAAATCCAGCCATTTGGACGCCAAAACTCAAAGAACACGGAATCACAGTGGTTCATGTAATCGCCAACACGAAATTTGCATTAAAGGCCGAAGCGGCCGGGGTTGATGCAATTGTTGCAGAAGGTTTTGAAGCTGGTGGACACAATGGCAAGGAGGAGACGACAACCATGTGTTTGATCCCTGAAATTACGTCGAAAGTGAAGATACCTGTAATCGCCGCAGGTGGAATAGCGAGTGGAAAGTCAATGGTTGCAGCCATGGCGCTAGGAGCAGAGGGCGTTCAAATCGGTTCTAGGTTTGCTGCCTGCGTTGAATCTAGTGCACATGAAAATTTTAAAGAGGCCATTCGAAAAGCGAAAGAGGGAGATACCAAGCTCATGCTAAAGGACATTGTTCCTGTGCGTTTGTTGCGAAATAAGTTTTTTAACGATTTGGAGTTGGCTTATGATGCCTGTGCTACCAAAGAGCAAAAGCTTGAATTACTAGGACGAGCTCGGGCAAAGAAAGGCATGTTTTTGGGTGATTTGGAAGAAGGGGAGTTGGAGATAGGGCAAGTCAGTAGCATGATTTCTGAAACAGAAACAGTTGCCGACATTGTTACTGAAATTGTAAATGACTACAATTCGACTGTAACCGAAGCGGCCAAACATTTATTATAATTTAAATGTTGTTTCTTCGCAGCTTTATTTCACCAAATTGGAATACACACTCCATACTTTTTCAAACGGTTTACGCTTAGCATTTAAACAAACACAGAACACGCAAATTGCGCACTGTGGATTTTTTATTAATGCAGGATCTCGTGACGAACTGCCTTCTCAGGTTGGCTTAGCTCACCTTTTAGAACACATGTTGTTTAAAGGCACCAACAAGCGAAATACGAATCAAGTTTTAAATCGGTTGGAAGTAGTTGGAGGAGATTTGAACGCTTTCACGACCAAAGACAAAACGGTTGTACATGCAAGTGTTGTAAAAGACCATTTTGAGCGTTGTATTGAATTGTTGGTGGATGTTACCTTCAATTCAAGTTTTCCGAGCAAACCTTTAGAAAAGGAAAAAAAGGTGGTGTGTGAAGAAATTGACATGTACCTTGACTCGCCTGACGAACGCATTTTCGATGAATTTCAAGAAATGTTTTATGGTGAACATCCATTAGGAAACAATATCCTAGGTTCTAAGGAGTCGGTGTTGGGTTTCTCCTCAAACGACATTTCGGACTTTGTAGATCAGCGGTATTTTTCTAATGAAATTGTTCTGGTTGTTGTGGCACCCATAAAGGTTGAAAAAGCCATTCGCGTATGCGAAAAATACATGCAAGACATTGTAGTGAAGAGTGGAACGGTTAAACGGGAATCTCCACAACTACGTAAGTCATTTGACGTGGTAACTGAAAACGGATTCTCACAAGCCCATGTGTTAATGGGGTGTGATGCCTATGCCTTAGATCACCAAGATCGGCCAGCCCTCATGTTGTTGTCGAATATCTTGGGTGGACCAGGATTGAACTCAACGCTGAACCTAAAATTGCGTGAGAAACATGCCTATACGTACGGAGTTGATTGCAGCTTACAAAGTTTAACAGACTCAGGGTTTCTGACGATTTATTACGGCACCGATCCACGAAATTTGAATAGAAGTCGCAAAGCCATGTTGAAAGAGTTGGATTTAATCAAAGCTCAACCAATCAAGGACAATTTGCTAAAAAAGTATAAAACCCAGTTTCGAGGTCAGATGATTATGGCCGAAGAAAGCAATAGTAGTTTGATGTTTGTCATTGGCAGAAGTCTTTTGGATTTGGGATACGTGGACTCACTTGAATCTGTTCTTCAAAAGATTGAAGACATAACATCCGACCAACTTCAATCCGTTGCCAACGAAATTCTACATCCTGATAAAATGAATTTCTTAACCTACGTTCCGAAATAGCTTAGAAGGTTTGACCAATCGAGAATAGGAACTGGCCTTTTTCTCCGAACTTGCCATTTTGAGTTGCCTTGTCTAGACCGAACCCATAGTCAAAGCCTAACAAGCCAAACATAGGTAAGTACATTCTCACACCCACACCTACTGCACGACGCAATTCAAATGGGTTGTATTCTCGTACTTTATTCCATGTATTACCAGCTTCAAAATAAGTGTATCCATATACGGTTGCATTTGGATTCAGCGACAATGGATAACGCATTTCAATTGAGTATTTGGCATACAATGGATCTGCATCGTCGCCATTAGAACTTCCTGGTCCATCGCTAGAAATTTCTCCTTCGCCATATCCTTTTTGAGGAATGATTTCGGTTCCATACACCGCCCATGAACCAAATCCTGATCCTCCAACTCTAAATTGTTCAAAAGGAGAGTATCCAACGTCTTTGTTGTACAATCCAATGATACCAGTTTCAAAGTGTGGTACAAATACCAATTTATCTACTGCGTTCATAAACCAGCTGGCGTTGAATTTCCATTTGTGGTATTCAACCCATTTGTATTTTTCCTCTGGCGAAATGGTTTTGTAATCTTTGTCGCCAAAAAGTGAATGAGGCAAGGTTGCTTGTATCGAAAGTGAAAACTGTGATCCGCTTTGAGGGTAGATTGGGGCAGAGGTCGAGTTTCGAGATAATATCGTGTTGTACGAAAAGCTATTAGATATTCCATCGGTATACCCAATTTCAGACGAACCAAAGGCTTGCCAGTTTTCTAATTTGTATTTCTGGTAACTCAATGAGTGACTCCAAGTAAAGAAATCATCTGGCCATTTAAGCAATTTACCGTAAACCATTGACGCACCAGTGGTGTGTAGTCTTTGTCTGTTTGGGTCGTCTTTCACTAAAAAGCTTGCTTGGCTTGTTTGGCGAGAGTAATATACACTCGCAGTAAGCGAATTTGGCTTTTTACCGCCCAACCAAGGCTCTGTAAATGAAAAGTTATAAGATTGGTAAGGCAAACCGTTTGATTGCGCTCTAACGGTTAATCTTTGGCCATCTCCAGTAGGAATTGGATTCCAATCACCTTTTAGCATTTTTCGAGTCGAAAAGTTGTTTAAGCTTAAGCCCACGGTTCCAACAAAACCAAAGCCACCACCAAAGCCGCCACTTGCTTCAATCTGATCCGATGGTTTTTCAACCACCTTGTATTCGATATCAACGGTTCCGTTTGCTGGATTCGGGATAGGATTTACATCCAGTTGCTCTGGATCAAAATACGTCAGTGCTGCTAATTCCCGCATTGATCGTTGAATATCCGTTCGACTAAATTTCTGTCCAGGCTTCGTTCGCAGCGCCCTGAGGATGACAAAGTCACTTGTTTTGTCGTTACCCGTAATTATTACCTTGTTGATGGTCGCTTGCTTTCCTTCGTAGATACGTATTTCTAAATCGATGCTGTCGTTTTCAACGTTGGTTTCAACCGGACTAATGTTAAAGAATAAATAACCATCATCCATGTAAATACTGGATATGTCTAGTCCAGAAGGATTCATAAACAACCGAGTTTCTAGTTTTGCTTGATTGAAAATGTCTCCTTTTTTGATGTTAAGAACGGTATCTAATCTACCAGAAGTGTATTTCGTATTTCCCGACCACTCAATGTTTCGGAAGTAATATTTCTTACCTTCTTTTACTTTTAAATGGATGTTCACTCGGTTGGCACTGACTCTTGAAATACTGTCCCTGACCAATTCTGCATCTCGATAACCCAATGCTAGATATAGGGTTTCAATATTTTTCTTTTCTATGTCGTATTCACTCTGAACAAGTTTGGACGAAGCAAATGGATTGATTTTTCCTTTTTTCTGCTTCGGTTTAATGACCTGTTTGATTTTTTGGTCTTTTACACTGTCGTTTCCAACAACGAAAATTTCTTGAACCTTCACTCTACGGCCTTTTTTGACGTGTATTCGCAACATTTTGGAATTGAAAATACTCGTGTCATCATCCGCAGCTATGTCAACAAAGGCATTATAAAAGCCTTTTTCGAAGTAATACGCTTCTATTTCTTTCCGCGTTTTATCAATAAGGTTTTCCGTAATGATCTGACCTCTTTTTAACGAAATCTCTTCTCTAATATTTTTGGTTTCGGTCTTGTTCAGGCCTCTTATAGAGTATTTAGACAGTTTTGCTCGCTCTTGTAATTGGATTAAGAAATAGATGGTATCAGCTTTAACACCGGTCACCAAAATTTCAACATTGGAGTAGATCTGTTGTCTCCAAATGGATTCAATCGCTCGACTTACTTGGTCGCCTGGCACTTTTATTTTTAAGCCGGTTGCCAATCCAGAAATATGTGCCACAATGTTTGGATCTAGGGTAACAGCACCACGGACAGAGCATCCTCCGATAATGTATTCTTTTGGGTTTGAATAGTCGATTTCAACGGGATCGTCGATCTTAAGTTGAGCAAAAGCTTGGTTCCAGTTGGTTAAAACTAACAACATCACGCAAAGACTTGTGCTAAACTGTTTCATTATATTTCTACTTGACTTCACTGACTTGTTCTCCTGTTTTTCCAAATCTTCTTTCCCTTTGTTGGTAGTTAGCAATCGCTTCGTGTAAATGTTCTTTTCTGAAATCTGGCCACAAAACGTCAGTGAAATAAAACTCACTGTAAGCCATTTCCCAGAGCAAATAGTTACTTATTCGATGCTCTCCACTCGTGCGAATCATCAAATCTGGGTCTGGTATCGTTCTTGTCGATAGCGAACCACTTATTAACTCTTCGTCTATGTCTTCTAACGCTATTTCACCATGCTTGTAACGTTGCGCTATTTCTTTAACTGAATTGACAATGTCCCATTTAGCACTGTAGCTCAATGCCAAAATGAGCGCCATTCGGGTATTGTCTTTTGTTGCTTCAATGGCCTGACGTAACTCTTCTTGACAGTCTTTCGGAAGCGTATCAACCTGACCAATGGTAGTAAGCCGAATTTGATTCTTCATCAATGTCTCGGTTTCCCTTTTGATGGTCTTAACCAATAGCGTCATCAACGCATTCACTTCTATTTTTGGTCGATTCCAGTTTTCAGTTGAAAAGGCGTATAGGGTTAAATATTCAACACCTAACTCGGCGGCTCCTTCCGTAATGTCTTTTACAGATTGAACACCATGTTGATGACCAAATACACGAAACTTTCCCTGTTTTTTTGCCCAACGTCCATTGCCATCCATGATAACAGCAATATGTCTCGGAATCCGATTCTTGTCTAAAGTAGTATCAATGGGCATCTTTTATTTCCAGATAAATTCACGTTTATACTTCGGCCAACACGCAATTGGTGTTAATCGGTATGTTACGGAAAACGCCGTAATAAAATAAAAGTCTTTAATAGCTGGGTCGCCGCGTTCATCGCCTGCAACCGATAAGGGTTCTCCAACTCCCTCAACTTCCCAACTTCTGTCGGCCATATTAGCACTTAAATCACCGTAGCGGTCACGTTGGTCTTGTAAGTCAGGATATTGTGTACTGACATCATCTAGATAATCAGTGAATGTTTTACGCCACGCTACTTCAAGTCCGATTACGAGATTTTTGCTGACGTTATATTTGACACCGCCTCCAAACGGAATAGCAAGTTGAAGTAATCCGTATTGCTCTTTACCTGATTGTCCTTCAGTCCTTAAATCACGAAGCGCAAAAGTCTTGTCTTGAAAAACGGCTTTTGGATTGTGTCTAAAGACAGTTAAACCTAAGGTCGCATAGGATGAGAAATCTTTGCTAAGAATCCTCGAACCAAAAGGTACAAAGTTGAATTCAAAGACATTGTTAAACTCCCAAATGTCAGATTCGAAACTTAAGTTACGGTATTTAAAATCGTCAAAATTGGCATCAGAACCACTTATTTTGGCATGTGCAATTGAAGGTTTGTACGACCAATAAGGTGTGAAATTGTAACGCATGTGAATGCCTTGGGCAAAATGCGTTTCGTTTGGTACAATGTTATAGGCTAGGTCTCCGTGGTAGTTGCTAGCGCCGACCATAAAGCCATATTCCCAATTCTGAGCCTGTACACCAATTGTCTGACATATGATCAGAATGGTGAGTGCTAGGTATTGATGAATTTTTGCCATTTAGATGTAGAACGAGTTATAGCTTATTTTGTTACAACATTGCAAAGATATTAATCCAAATATCAGTGTATGTTATCGGGTGTATAAAAATGACAACAGTTTAAGATTACCTGAAAGCAGGACAAACTTCTCCAGATTTTATAATTCTATAGGTTAATGTAATACCAAAAATATTGTATAAATCTGTTTTAGACTCGTCTCCTCGAGCTACGCCTGCAGGGTTTTCAGTTGGACTTCTATCCGCCATCGCTTTACTCATAGCACCGTACTGCGCTTCAAGAAATACCAATTCTGCGTAATCTCCACTTACGTCATCCAAATAATCTGTAAACGTAAATCGCGTCGAGTATTCGATGCCGAAGGTCCAGTTTGGGTTTAGTTTAAACTTAACACCAATACCTACTGGAATGGCAAACTGAGTCAATGAATATCGTTTAATGTCGTTGTATTCAGTCGTTTCTTGTCCTTCTGTTCCGAGAGGTTGTAACTCAATCCAGTCTTCATGTCTGTCTTCCAATGTCTCATAACTCTGGTCATTGGCTAAATTTTGCCAAGAGTTAGGTTGGTAAAAGAACTGAGCTTGTGGGTTAAATTTAAACACAGAAACACCACCAAAAATATAAGGAACAACGCCTCTTTTTTGTTGGAAATCAAAAGTGTTCAGGTTAATGTCAAACGCTGCATGAAAATCCCACAGATCGCTTTTGAAGTGTAGGTTTCTATTTGTGCGACGTTCGTCGTTACTATATCTGGCATCGTCGCCTGAGATTTGGCCGTAGTTAACACCCACGTGAAAAGAAAACCGTTGGACAGGATTGTACCTAACTAGAATTCCTCCGTTTGGATGAATGCCTTCAGTTTCAAAATATTTGTCTGTCAAGTCACCAGCATAATTGCTGCCACCTGCCATAAAGCCAAATTCTAATGAGCTTTTTCTAGACCATTGCTGGGCGTTAGCCATACTGGTAACTGTTAACATCACTGCAGTTAACACGATAACAAACCCACCTTTTTTCAATCGATTATTCATATTTTTTGGAGAACCAACAAAGTAACGCTAATTGCCGTATAATAACAAATTCCGCGTCCTAAGTTACAACGTTATTAAAACCTAATTCGTATAGTGTCAGACTGTTTCAAGGAGTCAAACGTTGCAAGACCTAAGGTTCGGACTTCATTTTGAATCAGAAAATATTGATGAATATAGCTCAGGTTTAAAGCCAATGGCTACAATGCCTGAGGCATCTTCAAGTATAGGGCGTTTGATCATCGATGGTTGGTTCTGAATCAAAGCGATTGCTGCGTTTTGTTCAGAAATGGAAGCTTTATCGCTGTCAGATAATTTGCGAAACGTAGAGCTGGCCTTGTTTATCACCTTGTCAATAGGTTGTTGTTTAAACCAGGTCTCCAGCTTTAGAGAGCTGATATTGTCGGTTTTGTAATTATGGAATTGATATTCCACTTCATTATTGTCAAGCCATGTTTTGGCTTTTTTGATTGTGTCGCAGTTCGGTATTCCGTAAAGAGTGTAAGGCATTTTATAAATTCTCGTTATTGATTATAAGCGTGAAACAAAAGACTTTTAGGTTCAAATCTAGACGTACTTAATTCCTTTTGTCTAATCCCCATAACAATTTATTTCGTAACGTTTTGGCATAAGATTGATCTTTAAGTCTGATCATATGAAACTCAAAAGGTGCTTTTTTGACAGTTAGTTTTGATCCTTTAGCAATAGTCTCTGAACGGCTGTCTATGGTAACTAAAAAGTCTTCACCACGACCATCAACCTCAAACGATATTTCTTTGTGATCACCGATCACCAGAGGTCGAACCGATAAATTATGTGGAGCGATTGGTGTTAAAACAAAACTAGATGTGCCAGGGTATAATATTGGACCACCACAACTCAATGAGTATCCACTCGAACCTGTAGGAGTCGCTAAAATCAATCCATCTGCCCAGTATGAGTTGAGTGCTTCGTTGTTAATTTTCGTGTGCACTGTTATCATGTTGGATGTATCCTTTTTTTTGCACGACAATATCATTCAAACCAAACGGAAATCCATCAAACAGGTGTTCCTCTGAAATCAATTCAATGACCATCCTTTTTTCGATGGTGAAATTTCCAGATTTAATCGCGTGAAAATTTTCGGAAAATTCTTCTTGTCGGCTGTTCGCCAAAAAACCAAAGCGGCCGAGATTAATTCCCAATACGGGCGTACCAGTATCTTTAACAATGCTTAAAGTATCCAAAACGGTTCCATCACCACCAAGACTAAACAATACGTCTATTTGTCCTTTATCTACGGAAGATTCAAATTCATGAAATTGATGATTATACTGAAGGTCTTGTAGTTTCTGACCTACTTGCTGATGCACACAAATCTCTACTTGCTGTTCCACCAAATAGTTAAAAAACTTCTTGATATAGTCAGAATGGTCAAGGTTTACCGAATGTCGTGCGTATACGCCTACTTTCATACCTACGTTTAAAAAGCTTTTTTAAAATGCACTTTGAGCCCAGAACGGTTCCAATGGTTCCAAGAATATTCAAATCTAAACACTTTGTCGTAATAAATGAGGGTGTTGATGCCTACACCGAATCCGTATAGGTCTGTTTGTAAACCATCATTTATGACTTGTGCTTGATCATAAAACGCTGAGATATATGATTCGATTGGCATCGTTTTATACGATTTGACGGGCATATATCGCAAGTCTACGTCGCGAGATGGGATCAGCAAATACCGCAGTTCAGCGCGTAAAACGGCGTATTGATCACCGATAAATACGTAATTTTCATACCCTCGGACATTGTTTTTTAGTCCAACGGCTTTGTTTAGCACGTATGGTAAATCTTGATTAAGTGCGTCTCCGTAAGTATACGACAATCCACTATACATTCGGTTTGCGGGCAATGGCCGGTAAAAGTTTAAATCAAATCCTAATGAAACGAAATCCTGAGCACCATAGTTACAAGCAATTCCGGCTGTTGCGTATATCCCCATTAATGGAAATAGTTTGTTGTTTCGATTGTCATACGACAGGTTATACCCAATCGTGGTCAATTTCTGGCTTGTTTGAAAGTCGAATAAAAATCCGGGATTAAGGCTGTTCGATAATACCGTATCGTGGATTTGAATGTTATTATGCGTCAAACGTAGGTTATGACGCCAATACAATCCTTTTCTATACGTCAATTCTCCCAAAAAAGACGTTTCGCGAATCATCTCCAAGCCGCTGGTTCTGAAAAATTGTTCTTGATTCTCTATCAGACCGTAGCGAATCTCTTCGCTCGATTTTCGCCTAATGTCTAACATAAATCCCAACCTTTTTTTTCCTCCGATGTAAGGCGCTCTATATTCCAAACCCAAGGTTTGGGTATAGCCTGTGCTAACGGTAGTTTTTAAGGTGTGGTTTAGTCCGAAAAGATTGTATTTGAAAAGGTATAAACCAATGTTGGTTCGATTCGGGTCAAAGTCAAGGTTAGCCCATTGGTTAAAGTTTCTATCCGCGAATTCCGCAAAAGGGATTGGCCACAAATACCATTTTTCAACTACTACGATTTCAATATGGACTTCATTGTCTTTTTTTATTGGATAGATATTGACTTGATTGAACAGGTTGAGGTTGATTAAATTGGCTTCAGATCTTGGAATGTCGTAGTTGATTAGTTCATCCCAAGTCATGAAATCTTGTAACCCGAAACTCAATTCTCTGATGATGACGGCATGTTTGGTTTTTAGGTTTGGCGTTACCACATCAATCTTGGAAATGATAATGGTGTCTACATTTGAATAAGATACAAATGATAGGAGAAGGAATGATACTGTTAAGAAATAGGATTTAATCTGCAATCAACAGGCCTTAATGCTTCAAATATCGAGATAATTTATCAACGACTTGTAGCGCTCGGTAAATAGATCATCCGATTGCTGATTGATTTGATTTAATACAGTGTAACCGTTGGATTGAAGGATGTTGACTATGTTATCAATATGTCTAATATTTAGCTTCAACAACACATCGATACCGCTATTCCCCTCGGGTTGCCATGTCCATAAACCGAGTAATTTCCCGTCTTCAGCTTCAATGAGTCTACCAATTTCAGAAATTGAATAGTTAAACACATTGCATCTAAGAAATAAGACCGATCCATCACTTTGTGCTGTGGTGCTTTGTCCCATGCCAAGGATAATGTCCTTGCTCCAAACCAAGCCAAGGTATTCCGAATCAGAAGTTACTGCTAGTACGTCAAATCGATTGTCGGATATTAACTGTAAACATTTGATTACTGAAAAGTTCGGATCAACAGAAATCGGCTGGCTGCCATAGTCCAATTCGCTCAACAAAGTCTCATCGTCCATTGACTCCAAAATGCCGAATAGAGCATACCCTAAAAGTATTTTATCTTCAACGATTGGGAGGTTGCGAACGCCAAAATCATCCATCATCAATAAGGCGTACTGTACCGTGTCGCTCTTTTTCAGACTTGGGATGTCGTTGGTTATGAAATTCTTGACAATCATGATTACTCTCTTAACGAAAATATCATTTATTAGTTTCAATCAATCTAAAAGTTTTACCATCTCCTGCCAATTCTTGATCATTTGCAACCCATGTTGAGTCAAAATGGCCTCTGGATGAAACTGGACTCCCCATACCGGAAGTGTTCGGTGACTCAATGCCATTACCTTGTGGTCATCGGACATTGCAGTAACTTCAAGATGCTCATTTTCAAATTCGGGGAGCACCAAACTGTGGTATCTGCATACTTCAAATGAATTTGGTAAGCCCTCGAAAAGCGGATGACTTTCATGAGTAAGGATTGAAACTTTTCCGTGTACCGGAACTTCCATCTTAACTAACGGAATGCCAAAGTACAAGCCCAACGCTTGGTGGCCAAGACAAACACCTAAGATAGGTTTCGACTCAATAAATGTATCAATCACCGCCATTAGATTGCCTGCCTTTTCTGGTGTTTCAGGCCCTGGAGATAGAACAATCCCATCAAAATCTAAAGCTAATAAGTCTTGAATCTCACAGTCATCGTTCTTAACAACAATAACGTGTGCCCCACATTGTTCAAGGTAATCCTTGAGGTTGTAGGTAAAAGAATCATAACTGTCAAATAGCAAGATGTTCGACATAATTCAAAGGTAAACTAACTTGGTAGCAAGAAGTTAGTCAGCCAAAATAGATTTTGCATAATTCTCCCAACTTAAATTCTTAGCGATTTCTGTAACATTCGCTCTAGGAAGAGGGTGGTCGATGTATTTAGCCATGGTGCTGGCCATAGAGTCGATGTCTCGGTCTTCAGCTAAGTAGCCGTTGTAGCCATCTTCGATGGTTTCTGGAAAGTGACCCACCTTGGTAGCTAATATCGGGAGGTCGAAATTGTAACTCAATGATTCAATTCCAGAAGGGGTTGCTGTTAAGTAATACAGCACTACACAATCGCTTACTTGGAAAAATTTATGGACGTCTTCATTGGCAATGAAGCTGTTAAAGACAACACATTTGTCCTTGATTCCTAAACTTTCAATTAATTCCAATGGCCGATACTGTTGTTCATCATCTTGCTTGGATAGGAAGATCTTTTTTGCCGTACCAAACAAGGCTGTTTTGATTTTAGTCGACCATTTTGAATTGTCTAGTGTGTTCCAAAACGACTCTCCACAAATGAGTAAACTGACGTCGTCTCGATTCTCGGCCATTTTAGCAAAGGCCTCAATAGTTTGGTGCAGACCTTTGTATTTTCGGATAAAGCCGAAAAACAGAAAGACGTGTTTTCTCAAACCGTGTTCTTTCTTAGATGCTTCAACATCAAATGTTGGGTCAGGCTGAAACAAGTCGTAAATCGGATGATATAATTTGATTACCGTTTGTATGGTTTTATCTGCCGAACGTTTGCCGTCATACACTAAGTCAAACTTTTTATTTGGGTAAAATGCTTTGAGCTCCTCGAAAGTTTTAAGACTATGGACAATGTATGTGTCTGCGTTTCCAATACCTATGGATAAAAAGAAACGGTCGATTTTGCTTTTTTCCTTTTGTAAAACAAAATGTAAATCAACGATGACTTCGATTGACGTGTGTTTTTTGAGCCAATTGATGATGCGGCCTACAGGCAGTCCCTGTATCGCAATAGACCATTGTATAACAACTTTGTCGGCGCCTAGTGATTGAATCAGTTTGGCGGTTTTATACCAGCTCGACGGATTGTTGTAATTGGTAATGTAGGTGACTTCAATATTGGTTCCTTCAAGTAAATCCGACTTTGATGATTTGTCGACGAATTCACGAGGAACTATGGCTGGATACTGTTGTGTCCAGGAAACGATGTGTACTTTGGTGTCTGGGATTTTATCCAATGACTTAGCCAAAGAAGTATTGTAATTAGAAATACCTCCTTTGAACATTGGTCCAGGACCAAAACAAACAATCGTTTTAGTCATTTTTGATTCCGGCTTGTGCACGTTCCAAGGCTTTGTTGTACATGCGTCGCATTCCTTCTTCGGTGCTAATTTTTGCTTCCCAACCAAGTGTTTCTTTTACGAAATCCATGTTGCAATACCTACTGTGAACACCTACAGGTTTGTCTAATAGTTGCTTAATCTCTGGTTCGTAGCCAGCGAATTTGGCAAACAAATCAATAATCTCTCTAAAGGAAGTAAGTTTCCCCATGCCAATATTAATGGCTGTGCCATCATGAATTTTGTCCATTGCCAACAAAATGCAGTCAATTACATCGTCGATATGAACAAAGTCACGTCCTTGAAAGCCCGTTCCCCAAACCTCGAACGGATCTTCTTTATATGCTGCTCGTAATGCAATGGCAGGAACAGGATAGCTTAAATCTTGGTCTTCTCCGTACCCAGAAAATGGACGAATACAGGTAACCTTCACGTCGTAGTATTTGGCGGCAATATGTGCTAGATATTCTCCAGTCAGTTTACACCAACCGTAAGTCATATCAGGCTGACCCATATTGTTGAAATCAATATCTGATTCGCTTAAAGCAATCGCACTAGATTCAGTTTGTTTAGAAACAGGGTATGCAGCACTGCTACTTGGGTATAACACGCGGTCAGGTTTGCTGGTACATACCCATTGAAAAAATTCTGCGTCAATACTTAAATCTTGAGCCACCATCATTGGGTCACCATCAATCTTTAACCTACCACCTACAATCGCTGCAAAATGGAAAACATCGTTGAATCTCTCAAAATCAAATCCAAATTGCTTGAAGTAGTTTGTGTCTTTTTGAAAACTTCGGATTACTTCTCGAACATCGCAGTTGAAAAAGATTACCCGACGGTCTTTGCCATAAATTTTGGCACCATTGATTTCAGCCACCAAGGGCTCTGAAAACCATGTTTCTGGGTCAGTCCCTATCGAGAGGTCGTCCACCATAACTATGTTGTCGTTGGTAGTGTTGAATAAACGATTGGTCATGTTTTTTCCAACAAAACCACAAGCCCCAGAAATAAAATGTGTTTTAGTCATGTATGTGATATGTAGTCGTCTTTTTTAAAGACGCACAAAAGTAAGAATTAGCTGCCTATTTAGTAAGTGACAAGCCACAAAAAAGCCGCAGTCGGAAAACTGCGGCTTGGATTAAATTTTTATTTGAGATTTACCACTTAGAAGTGTCAAATCCACGGTCGTTGCGATCCCTTCCACGGTCGCGATCATTTCGTCTGTCATCTCCTCTGCGGCTGTCATATCGATTGTTAGACCTTCCACGGTCATTGCTTCGATAATTGTTACCTGCTGATTCTGGTTTTGGTTCAGATTTCTTGACAACAATAATGTTGCCTTCAAATTCAGAGTCGTTTAAAGCATTCAAAGCTTTTGCTCCAGCTTCTTCATCTGCCATCTCAATAAAGCCAAAGCATTTTGATCTGCCAGTTTCTCTGTCCATAATTACTTTGCTTGAGGTTACTTCCCCGAAGCCACTAAAAAGTTCTTTTAATCCATCAGCATCTGTGCTTGGATTAAGTTTTGCTACAAAAATGTTCATTAAAATAAAATTACTGTCCAGCGGATTTTATGCGTTCACTTAGCGGAAAATGTTAATGCCAAGTATGTTCTATTTCCAGCTGGTCAATACAAAGATAAGGGATATTCTAATTCAAGAATGGTTATTATTTCCTGATAATCTCTACAAATTTAATTCCTTGCGCTGATCGTTCGATATTGGAGAAGGCGCGTCAATCATGACATCACGGCCCATGTTATTCTTAGGAAAGGCAATTACATCTCGAATAGAATCTGTTCCAGTTAAAATCGCGCATAATCTGTCAAAACCAAAAGCTATTCCTCCATGAGGAGGAGCCCCATATTCAAAGGCATTCATTAAGAATCCGAATTGAGACTTCGCTTCTTCAGGCGTGAAACCCAACAGATCAAACATGCGTTGTTGCAATTTTTTGTCGTGGATACGGATGGAACCTCCACCCACTTCCATGCCGTTAATCGCCATGTCATACGCATTTGCTCGAATCTTTTCAGGTGCAATGTCAATCAAGCTTAAGTCATCAGCAATCGGACTCGTAAACGGGTGGTGCATCGCATGAAAACGATTGGTTTCTTCATCCCACTCAAGTAGAGGGAAGTCTACTACCCAACAGGCTTTAAATTGTGATGCGTCTCTTAATCCCATAAAGTCGCCGACATGCAAACGCAATTCGTTGAGCTGTTTTTGAGTCGTTTGAAGATCGCCACTGAGCACCAACATAATATCACCAGGCTGTGAATCACAATGCTCAGCCCAACGCGCTAAAGCCGTTTGGTCGAAAAATTTGTCGACAGATGATTTGTAACTACCATCTTCGTTTACACGGCAATAGATCAATCCTTTTGCGCCTATTTGAGGTCGTTTAATATAATCTGTGATCGCGTCAATTTCTTTTCGTGTCATGGATGCACCACCAGTGACGTTAATTGCTATTATGCATTCAGCGTTGTCGAATATGCCAAAATCATGTCCTTTTGCTACCTGAGTTAGGTAATTGAACGTCATCCCAAATCGCATATCTGGCTTGTCGGATCCGTAAGTTTCCAATGCTTGTGCGTACGTCAGAACCGGTATTTCACCCAAATCGTAATTCACAGATTCTTTAAACAATCCACGAATCATGTTTTCAAAAATTTGCAATACGTCATCACGTTCAACAAAAGTCATTTCGCAATCAATCTGGGTAAATTCAGGCTGTCTATCTGATCTGAAATCTTCATCACGGAAGCATTTTACCACTTGATAATATCTATCTAAACCAGAAACCATAAGCAATTGCTTAAAGGTTTGTGGAGACTGTGGTAAGGCGTAAAACTGATTTTCATTCAATCGCGATGGTACTACAAAATCTCTTGCCCCTTCAGGAGTTGATTTAATCAAATAAGGCGTTTCAACTTCAATGAAGTCATGGCCGTCTAAAAAATGGCGAATCGACTTATTTGCTGCATGGCGAATAGTGAGTTTCTCCTTCACCGGGTTTCGTCGGATATCGAGGTAGCGATATTTCAATCGAATCTCTTCTCCTCCGTCGGTATCATCCTCAATGGTAAAAGGCGGCGTTAATGATGCATTAAGAATCTCTAGCTGGTCTACCACTATTTCGATATCACCTGTGTTTAGATTTTCATTTTTATTACTTCGTTCGGTTACTGTTCCAACTATTTTGATGACGAATTCTCTCGCCAAAGATCTTGCCGACTCTAACAGTTCGACCTTGTAGTCTTCGTTGAAAGATAATTGGGTGATTCCGTAACGATCCCGTAAATCAATAAATGACATACTGCCAAAATCCCGACGTCGTTGTACCCAACCACAAAGTGTTACCGTTTTACCTGAATCCGTTAAGCGAAGTTCTCCACAAGTGTGCGACCGAAGCATAATTTTTTTTGCGTTTTATAGGGGCGCAAATATAAGGTGATGGGCTGTAATTAAATGCCGCCACTTCACGTAAAGAAAAGAAGATGTGTATTTGAAAGGCCAATTTTTAAGGAGGCCAAGGACAAACTACATGTGTCCCATGTTTACTTTAGTTTTACCTTTTGTGCTACAGGTTTTTGGACCCATGCATGAACAAAAGAAAAGAGAAATAAAAAATATGGCGATGATGGGTTTGAGGGTAGATGCTTTCATAATGTCTCTTTTAAATTTGAACTGTCTTATATATCACGTTCAAAATCGTTTTTTATTTTAAGTTTTTTTGTAATGCTTTAAAAAATAGGTCTGGCATTTCACCTTTTGTTGCCATCGTATAGTCAGAATAGGAGCAAGGGATTACCAAGTTTTTAGCACTTGTGTGACCTGGAATCTCCATCCACCAACGTTCGGTTCGCTTGCTTTTGTAGAAAACGACATCGGGTTCATTTTGAACCATCGTGCACCTATATTTTAAAAACTCCTTATGCATTTCAGGATGGTCTCCTTTGCGATTATAGTAGCCGTCAAGGAAATACCAGACCATTTGTGCCCCAAGTTTTGATGTAGTGTTTCTATAATCAAATTCTGGGTTGATTTCATAAATCGCAAAACTTCGCATTTTTTCAGATATACCTGCATACCAACAGAGCTGACATGCTTCCTCACTCGTTAAACCACTTGGATTATTGTCGTGATTACCTGGTGCGTCAGATTGTTTAACAGCGCCGATGTCAAATGATGTCATGTCTGTATTTCTCAATACAGGTTCAATGTCTGCCAAGTTGGATCGAAGAACGCCAAGTCGAATAGGATTGAAATACAGCTTTCTTAACGTACTTACTGCTTTTTCTGGGACATAATGACTTTGATATCCAAGGGCATTGATATTGAAAAGTAAATTCGGTTCATGCAGACAAATCTTATTCAAGAACGCATGTTTGTCCAAATCGATGGTGGGAGATATTATGGTTGCCTCAAGGTTTTTTACAATTTTTTGGAAGGCAGCAAATTGAGCGTATCCTAATTCTTTTGAGCCACCAAGTAAAACAGGAATAATGCTGTTAGATAGAAGTGTTTTACAGACCTCTTGTAAAGCAAATAAGGTGTCGTTGAAAGTTTTTCCTGGTTCTATGTTCCCAATATCAACTATGTTAGCTTTGGTGGTTGAGGCTATTAAACTATATAACTCTTTACGCAATTGATTTGGCGCCAAGCTAGTTTCCTTGTTAGACGTATTGCGACCATCTAAAATGCCGATAATAGCAATATCCGCGTCCTCCCATTCAGGAAGTTGGTCAATGTACTTGTCTACCAATTCGCCTATGGTGCCTGAACTATTTTGTTCTGCAAAATAGCTGGGTAATGGACTTAAGAAATCTTCCAAATCTGTGATTCGTAACTAGTTATTAGCAAAAATAAAGTTTCTTTGAGCATCGGAATAAATTATGGTGTTTGTAACTGGGGGAACGGGTTTAGTAGGAAGTCATATTATCTGTCAATTGCTTTCTAATGGACATCAAGTTCGAGCTCTATGCCGCCAGAATTCAGACAAAACTTGGTTTGATCGAACGTCAAAATGGTTACTTGGTGAAGCGCATAGTAGTCTAATTACCAAATTGGAATGGGTAATCGGTGATGTTACAGACATTGTTAGTTTACTGGATGGAATGGAGGGCTGTCAACAGGTATACCACGCCGCCGCCGTTGTTTCATTTGCGAAATCTGACCAAGACCAGCTAAAGAAAATAAATATAGAAGGTACCGCCAATGTCGTAAATGCGTGTTTAGCTTCTCAGCCAACAACAGATTTGTGTTTCATTAGTTCGACAGCGTCCATCGGTGGGGTGGAGAAAAAGTTAGTCGATGAATCTGAGGTGTATACAGTAGATCAAGCGAATAGCTATTACAGCACAACGAAGTATTTGGCGGAACTAGAAGTTATTCGTGGTAGGGAAGAAGGACTCAACGCCGCAATTATTAACCCATGCATTGTACTTGGATTTGGAAACTGGCATAAAGGGTCGGCCAGAATATTTAAAAATGGCAAACAGGGATTCCCATTTTATACTGGTGGTGCTAATGCTTTTGTAGACGCTCGGGACGTTGCGCTGGCGGCATGTACGTTAATGGATAATCACAAATTTGAATCGAGGTTCTTGTGTGCCGCATGGAACATGAAGTTTTATGATGTTTTTACGGCAATTGCTAGCGGTTTTGGTTCAAAACTACCAAGAATAAAAGTATCTCCATTGTTGGCTGGAATTGCGTGGCGTTTGGCCAGTGTCGTGCGTTTTTTTACTGGCGCTGGTATTATTACAAAAGAGAGTGCGCAAGCGGGATTGAAAACGCGTTTGTATGATTCATCTAAACTGCTGAATCAGACAAATGTGAAGTTTAGAGATTTTGATACTTCCATCAAAGAAATTTGCAACGCGTTTGAAACTGTAAAGGCATAAAAAAAGGTCGTTCCTATAAGAAACGACCTTTATATTGTTTATCAGGTATTTGTTATTCAGTTGCTTCAGTCGCTTCTGCTCCTTCTGCACCTTCCTCAGTTCCTTCTTCATCTTCCTCTTCTCCAGCAGCGGCAGATTGTGCAGCTCTAGTTACAACAACAGATACAACACTGTTTTCAGGTGTGTCAGTTAATTGAACATTAGGAACGCTTAAGTCTCTTACACGAACAGATTTTCCAATTTGAATAGCGTCAATAGACACTTCGATATCGTCTGGGAAATCTTGAATCAAACCAACAACAGCCAGTTTTCTAATTTTGATTTGCAATTTACCACCCGCTCTAACGCCAGGAGAATTTCCTACGATACGAATTGGAAGTTTAAGTGCAACTGGTTTAGAAAGGTCTAAAGCATAAAAGTCTGCGTGAATAATAGCTTCAGAAGTTGGGTGAAACTGTATGTCTTGTAATTTAGCGATTACTTGATTACCGTCAATATCAAGTCTTACTAGATATGTGTTTGGTGAGTAAACAAGATTTTTAAAATCTGATTCGTAAACCGCAAAATGTAGGTTTTCAGATTGCCCATATAATACACATGGAACTTGGCCATTGGCTCTCAGTTTTTTAGTAGCTGATTTTCCTAGGCCTTCTCTCAAGTCGCCTTTGATAGCAATTGTTTTCATTTTTATTGAATGTTCTTATTTTAATCCTAATTTAGATTGGTATGCATTGTCAATATTGAACAATGAACTAATCGAACCGTATTCACATACATTGCGAATCGCATTAGCAAATAGTCGATCTACCGATAATGATTTGATTTTTGCAGATTCTTGTCTCAAAGGAATCGTGTCTGTCACGACCAATTCACTTAAAGCAGAATTCTCTATTGTTTTATGTGCTTTTCCCGAAAGTACTGGGTGGGTACAAACAGCTCTTACCGATAAGGCTCCTTGATCCATAAGCAATTGGGCTGCTTTAGCCAACGTATTGGCCGTGTCACAGATGTCATCGATTAACACCACGTTTTTGCCTTTCACGTTACCAATAACCACCATGGATGCCACTTCATTGGCTCTTTTTCTTTCTTTATCACAAATAACCATGTCGCAGTTCAAAACCTTGGCGAATTCACGTACACGTTTTGTAGCGCCAACATCCGGAGCTGCAAGTACTAAATTGTCAAGCTTTAAACTTTTAATGTAAGGAATAAAGATTACCAAAGAATCAAGGTGATCAACAGGTATATCAAAGAATCCTTGAATTTGCGGAGCGTGTAGGTCCATTGTCATGACTCTATCAGCACCCGCTGCACGTAAAATATTGGCTACCATTTTAGCCCCTATCGGTACACGCGGTTTGTCTTTTCTATCTTGACGAGCTAATCCAAAATAAGGGATTACGGCAGTTACCATGTGGGCACTTGCTCGTTTAGCTGCGTCAATAAGAAGGAGTAATTCTAATAAGTTATCCGCCGGAGGCATGGTCGACTGAATAAAAAACACGTCGCATCCACGTACTGATTCATCAATACTTGGCTGAAATTCTCCGTCACTATAACTTGGAACTGATACGTCGCCAAGAGGCAAGCCATAAGAGTAGGCGATTTTCTCGGCAACTGCGCGGCTACCTGAGCCGCTAAAGATTTTTACTTTATTTATTAAAGATGGCATATGTCGTTACACTTTCACCAGTCAAAAGTACAACTGGTTATCATAAACGTGTCAGTTTAACTGACTTATTTGTTGCCCGAGAAGGATTCGAACCTCCACAAGCTGTACCAAAAACAGCGGTCCTGCCATTAGACGATCGGGCAATGGGGGTGCAAATTTAGTAATAGAAAATAAAAAGATTCAACTTTTTCGTAAGATTTTTTAATTAGCCACTTCGCTTATGAATTGAATGCGGAATAACTGCATTTCATCGTGGGTGAAATCACCTTCGAATTCATTGACCGCTGCGTCCAAATCATTGTCTTCTGTTCCACGGAAATAATCGAATATTTCTTCCTTGACATCGTCATCAATCAGTTCCTCTATGTAATAGGAAAAGTCAAGCTTAGTGCCAGAGTAGACAATGCTTTCCATTTCGTCCAGTAACTCCTTAACCGTAAAGGCTTGTGAGCGGGCAATATCATCGATACTCAATTTTTTATCGATGTTTTGGATGATCGATATTTTTTTACCGGACTTATTAGCCACCGTCTTAAGAACTAAATCATCAGGACGTTCTATATCGTTTTCTTCAACGTATTCAGCAATGAGCTCAATAAAGGGTTGTCCGAATTTGAGTGCTTTATTTTTCCCAACGCCCGAAATGTTTTCCATTTCATCCATGGTCGTTGGGTATTTAGTGGCCATATCTTCAAGAGATGACTCCTGAAAAATGACATAAGGGGGTAAGTTCTTCTTACGAGCAACTTCACGCTGTAACTCTTTTAACTTTTCATAGAGTTCTTCATCGTGCAAAGACTCCATTTGAACATTTTCAAAATCAGAATCATTGACACTTTCGAACTCTGTGTCAACAGGCATAAGCACTTTACGTGGATTTTTTAGAAATTCTAAGCCTTTATCCAAAACAGATATAAGGCCATATTTTTCAATATTCTTTTCTAATAGATTGTTTAATAACGCCAATCGGACAGTGCTTTTCCAAAACATCTCGTCCTTGTTTTTTCCAATGCCAAATTGTGGTAATTCTGTGTGTTTGTGAGCTTTTACATCGTTTGATGCCTTGCCAATAAGGATGTTGACAATGTGCTTGATGTCAACACGTCCGTCTGTTGCTTTAACCACTTCAAGCATTTGAACGAATTGTTCACTAACATCAATCATTGTTTTGGGATGACGACAATTGTCGCACATCTTATTACAGTTGTCAGCGTCAAACACTTCCCCAAAGTAATGCAGTAAGAACTTTCTGCGGCATTGAGAACTTTCGGCGAAAGATGCCATCTCTAATATCAATTGCGTTCCGATTTCTCGTTCGGCAACCGGTTTGTCTTTTAAAAACTTTTCAAGCTTTTCGTTGTCATTTGGATTGTAAAAAAGTACACAGTCGCCTGCTTTACCATCTCTACCAGACCGACCAGTTTCCTGATAATAGCCTTCCAAACTCTTTGGTACATCATAATGTATCACAAACCGAACGTCTGGTTTGTCAATTCCCATTCCGAATGCAATGGTCGCAACGATGACATCGGCTTCTTCCATCAAAAACTTATCTTGATGGCTCGATCGAGTTTTGGCGTCTAATCCTGCATGATAAGGCAGTGCTTTAACGCCATTGGCTGCTAATATTTCAGCAACTTCCTCGACTTTCTTGCGACTAAGGCAATATACAATGCCTGATTTGCCTCTGCGTTTATTGATAAAGGATAGTATGTCTTTAAGGGTTTGGCCTTTTTTACCTTTGGCTTTTACCTCATAATATAAATTGTCACGATTGAAAGAGGATTTGAACACCTCTGCATCAATCATGTTCAAATTCTTTTGAATATCAAATTGAACTTTGGGCGTTGCGGTTGCTGTTAAGGCTACCATTGGCACATCGTCAATCGCTTTGATGATTTCTTTAATCCGACGATATTCAGGTCTAAAGTCGTGACCCCATTCACTTATGCAATGTGCTTCGTCAACTGCCACGAAAGATACTTTGACAGATCTAAGAAATTCTACTGTCTCTTCTTTTTTTAACGTTTCAGGAGCGACATACAACATCTTGGTTTTGCCACTGGTGACATCGTCCTTAACAATTTTAGCCTGTGTTTTTGTGAGTGAAGAGTTCAAGAAATGCGCAACGGCATCACTTTCACCAAATCCGCGAATGGAATCTACCTGATTCTTCATTAACGCTATAAGAGGCGAGATAATAATTGCGGTGCCTTCCTGCATTAAAGCAGGTAATTGGTAACACAGAGACTTACCTGCGCCTGTTGGCATGATTACAAAACTGTCCTTCCCCCCCAATATAGATTGAATTACGACTTCTTGGTTTCCTTTAAAAGAATCGAACCCAAAAAAGTGTTTCAAACTTTTCTTTAAATCTATCGTCTGCTCTGCCATCTAATCGTTCTTCCTGCTTACGTGTTTTCTATGTTTCTTTGTAGCACTAAATTAGTAAAACTTTCAGTTTCACGGCAAAAAAATTTTAATTTGCATCAAATAAATACGCTTTTGCAAAACAAAGAGGAAGTACTAGGATGGGCTAGAGAAACAATTGCGTTGGAAGTCGCCGCAATTATACAGTTACAAAATCAGTTAAACGATGATTTTGTTGACACAGTTAACCACATTCTTAAGGCTAATGGACGTGTCGTAGTGACCGGAATTGGCAAGAGTGCCGCTATCGGTAATAAAATTGTAGCAACTTTAAACAGTACTGGGACTCCCGCAATTTTTATGCATGCTGCAGATGCGGTTCATGGAGATTTGGGAATGGTCCAAACAGGCGATACTGTTATTTGTATTTCAAAGAGTGGAAATACTCCTGAAATCAAGGCTTTAGTCCCGCTCATTAAACAAGGTGGAAATGTGTTGGTCGCGATGGCGGGCAATTCAACATCGTTTTTAGCTGAACACGCAGATTACCTTCTTGATGTAACCGTGGAGAAAGAAGCATGTCCCAATAACTTAGCACCAACGACAAGTACAACAGCACAATTGGTTATGGGTGATGCACTAGCTGTTTGTTTACTAAAAGCACGTGGCTTTACATCTTCCGACTTTGCCAAATATCATCCAGGGGGCGCCTTAGGCAAAAGACTATACACAACGTTGGGAGAATTAGCAACCAAAAACGACAAACCAATGGTCGGTCTTGATGCTTCGGTTAGAGAAGTGATTATGGAACTTACCAACAAAAGATTAGGGGCGGTTGCAGTTTTGCACAATGAAGAAGTCGTAGGTATCATAACAGATGGCGATATTCGTAGAATGTTAGAGCGAGATAAGTCAATGGATTCATTGACCGCGTCTGACATAATGGGTAAAACGCCCATCACCATGCAAGCTAGCGATTTGGCTTACCACGCAGCATCTATGATGAGCGAGAGGAAGATTAGTCAAATGGTAGTACTTGATGACAAAAAGTACGTCGGTGTGGTGCACATACATGATTTAAACAGAGAAGGCATTTTATAATGAATAAGTATGCAGTGATTATGGCTGGCGGAGTTGGAACACGATTCTGGCCAGTTAGTAGGGTTAGCAAACCAAAGCAATTTCTGGACATCCTAGGTTTAGGAGAGTCTTTGCTTCAAATGACGTACAAGCGATTTGCGCGTTTGATGCCCGCCGAGAATATCTATATAGTGACTAACGAATCTTATAGGGATCTGATAAAAGAACAAATTCCAGATATTAATAACAATCAGATTTTAGGTGAACCAATAGCTAAAAACACAGCTCCTTGCATCGCCTATGCCTGCTACAAGATTGCATCCAAAGATCCAGATTCTGTGGTCGTTGTTGCACCATCGGATCATTTAATTATAGATGTTGAGTCATTTAACACCCAAGTTAACAAGGCGATGAGTTTTGCAGAGCAAAACGATGCTTTGGTGACTTTAGGCATCAAGCCCTCAAGACCTGATACCGGCTATGGATATATTCAATTTCAGGAAGAAGAGGTTGAGTCAGGCATTCATCCTGTAAAAACGTTTCTAGAAAAACCAAATCTCGAATTGGCCAATCAGTTTGTGGAAAGTGGTGATTTTCTATGGAATGCAGGTATTTTTATTTGGTCTATTTCAGCTATTCTTAAGGCTTTTGACAATCATTTACCTGATATGGCGGAGTTGTTCGTTACCGAAACAAAGTCGTATTATTCAAAAAAGGAATCAACCATGATTGACAGAATATACCCGGCTTGTCAAAATATCTCGATTGATTACGGAATTATAGAGAAATCAGACAATGTATATGTCTTACCGTCGGAATTCGGATGGTCAGATCTGGGTACTTGGAAATCATTGTATGATGTTGCGGATAAAAACGATGACCAAAATGTAATAATTGGGGACACAGTAGAGTTGTCCACTTCAGACGGCAACTTAGTCGTAGCTGAAAAAGGTAAGTTGGTGGTCCTAGAAGGAGTTAAAGACTTATTTGTACTTGATACGGAAGATGCACTTTTGATTTGTAATAAAGACAAAGAACAAGAAGTGAAAAGGATCGTAAACGACGTAAAAAGCGGCCATAACGGTAAATACATTTGATTCAACAAGGTGTGAAGTTTCTTTGGCTTGTTGCGTTAGCAACATTATGCACTTCTTTTACCAAAAGAAGCCAGCTAATTTTGCCCGTTTATTTCCCAGAATATAAGTCGGTTGATTACTCCAAAAATGTTATTCATAACGCCGAAAATCTAGATCGATTTTATGCGGCACTTGATAATTATATTGATCAAGGACAGAACAAAGTAGTGATTACGCATATCGGCGATAGCCATATTCAAGCTGATTTCCTCACGCATACAACGCGAAAATTATTTCAAAAAACGTTCGGTAACGGAGGGCGAGGATTTGTATTTCCATTTAGATTAATAAGAAGTAATAGTCCTTTAAACTTAGGTATATCGTATAACGGACAATGGTCAGGTTGTAGAAGTATTTCGTATCGCGATGAGTGTAATTTTGGCATTTGTGGTGCTACTGCTACCACTTTCGACAGTACAGCCTTCCTGAGGATAAATCCGAACATTGACGGCGATATGAACTATGAGTTTGATAAGATTAAGCTATTTAGTTACCATACTCCACTAAGTTTTGATGTTACCATGTTGAATCACGATAGTATCAATATGGATTTTGATTATCAACCCATCAATGAATCTGTGTCAGAAATCTTTTTTAAAGACATGCAGGACAGCCTTTGGATGGCTTTTGATAAAAGAGAGGAGCAAGGGTATTTCCAATTTTTTGGAATGAGCTTGGAGAACGATAATCCAGGTCTCATATACAACGCCGTTGGTTTAAACGGTGCGTACGCCAAATCGTATTTGCGAAACAATTTTTTTAATGAACAATTGGCCGTTTTAAATTCAGACTTGGTGGTCATTTCATTGGGGACAAACGATGCGTATATGACCGAGAGACTTTTCTGTAAGACGTGTTTTAGAAGCTCATATGAAGCGTTAATACAAAAAGTAAAATCTAGTAATCCCAATGCGTCAGTGCTCTTTGTAACCCCAGGTGATTTTTATATCAAACGACGGTATCACAATGCAAATATTGACTTAGTTGTCGAGGCTATCTACGAACTAGCAGCAACGCATAAGGCCGCCATTTGGGACTTTAACAAACTAATGGGTGGGAATTACGCTATTAAAAAGTGGCAGTCTGACGGTTTGGCTCGAGCAGACCTGATTCATTATTCTGAGGAAGGTTATGTTCTACAAGGAAAGATGCTGTATCAAAGCATCATGGATGGTTATGAAAAACGATTCGACTAAAAATAAATGTTCACCTTAAAAGAAATATTCCTTTATGCAGAGGATGCACCACTGATATTTAGTCAGTACCTATTTCTTTTCCTTTTCAGTTTTGGATTTGTTCTATACTGGATTTTCTATAAGAAACTCGCAGTTAGGAATGTCTACTTACTGCTGTTTAGCTTATTTTTTTATTACAAATCTGGAGGGTTGTACTTCGGTCTGCTCCTGCTATCAACGGTTGTTGATTATTGGTGTGGGATGGAAATACATAAATCAAAGAAGGAAGTCAATCGCAAAGCGTTTTTGGTTTTAAGCTTGGTAGTCAACCTTGGTTTGTTAGCCTTCTTTAAATATTCGGCTTATATCGTTTCACTTATCAATTACTACGTTGGGACAGATTTAGTGCCGGTCAATTTTATGGCTGTTTTGTCAAACAATATTTTTGGGTCAGACTTCAGTATTTACGACATTTTTTTACCAGTGGGCATTTCGTTTTACACGTTTCAAACATTAAGTTATACCATTGATATTTACCGTCGACAGATTGAGTCAGCGAAAAACATCATCGATTTCGGCTTCTTTGTAACCTTCTTCCCTCAGTTGGTGGCAGGGCCAATTGTACGTGCGGCAGATTTTATACCTCAGATATACAAAAAGTTCAGTCTAACTCGAGAGCAACTCGGAGTGGCCTTGTATCTCATCATGACTGGACTGTTTAAGAAGATGGTCATATCAGATTACATTTCAGTCAACTTTGTGGACCGCGTTTTTGATGACCCAAATTTATACAGTGGGTTTAGCAACCTAATGGCGGTGTATGGGTATAGTATCCAGATTTACTGTGACTTCTCGGGGTATTCTGATATGGCGATAGGGTTGGCAGCGCTACTTGGTTTTCAACTACCCCTGAACTTTAATTCACCTTACAAAGCAACGTCTATTACCGATTTTTGGAGACGATGGCACATCTCATTGTCTACTTGGTTGAGGGATTATTTGTATATCTCGCTGGGTGGAAATCGAAAAGGGAAAATTCGAACATATATCAATTTAATGATCACCATGCTGTTGGGCGGATTGTGGCACGGTGCAGCAACAAAATTTATTATTTGGGGTGGTTTGCACGGCGCTGCCTTGGCACTGCACAAATTGTGGATTAGGTACGTACCTAAGATTAATAGCATTCCTCCCATTGTTTCGAAAATTTTTGCAGGGTTGATTACGTTTCATTTTGTTGCGTTTTGTTGGATTTATTTTAGAGCCGATAGTGTCGACAAGGTGAAACTGATGTTAAGCCGTATTGGAACGGATTTCCAATGGAGCGGAATAGGTGAAAGACTTACTCAGTATACAACGCCGCTACTGCTAATTCTATTGGGTTTTGCGATTCATTTTATTCCAACCAATGTCAAGTCTAAAGCAAAAGAGGTGTTTGTTATTATCCCTGATTTTGCAAAGGTGTTGGTTTGTGCAGTAATCATCTTTATCTGTTACCAAGCAAAGACCGCCGACGTTCAACCTTTCATATATTTCCAGTTTTAACAACTGTTCATAGATTTTTTTTCGCTCAAAAGAGATTTTACAATACTTTGCCGAAAAAAATACTCATGAAACAGATTGTTGTTGCAATAACCTTAATGTGTAGCCTGTTTAGCCTACAATTATTCGCTCAGGACACGCTAAAGAACAAAAAGGATGGTAAGTATTACTTTGAAGTAGTTAAGGACTTAGAAGCAAATGATGTGCAGAATCAGAATCGCACGGGAACTTGTTGGAGTTTTAGCGCACTTTCTTTTATCGAAAGTGAATTGATAAGAACTGGACAAGGGAAACACAAACTGTCGGAAATGTACATAGTAAGAATGGCGTATATCGATAAAGCTGAAAAATATGTCCGTATGCAAGGTGCGGTGAATTTTTCACAAGGGGGAGCCTTTCACGACATACCCTATGTGATCAAGAAATATGGTATTGTTCCAGAAGAAACATACAAAGGCCTGAATTATGGCTCCGATAAACACAATCATTCAGAAATGGAAGCCATGTTAAAAGCCATGTGTGATGCTGTAATTAAGAATCGACAAGGTAACTTAACAACATCATGGAAAAAGGCTATAGAGGGCGTGTTGGACGCTTATTTGGGTGCAGTTCCTTCAGAGTTTACTTATGAAGGGAAAACATATACCCCAAAATCATTTCGAGATAAGTTGGGATTGAAGATGGAGGACTATGTAACGCTAACTTCATATACCCATCATGATTTTTATGAAAGCTTCGTTCTCGAAGTTGCGGACAATTGGATCGGTGGTTCAGTTTACAACCTTCCATTAGAAGAATTCACCTCAGAAATGGAACATGCCATTATGAGCGGGTATTCTATCGCTTGGGCGAGTGATGTAAGTGAAAAAGGCTTTAGTTTCAATAACGGACTTGCCATTGTGCCAGAAGACGAGAAAGCGTTGACGATGAGTGGTAAGGATAACAAGCACTTTAATGATGCAGGTGCAGAAAGAAAAGGAACACAGTTTGATAGCCCTGGGACTGAAAAGAAAATTACCCAAGAGATGCGGCAAGAGGCATTTGATAACTATTCAACAACCGATGATCACGGAATGCATTTGACAGGAATAGTGAAAGATCAGAACGGAACCAAATACTATATTGTAAAAAACTCTTGGGGGACAAAGAACGATTGTGATGGATATATGTATGCCTCTATTCCATATGTTCAATACAAAACGATGGACGTCATGGTTCATAAAGATGCGCTATCTAAAGCGACAAAAAAACAGTTAGGGTTAAAGTAACCGAATCTTAACTTCCAATAGTATGCGTGGCATAAAGAAGACGTGGGCTATCGCCATTTTGGGACGCGTGTAAGGATACACGACCAAGGCAACTTTGTCATTGCTAGGCCTACCGGAATAATTTAACCCACAGTGTCTGGGAATCCTGGCTTGTCTGTTGACGTCTTAATATGAACGTCTCGCTGAGGGAATGGGATTCGGATGTGGTTTTTCGTGAACTCTGAGTTTATCATGAAGCGAAGATCACTCTGAACGTCTTCAATTCTAAACCTATTCTTTGACCAAAACAATAATTCGAAATCTAACGAAGAGTCACCAAAATTGATAAACCGGCAGATTGGTTTTGGACTTCGTACGACTTCGTTGTGTCGTTCCGCACACTCAAGTAGGACGTGCCTAACCAGTTGAACGTCGGAGCCATAGGCCACACCTACGTTTACTGTGAATCTGGTAATGCTGCTGTCTGTCGTCCAGTTGATGACAGAGTTGCTTATAATTTTACCATTTGGGATGACTAGTGAAATGCCATCACGTTTTTTAACTTTCGATGTGCGAATGCCAATTTCTTGTACACGGCACACCATGCCTTCTACTTCGATAATGTCGCCAACCCGTATGGTTCCTTCAAATAACAAAAAGAAGCCTGAAACTAGGTCGTTGAATAAATGTTGGAGTCCTAACGCGAGCGCAACTAAAACGGCTGAAGAACCAATTATTAGGAAATTTAAGTCAACCTTAAATGTGTTTAAGATAGAGACCAATGCTATGACCACCACAACATATTTTGCTAGTTGGTGATAAGCATATTGCTGGCCAATGGTAAGCTTATTCGCTTTTTGACCCGCTTCCAATAATTTTCTAATCCATCGTAATATGAAATATGCCGATATGATTATGAATAGAGCAATAAACACATCGTAGACATAAATTGTCTCTTCACCGAAGGTGACTATGGTTTTCTTTAACAGACTACCCACTTTGTCAACTGATTCGCTCCATTTACTCATTGTGTTGTGTTATCTTATTTGACCTGATCGTCGAATTGAACAAAAATAAAACATCAAGGTATGTTTATCTCTCAATATTACTGGTAATTCAATTTTACTTTACAAGGATTTGTTGAATTGAATACAGGGTATGATACGAATAATGCCAAACATTGGGTAAATATTTAAAAAAATGTTAGGAAGAGCGTGTTGGAGTTAGATAAAATCTTATTTTTGCAGTCCTTTTTTAGACAGGGATTTTACAGTAGAATAAGCGATGAAAAGAACATTTCAGCCTTCGAATAGAAAGAGAAAGAACAAGCACGGTTTTAGAGAGCGTATGAGCACTAAAAACGGTAGAAAGGTATTGTCAGCGAGACGTGCCAAGGGCAGAAAGAAATTGTCGGTTTCAGACGAGCCTGGACATAAGCGATAGTTATGACTGCCTTTTCGGCAAGCCTTAATGTACATGCGCGCCTCAAAAATCGAGGGCAAATACAATATTTATTTTCTGAATCAAATGAGAAAGTGGGCAAGTACCCACTTCTTTTGTTATATACTTTTGCACCTAAAATTGACAAGAGCCCAGTAAGGGTACTGTTTTCGGTGTCGAAGAAGAAGTTCTCAAGAGCTGTTGACCGTAACAGGTTAAAAAGGTTAATGCGCGAATCTTATCGCCGCCTTGATTTTTCGTTGTTGTTAAAAAGCGAATCTAACAAACAGTTGTTGTTGGCACTTGTTTATACAGGTAAACAGGAAGAAACCCAAGAAAGTATTAGTAATTCCTTATCACAAATTTATGATGTGCTTACTCAAAGGATTTCAGAGTCTCATTAGTCTAATCTTTATTTTTCTGATTCGGGCGTACCAATTGGTCATATCTCCCTTTTTGCCAAATTCCTGTCGATTTTCGCCAACATGTTCGCAATATGGTTTGGAGGCGATTTCGAAACATGGACCAATCAAAGGTTTATGGTTGACTATAAAAAGAATTTTAAGATGCCATCCTTGGGGAGGACATGGTCATGATCCAGTGACATAGACACATACTATATTATACTAATATCATAGTGGCTATTTCTATTATAGGTTATTCAAATAATAAGTGTCGAGTAAAGTTGTTTTGACTATAACGTGATTGATTATTTTCACGCAGGGATTGGGCAACATGCGGTGGCAAGAAAAAAATTAAAATATAATTCACTAAAATTTGCAAAGCGCTGATAATTAGAGTTTAACAGAATTTGCGAATTGTCGTTTATCTGATTATTGGGTCACTAGGTCTTAAAATTGAATGATTTCCTCATTTAATGAAAAGAAACTCTGAATTGGTTCGTTAATATTGTGTTAGTTACAAGAAATTGAAAGCAAAATGAGCAGAAAAAAGCTACTAATTTTTGGCATAAGCATATCAATCCTAATTACAGGATTTACCCAAGTAGATGATTACTTTGAAGTTTCTAAAAACCTAGATATTTTTAGTACGGTTTACAAAGAGGTAAACCTCAGTTATGTGGACGAAGTGAAGCCTGGACACTTGATGCGTGAAGCTATCGATGCCATGCTTAAATCACTCGATCCGTATACCAATTTTTACAGCGAAGCGCAGGCGGAAGACTATAGGTTTCAGGTGACTGGGTCTTATGGAGGCATAGGTGCAATTGTTAAAAAGCATGGAGATGATCTTGTTATTGATAGGCCATATGAAGGCTATCCTGCCCAAAAAGTCGGCTTGAGAACTGGGGATATTCTAATCAAAGTGGATGGCAAATACGTGGTTGGTAAAACGAGTAGTCAGTTGTCAGATGTGCTGAAAGGCACAGCAGGCACAACAGTGGTTCTAACCATTAATAGGCCTAGTAAAGGTGAAATGGAGTTTAGCTTACAACGGGCACAAGTAAAGGTGAAGAATGTGCCTTATTCTGGAATGGTCACATCCAATGTAGGTTACATTAAACTGACCGGTTTTACACCTGATGCTGGTTTGGAAGTGCATAATGCAGTGAAAAGCCTCAAAGAACAAGGAGCTCAAAACATAATATTTGACTTAAGAGGAAACGGTGGAGGCTTGCTACATGAAGCGGTGAATATTGTAAACGTATTTGTCAAAAAAGGCCAATTGGTAGTGAGCACTAAAGGCAAAGAAAAGGAGAACGACAGAGTGTACAAAACACTGAATACTCCCGTAGATATTGACATTCCTTTGGTTGTATTAATTGATGGTGGTTCTGCATCCGCAAGTGAAATTGTCAGTGGGACCATTCAAGATTTAGATCGAGGTGTGGTAGTCGGTACCCAGAGTTATGGCAAAGGTTTGGTGCAATCTACAAGGCTGTTGAGCTATAATACGCAAATGAAAATAACCACCGCCAAATACTACATCCCATCTGGTCGGTGTATCCAGAGATTGGATTATTCGAATAAACGGAATGGCAGTGCTTTGTCTATCGCGGATTCACTAAAACAAACGTTTTATACCTTATCGAAACGACCTGTAACAGACGGTGAAGGAGTCAATCCTGACGTAATAGTTGGTCTACCTGAACTCACCAAAATTGCTAGAAGCTTGGTTACTAAAGACCTCATTTTTGATTATGCGACTCAGTATCGGAACGACCACGATACGATTGTCGAGCCAAACCAGTTTCACCTTGATGATGCGGATTACGAGAACTTCAAGACGTTTTTAAAAGATAAAGACTACGGCTACAATACGGAAACAGAAAACGCATTATTAGAACTTGAAAAGAAGGCTAAGGATGAGCACTATATTGAGGCTATGAGTCAAACATTGGAGGACTTGAAAGCGGAATTTAGCAAGAATAAAAACGCTGATTTGGAAAAACATAAGAAAGAGGTAATAGAACTACTTGAAACTGAAATAGCATCTAGATATTACTATGATCGGGCATTTGTGGAGACAACATTTGACGAGGACACAGATGTTCAGGAAGCGTTGGATTTGTTTAATAATCCATCACGGTATCAAACTATGTTGAAAGGCAAATAAGCAATCTTTGGACGTTTCAGAACTTGTATTAGCGTTAATATTCGGCGTAATGGGTGGGATGTTATCCGGCCTTTTAGGGGTTGGAGGTGGTATTATCTTTATACCTGTATTTGAATGGATCTTTAGGCAGAAGGGGTTGGATGGCGAAGAGTTAGTTCGGATGATGTTGGCAAATTCGTTTCTTGCCATACTGTTTTCTGGAATTACAAGTAGTTACAAACATCAAAAAATGGGTACATTTTACCCTAAAGAAATAATCACAATAGCCATTCCTGCCATGGTGTTTGGCGCTGGGATGTCCTACTTTATCACCAGTTTGAGCTGGTATAAAGATGTATACTTTCAACTTGTGTTTGTCATAGTTATCGTAGTTACCTTATGGCGATTGTCGGTATCAGGAAAGAAGGAAGCGCAGCCTGAATTGCCATATTCTCTTGTCAAATACGGTTTTATAGGAGTTGCTACGGGTTTAATTTCTGCGTTTTCTGGTCTTGGGGGAGGCGTAGCCATGATTCCTTTGTTAACGTTGGTTTTACGCCAAGACATGAGGAAAGCGGCGGGTATCAGTATAGGTGTTATTCCTATAATGATTTTACCCATGTTGGTGGTTTATGCAAGTCAAATACCTACGACGTGCTTTACTGGTTCCGTTGGGTATTTACAATTCTTAATCGTACTGCCGGTTGTCATAGGAATATTTATTGGCTCTCCACTAGGCGTTGCCATTGCTAAAAGAATAAAAAGCAATCAGTTGAAACTTATATTTGCCCTCTTGTTAGTGGTTATTGGCATCAAATACATATATCAGTTATTAGAGGAATACATTTAATAGAAATGAACATAACAAAACACATATTTAGGCTTTCATTTATTGGTTTAATTCTGTTTGCCTCACCAACTACTTTCGCTCAGGAACTAAAGGGGAAGCAAAAGAAGACTATGACTCAATTACAGCGCGACATTATGTATCTCGCTTCTGATGAACTTATGGGTCGTGCAACGGGAACAGATGGTGAAAAAAAGAGCGCTGAGTATATTGCTAGGGCATTTGCAGCAAATAAACTAGAACCTAAAGGGGAACAAGGATACTTTCAAAAATTCTCTATTACCACGTTACGAATAGCCAATAAAACGTCTGAGTTTAATGTAAATGGCAATGCATTGAAGTTGTATAATGAATACTATCCTTTGTCTTATTCGGCAAACGATAAAGAGGCAAATTCCGCTGTAGTTGACGCAGGTTTCGGGATAGTAAATGACGATAGAGATGATTATGCTAACGTCAATGCTACCGATAGAATTGTTGGTATCAATATCGGTAGTCCAGACGGGATACATCCTCATAGTAAGTTCTTAGCTTGGCATGGCATTTCAATTCGGGTGGATGAAGCAATCAAACACGGCGCTGTTGCTGTTGTATTTTACAGGTCTTCTGAGGGGGTAGAAAAGCCTTCTGGAGAGCTTAGTTTGAAAATGGAACCTAGTGCGATACCAGTCGTTTTCTTGGATCAAGTGAGACCTAATTTGAGGGATTTTTCTTATGCAACGGTTAAGGTAAACATCTTGACGGACGAAGACACTGGGTACAATGTGATTGGTTTTAATGACAATGGTGCTGAAAACACAATCGTTATTGGTGCACATCACGATCACCTCGGTCAAGGACAACATGGAAATTCACTTGCTGAAAATTCCAACGAAATTCATAACGGGGCGGATGATAATGCCAGTGGAACAGCTGCTCTGATATCAATCGCTAAGCTGCTCAAAAGAGCCAAGAAATGGAATAAGAATAACAACTATCTATTCATTGCCTTTTCTGGTGAGGAAATGGGATTATTGGGATCTAAATACTTTGTAAACCATCCAACTGTTGACTTAGCTACAGTTAACTACATGATCAATATGGATATGATAGGAATGCTGAATGAAGAGAAAGTATTGATCATAAATGGTGTTGGGACAAGCCCTGCATTTACTTCCGCTTTAACTGAACTAGATAAGG
Organism: uncultured Bacteroidia bacterium; assembly: GCA_943789165.1. Taxonomy (GTDB): domain Bacteria; phylum Bacteroidota; class Bacteroidia; order NS11-12g; family UBA9320; genus UBA987. The sequence goes on along the minus strand of CALSTB010000003.1, from coordinate 8,075 downwards.
CGATGGTGGGTATCAACTCAACAACATTAGGTAATAGCGGAATAGGGCCTTCAGACCATACATCGTTTTATTTGAAAGGCATACCATCCCTTCACTACTTTACAGGAGCCCATGCGCATTACCATAAACCTTCGGATGACATTGAAAATTTAAATTACGAAGGGGAAGTATATGTGATCCAGCACATAGTTGACCTTATTGCGATGTTAAATGGCCAAGGTAAAATTGAATATGCAAAAACCAAAGATGAATCAAAAGAAAGCGGTGGTAAGTCTAGAATGAATCTTGAAGTCACCCTTGGTGTGGTGCCAAATTATGGGTTTGATGGTGAGGGTATGCAAATCGACGCTGTTCGCGAAGGTAAGCCTGGCGCAGAAGCAGGTATAATTGCAAAGGATATAATTATTAGTCTTGGAGGCATGACAATAGGAAACATGCAAGACTATATGAACGCATTGGGAAGTCTTAAAAAAGGAGATACAACCGAAGCAGTTGTTAGGAGAGGCGATCAAGTGTTGACTTTAAAAGTTCAATTTTAGAATGAAATTAGTAGACCATATAAAATCTGCAAATGAGACATTGTTCTCGTTTGAAATACTCCCACCGTTAAAAGGTGGAAGCATAGAAAGCTTATTTAGCGGTATAGAATCCCTTATGGAGTTTAAACCTTCCTTTGTGGATGTTACATATCATCGGGAGGAATTTGTGATGAGAAAACGTCCAGATGGGTCCTACGATAAAGTGTCAATTAGGAAAAGACCTGGAACAGTGGCCATCTGTGCAGCAATTATGCAGCGTTTTCATGTAGAGGCGGTTCCACACATTATTTGCGGAGGTTTTTCACGAGATGAAACGGAAAATGCCTTAATTGATTTAAACTTCTTAGGTATAGACAACGTCTTGGCTATTCGAGGAGACAACCAGAGTGGTGAACGTAATTTTACACCGGAGCCGGGAGGCAATAAAAATGCGCTTGAACTAATACGTCAGGTGAAGGACATGAACAATGGCATATATCTCGATGAGGAGTTGAAAAATCCGAATCCTACCAATTTCTGTATTGGAGCGGCAGGGTATCCTGAAAAGCATATCGACGCAATGAATTTGGACAATGACCTTAACTTTTTGAAGCAAAAAGTAGAGGCTGGAGCTCAGTTTGTGACTACACAAATGTTTTTCGACAATTCCAAGTTTTTTGAATTCGTAGAACGTTGTCGAAATGCTGGTATTACAGTTCCGATTATTCCGGGTATAAAACCAATTACCAGAAAACGGCAAATGTATAATTTGCCAAAAATTTTCAATATTGATATTCCGTTAGCATTGACTGAAGCCATGGACTCAGTTAAAACTGACCAGGATGCGTACCGTGTTGGCATAGAGTGGTGCGTAGAGCAATGTAAAGAACTCAAGAAAGAGGGTGTGCCTGTTTTGCACTTTTACACAATGGGGTTGTCAAAGGCAACTAAAGAAATCGCTTCTCAATTATTCTAAATGTTAGGCGTTGTCGCTAAATCTACAGGAAGTTGGTACGAGGTTTGGCTCGACGATAAGACAAAGATATCCTGTCGGTTGCGTGGTATTTTTCGATTACAAAAATCCAGCTTAACAAACCCTGTGGCGGTAGGTGACCGCGTAAACGTGGACATAACCAATAGGGAAGAGGCAGTAATTACTGAAATTGAGAGTAGAAAGAATTACTTGTTACGCAAAGCGACAAAAGCAAGCAGCCAATTTCAAATTGTTGCGTCAAATATCGATCAAGCGATAATTATAGCAACGGATGTTGCGCCAAGAACATCTACTGGCTTTATTGACAGGTTTTTAGTAACCTGTAGTCTATATGATATTGACCCCATTATTGTTTTTAATAAAGTAGATCTTATTGAAGACTTTTCTTCACTTGAAGAAAAGGTGCAAACATATACTCAAGCAGGGTACCTGGTTCTTATGACCAGCTTTATTGAAGAATTATTGAACTCAGAACTTACTGCATTATTGACTGATAAAACAACATTGTTATTTGGTCATAGTGGTGTTGGGAAATCCACTTTACTTAATCGATTGATTCCTGGGGCTATGCAAGATGTAGGGGACATCAGTAATCAGCATCAGAAAGGAAAACATACAACTACCTTTGCGCAGATGTTCGAAGACCAGTTTGGCAACCGCATAATAGACACACCAGGTGTTAAGGAGTTTGGACTGGAGGAAATGGAACCTTGGACCTTGGGGCATTGCTTCAACGAATTCAAAAAGTACATTCCAGGCTGTAAATACAACACTTGTATCCATAAAGATGAGCCTAAATGTGCGATTATGGCTGCGTTTGCAAACGGTCATATTTCTGAATTTAGATATGCCAATTATTTAAACATGCTGGATGACGTGCTTAACACGTAATTTATTTCAAGTCTAAAAATGACAAATCAGAAGGTAGTGTGCGTTTACATAAAGAATCGCCGCGATGATCATAAGAATTAAGACAATCAAAATACAGCTGCTGCGTAAGATTCTGGAATAGAGGTGTTTATAAATTCAAAACGCAGTGTCTGATTTGCAATACACACGTCATAGAGTTTATATGATTTATTTTATTGAAATAATTTTTTTTTGGAATAATCTTTATATTTTTGCCCCCTGTACAAATATTGTGAAAATGACTAATAGTAGATTCGCCTCGATACCGAGGACATCATTAAAAATTAAAGCAGCTTTTGTTAAGTACCTAACGTTACTGGTATTTTTCGTAGGAGCTCTTTTTACGCAAGTTAGCGCAACCATTACGGTTAACTCAACACCACAAACGAACAATGATTTTTGTGGTACGGGTTCTCCATCTTTAATCTTGCCGATTGTCGCGACGAGCAATTGTGGAGCGGGCAGCATCACTTATCAGTGGTATGTTGGTTCAACCTTTGCCACGTCATCAGCGATAACAGCCTCAGGGACTCCGAATTATTCTGGATGGAATACTTCTACTCTGAATGTTAACAACGCTGCGGCTTTAGGAACCAATACTACTTATTGGGCAATTGCAACTGAGTCTTCTGGAGCTTGTAGCGACGCAGACACACTTGGGCCTTTTAATTATGTAAAGGTAACTTCAGTGCCAACGATAACGGTTACGCCATCTAGCCCATACAATGTATGTGAGGGTGATGAAGCACAATTTGCAGCCACAGTTACGGCTCCAAGTCCTGCTGGTGTCTTAACCTACACTTGGTCAAAAACACCAGATGTTGGTGCTGCTGCAACAGTGCAGACTACATCAGATGTTTTGGTACTAGTTGACACATTCACTTACACACCAGTTTTAACAGATGACCAAGATGATATCGATTTGTCTGTTTCAAATGCTTGTGGTAGTGGGTCAGCGACAACAGTCACAGTTAACGTAAATCCGAGACCGGATGTTACAGTGGCAAGTTCACAATCAACACTATCTGCCTGTGAAGGAAAAGGCTTTAATGTTTCGTACAATATAAGTAATGCAGATTACGACCCAAGTCGAGGTGGTTCTGTAGCATGGACAATCGCCGCAAGTGGTGATGCTTCATTAATCAGTTTATTAACTTTATCTGGATCAGGTAACACTGCCGTATCTTTAACAGGTATTGGTGGAGCTTTAGCACCAGGTGCTTATTCTGCAACGTTTAATACGATAACGAATACGACTGACGGATGTGCGAAAGCAATTTCTACTAATTCAATAAATGTAAATATATATCCTGAACCAATTATCACTTTCAGTGCAACTCCTTCTAATATTTGTAATGGCACTGGATCTGGTACATCATTCGCAATAACTGTTTCGAACGCTGAGTACACTGTAGGAGGTTCTCCTGTTTCGGTTAACTGGAGTGCAACTATAACTGAAGCATCTTTTGGAGTTGTAAATTCTTGTGGAACAGTTTCAGCTGGACTACTAGGAGCAACACTTACTGGAAATGGTAACGGAACAACAACCTACACAATTCCAACTTCAATGGGTGTAGGTATATATGAATATACTTTAACAGGAATTACAAATACATCAAATGCATGTATCGGAACGGTTTGGCCTACAGCCTCAGTTGATTGGCGCGTTGATCCTACTCCGGATATGGCAGTTATTCCAACATCAACAAGTGTATGTGAAACGAGTACTTCTGCAGGTTTTGTAGTTTCGGTTACAAATACTGCTTATTGTGGTACTACTGCAGGTAGTGGTACAGCAGGAAATGTTTCTTGGTCTTTACCTTATACTACTGGTTCAGGTCAGATTACTAGCTCGACAAGTAATTTACCAGCTTCTCCACTTACGGATGTCAACATTGGCACTGGAAGTTTTTTAACCAATGCAGGTTTAGCTGTAGGGTCTTATGTTTTTGACCCGACAACAATTACAGTAACAACTCCTGCAACTCCTGGTTGTAATAGAGATGTTTCTTCAAAAACTTTTACATTAACTGTAAATCCTGAACCAACGGTAACTTTTGACAAGTCGTCAATTACCATGTGTGAAGGAAATACTGATTCATTTAATGTAGTGGTTGCAAATTCTGTGTTAAACTCAGTTGACCAATCATGGCAAATATTTTATTCTGCAACTGGTGCAAGTGCTGTAACAGGTACCCCTTGTGCTTCAGGAACTTTAGCAGGTATTCTACCAGCGAGTTTCACAGGTTCAGGAAATGGATCACAAAAATTTTATGTTCCTTCTAGTCTTTCTCCAGGTTTTTATACATATACCTTAACAGGTATTGCAAATACATCGGCTGGATGTACTGGATCAGTTGGAGCAACAGCAACGATAACAATTATCGTTGAGCCTCGCCCAATCATCACAATGAATCCTGATACAAAGGATATGTGTGAGTTGGACGCGGAATCATTTAATTTAAGTATTACCAACTCTACCGGATGTTCTGGGATTGGCACTACATCAACTGCAAGTTGGGCACTTACTGTGCACACCGATAACGTTAATAGTGATGTGTTAACAGTAATTCCTGGTTTGACTGGTAGTGGAGATAACACCTATACTATAGGTATTAACTCTCCAAATACATTAACGCCAAATGATCACATCTTTGACGCGAGTGTTGCGGCTTCTGCTGGAGCTTGTACTGGAGCGACAACTAGAGATACATTTACAGTTAGTGTTGATCCAAGACCAGAAGTTAAAATTAATAACACGTCTGGTGATCAAACGATTGATGTTTGTCAAGGTACAGCTGGAGCGTTTAGCTTCGTAGTATCAAATGCTGAACACAATTCAACTGGTGTTGATTGGGAAATAACATACACTGAGGCAAGTGGTACTGTTGCTACAAGTTGTGCTGGTGGTGTTACTCAAGATCTACCAGGTGGTTCTGGATCTTATACAGGTACAGGTAACGGTACATTTACTGTAACAGTTCCAAGTACATTGGCAGTTGGTCAGTATACCTATACTGTAACTAACATTGTTAATACAGACGGACCTTGTACTGGTACTGTAGACGGCGCAACATTTGGCCCTCAAACGATTACGATAAATGTATATCCAACACCGTCATTCACTGTTCTACCAGATTCAAGTGAGGTTTGCGAATACAATGTTGCATCAAGTGACTTCTACTTAGTTGTTTCGAATGCTAGATATTGTTCAACTCCGACTACTATGTCGAATGCAAGTTGGTCAATTACTGGTATTACTGATAACGTAATTAGTAATGCGCCAGCTACTATAACTGGATCAGGTAACGGAGTAACGACAATTTATAATTCAAATACTACGGCTGCTTTGGGTGCGGGCTCTTATAGCTGGACGGCTACTAGTATTACAACTACTGGGTTGTCTACAAATTGTTCAAATACAATTTCTTCAGATAATGTTCACATATTGACCGTAAATCCAGCACCAGATGTTGTGATTAACGGAGTTACTGGGTCTCACACTATAAATGTATGTGAAGGTACTTTAGATAGTTTCAGCTTTGAAGTATCAAATGCTTTACTTAATGGGGCGAATGTCAACTGGGAAATTACATATTCTGAAACTGCTGGTCAGGTTTCTTCAGGTTGTAATGGCCTTGCTTCTGAAGACTTACCTGGTGGTAGCGGATCTTACTCTGGAATAGGTAATGTTGACTCAACTATATATGTACCTGCTAGTTTACCAGTAGGACAATATATATATATAGTAACAAATATTAAAAATACGGATGCTAGTTGTACTGGTCACGTAGATGGTTCTTCGGGAAATACACAGACAATCATAATTAATATATATCCGAAACCAACATTCACTGTGAATCCTGATTCAAGTGAAGTTTGTGAAAATAACATTGCACTTAACGATTTCTCATTATCAATTACAAATGCTCAGTATTGTTCAACTCCTTCTACACTTACAAGTGCGGGATGGAGTATTTCTGGTATTACTGACAATGTAGCTAGTAACGCACCAGGTACTACAATCACTGGTACAGGTAATACAACTTCAGGACCTTATAATTCTAATACTGCTGCTGCATTAACTCAAGGATCTTACTCTTGGGACGCAACAACTATTGCTACAGTAGGATTGCCTGTTACTTGTTCTCAAACAGTAACTGGTGACACGGTTCATGTATTGACAGTTAATCCAGCTCCTGACGTATCATTTACTGCAGCTACACTTTCAGTTTGTGAGGGAGATACAGATTCGTTATCTATTAGTGTAACAAATGCTATATTAAACGGTAATAACGTGAATTGGAGCTTTGATGTTTCTGAAACATCTGGTAACATGACTTCGGCTTGTATTGTTGACGCTGGTCAAAATGCAAGTTTAGCACGTGATTCTGCGGGAATTGGAAATTCAACTTTGAAATACTATATCCCAGGTAACTTAGTTCCTGGTGTTTATACATATACAATTAGTAATGTATTAAATACGGATGAGTCTTGTACAGGTACAAGTGCTACAAGTACAATCACCGTTTATATTTATCCAAAAATTAAAATCGACCTAACGCCAACTGCAACTGCAATTTGTGAGGGAGAAACAACGGATTTTGATATAGAAGTCACTAACGCTCGTTACTGTAGCGCATTGAACACGGCGTCTAACAACGCTTCGTGGACATTGGTTTATACTGACGCAACGGCTAGTAACATTACTGGTCCACCATTGACTGGTTCTGGTAATTCATCTTATAGATTCACTGCAAACAATGCTGGTTTATTAAGTGCTGGTGTATACCAATTTATTACGTCAACCATTACTGCTGGTATTACTACTCCAACTGTTGCTTCTTGTGCAAACGCAGTTCCTGATACATTTACATTAACAGTTAATCCAGAGCCAGTAGTAACATTCTCTACTGCAGGTGTTTCTTTATGTGAAGGATCAACAGGAACATTTAATGTGGTTGTTTCAAATGCACAGTACACAACTGGTTCAGGAACAGTAGAAGCTGACTGGACTATTGATATGATTGGTGATAGCACAGATGTTGCAAACTCTTGTGCTTCTGGTGGTTCTGGAGCTGGTCTATTCGGAATGGCTGGAACCAACAACTTAAATGGAACAGGTGATACAACTATTACTGTGTCTGTACCTGCAACATTAGCACCAGGTGTATATACGTATACCTTGAATGGTGTAGTAAATACATCTAATACTTGTACAGGTTCAATTGGAGCTGTACCAACAATTACAATTATTGTTTACCCTCAACCTGACATAGACTTAACTGAAGACACGTTGATTGTTTGTGAAAACACAACTGCAACATTTGACTTAAGTGTTTCTAACGCACAATACTGTACTACGATTGGTGGATCTCTAATTTCTATCAATTGGGAAATAACGCATACAGATGCTACTCAAAGCAATTTGCCAGCTTCAGTTTGGGCAGGAACAGGAAATATGGGTGCTACTACATATACAGTTAATACTGGATTGGCATTGACTAATGGTGGTTCTCCTTATACTTTTGATATTTCTCAAATTGAAAACATTACTCACAGTTGTGTGAATACTGATTCGTTTACTGGTACTGAATTAACAGTTATTGTAAATGATCTTCCTGTATTAACAATAAACAGTGTATCGAGTAGTG
>CALSTB010000002.1 GCA_943789165.1 uncultured Bacteroidia bacterium | reverse complement strand
GGCATGTCCGCAAACTGTCTAAAAAACGAATTACTGTAGTCTCTAACGAATCAAATCATTTCTTTTCCCGAACGGCTCTTATGTACATATATATGGGACATATGAAGTTTGAGCATACCAAACCTTATGAAGATTGGTTTTGGGATAAGAATAAAATAGAACTGTTAAACGGCAATGTGACTGCAGTAAACACGAATCATAAATGCGTAATCCTTGATAATAGTGACGAACTTAAATACGACAAACTCGTCATAGCTACTGGAAGCAAACCTAATAAATTTGGGTGGCCTGGGGAAAATCTAAAAGGAGTCCAAGGCTTGTATCACTTGCAAGATTTAGAAAACCTAGAAAAAACCGCCCAAAATAATGAAGTATGTAAGAGAGCCGTAATTATAGGCGGCGGACTCATAGGAATAGAGCTAGCTGAGATGCTGACTTCGAGGAATATTCCCGTCACGTTTTTAGTAAGAGAAACAAGTTTTTGGAACCATGTCTTACCGTTACAGGAAAGCGAAATGCTAAACAATCATATTGCAAACAACAACATTGATTTAAGACTAGGAGTAAATCTAAAAGAGATAAAGGGAGGTGAGAATGGATCGGTTAGATCTATAGTAATAAAAGAAACCGACGAAGAAATACCCTGTAATCTTGTCGGACTTACCGCGGGGGTTTCACCCAACGTGGCATTTATAGAATCTACTAACATTGAAACCAACAAGGGGGTGCTGGTGAGCCGGTTTTTAGAAACTAACATTCCTGATGTTTTCGCCATAGGCGATTGTGCAGAGCTACGTAAATCCAAAGAAGGCAGAAGTAACATAGAAGCAATGTGGCACACGGGTAGAATAATGGGCGAAACTTTAGCCCAAACTATTTGTGGCCATAAAGTAGAATACGAACCCGGCCACTGGTTCAATTCAGCCAAATTTCTAAAAATAGAATACCAAACATACGGCTGGGTAAGCTCTGTGCCAACTGGCACGCACAAACACTTTCAGTGGAAACATCCAGACGAAGACAAGTGTATTACCTTAGAGTACAACGAAGACACCTTGGAATTTATTGGTATAAACACTTTTGGCATACGCATGCGACACGATATTTTTGATACTTGGTTGACTGAAAAAAGAGATATTAACTATGTGATTCACAATTTACCAAAGGCTAATTTTGACCCTGAGTTTTATGAGCGATATGAAAACGTCGTACTTGCTAAATACAATGAACAACTAAGCACTCTAAATACTTGAAAGATTCTACAGAAATATCCTTGTCTTTGGCAAGACCAGATGGCACTTTGTCTTTTAAGCTAAAAGTAGCTTTAACATTGGGATGTGTTGGTTTACTTCTTCTGGTATTGGCATTATTTAACATCGGGCTTTCTAGCCAAGGGAGTCTGCTTATTGTAGCAATATCACTCATTAGTATTGGTGTTTTTGTATATGCTAATGGTCTTTATATCAATAAACACGATGGTATTAAAAACAACGGCGTTTGGTTTAAGTCAATTTCATCCAGAGGTACTATTGGGTGGGTTACGGGTGTAGTTTTAACCTCTTTCTATGTGATTTTGTACTTCTATCCAAAGCTACTTGGTCTGGGTGTCGACGGCCAACCCAATTCTGGCTTAGTGGCACTTTTTGATCCGTTGAGTAGCTTATTAAACGGGAATGACGCCAGTCAATGGTTTGTGTACGGGACACTCTATACGCTTGCTATTCTGCTGTTTGGATATAAATTTATTCTAAAATACAGAGGCAATAGATATCAGCAATTTCGCACATTTTCAGTAATGCTTTTTCAATTGGGATTTGCATTTTTAATCCCTGAGTTTATGGCTAGATTAAACTCTGACTCTTTCACAATCCCGTCTTACGACTTAAAAAATATGTGGCCACTCAGCTACGATTACTTCGATCAATATAGCGTAGATGAATTTATACAGGCTGGAAATATTGGTTTGGCACTTTTAATATTTGGCGTGTTATCCATTTTTGTAATTTCACCAATCCTTACCTACAAATATGGCAAACGTTGGTATTGTTCTTGGGTCTGTGGTTGCGGCGGATTGGCAGAGACAGCAGGTGATTCTTTCAGACAACTCAGCAGCAAAAAATTGTCCTCTTGGAAAGTAGAAAGATGGCTAGTGCATATTGTTTTGGTATTTTCCATACTGATGACTACTGCCGTTGTTGGTACTTATTTAGGAGATGATGCTACGGCTTATTGGCTAACTAGAAAGGTGTTTTTAATTTTTGTAGCGGCTGTTTTGACTCTCGTTTTTACCTTAACTATGGTCTTTAAGCGCCAAGAATTAGGCAAAGATGCACGATACGGTGCCATCGGGTTTTTTGTAGTGATACTATCACTATTCGCTCTTAACACATTTGGAGGAGGTTCTGATTTACTTTTTATAAGTTCCGGCACACTGCGCTCAGCTTATGGTTTTTACATTGGATCAATATTCTCTGGAGTGATAGGCACAGGGTTTTATCCTATTTTGGGCAACAGAGTATGGTGCAGATACGGTTGTCCTATGGCTGCTGTTTTGGGGTTTCAACAGCGATTATTTTCCAAGTTTAGAATCACAACGAACGGTGGTCAATGCATATCATGTGGTAACTGTTCGACCTACTGTGAAATGGGAATAGATGTACGTGCGTACGCTCAAAAAGGCGAAAACATTATACGTTCTAGTTGTGTGGGATGCGGAGTGTGTGCTGCGGTATGTCCTCGTGGAGTTTTAAAGTTGGAAAATGGTAGCTTAGAAGGCAGGATAAATTCTCGAGATATCCTCTTGGGTAATAACATGGATGTCACCAAATTCGCAGAAAATAAAAGCGAGTAACAATCTGAGTGAAAATGTCTGGGGAGAAGGGTGTAATCAAAAAGAAGCAAAAGACCATTAGCGTAATAATTCCTGCGTTCAATGAAGCGGGTTCAATCGATTTTGTATTGAAAGAAATACCCAAAGTGGTATCGGAGGTTATTGTGGTCGATAATAATTCCACAGACGAAACGGCTCTGAATGCGTCAAAAGCAGGTGCCACCGTACTATCGGAAAATAGAAAAGGTTACGGCTATGCCTGCCTCAAAGGTTTAGACTATATTGCTCGATCTAAAAATACGCCCGACATTGTTGTTTTCCTAGATGGCGATTATAGCGACTACCCAGAAGAACTAACCAAGATCGTGCAACCTATATTAGAGGGTGATGTAGATTTCGTAATCGGTTCTAGGGTAAAACGACTCAGAGAGGACGGATCTATGACACCGCAACAAATATTTGGGAATTGGCTGGCGACTTCGCTTATGGCGATCATTTTTAAGGCTAAATTTACAGACTTAGGCCCTTTTAGAGCTATAAAATACGACAAACTTGTTGCTCTAAATATGGAAGATAAAACATACGGGTGGACAGTCGAGATGCAGCTAAAAGCACTAAAAGCCAATGTAAGCTACACAGAAATCCCGGTGAGATATAAAAAGAGAATTGGGGTTTCTAAAGTCTCAGGCACGGTAGTCGGTTCTATCATGGCAGGTGTAAAAATATTAACGTGGATATTTAAGTATAGTTTTAAATGACAGTATTAGATTACGTTATCGTAGTAACATATTTGCTGGCTATAGTACTTATGTTTTTATACGCCTTGGCTGAGCTCAGTTTGGTGATTAACTACGTCTTAGCAAAAAAAAGAACTAAATCCACTCCTAAAATAGACTTAGATTCATTAAAAGACGGTTACCCATTGGTGACTATTCAGTTGCCTGTTTATAATGAGCTTTATGTAATGGAATCTTTGTTAGAAAACATTGGTCATTTAAATTATCCAAAAGACAAGTTGGAAATTCAAGTACTGGATGATTCTACTGATGAATCTTTAGCTATTACCAAGCAATATGTCGAAAAATTAAACGCCAAAGGCTTCGATATAGAACACATTCACAGAACAAATAGAACAGGTTTTAAAGCAGGTGCTCTAAAAGAAGGTCTTGCGATAGCAAAAGGAGCGTATATCGCCATTTTTGATGCTGATTTTCTTCCACAAAAAGATTGGTTACTAAACACACTACCATATTTCAGCAATGAGAATATCGGAGTTATCCAGACCAGATGGGGCCATACCAACCGAAATCATTCACTTCTTACAAAGGTTCAAGCATTTGCGCTGGATATTCATTTTACATTAGAGCAAGTGGGGCGTAATTCTCAAGGGCATTTTATCAACTTCAATGGCACGGCAGGAATTTGGCGAAAAACTTGCATATTAGACTCTGGAAACTGGGAGGGAGATACTTTGACAGAAGACCTAGATCTCAGCTATAGGGCTCAATTGAAAAATTGGGAGTTTGTATTCTTAGAAGATGTTGTAACACCTTCTGAGCTCCCTTTAGCTATGAGCGCCGCTAAATCACAGCAATTTAGATGGAATAAAGGTGGTGCTGAAAATTTCCAAAAATTTAGTAAGAAACTTCTAACAAAGAAGGGTCTTTCTCTGAAAACCAAAATTTTTGGATTATTTCATTTACTGAACAGTACTATGTTTTTGAATGTCTTAATAGTGGCTATTCTTAGCATTCCGATGTTGTACATCCAAAACCAACATACAGAATTAAAAGTATCCTCTTTCGGTATGATTTTGTTCTTGGCTACTACGCTTTCATATTTTGTCTCCTTTTGGTTTATGTATAAGACCATCAATGGAAAAGGATTGAAAATATTTGTATCGTACGTAGGGATGTTCTTTAGCTTTTTGACGGTGGCTATGGGCTTTGCCCTGCATAATTCTATAGCTGTTTTAGAAGGACACATAGGCAAGAAAAGTGATTTCGTAAGAACTCCTAAGTTTAATCTGAATGCCAAAAATAAAAACTGGAAAGAGAACAAATATCTTTCTAAAAAAATATCGCCAAGCGTTCTATTTGAGGGCTTAATGACGCTCTACTTTGGGTTTGGGATGTACGCGGCTTTTGTCCTAGATAATTTCGGATTGTTTCCTTTTCACCTATTACTTTTTGCTGGGTTTGGATATGTATTTGTACTTTCAATAACTTCACGTATTTAATGCCATTTATTCCTTTAAGACAATGATGTCATCTTGGAAAAATAAAAGAGGCTTCTTATTGTTTCTGATTGGCTTAATTAGCTGCATCGCGTATTATTTTTTTGCGTACCACTATGTGCGAACGGATTTGGCACAACTCGGCGTTCTTTATACCGTTTTATTTGGCTTATTCTTCTTAGTTGTACATTATTTCCAAGATGATTTCAAATCACTTACTCTTCTCGCTATTCTGTTTAGGGTTACTTTAATAATTGCAATCCCTAATTTGTCTCAAGATTTTTATCGATTTATTTGGGATGGCAGAATGATTTTGGAAGGACTTAATCCATACCTCTACACACCTGGATCATTTATCGATATAGGGAAATACCCGATTCATCAAGCCAATGAGTTATTCCAAGGAATGGGACATCTTAGTGCTGGAAATCACACCAACTATCCACCACTGAATCAGCTATGCTTTGTGATAGCGGGTATCTTTTCAGGCCGCAGCATATCAGGGGCTGTGCTTGTAATGAGGGTGCTTATTATTCTAGCTGATGTTGGAACATTACTCGTGGGCAAAAAACTACTCAAAAGCCTCCAAGTCCCTACTTCTAGAATCTTTTGGTATATCCTAAACCCTTTTGTAGTCATAGAACTTACAGGCAATCTTCATTTTGAGTCCGTGATGGTTTTTTTCCTTATTCTAAGTCTGTATCTACTGCACAAAAGCAAATGGAAAATGGCGGCGCTAGTCCTTGCTCTATCTATATCCATTAAGCTTATCCCCCTTATTTTCTTACCGCTGTTTTTTAAGAAATTGGGTTTTAAGAAATGGATATTGTTCTGTGCTATAGTAGGTTTCACATCAGTACTTTTGTTTGCACCATTTTTATCTATAGAATTCGTCCATAACTATACCAATACAGTAGCGCTTTGGTTTCAAAAGTTTGAATTTAACGCAAGTATTTATTACTTGATAAGAGAAATAGGCTACAGCTACAGGGGCTATAATGAGATTGCTACTATTGGTAAAATTTTGTCTTTTACTGTACTGCTCTTTGTAATACTGGCAGCCTTTTCAAAAAAGAATGAAACGAATAAGGGCTTAATTATTAGTATGTTATATGTTTTAGTATTCTATTTTTTCACTACGACTACTATGCATCCTTGGTATTTGGCTACACCTCTATTTCTCTCTTTATTCACAAGATATAAATTTACATTGGTTTGGAGTTTGGTCATTTTCCTTAGCTATTTTACGTACGTAAATGACTCAAATATTAATAGTTATTGGGGTTTACTCATAGAATATGGGATTGTCTATTCTGTATTCTTTTACGAAGTATTTTCTACTAGTACAGGCATAAAAAAACCTGACTTAATCAGTGACTAAGTCAGGTTTTCAATCTATCGGAAGGAACTATTTATCCCTTCCAAAACCATAGATACTTTGGCCTATAAAATCCTTAGGAAACTTGTCATCTCCTTTAAATCCTATTTCTATTGTTCCACTGTCTTCAGGCACATAAGCTGTTTTAAAGATATAATCCCAAAGACTTAGACTAATACCATAATTTACACCATACTTGCCCTCTGGCAGCGTGTAAGCGTGGTGATACAAGTGCATTACTGGATTGTTAAATATATATTTAAGCGGGCCCCAAGACAATTTAATATTAGCATGGTTTAAATGACCTATGGTTATAGTGATGAAGTGAACAATGTATGCTTGTTCTGGTTCGAAACCTCCTAGAATCATTACTCCGAATGTCTTTAATGGTTTGTAAAGCACATTTTCCATCCAGTGATATCTCAAGTGAGCTGCAAATCCCATTTCTTTTACACTGTGGTGTACTTTGTGATACTTCCAAAGGAAAGGATATTTGTGTAGCAATACGTGCGTAAACCACTGCACAAAATCTAAAATAATAAAGAATACAAATAGCTGCACCCACTGTGACCACGCAGAAATATTGATAATTGCAAAACTTTTAGCCGTGATATTTACCTCAGCAAAGAGAAGGCCCAAGGTTGTGTATACGCCACTGATTATTATTGAAAATATGAAGAAGTTAAAGAACATATAGAAAACATCTAACCAAAAATCTTTTCTGATTATTGATTGTTCTTTTCTCCAGGGGTAAGCTATTTCTAACAACCAGACAGCAACCGAGATGATTATTAAACCCCAAAAATAGTTGGTGTACATGGGAACCTCAAAAATGATGGATTTCCAAGTCCAATCTACTGTGCCTTTAAATGCATTTACAAATGCGTCAAGATATTTATTCATTTACGTTTATTTAATGTTTTGTTATACTGTCTTTGTCAAAGGGCACCCCAACAAAGTAGCGTCACTTCGCCCAAGAGCCATCATGCCTTTATGGGTAGTAATGAGTTTTGCTAGAGGCAACAAATCTTCTGATTCCATGAGATAAGAACTTGATATTCGAGTACATTTCTTAACTGCTTTAAGTTTACAAGCCAAGAAAAAGACTACCACATATAGTATGCTAATCTTCCAATTCATACCACTCTATATTCGACAAAATTGCACGCCTACCCTTCTTTTTATATGGATAATTGGTTGTTAAATATTTTACTATAATTTCTTGGTTACCGCCAAGATCCCACAAGTTCTGCGTTTCTTGCATCCATTTTATTGTCTCATTCCACTGGTCAGCAGACATCCTGTTTTGAGTAAGCAGTTTTGCTGAGTGACAGTTGGTGCAATTAGACACGACCGCCATCAAACCTTCAGAATCTATCAACCCTGTCCTCACATGTATACCATTTTCTATCTTATCCCAATCTGCGTCATCCAATACTTCTGTTGAAACAGCTGTTTCTATAGGTTGAGGACTAGAATTGATAGAAAGACTAAACACAAAAAATATCATACTGCCAATAAAGGCGAATAAAAGTACTACTGACAGCCTAATTAATCGGATCAGTTTAGTAACATGTATGCTTGTGTTCGATTCACCCTTCATGCTAAGTCACTTTTAAGGCAATTCTATGGCAAGCATTATTCAAATATCCTTTAGGATTCCATCCAGGTAAAATCATCGGCTGAGCTACTCCATTAGTATCTGTAGCCCTAGCCCAAACTTCATAATAACCCGTTTTTGGGAATTCAATCTCAGAAGTAAAATGTTGCCAAGCCAATCGATTTACTGGCTTTTCTAGCGTACATGCATTCCATGTTGAACCAAAATCTATTGAATATTCCATTTTAGCGACTTCTAACTCCCCTGCCCAAGCATGACCTCTAATTTTTAAAGTCTTTCCTTTTTTTAACAATGCACCACTCTTAGGGTAAGTTATCAATGATTTAACCGGCATAGACTCGATGATGCACATATCTTCATCCTTCACCTTATCCCCTGGAGCTACAGGTTTACAAGGAACTCTGTAAGCCTTCCCATTCATTTTTGTGCCGTCGTGAACCTTGTTTCTAATACTGATTCTGTTAATCCACTTTCCAGACACAGAAGCTGGCCATCCTCCAGCAACTAGTCGCAATGGATATCCATGAATCTTAGGAATATTTTTACCATTCATTTTGAATGCAAGTATTGTTTCATCCTGCAAAGCTTTAGACATTGGGCAACCTCTAGAAATAGGTTCTTTCTCGGGGTCTCCACTTAAGTGTACATCCACAGCATGAAAACCAATATATACTGCATCGTCTTTAATTCCTGCGTCTTTTAATACATCACTAAGTCGTACTCCTGTCCATGAAGCACAGTGGATGGCTCCTACTCCCCATTGGTTCCCTTTAGCTGGCGGATCAAATTCCTTGCGACCATTACCTCCACATTCTATAACTAATTGATACGTGTGATGCTGAAATTTGGATTTTAAATCTGCTAAAGTATATGTCTTCTTGGTACTCACCGATTCTCCATCTATAGTGAGCGTCCAGGTGCTGGCATCTAACTCTTCTGGCACCTTCCCATTGTTTCTAATAAACATAGAAGAGTTAGGCGTTACCTTATCATCCAATAAATCTGCCGTGGCTTCAATATTCCACGGCTTATCATTCAACACAACCATACCTTTATCCTTACTGAACAAGGCGAAAGGATCAGGATCTTGCATAGCAAGAGGCACATACCCGTCTAGCAACTTAGAACCAAAAACAATATCGGTTCCAATAAGAGTAGCAAATGAACTTAATGCTGCTTGTTTTATGAATTTTCTCCGTTCCACTATTTTTTGGTCTTAAATGTAAATAAAAACATCGCAATATACGAGTAGGTAAAAAAGCCTAAAGTAACGATTGTTACATTCAGAAATAATTAACTCCCTACACTTGCATATTATTTATTTAAATTATGTACGTAACTAAAAAAGATTTCGAAACCTCTTTTACTGGATGGGCCTTTATAGTAGCATCACTGCTTCTATGGCTAGGTTGGGTGATAATGCCACATCACATAGGGGAATATTTAGAAGCTGGAGACTTCGCTAAAATAGGTGAAAATGTGTGGTTTTGGATTTGGATGTATCGTGTTCATATTTTTGGATGGGTTACCATGGGTATATCCATCTTCGCCCTCGTATCTATGACGGCACGGAGTCCACACCGTATTCTCGTACTGCCTGGAGCAGGTATGATTGTAGTTGGAACATTTACTTTAGCCATAGCTGCTGCATTTTATTACAATTTTGGTGCTGAAGGTGTAGGCAGAACAGCTGGTATGACTCCAGAACAAATGGAGGAATATATAAATGGCACTTGGTTTACAAATCAGTATGTAACCTGCTTTACTCGGTTTGGAAGAATATTTTCTGGCGTAGGATTTATACTTTTAGGTTCAGCACTTGTTAAATGGAAAATAGTAAGTTCTTGGCTTGGTTGGTTTACCATTATTTTTGGTCTAGTAGCTATGTGTGTCATACTATTTATTCCGGTAAATTTTGAAATCTACAAACCATTGTTTCACGTAAAAGCACTTTGGTTAGCAGTAATGGGAGTTTACATACTCACCAAAGGAATACAAATGCCAGAATCATAGCATATTGCTCAATATTCTAGAATGAAAAAGATAAGAAATAATACTAGACTTTTTCTATTAGCGTCTCTGACTTTGGGTCTTGCTCCTTTCGTGCCAGAACCACATATATGGGGTAAAATCAAGTGGGTTTTAGGGGGTGCCAATGGCATGTCACCGATGGACTGGTTCGACTTTATAATGCACGGCAGTCCTTTTGTCTTATTGGTGATTTCACTATTGCTTCGTCTGAAGATATGATCTAGGAATGCTTAGAGATAATAGCCCCTTATTATACAAAGTTGCAGCCAAAACTCGCCTTGTTAGAGGCTGTATTCCGGGTTCTGTTGCATTAACTATGGCAATTTACTAAATCTCTAGATTTGTAATTGAAAACTACTTCAATGTTCAAGCGTCATAGATATCCAAAATCAATAATTCTACAAGCTGTCTACTTTAAACTAAGATTTACCTTGAGTTATCGTGATGTCTCGGAAATATTATGAATAAGAGGAGTAATCGTTGATCATTCTACCATCTACCGATGGGTGTTTAAGTTTAGCCCATTGATTGAATCCAATATGCACAAAAGAAAGAGGCAGGTGTATGTCGCCAGCCAAATTTGAACTTTTAAGTTAAAAAAATAAGATAGAGTTTGTTGCTAAGTTAAGTTTAATTTTTGATACTGCATTTTTCTCGCTTTTAGTGTTCTAATTTTCGTTTTACTTCTTTGCTTTAACTTCTGTTTTGCTTTACCATAGTATACCTCAGCAGGAGTTACGTTCTGCAATGATTCATGGCAGCGTTTATAGTTGTAATAGTAGACAAATTCTTGAAGTTTTTGTTCCAATTGTCCAGGACTAAAGTAATTATTCCTGCACATACACCTTCAGTTGTACCCGTAGTTTGAGGCAAAGAAAATTCTATAGGATTATTAAATGAAGTACCTGTAACGGTATTGGTTTGGAGAAAACGGTGAAATTGACCCCTTTCCGTCGGCTGAATGAGACCCCCTTTCATCGGAGCAAATTGACCCCCTTTCGTCGGGCTAAACTGACCCCCTGATTTTGAGTAAGTATTGAGTGGTTTGACAGAGTGTAATTGCGTGTTCACTCAACACGTAAAAATGTCCAACCATCCAATAAGTATGCAAAGAATTAAACAAATTATTCGTTATCACATTGACGGCCTTGGTTCAAAACGCATCTCTGCGCTCACCAAGACCTCTAAAAACACTGTTAAGCTATATGTACGGCGTTTTCATGGACTCTCTATGACCTGGGAAGCTTTATCAGAATTAAAGGAATATGAGGTGCATAGGCTCTTTGGCGCATCTCAGTCCAATGAATTAATCAGGCAAGATCCTCGCTTTGATCGTCTGCAAAAATTGTTACCAGAGGTGGTAAAGGCGCTGCGAAAGCGGGGTATGACCATCGATCTTCAATGGGCAAAGTACAAAATATCGGAGACAGACTACTACCAACGAACTCAGTTTGGCCAATACCTACGGGAATATCTCAAAATTAGTAATGGCACGATGCACCTTGAACACAAAGCAGGCGACAAGCTTTTTGTGGATTATACAGGAAATAAGTTATCGATTGTTGACATTGATACTGGTGAGATAACTGCTGTGGAGGTATTTGTTGGCATATTGGGATGCAGTCAACTTACCTTTGTATATGCTTGCAGAACGCAAAGCACGGAGGATTTTATTAACTGCAATCGTCTGTGTTTAGAGTATCTCGGTGGCGCCCCAAGGGCAATTGTTACCGACAATCTTAAGGCTGCGGTAATAAAAAGCAGCAAATACGAACCTAGGTTAAATCAGGCCTTTGAGAGTTTTAGCGAGCATTACTCCACGGCTGTACTTCCAGCCAGAGCATATAAACCCAAAGACAAGGCACTTGTTGAGGGCGCTGTAAAGTTGATTTATCAGCGCATATTCATCCCTTTGGATGACCAACAATTTACCAGCATCCAACAGCTCAATGAAGCCATACTAGCCTTGTGTAATGTATACAATCTGATGCCCCTTAAAGGCCAAGAAAGTAGACGTGAGCGTTTTGAGGAAGATGAACGTCAGACCCTTACAAATCTCCCAGTAATACCTTACGAAATGCGCCATAGTAAAACTGCTACGGTGATGAAGAACGGACATGTATCCCTTTCAATAGATAGGCATTTTTACAGTGTACCTCACACTTATATTGGTAAGAAAGTCAAAGTATTATTCACCTCAGATCAGGTGGAGGTGTATTACAAATATGAACTTATCGCCATGCATGGCCGCAACTATCGCAAGAATCGATACACGACCCTTGAGGAACACATGGCCTCAAAACACAAGTTTATGAGCGACTGGAATCCAGATTTCTTTGTCAATAAAGGAAAGGCATTATCCGAGACAATTGGTTTATATATGGAGAAGGTAATGGAACATAAACCATATCCTGAACAAGGGTTTAAGGCCTGTAACGGCATCCTAAACTTGTCTTTCAAAGTTGGTGTTGACCGCCTTTCCAAGGCATGCCAAAGGGCTACAGAATACGGCACTTTTAACTATGGGGTAATCCAAGACATCTTAACCAAGAAGCTCGATCAAATCGACCCCGCCACCGAGAAGCCCCCCGAGGACAAACATACACCGGAGCACAACAACATCAGAGGTAACAAACATTATAAATAACACAATGACAAACACAGAACAAACACTCGAAAAAATGAAGCATATGAAGCTTTACGGCATGCAACGAGGCTTAAAAATGGCTTTAGAAAATCAATCTCTTTCAAACCTAACGGCAGATGAGCTACTCCGCCATCTGATAGATCAAGAGTGGGATGACCGACAAAACAGGGCCGTTGACCGAACTTTGCGCAACGCGAAGTTCCGATACCAAGCCAACATTGAACAAGTTGTCTTTACCCAAGAACGCGGCATCGACAAAAACCAGATACTTCGTTTAGCCGAATCCGACTACCTCAAAAGAGCCGGCAACATTATCATCACAGGAAGCACGGGTACAGGAAAAAGCTATCTGGCTTCGGCTCTGGGA
The DNA here is from genome assembly GCA_943789165.1 of uncultured Bacteroidia bacterium. Lineage (GTDB taxonomy): Bacteria > Bacteroidota > Bacteroidia > NS11-12g > UBA9320 > UBA987. Next base: position 365,895 of record CALSTB010000002.1, on the reverse strand, counting down.
CACCAAGCCTGTTTAAAAAGATACAAAGTCCTTTATGCAAGTACTTCCCGTTTGCTGGCCCAGATTAAAATGGCCAAAGCCGACGGATCTGATCTCAAGGAACTTATCCGCCTAGAACGCACAGACCTTTTGATCTTGGATGACTTTGGGATACAGCCCTTTGACCATCAATCACGCCTGATACTTATGGACATCATTGAAGACAGACATGGTAAAAAATCAACGATATTTACCTCCCAATTACCAGTGTCGCTTTGGCATGATATCATTGGAGATAAAACCATTGCTGATGCCATTTTAGACAGAGTTGTTTATGACGCACAACGAATCGAATTAAAAGGAGAGTCATTGAGAAAAAAAGGAAGAAATAAAGCAGAATAAATTTACGTATTTTGAAGTATGTTAAACCCTTAATATTTTACCCTCTTCAGGCAACTGATTTTAGGGGGTCAACTTCCAGCGACGGAAGGGGGTCAATTTGTCCGTTTTATCCAATAAGTACTTTAATTGAAATGTTACGACGATATTTAACACCATTATTTTTAATTCTACCATTACTTGCATATGCCCAGGCAGATTTTAATTGGGAGTATTATAGAGGTAAGGGTGAAGTTTTTTTAGACAATCAGAATACTGACTCTTCTATCTGGTATTTTGAAATCTCTTACCAGCTCGTGCACTCCGAATTAGGGGAGTTCAGCTGGCAAAAAGGGCATATTTCATATTACCTAGGTGAATTGTACTTTGCAAAAAGGAATTATCAGAAATCATTGAAATATATGATCGATTATAAAGCATCAATGCGTTTTGCATTTGGACCCAATAGTTTATTATACGGATTTGCCTGTAAGGATATCGGGGACAAATATCAGGTGACCCATCAGTATGATTCTGCTAGTATAAACTATTCAATTGCTAAATCAATTCTCTCAAAAGAATTGAACAAACACGACCCTAGATTTCATGACCTACTTAGAAGCTTAGGGTTGCTATCTCATCGCCGAAGGGATTATGATCAAGCTCATATTTATTATTCTATGATCCTTTCTTTAAAAAAGAAAAAACGCGTACCAGACGAAAAGTTATATATCAAAGTATTGCTGGATATGTCTCAGTTGTACTTGGACATCAATAAGAAAAATAAATCCTACGAATACGCTAAAGAAGCCTATTATCTTAGCCTCTCGGGGTACGGTACAAAGCATAATTTATCTGCTGAATGTTTAACAATGTTAGGACTTATTAATAGCAGATCTAACCTCTTGAATGATGCCATAAAATACTATCGTCTTGCCCTAGAAATTTACGAAAGTAAGTATCGTCACCAAAAAGGCTACTATGAATGTTTAGAACTACTAGGGGTCACTTTTAGTAGCGCATATATGCTTGACTCAAGTTTGTTCTACTATAAAAAAGCACTACGTCAAAGTAGGTTGAGATATGGTGTTGAAAGTAACGAATTTGCTCAAATCTTAAGACAAATTGGAAGCACAAAATCAAAAATGGGGCAAATGGATTCAGCATTATACTATTGCAAAAAATCCCTTGAGATAATCAGAAGGCATAATAAAATCGACAACGTCGCTTACGCTAAAGGACTAAATAGCTTAGCAAATATTTATATCGTTACTGGTGAAGACAGCCATGTACTGTCTATACTAGACTCAGTAATCAAAATCACAAATGAGGCATCTATTCCGAATCAGAGATTATCATTCAATGCTTATTTGAACTTATCTCGGGTTTATATTAATTTGGGGGTACATTACAAAGCTAACAATGCCCACATTAAAGCAGGTGAAATCTTACTTGACTCGCATTTTTATTCAAGAGAATCGGGTTTATCATGGAGGTTAGTTAAAATCAGTTTGGACAGGGCTGAAAATTTTGACAAAGAGGTTGTTTTAACTGAGTCTAAAGAAGCCTATAAAACAGCTAATGAGTTATTCGGAAAGTCAAGTGTATGGACTTTGCCTTCAATCTTTCAATTATCTGTGGCTTACGCTGATATTGGTCAAAAGGACTCGTCATTATTTTTTGCTAATGTCTATTATGAAATAATCCAGGCAAAGAATTTTGGTCTTAGGTCAAACCATTTAGCAGAGCTAGGAAGTATTTTTATGGTAAATGGTAGTTTTGAGAAAGGAGCGACGTTGCTTGAAAAAGCAATAGAGGTTGGCCACAACTCATCGCTGGGTGTGGAATATCAATCTTCATGGGTGGCAAATTTGCTGTATTGTAGAATAAAAAGTAATAACCAAATTGATAGTGCCAATTTAAATAAATTAGGTAATGGCATGCAGTTTAGGATAGGTGAACGTTTTAATGGATTAACAAGTATTGGCAAAATGCTTTATATGAAACAGGAATATTATTACTCTGACCTATTACACACAACAAATGAAATGAATGGATATAAACCATGGTTAACTTTGCTAAATTTTAACAATGTGCTTTTGTTAAAGGGGTCTGTAGCCAAACACCACTTAGGCTTGCTGGATTTTTTGAGAAGAAAAGACAGTTCTATGGTTCATCTTGCGTACAACGATTTCTCTGACAAACAGCAAAGGATTCGTGGGATTTCATGGGATTCGGCAGTTGGATATTTTAACCAAGTAGATAGCGTGGAACATCAATTGTCTCTACTTTACGCCCGTGCTCATTCAGAAGCCCAAATAGCTGAGTACTCCTGGCGCGATATTAAAGCCACTCTTAAGCCACGAGAATTGGGTATCGAGATATTTCGATATGTCAATTATCACAATGACAGTAACAGAGTTAGATATGTTGCGTACTTAGTTAAACAAGAGTGGGAGCAGCCTATAGCTCTTACCTTATTCCATGAAGACAGTTTAGAGTCAGTATACGATATGAAGATGATTCAAAACGAAGAAGATGAAAGCAGAGGAGGTCGCACCACTTCTCTTTTAAACGAGGAGCATAGGGAAAGTCTTTATGAGATGTTTTGGGGACGACTTGAACCATTTCTATTTGGTATTGAAAATATATCGATTGCCCCAGATGGATTGGTTCATTCAATTCCATTCGAATCTTTAATGAAAGATTCAATTCCTATGCAAGAGTTGTATCAAATTAAACGAGTAACATCTATGACTTCTATCTTAAACAATTCACATGTTTTTGAGCTGTCTAGTGCTTTGGTGGTTGGAGGAGTTGATTATACCTGCGATCTAGAAAAAAGTCTTGATTCTTCCTTTGATACCTTAGTTGAACAAGGTCCATGGGCATATTTACCAGGATCACATAAAGAATCTGTTAAAATCAATCAATTACTATTCGATGCTGGGATTCAGTCTACGCATTTAACTGGAAGGAGCGCTTCGGAAAATAACGTCACTAGTAGAGCCAACGTAAGTCCTACAATAATACATTTAGCAACCCATGGGTTTTATTTTAATAAACAGAATATTAAAGAAATAAGTGGAAACAAATTTTCAACTCAAAGTAGCAGTTTAGAACGTTCTGGAGTTGTTTTGTCACATGCTAATTGCAAATGGGATAATTCTATCACATTAAATGATGGTGTTCTTACTGGAAATGAGGTTAGTGAATTGAATTTGCTGGAGACAAAATTGGTAGTTTTAAGCGCGTGTGAAACAGGTGTTGGCGATGGAAGGTCACCAGAAGGTATCTTAGGTTTGCCATGGGCTTTTTTTTATGCTGGGGTTGATAAGTTAATCGTTAGTATGTGGAACGTTGCTGACGAGGAAACTAGTGAGTTCATGGTGCAGTTTTATATAAACCTTCTTAAAGATAACTCTATAGAACAAGCCTTTTGGAATGCCAAGTCCAGCCTTTATCATAAGTATAAATCTGATCCAGAAATATGGGGGAGTTTTATACTGATTTGTAATTGAGAATAAAAAAGTATTTCTAATGACATTTAAAGAATACTACGACGACTGTAAGGGTCACTACATTGCTTTTGAAAAAGATCAGGATGTAATCTTAATATTAGATGACAGGAAGAAGCTTGTGCGAAGCGTGTATGCAAGTAAGTCAGTTGGACATTTTGTATACCGTCAGCAAAAAGTGAACTATTAAGGGTAAAGATTTAAGAGAGAGGTTTTAATATATTTATAACCCTTTAAATCACCCAGAGATGGTAAAGAAGAAAAGTACAAGTTCACTGATCAGTGAATTAAAAAGAAAGACTAGAAAGGTCTACAGTTCAGAAGAAAAGATTAGAATCATTATTGAAGGTATGCGTGGAGAAACCACGATTGCCGAGTTATGTCGAAAAGAAGGTATTAGCCAGGGCAACTATTACAAGTGGGCCAAAGACTTCATGGAAGCAGGCAAACGTCGTTTAACAGGCGATACCATGCGTGAGGCCAGCACTACAGAAGTTCAAGAGCTCAAGGGGGAAAACCGTTCATTAAAAGAACTGGTAGCTGAACTATCCCTAGAGGTAAGAACTTTGAAAAAAAACGTAAATGGAGAAGACTCATAAGGCCCAAGTATATGCATTACAGTCAACAAGAGAAATACGAGTTGATTCAACTTGTAGAGCAATCAGATTTGGGTGTTATCCGCACTCTGAGAGAGCTTAAAATTAACAAAACAACATTTTACAACTGGTACAGAGCTTACACCGAGTTAGGCTATGAAGGACTGGCACGTAAGCCCAGCAAAAGGCAAGGTTCTTGGAATAGAATCAATGAGCAAGACCGGGACAAGGTAGTTGAGATAGCTTTAGAAAGGCCAGAGCTTTCGTCACGTGAAGTGGCCTGGCATATTACCGATACGTACAGCTATTACATCAGCGAATCTAGTGTTTATCGCATACTAAAAGAAAATGGATTAATAACCACACCATCCTTTAGAATCATGAGTGCTTCGGACAGTTTTAAGGACAAAACCACACGAGTCAACCAGATGTGGCAGACGGACTTCACTTACTTCAAGATCTTCGGTTGGGGTTGGTATTACCTGTCAACCATATTAGATGACTATAGTCGATTTATAGTCAACTGGAGGCTGTGCTCTAGCATGAAGGCACAAGACGTGAAAGATACCCTAGATCAAGCCTTATTGGCCTCTGAGGTGTCACAGACCAACAAGCCAAAACTACTATCTGATAATGGATCTTGTTATATCTCAAACGAACTTGCAGAATATCTTGGCAATCAAAATATGGAGCATATTAGAGGCCGTCCGTTACATCCACAGACCCAAGGAAAGATAGAACGCTATCACCGATCCATGAAGAATGTGGTCAAACTAGACAATTATTTTAGTCCTGAACAACTGGAAAGAAAACTCAACGAGTTCGTGGAGTATTACAACTACAAACGCTACCACGAATCTTTGCAGAACTTAACTCCTGCTGAGGTTTACTACGGAAAAGGCGAAGTGAAATTGAAGCAAAGGAAAAAGACCAAAATCAGGACACTTAAGGCTCGTAAAAAACAGTATCAGAAATTTAAACTAAATTAGCATGAACTCTCTCTTAGTTTTTAACTCAAAAAGTTCAACTTTCGCTGAAGACGTACACACGCAAGCTTGATTTTTTTCTCATAAAAAAAGTCCGGTTGAAATTCAACCGGACTTGATCATCAAGCGCCCCATCCAGGACTCGAACCTGGGACCTGCGGATTAACAGTCCGTCGCTCTAACCAACTGAGCTAATGAGGCGTTTCTAAAAGAGGTGCAAAAATAATGTATTCGGCGAAACGCAAAATCTTTTTGGAAAAATATTTTAAGATAATTTTTAATGCATTTTTGCAAAAAATTTAAACATGAGTTTATTAGTGATTGGAAGTGTTGCATTTGACGCAATTGAAACCCCGTTTGGTAAAACAGATAAAATTATCGGTGGCGCAGCAACTTACATATCTATGGTGTCATCATACCACACAAATGATGTAAATCTTGTAGCCGTAGTTGGAGAGGACTTTCCTCAAGAACATATTAACCTTCTACAAAACATGGGCGTGAATACAAACGGTCTTCAAATAAAAAAAGGTGAGAAATCTTTTTTCTGGAGTGGTCGATACCATAACGACATGAACAGCAGAGATACGTTGGTGACAGAACTAAACGTGTTAGAAAACTTCGATCCAATCATTCCTGAGTCATACCAGGATTGTCAATACCTTATGTTAGGGAACTTGTCTCCACAAGTGCAACAAACTGTTATAAACAGAATCAATAAGAGACCAAAGCTCGTGGCAATGGATACCATGAACTTTTGGATGGATATTGCTTTGCCTGAACTCACTGAAACAATAAAGAATATTGACGTCCTTATCATTAATGACGAAGAAGCACGTCAATTAAGTGGTGAATATAGTTTGGTAAAGGCTAGCCAGAAAATCATGTCTATGGGGCCAAAGTTCTTAGTGATCAAAAAAGGGGAGCATGGCGCATTGCTTTTTAATGAAAATAATGTGTTTTCAGCACCTGCTTTGCCGTTGGAAGAAGTATTTGACCCGACGGGAGCCGGAGACTCGTTTGCTGGCGGATTTATTTCGTACCTTGCCAAAACAGACGATATCAGCTTTGAAAACATGAAACGAGCAGTTGTTTACGGTTCAGCAATGGCATCATTTTGCGTTGAAAAATTTGGAACCGAAAGACTTGTCGGCTTAACCCATCAAGAAATTGAAAATAGAGTTAAATCATTTATCAGTTTATCATCGGTTGATATTAGTCTGGCAAACTAACATGCCATGCCCAACGACTGGAGAAAAAAGATTGACATACCACAAGACAAACTAAAAGAGAAATCAGCTCTTTTAGGAACAAACGCGTTTTATACGCAATTGCTGCTTTCACGAGGAATCGAAACAACTGAGCAAGCTGCACTTTTCTTTAATCCCCAAATCTCGGATTTACACGATCCGTTTTTGATGCAAGATATGGACCTTGCTGTCAAACGAATCGACAAAGCCCTGAACTCCGATGAGAAGGTCTGGATTTATGGAGATTATGACGTCGATGGAACTACGAGCGTGGCTCTTATGTTTTCGTTTCTCCGACAATTTATTGCCGACATTGACTATTACGTTCCCGATCGTGAAAAAGAGGGCTATGGACTTTCTAATCAAGCCATCGAACTCGCCATTGAGAAAAAAGTAAACCTTATTATCACACTTGATTGTGGTATAAGATCAGTAGAGCTAATAGACAAAGCGAAACAAGGGGGTATTGATTTTATTGTTTGCGATCATCACGAGGTTGGCGAATCTTTACCCAAGGCAGTGGCTGTTCTTGACGCAAAACGCCCGGATTGTAATTACCCTTACAAAGAACTCTCAGCGTGTGGTGTTGGATTCAAACTCACACAAGCTCTATGTACCTTTTGGGAGCTTCCCATGTCGATGGCTTTTGATTCATTAGACATGGTTGCTGTCAGTATTGCTTCCGACCTTGTACCCATTACAGGAGAAAATCGCGTATTAGCGTTTCATGGCCTCATAAAATTGGAACAAAACCCAACCCGAGGACTAAAAACTATCATGGAAAAATTCATGAGCGATCGTGATGTTGACATTACGAATATCGTATTCATGATTGGACCAAGGATAAATGCGGCTGGGCGAATTGCCAGCGCCAACGCCGCAGTCAAATTGCTTCTTGCTGATAACACAGTCGATGCCGAGGCACTCTCACAAGAGCTAAACAATTTTAACACAGTGCGTAGGTCCTTGGACCAAGACATTACGAATGAGGCGCTGGATTTGTTAGCGAGAGATGACTCTTATAAAGATAAGAAAACTACTGTGGTGTATGGAGCACATTGGCATAAAGGTGTAGTTGGCATTGTAGCGAGCAGACTCATGGAGACCTATTACAAACCAACCATAGTTTTAACGCAATCTGGAGATAAAATTGTAGGATCCGCCAGGTCTGTTGAGGATTTTGACGTACACCAAGCCCTTGTAAATTGCAGTGAATATTTATACCAATTTGGTGGACACAAATTTGCAGCCGGTCTTACAATGGATCCAAGCAAGCTTGAAGATTTTAAAGTGGCCTTCGAGGCTCAGGCAAAACATTTGACAAAAGAGCAGCTGACACGAACAATTTTATATGAGGCGGACATTAAACTTGGTACAGTTACAGACGCGTTGTACGCGAATCTGAAACGCTTTGCTCCCTTTGGACCCGAAAACATGAAGCCAGTATTCCGTGCTTCCAACGTGTGGGATACAGGCAACGCCAGAACAATGGGTGGAAAAAGCAAACACCTAAAAATGAATTTGGTGTCGGAACTGGGTCAACGTGCTATTGGTGCAACCGCTTTTGGTTTTGGACATTTGTATCCCGACATAAAAAACGACAGACGTATGGATGTGTTGTTCACCATAGAGGAGAACCGATTTAGAGGACGCTCAGCAATAGAATTGATGATTCAGGATATTAGGTTGGTATAAACTTTTAGGACGGTTTTTTAACTTTAAAATCCTTTCCGCAATCAAAACAATGAACCACCTTCGACATCCATGGAATCGGGAAACCAAGCAATAGAAATGAAATGGCCATCATACGCCTCGAACGTTCTGGCTTTGATAAGTCTTTTGAACCGCAATGAGGGCAACGGGTTATTTCGTTTATAGCCATAAATGTCGAGTTGTTATGGTACACCATATGGTGGTCGAATCTGACGTGAGAAGCAAACGACTGTGCGTAACGTCAACCTTATATACATGATGATACACATGTTGTAACGTGTCCAAGCCATATATTTCAACAGAGTCGTTTCTCATCAGTATGTGACCCATAATTTGCTCATGTCCTTCTGTTGGTAGAAATATGTGATAATCTTCGTCAATATATATTTGGGTTTCATAGGGCTGATAAGGGTCGTAGATTGCCTTCTCTGGCAGGGTGTTATACAAGGTGGGGACTCCGTTATACTTAATGGAGTGGACACACCAATTTGTGCGAAGCAATAAACCAGCCACCGAGGGTTGCGTTTTTAGATGAACGAAATACATCAATGGAGCGATTACAAACGGAAGCAAGGCCAAGATTCTGAGACTAAGCGGCCATCTGTTTAACAACGGAATACGATCGGTTAATTTTAGGAGTTTTGACGTTTTCCTGGGCTTTATTTGGTCGTGAACCAGTCCCATCTCTTTCAAAACCAATAAAGCATTTTCTTGGTCTTCAACTCTGACCTGTAACTCCAAACCGCCAACGGCATTTGAGTAGAAATTGTCAACTTGTATGGTTAACTCGTCTTTGACGAAACAGGTTATACCTTCAAACTCTAATCGTGAACGAACCACCATCAATTCTGATGGATAGGTGAAAGTGATGACGGTTACTAAAGCGTTCAATAATATCGTTCGGTAGGTCTATAAAAGTACAATTTAATGCGCTACCAGTCAATTGGCTTGTAGTCTTTTAAAAATTTGCCACACCAATGTTTTCCAGTGTTAATGCCATCGTATAACGGATCCAATACCCGCGCCGCACCATCTACAATATCCAACGGAGGTTGGAAATCATGAACATCTTCTTTGCGCTTTGCTAACTCAGCAGGGTCTTCATCCGTTACCCAACCTGTGTCAACGGCATTTGTGTAGATACCAAACTTGGCAAGTTCACCTGCAGATGTTAAGGTCATCATGTTTAATGCTGCTTTCGCCATATTGGTATGCGGGTGGCGAGATTCTTTATGAAAGCGATGGAACTTGCCTTCCATAGCAGATACATTGATGATGTGTTTCATCCCCGTGTTTTCTCTTTTCATTAAGTTGACCAAACGGTTGTTTAACACAAATGGAGCAACAGAGTTAACCAGTTGCACTTCCAGCATCTCATTGGTTTCAATTTCGCCCAACATCAATCGCCAGCTGTTGGTCTTTCGTAAATCAACTTGTTGTAAATCGGCATCAAGCTTCCCAGTTGGGAAAACTTCTTCTGTAGCCAAGGTGTCATCGATGCTATATGGGATTTGCGATAATTGAGCCGACGAAGTCAGTCCAATACCTACATGTTTTCCATGCCAAGTAACCGGGATATTGCGGTTTTGGTCTTGATTAAAGCTATCATCTAACTCCTTTAATTCGTCGATACAGGTATAGTGATTGACTAGCAAAGGCTGAACGTGCTCTGGAATTTCGGTAAAATGAAGCTGTTCATTAGGCATTAAATGCTTGTAAAACCCTGAAGGTCTGCGTACAGTTTGAGCGGCGTTATTGATCAGTATGTCCAAACGATCATAATGTTGCTCAATGTAATTGCAAAATATTTCGACACTCGGAATATGTCTCAAATCCAATCCGTGAATCTTTAACCTGTCTTTCCAAACATGATAATCAGGTTCTTTTGCATATCGGATGGCACTATCCACAGGAAATCGAGTGGTAGCAATAACAGTTGCTCCAGCTCGTAACATCATTATGGTAATGTGGTATCCAATTTTTAGTCTTGATCCAGTTACCAATGCCACTTGATTCGTTAAGTCACATTCTTGAAATCGTTTTGCGTAATTGTAGTCACCACATTCTTTACACATGGTGTCATAAAAGTGATGTAAGGTGTCAAATACCGTTTTACATACGTAACAATTCCTTGGCGCTACCTTTTTGACATTTGATTCGATACCCGACTCAATCATTAGCGGAGCCACAAAAATGGACGCGTCTCTAGCACTTCTGATGCCGGTAGTGTTTCTTGAAGCTTTGTCCTTTTTAAACTGCTTTTTCTTTAATGCTTTTTTAGCTTCTTTTTTTCGGCGATAGAACTCTTCTTTAGTTGGTCTTGAAAATCGACCAGCCGCCTTGATTAATTCAAGGCGTAAATCACCAGGAATTTCAAATATTTGATTTGTATCGTTATTGAGTAACTCAAGAATTTGAACGCATCGCTCTATGTCAGATTGACTTAATGATGCTTGATTGTTTTCTGAAATGGGTTTTTTAGACATCCGGCAAATGCAAGAGGCAAAAGTACCTAAATGATTGGGTGATTTAGTGTTTCAACCAAGTTGTTCTAACTGATTTTAACAGATGATTGTCAATTGACGGCTTCAAACCATGCAGATATCAACATCCACCCAGTGTTTTAATTTAAACGGGATAGATTTGCCCTAATCAAATCCAACAAAAACATTCATTTGTTACGAATGTTGTTATATTATGACTGAGCAAAAGAACGCACTTCTTCCAGATCTAGAATTATTTAAAAAATTAGTTGATTTCTTATTAGCTGAAGAAAAAGAAAACCAAGTAGCCAAGCGTGTTGATGTGGATGACTTGGAAGACGTAGTGAACGTTGCCATATCAGACAAGCCAATTTTAGACAATGAACTCTTGTCGACATTGGAAGATTTAATTGAAGCCACCCCCAAAACCGCCACAAAGCTCTTTTTTAATCAACTGTTTGGAGGCAGACAAGGGAAGGCTGTGTTGGGAGACTTACTTGCCGTTCTGTTGAATAACAGTATGTATACCTATAAAGTTGCAGGACCTCAAGTCGCCATTGAAAAAGAAATAATTACCCAATCTTGTGCTAAAATAGGCTACGGAGAAGACAGTGATGGGACGATTCCTACTGGAGGCTCTATGAGTAATTATATGGCACTGATAATGGCGAGAGACCGAGCTGAGCCCAAAATTCGAACACACGGTTTAACCCAGACTTTGGTCATGTACACATCCCAAGAGTCACACTATTCAAACGCTAAAAATGCAAGTTTTTCAGGAATAGGGCGTAACCAAGTGCGTTATATCCCGACCAACGACAAAGGTCAAATGATTACACAAAAGCTTCGCGAAGCAGTAGAAGCAGATGTGAAAGCTGGTAACAAACCATTCTATGTGACGGCTACAGCTGGTACGACGGTGTTAGGTGCTTTCGATCCGGTAAATGAAATTGCAGATATATGCGAAGAACATGACATGTGGCTCCATGTGGATGGCGCTTATTGTGGTGCAGTGATTTTTAGCGATACTTATAAGAATTTGATAAAAGGCATGGAGCGATCTGATTCGTTCAGTTACAATGCCCATAAAATGTTGGGAACACCATTGACGTGTTCGCTGTTATTGGTGAAAGAGAAAAAATATCTCGCCCATAGTTTTGGAAACGAAGCGGAGTATTTATACCAAACCGACGATGATGATTTTAATTTAGGCAAAACGTCGTTTCAATGTGGCAGACGAAATGATGCTTTGAAATTTTGGACGCTTTGGAAATCAATAGGTTCCAATGGCCTGGAAGAAATGGTAGACAAGCAGTTCGAACTGGCATCAGTAGCTTATAAGTATGTGTCAAAACATCCAGACTACACCGTTTACAGTTTTGAGCCGTCTATTTCCGTTTGTTTTAATTATAAAGGCATTGACGCCAAAGCACTCTGTACTGCACTATATGAAGAAAGCGAAACGGTTGTGGGTTATGGTTCATTTAAGAATGAGACGTTCGTACGATTTGTAACCATCAATCCGAATAATAGTGAGGAAGATATTCTCAACTTCTTTAAAATTGTGGAGGACTTTGTGGCCAATTCCCCAGAAATGTTAAGCCAGAGTAATTCGATTACAGCCTAACCATATTTCGGTTGGTATAACTGAATGTAGAAGTCACCGGGTACCTTCATTTGGGTGACATACCCATATCCATGATCCTCAATGTCGTGTTTGAATTCAACGCCTTTGGCTTGTAATTTAGAAACGGTTTCTTCCAAATTTTCACAGAAAAACGAAATGTCATGGGTCCCAGACGGAGCTCCACGTTCTCGTGTTTCATCTGCTGGGTGAACACCCATGTCTCCAGCTGGAGTATCAAAAATCAACCAGCCATCTCCAATGTCAACGGCGTTGAACTCCATTAAATCCCTAAAGAATGCCCGTAACGCCTCTGGTTCCGAGGAGTAAAACATTGTGTGTATACCCTTTATCATTTTCTAATATTAAAGATGAATAAACAATATTAGTAATATATCTGTGAAGGTTATGGTTACTCAGGCATTGGAAACGCCAACATTTCTCCCATGCCTACTGCAAACAACCAACAACCGTAAATCGCGTGTTCTATGGAAGTCCACATCAATGATTTGGTTTTAAAGTAGGTTAATGAGAAGACGATACCACCAATGAAGGTCATGAAAAGTACCAATCCGTTTTTAAAGGCAATATGCGCTAGTGAGAAAATTAGGGCATTACAAAAGATTAAAACGGCCTTCCTATTAAACAACTCGTTGTATCGGGCGTAGAAAAAACTTCGATATAAAAACTCTTGCGGATAAACGGAAAACAAAGAATAAAAAAGACTTATACCAATGAGCATGCCTATGTTTTTCTTCGCAACAATAAACAAACTCTCCTCATGGTATAAAAGCATAAAGCCAACGGTCAGGATTACCAGCAATATAAATCGCAGGATAACCATTTTGACATGCGAACTTTCACCAAGCTGGTACAGGGCATAGGTCTTGACCAACCTCTGTTTGACACTCACTCTGATGGCATATATTATGGCCATCAATATAATACCTACTTTAAACCCCGGATGTATGGGTAATAGTAATACCAACGGCATGCCTATGAACAAAACAACTAATTCTAGAATGAGGAGATTTCGTTTTAATACCATACAGTTTCAATTACAATGTTGAGGACTTTCATTCCAGATTATTTACAATAGTATTAAATCTTGTAGCTGTTCGCCACAAGAACCTATAAACCCATGTGTTTTTCACCAGAAGCAAGTTTTACCGCAGCAGCAGTTATCACCACAGTAGGTGTGGTTGCATTAAAAAAAGCTCCTAGCAAAGCCTATCAACTTTTTGCTTGTATCCCTCTATTTTTCGGTGTTCAACAATTGATGGAAGGCGTTGTGTGGTTGTCACTGTTGTATGAACGTTTTGCCTACTTTAAAGATTTTAGTACGGCCGGTTTTATCATTTTTGCGTGGGTCGTCTGGCCTTTTTGGATGCCGCTAACTATCGGTCTGATTGAAGAAGATCCAAAACGAAAGAAGATTCTGAAAGGGTTACTATATGTTGGAATAGGCGTAACGCTTGCGCTAACCTACACTTTGATGTTTCGTAATGTACAAGCCGAAATACTTGATTGTAGCATCATCTATAACTTTGACGTCGCCGATAACATTCATGCAACATTTGGTATTCTATACTTGATTGTCACTGTTGCTCCAACGCTAATTTCCAAAGTGTCGAAAGTTTGGTTACTTGGCGTGATGAATGTATTGGCATACGTTGGAACGAAGCTGTTCATAAGCGACCGCATCTTGTCTATATGGTGCTTTTTTGCAGCAATAACGAGCGTTATCGTGTTATGGGTAATTCTAGAACGGAATAAGGAATCTAACGGTTAATTATTATTCTTCCGAATAAACGCGCTTAACGCGTTGGGAAATGGAGGTCATAACCTCATACGGAATCGTATTCAGCGTTTCTGCGATTTCTACGATACTTGGGTCATTCCCAATGACAATTACTTCATCACCTTCTTCACATGGAATATGGGTAACGTCGCACATCGTCATGTCCATGCATATGTTGCCAACAATAGCGGCCCTGTGGCCATTGATGGTAAACCAACCTTTTCCTCTACTTAACGCACGATTTAAACCATCGGCATAGCCAATTGCGACAACGGCGATTTTTCTTTCCGAATTGGTTGCATCTAAATGACCATATCCAATGCCTTCATCTGGTTGTACAACTCTAATTTGTGAGACGAATGATTTTAAGGTACTAATGGGTACAATGCTGTTATCCTTTTGATTGGTAGGATGAAATCCGTACAATCCAACGCCAAGTCGTATCATGTCGAAGTGGGATTCCTTAAACCGTATGGCACCAGCCGAATTGGCCAAATGCTTCATGGGTCCATACCCAACCATCGCTTTGAATTTTACGTGAAATGCGTTCAAACCTGCTATCTGACTGATAGATAGAGAGTCTAGTTTTGCATCCTCTGCGGCAGCGAAATGACTAAAAATCGATTGAATTTTGACTCCAGGTTCGTCTAATAACACCTTCGCAACTTCTTCCACCTCAGATAAGTCGAAGCCTAAGCGATTCATGCCTGTATTGACTTCAATATGGGCTTTAGCACCATCTATAGCTTTGGCTTTAACCGCCTTGGAAAACATGTTGAGACTGCGAAAATTGTACAACTCTGGTTCTAAGTCGTAGTCCAACATCACGTCATAAGAATCTTCGTCGGAGTTAAGGACCATAATGGGTAATTTGATGCCCTGTTTTCTTAAAGCGACACCTTCATCAGCATAAGCCACACCCAAATAATGGACATTATTGTATTGTAAAAAATGTGCGATCTCATCGCCACCGCTGCCATATGAAAAAGCCTTAACCATCACCATGACCTTGGTCGGTGGACTAATGATGGATTTAAAATAATTCAGATTTTGTTGGAGTGCATTTAGGTTGATTTCCAAAACCGTGTTATGCACTTTTAACTGTAATCGTTTTTCAATTTTTTCGAACTGAAACGATCGACTACCTTTTAAAAGGATGGCTTCATTAGAAAATTGTTGCGCATCGAAATGATCTAAAAAAGCCTCTGTTGAGTCATAGAATTTCTGCTCTGGTAAGTCAAACAAAAATTGATGTTCATTAATTCTTGGACCAATGCCAATTAGCTTGGAGTACTTATGTTTAACTAATAAATTGTGTATATCGGTATATAAATCTCTGTCCGCCATACTCGACTGTTCAACATCCGATAAGATGATGGTCTTGCTCAATTGACTGTGCCTTTGATTGGTCCAGTCTAAGGCAATTTCAATCGACGTTAGGTCAGAATTGTAATAATCTGAGACAATGATGCATTGGTCTTTACCGGCCTTTTGATTTAGCCGCATTTCGATCGGTTGTAAGTCAGACAGGCCTTCAACCAACTCGGAGTGGTCAACACCAAGCTGCAAGGAAAGTGTCCAGGCATGCATGGCATTTTCAAAGGAGGCATCATCGATAAACGGCAGATGCGCTGTTATTTTTTTAGCGCCAAATTGTACGGTTACTCGTGTTCCAGATTTCAAGATGACTCTATCGATAACATTGACGGTTGCACGGTTTGTGTCAGACCAAGTGACAGGCGCTATGCCATGTTCATCAACAAAACGATCAATGATGTCAGAGAGTAAATTATCTTCTTTCCGGTAAACGAGATGTTGGCAATTCTTAAAGAGTTGAAGCTTCTCGTAAATTTTAGCCGTTTCATTAATAAAACCAGCTGAATGGGCATCGCCAATATTGGTAAAAATTCCTATGGTTGGTTGAATGATTTTGGCAAGCTTTACCATTTCTCCTTCCTGGCTAATACCAGCTTCGAAAAGGCCTAACTGATTCAACTTACTCAAGTGCAATACCGACAACGGTACTCCAACTTGGCTGTTATAACTTCTGGGATTTCTAGTTACATTAAAATGCTTGTACAGCAGCTGATAACACCATTCCTTTACGATCGTTTTGCCGTTTGATCCAGTAATTCCAACAATTGGAATGTCGAAACTTGACCGATGATAGGTGGCGATTTGCTGTAATGCTTGTAGTACGTTAGGAACTACTATATAATGAACAGATGGGTTCAAGACTTGCAAAGGAGAGTCTATAAGGAAATTGCAATATCCTTGATCTATTAGTTGGTCAATGTAGGCATGACCATCGTGCTGTTCTCCTTTAATGGCACAAAACAAAGACCCAACCGGGTTTGCTTTCTTACGACTGTCTATGAAAATATCTTCGATAATTATGCCTGGGTCTCCAACGAGCTTTCCATTGACTATTTCATTTATTTTCGCAAGACTATATTGCACCGAACAAAGGTAATGAAGGGATTTGTGTTAAACATCATATATAACAGTCCCAGATGATTGTCCGTTTCGGATATAGTTGAAATTCATGGAGCAATTCGACAACAGGAAACCACCAAAAAAAGATTATAACCAAAGCTGGATAGCAATTCAGAAGTTTTGTGCGTATCAAGAACGTTGTCACAAAGAAGTGCGCACACGTCTGTACGAATATGGTTTGCACAAAGAGGAAGTGGAAGAATTGATATATCGTTTGATTGAATCAAATTTTGTGAATGAAGAACGATTTGCTGTCGCCTACGCAAGAGGTAAGTTTCGTGTGAAAAAGTGGGGCAGGTTAAAGATTAAAAGCGAACTGAAGCTACGACAGATCAGTGATTTCTGCATTAAAAAAGGAATGGCAGAAATTAACGATGCAGATTATGAGGAAACCTTACTACAATTAATTGAAAAGAAGCGACGGGATTACCGACAGACTTCCAACGAATACAACCGCAATCGGAAAATCGCCAATTATTGTTTTAACAAAGGGTATGAGTCCAGCCTCATCTGGGAACTTATTCAGAAAAACGAAGCATAAAAAAAGAGGACCGAAGCCCTCTTTGATCAATAAATATTTTTGATTAACGCTTGTGACGTGTGGTGTACAAACGTTTTGTAAGTTTTTGCGTAAACATTACCGAAACTTGAATGGCGCTATTCGATGCAGTGTAACCGGCACGTTTATCAAAATTTGAAAAACCCATTAGGTACCTTGCGTCTAAGCCAATCCGTTTGGTGTCATGCTCATCCATTTTAAATGACATGCCCAAACCAGCCATGATGCCAAAATCAATGGCATTGTAGTTCGCTGATTCAATATCCCCTTTAACTGCCGGAGTAGTTACTACGTCATCCACAGTAATCTTAGTTCCCTGTGTTGCAGACAAAGCATATCCGAAGAATCCTCCACCATATAAATGAAAAGATGATGAAGTAGGCTTTACTCTGTATGGAACCAAATTGTCCGGCATAATTGGACGTTCGAAGTTTATGTAAATAGGCACTTGAACGTACATAGAATTTGTAGTCGTTTCTGTTGTCGTAGTCCCAGCATCACTGGTTTGAATCAACTTCTGCTTGTTACCCATTGTAGAAACAGTTGCATCCATTTGAACGGACAACTTTTTCATAAATTGGTATCGGGTAGTGGCACCGCCATGAAATCCCATAATCGAGATATTGTCTGTGCCTGATGTATTCCACGACATGTTAGACATGTTTAAACCAACTCGTGGTCCAAGATAAAATTGAGCACTTGCAGCTCCAACACTTAGCGCCATAACACTGATAAACGCTAGTACTTTATTCATTTTGTTCATAATTATTAAGATCGATTGAACTGTTGCAAATATATACTATCAAACGTTTCGAATGAATATTTGGTATGAATTAACATAGAATTGGTCAGAAGGATAGGATAGTTAAGCAACCAACCATTTAAATTTGCCATCTTTACAGAGAGTGTAACACTAACAATCAAAATGATTTTAAGGGCTGAAAATTTAGTTAAGCAATACAAAAGACGAAAAGTAGTCAACCAAGTTAGTCTCGAAGTACATCAAGGTGAAATCGTTGGTTTACTCGGACCTAACGGAGCTGGGAAAACTACTACGTTTTATATGGTTGTTGGGTTAATAAAGGCGGATGAGGGTAAGGTGTACTTAGACGATAAGGAAATCACCAATCAACCTATGTACAGAAGAGCGAGGCAAGGTGTAGGCTACTTACCTCAAGAAGCATCCGTATTTCGAAACTTGACTGTTGAAGACAATATTAAAGCCGTTTTAGAGCTTACTAAAATGTCGAAGGCAGAACAAAACCAGAAGCTTGAAGAGCTTATAAACGAATTCAGTTTAAACAAAGTGCGCAAGAATATGGGTAATGTGCTGTCTGGTGGCGAACGCCGCCGAACTGAAATTGCCCGTGCCTTAGCGGTAAGTCCAAATTTTATATTACTGGATGAACCTTTTGCAGGAGTTGACCCAATTGCGGTGGAGGATATTCAGGAAATCATTAAAAAGCTTACAGAAAAAAATATCGGCGTCTTAATCACAGACCACAATGTGCATGAAACATTGAACATCACGGATAGGGCGTATTTGTTATTTGAGGGGGAGATATTGATGGCCGGAACAGCACAAGAGTTGGCCGATGACGAAAGAGTAAGAACAGTATATTTAGGTAAAAACTTCGAGTTAAGGGGATGATAAAACGAATTACAGCTGTACTCATCTTTGTTGCTAGTTTTGCTTCCGTTGTTGGTGGCAATGAGTCAAAATCATTTTATGATTTTCAACGATCGGGAAAGCTCATTGATAAACTTCAGGCATCCTTAATAACGGAAAAAGCCAATTTTATTTACGGATTTCAACCATACAACCAACAGAATATTGTTAGCACTACGTGCTTCTACAATCAACCAAGTAATATGCTTCACTATGTGTTAACCAATAGTAAGAAGCATACTTTACACTTTCAAATACCTATACTCGATATTGATTTCTTCAATGTGATCTCTGCAGATAGTAAGGATAAACAATTCATTGAATTGGTTTATAAAGACCAAACAGGAATGAAGGTCAAAGAGCACAACGCAAAAGGAGGCATTATTTTTAGCCTGCGTTTTACGTCTTACCAAATACCTGTCTCAAATGGTATGGACATGAGTCAATTTACCAAAACGTTGAGTAAAGTCATTAAAAAGGCCGATAAATTCCAATCCTAATGCGACTGTTATCCATATGTGCATTCGCTTTGGTGTGCTTCACTTTGGGTTGCCAGTCCAAGTTACCGGATTCTTGGAAGACCACCAATAACGAAACGATCAACCTAAAAGGTAAAAACAAAGCATTCATGTGGCTAGCACCCGATTGTCCGCTCTGCCAAACCTACAGTTCTGAGTTTATCGCTTTGAATGGCTCATATAATTCAGAGATTTCGTTTTATGGTGTCATCCCAGGCAATCATTATAACACTAATGAAATTAGTCATTTTCAAGATTCATTTGGCTTTGATTTACCGATACTTTTAGACGAACACTTTTCAATGACAAAACACTACAAGGTAAAGGTTACCCCAGAGTTTTTATTGGTTGATGCTAACGATAAAGTATTGTACCGGGGTAAATTTGATGATTGGGCCACTGACTTAGGTCAAAAGAAAATTCAACCTTCAGAATTCTATTTTAAAAATGCCTTGCAAGCGTTTAGAGACGGGTCACCCGTGAGTCCGTCGTTTGTGGAACCAGTAGGCTGTATTATTGAAATTGATTAAGTTTTACAACGATACTTTAAGTTTGTAACATGGCTAAACCTGTAGAGAAGAAGCGCATTGTCGTTTTATTACTTGTTTCTTTTTTATTGACCTTGTTGTTGTTTGGACCGATAAAGAGGGCCATTCTTGGTGACAATTCCAAAGACGTGGAAGTCATTCCGACTCAAGTATTCTATGCGAATCATGTGGCACCAATATTGAACGACCATTGTGTAACATGTCACCGCGCCAATGGAACTGCACCATTTGCATTAACAAGTTATGAATACGCCTTCAGGAAGAAAACAACTATTAGAAAAGTAGTTGAGAAAGGAATCATGCCTCCATGGCCAGCCGATCCTACTTATAGTCATTTCTTAGGTGAAAACTTTTTGTCGGACGATGAGAAACAAATTCTATATAAATGGGTAGATCAAGGTGCTCGTTATGGTGATAGCGCTAAACTACCTGAAGTACCAACGTTTAACAAGCTGTCTAATTTGGGAAAGCCTGATGTTACTGTTTACATGGATTCGGTGCTTATTGAAGGGAATAACAGAGATAAGTTTTATGTGGTGAAATCACCGTTTGAAATACCCAATGATACCTTTATTCGTGCGATAGAATTTGTGCCCGGGAAACATCAACTGGTACATCACTTAAATGCAGATTTAATATTGTACCGAGAGGATTTGAAGCAAAATGTATTTGATGGAATTCGGTTCGTGGATGAAGAAACGGTGCCGACGGAATTGGCCCATGAAAACTTGAAGATTCTAAATGATGATGGCAGTCAACCCTATTTTTATCACAGTGCCATCAATTACTTGCCTGGAGTCATTGGCACCATTTACCCAGAAGGGATAGGCGGGTATCGAGTCAATAAAAAATCGGCCTTTTATGCCAGAGACATTCACTATGCACCTATACAAAAAGATTTATGGGATCATTCACATTACAATATTTTCTATAGCAAAACGCCACCAACTCGGTTGACTAAAGAAATGATGTTAGGCACTAATGGCATGAGTACTATTCATCCACAACTGGTGATTCCGCCAGATACCATCATGATGTTCTCAACGCGTTATAGAATACCTTCCGATATGTCGGTATTAACGATTAACCCACACATGCATTTGCTTGGACAAAAACTTAAAGCATATGCGATAAGTTTAGAGAATGACACCATTCCATTGATACGGATTAATAGGTGGGATTTTCGATGGCAATATTTCTATACCTTTCCTAAAATGGTCAAACTATCGGCTGGAACCACCATCGTTGTAGAAGCAACTTTCGACAATACAAGTGACAACAAGAACAATCCGTATAACCCACCCAGACAAGTATCAGAGCGTTATGACGGTGATGGTGCGTTGATGCGTACCACTGATGAAATGTTTCAATTTATTATTACGTACCTAGATTATCAAGAAGGTGACGAAACGACCTCACTTGACCCGACTAGATAGTCGAGGGTTAAGAGAAAATCGATAGGCGAGGTCTATACCGACATAGGATTTTTTGAAAATAAAATCGCCAGTTCCTCCCAATAAGAAATTTAAAGGTTGAACAACGTTTTGACCTGATTGACACACTTTAATTTCTGCCACAAACTGCCGATTGGCGTTAATGTCTGCCGTGACGCCAACTGAATACACGGCATTAAATTTAAGGTCTTGTTTTTTTCTTGGGCTTGGTGTAAACCCAAAACCAAAGCCAGGGTCAAATTCAACACCAAATACCTGTTGTGTGTGGTGTAATCCGTCACGAGTCACATTTACAGTATGTTGAAGCTTAGACGAATTGAAATACATGTCTTGAATATTGGCGGCTATTCCCAAACGTAAATCCCACTTTTCGTTTAGCTTGGATTCTCGAACCAAACCCAGAGCAGCCTCAAATCCTGATGAAAAACGTTTAAATTCCCAAGAAGCATCTCGGTCGAATCCGTGAATGTCTTTTGGTAATGTGGCAGAATATTTTAGTGGAACGGAAAACACATTCATTGAAGTAGCGATCATCCAATTAGTTGCCGTTTTATCCAATTCGTTTAGTCCAAAGTCCAATCCAATACCGAAACCTAGAGAATGTGATGTTTGGCCCTTAAATTTCAATTCTTGTAAACTAATCGTTGTTGTGGGTGGTTCGAAAACCCTTTGGTTCATTGAAAGTCTTGCGTGGATAGGATAACGGGTTTGACCGTTCACTTCAAGTCCTATTGAAGAAAAGATAAGCGTAAGTAAAAAGGTAATTAATTTGGTCTTCATTAGCTTACTAATAGGTTGCATCCACGTTGTTCACTTAAGTCATACCGCCCAAGTACCTCAAAGCTACCATCTTTGTGCATTTTACCAATATCGGAAGTTGCAATAAAACTGCAAGATTCAATATTTGCCAAATCTATCACGTTAATCAGGCCATTTTTGCCAAGTTCAACAGGCTGAAAAGGGTCGTCTGTTTGAGTTAATCGAATATGCATCCATGGTGGGGTCTCAAAGCTTGTATTATTGGTCATATAGGCTTGAGAAAAAAGTTCAGTCATGCCATATTCAGAATGAATAGCGGCACCTTTAAAAGCTTTTCCGATTTCCTGATGAAGCTCAGCTCTTGTAATTTCTTTTCTACGACCTTTCATTCCACCTGTTTCTATAATGGTTAGGTGGTTGTATGAGCCTTGAACATGTGGTAGTAAGTCTAACAACGCGAACGAAACTCCGAATAAAATGGTCTTGGTTTGCGTGCGTTCGTTTTGCTTTATTTGATCTAAAAGAGCATCATTTTGATTTAAATAGAATCCACTTCTTGCATGACCAGAATCTTGTATCAGGGTATTAACCATGGTAATCAACGAAGATTGATTGTTCTCCATGTAATTAGGCAATAGAGCAAGTACACACCAATCTTCAATTGATCCGTAAAGACGTTCAAATCCAGTTTTAAAAGAAAGATTGTAAAGCTTTAAATCTCGGTAAAAGTGTTTACTGGTAATAACGCCAGTAGTCGCACTGCTTTGAAAACAATTTGATGGTTCAGGAATCCAAGAACCACTTGTTACTGTATGGCTTTTAAAGAAATCAATGGGCAAACAAGGTATGTCCATGAAATTTGAAATACTATTTACGTCACAGCCAATGTGTGACAGGTAGGTTTGGTAGATTTTGTTTTCTATGGCCTGGAAACGAAATATTTCAAGAGCAATTTCGTTAAAATTGTGTTTATTTACATTTAATAGGTCGCTATAGGAAACTGGCAAATTCATGCATCGCAAAATTAGCAAATCACTTTACTTCCCTTTCGTACTAACTGCGTTTATTCTCATGACTAGTTGTGGTGATAGTGATATTGGTAATTATGCTCCAATCATTGGTTTAGAGAGTGTTGAAATTGTGGAGGCAAATGCGGGACATGACTCTCTTCTATTGATTAAGTTTTGGTATGAGGATAAAGACGGAGATTTGGGTTTGTCGGACAGTGATACCTCAGACCAGTTTAGAGGGTTTAACAACCTCGTGATTAATTTTAGAGCAAAATCAAATGGAGTCTATAGTCCATTGTTAATCAAGAATACATCTATTCCTGCTGATTTTGATCAGCGAATACCCAACCTAACACCTACAGGTAAGAACAAAGAAATTAGTGGATCTGTGACTGTTTCGTTTGGAGTTGACCCGAACGAAATTCATGCAGATACGGTGGAGTTTGATTTGAAAATTGTGGATAGAGCTTTTAATGAAAGTAACATAATTAGCATGTCGGACGTTTCACTAAAACAACAATAATGGATAGTAATATATACAGTTCCGTTGGTCAAATTCGGAGTATGCGACATATAAAAATTGGTTATGTTTGCGGGTCTTTTCAGGAATTCACGTATACCGAAGCGGTTTGGAACAACAATTGAATCAACTTGAATAAAACAAAACAATGAAAACTATAATTAAAGCAATAACCCCAATACGTTTCGTCGCTTTTTTCGCGATGGGTTTGTTTGCATTTACAACTGCACAAGCACAACGATTCGCTTACGTCGATACTGAATACATTTTATCTCAATTACCAGATTACAAATCTGCTCAGAAAAAATTAGACGAAGTTTCTGAAGTGTGGCAAAAAGAAGTGGACGCAAAGTATGCGGAAATTGACAAGCTATATAAAAACTATAAGGCAGAAGAAGTATTGCTGAATGGTGAACAAAAGAAGCAAAGGCAAGATGAAATTATAGCTAAGGAGAAAGCAGCTAAACAATTTCAGCAAGATAAGTTCGGATATGAGGGTGAACTTTTTAAGAAACGAGAACAGCTCATAAAACCGATTCAGGATCGAGTGTTTGATGCGATACAAACCATTGCTAAACGAGAAGATTTGGATTTTATCTTTGATAAAAGTGGTGATATGATCATGTTGTTTTCGAACGCAAGATTTGATAAAAGTGGTGAGGTTTTGGAAGAGCTTGGTATCACACCAATCGACGAAAAAGAGAAAAAGGACGATGGAAACCCACCTGATGAGAATTTACCTCCTCAAGATTAGTCCTATTAAACAAAGTCATAACAGTTAACAAATAATAATGAACATCAAAAAACTATTCTTGGCTGTATTAGCCATTGTAAGTCTGTCAGTATCTGCTAATGCGCAAAGCAAGCAAATGAAAATTGCACACATTAATTCAGCTGAATTGATGGATGGATTGCCACAAGTGGATACCATAAATTTAAAATTAGAAAGACTCCAAAAGGAGTATCAGCGCATGTTGGACGCGATCAAAACCGAGTTGGCACAAAAGGAAACCTTTTGGGAAGCTAACCCTACCGATGATCCAGATATCTTATTACTTCGTCAGAAAGAATACGAAGAATTAGTGCAACGTTACCAAACAACGGAACAAGAAGCACGTCAAGGTATTTCGAAAAAGCAAGCCGCGCTATATACACCGTTATTCGAAAGTCTAAAAAAGGTGATTCAAGAAGTTGCTGTTGAGTTAGGATACACATACGTTCTTGATAGCGGAGAAGGGGGAGGAATGATTTATGGTGATCCTTCGCACGACCTCATGACTGCGGTAAAGGAGAAATTAAAAACAGCGAAGTTATAAGATGTCTGGTGCCATTGGAGTATTTGATTCAGGCATTGGCGGTTTGACCGTTGCCTCGGCAATCAAAAAACACCTACCCAACCAGCAAATTATATATTTCGGTGATACGTTACACTTGCCCTATGGGGACAAGTCTTCAGGAAAGATAAAAGAATACATAAAGGCCATTTCGGCCTTTTTGTTTGATAACAAATGTGAACATTTGGTTGTTGCCTGCAACAGTGCATCTTCTGTGTTATTGAGTCTTAAAAACTTACCTCCATTTAGTTCAATTACCAATGTAATTGAGCCGGTAGTTGGACAAGTTATCGCAAATCCTGATATTAAAAACGTAGGTATTATTGGTACCAAGCGAACCATCAATAGTCACATGTACAAGCATCAAATTGAAGCAGTGCGTGCAGACATTACCGTTCATGAATTAGCAACTCCATTGTTAGCTCCCATGATTGAAGAAGGCTTTGTTCACGATTCCATTGCAGAACAAGTGATTCATGAATACTTATCTGAGTTGCCAGAAATTGATGCCATGATTTTAGGGTGTACCCATTATCCCTTAATCAAAAAAGAAATTGATAGTTTTTACAACGGTCAAGTGAAACTCTTTGACGCCCCTGATGTTGTTGCTAATACGTTAAAAAAACTAGTTCATGTAAATGAAGCGCAGCCAATATCCGATCATTTTTACGTTTCGGATTATACCGCATCATTTGAGAAAACTGCTCGCTTGTTTTTTGGAGAAGCCATTCGGTTAGAGAAGAGCGATTTGTTTCCATATTGAATGTATCATAAAACAAATTCGGTTTTGAATTTCCGATAGTTCCGCTTCATTCCCGTTTCTAAAATCAAAATGTGCTTTGGTACACTTTGCTTTCTCCTCCAGCTTTATGTTGGGTAGCTTTGGTTAAACAATCAGTTTACCATTATGAAAGCACTTACCTTAGTTATTCTGTCCCTCCTCTTTATTGGTCAAACCGCATTTGCTCAACAAGCAGAATTGCGAGGCTCCGTAATTACAAAAGATTCCTTAAAGCCGATGCCAGACCTTACGGTTGTTTTATATAAAGGTGAAGAAACACCATATGGTACCACTACTGATAGTTTAGGAGAATATGAAATACCCAATATTTACCCAGGAGTTTATGAAATGAAAATTTTTGCTTTTGACGTTATACTATATGTCCAAAAAATTAGCTTCAGCAATGGTGAAAATAGGAATCTATATGGACTTAAAATTGGAGAAGATAAAGCTTCTGAGGTCTTAGAAGTCCTTAAAATCGGACCACCTCGTAAATCCGAAGATATAAAATCAATCCCCCTGGGAGAAGGTGACCCATTCGGAGTCGAGACAGATGCTATTGTTAAAACGGTTGTCAATGTAAAAGAGGTGAATGGCGCACTTGAAGTAGGTCTTGGAAGACCAGGAGGCACGGGCTTGTTTTTTGGTAACAATACAGGATTAATCGGGCCCGGACCACGGACGTTTGTTGGTCTGTCTGGGGTTGAAATCATCGACAAAGGTGTACCAGCACGATATGGTAACTTTACGGGTGGAGGCGTCCAATATCAGACCAAGCAAATTGGTGTAACACCAGAAAATTTTTACCAAATTCAATCAACCAGCCCATTTAATGGGTTTCACCATAATCTGGGAGTTCTGTACTTTTCAAGAGCACTTGCAACTCGTTCAAGGGTCGTAAATGACACTTCAATTTCTACCATGTTATTTGGAATGTCGTTTCAAGGGAATTACAAGTTTCAAGCTGATCCTTCTCCAAGCGCTATTAATCCCTTTGTACTGACTGAGCAAACTATGGAAAACATTCGTCAAAACCCATTAGTTTCAAGCGAAGCCATTGGGGGCTATGTGCCGTCAGCAACTTTTATTAGGGAAGATGATTTGGTGAACAGGGAAGCAAGACCAAATGCGCGAAGACACGACGTGGGTGGAAGATTAAAATTATCCTATGCACCCAATGACCGTTTTACTATTGACTTAATAAACAGCTTCGATATCACTAACCGTCGATTGTCTCAGGCCAATTTTGTTCCAATGAATAGCGACGAAAACCCATTGCAACAATACAGGTTTGTCAATTCTCAGATAAAGATTGAACATCAAGTTAAATCACCATTTAGTGCCGATGGAGTATATCAAACTGAGGATGATTTTATTAGTAAACTATCTTACACCATTGACCTAAATTATCAGCAGTCGAACTCCGAAATTTCCAATTTTAGACATAGAGACAACTTTTTTAATTATGGACACGTCGGCGAATTCCAAACCATCCAAGTGCCAACCTATACCTATGTTGAAGATGGCGAAACAAAGTTTATTGACGAAAATGGACAAGAACGTTCGTTATCACATTACCATGAATTTAATGGTTATAGAGATTCGTTGGTAGGGTTTACTCCTGGAGCATCAAACCCATCTTTGGGTCAGTACACGTCTTTCTTTTACAACAAACTTGGCGAGTCAAAATCAATTCAAGAACTTATTTCTAGAGGCGGTCTGCTAAATGGACAGAACATTCCTCTGTTGTACTCCCTTTACTCAAATCCAGGAACAGTTTATGGCAGTTACACTAAATCATTTCAGAAAAGGTTTAGCGCAGCAGCAACGACCTTTCTTAGTTTACACCCTCACAAAAACCACAAACTGAAACACAACATAGAGCTAGGTTTGTCATTTCAACAAGATGTTATTGGTAGTTATAACTTAAATGCAGCGGGTCTTTGGCAATTAATGCCATTACTAGCCAACAGCCATTTACAGAATGTAGACAAGCACAATCCAATATTTTCTACCGACGAGAACGGTCGTTTTACGGATACAGTTTCTTATCACACATATGTGGATGTTGATGGACAAAAGACATTTGACAAAAACCTAAGAGAGCATTTAATAGCAAGTAATTACAGGGACAAAAATGGAAACGTAATAACAAATACATCACACATCGATATTAATTCACTGTCGCCCGAAACCTTTAACCTTTCTATGTTTAGTGCTGATGAATTACTTAATAATGGAAATCCATATGTGTCATATGCGGGGTATGACTATAAAGGCAATCGAGTTAATGGTCGCCAAGGAATTCAGAAGTTTTTAAATGATAAACAAAACAGACCAAATGACGCTTTTGCACCAATTACGGCGGCAGCGTGGATCCAAGATAAGCTGGTTTTGAAATCTTTAATCATAAGAGCAGGGTTGCGTTTCGAAAGATACGACGGCAATCAATATGTGTTAAAAGATCCTTTTTCAGTTTTTCCGGTAAAACAGGCTAGCGAGGTGACAACTATGAATGGGCGAGAGATTACTCACCCAGATGGAGTGAAAGGAGATTATGTGGTGTATGTTGATGATGTAAACAATCCAAATGATATTGTGGGTTATAGAAACGGTAGTGACTGGTATGATGAGAATGGTACGCCCATAAGCGATCCAAATATATTGGCAAATAGATCAAACTCTGGTCGAATTCAGCCGTATCTGGTAGATCCTGGAAATCAGTCTTTAAGTGTTCATTCATTTAAAAAGTTTGAAGCCCAAAATCTTTTATTGCCTAGAATCTCAATCTCGCTTCCACTAAATACAACCAGTTTGTTCTTTATGAGTTACGACAAATTGGCTCAGAACCCAACTGCTGGCCAAACATACTTGCCATACACTTCGTATTACTTTTTACAGAGTAATATTAGCGGTGTTCTGCCAAATCCTGAGTTAAAAGCAAGAGTGAAAACCGAATATAATATTGGATTTAGTCAAGCCATAGGGTATAGAGCAGGGATAAAAATTTCAGCGGCTTATGCCAATATTGTTAACGATGTCAATCAATTTAGAATGGAGCAAGCGTATCCATATTCCTACACGACCTACGGGAACGTCGACTTTTCAACTATAAAAAGGTATACGGCAGAATATGATTATGTCAATCCGTACATTACACTACAAGCTAGTTATGCCATGCAATTTGCTGATGGAACTGGCTCAAACGCAAACTCAGCCGCAAGCTTAATTCAAAGCGGTCAACCGAATTTACGCAGTTTGTTTCCGTTGTCATTTGACAACCGACATACCTTTAAAGGTGGTATATCCATGCGAATGGGCGGGGATTCATTATTCGGACGAAAACTCAAATACATAGGGCCGTCAATAGCGGGTAGAGAAATCTTAAAACACACTACAATTAGTGCTTCAATGCAGTCAATTTCAGGTCAACCTTACACCTCTATCAAAAGAGCGATCTCAGAAGCACAAAGTGCCAATGGAGTGGTGCAAAGGAGCCAGACCAACGGAAACCCATTTGGTAGCAGAATGCCTTGGACTCATAATGTTGATTTAAATATCCAAAGAGATTTTAAAATGGGTGATAAAATGATAAGTGTGTATTTACTGGTGAACAACGTTTTGAACACTAAATTGATATCAAGGGTTTACGCATACACAGGTAGTGCCAGTGACGATGGTTACTTAAATTCGCCACATGGGCAACAAGCAGCTCAAAGTCAGATTGACGCACAAACATTTGCTATGTTGTACAAAATACGAATGGATAACCCTGGACATTTTGGTACACCTCGGATGGTTAATTTAGGAGCGAAATTAAATTTTTAAGAAATTCCGTTACTCAATTTGTAATGGACGCTGGTAAAAACGCCATTTTTGTAACCAATGTAAAACAATAGATTTGAATTGAATGAAGAGTAATTTGAAGCTTCTTATTGTAGATGATGTCCATGAAAGTCTAATGGACAGACTTACCAATATGTCAATTGATTATAGCTATCAACCAGACATCGAGATTGCTAGTATTCCTTCAATCCTTCAATCCTACACTGGAATAGTAGTTCGAAGTAAAATTCAATTGAATTCACAATTCCTTTCAAACCAGCCGCAGTTGAAGCTTATTGCACGTGCTGGATCGGGTATGGATAATATTGACTTGAAGTTTGCTGTAGAGAATGGAATTGCGTGCATCAACGCTCCAGAGGCAAACGCAAATGCAGTAGGCGAACTAGCAGTAGGGTTGCTTCTTTCTCTCAATCGTAGAATAGTTAAAAGTAATCGAGAGGTTAATAAACTTGTTTGGGATAGAGAAGGGAATAGAGGCCTAGAGCTGAGCAACGCAATTGTAGGCATCATTGGTTTCGGAAATACTGGTAGCTCGGTAGCTCACAAACTAAGTGGTTTTGGATGTCAGATAATGGCGTATGACAAGTATAAAACGGGTTACGGAACCAATCAAATTAAAGAGAGTTCTTTGGAAGATGTAATGTCGGAATCAGATATTATTTCGTTTCACATTCCATTAACTTTTGAGACCGAGAAATGGATTTCAGATGAATGGATTTCAAAACTTGGTAAAAACATAACATTGCTCAACCTCTCACGTGGAGGAATTATGGATACAAAATCTGTCATATCAAGTTTGAAGAAAGGGAAAATTGTTGCTTTCGGAACGGATGTGTTAGAAAATGAAAGACTGACCTCATTAAATGCGGATGAGCGTCAGGATTTCGATTGGCTCAATGACCAAGATAATGTCATAATTACACCTCATATAGGAGGATGGACGAAAGAGTCATATGTGGGTATATCCGAAGTTTTGGCTGACAAGATCGAAGCATTCATAAAAACAGGCTTAAATAAAGCAAATGCAAGCAACATGAGTACGCTATTTGTCGTATAAATTGTTTTTTTTGCACTTTAATAGAAAGTTAAGTAGCTTTCGCCGATTATAGTAAAAGTATAAATAGATAAACAAAAACAATATGAGTAAATATCTCTACCTAACGGTTGTCCTAGTTGTCTCCAGTGTTTTTGCCTTTGGGCAAGCAAATTTTGGAGAAATTAGAGGTAAAGTCATCGATAAGAATACCAAAAAGGCATTGGATTATGCCGAAATTATTGTTAAAAAAGACGGAATCGCTAAAGGTGGTGGCTTGTCTGACGACATGGGGAACTATACAGTTAAACCATTAGAGCCAGGGGAGTATGTCGTTGAGGTTTCTTATGTAGGTTACAATACCGGACAAACGTCTGGTGTAGTGGTTACAGGAAATAACATTTCATACGTAAACCTTGAGCTTGCACCAGCAGCAGGAGGTGAAAAGTTAAAAACCGTAACGGTAACACGATACAAAACCAACTTAATCGAACCAGATAAAAACCAAAAATCATTTAGTGATAAAGACCTAGTGAAGATGGCGGTTAGAAGTGCAGGAGCACTTGCAGCTACTTCTTCAGCGGCCAATACAACGGCAAGTGGTGGTGTTAGTTTCTTAGGACAACGAACTGATGCAACTCGAGTTTTTATTGATGGAGTCCCAGTTATTGGTGACGCCAACATTCCACAAGGTGCGCAAAGTCAAGTAGATATTATTCAATCAGGAGTTCCGGCACAATATGGTGACTTTACTGGTGGAGCGATTAACTATACGACTAAAGGGCCATCGCGTTATGTGAGAAAATCTTTTGAGGTAATTAGCTCATCGTTATTTGATCCGTACCACTATAACTATGCACAAGGATTTATGTCAGGGCCACTTTGGATTAAAAACAAAGGTGGAGGAGATAAAGAATACGTTGCTCTTGGATTCCAATTATCAGGAGATATAAATTATTCCAAAGATCCTTCCCCATTGTATGGTGGTGTGTACGTTGTGAAAGAAGACGTACTTGCAGAAATCGAGCAAAACCCATTAGCACCAAATCCTCAAGGTAGTGGTTTTGTGCCAGCGTCGTCGTTTTTAACTCAAGATGATTTAGTGTTGGAGAAAGCACGAAGAAATGTTGATTATTTAAGAGGGTCATTGCAGGCTAAAATGGAATACCAGCCTAACAAACATTCTACCCTTACATTCTTTGGTTCTGGTAACTATTCAAACTCTAATTCATATAGTAGAGCACACTATTTATTAAATTATAAAAACAACGCTGAGTCGGTAAACCAAACGTATAGAACGTATTTGAAATTTACCCAGCGTTTAAGAAATGCCAACGCAAACGATAAAGAGAGTGCTGACGAATCGAAATCGTTAATTACTGACGCATTTTATACAGTTCGATTAGATTACCAAACTTCTATTGGTACTTCAAAGAGTGCTACTCACGGCGACAATATTTTTGATTACGGATACGTGGGTAAATTTGATCACTACAGATCACCTGTTTACCGATACAATCAAAATGAAAAGAAATTTATTGATCAAAATGGTGACACAGTATCTAGACGTGGTTATTTTGAATTAGCAGGTTATCAAGACACGTTATTAACCTTTCAAGCTGCGGATAAGAATCCTGAAAGAGCACGTTACACAACTAACTTCTTCGACAATGCTGAACAATTGGGTAGAACAATTTTTACTGATGGTCAGGTGTTTGAAGGACTAGGCGTTCTTAACGGTTTTTCTCTTCAAAATACATATTCATTATTCTTAAACCCAGGCACCAACGCTGCAGGTTATTCAAAGAGTCAAGCTGAAAGATTTAGCGCCTATGCAATGGGTGAAGCAAGTTTGAATCTAAAGAACAAACATGATTTACAGTTTGGTATGACCTATGAGCAGAACTTGTATAGTGGTTATTCTCTTAGCGCAAATAATTTGTGGACACTTATGCCACAATTAGCTAACTCACATATTTTAGAGTTAGACAATTTCGAAACTGGAGATTACACTGTAGGAGGTATTCATAAATATGATGAGAATGGACGCTTCTTAGATACAATCACGTATAACACTTTCGTTGATACAGACGCTCAAAAAACGTTCGATAAAAATCTTAGAGCCAAATTAATGGCTGAAGGAAGAACCGACGTTCATGGAAATCTTATTACAGAAACTTCATTCATTGATATCAACTCTTTATCTCCAGAAGATTTTAGCATTGATATGTTTAGTGCAGATGATTTATGGAACAACGGTAACAGTTATGTTTCTTACTACGGTTATGACCACTTAGGGAACAGAGATCGTCAACGACCAAGCTTAGCGGAGTTTTTATATGACAAAGACCAAAGACGAGTAGGTTCATTTGCACCTATATATAGTGCAGCATGGTTGCAAGATAAGTTTGCCTTTAAAGATTTGATCTTTAGACTGGGTGTTCGTATCGAGCGTTACGATGCAAACCAATTTGTCTTAGCTGATCCATATTCGTTGTATCCGGTTAAAACGGCTGGTGAAGTGTCACAAATACAAGGACGAGACATTGCACACCCAAGCAGCATTGGAGATGATTTTGCGGTTTATGTAAATAATTCTGAAGCACCGTCTGAGATTTTAGGTTACCGTAAAGACAACACTTGGTACGATGCGAACGGAGTTGAAATTTCGACCCCAGACGTTATCGCAAACGAAACGGGTGGTCAGGTTCAACCTTTCTTAGTAGATGGTCAGAATCAAGAAATTGTAAAGGAATCTTTTAAAGACTACGAACCACAAGTGAATGTATTGCCACGTGTTTGGTTCTCATTCCCAATTAACTCTGAAGCGCAATTCTTTGCAAATTATGATGTGATGGCTCAACGTCCGACTAACGGAGCAACGTTTACACCAATTAACCAATACTATTACTTAGAGGCATCTCAATCTCGTACAATCGCGAATTCAAATATGAAGCCTCGTATTCGTACAAACTACGAATTAGGATTCAAACAGAAGTTATCTGAAAATTCTGCACTTAGTTTAATCGCTCAGTACGCGGAAACAAGAAATGACTTTGGGTTGGTAAGATTGTACCAAGCTTATCCTGTAACATACAATACCTATTCAAACATCGATTTTAGTACTACTAAATCGTTTAGAGCAGAATATGAACTTAGAGGGGAAGGTAGAGTATCCTTATCTGCAAACTACGCTTTGTTGTTTGCTGATGGTACAGGTAGTAACATTAACTCACAAAGTGCGCTTATCGCTGCTAACCAGCCTAACTTAAGATCTTTATATCCTTTAGATGTGGATGTTAGACACAAGATCGTAGGTATTTTAAACTATGATTTTGAAGGCAAGCATGATTATACTGGACCAGTATGGTTTGGTAAGAAAGTCTTTACAGACGCTGGTGCTAACTTTATTGTTACAGCCAAATCTGGAGCACCATACTCTAAACAAGGTATAGCGATTTCTTCTGCTCAATCTGACTTAGGTCGTGTACAACGCTCATTCCTTGATGGTAACCCATTCGGTAGCAGATTGCCATGGCAGTTTAATATTGATATGAACGCTTCTAAAACATTCACTGTTAAGAAGAAAAATCAAAAGAAATTCAGACCAGATCAAAAATCATACACCGTATTCTTATGGGTTCAAAATGCATTGAACAACAGAATAGTTGAAGGTGTATATGGTTATACAGGTTTACCTAATGATGATGGATATTTGAATTCACCACAAGGTCAACAGTATATTCAAGAGCAAATCAACCAACAGTCTTTTGTTGATTTATACAATGTTAAAATGAATAACCCTGCAAACTATGCCATTCCAAGACTTGCAAGACTTGGATTTAGAATGACATTCTAAGAAAAAAGATAAGAGAATAGATATGAGAAATATAAGAAAGATAGGATTTATAGCTTTAACATGTGCCTCTGCTTTATTTGCTTCAGCAAAGGAGAATGTTAACGTACTTGCCCCAAACTCTGATGCGAACAAAGCCGGAGAGAGACAAGTGAAAAATAAACTAATGAAGTTTGCATCTGATTGTGATCCTGCATCAGCTCAAGCCGATTTGGACATTAATAATGTAAGAACACGTATCCTGAATGGTGGTGATATGTGGTGGGATTTGAGTAACGCTCGTTATGAAATTCCAAAACTGACAGACCTTAATGCAGTAAGAAAGAACTCTCTTTTCGCTGGAGCCATTTGGATCGGTGGAGAAGATGAAGGTGTTCTGAAATTGGCTGCAATGACATATCGTCAAGGTGGATCTGATTTTTGGCCTGGGCCACTTGATAAAGTGACTGGTACGACCAACAGCACACGTTGTGAAGCGTATGATGAGATTTATAAAGTGTCACGTGAAGAAATCGAGGACCATAGAACAGCTTGGGAAAACGGTACGTTGACTTCATTAAGTGAAGGAATTAAAAACTGGCCAGGAAACGGTAGAGGTGGAAACGAACCAGACATGTTAGCGCCTTTCTTTGACCAAGACAGTAACGGTGTCTATGAACCATTTAATGGTGATTATCCTGTACTTCAAACAGAATGTAGAGGTGTTCCAGTTACCCGTGAGAAGAATACACCAGCAGATCAGCCTGATCAAATGTTGTGGTTTGTGTATAACGATAGAGGAAACATTCACTCTGAAACTCAAGGTCAAGCACAAGGTTTAGAATTACAAACCACTGCCTTTGCTTATGCGACCAATGACGAGATCAACAACATGACTTTTTATACAACTCGAATAATCAACCGAGGTTCGAATTTGAGTTCTACGTATTTTGGTCAATGGGTAGATCCAGATTTAGGAAACTATTCTGATGATTATGTTGGTTGTGACGTTGGACTAAGCTTAGGTTTTTGTTACAACGGAGACGATAACGATGAAGGTATTTTAGGATATGGACTTAACCCACCATCAATTGGTGTGGATTTCTTTGAAGGTCCGAAGAAGGATACAACCATCAATGGCGTTGATACTTTATTCGAATTAGGCATGTCAAAGTTTGTTTACTATGATAATGATTTTACGAATTTTGGTAACCCGCAAACACCAATTCACTATTACAACTATTTAAGAGGACTTTGGAAAAACGGTGACTGTTTAACTCGTGATGAAGCGAATGGTCGTACAGGTAGTAATTGTACCGATTATATTTTCCCAGGAAAATCTGACCCAAATAATGACAATGATTGGTCAGAGACTACTTCAGGAAATACACCGGCAGATAGACGATTTTTACAAACGTCTGGGCCATTTACTTTGAAACAAGGTGCGGTCAATAAAATTACAGTAGGTGTGGTTTGGGCTAAGGCTAGCTCAGGTGGAGCAACTGGCTCACTTGACTTGTTGAAAGCTAGTAGTAGAAAAGCACAAGAGTTGTTTGATAACTGTTTTGATATTCTGGACGGACCGGATGCACCTCTATTAGAAGCACAAGAATTGAGCAATGAAGTTGTTTTATTGTTCAACGATACTAAGCGTATTGAAGCATACCAAGAGGTTACCATTAGTGACGGACAACCAGTGACATACATTTTCCAAGGATACAGAGTATATCAATTGAAAAATGCTTCTGTTGGTACTGGTGATTTAGAAGATATTGACAAAGCACGTGAAGTGTTCAGTTGTGATTTGGATGACAGTATTACACGATTGGTAAACAAACCATTTGATGAAGCATTGGGTCAGCCTTTACCTAAGTTAATGATTGATGGTAAAAACAGTGGATTAGTTCATTCACTTTCAGTTACTGAAGATGCATTTGCCACAGGAAGTAATAAGACATTAGTAAACTACAAAACGTATTACTTTATGGTTGTTTCCTACGCTGCACTTCCTGGTCACAGGGAATTGGAATACCTCGCAGGTAGAAAAATTCAACAATTTAGCGTTACCCCACACAATCCAGAATCAGAATCAGGTGGATTGAAAATCAAAGGTAAATATGGTGATGGTCCGAAGTTGGTGCGACTAGAAGGTCGAGGAAACGGAGGCATTGATTTAGAGCTTACACAAGCATCCGTTGATGAAATCATGGCCAACGGTAAAACGGATTTCCCTGAATATGAAATTGGTCGTGGACCGGTTAATATTAAAGTGGTAGATCCTTTAAAAGTGCCTAAAGGTAAGTTCGAACTTATCTTAAGAGAAGATGTAGGGGCAACAAGTAATATTGGAAGATTAAGTGGGTTGGTTGCAGATGCAACTGAATGGATGTTAATCAATGTTGAGACCAACGATACCATTTTCTCTGACTACACGATTGATTATGAAAATGAACAGTTAATTACAGCGTTAAGTACCGAAAACGAACTTCAAGATTGGGGATTGTCGGTTACCTTAAAGCAAGTTGTAGGTCCAGGGAATAGTGATATTGATCAATCTAACGGATTTGTAGGTTGGGATGTTACTTGGGAAGACAATAGCAAGCAATGGTTAACAGCTATTCCGGATATCGACAATGGTGCTTGGTTCAACTGGATTAGAGCTGGTCGCGAAGGTGCCACAGTTGCAACTCCAGATTACTCAGAGCATGACTTTAGAGATGAAAATGGTGCAGCAATCGATCGATTTGAAGTATACGAAAGAATCTGGGATGGACGTATCGCTCCATACAGACTAGCTTCTAAAAACATTCCATCAAACGCTACCCCTCAACCAGCACGAAATTATACGTTGGTGCAAGGTGTTGCTTACCAAGGAACACAACCACCGTCTCACTGGTTTAATTTGGATAACTTAAGTAGTATCGACTTAGTGTTCACTAAAGATGAGTCTAAATGGTCTCAATGTTTGGTGTTGGAATTAGGTGAAGAAGAAAACCTGAATCAAGGTGGTGCTAAGAAATTCGAAATCAGAAAGCATAACTCCATCAATAAAAATGGAACTGAAAATGCAGCAGAACAAGGACGAACTTGGTTTCCTGGATATGCGATCAACGTTGAAACTGGAGAAAGATTAAATATCATTCTAGGTGAAGATTCTTACCAAGGAACTAACAATGGACGTGACTTGAAATGGAATCCAACAGACCAAGGTGGAAGCTATAGTTCTGGATATGCTGGATTTGGTGGAAGACACTATATCTATATCATGGATACAGACAGTAGCTATTTACAGTCATTGTACCCAGAAGGACCTGCGTACGACGGTTGTAAGACGTACATGGATAGGTTGAGTGGTTTAACTGGAGATAACTATTACAGAGAGCTTAACCAACAAGTATTGTATCACGCCATGTGGGTAATGCCTTCTTACTTGGCTAATGGATATGAGATGGAAACTAACAAAGATGGAATGCCAGTTCCTCCTACGGAAGTGAAGTTTAGACTTCGTGTTAAAAAGCCATACCAGTACTATGTAACTCCTGAGAATAAAAACAGAAACAATCCTAGATACTCGTTCAATACGGATGATGTTCATGCTGAAAGAAATATTGTTTTCGGTCAAGAAGCTATGGAAACGATCAGGTTGGTTCCAAATCCTTACTTCGCATACTCGGAGTATGAGAACAACCCTGTTGAGAATAAAGTGAAAATAACAAACTTACCTGAGACGTGTAAAATATCAATTTATACTGTGGATGGTAGTCTTGTTCGAAGAATCGTGAAAGACGACAAATCGACGGAAGTTGTTTGGGACTTAAAGAATAGTGCTAAGGTGCCAATCGCAAGTGGTACTTACTTAATACATGTTGATGGCGGTGAACTTGGTGAAAAAGTCATCAAATGGATGGGTATAATGAGAGAGCTAGACTTAGATTCATTCTAAGCCAAAACGAGGTTTAATAACAATAGAAAAACAATGATTAAGAAAATATATATCACAATTCTAGTAGCAAGTTTCTCATTAACTGCAATGGCAGGTAACCCTGATCGTATTGGACAATCAGGTGCAAGCCAGTTGATGATAAACCCTTGGGCAATGTCAAGTGGACTTGGTTGGGCTGCTCAATCAAACGTTCGTGGCCTTGAAGCTGCATTCTTTAACATGGGTGGTTTAGCACATGCGCGTAGAACTGAGTTAGGTTTCTCAAATACAAATTGGTTGGTTGGAACAGACGTACAAATAAATTCTTTTGGCTTTGCTCAATCGTTAGGCGGAGAAGGTGTGTTAGCCTTAACCGTTATGACCATGGATTTGGGTGAGATAGAAGTTACCACTTACGAACAACCTGGAGGAGGTTTAGGAACCATTAGTCCCCAAAACACAAACATCGGGTTAGGCTATGCTAAAAAGTTTACCAAAACCATTTCTGGTGGTGTATTGGTTCGTGTTCATTCAGAAGCCATTCCAAACGCAAGCGTTCAAGGAATCGCAATTGATGCAGGGATACAATATTCTGAAACTAGCGATAAAACGGATAAGCTTAAGAAAGACGATATCAAATTTGGTATTAGCATGAAAAATGTTGGTCCAGATGCGAGTTATAGTGGTGATGGTGTAACGTTTAAAGCAACAAACCCCAACAATGATGTTCAACAATCGTTTTTGTTTAGAACTGCAGGCTTCGGATTGCCGACCTTAATTAATATCGGCGCGTCGTATGACTTTAGACTAGACAATACAAAAGAAACGTATGACAAGCGACTTACTACAGCGCTAAACTTTACGTCAAATTCGTATACAAGAAATCAGTTGACAGCAGGTTTAGAATTCGGGTATAAAGAAATCTTAAAACTTCGAGGTGCATTTGCTTATGAAGACGGAATTTTTAGTTCGGATGACAGAACTTCGGCTCTGACAGGACTTGTAGCTGGCTTCTCAATTGAATTGCCTATGAGTAAAAACAACGACAACAAATTTGGCGTTGATTACTCGTATAGAGCGAGTAACCCTTTCGGTGGTTGTCACGGAATTGGGGTACGAATTCTAGTTGATTAGAATTGATTTGATTCTGCCGTAATTACGGCTTATTAAGAAATATATATCTTTGCAGGACATTGCATTGGCAGAAGCTAGTGCAATGTTTCTTTTTTTAACACTATACAACGTATAACAGTATGTCTCAGATTAATTACATGTCGCAGGAAGGCTATGACAACCTTAAAAAAGAGGTAGAGCAGCTTAAAACTGTAGATAGACCCAATATTTCAAAACAAATAGGGGAAGCCCGTGATAAAGGAGATTTGTCTGAAAACGCGGAGTATGATGCAGCTAAAGAAGCACAAGGGCTTCTTGAATTGAAGATTTCTAAACTTGAAGAAATATTAGGTAACTCTAGAGTTATCGATCCAAGTAAGCTTGACATTTCCAAAGTGGGTATTTTAAGTAAAGTACGCGTGTTAAATAAAAAAGTAAACAAGGAAGTAACCTATACAATTGTTGCGGAAAAGGAAGCGGATTTGAAGAAAGGGAAGATTTCTATTCAGTCTCCAATAGGTAAAGGACTAATGGGTAAAAAAGTTGGAGAGGTTGCGGACGTGACGGTTCCAGCTGGAGTAATCCCTTTTGAAATTCTTGAAATTACGGTGTAATGGCAAGTCTGTTTACCAAAATAGTTAATGGCGAGATACCTTGCTACAAAATTGCTGAAACAGAAGATTTTTTGGCTTTCCTGGATGTTTTTCCACTTCGTAAAGGACATACATTAGTAATCCCTAAAAAAGAAGTTGATTACATCTTCGACTTAGATGACGAAACATTCGCCGGCTTACATATCTTCTCAAAAATTGTTTCTAAAGCTGTTAAACAAGCCATTCCATGTAAGAAAATAGGTGTCGCGGTTGTCGGACTAGAAGTGCCGCACACACACATTCACCTTGTTCCTATTGACGCTGTCTCAGACATCGATTTTTCTCAACCTAAGTTACAAGTTGATCAAAGTGAAATGGAGCAGATTGCGGAAAACATCCGATCTTTCTTGACATAATTACTTTACTCGATCGGGATTATCAGATAGGAACGAATTCCAGCTACCATAACTTTTAGATGAAGACTGAGTTGGGTTTGAATCTTGAAAGAAGTGACAAACTGCCGCAGCCATCCCATCTGTGGCATCTAAGTTCTTCGGAATTTCATCAAACTTGAGGATGGATTTCAAAATACCAGCCACCTGTTCTTTGCTTGCACTACCACTACCTGTTATGCTTTGCTTTATTCGTTTTGGTGCGTACTCAAAGATTGGAACATCACGATATAGTCCAGCTGCCATGGCAACGCCTTGAGCTCTTCCCAGTTTCAACATGCTCTGTACATTCTTTCCGTAGAATGGAGCCTCTAACGCCATTTCGTCAGGGTGGTAACTATCTATTAAACCTAACGTGCGCTCGAATATTTTTTTCAGTTTTAATGCATGGGAATCGATTCTTCCGAGGGTAACTATACCCATGCTAATCAAGTGCATGTTTTTTTTCTTACAACCCAAAACGCCGTATCCCATTATATTTGTCCCAGGGTCAATTCCTAATATGATACGATCAAAATCCGTGTCAAGCAATCGGGTTGTCATGAGTCAAAAGTACCAGCATTAATTGAATAACCATAAGAAACAGATAAGTAGAATTCGCATCATAAAGTGGTTGGTGTCACTTGTTGCTGTCTCTTTTTTGTTTTACGAAATTTTTGTTAGACACGATGCAATCACTTTAGTAACGGACTACGGCGATATCATAAAACAGAATTCCAACAGTATTTTACTGGTTTTTATGTTAATGCCAATCAACTGGTTATTGGAAACGTACAAGTGGCGGCGTTTGGTTAATCATCGTGACGCAATGACGGGCCCTCAAGCGTTCCAAGGAGTACTTATGGGTGTTGCACTAGGCTTGTTTACTCCAAACGGGGTGGGAGAGTTTGCTGGAAGAGTATGGGTAGTAAAGGATGACCAGCGAGAAAAAGCGGTTTCGAGTAGTATTGCTGGAAGTCTGGCTCAATTATGCATTACCATAACCATTGGAGGGGCGTTCGTGGTGTTTTTTACAAGTCAGTTTGTAGCCCAAGAGTGGCTCAGAACAGCTCAAGTTTTGGCTGTGCTAACGGTTGTCATAGGCATTATATCATATTACAAGATGCCCGTGATAGCATCAATAATTTTGAGTAAAATTTCATTTTTCGATCGGTATGATAAGTTTCGTACTTCCCTTTCCTCCTTTTCGAGGAAGGCCCTGTCCGAGGCTTACTTTTGGTCGCTATTACGCTACATCGTGTTTTGTTCACAGTTGGGGATACTCATTTACGCTATAGGTGAGTTTGAAATGTACGAAGTAATAGGTCTTGTATCGTTAATACCTGTTTATTATTACGTGCAAACCATCATTCCTACCGTTGCATTGAGTGAAATTGGTGTCCGTGGTATGATTATGATGTTTTTGTTTTCAGGTGTTCTCATGGAGTCTGAAGTATTATTAATATCATTTCTCATTTGGGTGATAAACTTAATCATCCCAGGCTTGATAGGTCTTTTATTTTTAGCTAAAACTAAATTCGTAAAACAGTGATTCTCCCCATAATTCTTGTGATGTCATTGTTGCTGTACATGTGGGCCATGGACCAGATAAGCAAAGCTTGGAGACAGATTCCTGATGCGGAGAGGTCGCAAAGTGACAAGACCGTTTCTGTACTAGTGGTATATAGAAATGAAGAATTGTATTTGAAAGACTTAATCGAGAGTCTAAGGAATCAGGAATACCCATACAACCTAGTAGAATACATTTTCATAGATGACCATTCA
Organism: uncultured Bacteroidia bacterium; assembly: GCA_943789165.1. Lineage (GTDB taxonomy): Bacteria > Bacteroidota > Bacteroidia > NS11-12g > UBA9320 > UBA987. Next base: position 323,361 of record CALSTB010000002.1, on the reverse strand, counting down.
GACGACGATTCCTTTAGTCTTGTTGAAGCGCTACTATCTGATTTTAAATCCGATGTGCAACATGTGAAATTGGAACCAGAATGTGTTGGCAAAAAGAATGGTTTGCAAGCGGGTATTGAATTAGCAAAGAACGATTGGATTTTGACCACTGATGCGGATTGTACAGTGTCGAAAAATTGGGTAAAATCTATGTCTAGTATGAACCAAGCCTCTTTCGTTAGTGGCCCGGTGAAATTTCGTAATGCCAATAACCTTTGGGGAAAATTAGTTGATCTAGACTTTGTTAGTATGATTGTGTTAGGAGGCTCGTTAATTCAAAAAAGGACTCCAGTTTTAGCCAATGGAGCAAACATGTTTTATAGTAAACAAGTATTCAAAGATGTAAAAGGATATAATGGCAACATTGATGTAGCAAGTGGAGATGACGTTTTTTTACTGGAGAAAATAGCGTCAAACGAAGGGTATCACATACATTTTAATAAAAACGTTGATGCTATCGTCTCTACAAGAATGGTCACCAATGTATTTGACTTCATTCAACAAAGAATCAGATGGGCTAAAAAAACGCAGTATTCTGGAAGCACTCGTTCCAATACACTTCTTCGCACACTATTGGGTTTTTATTTTGTTTTAATCTTTTGCTTCATCACGGTGTTTTTTAGTGCAACTCCCTATTTGATTTGGACTTTGTGCTCGGTGATGCTAATAAAGATATTGGTCGACCTGCAATTTTTTAAATCTGTTCTTCCATTTTTTGGTAAATCCAACTTACTGCCGTTTGTTGTGATTGTAGACTTTTTACACCCGTTCTATATGACTATCATTGCTTTTTTAAGTTGGGTCACTCCGGTTAGTTGGAAAAAAAGAAAGTATAAGAATGGATGAGTTGGAAATAGCCGTGTTGGAATTATTACTGTTCCCTGAACACTTTAACAATATTGTTGCTGAGTGCAAGGTGAAAGTGGGCAGGCATGTAATTGGCGACGCGCTGAAAACGCTTTTGCACGATAAATATGTGTCACCGTTACGACTAGTGGAGGATGGGAAGTTTGAAAGAAGTATCGGTTATGATTCTGACAATATGGAAGCGTTTCATTACCAAATTACAGCAAAAGGTATTGACACTTTAAACAACATTCTTAAGCGCCAGCAATAACGTAAATTAACCCAACCAATAAACCAGCATACAATGTAATCATGCCTAAAATTAAGAAAAAGAAGGGCAAAGCGAAAGAGCCGGTTGCAGCGGTAAACAAGGCAACCGCAAATGATGACCCTGATATAATCATTAAAATATTAAAGGCTTTCTTAAGTTGACTTCGATTGTTTTGACGTTTCGTTCGCACCCTAATTGGAAACACCTTATTCTCGTTCGAATTTACTACAAACTTTGAAATGAAATACCCGATTACTAACAAACCAAGTCCGACCAACAAACCGATAAACAAAAAGCTGTAAGAAGGGGCTAAAATCATTCCGGCATTAAATCCAGCCGTTACTACCAAAAGACTTGTTGAACTCTTAATTAAGCTTTTGTCAACTTCTCTTTTTGTTGTGGTATCAGTCTCGATGAGTGAATCACTGGGAGTGTACTTTTTGTGGTTTAAGTGGGTACTGAATTTGGGCTTCCCAGGAAGTAATACATTAGATGGAGAGCTTTCAGTAAAGTGAGAAATTGTGTCCACAGGCTGTTCGGATATTTTCACTTGTTCTATCCTTTTTGAATCCGATACATAGTGCCCTGTACTTTTGAACGACTGATGTTTTGCCTTAACATGGACTCTAGGTATGTTGTTGTATCTCTGCGCGCAGCTAATCAAAAGCAAACTCAACAAACCACCAAATACTAGCAGTGAACGTGCTTTAAAGTTATGAATCATGCTTGAGTCGGTTGATAACTTCAAAACCCAATCTTTTACCCGTAGCGATGCCCGACGGGTTGTTAAAATAGTTTTTCTGTTGAACGGTTATTTGGTTAAGGGCGTCGGTTGGAGGTACATACAGGTCAAAATCTAAACAATAGAGCATGCACTGTTCAATAATGTTGTGCCTATGGGTTTTGTCCAGTTTGAATTTGCCTAATTCCTTGTATAAGAAACCGAGTTGACGTTTGCCTTCAACGTAAAAATCGTTTTCAGCATTGACAAACACACGTGCAAGCAAATATCCTTCGTCCCCAAGTCGGTTGTATTTTATTGAATCACTCAGAAAGTTATATATCTGAATCATGCCAAAATACCCCCTAGAACGATCTTCCTTTACATAGGTCGACTTATTAATTAAATGTTTTGGAGGAAAGGTAAAGACATTTGTATGCAGTAAAAAAACGATGGTATCTCCTGAGAATTTCAAATGAAATTCAAAGTCACCATAGTTGCTTAAGCTAATTTCAACACTTGGCGCTTTGTCAAGTACATTGGGAGCCAAGGTCTCAACCACATTTAAGGCACATTCTTTAAAATGATTAAAGACTTCGATTGAGTGGCCGTAGACATTTTGTTTAAGGTTTGCTTTTTGATTTAAACCAGTTATAATTTTTTCAATTTTGTCCGACATTCTTGGCTGAAGTTAATATTTGGAAATTATTCAATCTTATGCCAAACAAAGTTATCTAAAAATTGTATTCTCTGTATACAGATTAGATTTAGGTTCAATGTGTAATAGATTGGATTTTTCTCACTTTAACGACGATAATGTAACGGATTGATTCGCAATTTGTTACGATTCGATACCGCAAGTGATTTGTTATAAAAAAGATTTATTGAATTACCCTAAAAAATCTGTGTAAAATAAAGTAATTTCGCTCAACCTAAAATCAGCATAATTTCAATGTCAAAAACAGCCCATTTATCATTCGAAGGACAAGAAGTAGAATTACCTTTAATTCAAGGTTCAGAAAATGAAATTGGAATCGATATTTCAAGTTTACGAGGCGCTACTGGTGCCATTACTGTAGATGTCGGATTCAAAAATACTGGGAGTACGACAAGTAGTATTACGTATCTTGATGGTGAAAAAGGTATTTTACGTCACCGTGGATATTCGATAGAACATTTGGCTGAAAATGCGACTTTCTTGGAGGTTGCGTATTTGTTGGTGAACGGTGAATTACCAACTAAAGAAGAATACGAAGATTGGGATTACCAAATTAGACATCATACTTTGGTTAATGAGGATATGGAGAATATCTTCAAGGCGTGGCCTACAGGTTCGCATCCAATGGGTCAATTAACAGCGATGATTTCGTCTTTGTCGTCCTTTTATCCAGATTCGTTGGATCCAGATAGAAATGATGAAGAACAACACAGAACCATTCGCCGACTGATCGCTAAAATGCCTACGATAGTTGCTATGCTGCATAAAAAGGCAGTTGGGCATCCAGTAATCTATCCTCAAAACAAATTAGACTATACTTCGAATTTCTTGAACATGACTTTCAAGAACATTACGGAGGATTACGAAATAGATCCTGTGTTTGTTGAAGCAATGAACAAATTGCTGATTCTACATGCCGATCACGAACAAAACTGTTCGGCATCTACTGTGCGAATAGTGGGATCATCACATTCGAACCTTTACGCATGTATCTCGGCAGGTATTGCGGCACTATGGGGACCTCTTCATGGTGGAGCAAATCAAAAAGTAATTGAAATGCTAGAAGCTATCAGCCAAGATGGTGGTGATGCTCAACGTTACATTGACAAAGCGAAGGACAAAAATGACCCATTCCGTTTAATGGGATTCGGTCACCGCGTATATAAAAACTATGATCCTCGTGCGTTGATTATCAAAAAATCGGCAGACGACATCATGGCTAAAATGGGTATCAATGATCCTGTTTTAGAAATAGCCAAGAAATTGGAAGAAACTGCTTTAGCAGATCCATATTTCGCTGAAAGAAAGCTTTTCCCAAATGTCGATTTCTACTCAGGGATTATTTATCGCGCAATGGGCTTCCCTGTTGAAATGTTTACTGTACTATTTGCAATGGGCCGATTACCAGGTTGGATTGCACAATGGAAAGAAATGCGTGATCAGAAACAACCAATTGGTAGACCACGTCAAATTTACACTGGACCAGTAGCTAGAGACTGGGTTCCAATGGAAAAAAGATAACTATTTTAGTTTGGGATTGGTTTTATGCCGATCAACATCTCTCAACGATTTTTTCTTAAGATTTTCAGTCAGTGCGGTTGTTAAATCAACTCCGGTTTGATTCGCAATACAAATCAATACGAACATGACATCTGCAAGTTCATCGCCAAGATATTTTTTTAAATCAGATTTTTTTGCGCTCTGCTCTCCGTAAACACGCGCCATGATTCTTGCTACCTCTCCGACCTCTTCCATCAACAAAGCCGTGTTGGTTAACTCGTCGAAGTATCTCACACCAATCCTCTTTATCCAAGTATCAATGTTTTTTTGTGCGTCACTAATAGTCATATAGCAAAGGTAGTCGTTGTATATTTGCACCACGTTCTGCATGGCAAATAAATTGGTATATATCACGCGTAAAGAGCACTTTAATGCTGCACATAAGTTGTACAATCCTAAATGGACAAAGGAAGAAAATGATGCCATCTTTGGGAAATGTGCAAATGAAAACTGGCATGGGCACAACTTTGATTTATTCGTCACAGTTAAAGGAAATCCAAATCCAGATACAGGTTTTATTATGGATTTAAAGAAGCTTCGTGACATCATTAATGAATACGTCGTTGAAGCACTTGACCATAAAAACATCAATTTAGACGTGCCGTTTATGTCAGGAAAAATGGCAAGTATAGAAAACTTAGCTATCGCCATTTGGGAACAAATAGAACCGCACTTAGCAAACTGTAAGCTCCATCGAGTAAAGCTATGGGAAACCCATAACAACTATGTAGAATACTTCGGAGAAGAGAATTAATGACAACGATTATGTTCAAAGCAACTGTTAACGACCAACACCATTTCGACATTTTAGAGCAAAAGGTCAATGACAAACCGACAACGTTTGACTGCAAGCTGCTTCCGAATGGGAAATACCACGTCATTCTTAACAACAAGTCGTTTAACGCCGAAATAGTTGAAGTAGACAGAAATGCCAAAGCAGTTGTTTTGTTAATTGATAAAAGAAAATTTTCAATTCAGATTCAGGACGACTTTGATTTGTTGTTGTCTAAAATGGGAATGGATAAAAAGGCAGGAGATATCATTTCTGAAATCAAGTCGCCTATGCCTGGACTAGTGTTAGATGTTAAAGTAAACATTGGTGATGCGGTTGAGAAGGGCCAGGCCTTGATGGTGTTGGAGGCAATGAAAATGGAAAACGTAATCGCTGCTCCAAATGAAGGCATTGTTTCACGTATTGATGTCAACAAACAAGACAAGGTAGATAAAAATCAGATTTTGATTCGCTTTGAATAACCAAGTGGCTACAGAAGCGGAATTATTAGCGTATGGCCGGAAAATGCTGGAAAGAGGAGATTCTTGGCGCTCGGTCCGCAGTTATCTAACCAAAAAATTGTCGGACGATTCCCAAATCAACGAGATCATACAAACGCTTAGTGAACTTGAGAGGAATGGACATATTGTTGTAGTTCAGGATGTTTCAAAATCACGAAAAAAAACATGGAACATCATTATTGGATTGTCTTTAATGGGACTTGGTGTGTTCCTATTTTCGTTTTTATGGTATAGCGGTTGGATCGCAACTCTGCCTCTAATCATATTTGTTGCTGGATTAGTGGTCCTGAATGGTGGTAATCCGGTTTCTCTGTTTCGACCTTTATAGTTAGGTTTTGTGGTTTCAAGGTGCGTTTATGTCCTTTTAATCGACATTGTATGCACATCTCCCTCGACAATGCGCAATCCAAGTTCGTACGTTTTATTTTTACCAAAAATTTTATTTATGAAACATATAACGGTGTTAATCTGTGGTTTTGCACTTACCGCGATGAGTGGATTTGCCCAGCAGGATTCGGCTTCAATAGCACAAAAAACACAAGAATTAGCAGAGGCAAAAGTGGCGCTTTCACAAGCACAGGCTGCAGTAGACCAAATATCTAGAGAACGTAAGTCTATGCAACCCGTGACAAAATGGAAATCAGGGCGAGTGGTATCTTTAAACTTTAACCAAGGAGCCTTTACTAATTGGTCGTTAGGTGGGGTGAATGCCATCTCAGCAACTGCATTGGCCAATGGGTACTCTAATTATAAGTTTGCCAATTGGACTTGGGATAACAACTTAGATTTGGCATACGGTGTTCTTAAAAATAAAGGAGAAAGTGTCAGAAAGAATGAGGATAAAATTGATTTTCAATCTAAAGTGGGACGAAAGGTTTCAAACAAATTGAGTTGGGCAAGTTTAACGCGTTTTGAAAGTCAATTTGACTTGGGGTATGATTTTAACGTGGTTAGTGACGATCGACCGGTTATTTCGAAATTTATGTCACCTGCCTACCTTAAATTGTCTTTAGGGGTAGATTTCAAGCCGAATGATAAACTATCTATGTACGTGTCACCCGCTGCAGGTAAATGGACATTCGTTACCGACGACAGCATCGCAGCACAAAACATCTATATTCCAAAAGAACATGCCAATCCAAATAGAAGAGGTGAGTTCGGGTTTCTGACTTCATTTGTTTACCAAGACAAGGCCATCTTTAAAAATGTCGGTGTTCGAAGTAGTTTGGAACTCTTTAATAATTTCACAGATATCGTCAAAGAAAATCGGCAGAACGTTGATGTAGATTGGCAGGTGCGATTTGATTTTAAACTTGGGAAATACATTGGGGCTAATGTGTTTACCCATCTTAAATATGACCACGATACCAAGATTGAGTATGATCCTGAAAACAAACCTGGAGTGAAGGGACCAAGGACTCAGTTTAAGGAACTTTTTGGACTAGGTTTCCAATATAAATTCTAACAAGATAGAAGCGGAAGCAGGTTAGATTGAGTGAACTCAAACTGATTTTTCGTCCGATAGGTGTAAAATCTCAACAAGTTAAATTAGTCAAAACTGAACCACGGCTTCATGTGTTATATTTGACTCGTAATTTAAATTTAAAATGAAATTAAAAGTCTTATTATTCTTATGTCTTTCGGCATCAATGGTAGCTGCACAAATAAGTGTACCAGCCCCAAGTCCTTTGTCCACTGTTGAGCAAGAAGTGGGCTTGACTGATGTGAGTGTGAACTATTCGCGTCCAAGTGTTAAAGGAAGAACCATTTTTGGTGATTTAGTGCCTTTCGGCGAAATGTGGAGATGGGGAGCAAATGCCAGTACCAAGCTAAAAACGTCTGACGACATTAAAGTTAATGGTCATGATGTACCTGCAGGTACCTATGCTTTGTATGCAATTCCAGGTGAAACTGAATGGACGATTGTGATTCATTCGAATACAAGTTACTGGGGAACCGGCGGTGATAAATACACCGAAGACGAGGATTTAGTGAGGTTTACGGTAAAGCCAAACAGTGCATATCCGGTAATGACTGAAACAATGACTTTTCAGTTTTCTAACTTAACGACTGAAGGTTGTGATTTAGAATTTCTTTGGGAAAAGACGCAGATAAAACTTGAAATCAAAACCAACGTTGATGATCAAGTAATGAAGGAAATTGATATGAAGATGAAGGGCGTAAGCTCGGCAACCTATTATCAAGCAGCACGTTACTATTACGACAACGATAAGGACTTAAATAAAGCATACGAATGGATTAAGTTGGCTTTGGTCAACAATGAAAAGTTCTGGATGGTACGTCAGAAAGCGTTAATTGAAGCTAAACTAGGAAAGTATAAAGACGCTATTGCAACGGCAAACAAGTCAAAAGAACTTGCTCTTGCAGCAGGCAATGACGACTACGTCAGACTCAACGACAAGTCGATTGAAGAGTGGACGAAGTTGAAGAAATAGGAATTATAGATAGAATTAAAAAGGCCTTCAAATATTGAAGGCCTTTTTTTATTTTGTCTTTTTAGCTTTTTTGGGCTTTTTGTACGGGTCAACAGTGAGCCTGTACATGACTTCAAGACTTTCTCCTGTTTGAGGGTCTCGATACGTATAATGGCCTTTGTCATAATGACGACCTTTAAATTTAAGTCTTGGAGAAACAGTCATTAACAACCATTCTTCGCCGTCAAGCGCATAATATTTATGTTGGAAGACATTAAATTTATCCAGCATAACGCCTTCAACCGTGAGCCACATTTCTAAGTGTAAGCTTCTGCCATCATTGAGGGTGGCCACTGGAAGTCGTTTCGTGTGCTTTTTTAAGATGCCAGTTCTGACAACATCACCGCCAGTCTCTAAGGTATCACCATTGTAAATGATGGTATAGATTCGAATTTCGTAGCTGTATTTTTTAGCTAAAGCATTTGTGGTACAAGCAAAAAGCGTCAATACCAATATCGCAAAGCGAATAGTTTTGAGTTTCATCATACCCAAATTTAAACAAACTTTACCTATGTAACCTGATAGAACGGGTGGATAAGTGCTTTTAAGAATTCATAGAAATCAAGAACTCATCGTTGTTCTTGGTTCCTTGCATTTGCTTAAGCATCATATTCATGGCCTCTTCACTGTTCATGTCAGCAAGATAGTTTCTAAGTACCCACATACGTTGGTTTGTCACTTTGTCCAGTAACAAGTCCTCACGTCGAGTACTACTCGAAACAATATCAATGGCAGGGAAGATTCGACGGTTTGAAAGTTTTCTGTCCAACTGTAACTCCATGTTACCAGTACCTTTAAACTCTTCAAAAATAACTTCGTCCATTTTGGAACCAGTATCGATTAATGCAGTAGCGATAATTGTAAGTGAACCGCCATGCTCGATATTCCGAGCAGCACCAAAGAATCGTTTTGGTTTGTGTAAGGCATTTGCATCTACACCACCAGAAAGGATTTTACCCGATGCAGGTTGAACCGTGTTGTAAGCTCTAGCCAATCGAGTGATCGAATCTAGTAGGATAACAACATCGTGTCCACATTCAGTAAGTCTTTTTGCTTTGGATAAAACGATATTAGCCAGCTTTACATGTTTTTCTGCAGGCTCGTCGAAGGTAGAAGCCACTACTTCAGCTTTTACGCTTCGAGCCATGTCCGTTACTTCTTCTGGTCTTTCATCAATCAACAGAATAATCATGTAGGTTTCTGGGTGATTGGCTGAAATAGCGTTGGCAACGTCTTTTAGGAGGTTCGTTTTACCTGTTTTAGGCTGGGCTACGATTAATCCTCTTTGTCCTTTACCGATGGGAGTAATCAGGTCAATGATTCTGGTGGAGTAATTACCAGCGTCATATTCCAAATTGAATTTCTCTTCAGGGAACAAAGGAGTTAAGTGCTCAAAAGAAACACGGTCTCGTACCAAAGCAGGAGACTTGCCATTGATCATTTCAATTTTAATCAACGCAAAATATTTCTCGCCTTCTTTTGGTGGTCTAATGGTTCCTTGCACAACGTCACCAGTTTTTAGGCCAAATGACTTAACAAGGTTGGGTGCAACGTACACATCATCAGGTGATGGTTGGTAGTTGTAGTCAGCTGAACGCAAGAATCCGTATCCGTCTTGTATCGTTTCAAGCACACCTTGGGTACTTACAACACCTTCTAATTCTAAATAATTTAAAAGGTTGTCACGCATTTCTTTGCGTTTTTCTTTTTCAGGATCTCTCTCTCTTTGTTGAGGTCGATTTGATTTATTAGAATGTTCTTTTTGATTTGTGCTTGGTGCTTCAGAGCTGTCCATTGCCTCTATAATTCGGGCGTCATCATCTGAATTTTTTACGGCTTCCTGTCTTTGATTTGGACGATTGTCTTTTGGTTGATCGCTTTTTTCAGACTTGGGAGGATTGTTTGGGTGCCGTTGTTTTGGGTGGTTAGGATGGTTAGGCTTGTCTGACTTAGGATTACGAGGTCTTCGTTCTCTTTTGTCGTCTCGTTTATTCTCAGATCTATTTTCTGAGTCTCCTTCAGATGTGTCCTTGTTATCTGTCTTTTCAGATTTCTCTGGTCTGTCTTGTTTTTGTTTCGGACGTGGTTTCGGACGCGGTTTTGGGTTGTTGGTTTTGACTGGTTCATCCGGAGTAGCTGGCGTTTTAACCGCTTGTTCTTCTAGGATTTTATAGATAAGGTCTTGTTTTTTTAGGCCTTTGCTATTGATGTCAAGTTTAGTAGCAACTTCTTTCAGCTCAGAAACGAGCATGTCGTTTAGCGTAATAATATCAAACATATAAAATGATACGTGGTGTTATAATTTTTTTCTAATTGTGATTCTAATGTTAATCGCGAAAGGGTTCGGAATTTAAAGTAGAATTTTAGAGGGTGCCAGATCGGTATTCTCTGATGCAATGATACAGTTTTATATTGAAAACTAAAAGGTCGTTCAGATATTTTAAATAAGGTGAAAAAGGGAGGTTTTTCTCAACGAAAAACTGTCTAAAAAAGTGTATTTAATAATAAAATGTTGATAAAAACTTGCAATTGACTGACATTGTGGTCACATTTGGAGTTGTAGAAGTAGTGTGTAATTGAGTTTTTTTACCCAAAACTCATCTTAAAAAAAGTTTTTTTCCCTCCGAAATCTCGGTTGGTTTGTCGCTGTTTCTGCAAAATTTTAGAACAAATAGAATTTAGATTTATGAAACAGATTTACAAATTTTTATTAATGCTTGGCGTAGTCTTTGTGTTGAATCCGACCTTTGTAGTTGGACAATCGTACACGTATACACCAACTAATTCCGGACTCGATGTCGGTAATCCTGGTGGTCTGAGGACTGCCGCAGATGGGTCCACCTCGGGCGCAACAAGGTTTATGACTGGTTATACCGGACCTGGTGGTTCGAGTTCTTCGTCCTACACGTCGACCAATTATTGGTCTGAGGCTCAACCAATTCCTTTTACTTTTGAGTTTTATGGAAACACAGTAGACTCATTTAGTGTGTCAAAAAACGGCTTACTTACATTTACTAAGTCCGTTGCAGGAACTGCGGTTAACACAGCGTTGAATACAAATTCATCATTGCCAAACTCAAACTTGCCAGACTCCACTATTGCTTTCTTTTGGGACAATATGGGTACAACTGTTGGTCAATATGACTACGTGTATCGCCATGTAATTGGATCAACTGGATCACGGCAACTGTGGATCACCTATTATTCATGGGAATATGGGCATACTTCCGGCAGTTATATGTACTCTGGGGTTGTGTTGGAAGAAGGCAGTAATAAAATTTATGTTATTGACATGAATTATTTATACGGTACCTATTCAACAACTGTGGGTGTTCAACTAAATTCTTCAAGTGCGGTACAATTCTCTTCGGGTATGCATTCAACTGCAGGTTCTCCTAATCTTTTACCAGGAGCATATCAAAGTACTGCTGCATCATCAAACGAATATTATATTCTAACTCCTAAGCAATTGGTAACAGATGATATGTCCATTGTGTCATTAATGAACCCATCTGGAGCTGTTTGTAATACAAGTGATTCTGTAAAAATTGAAGTAAAAAATGAAGGGACAAACACCGTTTCTGATTTTGATATTATCTGGTCGGTCAACGGAACAAGCCAAACAACCTATTCTTACAGCGGTTCTCTTGCTTCTGGTTCGTCAACTACTCTGAATCTCGGACAATATACGTATGGGACAGGATCAACGTTCAATTTCCATTTTAGAAGTGATGATCCCAATGGTAATACAGATAACAATGCGGCCAATGATACCTTAAAGGAAACATTGAATAAAGGGCTTTCAGGAACGTACACTGTGGGGACGTCATCAAGTGACTATACTACCATGGCAGCAGCTATAGCTGATTTGAAAGCGTCTGGAGTATGTGGTCCAGTGGTTATGAATATAGCTAGTGGCACTTATACAGGGCAAGTTGAAATAGAAGGGGATATTGCTGGAGCATCGTCTACCAATACCATCACATTTAAATCAGCAACTGGAAATAAAGCAAATGTTGTATTTGCATATACCTCAACGGGAACAAGTGCATTAACTACCTTCTTGTTAACTAAAACATCCTTCATCATAATGAGAGATGTGACTTTTGAAGCTAAAGGAACTTCCTATGGATGGCCAGCACAGGTGATGAATGCATCTAACATTCAATTCAGGAATTGTGAGTTTAAATGTGCTTATACTGGGACATCAAATTACAACAACAATTTGGTGATTAATGGGAATGCAACTAGTTACTCTTCAGGAGCAAACAATGAAAATATTACAGTAGATAGCTGTACCTTCACTAAAGGTGGTTATGCGGCTTGTTCTAATTATGGTTCAAGTACATCAAGCAGAGCGCCAGGATTCGTGTTTACCAATAATACAATAAATAATGCCGGGTATTATGGTGTTAGAATGTATTACCTAGATGCCCCACAAATATTAGGTAACAATATATCCATGGCTTCAAATGGGTATGCAGGAATTTACATGTATTACTGTTTATCTAGTTCCACCACCCCAATTCGTATAAATAGAAATATTATTTCTAAATCGGATTATATGGGAATTTATTTCAGTTCTTGTGATAATCCTTCTACAATGAAAGGGGAGTTATACAACAACATGATTGGTAATTTTGCGGGCACTCCAACTTATTATGGGATTTATAACTCTAGTAGTGACTACTGGAACGTATATCATAACACTGTTGACATTCAAGTTTCAAGTACTTCCACAGTACGAGCTTGTTATTTCACGTCAGTAAATTATTCTGATGTAAGAAACAATATTTTTAGTGTGATTGGTACTTCATCAACCAGCAATCACTACGCATTTTACAACACGTCTTCACCAAGTACTACGCGGGTGTTAGACTACAACGTATATTATAATCCGAATGGTACGTATTTAATATACTCGGGTGGAAGTCGAACGGCATCAGTGTTAAATACTTATAGTACTGCAGGAGACGTGAACTCCATAAACAAAATGGCGCCGTTTACAAGTACTTCTGACTTACACTTAACAGATGCTTGTTTCGATAAGGTTTCTGGGATATCTGCTGTGTCAAGCGACATAGATGACGATACTAGAAATCCAGTCTTCCCGCATCCTGGGGCAGATGAGGTTGTGACGGCCTCTAATGACGTCGGGGTTGTAGCAGTGTTATCACCTGCTGGAACTGTTTCTTCAGGTACACAGACAGTAAAAGTTGTTGTAAGAAACTATGGTAGCAATTCAGTGACGGGATACAATGTTAATTATTTAGTTGATGGAGGTTCGACGGTCACTCAGGCTGTTACAGGTACCTTAAGTAGTTGTAGCAATGATACCATTACATTTACCACAACATTTAGTCACACACAAGGGTGTAAAAACATTGCCTCTTGGACATCAGCTCCGAATAGCACAACAGATGGTAATGTAACCAACGATAGTGCTTCAGCCAGTTTTGGTGTTGCGATGGCAGGTACCTTTACGGTAGGTGGATCAAGTTCAGATTACAATACAATTGATGACGCTATTGATGCCCTAAATTGTTCTGGATTAGGTGGTGCCGTTGTGTTTAACATTGCAAGTGGCACATACACTGGACAATACGAATTAACCAGTTACTCTGGAGCATCAGCAACGAATACGATTACATTTCAAGCAGCTTCTGGAAATGCAAGTGATGTAAAAATAACTAACGGAACAACTACTTCGACAGCAAGACATACATTTCGACTAAATGGATCAAGTTACATTGTCCTACGTAATTTGACTATTATAGGTACAAACACAACGTATGCGTGGCCGCTACAATTAACCAGCTCGGATTATATAAAAGTCCAAAACTGTGTGATACAATCTTCTACCGAGTCTTCGTCTAATAGCTTCATAGGAATCTGTATTAGTGGAAGTACTTCAAGTTATTCCACGTATTACAAAGCTACGGACATTGAAATTGACAGTTGTTCTATTACAAAGGCATCTCATGGTGTATCTGCATACGGTGGTGGAAGTGCAACATCGTCACTGTCTACAGGCTTGAAAATTACCAACTGTACGCTGAACAACATTGGTTACTACGGTTTATCGTTGTATTACCAAACGAGCGCAATTGTACACAATAACGTAGTCAACTTGTCGACATCTAATGAAGCGCACACTGGCATCTATTGTAATTATGTGAAAAACAACGTTGAAATCACCCAAAACCAAATACGTAATTCTGGGTATCAAGGAGTGTACTTTAGTAGTTGTGATAATTCCAGTTCAACACCTGGATTGTTCGCTAATAATACAGTAGGAAGCTTCCGTGGTTCGCCGACATTTTATGGACTATACAATTACAGTAGTGATTATTGGAATATACACCACAATACAATTGTTGTCGATATAAATTCTTCGTCTCAAGCAAGGGCCTGTTACTTTTCAAGTGTAAATTATTACAATGTTAGAAATAACATCTTTGTGGTGAATGGTACTGTAAATACAACAAATCATCTTCCGTTTTATACAACTACAGCTGCATCATCAACAAGAGTGCTAGACTATAACGTGTACTATAATAAAACGGGTTCGTATGCATTATACAATGGCGGGTATAGAACACCTTCCGCTTTAAATACTTACAGTACTGTTGCTGATATGAATTCGGTATTTGCAAATGCTCCGTTTAAAAGTTCATCGGATTTACATCTTTCTGATGGATGTTTCATGAAATTCCCATCAATATCTACTGTAACAACAGATATGGACGGAGTTACGCGGAACACTACCTCAACCCACCCTGGTGCGGATGAAGTAGAAACGGGCGCGTTAGACGCTGGTGTTTCTGAGATATTGTCTCCAAGTGGTGTAGTTTCTTCAGGAAATCAGACGGTGACTGTTGTTGTAAAAAACTATGGTACAACAACGCTTACATCTTTAGTAGTAAATTATCAAATAGGTAGCGCAACTCCGCAATCACAAACGTTTACTGTTTCAATTGCTTCTTGTACTGCTGACACATTGACTTTTACAAGCCCTGCAAGTCATACTGCTGGGTGTGTACAAGTACGTGCATGGACAAGTAGTCCAAACGGATCTACTGACGCAGTTCCTGGAAACGATGAAGGTCCATCGGTTACGATTGGTGTTCCAATGACAGGCGGTGTGTTTACAGTGGGTACGAGTTCAAGTGATTTTGAAACGATTCAAGATGCCATTGACGAAATGCAATGTGCTGGAATTGGTGGAGCTGTTACCTTTAACATAGCGGCAGGCACTTATTCTGGTCAATGGACTTTAGAAAATATTCCAGGTGCGTCAAGCAGTAACACCATTACCTTCCAATCTGCAAGTGGAGATCCAAAGGATGTGGTATTATTAAATTCTGCCGGTTCAAATGGCAACGCGCATACATTCCTTGTTAATAGTATTGACTATGTAAGATTAAGAGGAATAACATTTGAAGGAACGGGCACATACGCTTGGCCATTACACATTATGACATCAAAACACTTAATGGTGGATAGATGTAATTTTGATCCTAACGCTGCAACATCAACAACATCCGCAAAAATTGGTGTTGTTGTGAACACAAGTTCAACTAGCTACTCGTACGGGGGACTAGGTCATTCTGATAGTCTAACATTCGACAGTTGTTCAATAATTGAATCTGGCTATGTCGGATTCATGATGGCAGGAGTGTCAAGTAGTACGGCAAATAAGACTCCCGGTTTGGTGTTTTCTAATAATACTGTAACTGCAAATTATAGAGGCGTCTGGTTACAATATGTTGGAGGATCGGTTCTTCACAACAACATTGTCACAATGAATTCATCATCGTCAGGGTATACAGGTTTATATATGTATTACTGTGGTGCAAGCAGTGATAAAGGTCAAGTTATTACCAATAACCAAATATTAAATTGTGGTAATTATGCTGTTTCACTACAGTATTGTGATAATTCTTCCACAAATCGAGGGTTGTTCTCAAATAACGTGATTACTAACTTTTGGGGTGCCAATCAATTATTGGGTGTGTACAATAATGAAAGCGATTATTGGGATTTTTACCATAATACAATCGATATTGATAATTCAACTTCTACAAGTTCACATTATGCTTTCTATTCAAATGGAACAAATACGGATATTCGTAACAATAGTTTTTCTATTACTGCGAGTACTGCAGCTACGGGTGGGTATGCGATGTATCACGTGTATACTCCTAATGGTACGACGTTCATAGTGAATAACAACAATTATTATAATCCAAAAGGTACATATTTAATGGTTGCAGGTGGTGTTCGAACTACGAGTAATTTCAATACCTACTCTTCTACGTCGGATAATAATTCAGTGAATTTAGCGCCTAATCGCAGTACTTCTCCTCCTTATTTATTTAATCAAGAAGGACTATTTGGAGCTGGTGATTCTACGGGAACAGCTAAAGATATTGAAGACGTAACGCGTCCAGTAAATACACCAACCATCGGTGCTGTTGAAATCAATCCTGATTTAAATGTTATCAGTGTCGCAGGTGATAGCGCCTGTGGTACAATGAATTCTAGTGCGACGGTATCTGTTACGTTTAAAAACGAAGGAGACATCATTCAGCAAATGGCTAGCTTTAACGTAACACTGGACACCTTTGCTCCGGTGCTCGTAACTATTACTGGACCATTTGCCAAAGGGACCACTTACACAAGAACATTACCTATTACCTTAGACCTTAGCGGAACATCCGCTAATGTGATAACGGTGAGTCATGCAGGTGGCGACGTTGATGCGAGCGATAACTCAGCGAGTATAAATGTTCCTTATTGGGCATATCCAGTTTCTTCATTTACCAATAAAGATTCTTGTTTCGGAGATGCCATGATGTTTACCAACACAAGCACAGTGGCAACTGGAAGCATTGCTTCAACAGCGTGGAAGTTTGGAGATGGTAATACGGCTGCAACAACCAATGCATCAAACACCTATGCTAATAGTGGAACATACACTGTAACCATAATGAGTGAGTCTAACGAAGGTTGTAGAGACACAGCCACGCAAAGCGTCACTGTGTTGACGGCCTTAGCAGCCGGCTCCATTACTGGAGCATCAACAATCTGTTACAATACGGTTCCTGGAACTATGACTTCAACTGCCGGTGCTTCTGGTAGTGGAGGGACGTATCAGTATCAATGGCAATCGTCGACAGACAATGTAAACTTTACGGATATTTCTAGTGCAACAAATACGGATTATACCTCAGGAGCATTGACACAAACAACGTATTTCAGAAGAGCCGTAACAACAGATGTTAATTGTGGGCCTTCGTATACAAACAGTGTTAAAATTACCGTATATGACGACTTAGTTGGAGCGGTGATTGGTTCTGATCAAAACATCTGCTTTAAAACTACACCAGCAATGATCAGCCAGTCTGCATCTGCCACTGGAGGAGATGGAACTTGGACCTATAAATGGGAAAAATCAACCAATGGAACAACTTGGAGTGTCATCGCTGGCGCTACAAGCACGAGCTATTCTCCAGGGGTGTTGAATACAACGACTTGGTATCGAATAATTTCAACCAGCGGTTCAAATTGTGGATCCATTGAAAGTAATG
This sequence comes from uncultured Bacteroidia bacterium, assembly GCA_943789165.1. GTDB lineage: Bacteria > Bacteroidota > Bacteroidia > NS11-12g > UBA9320 > UBA987. The sequence continues at coordinate 305,825 of CALSTB010000002.1, read as the reverse complement.
CTGTCAAGATTCTTGTTTATAATGATTTATATGCAGGCTTAGTTGGTAACAACCATAGTGTTTGTCCAAACAGTGCTGCCAATACAATCAATGGAACAACCAGCCCAACTGGTGGTGATAATACCTATACTTACCAATGGCAAACGTCTCCTGATAATACAACGTGGACGGATATAAGCGGAGCAACTTCTGCTTCTATTTCGCCAACAGCAAGTTTAACATCAACAACTTTCTATAGAAGAAATACAACTTCAGGAAGTGGTTGTGGAACTAAGCCTACGAACTCAGTAAAGGTGACAATTGCTCCTTTACCAAAATCATCTTTCATCCTTGCAAACCATTGTTTCAATGATGTCATGCCAGTAACAAACAACTCAACGGTTGCAACTGGGTCCTTAACTGGATTTGACTGGGATTTAGGTGATGGTAATACAAGTACCGCTCGAGTGCCTTCACATGTATACGCAACGAGTGGCGTTAAAACTGTTAAGTTAAAGGTAACTACCAATATTGGTTGCGTTGATTCTACAACTAAAACGGTTAAAGTTTCAAATGTGCCAACTCCAGCATTCTCAAGAGTGTATGATTGTGTGACCAAAGAGGTGTTATTCAAAAATGCCACTTCAGTAAATTGTGGTAAAATCTCTGCATTTGCTTGGGACTTTGGAGACGGATCAACATCCACCGCTCAAAACCCAACGCACAAGTATGCAACTACAGGTACGTATACAGTGAAATTTAAAATATTCTTACCTGGAGGATTTAGAGACTCTATTTCCAGAAACATTACCATCGCTAAAAAAGGGATATCTGGATTTACGGCCGACGATGAATGTTTTGGTGATAGTGTTAGATTTATCAACTCATCAACTAATGCAGCATCTTACGACTGGGATTTTGGTGATAAAACATCATCCACAGTTGAAAACCCTGTTCATTTCTATCGTGTAGCTCAAACATATAGTGTAACGCTTATTACTACAGACGGTAATCAGTGTAATGACACCACAACTAAAAATGTAACTATTAAAGTGAAACCTTCTGTGTACTTCTCAACGGATGATCGTTGTGTTAACACTGGTAAGCCATTTGTAAATGGTACTTTATATGCACATTCATATGCATGGACATTTGGCGATGGCAAAACATCAAGTTCATCCACTAAATCGTTAACACATGTGTACACGAGTGCAGGAACATTTGATGTAAAACTGGTAGCGTATAACAACAACGGTTGTCGTGATTCATTTGAAGACAAGGTAGTTTCATTCCCTAATCCTGTTGCTGCGTTTAGCTTAGCAAACTTATGTACAGGTCAAAAAGTGAATGCTACTAACAGCTCAACGTCTAATCATACCAATCACTGGGACATGGGAGATGGAGCAACATTTACTTCTTCTACACCATCACATCAGTATAATAAGGCAGGAACCTTTACAGTAACGTTAACAGTAGAGTCTATTAACGGTTGTAAGGATACTACTCGATCTAATGTAACAGTTTATGATACACCTAAGGCAGACTTCTCTGCAACAAGTGTTTGTAAAGGTCTTGGTATCGTGTTTACAAATAGCTCAACAGGTGGGTCAGGAACAGTAACACATGCTTGGACTTTCGGTGACGGAGGAACATCTAGTGCAGCTAACCCAACTCATACATATGCGGCTTCTGGTAAATACACTGTAACGTTGACCACAACTGGTCAAGGAAACTGTAGTGGAACAATGTCGAAGACCATAACGGTTTACGATGCACCTACTGCTAGTGTCTCTGTTGCTGACGTTTGCGAGGGAACAGCTTCGTATTTTACATCAAGTACAACAGGCGCGTCAACCTATGCTTGGGACTTTGGTGATGGAAATTCAAGTACATCTCAATCTCCAAAACATACTTACGCAGCTGCTGGAACGTATACAGTTAAGTTAACTGTGAAAAGCGTATATGGTTGTCAGATTGTTGTGACTTCAACAGCTACGGTTCATGATTTACCAGTTGCAGGATACAATCACTCAACAGTATGTTTAGGAAACGCAACTTCGTTCACCAATACAACAACAGTATCTAGTGGTACTTTAAGTTATGCATGGAACTTTGGAGATGGTTCAACATCAACTTCAACAAGTCCGTCACATACATATAGTTCTGCAGGAACATACAGTGTTACTTTAAGAGCTACAGCAAACGGTTGTTCTCAGTCATACACAAGAAGCGTAGTAGTGAACGATGTTCCTACCGCTGACTATACGACTGCCAATGGATGTTTAGGTAAGGCGACAAACTTTACCAATATTTCAGGTGGAGCGACCAAGTATTCATGGAATTTCGGTGATGGAAGTGCAGCTTCTACAACGAAGAGTCCAAGTCATACATATGCTTCAGCAGGTACATATACTGTTGTATTGACTGCGGAAAATGCAGCAGGCTGTACAGATGTTAAATCATCAACAGTGACTATTTATAGCGCACCAACAGCGGACTTTACGGCAAGTAATGCATGTGTTGGTACGGCTGTATCATTCACAAATAACAGTAGTACAGGTTCGTATGTATGGAACTTCGGAGATGGAGGAGCAAGTACTGCTACTAGTCCGAACCATACGTATACCAAAGCAGGTAACTATACTGTGACTGTAACAGTAACGAATAGTAACGGATGTGCTTCAGCAACTTCGAAACAAGTAACTATTTACGACCTTCCGAAAACGGCGTTTGCCGCAGCTTCAGGTTGTGAAAAGTCTGGAATACAGTTTACAAATAACACGCCAGGAACAAACACATATGCCTGGACGTTTGGTGATGCTGGAACTAGTACTGCCAAAAACCCAAGTCATACGTACGCAAGTTCAGGATCTTTCAGTGTAAGCTTAACAGCTACCAATGGAAATGGATGTGCTAACAAGGTAACGCAAACTGTTGTGGTGTCTCCACAGCCAACCGTGACCTTCGTTGCAAATTCTCCTTGTGAGGGCAGTGCTGCAAGCTTTACGAATAACTCAACTCAGGGGGCCAATAGCTGGACCTTTGGCGATGGGGCTACAAGCCGATTGACAAATCCGAATCACACATATGCGAGTGCTGGAACGTATGCTGTTAAATTAACAGTGGTTACAGCTGCAGGTTGTACAAATTCCATGACGAGCAATGTGACGGTGAATCCAAATCCTGTAGCTTCATTTACATCTAAAGCGTTATGTACAGGACCGAACGTTGATTTTACAAATACAAGTACTATCGGAGGCGGGTCTATCGCAAACAGTCAATGGAATTATGGAGATGCCTCAAATGGTACATCTAATTCACATAACTATGCGAAGGCAGGTGTTTATAATGTGACCTTGACAGTAACTTCTGACAAAGGTTGTATGACTTCAACAACTTTCCCAGTGGCGGTTTATCAAGCACCAACAGCTATGTTCACTTCTACGGATGTTTGTCTTGGAGAATCAGCTAAGTTCACAAATCAGAGTTCAAATGCTTCAAGCGTAACTTGGAACTTTGGCGATGGTGGATCGAGCAATGCAACTAATCCAAGTCATGCGTACGCAGCTGCATCAAGTTATACAGTTAAACTTACTGCAAACAACCCAATAGGGTGTTCTAATGAAGCAACTGGAACTGTAGTAGTGAGTAACAACCCGACAGCAGACTTTGCTGCTCCAAGTGGTTGTGAAGGATTGTCTACAACGTTCACTAATAACTCGACTGGTGCAACTTCACACAGTTGGAACTTTGGCGATGGAAGCTTGAGCAACGACGAAAACCCTGCTCATACGTTTGCTTCTAGCGGTAACAAAACAGTGACCCTAGTGGTTCGTAACAATGCGGGATGTTCTGGTGAAGTGTCTAAAATGGTTATGGTTAATACAAGTCCAACAGCTGCCTTTACAGCAACAGGTAACTGTATTGGTTCAGAAACCATGTTCTCAAACACATCTCAGAATGGCAATACATTTGCTTGGAGTTTTGGAGACGGAAATACAAGTAATAGTCCTAATCCAACCAACACATACGGAAGTACAGGTGACTTCAGAGTGTTGTTAATTGTGAGCAATACGAATTGTGTTGACTCAATCGAAAAACTAGTGCCAATCAACGCACTTCCTAATAGTGATTTTACACACACAACTAATGGACGTGAAGTAAGCTTCTCTCCAATTGAATTAGGAGGTACAAACTACGATTGGAATTTTGACGATGGTAACACCTCAACATCAATTAGCCCAGTTCACCGATATGCAACTGCTGTTGTACAGACTTACAATGTATGCTTGACCTTAACGGATAAAGCAGGATGTACTTCTGAAAAATGTAACGACGTAAATGTGGACCTTGTTGGCGTAAACGATGTTAATGCAATCAATGCGTTTAACGTTTACCCTAACCCAAATACAGGTGCGTTTGTTGTAACATTAGGAGAATTGGAAGGAGCGGTAGAAATATCGCTATATGATACAAAAGGTGTTCTTGTAACGGTAGTGGATACTTCAAATCCAACTACGCAATTTGATATTGACGTTACTGGAATTGCCGAAGGCGTATACTTCGTTCATGTTAAGAATGGAGAGTACACTTCTACACAAAAGGTGGTTATTACAAAATGATAAAGCCTTAACGTTTTATCGCATAATAACTAAATCTTGTTCTAACAAAAAGGGGTCGAAAACGACTCCTTTTTTTTACGTCAATTTCGGAAATACCTTTGTCGCATATGCAACAGTCAAATCACAAGTGGCGATTCGTCGTAGAAGTAGTATTGATGGTTCTGGCCCTCGTATTAACTGGTTCGTATGTACAGAGTTTTGGTTGGCCCAGTCAAACTGTTGTAATCGTTATGGCCACGTGGTTGATTTATTTCATAACGCAATTAAAACTAAAGTTAGGCTTAACCCTGCCATTCGCCTTTATAGTGATATGGCTGATATTGGCCATTATGGATTGGAATGAAAATCAAGCAGTGAAGTCATTTGATTTAGAAGACTACCAACTTGCGATTGCATATGTAGTCAACGCACTTACTGGTGCGGTTATTTACTTTGAAAATAAAATGAGATGGTAATGATAGTGGATAACGCTATTTTCCCGTTATTATAAGTGCACATGGATCGATTAAAAAAAATATTAATAAGAACGCTTGGCGCCATCATCGGATTATTGGTAGTCGTGGTTTTGTTCATCCTTATTTCCGGGAACCATTACATGTTTTTTATGTTGAGGCACACGATACTGGAAGGTCGTATGGGACCGACAATTGATGAGCACGTCTATTATGACAATAGAACCGTCGAAGCGGCTGACAAACCCTTTGAATGGCCAATAAGTGGGTCTTATAGTGAAAATATGCTGACGGCCGAAGCAGAGGCGTATCATAAGAAATATGAAACAAAGGCTTATGTAGTCATTCATCGAGGTGAAATACAATATGAAAAGTATTGGGATGGTTATTCAGACACCTCCAAAACGAATTCTTGGTCAATGGCCAAAAGTATCTGTAGCCATCTTATTGGTTGTGCGATTCAAGATGGTTTAATATCGGACATAGATCAAAAGATTAACACTTTTCTTCCAGAGTTTAAAGACGACACTATAACTACTTTAAGGCACGTGCTGACACAAAGTACAGGCTATGATTGGTACGAGAGTTATCAAAATCCATTTGGATTTACTGCTAGGTCTTTATACGGCAACGATACACGTAAACTTTTGAAACGATATTCTATTGTAGATGCAACTGGAACAACATTTAACTATAAATCAGCCAACTCTCAATTGCTTGGATTAATTATCAGTTCAGTTACTGGCAAGACTTTAAGTGAATACGCTAGTGAAAAATTGTGGAAGCCCATTGGTGCGGAGCAAGATGCGTTATGGAGCCTAGATCACGAAGGTGGTGATGAGTTGTCGTATTGTTGTTTTAATACAAATGCTAGGGACTATGCCAAATTTGGCTACTTGTATTTGAATAAAGGAATCGTAAACGGTGATACGTTAATTCCAAACTGGTATTACGAAGAAGCTACCAAACCTTCCCCAATTTCCTTGAAAACTGGTGGCCCAAACGACCGCTATGGTTTTCAATGGTGGTGTACAGAGTATGAAGGCGAAAAGTTCTTTTACGCGCACGGCATCGATGGACAGTATATCTTAATCTTGCCACAAAGCGATTTAATAGTGGTTCGTTTAGGACAAACTCGGCCTAAGATATACGACAAAGGCCACCCAATAGATATTTATGAATATCTACGGATGGCCAAAAACATGATTAGTTTGTAAAATGCCCTATCGTCTAAAGTTGTATCCTATTGAGATGCCGTATCTGTAGTCATCTTTGTTTGGCACAAAGAAGAAATTCACAGGTACATTCATGGTTCCAGCTTGGAATGATTTGCCAATTGCGAAAGCAAGGTTCGCTTGTAGAGTCGCACTCCCTCTGCTATCTAGTTTGTCTTCAAGCGGAAGGTTGTTGATGTTTTTCTGGTCTTGAGGACGGTACCAAACGCCATTCTCTTCGTATTTGCTTTCCTTCTTTGCAATGGTAAAGGTTGGTCCAAAAGCAAATTCTAATCCGGTTCTTGCGTTTCTTAATCCGTTTAGTACGGTCAATGACGGAAGAAAAAGGCCTTGGTCTAAGCCACTAATTTGTGGAACAATCTCGATTAAGCCCTGGTATGCACCACCGTGTAAATATTGCTGTTCGAATTGGTAGCCAATATTTACAAAACCTGGACGCATGTCAAATCCACCGTTTATTCTACTGTCCTTCATAATATCAGCAGAAGGACCTGTGAATACGGTATATCCTAGTCGTGGACCTGAAAGGTTTAATGATTGTTGGTAGTTTGGTAGTCGCCCAGCAGATGATTGCGTCGCGTCGGTTAAGCTCAACAACTCATTTTTGTCTTGAGCAATATTAAGTAGTTTTTGCAAAGTCAGTTTAAGCATGAATTCTGATTCATCTGGTAAGTTTAAGAAATCCATTTTGGCCGTGCGATTGATTACTAGTGGGTCTTTGTTAATCATTTTTGTAATGACGTAGATTCGGCCGGCGATTTGCTTGATTTCTGCACTTAATGCCCAGTCAATACCAGTCCTTTGACACATATCTCGAACACAAAAGTCATCACAAATAGTTTGTTCCGTTTTAATCGAATCCATGATCAGGGTAGCTCGCTTGTCGTTAATCACACTATAGTCGTTGGCGTGGTAAGACATATAGTTGTACATAAAACTAGTAAGTTTTAAGTTGGATTGATTTGGAAGATTCGTTTCGACATTAGTCACAATTAATCTTTGATTTTGTGCTAATGACAGGTTACTAATAATTAGTAATGCGGTGAGTTTTAATAAATGTTTCATGTTTTTTTTGTTCAAAGGTGGGGTCAGATTGGGAGGGCGTTCTTGCAAATTTGCGTATAATGCGATTTTCTTTTACTAAATTGCGCATGAAAATGCGGTCATCATGTATTTTTGTTTTATAATTTGCATTTAACGCAAAACGAACATTAACGGGAATTGAATTGTGCAAAAAGGTCAAAAAAAATCACATCAAACTAGGTTCATAGAGTACCTCAAAACCAGTGTTTCGGATCATGTGTTACTCGCGAACGAGTTATCTGAAATGTTGCACATATCAAAAGACAGTGCTTATAGAAGGATGCGGAATGAAACGCCTCTAACGATTGATGAGGCAATGATCATTTGTGACCACTTTAAAATTGATTTGACGGCATTTTTTGAATATAAATACCAAACCATACCTTTTAAGTTTAGTAAACTTTATAGCGGCCAAAAGGACTTGTTTTCCTATTTCGATGGAATCAATCAGATAATGGAATTGGGATTGACAGCAGGAGCAAAGGTCACGTTTGCGGCTGAAGACATACCGGTATTTCATCATTTCGAATATCCAAAACTCGCTGGGTTTAAAATTTTTTATTGGCAGAAAGCGGTATTAAACGACGAAAACTTAATCGGTCATAAATACAAACTGGAGATAATCCATCCAGAATTGTTAGAGAAAGCCAAGCAAACGATTGAAAAATACAATCAAATGGATTGTGAAGAAATATGGACCGAGGATTCTATCCACTCTACGTTAAGTCAAGTATTATACTTCGCAGAATCAGGTCAGTTTGATTCAAAAGCTTATGCTTTGGAAGTGATGGATGACGTGTTGAAAATGGTGGAAGGTTTAATGCGAAAAGCGGAGCGTAGTTCTAAGACGCTTGACGATAACCGAAACTTTGTGCTTTACAACAGTGAAGTCCGTATCGGCAATAATTCAATATATATTCAATCTGATGTTTCAAATCGCGTCTTTATCAGTCACAATACCTTTAATTCAATCAGTACCGATAACGTTAGTTTTTGTGAAGAAACAGGTTTGTGGATGCAAAACTTAATACGAAAATCTACGCCTATCAACGATGTTAGCGAGAAACATAGGTTCCAGTTTTTTAGATCCTTGTTTAACAAAATTGAAGAGACAAGGAAAAAAGTAGAGTTGTGTTGAGCACAATTGTATTTGAATATCACCTCAATTGTAGCAAATTTGCTTTATGACAGCCTACCAACTCATATTCGCCGGTTCACTAGCCATTATTGCGTCTTATCTTTTTAGTGAAATTAGTAAAAAGACCAGCATTCCGTCAGTGCTTATGTTAATAGGCGCAGGAGCGATCTTGGGTCAGTTTTACCCAATTGACACCGCTGCAATCGCCCAACCCTTAGAAATTCTAGGCATTGTTGGTTTGGTAATGATTGTTTTGGAAGGGGCGCTTGATCTTGAATTGACAAAAGAGAAGATTCCATTAATCAAGAAATCCCTTGGAATGGCGGCTTTAGGTCTTATCGGGTCGGTGTTAGTCATTGGGTATATCCTTCATTGGGTTTTCGACATGCCAGCCATGACAGCCTTCTTATATGCAACACCACTTTCAGTTATTAGTAGTGCAATTGTGATTCCGAGCGTGGATCAACTACAAACCAATAAGAAAGAATTCCTTATTTACGAAAGCTGTATTAGTGATATTTTGGGCATTATGTTGTTTTACTTCATCATTGGTTTGTTGCATAATCCAGACCCTGTACAAGAGGTAACAAATTTTAGTTTAAAATTATTAATCACCATTGTGATATCGATTATCACCAGTTTTGGATTGATCTTTTTATTCAAGTTTATCAAAACGAAGGTGAAGATTTTCTTATTTCTTGCCATTTTGATGGGGCTTTATGCGATTGAAAAAAGTCTGCATCTGAGTCCACTGATTTTGATACTGATTTTTGGTTTGATGCTAAAGAACAACCAACTCATTTTTAGAGGCGCATTGGCAAATAAGATTAGTAAGATGGAGTTAAAGTTGATGGAACACAACTTTCACATTATTACACGGGAAACTGCCTTTGTGTTACGGACTTTCTTCTTCTTGATTTTTGGGATGTCCATGGTTCTTTCGAGCTTATTAGACCTTAAGGCATTGTTAATTAGCATTGCAATTACCGCTTTGATGTTTTTGGTTCGCTGGATATTGTTAAAAATATTTGGGAAAGGCATTGGCAAACCCTTATTAACGGTTGCTCCTCGAGGATTAATAACGGTGCTTTTATTCTACTCCATTCCTTCAGATTTAATATCCACAGCCTTTCCTGATAGTGTCATTCTGTATGTCGTGATTTTTACCAGTTTAATTATGACTTATGGACTGATAAAAAATCAGACCAAACCAAGTGATACCAGTCTGCCAGAAGAGTCTTTGGCCGAGACTGTTGGGTAGTTTGCGCTACATCTATCGAAGTATTTTACTTTTTACATGCAACCAATTGTGGTTTGTGTAGACCAATATACGAATGGATTTTCGTACATTTGGGTTAATAGTATTACTACTTTAACATGGCGGGTACCTCTAGAACTCTTTTTGTATGGTCGTTTCGTGTAGTTTTTTTAGCTACCATTTTTGTCTCTTGTAAGTCCACAGAAGACAAGAATTTTGAGAACAATACCGCAATTACCCCACATCGAATTCCAACTATTAAAATTGAAGGATACGTGAATCGTGTTTTTATCGATTTAATTGGTCGGACACCATTAGAAACAGAAATGGCCGTTGAAACGGATGCATTAAAAGCAGCGAACTTAGGTAAAGCGAGTCGTGAGGCATTGGTAACCAAACTTCAAACAAACACAGATCCAGTAGTCGGCGATTCGAGCTATCAAGTTGCCTACGGAGAGCGGTTGTACATTATCATCAAATCCAGAATGGTGGAAGGAGCGGAAAATCCAGACTTTACTAGATACATTGGTAACGCAAACTTCTCACTGAAAGTTGCTAGAGCTAACGGAGATTCAATCGGCGTGTTCCGGGCGTTAGAAATTATTAACAGGAATCAAGCAGTGCTTGACGCAAAATATGAATACCGAGATAATGAAATCACATTAAACGAGGTGTTTGCGCGCATGATGGATAATGGTGTTTACGACAACATTAACATGAATACGTTCAATTTTGTCAATGCATCTTTCGATGATTTGTTTTACAGATTCCCAACTCAGAATGAGTTTGACATTGCATTTAATATCATTGAGAAGAATGAAACCGGGGCTTTATTTGGCGGCTTTGCTGGTACTAAAGGCGAATACTGCAAGCTTCTTACAGAATCGGATGAGTTTTACGAAGGACTTATTCGTTGGACGTATTTAACCTTGTTAGATCGGGATCCTACAACTGCTGAAGTGTCAAGTCATTTTCAGTCTCTACAGTCTACTCAAGATTTTAGAGCATTACAAAAAGAAATAATAATAACAGATGAGTATGCAGATTTTTAAATACAAATACTTAGTTGGCTTGTGTATGGTGGTCATTTCAATGACGTCGTGTAAAAAAGACGTGATTGCCACTTATGACGTAAATGATGTCGATATCGAAGACAAGAGTCTGATTAAAGATCGGTCTAAATCAAACAAGCAATTTATATCCATTCTCTACACGACGTTACACCAGAAAGCGATTTCAAGTAATCAGTTGATTCGGACAGAAAGAGTCATTGAATCATTTGGAGATAAAGCATTAATCAACGAAGTGATTGTAAGTAATTACATGAACAGCGGGAATGTGGTGATGCCAACCGATGAAGAAATGCGTGCGGATTTGGATTCTTTCGTTACCGATACGTACAAATTATTCTTTGTAAGAATTCCGACTGAAATAGAAAAAGCATTTTTTGTGAATTATATCGAGGCAAACCCCAACATTACTCCAGAATTGGTGTATACGGCTTTTGCATCCTCAGATGAATACCAATTTTATTAAAACAAGGCAATATGAAAAGAAGAGATTTTGTTAAAAAGGCGGGATTAACTGCTGCTGGAAGTGTCGCATTTCCGTACATATTGCCGTCAGGAAGATTGTTTGCTAAAACAAATGCAGAACTAGCAGACCATGTACTATATGTGTTGTTTGCTGGTGGTGTAAGACAACAGGAGTCTGTCTTGCAGCAATATTTGTCTGGAAGTCAAAACGTAGATATTGGTGGAAACATCATGTACAACATGTTAAACGGAACGCCACCAGATAAGAAAATTGTGTATGGGACGACACCTGCCAATGAACCTACTGGAAGTTTGCCAATTCCTCAGTTACTAAACACAACAATACAGTCGCAAGGTTTGCTGTTTCCAGAAGTGGAAGCGGTAAATGGAGGACATTATGGCGGCATGACGTCACTATTGACCGGAAACAGGTCGACAGCACAAGGATTGAAAGTTAGGCCTAACTCACCGACGATTTTCGAATATTTGAGAAGACATCGTGGATTCAAAGCATCTGATGTGTGGTTTGTGGGCTCGGGTATTGGGAATTCTTTTCCATTATTAAATTCCAGCGGTCATGAAAATTATGGTACGGAGTACGGCGCAAATTTCGTTGCACCAAGTATCACTTTTGGCAACGAAGGCGTAGAAGTTCTTAGCGATGCGAAAATTTACCATCCTCAGGAAGAACTTGAACCTATCTTTAAGATGCGAGAGTTCTTAAACAACTCGTTTAGAATAAAAAATGGAGAAGTTCAAGGCATCCGTAACGATGAAGACGAAAAAGCCCATATTAAGAAATTCATTCGTGAGACCTTTATTAAAAAACAAACCAACGGCCTCGCCGGACCTCCAGTTCAAGGTGGCGGAGACTTAACTACTATAGCGTATGCTGCTGAGGTAATGAAATATTTTAAGCCCAAGATAACCGTGTTAAATTTAGGTAATGTCGATGGATGTCACGGTAATTTCTCTGGCTATTTGCGTGCTTTACACAGAGCGGATCATGGACTTGGTTGGTTGTGGAATTACATCCAGACCGAAATTCCTGAAATGGCTGGTAAAACCATTATGTTGGCGACGCCTGAATGTGGTCGAAACTTGAACCCTAATCCGATTCAAGATGAAAATGACTGGTATGGTTATGACCATAGTGGTGATGCAAACACGAGACGAGTGTGGAGTATGATGGCAGGTCCAAATGTCCCTGCAAATATGAAGGTGGGCAGCGAGTCGAACCAGATTGGTAAAACAACGGACAATGTTTTAACGATTGCTGAAATATTTGGAATCAAGGATGCCGTTTTAGGAGCTGGATTTATGGATGGCGGAACAAAATCACTATTTGACAGGATTTAATGAAAAAGCAATTATTATACATTCTTGGGTTTGTCGTTCTATTTGGTTGTAATACCAACGATCCAGAAGTAACAAATCCTTATAACAACCAAACGGTCGGTCAAGAACACGAAAAGGTGAATGGCAATCCAGCCGATCTTGATCCCAACTCGATTGAAGGAATTCATGCCAACATATTTAAACCGACTTGTGCAAACTCGGGATGCCATGACGGGAATTTTGAACCAGATTTTCGGTCCATCGAGTCTTCTTACAACTCATTGGTTGGTCAACCGATTATCAAACAAGACGATATGAATCCATTAACAGCGAGGGTGACGCCTGGTAATTCTGCTACAAGTATGCTTATTCGGCGCATGAAGGTGGACATAAACGGCAATTCTGGTACAATGCCAATTTTGACAGAACCAGATAGCGACTGGCCAGTTAAAAAGGACGAATACATCAAAAACATTGAAACCTGGATAGACAATGGCGCATTAAACCAAAATGGAGAAGTGCCAACGGCCTCTAATTATCCCGTGCAACTACGCGGAATTATAGCCAAGGTCAATGGCAGTCTTGTTAGTCGGAGCGGTACGTATAAGTCTTTAAATATTCCTTCTGGAGCTTCCAGTGTGGAAATCTGGGTGGCTTTCGAAGACGATGGTCTTTCACCAGATCAATTGTCAAATGCTGCTGTAGATATATCCATTATGGCGAATGACTTTGACAGTACCAATATGACGTCCTTAACGTATTCTGCTTCGCCAGAAGTAGCCAAAGGCTATTTTGGCGACGATGAATCCTATTACCATAAAGCAACTATAAGTTTGTCAGGCTGGCAGACTGGCGACGTAATTTGGGTGAGGACACACGTTTCAGATGGTGTTAATTCTAGCGAGGCACCCAATGATAATTCGCTGTTTAGAGCAAAGGAATACGCAACTTTAAAACTGAAATAAACCAATGTCGAGAATACTACTTACAAGCTTATTACTCTATGTTTTGTCAAGTTGTACAGAGGTGTCGGTTGTTGAAAAACCAGCAGGACCTCCGATTATTGAATACGTCGATATCCAACCTAGAGTGGTTAAAGAGTTCCAGGATTCGATATTAATTACGTTCAAATATTCAGACCCAGATGGCGATTTGGGATACGAAAATCCTGATATCCGTCCTCTAGAAATTCATGACCTCCGATTAGAGAAATCGGATTACCAGCACGTTGGATTGTTGGCACCGATTGATGCACATGTCGATATCTCTGGGGAATTAACAATTAAACTTAAAAACACATTTTTACTTGGTTCAAGTGATAAAGAGATCACGACTTACGAATTAATCTTTACGGATAGGGCGGGTAACGCTAGTAATCCAGTTCAAACAGATGAAATAAGTATCGTTAGACGTTGAAATGGTTCATGTCCATATCGCTCGTTTTGATGTCGTTTGCGTATGCATCGGCTCAGAATGATTTTTATATGAGTAATGCCACAGTCAGTGATTGTAAGGGCAACTTTTTTGACAGCGATAATGGCAGTACATCCAATGATTACGACCACAATGAAGATTATATTTTTACCATTTGCGTTCCAGGTGCAGAGAGCATAACACTTTCATTCACAGCTTTTTGTACAGAGGCTGATTTAGATTACTTAATTATTTATGATGGCAGTGACACAACAGCAAACAAATTAAGTGGTAAGCTATCAGGTTCTACAACCCCAGGATCTTATACGAGTACCGATTCTTGTATGACGATTTATTTCCATAGCGACGCGAGTAAATATTGTGATGGTTGGGAAGGATTTTGGACAACTAAAGTGGTGCCACTTCTACCGCCAATCATATATCCACCTGTGGCAAGTTGTGAAGATACGAAGCTGGGAATCAAGCTTAATCAAAAATGGAATTGTGATTCACTTTCGGGTGCGAACTTCACAGTTACCGGACCAATAAATCCAGGTGTTACCTTAACACCCATTAACTGCGACGCCAATAACGAAACTGACACGTTTGTATTGAATATGAACCCAATGTTGGATAGGAGTGGTCAGTACTTGGTCCAATTCGACGCGGTGAAATATGATCAATGTGACTCTGCTTGGAACTTACATGCCGATACCACATTTGATATTACAAACTGTCCCATATATGTGAATTTAATTGCTGATCCAGACACAGTTTGTATGGGGACTTGTACTGAAATAACAGCTGAAGTAACTGGAGGTGATTCTTCAAGATACGTATTCAATTGGTCACCAGGTATCAACGGAAGTTTCGGGCCACATACGTACTGCCCATCTACTTCTGGTTGGGTGAAATTGACAGTCTCTGACGGCATATCCATACCAGGTACGGATTCTATTTGGATCGAAGTGGTAAGTCCACCAGTAGCTCGAACAGATACTACGGTTTGTGAAGCAGCCAATGCATTTAATTTGACTGCAACACCTATTGGAGGTTTTTGGACTGGTAATGGAATCACAAATGCTGCAACAGGTTTGTTTGACCCACCTACAGCAGGAGCTGGTCAACACGAAGAAATATATCACTTTGCTGGATGTACGGATACGGTAATCGTTACTGTCATTGCATTCGATGCGGGCCCAACTGAAGCTTCTTGTCCGGGATTGTCACCGTTTCAAATGACAGGATTTAATCCTGTTGGAGGGAAGTGGTCCGGTCCAAACATTGATTCAACTGGCTGGTTCGATCCAATCGACACTGGGACCTACGTTGTTACCTATACTTGGAATGGTTGTTCCGATACCAAAACTATAAATGTGTATCCTGTGTTTACTCAAGAATTTGACACTGTGTGTCAATCTACAGATTCCATATTATTGAATTTTAGTCCGCTGGGTGGCGTTTGGTCAGGACCAGGATTCAACGATAATAGAAGTGGATGGTTTGTGCCAAGAAGGGCAGGCTCTGGAAACAAAGTGCTTATTTATAATGCTAATGGTTGTCGTGATACAACATATGTTTACGTAAAGCCCATTAGCGCACGAGGAAACCAGATAATTTGTCCTGATGGTGGAAATACCTTTACCTATGCAGGATGGCCTGCTGGTGGTTTCTGGGAAGGAACTGGAATTATAGATTCACTAACGGGAGAATACGATCCTTCATTTATTTATGCCATGAACAGAACGTGGTATAATGACACGATGTATTATAATGTCAATGGTTGTCGAGACGAGAAGATTATGTACGTTAGACAGACTATCGTGTATAACGATACATTGAAGTTTTGTATCGAAGACCCAAGAATCATTTTGAACTGGGGAACCACGAGACGAACCCCTGGCGGTGGGACTTGGTCTGGTTCAGGCATTAGTGGAAATTATTTTACTCCAATAGATGCAGGTAGAGGAATTCACAAGCTGTTTTATGACGCCTACGGTTGTAGAGATAGTATCATAATGGTGGTACATCCGCAATCTAATATTCAGCAAGATACGTTGTTATGCGAAACCGATTTGCCAATTGTTTTGTACGCTGAACAAAGTGGTGGCTATTGGATAGGTGCTGGCATCACTGATACAAGTCAAGGTTTGTTTGACCCAAGTAGAGCAGGAGTTGGTATGCACACAATGCATTACTTCTCGAGATATGGCTGTATTGATTCATGTGAAATTGAGGTAGGCGCACGGCCAGTAGCAAGGATATCTCAATACCAACCCATTTATTGTTTTAGAGATACGGTTTTGACGATAAACGGTACGCCGTATGGAGGTACTTGGACGGGCACAACGTATGGAGACAGTTTGTTTAATCCGAATAGGTCAGGTACCGGTAATCATAAAATTCTATATCGATTCGGAACGCCAACCTGTTATACAACTGATAGTGCGTATATAGAAGTATTGGACACCTTGAAAGGATCGTTGACTTTTGATGATGATTCTTTGTGTTACGGAGAGGAATCCACCTTGATTGCAGCTGGTTTAAGAGGCGGTAATAGCAATTATTCCTATTCTTGGTCATCATCCACTTCGACAGACCGTACTGTGTTTGTTAGGCCTCCAAATACACAGTGGGTTGACATTACTATTTCGGATGGCTGTTCAGATCCGTATAGTGATAGTGTATATATACATGTATTTCCAAAAATTGAAGTAGATGCAATTACGTCAGATACACAGTGTTATGGAACTGTCGGTTTTGCCGAGCTAACTCCTCGTTTGACAGATCCATATTCGATCACGTGGTTTACGACTCCACCAAGGTTTACAAACCGAATAAATGCACAGGTGAGTACCACTTATGATTTTAGAGTGCGTAATCTACTGACAAGGTGTATACTGGATTCTGGGATTCACATTCCATCTTACCCAAGAATTAACGCGTATTTTATTACTAGTCCGACCGAAGGAATATGTTTAAATCCGTTCGATCCAGAGTTGCAAATTATCAACTATTCTGTTGGGGCAAGTCAGGGGACGTGGTTTTTTGGTGATAGTACGCAGCAAGCTTATTCCAATTTGGACAACCCAAGTCATGTTTATAAAACAGATACGAATCGATATACCATTTGGTTGTACATCGAAAATAGGGGAGGATGTCGGGATTCGTTTAGTGTAGATGTTTGTGTAGATGATTCCGTTTATGTGGTTATCCCAACCGCATTTTCTCCAGGAGTTGACGGCGTAAACGATTTTTATCACGTCCGAACTGCTGGTGTTACCGATTTTTACATGGCAGTTTTTAACCGTTGGGGTGAAATGGTGTTCCAAACAGAGGATAAAGATTTTGAATGGGATGGGTCTTATATGGGCAAACCGATGCCTATGGGAATTTACCCGTATTACATTAAGTATAAGGGGAAAAAGACAGTCCGACAACAAACAAAAGGCACGATTCAAATACTACGGTAAAGCCTTATTTTTTCTGAAAAAAATGGCATTTGTCCATTTTGGTGTTTTTTTAAGCAAATTCGTTGAAAAATTAAAAACTTAGGACTACTTTTGCAGCCCTTTTTGAGGATATAATAAAAAGAAACACACAGTGGATAGGCTTTCGTATAAGACAAAATCGGCCAATAAGGCAACCGTTCAAAAGAAATGGTACGTTGCTGATGCAGAAGGTAAAACCTTAGGAAGGTTTGCATCTGAAATCGCCAAAATTATTAGAGGTAAAAACAAACCTGACTTTACTCCGCACGTTGATTGTGGGGACAATGTGATTGTTATCAATGCTGAGAAAATCACAATGACGGCGAACAAGATGGAGACCAAAGTGTACATCCGTCATACAAGTTATCCAGGTGGACAACGTGAAACGTTGGCAAAAGAATTACTTGCTAAAAAACCTGAGGCTTTAGTTGAAAAAGCAGTGAAAGGGATGTTGCCTAAAAACAAATTGGGGAACAAAATATTCCATAACCTTTTTGTATACACCGGAACTGAGCATCCTCACGGAGCGCAAAAACCAGAAACCTTAGAACTTTAATATCCTATGGAAACTACCAATACATCAGGCAGAAGAAAAACTGCAGTAGCTAGGGTCTACATGACTCCTGGAAACGGTGCAATTACCGTTAATAAAAAAGATTATAAAGATTATTTTCCATCTGCATCACAGCAGTATAAAGTACACCAGCCACTAGTTTTATGTGGTTTAGATGGTCAGTACGATATTAAAGTTGTGTTAAGCGGTGGAGGTTCTACTGGTCAAGTTGAAGCATTACGTTTGGCGATCGCTAAAGCAATCGTTGAGATTGATGCTGAACACAAATCGGCTTTAAGAGCAGAAGGGTTTATGACTCGTGATAACCGAATGGTTGAGCGTAAGAAGCCTGGTCAGAAGAAAGCAAGAAAGAAATTCCAATTTAGTAAACGATAAACTTCGTATATGTCAGAAATTACGACAAAAGCATTATTGGATGCAGGTGTACATTACGGTCACCTTACCAGTAAGTGGAATCCAAAAATGGCTCCTTTCATTTTCATGGAGCAGAATGGGATTCACATCATTGACTTGAACAAAACACTTTCTAAACTTAACGACGCGAAAGCAGCAGTTAAGGGTATTACCAAATCTGGTAGAAAAGTGATGTTTGTAGCAACCAAAAAACAAGCGAAAGACATCGTTCAGAATGAGGCAACTCGTGTGAACATGCCTTACGTTACTGAAAGATGGTTAGGAGGAATGTTAACCAACTTTGCTACAGTAAGAAAGTCAATCAAAAAAATGCAATCCATCGAAAAGATGGTATCAGACGGCACTTACCTTCACTTAAACAAGAAGGAACGTTTGATGAAAGATCGTGAGAAAACAAAATTACACCGTTTGTTAGGAGGTATCGAGCAATTGAACCGCTTACCAGCAGCCTTGTTTATCATCGACGTAAAACGTGAACACATTGCAGTGAAGGAAGCTCAAAAATTGAACATCCCTATCTTCGCAATCGTTGATACGAACTCAAACCCAAATTTGGCAGATCATCCAATTCCAGGGAATGACGATGCTTCAGCATCTATCGAATTGTTAACCCGTCACTTTGCAGATGCAATTGCTGAAGGACTTAGCGAAAGAAAGATTGCTAAAGAGGCAGCAAAGAAAGATTCAGATAAAGCGAGCGCAACTGAAGTTGCGGCTAGTTAATCGTATTCAATCACATAAATTTTAAAGTTTCATGGCTATTACCGCAGCAGCAGTAAACGAATTGAGAAAAATGACCGGTGCAGGAATGATGGACTGCAAAAAGGCATTAACAGAAGTAGGTGGCGATTTCGAAGCTGCTATCGACTTATTAAGAAAAAAAGGACAAAAGATTTCAGCGAATCGTGCTGACAGAGATGCAACAGAAGGAGCGGTTATCGCTTTAGCATCTGATGACAACACAACTGGAGTAATCGTACGTTTGAGTTGCGAAACTGATTTCGTAGCAAAGAATGCCGATTTCATCGCATTGGCTGAAGCAATCGCAAATATCGCTTTGGAAAACAAACCAGCTGACGTTGACGCTTTAAAAGCATTGACGATTGATGGTCTTCCAATTGGAGAGCGTTTGACAGAGGAAATGGGTAAGATTGGTGAAAAAATTGACGTTTCTAAATACGCAATCGTAAACGGAGCATCAGTGATCAATTATATCCACGCTGGAAACAGAATCGGTGTATTGGTTGAATTAAGTTTGCCAGTAACTGAGGATATCGCAGCGGCAGGAAAAGATGTTGCTATGCAAATCGCAGCAATGAATCCTGTTTCAGTTGACGAAAATGATATTCCAGCTGACGTTAAAGAAAGAGAGCTTGAAATCGGAAGAGAGCAAGCTAGAGCTGAAGGAAAACCAGAGCAAATGATCGATAAAATCGCGATGGGTAAATTGAATAAGTTCTACAAAGAGAATACATTAACAAAACAATCATTTGTTAAAGATGGTTCAATGAGCGTTGAAGCAATGTTGAAAGGCATTGACGGTGGATTGGCAGTGAAGTCTTTTTCACGAATTGCTCTTGGTTAATAAAATTTGTAAATAAAGAGATAAGGAGAAACATCGTTTCTCCTTTTTTTTTGCCTTTTTTTGAAGTAATAATAGAAGTCCAAAAGCGACATGAAGTATAAACGCATCTTGTTAAAATTAAGTGGGGAAGCATTGTTGGGTTCTAAGGAATACGGCATAGACCCAGTAGTCCTAAAACAATACGCCGTAGAAATTAAAAAAGTCCTTGACCTTGGGGTCGAAATCGCAATCGTGATTGGTGGTGGTAACATTTTTAGAGGTGTGCAAGGAGTTGAAGGCGGCATGGAAGATAGGGCACAAGCAGACTACATGGGTATGCTGGCCACAGTGATTAATGCTATGGCTTTACAAGGAGCACTTGAAAAACAAGGCATTTACACGCGATTATTGAGCGCAATCAAGATGGAGCAGGTTGCTGAGCCGTTCATCCGCAGAAGAGCCATCAGACACCTTGAAAAAGGCCGTGTGGTGATATTTGGTGCTGGTACAGGTAATCCGTACTTCACAACAGACACAGCGGCGTCTTTACGCTCTGTAGAAATAGAAGCTGATGTTTTGTTGAAAGGCACTCGAGTAGATGGTATTTATTCTTCTGACCCTGAAAAAGACGCAACGGCTACTCGATTCGATAACCTATCTTTCACAGAAGCCATCCAACGACAATTGAAAGTAATGGATATGACTGCATTTACGCTTTGTCAGGAAAACAAACTTCCCATTGTTGTATTTGACATGAATAAAGAGGACAACCTATTGAACCTAGTTAAAGGTAACATGGTTGGAACCTTAGTGAGTTAAATCACTTTTCGTCTAACCAATCTAAAGTTTTCGTCATTTGGGTCGGTTACCCAATAGTACAATACACCATCTTCTTTAAAAACGCGGTTTTGTAATTCTTCGTTGGTTAGCGGAGTTCCTGCAGTAGGAATCATAAACGCAGGAACAATAGTATTCCACGAAGTGTCTTTCAGACTGAGGGTCTCCATACGGTAAGTGCTTCCGTTCATTGGTGCTTGATACAAACTAAGATCATCTGCACCATCACCGTTTAAGTCTCCTTCATTTATTAAGGTTATTTCACAGCATCCCGCTGGGATTTCAGGTATGTCTTCTGTTGAAAAGTACACTGAGTAAGCACCTGGAACGCCGTTTTCTATGGCATTGCCAATGCCTTTTTGCGTCTGTACAGCAAAGGCATATTCTTTTACGCCGTCGCCTTTAAAATCACCATATACCGAGGAGCCCACTTTTGCAGACTGAGCAAAGCTCATAGTCGGGAAAACCGATAATAATATAATGATGACGTGCTTCATACTGGATGCACTACTCTGTGAACGTTGTACGTTTTAGTCTAGTATTTTTTGACTAGTCAAATGACGATGAATTGTGAGAAATTCACAAGAAGAAGTTGTTCAATCCATCCACATTTCGATGAAATTGAAATCGGTATTACAACAAGGTTATTTTGCTAAAACAAATAACCAACAGGGATAAATATTGCCACTCAAAATATTGAGCTACGGCTTTGAATAAAAGAGGTACTTAATGCCTATAGTTGCTTGTTTTATACGCCATATCCATGGACTAGGGACTTGTGTGGATATATTGACCAAGCCATGATATGCCGTAAAGTCGAATTCAAACTGGTCATTTAGTGAATACGTAAACGAGATTTCAGGACCATAGTCATAGTTGTGAATTTCCAAAATGTCATACTCATTTTCAATTTTAGAATAATTTCCATTGTAATAGTAGTGACCTAGTTCTGTTGCTGAACTTGAAAGTAACAATGAAGATCTAAAACCGGCAGTGATACCATAGTTTTCTTTTTGCCAACCAAAACATATTGGGATACTGAAATACAACATATGCAGCTCGAATCGCGTATTCGATATTCCAGTTTGCCTGCCATTCTCGATAAATATCGTCGACAATTTGTCTTTACTTTCAATTTGATTGAACATGATTCGAGTGCCAAATTGGAAACCGCCGACTTGGTGTTTATACCATAGTCCGGCACTCAACGAAGGAGCTATGCCCGCGTCGAATGTTGTACGGCCTGCAGTAAAAGACTTTGTTGGCATAGATATGCCGGGATTTATCGAAATGCCAAATTGATTCTGGGCAAACGATGAGAAAGGGATCAATAAAGTAATTAACGTAAATACTCTTTTCATTTATGGCGCTTGACAATATAAACCATAATTATGGTCAGCGTATTGTGGCTAGCGATACTGAATTGTCAACCAGTTTTTTTAGGATACATCTTCGACACAAATATCCCAACAAGCATGGCCAACGCAAATGAAGGTGCGAGCACATCAAGTTCAATAAAATATTTACCAATCCCTTCCATGGGTTGTACGACGAACTTAAACAGAATCACCGAAGCAAATCCAGTAATCATGGAAGCGATAGCGCCTTTTTCATTATAGCCTTTCCAGAACAAGGTGAGAATAATGACGGGACAGAACGTTGCCGCAATGCCTGACCAACCAAAAATAATGACCCAGAAGACTTGCCGATCAGGTGACACCCAATTCAAAATGATGGCTATCAACAAGGCTACCAACGCCATAATTACCGTTGATATTCTTGAGACACGGGTTAGGTTTTCATCTTTTAAGTCTGGCCGGAATATTTTCTGATAAAAGTCGCGTGAAATGGAACTTGAAGCCAAAATGAGTAAAGAATCAATGGTCGACATAATTGCAGACAAAACAATAGCGACATATATCGCGACGACGGTTAATGGTAAGAATGATTCTGTAACCATGCTTAATACATCTTTACCACCAACGCCCAATATGGCCTCTGCATCCTGACCATTTTTCGTAAATACCACTCGAGCCAGAATTCCTATTGTCACGGCTGCTGCATCAGTCAACAACGTAAAAACCATGGCCACTAATTTTCCTTTATCGATCTCTTTTTCATTTTTAATCGACATGAATCGGACGTATACCTGAGGTGAGCCTAAAAAGCCCAAGCCAATCATTGAAAAGCCTAAAATGGTGAATACATTCATCCACATATCATCGCTTTTACCCCACAACTTGGTTAGGTTGGGGTCGATGCTATTTAAGCCTTCTGTGATGCCAACACCGTGGTCCATCGAAAACCAAATGACGATGGGCAACAAGACCAAACCTAAGAACATCAGAATGCCTTGGAATAGGTCCGACCATACAGCAGCCACAAAACCTCCTAAAAAAATGTAAACAAGTACAATTAGAAATCCGATTAATGCTCCCAGTTTATAGGGGATGTCCAACATAGAGTGAAAAGCAACACCGGTAACATCAATTTGTGAAGCCACGTAAATAACAATAAAGATGACTAAGGCAATTGCTGAGATGATTCGTAAAGTGTGCGTTTTTGTCTTAAAATGACTATCGAGGTAATCTGGGATTGTGATGGATTGGTATTTATCGGATAAGCGTTTGAAAGGCTTTGCCATAAATTGCCAAGAAATGAAGACGCCTAATAATTCCCCAACAACGACCCAATATCCGGCATAGCCAGCCATGGCACCCATTCCCGTTAGTCCAATTAAGAGCCAACCAGATTCGCCTGTCGCTCTTGCAGAAAATGCGACTGCCCAGAATCCCATTTTTTTACCACCCACGTAGTAGTCACTTATGTTGTTTATTCTTCGTGAGGCAACTATGCCGATAAGAAATAAAATGCCTACGTAAATACTAAGGATTGAGATTTTGACTACAAGCGGGTCGTTCAACATAATTCCGAATATTAACGATTATTATTTGGAGTTCACCTGCGATGTGTACAACCATCAAGAACTAATGCCTTGTTTTTGCGTTTTTTAGTAAAAATCCGCCAAAATGTTCAAATATTGACTCATTTTGGACTAAATGTGATGTAAAACGAATGAAAAACGGCACAAATTTGAAATGACTATATTCGTTTTTTGGTGAACTAACGTTTTGACTGAGGCAAGTTTGTGAAGGACAGGTTTGAGAGGGAATGTGCATCATGTAAAACAGCAACAATGGCAATCAATTCAACTAAACATATTAACAGAACTAAGACCATTTCTTCAGTTGAAGATTTGGTTAATGCATTGCATCAGAGCAAAAAAGAAAAGTTTGGCGAAATCATTACCCGCTTAGACGTATTGAAACTAGATGTCGATGAATTGAGTACTTGGTCAAAAGACTGCTACACTAGAAATTGTTTAGAATGTAATGACGACTTCGAGCTCATATTAATTTGTTGGGAGGAAGGGCAAGTCACGCCCATTCATGATCATGGTGGGGAAGAGTGTTGGGTCAAGATTATTCAAGGTGAGTTTAAAGAGACCATTTACGAATCGAATGAGTCAGGCGAACCAACAGAGATTAAAACGAATATAGGCGGGCCAGGAGGCATTTCGTATATGGTGGATTTTATGGGTTGCCATTCACTTGAGAATGTCTCGAACGGTCGGGCTTTGACTATACATCTGTACGCAAAACCGATTGCCAGCTGCAATATTTATAATAACGAGGACGGCCAATTTGAACCGAAAGTGATGGAATATGATACCGTTAAGTGTCTAGTGTAATCTATCGATATGTATTGAGAGTCAGACCTGACTGAAAAGCTACCTAAGTAGTTGATTTATTTCACAACTGACACAGTCTTCCTCAAACGTTCAAAGTCCTTAAGTATTAGGTCTGGCGTCAAACGCCGCCCGTTTTTCCTCCATCCATTTTTGCATGGCAGCGGAATCGGACGTTTTCATCAGCTCTCGCATTTTATGCATTGCGTCAATATGGGGTTGGTCTTGTTTTTGAAACATAGCCATGCCGTGTTGTTTGCTTTGTTCTTGAATTTCTTCAAAAGTATTCGCCGAGAAAGTCGTTTCACACGCTCCTCCAAGTTCGTTACAAGTCATTGTCTTCATAGGATACTGTTTATTTTTCTACGTACGCTTTAAATGCTTCCATGTATTTCAAAGTTTGCTTTTTAAACAAGCCTTTCATTAAGGGACCAAAAAGCTTCATTACACCCTTCAAATCAAAGAAGGAGTTGTTGATTTGCTTGACACTGTTTTCGTCGATTACTTCAAATTTCATTTCCACTTCGTTGTAACCCATGGAACTGACGTACCCAAACTTTATTTGGTCGGGTAGATTTTGCTCTAAGATGGTTTCTGTAATCTTCATCTCTTTCTTTTTATGTAAAAAGTAGAAATCAGTCACAGCATTTAATTCCCCTGGAGTCCCAGAAATGTGTTCGATTTTCTGCAGACCTTCCATCCAATGTTTGACACCTTCTGGGTCTTTAAATTTTGCAATTACCTCTTCACGTGGTCGATTTATTATGTGTGACTCTGTGTATCTCATAATGATGCGATTAAAGTGACAAGATATTTATTTTTTTGTTATTCCTCGCCCACCACAAATGATCGAGTTCTACAATCACTCATCCGCTATGTCGCTTTTTAATTGTTCTGGCTTGTACTTTACCTCCCCAACATTGTGATAGAGCCTCTCTTCCTCTAGTAGTTTTCCAGCTTCAAACTTGGCGTGTTTCGTTCTCCATATTTCATTGGTACGGTAATACGTATCTCCTTCTTTGAAGAAATAGTGGTTCTTTTCGTGCACGTGGTAGTTAAAACTCAATTCTTCACTCACCCGCAACTCGCCTTCTAGTAACGTATCTGTTAACCACAAATTGATTTGAAATGTCCATTCTGTGTTGTTGGTGAGCTGAAAGTCTAGGTAGTTGTAAAACACAGTTGTTCCACTGGCAAAAGGAAGAACCCGACCATCATCAGGAAACGGGTCGAAACTATGATGATGACGTTCTGTAACCGTAAGCGGAGAATGCATCGCCAACCAATGCAGTAAATTAGAACTCTGGCAAATGCCACCGCCAATACCTGGCCTTGCTTCACCAAAGGACAGTTCCATACCTAGCTTATAACCTTTGCGTTTGGTGGGCAATCCAACAGTTTTGCAAAACGAAAAGGTTTCTCCAGGACGAATAATCGTTCCGTTCACTTTTTGTACAACCAGTTTTAGGTTATCAACTTTATTGTATTGTAACACCATATCAGACTCACCTAATTTTTTCAAGAGTTTCGACTGATGTTTTTTAACACGGAATGGAAGCTTTGTATCACTAGTTTCACGAACAAATTTCTTTTTCCCTACATACCAACTTGCTTGTCGTCGAAGCCTTTTCTCCCACACCGAAACAAAATACAAGATGGGATGTCTTTGAGACAGAAGTTTTTTGGTTTTCGCGTTACTCAATGAAGACTGTTTTATGGTTGCTGTTCGAATAAGCTTTCAAAATACGTACAAACTTTAGCAAAATCTTTTGGACCATAGTGATCAGGAGTCCATCTTGTCACAACGTGATATTGGCCGTTGTTGTAACCTTCCAATATCCATCTCGAACCATCATTACCAAGGGTTCCTCCATGTGTTTGCATGTCCCAATAGGCTAATTTGTTCAATTTAGATTTTAGCTCAGTCCAATCGGACAATTTGAGGTGCTTGCTAATATTGTAGGTCAGTTGACCCTCATTATAACCCCCTAATCCGTTAGTGACTTTTTTAGTGATTACCACTAAACTATCATCGAGCGTAACACGCATCATATACGGTCTTGACCAAGTGCCCCAATGAGTGAAACGGTATGTTCCCAAACTATCGACAAGCGTGTAAAGCACTGGTTCATGCATGGTATATAGATGTTTCGAATACCATTGATTACTGAATGCATTTATTTTACCATTTTCATCCCTTGCGATATCACTACTTGCCATGGGAAAGTACATCACGGAAGAATCTGGAATTAATAAGTCGATTCTTGATGCGGGGTTGTCTGACTCTGTTGCAACCGGAGTAACCGTCTTGCATCCCAATTGAGACACTCCATATGCCGTGATTAGGGCCCAAATGAGTTTTGAAATCATACGCTTTCGGTCAACATACATAACGGTTATTTTATGCATTTATTCTAAGCGACTATTGACACGTAGCAGCTCTGATTTATGAGGTGTATTCAGATTTTAACAATGAAAAAACCAGTGAATCTTCTGGATCGGATTTGTTTATATAATGCTCACGCAATACTCCTTCTTCCTCAAAGTTAAATTTCTTCAATGTCCGTAGTGATGCGACATTGTTTTTGCCCACAAATGCTTCGATTCTATTCAAGTTCATGTCATTGAACCCGTATGCCAAAATAGCTTCCATAGCCTCCGACATGAAGCCGTTCTGTTTATGGGAGTCATCATATAGCCAATACCCTATTTCTGCGCGATCGTGATCAATATACCAAGTGTGGTAGCCACACCATCCGATAATTTGATCATTATGAACCAAGTGGAAGTAAAGGAAGCGTCGATTGTAAGTTTCCAATCCGAAGTCGTATTTTTTTCTTTGGGTCTCTAATTCTTCCTGTGAGGAAACGCCCAACCATTTCATCTGATCTTCTGGGTGTGGGAGACTATAAATTATGTCAAATGTCTCTTTGGTGAATTTTCTAAGTACCAGGCGATTCGTATGTATTTCTTCAAAAACCATTTTACAACTTCCAATTTTACGTTTTTGTTTTAATAATGCCTGCTCGATATAAGTTTATGGCTTCTTGAAGCAAAGCTACGATATTGTCAATTGGAAGGTCTTCGTTCGACTGTAAATGAAATACCTTCATTCTACTTCGAGTACCTGATTCCAATAATGGACTTTTCAAATGTTTGCCTTCGACAAAGAGTATGTAAGGGTTTTGAGTCTTTTTGTCAATCCACAAGTAACAGAACATTTTTTCCTTATAACAGAAGCACGGCATGCCATATTTAATGGTTTCTGTCACGAAATCATCTTGACTTTTTATGAGTTCTCGTAATGCCAACAAGCAAGCTTTATTGGGCTCACTTTGTTTTAGGTAAAATTCGTCGGTTTGACTCATAGTAACCGTTACGAATCGAGTTTTGCTTTAATTTTATTAATGGTATTCCAGTTTCGTGTGGTTACATCCTTGCCATAGAATTTCTCAAATGCTTCCATCGCTTTGGGTGTTTTCGTTACGGATATATCCAATACACTAACCACCGTTTGTTCGATTTTTTCTAAAATCTGATACGAGGTATCAGAACTCGTCCAGGGTAATTGAATGTCTGGATCAATATCTTCTTTCAAGAAGGTAATATATAATCTGATGTCTTTGGTTACTTCAATTTCTGCGAAAGGATTTTTTGCAATGAGTTTCGTGATAAAGGCTGATGTGCGCACAATGGTTGGTACAGGAAACCCAAATCGTTTTTCAAGATTTTCTCCAATAACTGCTTCAAGTTTTTTGGTATCTTGTTCACTTGCTTCAAATACGACGTTACCAGAATTCAATAGCGTAATGGTGTTTCTAAAGCCAAGTTTTGCAAACAAAATTTTAAGGTCAGCCATCGGAAGTTTGTGATGACCACCTACATTGATACCTCGAAGAAAAGCTACGTATTTCTGCATCGCGTTGGTTTTTATCCTTGTCGTCGCACCATTTCCTCAATCCAAATGGGAGCAAAAGGCGAGGTGCATCCTTTTGAAACCGGATAGTCCTTAAAAATTCCCAAAGTATTTCCTATTGCGATAGCACGCTCTCGATGAGCTGGTGAGTATATACCTATGGAAGCCAATGTGAAATTCATAGTCCATTGGGTTACCGGGTCAGCGGTTGGCATTTCTATCTCCAGGCGGTCTAATAGTGCCGATCTTTCGTTATCAGAGGTGTGCTTAGAAATCCTTTTGGAAGTCAAATCCCATCCGCATCTAGCTGCCATTGCGTTGTCTGACACCATCCATTTTTCTCTCAAAACGTCTTTGTCGTGATGGTATTTAATCACATAAGCATTCACCCAATCTGCTAGTTGAGGGTACGTCATCGACTTTACCGTGTCGTCCAATTCTTCGATGCTTAAATCCGCAGGAATGATAATCAAGGTTGCTAATAACCGTGCCTCGTCGTTTCCAGTTTCCCAAAGCGAAAGACCGAGCTGGTGGTCGGTGCCTATCTGTTTGCTGAGTTTACGTATATCACCAAGCTTGACGCCATAGTGATTGTCGCTTGCACCACGTTTTATGTTTTGTTGTCGTAACGAATCAATGGCAAGTGCCTTAAGTTCGGTCAACACGTCTTGAGTTGTCATTCTTTACTTTCTAATTTGTTTCTTGTCGGTTCATTCGACCAGTGCGCAAATTTACACCAGTGTATAGATATGCCCTAAGAGAACAAATAAAGTCTGTCCAGCCTTGTGTTTGTCCAAGTGCTTTTTTGACACGTTCCGCACTGTAATCAAATTCAGACTCAGTTATCTCAAGTTTTGTTTCAGTTGGTGATTGCGGCTTAATGTGAATGTCAACTGTTGTTGGTTTCTTGCCTATGGCGTTCCATTGAAATGAGATGCGTTCATTGGGAGTACAACACAACACTTTCACTTCACATGACACATCAAAATCATCAAAATACCAAACCAGATCCGCGCCTTCGTCCATTGAACCCGTACTTCTAGAAATAAAGTAACACGACATAATATCTGGGTTGTAAATAGACCTAAATACGTCTTCCGCAGGTGCTTGAATGACTGCGTTGACTTGCACTGGAAACGTTTCTTGATTTACCATTTGGGTTTAATTATGTACAGCGGATTGCCATCTGGATCAGCAAAGTGAATGAAATCGCCACCTTCTTCACTGCGCTCCGAATAGGCGATTCCTAATTCTTTTAGGTTGGATGAAGCAGCTTCAAAGTCATCCACGGTTAGACCAATTGACATGTTTGAAGCACCAGTTGCAATGACATTAACACTCGGGTGTAAACCAATTTCTATACCTGGTCCACGCATTTGTGCGTAATGATTTTCCCATCGCTGTTCGAGTGTAAAACCAATCGAGGCGTAAAACGCAATGGATTTATCCAGATTGCTAATAGTAATTGTTAGGTGTGTATTGGTAATCTTCATGCGCAATTGCCTATTAATCAACGATCGTGAAACCCTTTACCTTCTAAGATGTGTGGAATGAATTTTTCGATACGTGATTTTCTAGTTGCCGATTGTTTTGCCCCAGAAAAGTGAATGCTATAGCCACGTTGTCTGCCTGGCGTTAAGGCTTCAAAAGCCGCTTTAACATCTGGATGATTGTCAAATATCTCGAGAAGTTCGGCAGGTAATTCAAGTGAAGATGTATCCTTTTTAGGAACTTTTAATCCTGATTTTTCAATGTCAATTGCTTCAAGTAAATACGCTCTGATGATGTCTTCTTGTTCGACTACTTCTTTGATGTTTGTAAATTTAAACAACCGCGCTGCTTCTGTGTTTTCTCCAGCTTTAACCAAAACGTTGTGTACGTCTTTGATCAATGAACCTTTAAAAAAGTTTAACGAACAGAAATCCTTAAATGCAGCAAGAATCAATACGTTCTTGTCATTGATCGTGTAACACGGCATGCTCCATTTTAGTGTTTCGGTATATCCACAATCTAAAATGAATTGCCTTAATGCCACCAATTCTCGGTTCCAATTGTGGACTTTACATTGAGGTGTTGCGTATAAAGAGCATCGACCACAACCGTCGGCTAAGTATACATCTATTGCTGGATTCATCTGTTAAATTAAAGGTACCAAATATACGAATCACGACTGTTACATAGAAATAAGCAGGTCGGGAGTAAATGGGCGATAAAACGTGGTTACATCAACAAACTTGCCTCTTCCTGGGTTATGTATTCATCGCGACTAATCGTATACATGACATTGCCATTTGGGTCGGTGATAAAACCCTTGGATTCATCTGTAAACGGGAAATATAATTGATAAGACCCGACGTCTTGAATCTGAATGCCGTAAGTCTCAACACCATTCGTAATGTTTACCGAATTTTGGGTGTAATTGTATTCTTTTATTTGATGAGAGTTATCGGTTAGTTTTAAAAGTTTGGCGTCAAAGAATATTTCAAGCTTTTTGCCTTCATTGTCAACTGCTTTCCAAGTTCCGCGGTATGTGGTTGAGCCACTACACGCAACGAGAAACATAGAGGCTAATAAAATGATGAGGTAACGGTGATTGTTCATTTTGTTCAAGGTTGGTTAACTTGACCAAAAATAATGAAAAGGTTGCAACGAGTCTATATTGCTATTGAAGGGTTATCTTTTTTGTGCGACCATGAAACAATAATCACCCAAATCATTGACACCTGTTTGTACGATTTTGTCAATACTGCCTGTTTCGATGTCGGACTTCAGTTTGGATAAGCCAGACTCAACTTCTGGTTGGTTGGCTAATAATGAAAATGAAGAAATTCCGTTCCGAATGGTTGGGTTTAGATATTTAGTTGGGTCGTGTTTGCCGCAGTAAAGAAAGTAATCTTCTAAATCAGGTTTGACAAAGTATTTTTCTTCCTTAACGATTGACAAACCGGCATTTTCAAATGCTAATTCAACAGCCGATTTGGTTGGGAGGATTGCGATAGAATCTTCAATCATTTTAGGAAAGTAATGAGTAAGCCAATACCCCTTTGTTTGTTCTGGGAATATGGTGAATAAAACCAATCGAGCTCCAGGTTTCATTACGCGACTAATTTCCTGAAACCCTTTTTTTAAGTCCGACCAATGATGAATGCTTAAACTGACTAATACGCCATCAACATGTTCGTCGTCTAAATCAATTTGTTCTGCGCTTCCTTTCATCCACCGCACATTTGGATTCTTGGTCTTTGCGTTTGTAAGCATTTTTTCGGAAGGGTCAATCCCAATGAATGTAACGCCTTTGTTGCTTAAACATGTCGTGTAATTGCCGGTACCACAACCTACGTCAAGATACAAACCTCCCCTTAATAGGACCCAATAATGATTGCATGCGTGAGCATAAATATGGATCCGCTTTACGAGTAGAATCATAATGCGCACCAATTCTGTTGTAACGAGGCTCAGATACTGACACTGCTATTCATTAAGCGAGAGATTCGACATAGCCTTTGAAGTTGTCGAGAATGGCTTGCCACCCATTCTTCTGGAGTTCTATTGAGTTTTCATCTTCTGGGTCAAACGAGACTTTTACCTCCGTGATATGGTCGATTTGTTCAAAAATGACAATGGCTTTTCGGCCAATGTTGACATCGTCACCCATTGTATAACACAACTTTTTTAGTGGTACAACTTCCGAATATATGGCTTCGAAATCAAAGCCCATGGAGCCATCTTTGGATTCCATTCTGGCCATATATCTACCACCTTGCTTCAACTCATTTGTGGCTGTAGGACAACACCACTCAGGTGAGGCAAAATTCCAATTGACAATATGTTTTGGATTGGTGTAGCAATCCCATACTTTTTCTACCGCAGCTTTTATGTTGCTCTTTACAGTTATTTGATTGTTAGTCATGTGAATTAATACTTACAAGACGTAAAGTTAATATTTGGAGCAATAACTTTAGTATGGACGATACAATCAGAGTAGAAATTGATGCATGTTGGTTGTACAGCAGATAATTAAGTCATTTGATTAACTAGATGGAGAAATTGCTTTTTGGGTACGCTCAAGATAGTCTTTCAGTAAATGCGTATATGGGTCCATGTGGAAGCTTTTTTCAAAAAAGGGTAAAGCTGCTGAAAATTCCCCCAAATCAAAATGGTAGATACCGATATTGCGGTAGGTGTAAGCGTTGTTTGGGTCAAGTTCGATGGATTTCTGGATGTCGGCTAAACCTTCCTCAGCATGCCCAAGTTTAATTTTGGCGAGTCCTCTGTTGTTATACGAGAACGCAAAGCTTGGGTCAATCTTAATTGCCTTGTTGAAATCACGTATTGCTCGATCGTATAAGCCTTGCATGTTGTATTCATAACCCCGGTTGTTGAGTCCGACAAGATGTTTTGGTTTTAGCTTTAGCGCCTTTTGGTAATAGCGCAAACCAATTTCGCGGTTATCCGACATCGAATGCATCAAACCAATGTTTGTATAGTCGTCTGCTTTTAATTTATACCGCTTTTCAAATTCTTCACAAAGTGGGAGAGGGGCTTTATATTCTTTAACCATTAAATAAGAGGTGATGGCCAATCGATATATGTCTATGTTGTGAACACCTGAATCGATGATGTCTCGGAATTGCAAAGCGGCTTGTGCGTATTCTTTCTCGTTGTACAATTTGGCTGCGGCGAAAAAAGGTGCGGGGTAGGTCCTGTACTTGAGTAATGCAAACAGTTGCTGTCCATCGTTGTATACCTTTTCGCCATTGTCCAGTATAATAGGTTGCTCATTTGGAGTCAGGTTGGTCACAAGGTCAATAGCTCCAGAGAGAATAAAGGCTGCACTAAGTAATTTAATACTCCCGTGTACATCCATGTTGAAAGCGATGTATATCCAGATACATCCAACGATTAATGACATGATAGGACCACAAAACGTAATCACAATATTCTGGTTGACGGTAATTTTCGGTTTTTTACTGAAGTGACACAATCCTTTGGTCCACCGAAGCGGGTTGTACATAAAGAAAACGATTAACCGTCCCAGTTTGAATGTCCAGCTATGCTTTGTTTCACCATAAGATCCGATGTACATGGTGACCTTGTCTGAACCAAATATCAAGGCAGGTATTGCATGACCGAGTTCATGAAAGAAAATGGTAAACGGCCTGCATACCGCCATCAATAGGATAATCGTACCAAAAATATACAAGACTATCACGGGGTGGGTTGAGTTGATTTTGTTAGTTCTATGAGCCGTTGTTTTTCGATATCAGGCAGGCCATATGTTGGCTTTGGCCAGTTAATTGATTTGAAATATTGAACTGTTTCTTTAATAGAAGTTTCAAAGTTGATTGGAGCAAAACCAGTCTCATGGACCAGTTTTGCGTTGTCGTAAGTATACAAATCATTGTCTAACCACAAAGGCATTTCCATCCATTCTTTCACGTTGTGGTTGTGGAGAAATGACGCATCGACATTGACGATATTTGACTTGCTATCGAGTAGCTTAAATGCCTCATCAATGATTTTTCGAATGGAACATTGTGGTAACGAGGTAACGTTAAAAGTAACAGTGGTGGAAGATTTTAATGAATCTATGATACATGTTACCAAGTCCTTGACGTACGTAACTGAAAACCGGCTCTTACCTGCGTTTGGTAACAAGAGGTCTTGGTGTGTTTGGAGCTGATACAACCAATAATACAATCGATCTGATGTGTCGTATTCACCGTAAACCAGAGCGGGTCTAAAGATAACATGGGGTAGTTGTGTCGCAGACAAAATGCGTTCACTTTCAGCCTCCCTGTTTCCGTAAGTAGATACGTCATCGCTTCGCCATTGATCCGCGTGACAAGGATGTATCACAGAATTCTCGGTGCGCATTGGATGTCTATCTTTTTGCATGTCATAAACTGAGCAGGTAGAAATGAATACGTATTTTTTTACGTCGAGCTGTATATTTTCAAGCGTCATCTTGATATCACCAGGAAAGTAACATGAAAGGTCTATCACATAATCCCATGCTTGATTAGCTATTTGTTCAATGTCATTTGTTCTTCGATCTCCTCGAATCTGCTTGACATTTTGAAACAGGTTGTTATTGGTTTTGCCACGATTGAACAAGGTGATTTCGTATTCACCTTCTGATATCATCTGTTCGACTAAACATCTGCCAATAAAGTTGGTTCCTCCGAGAATTAGTACAGTTTGCATGTTTGGTTTTGAAGTGAGTTGATTTGTTTTATTAATCAAAAGTATCTCTTAATTCTTTTTCAACCCGCATGATAAGGGATATCGTGAGTAATAGTATTAAGCCAAGACTGATGCCTACGGCCGAACCTTCCGACAGATGAATGAAAAAGGCTAATAGCGATAAAAGGCACAAGCTAATACCATATTGGATCATAAGTTTTGACGAAAATCGCTGAGCAAAATCCCAATGTTTTTGTAACTTCATAGATTTTGGTGTTCGGTATCCATAAAAACTATTCATTTTTTTTGGCGGACGTTTCATCATAATAACCCCGGCTACAAAAAAACAAAACCAGATAGGAAGGGGATTAGGAATAGGGGGTTTTCAAATATCATTGTATGGGTTTGCAGTGGGTTTGGATTACAATATTCTACTTTTTCTTGTAAAGACACATGTCAAACTCTCTTTAATGATTTATGTCTCAAGTTCTAGTAACCGTGGTGTACATGCAGGCTGAGTATCTGGACAAAATATTACCACCGTTTACTGATCAAACAGAAGTATACAAATCAAAACAACCAGTGAGACAATCAAACCTAGAGTCAAAACCTTTTTGATCAAACGATAACGGTTTTGCTTAACGTCGATCTTTCTTCCCCACTGAAATAGGAAGAAACTAGTCAACCCAAATGGGTATGCGATGTACAAAGCACCCCAATAAATCCAAATGATTCCAGTGAGTGCAAACCAGATGGCAAATAACAAAGAGATGGTGAAGAGTATATCGCCGTTTGTGATAGACATGGATACAATTGAAATTTTACTTAGCGCCCTTCTCGACCAAATATTGTTCAATCTCTGGATGGTCGTACGCCTTTGCGTAATCTAAAGGTGACTTGCCATGATTGGAGGCGGCGAGGTCCGCGCCTTGGTCAACTAAATACTTGACCATCTCAAATTCTCCATATTTTATGGCGTACATCAGTGGTGTTTTTTTCTCACACACAGATTCTAGGTCAGCGCCTCGTTCAACAAAATACTGAAGAGATTTTAACGACTTATAAGTGATGCAATGAACTAAGTAATTACCGGATTCTCCAGTCATAAAAAAACAGTTATTCAATGATTCGTCAGTAACTAACTGATCGAGTTGTGCAATGTTTCCAGACTTTATTGCCTCTAAAGTGTTTGGAGGTACCGTATTCTGAATTTCAATGCCTTTGGCCGTTAGAAAAGAGATTATCTTAGATTTTGTCGTGGATGCTTTAAACAAAAGTGATTCGTTCTGACTAGTGTTTAAAAGGGTAACTGCCTTCATCATAGAGACAGAGTTACTAAAATGCTGGACTTCAACACTGTGTATTTCCTTATCAAAAAAACTTAGGTCCAATTCATCTAATTCAGAATTCCACTGACGTGGCACCATATAGCGTTCAATAAGGGAGTTTAAATCCAAATTGGTTAGAAAAGCCTTGGCAACAAGTTCTCGCATTTGTCGGTTAGACGATTCGTTCTGTGAGGTGATAATATCTTGACTTGCTTTATAATACTTAAGCACCGATCGTCGTAGCTCGTCATCTGCGATATAGTTGGTTTTTCCTGAAGATTTGAGGTCTTCAAAAACAATGTTATTTCCTTTAAACGAATTATAGGTATTAGCAACACCAATGGCTTTAATCAGAAAAGGACTATGACGA
The DNA here is from genome assembly GCA_943789165.1 of uncultured Bacteroidia bacterium. Lineage (GTDB taxonomy): Bacteria > Bacteroidota > Bacteroidia > NS11-12g > UBA9320 > UBA987. The sequence goes on along the minus strand of CALSTB010000002.1, from coordinate 269,344 downwards.
ATGTTTGTATTCTGAAAGGCTTTGAGAATTGTCGTATACGCATTTAGGTGCAAAGAGTCTTCCAGTATCAAATCATTGAGTTCGTATATGTCCTGGTCTAATTCACTTAAAATCCCTTTCAAATAACCTGCTTCAATGGTTTCGTTTGTCCTATTTTCCGTATAAATGTTGAGTTGAAGGGCTATTAGAATCCCAGCAACAACAAGGATAATCTCACCTAGTGCGTACAGGAGATATTTTGAAAATTTGTTGTCGGACAGCAAACTCTGGCGGATTTTTCGAAAGAACTTGATCATGTTATGGTGTTCTGTTTAAGAGAGCTAAAGTACGGTTTGCAAAATGAACAGCGGTAGGATTGCAAAATACTTAGGGAGAAGAACGAGGGAATTCAACTTTGGTTGATCTCAGATTCAATCCTTTTAATGGTTAGGGCAAGTTGTTGTTTTGTTGAATTCAAAATGGACAAAAACACTTCTTGTTGGGACTTTACGGTCCTCAAGATGGTTAGGTATTCTTGATCAGATTTCAACGCCTGATAGTTTAATGGCTTCATGCGACCAGCGGTGAAATTATTGTCACGTCCTATGGCTTCACTTCCAACTCTATCGAAGTGTTTTAAACAGTATTCATGGATGTAGCCATGTTTGACAAAAACGCCGTCATCCAGATACTTAATGGTTTCAAAAAGATTTGTGTGAATGGAAATGATATCGTAGCGAATGGTGTCATTAGATATCACGTCAACACCCTTTGATAATAACGTTTTGTATGCGCTGTTGCTTTCAGACCACATAAATGGCGTGACCGCCATTGCAAAATATACATCCAGAGAGTCATGGTATGCTTGGTCACTTTGAAGTACATCCAATATGTGACCTACTGCATAGGTGTTGAATCGGATCCTTTGTCCAAAATAGGTAAGGTTAAGCGAGTCTGATATAAAACCTTCGTTCAACTCCTTTAATATTTTGATTTCTTGCTGTTTTTCAACGGAAGCGATGTTTCTATTATTCACCCCAAGCGCAATCAGAATACCTATCACGACGAGTATGATTTCTCCCAATGCGTATAGTAGATATCGTTTTACTTTTCCATTGAGTATTGTGTTGTCCTTTGCGTTTTTGAACATGTTTTGTTTAATAAATGGGGTACTTGGCAAAATACAACAGGATAAGTTGTCGGTCAATTTTTACCTCAACTAGGTCTGCTCATTCGTTAATAAAGACAGACAGAATTGCGGCAATTCCAATAAACAAATAGATAAATGTGTAAGCCTCAAAGGCCGTTTCCAACACAGCATCTTTTGGATGTTTAGGATTGTAATAGACGGTCACATTATTTCCAGGTTGATATTCTAAATTTCGTCTCTTGGCCCAATCATACAAACCATCCCACCAAATGACACCTTTGGTAATTTGGTCAGAAGTGTATCTCTCTCCGTTGACGTAATATTCATATAACACCACTCTTCGAAACATGGTGGAATCTGTATCATTATCCTGTTGTATAGTGATATTTAACACCTTGCCTTCCGTAATCGCCCAGTTTCGAACTTTGTAATTTTGGTAGACAAAATACATAAAAGCAGTTATCAAGTAAATACCTAGTCCAAATGCATATGGGTGATTAAGTATGTTATCCATTGAAAGGTAGTACCGAGTGTTAATGAATTATCCATATAAGTCTTTCTTTCTCTTCTCCATTTCTTCAGCTATTACCCGACCATCTTCGTTCTGTGTTTTGAGCTTTGATATGATGTTTTCATAACTTTCGGCATCTCTGTCTTGACTTAATTTAAAGACCGTATCAATCTCTTCTACTATAATTTCAAAACCAGCAATCATTGGAAGTGCCCTTTGTTTAAAATCATCAGGAAGGTTGTCGAATACGGTGGGTGAATCAGCATTATTGCCTTCAAAATGTAAGGTCGTTTTACGCATAATGTCAATTAAGTCATCGCCTTCTAAAAATCGAATAACGCCTTTGACATGTACACTCATATAATTCCATGTAGAAGCCGTGTTGGGGTTGCTATACCAAGACCCACTTACGTAGGCATGTTTGCCAGTAAATACGGCAAGTACCTTTGGATTTTGACTAAACGCCTTGTGGTGGTCGGTGTGCTTCATGATATGACCACAGAGTATTTTCTTCCCATTTCTTACTTCGAGAAATGTCGGAACTTGAGTCACGATTGGTTTGTGATCCGCATCACAACCAGTCAAAAATGCAAAAGGGTTTTGGGCAATGAATTCCTTAACTTTCTCTAAGTCGTTCTCTTTGTGGTATCGAAAGTTGTACATCGGCCCTAATTCTTTGTAACAATCTTTATTGTGCTCCTGTATTTGTGGGTTTCGATACCTTCAAAATGAGCCACCTGGGTATAATAGTCATCTCCTACACTGGTGATCTTCACAATCAAGTCTGGATTGTTCATGAGGTGTTTTTCTTTTTTCCATTTGGCATTCCCTTTTATGAATTTCAATTTATAGGTACAATCATTTAACCAGACTATTTGGAGTTTGATTTTAACGCCACTATTGACGTCGGTTTCGTACTGGTACATGTCAGTTCTTTTGATAAAGGTATTACCAGTAGAACTATCGATATTAAGGAAATACCCAGTTTTTAATTTGCTACAATCTAAGTTCTGACTATATCCAGCGAGTGAGCAGGTGACGAAAAGAAATACGATAATTTTTTTCATAATCTATGATTGAATTTTAAAGATAAAGTACAACGTAATTAAGCTGACATTTTTTTCAAACTAGCGACAAATATGTCTAATTCTTCAATAGTTGTAAATACGTTCGGCGTTACACGACAACCTTGCACATTAGCGTTATCAATCGCTACCGTAAATACCTTGTGTTCGTCCAGCAATCTTTTAGCCATTTCATGTGGTTTCATTCCTTTAATGCCCACGTTGGCAATACCACACGCGCGATGTGATTCTTTGGGCGTATTCACAACAATGTTTTTATGGCCACGGACTTTAGAAGTCCAGTATTCCTGCAAATATCTCAAACGTGCTTCTTTACGCTTTCCACCAAGCACGTTGTAGTAATCGATGGCTGCTTCTATACTTAAATCATGATACACCGGGATTGTACCAGTATGGTTGAGACGCTTGATGTCACCCGTTTCAGTCGGTTCTTCCGCAAACAAAGGCCATAAACCGTCGATCTCGGTGTCGGCAACGTACAACAATCCAGTACCTAGTGGAACTGCCAACCATTTGTGTAGACTAGTTCCGTAATAATCACATTCCAAGTCGTTGATGTCAAATTCGAAATGACCAACGCAATGTGCACCGTCGACCATGACTTTTACACCTTTTTTATGCGCCATCTGACAAATTTTCTTGATGGGTAATATATGACCAGTAATGTTGATCATATGGCACACCATTAACAACTTGGTTTTTGGTGTAATGGCTTTTTCATACAAAGCAACAATCTCCTCATCTGATGCGGGATGATTTGGTATTGAAATGATTTTGTTGACAGTCCCAAATCGCCTTGATACTTGATCAAACATATTTTTCATTGCCCCATAATCCTGAACTGCATACACCGCTTCGTCTCCTTTTTGCCATGACATTCCTTTTATCACCATGTTCAATGATTCGGTTGTATTCCGTGTTAGGATGACATTTTGAGGTTTGGCGTTGATGATTTTTGACACTTTTTGTACCATGCGGTCTTTGTTGTCCCATTGTACTGTCCGCATATAGTGTGAGCCCTCATAATTCACTAAGTCAATATTTTTTTTGAGTGCTTCCAAGGTAGGAGTAGGGATGATGTTGTAATACCCGTTCTCTAAGTTGATGTAGTCTGGTTTAAGCTTGTAGTCTTGTCGAACTTTTAACCAAAAATCTTCCTCGGTGGCCAGTTTTTCTGGGTCGTTATGGCTGAAATGAGATAAGTTCTTAGCCAAAGCACTACTATAAAACGTGCTTCCTAATACAGCCAATGACGCTTTCTTTATGAATTCTCTTTTTTTCATTTGCAATCAATTAATTCAAATAACTCAATTTAATAAAAGGTATATGACGAAAAGAAATGCACTGTTTCGTTGCTTTTAATGCTTTTCCATATTTGTTGTTTTATAAGACCATTGTTGTAAAACGTGAATTTGGTGTCTTTGTCCCCAAACACTGTTTTGCCATTTTTGTCGAAATTAAATGTCTTACTTACGCGCCATGAGCTATCATACTGAGCATATCGAAAAATTTGTGTCATGTTTCCAAAGTCGTCATATGCATATTTCAAATGTTCATCATTCCAATCATTAGAACTATCATGTGTTTTTGCCTCAACAAGTTGGTTGCTTTTGTTGTAAGTATAATTCGTGACTTTATTGGATGCGTTATTTGGGTCAAGTGGCCTCTTAATTTCTTTAACAAGATTTCCATTCATATCGTACTTGAATGTTTTTATGTAGTTTTCATAAGTTATTCTACCGTTTGGTGTGGCGCCAACTTCCTTGATTAACCTGCCATTGGAGTCGTATGTATACACAATAGAACTGGCTTCAGGCTTGGACGTGTCTAACGATTCCTTACCAAAGCTATAGTTTACCTCTTTGGTAAGCCTGTTTTGGGTGTCATAGTGGTAATATGTTTTTTCGTTTATTGGGTCATCGCCGAGTGCTTTAATGTATTCTGCATCTCTTTTACCAAGGTTTAGAATTCTTTGGATTTTGGTTTCTTCAATCAAATTGTGATTTGAATCGTATCTGTAAGTTGTTGTATGATCGTATGACACGACATCCCAAAAGGTGTAGACATATTTTTCGGTAATGAAGCCATCTTTATTGAAGTCTTTTCTAAGCAATAATTCTCCTTTCATCTGAGATGTGTCCTCGTGACGGTAAAACATTGTTTGAATGCTTTTTATCTTTTGGTCAGTTTGCACTTCTTCATAATTCTCAACAAGTCCGAGTTGAGCCATAGCAGGTACACTTGAAAGACACAATAACCATGTGGCAAAAACTATATTCATAATTAATGATTCGTAAACAACAGGTAGCTAATTTACGCTTTGACTATCAGTCTGACAACAATAGCACCACTGGGGATGAATGAAAGTGACCTCTAATACCTTTAGGTTTTGACAAGTATCAAATACTGTCCACGAATTGTTTAAAGACCTTTTTATGCAAGTCCAAGTCCATATTCGCCGACAAAGCAACGCGAGCGATATAGTCTTTGTCGCCTTCTTTGGTAGTTCCCTGGGTTGAGGTCGCAGGAATCGTCCAGTAACAGCCTTTCAATTGGCCGTAACTCACACAATACTTGCTTTCATCAGGGATTTTACCAATCATCAAGTTGATGAGTTTTAGGTTTAATGCACGTTTGTACGATTCCATTTCTTCGGCAGTATCTCCTTTGGTTGGCAAGTCTAATGAAAAGACAGATGGAGTAAAGCCCTGCTCGGCCAATTCCTCAGAAACAAAATTGATTTTGGCGTTTGGTAAAACCCCTCCAATGTAGTTTACAAATTCACGCGTATTGACATAAGCGTCTTGGATTCTTTGATTCATCGACGGTAGTTGTGTCGCCAATATGTCCATCTGTAAGTCCGTCGCTTCATTGTTACACAAAGTCAAGTGAATCCCAATTTTGGCCATTAATGGCTCAGCCAATGTGTTTGCCACACAGTAGCCCGCCGTGCATTTTCCACCGCTAGGGAATTTAGATCCACTGGCATACGACAATGCCCGAACAGTGGTTAGTCCGACCGTATTTGGGTTGTCGCTCATAAAGTGCACATTCGGACAAAACGTTTGGTCCAAGATAAACACTGGATCTATCGCCGGTTCTCCATTGGCCGTTTTGCGTGGCTTACTAAGCACTGATTTCAGTTGCATCAAGTCTGGGACTTCAACTCTTGGGTTAGTAGGGATTTCAGCAATGATGTAAGGTATGGCATTTTGCATAGCGATTTCAGCCAAAACTGTGTCAATGCTTTGCACCATATCATTGTCTCCATCAACCGGTAAATCAACTACCGAAACATTGTCAATACAAGCGGCAACGCGTCTCGCTTGGTCGTTGGTGCCGCCATAACAATTCGGAGGGACAATAAATTTAATGTCTTTGCCAGGATGATTGTCCAGCGCATCATGCACCAATCCCATCATGATGGCATATTGAATCGACAGTCCACTGGAAGCCACCAACGGCTGAGCGGAAGTGTCTGTAATTTCTTTAAGGGACGTGAGTACCTTTTGTTTCGACTCTTGTTTCATTGGGATGTCTGTATCTCCGATTGAGATGCCCACTATTGATTTTAAAGCCGTCAAACAATCGGCAGGTGTCATGGCAATGGTTTCTCTTCGCCGTACATGCTGGATTTCTGAAACGTAGCTTGGGTCTTGATTGTTCCCGATTAAGGCAATGCTACCTTGATTCGAATATAAACCGATGTAAAAATCAATGTTGTCGTTAAGTCTTACAGAATTAGGTTCTTCGACCTCAGAGACATACACCACGCTTCCATCAAACAGAGGCGCATCTTCCATTCGGTCCACTCTTTTTAACTCAAATGAGTAGTTGTATACGTTTCGGACTAAGTCGACGTCAAAACATCGAGGGAGTTCTCCTGAATATGTGATCAGTGTTTTTGTATTGGAGAGTAGATTCTTCCTAAGAATGGCCAAAATAGGCGTTGTCTTCGAAGCAAAGCTGATGACATTTTGTGGTTTAAGCTTATTCGCATCTGCAATGACCCACTCAAGTACACAGGACAAAGGATGGCCTAAACGAATGTAGTCGTAAGCGGTTGGTAAATCACTCAGCGCCTTAGTTGAACTGTTGTTTTGGTTATAGAGATTTTCAAAGGCTTCTAAGAATTGAGTTTTGGCCAATTTTTCGTCATAGATGTCTAACCTATGTGTTGTTAAATCTAACCATGCCGAAGGCATGTTTGCTATGACGTCTTTAATAAAATTGAGCACTTGATTGCCTTGCATGTTTATCCAATTACTTTCGGCTGGCAAGTTACATGAAATAGATATTTTACGAAGAGTCGATGGAGGATTTGTTGTCGAACAACTGCGAGTATAGGTCAGGCCAAAACCAAGTTTAACTTAAGTCTTTTTTGTAAAAAGGGAAGACTAATGTGTGGTAGATCAAGCAACCGACGCAAAAATTGAATACCGAATCTAAAATCGCAAGGACAGTAAACATGGCAATGACGATGGTAGAGGCAAGCGTCATACCCATTGAAATGAAAACGACACCAAGTACAGCACAGATGAAACCAAGACGCGATGCAAAAACCTTAGGTGCCTTGTCGACCATTTTTGTTTGTGAGGTAATACTGTTTATTATAACCGTTGATAGTTTGCAAATTGGGCTGTAATTGTTGTAGCCAAAAGCGCGAATGCCGTAATCTATAGTCACAAGGTATAACGGAATTGGTTGCAAGGTGATTAGAAAGATAATCATCAATACAGCATTGATAAAAACGGTGAAACGACTGACGTTGCTATCAACTTTGTCGGAAGAAATTGGGCAGACAATATTTTTAAACATGTGGTTCTAATTCTAAAGAATCAAAACTATATCACGTATTACGTAAAAAAGTTGTCTTAAGACAACTTCGCAATTGATCGTTTTATGGCATTAGTCGGCGTTTCATTCTGGACAACGAGGTTGGGGTTACACCCAGATAGGAAGCCAAATGTTTTTGTTTGACGCGTTGACCGAGTTTCGGAAACTCTGCATAAAACAAGGTGAATCTTTCTTCTGGAGAAAGTGTTGTATGATGTCTAAGTCGCTCAACTGCATGATACAGGGATTCTTTTAATCTTTGATTTTGTAAAAAGACTAGACCTTTACTTTTGGACGCCACTTTTTGAGCACTTCTATGGTCAAAACTCAATAAGATGGAATTTTCTTCGGCGACGATGTTTTCCGTACAAACCTCGTCGCGAACTATGGTTTCTATACTGGCTGAATTTTGTTTTTCAGTCACAAACAACATGGTTTTTTCATTCCCTTCTTCGTCGATGATGTAATGTCTCAAAAGTCCTTTAACAACAATAACGATACGGTAGTTTATGTCTCCTGATCTTGCAAGATGTTCCCCTTTTTTGATCCGACGTATTTTGGTAATAGAGGCCATAGATATTAAGTCTTGCGGACTGAGAAACTTTTTATTCTCAAATATGTCTTGGAACATTTTTAATATCATACCAGCTGCGTTTTCAAGTATGACGGTGTTACTTACAGAAGTTTTATTGAGTGCGATGCCCGTTTTCCTTGATAGGCTAAGGTACAAATTGGCTTTTAGTCAGCCAAATGCAAACAAATTCTGAGAGGGTCAATGGTAGTATTGAGTTTAGGTTTGACAAGAAATCCAGCAACCTTCTTTATTTTTTCTTACCTATGACCAACAATGAGTCTCCTTCTTCAAACTCAGCATATTCTTCGGGTATCAAAAGTTTGAAATCTTTTTGAAACATTTCTTTTATACTGCCAGAGGTTTGGTAATTCACCAACATACCTTTAAATATTTCATCACCTTCTCCTTTCCAAAAAGAATGACAAATGATTCCTTCTGGTTTCAAGATATCTTTCTGTCGACTTATGGAGTTTTTCAACCCATCATTCGTGAGGTGTTGTAAAACCTTGTTCGAATATATCGCGTCAAATTTCTTATCGGTCTGTAGGGTTTCAGCATCCAAGTGCAAAAACAGATCATTCGGATTCTTTTTTTCGAGATGAGCGATAAATTGCTCTGAAAAGTCAGAACCCACTACAGAATACGCCTTTTTTAATAGTTGAAAATCCGTCCCTGGTCCAGAACCTATTTCAAGAACAGTGGATCCGGATGGCAAAAACTTGTGTAGCTTTTGAATTAATCGTTGTCCGTCAAAGCCTTGGGCAGCTGCGATGTATTCTTTGACAGATTCTGATGTCTTGTAATATTGGTCTTCCATGTGGCTATTCTATTCATATTCTTTCACACACCCAAATTCTTCTGGCGAAATTTGATTTGCCTCTTTTTTTAACGGTACCAGAATCAATGGTTTTAAGTCTTGATTCCTTGATGATTGATTCTATGTCTGAAATGGATACGATGACTACTCGAGAGGTGAGGCGAGCCGCAGCTTTAATAATTTTTAGGGTAATGGCGTCAGTAGAGTAGGAGTACAAGTTGTACGGCAGGTCTATGATGACTGCACCATACACTTTGTCCAAGTCATTGATGTCGGAACACAAAACCTTGGCGGTATAGGCATAGTGTTTCAGGTTTTCTTTTGTGTGGTTACACGCTTTCTCATTTATATCACATCCTTCTATTTGGAAGTCGCTAAACCGCCCTTCCAACATGACGGTGCCAACGCCACAACATCCATCTAATAGCAATGTGGTTTTATTTCCTTGAGAAGCAATACTCACCAGAGATTTGGCAATGTGAACGCACAACGAATTGCTGAACGAATAAGGTTTTGTTTTGTGATTTCGCCAATCGGTATTCGGCTTTATCAAGATTCCGAAATACCAATGGGTTTCATATTGGCATATGGCATACGTTATGGTAGGAGAATCAAAATTGGGTTCTCCTTCAATACTATATCCGACGTCCTTAATCATGGATTGCCTTTCTGCAAAATCCGCGAGGTCGCTGTGCAGAATTATATACTCCGCATTAAAGCCTTCAACGCGTATTTTTTTCTTTTTGACCGTGATTAGTAATGCAGAATAGGAATCAGCAGAAGAAATGATCTCAAATCTATTTTTAATAAAGGGACTGATGGATGGGTCAACCAGCACGTCTGAAAAAAGTACCTTTTCCTTTTCCTCTTGATTGAATAAATGTCTCGACTCCAACTTGCATAAATCACTATGGTGATGGTCGTAGTTAAACGAATACAAATAAGGGAGGTTGGATGACATTTTTGTCGAGGTTGGGATAGGAATTGTTTCGTCAAAGATGCACAATGAAGTTCAACCTGCGATTAAAGTTAGTTAACAATGTTGTTTTAGTTTCTGTAAATAGATATGTAAATGCCGCATTTACGAGTGTCATTTTATTTTGTCATCTGCTGCAGATAATCGCCAAGTAAGTCTTCTAAGTTTTCGACGTCCTGCAGTTGGTCGTATCGTACATCACATGTGTAAAGTTGTTTTTGGACTTGTTCAGATAATTCAAGCTTAAAAACAGATGCTTTAAAATCGGTATCTAATAGACCTTTGGGATTCACAAATTGCAAAGAGTCAGAGACAATTTCTGCCGTTGCAACCGCGTTTATTTCGTTCAAGGCATGGATGATTTCTGGGGCAAAAATGCCAAAAGAGGCCTCATAGAATTCTACAAACCCACCATTCGTTACAGTAGTTTGGTTTAACTTCACAATCACGTAAACCATCTTTTCTGGAACAGTCAAACCTTGAACCGCCTGATACCATTCCGACCAATTGTCAGGATTATATTCTGCGAGATTTAGATGTAGTTCAGCACTACTGAACAGGCGACTGATGATTGCTCTATTAGAAATGTTTTCCATGAATGTTTATGTCTTTTGTTGTGGTGTGATAATCAAGGTCAACCCGTTGTGGCATTTCTTAATGAAGCGGCCAAATTACAATAAGTTGTAACTATTGGGTTACACGATAGGTTATGAAAACAGTTTCGCTTCCTTCTCAACCCAGGTCTTGTGAGCTTGAGCAACTGCCGATTGTAAATTACCTGCTGATTGAAAAGTGATGCCGTTTTTAACGGAAAACGCAACAGGGTCTTGCACAAAATCACTAACGATAGCATCAATCATTTGAACGTTTACAGCATTGCTTTGATGATTTTCAACATCGTATTTGTGACCAATTTCATTTTTGATTACCTCAAGTAACGATAGCATATTGCTTTGGAAGAAAACGTGCATGCGTCCTGACCAAAACGACGGATACCCTTGGTACACCGGATTTAACTGCGATTCGTAAAAGGCGCAATTCAATTCAATGAGTTGGATGGTGGACTGTGAAAGACCAAGTTTTTTAAATTCATCAATGTTGTATCCAAATTCGTCAGCAACTGTATCATCTACGAACCATAAAGGAGAACAGCCATAGTCAAACATGAACTTAATTCTGGGTTTTATTGTCAGTGAACTACTGGAGGCGTTTCCCATTGTAATAGTATTAGTAATCGAATTTTCTGCCAAAGTAAAGGTTTAAAACGATTCTGTTGTTACCCTTTCTTTAATCGAGGAGAAACTCTGACTCAATGCCAATAATTCGGTTTTACTTTTTGGTCGTGCCATAGTGTTTTGTTAAATCATTTAGGTGTTTGTCTATGTGATTCGCAACGACTTCCACATGCTCTAATCTTGAATAATCCCTAGACCCTTTTTTGTATGGGATCAGGGTAATATCCTTGTTAAAAATGAATTCTTCGATTGTTTTTTGAGCAATTGAAAGTCTTTGAGTCAGATTAGTGATGGTTTCGTTTTTGGTTGATTCAACGCTAAGTGTATTGACTTCGGATAATTTCCCTTTTAATGGATTCGGTTTTACGCCTTTCCCCACATCTGATAGGTTTTTAGCAAAGCTCTCATGCCAAAAAGTGAGATGACCTAGGATGTCCTTGGCGTCCCAAAACGTATAAACCATTCTGTGATAATCACGATCTTGTTGGAAGAAATGAATGAGTTCACCTACTTCATTTTTGAGTCGCTCTACCTGAAGTCTTAGCTCATGCTGGTTATTGTTCATATATCCAACGGAATCTTTTTACATTACCTCGCAAGAGGTTTATTCACTTGATATTGTTTAGCAAATTACTACGTGCAGTTCGCTTTTTTTCTGACAGATATCAGGTTTGGTTATCAAGTTTAGCTGAACTTGAACCACTGGTTTTAAGCCGTTGTACGTCTTCAGCGAAAGTTGAACTTTTTGAGTTAAAAACTAAGAGAGAGTTCATGCTAATTTAGTTTAAATTTCTGATACTGTTTTTTACGAGCCTTAAGTGTCCTGATTTTGGTCTTTTTCCTTTGCTTCAATTTCACTTCGCCTTTTCCGTAGTAAACCTCAGCAGGAGTTAAGTTCTGCAAAGATTCGTGGTAGCGTTTGTAGTTGTAATACTCCACGAACTCGTTGAGTTTTCTTTCCAGTTGTTCAGGACTAAAATAATTGTCTAGTTTGACCACATTCTTCATGGATCGGTGATAGCGTTCTATCTTTCCTTGGGTCTGTGGATGTAACGGACGGCCTCTAATATGCTCCATATTTTGATTGCCAAGATATTCTGCAAGTTCGTTTGAGATATAACAAGATCCATTATCAGATAGTAGTTTTGGCTTGTTGGTCTGTGACACCTCAGAGGCCAATAAGGCTTGATCTAGGGTATCTTTCACGTCTTGTGCCTTCATGCTAGAGCACAGCCTCCAGTTGACTATAAATCGACTATAGTCATCTAATATGGTTGACAGGTAATACCAACCCCAACCGAAGATCTTGAAGTAAGTGAAGTCCGTCTGCCACATCTGGTTGACTCGTGTGGTTTTATCCTTAAAACTGTCCGAAGCACTCATGATTCTAAAGGATGGTGTGGTTATTAATCCATTTTCTTTTAGTATGCGATAAACACTAGATTCGCTGATGTAATAGCTGTACGTATCGGTAATATGCCAGGCCACTTCACGTGACGAAAGCTCTGGCCTTTCTAAAGCTATCTCAACTACCTTGTCCCGGTCTTGCTCATTGATTCTATTCCAAGAACCTTGCCTTTTGCTGGGCTTACGTGCCAGTCCTTCATAGCCTAACTCGGTGTAAGCTCTGTACCAGTTGTAAAATGTTGTTTTGTTAATTTTAAGCTCTCTCAGAGTGCGGATAACACCCAAATCTGATTGCTCTACAAGTTGAATCAACTCGTATTTCTCTTGTTGACTGTAATGCATATACTTGGGCCTTATGAGTCTTCTCCATTTACGTTTTTTTTCAAAGTTCTTACCTCTAGGGATAGTTCAGCTACCAGTTCTTTTAATGAACGGTTTTCCCCCTTGAGCTCTTGAACTTCTGTAGTGCTGGCCTCACGCATGGTATCGCCTGTTAAACGACGTTTGCCTGCTTCCATGAAGTCTTTGGCCCACTTGTAATAGTTGCCCTGGCTAATACCTTCTTTTCGACATAACTCGGCAATCGTGGTTTCTCCACGCATACCTTCAATAATGATTCTAATCTTTTCTTCTGAACTGTAGACCTTTCTAGTCTTTCTTTTTAATTCACTGATCAGTGAACTTGTACTTTTCTTCTTTACCATCTCTGGGTGATTTAAAGGGTTATAAATATATTAAAACCTCTCTCTTAAATCTTTACCCTTAATAGTTCACTTTTTGCTGACGGTATACACTGTCTGTAGGGTAGATAAAATAATCTGATACACCGGCTTGACCTCGGATAATTTGGTAAGGTTGTTTGTTAAATAGAAAAGTGGTTGTGCCATTCCACATAGCATTTTTGCCGTTGAATGTTGCTTGTATATGGATGCTATCTCCTTTTGTGTTTGTGATAATTAAGATTCCTTGTCCTTGAGGATAACCATTTGAGAAGTAACCATTATACAAAAGAGACCAGGTTTCGGTATCGGTAAAAGGGCTGTTCAGTAGCGCAATGACTCTGCCATCGGTGCAGTTTTTAGTGAGGCAACTTTTTACACGCCAAGTGGCGGACCCGACTTGCGCATTTGATGCACCCATGAATGCCATTAAGCATATTCCAAGTAGTACAATGTTTTTCATAGTGCTAATTTAATAATTTGTTTAATGGTAGTCGTGTGCTGGCTGCGGCTTGTTTGAGATATGGAAAGAAGCTAAGTTACAACATTGATACTTGTCGCCAACAGTTGGGAATCGGGCATTGCATTAATTTTTTTGAGTCCAAGAGGTAGGTATTTGGAATAGCCAACGTTATTTTTTTTCATTTTTATATTGCTTCAAGTAGTCAAAAAACCTCTGATACGATTTGTTTTGATCATCATTACATTCCTGTAGCAAAATTGTTGAAATAACATTGTTGGTCCCACCTTCATATTTGAACTTAGCAACTCCAATCAAATAGTTTTGAAAATCCCAAAAAGGAGGTGAATCGTCAGGGTATGGATTGCCTGTTAAATAACCATTGAGAAAGTCTTGAAGCGCCGTAATGGTTTTGCTAGAAATAAAGCGATCAGGATTCGCTTCTAAAACAAATAGCATATCATATGCCTTGTTCATTTCATAAATAGTTAATTCATCGTCTTTTTTCATATGTTGGCTAACGGTTGCGACTACGCCCAGCAGGGACTTACTCGTTAGTTTGTTTTAAGTATTCCAAATTTAACTATTAAAGTAACACCTGATTTCAGTAAACCGCCTTTTGGGTATATGTGTGTTAGCAATTGTTAATCCTTTCGAGCCATTAAAAAGTGTAAATCGCCTTCTCCAAAATCAACTATAAGATTTAGTTTGTCCTGAGTCAATTCCGTTATTTTAAAAAGAGTTGTGTCGCCTCCATCTTGAATCAAACTTAGGTTGTTACTTATTACGTACCATTTACCTAGATATTTTCCAAATTGGTTGTTTTCCATAATGAAACTTGAATCTTCGTTAAATGTAAAAGATGAATTGTAATCAGGTGCAGTGTAATTTGAGGCAAGTAAAGCCACGGATTCTACTTTCCATTTTCCAATTATCATTTTCGATTGAACATTTTTTTTACAAGACATCAAAGTCGATGTCATAATTGTAACAATAAGAACTAGATATTTATGCGGTTTCATTAATAATTGCCAACGGTTAATATTAGCTACTTTTCAATGCGGTTTATACTTTGTTGTACTTAGTTCGTTTTGTTTTTCATTGTATAATCAAACTTCGTTTCTGTGCCTCTAATTTGGCATCGGACAATGTGGTAATCTTCACCAACGTCGATAATTTCACAGTCAATAGGTAATTCTGCAGTCGATGTTGGTGGTTTATCTCCAGATTCATATTCAAGTGTAAATGTGCAGTCACTGGTCCAATAGATAGAGTTTACCATTTTTTTATTAATCGCCGGAATGTCTTCAATTGATTGAGTTTCGGTTCTAGTGACAGTTATCACACCGTATGATTCTGTCTGTGTCGTAAACGTTCCTATTTTTACGTCACTACAGTCTTTATCCATCGAGCATGAGTAGCTTGACAAAGAAAGTATTATGGTCAATATAAATAATTTCATTTTTTAGAATTTACCACAACGATTTGGCTTTAACAAGTGCGGGGTGTTTAGTTTAAGCTTCATAAAGTAGCTAAGTTACAACATGGATACTTGTCCGCCAACTGTTGCGAATCGGTTATCATACACTACATTTTTATTAAGCTCATTTTCATCAATCCACCAACATTTCCTTAATGATGGATTTGCATTTGCGTTTTGATGAGTCAGATATTGGACCAAAATCTTTGATAATACGACTTTTGTCAATAGTCCTGAGTTGGTCCAAAGCCACATAACTGGCGTGGTCAACGTGTTTTAGCGCAAACCTGCTCGGATAAGAACGCTTTGACGTGGTCATTGGCGCCACAATCACCGTACGCAAATGTTCATTCATTTCATTCGGCGAGACAATAAGACAAGGTCGTGTTTTCTTAATTTCACTCCCAACCGTTGGATCTAAATTGACTAACACAATGTGGTATTGGCTAATCTTCATTCGCTGATGTCTTCCTCAAACACATCGTTCACCAACAAAACATCATCACCATTTTCATGCATTTTTTGGAAGGCCTGGTCCCATTTACTTCTCGCTGCCTTGAGCGGTTTTATAATGATGTGGTCCTTTTTTAGAATCAATTCTACTTTGTCATCCATGTGATACCGTTTTAAGATTTCTTTTGAAAGTCTAAGTCCTTTTGAATTGCCAATTTTGATAATAGGAAGTTCCATAATGTAATTACAAAGTTATTACATTGTGATTTTTTATCAAAGGTAATTTGTAACCTTAACGCAAAGCAAAGACTATTGGATGTTATTTGATAGAGCTAATCACCCAAGTGATTGGATTGTTCTCCCTGAAAGGTTGGAGTAGATTCTATTACCGTATCAACGTCACTGTACCCGCATACTTAAATTCTTCGCCTTTCCAGCTCACAATTCTTAAGTAATACGCATACACATCTTGTGAAACAGGTTCGCGTGTGTCGCTCCCTTTGGTGCTAGGATCTCCGTCCCAGCCAGCTTCGCGACCATACTTGCCGTCCCATTCTGCTTCTCGGTCTTTTGATTCCCAAATCACCTCTCCCCAACGGTTGAAAATGACCAAATGGTATTCTTTGGCAGCATCATTCACCACAGCACGGAACCCTTCGTTGGCTTCTGGTCCACCACCATCTGGTGAAAAGGCATTTGGTATGTACACCAATATGTCTGGACCAATAATGACTTGATGGGTTATTTCTGATTCACAACCATACTGTGTGCGAACCGTTAAAGTGACGTCATATGTACCCGTGTCTGAAGGATAAAAGAACAACGGACTCACTTCTGTAGAAGTATCATCAATTTCATTCAATATACCGAAGTCCCATAAATGTTCTGATAAACTAGATCCCCACATACCATTAACCGTCGACTGGTTGTTAAACTGGAATTTAGGTAAGGCCGCAGTGGTACTGTTATTAGGATCAGGAGTAAAGTTCGCATTTGGAATAGGATACACCTCTACGTTAAGCGTCGTGTCGGTTTCACAACCAAAAGCTGAGGTAATTTTAACATCCACAGAATTCGGACCATCGGTCGTAAACGTATGATTCGGGTTCTGTACATTGTCACTTCCTCCATCAGAATACGTCCATTCATATGTTGTGGTATTCGGGTCAATTTTATTTAATATGGTCGTCGTAAACGTTACTTCTACTGGATTACAACCGTTTAAGGTATCCGCCGTAATATCCACTATCGGTTTTGGATGAACAGTCACCTGCATAGTGTTTTCAGCGAAGGGACAAACGTTGTTGCTATTTTCTAATGTTTGGGCATACAGTAAATGCGTTTGTACCGAGTCAGGCGATGTCGCAAAACTAAACGTGGTCTGATCCGCACCTGAGTTGGCCACGGAACCACCTGTAAGTGGAATCCACAACACTCCCGTTGAGTTTGTATACGTAGCTTTAACCGGTAAACTCATGTTGTCGGTTCTACAGATAGCGGTATCTCTTGGTAGGTCGAGTGTATGTTGCTGATGTACGACAACACGCACTGAGTCTTTTCCCTGACAACCATATATGTCGGTAAAAGAATATGCGATGTAAAACGGTGTATTCGGATTGGATACATTGGCAGGGTTAAATCTGGAACCGGAAATGGAACTAGATTCGGTACTTGACCAAAGCCCACCAGAATAATTCACCTGCATATCAACCGCTTTGTCTAGATCACAAAACGCATAAGGTGATTTGGTTTTGTTTACACTGTAAAACGGTACGGTGTCAATAATCGGTATTGGTAGTCCACGAATAATTAAATTGGTGTCGCTAAAGGTTGGACAACCAGATCTGCCGTGGAAGTAACGCATACGATATCGGAAGCTTTGTCCTTCTCCAGGTCTTGTGGTTCCTAACGTATTTAGTGTGTCTCCGTTAAGAGTATCACCTTTTAGCGCTTTGTTTAGTCCTGCAGGGTTAGCATAACCAGAAGCTGTAATCGCTTTCCAAATACCATCCTTTGGTGTTACGTTACTTAGGCTTTTTAATTCGACAATGCCCTCATCCCAACATAAATCCGGGAAGCCGGTGTTGGTGATTTTTGGCACTTTGGCCACGGTAATGGTGGCTGTGTCGCGGTTGTAACAACCGAACACATTTCTAAATTCAAATTCTACAATAATGCTATCGGAGTTCTTACCACCCAACGGCATTACATTTTCATTGATATAAATTTTAAAATCTTGTTGAGCACCAGGATTTCCTGAACCCTCATCTTTAATGATATTATTTGCGTTATAAACACCACAGTCTAGGCACTTCCATGCTTGTCGACCCAAACTCAACGTCGCGCCACCTGGTAAATCTATAATCTTGTCATCAACCATATCAACTACCCCTTTGTCCTGACAGAAATAACCGTCGCGAATTCGAACCTTTGGTAGTGGGTTGACTTTTATTTCTAATGAGTCTGTTTTTACACAACCAGTTGATGGATGCGTGTATGAATAGTATAAGACATCAGTTACTGAATTGTCGACCGCGCCAGATAAATCGGTTTGGTAGATATAGCCTTGGTCAATCATGCCAGGTCTTTTCGGACAAGTCCATTTGCCGTTTGGTGCCTTGCTGTCTTCCAATAGACGCAAGTTGATATCTCCAGCATCAAAACATATTTCCATGTCCGCTGCCATTGTGTAAACTGGCAATGGTTTCACATTGACAAATACAGTGTCGTTGTCATAACACGTTGTCGTGTCTTCGGTAACGAATAACTCTAACTGGAAATTGGTCGTCTTTCTTATGTTATACGCCAAAGTGTCTTTTTGACCTAGGTTGGTTTTGGTTGGGGGCACGGTAATGTCCCACCATTGGAAATAACCAGATTTGGCATTTCCTGCAGTATCTACATCTGTTGCGACGAGTTCTATAAAATCGTCCCAACATACGGATAAGTCTTTGCCGGCGTTTGCTGTCACCGTATCGTTCACATATAACTGAACTGTGTCGGTGTCAAAACAGCCAATACTGTCCGTTACCTTAATAACATATTCACCGCCAACATTGACCTTCAATAAAGCCGTATCTTGACTGATGACTGCACCATTTAAGGTCCATTCGTAATAGAGTGTGTCTCCTTGTACAACTGCGTCAAACGTGTCGCGAGGGTCATCCCAATACGCCAAACTATCGTTCGGGAATAGTTGGATAGAATCGTACGTACAAATACGCCTATCTGGCCCAATGGTTACATGTGGATTGGGTTTTAAAAACACCAATGTGCTGTCCCAATCCGTACATCCAGATTTGTCTTTAATCTCAACTCTAAAAGCTGAGTCAGTCGTTGGTGCTGTAATTTGAATGTCTAAATAATCAGTTGTGTCACCGTTCTCCCAAGCATATTGGACTGGAGGAACAGAGTTTAAAACGTTTGGCTTTAGACGTAAAGTGGTTCCTTCACATATAAATGTATCTGGACCAAAAGCCAAATCAACCTCAAGCAATGGAGGAACTACCAGCGTGTCGTAGTAATACGTTTCACATTTTGGGCGGTTGGTGATCACGTGTTGTATCACATACTTGCCGCCTCGTCTGAAAATGACTGTGTCGCTTTGTTGGGTACTCAGGAAAGAACCAGTAGATTCAAACTTGGCAATGTTTTTATTGAAAATAATATTCCCAGCAGTATCCATCAATTGCCAACGATATTTCGGTGGATTTAGGAAGTTAGGGAAAGGTGTACTTGTAAAGGAGTATTTGCCGCAGTCAAAGGTGTCAACGTCTCTTTCGGCCTGTGCCATTGGGTCTACATAAATTTGGAATGCCCTTGTTGCACTCGCAGCTAGTGGACAAGCGTCGTCGTTAACCGTTGCTGTAAAGGTGTATGGAAGGGTGGAAGACGTTCCTAAAGGTGGCGTCCAACAAAATCTTCCGGTTTTTAGTCTTGCACTGGTATCAATAATGGTAAAGGTAGCACCTGGAATACCTCTGTTCCAATTCAACTGAACAGTATCAGGATCTGGAGCAGGAGTGGGTGGAGGTGGTTTCTTTACTTTATCGTCGGTTGTGATGTTAAAGCAGATTTGTTCGGCTTCACAAACCCTGAACGTGTATTTGGTATTGGTGATAGACGGTGGGTTGTTGTCTGGACAACTCATGACAATGAATTGCATATCACGTCGCGTGACTCCAATCTTTTTGTATTTTCCAGTAGAGTCTTTTCGCCATTCCGTCATTTGGATCACGACAACGGCAATTTCTCCGCACTTGGTAGGCGTAAATATGATGTCTCCTGTAAACTCATCAAGGCAAATACCAATGGGTGGGTTTGCGTTTGGATTACAATATGGAAACTTTAATGAACCTGGGTAATAAGTTGAAATTGGGTTGTCAGGACTACGGCTTCCACTATAACTTGTTTGTTGGTTTTGTCCACGAAAAGCTGGTGCAAAACTGTAGGATATTGAATCGTTGTCGGCAAAGTCAACCGCACCGTTGTTAAAGACGTAGGGTTGGTTACAGCATAAAATAGCTACCGGGTCATTTGTTAGGGTAGGAGATGTGTTACATTTTGCATCACACACATTTATTTCACAAGAAGTGTAAAACGTTTGTTGCTGTTGTCCAGTCGTAATTAGCGCACTACGTACATACAACAAGGCCGAGATTTCCACGTTGCAGCAACCATTTTTAATGGCTTGAGTTAGGTCTAATTGTCCCTCGAAGGTGTGTTTTTCTATACCGTATGGGAATGAACCATTACAAGGTTGAGCACATCTACTTTTAACTGCTTTACAGGTTTTGGTGATGTCAACAATTGAAGTTCTTTTAAGAGATAGGGTCGTCGAGAAATTGCCACCTTTTAAGCACGTTACTTTTAATGAAGTAGGTGCCGTGCTACTGGACGCACAGTTTTCCGATGTTCCACACTTTGGAGATTGCCCTAAAACATAACATCCATTGCAGTCACGGTAAAAATTGTAGACAACGTTAAAGATACTGTCGTTGGTGCTCGTACAGCTGTATGAAAAGTCAGAACCGATAATGTGATCCGCCTTAACTGAGGAGAAAAAACTAAACACGATTGCCGTTAAGACAAAGGTTGTTTTAAGAATTTGCGAACGGCGTTTGAAGGGCATCACTCTAAATCGTTTATGGCTAAACACCCAAAGATATCAAAACGCTGCATTATATCTGCAATTTTGCTGCAAATCTGACAATGAAGAGTTGTTCGCTAAGAAGCTGGAATAAGGCCATATTTTAACTCTAATGGGAGAGTTATTCCGTTTTTTTATCTGGCTTAGGTAAACGCCCAGCTTTTTTTAACGCTTCACTTAATAGGAATTCAATTTGTCCATTGGTGCTCCTAAACTCGTCAGCCGCCCATTTTTCAACGGCGGCTAACATTTTTTCATCCATACGTAAAGCAAATGCTTTTTTATTACCCACGTTAACTCATTTTTTCCATTAATACGGCATATCCCTGACCTAGAGCCATGTTTACTGCGCGATATCCTTTTCTATGTTGGTCGTTAATACGCTTTTCAAAGGCCGCAGATTTTTCAAACATTTTCTTTTCTAATATGATGTACTTATCCATAATTAGTTGTGTAAGGTACCTGCATTTATGATTGGGTTAGCGGCTTTGTCTGAACAAAGCACCACCAATAAATTACTGACCATGGCTGCTTTTTTATCTTGATCTAAATCGACAATGCCGCGTTCACTAAGTTGGATCAAGGCATCGTCGACCATGCCAACTGCGCCTTCAACAATCTTCTTTCTGGCAGCAATGATGGCCGTTGCTTGTTGTCTCTGAAGCATGGCGCTGGCAATTTCTTCTGAATAAGCAAGGTAGCTTATACGTGCTTCGATAACTTCGATCCCGGCTATCTGAACACGACGTGTAATGGCGTCCTCCAACTTATCGTCAATTTCCACACCACCGCTTCTTAACGTAAGGTGGTTAGTCTCACCAGTATGTTCATCTTCAAAATCATCGTATGGATATGCACCTGCTAATTTTCTGATGGCAGCTTCACTTTGTATGTTCACGAAATTCTGATAATCGTCCACGTCAAAGGCAGCTTTGTACGTCTCTTTCACCTTCCAAACAACGACTGCACCAATTTTTATTGGGTTTCCAAGGTTGTCGTTAACCTTAATAGGAGGAGTGTCTAAGTTTCGCGCTCGAAGAGAAATTTTTTGTTTTTTGAAAAACGGATTCACCCAAAAGAAACCATTGTCGCGGATGGTGCCTTTATACGCACCAAATAAGGTGAGTACACCAGAGCCGTTAGGACTTACTATGACAAATCCACTCATTAGTATAATCATCAAGAACGCTGCTACAACGAGTATGATGGGGTTTTTAATCATGATGCCTACGCCGATTACAGCGCCCATAAGTAGGATGGCAAACAACATGATGTAGCCAGAGACGGGTTTGTACGTTTTTTCCATATGTGATATTAAATTGATATCACAAATATATCATGTTTTGTTTTGATATTATTTCTTTTTTACGATGAGAGTCTGGTTTTTAAAGATAAATCTGATGAATTTAGATTGGAGATTTCAGATTGGAGATTGTATATTGGAGATTTTGGATTGGAGATTGTAGATTGGAGATTTCAGATTGGAGATGTCTGATTCGTGTTGACCACATACTTGTCTTTCATAATTATATAAAATCGTCAGATTCATCGCTCTCTCCTGGCGTCTATCACTCTGAAAATTCACCTTAATTATATATTCGCTTCGACCGTCCGGCTAATTACGGAAGCCGGCTTGGGGTAGATTGAGGTAGATGTAGAAAATCAATTGAAGGCTATCAGCCCTAAAACAATAAAACGTAGTTTTGCAGTACAGGAAAAAACATTGAGTAGAAAAGACAAATTAGGAAAGCAATTACAAAAAGACCTTGGTGTAATCGTAGACTCAGCGGCCAAACAATTGTTGCCTGGCGTTATGGTTACTGTATTGGAGGTTGAGGTAACACCAGATTTAGGTTTGGCGAAAGTGTTTTTAAGTTTCTTAAACTCAAAAGACAAAGAGAAGGACTTAGCTATTCTGCAAGACAATAAGGCGACCATCCGACATTACTTAGCACAGAAGTTGAAAAACCAAATGCGTAAAATGCCGGATATCCAATTTTATTCCGATGATCGTATCGATCGAGCAGCGCGCATTGAAGACTTGTTAAATCAAATCAAGAAAGACGAATCCTAAAAATGAATCTGGTTCGATTCATAGCCAAACGGTATTTATTTTCTAAAAACAATACCAATGCTATTAACATCATTTCTGCCATTTCGGTGCTTATTTTTATGGTAGGTACTGCCGTGATGATAATAATCTTGTCGTTTCTAAACGGACTTGAAGGACTCGTGAAAGGCATGGATGATTCGTTTGATCCAGACATAAAAATAGAAGCGAAGTATGCCAAAACCTTTAATGGCGATTCTCTCATTCTACAACTAAAGGATATTCAAGGCATCAAACAGATTTCAAAAACACTTGAAGACAATGTAGTTGTACGGTATGGCGATGCACAAGAGATTGCGAAGATTAAAGGAGTAGACGCATCGTTTAAAACGGTAACAAACGTCGATACCTTCATCGTTTACGGTGATTACAAACTTGAAAAAGACGGCATTCAGTTCGCCGTTTTCGGAAGTGCAATAGCCTCTAGTATAAACATCAACCTCGAAAGCATTCAAACGAAAGCGACCTTATTCGTCCCGAAAAAAGGAGTGGAGTACAACCAGTTAAATCCAGACGCTTCATTGAATATGCAATACGTCATTCCTTCTGGTGTGGTGGTGTTGAATGAAGATGGAGATAAGGATTTAATAATTGCGTCACTTGAAATCGTTCAAGCACTGTTTGATGTAAAAGGTCGTGTAAGTGGATTAGAACTTCAAGTGGACCCAGATGATCTGAAAGACATCGAAGCAAGTATTGAAACCCAATTAGGTGAAAAGTATTTGGTCAGAAACCGGTCGGAGCAAAATGAGGCTGCCTACAAAGTATTCAAAACTGAGAAGTGGGCAACATTCGCTATTCTGACCTTAGTGGTGTTAATCGCAGCTTTTAATACAATTGGTGCCCTCACCATGTTGGTCCTCGAGAAGAAAAAGGACATACAAATACTACAAAGCATGGGTGCGCCAGTCAGAACCATCCGCAACATTTTTTTACAGGAAGGCATGTTAATCACATGGGTCGGTATCGTTTTTGGTTTAATCGTTGGCGTCGGATTTGTTTGGATCCAAAAGGCGTACGGCATTGTCCCCTTAGAAGGTAGTTTTGTCGAGTACTTCCCAGTCCGTCTAAATCCAATGGATCTGGTTGGTGTGGTATTTGTTATTAGTTTGTTAGGCTTTTTAGCCTCTATTTATCCGTCGTACAAAGCGGGAGACAACACATGAAATATTTAATTGTCGGATTAGGAAATATTGGAGACAAGTACGCCAACACTAGGCATAATGTTGGTTTTGGCTTGCTTGATTATTTGGCTGAACAATACAACTTTACGTTTACGAACGAACGATTTGGGCAATATGCTGTCCACCGGTATCGCGGACGAAACCTTCATTTCTTAAAGCCAGATACTTATATGAACTTAAGCGGAAACGCTTTGCGTTTTTGGATGCAAAAGCTTTCTCTTGAACAACACCAAATTCTTATTGTTACCGACGACCTCAATTTGCCGTTCGGTACGCTTCGTATGCGGACAAAAGGTAGTGACGGAGGGCATAATGGGTTAAAGAGCGTACAGGAGGCTTTAAATGGCTCTAAGTACCCAAGACTACGTGTAGGCATCGGCGCTGAATTCTCCACTGGACAACAAATTGATTATGTGCTTGGGGAATGGACTGAGTCGGAAGCTGCAGCTTTACCACAGTTATACGCCAAAATGCAAAAAGGCATCGAGGAAATGGTCTTTCGAGGCATCGGTATGGCGATGAATTTGGTGAATACGAAGGCTAGCTGAAGTTGAAGTTGAAGATGAAGTTGAAGTTGAACGACGCGTAGCCAATTCTATAATTCTATAATTCTATTATTCAACGCGCCATCAGGCATTAGGAGTTAGGGGTTAGGGTTAAGTTGAAGTTGAAGTTGAACGACGTGTAGCCAATTGCTAACCCCCACATACTTGAGATTCTTCGCTGCGCTCTGAATGACGCGTAGCCAATTCAGACAGTCAACAATTCGTCCTTAAAAAAGAAAGGAGGTACAAAATCATTTTCTCAAATGATCATGCCCTCCTGTTCAAGTCGCATGTGTAGTCAAAGTATTCAAACGGTTTCGTTGTAACTCAACCGCCTCAATGTCATTATAAAATTTCGATACATTGCTTCTCCCTTTTTCTATTATTCTATCATTCAGTAATTCAATAATTGAATAAAGAAAGGGGGTACAAAAACATTTTCTCAAATGCTAGCGTCCCCCTGTTCAAGTCGCATGTGTAGTCAAAATCGTATCAATCTACATTATCATGTAGAAAGCTATTATTCGTTTTAATTTCAGGTTTGCTATCAGGCTCATCTATTAAGGATGTGCGTGAAATATCCGTTTCTGAAGAATGTAAAGTCTGACTGAGTTTAACGCCTCTACGTTTGTACGCAGGTACATTTTCTAACTCTTCCATACCTTCCTGAGAATTTGCAGTTTTGCTCAGCTCTTTCAGCTTTACAATACGCTCCTTCATTTCCTCAACCTTGGTATTAGCAAGCCGAATCTCATCTTCTTCTTCATCAGAACCCTCGATAAAGTCGAAGATGCTTGTTTGTTTTTTTGGTTGATCTGCCGTTTCTGTTTCTTCAACACTTTCTGGCGTATACTGTGTGCCTTCGAGTATATGTTCTTCTTCTGCCACAATGCCTTCAACACCCATGTATCGGTTTTCGGCTTTGTGGAATCCTGTAGCGATTATGGTAACAGATATTGTACTACCTAATGTGTCGTCATAACACAAACCACATTTTAGGTTGGCATCCATCCCAGCTTGTTCTTGGAAGAACTCGTTGATGGCTGCATACTCGTCCATTCTAGCTTCTTCGTCTCCATAGGAGATATTAATAAGTAAGTCGCTAGCCCCAGTAATTTTATTGTCGTTCAACAACGGCGAGTTCAAAGCAAATTCCGCAGCACGAGTTGCACGGTCATCACCTTCAGCAACCCCATTACCTAAAATAGCAACACCGCTGTTGGTCATGGCAGTTTTAACGTCTTCAAAATCCACGTTAATGCTACCTGCGATGGTAATAATTTCCGCAATTCCTTTCGCGGCAGTAGTTAGTATATTATCAGCGTGTGAAAACGCTTCGGTAATTTTTAAGTTACCGTACATGTCTTTTATTCTGTCGTTTGAAATCACCAACAGCGAGTCAACGACTTCTCTCATTTCAGCTAATCCTTGTTCTGCGGCAGCAACTCTCTTTCCACCTTCAAACGAAAATGGTGTAGTCACAATACCAACAGTTAATATGCCCATGTCTTTGGCTGCTTTCGCAATGACAGGTGCGGCACCTGTTCCTGTTCCACCACCCATTCCGGCAGTTACAAATACCATTTGGGTATTAACACCTAACGAGTCAATGATGTCTTCTAAGCTTTCTTCAGCGGCATGTTTACCCACTTCAGGATTTGATCCAGCTCCACGTCCTTCAGTCAGTTCGTTTCCAATTTGAATTTTATTGGGTACTAGACTCATCTCTAAAGCTTGGTTGTCGGTATTGAATATGAAGAAATCGACACCAGAGATGCCTTGCTCATACATATAATTAACAGCGTTTCCGCCACCGCCTCCAACTCCAATTACTTTAATAATCGAAGATTTGTCTTTAGGTAAGTCTACTTTAAAATTCATGCGCTTTGTTCTAAAAATCTTTAATGTCGCTTTCGTCCTTTAACCAAGCTTTAAATTTGGTAAAGAAGTGTTCTCTTCTTTCGGCCTTAATGCTTCGGTCTTTGTCCTCAGAACTCATCTCAGCATAATCAGCTTCAACTGCCACTTCCTCTTGCGCCATAAAATCGTTATATGCTTCAGAATTTTCGCGCAACCCCTTCAATACTAAACCAACGGCAGTCGCATATATCGGGCTCTTAACTTCTTCTACTAGTCCTTTAGCAAGATGCTCATTAGGATATCCAATGCGGGCATCTAGACAAGTAATGTATTCAGCAAGTTGTGTTATGTTCTTAAGTAAAGCGCCACCACCAGTGATCACAATACCACCTACAAGTTTCTTTTCTAATCCACTTGATTTGATTTCGTAATACACCAATTCCAATATTTCAGAAACCCGTGCATTGATAATCATGGATAAATTCTTTACAGAAATTTCCTTTGGTTCTCTTCCTCTTAATCCAGGAATCGACACAATTTCGTTTTCAGTCGACTCGTCTGCCAATGCTGAACCAAACCGCGTTTTAAGCAATTCAGCTTGATTCTTCATGACGTTACAGCCTTCTTTAATGTCTTCAGTAATGATATTTCCTCCGTAAGGAATGATAGCAGTATGTCGAATAATGTTTTCGTGGAAAATGGCAACGTCAGTTGTTCCACCTCCAATATCCACTAATACAACACCAGCTTCTAGTTCCTCATCGCTTAATACCGAATGAGCTGAAGCCAATGGCTCCAAGGTCAATTCTGAAACCTTAATGCCAGATTTTTCAACGCATTTGTAAATGTTTTTGGCAGCAGTAATCTGACCAGTAATGATGTGGTAGTTTCCTTCTAACTTCACACCAGCCATACCGATTGGGTCGACGATACCCGGTTCGTCATCTACCGTAAAGTCTTGTGGCAATACGTGAATAATTTTATCTCCTGGACTAACAGACAGCTTGTGCATGTCTTTCTCCAGTTTGTCTAAATCGTCTTGATTGATTTCTAAGTCCGCATCATTCCGAATGATCATGCCTTTGTGCTGTAAGCTGTTAATGTGTGCTCCAGCAATACCTACATGAACTCTATTGATATCGACATTTGAATTCTTTGAAGCATGTGCAGTTGATTCGATGATGGCATTAACCGTTTTGTCGATGTTTGAAACAACACCTCTTGTTACACCGCCGTTCGTCGGAACTTGACCTAATCCCAAAATATCAACTTTCCCGTATTCACCCATTCGACATACAATCGTGCAGATCTTGGTGGTTCCAATGTCTAATCCAACTATGATTTTGTTTTCAGCCATGCTACTTTTTGCAAATTACTTGATCCTTGTACTTCAGGTTTATCTCTCGATAAACCTCCCAACCTTGATTTACTGATGCTCGTTGGTAAAACTGTTCTAATTTTTGAAACTTCTGTTTTAACCTACTATTATCACCAACTACTACTTCGTGCCCACCTATTTGTGTGGTGAAGACTATATCTCCATTGGGTCTGACAAATATCTGTTCAATAAAGGAGTTCCAGAAGGTAGACTGATTAACATAGCGTGTGAATATGTACAGTTTACTGTCCAAATTTGAGGTAATATATCCTGTAGCCACTTTTACATCTGATGTGTGGTGTGCCGACAGTGGAAAACGCTTGCCGTCTTCATCCAAATAATAGCTCTTGCCAACATTTGGAATCACTCTTAATATGGCCGTTTTCTGTTCAATATCCATATACAACTGACCATCCATCTTGAAATAACAATCTGCGTTTTTGATGTATGGATTGGTATGTAAGCTCGCTTCAATTTTGCTTAAATCAATTGTTTTGATAGGTTCCCCAATAAAGCGAATGGTGTCTCGATCTAAGTATTGTTTGAGTTCCGATTTTGATAAATACGGTACTTGCTTTTGGACAAAATGTATTTCAAAGGACTGACACACTTGTTGGGCATTCTTATTTTTAAAAAAGAGAAAAAGTGTAATCGTAGCCAACAAGCCAACACCTAAAATCACCCAACGTATCATAAACTTCTTCATGCTACAATCAGTTGGTTTTTTAATGGTTGTACCAATGTGTCAATGTCTCCAGCGCCAAGTGTCAAGAGCAAGTTTGGTTTTACGTTCGACACTTTATTGAGTATTTCGTCTCTTGTAAGTAGCGATTTTGAAGTAGCGATTTTATCTAATAGTACCTCACTTGTAACTCCTTCAATCGGGAGCTCTCTAGCTGGATAAATGTCCATTAGGATGACTTCGTCCAATGCCGACAGACTGTGCGCAAATTCGTCCATAAAGTCGCGGGTGCGACTATATAAATGGGGTTGAAAAATGCCCGTAATTTTTTGATTCGGATATAGTTGTTTGGTTGCGCCTATGATGGCATCTAGTTCCGTTGGATGATGTGCGTAATCGTCGATAAAAATGCAGTCCTTTTGATTAACAACATATTCAAATCGGCGTTTGACGCCCTTAAAACTGGCAAGTGCATTTCGCAGGTCTGATTCCGACACGCCCATTTCTGTTGCGATTGCAGAAGCAACCACAGCATTTTCAACATTGTGTTGTCCAGGGATACCTAGCTTCAACAACCTGTATACGTCGTTTTCCAGATACAAATCAAACACAAAGCTTTCATTGTGAATGTGTACGTTTCGGGCACTTATTCTTCCGGTTTCTATGCCGTATGTAGTAATGGATTTAGTAAAAGCTTGTTGGCAATCAGCTTGGACAAACAGTCTGCCGTCGGCGGCAACCAAATCCCCAAACTCTACGAATGATTGCGTTAAATGTTCCTTCTTCTCGTATATGTCCAAATGGTCTGCATCCATGTTGGTGATGCCAGCGTATGTAGGACGCAAGGTGAGAAACGATCGATCAAACTCATCCGCTTCTGTAACACTTATTATTGGGTCTTGCGCTGTTAAGTTGTTCCAGTAATTGCTGTTGTAATTGGTCGCGATTCCGCCTAAAAAAGCCACATGCGGGATATTGGCAGTCGTAAGTATGTGCGACAACAAACAACTGGTAGTGGTTTTGCCATGAGTACCCGCAATTGATAAATTGGTTGAGTTCTCGGTGATAATACCTAAGGCTTGAGATCGCTTGACAATTTGATATGCTTGGTCGATGAAATGCTGTTTTATTTCCGCGTTCGATGGAATAGCGGGCGTATATATGACCAAAATGGCTTCTTTTTCTACTCCTTTAAGTTGTTGTTTGACCCAGTCAACGTCATCTTTAAATCCAATCGAAATGCCTTCCTTTTGTAAGGCATCTGTAATGCGCGTTCCTGTTTTGTCGTAGCCAATGACCTTTTTACCAATCGTGTTGAAATAGCGAGCGAGCGCACTCATACCAATGCCGCCGATGCCTATAAAAAAGACGATATGGATTTTCGACAAATTCAAGGTTGGATTAATTTCTCAATTTCAGCTACGATTTCGTCAGTGGCGTGTACTTTGCCAAGTGCCGTTATATTAGTTTTCAATGTCTTTAATCGTTCCTCGTTTGCAATGATGTCTAGAGCAAGAGGAATTAAGTCTTTAGATGCGTTTGCATCGGTCACCATTTCAGCTGCCGCTTTGTTTACCAACGCCATAGCATTTTTAGTTTGGTGGTCTTCTGTTACATTCGGACTTGGAACCAGGATACATGCCTTGCCCAAGACACTAAGCTCTGATAGACTAGATGCGCCGGCTCTTGAAATAACGACATCAGCTGCTCGATATGCCAAATCCATTTCGGTGATGAAAGTTGTCTGTACGCCAAACACTTCTTTTGTGTTTTGGTATGACTTACCAGTTTGCCAGAGGATTTGAACACCTTCTTCTTTTAACAGATTTAAATTTTGTTCAACAGCTTTATTTATGGTACGAGCCCCTAAGCTGCCACCGATTATTAGGATTGTCGGAACATCTTGTAAGTGGAAATGAGCTCGTGCTTCAGATACTGTTTTGGTACAATTCAGAAGTTGTTCTCTAATTGGATTTCCTGTTATGACGATTTTGTCTTTCTCGAAAAACCGCTCCATGCCTTCAAACGCAACACATATTTTATTGGCTTTTTTGGCCAATAATTTATTGGTGATGCCTGGATAGCTGTTTTGCTCCTGAACTAAGGTAGGTATGCCTTTAACATTTGCCGCATAAAGCAACGGACCACTTGCGAAGCCACCAACACCTATGGCTATATCAGGTTTAACACGTCTAATGATGCCAAAAGACTTGAAAACACTCGATATGAGTTTGAACGGAAAGGCAAAGTTCTTTAGTGAGATTTTTCGGTCGATACCACTGATCCATAAGCCGGTAATTTTAAATCCAGCTTCAGGTACTTTTTCCATTTCCATCTTATCCTTTGCGCCAACAAATTCGATTTTGGCATCTGGATATTTTGCTTGCAATGCCTTGCCTATGGCAATGGCTGGAAATATGTGGCCACCTGTGCCACCTCCAGAAATGAGTATGCTTAGATTAGGCTTCATTTTCTGTTTCAGATTGATTTGAGAATCGGCTAACGCTTAGGATAATGCCCATGGCGATGCTGGTAAATAATAAACTCGTTCCCCCCATACTGATAAAGGGTAGGGGTAGACCCGTATTTGGTAGTAAATGAACGGCAACGCCCATATTCATAAAGGCTTGTATGACTAATGTCATGGAAAGACCAATGGCCAATAAAGCCCCAAATGCTTTTGGAGAATGTACGACAATCAGAACCGCACGCCACAACAACGTGAGGTATAGTATCATCACAAACAATCCGCCAATTAATCCATATTCTTCTAAAATGATGGCGTATATGAAATCGGAAAAAGCCAACGGCAAGAAATTTCGTTGTTCACTCTTACCCGGACCTTTGCCAGTGAGACCACCATTAGCAATAGCGATATTGGCTTGTTGGTTTTGATAAGATTCTGCAGTTTCATCTCCTCCAACAAAGCTTACATAGCTTTCGATTCGATGTTTCCAAGTAGTCACCCGACCAATGTCGGTATCGGATTTCCAAATGGCAAATACCAAAATGCTAATGACAATGGTTCCAGAACCAATCAGAGCCAACAAATGCTTGGCTGGTATACGTCCGATAAACAGTAGTAATATCGATGTCGCAAAAAGGACAGCTGCAGTAGATAAATCGGCGACACCAATGAGGGCGCAGACAGCTACGATGACTATGAGTACCGGTAAAAAGGTTTTCTTAAAATTGTCGACCGACTCCTGCCTTTTGGACAAAAATTGAGCGATATACATCACCAAAGCTACTTTGGCAAAATCGGACGATTGAAACGAAAGGCCAATGCCTGGAATAGTGATCGACCGTTTCGCGTGGTTTAAATCATTTCCAAAAATAAGTGTGTAGATGAGGAGTAAAATGGCGAGGTATACAAGGTACTTGGCAGGACGAGAGTAATATTGAAAATCAACCATGTGCGTAAGCCACATCAGGAATAAACCCATCAATAAAATGCCTACGTGCTTTATCAAATAATACTCGGTATTGCCACCTTGCTCACGATACGCTAACGAACAGGTTGAACTATAAATAGCCAACACACCCCAAACAGACAGGAGCGCAACGACGAACCAAATAAGGTGGTCGCCCTTAATATTTTCGCGTATCCATTTTAACATCTATCTACAAATTGCGGACTTCGTATTTAAATTGACGGCCACGGTCTTCATAGCTTTCAAACAAGTCGAAACTTGCACATGCAGGAGACAGTAAAACCACTTCATTCTTAAATGCCAAACCGTTGGCTACTTGCACGGCTTCCTTTGCTGACATTACATTAATAATCATGTCAACGTGTTTTGAAAAGGCTTGATGCAAGGCAATGTTGTTTTTGCCAAGACAAATTAGAATACGCACCTTTTCCTTCACTAAAGGCACAAGGCTCTCGTAATCGTTGCCTTTGTCGATGCCACCAGCAATCCAAACCACAGGCTTTTTCATGCTTTCAAGGGCATACCATGCAGAGTTTACGTTGGTCGCTTTAGAGTCGTTAATGTAGTCGACTTCTTTTACAGCAGTAACAAATTCCAGTCTGTGTTCAATGTTTTTAAAGTCCATCAAACTTTCTCTGATCACGTCGTTTCTGATCAATAAAGAGTTGGCTACGATGGATGCAGCCATAGAGTTGTAGGTGTTGTGTTTCCCACTAATTGTAAGTTGATTTAAATTCATTTTGAATTTTATTTTTGGTTGATTTAAAGTGATATGAAATGCGTTTTCGTCTGCCCAAGCACCTTCCGTCACTTCTCCGTGAAGCGTAAAAGGAATGGCTGTGGCGTCAATCGTGTGATTGGATAAGTATTCGGTAACTGGTTCCGAATCGGAGCAGTAAATGAATTTGTCATTTACCGTTTGGTTTTGCGTAATTCTAAATTTTGACGCGATATAGTCTTGGTACGAATCGTATCGATCTAAGTGGTCTGGTGTAATGTTTAACAGCACTGCATAGTCCAATTTTGTGTCAAACATGAGGTCTAGCTGAAACGAGCTCAATTCGATGACGTAGTGCGTGTGTGTGGTGTGCGCTACTTGACGTGCCAAGCTGTGACCTACGTTTCCAGCCAATCCAACTTGGAGTCCAGCTCCTTTGAGTAGATGGTGGGTGAGGAGGGCTGTAGTGGTTTTGCCATTGGTACCCGTAATGCCAATAAGCGTCGCGTTGGTATGCTTTGCTCCAAACTCAATTTCAGAGATAACTGGCGTTCCTTGCGCCAATAGTTTTTGAATAATGGGTGCTTTTAAGGGAATCCCAGGACTGACAATTACTTGGTCGGCGTTGAGAATATTTGCTTCCGTGTGTTTTTCTTGCTCGAATGCTATATGAGCCTCGGTTAATTCTGTCGCATACTTAGGCTTAATCAGACCTTTGTCTGATACGAAAACGTCGTGATTCAAATGCTTCGCTAAAATAGCCGCACCTGTCCCGCTTTCACCTGCACCCAATATGACTGTTCGTTGGCTCACTCTATCTTAGTTTGAATGTGATTATGGTGACTGCTGCGAGCATGATACCTACAATCCAAAACCGTGTGACGATTTTGGGTTCGGGATATCCGAGCTTTTGAAAATGATGGTGTAACGGCGACATTTTGAAGATGCGTTTGCCCTCTCCATATCGCTTTTTGGTGTATTTGAAGTAGCTTACCTGAATCATAACAGACAGGTTCTCAGCCAAGAAAATGCCACATAGAATTGGGATTAGAAGTTCTTTACGGAGCATAATGGCAAACACTGCTATGATGCCGCCTAAGGCTAAACTGCCTGTATCTCCCATAAAGACTTGCGCTGGGTATGAGTTGTACCATAAAAAGCCGATACACGCCCCAACAAACGCTGCCCCGAAAATGACAAGTTCACCTTGAAAAGGAATGAACATGACATTGAGGTATTTCGCAAAAATGGCATTCCCCGATATGTACGCCAACACGGCTAGTGTAAGGCCAATAATGGCACTGGTGCCAGCTGCAAGGCCGTCAATGCCATCGGTTAAATTGGCTCCATTTGAGACAGCAATGATGATAAAGGTGACAATTAGTACATAAACTATCCATGCATATTTTTTTGCCTGTTTTTTGTCTAAAAAGAAAAGTAAATCGGCATAATCAAACTCATGGCCCTTTACAAATGGTATGGTCGTCGAAGTTGATTTGGTATCAAGTATATAGACTACGTCACCGACTTCGTTTTTGAAGTTTTCTGTGGATGCCGCGATTTGGGCTTCTGTGGCTTTGTCCTGGGTAACAAAGTCACGAACTACCACCTCATTGTTGTAGTATAGACTTAGTCCAATGATGAGGCCAAGACCTAGTTGTCCAACTACTTTAAACTTGCCAGCTAAACCGGCCTTGTCTTTTTTGAAGACCTTTATGTAATCGTCTAAAAATCCTATCAAGCCCAGCCAAACGGTCGTTACGATCATGAGGATGACGTAGATGTTTCGCAGTCGAGCAAACAACAATGTTGGAATAAGGATGGCAGCAATGATGATTAAACCACCCATTGTTGGCGTTCCTTTTTTCTCTGCTTGACCTTCTAAACCAAGTTCTCTGATAGTTTCGCCAACTTGTTTTTTTCTAAGTTTTTCAATCAATGTTTTACCAAAAAGTAAACTGATCATCAACGAAACGATGATGGCCATAATCGCTCGAAACGAGCTAAACTCGAATACACCAGCGCCTGGGAAATTGAAATGTTCTTCTAGATATCGAAATAGGTAATACAGCATAATTATATCATTTGAGAGGCGTTTTTGATGAATACTTCTTTATCGTCGAAAGGGTGTTTAACGCCTTTAATTTCCTGGTAGGTTTCATGGCCTTTGCCGGCAATCAGGATGATGTCATTGGGCTTCGATAAACTCAAGGCCGTTCGAATCGCTTGCTCGCGATCTGTGATTTTTAATACCTTCTTAAAATGTTGTGGAGGAATACCCGTTTGCATATCGGCGAGTATTGCTTCAGGATTTTCGGTTCGTGGATTGTCTGAAGTGAGAATGACTTTGTCACTCAATTCAGCAGAAACCCTGGCCATGATTGGTCGTTTGTCGTGGTCTCTGTTTCCACCGCAGCCAACTACTGTCAGCAATTGTTCGTTTTTTGACCGTATCGCGTTAATGGTTTCTAATACATTTTGCAACGCATCAGGTGTGTGGGCATAATCAATAACACCAACCACATTGTTAGGTGCTTTGATGTATTCAAATCGACCGTTAACTGCCGTTAAGCTTGTTAACGCGGTTATGATAACATCGGATTCTTGACCTAGAATAAAGGCACTTGCATAAACAGTTAGGAGGTTATATGCATTGAATTTGCCAACCAGGTGATACCAGGCTTCCTTTCTATCAATTTCGAGCAACATGCCATTGAAGTCATGCTCAATGATTCGCGCCTTAAAATCAGATGATGAGTGAAGCGCGTAGGTATATTTTGTGGCTTTGGTGTTTTGCACCATCACCATCCCGTTTTTGTCGTCTTTGTTTGTGAGAGCAAAGGCGTTCGGTCCCAAATGGTCGAACAGACTTTTTTTAACATCTCGGTATTCAGAAAAGGTATTGTGATAGTCGAGGTGGTCGTGGGTGATATTGGTGAATGCGGCTAGGGCAAATTGTAATCCTCCGATTCGGTGTTGGTGGATGGCGTGAGAACTGACCTCCATGAAACAATAAGTACAACCAGCGTTTACCATTTCAGCCAGTATTTTGTTTAGACTTACGGCATCAGGTGTTGTATGTGTCGACTTGTACACGTCATCGTTGATCATGTTTTGAACCGTGCTCAGTAAACCAACCTTGAATTCTAATTTGCGGTACAGCTTGTATAGTAGGCTTGCAACCGTCGTTTTCCCATTGGTTCCTGTGATTCCAACCAGTTTTAAGTTGCGGCTTGGGTGGTCATAAAACGCAGAGGCAAGAGGTCCTAAAAATGAGGACGTGTCGTTTGTAACAACATACGTGATGAGGTCCGAAACGGTTTCAGGTAGGTGCTTACAAATGATTGTTGATGCACCTAATTCAATAGATTTTTCTATGTAGTGATGCCCATCTGTTAGTCTTCCTCTGATAGCAATAAAGCAATCGTTCGGTTGAATTTTCCTAGAATCGATCTGCAGTTCTTTAACCGTTACATCTTGTTTCCCGATGATTTCAACCGGAAAACTCTTAGGCAATATGTCTAATAGCTTTTTCATGGATTGATGCTTAAATCGAGGTAAATGGTTCGGCCTTTGGCCAATTTGGTGCCTGGCAACGGTGATTGTTTAAATACCTTGCCGTAGCCAACATGTTTTACTTTGTAACCTTTGTTTTCGAACAGAAACAGGCAATTGGCGAGACCTAATCCAGCAACGTCTGGCATGGTGTTGTCTGTAAATGAGATGGGTTGGCCCGCTAATTCATCACCCGCTGGTCTTAGACTGACGTAATCGCGGTTCCGTGCTTCTGTGTCGAACGGGATGTCAAGTCGTCTGCAAGTAGTTTTAACTGCTTTGTACGGACCACTTATTAAACTAGGTATTAAGGTGGTGTCTGCAATGGCCACGCGATTGTGAACGGCGTTGGCATATATTTTTTGAGCGATTTCTTTGAAAACAGGTACGGCAACGGTCGAGCCATAGATACGACCTTTGGAGGGCCGACTAATCATGACCATTAAGGTGTATTTCGGATTGTCGACCGGGAAATAACCAACGAAACTACTGTGGTACTCTTTGCTGTAACCAGTGGCGTTGTCTGATATTTTAGAAGTACCGGTTTTACCTGCAACCTGAAAGGAAAGATCTTTTAACTGTTGTGATGCAGTCCCGTGTTTAACAACACCCTCAAGCATCGTTTTTATGTCAGCCAGAGTTGATTCTTTACAGATACGACTGTTGTTTACATACGGTTCGATTTGTTGTTCAACCTTGCCAAATGTGCCCGTACCAGAAATAATATAGGGACGCATCATCACACCGTTATTTGCAACGGCGTTGTACAACATGGCAATGTGAAGTGGACTCGTTTTGAGAGAATACCCGATGGATATCGAAGGGATTGCCATTCCAGACCAGCCTTGTTTGCCTGGACGTAAAATGCTTGGAACGACTTCACCTTTAATCCGAGTTTGCAGGGGTTCCATGAGTTGAAGTCTGTCAAAATATTCAATAAAGTCTTCGGGGTCTTTTCTAAAACCGTTGAAAGCGATGGTAGAAACGCCAACGTTTGATGAGTTTTCAATAACGCTTTGATACGTCATTTTCTGAACATGGGTATGTCCGCTGTCTTCGATACTGTCGTTTTTGAAAAACTTGTATTTGCCGTAATACACGTCGACTGAATCGTCAATGTCTATATCGTTGTTGTCCAAAGCGGCGATGGCGGAAACGAGTTTTATGGTACTGCCGGGTTCGAAACCAGTACCGATCGCGTGGTTGAATCTTTCTTGCAATCCATCTTCTGTATTGTCAATGTTGACAATGGCTTTGATGGCTCCGGTTTTAACTTCAAGTAAAACCGCCGTTCCATATGCGGCATCGTTGGCTAGTATGCCTTTACTCAATGCTTCGTGCACCAAATCTTGTAGGTGGATGTCTACGGTTGTGAAAACATCTTGGCCGTCCATGGCACTAATTTTCATGTCGTTGTCAACAGGACGATAACTACCACTTATCTTTCGAACGACTAATTGACCATCTTCTCCAGATAATACGTCGTCATAACTTGCTTCAATACCCGCTCCTTTATGGTTTTCATTGATAAAACCAATGGTTCGGTGCATCAACCCATAGTATGGTTTTTTGCGAATGGTTCTTTCTTCTAAAAAGACACCACCCTTGTATCGACCAGAGTTAAAAATGGGCCACGATTGAAGTTCTTTAGTTTGCAAGAAACTGGCGTTTCGAATAATGGTTACGTATTGTTTTCGCTCGCGATAGCCCTCTTCAAGTAAGGTTAGGTACTCTGCTTTTGTCCGGTTTTTTAATAACAGACTTAGGTTGTTTGCCAGTTGGTTTTTGTATCTACCAAAAGAGTCTTTATGGTTTTTATGAATGACGTCAAAGTCTAAACTGATTTTATAAATAGGAACAGAAGTAGCCAATAAGCTGCCGTCGTCGGAATAGATACTGCCACGAACTGCTGGAATTAAACGGTAGCGAACGTGCAGGCTGTCGCCCATGGCGCGCCAATGCTCACCTTGTGCATATTGGACTCGAACTATTGAGAAAATAATCGCCCCTCCAAGAAAGGTCAGCATTAAAATGCTGACAATCACACGCCACAATATGTCTTTTTTAACGTTCAATCGTCTTCAATATTGAGATCGGTAGGTGCTTCAGATATGGGCAGCAAGCCTTTGTCAACCAGTCGTTTAGACACATCCGACTGTTTGTTTTGACCTACTATTTCTGATTTTAAAGTGATGTATTCAGCCCGTAATTCTTTGAGCTCTGCTTTTACCTTTTCTGATTTTCTGTGTTTTTTGTCGGACAGGTGAGAGTTGTAGACATATGGAATGGCCAACAAACCGATAAACACAATTAGGCCAAGGACTTGGTTGCTCGTAAGCTCTTTAAGTCCAGTAAGGCTATTGCCGTTTCCGTTTGAATTTGTTTCTTCAGGCGATATGTTCTGTTCTTTGCTCATATCCGTTCGGCAATCCTTAGTTTGGCACTTCGTGATCTTGTATTTTCAACCAATTCCGCAGCTGATGCTGTGACTGGTTTTCGAGTAATTAATTTGAATGGCTTGTTTGTTCTTCCAAAGGCATCAGTCTCAACGTCACCTTCGAAGTTTCCGCTTTGCATAAAGGTTTTAACCAGTCTGTCTTCCAAGCTGTGGTAGGACATGACCACCAATCGACCACCTGGTTTAAGGCAGTCTAGCGAATTCAGTAAAAGTGTTTTAAGCACACCCAATTCGTCATTCACTTCAATACGCAGTGCCTGAAATAATTGAGCTAATTCTTTGTTGCGTTGTTTGGGGATTGTAAACTCCTCTGCGATATCTGCAAGCTCACCAGTGGTGGATATGGCTTTGTTTTTTCGATACGCGACAATCTTATTGGCCAGTTTCCAACCATATCGGATTTCTCCGTAGACCTTAAATATTTTACTTAACTCTTCAGCAGAATACGTATTGACTATTTCATATGCATCAAGTGTTTGGTCTTGATTCATACGCATGTCCAATTCGGCGTCAAACCGAAATGAAAATCCACGATCACCTTCGTCAATTTGGTGGGATGAGATACCTAGGTCGGCAAGGATGCCATCTACCTTTTCATCGTCAAAGTATTTCAGAAAGTTTTTGATGAATTGAAAATTATGGTTGACAAAAACTAGGTTTGGGTGATCTGTTAAGGTTTCTAGTGCATCGTTGTCTTGATCAAACGCGTATAACTTGCCGTCAGGAATTTGCTCGAGAATCGCTGAACCATGTCCACCACCACCATACGTAACATCCACATAAATACCGTCGCGTTTCAGCTGAAGGCCTGTGAGACATTCATTCAGCATCACCGGTATGTGGTATTTAAGATTCTCCATCTCCGTCGTCTCCCATTACATCTTCGGCTAAATCGGCATAGTCATCTGGATCAATCTCCATTTGTTCGTCGTATACCTTTTTAGACCATATTTCTATTTTGTTCTCGTATGCGTAAAACACTACCTCAGAGTCAATTTCTGCGTAGGTGCATAGTTTTTTTGGAATTAATATTCGGGAAGCTGTGTCAATTTTTATCTCAGTGGCGCCACTGTTAAATAGTCGCTTAAACTTTCGATCGTTCCTTTTGAAATCACTGAGTTTGTTAAGCTTTTTGGTCTCTTCGTCCCAGTCTTTTCGGGTAAATAAAGTCAAGCATTTGTCGAAGCCTCGGTTAATCACCATTCGGTGTAAGGCCTCTTTCGGAATCTGACGTTTTAGACCGGCAGGAACGATGGTTCGACCCTTGTCGTCCACTTTACATTCATATTCACCGATATAACCCGACATGCTTTTTACTTGAGATAAAATTTCGATGTAAAAGTATTACAGAATCTCCCACTTTCTACCACTTTCTCCCACTTTTTTACATAAAATGTTTCCACAGGTCAATTAAGTCATTGAAAATCAAACAGTAAAGGTGTGGGGTAAATGTGGTAATGTCGGACGGTTTTAGACGTTTGTGGCGTGGTTTAAACGGTTTTAAATCCATTTTTTACCATTATTTGAGGTTTGATGGGGAATTGTGGAGGATTCAATTACCCATGAAAATGGGTAAGTTTGTAGACCCAAAAAAATCGAAGAAAAACAATGTCGGAATTGAAGTGGAATGTGGTGTATGTCATGTCGAGACAGGAGAAAAAAGTCGCCAAACGACTTCATGACCAGCACATTGAGCATTATTTGCCCATAGCCAAACGACTCAGTACATGGAGTGATCGTAAAAAATGGGTCGACTTCCCGATGTTTAATGGTTATATGTTCGTACGGCCTACTTTACAACAAATTGATAAAGTGGTACAGACGCATGGTGTTGTGAGTTACCTTATGTATGATAAGAAACACGCAATTGTTCAAGACAAAGAAATTCGAATTATAAAAACCATTGAGCAAGAAGGCTATTTTGCGGAGACCATTCTTAATCCTGGAGATTTTGACGAAGGTGAAAAAGTGTTGGTGGTAGAAGGACCGCTAAAAGGACAGACAGTTGATTTGATTCGTAAAAACAACGAACGCATCTTTTTGGTCTCGTTTGATACCTTGGGTCAAAGCATCAAAATCAACATACCTTTTGAATTTTTACAAAAAGTAAAAGAACCCGGATAAAAAAAAGGAGCTGCATAACAACTCCTTTTTTAGATAATGTGTTGAGAGGCTTACATAATAATGAAACCAATTCTGAATGCTGGTAAGACAAATTGTCCAAAATTCATACCTGTAGATTCAGGTGTAACTTGAGTCGTTGTTGTGGTACCAGCAGTAGTAGTCATAGTGCTTTCTGGCCATTTTCTTGTGCTAAAACCAAATCCTAATTCGGTTCCAACATAAAACGAATTTCCAATCCAGTAGTCACCGCCAAGAACAACGCTTGCGCCAAAAGTAGATACTTTGGATTCTGACGATTCGCTGTAATCCATCATGTAAGAAAAGCCGTCAGAATTTGTGCCTTCTGTGGTTGTTTTGCCAGACCCGACACCAACTTGAACACCCATGTACGGTGAGAAATTGGCGTTGCCAGTGTAATGCTTTTCAACCCCTACTGAAGCGCCAAATCCAGACGTTTTCAAGTCATAAGACCCCATTGCGCCAGTCCCATCAGCGTTTTCTGCAAAATTTTCAGTAGAAGAATTTCCAGTCAGATTTAAAGACAATCGTGCGACCATGTCGTCAGCTACGAAATATCTAAATTTCAATGCCGATAAGCCA
The DNA here is from genome assembly GCA_943789165.1 of uncultured Bacteroidia bacterium. Classification (GTDB taxonomy): domain Bacteria; phylum Bacteroidota; class Bacteroidia; order NS11-12g; family UBA9320; genus UBA987. The sequence goes on along the minus strand of CALSTB010000002.1, from coordinate 227,865 downwards.
AAGTTGGTTGTTGCGCTGTTGCCGAAATTGAACTGAGCTTCAGTAACAACGTTGCCTTGAGTAGGCTTTTGAGCAAACGCAAATACGGATGCTAATAAGAATACGGTGGTAAATGTTTTTTCATAACTATATTTTTTTTTAAAAATACAGTCAAAAAAGCAAGTTTGAAAATGTGTTGATAGATATCAGCTAAACTGCAAAGCTTTCACCACAGCCGCAAGTTCGGGTTGCGTTGGGGTTGATGAAGTTAAAACCCTTACCGTTTAACCCATCTGTGAAGTCGAGTTCAGTGCCGCATAAATACAGAAAGCTCTTCATGTCGCAAACAATTTTTGCTCCTTCTGTATCAAACACTTGGTCTCCTTCTTTTTCTTCGTTGTCGAAGTCTAGATTGTAACTTAAACCGCTACAACCCCCACCCACAACTGAAACACGCATGAAATAATCCGCGCTTAAACTTTCTTCAGCTTTTAGGAGGTTTATTTTTTGTAAAGCGGATGGTGTGATGGTTATCATAGTCTTAATATTTAAACGATGGCTTCTAAACCTTGTTTTTCTCTGTAATCGTTAATCGCCGTTTTGATAGCATCTTCAGCCAATACAGAACAGTGAATCTTAACTGGTGGTAAAGCCAATTCTTCAACAATTGCCATGTTGTCTATTTCCATAGCTTCTTGAACCGTTTTACCTTTTAACCATTCAGTTGCTAATGACGAAGAAGCAATGGCAGAACCACAACCAAAAGTCTTGAACTTAGCGTCTTCAATAATGCCGCTCTCCTCATTCACTTGTATCTGCAAACGCATAACGTCGCCACATTCTGGCGCTCCAACTAAACCAGTTCCAACATTTTTTTCGTCTTTGTTTAACGTTCCAATGTTTCTAGGATTAGAATAGTGATCGATAACTTTTTCTGAATATGCCATATTTACAATTTTTCTGTTTTTCTATAATTAATGTTCTTGCCACACAACAGACTTCAAGTCTATTCCTTCTTTGTACATTTCCCATAACGGGCTCATGTCTCGAAGTTTGTGAACAGCTGTTTTAACATGATCGATTGCGTAATCAACTTCTTCATCGGTTGAAAATCGACCGAAACCAAACCTCAACGACGAATGCGCTAAATCGTCATCCAAACCAAGATTCTTTAATACATAACTTGGTTCAAGTGATGCTGAAGTACACGCAGACCCAGACGAAACCGCTAAGTCTTTTATACCCATCATCAATCCTTCTCCCTCAACATGCTTAAATGAAATGTTCGCTACATGTGGTAGTCTGTGCTCAACATTTCCATTTACATATGCTTCTTCAATCGTCAATAATTCTTTTTCTAAACGGTCACGCATCTTCGATAATCGAACAGCCTCATCGGCCATTTCATTTTGACAAATCTCACATGCCTTACCCAATCCTACAATACCAGGAACGTTCAATGTTCCACTACGCATTCCTCTTTCGTGTCCGCCACCATCTAATTGAGAAGTAACTTTAACACGTGGGTTTTTACGACGTACGTATAAAGCACCAACTCCTTTTGGGCCATACATTTTGTGCGCTGTAAAAGACATTAAGTCGATGTTCTGCGCCATAACGTCTACTGGGACTTTACCAACAGCTTGAGTAGCATCTGTATGAAACAATATATCGTGCTTTCGAGCAATGGCTGAAATCTCTTCGATTGGTTGAAGTACGCCAATTTCATTGTTGCCATACATGATGGAAATCAAAATGGTTTTAGGTGTAATTGCTGCTTCAATATCAGCTAGGTTGACTAATCCATCTTCATTTGGAGATAAATACGTAACCTCTCCACCCATTTTTTCAACATGTTTGCATGAATCTAAAACAGCTTTGTGCTCTGTGTTGACCGTAATGATGTGATTGCCTTTTCGGGCATACATTTCAAACACACCTTTAATAGCCAAGTTGTCCGATTCAGTTGCCCCCGAAGTGAAAATAATTTCTTTCGGTGAGGCATTGATTAATTTAGCAACTTGCTCTCTAGCATAGTCAACTGCTTCTTCGGCAGTCCATCCAAAAGAGTGGTTACGACTTGCGGCATTGCCAAACTTGCTGTTGAAGTATGGCAGCATCGCTTCTAGAACCCTCGGGTCCATTGGTGTTGTAGCGTTGTTGTCTAAGTATATCGGAAACGATAACATGCTTATTTTTATTTAGATTAATTCTATTCTGCAAATATAACCACTCTGCAACAAAAAAAGTTCAGTCAAACCAGCAATTCTTTACCCAATATTTTTTTCATCATCTTTGAATAAAAAAAGCTGTCTTGATACGAAAAATTGAACACCTTGGTATTGCCGTAAAATCTATTGTTGATTCGAACGACCTTATGTCTAAATTACTTGATACCAATGCCTATAAACAGGAGTCTGTCGATTCAGAAAACGTGCTTACTTCCTTTTTTAAATTAGGAGAAACCAAAGTGGAATTGCTCGAAGCAACGTCGAGTGATAGTGCCATTGCTAAGTTTATTGAAAAAAGGGGAGAAGGCATCCATCACATTGCCCTTGATGTAGTCGGTATCGAAGATGAATTAGCTCGACTAAAGTCTCTGGGGTTTCAACTTATTCATGAAAAGCCAAAACTCGGAGCAGATGGTAAAAAGATTGCCTTCCTGCACCCAAAGTCAACCAATGGGATTCTTGTAGAACTTTGTGAAGATGTCAATCCTAAGGACGCTGAAACGAAATAGGTAACACGTGCCGTGATCGCGTAAAGCCGCTGTAATATACTGCGGGAGCCCAGTTAGGTAGTGTGTTTAATATGTGTATCGCATACCCATTCAGCACTTGATTGGAAGAACGAGCAATCTCAACATCGGAGATACGGCCGTTTTTCTCAATGATAAAATCAACGTAAACAGTTCCACCAACAAGTTCTGGGTTTTGTATCATTATGTCGGTAGACAAACTATCTATATGTGAGATGAGTCTTGGTGTTCCAAGCGTCGACACAGGGCGGACTTTAAATTTCGTCAACTGGTCCAAAACGGATGAGTCCTCGGCACCATCGTCAGCGATTAAAACCATTTCCACATCGTCATCATCATCGTCATACGGATATAGATATGCACCAAAAAGAGCAACATACTCTTGGAAATGCGTGTACATCCACCAGCTGTTATTCGAAAAATTGTTTTGATCAATGCTTACTACCTTCCATCCATTTGTGTTTTTTAAGATAATTTTTGAGTCGGTTTTTGTGATTGTGGCGATGTTTAAATCAGCGTTAAATGCCACATCACCATATCGGGAACTAAAGCCTATTCCACGAGCGCGGATGTGATTCGGCTTGTAGTCGCCAATTTGGTTTTTAAATAAGCTCAACAATGCCAACACTTGTGGACTCGTTGATTCCTCAAATGTAATAGCATCCGTCCCCTTTAAGTATTCCAGCGTTATGGAGTCAAATGCGTCAACAGCAGCATCAATGGCTTCAAGTGTTAATGCTTTCTTTTTTCTTTGCAATAACGAGTCTCGCGTAAAATATCGCCGTGTTAAATCATTATCGGCCGTGACATACCATCGATCATTCTTGTTTAGTAAGCTAAAATCGGCACCACCAGATGTCGTGTACACTTCACAAGTAGCTGTAGAGTCAGTTAAGCGCCTCGTTTTGTCAAATGACCTAATCTTAAACTTCCTTTTAAAATACCCGCCTTCAATACTATCAACCTCCCTGTCTAATGCCAATAATTCTAAATCGATTCCGATAGAGTTACTCGCTAAATCACGTGTTTCTCCGGTTTGACTAAAATGAACGTATGCTCTTAGAAACTCGGCAACCACACTGTCAATTTCAGCATTCTGTCCGCGTTCAAAAAGTACACTGTCAACCATGTGTTTATATAGGTCGTAATACTCTTGTTTAAAGGGATTGTTGTTAAATCCATAAACGAGATAATGGCCGCCTTCTTTTTTAAGATCAATAGAATACAAAAACGTGTCACTATTGTGCATAAGGCACTGAAAATGACCATTATCCATTTGTGCATCTGCGGCTTGAATGGGTAAGTAGTGTAGTGTAATATCCTCTAAAAGAAAATACGTCCGTTCGATTGAGAAATAGGCGTACAAAGAATCGGTTACCATGTGCTTCAACTGTACATTAGATGTGTCCTGATTGAAAATTTTTCGGGTAGCATTGAAAGAATCGCAAAATGAAACCAGTTCTGCCTTTTCATTTTTACTTAATGACTGCGACTTGGATTCTGTGACTATCAGTACGCAAACAAAGATGAGCACATATCTCAGACGCAATGAAATATTTGGTAGGCGATTGATCAAAACTAATTGGACTTGTTCTTTACTGCAAACATAACTAATAGAACAAATCCTATCTTTGGAGCGAGATGAAGACAAATCAAATTGTACGTTTTGCATTAGGCATCGCTGGATTGGTGTTGCTTATTTGGTTCTCTTGGCAAGTGAAACAGGTGTTTATCTATTTTGCGTTGTCCGTCGTACTAGCGTTAATGGGCCGTCCGTTAATGTCGGTTCTGACCAAAGTGAAGGTAAAAGACAGACATATGCCGGATTGGTTGAGTTCCATGGTTGTAATCGTGTCTTACCTTTTTTTATTATCCTTATTCTTTAAGTTTTTGATACCCGTTTTAGCAAGGCAAATAGACATCATCGTTAATTTGGATGTTGAATTGTTGATGGGAGAGTTTAATGGTCCAATCACAGCACTCGAATCCTGGTTTAAGGAAATGAACATTAACGGAATGAACCGAGAAGCCATTAAAGAACAATTGGTTGGGCTGGTCAATTTCGATAGGGTTTCTAACGCTTTAGAGAATGTAATGTCTGGTCTCGGCGGCATTTTAATTGGCTTTATGAGTGTACTGTTTATTACCTTCTTTTTGCTCAAGGACAAAAATATTGTCAATAACATTGTTGATACTTTGACACCAGACAAATACCTGAAAAGTATTCACAACATCCTTGCGGATACCAAGGATTTATTAACGCGGTATTTCATTGGAGTTGCCATCCAAGTCTCCATCATCACAGCTATCGTTAGCATTGGCTTGTCCATTTTTAATGTACCCAATGCCTTGTTGATTGGTTTCATGGCTGGATTAATCAACATCATTCCGTACATCGGACCAATTATCGGAGCTACGTTTGGGATTTCTTTGAGTTTATTGTCGCACGTTCATATGCAAATGCCTGGCGAGTTGGCACCATTGATTTTAAAAATTCTTGCTGTTTTTGGGGTTGCGCAAATGACCGACAACTTCGTATTGCAGCCATTGATATTTTCAAAAAGTGTCAAAGCACATCCGCTTGAAATATTTGTCGTGATTATGGCGGCAGGAATGATTGCTGGTGTGGTTGGGATGATCCTAGCAGTGCCGACGTATACGTTTTTGCGAATAGTCGCCAAAGAATTCTTCCAAGGGTATAAGGTGGTTCAAGGGCTTACCAAGGATCTTTAGTCACTAACGACACTATATTCCACCAATCGCTGATTGAACGCCTTTATCATCGATCCAACTTCACTAAACTCCCTGTCTAATTGACGGTACGGCGTGAAATAAGGGAACGGTTCTTTTAATAGATTCATTTGGTCATCAAAAATGAAAATGCCCCATTTTAATTGTCCGTTGTTCTCAAGGAACATTTCGTCAATTCTCGCGTAATACCGTTTCTTGCCTGCTGGGTCGTAATGCTCATAGCCGTCAGGACTTAATACCATAAATGTTTCACTTCGTGTTTCGTATAGTGAATCAGTTGTAACCACATAGGAGCCAAACGTGTAGTGTTGTGTAATGGCATTATAGATGTTGTTAAGTCTCGTTATTTTATCCGCAGCAATTTGTTCAGGCGTTCTTGAGTTTAAAACATCTGCCTTTTGGAATTCTGAAGAGTTTAGTACAAATACCAATACGCCTTCTCCGTCTTTTGCCAAGTCTTTCACTTGTTGATTCGCCAATTCAATACGGGCTTGTTCCGCTTTGTATTTGTTATTTGTTCGGTCCGAGTTTAATAAATCCACAAACCTAATTTGTACACCAAGTTGTAAATAGTCTATTTGTCCTGAAATGCTACCAGACCTTTGTTTGCCATTGAAAAAGTCCATATAATTCAATGTCAGTCGGGCGCCTTGGTTTAAGTCTAAACCAAATCCGAGTTGTAACCCAACATCAAAAGGTTTTGATTGAATTAGGGTATTGCGAATAGGCATTTTTTGTGTACTCAAATACGGCTCCTTATACATGAAGTTATACGACGTAACAACTCCATAACTCAAAAACGTTTGTTTGTTTTTATCTATGGGTTGTAAAGCCAGCAATGACATGTCGAGCGCATTAGAAATACTCGTGTAATTATCGAAATCATGAAAATATCTCGTTTGGCTGTATGACGGACTAAATTGTAAAGTGAGCGTTTTGAATTTACGTTCAACCATTAACCCTGCCCCAAATCCAGGTTTGTTTGTAAAGGTGTCAGACGAGACAGGTTTTACAAATGACGAATTGAAATTTAAGTTGATGCCATATTCCCATTTCGTTTGGCTTTGCGCTGCAAAACAAAAAGTGAATAATAATAAAGTGTATACAATTCGCATGAGTCAAAGGTGCATCAAAAAATGAAACAATCCCGCATCAGTTTGTCAACGCTGTAGATGAATTGACAACCGATTAAATGTCGAATTTAATACCTTGAGCTAACGGCATATTTGCGCCGTAATTGATGGTGTTGGTTTGTCGTCGCATGTAATTCTTCCAAGCATCTGAACCAGATTCTCTTCCTCCACCTGTTTCTTTTTCTCCACCAAAAGCACCTCCAATTTCTGCACCACTTGTGCCGATATTGATGTTCGCTATGCCACAGTCAGATCCTTCGTTACTCAAGAAGTACTCAGTCTCTAAAACACTATCACTAAATATAGCTGAACTCAAGCCTTGTTTTACATCGTTTTGCATCGCAACAGCTTCTTCAATACGGTCGTATTTCATTAGATATAAAATCGGGGCAAAGGTTTCTGTTTGTACAATAGCTAAATGATTTCCAGCTTCCGCAATTGTTGGTTCTACATAACAACCAGATTTGTAGTCATCGCCGGTTAATACTTTACCACCGTAAACAACTCTTCCTCCTTGGTTCTCTAATTCTTTTATCGCACCTAAGTATGCGTCTACCGCCTGCTTGTCGATTAGTGGACCCATGTGGTTTGCTTCATCTAGCGGACTGCCAATTTTGACTTGCTTGTAGGCATTGATTAACATGGATTTAAATTGATCATACACTTCACTGTGAATGATGACTCTTCTTGTTGACGTACATCTTTGACCACAAGTACCGACGTTTCCGAACACTACGGCTCTTAAAGCATTTTGTAAATTGCCTTTGTTGCTCACTATTACCGCGTTGTTGCCACCTAATTCTAATAAAGCACGTCCTAAACGAGCTCCCACTAACTGACCAACGCGTTTACCCATTCTTGTGCTACCTGTAGCAGAAATCATTGGAATTCTAGTGTCCATTGCCATTTTCTCCCCAAGCTTATAATCACCAATGATCAAATTAAAAATACCTTCTGGTAATTCATTTTCGATCAAGACTTCAGAAATAATTTGTTGGCAAGCGATTGCAGATAAGGGTGCTTTTTCAGAAGGCTTCCAAATCACTACATCACCACAAACGGCTGCTAATACCGCATTCCAGCTCCATACAGCAACTGGGAAATTAAAAGCAGAGATGATACCAACTACGCCAATAGGGTGCCACTGCTCCATCATTCTATGACTTGGTCTTTCACTTTGAATCGTCAGTCCGTACAATTGTCTGGATAGTCCAACGGCAAAATCACAGATGTCAATCATTTCTTGAACTTCACCTAGTCCTTCTTGTAAGCTTTTACCCGTTTCGTAACTCACCAAATAGCCCAATTCACGCTTTTTAATACGTAGCTTGTTACCCAGTTTTCTAACAAAATTACCGCGTTGTGGGGCAGGGATATCACGCCACATGGTGGCAGCTTCTTCTGCTTTTTTAATAACATGATTGTATTCCGATTCGGTGGCAAAAACGACCGAGGCAATTTTGTTACCATCAACAGGAGAAATGATGTCTCTAGTTTCTGACCCAACTGGTGTTATCCAAAGTTGACCTGTGCTTGTACTCTCGTTAACTGCTTTCAGACCAAGATTTTCTATAATTTTTTCGATTTTCAATGTGCTTTTTTAATGAAGTGAACTCCTGTAACCAATCGTTCAAAGATAACAGTAACCGATTGCTTTTGCCAACGATTGTTACTTCTTGTGCATATCTATGTAGTTAGAAGATTAAGGCCTCGTCGTTATTTTGTGACGTGAAAAAAGGGAAACAAATTGGCATAATCTTGTTGGGTGTAACACTGCTGTTGGCCTTGTTGTATACCTGTAACAAAAAACAGGATACTACAGCCCCAGAAACCCCAACAGTTTCAGATTCAAGTAAGGTAGATAAGCCTAATGATCAAAGTTCAACTGCTGAGGAAGTTGAAGTTGAAGGTGAAGTTGAAGGTGAAGAAGAAAGCTCAGTGGAAGAGGTTGCTCCAATTAAGAAAGGCACTAAAAAACAGTCTTATTATGTGGCACCATTGGACGGACCATTGTTGTTATCTGGAACCTTCGGTGAGTTGCGAAACAACCATTTCCACGCGGGACTCGATTTGCGAACAGGTGGAGTTCAAGGGAAAAATGTCATGGCAGCAGCTGAGGGATATGTGAGCCGAATCAAAGTGTCGGGTGGAGGTTATGGAAAGGCTTTGTACATTCAACATCCCAACGGGACAACCACTGTTTACGGACATTTGAAACAATTTTCTGGAGCAATCCAGGAAGCAGTAATAGACAAGCAATACGCGTTAAAAAAGTACGAATTTGATTGGTATGTGCCTGCTGGGAAACTTAAAGTAACCAAAGGGCAAGTGGTAGCGCTTAGTGGAAATACAGGAGGATCTGGTGGTCCACATCTGCATTTTGAGGTAAGAGACAAACGCGGTAATACTGTCAACCCACTGTTGTATGGATTCGATGTTCAAGACAATATTCCACCGTTTGTGAAAAGCGCCAAGTTGTATCATTTGGACAATGCACGGTATGAATCTTATGGCATTTTTGCGAACACACCAGTGAAAAAAGACCAAACCATTTCAGTTCCTCCGGGAACTTACGGAGTTGGTGTAAGTTGGGTAGATTACTTTACCGACAAACTGAATCGGTTGGGCATCAACTATGCGGAGATTCAAGTCGACGGAAAAACGATTTTTACTCAGACGATTGAAGACTTTGCCTTTGCCCAAGGTCGTTATATTAACAAACACATTGATTATTGGACTTTTTCTGAACGGGGCATTCGATATGTGAAAATGTTTAAGGACCAAGGAAATGCACTTCATTTTTACAAAGGAAGTGGGAAGATTGAGGTGAAGGATGAGGAGCGTTTGGAGGTTGAAATCATTGCCCACGATTATGAAGGCGGAGAGTCTAAATTGAAATTCTATATCAATGGTGATATAAAAGCAGCAGGATTGACCAACGGCGGTAACGACAAACCTGGCTCTGAAAAATGTAGTCCGAACAAATCAAACACCTTAAGGAGTGCAAATGCAGCTGTGATCATTCCTAAGGGAGCACTGTATAATGTAACGTATATGGGGTTGACAGAATCTCCAGCAACAGGAAAGGCGATTTCGCCAATGATTCGCGTGAATCATGCCCACGTGCCTTTACATAAATCAGCGACCATTCAAATTAAAATTCCAGAGGATTACGCCAGTCAAAAAGAGAAAATAGTGATGATGAGTTACAACCGTAACTCGAAATCATCTTCGTATGAAGGTGGTCGTGTGTCTGGTAGTTACCTTGTTGAAACTTCTAAAAGCTTGGGTATGTATTATTTGACTTTGGATACTGTTCCTCCAAAGATTACGCCTTTGAGTGTCAATCAGTTTTTAAGTTTTAGGATAAGTGATTTAACCAGCGACATTAAGTCATACGACTGTTATGTGGATGGGTCCTGGGTTTTACTTGAATACGAACCTAAAGCGAATAAAATCTTTGGTTATTTGCCAAGTTCTTATGAAAAAGGAAACCATTCACTGGAGTTACGTGTTACAGATGGTGCAGGTAATACAGCTGTGTATACTAAGAACATAACAATTTAATGAGTACAATTCAAATAGGGGATAAAATCCCAACATTTTCAACGATTGACCAAAACGAAAAAGTCGTTACTGAAGCCAATTTTAAAGGACAGAAGACGGTGTTATACTTTTACCCAAAAGACGATACCCCAACCTGTACAAATCAGGCGTGCAACCTACGTGACAACTACGAACAATTAATAAGCGCTGGTTACAAGGTGTATGGAATTAGTCCCGACAAAGCAAAGAAACATCAAAAGTTTATTGCCAAGTACAAACTACCTTTTGATTTATTGGTAGATGAAGACCATGCCATCGCAGACGCCTTTGGTGTTTGGGGTGAAAAGACGACGTTTGGGAAAACTTACATGGGCATTCGTAGGACGACTTTCGTGAGTGATGAAAATGCTATAGTTACGGAAGTTATTGATCAGGTGAAGGCAAAGGAACATACCAATCAAATATTGGGATAAAATTTGCGTTACTGTCATCCACGGGTAGTTTAGTTGTAGAATCGTTTTGGCGGTTAACGAACAGAGCTCGCCACAGAACAATCTAATATGAAAACAAAAGAAGAAATAGTAACCAATTGGCTCCCCAGATATACAGGTACACCTTTAGAAAAATTTGGGTCGTATATCTTGTTAACCAATTTTATTGGATACGTAAACCTCTTTAGCGAGAAATACAACGTACCTGTTGAAGGTATGGATAAAGCGATGCAAACTGCGACGTACAACAACATCACCATTATTAACTTCGGGATGGGTAGCGCCATGGCAGCGACGGTGATGGACTTACTTTCAGCCGTTATGCCTAGAGCCGTATTGTTTTTAGGGAAATGCGGTGGATTAAAAAGGAAAACAGCTTTGGGAGATTTCATCATACCAATGGCCGCCATTAGAGGAGAAGGTACCAGTAACGAATATTTGCCAGAAGAGGTTCCAGCATTGCCGTCATTTCGGTTACAAAGAACCATTTCTTCGGCCATGCAGGAGTTTGAAACGGATTATTGGACAGGTGTTATTTTTACCACCAACCGCAGGGTGTGGGAACACGATGAAAAATTTAAAGAGCGTTTGATCGAGGCTCGAGCCATTGGTATTGACATGGAAACAGCCACTTTGTTTACGGCGGGTTTTGCGAATGAAATACCAAGGGGAGCTTTGTTGCTAGTAAGTGATAACCCGATGATACCAAATGGTGTTAAAACGGATGAAAGCGATAAGTCGGTTACGTCCCAATTTGTAGAATTACACGTCAATATTGGCATCAGAGCATTAGAAGAACTACGAGATTCTGGTGATAGTGTTAAACATATGAGGTTTGACCATAGGCCTTAAGAAAGCGATGAATACAGAAAAAATAAAGGTAGACGTGATATCGGATGTGGCATGCCCATGGTGTTATGTAGGGAAGCGAAGATTAGAATCTGCATTAGAACAGTGGAAAGGTGCTCCTGTTGAAGTGAAATGGCATCCGTTCCAGTTAGATCCTTCGATGCGTGGGGAAGGAATGAATCGAGACACCTATTTAACGAATAAATTTGGGAGTATTGATCGCGTACAGGAAATGACAGATCGCTTAACGGAAGTTGGCAAAACTGTCGGCATTGACTTCGACTTCGGTGAGAATTGGCTGGCGGTGAACACACTTCATTTACATCAGTTATTACATGTAGCGAGAGAAGAAGGCTTTGGCATTGAAATGAAGGAGCGCTTCTTATCGGCCTATTTCGTTGAAACCAAACACCTGAATAAACCTGAAACATTATACTCGATTGCAAATGACTTTGGCTGGGACTCAGAAAAAGTAGATGCCATTATCAACGATGAGACCATTGCAGCTAAGGTGAAAGCCGAAATAGTGCACTATCAGCAACGTGGCGTCTCAGGTGTTCCATTTTTTGTAATCAACGATCAGTACGGAATTAGCGGAGCGCAACCAGTCGAAACATTTTTGCAGGCATTTCAGACGGTGAGTGAGGAAGCACAAACAAAATAACTTCTAATCACAGTATTCACTCTTTTTAAGGAAAGCCTATTCCTTTACCTCTGGTACAAGGTCCTTACTTTTTCGAAGGACACGAAAACTAAATTGAATGGAGCTCATAAGATGAATCTCTTCATAACTAATTGAGTGAGTTCCAATATAATTGGTCGCTGTCTGACCGTATGCTGTATAGGCATAGTTTTGATAATGTTGCACATAATACGTCATGAAGCTGTCGTATCCTTGACTTTCAACAGACGACATTGCCTTAATTGCACAGTCTTTTAACGCTTGTTCTTCCATTGATGTAGTTATCTGTTTCTTTAATGAGTCTGAAATTGCACCATTTATTGAAATCTGATAAATACCCTTATCCAGAAACGAATCATATACCTGTTTGGCTTCCGATTTAGTTGTGACTTCAAAAGTGATGTGTCGAGCGTTGTAAGCGGGTATTCTCCATGTAGCAGGTACCAATGCCTCATTATGGGTAAAAATATTTTGCACTTTGATTCCTTGTTGTGATAAATGGTCAAAGAATCGTGCTTGTCCACTATCAAGGCTAACAAAGTATTGCTGCGCTTTCTTCTTATGTGTTTTGCCGGACCAATTGTAATACTCCTTTAAACCAATAGATATTTTGTAAAACTCATTTGGAACAAGCGTGTCAATTGTGAAATTTAATACCTCAGTGTGTAATGTGTCATATTGCGCAGATACAGTAGTGGTAGACAACAAGAATAGCGAAATAGCAAATAGTCGGTTCATAGTTTTTTACTACTTAATCACCGAATTAGAAAAAGGTAACCTCCTTCAATTAAAAACAGGTAAACGAAAAGTGAATAATTTAAGGAGCTGAAGCTGAGAAAAGAGCTAACTTGCCAGAAATAGATCTAAAAATTAATTATCATGACAATCAAAAAATCTTTCAAGAGTAAAATCGTTTATCGGACAGTGATGTTGGCGCTTTTAATGGTAGGGGCGACGCTTACATCAAAAGCTCAGGTGGCTTTCAGTGTTTCTCCTGGGTTAGGACTTAACAGTGCATATGTTGGCTATAATGTGTCGCCTAAGTTTATGCCTTTTGTAAGTTTTCAGTACATGGGTTTTAGTTCCAATTATACTTCTTCGTATACTGATTGGGACTTTGACAACAACGTAGCTAAAAACTTTACTTATGCGGATAAAGTGACTGGAAGCATTATGTTGCCAGGAGTAGGTGTAAAGTACTTTTTAGCCAACCAAAATAAGATAAAGACCTATGCTACCCTCAGTGTTACCAAACCAATAATTTCTGCAAAGTATGAAGAAGACGGTGTAGTTAATGAAGAAGTGGAAGACTTGGTAAAATCAGTCAAATCATTGGGAACAGAAGTTGGGTTTGGCGCAGAGTACTTTTTTGACAATAATTTTAGCATAGGAGGAGAGTTTGGATTTAGAATGCTTTCCGGAAGTTTAGAAGAAAGATATGATGACGAATATTACGACCCGAACCAAGGCGAATATATCGCGTCGGAAAGTGTGTATACAAGTAAAGGGAGCCTTAATCCTACCTATACCAAGTTTACCCTGAATTTCTATTTCTTAAGAGGAGCAAAATAGCCGTCTTACCTTTCCTTAAAAACTTAGGAATCGTTTAGTTCAATTTAAACGTAACGGGAAGGTGATATCTCACTTTTACGGCTTTCCCGTTTTGCATTCCTGGTTTCCAGTCGGGCATAGATTGTACCACACGTATTACTTCTCGGTCGAAACCGAAAGATCCTTTGACAGATTTAACAATCTGAACATGTTCAATTTTCCCAAGTTCTGTGACTACAAACTGTGCCACTACGGTACCTTGGATGTTTTGATCTCGCTCTAATGCAGGGTATCGTACATTTTTTCTGAGGTATTTCATCAGTTCATCTACACCACCTGGAAATTCAGGCATTACTTCAGCAAATTGAAGAATTTCTTCTTCTGGTGCCTCAATCTCCATTAACATGTCACCGTCAATTACTTCTTCAGGCTCTGGTATGTCAATATCTCCTTCGAAGACTTCACCAGTCATAATCTTTCCAAGAGTTGGCGGAGGTGTTGGCAACACTTCACCTTTTTTGTGTACCACTTCGGGTTCAATGTTTTGGTCGACAACTGTATCTTGTTTTTGAATGGGATTGTTGACTACATGTGAATCGGTTTGAACAACAGTGTCTTGATGGTCAGATACTATTTTGCCAGTTGTGGTACCGGTGCCGCATGAGGTTAACAACATGGCACCCATGCAAAGAATGTAAAAAGGCAAATTGGATGTTTTTTCTTTTTGAGTCATGCCGTGAATCACAAACATAATTTCATTGTAGGAAAAATCAAGTTGCGACCTACGAATATGGCCACAAACCCGTTCACCATTGTGCATTAACAAATAGGTTAAGATTTCTTCTCGGGATTGTTGTGTAAAGTCTATGACGTCTTTTTGGCATGAATCACAATGGCGTGCATTTAAGCCAATTTTCATTTTGTTCCAATCTTCGGAACACGGTTCTGGGATGTTAAATTTCATATCGAATTAGGATCTAATACGATATTGATACGCGTTGGTGAAAAATGGTAAACGCTGAGTGCTTAATTTTTTATGGTCAATTTATGGGGCGTCGCCCCAAGCCCCACTCACTTTCTTTGTCTTGACACAAAGAAACTAAGGAGAGACGTGTCCGCCCTCTGGCGGAAAAGTCAAGGCTTCTGAACATTTTGGACAAATGCACATTTTAATCCTTTCCCGCAACAAGAGCCGTTGCACTCGCTTGTTGCTTAGCGCAGGCCTTCACCCGAATTTGCAATGGCATTTTTTACCCAAAATATTCAAATGCCACACTCCTATTTAGAATTCTGCAAGTTTCAATATGCTCATTTCACCCCATATACATAGGCTCAAATTGATGAGCAAAATATCAAGACTCGACTCTTATTTTAATACAGCGTCTTTTACCCGATTGACAGAATCACCTTTGGCCAAGGTTAAGCGAACTACACTCGCTTCTTTGGCAAAAAGGTTATGGCGTACAGATGGTTCCACAGAAACCATATCGCCTGTATTTAACACCAACTGACCTTGTTCAGTACCGAAGTCAATCTGACCTTTTAACACATGAACAACAATGGGTAATGGTGCACTATGGTCTTTCATCAATTGGTCTTTGACCATCGCAATCCGAATTTCTTTTGAAAACAGGGTTTCTAGAATAACGTCAATTTTAGGACGTACATCGTCATACGTAACATTGGTTAAAAATGATCCTGTTTCCATTTAATTAATTCTATTAAGGTGTTTCAATTTGGTTTTGAAAATGTGTGCAATGGTATGGGCTCTTTGTTTTGCCAATTCCGCTTTTTCACCCACAAATTGTTCGTCCACATTGGTCACAAACAATTCAATCCATCTTTCGAAGTGGTCAAGAGAAATTGGAAGCGGTATGTGTTTCTGAAATGGCTGACCTTGATAACTTCCCGTTGCGAAAAGTATGGACTCCCAAAATAGGTACATTTTGGGTAGATGACTCTCCCAATCAACCTTGGCGAAGTCGTTAAACACAGGAGACAACAAACTGTCTTGATTCACTTTTTCATAAAAGGAATCAACCATTTGTTTGACGTCTGCAGCTTCTGTGATTTCGCGTTTCATTGCTGATACGAAGCTACGGACAATTGCCCAGTGTGCAATTAATTAGGACTTTAGATAAACTGATATTGGTCAGGTTTACTCAACCCAATCAGCGATAAACATATTGGTCTCTCTTGTACCGTTGTTGTTTCTGTTCGACGAGAAAACGATTTTCTTTCCGTCATACGAAAACATAGGGAAAGCGTTGAAATTACTTTGGGTTGTAATCTGCTCTAATCCTGTTCCGTCTTCGTTGATCATGAATAAATTGAATTCATAACCTCTATCAGAAAAATGGTTGCTACTAAAGATAATTTTCTTTCCACCTGGATGGTAGAAAGGCGCCCAGTTGGCTTTGCCTAAATGTGTGATTTGCTTTAAATCCGACCCATCAGCATTGCACGTATAAATCTCCATGTTGGTTGGTGCAACAAGGCCTCTCGCTAAATAATCTTTGTACGTTTTAATCTCCTCTTCCGTTTTTGGACGTGAAGATCTGAATACCAATTTGGAACCATCTGGTGAGAAGAATGCACCACCATCATACCCAAGTTGGTTGGTTATTTGCTTGACATTGCTTCCGTCAATGTTCATGGTGTATAATTCTAGGTCACCCGAACGAGTTGACGTGAACACGATTTTATCTCCTTTAGGCGAAACTGTTGCTTCCGCATCGTAGCCAGGTTCGTTGGTAAGTTGCTGTGTGATGTTTCCCTCTAAGTCCGCTACGAAGATGTCGTAACCTTCATAAATCGACCATAAATATGGCCCTCCTGGTTCAGGATGTACTTCTGGCGGACAATTTGAATCTGCTAAATGAGTTGATCCATAAAGAATGTGGCCACCATCTGGCATGAAGTAAGAACACGTGGTTCTACCAAAACCAGTACTTAACATGGTAGGCTTTACTGTGTCACGTTCAGCCGTTTCTATGTTGAACATGAATATTTGATCGCATTCAACGCCCCATTCCTTGTTGTTACTTTGGAAAACTAAATTTCGGTTATTAAAGCTAAAGTATGCTTCCGCATTATCTCCACCATAAGTAAGTTGATGAAGGTTCATTAAATGTGGTTCAGTTGAATCAGCTAAATCAGGCTTTGAGACAACCTCTTCTGGCGTGTCTTGTGCTGGTTGCTTTGTTTGTGTGCAGGCAGAAAACACTAGTGCAACTGCTAAAAAAGGAAATAATTTCATTGCTTAAAATTTCGGCAATATTAAATCCTATTGTTAAGATTATAAACTTTTAAAGACGAATCCTAATTTGTTTTTTGTAGTTCTCTCTTTTTCAAAGTTTCTAAATTGGACGGCATAGTAGTTTTTGTCTTCGTCTCGAATGACAAATGTGTTTTTAGCCGTCATGCTGAAATTCTTTTCTGAAGCATTCCAACGATACCATTGCGTACCGATAAAATTGAGAGAATCGGTGTAGGAATATGATTCAGCTTTAAAATAATTAATGTCATCGAAGTCATACATGAATTGTTGCGCAACCTCTCGACGGTAAGGGTTTAACAATATCCCATCCACTACTGCAAATTCGTTCGTGACAGAAAAATAGAGTGACGAAGTGTTTGGGGTTTTGTGTTTAACATAGGAAGTAATCAGGAAATCCCAATCGTTTTTATAAGGTTCTAAATGTTTCACACTGCTGGTCTCAAATGACAAATAGACAAAGTTGAAACTGTCGTTTTTGGTTACTTGATAATGCCGTTCATACCGGCCTTCGAGGTCACCTACTTTAATATCATATTGGTTTTTCTCGAAGCCAGAGATTTGCATTTTTACAAGTCCTGTTGGATTGCCACTCAGGTCCAAGCCCAAATGAACCAAATACACGTTGCCAAAACTCTGTGGATTTTCAAACGAAAAGTCACCCCACACACCAATACAACTATTGTCTTTTTTGCCATTCCATTTGTCGAATCGCCATGGATAATCACCTGTCTGGTAATTTTGGTAAAAGTCTTTTGAATTGGTATTAAAACATCCCATTCCTCTTGAGGTGTTCAACAATATACTATAGTCTGATTCGCCACATGAAAAAGCCAAATCCCAATCTTCAGTACCATTCTCTTTGACCACTTTACGGTTTTTCAGACTGTAATACGCTTGCCCATTCACTGGTTTGTATGTACTTACCTGAGTACTATATGGGGGTAACGGCAAGATGGGTTCTTCCTTTGTGAAACAACCCGCAAGGCTTAGCCCAATAAATAATATGATGAGTGTATTTCTCAAAATGTGGTGATTACTGAAAACCATATCCGTCGACCATAGTCGATTGATATAGGTATTTTGTTGTTAATATTCTCGTCACTTATTCTATCTAATGCCAAATAGGATCCTCCCACATTTAACGTATTTGTCAGGTTTTTTATGCCAATTTGTGCATAAATAGGTTTGTCGAACAATTGCGTTCTAACTGAAAAGTCGACCAACCAAAATCCACCTTGTTTAAAGTCTTCAATTTCGCCTAAGGCGTTCTCCCTCGTTTCAAGATGTTTGCCTTGATATTTGGATATAAAACCAACCGTGGTGTTGACTTTTTTAAAGTTGTAAAATGTCTTAAATAACAATTGTTGTGAAAAATAGTAACTACCTACTTCTTCGGGATATTGATTGATCCCGTTATTACTTACAGAAAATTCCAATCGCAGGTTGTCTCCGTAATGAACGATGTTTACGTTTTGTCCAATTAACTTCGAAGATCTTACGTTCACAAATTGATAAAGTTGAATGTCTGGATCTATTAACGACAACTGAATGCCATTGGTACTATTGACCCAAAACAAATTCGTGTAGAACAAGGCTTTGTCAGATTTTATACGGAGAGTCGTAGCAAATCGATTAAAGATTTCCGACTGTAGTTTGAGATTGCCAGTAATGTTCAAATCAGGGTTCTCAAACGTATAAAACATTTCGTTAAAAGTAGGCGTTCGATAACCAGTCGCGTAATTCGCAATGAAGTCGGCGGCTTCACTCATTCTGTATTTTAAGCCTAATTCGTACAGTGGTTTGGTGTTAAACTTATTGCTACTTGTATATCGAATGCCTGAGCGTAGACTTAAGTTTTCTGATGTTTTGTAGTTGGCGCTAGCCAATACAGATATTTGAGTAATGTTGGTTTTAACTGTACTTAAGATGCTTCTTTCTTGGTCACGTTGATGACTAAATTCTAAACCCGCTTCGTAATTGAATTTGTGCTTATCACTAATTTTTGAAATCTTGAAATGGTTGTAATATTCGTCATACTTTAACCGATCAAAAGCCGACCGGTCTTCATTTTTATAAACCGCTAAGTCACTCAAGATCTTGACCGTTTTGTCGTTGTTTAAATGATAACGCGTGAATGAATGACTAAAATCGATGGTATGGTATTTACTGATTTTCCCAACAATACCTCCATGAAAAATGGATTGATTAACGCGTTGGTCAACATCGTATGCACGTAAGGTGTTCGGTACTGGATAACCTCGGTCTTGTGTTCTTGAGGATATGTGTACCGCAGAAAAGAAGGCATTGAGGTCGCTTAATATCCTGTATTTGTAGTTGAATTCCATTTGGGTACGCAGTCGAGGCTTCCATTGCGAGACCCTGAAACTATCTGTCCCACCAACGCCAGAGAAAAAGTATTGACCTATACCAAAACCTGCACTATGTCGACCAAAATTCACAGTTCCTTTAGCGACGGCGTTTAAGTCACCATTACTCGAAGAATTGATATTGGTTCTTACATGAATGAGTTGAGAAGAAGGTTCAAGAGTGATGATATTCACTGTTGCGAAAACGGCGTTAGCGCCGTAATACACCCCCGTGGATCCAATCAGTATTTCAATTCGCTCAATTTCTGTTAAGCCGATTTTTGATAAATCAAAATTGTCGATGGAGGTCTGATACATCGGCAAACCGTTAAGCAGAATGCGCACGTTCTTTCGTCCTGTACCAGCATAGTTGAGGATGTACCCTTCTTTTCCTCCATACACAGAAAAATTATTCAGGCTGTATTGCAGGACTTCACTGATGGTTTGAAAATTGAAAAGATCTATCTCATCGGCCGTAATAACTTGAATGTTGTGAAAGGATTGGTTGCGGGAAATTTTGTCCGTTTGTCCAGTAGATACCATCGTATTGATGGAATCTGTTTGTGCACTGGTTTTACTGTTTGTAAAACAAACTAGGAATGTGCACAGCCCAAAGAGTAACCGACTGTTTAACACCGTGGCAAAGGTAAGTCGGGTTTGAACATAAACTTGTCTTTTCACCGTTAAACCTATGTCAGTACTTTGTTTTCTAATGTTTCAGAAATTCGGGATTTTCGAAGAAATTGAATGTATATAAACGCTAAGGCAAATTGAACACCGATGATGGTTGCAATGGCTCCAGCGATGGATCCAGCCAGCCAATCAGCCATGTAATAACCAATGATTGAGGCGGAGATACCAAAGCCTATGGCTAGGTAAATCATTTTTTTAAAGTCCTTGGTCAACAAAAAAGCCGTTGCGGCCGGACCAGAGAGAAAGGCGATTACGAGCACAGCGCCAACAGATTCGAAACTCACAACTGTGGCTAGCGAAACTCCTGCCATTAAATAATATTGCCAAAGAACCACACTAACACCCATGGCAGCGGCAAAAGCGGGGTCGAACGTGGTCAGCACTAATTTGCGATAACCAATGAAAACACTTCCTGCTATAATGAGCAGGGTGGTTCCGAGAATCCATACTTGTCGCGGGCCAACATTAAATCCTCCCAACGTTAATGTATCAAGTGGTACATAGGCGATTTCTCCATAAAGCACGCAATCCTGATCTAGGTCGACGTCGTTACTGAAGAGGGAAATCAAAATAATACCAATAGCGAATAGGAAGGTATATGAAATGCCGATACTGGCATCTTGTTGTAGTTTAACGCGTTGGTTGAAAAACTGTATCAAGTAGGTTACGACCATTCCACTGGCTGCAGCTCCAAGAAGTATTGGAAACGATGCGCGACTATTGGTGAGGTAATAGGCGATAACGATACCAGGTAACACAGCATGAGAAATAGCGTCTCCAATCATGGCCATTTTGCGCATGATCAGAAAGCAACCTAAAATGGCTGTTGTTGTCGCGACCAACGACGCAGTCAATATGATCCAAAAATCAATCATCAATATGGAATGTCGCTGTCATGTGGATCCTTGGTAGGGAAGTCTAATTCCTTCTCTAACTCTTTTTCTATTTCTGGGGTAATAACGTGCTCAATTCCTTCCGCATCGTCATGAACATGATCGGGTTGTAGGTGCATGAATCGAGAAATATACAACTCCCATAACCGGTGTTTTCGCACAATGGCCTTGGCCTCGTTAATACCTTCTTCTGTTGTTGTGTAAGTGCCGTTATCCAAGGTTATTAAATCATCCGACTTTAACAATTTTAATCCTTTTTTTAAGGTACCTCGCTGCATATTGCTCTTTTCAAAAATGTCTTCAAACTGAAACGTTGTTTCGCCAAGTGTGTCAGGATTAAAAAAGAGTTTGATTGTGTTTTCTCGAAGTATTTTGGTATTGTTTTTCGCGCGCTGAATGTACTTTTTGAGTAGGCCATGTTTGCTGCCTATAAAAGCACTAATAAATGCGAATAATGAAATGACCACCACAATCCATGGTCCTGTAGGCATGCCATTGTACGTATAGGATATAGCTGATCCCAACACACCAGAAACGCCACTGAGCACCACAGCCAATATGGCCATAGGAATAATTTTATTGGTCCAAAACTTAGCACAGGCCGCCGGGGTAATGAGCAAGGCCGACATCAGCACAACGCCAACGGCTTGGACTCCCATTGCTACTGTCACCACAGTAGTGATTGATAAAACGAGTTTTAGTAATTCATTCGGGAAACCAATGGACTGGCTATAACTTTCGTCAAATGACAAAAGGGATAATCCCCTGAAAAAAACAACAACCAGCAACGTGATTATCGATCCGACAATAGTGAATAGCCACACGTCACTCATGTTCATGGCTGATGCACGACCAAAAATGAATTGGTCTAATCCACTTTGTGAGGCGTTGCCGGAATGTTGGATATGGGTTAAGAGTAAAACCCCCACTCCAAAGAACACACTGAGGATTAAGGCAATAGCAGTATCGTTTTTTATCTTAGAATGTTTGGTGATATAATCCACCAAATACGTTGAAATCCATCCTGTCACGGTAGCTCCAATAATCAAGTACAGCGGATTCTTTTGTTGTCCGATGATAAAGGCCAAAGCAATCCCGGGAAGTACTGAATGTGAAATGACATCACCGATGAGTGAGCGTTTTCGTAATAAAGTGAACGTACCTACCAAACCAGAAATGGAGCATAGAATCAAACTCCCCCAGAAAACCACTTTTACGTTAGGCTCTGAGAAAGTAAAAAACGACGCTATTTCAGTAAAGAAGTTCATTACTTGTGACGCATTGGGAAGTCTTTTTCTTTTAGGGCGCTTGCCACCTTACTCAAGGTTGTCAACGTTCCACCGTATGTTTCTGTCAATATTTCTTGGGTGAATACTTCGTCTGTAGGACCTTCAGCAACCAGTCTTGAATTAAGTAAGACCATGTGCTCGAAATAATCTTGAGCAGTATGTAAATCATGGTGTACAACAAGCAATGTTTTACCAGCGTCTCTCATGGATTTTAATAGGTTGATAATGGCTTGCTCTGTGGCGGCATCCACACCCACAAATGGTTCATCCATTAAATATAAATCCGCATTTTGCGCCAACGCACGGGCAAGAAACACACGCTGTTGTTGTCCTCCGCTGAGTTGAGATATTTGACGATTTGTAAACGGCGTCATGTTCACTTTGGCTAAGCTTTCGGTGATGATGTCGTTGTCTTCCTTGCTTAAGCGTTTGAATAATCCTTTGGTGGCAAATCGTCCCATAGCCACTACGTCCCATACACTTGCTGGGAAATCCCAATCCACAGATTGTCGTTGCGGTACGTAAGAAACTCGGGTTCGAACATCGTCCAATTCTTTGTCAAAAACCTTGCTGTATCCAATGTTGGGTTCGATGATGCCCATGATGGCTTTGAGGAGGGTTGATTTTCCTGAGCCGTTCGGACCCATAATTCCAATGATCTTACCTGTGGGCAAGGTGAAATCGATATTCCAAATAGCAGGTTTCTTATCGTAGATAACCGTTAAGTTATGCGTTTCAACTGATGGTTCCATATTATTTCAACGCGTTTGTAACTGTTTCAACATTGTAATAGATCATACCAAGATAGGTGCCTTCTGGGGTTCTGTCAGCACCAAGGGCGTCAGAGAATAGCTCACCTCCAACGGTGACATCATGGCCTTTTGATTTGCAGCCATCTATCACTGAGCGAAGCGCTTTTTGTGGGACTGAGTTCTCAACAAAAACGGCTTTTATTTCATTGTCGATGATAAAGTTGACCATGTCTGTAACGTCTTTGAGTCCGGATTCAGATAGCGTGGAAATGCCTTGTAAGCCGCGCACCTTAAAATTATAACTCCTTCCAAAGTATTCGAATGCGTCATGCGAGGTTATGAGGATACGTTTTTCAACTGGTAAACTCTCGACTGTTTGTAAACAAGCTAGATGCACAGAATCCATTTGATGCAGATAGGTGTTTGTGCGTTCTTCGATAATAGTTTTATGGTCTGGGAATTTTTCTTGTAGCTGCTTCCCAACATGGGCAACACCCTTCGACCACATGGATATGTCGAACCAAATATGGGGATCGTGCACGTCCGCCTCTTCGTTTATAGTGCGAATTAAGCTTGGGTCAACGCCGTCACTTACTGCTATCACCGTTTTCGACGCTTTTAGTTTTTCGAGTATTTCAGACATTTTGCCTTCCAAGTGAAGACCGTTGTATAGAATCACATCTGCACCAGACAATGATTCAATGTCGCCGTGAGATGCCTTGTATAAATGTGGATCAACTCCAGGTCCCATTAATGATTGGACATTGGCGAAGTCTGCACAGATGTTTTTTGCCATGTCGGCTACAATACTAGTAGTGGCTACAATTGTTGGTTTGTTGTCTTCAGATTGTTGCGAATTATTTGCATTGCAACCAAAAAGAAAAACGAGTGTGACTAGGGCAAGTATATAGCGTGTCTTCATGTCAATGCAAAGATAGGTGCTCGTATGAATGTTGTGAATGAAACGACTTTAAATTAAAACAGCCGACTCACGTCGGCTGCCTTAGATGTCGTAAAACCAATTAATCTTCGTCGTAAGAAAACTTATTGACTAAATAATAGATACAAGTTTAACGGTAATGGGGCAGCATTAGTTTACTTGCTTTGTCAGATAAGTGTCACGATAACATCATTTTTACATCAAGGAGTGGGGGGAGGCCAATTTGAGCCAAATTCTCGTGCCTGATATATCCAAAACTCGTGTAATATTTTGGTGTTGACAACAGGACGGATAATTATATCTATATTTTTGACGTTGAATAACCACGAATGAAATCCATTTGCCGCTTTCTTCAGTTTACCTTTTTGGTTTTGGTGTTAAATCAAGCTACAGTCTGTGTCGCACAAACGCAATCCGATTCATTGTCGTGGGTAAAAGTCGATTCAGTTGAATTAAGGTATGGTCGTAACTTATGTGATACCTTACCTGAGCTTGCCGATTCCATTTTTAATCTCTTAAAACTAAAGAAGTTTGATGTGTTGATTCCATACATGCCCACCGCGGATATGTTAAAAGAGGAATTTGATAGTATGGACCTGAAACAATTGCAGCGTCTGGCTACTTTGAAACAACAATATTGGGAGCACAACTTGCGGAAGCAGCATTTGAAAATGATGAAAGATGCCAAGGTGTTGCGTTTCAATATGCGGAATATGGAGTTGGTGAAACGACGTATTAACTTAAAAGAACTTGAAAACGGTGTTCGCTTTGGTGAAATAACGTATCTCGTTCAAAGTGGGAAACACAAGGTCTACATTACCTTTTTAGCAATGGAAATTGTGGGGAAATGGTTTATCGGAGATGAGCTCCGAATAATGGAAATCTAGATTGATTTGGCTTTCTTCTCGTACACGAAATACTTGCCATCCTTTTTAACTACGACATAATCGCCTGCTGAATAAATCTCAGTCTTAACAGGTTGGAAGTTGGCTTGATCTAATGTGTTTGATTCAACTGTTTCTGGAGACTTATCAAAAACTTGTTTCATGGTTACGTACTGCATAAAGGCAAGTGAACAGAATAACACGAAAGCAACAAAGACTAATTTTTTTTTCATAACTCGACAGCTGTTGATTTTCTTAACGCATGAATATCCTACAATGTTGTAACGTTGTGCTTCATACTAATGTCAGAATTATGCGAATTCATCTAATTTCCATCGGTGGTGCGGTCATGCACAATATTGCGCTTGAATTAAAACGAAACGGACATACTGTTTCGGGAAGTGACGATGAAATATTTGAACCGTCTAAAGGACGACTATCAGCTGCCGGATTGTTACCAGCAAAAATGGGCTGGGATGAAAACAACATCACCCCAGACATTGATAGAATCATCCTCGGTATGCACGCCAGAATCGATAATCCTGAATTGGTGAAGGCCCAAAAGATGGGTCTAAAAATCCAGTCGTTTCCAGAGTTTGTTTTCGAACAATGTCAGGATAAAAAACGTGTGGTAGTGGCTGGGAGTCATGGGAAAACAAGTACGACTGCCATGATAATGCATGTCTTGATGGAAAGGAATATGGCTTTCGATTACCTTGTTGGCTCGCAGTTAGACGGATTTGAATTGATGGTAAAACTGTCGGATGCTCCCATTGTGATTTTAGAAGGCGATGAGTATTTGAGTTCTCCAATTGACCGGCGATCTAAGTTTATGTGGTACGAACCAGATGTGGCGATCATTACGGGTGTTGCGTGGGACCATATCAATGTGTTTCCAACGTGGGAGGGGTATTGCGAACAATTTCAATTGTTTGCAGAGACCATAAAAAACGAGGGTAGTTTGATTTATTACCAAAACGATGATGTACTTCAGAAAATCGCTTCCAAAGTATCGATGAAACACATTATCCCTTATGAATCTCTTACTCATACAGTGGATCAATCAGTTGTGACGGTTACTGACGGAGGTATCACCTATGAAATGTCGGTGTTTGGAAAACACAATTTGGAAAACATGAATGCGGCGATTATTGCCTGCGAGCAATTGGGGATTTCAAGGTCGGATAGTTTAGGTGCTTTGCAATATTTTACAGGAACAGCCAAGCGATTGGAGAAAGTCTACGACCAGGACGACAAAGTTATTTTTAGAGACTTCGCCCATTCGCCAAGCAAAGTGCAAGCCACTGTGGAAGCTGTAAAAGCGACCTACGCCGATTACCATGTTGTCGCTGTTTTAGAATTGCACACTTTCAGTAGTTTGAACCAAGAATTTTTGCCCTTATACAAAAATACCATGGACGCTGCTGACATTGCTTACGTGCATTTCAATGCCCATGTGTTTGAGATGAAAAAGATGGCAGTCTTAAGTGCTGATCAAGTACAAAATGAATTTGGAAACGTGACGGTGGAGACCAATATCGACGATTTGTGGCGCCAACTGAAAAATCTATCCAAACCTAAAACCGTTTTCTTGATGATGAGCTCCGGTAATTTTGGCGGGAAGGATGTGTTGCAATTAACAATTAACAATTAAGGCGTCTAACAACTTTTCGATATGCAGTTTCTCTGTGTTCTCGGAGTTCTCAGAGGTTAAAATCACAATTTCATAAGACCGGTTTTAACAACAACACATTGCAAGAAAAATATTAGGGTGGTAAACTCGCTTGAAACAATTTGTGATTTGTTTGCTAAACATAAAGTAGTAAACATTGATTATTTTCGACTAAATGAGTTCAATCAAACACAAACCAAGAATCGTAATAAACAAAATAGTGCTTTATACGTGTCTCATTTTGAACGCATTGGCTTGTCATACTCCACCTGCTGATACAAACCATGCTATGTTGAATAACGATGAAAATATAGGAGGTGGACAATTACTTAGGACCACATATAGCAATGACAAACTTTTAGGAATAGGGCTAATGAGAGACAATAAAAAACATGGATATTGGTATGAGTTCTATACAGACGGTTCAATTAGATGGCATGGATTATATGAAAATGGTGAAATAGTTGATCAAAACTGCAGCTTAGAAGAATTAGATGTTACAATCATGCATTTTGGTCAACCATTAAAACGAATGATGAAAGACTCATCCTATGAGATTAAACTCATTTCAAAGAACGTTCATCCATCAGGTGTAGGCATTAGTGTTCCCTTACAAGGTTTAGGCGCAAAATTCAAGGTGGATCTTCCTAAGGGAAGTCATGTTGGTTACGATTACTTGTTTACTGCTGGAGACACAGGGCAACTAATTTTACAACTTTTCTATCATTGTCGCAACCAAACTCATAGTGACCATGAAAAACACTGCAAAATTGAAATTGTTCAATAAAATTCAACGACGAAATCAAATGTACTTTTGATATTATATTCCTAGTGTGAGTCTAAATAAGGTGACCCTCAAATTGGTTGTATTCAGCTTAAGAAAGCCAGAGGCTTTCAACCTCATAATAAGAACAAAGCACAGGGTGAACCAACCGAATCTCAAGCTCACTAGAGAAAATAATGCTGAGGGGCGGAGCGGTGCAAGGCTAACTACAAGTGAAAAACGAAAAACGAAAGATATTGGTGTGTCTCGAATATCTCGTTATGCAATTTGGTGGTTTTAGGTGGTTGGCATCACGTTTTCAATCATAATGAAACCGACATTTAGCAATTAATATTTCATCGTCGGTATATTGGTAAATCAGTCTGTGCTCACTGTCAATTCTTCTCGACCAAAAGCCAGCATATTTATGCTTTAAAGGTTCAGGTTTACCAATACCATCAAACGGGTTTCGAGCGATGTCTTTTAATAGTTCGTTAATTTTTTTTAGTTTGTTTTTGTCTGTTTTCTGCCAATACAAGTAATCTTCCCATGACTCATCTACAAAAACATATTTCATGGTTAGTCTTCGATTAAGTCTTTAGAGGATGATTCACCTTTCTTTAATTTTTCTATCGCCGAATCCAATCGTTTTTCATTTTTGCGGGAAGACAGCTCATGGTTTGTCGCCATTAACGAATTGTATTCATCTAACGACATCACAACTATTCCGGCATCTTTACCACGATTGATGATCAAGGTTTCAACGTTCTTGACTACCCGATCTAAATATGACTTGATGTCTTTTCTAAATTCCGACACAGTGGTGATTTGCATAATGTTGCACTTGATTAAGTACAAAATTATGTACAAAATGTGGTAATTGCAAGTTGTGCTTATTAGTATCCTTTATTCGATATGACTTAGTGGTCTTATAGTCTTATCGCTGTTAAGGCTTCCTGTGTCTTGGGTCCAGCATCAAACAATTACTAGTGTTCAACCTTCATGTGCCACCCCGCTGGGGCTGAAGACTTTGTGCTTGTTTGGTGTTATGATGTTGGACCACTCTGTGGCCTTTTATAAACTGTGGGTCTTGACCTAACAATCGGCTAGATGGAATTA
The DNA here is from genome assembly GCA_943789165.1 of uncultured Bacteroidia bacterium. Classification (GTDB taxonomy): domain Bacteria; phylum Bacteroidota; class Bacteroidia; order NS11-12g; family UBA9320; genus UBA987. The sequence goes on along the minus strand of CALSTB010000002.1, from coordinate 199,474 downwards.
ACGATTAACAACTAACAATTAAGGCGTGTAACATCTTTTCGATATGCAGTTTCTCTGTGTCCTTCGTGTTTCCTCCGTGTCCTCTGTGTTAAAACACCAGCTTCGCTCAGAAACAGTTTTTACCACAGAGATTTCTATGATTAAAAACAAGTTTAATTTCTAATTGATAGAAATGTTTTCAATAGGGATATATGTAGGATAGTACAGGATCTTGAGGGGCGGAGCGATGCAAGGTGAACAACGAAAAATGAAAAATATGGGTATGTCTTGAGTCTTTTTATCCTGGGTCTTGACCTAACAATCGACTAGATGGAATTAACAATTAACAATTATCAATTAAGGCGTTTAACAACTTTTCGATATTCAGTTTCTCTGTGTGCTCTGTGCCTTCTTCGTGTCCTCTGTGTTAAAATAGTACCTGCTTCGCTCACCACTGTTTTGAACTAAAGAGATGGAATTAACAATTATCAATTAAAACAAATACCTCGCCTGCACCCTGCCAATATGTATTACCGGGCTATCAATGCTCTGCCGTCCATCATAATTGATTAACAACTGTATGTTGTTAGAAAACCGCTGTTCCACTTGTAGTCTCCACTTCACGTTTCGACCGTTTTTCAATCCTGCCAACAATTCGTAAGCTACTGGTGAATTGTCGTTGCCATTATAGTTGATATTGACCAAACCCACGTTGGTTCGAATAGTTCCTTTATTCAAGAAATTCCATCGTAATTCTGCGGTGACGTCGTGGTTATACGTGGCCTCATTCCCATATTCGGCCTTGTTCTTTGCTTCGAAATATTCGTAATACATCTCAATCCGAAAGCTTTGCTTAAACTGATATCCCAGTTTCGGTTTGATGGTATTGAAGTCGTAGCTAAACGCCCGATCTGTTAAAAACTGAGAGGTATAGGTTTTGTTTCCTTCAGACGCTTCAACAATCACTTCGTAGCTTTTGTTGATGTTATAACGCATCTTCAACTTATTCTCTCGGCCATTTCGAGCATCCACACCGTTAATCAATAAAATCTTGTTTTGATTTTTAAACCACTGATAGTCGATACCAAATACCGGACTTGATTGGTTAAACGATAACACGGAACGGATGATTGAATTCGTGCTTAACAATGAGGTGTCGGCAACGTTTTGGACAAATGGATTGATGAAATCATTTTGGTTGTTGGTTACCTTTTTCTGAATTTTAAAAGAACTTACATTGCTAAAACGACGGACAAATTTTAAAGGTGTGCTCTTGGTTTTGCGTAACACAGCCGCAGGTCGTATTCGAATATTCTGATTGAATTCACTGCTATAGGATTTGATAAATCCTTGAACTGGTAAAAACTGTCGGATGAAATTTGCGCGACCAATATCAAAGCTTGAGGCGATTTCAAATTCGTTTAAGCTTTGAATACCATTGCTGTCATAATCGTTCCAAACGTAATTTCCATTTCCATCACCAACTTCCAAATAACTATATTCTCTTCGCTGTTCCTGTCCCGTCCCTAACTGATAATAGGCATTGGTAGTCACTATTTTTTTGAGTAAAACCAACCTCGTTTCAAACCGACCTTGTAAGGTGTTTTCTGGCTTCCCGTTTTGTAGACTCGTATCTCTAAAATGCAACTCACGATACGCTGACGTTAAGTTAAACTGGACGTTTCGCGATTGTCTCCATCCTAAGTTTAAACTGGCGTCTCGACCATCGGTAGTTGCGGCAAAATCACCTTCTTGTCCTCTGTAATCCAATCTTCGATTCGCTGTTAAGCCATACGTAACTGTGTTGGAATCACTGCTGCTGATGTCTAAGGTAACTTGGTCAAAGGCATAGCTAGAGCCAAACAATGAATCGTTGTTATTTGAAAACGCACTTTTTTCGTTTTGATATTGTATGGTGGACTTGATGTATTTAGACTTTTTCCCAAACGAACCCGCATATCGCGTGAATCGATTGTCTGCTGTGACTCCGCCAAAGGGCAATGAACTCGATATATTGTCGAAACTACCTTTTAGTAAATAGCCGTTTTTGTAATACTGTCCGGAATAACTGTGGGCCAAACCAATGTCCGATAAGCCGCGTTGGTAATACGATTCATCAATAATCAGTTGCATGGAATTGCCTTTGTTGATTTGAATTAACGCATTGGCAATGCGCTCTTCGGTGTATACTTTGTCGTTGTCGTTTGGGTTGTCGAGTGTTCTATTCCACTTTCTGTCAAACTCAACATTTCGATATCGTTCAATGTATCTGAAATCCTTTTGGGTTAATTCATACGAGACTTTTGACCGCATCTTCCAAGGATTTATTGAATCCGAGCTGAGAACCGCACTATTCTCAACATCTAATCGTATGCCATATCCTATGTCGTTGTCTTTGTCGATGGAACTAAATGTATTGACGTCGTTATTCGACCGAACAAACTCCACGGATACCATGGTGTTTTTAGACACGTGATAGTCGAAACCTAGATTAATCATTTCTAATTTTTTCGGAGGAATCAATATCTGAACGGGTGCGTAATCACCTGTTGGAAGACCGCCTAAAGGATCAACCCATTCAAAGACCTTCCCGTTCGCAGTACTGAGTTTTTGTACATAGTTTCCATTGCCAGAACCCACATAGCTAAAAGACACACGGTATTGCTTCCCAGTGTCGCCCGTTTGATATTGGACGAATATGGAGTTGCCGTTGCTATCTTTCTGAACATACGTGATTTGGTTTGGGTCAATTTCTGTGATTTCTGTAAACTTTGGTGCATACACAAATTGTGCGTCACCGGCGTCACTCAAGAATTGCCGGGTAGGTGTGCCATTGATAGAGTCTTCCAAATTTTGCTGAAACGGTTGATTTTTGTTGTCTTGTTCATTGAAGAAATTTCCGCGAATATTCCATTTACCTTGCGTGTAGCTTCCGCCAAATCGAACCACCGACCGACCATAATTTCTATCCGAATATTGAAACTCGATGACAATCCGACTGTATTGTGTGATTAAGTGTTTAGGCGTAAACGTCAACTCTCCTGTGTTGTAATTGATCACGTAATCATTCTGTTCTCCACGCGTTAGTAATTGTCCATCCAAATACACCTGTTCAGTCCCACTGATGATGATGATAAAAGTTTCGCCATTGGCTCCCGACAATCTGTACGGACCTTGATTTCCTTCAATACCCGCAACCGTGTTTCTAGAAAATCGTCCACGGCTTACGGCACCTTCACCTGCAAGTTTCCAATAACCGTGTTTGTTTGTAAAGCTTTGCTCTACCTGTAGTCCACGCGATTTTTTGTTATACTTCATAAAGTATGAACTGTCGGGTGTAATCATTGGAAAATCACCCGCTATGAGCGAGGCGGAGTCTTGTTTCAATTGGATGTACACCCGATCAAAATCTTGAATTTGTTGGGTGTTTCCCTCCGGCTGGATAGGGTTGTTCTCGTCAGAAATTGCAGCAATGATGTCAATTTTGTCTTGTATTCGACCGTTTAACCTAAGGTTTAAATTACTGTTGACGGTTACATCCTGTTTGTTACCAAAACCAATACCTCGTGAGATGTTTCCCATGGTTTTGATGTCGTCTGTGTTTTGTCCGGATTGCCTGTCTTTGTCAGGGATGTAGGCAAACGGATTGGTGTAATCGACGCCAATTAGGTTGGATTCTTTCTTTCGATAAACGGTCTTAAAGTCAAACGGAATAACCCGATAGTGGATGGTGACTGAATCCTTCGGGAATTCATCACCTAACCACACAATGCTCGACAAGCTTGCCAACATCTTGAACTGGCTAGTATCGTAACCGTCGATAGTGACGGATTCTGGAACAAAAAAGAGGGTGTCAATTTGCGTAGTGTCGGAAGTGAATAAAACCACCTTCGTGCGCAAATTAGATAGATCTTGTGCCTCTGCATGAACAGAAATCAACATGAGCAAAGCAGCTGTGCATACAATTCGAAGAGACATCTAGTAATTAACTTACCAAAGGTATGAAAAGTATACCTGTTGTGTTTGTTAACTGTCTGAATTTTAGGCCGAAGTGTTGCCTGTTCTTTGGCGAATTGCTTCATAGACCACAACGGCTGCGGCGGTTGAAACATTCATTGAATCCGCCTTCCCACGCATTGGAATCTTAATACATTGCGAAGTATTGTCGATCCAAAACGGACTAATACCAAAAGCTTCGGAACCCATAACCAGCGCGGTGTTCTTCACCATATCTACATCGAAATGTGGAACCGATCCAGCTAAATAGGTGCTGTAAATTTCGAAGGTGTTAGATTGTAGAAAAGCCAGTGTTTCCTCATTAGACGCGATGGCAAACGGAACGGAAAACACAGTCCCCAAACTCGCACGTATTACGTTTGGGTTATAGAAATCGGTATTGGCATTACTGATGATTATGGCGTCAACTCCTGCGGCATCGGCAGTTCGAAAAATTGCGCCCAGATTGCCTGGTTTTTCAATGGCTTCCAATACCAAAACGAGGGGATTGTCTGGTAATTTTAGACTGTTAAGCTCGGTATTAAATAAAGGGAAAACGGCCACAGCGTTTGCCACTGAATCGCGATAGCTAATCTTTTCAAAAACGATGTCGTCGGTTACAAACGATTTGGCTTCGGTTAATTTGGATTGAAATTTTGTTAAATCATCTGGCTGCCAATGTCGGTTAAACAAGATTTCATCTGGCTGTAAACCGCTGTCGATCGCCATTTCAATTTCACGAATGCCCTCTACCAAAAACTGCCCATAAGTTGTTCTGCCTCGCTTTTTATTCAAGGCCATGACTTTTTTAACAGTCGGGTTTTTTATGCTTGTGATTTCTAGCAAATTGATATCAATAGAACTTAGCTCAATTGGTCAAGCCTTGTTTTTTCAGCGTCGGATAGATTGCTATACCCAACTCGATTCACCTTATCCAATAGTCTGTTTAATTCAGCTTCACGTTCTTTCCTTTTAGGAGTCTGTGATTTCTTGTTTAATCCTTTTGAAAAAGGATTGTTCCTCCAATCTATCTTGCCTGACAACAACCATTCTGGATGATATACAATTAGATATAAAAAGAGGAGGGTCGGTACCAGCATGCCAGCCACGATATAATAGTTGAACTCGTACCTCGAACTGAAATAGATAACGGTGATCAGCAATCCTGCTATCGCGCCACCTAGATGGGCATCATGGCCAATATTGCCTTGTTGCTTTTTGATGCCAAAAATCGAGTACAAGATGTAGATAATGCCAAACAACCATCCTGGAATGATGAAGTAAATCAACAACCCTGGATAAAAGATGATGGTAGAATAGATAATTCCACTTACCGCCCCAGATGCGCCAATGGCACTGTAGTCTCCATGGTTTCGGTGAATGTAAAGCGCCAATGCATTTCCTGCCAATAAGCTACCTACATACACCACAATGAGTTCTATTGGTGACATCGTCAAAGCCAATGCATCACCAAACATGTAAAACGTAACCATGTTAAACCCGAGGTGGGTATAATCGGCATGAAGAAATCCGGAACTTAATAAGCGTATGTATTCCTTACGGACCAAAATGCCGTCCACATTGAATTTATATCGCTGAAAGAATTGATAGTCATTAAAGCCTTTCCAACTTATGAGTACGTTCAACGCGATGATGACTAATACCAGTGTCATGTTATACGTGTTGTTCTATGTAGTCGATTAGACTATGAATCACTTTGATGTGAATTTCTTGAGCGCGGTCTGCGTAATTTGATTTTGGTGCACGTACTTCAACGTCACATAAGTCAACCATGTTGCCGCCGTCTTTTCCAGTCAGGCCTACAACTTTCATCCCTTTTTCTTTTGCTGCAGCAATGGCGTTTATGACGTTTTTAGAGTTGCCGCTTGTGCTGATGGCCAATAACACATCGTTTGATTGTCCTAAGGCTTCCACATACCGTGAGAAAACGAAATCATACCCGTAATCGTTGCCAACACACGACATATGTGAAGGGTCAGAAATACTCACCGCTGGTAAGGCTCGTCGGTTGTCTCTGTATCTTCCAGACAACTCTTCCGCGAAGTGCATGGCGTCACACAAACTGCCTCCATTACCACACGATATAATTTTGCCTCCAGCTAGAATGGCGTTCACCATTAGCTGTCCGGCGTCTTCTATATTTTGAAAATTAGCCTCGTCGCTTAGAAATTTTCCAAGTACGTCGTAGGCTTCCTCAAAGTGTGCTTTAACTCCCATTGTTTATCGTTTTATTACGAACGTCGATTAATCGATCAGACTACTAAGTTAACAATTCTACCAGGCACGACAATCACCTTCTTAGGTGGCTTCCCATCCAACCATTTTTGTACTTCCGCATCTGCCAAAACGGCTTTTTCAATTTCGTCTTTGCATAAACTTAAAGACAATTCAAGGTTGGTTCTTGTTTTTCCGTTAATAGATATTGGATAATTTTTACTGTCCTCAACCAAGTGTTTCTCATCAAATGTTGGCCATTTAGCAAGTGCAATAGATTCTGACTGACCACCCATTTCCCAAAGTTCTTCAGCAATGTGAGGAGCAAAAGGGGAGAGGATGATTAGAAATTGTTCGAGTACTTCTTTGTTGGTACATTTTTGTTCAGTGAATTCATTCACCGCAATCATAAAGGTACTCGCACAGGTGTTGAGTGAAATCCGTTGTATGTCGTCACTTACTTTTTTAATGGTCGCATGTAACGTCTTTAACGATTTCTTATCAGCCGCTTGGTCGTTTGGTAAATAGTTGCCGTCTTTATCAACAAACAGTTTCCACGTTTTCTTTAAAAATCGATACACACCGTCAATGCCGCTGATGTTCCAAGGTTTTGCATCTTCTAAAGGTCCAAGAAACATTTCGTACAAGCGCAAGGTGTCGGCGCCATATTCTTCACAGATGTCGTCAGGGTTCACTACGTTAAACCAACGTTTTGACATCTTTCCAATTTCCGACTTCGTATAAAACACAGGTTCTATCGAGTCATCGCTTGCTTCGAATGTTCCGTTTTGAACTGTGCCATTGCTACACTCAAAAACAGCTTGGTCGTATTCTGGTCGCCATTCTTTAAACTGACGTATTCCATCAACATTTAAGTATGATTTTGCATCGGTCTTTTTGTAGTCCGTTACAAAGTCGACGTGGACAGGGATTTGAGTAAAATCATCCAAGTTGTCGACTAAATCAGCACTCACAAAATGACTGACGTCGTTTATTTTTTCTTTACGTAAATACAAGGATTCAACGGTTCCTTGAATCATACCTTGATTTACCAGTTTCTTAAATGGTTCGTCAAAGGGTAAAACATTGGTGTCGGATAAAAACTTAGTCCAGAAACGACTGTACAACAAATGACCCGTGGCGTGTTCTGCTCCACCAAGGTAAAAATCAACCTGTCCCCAATACTTGATGGCGTCTTTGGAGGCAATGACTTGTTCATTCTCCGGATCCATATAGCGCAAGAAGTACCAGCTACTACCAGCCCATCCTGGCATGGTGTCGGTTTCACGACGGCCTTGTTTGGTATTGACCCATTCATCCATAGATGCCAAAGGTGATTCGCCAGAACCTGTCGGTTTGTAGCTCTCCACAGTTGGGAGTGTCAATGGTAATTCTTGATCAGGAATAAGTGATGGAATATCGTCTTTGTCAAATACAACTGGAATAGGTTCTCCCCAATAACGCTGACGACCAAAGCCGGCGTCTCGCAGTTTGTAATTGATTTGGGCTTCCCCTAAATTCTTGTCTTTTATAAAATCGATGGCTGCTTTAATAGCCTCTTTTACTTCTAAACCGTTTAAAAAATCAGAGTTGATGCATTGACCGTGTTTGGCGTCAAACGATTCTTTTTGTACATCCACCTCATCATTGGAGATAACCTGAACAATGTCTAAACCGAACTTTTTGGCGAATGCGTGATCACGCGCATCATGAGCAGGAACCGCCATAATAGCACCTGTTCCATAACCTCCCAACACGTAGTCAGCTACCCAGATTGGAACCAACTTACCCGTGAACGGATGCATGCAGTACGAACCAGTGAAAGCACCAGTCACATTTTTTACCTCACTCATGCGTTCACGTTCTGAGCGGTTTTTAGCCCACTCTACATAGGCAGTTGCCTCATCGTGTTGTTCTGATGTGATTAAATCAGAAACCCATTCATGTTCGGGTGCAACCACCATAAAGGTTGCGCCAAATATGGTGTCAGGTCGCGTGGTAAATATTTCTAACGATCGATTTTGTTTGTCTTGGTCTATTTTAAAATGTACCGAAGCACCTTCACTTCGACCAATCCAATTGCGTTGTATTTCTTTAATGGAATCACTCCAGTCAATGGTGTCAAGTCCGTCTAACAACCTTTGTGCATACGCTGTGATTCTCAAGAACCATTGGCGCATCGGCTTTTTAATGACTGGATATCCACCTCTTTCTGAAAGTCCGTCCTTGACCTCTTCATTGGCCAAGACTGTTCCTAATTCTTCACACCAATTTACAGTGGTTTCGTGGATAAAGGCCAAACGGTATTGTTGTAAAATATCTTCTTTCTGACGTTTGTTATAGTGTAGCCATTCTTCGGCGATAAATGCTTCGACCTCACCTCCTGCGTGGTTTACATTGATGTTGCCTTCGTTCTCGAAAATGGCAACTAAGTTGTCGATATGCTCAGCTTTGTTGCTGTTTGCGTTGTACCAATGATTGAAAAGTTGTTTGAATATCCACTGTGTCCATTTGTAATAATTTGGCTCACACGTGCGGACTTCTCTTGACCAATCATACGAAAAACCAATTCTATCCAGTTGTTTTCTATACCTCGAAATATTCTCAGCTGTAGTTTCTGCAGGGTGTTTCCCGGTTTGAATCGCATATTGCTCAGCAGGCAATCCAAAAGCGTCGTAGCCCATTGGGTGCAACACATTGAAACCATTTTGTCTTTTAAACCGGCTTACTATATCAGAAGCAATATAGCCAAGTGGGTGACCTACGTGAAGTCCTGCACCTGACGGATAAGGGAACATGTCTAAGACATAGTATGCAGGTTTATTCGAGTGATTTTCGACTTGATATAATTTTTTCTCCCGCCAATTTTGTTGCCACTTATGCTCTATAAAACGGTGGTTGTAGTGTGCTTCAGACATTGATTTTACGCTGCATTTAACTAAGCTGCGAAAATAAGGACATTATGTAACAATGATAGAATTATAGAATGTCTGAAAAATAGAATGCTATTTTAGGTGGGCAAACTGAAACTTGCACCACATAAATCATTAAGAATGATCAACTACTCAACATCAAAACCGTACTCCGCTTTAATCTCAGCTGGGGTTTTGATGATGAACTTCATTTGCATCTTAATGCGTTCTTTCGGACGGTTTGTTTGCGTATCGATACGAGGTTGTGCCACAATGGTTTGGGCGACACTAGCATCTTTAATAACTCTGCCGAAAACGGTATATTTTCCGTTCAGACTAGCAGTTCCTGCTTCGCTCACCACAATGTAAAACTGAGAACCACTTGAGGCTCTAGTTGGGTTTTGAGCGTCGCCAAGACGGGCCGCCGCGACCGCACCTAAGACATGGGTGTATTTATCCGTGTCGATTTCAGCAGGAATGGTATACCCTGGACCACCTGTGCCATCGTTGCTTCTATCAGCATCTTTACTCAGGGGATCACCACCTTGAATCATGAAATTAGGTATGATACGATGAAATTCTGTGTCGTTGTAAAAGCCTTCTTTAACTAGTTTATGAAAGTTCGCACGATGAAGTGGCGTGCCTTTGTACATGTACATAATCATGGTGCCATGATCCGTAGACAGTTCAATCAGCGTATCCTTTCCATCTGTATTGTTATTGTTTGTGTCGGTAGGCGTTGGCGTTGTACCGTCGTCTTTACACGAGAATAAAAACATGGTACTAACCAAAACGAAGAGAATTACTTTCAATTTCATGTCAGCAAGATAAATAAAATAAAGAATTACGGAAACCCGTTTTGTTTTAGGTAATTTTTAATTCGAAAGCGAACTTATCCGTTCACTACCGGCCATTCCAAAAAGAAGGTCGTTCCTTCACCCACTTTAGATTCAAACCTGATGTGACCGTTGGCCGCTTCAATCATTTTGCGAGTAATGGCCAAACCTAGTCCCATACCGCTGTTTTTGGTACTGAAATTTGGAACAAATATTTTGGACGCGTCTTTTGGGTCAATGCCTTTACCGTTGTCCTGAATGTGCACCACTACCTTGGTTTTGGTTAAGTCAAGACCAATTTTTATCAAGCCTTTACGGTCTGAAGAAATGGATTGAATGGCATTTTTAATCACGTTGTTAAAGATCCGACCCAGTTGCTCTTTGTCGGCGTGCACAGTAACGTTTGGTAAGTCGTCAGAATATTGGAATACCACGTTCTCACTCTTCTCAAATAAGGTGATTGTGTTGGTTAAACTGTTGGTCAGACTACAATCCTCAAAATTATTTACAGGCATTTGAGCAAAAGACGAAAACTCTGTGGCGAGTTTCGAAAGGCTGTCAATTTGTTCGATCAAAACGGTTGTGACGCGTTTAAATGTTTCTTCCAGTTTTTCGTTCTTATCCGACCATGCTCGTTGAAGATGCTGGATGTTGAGCTTCATTGGTGTCAAAGGATTTTTAATTTCATGAGCCACTTGTCGCGCCATTTCCTTCCATGCACCTTCTCGCTCGCTTTCACTTAGTTTGGCCGCACTTTCCCCAAGTTGCAGCACCATTTTGTTGTATTGTTTTACCAAACGTCCTATTTCGTCATTGCGCTTCCATTCAATCAATTCGTTGGCACTCAAACCCGTTTTCGACATCTTCTCACGAATGATTTGAAGTGGTTTACTGATACGTTGTGAAACAATGTAGGCCAAAGTGATGGCGACTAATATCAAGAATAGGTACAGGTTGACAAACGTGACGGTGTATGACGAAATCTCACTGTTCAACTCTTTTTGTCGAGAGTAATAGGGCAGGTTTAAATACGCAACTACTTTCCTTTTGTCGTTGATTAACGGCAGGTATGCCGAGGTGAATTTTAAATTTCGGATGGTTTCCGCATGGAGCAGCTGAGAGGTATTTTTTTCCTTAAAAACCCGAATCGCTTCTGGATTCATTAAAGGCGCGATTAAGCCTTTTTGGTATATGTCTTCAATACTCGATGCCAATAAATTTCCAGAACTGTCGAACAAGTTGGCGTCAATCTTATATACATCACCAATTTCATTTACTATCAGTTGTCGAGATTCTGGGTCTTGAAGTTTTTTGCTAAAATCAACTTCATTTTGCAGTTGATTGGCGACTTCACGAATCTTATACATCAATTCATTTTCAGAACGGTTTTGGTCATTAATTTCAATGAATTGAATGGTTACATAGATCGATACAAGCAATCCGGCAAATACCAGTAACACCATGGCCAGTCGAATTCTGGTGCTCAAGTACACTTGCTCAATACCTAGTTTGTCGAGCTGTTGTTGACGCTTGAATTTAAACTCTTTAAATTCACTAGAAGTACCCCATTGTTTTAAAATGACTTGCTGACAAAACAACATGATCACCCAAACAATACCGAAAACGATAAAGCATAGTATGAAGAAAATAAAGGCAAAGCTAAAAGTGGAAATGGTTCGTTTAAGTTGATTCCCAGGGTGGCTTAAAACCACTATGGCTTGTTCTTGGTGACTTAAAAAATGTTTGTACTTAGCAGGAGAAAACAACGAATATTGGTTGGTGAAATGCGTTGAGTCGTAATGCAGGTTATATGGATACGTACCTTTTTGGTTGAGCAATTTCCCGTTGCTGTATAAAGCGTACGAGTAGTCGTCGATGTCAAACAATCGACTGTCTTTTTTTCGACTAATTAACTGTGGGTACTCATATGAACTTTGAATAAACTTTGGCTCGAGTAAAATAAACACTGATCCATAATGTCCATTCAAATCACAGTTTTCGAACTTGGCTAAGTAGCCGTTAAAAATGCGATCACTTTTAACTTGGTAAAAGTGGTTGCTTAATGTTTGAAACGACTTAAAATTATAGATATCATCTAAGTCGGAATAGTTGTAAAGCGTACTGGAATTGATGTTGTTGCCAGCCGAGTCAAAACTCAGAACCAACATGTTGTATTTGTCGAGATAGCCCGAAAAGTACAACCGCCTCAGGCGTTGCTCAAATTGTTCTTTTTTCTGACTGAATGCTTCGAAATCTTCTGGAACTAAAAACTGCTGAGCCAGTTTGTTTTCCATTTCTTTAAACAAATATTCGGCCTGAAGGTCTTTGTTTGAAATCAGCTTGGAAGCATATAAGTTAAGGTATTCGGCTTCTTTATTTTCTTGAAACAGTTGGACCGATGCTGCGTAAAAAAACGTAAACATCAAGATGTATCCAATGTATTTATAGATGCCAATTTTTCTCTTTATGATGAAACTAGCAAAGAACAAAAACAAAGTCGCGATTAGGGTAAATAGGATGGAAGGCATCAAGCCAGACATGCTTCGATGTGCGTCAATTTTTTGAAAAGCGACAAAAAGGACCAATGCGATGAGCAATGATGCAATTACATATATGAAAGATTTGTTGGGTTGTTTAATGCTCTTAAAAACGGTTGACGTAATCGCATACCATATCCAAAATAGCATGGATACGAGTACAACGGCCAACAAGGTATAGATCGATATTGTAGATAAATGGGTAACGTCAAATGAAATATTTGAATTAGCGATTAGACTTCTTAAGAGGGACCGAATCATGTCGGCGGAGAAAAACCCAAATAAGGCAGTTAAGCAATAGGTCAGATAAATCCAAAGCGTTTTGGTAATCTTGATATGTGAAAGCAGTTGGAGTATCGCCAGCGTCACCATAAGGGCAGTGAGGATATGCAAGCCTAAATCCCCTAAAGACGGGAGAAGCGTTGAACTTGCATATATCATTGGGTCAAAAACTTCAAGTTTGCTAAGGCCATGTCCCAGCACTTCCTTAAAACTAAATATGCGGGTAGTGAGTGCAATGACAGCCGTTAATACACTACCAATTAACCAGTACTTAAAACTTAAAAAGGCGGCGATCAACAGCAACGCCATCGCCCACAAATAGGTCTTCCCTGAATTTGCATGATCTAAGCTACGCCCATAAAAACTCACATAAGCTGATCCTCCTAAAAGTGGATATTCTGTTTCTTTTTCTTGCAATTCAAACTGTTGTCCGCGTAACGCTTTAATGTGGTTTTCTGCTTGAAATTGACCAGATTCATTTCGCGTAAGTCGGTAGGTAAGAATCGATGCCTTGCGTTGGACAGGAACAATTAAATCCCAACCTGTTTGATGGGCATGTAGTTTGGCATTTTTATATTCAAATGCAGAGCTGTCCGGCAACCATTCGATGGTCGTCCAATCGCTTATTTTGTCGCGTTCTAGTTTGAAATATTCCCAGTTTGTGGTTTGTAGATTTACGGTAGAATCGGTATTTAAACTGTCTCGAATCGCCTCACCTTCGGCTATTAATTCCTGGAGATACGCATTGGTAAGCTTAGTCCACTCAACTTTTTGAGCAGTTTTATCTAATTCATTGGAGCAATTCGATTGATTTGCAACAAAGAATAATATTACAGCGAGAAGCAGTAATACGGTTATGGAGATTTTTCGAATCAATCGTTAAAAGTAAGCATCCTGTTGTAAATAGTTCGCAACGTAATCTGTCACGGCATCCTCCAAACACATAAAGCCTTGGTCGTAACTAGCATGCAACGTTCGTGCCATTTCGGCTTTTGTATAATACTGGTATTTGTCTCTAATATCTTCAGGTGTTGGGATGAACTCAATATTAGGAGATAGTCCCATTGCCTTGAAAGTCGCATTCGCCAAATCATTGAAAGTACGTGGTTCTCCAGTGCCTAAGTTATAAATACCACTGTCGGCTTTGTGGTTGTACCAGAACATCATTACGTTGATTAGATCTTTTACATAGATAAAATCTCGTGTTTGTCCACCGTTTGGATAATCAGGTCGGTGGGATTGAAACAGTTTCATCTTCCCTGTTGCTTTGATTTGGTTGTAGGCGTGAAAGACCACGGAAGCCATCCGTGTTTTGTGGTATTCGTTCGGACCAAATACGTTGAAAAACTTGAGGCCAATCCAGAAAGGTGGCTTTTGCTCTTGTTGCAACGCCCAAATGTCAAAATCGAGTTTGCTTTGACCGTAAGGATTTAATGGTTTGAGCTTCGACATTTCCTCTTGATTGTCGTCAAAACCCAATTCGCCTTCACCATAAGTGGCGGCCGAAGATGCATAAATCAATGGGATATTGTGAGCACTACAATGTTGCCAAATGGTTTTTGAATAATTCAGATTGAGTTCATCAAAAATGCTTACATCAAATTCAGTGGTATCAGTTCTTGCACCCAAATGAAATATGAAATCTATGTCGAGATTCGGGAGTAAGTTTAGAAAGTCATTTCTGTCAATTAGGGTCGTGGCTTCTAATCCTTTAAGGTTGTTAGACTTTTCTGTTTTGCTGAAGTCATCAACTAATAGTAGGTCTTTAGAGACGTTGCGAAACACGTGATGCGCTAAACAACTACCAATGAATCCAGCGGCTCCAGTAATGACTATTTTTCCCATGAAATGCAAAGGTAGGGCAAATATCAGATTGATGATTTGAGATTGGAGATTTCAGCTTGTCGAATTTTGCTACACGTCATTCAGAACATCCGAGGTCACGAGGATGTGAAGAATCTCTTTGAATTCAGATTGGTGAATTCAGATTTGAGCTAGATTAAAGTGTCAATTAAAAATTAAACATTAAAAATTAACAATTCCTTCCTATAATCAATCACCGCATCATACCTCTCCAACACCTCACCGCCTAAAATCAAATCAAAAGGCTTTATGCCAAGGCTGTCATACATCGTTTTGACATGACTAACATCGATGGTTCCTACCACAAGCTTTTTGATAACAAGCGATTTGAATTGTAGTTTCTTCAGTTTTGCAAAGGTGGCTTCCACCGCCTCTGGGCCTATGCCGGAGGTTGAATTATCGTCGACAGCCACTTTTTTTAAATCCTTTATTTTGTCTGCAAAAGATTTTGCCAAAACGGTTTTACTAGCACCTGTGTCAATCAGTACACGCGCTTTTTTTCCATTGACTTTTGCCTTGCAAAATATATGTGTGCCCTCTTCGCCGAGTTGTACGACTTTGATAGGGATTTTAATTTTTTTCTTCATTTAGTATAATGGTGATCCAGTCATTTCTTCAGGTTTGGAAACACCCATGAGTTTTAATATTGTTGGCGCGACATCCGCTAAAATGCCGTCTTTCATTTCAATGCTGTCTTCACCTAACACAATACACGGAACTAAGTTCACACTGTGTGCCGTATTGGGAGTTCCATCTGGGTTAACCGCAAAATCAGCATTGCCATGGTCGGCGATAATGACCATTTTGTAATTGTGTTTAGTCGCTGTCTCTACCAATTCTTTTACACATCCATCAACGGTTTCACAAGCTGTTTTAATTGCAGAAAATACGCCCGTGTGACCTACCATGTCTGGGTTTGCAAAATTCACACAGAAAAAATCAACGTCGTTCTTTTCAATAGCCGCTTTCACCTTTGATTTTAATTCCGGTGCACTCATTTCAGGTTGTAAATCGTAGGTCGCCACCTTAGGTGAATTGACTAAGATGCGTTCTTCTCCTTCGAAAGGTATTTCTCGACCTCCACTAAAAAAGAAAGTCACGTGCGGATACTTTTCAGTTTCTGCAGCACGAAGTTGTTTTAAGCCAAGGCCAGACAAGTGTTCACCCAAAGTTTGCTTTAGGTCGCTTTTGTCGAAGATAACACTGACGTTTTGAAACGTTTTATCGTATTCTGTCATCGTGTAATAGTCAACATTCACTGGAGCCATGTTCTGCTCGTGAAATGTTTCTTGGGTCAAAGCCATCGATATCTCTCGCCCACGATCTGTTCTGAAATTAAAACACAAAACGATATCACCATCTTGTATTGTGGCAACAGGTTGTCCCGATGCATTCGAATGGATGATAGGCTTCATGAATTCGTCTGTAACACCAGAATCGTATGATTCATCAATGGAAGAAAGTACGTCTTGAGTTTTTTGTCCATGGCCGTGTACCATGGCGTCATATGCCAGCTTTACACGTTCCCATCGCTTGTCACGGTCCATGGCATAATATCTTCCAATCACACTGGCGATTTGGGCTTTCCCCAATCGGTCATCGTTTAAAACATCAGAAACAAAGCCTTTACCACTCTTTGGGTCACAATCACGTCCATCTAAGAACCCATGAATGTAAGTGCGACTATCAAGATCATTTTCTTTAAGAATGCCACAAAGTGCTTTCAAATGTTCGTCACTGCTATGAACACCTCCGTTACTCACCAAACCCATCAAATGGATGTTTTTACCAGATGATTTTGCATTTGATAACAATCGTTTAAAATTGGGTTGCGATAAGATGGATTTGTCCTCAAACGACTTATTAATGAGCATCAGCATTTGATACACAATCCGTCCAGCCCCAATATTTAAGTGTCCTACTTCTGAGTTTCCCATCTGTCCCGGAGGTAGTCCTACGTTCTCGCCGAATGTCTTCAATGTTGCCATTGGAGCGGTTTCCATCAGGTGGTCCATAAAGGGAGTTTGGGCATTATATATCGCGTCAGAATCGTCGTGTTTCCCGATTCCCCAGCCATCCAAAATAAGGAGGATTGCCTTGTTGTGAGTCATGCTGCAAAGGTAGGGGAAATATGAGATTTTAGATTTCAGATAGATGATATCTGAATAATGATTGGGAATAACTCCTAACTAAGAATCTCAATTAAGTTGAAGTCTAAGCTGAAGTCGAAGTTTTCAATCGGCCGCAGACCAATTAGTGTAGTCCAGCCAATAAAGATTAAGAATTAAGAATTAAACATTCAAAATTGCTAAATGTCTTGTTGAGCAATCGCGCGAATCACCCAATTACCATTGACGCCTATACCGTCGTTCGAATTCCACGTACCGTCTTTGTCTTTTTTCCAGTTTTTGGTTTCGATATATGTGCCGTCAAACTCTTCAGCGAAGGATGGGAAGTTTTTGGTGTCCAATACCTCAAACGATACACGAATGTCCTGACCAGCGTCAACGCGTACATTGCTTGATTTAATATTTAAATCGGCTAAGGAAGTGAGTGAGGATGCCATTGTATGTTTTGATGAATGAATCAATTCGCCTGGATTTGCATCGCCATTGTCTTTGTAGATTTTTAGCAACATTTCGCGGTTAGCGGGTGTATTTCCTGTGCCGCCAAACAGACATTGAATGTTAGTGATTTGAAAAGCACCAGGTAATCCATCTAAGGTGACTGCGATTTCTTCGCCAACCACTTCGGTACCTCTAAACGTTTTATCTCCACCATCTGCGTATCCGTGAAATTGCATTTCAACGCGCTTGGTTGTCGGACCTTCATCACCGCCACACGAGATTAGAACAAAGGATAGAGCAAGAATCAAAATTGATTGAATATTTTTCATAATGATGCCAATTGTTTACGTCGATAAAAGTACGAAACAAAAGTGAAGAATGAGAGAAGAGATGTTAGAAATGAGGAAAGAGAGAAAAGAAAAAAGAAAAATGAGAAAAAAGAAAAAAGAGAATAGAAAAAAGAAGATACAGGAAATCTGAATTCTTCGATCTGAAATCAGAAATCTAAAATCTGAAATCTGAAATCTGACAAATATCATACGTCAAAATAGGCGTTGTCAATACCTAAAATCAGTCGAAATATACATTTGCATCATGTACCTACAAGGTCATACGGAAGACTATTGCGATATAACCATGTTGGTTAAGCGCAATCCAGAATAAATCACTCTTCGAGTAATTCTATTCAGACTCACAATCCGTCATTCATCATCCAATAATCACTCATTAATCTATGCCGAGATATCACACCTTAGGGAACATCCCCAATAAACGACACATCACTTTTGAGAACCCAAATGGCGGTTTATATCAAGAAGAATTATTTGGCACTGCCGGTTTTGCTGGTATGTCTTCTTTAATCTATCACTTGTATCCACCAACTGTGGTCAGTGAGGTGAAGCGGTTACAAGACGTTAGTCCAGAAATTGCCATCGAAAAAAATATGCAGGCGCTCAGTTTTCAAGGCTTTAGTCTGCCAGCTGAAGAAGACTACATCAAAAGCCGTAAAACTTTATTCGTAAACGGCGATTTGCACATTGGTTTAGCAGCGCCTAAATCATTTTCAAATGAGTATTTCTATCGCAACTCTGATGCAGACGAAATGTTGTTTGTGCATGAAGGTTCGGGCACTTTGAGAACCATGTATGGCAACCTCGATTTTGGATATGGAGATTATCTGATCATCCCAAGAGGAACGACTTATCAAATAGATTTTGATGGTGTCAATAACCGATTGCTATACATTGAATCTTTTAGTGAGATAACCACACCACGACGATATCGTAACGACTACGGCCAGTTCTTGGAACATTCGCCGTTTTGTGAGCGCGACTTTAGGTTGCCAAAGGACTTGAAAACACATGACGAGAAAGGTTCGTTCAGAGTGATCTCAAAGAAACAAGGTGTTTTGTGGGAATATACACATGCGAATCATCCATTTGACGTAGTTGGGTGGGATGGTTTTAATTACCCGTATGCATTTTCAATTCATGATTTTGAACCACTAACGGGACGAATTCATATGCCACCTCCGATTCACCAACAATGGGAGTCGGCTGGTTTTGTGGTGTGTTCTTTTGTACCACGGTTATACGACTATCACCCCAAAGCCATACCAGCACCGTATCATCATAGCAATGTCGATTCAGAGGAGTTGTTGTATTATGTGGATGGAGATTTTATGAGTCGAAACAACATACACAAAGGACAAATCACGTTGCATCCAGGTGGCATTCCTCATGGTCCACACCCGGGAGCGATTGAACGAAGTGTAGGGAAAACGCATACGGAGGAATTAGCGGTGATGATTGATCCGTTCAATCCAATATCAATAACCAAAGAAGCCATGAATTTACAAGTGAACGATTATTACAAATCTTGGATAACAGAATAATATTAAACCAATGGAGAATTTAACAGGAGTAAAAGATTACAAATACAGTTTAGAAAAAATCTTCCCAGAAGCTGAAGACTTCTTACCATTATTAGGAACAGACTATGTAGAACTATACGTTGGTAACGCAAAACAAGCTGCCCATTTCTATAAAACTGCCTTGGGTTTTCAATCACTTGCTTATGCAGGTTTGGAAACTGGCTTAAAAGACCGCACAAGCTATGTGGTTGTTCAAGACAAGATTAGGTTGGTGTTAACGACGCCGATGCCTGGAACCGAAAACAACGAAATATTTGAACACATCACCAAACATGGAGATGGCGTGAAAGTAATTGCCTTATGGGTGGAAGATGCACGCAAATCATGGGAAGAAACGACAAAAAGAGGTGCTGTTTCCTTTTTCGAACCTCGAGTTGAATCAGATGAAAATGGGGAAGTAGTCCGATCTGTCATTCGCACCTATGGTGATACCATTCACGTATTTGTAGAACGCAAAAATTATAAAGGGGTGTTTCTACCAAAATTCGAAAAGTGGGAATCTCATTACAATCCAACGGAAGTGGGATTGCGCTACATCGATCACATGGTGGGCAATGTAGATTGGGGACAAATGAATGTCTGGGCGAAGTTTTACAATGAAGTGATGGGCTTTGCCAATCTGATCACCTTTGATGATAAAGACATCTCAACAGAATATACGGCGCTAATGAGTAAGGTAATGACCAATGGAAATGGTCGGATAAAATTCCCAATAAACGAACCGGCTGAAGGTAAAAAGAAGTCGCAGATTGAAGAATACGTAGACTTTTATCAAGGTGCCGGATGTCAGCACATTGCCGTAGCCACAAACGATATCGTGTTTACGGTTAGTGAAATGAAAAAACGAGGTGTTGAATTCTTATACGTGCCCGGTAGCTATTATGATACTGTAGCCGATCGTGTAGGAGAAATCGCTGAAGATCTGAATGTGTTGAAACAACACGGTATAATGGTTGATCGAGATGATGAAGGATACTTACTTCAGATTTTTACCAAACCAGTCACCGACCGACCTACCTTATTTTTTGAAATTATTCAACGAAAAGGCGCACAGTCTTTCGGAAAAGGAAATTTTAAGGCTTTATTTGAATCCATAGAAGCCGAGCAGGCAAGAAGAGGAACGTTGTAATGGGAAAAATGACAAGACAAGAGTTGTTAGACGCTATTGAAGCGAAATACGCGGCTCAAGGACAAGATATGGATGTGCATCTTTCGGGATTGTTGCACGCCGAAACGATGACGTATTGGGATTTTGCGAATGTAGATGCACTGCTGTCACTTCAAATAAAGCGAACCAATTTGCCAGATGAAATGGTGTTCATTATGTATCACCAAATCAATGAATTGTTATTCAAAATGATTTTGTGGGAGATTCAACAGATTTCGCATAATGAAGGCATTAAGCCTGAAAAGTTTGCCATGCACTTGGCTCGAATCAGTCGGTATTTTGATATGCTCTCTAATTCATTCGACATCATGGCAGAAGGCATGGAGATTGAACAGTACATGAAATTTAGAGATACCTTGACTCCAGCAAGTGGGTTTCAAAGTGCACAGTATCGAAAGATTGAAATAGCCTCAACGGAACTCATCAACCTAATCGATTATCGCTTTAGAGCAAATATCGACCGTAATACGCCGTATTCACACGCCTTTGAGCACATGTATTGGCAAGCTGCTGGAAAGGATTATGAAACAGGAAAGAAAAGCAAACTCATGCAGAATTTCGAAAAGAAATACCGCGTAGAGCTAATCAATTATATGACCGAATATAACCTTGTCAACCTGTGGACTAAGTTCAAAGAACTACCAAAAGAGTATCGCGAAAACAAAGACCTCATCAACGAAATGCGTCATTACGATCATACCGTTAACATTAGTTGGGTGATGCACCACTACCATGCCGCCGCGAAATATTTAGACAGTGGAAAAGAAGGCGCTAAAGCCACCGGAGGCAGTGATTGGCACAAATACATGCATCCTCGTTATCAAAGACGCATATTCTTCCCTGATTTATGGAACCAAGAGGAATTGGATAATTGGGGCGTGACGAATTTGGAAAATCATAGTTAGGTGGTTGGGGCGCTCCGCTTATAGGGCGCTGACGCTTTTGGCATTTTGGATTTAATTGATAACGGATATTTGAAAACTGAAAATGCTTATTGTAGGTTTTCATCGAGAGGGTCTACAAGGAATTCCACAGATTATCATAGGCAATTTTACGGATTGTAGGTTGTCGTCCAAGGGATGGAGTCTTGAATAAAATTTAGTATGTCCTGACCTGATTTGGTGAAATTATTAAGGGTGTCCGAAGCATCTTCTAATGGTACGAAGAATATTTTTTGATTTGGAACATCGATAAACTTGCATTTTGTGTCATCGTTTGTTTGCAAGCTGTCGTTAATGAAAGGATTAAGGAGATTTCTTAGTTCTTGAATTTTGACGTGGTCAACAACGGCATAGGATTTATGCCTAAATCTCCCATGAACAAATGCTGAATTAGTTATTCCATAACAGCAATCCACCTTTTTGACAACGAATGAATAATAACCCCATAAAAAGCCTAAAGGTCCAATTTGAAATGCAAGTTCAACATCTTCATTCTCGGTTGAATAATACTCGATGAAGTCTTTATTATTCGTTAAATAATTACTTGTGTTGTATGAGTTCCAATACGGAGTGAATTTTGTTTTGTTGGGACTTTCTATATCTCGAAACCAAAGATCTCGGTTTTTTTCTTGAGTTAATGAGTAAAGACTGTCTGGAGCAAACGAGTCAGAGTCGTATTCAGCTATATGAAGATAATCTCGCGATAAAAAGGTTCTTATCGCTTTTGTAGTATCGCATATACAATTCTTATCGATTTTTGTCTTTAAAACGTCCGGACTAGGTTTACAACCAAACAGGAACAATAACCAAATTGGAATAATGTATATATAGGATTTTTTCAGCGAAGTCACTTTTAATAAACGTGATTTAAAACCAAATATTACAACTAAAGAAAGTGAAGTGTAAATCAAATTCTTAAAAGGAATCAGTCTTTAAATGCAACAATTCGTAAGTGAGCATTGTAAGGTTGAAACGGACTACAACCTACTGTTGGAGAGATGTGTATCCCTTTGCGACATCAAATCAATTAAACATTAAAAATTAAGAATTAAACATTCAGCTTTCAGCTCTGCTGAAAGCTAATTCTGCCAGAGAAACTTAAACATCACCGACGCTAAAACAATAATCATCACATCGATTAGCAAAAGGATTGAGGCATTTTGGAGGAAATTGGTGTGATCTCCAACTACCACCATAACACCTCCAGCGACAGCGACCACAATCATTGGGATGATCAACGGAAAGCTTAATAACGGCATAATGATACCGCCGGCTTTGGTTTTAGACGCAATCGCCGAAATGCTCGTGAACAAGACGCCTAGTCCAATGGAGAACAGAACAATCAATGCGCTGTATCTCCATAAATCCCATGTGGGTTTATCCAGAAACAGAGAAAAAAGTAATAAAGCGAGAAGGGTGATGGTGATTGATAGTAAAGTGTTGAACAGCATTTTGCTATACAAAACCGCTAACGGATTCACCAAACTATGGAAGTAAAGCAAACGACCGTCTCGCTCTTGAATAAAACTGCGGGCAATGGCATTGACCGACGAAAAGAGAACAATCACCCAGAAGAGGGCGTTCCAAGTCATGGGTTTGAGTGACTGAAAACACAGATTAGCGATAAAGACGGCGGATACCAATTGCACCAATATTCCATTGATGGCATATCGATTCCTCCATTCCGTTTTTATCTCCTTTAAAAAAAGGATTTTTGCCTGCCTTATTAGCCCTATTTGCATATTTTTGCCCGCAAAATTACGTTAAATGGACTTCCCACTTAGAAATTTAAACGATACCGAAAAACAAAGCATGATGAATGCACCAATTCACGTTGGTTTATTAATTGGCTCTGTCGATGGAGAGGTGTCAAAAAAAGAACTTGATCGCATTGAAGGGATTATTAAAACGAAAACATTTTCGGAAGACAACGATGTGCATTATTTGTATGTTGACCTTGTGAAGGATGATTTGAGTGGAAAAATTTCAACCATTTTTGACACACTAGGAAACACAGCTGAGGAACGCGTAAATGCAGCAACAGCAGCGTTAAAAGGGTTGAATTCAATTCTGCCTAAGTTAAATCCTACCTATGCACTTCAATTTAGAGATTCGTTACACGACATCGCAGTTGAGGTTGCAAAAGCATCAGGTGGTATTTTTGGAATGGGTTCAATCAGCGAAGAAGAAAAAGAGCTTTTGAACTTACCAATGATCGACAAAGTATAAATCTCATTTTTGAAGAAAATTCAAAAAATACTCATCGCTAACAGAGGCGAAATTGCTGTACGGGTGATTCGTACATGCCAAAAACTTGGCATAAAGACTGTTGCAGTTTATTCAGACGCCGATCGATTCTCGAAACATATCCGAATGGCTGATCAGGCTTTTCGTTTAGGCGCTGGTCCAAGTAGTGAGAGTTACTTGCTCGCGGATAAAATCATCCAAATTTGTAAAGCAAATGGGGTAGATGCCATTCATCCTGGATATGGTTTTCTGTCTGAAAATGCTGGTTTCGCAAGAAAACTAGCGCAAAAACGACATCATCTTAATTGGTCCTTCGCCAGAGGCAATGGAAGTAATGGGCAGTAAGCTTGCTTCCAAAGATGCTGTGGCTAAATACGATGTGCCAATGGTACCTGGTGTCAACGAAGCAGTTGAGGATCCAAAGAAAGCAATAGAAATTGCGAAAGAAATTGGATTTCCAGTGTTGATTAAGGCCAGTGCTGGTGGTGGCGGTAAAGGCATGCGGATTGTTAAAAATGAAGAAGAACTTGAAAGCCAAATGAAAATGGCCATCAGTGAAGCAATTTCTTCTTTCGGTGACGGTGCAGTCTTTATTGAACGATTTGTTCAAAACCCGCGACATATTGAAATTCAGGTGTTGGGCGATAATCATGGCAATATTGTCCACCTTTTTGAAAGAGAATGTAGTATCCAACGCAGACACCAAAAACTAGTTGAAGAAGCACCTTCAGCCATCCTGACTGAAGAAATGCGAGCGGCTATGGGTGCTGCTGCTGTTAATGTGGCAAAAGCGTGTAATTATTCGGGCGCAGGTACGGTTGAGTTTTTAGTCGACAGCGATCGAAATTTCTACTTTCTGGAAATGAATACACGTTTACAGGTAGAACATCCTGTGACGGAAATGATTACTGGGTTGGATTTGGTTGAGCAACAAATCAAAGTGGCTCAAGGTGAAGTTTTGGCATTCCAACAATCCGACTTACAGATTAATGGCCATGCATTGGAGCTTCGCGTATGTGCTGAAGATCCAATGAACGACTTCTTGCCAACGATTGGTCGGATCGAAAGATATGAACCCCCTGTTGGGCCAAATATCCGTGTGGACGATTTCGTTGATACGGGATATGATATTCCCATTTTCTATGACAACATGATTGCCAAGCTGATTGTTTGGGCACCAAGTCGTCAAGAAGCTATCGAACTAATGAAGGGACGCCATCAATCAATATCACATTGAAGGATTGCAAACAACACTGGGATTTGGTTCATTCGTTTTAAACCATCCGAACTTTGTGTCAGCAGATTTCGATACGCAATTTGTACAAAAATATTTCAGCACCGAACAGGTACTTGAGTCAGAAAGCGAGCCAGCTTTGGCTGCAGCCATGTTGGCCGTTGAACTTTTGAAGTCGACTGATCAAACCAGTTTTGCCAAACAGTGAACGCGATTCTGATTGGTTTGCCAATCGCCGCAACGATTAATTATTTCATCCTATTTTCTTGTTTGTCTGTTTATCCATTGTGTTGGTCTTTTGCGGCTTTTGATTAACACTATATTTGTCTCAATTACGTTTTCATCGAATTAAGACCAATTATGATTTTTAGCGCATCAAACATTCACAAGCAATATCCGCGATCCAAATTCGAATTAAGTGTACCA
Organism: uncultured Bacteroidia bacterium; assembly: GCA_943789165.1. Classification (GTDB taxonomy): domain Bacteria; phylum Bacteroidota; class Bacteroidia; order NS11-12g; family UBA9320; genus UBA987. Next base: position 174,318 of record CALSTB010000002.1, on the reverse strand, counting down.
CAAATAGAACTCAGTGAAGGCGCCATTGTTGGTGTAGTCGGTGAGAACGGTAATGGAAAAACTACCCTACTCAATATCATAGCTGGAGAACTGGCTGCAGATGGAGACTTATCGTATTTTGGAGAGCCTGTTGGTTTTGATTCAGATTGGACAGACATTAAAACCAAAATCGCCTTTATACCTCAACGAATACCACGATGGTATGGGAGTTTAATTCAGAACTTAAAGTTAAAAGCAGCATTAGACGGCATTCCTCCAGACGACAGTGATGCTTACCTGGACGAGATTTTATCGTTTTTGGGTTTGATGGATTACAAACACCTTAAATGGACTGAAATATCTACTGGTTACCGCCTGCGATTTGAGTTGGCAAGGATGTTAATCGGAAAGCCCAACTTATTGGTATTAGATGAGCCTCTGGCCAATTTAGATATCAATACGCAGCAAAAGTTTTTAAGTGACTTAAAGAATATACTCAGAGATAAAAGCTATTCGACGGCTGTGATTTTGAGTAGCCAACAGCTACATGAAATCGAGACGGTTAGTGATCAAATGATTTTTTTACGAAAAGGCCATTCCGTCTTTAGTGGAGCAGTCAACGATTTGGAAACAGATCACGCGCAATTGGTGTTTGAAATACAGGTTGAGCTGGAAGATAAAAAAAGACTGATAGACTATCTAACAGAGAACGGCTTGAAATATGGCACTACAGGAGAGTATGTCCAAGTTTCGGTCGACAAATCTGGGTCGAGTAATGATTTTATTGCAGCACTAATCAAAGAAAATTTCACGATCAAATACTATCGGAATATTAGTAAATCAACCAAAAGACTTTTTAACCAATGAATCTAAAATCAATGTTTAATAAAGTCGACCACAGGATGCTTGAGAAGTATCCAAACCTGTGGGTTTTGGGCGTTCCTATATACGTTCCAATTTTGGTATTGCTACATGTCATCATCATGAGCATTGGGTTTATCTATCCGCTAAACCCTTTGCCAGATTTTTTCAGATACAAGGATTTTTTCGAAAACATCTCAATCACAATGATTTTACCAACCATCTTATTGGTGGTCATTTTTGTGATTAGACAGGTGAAGTTTAATTCGAAACGAGTGCATTTAAGCTTGCCGTATCGCTATCAATTTCTGGTGTTTCTATACTTCTTTGGATTGCTGTTTGGCATAACGTCATTACCGCTTTCTGGGAATTTGGCAGCATACGTCAAAACCAATTTAACCTTGGATAAAGACCGGTTTGACAAGGAGCACGATGTGATGGCGGATGGGTTTACACATTTTTTTCTAGAAAAATCCTATATCGATGATCCCGAAGATTGTCGTATCGCTGAAAAACAGGGATACTATTTTGACGACTATAATGATCGAATTGGGTATACACGATATGAGTTGAATGAAACAAAGGATAGTTTGATAGTGTACCGCCACTTCGTGGATTATAGATACGGAAGCGACCTTGATACTATTTCATTGCCACAAGCATACAAAGAGATTGAAACCTTTATCAGTATCGCTCAACGCTACGAAGGCGGCGTAACAGAAACTGATCCTGTCAGAATAGTCGAACAAAATCTAAAATCCGATCGGTTTTATACCAAAGGTGAAAAAAGGGTCCGACCTGCATTTGACTACTTGGAATCATACCAGCGATTCGATAACAACATCAATTTTCACAACAAACTGCTGTATAAGAATTCATTCTTTTTTGCCGCAGAATGGGAGTTTTGGAGAGCCTATGCGTTTTTAGCACTCGCCTTATCGATCCTTTTGATTATTCTATGTTCGGTCAATATTGCCGAGTTCGGTTGGGGTATGTTGGTGGTAGCATTGCATCCCACAGTTTTCGGAATCGTGGCTGCACTTACTGTGTTTATATTTAGGGATGTTAATGGCGATCAAGGGCCATGGATAGGCATTATACTTTTGTCAATATTTACTCTTAATGCGTTGTTCTTTGCCTTTAACAAACGATTTAAACCAGCCCTTAGACGTGCGTTCGCAATCGCGTGTCATATTTATTTGCCTTTAGTTGCTGGTGGATTTATGATGTTGGTAGAAGAGGTTTTAGACTGCTGCTACGTGGACTCAACCTATATTGAGAATTGTGACTGTTTTTATCCGTTTACTCAAACACAATATGAATTGACTTTGATGGGCACCTTCTTTTTTGGTAGTATTCTGGTCACTTACTTATTTGGTCGATACTACAAACGGCAATACACGGATCCTCAGATAAAATAGTACACGTTTGAAAGAACTATACAACAAAATCGACCAGTACCTATTGACAAGGTATCCAAGATTATGGGTACTCGGTGTTCATATATTTATTCCAATAGTGGTAATCAGTTGGTGTGTATTAATCGCCATCGGTGGTTTTATGGTTCAAGGTCAAGCCTTTGATTTGTATTCTGTCGACGATGCGTACGGACAAATCGCAGTCGGTATGATTTTACCAGTCATCCTGTTACTGATTTTGTTCATCATTCGTCAGGCCAAATACAACGCTAATCGGGTCCATCAATTCTTACCATACAAGCATCGTTTTGGAGTCTTTTTAAGTTTTTGGGTGATTCTATTTTTAATAAGTAGTTTACCAATGGCTGTGTTTTTTGGAAGTTGGTTTACGCCAGGATTGAATCTCAATAGAAGTGCCTATAATCAAGATTTTGATGTCATCGAAACCAATTACCCGCATTTTAAGTTAAAAGGGTGTTTTGGTTCTGACAAACCGTCGGAAATGCTCTATGATAACAATGAAAACATGGGAACAAGTATGTATCCCTGTGATTATGGATTAAACGAAACGAAAGACAGCGTCCATCTATATCGATATCAATGGAGTCAGTACAATTATTATTACGAGAATAATTCTACCATTTCTGTCAACCAAGCGTTGAGTGAAATTGAAGAATTTATGAAGGTAGCTGTCAAATATGGCGCAGTATTTAATTCAAGCAACCCTCAAGAAATATTCGACGTAAACCTTTCTGGAAATACGATACGTTTTATGAATTCCAACGGCAACCTGACGTATAACCACATCGCAAATTTTCAAGAATTTGAAACTGCCATTAATGTGAATGAGTCTTACAGAAGCAAAGGGGCTGTGTTTGTCATGTTTAATTGGGAGTTTTGGAGGTATTATAGCCTACTCAGTTTTTCATTCGCCTTCCTATTAATCATTTTTTGTTCGGTTGAGCGAGCAGAGTTTGGTTGGTCGATGCTCGTGTGCGCGTTGATGCCAACAGCTTACGGGATTATCCTTGGATTATTGGCGTTAATTGATGTTCTAGACGGAGAAGGAGGTGCTAAGGCTTTGCTCGTACTGTTTGTAATTGGGGCTGCATTTATGGCTTTCGGCAACTTCAAACCAAGATTTAAACGCATTTTTGGCATCAGCCTTAATATTTTTTTACCGATTGTTCTACCTATCATTTTTATGGATAGCCTGTTTCATGAGGATACCTATGTTGTCCTCTGTTTTCTATTGGGTTTAATACTCACCTTTGTATTTAGTTTCTACTACAGATTACAGTATTTACATCCAAGAAAAACGTGATGTCAATAGGCTAAAGACTGTTTGTTAAAACGTTTTTTCCAAACGATATAACCTGCGACACTAAAAATGCCAAAGCCAGCCATCATGATGGCCAATACAGGCAAGTCACGCGCTTGGTAAAGCCAAATACTGAATAGGTTAACAACAATCCAGTAGATCCAGTGATGCAATACCTTTTTAGCTTCCAAATAGGTGGCAGCAAAGGCAAATGAAGTAGTAAACGCATCCGCCCAGGGCAATTTTGAATCCGTATATTTTTCAAAAAAGTAACCTAGCGCGAACCACATTACAAGTCCGATGACAATAGAAACAAGATGATAGTTGGTACGTTTGAGTTGAATAGGCATGATGGCCTTCAAACTATTCTTATTCCATGTGATCCATGCGTAGATGCCGAGCACCACATACACAGAATACAGCAGCGTTTCAGAATATAGTTTAGAGTGGAAAAAGAGTCCGACCGAAATGGCAGATGCAATGATGCCAAACAACCAACACCAGATGTTTTCGCGAATAAGCAAAACAATGAAAACAAAGTTGAGGCCTAATGCCAGCCATTCTAAACCTGTTTTTATTTCATCCGTCATTGCGGGCAAAAGTATTTAAAACTATGGATGAATGAAGTACAGTCATGTGGTATTTCGCTCAATAAAAAAGGGCAACCATAGCTGCTCTTTTCTGATAACATGCGATTTGACCAATGTCAAATGTGATTAATGATGGAATCCCTCCACCACAAGATTAGTACAGACAATTATTCAAACGATATGCCAAAAATAAATTATTGTAAACGTCACATTATCAGCCTATTACGATTTTAAATGTTTTTGTAAAGCTTTCATAATGAGTTTGCTTGTCTAATTTGTAGAATCACACTGATGGATTATTAAATTTGTTCTCAATTCTAAAACACTTTGCTCATACTCACAGTCACATTCGTTGTTAGTCTTCTGGTTCTAATCGGAGCTGCCAAGTATTTTACAGAAGCAGCAGAAAGGATTGGCCTGTCGATGAAACTTTCACCTTTTATGGTGGGCGTGGTGATTGTAGCTATTGGCACTTCCTTGCCAGAGCTGATATCTGGCATCATCGCCTCGGCCCAAGGCCATTCTGAAATTGTAATCGGGAACGTACTGGGTGCCAATATTTCCAATATATTCTTGATTCTCGGTGTGGCAACAATTGTTTCTAAACGAAGCTTACAATTAGGTAAGGAATACATCTTCATTGATTTACATTTCATGTTGGGGTCTGCCACCTTCTTAATCTTGTTTTTATTCGACGGTGAAATATCTCGAATAGAAGGAGGTATGCTTATTCTAGGCTTTATCATCTACCAAGTATATTTATTACCGTCTGACAAACTCGATGAAATGCCAACTCTAAATGATCCAGAAATTGTGAAGAAGATGGACAAAGTCCAATGGAAGGATATTGTCATTTTAGCAGTTTCTGCAATTGGTATTTACTTCGGAGCACGGTACGTTGTACAGTCCATATCAGAAATTGCTACTGTTTTGGATGTAGACAAGACCATCATCAGTTTGACTGTGCTATCCTTAGGCACAACGCTGCCTGAGCTAACGGTTAGTATTGCTGCAGCTCGACGAGGCCAGCCTGAAATAGCGGTGGGCAACATATTGGGTTCATGTATTTTTAATTCCTTTATGGTTACTGGTGTGGCATCAATGATTAATCCAATCTCTATGCCTTTTGAATTGGCCCAAACTTCTGTGATTTTCTTAATTGTGGCTGCGGTATTCTTCTATCTGTTAAGTCAAGACAAAAAAGTTTCCAAATGGGAAGGCATGCTGTTTCTTTTGTTTTATCTGGTTTTCCTTTTGAAAATTAGTGGACTAGCATAGGTACATGGACCAGGAAAAGTTATCTCCCTCTCAACTGATTTATGCGTATTCTAACGGCTATTTCCCGATGGCTGAAGATGAAGAAGACGGCAGTGAAATTTATTGGCATCGACCTGAAATGAGAGGAGTGATTCCAATTGAGTCGTTTCACATCAGTAAAAATCTTCAGCGACTTTGGCGTAAACATAACTATCAATTAAAAATCAATATAGATTTTCGAGGTGTTGTTTTGGCGTGTGCTTCTCGTGAACGGACGTGGATTAATGACGAAATCGTAGACGCCTATACCGAACTAAGTGAAATGGGGTATGCTTTGAGTTTTGAGGTGTGGAAAAAAGACCAATTGGTTGGGGGATTATACGGCATCGCCATCGAAAAAGCCTTTTTCGGTGAGTCGATGTTTAGCATTGAAACCAATACCAGTAAGTTAGCCCTTGTGCATCTGGTTGAGTTTATGAAGGCCAATGATTTCAGGCTTTTAGACACCCAATATTTGAACCCTCATTTGCTCCAATTTGGCGCAATAGAAATTTCAGACGAAAAATATATGACCCAATTAAAGGAGGCTTTAGCTAAATCGTTATAATTGTGTGTGTTAATGAAATATAAATCAAACCAAGCAGGATTTGCCATTTTGGTATTCCTTTTTAGCATCTTATCTGCATCCGTCCAAGCGCAAACCATCGATTATTCAGACACTCTGTCTTTGTCAAATCGGAAAATTATGAAAGGATTTTCGGCTTTAGATTCCGTAGTCCCAAATAAGAAAATATTTATCGCTGGAGAAAATCACACGTACCGTGAAAGCAACAGCAAACTTTGGGTTCAAAACATTAAATATCTGTATGAACACGCTGGTGTAAGAAACGTCATTATGGAAAGTGGTTTGTCGACGTCATGGTTGGCAAACGAGTATATCCAAACAGGGGATACTACTTTGTACAATATCATTGATCAATATGTGTATGAAGAATACGCTGACCGATATAAACAGTTGTATCGCTTTAACCGAGATTTAGACAGCGGTGAGAAGGTGCAGGTGTTTGGCATCGACCTTGAACGTGGTTCTTTTGGAGCCATGAAGGTGTTGAGTCTTCTAATTCCCGATAGTGTTGATGCGCCCGATAGCATCGACTTACATATTGAAGCGATTTTGGGTATGGCGAAGTACCAAGACCGCGAGATTTTTACTGGAGACGATGGAGATTCATATGGATACACGTATTCGGTGACAAACACTTTGAAATTAGTCATTGAAAATTTTGAGAATCACGACACGTTGTATCGTCAGTATTTAAAAGGTAAATACGATTTGTTCCGTAAAATTCTATCCGGTTTAGATGAAACAATTAAGTGGAGATCCTTTGATAACAATAGCCAAGTGCAAGGCTACATTTTCCGAGAAAAATATATGTACAACCGGTTTGTTGATTTAATTGACAGCAATCCTGGGAAGTTCTACGGGCAGTTTGGCCGTTGCCATGCAACCAAGAAGAAGGCAGACAAAAACTCTTGTGAGTGGTATGTTTTTAAAAGTTTTGCCAATAGATTAAAGCAAAGTAAAACATTGAACTTGAGTGACGACATTCTCACTTTTGGTATAATTTACGGGGAGGATGAGGACTATGAAGATGATGATTGGGCAGAGGTCGGAGATCACATAAGAGGATTGTTTGAAAACCTTGATCCGAATCGGGTGATGTTGTATGATTTAGCCAAAGATTCAACCTTGGGTACATACTTTGTCGATGATTTCGACTTCCTCTATTTGAATTCATACAAACCCAGTGATCGGAATCCATATTTAACAGATTATTATGATTACTCTGATTATGAATCGTCAGGTCGGATGGCAATCACCTACGTTTATGGCATTCATAATATTGACTTGGATGCGCTGGGGAGTATTCATTTAACTGAAAACCAACCGGTGTTTAATGACGCAACCATATGGCAAGGAGTCAATATGTTTTTTAGCAGCGGCTCTATGATTAGCGCGACCAATTTGTCGTTTATGAATGGAATTAGTACCACAAACTTTAATGGAACTAAGTCGGTAGATACCAAATTAAGTGGTTTTACATATAACAGTTATGTGTATTACGACGCATTACCAACCGTCAGATTCCTTGATGTACTTATCGGTGGGTCTTTGGGCTATTCCATGTTGAATTTCAAAGTTGAAGAAACCACTGATAATCCGGGTGGACCAATCACCACAGGGTTTTTGGGAGATGTTAAAAAAAGTGTTTACCGGAATCCAGGCATTACTGCACGAGTATCCGCTGGGATGAATATCAATATCGGTAGAGTGACTATCGGAGCAGAAGTTGGGAACTCATTTGACTTGAGTAAAACAAAGTGGCGTCTTGATGGTGACTTGGCAGAAGGCGGACCTGAAACGTCGTTAGGCGGTTTGTTTGGAAACGCCAACATTGGTATCAATTTCGACCTTTAACCAAGAATAGCCTTCATTACTTCTAGTTTGTTTTGTGTCTCTTCCCACTCTTTTGTTGGAATAGAGTCGGCATTAATGCCTGCACCAGCATACAGTAGCGCGCCGTTATTAAAAAGCTGAGCGCATCTGATGTTGACGAATAACTCTATTTGGTTTGCATCCATCACGCCCAAAAAACCACCATATAGATTCCTAGAAAAGGACTCTGTTTTTTTAATGAAGTTCAGTGCCTGATGTTTAGGAAAACCAGCTAAGGCGGGTGTGGGATGGAGACTTGACATTAATTCTGTCCAATCAAGATCATTGGGTATGTTGGCCGTAACTGGGTTGCAAATGTGTTGAATATGTCCAAATGATTTTGTGAATTGTTTCCCAATCGTTACTTCCGTTAAGCCCATATTTTCAAAAGTCCCTGCTATGAAACGAGCGACAACGGATTGCTCTTGCATTTCTTTATCACCCCAATGGACATTAGTCTCTGAAGTTAATCTCGTACCAGCAAGCGCTACTGTTTCACAGGTTTTGTAATCCGACCTCAAAAAAAGCTCTGGACTTGCTCCAAGCCAATGCTCCTGATTTATTTTTAGGGCGTAAGCAAATGAATCAGTCAATGAACAGGCTTTATAGTACGCTTGTGAAATAGATAAGTTGTTGTACGGTTGTGTATTGATTTGAGCCAATACGACTTTTTCAACCGACGAATGCGCAATTTCTTGTAAGGCGTTTGAGACAGCTTCTTGGTATTCGCCTGAAGAAGTGTTTGTTGTTGTCGGAGGTAAAGTAGTTTTAGGACTTGCTAATTCTAGTTTCTTGACTTGTTCAATAGAAATGACCCATTGATGCATGATTGGCCAATATGAAGGCGACTTTGATTCAAAAGGACAAACCAAGACAGCAGGTTGATTCAGATCATTTGAAGGTGAGTCTCCAAGTCCGTATATCGTAACTGTTGGTGAACTAGGCGTTTTCAAACAGAAGTAGTTCTGTTTGGTACTTAACCATGTATTCAAATCCGTTTTATCCAACCCTATTTATTTTCAATAACCAACAAAGTCATTCGGGCCTTGCAAACAAGGTCATTCTCTTCATCTGTAATGTCGATATTCCACACTTGAGTTCTTTTGCCAACATGAATGGGTGAGGCCTTTGCAGTCACAAATCCAGATCGAACTGATTTTAAGTGATTTCCGTTTATGTCTATACCAACACAGTGTTTGTTGTCTTTACGCACCAAAATATTACCAGCATAACTCGCAACTGTTTCGGCGAGCGCCAGACTTGCTCCACCATTCAATATTCCCAGCGGTTGTATTGTCCTGTGATCCACTGGCATTCTCATGGAAAGGTAGTTGGGACCTAGTTCAACTATTTCCATGCCCAATGTTTCAGACATCGTTCCTTTTAAGAAACTTTGCAGCTGTTCATTTTTAATATTTTTGTAATCAAACATTGGCGCAAAAAGTTGACTACAAATAAAACGATTTATCTCATCAGGCACGGACAAACAGACTATAATCTAAAAGGCATTGTGCAAGGCAGTGGGATTGATAGCGATTTAAACGAAACAGGTAAAAAACAAGCCCAACTCTTTTACGAGACATATCAAAATGTAGGTTTTGATCACATTTATACTTCACAACTCAAAAGAACACATCAATCAGTTGCGCCTTTTATAAATAACGGACACAACTGGTCGCAGTTAGAGGCTCTGAACGAAATTAATTGGGGCGTTTTTGAAGGCTTGGAGAGCACACCTAAGTCTCGAAAAGCGTTTATGGACGTGGTTGAGTCTTGGCGAAATGGTCATGTAGACCAACCGATTGAAGGTGGTGAAAGTCCATTGGAAATGTACCAACGTCAGCAACAAGGCTGGGATGAAATTGCACAGTCGTCACATACTAAGATCTTAATTTGTATGCACGGAAGAGCGATGCGCAGTTTTTTGTCGCTTATTCTTGGTACGCATTTAAGTCAAATGGACCAATACCCGCATACCAACCTATGTTTGTATCAGGTCGAGAAGAATGGAGAATCTACGTGTAAATTAATCGTTGAAAATGACGTAAATCACTTAGCGTCTTTGGGCTAAACGGTCATTATTTCTTTTTCCTTGTCAACAAATATCGCATCTAGCTTTTCAGTGTATTTGTCGGTTAACTTTTGAACCTCGTTTTCGGCGTCTTTCGCCATGTCTTCGGATAGTCCGTCTTTTTGAAGTTTTTTGATATCGTCATTTGCATCACGTCGAATGTTGCGCAAACTGATCTTCCCGTTCTCAACTTCCTTTTTAGCATTTTTAACCAAGTCACGTCGACGCTCTTCAGTCAATGGCGGAATGTTGATGATGATTACTTCACCGTCATTTTGTGGATTATATCCTAAATTACTATTGATAATTGCCCGTTCGATATCTGGTACAATGGATTTTTCCCAAGCCTGAATAACAATGGTTCGAGCATCTGGTGTATTCACATTAGCCACCTGGTTTAGCGGCGTTGGAGAACCGTAATATTCGACCATTACACCTTCTAGCATAGAAGGAGAAGCCTTGCCAGCGCGTAACTTTAGCAACTCCTTGTTTAAGTGTTCGATGGCTTTTTTCATTCCATCGTTAACTAAATCAAAAACGGGTTTTAACGATTCGTCCATTGTCTTGTGTTTTTGCAAACTTAAGGGATTTGATTAATTGATTTCAAACGGGTTTTGCCCATTTTATCTACGTAGATTCGGGCTGTGTATACATCTGTCATCCTTTTAAATACACCCACTGTATTAATACCACAGCAAAGACTACAAATAGCAATCCAAGATTTGTGAGCCAACGTTTACGAATATGGTAAATTCCAAAACTGGTCAAGAAGGCCATGGGAAGTAACAGTAAGTGCATCGATTTATACACTTCATTTCCGGATAAAATGGCGACAACAACTACACATAGAACGTGAAAGAACAGCATATTAATTACTGTACGGTTTTTTGTCTGCATGAACGACAACTGCCTATACATGACTGGAGATAACAACACCAACACGACAAACAGAACAATGTAGGTGTAGAACGGCCCAGCGTTTAATATCGACTTGAGATCAATATTCACTGACAACTGAGAAGGGAGTTGGGTAACCCATTCAGGAGAAATGAAAAAATAGGCAATACCAACGGTTGAGAATGCCACCATAAACGAGGACAGCAAGACAATGTAAAACTTATTTAGGTTGCTCGCTGTAAATTGATTGAGCAGTATGTATAAAAAGGGTAGGAGGTAAATGGATTTAGGATACACAAAGGCACCAACGATAATGAGGATGCCAATATCCATGAACACCTGAGCGTTTGATATAACCTCGTCGTTTTGATAAAACAATTTCTGATAAAAGATTAGCCAAATGAAATTCAATGCAAGCGTATCCCATGTTTGAAACTGTTCTGGCAAACAGAATGCCGTAACAACGTAAATGAGAAAAGGGATGGTACTCCATTGTTCGAAAAACCGAGATTGGTGAATTACACGCTGAAACCAGATGCCTTGGATTAATACAAGCGCAGCCGGCACGCTATATCTAACCCAAGGAATATTGAAACTTTCGTTTGCAAAAGTATATGAGCTTAACAGCCACACAGGCACAAAGCCAACACAGACAACTAGTAAAATGCTGTTCAATTGGCCTAATAGACCACCCTTTTTTATTGTTGCAATCAATTGGTGTAATCCAACTTTAAAATCGAAAATTTCCGATCCTTTGTCACCGGCAATATTACCCGATTGTAGCTAATTTGTTTTGCTTCTGATGGAATTATTGATACAAAATGATTGTCGGAACGTACCAATATTTTATACGAGACTCTTCCATCTGCATCGAACATGTATTGCATTACGTCTCCATTGCTTCGCAACCGGTCGTTGTAAATAATGTACAAATGGGAGCGTGTGTTGGCAATCACTATGGAACTGTAATACCCATTGTCGTTTAAAGAACTCTGACTTTTATTGATAAGGTATTTCCACTTAATATGGTACCCAGAATCAAGTGATATGACCAATACATCATCGAAATTATAGATGTTTCTAGCCATTGTTGTTGGCATGCCATTGATATATGTAATATCTGTTTCGTTGGAGATGGATGAACGTTCTGCCACAATAGTCACACCACCATCGGTGTTAGGAACGGCTCTCAGTAGCTCGAAATTTCGGACGTCATCAAACATAGAAGTTTCTTCATCTCCAAAGAGCTGTGCTTTAAAATCGTCAGTGAATTCCTGATACGTAATTTTGGGGACACTGTTTCCGTCTGGTTTTAAGCGAAAATGGAAAATGCCATCTGTGTTGTTTTCTTTATCAGCCGAAAAGAATGCTGTTAAGTTAATTTGATCCGAAGTTCTGTCCCACGTGAATTGGGCTTTTCGCAAACTTTTACCTGAATCCAAAACTTCATAATCAAACAACGAGTCTTTAGCCGCGTTGTACCAATATACCGTTGCTTTTGGTTGGGCTATGGATTCTTTCCTATGTTCCACTTTGCGCTGAGAAATTAAAAAGAAGGCATTGCTGCGATCGTCCAACAACAAATTGGTCATAAAGAAATTGTTGTACCGAATATCCAATTTGTATCGATGCTGATATTCCAACTCCATATTTTGGTCAAACACATTGATGTTTAAGACCCGCTTTTCGTCTTCAGATTTTTCAGTAAACGCAATCATGATATGCTTCCGATCATTCGATAAACGAATGCGGAAATCACCCTTATCATAAAAATCGGATAACGATGAGGTAACTAGCGTTCTCTGTTTGCCAATTGGGTTGATGTTGTGGTCGTACCAATTACACCTCACTTCGTTCTGCATGCCTTGTCGGTCGTAATGTGCGGTGAGCAACAAAAGACCTTTTGGTTGTAACTCTGCATACAACAACCTTGATTTTTTAAGGGTTATGTTTTTTGACAATGCGTAACCTAAGTGGTTGCGATACCGTTCAATGACAATGTTTTTAGTTAAAAACTGGTTTCGGAACCGCAGTAAGTACAAACCTGTTTCATTTTGTCCAATAACACTGGTATATGCGGTGCTTCCCTTTAATTTTCTTGGATTCGACCATTCGATGTCTTGTGCTGTGGCTTGTCCACCCAAAATGAATACCATTATGAGTGACCATCTAACCAATAATTTGCTCAAATTTGCCATCTGTAAACAAAGAACGTAATAAATAACATTCTTAGCATTGAAGAAAGACACTTACAAAGTAAAAACGGCTGATAATATAGAAAAAGCCATATTGATCGCAGTGGAAATCCAGACACAGAGTCGGGAGCAAACTGACGACTATCTTGCTGAGTTGGAGTTTTTGACAATCACGGCTGGGGCGGAAGTGGTGAAACAATTTGTACAACGTTTGGCTGCGCCAAATCCAAAGACCTATGTAGGGACTGGAAAGCTCGAGGAAATTGCTGCGTTTATTGAAAAGAAGGAAATTGAAACTGCCATTTTTGATGATGAGTTATCTCCTTCACAAATACGAAACTTAGAAGGCGAGTTAAAATGTAAAATCATCGACCGGTCGACGTTGATACTGGACATTTTTGCCAAAAACGCCAAGACGAATAGAGCTAAAACACAAGTTGAACTGGCTCAAAGTGAATACTTGCTTCCGCGACTAACGCGTATGTGGACCCACCTGGAAAAACAACGAGGAGGAATTGGAATGAAAGGTCCGGGGGAAAAGGAAATTGAAACGGATAGACGGATTATTCGGGATAAAATTGCTTTGCTTAAAAAGAAACTTGACCATCTTGACAAACAAGGCGTTACACAAAGAAAAAGTAGAGCAGGAGAAACTAGACTAGCTTTAGTGGGATATACCAACGTGGGTAAATCCACCATCATGAATGCCCTGACCAACGCCGATATTTTGGCTGAGAATAAGTTGTTTGCTACGCTGGATTCAACAGTACGCAAGCTGGTTTTAACAAAAGAGGCTGATGTTTACATTCCACCCATCATCACCTTAATTTCCGATACGGTCGGATTCATCCGTAAACTGCCACATCAATTGATTGAAAGTTTTAAATCGACCTTAGACGAAATAAAAGAAGCAGATCTACTGCTTCATGTGGTGGATATTTCCAGTCCGACCTTTGAAAGTCAGATGGATATTGTATTGGAGACGTTGACCGAAATTGGGGCAGGTGACAAACCCATGTTGACTGTTTTTAATAAAATCGACGCGTACAATCCGCGTCCAACGTCTGAAGATATCTTTGAAGATGAGACTTTACATAATCTAGAAGATTTCAAAAACACGTGGTATGCCAATGAGAATTTGCCAGCCATTTTTATTTCTGCAATGAACAAAGACGACATTAATTCTTTGAGAAAAGAGTTGTTTGAAATGTGCGGTAAATTTTAAGAAATAAACTTAGCCAAAACTCCTTCAACTTTGTCGAAGAGTTGTTGCGTAAAGTAAGTCCCGACGTATCTTCGGCCATGGCATTTCTCGAAGTGAACAATGTGACCAAAGGATACGAAGGTCACTTGGCAATAAAGGACCTCAATTTCTCCATTCCTAAAGGAAGTATTTACGGGTTGTTAGGTCCAAACGGCGCTGGTAAAACCACGTTAATACGCATTATCAATCAAATTACGGCAGCAGATACAGGCGAAGTTATGATCGATGGCGAGCGCTTGAATCCAAGTCACATTGCGCGTATCGGATATTTGCCGGAAGAACGCGGTTTGTACAAAAAAATGAAGGTGCTCGAGCAAATCGTGTACTTTGGCCGATTAAAAGACTTATCAAAAAGTGAAGCCGAAAAACGTGCGCTTTATTGGTTAGAGAAATTCGACTTACTCGCTTGGAAGTATAAAAAAGTAGAAGAGTTGAGTAAGGGTATGGCGCAAAAAGTGCAATTCATTCTGACGGTTTTGCACGAGCCTGAATTAATCATTTTAGACGAGCCGTTTAGTGGATTCGATCCTGTGAATACCGAGCTTATCAAAAACGAAATCAAAAACCTTAGAGATAAAGGAGCCACAATTATTTTTTCGACACACCGAATGGAATCAGTTGAGGAAATCTGTGATTTTGTGGGAATGATCAATCTATCTCAAAAAGTGTTGGAAGGAAGTATATCGGACGTTCGAAATTCGTTTAAGAAAAATGAATATCAGGTATTGTTCCGAGGAGAATTGAATGGTATCCCATTTGAACCAAAAAGTGTAAAACGTGAGGAACGGTTGGCATTAAACAAAGCCGTATTTGTCATTGAACCAGACAAAGCAAAAGACTTAATAACAGCGTTAAACGCTCAGGTGGAAATTGCATCCTTTAGCGAAGAGTTGCCAAGCATCAAAGACATTTTCATTCAAAAAGTAGAGGAGGGTAAAAATGGGTAAGATTAGATTAATAACCTGGAGAGAGTATATCACTCGTGTTCGAAAAAAATCGTTTTTGATTATGACGATTTTGGGTCCCGTGTTGATTGCTGTTTTTTATGGCATCATAATTTTTCTTGCGGTAAACGATAGCATTGGGCAAGAAACTGAAAACATTTTGGTGTACGATCAATCCAAGGTGGTTGAAGGCAAATTGTTTAACGACGATATGTTGACCTTCGACTATGCCTCCGATTGGAGTAAAAAAGACGAGGATTCTTTGACTTTTGGCAAATACACTGGACGGTTATTCATTCCAGATAGTTTTAACTTGTATCACCCAAGTGGTGTTATTTATGAGTCAGAGAAGTCACTTTCGGTGGAAGGGAAGCAACGGATTAACCGAAGAATCGCCAATGCCGTCGAAGAGCAAAAAATGGCAGAGCTTGGGGTGTCTGAATCGGCGATGGACAGTTTAAAAACGTCTGTGTCGTTACAAGCCCTGACTTTAGATGAAGATGGGAAGTCGAAAAGCAGTAGTACAGAATTAAACACCTTTATAGGCATGGGTGCGTCTTTCGTCATATACTTTTTCATTTTCTTGTATGGCGTACAAGTGATGAAGGGTGTGATTGAGGAGAAGACGAATAGAATTGTAGAAGTTATCGTATCTAGTGTAAAACCTTTTCAATTAATGATGGGGAAGGTATTTGGCTTGGCGTTGGTCGGCCTTACACAAATAGTCATTTGGCTGCTGTTTTCGGTGATTTTGGTTGGCATCATTTCGGTGCTGTTTATCGGCGACAATATGGGTAGCATTATGGAGATGGCACAATCTGGACAAACAGTGCCAGTCGAGCAGCTTGATGCCTTAGGAATAAACAGCATGATGATGAATATGGTGTCTGGATTTATGGCACTCAATTGGCCGTTTATCATTGTTGCCTTTATTGTTTATTTTTTGGGAGGATATTTAATGTATTCGGCATTATTTGCAGCAGTTGGTGCGGCTGTAGATGCAGAAACCGATACCCAACAGTTCATGTTACCGATAACCTTGCCGTTGGTGTTTTCAATCGCATTATCAACTAGTGTGGTCATGCGGGATCCGAACGGTGTATTAAGCTTTTGGCTCAGTATCATTCCTTTAACCAGTCCGATTGTAATGATGGTGCGTGCACCGTTTATAAACCTTGCCACACAATGGTGGGAGGTGGCTTTATCCATAAGTTTATTGGTAGGTACTTTCTGTTTTACCATATGGTTGGCAGGTAAAATTTATCGCACAGGGATTTTGATGTATGGCAAAAAAGCAACGTATAAAGAGCTGTTCAAATGGCTATTTTATAAGCCTTAGATACGCTTTTTGTTAATATTACGTTCTCTTAATGTCCCCCGATGTACTACGATTGATAACTACATCGGTATATTTGAAGCCATGCATAAAGGCGTTGCATATTTTCTACTATTTACCACCATTCAGTTGGCGGGCTATTCTTTTAGTTCTGCGCAGAATCAGTCATCCCTAACATTAGGAAATCATTCTGACGATGTAGAGTCCGTTGCAGTTTCCGGTAACGGAGATTTTGTGGCAACTGGCTCTTGGGATAACACTGTTCAAGTGTTTAAAGGAGATTCGACCTTCCCATTTTTTCAAACATTAACAGGTCACCGTGCAGCAGTATCGGCATTGGGTTTTAGTGGTAACGGAGAAATTTTGGTAACAGGGGGTAACGACTTTAAACTGATGGTTTGGAGTAAAGCGGATAAAGACCGATTTGAACTGGAGAAGGAATTGATTAATGTGCATACAGCAGGGATTAATTCTGTAGTGGTTGGGCCTTTAGGTAATATGATTTACTCTGCAGGTGATGACGGCAGAATTGTGATTCATAGCCAAAGAAGTAATTCAAAGTGGACGATCAATAATAAAGTTCCGGTCAATTGTATCGCATTAAAAGGACGCAGTTATGTGCTGTGTGCGGATGAATCTGCGGTGGTGAAGTTGTACGATTTAAACGGAAACAAGCTGAAGGAGTACAAAGGACACAAGGATGTAGTCAATGCTGTGGCATGTCATGGGAGGTTTGTGGTAACGGGAAGCAGCGACAAAACAGCCATCGTGTGGGACGCGTTTAGCGGAAAGCAAAAAACAGTTCTGGTAGGACATAAGTGGAAGATTAATTCTGTAGCCATCAGTTCGGATGGAAAATATGTCATTACAGGCAGTAGTGACGGAACCACCAAAATTTGGGATATAGAAACCGGTGAGGAACATGATTCGTATGCCGAGACCAATGGAAAAGTACGCCAAGTGACGATGTCGAGTGATATGCGGTATATATTTTCTGCTTACCAAGTGGATTCGATTAACCAAAACCCTAGTTATGGATTGACTGTTTGGAAGACAGGAATGCAGTTTGTTTACAGCAATACAGACATCGCCAAACAAATCAAAAGATTGGGAAAACAGCGGGCTTTGTATAGCGCTCAAAAAGACGGGACGACGCCAACACCGGTCGGAAATCCAACTCCACGGAACCCAAAACCAATTGACGAAAAACCAGCCTTAAAAGGCGAGGTGATTACAGATACTGACGAAATTCAAATTACAATAGAAGATGAGTAGCCAAAAATTTGATTCAAGCAAAGCCCCAGAACCAGTTGGTTCATACCCACACGCACGAAAAGTAGGAAACCTCCTATTCTTAAGCGGTGTTGGTCCAAGAGAACGAGGAACGAAGAAGATTCCTGGTGTTGAACTCGACGACAATGGCAACATTGTGAGTTATGACATTGAGGCCCAATGTCATTCGGTTTTTAAAAACATCAGATATATTTTGGAAGACGCTGGCAGTAGCTGGGACAACATTGTGGATGTAACGGTATTTCTAACCAATATGAAGGATGATTTTAAGACGTACAACCGTTTGTATGCGGAGTACTTCAAAGACAATCAGCCGTGCAGAACTACGCTCGAAATTAATTGCCTTCCGACACCTATTGGGATTGAATTGAAGGTGATTGCCACGATATAGGCTTTAAGAAACTAACAGTGAAAATCGAAAAATGAAAAGGTATATGAATAGGTTGATTAAAACAGCGTTGTGTTTACTGACTATAGTAGGATACAGTACAATGGTATCGGCACAAACTGATGTGACGATTGAATACAATGCACAGTCGCAGCTTGTGGTGAACGCAGTGACCGTCACTAATGCAACTACAGCATCAGATTTGACTGCTGTCGTAGGAGAAGCGTCAAGAACGGAAGTGTCATCAAACGGTGAGACTGGCTATTTCTATGATGCGGTAGGATTCATGTTTATTGTTAAGGACGGAAAGGTGTCTGGACTAGGCATCAATTTTAACTGGGATGGAGATGTGAAATTTCCAAAAACCTCGTATACAGGTAGTCTGTTATTAGGCGAGTTAAGCATAACCAAAGAAACAACCCATGCAGAAATTGCTGGGATTCAACACGTTTCATTTGCCTGCCCAATACCGTTGATGTGTGCGTCGACCGATAAAACTGCAGCGGTGAAATGTATGGTTTCATTTCTAGAAGGTAAAATATCACAAGTCGTATATTTGATTTCTTAAAAGCATTTAATGAGAATTCTGATTCTGTTTGTCTTTGTTGTGACGTTGCAAATTGCGAACGCTCAAGAGACAACAGGATGTAGAGATTCATTCAATAATCAATTTGATTTCTGGATTGGAGACTGGAATGTGTTTGACACCAGTGGCACAAGAATAGGGGAGAACGTGATTAAGAAAGACTACGACAATTGCTTGTTACAAGAGAAGTGGTCGTCGAGAGGCATTAATCGAGGCACAAGCTTGAATTACTTTGATCCGAAGGACAGCACTTGGAACCAACTGTGGGTAGACAACCAAGGTGGTATTTTAAAACTGAAAGGGAATTTAGTCGAACACAAAATGGTACTCAGAAGCGCCTTAATAACTGGAGATAAGGTAGACTTTTATTACAATCAAATTAGTTGGATTCCAAAACCAGACGGCAGCGTTCATCAGGTGTGGGAAGTCTACGATGACGAGCATCATTTGCTTCAAACTGCTTTTCATGGTGTTTATACACGGAAGCTTAAAACCAAAGAATAATATATAGAGTGTTATGCAAGAAGTAACTATTCCATGCCCAGATTGCAAGACATACATCCCAATGGAAGTAAAGGGGCTAATCTCGGGAGTACAATTTACATGTCCGAATTGCGGTGCGAACATTGGCTTGGCAAAAGACTCAAAGCCATTAGTTC
This sequence comes from uncultured Bacteroidia bacterium, assembly GCA_943789165.1. GTDB lineage: Bacteria > Bacteroidota > Bacteroidia > NS11-12g > UBA9320 > UBA987. The sequence goes on along the minus strand of CALSTB010000002.1, from coordinate 154,762 downwards.
AAGACACTTTGAGTAAATTTGATCAAATAAAAAAGGATGTAGGGGAAAAGTAGATTAGAACCAAAACCAACCTTCATTGAAAAAGTTCCTGTACATATTCGTTGTGTTGCAGAGCACAGTTGTATGTGGTCAAGACGGAGATTCCATTGCGAAATATAATGAAGCATATGATCAAATTGCCAATTATGTTCCAAGCAGTTTTGTGTCAGAGTTTCTAACAATTGACAGCACCTCACCACGCCGATTGGTTCCCTTTAAGTTAAACTCTATTGCAAGAGTACGATTGATACATAGTGTCAAGTATATGTACCAACTTTCTGAAAGCGAATTGGATTCTTTGGATCAAAGAATATTCGAGCTAGCTAGTGCGTTATTCCTAGATGGCAAGCACATATTGATTAGTCCAGTTGGAGGTTATGGGGGGTGTCCAGAAAAATTAATAGACACGATTTCGTTATGCGGAATCCAGATTACCAATTTGAAGTTTTGTCACTCTTGCACGGATGCCTTTAAGGATGAAAACTTTATAGCCATTTTTAATAAAACGATGTATTCTTTGATGAATATCGCACCCCCTGATGCCAAGACAAGATCATATTACGGAGAGTACGCGGGGAAGGGTGATAAGAAAAATAAAATAAGTTTAAGGCTTTTAAGCGATAGAACATTTGCCATGAGCATGGATTCTAAACAGGAAGGAAAAGCTTTGTCAGGGATATGGTACAACGTGGGGGACAATTTGGTGTTAGTCCCGAACAATCAGAACAATACAAAGCCTGCTATAAATACGGACAAAAGTAACGAGGGGAACATGCGTTTTGTATTAACCAAGAAAGGCTTAGAGTGGAATCAAAATGCTGTTAAAATCAAGTTGAAAAGGAGTTGATTCGATGTGAAATCACACAATATTCACGTTCTCATTCAGGCCGTCAGACATTCAGACCTTCAGACATTCAAACCTCCAGACATTCAGTCCTTCAATCATTGTCCTTTGGCAACATCTTCGCGATGTACTTGCCTAAAATATCAAACTCCAAATTGACAACAGAACCTACTTCGATCACATTAAAATTTGTATGATCGCGGGTATATGGAATAATGGCTACTGAAAAGCCATTGTCGGTGGAATTGAATACGGTTAAACTTACCCCGTTAATGCAAATCGAACCTTTTTCCACGGTTATGAATCCTGGTTTGGCTTCATACTCAAAGCTGAAAACCCAGCTACCGTCTTGGTCTTGTTTGTTCGTGCACGTGGCAGTGGTATCTACATGTCCCTGAACCATGTGGCCGTCTAAACGATCACCTACTTTTAAGCATCGTTCTAGATTAACGACGGTCCCAACCGCCCAGTTTCCCAGATTTGATTTGTCGAGTGTTTCTTTTATAGCCGTAACGACGTGTTGTTTTGCATCACATGAAGTGACGGTCAGACACACACCGTTGTGTGCGACGCTTTGGTCTATTTTTAATTCGTTCGAAATTGGAGAGGATAAAGTGAAGTGTACATTGGAACCATCCGTTTCGACTTGCGTAACGGTGCCTAATGCTTCGATGATTCCAGTAAACATATTAGTCTTCTTTAACGGAAGCAGATAAGTATTCTCTGTTCATCCGTGCAATGTTTGTTAGTGATATTCCTTTCGGACATTCAACTTCACAAGCGCCTGTGTTGGTACAGTTGCCAAATCCTTCTTTATCCATCTGATTTACCATGTTCAATACACGGTCTTTGGCTTCAACGCGACCTTGTGGTAACAAAGCGTATTGTGACACTTTTGCCCCAACGAACAGCATGGCTGATGAGTTTTTGCATGTTGCTACGCAGGCTCCACAACCAATACATTCAGCTGCGTCCATTGCCAGATCGGCATTGGCCTTTCGAATGGGAATGGCATTGGCATCTTGGGTATTCCCAGATGTATTCACAGAGATATAACCTCCCGCTTGCTGAATTCTATCAAACGCAGTTCGGTCAACCACTAAGTCTTTTATGACAGGAAAAGCTTTCGCTCTAAAAGGCTCAATAAAGATGGTATCGCCGTCGTTAAACATACGCATGTGCAACTGACAAGTCGTAACACCACGATCTGGTCCATGAGCTTCACCATTGATATACAACGAGCACATCCCGCAAATGCCTTCACGACAATCGTGGTCAAATGCCACAGGTTCTTCACCTGTATTTACCAACTGCTCGTTTAAAACGTCCAGCATTTCCAAAAAAGACATGTGCTCAGAAATGTCGGTCACATTATAGGTCACCATTTGACCTTTGTCTTTTGAATCTTTCTGTCTCCAGATTTTGAGAGTTAAATTCATAACAATTTTAAATTTATTGTAAGAGTATAGATAAAAGAAAAGAGAGAAAAGACTTGTTCAGCGCTATTCAAACGGTTTCTTCTATACATACTTTTTTATTTTAATCCATTTTGAAAACCCATTGTCATACGTTGAAACTCTTCAATTTTCGCTTCAAGTAATTCCATTGATTTTTCATTTACATATTCTCCGTGATAGGCTACCAACAATTGAGTTACCAACTCAAATGAAGATCCTAACGCAATATCAATATAGTACGAGAAAGATTTGTCGGTTCGAGCTGAGCCTTCAGCTATATTGCTCGGAATAGAAATAGAACAACGGCTAAGTTGAGAACCTAAATAATACATTTCGTGTTTCGGAAATGTGACTATTAAATCTGAAACGTCATTTGAAATTTCAAGTCCCAATTGCCAAATCTTTAAGTTCTTGTAATTATGCCTTTGTCTTGCAACCACTAAAAGTCTATTTTCTATTATCTCTTTTCTTTTTTCTCTTTTCTATATTAGGTAAAACTCTATTTCTCTGACTATTTTTCCTCCTCGCGTTAACTATAAATCACTTATCTATTTCTTTTCTCTATTTTCTTTTCTCTTTTTTCTCGTGTAATAAATATTAAGCCTCAATAGGCAATCTTGTGCCTGCATCCTACTTATAACTGCGTTGCTTTAATTCAATATCATTAAACTCAAGCTGTTCTTTGTGTAAAACCGCATCTTTGGGTTCACCTTTATATTCCCAAGCAGAAACAAAGGCGTAATTGTCGTCATCACGTTTTGCTTCGCCTTTTTGTTCTCCGTCAAGTTCTACAGATTCTTCGCGGAAGTGACCTCCACAAGACTCGTTTCTCTCCAACGCATCTTTTGCGAATAATTCTCCAAGTTCTAAGAAGTCAGCCACACGACCCGCTTTTTCAAGTTCGGTATTCATGCCATCCGCCGATCCTGGAACTAAAACATCCTTCCAGAATTCAGCGCGAATGCTTTGAATTTCTTCAATCGCTTCTTCTAATCCTTTTGTGTTACGCGACATTCCAACTTTGTCCCACATCACTTTGCCCAATCGTTTATGGAAATAATCTACGGATTTAGTTCCGTTGTTATTCACCAACTGATTAATTCGATCCGTAACGTTTTTCTCAGCTTCCTCAAATTCTGGAGTATCGGTTGGAATTTTTCCTGTTCTAATGTCGTTCGACAAATAATCACCAATGGTGTATGGTAATACGAAGTAACCATCCGCCAAACCTTGCATCAAAGCAGAAGCACCAAGTCTGTTAGCGCCGTGATCAGAGAAGTTTGCCTCACCAATGGCGTAACAACCAGGAATGGTCGTCATTAAATTATAATCCACCCAAATGCCACCCATTGTGTAATGCGTTGCAGGGTAAATCATCATTGGCGTTTTATATGGGTTTTCGTCTACAATCTTTTCGTACATCTGGAACAAGTTGCCATATTTGGCTTCCACAACACCTTCTCCAAGTTCAAGGACTTTTTCCTTGGTTGGGTTTTCAATCCCTTGAATTTTGGCTTGTTCTCGACCGTATCGTTCAATCGCCGATTTGAAATCGAGGTAGACGGCTTCTCCGGTTTTATTCACTCCATAACCAGCATCACATCTTTCTTTAGCAGCACGCGACGCCACGTCTCGTGGAACTAAGTTTCCGAAAGCAGGGTATCTTCTCTCTAAATAATAATCACGATTCTCTTCTGATATCTCAGTCGGTTTTAGTCTTCCTTCACGAATCGCTATTACGTCGTCCATGTTTTTAGGTACCCAAATCCGACCGTCGTTTCTTAACGACTCAGACATCAAGGTCAGTTTCGATTGGTAATCTCCTGAACGCGGAATACACGTTGGGTGAATTTGCGTATAACATGGATTGGCAAAATGTGCTCCACGTTTATGCGCTTTCCAAGCAGCTGTCACGTTCGAACCCATGGCATTGGTTGATAAGAAATAGACGTTTCCATATCCACCAGAAGCAATAACTACGGCGTGTGCTGAGTGTCTTTCAATTTCTCCTGTTACCAAATTACGGGCAATGATGCCTCGTGCTTTGCCATCTACTTTTACCACGTCTAACATTTCGTGGCGGTTAAACATTTCTATTTTACCTCGTCCAATCTGACGATTCATGGCAGAATAAGCACCTAATAACAATTGTTGACCCGTTTGTCCTTTGGCATAAAAGGTTCGTGAAACCAAAACGCCTCCAAACGATCTGTTGTCTAACAATCCGCCATATTCTCTTGCGAACGGAACGCCTTGAGCAACGCATTGGTCAATGATGTTGGCAGATACTTCTGCTAATCGATAGACGTTGGCTTCTCTTGAACGGTAATCACCTCCTTTCACAGTGTCGTAAAACAAGCGATAGGTGGAGTCACCATCGCCTTGATAGTTTTTAGCTGCGTTAATACCTCCTTGTGCTGCAATTGAGTGAGCACGACGTGGAGAATCTTGGTAGCAAAATGCTTTTACGTTATAGCCTAATTCGGCTAAAGTAGCAGCAGCTGATCCACCTGCCAAGCCTGTTCCCACAACTATCACGTCGATATGACGTTTGTTTGCTGGGTTTACGAGGTTGATTTTATCTTTATAGGTTGTCCATTTATCCTTTAACGGACCCTTTGGTATTTTAGAATCTAACGTACTCATATTTACTCGTGCTACTTATGCGTGTTGATTGAAAAAATGAAACAGTGCGATGAAAATGAACAGCGCTGGAATTACGATGGCGTAAATGGTACCCAATTTTTTTAAGGTTGGGGTGAATTTATTGTGGTTAAATCCAACCGACTGAAACGCCGATTGAAAACCGTGAAGTAAGTGTAAGCTTAAAAACACAAAAGCCACAACATATATAGCCACGCGGATTCCGTTACTGAATTCGTGAGCCATTTCCTCCATGTATCTAAACTCTCCTGCAGCGTTCATTCCAGTCATGTCACCATCGATAAACTTGGTTTTAAGTTCAGGAATCCAGAAATCTGCAAAGTGAAGTGCCATAAACAACATCACCATAATGCCGGTGATGATCATGTTTCTTGACATCCAGTTTGAGTTGGTCGCTGGTTTGTTAACCGCATACTTGATAGGTCGTGCGTTTCTATTCTGACGTTCTAGGTACATACCCATAATCAGGTGGAAGAAAACACCAAACGCTAAAACGGGTTGAAGTGCATATTGAATGAGTGGGTTGGTGCCCATAAAATGTGATACTTCGTTAAACATATCTGGGGCAATAACCGATAGAAAGTTAATCGCACAATGTTGGAGTAAAAAGACAATCAGGAACAAACCTGATAATGCCATTAGAATTTTTCTCCCAACCGAAGTTGTTCCTTTGCGTTTTGACATATTTTGTGACTATTTCTAATAAACAAACAAAGTTAATCTTTGCTAGTTTTCACCAATTCAAAGTTGTCATGATAGAATAGTTCTAAATAGGTGTTAACGTGGAAAAACTCCTCCATCAATCGGAGCCTCTAATGATTAAATTTGCCTCATGCAATCAAAGAAGCGTTTTTCTGGATGGTCAGTCATGATAAGCGTTTGCATGGTGTTGTTTATTCTCGGATTGTTCGGAATGTTATTGATCAACACGCAAAAACTCACAGAGTATCTTCAGGAAAATGTGTTGGTAATTTTATATTTCGACAACCAAACAGCAGAATCGCAGTTAATAGATAACGTTGAAACCATTGAAGCGCTGTCTTATGTGAAAAATGCGAGGTACATCACTGGAGAACAGGCGGCCATGGATTATAAGGAAGTCTTGGGTAAAGACTTTGTCGAAGTACTTGGTAGTAATCCATTACCAGCTTCAATAGAAGTAAATCTAAACGCACGTTCGCTGAATGGTGAAACCGATTCGGCGTTGACAAGTTTAAATGCAATAACCGGAGTTACTGGTGTCGAGTTCCAACAAGACTTGGTAGACCAAATCAGTAAAAACAAACGAATCGCAGGATTGGTGCTTATCGGTGTGGCGATGTTGTTGTTAATTGTGTCACTGGTATTAATCAATAACACCATTCGATTAGATGTGTATGCGAGACGGTTTGTGGTAAAAAGCATGCAGCTAGTGGGTGCTTCAGAGTGGTTCATCATACGACCGTTTATTATCAAAGCAGTTTGGTTGACAGCGTTGTCGACGGTATTGGCTTTTGGACTAGTCGTTTTGTGTAATACGGCCGTTACAAAATGGGTTGAATCCAACTTTTTTGAAGTACAACATATTTTTAAATCGGATATTACGATATATTCCATTTTATTTGCATCCATTACCATTCTCGGTATGTGCATCGTGTTACCAAGCACATATTTTGCCACCAAAAAGTACCTGAGATTGCGGATAAACGATTTATATTAGACCTAAAGTTATGGCAGCTAAGAACAAAAAGAATACAGAAACTCAGAAGTCGAAACCGACCTATGAAATGACGTTCAACAAAGAGAACTATACCTGGATGATTATTGGATTTGCAATCATTGTTTTGGGATTTATTCTAATGGTTGGTAAAACCGACGACATATTCAACAATGCTGAAGTGTTTACAACGGGCGAAAAGAGTTTTAGTACTACAGTCAAAGTGACCATCGCACCTTTAGTTGTGTTAATTGGATTTGCTGTTGAGATTTACGCTATTTTTAGAAACACAGGTACAGTAGAGAATGAGCCTAGTTGAGGCCATCATCCTGGGCATCGTTCAGGGATTTACCGAATTTTTGCCAGTCAGTAGTTCTGGACACATAGAACTGGTAAAAGCCATCCAACAAACAGAATTAAAGGAAGACTTACTTTTTACCGTATTTCTTCACCTAGCTACTGCGCTAAGCACGGCTGTAGTATTTCGTAAAGACTTACTAGATATTTTCAAAGGCATATTGTCGTTTAAATGGAATGAGGAAACCAAGTTTGCTTGGTTTGTTTTTATTTCGATGATTCCAGCCGCATTGGTTGGATTGTTCCTGAAAGACCAAATTGAATCTTTGTTTGATAAAAACGTTTTACTCGTGGGTGCCATGTTATTGGTAACCGGCGTTTTGCTATTTGTATCTGACAAAGTTAAAAACACAAAGGCAGGAGAATTAAACACTGGGAAGTCGTTTTTGATGGGAGTGGTTCAAGCCATTGCCATCTTGCCTGGCATCAGTCGATCGGGTTCAACCATTGTTACAGGTGTGTTGTTGGGCTTGCCAAGAAATAAAGCAGCTCGATTTTCGTTTATTATGGTACTTCCACTGATTCTTGGAGCGGCCGCAAAAAGTGTAAAAGACTTTATGGACTTGTCGGCGGTAGATCAAGAGTCTTCACCTATGTTCGTCATGACTATGGGATTTGTAGCAGCCTTTATCAGTGGCTTGTTTGCGATTAAATGGATGATAAAACTGGTAGAAAACAGTCAGTTAAAATGGTTCGCATACTATTGTTTTGTGGTCGGCTCAGCAGCCGTTGTATACTCTTTGGTGTAATTCTTTGCACCTTTCAATTTGGATTTAGTCAAACCACTGAATGTGATACCACTGGGCGCAAAGTTATGTGCGCCATAAAAGATAGTTCAGGTTTCGTTTTAGAGATTCATCGATATAAAGATGGAATGAAATGGGGGAGTTGGGAACGTTATAACTACAACGGACAACTCATTGAGAAGAACTATTATAAAAGAGGTGAGCGGGTTTGGACCTTCTTTTATAGGGATGAAGAACTCATCAAGAGTATCAATAAAAAAGGGAAGGTAAAAAAGTTTAAAGGCTGCGGATGCACTTAAAGAAAAAAGCCACCAACCGATATCGGAAGGTGGCTTTTTTTATTTTGGAATTTTGATTACTCCGCAACCAAATGGTTAGAAACTGAATCGCTGTCCATGTCTTGGTTTTCGTTCGGTAATACCCTGCCATGAAACGGAGGATAGTCATCCGTGTAATACACTAAGTAATTATTCATTCTGTAGTTCCAACGAAGCGTCTCAACTGAAAACTTAAAGACACCGTTAGGGAATTTCTTAGTGAATAAAACCACGAAGAAGGCATAGATGTTGGCAAACATGACACCATAGATTCTAAAAACTAAGATGAAGATGTGAGGAATAAGCATAAAACCTCCAAACAAGGTGCGCACTAACAATCTACCTCTACTAATCTTCTCAACGTATGGCATGTCAAATGTGATCCCTTCGTCTTCTGTTTCTAAATGAAAAGGAGGATAACCATCGCGTAAGTTAAATATCCTTGCGGTTAAGCGCAGGTTGTAACGCCCAATTTGCACCATGGCGTTGTGCGCATTTCTTGGGAATTTGCCTGTAATCAGAATAGAGAAAAATCGAATTAATCCAACAACCATAAGTACCAGTCCATAAAAGAATGAAACGAATAGGTGAGGAATCATGATGTACAGGAATCCTAAGAAATTCCTAAGTAATAATTCGCCCCTGGAATAGGTGTCCTGTTGTTGAATGTCGAAGTTCATTGTGGTAAGATTTTAATTAATGTTCTGTTTTAGCAAACTTAAGAAAATTCAGATAAGTTCAGTACACCATTTGGTAAATGGAAAAATGACCAACCACCCATTCCATTTTGTGAGTAATTAGGTACATTTGATTGATTCAGAAACCATGAGAACCATTACCATTTTCGTCTGTGCTTTCTTTTTTGCTTTTGTGGGGCAGAGTTGTTGGGGCGGGGGCGATAAAATACATGTTCTAAGAATTTCTAGTCTTGAACTGCTGAATATGATACATCATAAAGGAGATTCTACGTCGTATTTTGAATCGACTTTCGATAGCAACGTAATTCAAGTCAATGATTCTACTAGATGGTGTTTCGAAATGTCATTCATTGATACTATTGTACAAACCTATTTGGCAGAGGCGAAATCAGGCTTCACTCAAAAAGTGATGGCAGATGAAACAACTTACTTAATGGAGTTGAAATCTGACATTAATAGTGTGTCCATAAATACGGTTTATGATTTTGATTCCAGTCATAAAATTGGATCCGACATAACGGAGTATCTGACGATGCAAAAATTTGGGAACTTTTATACGCAAGAAGGTGAGACCTCGCTTGATAGCATCGAATCCGTGTTAAATCAACACATGAATGGTGATTATTATAATTATTCAATTGAGTTCAAACCGGTTTACTACCTAAACACAAAACCGACTATGTCAGATACTGTGTCAATTGTTGTCAAGATAATCTTTGAAGATAGTACCTCTGTTCAAGCACGGACAAAAGATGTGATAATTAGATAATTAACATACTCTTCGCTTCTCCTACGTCGGCTCTCTGAATTACGTACTAACAAAAAGTGGTGTTAAATTGAATTTTAGTGGTGGACTAACTCATCCGATACTTCGGAATCAATAAAAATTCTGGAATCTTCACTTGAATGATACGATCAGTCGAAAGACCACGCATGGTGTAATTACCCGACATCTTACCAGCATCGGTGGTTAATCTACACCACGATGAGTACGCATAAGAGTCTCCTGGAAGAATGACTGGTTTTTCCCCAACCACGCCTTCTCCATCTACTTCATGATTTAATCCTAATGAATCTATCACGTCCCAATGACGAGACAATAAATGCAAGGCTTCGTCCCCGAAATTTTCAATGAGAATATCGTAGCTAAAAACGTGGATACGTTCTTCAGGCTCCGACATGTGTTCTTCGTAGTTGGTTTCTACGGAGATTTTAACATTGTATGTGGTCAGTGTGTAATTCAAAATCGAGTCCAAATTCTATATTTTTTTTTATTAAAACAACTCAATTTATTTTGAGTGCTCTTTTTTTAAACGTTTTTGACCTAAAAACTGTTGCTTTGTAGCGTGAACTTTTCGTCAGACACGATAGAAAAAGCGGTTGAACAATTAAGCCGTTTCCCTGGTATAGGAAAAAAGACAGCGTTACGTATGACGCTGTTTCTACTGAAGGACAAGCCCGAGAACGTTGAACGCATGGCGTCGATTTTGGTCGACCTGAAAACGAAGGTTAAGTTCTGCGGTCAATGTGGGAATATCACGGAATCAGAGTTGTGTAATATTTGTACTTCGGTCAATAGAAATAAAAAACTCATTTGTGTGGTTAAAGATTTCCAAGACATCATTTCCATTGAAAACACCGGTCAGTTTAATGGTGTGTATCATGTACTGGGTGGTGTCATTGCACCTATGGAAGGTGTGGGGCCAGATGATTTGACGATTAGTGATTTACTTAAACGCATAACTGATGAAGGCGTAGAAGAGTTGGTTTTTGCCCTTAGCGCCAATATGGAAGGTGATACGACCGCTTTTTATATAGCAAGAAAGGTTGAGCACTTGTCACTCAAAATATCTGCCATAGCTCGAGGCATTGCTGTCGGTGGGGAATTAGAATATGCAGATGAAATCACGTTGGGTCGGTCGATCTTAAACCGAGTTCCTTACGCAATTAATAATTAAGCTTCCGGCGCTGGACCTTTAGGTTTGTTAGGTCGGGGTCTATTTCTATTTGGCCTTCTCGGTTTACCATCAGCCGACTTTTGACCTTGTGGTTTGTTGCCTTGTGGTTTGTCGGAGTTTGGTTTGTTCGGATTAGGCTTTTTGTTTTTGGGTTTGTTGCCAATGGGTTTAGCTCCTTGGTCTTTGTTGTCAGCCCCTTGATTCCTATTTTTATTTCTTGGATTGTTCCGATTCCCCGGTCCTTTTTTATTACGACGTTTTTTGCCTTGCTTTTTGCGTTGCTCGTCAATTTCGTCATACCGATTGATGTCTTGATCAGAAATCAAATCAGGAGCAGGTTCATATTTGTTTATTATTTCGGCACCGATTGGTTTATCGACCAACGTCTCAGGCTTATTGCCTTTTTTGTTCATCTGGATGATTTCATTCACCCGAACCAAATCAATAGGAATCCACTCAGAATTTTTAGGATATGAAAACCACAACATCCTTTTTAGGATGTCGGTTTTTTGAAGTTTCGCAGATCCTGCAGCTGTTTCAAGATATAAGTCGTCGCCTTTAGGGAATTCGTTTAAAGCTTCTAAATAGGTCTCCAACTCATAATTTAGGCAACATTTCAATCGACCACATTGACCAGAAAGCTTCAACATATTGATTGACAAGTTTTGGGTTTTCGCCGCTCCCATAGTAACCACTTTGTAGTCGGTCAACCACGTACTGCAGCAGAGCTCTCGTCCACAACTTCCAATGCCGCCTAATCGAGATGCTTCCTCGCGATAACTCACTTGGCGCATTTCAATCCGAGTTTTAAATTCGGCTGCATACTGTTTGATAAGCGTTCTAAAATCAACGCGTTTCTCAGCCGTATAATAAAAAATGACTTTTCTGCCATCTCCTTGGAATTCTATGTCACTCAGCTTCATTGCCAATTTCATGTCCATAGCAATGGTACGCGCACGTTCTAAAGTTGCAGGTTCTTTGGCTTTAAAAGAAGTGTATTTTTCCTTATCAGAATCAGATGCTTTTCTGTAAATCTTTCGGATTGAAGCGTCGTCTTCTTTAAGGTGATTTTTGCGAAGCTGTAAGCGAACCAATTCACCACTTAAGACTCACTTGACCAACGTCGTGCCCGAAATCAGATTCAACAACAATGGTTTCTCCAGTGTATAAATCTATGTTCTCATGATTTCGATAGAACTCTTTTCGACTTCCTTTGAATCGGACTTCAACTATATTAAACGGCTCGTAATCAGACGGTAACGTCATGTGATTAAGCCAATCGAAAGCATTTAATTTATTACATGCACCTGTTGAACAGTCTCCGTTACTGCCGCATCCAGGTGAAGTGCAACCCCCGTCACCGTGAGTTGATCCACAATTTCCGCATCCCATATATATCTTTTGTAATCACTTTAATGTTTAAGCTTTTTGTGTTTCAATAAAGCTGTCTCTTAGTGTCAAAGACAGCTGAAACAAGGTCAGTTTTGGATTGGCATTTCTTTCGATTTGTCCAATACAGGTATTCAAACCATTGTAAAGCACTTCAATATTAGCAAATTGTACGACATCAGAAAAGTTCATTACGAATTGTTGTTCGTCTTTATTCAGTCTGATCGTATAATTCGGTATCGACTTGTAAGCTAGTATTTCGCGAATGATTCCCAAGCTATACCGCAAAAAGTTTTTTATATTTTCTCTCCCTTTTGCACCCATTTCATCACTCCAAGCCATTAGCTTAGGTACGTCACGTCTGAAGCTTAACCGCATCCAAGCTTTAAAAGACTCGGTTAAATCTGCATCTGTATGCGCTGTATATTTTTGGGCTGCGTTAATACTACCGTTTGCCAAAAAAGCAATTGTACTTGAATCTGCCTCTGGGTGATGTATCGATAGGTATTTTTCTATTTCTTGTTTCGAATATGGTTTAATATTGGTGATTTGCGTACGTGAGACAATCGTTGGCAAAATGGCATCAATGTTTTCGGTTACGAGATAAAAGAATGTGTTCGCAGGTGGTTCTTCAATTAATTTTAAAAGCGAATTGCCTTCTTTGCCTAGATATTCTGGTAACCACAAGATCAAAACCTTTTGATTGCTTTCAAATGCCTTTAGCGACAATTTTTGAAGGATTGATTTGCACTCCTCTTTCGTTATATTTCCTTGCTTGTTCTCGGCGCCAATGGCTTGCATCCAATCGATATAGCTGAGATGAGGATTCTCCAATACAGCTTTTCTCCAATCCTCTAGATAGTCGTTACTAATAGGTTTGGTGCCTGATTTCTTAGGTATTACAGGAAACGAAAAATGAACATCTGGATGTATCAGTTTTTCTATTTTAACACATGCTTTACAGGCTCCACAAGAATCAGACTCAGTAGGTTGCTCACATAATTGGTATTGCACCATTGCTAGCACCATAGCCAATTTCCCGCAACCAGGCTTACCAATAATCATTTGTGCATGGGGTATGGCATTATTCCGCACTTTGCTAAAGCAGCTGTTTGTCATTGTCCTTACCGATTATGTCACCAAATTTCATTTGTAAATCTAAACACCTCAAAGATAAAAATCACATCAATCCATTTGTCCATATGTGAAGAAATAATCGAGAAAATAGATTTTTGGCAATCTTGTAATTGATGTTGCGTTAAACTCTTGTATTTTGCAGACGTTTTTTGAATAGAAATAAGTAACGATGGACTTTAAACAAATTTGGACACTTGCTAAGCCTCACTTGATTGCGATGGGGATTTTCTTGGTTGTTTTTGCGGCTTACTTTCACCCACAATTGGGCGGAAAAGTAGTAGAACAAAGTGATATTCTTCAGGGGAAAGGCATGATTCAAAGAATCTTCTGATTTCCATGAAAAAACTGGGGAGTATACACTCTGGACGAATGCCATGTTTGGAGGTATGCCAACGTATCAGATAAGCTCTCCACAGAATTCTAATTTGATTCGCAAGTATGTTGAACCCATCATGCAGTTGTTTCTCAAGGCGCCGATTAGTTGGTTTTTTGTAGCTGCGTTTTGCTTTTACATATTGATGCTTGTGATTGATGTGAACCGTTGGGTCGCAATAGTCGGCGGTTTGGCATATGCACTCTCCACAAATAATATGATATTGTTTGCGGAAGGCCATACTTCCAAATTTCGAGCGTTGTCGTATTTGCCGCTGGCTCTTGCTGGGGTTTATTTGATATTAGACAAACAAAAATACCTAAAAGGGGCAGCGCTGTTTTTGCTCGCGATGAGTTTAAATATCGCGGCAAATCACTACCAAATGACATATTACTTCGCAATAGGTATGATGTTTTTTATGGTGGTTTACTTTGCTTTTGCAGCTAAGAATGGGGAGTTAGTCAATTACTTTAAGGGAGTCGGCATATTATTGGTCTGTGGAGTTCTGGCAGTTGGGCCGTCGTTTTCGAAAATATATACAACGCTTGAATACTCGAAGGATACCATGCGTGGGAATTCTGAATTAAAAAAAGAGGCATCGGTTAAGAATGAATTAGATGAGGAAAGCTCAGGCGAAGGTTTGGACTGGGACTATGCGATGCTTTGGAGTAACAACAGCACAGACATGTTGGCAACGTTTATACCTGGCGTTGCGGGTGGAAGCAGTGGTCAAGAAGTTGACCAAGAATATGAAGTTGCGAAGTTTTTTGGAAATGGTCGAAAAGCTGTTCGAGTTCCGCTCTATTGGGGTGGGGGAGAATCTACAAGTGGACCAGTATATTATGGTGCAATTGTCGCATTTTTGATGATATTAGGTCTTGTGTTGTTACCAAATTCAGGATGGAAATGGGGCGTATTTACTGCGATTATCGTGATTGCATTCCTATCCATGGGTAAGTATTTTGCATGGTTTAACGAGTTATTCTTTAACTACTTTCCAAAGTATAGCATTTTTAGGGCGCATAACTCAGCTATGGGCGTTGTGTCCATCTTTTTCCCAATACTGGGCTTAGCTGGTTTATCCGCATTGTTAACTTCAAAAAAGAGTAAGGATGAAAAGCTTGAAGCGGTTTATATAGCTGGTGGCGCAATAGGAGGATTATCCTTATTACTGGGATTAATTGGTGGTGGTATATTATCCTTTGACCATTTTCAAGATGAGAACTTTTTAACGCAATACTTTAAGGGAAATCAGGCGCAATATGATCAGTTTATCGACGCTTTAAAAGAAGGACGGGAGCAGTTCATGAAGGCCTCTGCTTACAGAACCTTTGGTTTTGTGTTAGTTGCAGTTGCTGTGTTGTGGGCATTTATAAACGACAAGCTAAAAAAAGAAGTTGCAATTGGGCTCATTGGTCTTTTTATAGTGATTGACTTGGTTTCTGTTGACCAGCAATATTTAAACGAAGAGAAGTTCATATCTAAGAAAAAACAAGAACGTCCATTTAGCATGCGACCTGTAGATCAACAGATTTATCAGTTAGAGACTACAGGGCGGGGGTATTACCGGGTGTTTGATGTTTCAATAAATACGTTTAGTTCGAGTAGTACAAGTTATTTCCACAACACAGTTGGAGGATATTCAGCTGTAAAAATGGCAAGAATTCAAGATGTCATCGATTCGGTGTTCCGTTCAGCGCGGGGAATCCCGTTTGAAGTCCTGGATATGATGAACGCAAAATACTTAATCGACCAACAATCGAAATTATCTAAAAATCCAAGTGCATTAGGTAACGCATGGTTCATAGATAGTTTTATACATGTTACTACAGCAGCAGAAGAGTTGAACCAGTTGAAGTCTTTTAATTCTCATACCAAGGCTATTGTCCACGATGGTGACTTTGGTGCGTATGTTTCTAGTTTTAAAGATCATGCTCCAGATAGCAACACATCACGTTCAATTGGAATGATACAGTACGCACCAAACAGGTTGGTCTATAAGACAAGTTGTGAGGAAGATGAGTTTGTCGTTTTTTCTGAAATATGGTATGGTCCCAATAAAGGTTGGACTGCATACATCGATGGTGAAAAAGTGAATCAAGACGGATTCAACCACATACGCGCAAACTACTTGTTGCGTGGGATGAAGGTGCCAGCAGGTGAGCATGAAATCGTTTTTGAATTTAAACCTCAAACATTTGAGTTGGGGGAGAAAATTTCATTTGCTTCCTCATCACTCATTCTTCTATTGATTTTTGGTTGGTTGTTTGCAGAATTTAAGAAATTTAAAGCGTAGCTAAATGGGTAAAAAAGTTGGTATTGTGGTCGGTACACGACCGAACTTCATAAAAATAACACAGTTTGAAAAGGTCTTTAAAACGTACGGCGATTTTTTTGATTTTAAATTAATCCATACCGGGCAGCACTACGATGTCAACATGTCGGACGTGTTTTTCGAACAATTTAAATTACGTCGACCTGATGTCTTTTTGGAAACGAAGGGCTTGTCTCCGGTGGTTCAGATTGGTGAGATTATCAGTCAGTTGGGGACGTTCCTCGAAGATTGGCAGCCTGATATTTTAATAACCCCTGGTGATGTAAATTCCACCCTGGCGGCCTCAATCGCTGCAAATAAAACAGGTACGAGGTTAGCGCATTTAGAAAGTGGGTTGCGGAGTTTCGACCGGACTATGCCTGAAGAAATTAATAGACTACTGACCGACGAAATAACAGATGAATATTTTGTGACTGAGCAAAGTGGGCTGGATCATTTGAGGGAGGAGAAGGCAACAGGTCGTGTTCATTTTGTTGGAAATACAATGATTGACACTTTGGTCGCATTTGAAGATGATATTCAAAGGAGTACCGTATTAGATGACTACAATTTGGAGCAGCAAGGGTTTGTATTAATGACAATGCATAGGCCAGCAAATGTTGATACAAAAGAGAATTTGCTAAAACTGATTCATATTTTGAATCACGCTACAAAAACTTATAAAATAGTTTTTCCTATTCACCCTCGCAGTCGGAAAAGTTTAGAAAATCATGGACTCTCACATCAAATTGAGTCCAACGAAAAGATAATATTAACGCCACCATTGGACTACTTTGCGTTTCAACGATTAACTGCGACGTGTAAATTTGTTCTTACCGATAGTGGAGGAATTCAGGAAGAAACTACTTTTAGACAAGTTCCATGTTTGACATTAAGACCCAATACAGAACGACCAAGTACCATTGATGTAGGAACAAACACTTTGGTTCCGTTTGAACCTGAAATAGTGGAATCTTATATTGATCAAATAACCGATGGTAGTTATAAAACGGGTATAGTTCCACCTCTGTGGGATGGAAAAGCTACGGAGCGAATTGTGAAAATTCTAAGTGAGATCCTTTAGTAGTTCGCTGTATTTTTTAGCCATATTCTTGCGACTATATTTCATGATTTCCGAAGAAGGAACAGATAGCTCATTCGACTGAAATTTATGGTATAATTCATCGACATACGCCGTTACGCCATCATTGTCATTGTAGTCAAACATCTTTCCAGCGCCTGAATCTTTGAGAATAGACGAAGAATCTCCTTGAATAGGTCCAACTGCAATAACGGGTCTTCGTGCTCCCAAATATTCATAAATTTTACCTGGAACAACGCCCAAACTGTTTGGGGTGTCGTTTATTGGCAGAAGCAATACTTGTGATTTCTCTAATTCGGTAATAGCTCCCGAATGAGGCATGAATGGTATGATTTTTAAGTATGGTGTTAACCCAAATTGTTCAATACTTTGTAAAATAGAATGGTCTACTTGGCCAATTAATTTAATCTCAAGATTTTTGGCAAATTCTTGGTTCGTCGTCTTTGTCGCTAAAACCTTCCATAAAGTTTCAGGGTTTCTATCTTTATTCATCGAGCCCAAATGACAGATAGAAAAATTATCGTCTAATTTTACTGAGGATAGTCCAAAATCGGTATGGTCAAAGCCATTGCGAATCACCTGAATATCTCTATTGCTTAATTTTTTAAAATCTTCCGACCAATGTTCACTTACCGTTACAATTTTACTCGCATTTTTTAGTACTTCTTGTTCCAGTCTACGATGCTTTTTATCCGCCCAAGAAGTTAGTCTAAGTTGGTCATAAAAATCAATGTTGGTCCAAGGATCTCGAAAGTCTGCTATCCATGGAATGTTGTTTTTTAAAGCAACCGCCTTTGCGATTAGGTGGGTGGTGTGCGGTGGGCCGGTTGATATGATGGCGTCTATGGAGTTGTTGTTTACATACTCAGATAAAAACTTGACTCCCGGTTTAATCCAAAATTTCCTAGCATCTGGAATAAAGAAATTACCACGAATAAAAACGGATAACTTTTGGGTAAAGCTTTCTTTCTTGTCGTTGATAAAACCAGAATAAACCTTCTCGTGTTTTTTCTTTCCTGTAAACTTTTTATAAAAGCCGTATGGTTCCCAAATAGGGCTTTGAATTACTTCTACGTCTGGATGAACTTCATTAACAAGCGAATGATCTTCTACTGGAGATTCTCCATTTGAAGGTGTATAAATAATGGGCTTCCATCCAAATTCAGGAAGGTATTTGGTCATTTTTAACCAGCGTTGTACGCCACCACCACCCGCAGGGCGGCCAATAATAGGATATAATTAAAACGCGTTTCACTTGTTTATTCTTTTTCCATAACCATTCGAAAATGGTTTACCAGTGTTCCAATGCTGGGTGAATTCTCGATTACACCAGTCGTCAATAATAACCTGATGTTTGGTAATTTCCACCTTTCGTCTATGTATAATGTCTCGATAAGCTATTTCAGCCATTACTTCGGTTTTAGAAATTTGGAGTAACTGAAAAGTAGTTTCATTTTTTAAGTTAAAGAGTCCAAGGTTTCCGGGTAATGGAGTGTTCTGCTCTTGGTAGTCTACCGACACCGTGTTATGTGCATTTACTGTGCGAAATTCAATTCGTCTTTCCGGTATAGGAGTATATAAATACGTGCCAGGGTTGACTAAAATGTCCTTGCCATCAACATGCAAAACGACGCCAAGTTTATCACTGTGTGTATGCCCGAAGGAATGGTGTTGATTCGGGTTACAGATTCCAGCAAGACTTAAAAATAGATTGTCACTTTTAAAAATCGCTAATTGAAAGTCTTCGTAGTGTTCAGAGTTAAGATTGGTTGATAAATTGGTATCAGCAAATTCAAAGATTTCTCGTTTGTGATGCTGCAAATGGTCTGAATTAACTTTTTCAATAATTGGCTTGGTCTCCTCCTGTTTAAAGGAATTTAAAAGGTCTTGTAAGCCTTCCGTTTTACTAGCAATCTGTGCAAATATTTGATATTCTAAATCTGCATAATGGACTTTTAATTTGGGGTGTTTTTGTAACAATCCACAGATGGAACTGATAAAGCCGCCATGGTTTAAATCATTCTCATCCCAGTAGGTATCGGTTTCGGCTAAAAGGTTGTTGTGAAGATTACTATATTTCGAAACAGCCTCTTGTTTTGTCAACGTAGTGCCGAATGGAGTCAGCTTTACAAATCTCCCACTGTCATTATCGCCATATTGAATTGCGCTTCCATTTGGTCTTGAAACGGATTCTGCAAAGTGATAAGAAAGGACGAGTTTCTCCCAAAAATTATTGGTTAGAACATGATTTTCGGACAAGAAATTTTGTTGTTTTGAAGGAAACAATGGCGCCACATAGTTCCAGTACTTGTTCGAATAAGTTTTTAGTTTCTCTATTCTACTTTTAGGTAAAGATGCTATTATCCCAGCGCCCCAAACCATCATTTCTCCGCTTAAGCGATGATAGTTTGTGCTCCCTTCAAAATTGGAACCATCTTTAAAAAATTGTCGTTCCATCGAACGCTCTAATTCTTGAATTCCAAAAGCAAGCCATCTGTCTGATTCGCTATTTTGCTCCAAGTAGGCTCCTGCAAATAGAATACCTAAAACGTTTCCTAAGTAATGATTTGAAGTCAAACCTTCACGATATTCGATATCCTCCAAAATGTGCGTGGGTACTTGCAGAAACGTAATTGCAAAGGATGGATTCCACATTTTTTGGAAGGGCGTTTTGCACTTTTAACCAATCTAGAGTGAGTAGAATGTTAGCATTTCGAATGCCAATATCCATCGGACAATTAAAGTTTACCCCCATTCCAATAGGGTTAGCCATTACAAAATCCAATAACTGACATAAAATGTAGTTTTGGACTTCCTTGTTTTTTTTCTCCGAACTTGAAACTGTTAATGCCAGTTTTGGTAAATGTTTGTAAACGCGATAACTCCCAAGGTACCTTAAGGTCGACGCCTTTAGCCAAAGGCATTATTTTACGTTGGCTTAAAAACCATTGTTTGGCGTCATATCGGAATCCCGATTTGAAATCTCTTTGCCAGTCGAGTGGTTGGTAATTGTCGTCTATTTCTTGCATCAATTTCCAGCAACTCAAGCTAAAAGGTAAATGAATTGGAAGTACAACATTGGCAAGAAAATCGCCATTGGGTGTCGATAGTTTTTGTTGGGAAATTATTTGGATAGTGATAGTTTTCTAAACCAGCAGCTTCTTCGTCGTAAGTATTTTGAATTGGGCCACTTCCTAGTAAATCAAAAGTTGGATTTTTTACATCCCATTTTACGGCCGAACCATCCATTGAAACTAATGGAAAAAGGTTGGCAACAGTTGTGCTAGTAAAACTCCTCGAATCGGAATTTAGATAAAGGTTTTGAAGTCTTTTAAGTCTTTTTTGTTGGTTTAGCCGGTTCCATATTTTGGCAATAATAATTTTTGGAGGAAACGAACTAAGGTGTTTAATCGTAGCTACTATTTTCATGATTTTGATAGTTGCTTAATACGAGAAAGGATATGTTCTACATGGTTATCCCATGTATAGTTTAGTTTCACCAACGAGAAGCTGTTTTCTGAAAGTCTTTTTTGCAATGGTTTGTCGGAGTATATCGTTGCATAGGCATTTGCTAACTCCGAAATGTTCCCAGGCTCAACCAAATATGCATTGACGTTATGTTCTAATATTTCTCCGATCTGGTCTAGTCTACTGGCAATTATTGGTTTTTTACAGGCCATGTATTCAAACAATTTAGTAGGTGAACCAAAGAACTTTGTGCCGTCAGGGTTTGGTATATGTGGACTAACAAATGCGTCGCAAGCGTTTAGGTATGCCGCATTCTCGTTTTGAGGTATTTGTCCGGTTAGGATAATATTGTCGGTATAGTTTGAGGCCAGTATAAGTTGTTCCACCTCTTTAAACAGTTTGCCATAACCCATGATTAGAAATTTAACAGATTTAAGGTATTGTGGGTGTTGGTCGTAAAATTGAATAATACTTTTAGCAAGTTCTACAACGCCATGCCATTTCCCAAAAGTGCCGATAAAGCCAAAGGTGAAATAGTCTTCAAGTTGGTGTTTTTGTTTAATATGGATAGGAGTGGAGCTAATGTTGAAACGTTCAATTTCGACCCCATTAGGGTTTACAAGTATTTTTTGAGGATCTATGCCTTCCGTGGTTAAATTTTCTTTTAGCACATCAGAAACTACAACAATGATGTCGGCTTTTTTAAGGTTGTAAGCTTCAATTTTTTTGACGATTGGTAGTTGAACAAATCGTTTGAAAAAGTTTTTCAGACCACTATTAGTTTTACTCCAGTTCTTGAGTTTCCATACTTCCGATGAATTGAATTCAAGAATGAAGGGGATGTTGTGTTTTGAAGCCAGTAGTGCTCCAAAAAACGATTCTCCACTGTAGCGTTGGTAAATAAAATCGTATGACGTCGGTTTTAAACTTGAAGCGTTTCGAATTAGTTTTAGATTGTACGAAAGCTCACCGAAAACTGGAATTTTCGACAAGCTTGGTTTTATAATTCTGGTAGGATGATTTACACCGACTAGTTGGTCGTTCGAGATAACGTCCAGCTCAATTTTCTTAGACATTGCATTAATAACACCGGAGGTGTGAGTAACGCTGCCACCACTAGTCACACCAAGAAAATAAACTGTACGCAGGTATAAGCCTTTCACAGCGCAAAGATATTTATTGTATTCAGTTTATTGTGGTGAAGTTACGTGGGCTTGTATTCCAAGGAATGCAATGAACTAGTAGTGTGGAGTTATATACGACTTCTAAGTAATCACTTATTCGAAAAGTACTATTTTCTTCCTAATCGTTGCGACTTTATTGTTTGCACAAATGGAACTAAAATGACGGATGATATAGAGACAAATGATGCTGACGTCCCTGTTTTACCTGCCATTGTCGATAATGAGAAAATGTTTAAAAAGGAATCGGTTATAGATGTCCCGATTAGTGGTTCATTGGGAAGACTATAGTAAATTTCGGCATAAAGTTAAAATTAGAGGCGGGAGATACTTACAGAATCGGAAAGGAGAAGATAGCTCAGCATTATTTTTAAATGGTGTAAATCAACACATTATTGTTCCTTATAATCCTGAATTATACAGTAAGAATTATACATTATCAATTTGGGTAAATATTAAAGAATTCCCAGATACATCCAAAGGGTACTCTCACGTATTTGGATGTTTTGATCACCATGTAGGAGAATGGGGGTACTCAAATTTGGATTGGAACGGAGGAAATTGGTGGTAGTATTGGCGGTGGGAAGAATGATCATTTATTACTTTCTAGTTCTAGTATTGATACATGCGGAGTAAAAGTTGGAGAATGGCATCACTTAGCTTTAATACACGATGAGCAAACACATGATTTTAAGATTTACATAGATGGAGTGCCAGGTGAAGTGCCAAACCATTATGGTTCTGGAGGGGCATTTGAAGGAGATGACAATGTGCAATGGAAAAAAGCCTTTGAATGGGCGATAGGGGATATTCCGTCATATATTTACCATGCTAATCCCGTTAGCAGATCATTCACTGGTTCAGTTGACGAAATTAAATTGTTCAATTATGTTTTATCCAATGAAGAAATATTGGCACTAGCTCTTGATAAATAAGTGTAAAGATCTCATAATTAGCTTCTTAATTAGATTTTTTGTGTTGTTTTTATAATTTTTGGTAAATAAGCTGTAATATTTATTAAACTGATCGTAATTTTTTGTCTTGAAATATTTAAGTCCTAATTCGAAAGAAATGCTGCTAATGCGAGATGCTACAATTGCTGTATATAGTGGGTATTTAGAAAGATTGGTTGATACTATTTGAAAAGTTTTAATGTTTCTTTCCAAGTTTTTTGTGGAGTCTGAACTTGACCAAACCCCGCTTCCTAGTCGATATGAGGAAAATATTTCATTTGATTTCCTAATTATTCCGCCATCAATTGTTGCTAATATATAAATTAAACTAACAGGAGTAGCGCAATCTCTAAACCAAGTATGTTTGTCTAAACTCAAGTTGTTTTTAACACCAAATGAAGATAAACCAGGTATTGTATTATTCTTGATTATGTCACTGCACGAAATTGTCGACTGTCTAACATTACTTCTTCCAATGTTTTGATTTTGAATTGATACATAATTCACGTCAGAAAAATAACCTTTCGTTTCAGTATTAAAATTCAATTCATCCACGTATTTATCGACTTTGGAATCCAAGACCCAATAATCATCTCCCTCACAAAACATTATGACATCTGATTTGCAAGCATTTAAAACATCAAAATAATTCTTGTTTATGCCTAAATTTTGTTGTCGTTTTGTGTAATTAATGTGAAAGGTGGTCTCGAGTATTTTTTGCTCAATAATTTCATTAGTCCTATCAGTTGATGCGTCATCGTAAATATGGACATACACATTGTGCTTTGTTTGTTGCATAAAGACACTATCCAAACATTTCTCAATGTATTTCTCGTGGTTAAAGGTAACTATAACTATGTCTACGTTCATGTTTCAATACGCATTATCCCTTTCCTAAAGTATGGAGCTCTGAAATTTGGGTCAAAATAAAAAAGCATATAGTTTGGAGATGAGGTAATATTATTTGAATATTTACTTAGTAGGGTCCTGAAGTCGGACCAGTCATTTTGGTTGTGGTAGGTGCAAAGTGCAATTTTTAGGTTTGATCTATTTAATGTTTGATCAGCACCATTTAATAAATTCCTTTCTCCTCCATCTACATCTATTTTAATAAAATCTAATTTCACTTTGTTAAAGTACTCGTCTATTGTAGTATGGCTCTCATCCAATTTGTTAGACACAAATTTGTTGTTGATGGTTACTTTATTCTTCCATGGTTCAAATGTTTTTTCTAAAGCCTCAATCCATGACGAGTCAGCTTCGAATAAGTGAACATGGGACACTTTTTCAATATTGTCCAGAGAGAAGTTCCCTTCGGCAACGCCAATGTCAGTAAGCACGGAACCATTTTTAATCACGAAGTTATTGTCTACGTATGAGTGAGCTGATTCAGGGTCTTGCTCAATTAAAGACATATTATACCTGCGTTGAATTTGTCTTACAGACATCCCTCGCTTATAATATAGTTTTTTACCTTTATGTATTACATAATAAAGATTACACGAGTGATCAAAATGTACTTTGACGGAATTGTAATCGTACTTTTTTGTAAAGGAATATGGGAAAACATGTATCCCATTATTTTTTATATATTCATATAGCACACCTTGATCGCCGTAATGAAAATCAGTTGATTTGATAAAGTTTAATATTTCTGTTTTATACCTGTTGGCATAAGTTTTAATCAAAAAATCTTCTCGAAATCGTAGAATAAAGTTTGGTATTAATTTAGAGATTTTTCTCATCATGTTCTTTGTTAATGTGTAATGATAGCCATTCATTAAGGGAGTATAAAACCCATATTTTATAACCATATTTCATGTTTCTTAAATGCAATTTGTAAATCTTTCTTAAATGCTGATCATTAATAAATTTACGTATTGGTGCATTAGGAGCCATCAGTATTTTTGAGTTATACCATTCGGGAAGCGTGTGGTTAAGAAAAGGTGTTAGTAATTGACCAAACCCTATTTTAGGACTATTGCGGATATATGCAGGAAGTTTCTTTTTTGATATTTGTTTAATAATACTTTTTGCAACATTGTTTTTCATTTTAACACTAAATGGCAATTGGCAAGAGTATTCAATAAGTTTATGGTCAGCAAAGGGGACTTCTTGCTTCAACGCTATTAGCCATGGTTGGGTAGTCAATTCTTGCTAGAATCATTTCCGGCAATCTGATTTTATATTCTAAATTTAATATTTGACGTAAATACCTGTCATTTGTGTTTAAGTTCACCTCTGACATAGTCTCATACATTGACACATATGTACTTCTTGGTTTGCTTTTAGATCTCCAAAGTTTGTTTTTTTCTGCTTCAGTAAATCCATGTATTTGTGATTTTGGGATTATAGTGTCATTAAAAAAGTAATCAAGACTTTTAAGTCTAAAACTTGTGCTCTGGATCAAAGGTTTCAATATAAATTGTAATGATTTTAGCACCCTATTACGTTTCAGTGTCTTTAAATATTTAGGGTATCCTCCAATTTCGTCTCCACCTTCTCCAACCATCAATATATGGCGTCCGTTTTTTTTGGTTTCCTTTGCAAGGATATACATCAGTATTGAATTAGGGTCCCCTATTGGCATATCGGGTTGAACCTTAAAAAAGTCTGAAATTCCGGTTTCAATGTCGCTCTTATTTATAACAATTGTCTTTAGAGGTACATCAAGTTTCGAACAGTATTGTTCAGCAATTTTTGATTCATTAAACTTGTTATCAACATCAAAGGAAATATTGATTGCGTCAATATTAGAACCTATGGTTTTAGCATAATATAAATTTAGACTGCTGTCTAGACCTCCGCTTATAGCATATGTTAGAGGAATATCGGCAATATTGCGCAGTCTCATTGATTTTTCAAGTAATTCCTCAGTTTTTAAAATTGCCTCTTGCTCTGAATCCATTATAGGAGTTTTGAGATAATTTGCAACATCCCAATACCTGTGAGAAATCTTTTTGTCTCTGGTGATTTCTATGTAGCACCCAGATTCAACTTTAGATATCTGGTTGAAAAATGTTTTAGGTGCTTTGGTCGTTAACAATGTAAGGTAGTCATAAATAGCTTCCTCATTTAATGAATTTTTGATTTTTTTGGAAGTTAATAGTGACTTGATCTCAGAAGAGAAGTATGTCGAATCACCAGTGTGACTATAATAAAGAGGTTTTTGACCAATCCTATCACGAATTAAAAAAACGGAGCCAATTGTTTTGTCATAGAGTGCAATTGCAAATTGTCCTGTAAATCGTTGTATGCAATCTATTCCCCACTCTTTATAGGCATATATTATAACTTCTGTATCTGAGTGATTTGTTTTAAAATCATATTTTGATTCAAGTTCACTTCTGAGTTCAGCATGATTGAAAATCTCTCCGTTAAAAGTAACAATTATTTCATTATTTATATCGGTCATTGGTTGGTTCGCTAGCTCATTGATGTCAATAATTGCTAGCCTTTGGTGGCCAAAGTTAACCATGTCAGAATTAAAATATCCTTCGTTGTTAGGCCCTCTATGATGTAGCGCCTGATTGATCAAAATAATGTCTTCATTTTGATTTTCGGTGATCCCGTTAAAATTAATAATTCCAGATATTCCGCACATAATATTGGCTCTATTTATAGCATTTGGCAACGATGTACCAACCAAAATGTCTTCCTAAAATTTCTCTTAATTTATTAGGTAATAATTGGCCGATAAATGGAAAGTCTTCTTTGTTTAGGTGGTGTACTTCGAATGAAAGATTGTTAAACTGATTTAGTAATTTCATTAACTCTTTTTTGGAGTATACATTCACTAGTGGTTTTATATTTTTACCATCAGCTCCTTTTTCAACTGTTGCCATAACACCTTTATATCCTAACCTGAGAAAACCTAGTTTTAATATACCATCAATAAGTACTTTTTTTATATAATAGAAAATGCTGTTTCGGTGATAAAGGCTTAAAACAAATTCTCCATTAGGTTTGAGAACGCGATAAACCTCTGAAATGCAATTTTTTATATCCGGGGTGTGATGCAAAGCACCAAAACTTACTACTTTGTCGAAGTAATTTTCTTCATAAGGCAGTGCAGATGCATCACCTTGAATTAGATTGGCATCTATACCTCTTAATAGAAAATTTAGTTTTGCCAACTCCACGTGTTTAGGAGTGTAATCAATCCCATAACATATGGCACCTGACATACTGTATTGTACTAAGTCAGTTCCTTGACCATAACCAATCTCTAACAGTCTTTTTTTTGCATATTTTGGATCAGAGTATTTGTATGTATCCATCATCCATGGGGCATAATCAACATATCTGTTCTTTTCGACTTTTAGAAAGTAGTTTAGATCATAAGTTATGTCTCCTACTTGACCACATGGGTTGTTATTCCATTGATTTTGGATTTCTATTTTTTCCTTCGATAAGCTCATCGATATTAATTAGTTAGACGTCAAAATTACGTGATAATTGTGGTTTCTTATGAACGTCCCAAACCCCCTTTACCTTTATTCAACAATTCCTCTACGATAAATAATGTAAACAAACACGAATATGCTAAAATACGAAATCACCGAAGCATAAGCTGCACCGACTGTTCCGTAAATTGGTATAAATAAAACATTGAGGATTAAATTGATGATAAATGTTGCAATCCATGCCCATATAAGTGACTTTGGCAGTCCATTTGCTGCCAAGTATTGAGCCAAGGATGTCTCCAATGCCAAGAAAAAGATCGCTGGCAACAATACCTTAAATGTTATTGATGCTGGCA
The DNA here is from genome assembly GCA_943789165.1 of uncultured Bacteroidia bacterium. GTDB lineage: Bacteria > Bacteroidota > Bacteroidia > NS11-12g > UBA9320 > UBA987. The sequence goes on along the minus strand of CALSTB010000002.1, from coordinate 127,307 downwards.
TAAACTCCACGCCAAATAATAACTTGATAGCAAAATCAGAAAAGAAAAAACCAATTGTACACATGGTGAACATCAGTATCGCCAAGTACTTAAAGCTCCTTTTACTTAGTCGATGCCTTTCCTTTAAGTCTTCTGTCGAAGTAAGTTTTGGAAGCAATAACGTAGCAACTACAACTGCCAACATGTTTAATTGATCAATCAGTTGGACAGATGTAGAATAATACCCTACCGCTTCGTTGCCCAAAAAATATTTAACAATATAAATGTCAGAACGGACAACCAAAAAGGCCATTAGCGAGATGATATACACCTTCAATCCATAGCTGATTGTTTTCCTTAAAAGCTCTTTGTCTATCGTCCACGTAATTTTTTCAATAGATCGCATAAGTAATCGACCACATAGAAATGTAATGACAAAGAACTCTAGCAAGGCGATGATTAAAGCGTAACGTACGGTTATGTTTTTGGAAAAATATAAACTTAATACCAATACCAATGTAAGCACTTTGGCCCCAATGGTATATACATTAACTTGTTTAATGTTATTTATGCCAATGTTTAAGTTCTGAGATATAATATTAGACAAACTTCCAAATGTCCCAATGACAATAAAACCAATGTATCCGCCCTTAAACATGTTAATCTCACCAGGATAGAGCAAATTGAAAAGAAAGAAACCTAAACTTGTGAGAGTGGCTGTTACTGCAATCCAAAACACGGAATTTGTGAATAACGCATCCAAGGAACTTCGATCCTTACTTACGTGATAGGTATTGGACGTGTGTAAGCCAAACGTACTTAACTGCATTAAAACTCCTATCGTAGATATAATAAGGGAATATTCCCCCTTGCCGACCGGTCCCAAACCTCGGGTAATTAACATTACTGGAATGATGCCAATGGCAATCGTTATCCATTTTGAACCAATGGTATGAATTACATTTTTAACAAAAGGTAATCGTAATGTTTTGCCGATTTGTGATTTTATATTCAATCAATTTCCTCAATTTCGAAAGTGGCTGCAGTGGTTTGTATCATATCCCACAAAGCAATAGGCCATTCTCCATTTTTACGTAAACAATTGTAAATATAATCTAGTTCTTCTAACTGACCTTTTTTGCTTATTGTGCTGGTCATTTCTTTCAATTTAACACCGAAGCCCTTTACACTCTTGTAGTCTTCCATGACAATACTCTTCTCGTCAAAGTGGATTTCCATCTTCTCCTTAGCCAATTTCTTATTGCCCACCGCGAAATACTGAACATTACAAACAGAGCCATCCGCATATTTCAACACAATACTACGATTGTCGTTGGCACTTATTTTACCAGTATTCGGACTAATCTGCTCAGAACTTATACTTGTAATCTTGCTGCCTGTAAAAAATGTCATCAAATCAATAATATGACATGCCTCCCCAACGATTCGACCACCATGCTCATGCGTCCAATGGTCTAATGGAATAAACCCTGCATTCATACGGTATTGTATGAATAATGGATTGGTTCTGTTATCGGTGTGCTTTTTTATTTCTTGAGCATGCGGACTAAACCTTCTGTTGAAACCAACCATGAGTAACGGTGGATTTGTCGCATTTTGGAAAAACTCCTCAATCTCTTGTAATTCTTCCCTTGTGGTACATAGTGGTTTTTCAACAAAAACATTTTTACCCGCCTTGAGGCATTGAAGAACCAATTCGCCATGATTCTCATGACGAGTAGTAATCATCACTAAATCAATATCCGCATCGGTTAACACATCTTCCACATTAGTCGTTGTGTAATCTGCGTTATATTGCTGCGCAACTGCCTTCCCTTTTTGTCCAGTTCGGTTAACAATTGCTTTGACTTTAAACTTGCTAGTCTCTTTGCTTAAATTAGGTAAATGCATTCCTGTAGCGAAGCTGCCAACGCCAACCATTGCTACATTTACTAAATTTTTATTTGCTGCTGTTTCAGTAATAATTACTTTATGTTCTGCAGGTTTGAAGTTTGCACTTACAACATCCTGACCATAGTCTAATATGGAAATGATGGGTTTCGGATGTTCTCCATTTTTTAAAACGTCAAACGCCGCCTCAACTTCTTCTATAGGATAGACTGCATTAACCAAAGGTTCTAAGTGGATTGCTCCAGTATGCACTAACCTCAGGTATTCGGTCATGTTTCTATTCTCCGTCCATCGAACATAAGAATATGGGTAGTCAAGTCCTTTTTTCTCATAATTGTCGTCGTAGCGACCCGGACCATAACTGGTAGAAATTAAAAAGTCTAGTTCCTTTTTATAAATATCCCCACGTTTAATTTCCATGCCAGAAACCCCAACCAAAACAACTCGACCTTTCCTTTTACACATGTTAAACGCAGTAGATAGAGGGTCACTGCTATGTGTTGCCGCAGTGAACAATACAGCATCTGCTCCATATCCATCCGATACCGCTTCTACACGTTTCACGATATCTTCGTCTTTAGGATTTAATACTAATTCCGCTCCTAGATCATTAGCAATTTGCAGTCGATGATTATCAAGATCAATTACAATGGTTCGAACCCCTGCTGCTTGCAACATCTGTTGAGCCAACAAGCCAAGTATACCTGCACCTTGTACAACGCAGATCTCACCGAGTTTTAAATCTGCACGTCTAACACCTTGCATGGCAATTCCACCAAGTGTAACTGTAGAGGCAAGTTTGAAATCCATACCCTTAGGCATTGGCATTACCAAATTTACTGGTACATCAACATATTCTGCGTGATTAGCAATTCCTGCACCTGCCGCCGTTACATGATCGCCAACTTCATATTGAGTGACACCAGTACCAACACCAATTACAACTCCAGAAATTGAGTATCCAGTAGGTTTGCCACCTTCTAATGTGCCCTTAACACGCTGGATCATTTTCATGATTCCATTCTCCTTCGCGAAGTTTAGCGCATTCATAACCTCAGCCGGTTGTTCTAAGGCCCTTTTTATAAGAGATTTTCCTGTTTCAGAAACATTGCTCATTTCTGTACCAGCACTAATGCAGCTGTTTACAACTTTTATTAATACACTTCCTTCGGAAACATTTGGGGTAGGAACCCTTTCAGCAATAACTTTTCCCTTCCTTACAACGGCTTGAATCACAATAGTGTCTATATTTTCTTCAAAGGAAAACATAGAATCACCGTTAGCCAAATACTTGGGCAATTATTGGTTCATTTTTGTCTTGCAGAACTAAGCTTAAGTCTGATATTGCGCTAAATTTGCGGTATTAACACGAGCATAATATGTTTAACATAATAATATTCGGACCTCCAGGAGCAGGCAAAGGCACACAAAGTGCTATGTTACTTGAAAAGTATAACCTAGTTCACCTAAGTACCGGTGATGTTTTTAGATCTAACATTAAAGTCGAAACAGAACTCGGAATTCTTGGTAAATCTTTTATCGATAAAGGTGAATTGGTGCCAGACGAGGTAACTATCGCTATGGTAGAAGATTTTTTAAAAACCACGAAAGAATCAAACGGTTTCATATTTGATGGCTTCCCTAGAACGATATCTCAAGGTGAGGCATTGTCTAAAATATTAATGCAGCTGGATACAAATATTCATGCGGTTTTAGCCTTAGAGGTTGAAGAAAACGAACTTGTTTCAAGATTACTTGAAAGAGGTAAGGTTTCTGGAAGAACTGACGATCAGAGTGAAGATAAAATTCGCAACAGATTTGCAGAATACAACAACAAAACGGAGCCACTCCTAGAATTTTATGCGGCCAAAAACGTCCTTCATAGAATTAATGGTTTAGGCGAAATTGATGATATCTTCAATGCACTTGTGCACCGCGGTAGACTCTGTACGTAGCTAAAAATCACTGACAATAAATGGCCAATCCCAAATTTCATAGATTATGTGAAAATAAACTGCCGCTCAGGAAGTGGTGGAAGCGGAAGCTGGTCCTTATTTAGAGATAAGCTTAACAGTAAAGGTGGACCCGATGGAGGAGACGGCGGTGCTGGCGGTTCTGTTATTTTAAGAGGAAACGAGCAGCTGTGGACGTTACTTCATTTGAAATATAAGAAGCACGTAATATGCGATAACGGTACCAACGGTGGTAAGGGGAGAAAAACCGGAAAAAGAGGAGCAGACCAAATTTTGGATGTTCCACTTAGGTACGGTAGCCAAAGATCGCTGAGACCGGCGAGGTGCTGTTTGAGATCACGTAAAGACAACCAGACCGAAGTATTGCTTACAGGTGGTCGTGGAGGACTAGGTAATTGGAATTTTAAGTCGTCTGTAAACCAAACACCGCGGTATGCACAACCAGGGGAAGACGGACTAGATGAATGGAAAGTACTTGAATTAAAAGTACTTGCAGATGTAGGATTAGTTGGCTTCCCAAATGCCGGCAAATCGACATTGCTGTCTGTAGTTTCTGCGGCTAAACCAGAAATCGCAGATTACCCTTTCACCACCTTGGTTCCCAACTTAGGAATAGTTAAGTATCAGGATTATCAATCCTTCGTAATGGCTGATATTCCTGGGATCATCGAAGGAGCGAGTGAAGGTAAAGGGCTTGGGTCATCGGTTTTTGCGTCACATAGAACGGAATTCTATATTACTTTTTTTGGTGCCGGCTGATAGCGACGACATCGTTAAAGAATATGAGGTGCTACTCGCAGAGTTAAAACAATACAATCCAGAAATGCTGTTTAAAGATCGAATTTTGGCGATTAGTAAATCAGATATGTTAGATGAAGAATTAACAAATGAAATTAAAGAAATGCTACCAGCAGATCTTGAAACAATTTTTATTTCATCTATTGTTGGACAAAACATCACCGAACTCAAAGATTTACTCTGGAAAAAACTAAACTAGTCTTCAGGGTTGGACAGAGGAGCCATTTTTAATTCTAATCCATCAATATCTCGTGTAACTGGTATCTGGCAGCTTAATCGACTACCCTCAATGTCGAGCACAAAAGCTTCGTCAAGCATTCCCTCTTCACTCTCACTCAGCTCTGGCAAGTCGTGACTGCTTTTAATGATAATGTTACATGTGGCGCACATTGCCATTCCACCACAAGTGGCTTTAACCGGGAGTGCATTTGCCTTGATCGCCTCCATAACGTTCAACCCCATATCCGTTGGAGCTTGTATTTCATGCCTTGTGCCAGAAAGGTCTGTTACGTATAATGTGATTAAATCATCCATTATTCAAAAGCATTTACACCGCTTACTGTCGTATATTTTAAGACTAAATTTTTATCTGGATGGATACGTCGATACGCCGATTGCACCATAATGGTTGCCTCATGAAAGCCGCAAAGTATAAGTCTCAGCTTACCAACGTAATCGTTAATATCTCCTATGGCATATATGCCTGGAATACTTGTGCTATAATCTACCGTATTTACAGGAATAGACTCTTTATTTAAATCTAACCCCCATTCTTTTAATGGGCCTAGTTTTGGAGATAAACCAAAAAGAGGGATAAAATAATCAACGGCTTTTACAACTTCCTCGTCCTTTAGCTTCTTGAATATTTTAACTTGTTCCAGGGTGTTTTCTCCCTTTAAGCTGGTTATTTCTGAGTTTATTATAAGGTCAATTTTTCCTGATGCAGCTAAATTCTCAACTTTTTCTACGCTGTCTAACGCGCCACGAAATTTGCCTCTACGGTGAACCAACGTGACTTCTTTTGCTACTTCAGCTAAGAAGATTGTCCAATCCAATGCGGAGTCTCCCCCTCCAGCTATAATTACGTTTTTATCACGAAATTTTTCTGGATCCTTAATAATGTAATCAACGCCAAAATCCTCGAATCGTTCTAAATTTTCTAACTCAGGTTTTCTTGGTTCAAAACAACCTAGTCCACCAGCAATTGCAACTACGGGAGCCTTATGTTTTGTGCCCCTACTTGTAGTTACGATAAACTTGTCATCATCGGTTTTTTCTATTTGTTCTGCACGCTCTCCTAAAGTAAATCCAGGTTTAAAGGGTGCAGCTTGCTCCATAAGGTTTTCTACCAATTCGCCTGCCAATATAGAAGGGAATCCGGGAACATCGTAAATGGGTTTTTTAGGATATATCTCCGCTAATTGACCACCTGGCTGAGCAAGTGAGTCTATAAGGTGGCATCTTAATTTAATAAGTCCAGCCTCAAATACCGTAAACAAGCCACAAGGACCAGCCCCAATTATTATTATATCCGTTTCAATCATTACTTTCTCGAAATCGACTGCAAAAATAACATTTCAACCTTCTGATGGTTTTTGATAAAAGTCTTTTCTCTCATGACCCTTATCATTTTATTCCACCAACCGATACTGTGATTTGGCATATTCTCTTGAACACCCATTGAAATGCCACCACTCCGAGCTAATTGTCCTAAAACCTGCGGCAATTAACGTCGACCTCAATAAATTTCTATTCTGTATCTGTTGCTTGCTTAACCTACCCTGACTTAATAAATACATTTCGTATTTAGGCTGCGCCAATGAATCAAATTGATCGAATTTCGTGCCCATGTCCAACTCAGTACTGTCATCATTAACAATAGTCAAATCGACGGCGCACCCATAATTGTGCAAAGAATGATTTTTTGGATTGCTTACAAATCGACCTTTTTCGCCGGCTGGCATTTTAAGAACATTCCACATTAATTGCTGACAAGATACAGGCCTTGCCGCGTCCCATATTTTTAGTTTATAGCCGGGATTTGTTTGACTAAGTCGATATTGGGCCACAGCTAACATTTTTGCTGTTTTTTCTTCCAAATATGCGTTGCTAAGTCCTTCGTATATTTTTTGATTCAAGAAGTTGTCAGTAGTGCTGTATTTTAAATCGACGATAATGTCGGCGTTGAGCCATTGTACGTCTAGTAGATTGGCAGAAATCATTTTAGACTCTAATGCACTAAAAACGACAGTTGAATCTGGAGCATGGTTTTCAACATGAATTTGATCAATCACAATAGAAATATCCTCAACTGTTTTTTGATCTTGCCCCGAATTACACGCCATTAGAAGACATGGAATTACAATGGTAAAAAAACGCATTGTAGTAACTCCTCTATTTTGCGAAATTTACTGCCCTACGCTCTCGTATTACAGTAATTTTTATTTGACCTGGGTAAATCATTTCTTTCATGATTTTCTGACTGATATCAAAGGACAATAGGTCTGCTTGTTTGTCCTGCAACACATCACTATCAACGATTACCCTTAATTCACGTCCAGCTTGAATGGCGAATGCTTTTTCAACGCCGTCAAATGCCAAAGCTAGTTTCTCTAAGTCTTGTAATCGTTTAATATACGCTTCTCCGTCTTCACGTCGAGCACCAGGTCTTGAACCAGATATTGCATCGCACGCTTGAACAATCGGAGAAATCAAATTAGTCATCTCAATTTCGTCGTGGTGAGCTCCAATGGCGTTGCATACTTCTGGACTTTCACCATACTTCTCTGCCCATTTCATACCTAATAATGCGTGAGGAGTCTCGGCATCTTCGTCAGGGACCTTTCCAATATCATGTAAGCAGACCTGCACGTTTCGCCATTTTAGGATCAAGTCCAAATTCTGCGGCCATGATGGCGCACATATTTGCAACCTCTCTACTGTGCTGTAATAAGTTTTGACCATAACTGGAACGATAACGCATTCGGCCAACAATACGAATCAATTCAGGGTGCAAACCATTTACGCCTAAATCGATAACTGCGCGTTCGCCATGCTCAATGATTTCGTTGTCTACGTCCCTTTTTGTTTTCTGAACAACCTCTTCAATCCGTGCAGGGTGAATTCGACCATCGGTAACCAAACGGTGTAAAGACAGTCGAGCGATTTCTCTTCTTACCGGATCAAACCCAGAAAGAATGATTGCTTCAGGAGTATCATCAACAATAATTTCAATACCAGTAGCAGCTTCAAGCGCTCTAATGTTTCGTCCTTCACGTCCAATGATTCTACCCTTAATGTCGTCATTTTCGATGTTAAACACGGTAACCGTGTTTTCTATTGCCTGTTCTGCCGCGGTGCGCTGTATCGTTTGCAAGATCATACGTTTGGCCTCTTTATTGGCTTTTAGTTTGGCCTCTTCGACGATTAACTTTATTTTAGAAATGGCATCTGTTTTTGCTTCATCAACCAACGCTTCTACAAGGTCTTTTTTTGCTTCTTCAGCTGTTAAGCCTGCAATCTTTTCGAGCTGTCGGACTTGATTGCCATGTGCTTTTTCAATCTCCGTTTTTTTGATGTTTACAACCTCTAATTGTTGAGAAAGGGTGTTTTTTATTGCCTCAACTTCCTTGAACTTATGTTCTTGGTTTTGAATGCGATCACTAAGGCTTTGATCCTTTTTGCGCATTTCATCTTCCTTTCTAGTAATTTCACTTTCCCGTTGCTGGGTCTCTTTCTGGTGATCTTGTTTAAGTTTTATAAACTTTTCTTTCGCTTCTAACTCACGAGATTTTTTGTACTGATTTGCTTTTTGTTCAGCCTCTTTTATGATTTGAGTTGCTTTGGAGTTTGACTTATTATTTAAGATGAAGAAGGCAATTCCTCCTCCGGCAATAATACCAGCCAACAACCCAATTAGTATAGATGTAATGTTCATTGTACGTTGTGTTTAATTAAACAAAAGTATGTCAACGAATTGCCTCGCTAAGCAGGGTTTGGAAGTAAGAAACTTTTCTTTCTAAAAGGTGTTTGTCTGAAGACTGCTCATGTTGGATGCCAATTACTTCAGTAGCAAATTCTAATGCCGCCATCGCGAGTGAATCCTGTTTGTCTTTTACCGAGAAATTCTCTTGGTAAAATTTTGATTTTTCATTTATCAATTTAGCTGCTTTTCGAACTGATTCTTCTTCAGCAGCGTCAATTTTGAGCGGATATTGTCTATCTCCTATTGTAACCTTTATCGATATTTCCTTTTCAGCACTTTCCAAACTAATCACTTAACAGTGCAATGCATCGATCAATCTCTTTTATGTAGCTATCAATTTGTCGTTTTAACTCGTCTTGATCACCCATAGTTTGAGACATTGTCTCGGCAAGTTTAACGCTTTTATTATTCTCCTCTAAATGTTTTGTGAGGTTTTTTTGTTCTGTAATTTGCTCTTGTAGCGACTGATTTTGCAGCGTTAGCCTCTCATTATCAGTTTGTAATTGTTTTAACCGCTCAAGCGCGTCTTTTAAGCTGACTTCAAAATTCCATAGTTTTTGTTCAAACTCTGTCATTTACTTTCTGATTACTGCATCGATGTCTTTTTCTAAACGAAGCATCATTTTAGACATGATTTTTTCAATGCGGTCATCCGTCATTGTTTGCTTAGAATCATACAACTTCACTGTTATTGCGTACGATTTTTTCCCTGGATCTATATTTTTACCTTCATAAACATCAAACAGGGTCAAGTCCTTAAAATATGGTCCCGCAACTTCTTTAACGATTCGTTCAACTTCATTATAAGAAACGTTTTGTGCAAGCACAACACTAAGATCTCGCAACACAACAGGGAATACCGGAATATCTTCCAGTTTAAACCTAACTGACTTTGCGCGTTGAATCACATCGTCCCAATTAACGATGGCATAATGCACCGGTTGCTTTACGCCAAATTGTTTTTGTAAATCAGCCGATAAGGTTTTGAAAGTAACAAGTTTTAAAAACTTCTTGCTTGTTAAACCAATTGTCGTAGCCAAAGATTCCATTAAGCCTTTTAGAAAGAAGTAATCCGCCGGCTGTGCTTTGGTCGCCCAATTGGCATCAACAACGGAACCAGAAGTCGCTATGATCAAATTGTTTTCTTCCTCAAAACCACTGTTACTTTTAAAATATGTCTTCCCGAATTCGAAAAACAAAAGGTCTTTGTTTTTCCGGTTAATGTTATATGCAATTGACGTCATAATGCCGTCCAACATGTCGGTTCGCATGACAGATTGGTCAATACTTAGCGGATTCAGTAAAGCGACTGGCTCTCTTTCTACTCGATCATTTCTTTTAGTCTGCGAATTGCTCATGGTTTCGTAAAACCCTTTGGCAACAAGGAAGTCTGCTACCTTGTTTTCGAAATCATTCGTACTGAAACTTGGTTTTACGCTAGGTGTCATCGACAATCGAGTAGGTATTTCAACTTGATTGAATCCGTAAATACGTAACACTTCTTCCGCGATATCAACTGGACGTAACACCTCACTCCTGTACGGCGGAACACTAACGGTTATATCGTCTCCTTGTATTGACGTTTTGGTTATTTCTAGTCGGTCAAGAATCTCAATAATAGCGTCGTTAGCAAGGTCAATACCACAGAACTGATTCAACCATGCGCTATTGAGCGTTATGGAATGGTTCTGAATTTCTTTTGGATAAACATCAATAATTGCTGAGGCCACTTCTGCACCAGCCACTTCTTGCAATATGTCAACCACTCGTTTTAAGGCATATTCCGTTATGGTTGGGTCACAACCGCGCTCATATCTAAACGATGCATCAGTATTAAGTCCGTGTTGTTTGGCAGCTTTTCTTATGGTAGATGGGTCAAAATACGCACTTTCGATAAATACTGTAGTCGTGTCTTTTGTTACTCCAGAATGAAGACCACCGAAAACACCAGCCAAAGCCAAAGCCTTGCTATTATCCGCAATTAATAATTCATCTCCTGTGAGAGTACGTTCAACTTCATCCAAAGTCACGATCTTTTCTCCTTTTGAAGCATTTCGGACATGGATGCTTCCATCAATAATCGTTGAATCAAAAGCGTGAATAGGTTGACCCAGTTCGTGTAACACATAATTGGTTGTGTCAACTACGTTGTTGATAGGATTAATTTCAATTGACCTTAATCGTTCTTGCAGCCAATCAGGACTAGCTTTAACGGTAATATTCTTTAATAAAATGCCTGTATACCTCGGACATTTACTAGCATCATCTATCTGAACTTGAATCGGACAATCATTTTTAACACTAATAGACCCCACGGCTGGAAGTTGTACCTTCACATCAGTCATTGCTTGTATGTCACGAGCAGTACCAAGGTGCGAAGCCGCATCTCCTCTATTGGGTGTCAAACCTATTTCAATTTGAAAGTCTTCATTTAAATCTATGATATCTCTAAGCGGTGTTCCTGGGGTAACGTGCTCATCCAAAACGATGATTCCGTCGTGATCAGTGCCTAAACCGATTTCGTCTTGTGCGCAAATCATACCTTCAGAAACATGACCTCTAATTTTGGCTTTTTTAATTTTGAAGGGTTCTCCTGTAATTGGATATATAGTTGTCCCAACGGTCGCGATCACGACCTTTTGTCCTGCAGCTACATTAGGTCCTCCACACACAATGGGAAGTAAGCTATCACCGCCTACGTTTATGGTTGTCGACTTTAAATTGTCTGTATTCTCGGCAGGTTGGCACGTCATTACTTCTCCCACAACCAAACCATTCAATCCGCCTTTGATAGATTCAATTTTGTGTAATTTTTCCACTTCTAACCCCGTATTCGTTAGCAATGCACTCAACTCATCAGGTGATTTTTGAAACGGGATTAAAGTCTTTAACCAATTATAGGAAACAATCATTCTTTATGGTATTCAATACGTGTTACTGCCTAAAGGCAAACAAGCCACGAAATTAAGAATATTATGGTTTAACCTCAGACTGAACTATAAACATCTTTCCCAACAATTTAAGGTCATTTATTCCGTTGGGTAGGTATTGTTTAGCCCGTTATATTTGCCGCCGTGAGTATGGATTTGATCATCGAACAACCTAGTTGGTTTTTACTTTTATGTTTTGCATTAGGAGGCTTGTATAGCTTCCTGTTGTACCAAAAATCTATTAAACAAAAGGTTGAGGGCTCAAATGTATTGCAATGGATAACTGCAATAACTCGGTTTGTCGCCGTTTCTTTTTTGGCCATTCTAGTGCTCAATCCGCTATTGAAATATGTTGAACAACTACTTGAAAAGCCGGTTGTCTTTATTGCGGTAGATCGTTCACAGTCGATGATGCTTGGTGGAGACAGTGTTTATGTCGCCAATAATCTTAACACAGATTTAGATCAGCTTCGTGATGGATTGTCAAACAAATTTGACATCATAGAATTAGGGATTCAAGATGAGTCAACTGCCGATTACAACAATCCAACAACTGATTTATCATCTTCTTTTAAAGAAATATCAAGGTTGTACGATAGTCGTATGATTGCCGGTATGGTCATGATTAGTGACGGTATATACAATGCCGGATCTAATCCCAGTTTTGCAGCTCAACAAGTAAATTTTCCTGTTTATACCATACCTGTTGGAGACACAACATTGTATCGAGACGTGTCCATTTATAGTGCAAAAGCGAATGCTGTGACGTTTTTAGGAAATCAGTTTCCAGTTGAAGTGGTTGTTAATGCCTCTAAGGCTAACGGTCAAAACGTGGAGTTGAGCATTTGGCACAAAGGAGTGAAGCTCGATAAGAAAGCGATTTCGATTCAAGGGAATAGATTTACTTCAGAACATACATTCCTATTGAAAGCCACAGAAAAAGGCAATCAGTCTTATACCGTTCAAGTATCGTATGCAAAAGACGAGTTGAACAAAAGCAATAATGCAAAACTTGTGTACACCGATGTACTCGACGTAAAGCAAAAGATATTAATAGCGGCACACGCTCCTCATCCTGATGTGGCTGTGTTGAAAAAGGCCATACTCAGCAATGATCAATATGAGTTGGACGTCCAAATAGGTTTTTACGATATAAAGAAACCAACAGACTACGATTTAGTGATTACACATCAATTACCTGTGAATTCGTATGAACTTAATTTTTTACAAAATGTAAAAGAGAATAAAACGCCTTTGTTCGCGATAATTGGTACTCAAACGAATGTGAATTTATTCAATAAAACGGGATTAGGCATGGAAATCAGTGGCAATAGAGCCAACTTCAATCAAGGACTTGCTGCGGTTAATTCCAGTTTTTCTTTGTTTGATCCAGGTTCGGATATCACTGATTTTATCAATAATGCACCGCCACTTACAACACCATTTGGCGAATATGCGGTCTCAGCGTCAACAAGCAGTTTGATGTTCCAAAAGATTGGATCTGTGCAAACAAAGATGCCTCTCTGGAGTTTCTCAAACCAAAACGGATATCGTTCAGGCGTCTGTTCTGGCGAAGGGATTTGGCGTTGGCGATTTAATGATTTTGAGGAAAACGAATCAGCAAACCACGTAGACGGATTGTTACGCAAAACGATTCAATATCTGGCATTGAAAGATGACAAACGCAAGTTTAAGGTGTACACGTCTTCCAGAAATTTTTATGAGAATGAACGAATATCATTCATAGGTGAGGTGTATAACGACAGTTATGAATTCACTCCTGATGCCAATGTTGAAGTAAGCTTAAACCATTCGGATGGAACGCAATACAAGTACACATTGGTACCCCAAGCAGGCGCATATCGTTATGGAGTAGGTGCCTTACCTCCGGGAAATTACACATATAGCGCAAACGCTCAATATAATGGGGCAAAATTCAATGAATCTGGTAGTTTCGTTGTAAAGGCGCTTCAACTAGAGAACCAAAACTTAACAGCAAATTATACCTTGCTTCGACAACTGGCAGCTGAAACAGGCGGACAAAGCTTCGATAAAACTTCGTGGAGTCAATTGATTGAAACCATCAATGCGCAACCCAATACGGCTTCTGTCGTGAAAGAAAGTAGTCGGTTTAAAGATTTAATCAGTCAAAAGTGGTTGTTCTTTTTGGTGTTCGGACTACTTGCTTTTGAGTGGTTTGTGCGCCGTTGGATGGGAGGTTACTGATGAAAGTCAATCATTTTTGAGAAAATAAAAAGAGGAATCTGTTATCTTTGTGGCACTTAGATGACAAATTACAACTATGATGAATTACAAAACTGCGTCTTCATTTGCAGTGTTGATCCTAATTTTACTTCTTTCTTCTTGTAAAGAAACCACACCGCAAACCACAACTATTAACGACACATTAAAGGGTCAAATCGAAAACTCTATACCTGGAGGTGTTCAAGGATTGATTTTGCCCAATAGCAATGACTATTATGCGATACCAAATGATCCAAAAAATCACATAACAGAGGCCAAAGTCAAACTTGGACAAATGCTGTACCATGAAACGGGGCTAGGTATTCAACCTGAAAATATGGTTAATTACCATACCTACTCTTGTGCAACATGTCACTCTGCTGCTGCTGGATTCCAATCTGGGTTAAAACAGGGAATCGGAGAAGGTGGAGAAGGATATGGTTCCAAAGGAGAACTGCGCCGTAGAAATACGATTTGTGATAAATCTGAAGTAGATGTGCAACCAATTCGGACACCATCCGCTATGAATGGAGCATACCAAAAAGTACAACTTTGGAATGGACAATTTGGTGCGACTGGAGTGAATAAAGGGACCGAGTCTAAATGGATGAACGGTAATCCAATTTCTAACAATCATTTGGGTTACGAAGGTCTGGAAACGCAGGCGATTGCAGGTTTTGGTGTTCACAGAATGGGCGTTGATAAATCCATTTTGATGGCAGAACCTTATAGGTCTTTGTTTGAGAAAGCATTTCCGGATATTCCGGAGAATGCACGTTATACAGCTCAGGTCATCGGACTTGCGATTGCAGCTTACGAGCGTACTTTACTCAGCAACAAAGCACCCTTTCAATTGTGGCTGAAAGGTGATGAACAGGCATTAACCCCAAACCAATTGGAAGGTGTTAGATTATTCTTTTCTAAAGCTGAGTGCTTTAAATGTCATGCCGGGCCCGCATTAAACTCAATGAATTTTTATGCATTGGGCATGGAGGACTTGTCTGGGGCTAATGTTATTGGAAATATTACCGATGCCGTGCGAAAAGGGAGAGGTGGGTTTACAGGAAATTCAGAAGATGATTATAAGTTTAAAGTTCCTCAGTTGTACAATTTGAAAGATGTGAATTTCTTGGGCCATGGAGGGTCTTTTTCAAGTGTACGCGAAGTGATTTTGTATAAAAACAACGGGGTGCCCGAAAATGGAATAGTTCCTAATGACCTTTTGGCAAGTGATTTCCACGCCCTTGGATTGGAAGATTATGAAATCGATGCTCTAGTTGATTTCGTAGAAAATGGATTGTATGATCCTGATCTAGAGCGGTATGAGCCAACTTTACTTCCGTCTGGTTATTGTTTTCCAAACAATGATTCACTCACAAGAATTCAACGCGGATGTAATTAGTGGATAATGACTCAAAATGTTTTTACTTTTTATACCTAAAGAATTAGCAAAATGGTAGGTTGTTGTTATACAAAATGCTACTTTTGCGGACTATTTATAAAAAGACAGACGAAACGATTTATTATAGGTTAAAATGAGATTAACATCAGACTTAAAAAAAGAAATGTTCACAGAGCACGGTGGAAGTGAAACAAACACTGGTAACAGCGAAGCTCAAATTGCTATGTTCTCACACAGAATCAAGCATTTAACTGATCATTTGAAAATTAACAAAAAAGACTATTCTGCAGAAAAAAGCTTGATCGCTCTTGTTGGTAAAAGACGCGCATTGCTTAACTATGTTGCCAAGAAAGACATCTTTAGATATAGAGATATCATCCAAAAACTTGGTTTAAGAAAATAATATTACAGTTCATGTAATAAACTAAAAGGCCTTCAGTTAGTACGCTCAAGGCCTTTTTTTCTGCATTTTATCGTACAGGGCGGTGTGCCCATTAACAGAAGAAGATTTATGAAATTTGAAGCAATCCAAAAAACAATTGACCTCGGTGAAGGCCGTGAAATAACTTTGGAAACAGGCAGACTTGCAAGACAAGCCAACGGTTCTGTTTTCTTATCAATGGGTGATACCCGAATTTTAGCAACCGTAGTGTCTGCTAAAACTGCACGTGAAGGTGTAGATTTTTTACCAATGTCTGTAGACTACCAAGAGAAGTTTGCAGCAGTTGGACGTGTGCCAGGTAGCTTTCTTAGAAGAGAAGGTAGATTATCTGACTACGAAGTATTGATCTGTCGTATTGTTGACAGAACGCTACGTCCATTGTTTCCATCAGATTACCATGCGGAAACACAAATCATGATTCAACTGATGTCTTCTGATGACAATGTAATGCCTGACGCTTTAGTTGGACTTGCAGCATCAGCAGCAATTACTTTAACAGATATTCCATTTGACGGACCAATTTCGACTGTTCGTGTTGGTAGAGTTGATGGCAAGTTTATCATTAATCCTTTCCGTGATGAATTAGAGCAAAGTGACATCGACCTTATGGTTGCTGGTACTGCTGCTGATATCAACATGGTGGAAGGTGAAATGGATGGCATTTCTGAGCAAGACATGATTGAGGCATTGAAAGTGGCTCATGAATTTATCAAAAAACAATGTGCAGCTCAGTTAGAGTTTGCAGAATTAAACGGTGGTCGACCTGCACCACGAGAGTACAACCATGAGGACAATGATGAAGAGCTTGCTGCTAAAGTAAAAGCTGATTGTTACCAGAAATTGTATGACATAGGAAAAATTCCAGCGGATAAAAATGAAAGAGCTGACGCTTTTTCTAACGCGTATGATGAGTATGCAGAATCGTTAGGAGAAGAGTTCATGGCCGAAAAAGGTCATTTAGTGAAAAAGTATTTCGGTAAAGTGAAGAAATCAGCTATCCGAAACATGGTGTTAGAAACCAAAGGTAGATTGGATGGACGTAAACTGAATGAAGTACGTCAAATCTGGACTGAAGTGAGTCCATTGCCAATTCCTCACGGATCAGCTTTATTTACTAGAGGAGAAACTCAGGCAATGACAACAGTAACATTAGGTTCTAAACTTGATGAGCAATTGTTAGATAGTCCAAACCTTTCAGGTAAAAGCAAATTTATGTTGCACTATAACTTCCCTGCTTTCTCAGTAGGTGAAGCAAGACCAAATAGAGGTCCAGGCCGACGAGAAATTGGTCACGGTAACCTTGCTGCAAGAGGTTTGAAAAGAATGTTGCCAGAAGATGTTGGGTATACGGTTAGAATCGTGTCCGACGTTTTAGAATCAAATGGCTCAAGTTCTATGGCAACAGTTTGTGCTGGTTCAATGGCACTGATGGATGCTGGTATTAAAGTAAACGCTGGATTAAGTGGTATTGCCATGGGAATGATTTCCGATCCAGAGACAGGTAAATACGCAATTCTTACTGATATCTTAGGTGATGAAGATCACTTAGGGGATATGGATTTCAAAGTAGTTGGAAACGACAAAGGAATCTATGCTTGTCAGATGGATATGAAGGTAGATGGTCTTTCTTACGAAGTGTTAGAGGAAGCTCTAATGCAGGCTAAAGAAGGAAGAACTCACGTATTAAGAGAAATGGAAAAAACCATTTCTACAGCTCGTGAAGACTTGAAACCACATACTCCACGACTTGTTCGTTTTGCAGTTGAAAAAGACAAGATTGGAGCAATCATCGGTTCTGGTGGAAAGGTAATTCAAGAATTACAAGAAAGAACCAACACGACTATCACTATCGAAGAAGTGGATGGTAAAGGTATGGTAGAGATTATGTCTGCTGATAAAGACGGACTAGACCTAGCTAGAAGCATCATCGACGGTATTTGTGAAGATGCTGAAGTAGGTAAAGTGTATACAGGTGTTGTAAAAGGCATTATGGACTTCGGTGCTTTCATCGAATTCTTACCAGGAAAGCAAGGTTTGTTACACATCTCTGAAATCAAGTGGGAACGCTTAGAGACTATGGAAGGAATATTTGAAGATGGAGAAGAAGTTAAAGTTAAACTTCTTGACATCGATGAAAAATCTGGAAAGTTCAAGCTGTCAAGAAAGGTATTGTTAGAAAAGCCTGAAGGTTACGTTGAACCACAAAGAAGAGATCGTGGTGGAGACAGAAGAGGCGGTGGAAATGACCGACGAAGAGACAACAACCGAGGTCGAGATAATCGTGGAAGAGACAATCGCGGAAGAGATAACCGTGGTCCTCGAAGTGATAACCGAGACCGAGGTGATAACCAAAGAAGTTCTCCATCGGAGGACGCAGTTGGATAAAATAATTTAAAAAAGTGGCCTAGAGCCACTTTTTTTGTGTCATGGTTAAAACAACAGAATCAGATTCGCTGTACGATGGGTTGCATGAAATGTCGACCTTAGACTTGGTAACTTCCATCAATGCGCTAGATCGCACCGTAGCCGAGAGTGTGCAGAAGCAGTTACTGGCAATCACCGCCCTGATAGACGATGTTTACGAAAAAATGCACTCTGGAGGCAGACTGTTTTATATTGGTTCTGGAACCAGTGGTAGGCTTGGTGTTGTTGATGCCTCTGAATGTCCACCAACTTTTGGGGTTGACCATGGTCGCGTAATAGGAATCATTGCAGGAGGTGATCCAGCAATCAGAAAGGCTGTCGAAAATGCGGAAGACGACGTGAACCAAGCTTGGGAAGATCTTAAAGCACATGACATTTCAACCGAGGATTTTGTCGTGGGGATTAGCGCAAGTGGTACGACGCCATATGTTTTGGGGGGATTAAAGAAATGTGTTGAGCATGGTATCTCTTGTGGTTCTATCACCTGTAATGAAAAAAGCGTGATTGGAGGAGTTGTTTCATATCCAATTGATTGTCCGGTTGGCCCCGAGTTTGTAACTGGGAGTACTCGGATGAAATCAGGAACTGCACAAAAACTTATTCTCAATATGATTACCACAGCGGTTATGATCAAACTTGGTCACGTTCAAGGTAACAAAATGGTCGACATGCAATTGTCAAACGACAAATTGGTTGACAGAGGGACAAAAATGATCATGGAGCAAAGTGACTTGTCTTATCAAGAGGCCAAAACCATGTTGTTGTCGCATGGCAGTGTTCGTAAAGCGGTAGACGCTATTAAAGCAAAGTAAACTCGTTAGTTAGGTAGTGGAATCCCAATTGCTGCTCTTACACCATAGCCTGAAGGGGACCATTTGTTAGGTTCACCCTTGTATTCACCGAAATCAGATTTGAAAATGGTTGTCTGATAAAAGCCAGTAACCGTAAATGACATGGCATCATCATAAAACCGAAGTCGAACAATTAACTCACCACCGAGGTTGAAATCCGATGTGACTGGCCTGTAAAACTGGTTCTCATCAGGATTTTTACGACTAACTTTAAACGTCATTACATCCAAACTAGTGCCAAAACCTAGCGGTAACGATTTAGAAGGGTAAAAAACCAATTCAGGTATGTAAAATTGATTCATTTTGAATTTATACGTGTACGGAATTTCCTCACCATTGGAAGAGGTAACTACAGCCTTCGTTTTAAAGGTGTTTTGCCTCAAACCAACGCCAATATCTGAATGATCAAAATGTCCTACCCAACCAAGGGTGAAGCCATTCAAGGAAGTAGGGGCGACAATTGGAGTGGTGAAGTTTTGTAAACTGTTTAGATTCTCAACATAGTTTTGCAAAGGCTCGGGTTTGTCAAAAACAGTTACGTTGTATCCGATATCAAGTATAGCATCAGATTGTGCAGAGGCGAAATTATGGCCCACCATTAGACCAAAAAGCAAGGTGAAAAAACCCAGGTTTGTTTTCATAATGACTGCTTATTATCTCCTCAAATGAGAAGTTTTATAAACTCAAATTACAAAATGAATTGAAAACTACGTTGCTTGAAACCAGTTGTGTAGGCTAACTTGTTAATTTTCAGTTAGAAAATTTCTATCATTTCTACTAAGTCGCGAATTTCGAAAGTGGCGATTTTAGGGTGGTCTGCATCATGTGGATTAAAGAAAACTTGATCGATTCCTGCGTTTTTACTTCCCATAACGTCTGTATCAAAGTGGTCGCCAACGTACACGCTTTCGCCTGATTGAGCTGAGGCCAAATCAAGTGCATGATGGAATACTTTCGGATTTGGTTTTAAGACACCGACTTCTTCAGAAGTAGTAATCGTTTTAAAATATCCGTTTAATCCTGACGCATTTAACTTAGTTGCTTGCACTTCTTTAAATCCGTTGGTTATTAAATGAACCTCGTATTTGTTCTGCAGATAATCTAACGTTTTTAAAGCATTTGGCATCAAGCCAGGTTGTTTTGGCCCATCCGTTAAGTACCGTTCGTTAATTGTCTCTGCCAAATGATGGTCTACAATATCCCAATGTTTAAACACCGCTGGAAACCGGCCGTTCCTAAGCGTTGATTTGTCAATTTGGCCAATGCGGTATTTTGCCCATAAGCCCTCGTTTATTGTTTCATATGTATGCAGGAATTCTGTAAAACTGGAAACGCCTCTGTCTTGTAATTGAAACTCGTTGAACAGAACTTCTAAGGTTTTGCGGCTGTTTGACGAAAAGTCCCAAAGCGTGTGGTCCAAGTCAAAGAAAATATGTTTGTAATTCAAGCTAATTAATGTTGTGTTTTGGTGCCAAAACTTAAGTCTCCTGCATCTCCTAATCCGGGGACAATATATCCATCTGCATTCAATTCTTCATCGACCGTGGCAATCCACAAAGTAGCATTTGGGATGTGCTTGCGAACATAGTCAACCCCAGCTTTACTTCCAATTACCGACACTAAGTGTACTTTTTTAGGATTACCCTGTGCTAAAAATTGCTCATAAGTAAGAACAAGTGATTGTCCAGTGGCCAACATAGGGTCAGTTAAAATCAATACACGGTTTTCAATACTCGGACTAGCTAGATATTCTACCTTTATTTCAAAAGTCGTTTCTGAAGTGTGATGTCGATATGCAGAGATATAGGCTAAGTCTGCCTGATTAAAAAGTTGGTTGACGCCATGTTGGAGCGGAATGCCAGCGCGTAATACAGTCCCAATCACTGGTTGGTCAATTAGCTCGGTAGTTGGGCATGACCCCAAAGGAGTGTCGGTCTGTGTATTTTGGTACTCAAGTTGTTTGGAAATTTCGTACGCGGCAATCGTGCCAATGCGTTCAATGTTCTTTCGAAAGCGGTATCTGTCTTTCTGTATTTCCTTGTCCCTCAGTTCCTTAAGAATTTGACAAATAATTGAGTTTTCTGCAGAAAGATTTTTTACCTCGAACATCTTTTTTGGTACGGTTTCTGCCTGTAAATTTATGGAAGTTAATTAATACCCGAACCATATAAATAGTAAATATCTCTTAACTTTGATTATTCAATGAACGTTACAAAATCATCCAAGTTTGCGTTGATCACCATAACCATCTCTCTTTTGTTAATGGGCTTTGCGCGTCCTACCCAAGATATTTTCTCAGACTTTGAATCAGCTATTGCAGGTGGGAACGCTAATAAGTTTGCCAAATACCTTAGTAGCAGTGTTGAACTGGAATTGCCTGGAGAAGTAGAAGGCATTTATAGCAAACAACAAACCATCGTCATCATGAATCGCTTCTTCGATAAATATCCACCTTCGTCATTCAAATTGGTGCATCGTGGGAGTTCTGCATCGGGAAGTAAATTCGCTGTAGGCGACTATACAACGGGAGAGGAAAAAACGTTTAGGGTCACCGTATTTGTGAAAAAGCAAGGTGAACTGTACTTGATTCAAGAAATAGAGTTCGAGTAAACCCAAAAACAGACTATCAGCAAAGATTGTAACAGTTTTTACATGAATTTTAACGACAAACAAACCTTAGATTTTATTCATCGCGCATTTGAGGAGGATATTAAAGAAGGGGATCATTCTTCTTTAGCCTCGATTCCTCAAGGTACTCAAGGGAAAGCAAAGCTCATATTTAAAGATAAAGGTATTGTAGCCGGTATCGAGTTAGCTAAAGTAATTTTAAGAGAACTAGATCCAGAGATACAATTTGACGTTTTCAAAAATGATGGTGACTCAGTTGAATATGGCGATATAGGCTTTATAGTTTCTGGAAGTGTTCATGCAATTTTAGCTGGTGAACGATTGCTTCTAAATTGTATGCAGAGATTGAGCGGGGTAGCTACTCAAACGCACAATTTGGTGAAGTTAATGGGCGACTCAAAGTCGAGGTTGCTTGACACACGTAAGACGACGCCAAATCTTAGGTTTCTTGAGAAATGGGCAGTAACTATTGGTGGTGGTTATAACCATCGAATTGGGTTGTACGACATGATTATGTTGAAAGACAATCACAACGACTACGCAGGTGGTATTACCAATGCGGTAAACAAAACCAAAGCGTATTTAAAGGAAAAGAATTTATCGTTAAAGGTGGAAGTGGAAACACGGAATCTAGACGAAGTAAAAGAAGCGTTGGCTGTTGGGGGAGTGGATCGAATCATGCTTGATAACTTCACACCAGAACGCATTGTTGAAGCCCTACAAGTGATTAATGGTCAAGTCGAAACAGAAGCAAGTGGTGGCATTAACGAAACAAGTTTAGCCGCCTATGCAGCTACCAATGTCGATTTTATCAGTATCGGCGCTTTGACCCACTCGGTAAAAAGCATGGATATCAGTTTAAAAGAGACTGATTAGAAAAACTCGTTTACAAAATCTGATAACACTACTTTCGGCACCTTGTGTCCGCCCTCAAACGTATATTGAATTGGTTCAACACCAAGTGAATCAATGAAAGCAAGTTGTTTTTGCCATGACTCGTCATTTCTGAATGGGTCGTTTTCATCATAGGCCAAATAACATTTGGTAGACTTCATTTTATAAGACGTGCGATTCAAATCGATGTCTTGTGGAAATGTTCCAGCCCACAACACGACATTGTCTGGTTTTATAATGCCATCAGCCAACCACCGACAAGCAGTTGCTACTCCTTGAGAAAACCCAAACAGCGTTATGCGTTGATTCGGTTTGATAAAGGTCGAAACAACTTGGTCGAGATACGAAACATAATCCTGAATGTCGTCCAAACGATCTTCTTTGGTCATCCAACTTGCGACAACGTCACCATAAAACCCTTTTTTGTAAAATCGATGCAAACCTTCAGGCGCAATGATTGCTCGATCAGAAGTGACAATTTCTTCGAAGCCATTCAAGAAATCCGAAGACAGTTGAGCATAACCATGCAACACTATCCAAATTTCCGTGGCAGTTTCCAAATCCCCTAAGCTGAATATTCGAGCTGTTTTTTGAACGGACAGACTGTGTTTTTGCATATTGCAAAATAAGGATAGAATTAATGGAAGGGGGAATTACGGAATAATAGAATAATATTCCTTAAAAGACATGTTGAATGGATCGTACATAACGGTTGGAGGTCTTAATCACATACTATAATAAAACAGAACGAAATTGCCACATGACCACGGATAAAGCCAGAATTGAGTTTGGACGGAAAACAAAGCTAAGGTGTAAAAAACTAGCCATAGCGGTATTGGAGTTGTGTGATACATTTTCATACAAGCAGAATTCTCTTAAAATTATTTCTTATCAACTTGGTAAAAGTGCCAGTAGTCTTAATGCCAACTACCATGCTGCTTGCAGAGGAAGGTCTGGTAAAGAATTCTACGCCAAAATGAGCCTTACTATTGAGGAAGTAGACGAAACTGTTCTGTGGTTGGAAATGTTATTGGAAGGAAAATTTAATGTGGAATCGGAAAAAATTAGACCTTTGCTTAACGAGGCAATTGAAGTATTAAAGATACTCGCAACTGCACGTAAGAATTCGAATGGTTAACATGATATTTTTTGTGGCTGATTCAATAATTCTTTAATTCTATAATTCAATGATTTAGTGCCCATAGGGCCATTTTATGCAAATCCACCTCATAGCAGCCATCGCCCAAAACAATGCAATCGGTAAAGACAACCAATTGCTCTGGCATATTAAAGACGACTTGCAGTTGTTTAAGAAAACGACTTTGAACAATGTCCTTATCATGGGCCGTAAAAGTTATGAGTCCATCGGTCGACCATTGCCGAAGCGGACAAATGTAGTGATTACGCGTAAAAGGGATTACCAACCAGAAGGCGTTATGGTGTTTAATAGTTTAAATCAAGCGTTCGATCATTTTCGAAAAACGGAATTTGAAGTCTTTGTTATTGGGGGAGGAGAAATCTACAGACAAAGCCTAGACGACGCTCATGTTTTGCACATCTCACATGTCGATGTTTCTGTCGAGGAGGCAGATACTTTTTTTCCGAAAGTGAAATGGGAAGAATGGAAGGTTGTAGAGGAACAGTCTTACGACAGATCTGAAGTGAATGATTACGCTTTTACTTATAAACAGTACGTCAAGAAGTAGCCTTCACATCCAACCAAATCCCGCCCTTAGATTTCATGATGATGCCTGGAATAATGTCTGGTGCGTCTCGTCTTGAATAGCTGAATTCAAATTGCTGCAACATCACACCAAGAATCAACTGCATCTCCATAATAGCCAGAGATTGACCTATACACACCCGCTCTCCTTGTCCAAATGGAATATATTGAAATGCCTTGCCGCGCATTTTCTCAGACTCAAATCTTAACGGATCAAAACTGTTAGGTGATTCCCATAAGTCTGGATCGCGATGTAATGTATAGCTACAAATCATAAAATATGATCCAGCATCGAATGCTTGGCCCGAAACGATATCAGCTTCTACCGATTGTCGATGAATTGACCAGACGGGTGGATACAACCGCATCGATTCTTGAATGCAGTTTTTTATATAACTCAACTTGCCGATATGAGAGAATTCAATCGGCGTTTTAGAAGCTTCTTGTCTGCAAGCAGTTTGGCCCTCCGTCTCTGTTGCTAAGCAATACAATGTCCACGACAAAGCCGAAGCAGTTGTGTCATATCCTGCAAAAATGAAGTTGAGAATTTGGTCTTTTATTGCCGATTCTGGCTCATGACGCACAATCATGTCGTTTAACCAATAACTACATTCATTCACATGCGTTCTGCCATAAGAAATGATATACGTGGCAACGGTGTGTAAATATTCTAAGGCTTTGGTAGGCTTGTTAGATTTCGGTTGAAAACCAAAGCGTTTGCGCAGCTTATTGTGATAGAAATCTACCTTTTGATTCCGAATACTGGTCTGTTTTAAGACATCAACATGGGCGCGTTGAATCTCCTTAAAATCTAAGTCTATGTTTTGGCAGAATTGCGTTCTTGCCAAAATCCGCAACATCAATAAAGAAACGTCCGATTCGATGTTTTTAGAATACGTTAATTCCCGCCATTGTTGAATGGTCTCATGCGTTTCTTGCAATATGACTTTCTCGAAATCAAGAATCACTTGTTCATGGAAAGCAGGTTTCAGGGCAAGTCGTTGGGATTTCCACGTTTCGTCTTCTGAAATAAAAATCCCATTACCCAGTAAAGGTTGTAACGCCTTTATCACAGGCGATCTTTTGAAATTGTCTTTGTTGGTTTTTAAAATGTATTTAACCGCTTCGGGATCCGATACAAAGAATAACTGCTGATACTTTCCACCATTGAATTCTATCAATCGGCCGTGTTTCTCAACTACAGACTGCAAAGCAGGCAAGGGTTTGCGTAATAGTTTGGGCACCAACCTCAACAACCGCAATCCACTTATTTTAGGTAAACGCGACACTTAGTTAGATGCTAGTGTTAAATCTTCAAACTCTAAAATATGCTTTAACCGATGTACGAACCGACCCATGTCACCTCCATTGCTTACTCGATGATCAACCGATAAAGTAATCTGAACCATGTCGCGTTGCTCGATGCCATTTTTGGTTTCAATAAGTCGTTTACACATAGTGCCGATAAATATCCCAAAAGGATGCATAGGTATTGGAATACCCCAAGCCCTTCGGTCCCCTGAGAAATTGAGAATGGATGAGAAGTACACCGTCCCGAAATATTGTTTTCGAATCTTCGGGATTGCAAACCACAGTTTGTACCAATACTTTCTGATGAACCATGGAAGCCTCATAAAGACTTGATGTTTCGCCGAAACTGAGTGATTTTCCTGTTGCAGTCTCTCATGTATTTCAACCAGACTTCGTTGACCAGCATTTCGTATCAACGAACTCTGCAACTCAGGTGTTTTTGTATTCGATTCCGTAGGATAAAATAGATCAACCTCCTCAAACTGTGTCGTACTGTTTCCAATAGATTTCATTCGCTGAATAGACACATCTTGTTGAATCGCTTTTGCACAACAAGTCATGAGGTAAGTAGAAAACGAAATGTTGATTCCTGAACTTCTACGATACGCGCGTAAAAATGAACGTGCATTGGTTGCGTCGAGCTCAACAAGTGTATGAATGTAAGGAATGGTTCGTCCAATTCTTACCGCATCTCCAACCATTTTTTGGTGGATCGAAAGCTTTTCTTTCTGGTAAGTGGACGCCATGAAATGTCGTTATGGCTTCAGTCTTCCGTACATTCTCGGGAATGGAATGGTTTCACGAACGTGTGGAAGTTTACAAATCCAAGCTAGTAATCGTTCCAAGCCTAATCCAAATCCAGCATGAGGAACAGACCCAAATCTACGGAGGTCTAAATACCATTCAAACTCTTCCATTGGAAGCTGATGTTCATTGATTTTTTCAATCAACATTTGCTCATTTGTTTCTCTTTCTCCACCACCAACTACTTCTCCATATCCTTCCGGAGCAAGCATATCAACACCACGAGCGAATTTTGGATTGTCGGGGTTACGTTTTAAGTAAAACGCTTTTATTTCATGTGGCCAATCATATACCATTACTGGTACGTCGAACATTCTGGTCAATACCGTTTCGTCAGATCCACCGAAGTCCTCTCCATAGGTGAAGTTCTTTGCAGATTCTAACCATTGTGGGATGTTGCGTTCGTCCTCTTCTAATTGCTTAATTAGATTTTTGTTTTTATCGATGGTGTTTAGGTTGAAGTTGACCTTACCCTTCTTCATTCCACCGGCAGCAATTAATGCTTCTCGTTCAGCATTGTCTGCCTTCAATGCTTCGATCTGTTTCTTGGTTTCAAGTAAGTCGTTTTCTAAAACCGCAATAGTAGTCTTTCCATCAACGTCTTTTTCTCCTTTTATTATCGCAACTGCGTCGTCATAAGTTAATCGAACAAACGCTTCGACGGTTTTTTCAAGGATGGTTGTATCTCTTTCGAGTAACTCCAATTCCATTTTACACTTGTCCAAAATCTCTTTCACCACAAAGCGAACAAAATCTTCTATACAATCCATGTTGTCGAAAATGTCGTAAAACGCCATTTCTGGTTCAATCATCCAAAATTCAGATAAGTGACGTCGGGTTTTAGACTTTTCGGACCTAAACGTTGGACCAAACGTATATATTTTCCCCATGGCCATCGCCATAGATTCTCCATAGAGTTGACCACTTTGAGAAAGATACGCTGGCTCGCCGTAAAAATCGGTTTCAAACAAATCTGTAGTTCCTTCACACGCGTTACCAGTAAAAATTGGTGCATCCATTTGAACGAATCCTTCTTTTTGGAAGAAGTTGTGAATCGCAAAAATTACCTGGTTTCTAACACGCATAATCGCCCATTGGCGTTTGCTTCGCAACCAAAGGTGACGCTGATCCATTAAAAACTCAATACCGTGTTCTTTGTTGGCAATCGGGTAGTTAGCGCAATTTTGAATGATGTCGATTTCCTGAACATGCATTTCGAAACCACCAATCTGACGGGTGTCTTCAACTACCTTACCAGTTAATCGCAAGCTGCTTTCTTGGCCTAAAGATGTGGCTTTGTTGAATTGTTCTTCACCAATATTATTCAAATCAACGATGCACTGGCAAAACCCAGAACCATCTCTAATTATAAGGAAAACCAATCCCTTACTCTCCCGCTTGTTTTGTACCCAGCCTTGTAGTGTGACTAACGAATCTTGATGTGTAGATAAGTCTTTAATGTATGTTTTCATCGATATCGATTCAATTCTCTAATTTTGGACAAAAATAAGGGTTATACCGCATTGGCATAACCTTAAGAAGGTAAATATGCTTAAGCAATCGTTAAGTCAGAAACTTCTACAAAAGCTTTCACCGCAACAAATACAGTTTATTAAGTTGCTGGAGCTGAATACGCTCAATTTTGAGCAGAAAGTGGAAGAGGAGCTTATCGAGAATCCCGCCCTTGAAAACGGCAAGGATGAAGCTGACACCGACAACGGTGATGAATATGATTACGGCGATGAATTCAGTGACACGGAGTCGTTTGAGTCTAGCCAAGAAGACAGCATTGATATTTCTGACTACTTGAACGACGATGATGGTGGCGTTCGGTTAAACGACCAATACAGTGGTAGTGATGATGATGAAAAAGAGTTTATCCCAATCAATGCCTCTATTTCATTTAGAGATAGGTTACTAGAAAGCGTTAAACAAAGTCTACAAACTGATCATGAATATCTTTTAGCGGATCAACTTATCGGAACTATTGAAGACGATGGTTATTTACGTCGTCCATTAAGAAGCATCGTAAACGATTTGTTGTTTTCTGCCAATGTGCGTACAACGGAAGAGGAACTTGAAAAAGTGTTGATGAAGATTCAAGACTTAGAGCCTCCAGGCATCGGTGCAAGAAGTTTACAAGAATGTTTGTTGTTGCAGATTAACCATCGAGCCAAGTATAAAAATACAGCAATCACCAAGCTTGCTGCCAGCATCATAGAAAACCACATGGAGGATTTCTCCAAAAAGCATTATGAGCGGTTGATGAAAAAGTTGGATGTCACTGAGGACTTTTTAAAAGAAGCCATCATTTTCATCTCAAAACTAAATCCAAAACCTGCGGGAAGTGCCAGTGGTGGCCGACAAACGGATTACATCATTCCAGATTTCATTGTTAAAGAGTCATATGGTGAATTAGAAGTTGAGCTCAATAATAGAAACACACCAGTGCTTAAGGTTTCCGCTGACTATATGGAAACGCTTAAGGGATACGAGAAATCTAAAAATCCGGATAAAGGAACCAAAGACGCCGTTCAGTTTATTAAGCAAAAACTAGATAGCGCCAAATGGTTCGTGGATTCAGTAAAACAGCGCCAAAATACCTTATTGGTTACGATGCGTTGCATTGTTGAAATTCAAAAGAAGTACTTCCTATCTGGCGATGAGACACATCTTCGCCCAATGATTCTGAAAGACATTGCCGAGAAAGTGCATTTAGATGTATCTACCATTTCACGGGTAGCGAGTAGTAAATACGTCGAAACAGATTTCGGCATCTTTTTACTAAAACATTTTTTCTCAGAAGGCATTGTTACTTCTAGTGGTGAAGAGGTGAGTAACAAAGAGGTTAAAAAAATATTGAGTACAGCTATCGATGCGGAAAACAAACAAAAACCGTTGACAGACGGAAGGTTGCAAGAGTTGTTAAAGGCAAAAGGCTACAACATCGCAAGACGGACAGTTGCCAAGTATCGAGAGCAGTTGAATATACCTGTAGCACGACTTCGAAAAGAATTGAAGTGACACGTCGATTAGCCAAAATAATTTCACTCATTTTTCATCCCATTTTTGTGCCCATCTATGGCATTTTTGCGATTGCAAATCTGCATCTCGTTGTGGCGTCAAAAATGAATGCGCAAAATGAAGTATTCCTTCTTTCTATGTACTGTGTACTTCTATCTATTCTCCCACTTTTTTGGGTGATGTTTACCTTGCAGAAATATTCGGTAAAGAAATTGTCCGAAATCAGTTTGCCCGAAAGACGAATTGCTGCATGGGTTTTATGCCTGGTGTACGGTTTGGAGTTTTGGTTCCTTGGGAATTACTTCTTTCATTCATTTCTACGATTATTTGTGCTGGCGTTATGTATGAGTTCCGGCGTTTTGGCAATGCTCTCTTCGTTTAAGAAAGTAAGCTTTCATGTGTTCGGTTGGGCAGGTTTATTGGTATTAGTAGCAGTTTTGGGGGCGAAGAAAAGTCCCATGTTTATATTTTTGATTTTAGCAGTTTTGCTGATTACCGGTTTGGTAGCAAGCGCTCGATTAACGTTGAATGCACATACAAAGCAGGAAGTGTATCTTGGGTTTATTACCGGTTTATTATGCAATATTGCGGTTTATTTATTTTTCGATGGAAGGATTTAGTTGTATACAGTATACGGTAGAAGGTGGTGTTGCTACCATCATGTTGAACAGGCCAGATGTGTTTAATGCGTTTAACGACGATCAAAGTTACGAACTTCAAGATGCGCTCAAACAAGCCAAGCGAGACAAACAAGTACGCGTAATCGTTTTGACAGGAGCCGGGAAGGCCTTTTGTAGCGGTCAAGATTTGAAGGCAATTGCAGGTGCAAAAAACAGGTCATTGCGTGACTCACTAGACAAAAGATACAATCCAATTATTAAGGCCATGCGGTCTATGCCGAAACCAATTATTGGTAAAATTAACGGCGTTGCAGCAGGTGCAGGATGTTCGTTGGCCTTGGCGTGTGATTATGTCATTGCCTCGGAATACGCGAGTTTTATAGAAGTGTTTATCAACGTAGGATTGGTGTTGGATTCTGGTTCAAGTTATTTTTTACCACGTTTGGTAGGTAGCGCCCGTGCTTTCGAAATGGCTACGATGGGGAGTAAAGTAAAAGCAGATCAGGCGTTAGAGTGGGGAATCATTAATAAGGTAGTTGCTGCTGACAAATTGGATTCAGCAACAGCTGAGATTGCCGCATATTATGAAAATGCACCGACCAAAGCTGTGGCATTAATGAAGCAAATGATCAACAAATCATTCCATTCCGATCTCAACGAAATGTTAGAATACGAAGCATGCTGTCAGGAAATTGCTGGGAACTCTTCAGACTATAAAGAAGGTGTGACTGCGTTTAACGAAAAACGCAAACCAAGTTTTACAGGAAACTAGTAAAACTCATATTCGAATTTGCGATTTAAACTTATCTTTGGCAACATGCGAATCGCCGTTCTCACTGTCTTAACCATACTTTTTGCCGAGTTCGGTATGGGTCAAGAATTCGAACCCTGTAAAACTGTGGATTACATAGACGCTTTGGATCAACAATATCCAGGTCTTAAGCAGCACATAGACGACATTTATCTGCACAGTGTAGAGGCGTCAAAAGCCCAAGAACAAAAACATGGCAAGCTATTTCCAATTGATACCACGTATGTGATACAATTGGTTTTTCATGTGGTTTGGCAAACGCCAGATCAAAACATTGATGATATCCATATTCAAGAACAAGTCAAGGTATTGAATGATGCTTTCAACCGTCAAAACGCAGATACGTCAAAGACTCGCGAGATATTCAAACCGGTGGCGGGCAGTGCCCGAATTCGTTTTGAGTTGGCGAAGGTCGATCCGTTTGGAAATGTTACGTCAGGCATCACAAGAAAACAAACAACGGTTACCACTTTTAACACAAACAACCGCGCAACCACATACGACTTTGTCAAAGAATCCATTAGAGGCGGTGTTGATTCATGGGATACCAAAAAATACCTCAACATTTGGGTATGTAACTTAGATTATACCACCGGGCAATTGGGTTTGTTTGGTTATGCCTTTCCTCCGACGGGCGCTGAGTTCTGGCAAAATACAACGTCATTCACTTCAGAAAGCAAACAAGGCGTTGTGTTGCATTATGAAATAGTGGGACCTAACAATCCTGCAAATCTGGACCCGACAATCTATACCAACGAAAAAACAGCCGTTCATGAGATTGGTCATTTCTTAGGACTTAGACATGTTTGGGGAGACGCAAGATTTAATGGATGCTCGGTCGATGATTATATTGACGACACACCCAATGCAGTTGCTGCCTCACGAGGCTGTCCTATTGGAGCAAATACCTGTAATACTGACAACCTTCCAGATCAAGTAGAGAACTACATGGATTATGGTAGCGACGAATGCGCAAACATGTTTACCAAAGAACAAGTGGGAGTGATGCGTTGGAATTTGGTGAATCTTAGACCCGGTTTGGGAGAAACAGAAGTGGTGTATAAACCTGTTCCAGAAATTGAGAAGGACAATTTGTATCCAAACCCAGTAACAGGAAATTTAAAGTATTTCTCTGATGAAATCTTTGATGAGGAAATTACAATTACGCTTTACGATATGTTGCATAGGGATGTGCGCACTGTGACTCGTTACAAATCTGATTATGTTGTTGAATTTGATTTGTTCGGCGTTGCAAATGGTATCTATTATATAGGTGTTTCAACCAAAGATGGCGCCATAAGTCATTCAGGATCCTCTCCATTCGTTATTCTACAGGAGTGATTCGAGTTTCTTAATAACACCTTTAAATTTTTTGTTTGTTTTTCTTAACACATAGGTGATTAAGCGTTAATTCATTTTGTAAGTATCTGTTTATCAGTCTGTTTAAAAACGAGTTGTGCAGACATCTTATTTGCGGATTGGTCAAATATGATCGGTTTGCCTTCCTAATTGCTTGGTTTTCACAAGTTTCGAATTTCGACTCCCACGTTTTTACCTCTTTGTTTGTACCGTGTTGTAATGCCCATTAGGGATGACAACTGTACAATTTATTAAAAACAGGTTTATGAAAAAATGTAGACTAGGCTTTGTAGTAGTGGCTTTGTTCTCCGTGTTATTCACTTCTAATACGAAGGTTTCCGCACAGCCATGTTATTCAGGATTTACGTATCGATTGCCAATTGCTGTAGACAACAGCAAAAGTGCTAAGCTGGTAAATTATGAAATGAAAGTAATCGTGAATACGTTAGCGTTAATTTCAACAGGTAAGATGCGTTCATTAGGACAAGACATTCGATTTCTTGATTCTAAGGGGAATGAATTAAACTATTGGATTAAGGATGGTACTATCAATTCATCGGCGACTACCATTTGGGTTAGAGCCGACTCGATATCAAATTACTCTACCGATACTATATACCTATATTATGGTAATTCGACAGCATCACCTAAAAGCAACGCCAACGCAACTTTTCAATTGGTTGAAGAATTTAATGGGTCAACGTTAAGTAGCTCTGTTTGGAATACCTGTGGAACCGGCAGCATTGCCTTGTCTGGAGGAAAATTAAAACTAACATCCAATTCAAGTACGGCGAGTATTCAAACCAAAACCGCAATCGACGGACCTATTATCGTTGAAGCATCCAGTATTGTTTCATCCGGAGGAACGGCCATCATTGGTCAGTTGAACAATAGTAATCAAGGGTATGGTATGGTTCACGACGGATCTTCCATGCAGTTAAACACAATGACTTTTGGATCTTCTTGCCTTTCTACTACAAGCTACGGATCTACCAATACAACAGGGATAACTGGTGACTGGACATTCGTTTGGAGTGGATTTGATCAAACTGCGACATGGGCAGGTCAAACATTAAACTCAACAAATACTACCTATGCTATGACCAACCAATCTAAATTGGTCATTGCCAATACGGGTAGTTACGGAACTTTAGAAATAGACCACATTCGCATAAGAAAATATGCGGCTATAGAACCTAGTATATCTCTAGGCTCAGAGCAAAACATGAATTTTACTTTGTCTGCGTCATACGTTTCACCTTTATGTGCAGGCGGAGATTTGGAATTAACAGTCAACAAAGTAGTTGGTGCAAAGTATAAGTGGACTGGGCCTAATAGCTTCTCTTCCAATTTGCAAAACCCTCAAATTACGGGTGTTTCTACGTCTGATGCTGGTAGGTACGATCTAACAGTCGAAATGCCATCGGGTTGTGCAAGTAAATCAACTTCTGTAAACGTAAACATTTCACCCAAAGCAGTGGGTGGTAGTGTTAGTGGAACCCAAACGGTTTGTTATGGTTCCAATACTGGCGTCATTTCTTTAAGTGGTCATACTGGCAACGTTGTGCGTTGGGATTCTGCAGCTAGTCCATCAGGACCTTGGAAGCAAATTGCCAACACTGGATTGAATCAAACGTATTCGAACTTATTACGTACCACTTATTTTAGAGCAATCGTTGGAAACGGCAATTGTTCTATCGATAGTTCATCTGTTGCGACCATTACAGTTACTCCGCCATCACAAGGTGGTTCCGTATCTGGAGCAACCCAAGTATGTGCTGGCACAAACGCCGGAACAGTCATCGTTTCTGGATATGTAGGAAACATCATCAAATGGGAGTACAGCTTAAACGGGAATGTTTGGAACAACATCGTTAACAAAGGAAGAACGCAGTCTTACACCAACTTATCTCAAACGACATATTATAGAGCTGTTGTACAAAACGGAAATTGTAACATCGCCTATTCTGATCCAGCCAAAATAACAGTTGACAAAACAACTGTTGGAGGATCTGTTTCTGGAACCACGAATGTTTGTCCAGAAGGAAACAGCGGTTACGTTGTCTTAAACGGTAACGTGGGAGACATCCTAAGATGGGAAATGTCTAGTCCTGACTCAAGCCTATGGACAGGCATAAGCAATACAAATGACAGTCTAGCCTATAAAGATTTAACCAACTCAATTGTCTATAGAGTCGTTGTTCAAAGCGGTGCTTGCAACGTTGAAGTTTCAGGAACTGCAACAATCACAGTGCTTTCTAAATCTAATGCCGGCAGTATCACTGGTGCGAAAGAAGTTTGTGAAACAGCTAATAGTGGTCGTTTAACATTGACTGGGATATCTGGCAACATTCTAAAATGGCAGTCAAAAACGAATTCGGGAAATTGGTCTGATATCTACAATACAAAATCGACTTACGATTGGTACAACCTTGCGGATACAACGTCATACAGAGCAATTGTGTCAAACAGCAACTGTAAATCAGATACGTCATCGTTGGCAGTGGTAGATGTTAACCCAAGTTCAGACGCAGGTTATATTTCAGGTATAGATGCAGTATGTAAAGGCACTAATACAACCACTTTAAATGCGACAGCATTGGTTGGGAAAGTGGTAGAATGGCAAACGTCTACCAATGGATATGCACCATGGACGAGCGTATCAGGTTCAGATAAGTCTACACTTGATATCTCAAATTTAACGGCAACTACCTATTATAGAACGAAAGTGAAAAGCGGTACGTGTGCCTTGGTATACTCACAAGCCAAATCATTGGAAGCTACTGAATTGAGTAGCGCCGGATCAATTGTTAAGAATCTAGAGCTGTGTGAGGGCACTAATTTTGGAATCATCAAAATCACTGGAACTACAGGTAGCGTAGTAAAATGGCAATCTGCTACTTCGGCCAATGGAACATGGTCGGATGAAAACATTACAACTACTACGTTTGAAGTGCAGAACATTTCGAACAACTTATATTTAAGAGCCATTGTTAAAAACGGCGTTTGCTCATCAGATACTTCACAGGTAGGTATCGTCGAAGTGTCGAAGAAGTCAAATCCGGGTAACATCTATGGGAATGCGCAGTGGTGTGATGAAATCAATCAGGGTATATTGGAGTTGAAAGATTTGACTGGCGACGTATTGTATTGGGAAGAATCTGAAACTGAAGGTGCCACTTGGAATAAAGTCGTGACCAACTCAACTACCTATTATTATAAAAACTTAAGTACATCAACTCAATACCGAGCTGTTGTGAGAAACGGAGTATGTAACGATGCAACTAGTCAGATTGTCAAGATCGATGTATCTGAAAAATCAA
Organism: uncultured Bacteroidia bacterium; assembly: GCA_943789165.1. Taxonomy (GTDB): domain Bacteria; phylum Bacteroidota; class Bacteroidia; order NS11-12g; family UBA9320; genus UBA987. Next base: position 91,871 of record CALSTB010000002.1, on the reverse strand, counting down.
AAGCTGGAACGCTTATATCTGATCAATCCGAAGTATGCCAAAGGGTTAATTTTGGGACCATACAATTAACGAAATATACGGGTGATATTATCGATTGGGAGAGATATGATCGAATTACAGACCAATGGGTCTCTGCCCAAAATACGGGAGATAGACAAACGTTCTACAACATCACGGAGCCATTAGAATACAGAACAATTGTTAAAAATAACTATTGTGAAGCTGATACGTCTGAATCCGTTTTTGTAAGGGTTTCTAAAGTATCTGTTGGTGGTACATTGAGCGGCGATATAGAAGCTTGTAAGGGAATAGGATTTTCAGAATTTGTATTACATGACTACACTGGTGATGTACATAAATGGCAGACCAGTTTGAGTGCATTTGGTCCATGGACGGATCTATCTGAAACGTCTGACAAACTTAAAATTGAAAACAACGGAGAAACACGATACTACCGCGTTAATGTGATTAGTGGTGTGTGTGCTTCAGATAACAGCAATGCAATACTTCATACTGTGTATGAACCAACTATGGCTGGCCAAATAATTGGTGGTGGAGATGTTTGTGCCGGTGGCAATGAAGGTGTGTTAGAGCTTACCGGTTATAGAGGCGAAGTTCTGGACTGGGAAAGCATAGATGAAAATGGGGATTGGAATCCAATAGGTTTTCAAGGTGACTTATACTGGTATGAAAACATTGAAAAATCAACCTCATACAGAGCACTCGTTCAAAACGGTATTTGTGCTGCAGATTATTCAATCATTGAAGACATAGACATTCATCCACTTCCTCAAGTTGGTTTCAATTCAATGAATTTATGTGAAAACCAATTGGCCAGTTTCACCAGTACATCATTTGTGACTGAAGGAAGTATTAAAGAATTGGATTGGTTGTTCTCAGATGGGTTCACCACGCAAGAACAAGCTTTCGATAAAGTCTTTCAATTGCCTGGTAAGTTTTATGTAACGTTAAAAGCAACAACAGATAAAGGTTGTGCTAAGACAATCACTAAAGACATTGCCATTGGAGAAACACCAAATGCATTATTTACTATCAAAAACGGCGTGACACTAAACACGGGTTGTAAAGACGCCAAAGTGCTATTTACGGACTTGACACGCTTTTCAACTCCGAATGATTTAGATTACACATGGGACTTTGATAATGGACAAGTTTCAACCTTATCAGATCCTGAAATGTTGTTCACTACTTCTGGAAGGTATAGAGTAAAACTTACTGTTTCTACACGAAGCAACTGCATGGATTCGTATGAATCTGATTACATCGTATTGGATGAAATCAAGCCAAAGCTTGGTAAAGACATAGAAGTAAGTTTAGGTATTGGAACACAACTCAATGCCATTGGAAGTGTGTCCTATCAATGGGGACCTGCTGAGTTGTTAAACGACGCGACCATCGCCAACCCAATTGCCACTGTTACTGAGAACACTGAATTTGTGGTCACTGGAACCGATTACTACGGTTGCACAAGTAAAGACTCTGTTTGGGTGAACGTAGTCGAAGATTATAGAATCATTCCTAACAACGTCATTACCCCAGATGGTAATTTAGAAAACGATGTATGGATTGTTCAGAATATTGAAAACTACCCTGTGAATCATGTAACAGTATTTGATCGATGGGGAAGAGAAGTATATGGATCGGAAGGATATAAAAATGATTGGGGAGCCACGAACTATAACGGACATTTATTAATGGACGGAACGTATTACTACGTGATTGAGTTCCCAGAAATCGGGAAAGTGATGAAAGGTGCCATAACTGTAGTTCGAAACAAATAATAAGTACGACAATGAATTTAAAAAGCGCATTAACGGTTTTAGTTTTAGTTGGTTTGTCTCTTTCAGGATCTGCTCAGCAGACGCCTTTAGTAAACCACATGTATGTCAATAATTATTTGATGAATCCAGCGTATGCTGGCGACAAAGGAGCCAATCTCTATTTGTTGAATAGATTGCAATGGGCCGACGTAGAAGGAGCGCCGGAAACGTTTGTAGGTACTATCGACGGGATGGTTGGAAACACCAACCTCGGTTACGGATTGATGTTGATGAATGACGTCACTAACATTGTTGGCAAAACAGGCATTTTCGGGACGTATGCCTATAAGTTGCCTTTAAGCGATAAAACACAATTGTCTTTCGGATTATCTGTTGGGTACGAGCAAAACAAAATATTGTTTGACCGAGTAAACGCAACAAACCCAGTTGAAATTACTTTGATTAACAATGTAGAAGACCAATCGAATGTGGATGCAAACGCGGGAATCGCGATAACCCATGACAACTTCACGTTTGGATTGTCGTCATACCAATTGTTTGCGAATAGAAATGGTTTTCAGGACGAAACGTCTCAAGCCAACTACGTGTATTCATTTATGCGACATTATGTTGCCAACGCTGGATACCGTATCCAACTTGAAAAGGATAAATTATTCTTAGATCCACAAGTTGTGGTTCGGTTTGCCAATCAAATCGATGCACAATCTGATTTCAACTTAATGTTGAATTGGGGTGACATGGCTTGGATTGGTGGTGGTTACCGCACGAATTATGGTGCAAACTTTATAGCGGGTGGTGTTCTAGCTACTAAATTGGTTGGAAGCTATTCTTATGGAAGAAGTGTTGGTCCAATCGAAAAACTAAGTGCGAATTCACACGAGATTACAATTGGATACAAATTCAATGGCACCTTGAATAAAAATGACGCTGATAAGGATGGCGTGTATGATGCGCTAGACAAACAACCAAATACACCAGAAGGTTGTGAAGTGGATGGTTTCGGTGTTGCGTTAGACGGAGACATTGACGGCGTTCCAAACTGTAAAGACCAAGAATTAAACACACCATTAGGTGCCGGAGTTGACGAATTTGGCGTTGCCAAAGACGACGACGGCGATGGTGTTATCAACTTATACGACCGTGAGCCTAACTCACCTAAAGGTTGTCCAGTAGACAAACTTGGTGTTTCCATTGATACAGATATGGATGGTGTTTCGGATTGTAAGGATATGCAATTGAAAACGCCGCTAGGTGCTGAAGTAGATGAAAATGGAGTTGCTCTTGATGCTGATAGCGACGGTGTTGCTGATTTGTATGACTTAGAGCCAAATACGCCACATTATAAACACATCGGCGGTATTGAAAATGCCGATGCATCTGATTGTATTGTTGATGGTCATGGTGTTGCCAAGGACACAGACCGTGATGGTATTCCAGACTGTATAGATTTAGAAACTGAAACTCCTCAAGGGGCTTTGGTCGACAAAAATGGAAGAAGCATTGATACCGATAATGACGGAGTTCCTGATGGAATCGACAGAGAAATTGATTCACCACGTGGTATGAAGGTTGACAAATGGGGAGTTGCTTTAAAAGATCCGAATCAAATGGATGATGATAAAGATGGTGTGCCTAACGCCATTGATCTCGAACCTAACACTCCAGCTGGCGCTAAAGTGGACGCCAATGGAAGAGAAATAAAAGCGGTGGTAAATCCTGCGACTGTCAATAAGTTGGAGATTAAGGACATGGTTGACCACTCTACTGAATGGGAATACTACATGGTAGTGGGCGTATTCAAAAACAAAGGAAACGTAAAAGGATACCAAGCCAAGCTGCAGACCAAGTACGGAGAAGTCACCAAAGTACTGGTTACTAAAGCTGGATATAACTACGTGTACACCAAAATTGTATCAACTCAGGAAGATGCACATAAAGAAGTGGATCGATTAACTAATAAAAAGGTAGAAGACTTTATAGTTGGAAACCCATGGTTATGGAAAGAACCTAAAAAGAATTAAAAGAAACTACGGTAATACTACTCAACTATTTATTTAGGCGGTGCTTCGGTACCGCCTTTTTTTGTTTTATGTCGCAAAACAAAGTTGAAACATTCCCCCTTCTATTTTTGTTGATTTACTACATTTGCACCATCATTAAAATACCCTTATGGCATTCGACATCAACCTTATCAAAGACGTTTATTCTAAAATCGGTGACCGCGTAAAAGCAGCACGCGAATTAACTGGCAAGCCACTGACGCTTAGCGAGAAAATTTTGTATGCGCATTTGTGGGACAATTTGCCAAATGAGCCTTACGGAAGAGGAAAGTCATATGTCGATTTTGCACCAGATAGAATTGCTTGTCAAGACGCAACTGCGCAAATGGCATTGCTACAATTCATGCAAGCTGGAAAGAAAAAAGTGGCGGTGCCAACTACCGTGCATTGCGACCATTTGATTCAAGCGAAAGTAGGGGCAGACGAAGATTTGCAACACGCGATAAATACGAGTAATGAAGTATTTAACTTTTTAGAGTCAGTTTCGAATAAATACGGAATTGGATTCTGGAAGCCGGGTGCAGGTATTATCCATCAAGTGGTTCTAGAAAATTATGCCTTCCCTGGCGGTATGATGATTGGTACCGATTCACATACAGTAAACGCTGGTGGATTAGGTATGGTTGCCATTGGTGTTGGTGGAGCTGATGCTGTAGACGTGATGGCGGGTATGCCCTGGGAATTAAAATTTCCTAAACTAATAGGTGTTAAACTAACAGGTAAATTAAGTGGGTGGACGGCTCCTAAGGATGTCATCCTAAAAGTAGCGGGTATCTTAACTGTTAAAGGTGGAACCGGTGCCATAGTTGAATATTTTGGTGAAGGGGCAACTTCTTTATCTTGTACTGGAAAAGGTACTATCTGTAACATGGGTGCTGAAATTGGTGCAACTACATCAACATTCGGTTACGATGACAGTATGGAACGTTACCTACGGGCGACCGATAGAGCTGATGTTGCGGACGCAGCCAATGAAGTAAAAGAACACTTAACCGGCGATCCAGAAGTATACGCCAACCCAGAACAGTATTTTGATCAGGTGATTGAAATCAACCTTTCTGAGCTTAGACCACATTTGAACGGCCCATTTACGCCTGATTTGGCAACTCCGGTGGGGGAATTAGGTGACAAAGCAAGAGCTAACGACTGGCCTTTGGCAGTTGAGTGGGGATTGATTGGATCATGTACGAACTCTTCTTATGAAGATTTGTCGAGAGCAGCCTCTATCGCTAAACAAGCCGTTGACAAAGGAATACCAATGAAGGCAGAGTTGGGTATCAACCCAGGTTCTGAGCAAGTAAGATTCACAGCAGAACGCGATGGATTGTTGCAAATATTTAAAGACCTGAACGCGAAGATTTTTACCAATGCCTGTGGACCATGTATCGGTCAATGGGAGAGAGCTGGCGCAAGCAGCAAACCAAAAAATACAATCGTTCATTCGTTTAACCGAAACTTTAGCAAACGTGCTGATGGTAATCCAAACACACATGCGTTTGTAGGATCACCTGAAATAGTTGCGGCGGTAACACTTTCAGGTCGTTTGGATTTTAATCCAATGACCGACACACTAACCAATGCTAAAGGGGAAGAAGTGATGTTGGACGAACCAACAGGTTTTGAATTGCCACCTAAAGGTTTTGACGTAAAAGATAATGGATATTTAGAGCCAATGGAAGACGGTTCAGGTGTAAGCGTGGTAGTTAATCCAGATTCTAAACGACTACAGTTACTAGAACCTTTCGCTCCATGGGATGGTAAAAACATTATAGGTGCGAAACTGCTTATCAAAGCCAAAGGGAAGTGTACCACTGACCATATTTCAATGGCAGGACCTTGGTTGTCGTATAGAGGACATTTAGACAACATTTCAAATAACTGTTTGATTGGGGCTATTAATGCCTTCAACGATAAAGCAGATGAGGTTTACAATCCTCTAAGCGGAGAATATGACGGTGTGCCCAAAACAGCTCGAATGATCAAGGCAGCAGGAGAGTATTCTGTTGTAATCGGAGAAGAAAACTATGGTGAAGGTTCTTCAAGAGAACACGCTGCAATGGAGCCACGTCATTTAGCTGTTAGAGCAGTGATCGTAAAGTCATTCGCGAGAATTCATGAAACAAACTTGAAGAAACAAGGCATGTTGGGATTAACGTTTGCCAATCCTGCAGACTACGATTTGATTCAAGAAAAAGACACATTTGATATCGCCTTAGATGAGTTCAAACCAGGTCAGCAAATGACAGTTACTATCAACCATGCTGATGGGACTAAAGACAGTATCAAAGTGAACCACACGTACAACGAACAGCAAATTGAGTGGTTTGCAGCTGGTAGTGCGCTGAACTTAATCAAGAGACAAGCGAATTAATATTTTTTAATATTTCATACCTTTACCAAAAAATGGTATGAGAGATATTATGCTAATTCTCCATTTCATTGGACTAGCCTTAGGCGTCGGAAATGGATTTGCACACCTTTTCTTAGGATTAGGAACCACCAAAATGTCAGAAGAGGAAGCCACGGCTTTTTCATTAAAAACTTTCGCCATCAACAAAATGGGATACATTGGTTTGTTCCTGTTGGTTATTTCTGGCGAGTACTTGATGACACCTTATTGGGACACACTGATGTCAAACCACGTTTTGTTAACCAAACTTGTTTTAGTAATCGTTCTGATTCTTATGATTGTAATGATGAATGGTTTGGCGAAGACAGCAATTAAAGAAGGTGGGGGACCATATTTGAAGAAAATACAAAACATGGGTAAAATTACATTACCATTAGGCGTAATCATTGTAGTTTTGGCTGTATTAAGTTTTCACTAACCTCTATGTTAAAAACACTTTTGTGTGTATTGTCCGCAGCTTTACTCGTAGCCGGATGTAAAGCACCCGTCGAACAAGTTTCAAACAACCGATTCAGTGATGAAAAATTGCAACGCATTTATGAGTTACAAGACAGGGGTGAAACACGCAAATTAATTCCCTTATTAAAGTCTAAAAAAGCAGAACACCGAGAAGCAGCTGTGTTGGCTTTTGCGTCCATACAAGATTCATCAGCAGTGAGGTTTTTAAGAGAAAACCTATTAACTGATTCGAAACCAAATGTGCGTAAAGCCGCGGCATATTCAATAGGCCAAATGCGGGATTCGGTCAACGTACCAAGCTTGTTTATGGCATTGGAAAATGAAATAGTTCCAGAGGTCAGATTGTACATTATGGATGCATTGGGTAAGTCGGCTAATCAAGTCGTGGTAAATTACTTCAACTCCTTTAATACAACCGTTACATTGGTGCGTGAAGGACATGCCAGAGGCATGTATCGTGCTTTGTATCAGGGGCAAATTGGGGATTCGTTTGCCAAAAACTGCATACGTTATTTCGATATTGTTTCCAGTGAGCAAACTAAATTCTATGCGGCGAGTGTATTGGCAAGGTTACCCAAAGAACAAGTTTTACCTTACACAGTAGAACTCAATAAATTAGCGAGTCTGCATAGCGAAGGTGAGGTTGGGAGGCTTCTTAGATCCGTCATTGAACAAATTGAAATTGAAGTTGAAGTTGAAGTTGAAAAACAAGTCAACCCCAAAGATTTTTCCGACATGGCGGCTTTGTATCACGATAAACCATACGAATTAGTGAATTACCTACATAAGGTTACGTTAACAGATGACGTGATTGCCAAACTTATGGTGTGGTCGTTTGATTACCGATACCAAGTAGTACGTACAACTGCAGCTGAATTGTGTTTTAAAGATTTCAATATTGGTCATGATAAAAAAATAGGTGAGCGGTATTTCGATTTTATTGAACGATGTATCACGAGTCGTGACATGGCCCTGCAAAGTTTGGCATGTTACGAAATAAGAAAGAATCCAAATACCCGTTGGGAGGAAATGCTGATGACTTATCGAGATTCGTTGGCTATGCCTCGTCAGATTGAAACCTATTTGGATATGGGTAAGGCACTGGTGAAAATTAGAGGCGAGAAATTTGTCCATCCACCGGTTAAATGCAACCATCCAATTGATTGGAGTTATGTTAAACAAATTCCAAGTGATCAGCATGTTGAAATTGAAACTAACAAAGGATTCATTGTTATTCGATTGAATGTGAATGAAGCACCGGGATCAGTGAGTAATTTTCTTAAACAAGTCGATGATGGCTTCTATAATGGAAAGTTCTTTCATCGTGTTGTTCCAAACTTTGTCATCCAAGCGGGTTGCGTACGAGGAGATGGTTGGGGTTCCCCAGATTGGACCCAAAGAAGTGAATTCTCGAATTACCTCACCTATGAAACTGGGGCGGTTGGTTTGGCTTCGGGAGGGAAAGACACAGAAGGAGTACAGTTTTTTATTACACACAATCCAACGCCTTTTTTAGATGGACGTTATTCTATTTTTGCCTTTGTTCAAAGTGGAATGGACGTTGTAAATCAAATCGGAGTTGGCGATAAAATTATTCAAATACGCAGGGTGGCAATAGACCCAACAGGTTCATGAGGGAAATTTTAGCGGGGGCTCTTTGTCTCCTTTCATTATTGCCGGTCGCTGGTCAGACATTAAACACTGGCTTAGATCTGGAAAATAAATGGTATATCAATTGGGGGTGGAATAGATCTACCTACACGGTTTCAGACATTCATATGATTGGTACGGATTATGACTTCGTCCTTGACAATGTACGAGCAACCGACAGGCAAACTAAGTTTGGTTTTAAAGAATATCTTTTTATAACCCAACTTTCGGTACCTCAAACCAACCTTAACGTTGGGTATCATTTCAATAAACATTACAGTTTGGCAGGCGGATTTGATCACATGAAATACGTTATGGTAAACGACCAAACAACCACCATATCTGGTGAGATCAACAGAACGGGGTCTGTATATAATGGCATCTACAACAACGACAGTATTCAACTAGCCCGTAACTTCTTGAGGTACGAACATACCGATGGCTTGAATTATGTGTTTTTGGAATGGAATAGACACGACGAATGGTTAAATCTAAAACATTCTCAAATCAGAGTAAGTTCGGTGGTAGGTGTTGGGCCTGCTTTACTCAGGCCGAGAACCGACGTCACATTGATGAATCGAAAAGGTAGAAACGTGTATCACAATGCGGGTTATGGTTTTAACGGGAAAATAGGGGTCAAAGTACTTTTGTGGAATCACTTCAATATTATCAGTGAAGTAAAAGGTGGTTATGTGAATATGCAACAAATTCAGGCGACTGAGGTCAAGGCGGATAGAGCAAAACAACATTTTGGCTTTCTTCAGGCCAACATCCAAATTGGCGCTACCTTCGGTTTTAAGTAACGATTCATCTTTGTTTTTGGTTGATTGGTCAGTTGGCGATTTACGAATGACAGTAGTTGTGTAATTTTGAACTTCATTGGAACTCTTAAAAGAGATATATAGTTCTTTACGTCGAAACGTTCTACGTTCGATACTCACTGCCTTCGGCGTTAGTTGGGGGATATTTATGCTCATTATTATCATGGGTTTAAGTATGGGGATGGAGAACGGTGTAAAATCCATGTTTAAAGGATTTAGTTCAAACAGCCTTTTTGTTTGGGGACAATCGACTTCCATGTCCTATGAAGGCTTTACAGAAGGACGACGAATTCGCCTAAAAATTGAAGATGCCGAATACGTTCGTAAACATATTGATGGCGTTAAGATAGTCGCACCACGCGCTCAGCTTGGTGGATATGGCGAAGGAAACAACGTTAAGTTCAAAAATGAAACCGGTGCGTTCTCAGTTCAAGGAGATATCCCCGAAGTCAGAAACATTTATCAATGGCTACAAGTTGATGGACGATTCATTAACGAAACAGATCAACTTGAGGGTCGAAAAGTGTGTTCCATTGGCAAACGCGTGAAAGAAGTGTTGTTTTTAAACGAAAACCCTGTTGGTGAATATATATCCATCAACGGCATTCAATTTATGGTAGTGGGTTGCCATCGATCGCAAGCTGCTGCAGAACAGGCGGATCGAGACGACCAACAAATCATCATTCCGATGGCTACTTATCAAAAAGCCTTCGATGGATCAAATTATATCAATTGGTTGGCGGTTGAGTGTAATGATGACGCCGATGCAGATGTCGTTGAATCATCTATTAAAAAGGCGCTAGCTGTAAAATACAAAGTTCATCCAGATGACCCACGAGGCATTGGTGGGTTTAATGCAAAAAAGATGTTTGGTCCCATGCAAATGACCTTCTGGACGGTTCGTTTAGTTGGCTGGTTTGTAGGATTAATGACGCTTATTGCCGGAATAATCGGTGTAAGTAACATCATGTTGGTATCGGTAAAAGAACGAACGAAGGAAATTGGGATTCGAAGAGCGATTGGTGCAAAACCAATCAACATCATTGTTCAAATTGTGGCAGAAGCATTGATGCTTTCTTTGATTGCCGGATACGTAGGATTAATGGCCGGAATTTGGTTGGTTGAAGGTATTGCTAAGTTTTCGGTGGAGAACGATATGTTCAAAAATCCTGAGGTGCAGATACCTGTTGCCATTGCCGCGTTGGTAGTCTTGGTTGTTTTTGGATGTTTGGCTGGATTCTTACCTGCTAACCGTGCACTGAGAATCAAACCAGTGGATGCATTGCGATATGAGTAGTGCATGACAATGATTAGAAAATTGGTGCGTTATTTGTATTAAACATCGTAGTATAACAATCACAATGAATTTTAAATCAATTCTTATTTCTTTTGGTCTTGTGCTTTGCGCGTCGGTTAATGCGCACGCAGTTGAACTAAAATATGAAAACTACATTTACGATAGCCTGTTAGAAACAGTGTTGTTGTCAACGAATTCGAATGTTTACAATCCTTTAGCCATCATGGATTTGGGTGCCACCAACGCGTTGAAATTAAAGTTCGATCGGTTGAAAGCGAGCAACGAATTCTACCAATACACCTTTGTTCATTGTACAGCCGATTGGAAGGTTAGTAACCTGCAAAAAACAGAATACCTTGAGGGTAATACCATGGGGAGTATTGAAGAATTCAAATTTTCTACCAATACGTTCCAGCAATATGTACAGTACGAATTGGTGTTCCCTAATCAAGATATGGACCTTACCAAATCGGGTAATTATTTGTTGATTGTATACCGAAACTTTGACGAGGAAGATATTGTATTAACACGTCGGTTTATGGTGTTTGAAAACGAAACATCGGTAACTGGCACGGTTAAACCCGCCACAAACCCAAGTGACCGTTTCTATAAGCAAGAAGTTGATTTTGAAGTGGATTACAAAGACTATCTAATTCAAAACCCTTTTAACGACGTCAACGCTGTCATTCTTCAAAACAACAGTTGGAACAATTCGATATATAATCTTAAACCGCAGTTTGTAAACAACAACATACTCCAGTTCAATTACGAGAATGAAAACCTGTTTAATGGTGTTAGTGAGTTTAGGTTCTTCGACATACGATCGCTTAGAAACTATAGCCAGAATGTTGCTAAGAAGTTTACGGATTCGTTGGTGAATGTGGTGCTAAACGCTGGTGAAATACAGTCGAGCAAAACGTATGTGAATTGGATTGATTTCAATGGTAAACGTGTTATTCAAAACACCGATGGGGCTGATGTCACAGAAAATGGGGACTATACCTTGGTGCATTTTAGTCTGGAATCACCAAACAAACTTTTGGCAGGCGACGTATATGTTTACGGCGAGTTGTCCGATTGGCGATTAAACGAGCGCTATAAAATGACCTACATTCCAGAACGTAATGCATATTACCTTGCTGTAAAATTGAAACAGAGTTATTACAACTACCATTATGTAGTTCCGGGAAAGAACGGAACGGTTGAATATGCGTATACGGAGGGTAATCATAGCGAGACGGAGAATGACTATACGATCCTATTGTATCACAAAGACGCATTTTACGGGTATGACAGGCTGATTGGTAAAGCAATGCTTAATTCTCTCACATCTCGAGACGACGATTAAGGTCTAAATCCACTTTATTTTTGCAGACATAAACCAAATGTCTGAATCACTTATCTATCAATTGGCGCTGAGCCAAATTCCGAATATTGGGTCTATTCTGGCCAAAAACCTTGTGGGTTATTGCGGTGGCGTGGAAGCAGTTTTTGCGGAGAAACTCAGTCTTCTAAGAAAAATTCCTGGTATTGGAGAAAAGACCGCCAAAGAGGTCTATTACTTTAAAGATTTTGATGCCTTGCATCAAGAAATTGAATTCCTTAAAACCAACCAAATCAAGTCGTATTTCTTTACGGACAAGGATTATCCTTTTAGGTTGAAACAGGTGTATAATGCCCCTGTGTTGTTATTTCATAAGGGGGAGAATGAATTGAATGAAAGAAGAATGCTGGCTGTAATCGGAACTAGGAAAGCCACTCAGCATGGGAAAGACATCACACATGATATCATTGAAGAGTTAAAGGATTACAAACCTACCATTGTCAGCGGGTTGGCATACGGAATCGATTCATATGCGCATAAATCCGCAATTGAGTTGGGCTTGTCGACGATTAGTGTTTTTGGTCACGGCTTTGACCGAATTTATCCAAGTCAGAATACCAATTTAGCGAATAAAATTTTAGAATCAAATGGGAGTTGGCTCACAGAATTTGTGACTGGCACAATTCCGGATCGCGAGAACTTTCCTAAAAGAAATCGCATTGTAGCTGGTATGGTCGACGCTGTTTTGGTGGTGGAATCTCCAGAAAGTGGTGGGTCCATCATTACAGCGAATATGGCTTTTGAAAACGACCGTGAGGTGATGGCGATTCCTGGTCGACCCCGTGATGCCAATTCAATGGGTTGCCACCAATTAATCAAAACCAATAAGGCACATTTGGTGGATAGTGGAGAAGCTATTGCCAAGTTGCTTAATTGGGACTTAGAAGTGAAAAAGACGACACAAATTGAACTGCCGATATCACTTGGTCCGCAGGAGCAGAGTATCTTTGACGCCTTAAAGATGTACGGACTGTTAGACATGGATCGACTGAGTAGTCGAACTAGGTTGAGTCCAAGTGTGTTGGCATATAAACTGTTGGAAATGGAAATGAACCATTTGATACGTTGTTTGCCAGGAAAACAATATGAGTTAATATGAGTCTCGCCCCACAGGAGGTTAAAATATCGGATTTTGATTATGATTTGCCGCAGGAGTTTATTGCGCAAAAACCATTAGACAAACGCGATGATTCGAAGTTGTTGTGTTATAAAAACGGTCAATCCTCACATCATACCTTTTCTGAGATAACAGGACTCTTGCCTGAAAAGGCAATGTTGGTTTTTAACAATACCAAGGTGATTCCTGCAAGGTTATTTGTAACGAAGCCTACCGGAGCATTAGTTCAAGTGTTTCTATTAAGTCCGGTTGCACCTTATGCTGAAGTTGAACGTGCTCTCAAAATGCAGAATCAGGCTTCAGTTTGGACCTGCATGATTGGCAATGCAAAGCGTTGGAAAGAAAAGGAAACGATTCGTGTCGAAACGTCCGACGTGTGGATGGAGTTTACACTATTGAGTAAAGAAGACAGGAAAGTGCAAATGACGTGGTCAGAAGGTGTCCCGTTTTGCGATGCGATTGAGTCGATTGGCAAAATGCCGTTACCGCCTTACATCAAACGTGAGGCACAATTGTCGGATGCCACAAGATATCAAACGGTGTATGCCAAGCACGATGGGGCAGTGGCAGCGCCAACTGCTGGTTTGCATTTTACACCTGAGATTATTGCCAATCTACAATCAAAAGGAATGTCGACTTCGGAGTTGACTTTACACGTGGGTGCAGGAACTTTCAAACCAGTTGAGGATGACTTGGTGTGGAACCATCCAATGCATGAGGAATATTATCAGGTAAGTCGTAAAACGATTCAATCATTGATCACAGATAGACCCAGAATAGCCACTGGCACCACGAGTTTGCGCACTTTAGAAACGTTGTATTGGGTTGGAATTCAACTTCGTGATGGAAGCGAATCCGCTTTGAACGTTACTCAGCACCTGCCATATCTATATGAAGGTGATTTAGTGTCTTACAACGATGCTTTGCAATACGTCCTTGACTACATGGATCGTGAAGGATTAGAAGACGTCGTGGGCTTGTCTGGAATTATGATTATGCCTGGGTATGAAATTAGATCTGTGGAAGGATTAATTACCAATTTTCATTTGCCAAAATCAACGCTTTTGTTGCTGATTAGTGCCCTGGTAGGAACTGATTGGAAACACATTTACAAAGAAGCGAAAATGAAGAACTATCGTTTTTTAAGTTACGGCGACAGTAGTTTGTTGATGGGTATTTGATACGCCATGAAATAAAGTTGCCGGAAAGACGTGTTTTACTTAGAAAAATGAGTAGGATGAATAGGAATTCAAACGATGGTAAATTCTTCTATTTGCGAACAATAGTGCTAATGCTCATAATGGTAGTTGGACTAAAGTCGGTTGGACAATCCGATTTTAACATTCACCTTGTAGGATACAAACTTGATTCTATGTCTAAAATTCATTACCAAGGAGCAAGGTATCGTGGTCGAATGGCGGAAGTTGAATACAGAGTTTGTTATCAAATATCCTCTACAAACCCAAATGACAAGGAAAACAAGGAACGAGCAAATCAGGTAAATAACTTTTTGCGCACTATGTATCGCTATGATTTTTATAGAGATCTCTTGACCTATGCATATGTTCATAGGGATTTTTACAATAAGTATAGTTACAGTCTTAAGCAAAAGGGAATTTCAATTAAAGAATTAGATTGGGAATCTTTTAATCCGACTTTGAATTGTTTTTTGGCACCAACAGATTCAATCCTATCATTAAAATTAAAATTCAACGGAAGAAGGTCTTACGATGAAATTTTTTACCTCTCTTCACCACTTGTGAGAAACAAAAGGGTTCCAATGTGGGAAACAGATTTGTTCGATCTTAGTTGTTTAAGAGGACCAGATAAACGGTTTGAACAACAGAGCCACTACATTTCAGTGCTTCAAGATTCTCTTCTTTATATTTCAGTCACGACGAATGTCGACTCACTACCTGAACAATCCTCAGGTAGTAAACTACTAATAAACCTAAATAATCAAAGACCGGTTGAGTTATATGGCCAGATTGAAGACAGCAATAAAAAGGATTATCTCCACTATGTTTATAATAAGATTGACTCAATAAATAAGGAGAGTTTGGATTGTGAGGTGGGATATTGCGAAAGTGGTGGTTTAAACTATACCATCGATATGTATCCTGAATTCGGAGAAATGAATAATAAATGGGGTTTTATATTTATTACTCAAAACCCCATCAACCGACATATTCACTTCCATCAAGAAACCTTCTTTATTGAGTTTAAAGAAGTAGCTCAGTTTCTAAAGCAAAACTCAGTGTTTTTTGATATAATGAAATTGAAAGGATCTTAGAAATTGAATTTAGATTTATTTCATTTTTTTGGTGAAACGTACGTTACTGCTGTATATCTTTTTACAGGGTGAAATTTAAGGCCAAAGACACATTATTGTATTGAGCAGTAGGCACCAATGGGTGATTGCTGATATTCATAAATCCTGCAGTGTAGCGGACTTCTGGTGAAAAGGTGAAATACATAAATCTTTTTTCTATTCCAAGACCAATACTTAGAGCAACATCTGAACTGGTAGTGTATGGCAGTTTTACACTTTCGCGTAATACAGGTACACGTACGTTGGGACCGATGATACAATATGGACTTAAGTCGTCAGAAGACTTTTTAAATTTTAAGTGGGTCATAAAGTCAAAGCTCATAGGCATTAACTGATAATCCAATTGAGAGGAATCCGCAAAACGATAACCACCTTCGTTAAACGACCAATTGATTTCTGGAGAAATAGAAAACCATTTATTAAATGAATAATCGGCTCGAAATCCTACCCGAAAATTAAGGGTATTAAAAGTTGTTGTGTTTGCTGGAAGATCGGAACTTGGTTGTATTACGGATAAGTTCGGGGCAATGTTGTATCCATATCTCAACTTTTTAGATGCCTGAGGCTCAATAACCTGACTACTCGCTGAGCTACACAGAATTGAAATAAAAATGAGGGTGGTGACAACTTTGTTATAATGCATGGAATATTTCATGTCGTTTGATTTGAGAGATGAATCAAATATACAAGATACTATAAAGTAAAGTTATCATAGTATCAAGTCTTCGAATTGATGAACACCAAACAAGAGTGGTAAATTTGTGTTACCAATATTATGAGTGTACACGTATCAACAGACGCTGATTTTAACAGTCAGCTTGAACAAAACGATAAAGTAATCGTAAAATATTTCGCAAACTGGTGTGGAAGCTGCAAATTGTTCGCACCGAAATTCCGTCGATTATCAGATGATGAACGATTTGCGGGTATTACGTTTTTAGATGTGAATGCGGAGGAAAACGAAGCAGCCAGAAAACTTGCGGGCGTTGACAACCTTCCATTTTTTGCAGTATTCCAAAACGGAAACTTGGTTGCAGGATCTGCCACAAACAAAGAAGAAATCGTTGTTGATCTCTTAAACAAGCTGAGCTAATGCATATTCCAACCATAAAAAAGCTAGTTGAGGAAGTTGACATCAACGACTTAAAAGCGGCTGAAGAAGCGATTCTTGAGGAGCAAGCGCCAGCAATTGATATTCCAGGTGCCGACGAAGGCGAACAATTGACGCATGTGATTGCGGCTATTTGGATTCAGGAAGATATGAAGGCCAACGGCACAAAACTGATGGAGTCGTTGCGCGAATACACCAAAAAGGTGCGTAAGAGTATTGATTAATACTTGAGTACTTTGCCAATGTAGCGTTGGTTGTCACGTACACCAGAAATGGTGTAAATGCCAGCTGGTACAAAGGTTAAGTCTATTGACTCTGATTCTGCACTTTCAATCAGTATCTGTCCAATACCATTTCTTACTTCAACTTGTGTTAAACTATAGTCAATATAGATGAGACCATTTGTTGGGTTGGGGAAAATGCGCAACTGGTTAGACGAGAGCATTTGGACCGTAGCTGTATGGAAGTTGAACGTGTCTTGAAATTCTGCATGGCAATCCGAAGCATATTTGTTTTCAATTTTTGTATTGATGACAAATTTGGTACTTGAGCGCATAATAATCGTATCCATGTTCCTTTTGCTTGTATTCTGACCAGTAGACTTAAAGTAGCCGAGTGTTGGTGATAATGGATTGCCGCCCACATCATTTAGTTCCAAATCGTACGTATACAGACTTAAGTCTTTAGTTTCCGTGACGTGTACCATTACCGAAAATGTACTGTCGGTATGCCTCTGCACTACTAAGTTTCCCGTGGTTGGAGGTGTAACGTACACCTGAAACGCGCGTTTGGTGACCCCGTTAATTGGACAAAAATTGTCTCTTGCGGTAACGACAAACGTATAAGGTAATTTACTTGCCGTACCGACTTTGGGAGTCCAACAAAATCGAGCAGCTTGATTCAATTGTTTAGGGTTTAGAACGGTGAAGCTCGCATCCGGAATACCACGATTCCATGTGATTGTGACAGAGTCTGGTTCAGGTTTTGGTAATGGAGGAGGAGGTAGTTTAATCTTATCTTCACTTGATATGGTAAAACACAATTCTTCTCCTTCGCAAATTTCATGGGTAAATCTTGCCTTAATTACCGGAGGGTTGTTTGAAAAACATTGGCTGACAAAAAACAGTAATTCCCTCACGTTGGTTCCAACGATACGATACTGCCCAGAATTGTTCTTGCGCCATTCTGCAGTTTTAATGGCTACCGACGTTTTGTTGTCGCTTGTGTCCGAAGGATAAAAAGCAATATCCCCAGTTCCCGTATTAAATTCAAAGTCTGTAGTGTTCGCGATTGATAAAGGTTTTTGGGCGGAAAAACCTGTTTTATACGTCACTGAGTTTTGACGGTCTATCATCGGATTCACCAATTCAAAGCTTAATGAATCCAATTCAGCTCGGTCAAATGCCCCGGCGAACATACTTGTGGGTTGATTGACACATCCGTAAGACATGCCGTTTGAAACCGTTTGAAACGTATTTCTGTTCGACAGTTTTTGGGAACACCTTTCGAACTCATCATACACATAAATCGTTTTGTTGTGTCCATCGGTAGTCGTAGATCCACCAAGTCGGTTGGCAACAACGAGCTCGCCTCTCAATACACAAGAAGACGATAGCGCTGAAAACGCAGGATCCGTCAAATCGATACTGGCGGCATATTGGTGCATATAGGTGTCGGTTGAGGAATCGCAGCCAACGCGTTCCTTGACTTGTGAAATTAAGCGAAAATTAGTGACGGGTATGTGTGTTTTGGTGCTGATATCACTTAAGCTGACTTCAATTTGTGACGTGGGAACGGAAGTCACGTTTGCCGTTGTGTGAATGTCAAAATACATGGCAATTGTGTTATCATCCGTAAACGCATGACCGATTAATGCAGAAGTAATGTCTTGCCCAAATGAATACTGAGCGATACACAATACAAAAGCTAGCAGGATGGTTTTCATAACAGGAAGATACAAGGATGTATTGGAAAGTTGCTTGTGAGGACGAAAAATGACAGGCATTTCAAATTATGTTTTTGTACTTTCACATTCCATAAACCACCTATATGAAAAAGCATAAAACCGCATTTCTCGCCTTATTTTCTTGCATCCTCTTCATTTCGTTGCAGGCTGTAAGTGTTTTTACCAGTCAATACTTTTCTGAGGATTTGGAGAACGGAGATTTCGTAAAATTTGGAAAGGCATTTGACAACACAGCTAAAACCAATGGTTCTACACGTTCTCACAGTTATGATGGAAAACGATACGAAATAGATCATGAAAATGGGGTTTTTGTCGTTTCTCATTTGCATCCATCCAATGTCGAGAGCCAAAACCATATGTCGGCTTCCTACGTTGAAGGTGAAATAACCTACATCAACGATACACTTTCAATAACATTACAATCACAATATGAACACTTGTACTTGGTGACTCTTGATTCTACAAAACCATTTGATGTGTATAGTGGAAACTGTACGATAAAAGCCGTGAGTAAAGATGTAGATGGCGGTATTGGTAAAATGTACTTTTCAGGTATTGACAATGGACATGGAAATTGGACGATTTCTAGCTTGCCGAAAGGAGTAGACCATAAAGAACTCTACAAAGCGGTTCATCCACAAAAAACCATTGCCAAATTTGACTTACTACAAATCGAAAACAATGGCGTTGTTAAAACCTACAACAAAACAGACATTCTCATCATCGGAGCTAATGAGTTAAGACTTAAAAAGCAAGAATAAAAAAAGCCCAACTCATTACTGAATTGGGCCTGATATAATGTTTTTTGAGAATTAGTTCTTAGACAAATAATCAGCAACACCATCGTGGGTCGCGTTCATTGCTGTTTTTCCTTCTTCCCAGTTTGCAGGACAAACCTCACCATGTGTTTCTAGGTGGATTAATGAATCCAACATGCGCATCGCCTCATTTACGTTTCTACCCAATGGTAAATCGTTCACCAATTGATGTCTAACGGTACCTTCTTTGTCGATAAGGAATAAACCTCTATACGCAATCATTGGACCGCTTGCAGCCAATTGTTCGTTTTCGTCGTAACCATAATCTCCAGCTAAAACGCCATAATTGATGCTGATGGTTTTCGTAGTATCGGCAACGATTGGGTACGTGATGCCTTGAATTCCACCATGGTCTTTAGCCATCTGTAACCATCCCCAGTGCGACTCTTCAGTGTCTGTTGAACAAGCTACGATTTCACAACCTTTTGCTTTAAATTCTTCTAATTTTTCTTGAAATGCATGCAACTCAGTCGGGCATACAAACGTGAAGTCTTTTGGGTAAAAGAAAAAGATGACATACTTCTCTTTTAAATATTGATCTAACGAGAAGTTTGGAATGATTTCTTCTCCGTTTACCACTGCTCCAGCAACAAATGATGGTGCTTTTTTTCCAACTAATACTGACATAATTTTCTGTTTCTTAATTTGATGCAAAACTAACGTTACCCGCATAAAGCAACAAGGAATTGCTATCAGTAATTTTGATATCCAGATTGCAACAGGCAATAAAAAAAACCGGAGTGACTAAGCTCCGGTTTTCTAAATAACTAAACCAAATAACTAAAAATTATTAACGAATACCTAAAGCCTCGTCATAATTCGTCGTAGACGAACAATTATCTTTCGCACTATAGTTTACCGTCTGCGACTTTGATGGGTCAATATTAAGATAAAGCCTATCCGAGTTATCCACTGTGAATGATTCGTGGATAACATGTGTTTTGTGATGTTACTGTGATAATTGGTCTAAAAGGTAGGCCTCACCAAGCGCTACATACGCTGCTGCGTTGCGTTTGATGTTGTCAATTTGTTTGTCTGTGAGTTGTTTGACAACTTTAGCTGGACTCCCCAGGACAAGAGATTTTGGTGGGACAATGGTGTTGGATGTAACCAATGCATTGGCACCAATGATGGAAAATTCGCCAATGTGAGCACCATTTAATATGGTTGAATGCATGCCAACCAATACATTGTTTTCTATGGTCGCGCCATGTACCAAAGCTAGGTGGCCAACAATGCTATCGTCACCAATTGAAACAGGAAAGCCTGGATCTACATGAACGACGGCATTGTCTTGCACATTTGTTCTGGCTCCGATATGAATGGAATCTGAATCACCGCGTAACACAGCTCCGTACCAGATAGACGCTTTTTCTCCTATTGTAACGTCGCCAATGATGGCCGCATTTTCAGCAATAAAAGCGGTTTCATTTATTTGTGGTTGTCGGTTTTTAAAACTTTTGATAATCGCCATAAGGTGCTCTTAATAATCTGTATTTTCGCTCTTCACGAAGAAAACGAATTTTGGAGATATGGGCAGTGTGCGCTTAATAAATATTGGCCGATTATACGGACTGACAGGGAATAACGCCGTCAAAGTGGGTAACGATTTGGCGGAAGTCGCTACACTTGATAACGCATATTTAGATTTTTCCGATGGCCGCATTACTGGCTTCGGCTTGATGGAAGCTATTCCTCTAGATGGAAAGCTTATGTATGATGTCGAAGGTGGAATCGTATATCCCAGTTATGTCGATTGCCACACACATTTGGTCTTTGCCAAAAACCGTGAAGACGAGTTCGTGGATCGCATTAATGGCTTAACGTATCAAGAAATTGCCAATCGAGGTGGCGGCATTTTAAACTCGGTAGAGAAACTCAGAAACATGTCTGAGGAAGAATTGTATGCCGACGCTACTGCTAGACTTCATTCCCTCATTCGTTTAGGAACGGGAGCCATCGAAATCAAAAGTGGTTACGGACTGAACAAAGACGCTGAGTTAAAGATGTTGCGCGTCATCAAACGATTAAAAGAAAACAGTCCAATACCTATTAAAGCTACGTTTTTAGGAGCGCATGCCTTCCCAAAAGAATATGCAAACGACCATGAAGGTTATGTCCAAAACTTAATCAACGAGGTTTTGCCAACAGTAGTGGAGGAAGGACTAGCTGATTATATTGATGCGTTTTGTGAGGCTGGATATTTTACTGTTGAGCAGACTAGAAAAGTAGTCGAAGCCGGTTTGAAACACGGTTTGAAATCAAGATTACACGTAAATCAATTTGAAAGCTTCGGAGCGGTTCAAATGGCTGCCGAGCACCAAGCCATTAGTGTGGAACATCTTGAAGTCATGACAGATGCAGACATTAACACTTTGGCAGCGAGTAACATGTTCGGTGTTGCTTTGCCAGCGTGTTCCTTTTTTCTAAAAATACCTTACACACCAAGCCGAAAACTGATTGAGGCAGGTGTACCACTTGTTTTGGCAAGTGATTACAACCCCGGATCCTCTCCAACTGGTAACCTGAACTTTGTAATGAGTCTTGCATGTATTTATATGCAGCTGTTGCCAACCGAGGCATTAAACGCATTGACCATAAACGCAGCGAATGCTCTTGAAATAGCAGAAGACGTTGGTAGCATAGCGATAGGGAAACGTGGAAACGTGGTGGTATGCAAAGGAATCAAGTCCATCAATTCAATCCCTTACCAGTTTGGTGATAATCTGATTGACGACGTGTTTGTAAACGGGGAATTGTTTACCCTATAACCTAAACGACAAAAACAACCCGCTCATGGGGTTGAACTGATTGGTTACTTCGTTCCAAGCTTTCGTGCCAGCAATGGTTAATTCAAAAATCCTCGGATCGAACGACGAAGTTTGGACCGTGGTTCTATTTACTTTCTGATTATAGTCGTTGGCCAATACTGAAATGTGCAGTTCGTATCCAATCTGAAATCTTTTGGCCACTTGGTATTGAACACCAAACATGGGCGCAACGCCATACGATAGCATTTTGGTGTTTAGTTTTTCCCTTGTTTCAAAGAATTGAATTTGTTGCTGTGAGAATTCTCTTCTCGTTTTTAAGTTCAGTTCACTAAAGTCGTGGTCTTGTCTAAAAACGAGATCTAACCCATAATAAATACTAAATTTTTGATCGATTTTAGTCGTTCTGTAATAACCCAACTGTATGGCAAACGAACTGTTCGAATACGGACTATTCGTAATAGACGTATCTCCGTTTAAGTTGTTGTTTTGAGAATTCGTCGCATTTAAATCTGTCTCCAAATTTCCAGAACCAGCTGCATAACCCACTTGTAATCTTGCAAAGTTGTTTGTCGTAATGTTATACGTCATCACCAGCGTAGGTCGATTGTCCTTTTGAATAAAACTCGACAAATTGGAGCCAAGGTGGAACTTGCTTAATAATACAGAGTCTTGTGCAAACGTGGTTGTCGCCGACAAGAATAAGAGTAAGATTGTTAGTTTGATTTGTTTCATGTTATGTCATTTTAAACCCAATACTGCCACGATCCATTTTCTTCACTTCATCGGCGAGTTGGATCGTTTCTAAATCTTCAACCGTTAAAGTTTGAATCATTTTCTTCGTCCGTTTTGCATTGGTAATTCCACTCATCCGCAAGTGCTGATTCCGTACGGCTTCTTCAACTACTTTTCTAACTGCACGACCATTTCCGAAATATTTATCTCGACCGTCGTACATCACCTGCATCATTTTCACCAACATCTCCTTAGCTGCCTTGTCAGGCTTTAAGTTGTGTTCTGAAAATTGATTTACGGCAATGGCATTCAAGTCTGCTGGTTCGAAATCCTCAAACGTAAAGGTACGATCAAATCTGGATTTCAGTCCTGGGTTTGATTCTAGGAAACGACGCATGTTGTCTGTATATCCAGCAGCAATCACAATAAAGTTACCACGGTAGTCTTCCATTCGCTTTAGGATGATCTCTATGGCCTCTTTTCCATAATCTGAGTTACCACCCTCTGTGAGTGAATACGCTTCGTCTATGAACAGCACACCGCCCATAGCGCGGTCAATGATTTCACCAGTCTTAATGGCAGTTTGTCCCACATAACCACCTACCAGTGATTGACGGTCACATTCCACCAAATTACCTCTTTCAATAATGCCTAACGCTTTGTAAATCTGGGTGAGAATTCGAGCGACAGTCGTTTTACCTGTTCCTGGATTACCTGTGAACACCGAATGCAATGAGAAGGTTTGTCTAAAGTCTTTACCCGTTTCTTTATAAAACCGAACCAGTTTTACTAAGTCTTTTATGTCGTTTTTAACACGCTCAAGACCCATCATCAACTCCAGTTTAGCTACCGACTCTCTTAATAAGTCTTCGTCTATTGGGATGTCTGGAATCGCGTCTGGTTTGGCAATAGAAAGCTGGCTCACATCCTCGGTGGTGATGGTCGATAAATCTTCCATGCTCAATGATTCTGGATGTTTTACCGCCATAACGCGCAGACCTAGATTCATTTTGCACTCGTCAACCAATGAGTTCACCAATCGGGCATTTCCAAAAAAACGATCACGATCACGATAGGCATCTACGAGTTTTTTATATAATTCGTCTTTTGCTTCTTTACTAAAAGTGATGCCACGTTTATCTGCAGAATATTCTGCGATTTGAATCAATTCTTGAGGGATGTAATCTGCAAAATCAAACACCTGATTGAACCGAGATTTTAAACCCGGGTTGGAGTTTAGGAAATTGTCCATTTCATCAGGATATCCAGCGGCAATCACCGCCATGTCATCCTCGTCTGTCATTTCTTTCAACAGGATTTCAATGGCTTCTTTTCCAAAGTCTTTGGCGTCGTCGTCTTTTCTAGCAAGTGAATACGCTTCGTCTATAAACAGGATGCCTCCCTTTGCTTTTTTGATGGCAGCTTTGGTTTTTGGTGCGGTTTGGCCAATAAACTCAGCGACTAAATCTGCACGATCTACCTCGTGGACATGCCCTTTTGAGAGTAAGCCCAGCCGTTTATAGATTTTGCCTAATTTTCTTGCAACCGTTGTTTTACCTGTACCTGGATTGCCTTTGAATACTGAATGGATGTTGAGTGGCTCATTTTCTTCGATGCCTTTTTCTTTTCGAAGAGAAATAAATTGAAGATAGTTGCTGTATTCCTTAATCCTATCCTTTACACCATTTAGACCAATCAAGTCTTCCATTTCAATCATTACATCAGCTTCAGTTGTCTTTGCGATTTCCGTGCTCGTTCTGCTCTGAAATGATTTTTTGGTTGGGGCATCAGTCAGCTTCGATTCATCGATATGCCTCATGATGGTGAAGTCAGACTCAGACGCCTCAATGTAGTCATCTCCGATATTGAAATTCTTACTAGCAAGCAGCTTGTCTTGGAATAATATGTCCATGTAGTAGCTGCCTTTTCCCCATGTTCCAATGATGTCGGAACCCCAACCTACAGTAATGACGAAGGTCGGTTCTTGTGGATAGACGAAGAATAGTTTTGTAACAGTTCCTTTTAATAAGTTGCTACTTGTTCTAAAGTTGAAAGTGAGTTCACACGTCCAATATTTTACATTCGGTATTAGGTTTTCTGCCTTTAGTTCCGCCCAAATGTATCTTGTGAATTGGTGGTTAAAGGTGCGGTAATAGCGCCGACTGTCGATAAGGACGTTGGCGTCAGGACCTTCATAAAACTTGATTGACTCAATATTGAAGTATGGCTGTCCCAAACCAGAGACGATGCCATAGTCTTGCACATAGAAGTTTTTTTCGGCAATGAGTTCTCCATCAATCCATGCTTCCCATTTGTAAGTGCCTTTATTCCAAAACCCACCTGAACTGCGTGTTCCCCATCCTTCTCGAATGTACACATCTTGGGCATTGATAGAAACAGAACGGTCACAATTTAGGTCACAGATTTCCTTTTTATTTTCATCAATACATTTCAGGTTCAGTTTGAGCGGCCAGTCGGCTTGTTTGTATTTGAGATTAAGAAAGCGAAACTCACAGTAAACGTAGCCTACTTCGGCTTTGTCGAATACAGAGCGGTACTTCTTTTTATTATCTGCCAGCCATTCTGTAGACCCGTAGGTTTTCATTTCTACAAACTGGTAATTTTTGGGGGTTGGTAGTGTCATAGACTTGGCTCAAATTTTATAAAAAACCTTTACAATACAGTAACAAATTTCATGCTTGTTATTTTTTTTACGAAAAAGTCAAAAAACAAATGATAATTTAAAAAAAAAGCTAATTTTGCCGACCCATTCGGTGAGGTGGGTGAGTGGCTTAAACCAGTAGTTTGCTAAACTGCCGTACCTCTAAAGGGTACCGCGGGTTCGAATCCCGCCCTCACCGCAAGTAATTTTAGGGTTACAATGACTGTAAAAAGTCGGACTTTCTCTTTGTATTACACACTTCGGGGTGTAGCGTAGCCCGGTTATCGCGCCTGCTTTGGGAGCAGGAGGTCGCAGGTTCGAATCCTGCCACCCCGACAAAAAAGTCAATGGTTCGTCCCGATAGTTATCGGGACTGCCACCCTGACAAGTGGTCAAGGTTTGTCCAGATGAATTTCAGAATGACCGTCAAACCAGATTCACAGTGCACTAAGGACTTAGGGTCTCATAGCTCAACTGGATAGAGCAACTGCCTTCTAAGCAGTAGGTTTCAGGTTCGAGTCCTGATGGGATCACAAAGACTAATGAAAACCTCAGTTAACGCTGGGGTTTTTTTATGTGTAATTATAGACTCGTCCAGACATTCGACGCCAGGAGAATCGTCGGAATGGGCCTGTGCCGACAAGCGACAGATGGAGCCTCGTCGGTAATCACAAAGACTAATGAAAACCTCAGTTAACGCTGGGGGTTTTTTTTTGTGTACTTTTGAGATTGTGTCCAACATGATGCGGACGAAATTGATTTATAATAGACAGTGTCGAATTTCTTGCCATAAGCGCCATTTGGTGTTAAGAATTGCATTGTTTATGCAACTATTTGCGTTTTGCAATTCTTATAAAATGGTATCAGTATTATGTACTAAAATATGACTAACTTGAGTGATGGAGTTATATTACGATTATCCTGGAGATTCAGGAGCATTAACTTCGACCAATGATATATAGAACCATAAAAACGTCGCCATGAAATATGTATTCCTATTTGTAGTGTTTATTGGAGTGTTGCTTAACTGTGGATGTGATGATTGGGTCGATGCAACACCAAATACTTGTGATTTTTACGAATTCTGTTTTGAAAACACAAGAGATAAGAAAATTGCAGTTTATTTAAATGACGATCGAGTTGCAACGATTGAGTCTGGAGAACTAATATGTTTTGATGTAGAAGTAGGGAAGCAAAACGTGAGAGTTGAAAAGACTCAAATAATTGTGTTAAATAGAGTTTTGCTTGACGAATGGGTTGACGTTGAAGGAAGTACTTGCACAAGAAATTGGGTTATTGATTAGCGTCAGCCCTCACTTATCAATCAACCGCAAATACAATTCCTCAACCTTGTCTCGCGCCCATGGTGTTTGACGCAGAAATTTTAGACTTGAGTTAATGGTTGGATTGTTCAAAAACGCTTTGATGTTTAATTCTTCACCAAGGGCTTGCCACCCGAGTTGATCCACCAAGAAACTCAGGATGTCTTTTAGCTTAACACCATGTAAGGGATTATTGGGTTGTGGTTCAGGGTTGTTGTTTCTAATCATGTTTGCTTTTTGAACGGTCAAATATGATGGCTTTAGGGTCTCTTACTTTGCCAAAATCCGCATGACTTAGGTTCATATCTTCCAGAGCCGATTCCAAATTGGGTCGCTGAAGGATGAGATACATTAACATGATAAATGCGATGGTGCCCAAGCCATAGTTGCCGGTTAGCATAAAGGTGATTATGGCGAATAAACTTGCTCCCTCAATCAAGGCCCACTTGACAATTAAAGCAGCTTGATATCCTTCTGTTTTTTCTTGTAAGGTCTTAGCTGACGCCAAAGTCGCTCTCCTTTTGTTAAACATAAACCGTGAAGCGATTATGCAGATCATTGCGAAGATGGGCACAAAGTATTGAAAGATTTCGATCATCTCCTCATCTTCACCTAAGCCGCCAGATTCTACAAGGTAGATGGATATGGCTAAAAAGAGTACCACACCAATAACTAAAAATAAGTGCAGTCTCTGTAACATTTTAAAAAAGGATTGAGACGATTGGGTCAAAGGGTTCGAGTTCATTATATCAAATGTAATTAAAGCACACAACAATTCTAGAGACTTCATTTACATCACAGTAATGTCAGGTTTGTTGTATATTGAGTACCTATTGAATGAATAATTAAAAACTGTACGTCTTCAGCGAAAGTTGAACTTTTGGGGTCAAAAGCTAAGAGAGAGTTCATGCTAATTTAGGTTTAATTTTTGATACTGTTTTTTTCGTGCTTTTAGCGTTCTTGATTTAGTCATTCTTCGTTGCTTCAATTTCGACTCAGCTTTGCCGTGATAAACCTCTGCAGGAGTCAGGTTTTGCAAAGATTCATGGTAGCGTTTATTGTTGTAATAATAAACGAACTCATTAAGTTTTTGTTCCAGCTGTTCCGGGCTGAAGTAATTGTCCAATTTGACCACATTCTTCATGGATCTATGATAACGTTCAATCTTTCCTTGAGTCTGAGGGTGAAGAGGCCTACCTCGAACGTGTTTCATATTTTGGATCTGTAGATAATTGGCAAGTTCTAGTGATATGTAGCATGATCCATTGTCCGAAAGAAGTTTAGGTCTACTGTTCTCTGGAACGTCCGAAGCAAGTAAAGCTTCATTTAAGGTAGCTTTAACATCTTCTGCCTTCATAGAGGAACACAGCTTCCAGTTGACAATAAATCGGCTGTAATCGTCTAGAACTGTAGAGAGGTAATACCAACCCCAACCAAAGATCTTAAAGTAGGTGAAGTCTGTTTGCCACATCTGATTAACATGTGTTGTTTTGTCATGAAAACTGTCTGATGCACTCATGATTCTAAAGGAAGGTGTTGATATCAGACCATTAGCTTTTAAGATGCGGTACACACTTGATTCGCTAATGTAATAGCTATACGTATCGGTTATATACCAGGCTACTTCTCTAGGGGAAAGTTCGGATTGTTCTAGGGCTATTTCAACCACCTTGTCTCTGTCCGATTCATTAATTTGATTCCACGAACTCTTTCTTTTCGATGGTTTACGAGCTAATCCTTCATAACCATCTTCGGTAAAGGATTTGTACCAATTGTTGTATACCGTCAGCAAAAAGTGAACTATTAAGTGTAAAGATTTAAGAGAGAGGTTTTAATAACTTTATAACCCTTTAAATCACCCAGAGATGGTAAAAAAGAAAAGCACAAGTTCACTGATCAGTGAGTTAAAAAGAAAGACCAGAAAGGTCTACAGTTCAGAAGAAAAGATTAGAATCATTATTGATGGCATGCGTGGAGAAACCACGATTGCCGAGTTATGCAGGAAGGAAGGTATTAGTCAAGGCAATTATTACAAATGGGCCAAAGACTTTATGGAAGCCGGTAAACGTCGTTTATCTGGCGACACTATGCGTGAAGCCAATACAACTGAGGTTCATGAGATAAAGACAGAGAACCAATCACTCAAAGAACTGGTAGCAGAACTTTCTTTACGCAACAGAGAGTTGAAAAAAAAACTTAAGTGGCGAAGAATAGAAAGGAGGAAGTATATGCATTACAGTCAACAAGAGAAAGTACGAGTTGATTCAACTTGTAGAGCAATCAGATTTGGGTGTTATCCGCACTCTGAGAGAGCTTAAAATTAACAAAACAACATTTTACAACTGGTACAGAGCTTACACCGAGTTAGGCTATGAAGGACTGGCACGTAAGCCCAGCAAAAGGCAAGGTTCTTGGAATAGAATCAATGAGCAAGACCGGGACAAGGTAGTTGAGATAGCTTTAGAAAGGCCAGAGCTTTCGTCACGTGAAGTGGCCTGGCATATTACCGATACGTACAGCTATTACATCAGCGAATCTAGTGTTTATCGCATACTAAAAGAAAATGGATTAATAACCACACCATCCTTTAGAATCATGAGTGCTTCGGACAGTTTTAAGGATAAAACCACACGAGTCAACCAGATGTGGCAGACGGACTTCACCTACTTCAAGATCTTCGGTTGGGGTTGGTATTACCTGTCAACCAGTATCTAGACGACTACAGCCGATTTATAGTCAACTGGAGGCTGTGCTCCTAGCTATGAAGGCAGAAGACGTGAAAGCTACCCTAGATGAAGCCTTACTTGCCTCGGAGGTGTCACAGAGCAACAGTAGACCAAAACTACTATCGGACAATGGATCATGCTACATCTCACAACGAACTTGCCGAATTATCCTGGCAGATCCAAAATATGGAGCACGTTCGAGGCCGGCCGCTTACACCCCCAGACCCAAGGAAAGATAGAACGCTATCACCGATCCATGAAGAATGTGGTCAAACTGGACAATTACTTCAGCCCGGAACAGCTGGAACAGAAAACTCAACGAGTTCGTGGAGTATTACAACAACAAACGCTACCACGAATCTTTGCAGAACCTGACTCCTGCAGAGGTTTACTCACGGCAAAGGCTGAAGTCGAAATTGAAGCAACGGAAGAAAGACCAAAATCAGGAACGCTAAAGGCACGAAAAAAACAGTATCAGAAAATTAAACCTAAATTAGCATGAACTCTCTCTTAGTTTTTAACTCAAAAAGTTCAACTTTCGCTGAAGACGTACACTTGCTTTCTTATACTCGACACCGGACAACTTATTATAAATGAAAGTTTTTTCACCTCCACTGCCAGTGGTCAAGCGTCCCATAAGCCCTCTTTTAATTAAAGTCTTGTCATCATAAACTTCGATAGTTCCTTGAATAGCTTTTTCTTTATACTTTAATGAACTCATACGTTGTGTGATTGATTATAATCCAAAGATACATCAATAGCGAAACTAAAAAAAACCGTATACAGAGCCGTATACAATTGACATAAAAAAAGCCTAACTCGTTGAGAGTTAGGCTTAAGTTGTGATCCAGCAGGGACTCGAACCCTGGACCACTTCCTTAAAAGGGAAATGCTCTACCAACTGAGCTACTGAATCATCCAATCAACAGTTATGGGCGAAACCAAATCCGTTTTTTGAGGGTGCAAAAATAGATTTTTTACGAATCAAAACAATAAGCGCTGCGTTTTTTTAAATCTTTTTTTGATAGGTGATGTGTTGCTTGATTTCTTGTGCCCCAATTGACTTCATAAGTCGCAACATTCTTGGGTTAAAATCACCGATCCAAGCCAGCTCACTTGTTTGCAAATGAGGGTCGGTTTTAAAGATGTTAAACACCTTCATCATCATGCCTGAAGTAATGCCTAATCCTTGATGACTCGGTATTACACCGAACACCAATCCGCGTATTCTCGTAATCGGCGTTCTGCTTTTTAGATATAAAAACTTAAGCTTTCCAAGCCAATTTAAATTGCCGTTTAGGTTTTTGAAGATCTCATTTATTTCGATGATGCTCACATAAAATGCGACTGGCTGTTCTTTGTCGTAGGTGAACCAAAGTAGGTCTTCACGCATAACCGGCTTCATAGATTTCATAATCTTTAACACTTTTGTCGTGTCTAAAGGTTGGAAATGCTCATGCTGTTTCCATGCGGCATTATAAATAGTCGCAAAGTCCGTAGCATATTTCTTAAGATTGTTTTTATCGATATGTCGAATCGAGATGTCTGGATTCTGTTCAACTTTCTGAGCCAATGCCGCCATCTTCTCCTCGTTAAATCGTTTTGGCGATATTTCTTGAGTGGATTGTCGAAAGGCTTCCACGAAGTGATACGATTCAAATAAGTGCTGATAATACATTGGGTTGTAGTTTTCTTGGTAACTCGGATGGCGAAATCCCTCAACCAACAATCCCCAAAACTTATCTCGTTCACCATAGTTTACTGGCGCCTCTACACTCGAAATGCTTTTCTTTTTCAACCAGTCAATTCCTGCATCAAACAATGCATGGGCGGCTGTTGTGTCATCTATACATTCAAAAAAACCCAATCCGCCTTTGTTTCCTTTATTGACAAAAGCCGCAATTCTTCCAACTGCCTCATTGTTTACAATCATAACCCAGAGCCCAACCTCATCGGGAGTTTTATGGTCCCAAAGTATTTTGGTGATTTCTTGCTTAATGGGAGATATGTATTCTTTGTCGTTCTGATAAATGAACTTCGGAACGGATAAAAAAGTGCGGAACTGTTTTTTACTTGTGACAGCTACGATTTGCATAAAAGATGTAACGTTTTTTGAATGGTATTCAACATAATGTCTTCCGGATTGGAAGCGAACTCTCCCGTCAATCGGTTAGCCATAATGGTGTTAATCGATATTGCCTTGTGGCCTAACATTTTACTCAATCCATAAATGCCAGCGGTCTCCATTTCAATGTTGGTGACAAACTGACCATTCACCTGAATGTTTTTTAGTCGATCTACCACATCAACACTCGGATTCAAGCGAAGTTTTCGGTTTTGTGGTGCATAAAATCCACCGGCGGTCAAGGTGATTCCCGACTCAAATTCAGACGAAAACAAGGATTGTAATTTAGCGTCTGATTGAAATACAGCCGGCACTAAGGGCAGCTCAACCTGCTTCAATTGGTCAACCCACAACTGTTCTGCTTGACTAGGTGATGCTAACTCATACCAACTAAACAACGATTCCAGACCGATGGCTATTTCTGTGGCCAAAACACTTCCTACTGGAATGTCGTTTCGGATACTTCCTGACGTACCAATCCGGACGATGGTAATGGATTGATGATGCTCTTTAATTTTTCTGGTTTGTAAATCAATATTGAATAAAGCATCCAATTCATTCAAGACAATGTCAATGTTGTCGGTGCCCATGCCTGTACTCATACAGGTTATTGGGACTCCTTGATATGTGCCCGTGTGTATGACAAATTCTCGGTTGGATATTTTGAAATCAATGCGATCAAAGAATTGACTCACCAAATGAACTCTATTGGGATCACCAACAGTGACAATTAACGGCGCAATTTGGTGGGGTAAAACGGCGAGATGATACACCGAACCGTCAGGGTTAAGTATTAATTCAGATTCTTGCAATTCTTAAAATGTAATAGTACTACTTTTGCGGCAAATAAACACGTTTAGATGAATTCAATAAAAACGCCGAAGGACAACATCATCTTAGTCCCAACCGATCTATCAACTGCTTCAAACTTTGCAATGGACCATGCAGTGGGCATTGCTGGTTTATTCGACAACCAAATTACGCTACTTTATGTAGTTGAAGAAACTTTTTTCAAGTCTATTTTTAGTGGTGGAATAGAAAAAGCTGTAATGATCGATACCATCAACGCAAAGTTGTTGGAGAAAGCGGAAGCAATTAAAGCTAAAAACCCAAGTTTAACTGTGAACACGTTGGTTCGCGAGGGTAAGGTGTACAAACAAATCATTGAGGTTTCTCAAACATATGCTTGCGACAGTATTGTCATGGGCTTTAGTGGTGCTAGTGGCATGGAGCGATTTATGGGAAGTACAACAACTCGAGTGCTGAAAAGCTCTGAGGTTCCTGTAGTTATTGTGAAGGACATTAAGTCTAACATGAAGTACGAAAAAATCGTTTTACCTATCGATTTAACACGCGAATCACGTCAAAAAGTAGACTGGGCAATTCATGTTGCACGTCAGTACAATTCTCAAATTCATGTGATCATGGAAATCGAGAAAGACGAATTTTTAGCAAACAGGGTAAACGCGAGTTTGAAACAAGTTGAAAAAATCTTGTCGAAGCATGGCATTGACTACGTATCTAAAATATTAGATGACATTCAGTACCCAGAACATTTTGGGAAAGATGTTGTACAATACGCCGATGAAATCAAGGCAGACCTTATTATGATTATGACGCAGAAAGAAACTGGTGTTCAAGATTATTTAAGAATTGGGTCATTCGCAAGACACATCATCCATGAGTCTAAGAATATTCCAGTAATGGCCATTAAACCAAAGGAAACAATGACGTATTGGGCAACAGAATCGTTCGCTTAATAGATTATTATTTCTGCTTGGTCGACAAACTGAAATATAATTCGGTAGGTCATATTTTTACATTCAGATTTGCATGAATACGAAATGAAAAAGTTTTTCAAAATATTCCTTATCGTTGTTTTTGCGGGTCTATTCGTCGCAACATTTTATTACTTGTTTAATAAAGGGAAGTCGCAACCAGTGGTATTCACCACGGAGAAGGCTTTTATGTCGTCAATCGTAAAAAAGACCGTTGCTACTGGTTCTGTAGTGCCGCGAAATGAAATAGAGATCAAACCTCAATTGAGTGGTATTATTTCTGAACTATACGTTGAGGCTGGTCAGCAAATTAAATACGGAGACCTGATTGCTAAAATCAAGGTGATTCCGAATATGAGCAACCTAAACAACGCCGAGAATCGACTGAATCGAGCGAAAATAGCGTTGGATAATGCCCAAAAGGACTACAATAGAAACAAACCACTCTACGAACAAAAGGTGATTTCACAACAGGATTATCAGCGGTTTTCAATCGCCCTTGATAATGCTAAAGAGGAATTGTCTGCTGCAAGCGACAACTTACAAATTGTACGTGATGGCGTATCATCGAAGTCCGGTAAGACATCCAATACACTAGTTCGTTCAACAATAGCTGGTACCATACTTGACGTGCCAGTAGAAGTAGGAAATTCTGTGATCGAAGCCAACAACTTTAATGCGGGTACCACCATCGCCTTTGTTGCCGACATGAATAAAATGGTTTTTGAAGGTAAGGTAGACGAATCGGAAGTGGGTAAGCTAAAACTAGGAATGGATTTGATTCTTACACTTGGTGCGATAGAAGACCAGAAAATTCCAGCAACCTTAGAATACATTTCACCAAAAGGAGTCGACGAGCAAGGGGCAATCCAATTCGAAATCAAAGCTGCCATCGTCAATAAAAACGATATCTTTATTCGAGCAGGCTATAGTGCTAACGCAGATATCGTTCTTGAAAAGAAAGACAGCATCTTGGTAATTTCTGAATCTTTACTTCAATTCGATGAGCAGAAAAAACCTTTTGTTGAAGTAGAAATTGGCAAACAGGAATACGAAAAGCGCAAGGTGAAACTGGGCATTTCTGACGGACTGTTTGTTGAAGTCCTAGAAGGCGTAACTGCTGACGATAATATCAAGTCAAAACCCCAAGAGACAGGCAAACCTGAAGCCGGTAAAGGAAAAGGTGGTCGACGAGGTAAGCCATAGTTAATGTGACTCTGGTCTCCCTTTAATCTTATTGTCTAACGGAATTGAATCACTAGAAGTGTCATTCCTCATCGTTTCAAGCTTGTTCAAGTCTGGCTGACCAGCATCCACCCAGGCTGTAAACCATAAGGAACCAATCAATTTAATACTGGATTGCATACGACGTTCCACCATTTGTTCTAGTGCTTTGTGATATAACGCACTGTATTGAACAGAATAGACTTTAGTTAAGCTTTGTCCTCTGAGTTCATAGCTATACAGTTTGTCGGCATTTAAACTCTGACTTAATCGTTTTTCGATCATGAGCACCGAGTCTTTTGCAGCAAAGCTTTCTTCAAAAGCAGACCAAATCGCCTCATCCACATGGTCAATGTATTCGGCCTGTCCAACAAACAAATCGTAATCTGGACCAAACAATTCTGGCAAGCGCGATTCCCAAAATCCATGAATGCCATGCTGGTCGGTTAATTGACCATTGTAATTATGCGTACTATGTAAAGGCACGTGTAAATCACCCACATAGTGTCCTAAGTCTGCACTTAGCTTAATGATGCCTTGAACGTCTTTGTTCACAAAGGCTTTAGTCAACCACCATTTAACGCTTACTACATGCCAAGGAACGATGCCATGGGCTAGAATGGTGTCAAGACCATATCTTGATACAGCAGAATCAAAATGATGAGGAATTGTATCCAGTGGAACTACATCTTCATAAAAGTCTGCGTCCAAATAATGTCGGGGTGCTTCATTCTCCAAAATGTATCGGCGCTTATCCGCATTCACTGCCATCTCTCGAATTAGATTGGCATGCGTTTTATAAAAGCCAAACATTTCTGTTGGTAAGGTAAAAACAGCCGCGTAATTAATGGTTTTATGGGCGTAAAATCCCCAGCCATTGGAATGTGTACAAGGTATGAATGTCAGAAAGAGAATGAATATTTGACGACGCATCGCCTCAAGATAATGCCCTGAATTGGGTTTGGATAAAGCGCTTCTCCATACGAGACAATTCAGTCTCCTTAACGATTAAGAATCTGTATCTTGGTCTTTGGGCTTGTACGTAAACCGAACATTTGGATGTTGCTTTTGAGACATTTCTTCCATGACCCGTTTTTCATTTTCCATGTCAATCCACCATTGCGGCATTTCGTCGTCAACTTCAAATGGATCCGGATCATCGGCTGGACCAATTTTGCGATCTAAAAAGGCAAATGCCAAGCCGGATAACGCTCCAAATAAGTGTCCTTCCCACGAAATATTCATGTCGTGAACCCAACTATATTGTGGAAACAATCCCCAGATCATACTGCCGTACATAAATACAAGAATGAAGGCTACGGCCGTTAAGTGTTTATTACGTCTGATAAAACCAGAAGTCATGAGGAAGGCAACCATGCCGTATACCAACCCACTGGCACCAATATGGACCGTTCTTTCTTGGCCAAGTAACCAAATTCCTAATCCGCTGATGAGCCAGATGCCAATAAAAATGCGCCAGCTTTTTTCTTTGAAAAAGTGGAAGATGAAAGAGGCTGAAACTAAAAAAGGTATTGTGTTTGAAAAGAGGTGGGTAAAATCTCCGTGGAGAAAAGGCATAAAAACAATGCCCAGTAAGCCAGGTATTTCCCTCGGTTGTACACCAAAATTATTGAGGTGCAGCAAGTAGGCTTCATTCGTAAAAAAAATCAGCCAAAAAAAGACAACAAATACAGACGGCCATAAAATGTCGTCAATGATTTGGGTCAATAATTTAAACATGATTTATTGTGTGTTCAAGTCTGTCCAACCTTCGCTTTCAGCTAATGTAGACAAGATACCTTTTAAAACATCTAACTCCGCAGGATGTTCACCGGTGACCTTCACGCGCTTCTTAGAAATCTCTTTGTAGTTAAATTCAAAAACAGTGCTAGGCAGGTCTGATACGGAGGCAGGATACTTTTCTTGAAATTCGCTCCAAGAAAAATCATAAATCTGATTGAATAGATCTTTGGTTTCTTTGGCCGACAATTGTTTCTCAAAACTTCCAATCTTCGATGAAAACCTTTCGCCTTCATATTTGGCTAATCCCGAACCATACACAGTCATTTTGTATATCGGACAAGTTCCGAAACACGGCGTTTCTGCAAACACAATGTAGGCTGATTCTGGAACTTGGTTGCGGTTTTTACAAGACGTGCCTGCAAGCAAAACAAGCCCCAACATGAGATAGCTGAGGCGTGTCATGTTTAATTTTTTGTTAAGTCAATGACAACAACACCAGGTTTGTTCTTTTCATCGAACTTAAAAAACGTGTCGTTCATTGTAAGGTTTGACTGAAAGCTAGTAACGCTATACGTAGCGTTCACACCATTTTTGTTCATCACAGTCATGTTATTCACTTTGTGAGATGCTTTGTCAATATCTAGTTTTACCTTAAAATACGGTTTGGATTTGTTTGTTGGAGTAAGTTCAATTTTCTGAATCGTTTTCCCACTAACTATCGCTTCACCCACATACTTAGAAGTAAAACCTTTTTGATAAATGGTAAAGATTTCAGATGGGTTGATGTCTTGTGCGTTTGCATCGTATTTAGTAATCTGAACTTCATTTTCTTCTTTGAAGTAGGTCCACATCGTTTTGCCGTCACAGTAAATCTCTTGGTCAGACAAATTGATACGAAATTTCTTACCTTTTAAATACAGCGTTCCGTTTTGTTTGATTTTAGATTTGGTCTGGGTATTATTAATCGTGATTGAAAACCCAGCTTTGATGCTTTTGTACGTTTGATACGTTGCGCTTACAGTACCTAGAATTTTGTTTGCAGTTGCGTCTTGAGCAATTAAACGATTCATACCTGCAACTAATAGGACGACAACGCTTAACGCTATAGTGATGTTTTTCTTCATTTCAATTTTTTATGTGTTACCAAACAATGCCCGACGTTTTGGTAAGATTAAAAGTCATGCAAAGTTAAGCTTCGTTGTTCAAATACTGTTCCAAAGCATATTCGTCTGGCAAAAGAACAGCTCTCGCTTTACTTCCTTCAAAGGGACCGACAATATTTGCACGCTCTAATTGGTCGATAATACGGCCTGCACGGTTGTATCCAATTTTTAATCTACGTTGCAATAAGGAAGTACTACCTTGCTGATGTTGCACCACTATGCGCGCAGCATCTTCAAACAATGCGTCTTTGTCATCATCATCCAAAGCTTCACTATTTCCAGTGGCGTCTTCTTGGACCTCAGGTAGCATATAGGCCGAAGAGTATCCCTTTTGTTCCCCGATAAACGAGGTGATGAGCTCTACTTCAGGTGTATCAACAAATGGACATTGCAGTCTAATAATATCACTACCATTAGAGTATAGCATATCTCCCTTACCAATCAGTTGGTCTGCGCCGTTTCCATCTAATATAGTCCGTGAATCAATTTTTGACGTCACCCTAAAGGCTATCCGCGCAGGGAAGTTTGCCTTAATGGTACCTGTAATGATATTGACCGATGGTCTTTGTGTTGCCAAAACCAAATGAATTCCAATCGCTCGAGCCAATTGTGCCAATCTGGCAATGGGATGTTCCACTTCTTTGCCCGCAGTCATGATTAAATCTGCCACTTCGTCAACTACCACCACAATATAAGGTAAGAAACGATGCCCTTCATTTGGATTTAATTTCCGTTTCATGAACTTGGTGTTGTACTCCTTAATGTTACGCACCATGGCGTCCTGCAATAGCGCATAACGATTATCCATTTCGATACACAAACTGTTTAAAGTTTGTACAACCAGTTTATTGTCGGTGATAATAGAATCGCCTTCCCCCGGAATTTTAGCGAGGTAATGTCTTTCAATTCTTTGGTATAAAGTCAGTTCGACTTTCTTCGGATCAACCAACACGAACTTTAGCTCCGCTGGATGCTTTTTGTACATCAGTGACACCAATAAGGCGTTTAATCCAACGGACTTACCTTGTCCAGTGGCACCTGCCATTAGAAGGTGTGGCATCTTGGCCAAATCCGCAACGTAGACTTCATTAGAAATCGTTTTTCCTAAACAAACGGGCAAATCGTGTTTGGTCTCTTGGAATTTCTTACTCGCAATCCCCGAACGCATCGAAACAATTTCTGGTTCCTGGTTTGGCACCTCAATTCCAATAGTTCCTTTTCCTGGGATTGGGGCGATAATCCGTATGCCCAGTGCAGCCAAGCTTAATGCGATGTCGTCTTCAAGGTTTTTGATTTTCGAGATTTTGACACCAGGCGCAGGAACAATTTCGAACAAGGTGACGGTTGGTCCAATAGTCGCCTTGATTTGTGAAATTTCTATCTTGTAATTACGCAGTGTTTCGACAATAAGATCTTTACTTCTCTTCAGGTCTGATTCACTGACCTCCGCTTTCCGATCGGCATATTCATTTAAAAATGAAATATTCGGAAACTTATAACCTGATAAGTCTAAGGTTGGGTCATATTCTGTATCTAAGCCTTGTCTACCAATTTCCTTTTCACTTAGTTCTTCTTCCTCGACACTTTCCTCAATTGTTAGGTCTAAATCTTCTTTAGGCTTGTCCTTCGTTTCTTTTTTTGGTTGAACGATCTCAAAATCAGAAGTTGGAGAAGCGACTTCTACAGGCGGGTCTTCAGTTTTTACCTCAAAATCAATATTGTCTTTGCTGAATAACGTTTCTGTAGGTGCGATGTACTCGTCGTCGTCAATGGATGGTGTTGTTGTCCCATCGTTTTTCGATTTACGCTTATCGCGAATGGATTGAAATTTTTCTCCAAACCAATGGTATAAATCAATGTCAAAATTCCAAATAAGCACACTAGCCAAATAAGCGAGCAGGATAAGTATCACGCCAAAAGCACCAACCATAGAAGCCAGCCATTGGTATAATCCATAACCGAAATTACCAGCTAAGTTTGGGTAAAATTGGTGAAACACCAAGCCAATAAAAAGACTGAAGAAGGTAATGATCAGTAGGGTATACTTAAGTGCGATGTAGATGTTGAACGTTTTAGAGTTGGTGTAAATCCGCAAACCAATTATCGCTACCAAATAGGGTAGGGTGAAGGCCGTTAAGCCAAAACCTGAACGCATTAATAGAGAAGCTAATTTCGCACCAATTAAACTCATCCAGTTTTTTGTTGCCACTTGATTGTTTTTGAAGTACTCAGCACTTCCTGATACGGCACTTTCGTCGACTTTCCATGTAAATAGAAACGATAAGAAAGACAGAAACATAAAAATCGCGAACAGACAGATGATGCCACCTACAATTTTTCTTGTACGCGGATCACGCAGCAATAAGTGACTGAAGAAACCACCAGAACTGGATTTATTACTTTTCGTTTTTTTCTTTGTTGCCTGCTTTTTAGCCATTCGCCTCAATTAACCCTAACACACAAAAATAACCGGCTAAGCAGCGAATTGATTGTCTTGCAGACTGAATACTCTGTGGACAATCAGTATATTTCGAAGGTTTGTCCTTCCTCAGCAATGTGGGTGTCAGGAAATACGCCTCGTGCTTCGTGAAGATGTTCATCTGTGCTGAGGTATCGAGAAGAGAAATGGCCAATAAGTAACTGATTTACAGACGCCTTTTTAGCAAACTCCCCTGCCTGCATTGCCGTGCTGTGTTTTGTCTTAATCGCCCTGTCTATTAAAATATGCAAGTAGGTGGCTTCGTGGTAAACTGTGTGGCAATCACTGAACTCGTTGGCCAAATCTGGACGGAACAAGGTGTCTGTGATATACCCATAAGAGATAGGCTCATGTGAATCAAAGGTTAATTCAATGTTGGGTATGACCTTCCCAGATTCAATTTGATAGTCTTCTCCCAGCTTGATGTTTTTAAATGCCTCAACAGGAATCTTGTACTTTTCACAGGCTTCAACATTCAATGGTCGTTCAATATTGACTTGCTCCAGCTTGTATGCGAAACATGTTAGTCTGTGAGAAACAGGTATTGCGGTGATCTTGATTCGTGGAGTTGTAATCACCTGTTTTTGCTCAGTTCCTAGTTCCATAAAATGGATGTCAAAAGTTTCGTGAGCATCACTGGTTTCTTGATATACCTTATAAAATCTTTGAAGTCCTTTAGGAGATATAATGGTAATGGGAGATTTGCGGCCATTGAGCGCCATCGTATTCAACAATCCCATCACTCCTAAAAAATGATCGCCATGTAAATGGGAAATGAAAATGTGAGAGATTTTTTGGTAATTGATTCGATTTAAAATTAGTCGCTTCTGCGTGCCTTCGCCACAGTCGAGCAAAAATTGATCTTGACCCAGTTTGAAGTGTTGACCACTTTGATTTCTGTGTCTTGTTGGCGAGGCGGAGTTATTGCCTAAAATGGTCAATTCTGCATGCATGCCACAAGATTAAGAGATTTGGAAAACTTAGGCAATTCGAAAAAATAATTTCAAAACGCAAGATTTATTCAATATTTGCACTCTATGGTAAAAACGGCATTCATCACTGGCGCAACTTCTGGAATCGGTAAAGCGACTGCCCATTTGTTAGCGTCAAATGCGTATAACTTGATTCTCACTGGTCGTCGACAAGAGCGATTAACGGAAGAAGCGAAAGCAATACGTGATACATACAACACAGAGGTGACTACGCTTTGTTTTGATGTTCGATCCAACGAAGAGGTAAAAGCAAACGTCCAAAAGCTTATTGATCAAAACGTGGTGATTGATGTTTTAGTCAACAACGCTGGTCTAGCAAGTGGTTTAGATAAATTGCAAAACGGCGACGTGGAAGATTGGGATAAAATGATCGATACCAACGTAAAGGGTTTGCTATATGTAAGCAGACAAATCATCCCATTGCTAATCAAACAGGGTCATGGGCATATTGTCAATATTGGCTCGATTGCAGGGAAAGAAGTTTATCCAAATGGAAATGTGTATTGTGGGACAAAGCACATGGTAGACGCCTTGAACCAAAGCATGCGTAGAGAATTAGCCGAATATGGCATTAAAGTTTCCGCCGTCAACCCTGGAGCTGTCGAAACTGAATTTTCACTTGTTCGGTTGCATGGAAATGCGGAGAAAGCTAAAAAAGTGTACGATGGGTTTGAGAATTTAGTGGCAGAAGACATTGCTGATGCCATTTATTATATCATATCACGTCCAGAACATGTCAATATAAATGACATGATTATTATGCCAAAGGCTCAGCCTGCGGCAGGAAATGTAATTCGGAATAAGGGATATTAGTACCCTACAGCACCGGTTAATGCAAGGTCACGACTGTGCATTACCATTACAGGAACTTTACTGTTGTTTACAATGTCTTGAGAGTATGATCCCATGATAAAGCTTTTACTTTCTGTATCAGCCATAATCATAATCAAACCCGCACGAATTTGTTTTGAGTAGTCCAAAATGTTTTGGGTTACATCGCCTCCAAACTTGGAATGGTAAGTGGTCTTAATGCCTCTTTCGTGTAGATATTTTTCTGTTTGACGCCCGTAAGCGGTCAATTTCGACTTTGCTGCTTTGTCTGTGTTTTTGGTTACCGAAAATACGTGAATTGTTGCGTCGAACGCTTCAGCCATCATCGCAGCATAAGGCACTTTTTGTCGGGTAGTTTCGTCAATATCCAGTGGTAGCAATATGTCTGATAACGGAGCTTCTTTGGTAGTTTCTAGTATCGTAATCACAGGACAGTTCGATGCACTCGCTACTCTAAAAGCATTACTTCCAATCCAAAATGGTTGCCATCCGCTGTTTCCATGCGTTCCGATAATCACCATGTCTGCGCCAATTTCACGTTCTAAAGCAGAAATTTCGTTGTAGACTTTCCCAGTTTTGATTAAAAACTCTATGTCAATACCCATGGCGTTGCCAACTTCTAAGACTGCCTGTTGTACTACGCTAGGGTCAGCAGTGCCCTCGTGGTAAACGTATACGGCGTGTAATTTAGCGTCAAATCTCCTGGCAGTGTCAGCTGCTTTGTTTAAGGCAATTTTTGCAGATTTAGAATTGTCGAAACCGACTAGAATGTTTTTAATTTGAAAATCCATAAGCACTACTACTAGGTAACGAATATAACGTTTACCGATTTCAAATGCAATTGAAAAATACTTGATTTCTATAAAAAAATACACCAAGAATTTCTTCCATGGCACCGTGACTGTAAGCCAGTTATAAAGACTGGTTCACGCTTAAATAGTTAGTCATATTTTCCATAAACACTGCTCACAAATGGCCCATTTAAGAAGGCATCTTTGTCAATGTCTGTTTGGTAAATAACACCAGATTTATTTTGAGTTAGCAGATAAAACGCCATTTCACAAAGGGCTGAAGCGGTCGTGGATTGAATCGCTCTCAGTGTTTGATCGCCAATTTTCATTGGAAGAATCTTCAATGATTTTTCATAACTTCTTAAGAAGCCATCACCATCCTTACCCATAACCGATGCATAGATAATAACCACGTCATCATTAACAACCGGAATTTTGTCCAACATTATATGAAATAGTTTCTCAATGCGGTTTTCGGAAATAGGTAGTTTGTTTAACGTTTTTTCAACCCATTTGTAATGACCAGGGTATCTTAAGGTTTTGTAATCAATACTTTTAATTTTATGTGCCAAAGCCGAAGGTAAATTTGCAGCTCCGCCAGAAGTGAAGTTGTCTTCATAAACCACACCATCAATGGTGATGAGGTTTCTACCAGACAAGGCTGGTACCAAAATGCGTTGATTATTTCTCACAACAATCGCATCTTTTACATACTCTGTGGCCACGCCAATTGGACTCCAAGTAAATGCGTAATGCGTAGGAGCGAGGGCGTTTTTAGACAAAGCCCCAACTTTCATTTGCATTTTTTCTAGGTTGTCGTCACCAAAATCTCGCACAAAATTGTCGTACAATTTTAATGCGATGATGTTGATGTATCCTGGTGCTAAACCTGTTTGTAAAACAAAACCGGTCTCAGCGTTTTTGGCTAACGCCGCGATTTGTTCCGTTTCTTTAACGTACTCGGTTAAGTTAACGTAGTGCGTTTTTTGGTTTAAAGCATGAGTTGCCATCTTTGGTGCAAAGCTTCCTGGCAGGCAATCTAACAACACGTCGCAATCAGTCAAAAGTGAAAGAAAAGTTTCCTCACTGTTTGACGCCATGTTAAAGACTTCAACGGTTGATTCTGTAATTCCTTTACGTATCCAAGCCAGAGATTCATTCAGTTGCTTTTCACTGTTGTCACCTAGAATAATACGAGCATTCAACGCGGCATTCGACTCCAATAATAATGCTGCCGCTCGACCAATTCCCCCCGCCCCCGCAATAAATATTGTACCGTTAACCATTATGTTGTGTTTTTTTGATGGTGCCAAGGTATATGATTTCTATTCGAAATTGTTTTGATTTTGTTGAACTTTTAAAGGTTTTATGCACAAGTTCGGATTATTGAAACATGGTAATGCTTTATCCGAAAAGTATGGTCAATCCATATTCAACCAGTATCTTCGCCGACCTTAAAACGGAATTGAATTCATGAAGATTTTTGTAACGGGAGC
Source organism: uncultured Bacteroidia bacterium (assembly GCA_943789165.1). Classification (GTDB taxonomy): domain Bacteria; phylum Bacteroidota; class Bacteroidia; order NS11-12g; family UBA9320; genus UBA987. Next base: position 47,809 of record CALSTB010000002.1, on the reverse strand, counting down.
AGATGGATTATTAGGGAACAACTTGGTGAGAATTCTACTCGATGCCAACCATCAGGTAAAGGTGTTTATCCAACAAGGAAAGGACTTAGGTTACCTGAAAGGTTTGGACATTGAAGCGAGTTTTGGAGACTTGCTCAATTACGATGAACTAAAAACAGCCATGGCTGGTGCGGACGTTGTTATCAACGCTGCTGCCGTAACCGACACGTGGCCAAACCAAGGCAGTCTTTACTGGAAAGTAAATGTAGACGGCGTTGTAAATGTGATTAAAGCGATAAAAGAGTTAGGTGTAAAAAGACTGATTCACATTGGAACAGCCAATTCGTTTGGACCAGGCGACATGGATAGCCCTGGAACAGAATTGGATCCGTTTGTGGGAGAAAAGTATGGATTGGATTATATCACCTCAAAATATAAGGCACAAGAAATCATCCTAAAAGAAACAAGGGAGAACAACTTGCCTGCGCTTATTATCAACCCGACCTTTATGATTGGGCCCTACGACGTAAAACCAAGTTCAGGGAAAATGATTATCTCTGTGCTTCAAGGGAAAGTCCCTGGATATTCTCCAGGCGGACGAAACTTTGTATATGTGAAAGACGTAGCCAATGCAATTGCTAACGCGGTTACCAAAGGTGAAATTGGTCAATGCTATTTGGCTTCTGGGGTAAACATGACTTACAAAGACATGTTTGCTAAAATGGCTGGTTTATTCAACGTAAAACCACCCACTTTGGCTATACCTAGTTTTGCCGTTTTGATTTATGGAGGGATACTTTCTCTCGTTGGAAAAATCACAAAGAAAGAACAAGTCATAAGCTATCCATTGGCGCTCATATCTAACGAATTTCACTACTATAGCAATGCAAAGGCTGTGGAAGAACTGGACATGCCTGAAACAGATATCGAGTTTGCGATAAAAGAAGCCGTTGCGTGGTTTAAACAAGAGAAGTATTTATAGCAGTTACAATGAAATCGTTTTTTAAAGACAAAGTTGTTTGTGTCACTGGTTCAAGTCAAGGCATTGGTAAGGCCACAGCTTTGATGTTTGGGCAATATGGTGCTAAAGTTGTTTTGAACGGAAGAAATCCGAAGAAGTTGCAATCAGCATATGATGAATTAAGCAAAGAGATTTCTTGTATACAAGTGGTTGCAGACGTATCAAAAGAAGCAGATTGTAAGAAACTTATTGACGATGCTATATCGGCCTATGGTAAGCTCGATGTGTTGGTGAACAACGCAGGAATTGCGAGTCACGGACTCATTGAAGAGTCAACACCGGAAAACTGGTCAAGTGTCATAGATATCAATACGATGGGTACGATTAGTACCACATATTATGCGCTTCCTTATTTAAAAGAAACGAAAGGAAGTGTGGTCATTATTAGTAGTATGGCGGCTAAAATTGGCGTACCGGGACATGCAGGGTATTCGGTTTCAAAAATGGCTTTAACTGCGTATGCGAAAGCCATGCAAATCGAATTGGAAGGTCAAGTACATTGTGGACTAATCTATGTTGGCTTTACGGCTAATGAAGCTGAAAAAACCATTCTGAAGCCAGACGGAACGTATGAGAAGTTGAAAGAGCGGAAGGGGTTGAAGCTCGCAAAGCGAGAAGACGTTGCCAAAAAGATTGCTTGGGTGGTTTATCGACGTAAGAAGGAGATTACACTTACCTTCCTTGGGAAATTACAACACATAATGCTCAAATTTGCTCCTGGAGTCGTGTATGCTTTGCTGAAGAAAAATCACAAAGGCTACGACGACATGTACCGATAAGGTAACGAGATATTAATAATTCGTTATAAATTGACCCTGTGTTAGAGCATCTCAAACTTGAAAATATTTTGGTTCTTGACATCGAAACGGTGCCAGCCGCACCCGACTACAAATCGCTAGATGATCGATGGAAAGGTTTGTGGGATAAAAAAGCAAAGTTTCTTGTCAATGAAGACCAAACACCGGAAGAAGTATATGACCGAGCCGGTATTTACGCCGAATTTGGACGTATTGTTTGTATTTCTGTGGGTGTCTTTTATCATCAAGGCGCAGACCGCCATTTCAAAATTAAATCGTATTACGGTCATGACGAAAAGGAGTTGCTCATTGGATTCTGCAATTTGCTAAACACCAATTTTACATCTCCTCAAAAAGCTTTATGCGGGCACAATGGAAAAGAGTTTGACTTTCCGTTTTTGGCTCGAAGAATTTTAACAAATGGTTTGAAACTTCCTTATTTGCTGAATACAGCGGGTAAAAAACCTTGGGAGGTAAACCATGTTGACACCATGCAGCTTTGGAAGTTTGGGGATTTTAAGAGCTATACGTCTTTAGATTTATTGGCAGCTTTGTTCGATATTCCAACACCAAAAGATGACATCGATGGAAGTCAAGTGTATGGAATCTATTATGAAGAAAATGACTTGGAACGCATTAGGATATATTGTCAGAAAGACATCACTACGCTCGCAAACATTCTGCTGCGGTTTAAAGGAATGCCCTTGTTAGCGGATGACCACATTCACGTGGCAAATTAATTCAACATGAGTAAAACAAAACAAAGTCAGACAGCTCAACCTTGGAGTGAGTATGCTCTGTTGGATTGTGGTAACAATCGAAAACTAGAACGATTTGGGAAGGTGGTCCTGATAAGACCTGAGCCCGGTGCTATTTGGCAACCGCGATTGTCGGACAAAGAATGGAAAGAAAAAGCACACGCCGAGTGTATTCAGGTTTCAAATAATAAGGCAGAATGGAAACATTTTAAACCATTCAATACAAACTGGGCAGTCTCTTATGGTATGCATGGTAAACAACTCAAATTCAATTTGCAGTTAACCAGATTTAAGCACGTAGGCCTATTTCCAGAACATTTTGTGAATTGGCATTTTATACATGATGCAGTGAAAAAATCCGGGCCAAATCCCAAGGTGTTAAACTTGTTTGCTTATACAGGCGGTGCTTCATTGGCAGCTAAAATGGCTGGTGCCGATGTGATTCATGTGGATAGCATAAAACAAGTGATTACTTGGGCGAAATCTAACATGGAATCGTCAGGACTAAAAGACATACGTTGGGTGGTGGAAGACGCTTTGAAGTTTATCAGTCGAGAACATAAAAGAGGGAATACCTATAACGGCGTAATCTTAGATCCACCAGCATTTGGAATTGGAGCAAAGGGAGAACGTTGGAAGCTTGAAGACTCTATCAATGAGATAATGGAAAAAGTGGCTGGCGTGTTGGACCCAAAGCAGCATTTTGTTGTTTTAAACACGTACTCACCTGGGTTTACACCACTGGTTTTAGAGAACATAATGAAGTCAACTTTGAAACGCTCTAAAAATATTTACGCCAAAGAGCTTTATCTGCAAAGTGAATCTGGGTATAAAATGCCGACAGGTGTTACAGGAATTGCAAGTTCAAGTTAATTAATTTAACATTGTAAAGACCTTAAAATGACGCTAACTGTTTATCTTTGTTCGTTGTGACAAAAAAGACTTTTCTATTTCTTTTATTAGCTATCTGTGGTTACACCGTACAGGCCCAGTCACCCACAGTACACGCTAGCAGCGTAACGGTAAGTGATATTTACTGCAACGTGGCAACTATCTCATGGAGTCCAGGCAACGGGGACGCGAGATTGGTATTCGTGAAAGAAGGCAGCGCAGTCGATACTTTTCCAACCGATTATCAAACGTATACAGCCGATGACAAGTTTAAATCTGGAACAAGGCTTAAAGATTGTTATACTGTGTACAACGGTTCAGCTAATTCTGTAACCATCAGTGGATTGAAGAAGAGAACCACCTACCATGTCGCGGTCTACGAGTACAACAACAATTCAGGAAACTTTGAATATTATACGGCGAGTGGTTTTGGTAAGCAAAACTTCAAAACTGAGAACATCACTGCGAACTTTACCATAGACGATAAGTATCAATGCTTGAATGGAAACAGTTTTGCATTTACAAATTCCTCCACCAATAGCCTGGGAGTAAATCCGGGAAGCATGACGTATACTTGGGATTTTGGCGATAAGACGTCGAAAGTGACAGGGCAGAACAAAACACATTCGTACGCCGTTGGTGGAATTTTTAAGGTCAACCTAACTGCAGAAACAGTTGGCTGTAAAACCGATACAATCATTGCGGATACAGTTGTAGTTCCATGGTCAATAGACTTTGGTTTGGATACAACAATTAAAAATGGCAACGATAGTATTCAGTGTTATGGAGATAATTATTTCAGTCTGATTAACTATTCAGAACCGCCAGATCAACCTGTATATGGTTTGTTTGATAAGACCAGAAGTTTTTGGTCAACAAGTTACGGCGACAAAGGAACACTGTATGATTTTGATTTTAAACCTTCGGGGACAGGCAATGTTACCGTAAAATTGGTAATGGGACGTCAAGTAAGCCCCGGTAGGGAGTTCTGTTTTGACAGTTTTGAAAAGGTGTACGTCGTCCTACCTCCTGTCATAGACGAGTCCAAAGTAAACATTAGCGATTCTATACTTTGTCTGGCTGATAATGAATTCACATTTACCCATAGTGGGGCAAATGTGGTTAAAACAAAATGGTATTTTGGCGATAACGATAGCTCAAGCGATAATCCTGCAACCCATTCATATAAGTCTTCAGGGGCCTACGAAATTATTGTCGAGGTAGAAGATGGCAATGGATGTGTCGGCCGACTGGTTGATTCTGTTGGCATTGTTGAAACGCCTGATAACTATTTTACTGGTTTAAAGGCAACCTATTGTGAAGGAGATCCTATTGTAGATTTAAAACCAAATCTAGGTGGAGGAGAATTTAAAGGTGGTGGAGTCAATACCGCTGATTCTACATTTACTCCAGGCGCTCCGGGTATTTATACCGTGGGCTATATATATGCTGTAGGTAGTTGCCGAGATACTTTTATACAAGTAACAGAAGTGATTGAAAAACCCTTCTTTAGCATTGGCAAAGACACCATTATTTGTCCAAATACAACCATCAATTTAATGGCAGACTCTGCCAATTTAAACTACCGATGGGATGATGGCTCCACTGGGCAGAATAGAGTTGTGGACAGAGCTGGGACGTATTATGTAAAGGGAGACAACGGTAAATGTGATTTCTCGGATACAGTGACTATTCGAAGTGTTGTTTTGCCCAAAGTTGAGCTGGGTAACGACACGTCAATTTGTGGAGGAGAGTTTTTGACCTATGACATTCGTGCCGACGCAGGTTCAATTGTTTGGAACGACGGAAGTACGGAAGGATTTAAACGCACTATTACCGAATCAGGTTTTTATAAAGCCACAATAACACACCCATGCGGAGTGATTAGCGATTCTATTCAAGTGGATATATTGCCAACGGCATGTGCCATTTTTATACCAAACGCCATTTCTCCAAATTTTGATGATTTGAACGAAGTATTCTATCCTGCTGGATTGTTTAAATTTATCAGCATGCAGATTTGGGATGAATACGGACAACAACTGTTCGAATCTTTTGACGAAGGAAAAGGATGGGATGGTAAGGTCGGAGGTGAGGTCTGTCAGCCAGGCACCTACTATTATTTAATTCGATACCAACTTCCTGAGAATGGTAGTTATGTCAATAAATCCGCGAAGGGGCCATTGTACCTTATCTGGTAGATTGAATTCACAATTCTGTGAACAGGTTTTCAAAAGCAGTAAGATTCAATTACAACAAATAACTTACCCCAACAGATATACCAAATTGGTACATTCTAAACTGTACAAAATCATCTTTAGCTGATAGGAGCAAAGGGTAGTTGAATGCAGGTTGTACAGAGAACGTGGCATACTCATCTAATTTGTATTCAAAGCGAGCACCAAGGTTTAATGCTAAATTAGCTTTGGTTGATTCATAGTCTGAAGTGATCACATGTCGATCTTCCCCTTTAACCGACCAACCGTTAAGCGATACGTACATGTCGTCTTGAATTAAAAAGTCAAAATCCAAACCACTGGCAAAATAGAATTGCATCTTGTTGTTGAACACCGTTTTGGTGAACGATTTCTGAAAGATAACAGGGATTGAAATGTACCTGTATTTGTGAAAGAATTGAGCGTCTTTGGATAAGACTGTCTGTGACAAATCTTCCACCCGACCGATTTTAGGATGTACTGTGTCGTGAAACTGAAAGTCTTCACGAAGTCTAGTAAAGCTCATTCCTTTGTAGTTGACGCCAAATTGAATTGAGGTGTACTTGTCGATGCCAACCAATAGTTTAACCCCGCCACTCCAGTTTTGTCTGACTTTGTCCGCATTTTTCAATGAGTCCATCAAATCAGCTGTTCCCATTGGTCCTGAGGTCATATGACGATATCCAATAGCGGGAGTAAGAAATCCTTCGACACGTATTTGTGCTTCAGCGTAGCTAAACGCACATAGTGTGATTAATATGAGTATACTTTTTTTCAATGCAGTAATTGTCGTTTTGTAATGTTCATAAACCTAGCGTACAAAAATACGGAGGCTAGTATCAAAGCCAATGTAAGGGCTATCCACACTCCGGTCATTTTGAGATCTGTATGAATGCCCAACCAATATGCCAAAGGCAAGGCTATAGCCCAATATACGGCTAGGGTTATATACGAAGGGACTTTAGTGTCATTCATGCCTCTTAACAAACCTAAACTAACGGCTTGTATGCCATCGAAGAATTGAAAAAAGGCAGCTAATATCATTAATTGGGAAGCAATGGCTATCACCTCAATGTTTTCAGAGAAAAGTCTTACCAAAGGAAATCTGAACAACACAAAAAGAATAGCAGAAATGGCCATAAAGAAGGTGACAAGGAAGTATGTGTTCCTTCCGATATCAAGCGTTTTCTGATGTTTTTTCTGAGCCCAGGTTTCACCAGTTTTAATCATGCCTGCAACGCTAATACCACTGGCAAACATATATGTGAACGCTGCCAGTTGAATAGCAACTGTATGCGCCGCTAATTCGTGTTCGCCGATCCAGCCTGCAATGATGGCAGCACCAGCAAAGGCAGAGACTTCAAAAAAGAATTGTCCGCCACTAGGGATGCCTAAAGCCAATAACGATTTGATATGTTTTTGATAAATTTTTGTCCTGAATGTCGTCCAATAAAACACAATCTTTTTGTGGTACACACAATACAGCAACATAAAGATCGCCATAAAACTACGGCTTGTTAATGTGGCGTATCCCGCCCCAACCAATCCATAGGCTGGCGCACCCAAGTTTCCAAAAATCAATACCCAGTTCAAGAAAACGTTCAATCCTAACGCGAGAAATGTACCGTACATAGCTGCTTTTGTTAGGTTGTGTCCATCTGAAACAGACTTGAAAGTAAGAAAAAGAAACATTGGGATGGAACTGTAAATCACAATTTTTAGATAAGGCAAGGCTGCTTCGTTTACAGCCTCCGTTTGTCCAAATATGTGAAAATAGTGATGAATCAATAGGAGTATTAAGAATGTGAAAACAGTAACAAGCACGTTTATTATTAATGACGCACCAATAAGACTTTCCGTCTCAGCTTGTTTTCTGGTTTGCTCTGCCGCAATGTTTGCAGAGAATACCATCAACACCCCAATGCCAAAAATGGTTGCGATGAAAAAGGCTGTGTTCGAGATTCCAGCTGCAGCTAAAGGAACGTAGCCTAGTTTGCCTACCATGGCATTGTCAATTAACCCCATTAACACAAACCCAACATTCGCTGCCACGACTGGAGCACCTAACTTTACAAGTGAGGCAATTATATTAGGATTGTAATAGCTGTTTTTTAGCACGGCGCAAAAGTATATTTGTTTCGTGAAGAAATTGGTAGTTTTAACAGGAGCTGGTATAAGTGCCGAGAGTGGCATTCAAACCTTTAGAGATGCTGGTGGTCTGTGGGAAGGGTATGATGTGCTGGAAGTGGCAAGTCCGGAAGGTTGGGCTAAAAATCAGGAGTTGGTATTGGATTTCTATAACCAACGACGCAGAAATGTCTTGGACGCTGAGCCAAACGCAGCACACCGAATGTTGGCTGAATTAGAGGATACCTTCGACGTTCATGTTATTACTCAAAACATCGATGATTTACATGAAAGAGCTGGATCATCAAACATTATTCATTTGCATGGTGAAATCAGAAAATCCAGAAGCAGTGTTGATGACTCGTTGGTATTCGATATGGAAACGGATACCATAAAGGTGGGAGAATTATGTCCATTGGGCAGCCAACTACGACCACACATTGTGTGGTTTGGTGAAGCAGTACCCATGATAGAAACCGCGGCGGTGCATGTCATGCAAGCCGATATATTGTTGGTTATTGGTACCAGCATGGAAGTGTATCCAGCAGCGGGCTTAACCCAAATGTCTCCAGCTTCTTGTCCGGTCTATTTAATTGACCCAAATCCAAGTCATTCTGCCGGCAAGTCGTTTACACATATTGTCGATAGTGCGAGTGGAGGATTAACACGTTGGCTGGAAGAATACACAATGTAATTACCGTATACTTTTTTATCTCTTCCCCCTTCCAATATATTTGCGTTTTAAATTAGAAACATGGAAGAATACATACAAATGATAAAAACAGTCGTAGTTGATTTTAGTCCAAAAGTACTTGCTGCTCTAGCCATACTTATTGTTGGATGGATTTCAATAGGATTCATAATTCGAATTGTGAAGCGCGTCATGAAGAAACGTGAATTGGATGAATCCTTATCTAAGTTCATGGCGAGTTTAGTTTCTTGGGCATTAAAGGTTTTGTTAATCGTTACTGTAGCGTCTAAGCTAGGAATAGAAACAACTTCGTTTGCTGCCATCATTGGAGCGGCTGGTTTAGCCATTGGATTAGCGTTGCAAGGTGCATTGAGTAATTTCGCTGGTGGAGCCTTAATCATCCTATTCAAACCTTTTAAAATCGGTGATTTAATCGAAGCTCAGGGAGAAAAAGGCGTGGTAGCTGATATTCAAATTTTTACAACCACTTTAACCTCACCTACCAATAAGCGCATCATCATGCCCAACGGCGCATTGTCGAATGGCAACATCACAAATTATACTGCTGAAGGGAAATTGAGGGTTGACTTAACCATTGGCGTTGGTTATGGCGAAGACATCAAAAAGACCAAAGAAGTCTTAATGGACGTGTTGGTTTCAAACCCAAAGGTATTAAAAGACCCTGCGCCAACTGTAGACGTGTCGGCACTAGCGGATAGCTCTGTAAATTTTGCAGTCCGACCATGGGCAGCGGCTGAAGATTATTGGGCAGTCTATTTTGGAACCTTAGAAAATGCCAAGAACGCCTTAGATGCCGCTGGTATTGAAATTCCATACCCACATCAAGTGGAAATTCATAAGGAGGCTTAAAAACATTCCATAAAAAAAGCGGAACCAATTGGTTCCGCTTTTAAAAGTAGTCTGTTGTAGATCTTATTTAACTTCTTCGAAGTCTACGTCTTCAACATTGTCTGTTTCTGCACCTGCATTCGCATTTCCGTTGTCACCAGGATTTGGTTGGTCACCACCGGCAGCACCTTGTGCTTGTTGTGCATTGTATAAGTCTTGAGAAGCAGCTTCCCATGCTTTATTCAAGCTTTCCATATGGGCATCGATTCCTGCATTGTCCTTCTCTCCAACTGCTTTTTTCAAAGCTTCCTTCGCTTCCTCAATTGCTTTCTTCTTATCCTCAGGAATTTTGTCACCGTATTCTTTCAATTGCTTCTCAGTGGTAAATACCAATGTATCTGCTTGATTGATTTTCTCAACGGCTTCTTTCGCTGCTTTATCCGCTTCCGCATTTGCTTCCGCTTCTTTTTTCATTCTTTCGATTTCGTCATCGCTTAATCCGCTGGATGCTTCTATTCGAATTTTTTGTTCTTTACCTGTTCCTTGGTCTTTCGCACTTACGTTCAAAATACCATTGGCATCGATATCGAAGGTTACCTCAATTTTAGGTACTCCTCTTGGCGCTGGTGGCAAATCAGATAAATGGAATCTTCCAATCGTCTTATTGTCTTTTGCCATCGACCGCTCACCTTGTAAAACGTGAATTTCTACAGATGGTTGGTTGTCAGATGCCGTCGAGAACACTTCTGATTTCTTGGTAGGTATGGTTGTGTTCGACTCGATTAATATAGTCATTACATTACCCATGGTTTCAATACCAAGTGATAATGGTGTTACGTCTAACAATAAAACGTCTTTCACCTCACCAGTCAATACACCACCTTGAATCGCAGCTCCAATCGCAACAACCTCATCAGGGTTTACACCTTTTGAAGGTTTCTTGCCGAAGAACTTTTCAACTTCTTCTTGAATTCTTGGGATTCGGGTAGATCCACCTACTAAGATTACTTCGTCAATTTCGCTTGCGCTTAATCCTGAATCTTTAATGGCTTCTTTACATGGCTCCAAGCTTCGACGAATTAAGTCATCCGCTAACTGCTCGAATTTAGCTCTCGATAATTTACGTACTAAGTGTTTTGGTACTCCATCAACTGGCATAATGTATGGCAAGTTGATTTCAGTTTCCGTGCTGCTTGATAATTCGATTTTTGCTTTTTCTGCCGCTTCTTTTAAACGTTGTAAGGCCATTGGGTCTTTTCTAAGATCAATGTTCTCATCGTTCAAAAACTCTTGCGCCAACCAGTCAATAATCACATGGTCGAAATCGTCTCCTCCTAAGTGGGTATCACCGTTGGTAGACTTTACTTCAAAAACCCCGTCTCCTAATTCTAGGATTGAAATATCAAACGTTCCACCACCAAGGTCATACACCGCGATAGTCATGTCTTTATCACGCTTGTCCAAACCGTAGGCAAGTGCCGCTGCAGTAGGCTCGTTTACGATACGCTCTACTTTTAAACCAGCAATTTCTCCAGCTTCTTTAGTCGCTTGACGTTGAGAATCGTTGAAGTATGCTGGTACTGTAATTACCGCTCTTGTTACTTCGCTTCCCAAATAGTCTTCGGCTGTTTTCTTCATTTTTTGAAGAACGACAGCTGAAATTTCTTGTGGCGTGTATTTACGATCACCAATCTCAACTCGAGGAGTGTCGTTATCACCTTTAACCACTTTATAAGAAACCTTTTTTAATTCGTCTGCGATCTCTGAATATCGAGAACCCATAAATCTCTTAATCGACATTACAGTGTTCTCAGGGTTTGTAATTGCTTGTCTTTTGGCAGGATCACCTACTTTACGTTCACCGTTGCCGTTGTCTAAAAATCCAACAATAGATGGCGTAGTTCTCCGCCCTTCACTGTTAGGAATAACAACAGGTTCGTTACCTTCCATCACCGCAACACACGAGTTGGTGGTTCCTAAATCTATTCCTATTACTTTGCTCATATTTAGCTTTTTTATTTCCAAAGGAGCAATACAAGTGCCAATTCAGTTCTATGGAAGATTTGTCGGAACTTTCGTTTGGGTAACTACCACTTAATATGTTAAGTGCTTATTATTTAGGAGGTTAAGTCAGTTTGGTGGAAAATTGTCAGTGTGACAAATAGTCACTAGGGTCTGACAAAATTGAGCTCTGCCACTCGAGGTGATGACACCAATCTCGATAACATAGGGTCATCGATTTTTATGTGGTTCAACGTTTTAATATTGAGCGATGAAAAAATACCCAGTCCATCCGAGATATTCGTAAACTCAGGCTTTTTCTGAACGATGCCAATGCTTGGTTGATTTACAGCGACAAAAGTGTGCATGTCTTCACCAGCTGCATATAAACTAAATGCCATGTCAATCGGAACGCGTTCAACTGTCGGATCAGCTTCTATTGCTGTACGTAAGAAATCATAAAACAAATAACTGCGAACATTCGTCTGTTGTTCTTCGTATCCTCTCAAACGAATGGTTTCTTTGTTTTTAAAAACCTGCCAATCAACACTGTCTATTGTGAATACAGTGGGTGATTCTTTTTTATACTCTTTGTATCTAAAACGAATGATACATTCATACATCTTGGCTTGAGGAGCTTCTCGGTAAATGATGTAAATGTACCGGTTGGTATCGTCGTCAATATTAAACCTGGGGTCACTTTCTCGAAGAGGGGATAGGATTTCAGTATTTCCAACCATATTCGCTTTGGAGCGATATACCTTATTGCTCTTGTTGTTGACTACAACCAATTCGTAGTTGTACAAATTCGCAAAATCCGAAGGTTTAATGTTGTAGTTGGTACGATACAAATAATTCGGTGAACTTGCAAAAACACCTTCTTCCTTCATAAGACCAATGGTGTCACCATCTACTTTCTCAAATTGAATGGTGTTGCCTTCTATTCCATTTCTACTTTCAACAAGACTTACTGTTAAATCTTCAAAATATATGCTGTCTGCAACGCCACCATAACTTATAGCATCACCTTCTTGATTTAAGTAGGCTCTGTTGATGCGGATGTAGTTTTGAGATGCACTGGGATTCAATAATCCATACACAACAGGAATTTCTTTCCAATCCGCAGTCACATTCAATGTGTTGTCGCATCTTGTGAAAAGTAGGGCAAACACCCCAACAATACCGAGTTTACCTAAACGTTTTATATTGTATAGAACCATTAAATCAATTCAATTAGCTTTGCACTAAAGCCGGTGGCAAATATGAAATATTTAAGTCTGATAATACTGTTATTCCTGTCAAAATTTACAAGCGGACAAAATGCGCCGCGTGTGTATACCACGTTTCAGAACGTGGCGGTATTCGATGACTTCAGTTATACCACTTCGCGATGGGATCAAAAAAACTCAAGTTCAGAGCGCTTTATCGTATCAGATAATAAATATCGCGTTGAGCGTATTAAGGATTCTTATTTTTCAATTAGCTTGGCGAAGGATGTACCTGCGATTAGCGATTTTGAACTTATTACGTCCATTGAGATTGAGAAAAACAAAACCAATAAAAGTGCAAGTGGCGGCATCATATTAAAGGCACAGAAGTCGGGTAATGGAGCGCTCATTCTGGAAATCAACACCAAGAAACAATACCGTTTTAGAATTATGAAAAACGGCGTTGTCACATCTTTATTTGCCGACAAAAATGAAGGTTGGATTAAATCTATTAACCTACGCAAAAGTGGAGTCAATGAAATCCGTGTGGCAACTAAAGGCAACGCATACGACTTATATATTAACAATGAATTCGAACGGTCATTAATCGAAACGTCGTTTACAGAAGGCAGAGTAGGTTTTTATGCGGATGCGCAAAGCGCACTAACTGCCCATGTTTTTATCATTAAAATCAACGGAAAACTCGGCGAGGTGAAAGAAGACAAAACCGTTGAAAAGCCAAAAGAAACAGAAACGGTTGACGACACCTATACGCAGTTGGTTAAAGTATTTAAGGATAAGATTGACAAGCAGCAGGCGCAAATCGAACAATTAACAGAAGATTTAAACGTGTGTAAGGCCAATCTTACACTGGATACCAGTTCGGCCAATACAGTGAAGGTGTTGTCTAAAGAGAATAATAGTTTAAAAACTAAAGTCGAGCAGTTGGAGAAAGACTTAGCACAACAGCAAAAGCGGTTGTCGTATTTGGAGTCTATGAAAGAGGATATTGAAAGTCAGACCAATGGAGATATCATTTTACATCTGACCAAACTACTGTCTGAACAGAAGGAAGAAAACAATCAATTAAAAAAGGAAAAGATCGAACTTCAAAAGGAAGTGAGTGAATTACGTAGGCGCAATTAGAATATCTTATGGCTTCAAACGATTATAAAAAAGTAACAACACACGCGTTGTTGGAAATGAAACAGCGTGGTGAAAAAATTAGCATGTTAACGGCTTACGATTATTCTTTCGCACAGATTATCGACGACGCCAACATTGATGTCATTTTGGTTGGAGACTCAGCCAGTAATGTAATGGCAGGACATATTTCGACTTTACCCATTACTCTAGATCAAATGATCTACCATGCACAATCCGTGATTCGTGCGGTTGATCGCGCTTTGGTGGTGGTGGATTTGCCTTTTGGCTCATACCAAGGGAATAGCAAAGAAGCGTTAAACAGTGCCATCCGAATTATGAAAGAATCAGGTGCGCATGCTGTGAAACTAGAAGGAGGAGCTGAAGTGCTTGAATCAATAACAAGGATATTATCCGCTGGAATACCTGTGATGGGTCATTTAGGATTAACTCCACAAAGCATTTTTAAATTTGGAACGTATACTGTTAGAGCCAAGGAAGAAGCCGAAGCCGAAAAACTACGAACCGACGCCAAATTGTTGGAAGAAGCAGGCTGTTTTGGCATTGTGCTCGAAAAAATACCGGCCAAGCTTGCCACTGAAGTGACCAAGTCTGTTGAGATTCCAGTGATTGGTATTGGCGCAGGTGCAGGGGTAGATGGACAAGTACTTGTCCTTCATGATTTAATTGGTTTAACCAAAGAGTTTAACCCACGTTTTCTTCGACGTTATCTAAACCTTTACGATGATGTGAAAGGAGCGGTTGAGAGCTACATTGCTGACGTTAAGAGTAAGGATTTTCCTAATGATGAGGAGCAGTATTGATTTATGATTGATGATTTGCAATTGGTTTGCCATTGTATAACGCTCAATCTAAAATCTAAAATCTGAAATCTTCAATCGTAACCCTACCAGCTTCCACCGGCGCCACCGCCACCAAAGCTTCCGCCTCCGAAACCACCGAAACCGCCGCCTCCACCGCCAGTAAATCCGCCGCCGCCACCAATGTATCCTCCAGCACCTGGACCTACGATCCAACCACCAATGCGATTGCGATAGGTTCTACCGTTGTTGTTTCCAAACGATGAAAATATGATGACGAAAATGATGATCAGTACAATGATTAGCCATGTTGGAAAGCCATTGTCAGGCGTAGCACCTCCTTTATATTCACCTGCAGCAAATAAGATAAGTTCGTCAACTGCTTCATCTAGGCCTTCGTAATAGCCTGTCTTTTTAAATCTAGGTGTTATGGTGTGGTCTACAACACGACCAGCGTATGTGGCTGTTATGCGATGCTCTAATCCTCGACCAACTTGGATGAAGACTTTGCGGTCCTTCATCGCAACAAAAATTAACAATCCGTTGTTGAATTCATCTCCGCCAATTCCCCAAGCTCGGGCAACTTTTAGCGAATAGCCAAACGCGTCTTCTCCTTCAAGTGAGTTCTCTATTAAAATTGCAAATTCATTACTGGTGCTGTCTTGGTAAGCGGCTAACTTCCTACACAAAGCAAGTTCCTGCTCTTCACTCAACGCATTGGCTAAGTCTTTTACAAATGCTCTGTCACCTTTATTGGGTGGAGGAGGGGTTTTCGCAAAAGAGACCGCCGAGACTGCTATAAGAAATAATAGAATGAGACTACGCACCATAACTAATGTCGTTAGAAAGTTCGTTGCCCAATGAATCGTCAGCTGGAAAAAACTTACTTAATTGTTCTCCTGCGTTTTGTATGCCCGCAATAATGCCTGTGGTTAAATCATTTCGTTTAAAATGAATCAACATCTGTTCTTTGGCGTCATCCCAAAAATTATCAGGAACTTTTTCATTAATACCCGAATCGCCAATAATGCTGAATTTGTGGTCTTTTAACGCCACATAAATGAGAACACCATTATGCAGATGGGTTTTGTCCATTTCAAGATGGAAAAACATGTTTTGCGCTTTGAAAACAGGGTCTCCCTTGCAGTATTCGTCAATGTGTACACGAATCTCGCCTGAGCATTTTTCTTCTGCCTCAGCAATCGCGGCCAATATGAGTTTTTCTTTTTTACTTGAAAACGGTCTCCAGGTCATCAGACTTAATCCCTTTTTAAAAGGTCTTCCATTTCAGGTGCATCTTCAGAACCTTCATTCGCAGAAAAAACGGCTTTTTCTTCAAAACCTAACATGCTGCTGTAGAAGCCATTTGGCAATCGCTTGATTTTAATGTTGTAATTGGTTGCCGACTCGTTATAATCAATACGCGCTGTTTTGATGGCGTTTTCCATTTCGGTGTATTCGTGTTGGAAGTCTCTATACGCTTGAACTGCTTTTAAGTCAGGATATCTTTCTATAACCACCATTAATCGACTTAACGCACTGCTAAATTGTCCTTGAGCTTCTTGGAATTTAGCGATGTTTTCTGGAGTTAAATTGTCAGCAGAAATGTTGATTCCAGTCGCTTTAGATCGGGCTTCAATCACCGCTGTAAGTGTTTCTTGTTCAAAATCTGCAGCGCCTTTAACAATGGCAGCTAGACCTTTCGATTTATCAGCACGTGCTTGGTACGCTGCTTCAACATCAGCCCAGCTTTGATCTACTTTTTTACCAGCAGTCAACATGCCGTTATAACTCATAAATACCCATAGTACAAGTGCTCCCAGTACGATGATCCAAATTTTATTCTTACCCATTTTTTTAATTTTTAGTTAATGCAATTATACAATATCTCGTGTATTGAATTAGTCTTCCAACGTTACACCTAATGATTCTTGAATTTGGTAGCGGTTTCGTTCCCGAGCCGATCGACTGATCAACTCACCCAAGAAACCAGCAACAAATAATTGAACCCCAATAATCATTGCAAGGAGCCCAAGATAAAACAAAGGACGCGCAGTCATCTCATATTCCTTCCAAACTAGCCTGGCAATCGATAAATAAGAGGCAATGGCAAATCCACCCAAAAAACACAGTCCGCCTAAGCTCCCAAACAAGTGCATGGGCCGTTTGCCGAATTTTCCGACAAACATGATTGACAATAAGTCTAATGGACCATAAATGAAACGAGACAGACCAAACTTGGTTGTGCCGAATTTACGGGCTTGATGCTTGACTACTTTTTCGCCAATTTTTTCAAAACCAGCCCACTTAGCGATTACTGGAATGTAACGGTGCATTTCGCCGTAGACTTCAATGTTTTTAACAACTTCTAGTTTATATGCTTTTAGGCCACAGTTCATATCGTGCAGCTTTACACCAGACATGCGGCTAGTAACGTAGTTGTATAATTTCGTAGGGATGGTCTTTGTTAATGGATCGTATCTTTTCTTTTTCCAACCAGAAACGATGTCAAATCCATCGTTCATCACCATGTTGTACAATTCTGGTATCTCATCTGGCGAATCTTGAAGGTCAGCGTCCATGGTAATGACAACATTGCCTTCTGCATATTTAAATCCTTCGTTTAACGCAGCAGATTTTCCGTAATTTCTTCTGAATTTAATGGCACGGATGTTTTTATTGTCGCCGCTCAGTTTTTGAACCACTTTCCACGAAGTATCTGAACTTCCATCATCAATAAAAATCACTTCATAACTGAATTTGTTGGCCTGCATGACTTTGTCAATCCAGGTGCTCAATTCGGTTAATGACTCTTCCTCATTGAATAAAGGTATTACAATTGAAACGTCGTTCATTCTGCGTTAATAGCTATTGTGGTTTAAACCGTTGATGATAAATTGGCATTTGCCTTTTAGAACTGAATTAAACAATGGATTGTTTTCCGATCTCGATAAATTGGTCGTTTTATCCAGTTTCCAATCAGTCGCAGGGTCAGCCACCCATAAGTTGGCTTTTGCTCCTTTTTTAATACCATTTGCTGCCATTCCCAGCAATGTCCGTGGATTAAATGCTGCCCGTGCTACAAACGTCTCAAGGTCGATAACATCGGTCAGTTTTTCGTTGTACAGCGCATAAAAACTTTGAAGTCCGTTAATACCACACTGGGCGTAGTCGAATTCAACTTGTTTGTTTTTCTACATTCTGTGGGTTATGGTCCGACACAATAGCATCTATAGTGCCGTCATTCACACCTTTAATCAGGGCTTTTCTATCTGCCTCCGATCTGAAAGGTGGTGTTACTTTAAAATTGGTGTCGTATTCTAATATGGCGTTATCTGTGTAAATCAAATGCCAAATACTCACGTCACACGAAATGTTTAGTCCAGCTTTTTTGGCTTTCCGAATCAAGTCGACTGACTTTGCGGAAGAGATATGTGAAAAATGCATTGGTGCATCTGCATACTCGGCAATATCAATTTCTTTTTTAATTTGACTGGTCTCAGCCAAATCAGGTTGTTGTTTCAAACCTGTATGGATAGTCACAGCGCTTTCATTCACAGATGCTCCTACAGCCAAATCGGCATCCAAGGCGTGACTCATGATTAGGCCACCCACTTGTTTTGAGTACAACAGTGCTCGTGTCAAGGTTCCAGATGACTGGTAACCATTGTCGCCATTACTAAAGCCCACCGCGCCTGCTTGTCGCATGTCATACATCTCGGTAATGTCTTGAGATTCCATGTTGTGCGTGGCTGCACCTATTGGCAAAATATCTGGTAATACTTTGTCGCTTAATTGTTTTAAATACTCAATTTGCGATTTGTTTTGAACCACTGGGTCGGTGGTAGGTTGAACCGCCAAAGCAGTAAATCCACTTGCTGCCGCTGCTGCTGCACCCGTTGTAATATCTTCTTGGTGTTCGTAGCCAGGGTCTTTTAATTGACACCGAAGGTCTAACAAACCCGGTAAGATGTAACAACCTTTGGCATCGATAGTCACATCGGCTTTTTGTTTAATCGCTGTTTTGGACATGGTTTTTACAAGACCGTTTTCAATGAATAGGTCAACAGTGGTGCGATTTAAGTCGCTCGTAGGGTCCTATGATTGTGCCCCGTGTAATGAGTATAGTGTTGTCAGACAATCGTCCCATTTTTATTGTTTGACCTCAGTCGGCCAAAATCTCAACAAAAGTATCTCAATTGCCAAGAAAATCAATGCGAGAATGATACATGCTTTCCAAAATTGTTTGCCAAATCGATATTGAGTGACAGTTTCTTGTACGTATGTAGTTGGATTATCCATAAAATCAACCTTGACATCGCTAAATTTTTGGACGATTTCATCATTGGATAAGAAGCTGTTATTCGACTCAGATCGATTGAAATTAAACGCCACCACCTGAAGTAGACTGTCATTGGTCTTAAGGTCAATATTTTCCAGCAGTAAGCTGGTCGAAACCAGCATCAATAAATGACGTTGAGCCAACACTATTCACCACTGGCATCCACTCACTGGTAGTTGATTTTAAACTCAATGCACCTTGCATACTTCTTGATTCAGGAACCGCTTTGAAAATATTTTGATTTCCTATGGTATTCGCCAAAGGGAAGTCAATTGAGCGATTCATGGTCATTTTTAACAATATGGGTACAAACAATCCATGGTTTTGAAAATTGGACCAAGAGGGTTCAAGTGGACAAGCCAATTGAAATACATGACCTGTACCCAACTTCGATTCAGACAAAAAGACGTCTTCGTTTTCCATTAATAACAAGGAATATTGCGCTTTCCCATCCGTATTCAATCGGTAGTATTTTTCAACCACGGGGTAGTTTGGGTTGTCCGGTATTTTGGTAAATACCTTGCTCAAAAGAGGATTGTTAATGTCTAACCGACCCACCTTTGTTTTTTGTGTTATTAATGTGCCATAACCTGGAATAGATAGAGACTTTGTGAAGTTGTCTAATTGTGCCGTGTTTTGTTCTTTGGAAGGAATCAACAATATATTTCCGCCCGACGAAACATATTCCGATATCGCCCGCGATCATACCTGATCGTATTTCGGTAACTTCATTTAAAATTAATAAATCAGTCGTGGGTAGGGCAGAACAAATCAACGTTTCCAGCCAGTTGGTTGGTTACATTGAAATAAGCATCTGGTTCAAACAATCTATTCAGAAAAACATTTGGCTCTTTCCCATTCACGACAACCACATTGAGGTTGGGTTTTACATTGAAACTAAGGAAATAGGTGTCGTCGAAAATGATTGGGTTGTCCTCAATACCAACTTGAATACGCTGCCATCCAGGAGTCTTGGTGGTAAAACCAATTTCAATTGTCGTTGACGCATTGCCATTGATGTCGAAACCAGTAACCGATTTCCTTTCGCCGTTTACCTCTAGATATACGCTTCCTCCATTTAATGCGTCTTCACCTAAGTTGGATATTTTAACTTGTAATTCTATTGGTTCGTTGAGCTGAATGACTGGCGATTCAATCCATGCCGAATCAATACTCAAATTGCTGTTTTGTATTGGTTGCAAGGGGACAGCCGTTATCAGCGTGTTGGAATCTAAGGCTTCTTGAAGATCCGAATCAGCAGTTAATTGAAAATCCGAAAACAGATAAACATGTTTCTGTGCGGTGCCGTTGTTGGTTAGACTTCGATTCAATCCAAATACAATGTCTTTGATGGGCTTGGTGGTCTTGCCAACTTCAACATTGTCGATAAGCGATATGGCGTCGTCTTGGTTAACCGGTGTAATGGTACTTGATGTATTGCTATTGACAATAAAACGGTCTGTTGCGCGGTAAGACTTGACCAATTCTCGTGCTTTTGTTTTGGCTTCTTCAATCAGCGGACCTTGTTTTCCATCGTTATCCATACTGAATGAATTGTCGATGTAGATGCCAATGACTTGGTCGCTTGAATCTACCGCTCGATTGTCGATGGGCTTGAAGGGTTGCGCAAAAGCGAGAACTAAAAAAGTAATGGCTAAAAGCCGAGCAAATAGAACCAGTAGGTTCCGAACTTTCTTGATAGATTGGGTTTGTTTCTGAACGTTTTTTAAGAAATTTAACGTTTGGGAAAAGAACCTTTTTGTACCTCCTGAAGTGAAAAAGATGTATGATGATTGGGATTGCGAGTAAACAAAGTGCCCAAAGAAAATTAGGATGTACAAAACTCATATTTAAGTATACGCGCGGTTTAGGTTTTTATTTTGGCAAATGTAATCTCTATGTGCGTTATCGCATAGAATATCCTTTTTGATTCAATTTAATTTTTATTAATATTTCGGGTGATGGCTTAAAGCCTTTTTTTTTCTTGATAAAAAAACGAAACAAACGTGTCCGACCAACCGGCGGAAAAATCAAGACTTCTGAATTTTTCTTTGAACTCTACGAAAGGCTTTTCTCCCTGCATTCAAAGCCGCAGCGCCTTCTTGTCGCTAAGGGCTATCCGCCCTTTAACCCGACTCCCTTTTTTTCTTAGTCAAAAAAAGGAAGCAAAAAAGACAAGCCAAAAAAATGACTCCCATCGCTCTAGGCCATCGCCGCCCCAGCATTTTTGGCGGGCCAACGCTCTTTGTTCTTCAACAGGTTAGTTAGAGATGCGAAGCGAGTGTGGGCCCCACAGAAATGCGGGCCGGTGGAGGGGTGAATGGATGAGGCATTACAAAATCAATAAAAGTGCATGCATTTGACCGTCGATAGACGGGCTCTCTTTTATTAGATTTTGTTTGCCTCTGACAGAGAGCGTTGGAAGCATATTTCTGTGAGAGGCTTTTTGTTTCGTTTTTGGCCTTCAAAAATGAAAATGGGTTTTAGGGCGGTAGCCCTAAACGACTATAAAGTGATAAATCGTAATGGATATTAAGAATCTTGGGTTGACGTCCGTCAACTGACCGAGCGGACCCCTTAGAGAAGAAAAGATTGGTCTAATCCCGATAGCTATCGAGAGAAAACCGGGTTGAAGGGCTGGCAGGCCTTAAGAATGGATATTGCGAACTTTTAAAGTTCAAATAAAAAATGATTTCCTCATTAAGGATACCTTTGTTTGAAATAAAAAGTACAGCATGTTATACGCAGAAGACGTCACCATAGAATCGGTTTTTTTACACCACATTGGCAATAAGAGTTTGGAGGAAGGATGTACGTTTTCAGACGAACCACTGTTGATGGACGACAAGGTGGAAGAAGCGTTAAAAACATATTTCTTTGAGTCGTTTAACGACAAAGAACTCTATCATTTAGACCATGACGTTGACATTAAGCTGAATGAATTGTACAGTTACGTAGGACAAATATTTAGTGGAGAATCGACACTTAAAGAACAAGCCAATAACATCGCAAGACATCTATATCGTTGCAGCGATCATCCTAACATTAAGCCAGGTGAGTTGTGCATTGCCTTGCTGAGAGATTGCCAAATTGAAGGGCAAGTGTTGGACGCTGTAGGTATTTTCAAAGCGGAAAACAAAGACACCTTTTTAAAAGTCATTTCAAGAAAAAATCAATTCGAAGTAGAAAGCGATGAAGGCATCAATGTTGGTAAACTCGACAAAGGCTGCTTGATTTTTAATACCGATGAAGAGGAAGGATATCTCGTAACCGTGGTTGATCAAACGAATAAAGGGGTGGAAGCCCACTTTTGGTCAGATGAGTTTCTTCACCTCAAACACCGACGAGACATTTACTTCAATACACAAAATGTATTGGAAGCTTGTAAATCGTTTGTGTCAGATGCTTTGCCCGAGGAATATACCATGGAAAAGGCGGATCAAATTGATTTGTTGAATAAGTCGATCAGTTATTTTAAGGACAATGAACGATTCGTTCAGGAGGAATTTGAAGGGGCGGTGTTTAAAGATCCCGAAGTGATTCAATCGTTTCAAAATTTTAATTCACAGTTTGCCGAAGAACGCGATATGGACATGCCGCAGTCTTTCGAAATATCAAAAGACGCGGTTAAGAAGAAATCTCGTGTGTTTAAAAGCGTGATTAAGTTGGATAAAAACTTCCATGTATATGTGCACGGAAACCGTGATTATATCGAACGTGGAACGGATCCTGATGGACGGAAGTTTTATAAGTTGTATTATGATAGTGAGTCTTAATAGGAGACTCAAGACTTATTGACTCAAGATAGAAAGACTGTAGATGAGTTTTACGTTACTTTTGCGCCTTAAATTGAATCTATGTCGTTGATTACCGCGCTTAAAATACCCACCAAGTTTGTCAGACTGAAAAAGCACTTTGGCGACAAAGCGTTTACAATGTTGGATATAGGCTCGGGTAATAAATCAGCAACAGATTTTAAAACATACTTCCCCAATGGTACGTACCATGGTGTCGACATGGTAAAGGATTACAACTATACCGACGAGGATTTTGGGAAGATGGAAGCGTTTTATGAAATGGACTTGACGCAGTTGGATTATTCTGCGATTCCAGACAACCATTTCGATGCGATATTGATGGCGCACATTATTGAGCATTTACACAATGGAGATCAGGTATTAGAAAAGCTGGCGCCAAAACTTAAGTCTGGTGGTGTTATTTACATCGAGTACCCTGGACAAAAAAGTACAACTCTCCCGAGCCGAAAAGGCACACTCAACTTTTATGACGACGATACGCATGTTCGAGTGTACTCAGTACCTGAAGTGACTAAGGTGTTAGAAGGCGTAGGATTCAAAGTGCGTGCTGGTGGATTACGTCGTAGTTATCGCAACATCTTAATGATGCCCATAAAATTCATTCACAACCACATCAAATACGGGTATATCATGGCCAGTGTCTTTTGGGATTGGTATGGCTTTGCCGAGTTTGTATGGGCGGAGAAGAAATAGTAATTTGGTTCTTTCTTCCAAACGACAAAGAAGCCATATGCACGCATTTGCAGAAACGTATAAGTCCTATCCAAATTGGAGATTACTTGAAATCCTAAACAATCAAGAGGATTATAAATTAGAGGCTGTTGAGGCGGCCCAACACGAACTAACGTCAAGACATTTAGATGAGGCGGCTTTAAACGAAGCAGAAGCTGAATATTTGTCTCATAACCCAACGGCATTACCAAAAGTTGGGAAGGATGACGAAGGTTTGGATGATGACCAACATCTTATCGGCGACGAAAACGACAATCCCAATTCATTGTTGAAGTCTATCCAGAGTGGTCAAAAACAGTTAAGAATCATTGCCATTTTATTTGGTTTGTTTTCAGCATTTGTGCTCATCAAGCAATTGAAGTTTCTGAAACTGATGTTTGAAACCGAACTAGATTATAATGTTAACACAATAATATTTTTAAGTTCAACTGTGTTGCTTCCGGTTGCGAGTTTTCTTTTTGGATTAAGAAAGAAACTGGGCTGGTTTATTTGGTGCTTTTATATCGTGCGATACATTATTAATATGATTAAGGTGTCAATAACCTTTATGCCCGCAAATAGTCCTGTGGATGCACCTGCATATTTTAACTTCAGTTTTTTAATAGGTGTAGGCATTATCTTGGTTGCATTTTGGTCAATAAATAAGAAGAGTGTTTTTCAGTTGTTCAACATTAAGAAGCAGACTAGAACCGCGTTCATTGCAGTAATTGTAATTCTTTCATGGTTGATGGGCTGGTAAAGCATTTATTTCTACATTATGTACGCTTTAGTTTCCGGATTCCATTTTCTATAATTAGGGCGAACGCGCCACCTATAATGCCTTTTAAAGCATTGATTAACGTGCCGTTCGAGGACCAAACGGTGCTGTAACTTACAGCTCCTAAACAACGATGTGTGTTTGTTAGCTGTATAACAACTGATTCCATTATCCAGCCAAAGTTCATGAGTAATGCTATTGCTAATACAACTCCCAGTTTGTGGCCGAGTTTATTGTTTAATAAGACTAGAGGAAAAATGGTATTGCTCAACATCATGAACAGATAAATGACGCCATATTGACCAGTGAGTCTAGATGAAAATGCGTAAGATTCCTATTTGTTAAAGGTCAGCATAAGTGTGATATTGAGCAAGACGCCAATCGCATACAACACTAAGATCCAGCGAACAATTTGAGTTGAGAATTCCGTTTCTATTTTATTGTTTGAAAGAAGTTTGACTAAAATGATGAGTGTGACACTAAAGAAAATGCCCCTAATGACAATATCTTCAACGAGGTCAAGAAGAGTCGCGTAGGTATCTAACATACTTTAACCGTCATTAGGTCAACCTGTCTTTAACATTCATTCTTTGGTGAAGAATTCTAACAATTTCCACCTTGTTGTCTGTCAAAGTCCTATAGAAAATTATGTGTGACTTAACCTTCGTAAGTCTATAACTAGGTCTAAGATGGTCAATTGACTTGCCAACAAAAGGATTTTTTGATATGTACCTAATCTCATTTAAAAGTACATCGTAATATCGATCAGCTTGTTTTTTAGACCAATTTTGTAATGTGAATATCCAAATTTGATTAAGATCTTGTAGGGCCTCTTTGGTCAAACGAAACGGCACAGAACTCATAGATGCTTTTTCTGTAATTCTTTTAGATGTGCGACTGGATCAAAATTTTCTACAAGCCCACTTTGTTCTCCTTTTTCTAATGCCTTGATTAATTCTTTTTCCTTTTTCTCTTCATTTTCAAGTAACCTTAAAGCAGACCGAATCACTTCACTAACTGAGTTGTATTTACCAGAATTTACTTTTTCCATTATGAATTGTTCGAAATGTTCTCCCAGAGAAATTGATGTGTTTTTTCGCATTAAATTACTTTTTGTCCGAATGTACCAATTATTGGTAACAACAGCAAGTAATGGATTTGCGTTTAACTGGTTAAAAAAACAAAATGATTAGGTGCGGTTATCAGTAATAAAATGACGTCGTATTTGTCACAAGGAAACTCTAGAAATGACGATGTTTATCCCTATCGCGTAATTCTTGTTCCAATTGCAATTCTTCCTCAACTTCTTGCATAAACTTTATTGGATCGAAATCTTCATCGTCCATGTTGTGAGCTCTTTTTTCATGCCTCTCAAAAAGTCTCAGTGAGCTGCGAATGACTTCCCCAGGTGATTTATATCTACCCGATTTAACCTTTAGTTGGATGAATTTTT
The DNA here is from genome assembly GCA_943789165.1 of uncultured Bacteroidia bacterium. Classification (GTDB taxonomy): domain Bacteria; phylum Bacteroidota; class Bacteroidia; order NS11-12g; family UBA9320; genus UBA987. The sequence continues at coordinate 22,205 of CALSTB010000002.1, read as the reverse complement.
CAAAATGATTTCCTAGTGATATGGTTCTTTTATTTTTCATGATTTATGTTTCCTCAAACATACCATTTGATGAGACATTAGTCAACGAAAACATGGCTCTAACCACTGCCCGTCATGTTTAACCAACCCAACGTCACCTCATCAACAACACCGTTCCTTTTTCTTCAAATACCTGACCAATATAGAATCTACCAGTGACAATGAAAATGTACTGCTCCATTTCGCTCATTTCGTTTTGGTAAGTGCCATCCCAAGCTGCATTAACATCCGAGGTTTCAAATATCTTCTCACCCCAACGGTTATACACCCCAAATAGATAATCATCTGGAGAAACTCCTTCCATCGTCGGTCTAAACACGTCGTTTAGTCCTGGGGATTTGGTAGGGGAGAAGGCTGTCGGTACAAAGATGTACCCGCTGTCTATCACGGTTAAATACAATGGGCGGACAAATGTATCTCTACAACCGAAGGTGTTAATGGCTTGTAATTCCATAGAAAACAAACCCACTGGATTGATGGTAATGGTCGGAAATTCTTCGCTTGAGGCACCGACTGTAACATCGGATTCATCTCTTACATACCATTGATACGTCGCTGCATCCACGCTTTCGTTTGTCGGACTAAACATTGGATTGGGTAGATATTGCTCTTTATTCGATATGCTGAAGTATGCCGTGGGTCGCGGGTAGACACGAATCATTTTGGTGAAGGTGGTATCTGCTTGTCCGCCAGGACCATACGCCACCAAACCAATATCGTAATATCCTTCAAATACAAAGGTGTGATTCGGATTGTTCTCCTCGGATTCTGTTCCATCGTCGAAAAACCATCGGTACCGAGTAGCATATTGACTTTGCGTTGTAAATTGAACTGACAGCGGACCACAACCAGCCGTGTCATCCACAACAAAATCTGGAATCGGTAACCACGGTGCAACATAAATAGGTTTTGAAACCGTATCGGCACAAAAGCCGTTGTCGATGATAAGCACTACATCATAAGAACCAGAATCAGAGAAGGTATGTGATGGATGCTGTAAATTTGATGTTGCGGCATCGTCAAAATCCCAGTCGTACGAATGACCCTTGAATGGCTGACTCAAGTTGTTGAAGGTAACAAGGGAGTTTGGCATTTTGGGTGCGGTCGGACTAAAATCAAAATCGGCCTTAGGTCGATCAAATACTTGAACCATGTCTTTTTTGGTGATGGAGTCTGGACAGCCATTCACGTCATACCCAATGTATTTGAGATCAAACAAGCCTGAAGTGCCGTAGAAATAGTTAGGCAAAGAATCCCGTGATTCACCACCATCACCAAACAACCATTTGTGATAGGTAGCGAATTTGGATCTGTTGACAAAGTTGACCGCATCACCCACACAAACAGAGTGTATTAAACTGGTATCGAAATCAACAGTATGGATCGGGTTGAGTTGGATTGTGCGAATCGCCGTATCCGGACAACCCGCAAAATTCTTAACGATGAGTCGCACGGTATAGTTGGCATTGCCAACATCGTTTCTGGCAAATAAATGATACGGTTCAACTTCGCTCGAGGTAGCGCCATCTCCAAAATCCCATTCATTGATTTGGTTGTTAATGCTTCTGTTCACCAAGGTGTGGTACCCCGAATCGCATACATTTAACCGGAACGGTGAGAAATCAGCTATTGGCTCAGGCATGATTCTGAAGCGAATGGTGTCATCATCCACACAACCAAAGGCATTTTCGGTGTGTAAGGTTGCCATTAAGTTTCGGGTAACGTTCGAGATGTTTTGATAGAAAAACGAAGGCTGGGTTAACGTTGACGTATTCCCGTTGCCAAAATTCCAAAGTGAAGAGTTATAGTTGGTAGACGCATTGACAAAATCAATCGTCGTTGGCGAACAAAACGAATCTATGGTGTTTCCAATACGCGAAATCGTGTATGGATACACTTGAATGGGTTGGTTCGTTGTGTCGCGACAATTGTGGTTTGTTGCCGCAATTAGAGTTACGGAAAAATCTAATGCATTAAACGGGTTGCTGCCCTTAGTGTAGTGATGAATTGGATTAGTCAATGATGAACTTGAACCATCATCAAAATCCCATGAATACACAGTTGCTCCAGTCGAATTATTGGTAAAAGCAAAACTGTCGTAATGACAAATGGTGTCGTCGGCTACAGTGAATGCAGCTATGGGTTGAGACCATACCGTCACCTGTTGTATCGCCGTATCACTTTCACATCCATTCATGCTTTTCGTTCTTAACCGAATTGTATACGTCGTATCTCTTAGAGCCACAAACGGAAATAAAAATTGCGTGTCGGCGGGTGAGATTGAAAATCCACTGCCAAGATCCCAGTAATTGGTATCGTTCAGTTGACTGTTGTTGGTGAAGTCTATTAACAGTGGGCCACAACCTGCAGTGTCACTTTTAGTAAATACAGCGTTTGGGGTTGGGTAAACAGTTGTCGAATCTACCACTGTGTCTCGGCAACCATGGTCGGTAATGGCAATTAACTGAATGTAATACTGTTTGTTTTGAAATGCGGATTCAGTATAGATAGCCGAATCACTTTGATTCGATGTAAAGGAACCGTTTCCAAAGTCCCACTGGAACGACATGTCGTCAATATCGCTGGTGTCGAATGGACTTGACAAATTTGTAAAGCGCACAAGAAGCGGTGAACACCCGCCATTTGTATCCATGCTGAATTGCGCCTTTGGTTTTGGGTAAATCTGGATGGTTTTTTCGATGCTATCAGTACATTGATGTTCTGAAACACCAACCAGTTTGGTTGTATAGATGCTGTCTTTCATCAAACTCGATTGGTAAGTCGTGGTTGGGTGCACATTGGTGCTGGTTTCATCACTGCCCAAAGTCCAAACAAAGGACATGAGGTTGATTGAACCATTGTTGTTTGGCTGAGAATTGTTTTGAAGACTCACGGTTAATGGACCACAACCATCAGGGCTAGAATAATCAAAAGCAACAGTTGGTTTTGGGTAAACGGTTATGGTGCCATATGCCTCTGCAGGGCAGCCGTTAGATGAATATGCTGAAAGTGTGACAACGTAGATTGAATCTTGTGTTCTTGCATCCACGTAGACAATGTTTGAGGGATGGATGACGGTATCCGTTTTCCCATTGCCGAAATCCCACAAAAACTTCATGTCGCTCATATTGCCTAAACCATTTGGGTCAGACAGGTTCGTGTAATTAACTGTAACAGGGTAACAACCCGCGTTTGTATCGACGCTAAACCCGGCGACAGGAATTGGAAATACTTTGCGTGACCCATAAGTGGTATCTACACAACCCAACCAGGAAGTGGAAATGAGCCGAATATGATACGTCGTATCTCCTCGCGGAGCGGCATTGAAACTGGAGTTCGGATGTGTCAAGGTTGATTGACTACTGTTCCCAAAATCCCATTGATACGTTTCGCTGTAAAGCGACGTGTTGGTGAAAGTATCTACCAGCGGACTACAGCCTGAATCGATTGCCACCGTGAAGGACGCCACTGGATTTTTTCCTGTATAAACTAACTGAATGGCCGTATCAGTTTTGCAACCAATGGTGTCGATGGCGATGAGTTTAATTTCTTTTAAAACTGAATCTTGGTCAATGACAATGCTGTCGATTTGTGCCTGACTAGAAACAAAGGTGTCATTGATATACCATTCATAACTACTCGCAAACTTGCTTTGGTTTTGGAAGGTAAAGGTGAAAGGCGCACACGCCACGGTGTCACTTGAGGAAATGACGGCTTGTGAATTGGGTTTGATGATGACGAATAAGGTGTCTCTAGATTCGCAAATCACTTCATTTACAGCCCGAACGATAATTCGATAGGTCCCGCTGTCAGAATACACATGTTCGAAACCGCCAAGATTGAATATTGAGTCAAATGATGAGCCGTCACCGTAATCGACAATTAAAAAGTCGTAGTTGTATGAGCTGTTGTTAAATTCTACCGTGTCTAAAGAACATAAAGCGGAGTCAGCAGAGATAAGAATTGTTGGTATTTTGTCGACACGAACGACTTGTGTTTGTGTATCCGCACCACAGGTATCACTAACGATCAAACGGATGTTGAAGGTGCCGCTGTCATTAAACGAAACGGTTGGTGGATTGGCATTCCATGATGTGTCGCCGTTGCCAAAACTCCAGAAATAGTTCGCATTGGAATCAAAATCTGAATATGACGTATTGGTTAAAGTTAAACTATGTGTGGCGCATCCGTTGCTGACTCCAGTGAACGATGCGGTAGGGTCATCATTAATAATCACCTGTTTGGTTACTGATCGTGAACCGCACCTATTAGAAACCGTAAATTTGAGGTCATACTTGCCACGGCCTACGTAAGTATGCGTGTCTAAAGCACCAGAAGAAGTTGTTCCGTCTCCCCATTGCCATAATCTTGTAAGTCCATATCCTCTGCTTGTATCTCTTACATGGACAGTTGCAGAACCGCAACCGAAAAGAGTATCAATCGCAAATCCAACAATTGGTGTGTAGATTATTGTCGTAGGTATGCACGAAGTGTCTGTGCCGCATTTGTTCTTTGCAATCAAGCAAACGGTTTTAGGTCCTTCTGTTTTGTAATTGTGGTAGGCGGTTGCTTTACTTGAAAGCCAGCCAGAGTTCGTCCCATCTCCAAAATCCCAGTAATATTCTTTAGAATCAGGAAATATGCAGAAGCTATCGGTACTTAAATTGTTTAAAACCAGGTATCCGGTACTGTCACAATTGGAGCTGTTTAATGCAAATCTGGCTTTGTCTGGCTTCGATACTTGAATGGGATTCCAAGTAGTTTGGGAAAATCCACAAGCGTTACTGGCTATCAAACGAACGGTGCCACCGCATAAAGTGCTCGTATAGGTATGGAAAAAGGCTTGGTTGAAAGTCGAATTGTCCTTATCGACGATGGTGCCGTCGCCCAAATCCCAGGTGAATTTGGTTCCGTTCGAAATGTTAGATGAGTTATTGACAAACTTGATTGCAAATGGTGCGCAGCCTACATTGAAGCCTGAATTTGGTCCAACAATGCCGGCTGTCGGTATCCGTTCGTTAATCACTGTACCTATCGTGGTGTCAACACATCCTCCAGAATCAGTTGTGACGATGGTTGACGTAAACGTACCTGTTAACACAAACAAATGACTCAAGACACTGTCTTTTGGTAGATTGGTTATGTTGGTTCCTGTTCCATCTCCCCAAAGTATTTTGACTGATCTAAGTGAGTCTTTGCTTTTGGTGGTCACAAAAAACGAATCAGGGTCTGTACTTTGCTGAATGCAGTTGATCCATTCTGGCGTTTGGGAATAACTTCCAGGATTTCCAGTGAATTCCCAAGAAGGTTTTGCGATGGTGATTTTCTTTTTGGAAGAATCTATACAACTGTTGTTGTCAATGGATTTAAGCATGATGTCGTATGTGCCACGATAGAGGCTTAACGAAAACGTTTTGCTTAAACCATGTGCGGTGTCGACCAAACTTCCATTTACATACAGCTGATATAAGGCCGTTGATGCCAAGCTTCCAGTTGAGTTGTTTTGAATGGCAACGGTTTTCGGAATGCATGATCCAGATTGCGTTGAACTAAAGTTTACCGTGATGCCAGTACAGGCTGATGCGATGCTTATCCAAGACGAAAAAATCGCTAGTGCGATATATCGCAGATTGCGACATCGTTGGGGAAGTTTAAATAGCATCTTTGAGAATAGTAGATAACAAAGATACGAAATATCAAAATCAGTGGCTTTAAGGTTACGAACCCTGCCATCAGAGCGTAGAATTTACTTGAAAATGAGGGCCAAAATGTTTCTTAAAAAACAATACCTTTGCCGTTCTCAAAAAACACAGAATAAAAGTCATGATTAGCGCGAAAGGCAATAAAAAAATTGAAGATTTATTAGCATCGGTTCGAAAGAAGTTCAACGGAGAAGAAGTAATTGAAGCTTTAAAGGAAATCCGAGAAATCGCACGGGAAGAGAAAAACCCAGCATTGGTGAAGATTTGCCGTCTGTGTTATACCTACATCCAAGAAAACGAAAACTTTGACATCAACTTTGGTGATGAGGACGAAGATTTAGGAATGACAGATTTAGAATACTTGTTGGAGTTGATGCTACAATCGGAGCGTGAAGTCAATCTTCAGGAGATTCGTGAGATCCGTGATTTGTTAACTACAGAGTTGTACGGGTAAACATTGAAGCGAATATTCGCCATAACGATTTGCCTGTTTGGGTTTGGTGCTATCATGGCACAAAACGAAGCCCCAGAAATACCTCTTAAAATTATTCCTGAATACCATTTTAACTTGGCATACGCCAATGGCCAATCATCGTCCATTCAGCATATCGAATTGGGATTGAATAAAGACTTAATCAATGTGTTAGATAACAAATTGAGACTAGGTTTGGGTGTTCGTATGGGGATTCAGGACAACAAGAATATATCTTTTACAAGTGCGCACGCTAGTATCAAGGGGAATGAAAATCACCTAGATACGCTGTCGCTTGACCGTGTACAATCTGCGGCCTTTAATTTTTACTTCAATGGAGAATGCCACGTGTCTAAACACATCAGTTTTGGAACAACGTTGGATTTACTTGGGATAAGTGCAGGAGTAAAAACCGAAGGTGAGTACCTTCCTGGTGCAACGTCACAAGAATTCGGATACTACGCACTGCCAGAGGTTGAAGCGTATCCAACACCTTCAAATGCCTTCAGTTTAGGGAATTCAAAAGGGTGTTTAAATGCCCAGTTGTATGCCAAAATAGCCTTGTCAAGGAAGGTAGCGTTACGTTTAGGCGTTTCTTATTTGTACCAAGAGTTTTCGACCGACCACGGGTACGGGGCATTTAAGTCCTACCGCTTTGAAAACAACGGCATGGCCTTTTTTGGAGGATTTACATTTAACCGATTTGACGAAAAATAAATGACTAACGAGCAATTGGTAGAGTTAAAAGGCAGAATCAATGCCTTGGGGAGGTATCTTTGACATCCCCCAGAAAACTGCAGTAATCGAGCAAAAAGAGATCGAATCTCAAGATCCAACGTTTTGGGATGACCCCAAAAAAGCAGAAATACATCTCCGAGAAATCAACAAAATAAAAGTGTGGACGGAGACCTATGCCAAAATTGAAACCATGGCCGACGACTTGGAAGTGTTGGCTGAGTTTAAGGCAATGGGAGAGGTTGAAGATGCAGAGGTAGATGCCCAGTATGAAAAGACACTCTCAGCTTTAGAAGACCTAGAATTCAAAAATATGATGAGCGATGAGGAAGACCAACTCAACGCGGTAATCGAAATAAATGCGGGTGCTGGTGGGACCGAGAGTAACGATTGGGCCAGTATGTTGCAGCGTATGTACCTCATGTGGGCAGAACGCAACGGCTATAAAACTGAGTTGCTCGACCAGGTGGACGGCGATGTTGCTGGTATAAAGTCTTGTAGTATTGAAGTCTCAGGAGAATTTGTATACGGGTATTTGAAAGGTGAAAATGGTGTGCACCGGTTGGTGCGTATTTCTCCGTTCAATGCGCAAGGAAAGCGGCAAACGTCTTTTGCTTCGGTATATGTTTATCCTTTGGTCGATGATACGATCGAAATTGAGATTAATCCTGCTGACATACGATGGGACACCTTTAGAAGTGGTGGCAAAGGGGGACAGAATGTAAATAAAGTTGAAACGGCCGTACGGTTACACCATGCTCCTTCTGGTCTTGCTATTGAATGCCAACAAGCTAGATCACAACTGCAGAATAAAGAACAGGCTTTGAAGATGTTGAAGTCTAAGTTATACGAAATTGAACTCAGTAAGAAGAATGATGCGCGTGCAGATATTGAGTCAGACAAGATGAAGATAGAGTGGGGGAGCCAGATACGGAATTACGTGATGCAACCTTATAAACTTGTCAAAGACGTACGTACCAGTTACGAAACCAGTAACGTGCAAGCCGTGATGGATGGAGACTTGAATGAGTTCTTTAAAGCGTTTTTGCTGAAGAGTAGCGGGAAGGCAGGGGATTGATGATTTCAGATTGATGATTTCACCAAGTACGTCATTCAGAGGTTCGACCATAGGAGAACCGAAGAATATGTTGAAATTGGTGTTTAGTCTAACGCGGGTATAATTAACAATTATCAATAAATGGATAAATGCCTGACAGTGGAGTTTCGCGAATGATACGACTATTGAGAGTACTTAATTGCGGTTCTCCTCCTGTTTCGAACTACCTTACTACCTCAATTACCTGTCTCATGATTGCTACATCGGTCTTAATTTGAATGACATAATGACCCTCAGGAATGTTGGAGTTCAATTGCAACTGAAACATATCTAGGTGAATGTCCGTTTCTTCGATCTCTTGTCCCATCATATTGAACATTTTGACTGATTGAATGACGTGTCCAGGACACTCGAAATGAATGAGCCCTTTTGTTGGGTTTGGGAATATCCGCAGTTCAGTTCGACTCGGTATTGCATAACCAATCAACGTATCCTCTTTTTGAATATCGCGAAAACTGGTATCTAGGGTAAGTACGCCAATCAAGCCTTGATTAACGTTTCCAATGTTGTGTGACCCACCGAACCACATTGTTGAATCGTTAGTCAGCTCCATACAGCTTATAGAGCTCCTGCCCATTATACTGTCTGTCAGCGTGTGCGTATGAACGTTTGTTCCATCCGTCTTCAAAAATCCTATGAGGCCATCTGCAGTATGATCAGGATGAATGCGTGTCCCGTACCAAACAATGGCTTCTTTATCCTCAAATATTCGAAAGGATTGCGCCAAAGAATGGTTGCTGGTTGTATCAATTTCACTAAGCCAATTGTAGCGAAAGAAATACTTGTCGTAGGAAGAAAAAAACGCCTTTCCATTTGCGGAACCAGCGAGTATTATGGAGCTATCTAAAACCTGAACCGCCGAAAAGGAATGAAATTCAAAATCGTTTTCTCAAATCGCCCTTTATCTTCAGCGATATCAACAGAACTGAAAAGAGCACCACCGTTTATGGCTTTGCCGCAGAGGTACATAATTCCCCCATCCATTGCAATGTTGTAATAAACACCTCCACCATTTTTGCCAAAATCATGATATCTTTTAGAAAACCCGAGGTCCAGATCAACCTGCCGAATCCCTCCTGAATTGACGCAATATAAGTAACCATCATAGACAGTCATCAAGTTATAATGTCCATTAAATTCATTGCGTTCGCGTAAACTTCTGACGACACTATAAAGGCCTCCTCCAAGATGTTCGAGCTGACTAAATTTGTCGTTCTCATAATATCGTATGGCTTGGAAACCACGGCCTTCATACAGCACATAGACTCTATTCTTGTGATGCAAGAGTTGAAGTGTGTTCAGGCTTTCGTCGTCACTCTGAAATGTATCACTCCCACTGGTGCCGCCAAAAGTAAGTTCAATGCGGTTCACCTGTAATGAGGTAGGTTGGTCTGGTATACTGGGTGACCTTTTATACCTCAGAAAGGCATGTTCGGGGTAATTCGTAAAACTGATGTAGGCGTAATCACCTTCGACTAACAAACGGCCAGCCTGTGCGTAATACGCTGAGCCATATTCTTTTGACCATTCTAGTTTTCCGGAAAGCGTATAAGACTCCAACGAAACCTTAGCTCCCTTTTGCTTGAATACTAGCATCTTGTCATTATGCTTTTGGATATCAAGCGTTTGTGAAACGAACGGGCTCTTGCTTCGAAGATCCCATTGTGCTACACGATTAAACGCGGTATCCATGCGTATTAATCTGGCGTAATGAAAATCTGCGTTGTAGTTGAGATGGGCGAGCATGTACAACTTATTGTCGTTTTCGGTGATAAAGCGGCATTCACTTTTTGTGTCGGCCTGCCCGCCATAGTTGGATATGGTAGCTCTATTTAGGAGTCGACCATGCTTTCCAGAGATCTTAATAGCGGAGCAAACTTTTAAATCGTTGACCCTATAGTGATATCCTGCGATAATTAAATCACTTTGCGCGTCAACCGTAGTTGATGTTACCCAATTCTGTGTGGCTTTTGACCCATTTGGTGCCAGTGTGTGACCTTGCGACCAAATTGTTACTCCATCTGCCTTAGAGAATTTAAAAACAGATATGCCGACGCCTCCATATTTCGTAGTTGCATACAGGAAAGAATCAGTAAACAAAACGTTGTGAAGTTCTACCGACCGATGGTTCGTTTTAGCAACCATGTTGGTGGCCCCAGTATTTTTATCGAGTCTGTAAATTGCACCATAATCACGTTCATCTTCGAGAAGTAAGTAAAGGCTATCGCTTTGGTCAACGTAAAGTTCTTCGAATTCGACAGACTTATCATATGTACGCTCCCATTTTATGGAATCTAGGTTTCCATTTTTAAAACACCACATCTTTGTTCCAAGCGCAACTACAGTATTTTATGCTTTATCCGCTTCAAGCATCATTTCTTCATACCAACCCGTTGTACTCAGTTTGCGTGTCTGTACTTCAGCCCCATCCGATTTTGAAAAGGTAGAGATAAACGCTTGTTTACGAGAAAGGGTTGTGTCCTTATAAAAGATCATTGCAAATTTGTTTGAATCGACTTCAGCGATATCCAATGATTCAGTGCGTGTCGACTCGTGATCACGAGCCCAAATAACTGCTCCGGTTTTCGGATTTATTTTCCATATTGTAGCTAGGTTAGGTGTTGTATTGTATGCTCCTCCTGCACCGGTAGATATTCCATAAAGATAACCATCATCCCATAACTGAATTTCAAAGGTTGAGGGAAAGTAATATTGTGGAGACTGGTAATTGGTAGCCCAAATGGCCCTTCCGTCGAAACCTACTTTTGCAACACCAAAGCCGCGATTCTGTTGGGTAAATGAATAGATTAGACCATCATCAACTTCAATAGTGGTGAGCACGATATCAATTCTTCGCTCTTCATCGTCATTGAAGTAAGACGGTTTTGAGAAGTTCGGAAACTGGGCCATGTTGGTGCCTGAAGCCAAAACAATTACGATAAAAGATAGAAATATTTTTTTCAAAATAGTAGGATTGATTTTATCCAAAGATAACAACTTCCCGAACGTTCTCATATCTACCATTGTGTTGTCGTTACAACTGGAGAGGGATGTAGGTTATGCGATATTTTGGCAACGCAGTTAAGGAACATACAACGTACGAATTGTGACTTGACAATTGAAAATGTAGGTTAACCCTAGAGCAATTGGTCGTTGGCAGATGGCGGTTAGCGATTAGCCATTGGCAGTTAGCTCAATCATGTAGGATGTACTTTTATGACTTCGCCATACACGGTTACATTTCGATCGCAGGCCGACTCCTTCATCTTATCAGTTGCCTTTGTTGCAAAAGCGCTAATCACTTTTTAATAATGTAAATGAATTATCCATTTTCAACTATCTGTTATCAATTGAGTGTATTAAATTTGCCAAGCCTAAAAAACAACCTACCCAGGTGGTGAAATTGGTAGACACGCCACCTTGAGGGGGTGGTGACCTTACGGTCGTGCAAGTTCGAATCTTGTTCTGGGTACCAAAGCGGAATATGTGAGTTTATCTTCACTATTCCGCTTTTCCTTTTCTACGGATTTCCCCGTTATATCTAGGATACAGCGCACCGCTGGGTTCAAACCAAAAGTTCGATAACTGTTATTTTCAGGATCAAGCCAAATTCCGCTTGGGTAGACCGCTTTAAGCAACTTTGATCTTTCTGTTGATTTTGATAACTGCCAGGTTTTCTGAAGTTTAGACATCAAATCAGTGGCCTGCTTGATTACCTGATCAGGGTTCGATAATGAAATTCCACATTTGTCGATTTCTTCTAATATTGCCACCAATTCTTCTCTATATTTAGCAGCGTACTTATCAAATAAGTCTTTGGTAATTTCTCCTATTACAAATCGTTCTTCCAACATCTCTATCTTCCTCTCAACCTTTGTTTTGTTACTGCGATACTGTTTTAGCCCATCACCAGAGTCTTCTTTTAAGCTTTCGAGCTTTCGTTTGAGCTGTTCTTGGATGGGTGTAACGTATTTTGCATCTATCTGAAGATTGGAAAGCGTCTGTTCCCAGTTTCGGTTTAACACCTTAGCACTTCTATTGACTTTACAACCTTTCGTATTGCACTTGTAGTAATATAACTTCTTTGGTCGCACAAAGTAACCCGTCATTGGTTTGCTGCACTTTGAGCAATGCATGTGCCTCTTTAAGGGTAGATGATCCAACATTTTTGATTTTGGCTTTTTGGCAGGTCTGATTTGAAGCATGCCATTCAGCTTCAAGAACTCATTACGTGTGATGAGTCCTTCATGATTGCCCTTTACAATCTCTCCATTTAATGCCTGATGGGCCATGAAACCGCAATAAAATACGTTTCTACATAACTCAGATAATCTTTTATGACTCACCTTTAGACCTCTTGTTGACAGCCACTTACTAATTTCAGTAAATTCGTAGTTGTACTTAATCTTTCTTCTAAATGCTGCTGCCAGCAATCTACCTTCTTTTGTGATGACTATTTTCTTTTGTCCACCTTCTGTGATCTTCTTGTACCCTAAGGGTGGTTTGGTAACCCAATGTCCTTGTAATAGCTTTTCACGGGTGCCCGCCATGGACTTTAAGCGCCTTTGCTGATTCTCATATTGTGAGAACATAAAGTAAATTCCCTGTTGCAATTCCCCAGCAGCTGTAGAGGCGTCTACAGGTTGGGTTACAGATATAATCTCAGTACCTATCTTTCTGAGTTGTTCTGAAATGTAAATAGCATTGGGACCACTTCTTGAAAAGCGATCCATCGAGTATACCACAATGGCATCTACCTTATGTCTTTTGACAAAGGCAATCATTTGTTTGAACTGAACCCGTTCATCACTCTTGGCGCTTTCATAAGTCCCACCAAATTCCCCTATTATCTGCAAATCATTGTTCATTGCAAATTGCTTGATGTGCTTTGCTTGCGTAAAGAGACTCTGATTGTTATCGGCCTGTTCCTTGGTCGATACACGGGTATACATGACCGCTGTAATGGCCTTCCCTTTGTTGTTCTTTTGCCCTTTGGCAAAGACTGCCAATTGTTGATCTACATGCTGCATTATTCTTTTATTTCAATGTTTCAATAAGCACCTCACTCATCAACTCAATAAATCGAAGCGCTTGTTCTAATTCCTTCTCACTTAGTTTTTCAAATCCGCTATAGGTTTTTAATTCTTGTATTGTAAGTCCTTGTTTTGACTTTTCTGACATAACTCAATTGGAGTATGCCCATTAGCGGTGTTTCCGTTTCTAATGAACCCGTATTTAATTGGCTTGAGTTCTTCAATGCCTTGTCATTACTGCATCTACACCTCTTTTTGTCCATTAATTTCCATTTAAAAATCAATTAATCCGAGTTTATTATCAATTAATCTGAATTAATTATCAATTAATCCGAGTTTATTATCAATTAATCTGAATTAATTATCAATTAATTTCCATTTAATTTATGGACCCGTTTTCGGTCTTGGTATTCGAAAGATACCGTTTTACCGTCATTGGTTTTCATAGACAATTGAACGTGTTTTTTATGCCGAAAACGATCTAAAACTTTACTCATTTCATTTTCGGGTACAACCCCTTTATAGGTATACACCAAATCTGCGTGTTGGTCTTTGGGGTCAAAAATTATTCTAAGTTCGGATAGCGTTCCCTGCCGCATGGCTTGTAAAACTTCCATTTCAACTTGGGTAACCAGGGCCATATTACCAACTTTATCTTCTAGTTTTTTTGTCGATACCAGCACCAGAATGTACTTTTTGAGTGGAAGCACCAAGATGGACTCCGCATCGTGCTCGGACAAGTAATTGACCAATGTCTCGTCTTGCGTTTCTGAAGTATAATCAACTCGACCATCTGGCCTAATCAGTAGCGTGTGATCCATTGCACGGAACAATACGTTCAAGCTAAGTGATAGGAGCAATGGGATTTGAAAAGCCTCAAGGAAATCTTTTATTGAATTTGAATCCGACTCGAAACCACTTTCTAGGCCTTCAATTATCTCTTGGTGATTGTCGAACATCTTTTTAAGCTGTGCTCGCAATACCTTGGTTATCTTTCCTTTTTTATCAAACAAATCCGCCGTAGCAAACCCTTCGAAGGACTCAAATAGCGAAGCGCGTACTTTGACAATCTGCTTTAAAGAAAAGTTAAACGCACGCAAGTCTTTAATTATCTGTACCCAGATAAATTGAAACACATTCAGTTTTACCCATGAGCCATCCTCTATTTCAGGGATTAACCCATTTGATCGCCAATGGGTAAACACCCGTGAACTAACGCCTATGTCATTAATGGTAAACTTTTCCTCACCCAACTGTTCCACGAGTCTACGGCTTGTGTAAGGACTAGGATCAGATAGATATGATTCAAGGGGCTTGAACTCCATAAAGCGAATATACAAATAATATTACGCGTTAGTAATATATAAAACTAGTATTCGTAACTAGCTACTGGTCTTAAACCAACTTATATCCGTAAATACTTTCACCAACCCGATATCTTGTTTACTTCACTTTTTATATTTTCAAATCAATTGAACAACAAAAAAGCCATCCGTAAAACGAATGGCCTTCTCTTATTGTATTTGTGTAGTAATACGATACTTTCTCACTACTGTTTAATCACTTTAAAGGATTCTCCTGAATCTAAAATGATAAAGTAGATGCCCGTTGCTTGGCTCGACAAATCAAGCTCTATGGCTTGTCCGTCGAAGGTTTGCTTGTACAGCTCTCTTCCGAGGTTGTCAATTACTTTAATCGCATGACTTTCAGCCTCATCGTCTGTAAAGCTAACCGTAACCGTTCCTTTTGTTGGGTTTGGATAAAGCGTTACGCTGTTTGGTATGATGCTGCCTTCAAAGTCTACTCGTCTTACTGGTGAGTAAGCCGTGGTGCCATCAAAGTCCACCTGACGTAATCGATAGAACACAGTGTTTTGTGCTAGATCAATCGTATTGTCGTTGTGGTTGTAGGTAATCACGTTTTGTGTTGTCCCGTTTCCTTGAACAATTGCTGCTGCCTGGAAGTCTCTACCATCATAGCTACGTTCAACTACAAAATGTGAGTTGTTTAGCTCTGATGCGGTCTTCCATGTAAGGTCTGCTGTATGACTAGCTGCTGGGCTTGCTTCGAACTGGATCAGTTCCACTGGTAGTGGCTCAGATCCACCCCCGCCTCCGCCTCCACCACCGGAGAACGTGCTTACTAGGTATTCTGCTGTGTGATCTTGCACACCATGCACGCCATTGACCCATGTGGTTGTGCTGGCCGTTGTACTGTTTGTAAGTACAATACCCGTTACACCCGTATCATGTGGGTTCGGGAAGGTTGCCGATGAGCCACCTGTTACCTTGTAAAACTGTAGTTGACTTGGTGAACTGATCGTCGTTGGTGCTGTTAATCCAGCCATTGCCGTTACGATGTCACCGTAGTTATCGTTGGTGTAGAAGTAACGAACCGTTACTGGTGAAGTTGGTTGAGTCGTTGGATCTACATCCCATCGTCTTTCTAGTATCACACCACCAGCCGTGTTGGTTATCATACCGCCAGCAGAGTTGTAACTCAAGGTTGATGGATTACCAATGTATAGTTTTACCTGACTAGGTGTAATCACCGCCCCAGTTCCATTGGTGTCAAGAGCCAAGAGTAATTCATTGTCGCTGTTACAGTAGCATACAAAATTACCATCCACAACACTTTGCGTTGCTGTATGAGTGGTAACCGAAGTAGCTAGTTTAACATTTAAGCCACAGTTGACATACTCGTAAGCACCCATGTCGGTTGTTCCCATACGCTGATTTCCTAAGATATCCGCAGTTGGGGCACCTGTATTGGTTCCACCGTTTAACAAGTTGGTACTTGAGGAAGATAATCTCAATCCATCATCTCCTGTTCTCCAAACATCATCCGCACCATTGCCATCGGCAATCGCCTCAAAGTTTGGATTGGTCTGGAAGATGTTGTTTGTTCCACTATTTAAGCTGTTGAATGTGCTTGCTGTGTATGTTGAGCTTGCACGTTGCATCGAACTATTTTTTATGTATGGATACGCTGCATAGTTATAGAACTCACTAAACTTATGGTCCACATCTCCACCTTTTGTGTTTTTGTAAAAGATAGAGTTGGTCACCTTAGGTTGGCATGTTCCGCTGTTACCAAAGCTATACATCGCTCCTGCATGAGAACCAGCTGCGTTTGCGTGGAAGGTAGCGTTTGTGATCACTGGATTGGATGTTCCACCATAACCCGTGTTATAGATTGCTCCTCCCATTGAACTAGCACTGTTGCTGTTAAACACACAACTTGTGATTGTAGGAGAGCATTTGCCTCCATAACCATAGTTGTATATCGCTGCACCCGAAGTGGCACTTGTGTTGCCATCAAAGGCACAGTTTACAATGTTTGGAGATACTTCACCTGCTTGACCATCGTTAAAGATAGCGCCATAAATTGAATGGTTGTTTTTAAACGTACAATGGCTAATGGTTGCAAAAGATAAAACTTAGCCGATGTCCCTGTACCATCTGTATAGCCATATGTACCATTACCAGCGAGCGTGCTGACCACACCTGATGCAGTTATTTTTCGAATGCGGTGGTTATGACAGATCCGCTACATACACATTTCCAGCGCCATCGACCGCTACTCCATAAGGTTTGTCAAAGCTAGCCGATGTCCCTGTACCATCTGCATAGCCATATGTACTACCAGCGAGCGTGCTGACCACACCTAATGCAGTTATTTTTCGAATGCGGTGGTTTGACAGATCCGCTACATACACATTTCCAGCGCCATCGACCGCTACTCCGCTAGGATTGTTAAACTGAGCCGATGTCCCTGTACCATCTGCATAGCCAGATGTACTACCAGCGAGCGTGCTGACCACACCTGATGTAGTTATTTTTCGAATGCGGTGGTTTGACAGATCCGCTACATACACATTTCCAGCGCCATCGACCGCTACTCCAGTAGGATTGTAAAACTGAGCCGATGTCCCTGTACCATCTGTATAGCCCTGAGAACTACCAGCGAGCGTGCTGACCACACCTGATGTAGTTATTTTTCGAATGCGGTGGTTATACCGATCCGCTACATACACATTTCCAGCGCCATCGACCGCTACTCCATAAGGATTTTTAAACTGAGCCGATGTCCCTGTACCATCTGTATAGCCAGATGTACCACTACCAGCGAGCGTGCTGACAGTAACTACTGGTGTTGCAATTACCGTTAAGTTTATTGTTAGAATACTATCGCAACCTGCTGCGTTTGGAATCGTGTCTTTATATATTCCTGTTCCAAACCAGGTATGCCTGCCACTTGGAGAGGTGTACGTATCGCATACATTTGCTGTTATCGTTTCAGTCGTCTTATTGCGAACCGTAAGGTTCACCGTGATAACACTATCACAACCCGCAGTGTTTGCTATCGTATCTGAATACGTGTTGCTTGTTGTCCAAGTTTTTCCACTTGGAGAGGTATAGCTATCACATACATTTGCTGTTATCGTTTCAGTTGTTTCAGCACTACCAGCACTTAACGTTATTTTTCGAATGCGGTGGTTAAAGTAATCCCCTACATACACATTTCCAGCGCCATCGACCGCTACTCCGCTAGGATATTTAAACTTAGCCGATGTCCCTGTACCATCTGTATAGCCAGATGCACTACCAGCGAGGGTGCTGACCACACCTGATGCAGTTATTTTTCGAATGCGGTGGTTATTGCGATCCGCTACATACACATTTCCAGCGCCATCGACCGCTACTCCTATAGGAGAGTTAAACTGAGCCGATGTCCCTGTACCATCTGCATAGCCAGATGCACTACCAGCGAGCGTGCTGACCACACCTGATGCAGTTATTTTTCGAATGCGGTGGTTTACTGATCCGCTACATACACATTTCCAGCGCCATCGACCGCTACTCCGTTAGGATATTTAAACTGAGCCGATGTCCCTGTACCATCTGTATAGCCAGATGTACTACCAGCGAGCGTGCTGACCACACCTGATGTAGTTATTTTTCGAATGCGGTGGTTATACCGATCCGCTACATACACATTTCCAGCGCCATCGACCGCTACTCCTGATAGGTAGAGTAAAACTGAGCCGATGTCCCTGTACCATCTGCATAGCCAGATGTACCACTACCAGCGAGCGTGCTGACCACACCTGATGTAGTTATTTTTCGAATGCTGTGGTTATTGTAATCCGCTACATACACATTTCCAGCGCCATCGACCGCTACTCCGAAAGGATTGTCAAACTGAGCCGATGTCCCTGTACCATCTGCATAGCCCTGAGAACTACCAGCGAGCGTGCTGACCACACCTGATGTAGTTATTTTTCGAATGCGGTTGTTTACCTGATCCGCTACATACACATTTCCAGCGCCATCGACCGCTACTCCATTAGGATAGGAAAACTGAGCCGATGTCCCTGTACCATCTGTATAGCCAGATGCACCACTACCAGCGAGCGTGCTGACAGTAACTATTGGTGTTGCAATTACCGTTAAGTTTATTGTTAGAATACTATCGCAACCTGCTGCGTTTGGAATCGTGTCTTTATATATTCCTGTTCCAAACCAGGTATGCCTGCCACTTGGAGAGGTGTACGTATCGCATACATTTGCTGTTATCGTTTCTGTTGTCTTATCGCGAACCGTAAGGTTCACCGTGATTACACTATCACAACCCGCATCATTTGCAATGGTATCCATATACGTGTTGCTTGTTGTCCAAGTCTTTCCACTTGGAGAGGTATAGCTATCACAAACATTTGCTGTTATCGTTTCAGTCGTTTCAGAACAAAACGTTATTTTTCGAATGCGGTGGTTAACGTAATCCGCTACATACACATTTCCAGCGCCATCGACCGCTACTCCGTAGGTGAGTCAAACTGAGCCGATGTCCCTGTACCATCTGTATAGCCATGATGTACTACCAGCGAGCGTGCTGACCACACCTGATGTAGTTATTTTTCGAATGCGGTGGTTATCCTTATCCGCTACATACACATTTCCAGCGCCATCGACCGCTACTCCTGTAGGATAGTTAAACTGAGCCGATGTCCCTGTACCATCTGTATAGCCAGATGTACTACCAGCGAGCGTGCTGACCACACCTGATGTAGTTATTTTTCGAATGCGGTGGTTTGACCTATCCGCTACATACACATTTCCAGCGCCATCGACCGCTACTCCTGTAGGATAGTCAAACTGAGCCGATGTCCCTGTACCATCTGTATAGCCAGATGCACTACCAGCGAGGGTGCTGACCACACCTGATGCAGTTATTTTTCGAATGCGGTGGTTATACTCATCCGCTACATACACATTTCCAGCGCCATCGACCGCTACTCCTATAAGGAGAGTTAAACTGAGCCGATGTCCCTGTACCATCTGTATAGCCATGATGTACTACCAGCGAGCGTGCTGACCACACCTGATGCAGTTATTTTTCGAATGCGGTGGTTATTGTAATCCGCTACATACACATTTCCAGCGCCATCGACCGCTACTCCATTAGGATAGGAAAACTGAGCCGATGTCCCTGTACCATCTGCATAGCCAGATGTACCACTACCAGCGAGCGTGCTGACCACACCTGATGTAGTTATTTTTCGAATGCGGTGGTTTGACTCATCCGCTACATACACATTTCCAGCGCCATCGACCGCTACTCCGATAGGATAGGCAAACTGAGCCGATGTCCCTGTACCATCTGTATAGCCAGATGCACCACTACCAGCGAGCGTGCTGACCACACCTGATGACTGTGCTACGGTGTTTGAAAAAGAAAAACAAATAATGGAAAAAAGTACAGCTGTTAGCCGAGCTAGGTAAAATGATTTCATAATACTACTTAAATTTTGCGACTTGAATTTTTCAAATCTCAAATCCAAAAGTAAAAAAAATTTTTTTTTATTAAAAACTCTATTCTTTTAATACCAGCAATTTACAAAAAACAATAATTGTATTTGCTAAACGTTACCAAAGGGATGAATCCAAGAAAAATAATATTGATAACGTGCTTAATTTTATCAGCTAATCAATTGAAAGCTCAGATACTTAAATCCGAAATGCTATCTGCTGGTATTTCACACCAAATAGGTTTAAGCAATAACACTTTTTCTCAAACAGGCCCAAAAATGAGTCTTTCGCATCTAAGGTATGCTGTAAATACTGGTGTGCTTTTTTCGAATGATAAAGACTTCTCTACTTTTTTTATAAATGGAGAGTTTAACGTATTAGCTTGGCACCATGCCTACGTTGCACATCGTTTTACTCCTGTATTAGGAGCTCAATTGGAGCGAACA
Source organism: uncultured Bacteroidia bacterium (assembly GCA_943789165.1). GTDB lineage: Bacteria > Bacteroidota > Bacteroidia > NS11-12g > UBA9320 > UBA987. The sequence goes on along the minus strand of CALSTB010000002.1, from coordinate 1,849 downwards.
AGCCGAGAAAACACAAAAAGTTTCACTATTCTTCCTAAAATTGGGATTAAAGGTAGTTATGACCGCTTTATTTTTGATATCTCTTACTTGCAGAATAGAAACAGAAACCAATTACAAGCGGGGCTATCTTATGTTATTTGGATTGGACCAAATTGTACTATGAAAAGAGTAAAAGAATTCAATCCTCCTTGGGAGAGTCAGTTAAATTTCTGAAGTATAAGAAACGCCATATAAAATGTTCACTCGGACTCTGCAAAGCAGAAATTTATTGTAAAAACAAAGAGTAACATTGGACAGTGTCTTAAGGGCATTAATTCTATTAGTTTTAAAAATTAGCAGATATCAACTTAACTTAAGATATTGATAGCTTGGTATATAGAGGGATATGTGTAGGAATTGGAGAATATTGAGGAAAGACTCGAAGAGTTGGAACCAAAGCAAAGAATAGAGCTTTTGATTAAACTGATGCCTTATGTTTTCCCAAAACTTGAAACCATTTCACATACAACTAATGAACCGCTACAATGGGAGTTTGAATAGTAGAAAAACCCAGTGGGTTATTTGAGTTATTATCCGACAGAATCGGTCTTTGAACTATATTGTTTTGTAAATCTTAGTTTAAAGTAAACAGCTTGAAGAATTATTGATTTTGGATATCTGTGACGGTTGAACATTGAAGTCGTTTTTAATTTCAAATCTAAAGATATAGTAAATTGCCCTAGTTAATGCAACAGAACCCAAAAGAAACAATATGAAAAAATTAATCCTAATTACAACCCTTTTAATTGCTAGTGCAAGCGTTAAAGCCCAGTTAATATATTCTGTAGATGCTGATTACAAAGCGGATGTTAAAGTTTATGTTGTGGACGCAGCATATAAAGCTGATCTTTTGGTTTACAAAGTTGATGCAGCATATATGGCTGAAGATAACAATGGTAGATGGTTTTTTACAGATGCAGCTTACAAGGCAAAAAAGAAAATATATTTCGTGGATGCAGCTTATAAAGCAGATTTGAAAATCTTCTTCGTAGACGCAAGCTACAAAGCACAGTGGAAGGAAAGTTCTAAAAAGCATTTAATGTACTAAAGTTGAAATAACAATTTAATTAGTGCATAGCACCTTACAGGGCTAATATGCATGGCTAACCAACCTAAACGTTACCCGACATTTTATAGCCGGGCCTTTGTACCGTCAAAAAAGTTCGATAACGTTCTGATTCCCCCTACTAGCTTTTATTAGCTAAACGAAATTCCCTGGCTGTACCAAGATGGAGTTTTTGTGCCTAAAATTTCAACGAACCCTTGCCTGTCAAGGGTTGACGGCAGCTTATCTTTGTTAGTTACCACTCAAATTGCAAAGCAATTCTTCAATAATCTAGGGGTTGCTTTTTAATGTGGTTACATATAGTCGACAATAACCGCTTTTAGACCTTTACTTTACTGGACTTTCTCTACTTAGCTTCTTTTTGAACTTGCACGTGTGTAAATAGCAGGTTGCTGCGTTTCTCATGCCTTGTCTATGGATGTTTGAAATGGGGGCTGGGGTGTATATTTATACAAAGTCAGTCCCTTTAAGGGTATTACAACCCATGCAACACGTTTTAACGTTGTCCCATGTGTGTGCCCCTTTCTTTAAATCATAGTCGCTTATATCACTCAATGGTATCACATGGTCAACTGTTATGTCATTAAGCGAAAAAGTTTATTTATGGTTCTGTCCTTTAGATTGCATCAACAGAAAGGACCAAATCAAAGATTCAAAGTCAAACTGGTTTGCTACATTTAAGTCTTTAGCAGCTTAATAAACATCGAATTTGGTTACTTCTGGATTCAGGGGAAGTTAATGCAA
>CALSTB010000001.1 GCA_943789165.1 uncultured Bacteroidia bacterium | reverse complement strand
AGCATTTAACATTTATGGTATGTGGAAATTTTAGGTGTGCTTTATGACAAGCCATTTCTAAAAAAAGAAAAAGTGTTTATTGAATGATTTGGGCGGCACTACTTCTAGGTTTAGGTGGATCGTTGCATTGCGCGGCCATGTGTGGTCCGTTGGTTTTTTCCGTTCAAACGAACTGGAATATTCAGGTTTAAACCCACAAATTATAATTTATCACTTCGGAAGAATTACCGGTTATTTGGCTCTAGGCTTAGCATTTAGCTTGGTTCAAGTACCCGTTCAGTTGTTTGATTTACAGCAATACATTGCATTGGTCTCAGGTATCTTGTTGTTGTTGTTTGTTTTCAAGCACCACATACCGGGTTTAAAACAAATAATGCCATGGATTTCTACGAAATTATCAACTGCAATGAGTCGTAATTATGGTAGAAAAAATAGTCTTCCAATTGTTGGGTTTTTAAACGGCCTTCTTCCCTGTGGTTTGAGTTACGCCGCTGCGGCAGTTTCGATTAGTCAACCAAACGTAACACAGAGTCTTATATTTATGCTATTCTTCGGAATAGGTACCTTACCATTATTTCTCGTAGGTTCTTACCTAGGCAAAAAGCTTAAATTTTCGTTCTTTAAAAACGTTAATAAATACGTGAACTATTCTATGATACTGATTGGCCTCTTGCTTGTAATTCGTGGGTCTGGCTTAAACATACCCTACCTAAGTCCTAACATTGCCCCTGAAACAGGTGAAGTCGAATGTTGTCATTAGGTAAAACAAGGTCGTTTTAATTCAAACTTGGGTCCGTTGGGCTGTCGGCTAAAACCGCATATTTACCCCCTAGGTTTTTCATTGCCATCTTCCAAAGGTCATGTGCATCTACCTCATGACTAAACACCATTTTACTGCCAATATCAGAAACAATCCAGGCTTCCTCTTCCAGTTCGTCGGCCAATTGGCCTGCAGCCCATCCAGAATATCCCATGAAAAAAACAAAGTTGGACATCATATCCGGGGATTTCCTTAAAATCTCAAGGGCCTTATCAAAATCAGCACCCCACCAAACACCAGGCATTACTTCCTTTGACGGTTCTATTACTGCTCCTAAACTGTGCAGAAAGTGCAAGGTATTAATCTCAACTGGGCCGCCTTGATACAGGTTATAATTCGGCAGTTTGTCGTCTTTCAACGCTTCATGTATGGACAAATCGATGCTGTTATTCAAAACAAATCCGAAACTTCCTTCGTCATTGTGTTGTGTTATCAGTACGATGCTGCGCGCAAAGTTGGGGTCTTGTAAAAAAGGATCTGAAATTAATATTTTACCAGCTGCTATATCCATGTTATGCAATAACTAAACGAATATAAATTGCGCCAAGGATAACCAAAAATGCCACCCCCAAATAAGCGATGGTATACTTGCCTTTAGACCAAAAGTTAACAGGCAGTTGACGCTTTACAACAATTATTCCCAGAATCGCCAAGATTGGTGCTGTGAGAAAGGAAAAACTGGTAGCTACATTTACCATTTGTTTCATATCTGTTATAAAAAACTGTAGAACTACCAAGGCTCCCGTTGCAATAACAAACAGCCACATAATCCTAGGTCTTCTATCACTTGGCTTTTTGTCAACTATTTCATTTGCACCCAGGGTAGATTGAGTATTTTGTAAGCGCCACATTGTACCAATTTTTGTTAGTACACGAGGCATTGCATCCAGGCATGTAAGTGTTGTGCTAAACATGGTTGTAAATGCGGCTATGGCAATAATCCAGTACGACCAACCACCAATACTTGATACGTATATGTCGATTAATTGTTGGGCGTATGCCACACCTCCGGAGGCTAGCTCGGTGCCAGAACCATAAATAACATTGGCCCCCAAAACTAAGAAACCTATACCCAATAGTGCTGTTCCCCAAAAGCCAACTTTAAAATCGAACAACGATTGGCTCGCTTCGCTTTGGTTATTTTGCTCCATTTTTTCCTCGCTCCAAATCGAATGCCAAATGGAAATATCCAAAGGCGCCGGCATCCAACCTAAAAATGCAATGAGAAACATCAAGTCAAATGAGTCAAATAGATTAAAAATCTTACCAGGTGTATAGGTACTGGACGGTATCGAATAGAAGAAAGACGAGCATACCGCAACGATAGTTGTAACAGCCAGCGTAATCATAATTACTTTCATGAGCTTGTCTAGCACTGCATATCGTCCAACTGCACTGATGATTAAGCACACCGTGAGTAAAATGGCACTCATTGCCACAGGAGAGAGATTCAAACCGGAAATCTTTATCGCCAATCCGGCGGTAACAATGGTGACTGCAGCTTGAATCGTAAACATCGTGGCCACCGTTAATATGGCAACAATGGCCAAAGCCCACTTCCCAATTTTGGCATAACCATGCAACAAGTTTTTCCCAGTTGATTGGGTGTATTTGGGTCCTAGCTCAAAGAATGGGTATTTAAAAATATGCGCAAGAACTATCCCGATAATGAGCACATATCCATATTCTGCGCCAGCCTTTGTTGATTGCACGATGTGAGAGACCCCAACGGCCGCACCGGCATACAACAATCCTGGGCCTAATGCTTTTAATTTTTGTAACACGCTGAAATATACGCGATTTAGTATAAGGCTGCACACATTGACGTAAAACAAAGCCAAAAAAAAGTGCTGCACATTTCGTACAGCACTTTAAATTAAATGCTTTGATTCTTATCCGATTCTCGAAATCAAATCAGCTGCTCTATTTGAGTAACCAGCTTCATTGTCGTACCAGCCCATAATTTTTACCGTATTACCTTGAACCATTGTAGTTAAGGCATCGAAAATACAAGAATGTGGGTTTCCAACGATATCGATTGAAACGATCGGGTCTTCTGTATATTCAAGAATCCCTTTTAACTCGTTTTCTGAAGCTTTTTTAAACGCCGCATTTACTTCTTCTTTCGTTACGTCTTTGTTAAGCGTAACTACAAAGTCAGTTGCACTTCCAGTAGGAATTGGCACGCGTAGTGAGTTACCGTTCAATTTACCTGCAAGGTGTGGTAAAACCAATCCAACCGCTTTGGCTGCACCCGTACTAGTAGGAATGATAGAAACAGATGCTGCTCTTGCTCTTCTCAAATCTGAGTGAGGCGCATCTTGTAATCTTTGGTCAGAAGTGTAGGCATGCACGGTAGTCATAAACCCACTTTCAACGCCATATAAGTCGTCTAATACTTTTACCATTGGTGCAAGGCAGTTTGTAGTACAACTTGCATTGGATAAGATTGTCTCATCGCCAGTCATGGTGTCATCATTTACTCCTAAAACAACCGTTTTAATGTCACCTGAAGCAGGCGCCGAAATAACTACTTTTTTAGCACCAGCAGTAATGTGTTTCCCAGCACCCGCTGGATCTCTAAAGAAACCAGTACTCTCTAAAACAACGTCTATACCCATTTCTGCCCAAGGCAAGTTTTCTGGATTACGTTCTGCAGTAGCACGTATTTGCTTTCCGTTTACAATCAAGAAATCATCGTTTGATTCAACAGTACCATTGAATTTTCCTTGTACTGAATCGTACTTTAACAAATGAGCTAAGGTGGCGTTATTGGTAAGGTCATTAATTGCAACGACTTCAACGTTTTCTTTCTCTAAAAGACATTTGAAGGCCAAACGACCTATTCGTCCAAAACCATTAATTGCTACTTTCATTTTTGAATATTTTTTGTGTTTGTTTTAGAAGTGGGTGCAAAGGTAAAATTTTTAAAAAATTAGTTGTTGAATTATGGAAATATTTATTCCTTTGCACCTTTGAAAATCAGAGGTAGACACTGATTCTGAATTATTCGAATTGTGTTTACACTGTTTTGTCAGAGACTTGGCCCCTTCGTCTATCGGTTAGGACGCCAGGTTTTCATCCTGGAAAGAGGGGTTCGATTCCCCTAGGGGCTACACCATTAAACCCTGCAACTGTTTGATTTTCAAATGTTTGTAGGGTTTTTTATTGGGGTCTAGAAACACATAGGAAACATTAAACCCATTTTTTGAGCTACTAATTTGAAGTAAAGAAGCTATTTGCGTTTGGCGATAGTCTTTTGGTTTTGCAAGGAATCGCATCTCAATTCTAATCAACTACATCATCATCAGATAAAACGCCAAAAAAACCCGAACTACCTTTCTTATTTAACACCCCCGTACCCATTTTAAAATATCGGCTTCCTATCCAAAGCCTTTGCTCAGAATGTTGGTGTAGCCATATGGTTGTGGTCTTGTCCCTCTTTTACCCATATTTCAAATGTCTACAAGTTGCACGTGCGTAAAGTTTGGATTACTGCGTTTCTGATGATATCCCTCAAACGTCTGAGATAGCCCCCTACCGCTCTATTTCAAAACTTGACAACAAAAGATAAAGTGTATCGCTTGGTTTCAACCCCTAAGGTATCAAACTTCTAGATGCCCCCTACCAATTGCATTTCGACTCTGGTATTGATTCTGTTGTCACGTCGGATCAGTTCTCTGATGAAATAAAATAACAAGTAAAGCAGGTTGGAACTATATTGTAGTTGGTTAATTTATCGATTTAGAAATTACACTCGCTTTTTTTATTCGATCACCTTGATAATAGGTATTACCTCTCTACAGTTCTAGACGATTACAGCCGATTTATTGTCAACTGGAAGCTGTGTTCCTCTATGAAGGCAGAAGACGTTAAAGCTACCTTAAATGAAGCCTTACTTGCTTCGGACGTTCCAGAGAACAGAAGGCCTAAACTTCTTTCGGACAATGGATCATGTTACATATCACTAGAACTTGCCAATTACCTACAGATCCAAAATATGAAACACGTTCGAGGTAGGCCTCTTCACCCCCAGACTCAAGGAAAGATTGAACGTTATCATAGATCCATGAAGAATGTGGTAAAACTTGAAAACTACTATTTACCAGGTGATCTAATTAATAGACTTGAAGAATTTATAGAGTATTACAACAACGAACGATATCACGAATCTTTACAAAATCTAACGCCATCAGACGTGTATTTTGGACGCGGCCAAGAAATACTCGAACAACGACATTTAATTAAACTAAGAACAATGAAAAAAAGAAGAAAGCAACACCTGTTGCAAAGATTAAATTTATGACTTAATTTACACTATTTCTGGTGAACATTAGTTTGAAGACTTACATCAAAAGTAAGTAAATTAGACATTTATTAAGTAGCTAAAGACTCAAATGTAGTCAATCTGCATTTTTAAAATTATAGGTACATTCGTGTAGAATAAATACTTTTATTCAGAAAATATAAATGAAAAAACGAAACTTATTTTTAATACTAACGCTCGGCTTTTTTGGAGTAATAAATACTAACGCTCAATCCTGGACACAACAAGGTTCAGATATCGATGGAGAAGCAGCAGGTGATTACTCTGGAGTCTCTGTCTCGCTAAGCAGCGATGGGAGTACCGTGGCTATTGGAGCATGGCTAAACGACGGCAATGGTTCATATGCTGGACATGTGCGGATCTATAAAAACATAAGTGGCACATGGACACAACAAGGCTCAGACATCGATGGAGAAGCAGCAGGTGATCAATCTGGAGGGTCTGTCTCATTAAGCAGCGATGGGAGTACCGTGGCTATTGGAGCTTATCGTAACGACGGCAATGGAACAAATGCTGGACATGTACGGATCTATAAAAACATAAGCGGCACCTGGACACAACAAGGCTCAGATATCGATGGAGAAGCAGCATATGATCAATCTGGATACTCTGTCTCACTAAGTAGCGATGGGAGTACCGTGGCTATTGGAGCATCCTATAACGACGGCAATGGAACAAATGCTGGACATGTACGGATCTATAAAAACATAAGCGGCACCTGGACACAACAAGGCTCAGATATCGATGGAGAAGCAGCAGGTGATTTATCTGGAGGGTCTGTCTCACTAAGCAGCGATGGGAGTACCGTGGCTATTGGAGCCTATGCAAACGACGGCAATGGAACAAATGCTGGACATGTACGGATATATAAAAACATAAGCGGCACATGGACACAACAAGGCTCAGATATCGATGGAGAAGCAGCGGGTGATTACTCTGGAGGGTCTGTCTCACAAAGCAGCGATGGGAGTACAGTGGCTATTGGAGCATATCGTAACGACGGCAATGGAACAAATGCTGGACATGTACGGATATATAAAAACATAAGCGGCACATGGACACAACAAGGCTCAGATATCGATGGAGAAGCAGCAGATGATAATTCTGGATTGTCTGTCTCACTAAGTAGCGATGGGAGTACCGTGGCTATTGGAGCATACGGCAACGACGGCAATGGTTCAAATGCTGGACATGTACGGATATATAAAGACTCAAGCGGCACCTGGACACAACAAGGCTCAGATATCGATGGAGAAGCAGCAAGTGATCAATCTGGATACTCTGTCTCACTAAGTAGCGATGGGAGTACCGTGGCTATTGGAGCATACGGCAACGACGGCAATGGTTCAAATGCTGGACATCTAAGCGTATACTCATTATGCATCACCACTTACTCTAAAGACACCATCACCTCTTGCGTACCTTACACCTGGACTGATGGCATAACGTATACGAGCAGTAACAATACAGCTACCGACACCTTTGTAAATGCAGCTGGGTGCGATAGTATCGTTACGCTTAGCTTGACTATTGATATCATCAGACCAACGGTAGTGACTCAGAACTTAACGGTCAGCTTAGATGCAAGCGGAGTAGGAAGCGTGACAGCTACGCAAGTAGACAACAGCTCAACAGATAACTGTACTATCATAACTAGAACATTAAGTAAGTCAAGTTTTGATTGTTCAGAGGTAGGATTAAACACCATTTACTTAATCGTAACTGATGTAAACGGTAATGTAGATTCAGCGAGTGCTGTAATCACGGTCCAGGATGTAATCAAGCCAACGGTAGTTACTCAAAATGTAACAGTCAGCTTAGATGCCAGTGGTAATGGTTCAATCACTGTCGCCGATGTAGACAACGGCTCAACAGATAACTGCACGATAGCAACTAGAACGCTCAGTAAATCAAGCTTTGATTGCTCAGAAGTTGGATCAAACACCATTTACTTAATCGTAACTGATGTAAACGGTAATGTAGATTCAGCGAGTGCCGTAATCACGGTCCAGGATGTAATCAAGCCAACGGTAGTTACTCAAAATGTAACAGTCAGCCTAGATGCAAGCGGAGCAGGAAGCGTGACAGCCACGCAGGTAGATAAAGGCTCAACAGATAACTGCACGATAGCAACTAGAACATTAAGTCAATCAAGCTTTGATTGTTCAGAGGTAGGATCAAACACCATTTACTTAATCGTAACTGATGTAAACGGTAATGTAGATTCAGCCAGTGCTGTAATCACGGTACAGGATGTAATCAAACCAACAGTAGTGACTCAAAATGTAACAGTCAGCCTAGATGCCAGTGGCAGTGGTTCAATCACTGTCGCCGATGTAGACAACGGCTCAACAGATAACTGCACGATAGCAACTAGAACGCTCAGTCAATCAAGTTTTGATTGTTCAGAGGTAGGAGCTAACACAGTTTACTTAATCGTAACTGATGTAAACGGTAATGTAGATTCAGCCATTGCTGTAATCACGGTACAGGATGTAATCAAGCCAACGGTAGTTACTCAAAATGTAACAGTCAGCGTAGATGCAAGCGGAGTAGGAAGCGTGACAGCTACGCAAGTAGATAACGGCTCAACAGATAACTGCACGATAGCAACTAGAGCATTGAGTAAATCAAGTTTTGATTGCTCAGAGTTAGGAACGAATACTATATGGCTACGAGTAACCGATGTAAACGGTAATGTAGATTCAGCGAGTGCTGTAATCACAGTAAAGGATACGGTAATAACGCAGAACTTAACGGTCAGCCTAGATGCAAGCGGATCAGTAAGCGTGACCGCTACACAATTAGATAAAGGCTCAACAGATAACTGTACTATCTCGACTAGAACATTAAGTAAGTCAAGTTTTGATTGTTCAGAGGTAGGATCAAACACCATTTACTTAATCGTAACTGATGTAAACGGTAATGTAGATTCAGCGAGTGCTGTAATCACGGTACAAGATACAATCAAGCCAACGGTAGTCACTCAAAATGGAACAGTCAGCCTAGATGCCAGTGGCAGTGGTTCAATCACTGTCGCCGATGTAGACAACGGCTCAACAGATAACTGCACGATAGCAACTAGAACATTAAGTCAATCAAGTTTTGATTGTTCAGAGGTAGGATCAAACACCATTTACTTAATCGTAACTGATGTAAGCGGCAATGTAGATTCAGCGAGTGCTGTAATCACGGTACAAGATACAATCAGACCAACAATAGTAACACAGAACTTAACAGTCAGCCTAGATGCCAGTGGCAGTGGTTCAATCACTGTCGCCGATGTAGACAATGGCTCAACAGATAACTGCACGATAGCAACAAGAACATTAAGTAAGTCAAGTTTTGATTGCTCAGAGGTAGGAGCTAACACAGTTTACTTAATCGTAACTGATGTAAACGGTAATGTAGATTCAGCTAGTGCTGTAATTACGGTACAGGATGTAATCAGACCAACGGTCCTTACGCAAGCAGTTACAGTCAGCTTAGATGCCAGTGGTAGTGGTTCAATCACTGTCGCCGATGTAGACAACGGCTCAACAGATAACTGCACGATAGCAACTAGAACGCTCAGTAAATCAAGCTTTGATTGCTCAGAAGTTGGATCAAACACCATTTACTTAATCGTAACTGATGTAAACGGTAATGTAGATTCAGCGAGTGCTGTAATCACGGTCCAGGATGTAATCAAGCCAACGGTAGTTACTCAAAATGTAACAGTCAGCCTAGATGCAAGCGGAGCAGGAAGCGTGACAGCCACGCAGGTAGATAAAGGCTCAACAGATAACTGCACGATAGCAACTAGAACATTAAGTCAATCAAGCTTTGATTGCTCAGAAGTTGGATCAAACACCATTTACTTAATCGTAACTGATGTAAACGGTAATGTAGATTCAGCTAGTGCCGTAATCACGGTCCAGGATGTAATCAAGCCAACAGTAGTGACTCAAAATGTAACAGTCAGCTTAGATGCCAGTGGCAGTGGTTCAATCACTGTCGCCGATGTAGACAACGGCTCAACAGATAACTGCACGATAGCAACTAGAACGCTCAGTCAATCAAGTTTTGATTGTTCAGAGGTAGGAGCTAACACAGTTTACTTAATCGTAACTGATGTAAACGGTAATGTAGATTCAGCCATTGCTGTAATCACGGTACAAGATACAATCAGACCAACAATAGTAACACAGAACTTAACAGTCAGCCTAGATGCCAGTGGCAGTGGTTCAATCACTGTCGCCGATGTAGACAACGGCTCAACAGATAACTGCACGATAGCAACTAGAACGCTCAGTCAATCAAGTTTTGATTGTTCAGAGGTAGGATCAAACACCATTTACTTAATCGTAACTGATGTAAGCGGTAATGTAGATTCAGCCAGTGCTGTAATCACGGTCCAGGATTTAATCAAACCAACGGTAGTAACGCAGAACTTAACGGTCAGCCTAGATGCAAGCGGAGCAGGAAGCGTGACAGCCACACAAGTAGACAACGGCTCAACAGATAACTGCACGATAGTAAGTAGAACATTGAGTAAGTCAAGTTTTGATTGTAGTAATGTAGGAACTAACACGGTTTACTTAATCGTAACGGATGTAAACGGTAATGTAGATTCAGCTAGTGCTGTAATCACGGTACAAGATACAATCAAGCCAACGGTAGTCACTCAAAATGTAACAGTCAGCCTAGATGCCAGTGGCAGTGGTTCAATCACTGTCGCCGATTTAGACAACGGCTCAACAGATAACTGCACGATAGCAACTAGAACGCTCAGTCAATCAAGTTTTGATTGCTCAGAGTTAGGATCAAACACCATTTATTTAATCGTAACGGATGTAAATGGCAATGTAGATTCAGCCAGTGCTGTAATCACGGTACAGGATGTAATCAGACCAACGGTAGTTACTCAAAATGTAACAGTACGCCTAGATGCCAGTGGTAATGGTTCAATCACCGCAGCTCAGGTAGATAAAGGTTCAACAGATAACTGCACGATAGCAAGTCGAACATTGAGTAAGTCAAGTTTTGATTGTAGTAATGTAGGAACTAACACGGTTTACTTAATCGTAACTGATGTAAATGGCAATGTAGATTCAGCCAGTGCTGTAATCACGGTACAGGATGTAAACAGACCAACGGTAGTTACTCAAAATGTAACAGTACGCCTAGATGCCAGTGGTAATGGTTCAATCACCGCAGCTCAGGTAGATAAAGGTTCAACAGATAACTGCACGATAGCAAGTCGAACATTGAGTAAGTCAAGTTTTGATTGTAGTAATGTAGGAACTAACACGGTTTACTTAATCGTAACTGATGTAAACGGTAATGTAGATTCAGCCAGTGCTGTAATCACGGTCCAGGATGTAATCAGACCAACGGTAGTTACCCAAAATGTAACAGTCAGCCTAGATGCTAGTGGTAATGTTTCAATTACCGCAGCTCAGGTAGACAATGGCTCAACAGATAACTGCACGATAGCAAGTAGAACATTGAGTAAATCAAGCTTTGATTGCTCAAAGATTGGAGCTAACACGGTTTATCTGATTGTAACTGATGTAAACGGTAATCTAGACTTAGCGAGTGCAGTGATCACCGTGCAAGACACGATCAAGCCCACCTTACTCACTCAAAACGTTACGGTCAGCTTAGATGCCAGTGGAGCTGGTTCAGTTACCGTAACTGACATTGATAACGGCTCAACAGATAACTGCACGATAGCAACTAGAACATTAAGTCAATCAAGCTTTGATTGCTCAGATGTTGGAGCTAACACAGTTTACTTAATCGTAACGGATGTAAACGGTAATGTAGATTCAGCCAGCGTAGTAATTACAGTTCAGGATACGATTAATCCAACATTTATTGATTACCCGAGGGATATGGCATTTGGTTATTGTGATGCTGTGGTTACTTATGATGCTCCAACTGGGGATGACAATTGCAGTTATACAATTACTCAAACAGCTGGGTTGGCTTCAGGTGAAATATTCCCAGTTGGCCTCACAAAAAATAAGTTCTTGATTCAAGACCCCAGTGGCAATCAAGATAGTATTAGCTTCACAGTAGCAATCAGCCGAAAATATCTGCCTTTCGAAATGGAAGATACTACACTTTGTAAAAATCACAAATGGCTTGATCTTTCTAAGGAGACCTCTTCGATTATCTTTGATGGGAAAGGGGTAATGAATGACGGCATCACCTTTAATCCGCTTGAAGGAGATGTTGGTTTCAATACGGTTAACGTGACATTTACTGATTCTATGGGATGCGTTACAGCAGGCAGTTTTACCATATTGCTACTGGATGTCCCCCAAACGCCTGAAATTGCGCGAATGTCCTCTAGTGAAATACAAGTCAAAAACGGACTTTTTGATTCATATCAGTGGTACTTGGACGGCAACCCAATATCAGAAGCTACAACCCAAAAATATCGGGCTCTGCAACTGGGGGAGTATATGGTTGAGGTGGGTAATGCACAAGGCTGTTTTGCAGCAAGTGTTATCTATACCTTTGGTTATGAGTACGAATCGGCAGATATTCTATCTGAAGAAAATATCAAAGTTTTTCCTAATCCGAATAGCGGAATATTCTTCGTTCAATTCGATGATGGTCAGGCAGTTCATCAATTGGAGTTGATTAACAACCTAGGAGCGGTAGTATTTCGTAAGGAGACTCAAAAGGATGTTCAGCGCGTTGATGCAAACTACTTGCCTTCAGGTGTCTATTCACTTCGAGTCTCAAGTGCTACTACAAGTACTACTTTCCAACTAATAATTACAAAATAAAGGAGTCATGAAATATTTATCGTCAATTTTAATTCTATTCATAGTTGGCATCACCACGTGCACCAATGCACAAAATAGAAGCTTTAACGTAGGTGTTCAGACTGGGAGTATTTATGATATTGGAACAGGTGTTATTGGTCAATCAAATGGTGTTGCCGATGTGGATTTGAAAGGTTGGAAAGGGGATTATGCAAAGTTTGATTTAGGTTATGGACTAGCGGCAAGTTTGGATATAAAGACTCGATTCGCTCTAGATTTTGATATCTTATTTGGACAAATCACTGGTCAATCTGAGGAGCAGTATTATAAATCATCTCTTGGCATGTACACTATGGGTTTTAGAACTTATTTCCGTCCACACGCTAACGCATCTCGATTAAATGCCTACGTAAGTTTGGGGATTGGTATGACCAGTTATGATGCTAAGAGATACTTTGTTATGGATGATGGTTTGTTTAACACGACCCAAGGTGTTGGCTTCAATAATTCAGTCGAAGTGGGCACGTTGATTGAATTAACTAAAATCCTAAAAGTGCAAATTAGCTCTGGCATCTTACAGACCTATTCCGATGCACTGGATGGTTATGATAACTTAAAGGCAGGAGATCCAATAATGAGGACTAAAATTGGTTTACTGTTCTCTTTTAAGTCTGGTTAAACTGTTGAGGTCGAAGCATCTGAAGTTGATGATAAAACTTAAGGGTTCTGTTGCATTAACTCTAGCAAGTTAGTAAAACTTTAGATTTGTCTTTGAAAACTACTTCAATGTTCAAACGCCACCGATATCCAAAAGCAATAATTCTACAAGCTGTCTACTTCAAACTCAGATTTACCTTGAGTTATCGAGATGTCTCGGAAATATTACGAATCAGAGGAGTGAAAGTGGATCATTCCACTATTCAAAGATGGGTATATAAGTTCAGCCCATTGGTTGAGGCAAACATGCATAAACGCAAAAAGAAGGTTTGTGATAGTTGGAGAATGGATGAAACGTATATCAAGGTGGGAGGCAAAGATAGATACTTATACCGAGCAGTAGATAAGTATGGGAGTACCATTGACTTCTTATTAACAAAGAGAAGGATGAAAGGATCAGCACAGAAATTCTTGAATAAAGCAATAGGAAATAACGGTAAACCAAGAATCATAAACATTGACAAAAGTGGAGCCAATACATCCGGAATAAGAGTAGTAAACAAGAGAAGTTTATCGGTGAAGAAGATCAAGATAAGACGAGTTAAATACTTGAATAATATCGTTGAACAGGATCATCGAACGATTAAACGGCGGATATCCATAACAACAGGATTCAAAGAGTTTGAATCAGCACAAAGGACACTGGCAGGAATAGAGGTAATTAACATAATCAGAAAGGACCAAATCAAGGACTCAAAGTCAAGTTGGTTTGCTACTTTTAAGTCATTAGCAACTTAATTTGAGTTGAGAAATCTGTAACTTTACAATCCAACTAAGTTAATGCAACCCGTAAAAACCACCTAACAAAATCTAAACGCTATGCTCTGCGCTTCGGGACAAAGCGCATAGCAAAACCGTTACCAAAATGAAACGAACACACATAACTACAGTTCAATAACAGTCTGAACCGCTCTAAAAGTTTACAACTTCTAACTCTCTTTCAATAAGCTTTTCCTCTTGAATCTGATCTACCTTCTTAAAATGCCGTAGGAAGAATGCCGCTAGATCATTTGTCCCTCGAGCGCGTATCTCTTTGCCTATGTTAGAATTATCAATTTCCTCGAGGGTTACTGCACCATCATACATAACAAACTCAATGGGATAAATTTCATTCAATTCCGGATAATTCCAATACTTGTTGGTTCTGGGCCAAGAGCCGGCTACACACTACTTTTTCTCATATTCTAAAATACATATTCTAATTTTTACGTTATTAAAACACGCATTAAACAAATTACCTGGATCCCTTTGACTTTTTGGACTGGGAGTCCCACATTGTATCTTGACCCCGTGCTTAAGGAAGAATCGGTTGGCATCCATATGGATTCTTAATGCGTGGCAAGTATATAATATTCACAACATAGTTTTTTACTCAGACGAGATTTGTTAGCGTTTTACGGTGAAATGGGGGGCTTAAAATCGCCATGTGACTTTCGTAATTTTAGTTACAATTCGTTTGCATTTTTATCCATGAGAAAAAGACTTGGAAAACGAATAAACTATTGTATCAAAGTCAACAAAAACCGAGATTTAATTCCCTTGATTGGACGAATTTGCCAGAGTGCGGGTGTCCTATAAAAGTAGAGTCTAACAGGCCAAATTGTATGAGGTGATGGGTGCTAAATGTATTTTATTTTCTACAAGAGTATTTCGTTATTGTTCTTTTTCTTAGTTTTGAAGTGTATTTCGAACCTTAAAAGGTACCAACCGAGTGAAGACACCACGGTGGTAAAACGATACGGACTATTAGTCAAAATAAACGTTGCAATCCTATTGGTTTTAAGAAATACGAGTAATGCCTTTTTAATTAAATGTTATTTGTATGAAATCTGTTATCAAGCTCTCTTTTAAAGAACTAGAACAAAAAAAAATAGACTCGTCTCTCATAGTACTTGAGGCTACTGGAGTTATTGTACACGATTTGAAATTAGGTGATGGAATCCATCTATTTCAAATTGTACACACCAATTTGAATACCCTTTTTCACTTCTCAAAATATAGAGATTATCAAGTGCTTTATTTTAACGAAGACAAAGAATTTTATGGAGCCACTTATGTCATCAATGGAGGTGGTGATTACTTGATTCAAACCACAGCAAAGTGGGTTATGTTGATACCTGTTGAAATGAAGGTGAATGCTGATTTACTCAATAAACTAGAAAAAATCAATTTAATGATGTCAACAAAGACAATGTTAGGTTAGTATTTAATCAATTTACTTCACTGTCAATCAGAAAGCAACATGCCATTATGTGTAGATTTATCCCAAATTGTATTTCGAAAGTCTGAAGCCATATTATTTCCCCGACAGCTCTATAGTAGAGATTGTTCGTCGTCAGCAATAAGTGAACTTTTTAGGGCTTGATGTGAAGATAGAGTATTTAATAAATTTGTAATCTGAATTGTACTACTTCGATTCAATTCACCACTTCAGTCACTAATGACTTTTGTTACCCAATTCAAACAAATATTTTCAAATGAATTCACATGATTTCAACCACTCATAAAGCGAATTTTGGTTGCAACTCTGTATAATAAGGGGCGTGGAATTTCAGAGGATGGCAATTGGTTTGAGGATTCGTTCTTTATTGAAAACCTGTCTAAAGATAAAGCTCTGTTTTATGCTAAGAAATTTGGGCAACTTGCTTTCGTTCATTGTAGTAAGAATCAAAAAGCAGAATTAGTATTTACTAAAAAAGCATACTTGTAAAAAGTGTAGATCGTCAGCAAAAAAGTCATTTTTATAAATGATGAAATAGAAATCTGAAGAATTGTTTGATGAGTTTTTTAAGGAGTATAAGTGAGATAATCAATAGCAAAAATATTTCACTATTTAAGGAAAAACCACCTAACAAAACCTAAACGCTATGCTCTGCGCTTAGGGACAAAGCGCATAGCAAAACCGTTACCAAAATGAAACGAACACACATAACTACAGTTCAATAACAGTCTGAACCGCTCTAAAAGTTTACAACTTCTAACTCTCTTTCAATAAGGTTTTCCTGTTGAATCTGATCTACCTTCTTAAAATGCCAATGATAAAATGCCGCTAAGGTGTTCACTCCGTCTGCGTGTAACAATTTGTCTATGTGTGAATTATTAATTTCCTCGAGGGTTACTGCATCATCAGGCATAACAAACTCAACTGGTATAAATTTCATTGATTACGGGATAATTCCATCTATAATCATGATTGGACCAATTGTCATTTACACAAACTACTTTTTCTCCTACTTTAAAAGACATATTCTAATTTTTTAAGTTATTAAAACATGCATTAAACAAATTACATTGGATCCCTTTTACTTTTTGGACTGGGAGTCCCACATTGTATCTTGGCCACCGTGCTTAAGGAAAAGTCGGTTGGCATCCATTTGGATTCTTAATGCGAGGCAAATATAAATAATTCACAACATAGTATTATACTCAGACGAGATTTGTAAGCGTTTTACGGTAATAGTGGTTATACTCAGTCCACAATGAGACATTAGTAATTCCAATTGGAATTCGTTTGCATTTTTGTTAACGAGCAAAGGACTTGGCGAACGACTAAACTTTTAGATCAAAGTGGACAAAAACCGAGTTGAAATTCCTGTGAGCGGGCGAATTCACCATGGTGCTATGTGTACTTTAAAGGTATTGCCTAAAAGGCTAAATTGTCTGAGGTGATGGATACTGAGGGTAATTTATTTTCTACTGGAGTCTTTTGTTATTATACTTTTTCTTACTTTTGAAGTGTATTTCGAACCTTAAAAGGTACCAACCGAGTGAAGACACCACGGTGGTAAAACGATACGGACAATTAGTCAAAATAAACGTTGCAATCCTATTGGTTTTAAGAAATACGAGTAATGCCTTTTTAATTAAATGTTATTTGTATGAAATCTGTTATCAAGCTCTCTTTCAAAGAACTAGAACCAAAAAAAATAGACTCGTCTCTCATAGTACTTGAGGGAACTGGAGTTATTGTACACGATTTGAAATTAGGTGCTGGAAACCATCTATTTCAAATTGTACACACCAATCTGAATACCCTTTTTCACTTCTCAAAATATAGAGATTATCAAGTCCTTCATTTTAACAAAGACAAAGAATTTTATGGAGCCACTTATGTCATCAACAGAGGTGGTGATTATTTGATTCAAACCACAGCAAAATGGGTAATGTTGATACCAATTGAAACAAAGTTGAATACTGATTTACTCAATAAACTAGAAAAAATCAATTTAATGATGTCAACAAATACAATATTAGGTTAGTATTTAATTTATTTGCATCACACATAATCAGACAGCAACATGCCATTATATGTAGATTTATCCCAAATTGTATTTCGAAAGTCTATAATTGACGAGAGGTTCCCTGGCGGAGTCGAGGAATTTAAGACAGCGTTTAAATTTAGCATAACACCGCGCAATGCTGAAGACAATGAATTAATCAGTTTTGTTTCAATGAATGTAGAAGAATTGAATTTTGACGCTGCTGCCTCTTTTGATTGGCAAAAAGATGATGAAGGCTTTCTTGTAGATCCACCTATGTTTTTCTTCAAGGTGATGGAATTAGTAGGGGATGTTGGGGATCTTAGAATAAGCTCCAACGAATTTGTTATAATCAATCGGTATGGTGGTAAAATGTGGCCATGTGATTGGATCGAAACTAGTAATGATGACTATCCTGTATTTTTCTGGGATATTTCAGCTAATGAAAATGCAAAACAAGAAGCAATAACCAGGAGTAATTGCCTCATGAGCGAGATTGAATCAACTTACGGCAGCTGGGCTGCATGGGGTGCACCAATTATTTGAGTTGATTAGTACTCCTACCTTCATAATTAGTATATCTGCAAAATAAAAACTTTCAACGGATTCGGAAAACAAATCAAATGATGAAGTCATATGGACTTTCAATAATGAATTTGGGTACCTATTTGATAAAGGCTGGGGATATAGCTAGAACTTGTAAAATGTCAGCCTAATGTTTACCACTTAAGAGATAAAGTTAAGTAACAGTTTATTATCTTGAAAGACGTCTTTCAAGGCTTTATCAAATCTTAAAAAGTAAATAATAATGGGAAAAGTAGGAAGACCAAGAAAAAGAACAGCCGAATCAGTTGTAAAAGACATCAGAAGACAAACCAGAAGAAAGTTCAACTCTGAAGAAAAAATCAGAATCGTCCTTGAAGGATTAAAAGGAGAAGAATCTATTTCAGAAATCTGTCGTAAAGAAGGCATAGCACCAGCACTTTATTATCGTTGGAGCAAGGACTTTATTGAAGCGGGTAAAAAGCGTTTAAATGGAGACACAGAGCGTAATGCCAATACCGGAGAAGTTAAAGACCTCAAGGATGAATCACAGAACCTTAAACTCGTTGTAGCAGAGCAAGCTCTTGAAATCAGAGTACTCAAAAAAAGCTTGCGTGGTCTAGAATAAAGTTCAAAAAGTATATGCGCTTTACTCAAAACGAAAAATACGAGATCATCCGATTGGTTGAAGACTCAGAACTTGGTGTGAACAGAACACTTGGTGAGCTTGACATACCAAAGAGGACGTTTTATAACTGGTATGGAAAATACACCAAGCATGGCTATGATGGTCTTGCTCCTAAAAAACGTAACGCCAATAGTCAGTGGAACCGAATACCTGACCAAGTTCGAAATGAAGTGGTTGAGCTTGCTTTAGAGGTTCCAGAACTATCTCCAAGGGAACTTGCCCACAGAATGATTGACCAAAAGCAATACTTTATCTCTGAGAGCAGTGTGTATCGGATCCTTAAATCAAGAGGGCTTATCACTTCTCCAGCATATATTGTAATGAGAGCTGCGGATGAGTTCAAGGATAAAACTACTCATGTAAACCAAATGTGGCAAACTGATTTTACATACTTTAAAATAGTTGGATGGGGTTGGTATTACCTATCCACCATTTTAGACGATTATAGCCGATATATTGTACACTGGGAGTTATGTTCTAATATGAAGACAGATGATGTGACCAGATCACTTGACAGTGCTTTAGAAAAAGCTGGCCTAGACAAGAACAATAGTCCGAGACTGCTGAGTGATAACGGTTCTTGCTACATCAGTTCAGAACTTGCTAAATATATTCAAGACAAAGGAATGAGTCATGTTCGCGGAAGACCAATGCATCCGCAGACTCAGGGGAAGATAGAACGTTGGCACAGGTCAATGAAAAATGTGGTGAAACTTGAAAATTATTATTTACCTGGTGATTTGACAAACAGACTTGAAGAGTTTGTTGAGTATTACAACAACGAACGATATCACGAATCTTTACAAAATCTAACGCCATCAGACGTGTATTTTGGACGCGGCCAAGAAATACTCGAACAACGACATTTAATTAAACTAAGAACAATGAAAAAAAGAAGAAAGCAACACCTGTTGCAAAGATTAAATTTATGACTTAATTTACACTATTTCTGGTGAACATTAGTTTGAAGACTTACACGAAAATGTAAACGACTTAGATGATTTGGATCGAAATTGTCTTTCGCATGATTTAAATACCTTTAACATAGGTCTCGGTCAAAATAGCGATTTAATGCTAAGTCAATTGAAGGTTAACTTCAATTCACATGAGTTTATCATAGCATTTAAAAATGAGGTAAAAGGAAGCTCTAGGGGAGCCTCAATGGGCTATGGTGCTGTTGTTAGATGGATACAAGAGAATACCACAACGGTGCCGACTCCAAGGAGCTGGGAGCTAAAACAAGAAAAAATTGTAAATATACTGTATGAATGGATCTGCTTTTTTGATGCAGAGTTTACTTGGGATACACCTAATCATAGTCAAGTTATCTACTACAAAGGCTAACGATAGTGCTCAAGAAAAGCTTCGTTAAAATCAGTTTAATAAGTTTTCAATTACGGTAAACTGGAAACCTTCCTCTTTTATATCAGCCTTTAAAGTTTCCAAATCTTTTACTGTTCCATGTCCTTCTGGATGACAAACCACTATTACGCAATCTGCAAATTTTATGTTAGAAGGAGAGAACGCACTAATTGACTCATGCGTTATTAGCATGTGAAGAAAATCTTTTTGATAATTTGGGATCTTTGGGTCTGGCACAAGTAGTTCCTTACCGTTATTGAACCAAACTGCGCATGGATGGAAACAAAGGTCATAGCATAAAGTGCTACCCTCGTTTTCTTGATTTTTAAATATCAGTGTAAAATACATATTTCTTATATGAAACAACTTGCACAACCTTCTTCTTCTGCTTCTAGAATTTCATCTTGCCAAGTCGTGGTGGTTCTATTATTATTTTTAGCTCTGTGTGTTCTTAGATAGTGATCTTTTTTAATAGCCGCGACTCTATCGCTTTTAGCTAAAGCCTCTAGTGGTTCTTCAGACCACGTGTAACCCTCTTTTTCATATCCCATTGCTTCTTCGTACAGTGCGGGATGTTGCTCAAGTAACCAAACCCATTCTATCTTTTGCTGGTAGAAGCAAAAAAAACATCCTGAACGACTACGCGCATATGTACCCTTTTTAATTTCTCCCTTTATTTCTACTTCATATTCTAAAGGTTTATAATAAGCGGGAATGTAAGTCTTCAAACTAATGTTTACCAGAGATAGTCAAAATTAAGTCATAAATTTAATCTTTGCAACAGGTGTTGCTTTCTTCTTTTTTTCATTGTTTTTAGTTTAATTAAATGTCTTTGATCTAATATCTCTTGGCTGCGTGGATAGAACGATGAAACTGACCAGGGTAAAAACACGGCTATTACAAATTCCCGTAATGGATGTAGCTATAGGCAGTAGGTTAAGCCCACTCATGGTTGCTGTTCAGCAAACTACTTCGAGTTTATATAAATGTTATGTCGGTGATCTGACAAAACTAAAACTTCCTGTCTTTGATTAATTGTAATTAATGAACACGAGTCAATTTAGTCAATACAGAATTATGTGGATACTGCTGTTCTTTGATCTTCCCACAACGACTAAAACGGACAGCAAAAACTACAGGAATTTCGTAAAACATTTAGAAGCAGATGGCTTCTCTAGATTTCAATGGAGTGTTTTTTTGAGACATTGTCCAAGCATGGATAATGCTCTGGTGCATATCAAACGTGCTGAATCTCACTTACCACTTAAAGGACATGTCTGCATCATGCATTTAACCGACAAACAGTTTAGTATGTCAAAAGTCTTTTTTTGTGGTAAAAAAGAGAAAACAAAAGCGCCAACCCAGCAATTAGAACTTTTTTAGCACCTAAATGTTACGGTTAAAATGAAGCAGCACAGACAGTTAAGTTGAGGTATGTGCTGCTAAAATACAATTCGTTAGCAATTCACAACTCGGATAGACTTAGCCACCATGTCAAAAACGTGCTGCTAAAATACAATTCGTTAGCAATTCACAACTGCATAGAACCTATTAAACAATTCCTCTTTGTGCTGCTAAAATACAATTCGTTAGCAATTCACAACATGGAGGCGAGGAGGAATGGGATAATGACAGTGCTGCTAAATACAATTCGTTAGCAGTCGGAATAGACCTACACCGAAGCTTTAAAACACGAGTTTTACCCCTATTCCTGAATCAGCACTTTGGAGATGATAACCAGCCCGTCTAATGTGTTTGTTAGCGTCTCTTGTTATCAACCAAGCAGTGAGCGTGCATAAGCTGCCTAACGCTAAAACAGATGTATTAATTGGCTCTTATTAGTACCAGTTAATGGACTTAAAGCAGTCAACCCAAAGCCAATAGCATAGAATGCATTAGCAGTAGAGTTTTGATTAGCAAAGTGTTCTAAAGATATAGCTGCATCTTCTAATGCCCCTCTATCAACCTCTTGACTATATGTTTGATAACTTGAAAAATTATTACTGTCTATTGATTGTGATGTAATCGTGTCTACAGCGAGTATAACATTATTATTCACTTCCTTTTTTGATTTGAAAACAGAAGTCTCAAAATCTTGAGCATTTGATGCAAAAGCGGCAAAACCTATAAAAAGTATAAAAATTAGTTTTTTCATACTCAAATGTAATTAACGGTTGGAGACTAAAAAAGTATTCAATTGAATACTGTCATACACAAGACTGTTAAATGTCACTTAAACCTTGTCCTCATGATAATGGATTCTCCTATGGGGCGTGACGGTTGCGCCACTTTTTAGAGTATGCAACCATTTACTAACTGCAATCAATCACTTCTTTTAATTCTCGTAATCGATTAAGGTAGGGTAAAAAGGTTCGTTCACCATTATTTGCTTTCACTATTGCGAGGTGACTTTCAATGAAAAGCTGACAATTATTTATAGTGCTGCCGTTATTCAGTTTAAAGGGTTCGGTGTACGTCTTCAGCGAAAGTTGAACTTTTTGAGTGAAAAACTAAGAGAGAGTTCATGCTAATTTAGTTTAAATTTCTGATACTGTTTTTTACGAGCCTTAAGTGTCCTGATTTTGGTCTTTTTCCTTTGCTTCAATTTCACTTCGCCTTTTCCGTAGTAAACCTCAGCAGGAGTTAAGTTCTGCAAAGATTCGTGGTAGCGTTTGTAGTTGTAATACTCCACGAACTCGTTGAGTTTTCTTTCCAGTTGTTCAGGACTAAAATAATTGTCTAGTTTGACCACATTCTTCATGGATCGGTGATAGCGTTCTATCTTTCCTTGGGTCTGTGGATGTAACGGACGGCCTCTAATATGCTTCATATTTTGATTGCCAAGATATTCTGCAAGTTCATTGGATATGTAACACGACCCATTGTCAGATAGCAGTTTAGGCCTGTTCTCTTCAGAGACATCGGATGCCAATAAAGCCTCATCTATGGTGTCTTTAACGTCTTGAGCTTTCATGTTAGAGCACAGTTTCCAGTTGATTATGAATCTCGAGTAATCATCCAAAATTGTTGAGAGGTAATACCACCCCCAACCATAGATTTTAAAGTACGTAAAGTCAGTTTGCCACATCTGGTTTACTTGTGTAGTCTTGTCATGAAAACTATCCGAAGCACTCATGATTCTAAAACTTGGTACTGAGATAAGACCATTGGCTTTCAAAATACGATAGACACTGGATTCGCTGATGTAATAGTTGAAGGTATCGGTGATATGCCAAGCCACCTCTCTAGGGGATAATTCTGGCTTCTCTAGAGCAATCTCTACCACCTTGTCTCGATCTAACTCATTAATCCTATTCCATGAACTTGGTCGAATACTGGGTTTACGTGCAAGACCATCATAGCCGCCTTCGGCATATGCTTTGTACCAGTTATAAAAGGTGGTTTTGTTAAGTTTAAGCTCTCTGAGAGTACGTAAAACACCTAAGTCCGATTGCTCTACAAGCTGTATAAGCTCATATTTCTCCTGTTGACTGTAATGCATATATCGCTTTCTTACAAGTCTTCTCCATTTGTATTTTTTTTCAAGGTTCTCACCTCTAAGGAAAGCTCTGCTACCAACTCCTTCAAAGAACTATTTTCCCCTTTGAGCTCCTGCACCTCTGTAGTGTTAGCCTCACGCATTGTGTCGCCCGTTAGACGACGTTTGCCTGCTTCCATAAAGTCTTTAGCCCACTTGTAATAATTGCCTTGACTGATTCCTTCTTTTCTACATAATTCTGCGATGGTGATCTCGCCACGCATACCTTCAATGATGATTCGAATCTTTTCTTCTGATGAATACGCTTTTCTTGTCTTTCTTTTTAAGTCACTGATTAGTGAACTTGTACTTTTCTTGTTTACCATTAAGGTTGATTTAAAAGGTTATAAATATATTAAATAACCCTCTCTTAAATCATAACCCCTATAAGTTCACTTTTTGCTGACGTCGAACATATGACTCACCTTTAGACCTCTTGTTGACAGCCACTTACTAATTTCAGTAAATTCGTAGTTGTACTTAATCTTTCTTCTAAATGCTGCTGCCAGCAATCTACCTTCTTTTGTGATGACTATTTTCTTTTGTCCACCTTCTGTGATCTTCTTGTACCCTAAGGGTGGTTTGGTAACCCAATGTCCTTGTAATAGCTTTTCACGGGTGCCCGCCATGGACTTTAAGCGCCTTTGCTGATTCTCATATTGTGAGAACATAAAGTAAATTCCCTGTTGCAATTCCCCAGCAGCTGTAGACGCATCTACAGGTTGGGTTACAGATATAATCTCAGTACCTATCTTTCTGAGTTGTTCTGAAATGTAAATAGCATTGGGACCACTTCTTGAAAAGCGATCCATCGAGTATACCACAATGGCATCTACCTTATGTCTTTTGACAAAGGCAATCATTTGTTTGAACTGAACCCGTTCATCACTCTTGGCGCTTTCATAAGTCCCACCAAATTCCCCTATTATCTGCAAATCATTGTTCATTGCAAATTGCTTGATGTGCTTTGCTTGCGTAAAGAGACTCTGATTGTTATCGGCCTGTTCCTTGGTCGATACACGGGTATACATTACCGCTGTAATGGCCTTCCCTTTGTTGTTCTTTTGCCCTTTGGCAAAGACTGCCAATTGTTGATCTACATGCTGCATTATTCTTTTACTTAAATGTTTCAATAAGCACCTCACTCATCAACTCAATAAATCGAAGCGCTTGTTCTAATTCCTTCTCACTTAGTTTTTCAAATCCGCTATAGGTTTTTAATTCTTGTATTGTAAGTCCTTGTTTTGACTTTTCTGACATAACTCAATTGGAGTATGCCCATTAGCGGTGTTTCCGTTTCTAATGAACCCGTATTTAATTGGCTTGAGTTCTTCAATGCCTTGTCATTACTGCATCTACACCTCTTTTTGTCCATTAATTTCCATTTAAAAATCAATTAATCCGAGTTTATTATCAATTAATCTGAATTAATTATCAATTAATTTCCATTTAATTTATGGACCCGTTTTCGGTCTTGGTATTCGAAAGATACCGTTTTACCGTCATTGGTTTTCATAGACAATTGAACGTGTTTTTTATGCCGAAAACGATCTAAAACTTTACTCATTTCATTTTCGGGTACAACCCCTTTATAGGTATACACCAAATCTGCGTGTTGGTCTTTGGGGTCAAAAATTATTCTAAGTTCGGATAGCGTTCCCTGCCGCATGGCTTGTAAAACTTCCATTTCAACTTGGGTAACCAGGGCCATATTACCAACTTTATCTTCTAGTTTTTTTGTCGATACCAGCACCAGAATGTACTTTTTGAGTGGAAGCACCAAGATGGACTCCGCATCGTGCTCGGACAAGTAATTGACCAATGTCTCGTCTTGCGTTTCTGAAGTATAATCAACTCGACCATCTGGCCTAATCAGTAGCGTGTGATCCATTGCACGGAACAATACGTTCAAGCTAAGTGATAGGAGCAATGGGATTTGAAAAGCCTCAAGGAAATCTTTTATTGAATTTGAATCCGACTCGAAACCACTTTCTAGGCCTTCAATTATCTCTTGGTGATTGTCGAACATCTTTTTAAGCTGTGCTCGCAATACCTTGGTTATCTTTCCTTTTTTATCAAACAAATCCGCCGTAGCAAACCCTTCGAAGGACTCAAATAGCGAAGCGCGTACTTTGACAATCTGCTTTAAAGAAAAGTTAAACGCACGCAAGTCTTTAATTATCTGTACCCAGATAAATTGAAACACGTTCAGTTTTACCCATGAGCCATCCTCTATTTCAGGGATTAACCCATTTGATCGCCAATGGGTAAACACCCGTGAACTAACGCCTATGTCATTAATGGTAAACTTTTCCTCACCCAACTGTTCCACGAGTCTACGGCTTGTGTAAGGACTAGGATCAGATAGATATGATTCAAGGGGCTTGAACTCCATAAAGCGAATATACAAATAATATTACGCGTTAGTAATATATAAAACTAGTATTCGTAACTAGCTACTGGTCTTAAACCAACTTATATCCGTAAATACTTTCACCAACCCGATATCTTGTTTACTTCACTTTTTATATTTTCAAATCAATTGAACAACAAAAAAGCCATCCGTAAAACGAATGGCCTTCTCTTATTGTATTTGTGTAGTAATACGATACTTTCTCACTACTGTTTAATCACTTTAAAGGATTCACCAGAATCTAAAATGATAAAGTAGATACCCGTTGCTTGGCTCGACAAATCAAGCTCTATGGCTTGTCCGTCGAAGGTTTGCTTGTACAGCTCTCTTCCGAGGTTGTCAATTACTTTAATCGCATGACTTTCAGCCTCATCGTCTGTAAAGCTAACCGTAACCGTTCCTTTTGTTGGGTTTGGATAAAGCGTTACGCTGTTTGGTATGATGCTGCCTTCAAAGTCTACTCGTCTTACTGGTGAGTAAGCCGTGGTGCCATCAAAGTCCACCTGACGTAATCGATAGAACACAGTGTTTTGTGCTAGATCAATCGTATTGTCGTTGTGGTTGTAGGTAATCACGTTTTGTGTGGTACCGTTTCCTTGAACAATTGCTGCTGCCTGGAAGTCTCTACCATCATAGCTACGTTCAACTACAAAATGTGAGTTGTTTAGCTCTGATGCGGTCTTCCATGTAAGGTCTGCTGTATGACTAGCTGCTGGGCTTGCTTCGAACTGGATCAGTTCCACTGGTAGTGGGCTAGATCCACCCCCGCCTCCGCCTCCACCACCGGAGAACGTGCTTACTAGGTATTCTGCTGTATGGTCTTGTACACCATGTGTTCCATTAACCCACACTGTTGTGCTGGCTGTTGTTCCGTTGGTCAGTACAATACCCGTTACACCCGTATCATGTGGGTTCGGGAAGGTTGCCGATGAGCCGCCTGTTACCTTGTAAAACTGTAGTTGACTTGGCGAAGTAATGGTTGTAGGCGATGTTAATCCAGCCATAGCCGTTACAATGTCGTCGTAGTTGTCGTTGGTGTAGAAGTAACGAACCGTTACAGGAGAAGTTGGTTGAGTCGTTGGTTCCACATCCCAACGTCTTTCTAGTATCACACCACCAGCCGTGTTGGTTATCATACCGCCAGCAGAGTTGTAACTCAAGGTTGATGGATTGCCAATGTATAGTTTTACCTGACTAGGTGTAATCACCGCCCCAGTTCCATTGGTGTCAAGAGCCAAGAGTAATTCATTGTCGCTGTTACAGTAGCATACAAAATTACCATCCACAACACTTTGCGTTGCTGTATGAGTGGTAACCGAAGTAGCTAGTTTAACATTTAAGCCACAGTTGACATACTCGTAAGCACCCATGTCGGTTGTTCCCATACGCTGATTTCCTAAGATATCCGCAGTTGGGGCACCTGTATTGGTTCCACCGTTTAATAAACCTGGTGCTTGATGAAGATAATCTCAATCCATCATCTCCTGTTCTCCAAACATCATCCGCACCATTGCCATCGGCAATCGCCTCAAAGTTTGGATTGGTCTGGAAGATGTTGTTTGTTCCACTATTTAAGCTGTTGAATGTGCTTGCTGTGTATGTTGAGCTTGCACGTTGCATCGAACTATTTTTTATGTATGGATACGCTGCATAGTTATAGAACTCACTAAACTTATGGTCATCATCTCCACCTTTTGTGTTTTTGTAAAAGATAGAGTTGGTCACCTCAGGTTTACATGTTCCGCTGTTACCAAAGCTATACATCGCTCCTGCATGAGAACCAGCTGCGTTTGCATGGAAGGTAGCGTTTGTGATCACTGGATTGGATGTTCCACCATAACCCGTGTTATAGATTGCTCCTCCCATTGAACTAGCACTGTTGCTGTTAAACACACAACTTGTGATTGTAGGAGAGCATTTGCCTCCATAACCATAGTTGTATATCGCTGCACCCGAAGTGGCACTTGTGTTGCCATCAAAGGCACAGTTTACAATGTTTGGAGATACTTCACCTGCTTGACCATCGTTAAAGATAGCGCCATAAATTGAATGGTTGTTTTTAAACGTACAATGGCTAATGGTTGCAAAAGACTTACCATTAGGCACGCGTATGTAAATCGAGCCATAATCGCCGTAGTTGCCTTCAAAATGACAATTGGTAATCGTTGGACTAATCTCTTGACCAGACTTACCACTACCCAGAATAACTATTGAGCCACCCTCTGATTGATATACATCTCTATTTTCGTAGGTGTATTTTGTGCTACCGTCAGCGTTACCGTTTTTAAAGGTTAACCCATCTAGTTTAAAATTAGGTCCGATGTCTGATCCGTTAGGTGCGATGATCAATCACGTGATATGCGTTGTCCGAGGAATCGCTTGTTTTACCAATATCTCCACACAATATGGTTGGATTGGCCGTTTGATTACGTTGACCAGGCTCTGTTTCTGTTCCAGAAAAACCTCCTAATAATTCAACATTTGGATTGGTAATTAGGAACGCTGAATCTCGATTGCTGCTCGATTGTCCGCCAGGATAATACATGCCCTTGCGCACCCATATTTCAGCATGATTGCCCGTTGCATTAGCTACTTTGATGGCGTCATCTAGGGTTTTCATTGAAGTCCCCCATGATTTTCCTGTTCCTGATGAACCATCTGTATCGACAAATAACTTGTTGATTACAGTCAAATCGACCGTTATGATGCTGTCACAATTAACGTCATTAGGTATTGTGTCTAAATATGTGCCTGAATTTGTCCATGTTTTTCCGCTTGGCGATGTAAAGGTTTCATATACCGTTTCTGCGAACGAGAAGGAACTTTTATATCTCACCGTAAGGTTTACTGTGATGATGCTATCGCAGTTGGCATCGTTTGGAATCGTATCCATATATGTGTTGCTCACTGTCCATGTCTTACCGCTTGGAGATACATAACTATCGCATACATCAGGGTTTATCGTCGCAAAGGACTTATAACGCACCATAAGGTTTACTGTTATTACACTATCGCAGCCAGCATTGTTCGGAATGGTATCTAAATAGGTGTTACTTGTTGTCCAAGTCTTTCCGCTTGGGGAAGTGTAGCTGTCGCATACATCAGGGTTGATCGTTTCAAATGTCTTATGCCGAACCTTTAAATTAACAGTTATAATACTGTCACAGTTAGCATCATTTGGAATCGTGTCCATATACGTGTTTGTCGTTGTCCAAATCTTACCACTTGGAGATAAGAAACTATCGCATACATCAGGGCTAATCGTTGCAAATGACTTATATCTAACCTTTAAATTAACAGTTATAATACTGTCACAGTTGGCATCATTTGGAATCGTGTCCAAATACGTGTTTGTCGTTGTCCAAATCTTACCACTTGGAGATAAGAAACTATCACATACATCTGGAGAGATGGTCGCAAAACTTTTATATCGTACAATCAAGTTTACGGTAATGATGCTATCACAATTGGCATCGTTCGTAATGGTGTCCAGATATGTATTACTCGTAGTCCAAGTCTTTCCACTTGGTGAGGTATAACTATCACATACATCATCACTTATCGTTGCAAACGACTTGTAACGCACCGTTAAGTTTACCGTAATGATGCTATCACAATTGGCATCGTTCGGAATTGTATCTAAATATGTGTTGGTCGTAGTCCAAGTCTTTCCACTTGGAGAGGTGTAACTATCACACACATCAGGGTTAATCGTTTCAAATGTCTTATATCGAACCTTTAAATTAACAGTTATAATACTGTCACAGTTGGCATCATTTGGAATCGTGTCCAAATACGTGTTTGTCGTTGTCCAAATCTTACCACTTGGAGATAAGAAACTATCACATACATCTGGAGAGATGGTCGCAAAACTTTTATATCGTACAATCAAGTTTACGGTAATGATGCTATCACAATTGGCATCGTTCGTAATGGTGTCCAGATATGTATTACTCGTAGTCCAAGTCTTTCCACTTGGTGAGGTATAACTATCACATACATCATCACTTATCGTTGCAAACGACTTGTAACGCACCGTTAAGTTTACCGTAATGATGCTATCACAATTGGCATCGTTCGGAATTGTATCTAAATATGTGTTGGTCGTAGTCCAAGTCTTTCCACTTGGAGAGGTGTAACTATCACACACATCAGGGTTAATAGTTGCAAATGACTTATTGCGAACCGTAAGGTTCACCGTGATAACACTATCACAACCCGCAGTGTTTGCTATCGTATCTGAATACGTGTTGCTTGTTGTCCAAGTCTTTCCACTTGGAGAGGTGTAACTATCACACACATCAGGGTTAATAGTTGCAAATGACTTATTGCGAACCGTAAGGTTCACCGTGATAACACTATCACAACCCGCAGTGTTTGCTATCGTATCTGAATACGTGTTGCTTGTTGTCCAAGTCTTTCCACTTGGAGAGGTATAGCTATCACATACATTTGCTGTTATCGTTTCTGTTGTTTCAGCACTACCAGCACTTAACGTTATTTTTCGAATGCGGTGGTTATACTGATCCGCTACATACACATTTCCAGCGCCATCGACCGCTACTCCAGTAGGATATTTAAACTGAGCCGATGTCCCTGTACCATCTGTATAGCCATTTGTACTACCAGCGAGCGTGCTGACCACACCTGATGTAGTTATTTTTCGAATGCGGTGGTTATCCTGATCCGCTACATACACATTTCCAGCGCCATCGACCGCTACTCCGAAAGGAGAGTCAAACTTAGCCGATGTCCCTGTACCATCTGCATAGCCATATGTACTACCAGCGAGCGTGCTGACCACACCTGATGTAGTTATTTTTCGAATGCGGTGGTTTTCCTGATCCGCTACATACACATTTCCAGCGCCATCGACCGCTACTCCTCTAGGAGACTTAAACTGAGCCGATGTCCCTGTACCATCTGTATAGCCAGATGTACCACTACCAGCGAGCGTGCTGACCACACCTGATGTAGTTATTTTTCGAATGCTGTGGTTTACCCTATCCGCTACATACACATTTCCAGCGCCATCGACCGCTACTCCGCTAGGATTTCTAAACTGAGCCGATGTCCCTGTACCATCTGTATAGCCAGATGTACCACTACCAGCGAGCGTGCTGACCACACCTGATGCAGTTATTTTTCGAATGCGGTGGTTATACAGATCCGCTACATACACATTTCCAGCGCCATCGACCGCTACTCCGAAAGGATTGAAAAACTTAGCCGATGTCCCTGTACCATCTGTATAGCCATTTGTACTACCAGCGAGCGTGCTGACCACACCTGATGTAGTTATTTTTCGAATGCGGTGGTTACTGTAATCCGCTACATACACATTTCCAGCGCCATCGACCGCTACTCCTGTAGGTAAGTGAAACTTAGCCGATGTCCCTGTACCATCTGTATAGCCATATGTACTACCAGCGAGCGTGCTGACAGTAACTATTGGTGTTGCAATTACCGTTAAGTTTATTGTTAGAATACTATCGCAACCTGCTGCGTTTGGAATCGTGTCTTTATATATTCCTGTTCCAAACCAGGTATGCCTGCCACTTGGAGAGGTGTACGTATCGCATACATTTGCTGTTATCGTTTCAGTCGTTTCAGAACAAAGAACCTCATAAGCTCCCATATTTACGTTAGTATTCACCACACGAGCAGTACCTACAATATCTGTAGAATACCCACTTATGGCACTATTAAGTCCCGCATCTACTGCAGGGCTATTACTATTTAATCTGAGTCCGTCATCCTCAGTCATCCATACATTATCTACTCCATCTGGACCACCATGACCGCTGAATAATGGGTCTTGGTTATAGACCATATTAGTCGCAGATGTAAAAGCGTTACTATTACCAGACGTATAGCTCCCGCTATTCAATTGAACTAATGAATTGCTTATAGTCGTAGTATGTGTGGTAAGGTTTTTAATATCTGAGCAAACATTAGTCGTTGATGAACCTATTTTATTCCCATAAAATAGTGAATTAGATATAGTGGTAGTCGAGTTGCCACTTCCACAGACAGCTCCACCACTTGTTGCGGCCGTTGCTACATTAGCACTAAAAGTACAATTTGTAATAGTTGGCGAGGAACCATCACTGTAGATTGCACTTCCATAATGATTGGCGGTATTCTCACTAAATACACAGTTTATGAATTTTGGCGATCCTGAAATATCATTGGAAACACCTCCACTACCATTTTTAGCTGAATTATTTGAGAATACCACATTTACATGGATTGTCGAAGAAATTCTATTATTTATAGCAGCACCATTGTCACCAAAGTTATTTTTAAATATAAGATTAGCGAGTGTAGGTGACGAACCATTATTCGCCATTCCTCCACCAGCCTCCCTCGGAAAGTTCTTGCCAGAATACTGATTAGTATGAGTTCCGCCATTAGCGTTTCCGTCTTGTATAGTAAGTCCATCTATAATTGCAGAAGAACTCAACTTTGAAGTCATGAAAACATGGTAACAATTATCGGTATTTAACCCAGCTGTACCAATATCTCCACTTAGTATGGTTACATTACTCACATAATCACGTTGAGATTTTACAGTTTCTGTACCTGCAAATCCACCATAGATAGATATGTTTTTATCAAGTGTAAAGGCTTTGTCTCTATTGTTCGTACTCACAGATAGGAATACAGGTATAGTAAGCGGTTTATACGTACCTTCTGCGACCCATATTTCATCCCCTACTGAGGATGCATCTATAGCGTCTTGAAGCCCTGTATAGGCATTAGTCCAACTTGTACCTGCACCGGTGCCCGTAGCGTCAATATCTACGTAATACCGCGTAAAACCTTCATACGCTCCCATAGATGGAGATGACGCTCGTGAAGCACCCGTAATATCGGTAGAAGGAGCGCCTGAGCTTGTTCCTACACCGTAAGCAGGAGAATTAATAATATTTAACCCATCATCCGCCGTCATCCATACATTATCAGCTCCATCTGGATCACTTGCATCGTTAAATGAAGGATCTGTTGCATAAACCATATTGGTATTTGTGGTGAGCAAATTATTATTTCCTGAAGTATAGCTGGAGCTAGCTAGTTGTACTAGCGAGTAGGTGATAGTTACTGTACCACCCGCGGTATAAATATCTGCTCCTGCTACAGATGCACTACTTCCTTGTGTATTCCCCCAAAAGATAGTATTGGTAATCGTTGGAGTGCCTGTGTTGATTAGACCGCCACCTGCAATAGTTGCTGCATTGCCATATATGCTTGCATTCATAATTGTCAAGCTCGATCCATTGTTGGTTATACCACCGCCAGAGTTTGCCGAATTACCGCTTATGATTACATTGGTAAGTGTGATAGTAGATGTATCCGTATTCATTATACCGCCGCCATAACAAGATGTCGAATTACCTGCCGAATTACCGCTTATGATTACATTGGTAAGTGCGGTAGTAGATGTACCCGTATTCATTATACCGCCGCCATGAGTAGATGCTGTATTACCGCTTATAGTTACATTGGTAAGTGTGGTAGTAGATGATGAACTCCCATTATACATACCACCACCTTCATCTGCTGTATTCCCCGCAATGTATGTCTCCGTAATTGTAATATTACCAGAATTTTGATTATTCATACCGCCACCTGCATTTACACAACTATTATTTTCAATGGTTACGCCTGACAATGTAAGAGGTGAGTCATAATTATACATACCGCCACCCTTGTTTGTTGAAGTGTTATTGTGTATATTCAACCCGGTAAGTGAAGCTGATGATTTGTCATTATACATACCGCCACCAAAAGCTGCCGTATTATAATTGATAATTACGTCTTCGAGGGTAGGACTCGTGTAACCACTAATAATGGTAACATATAAACCACCCCCTGCGTCTCGATTAAATGTTCGTCCGGAATAGCTTATTGTACCCGATCCATTTGCATTACCGTAAGTAATAGTTACCCCATCTAGCACTGCAGCAGAGCTGAGCCCTTCTGTTATAAAAACATGGTAGCAGTCATCTGTGATTGTTGTAGGTGAATTGCCACCTAAATCTCCACTTAAAATTACGGGATTACTGGCACTATTTCGTTGGCTTAATGCTGTCTCTGTACCGGCAAATCCTCCGTATATTTTAATATCTTTATCAAGGTAAAAGGCATAATCACGGGTATTCCCACTTGCAGTACCTGAAGAGGGATCTAGCGTAGGTTTATATGTGCCCTCAGCTATAAAAATACTATCCCCAGCAGAGGCTGCATTCAGGGCAGGCTGTAGTGTGGTAAATGCATTGGTCCAGGATGCACCAGTATTAGTACCCGAAGAATTATAGTCTACAAATATTACGGTTGCTTGTGTTTCAAAGGAAAGAAAGCATAAAGATGCTAGTAAAATAAATAAGTAAGTTTTTTGCATTGGATTTTACGTTAAACGTTGCGCAATCTAACTCATTTAAGCCGCATTCTTCAAAATAGATTGTAGACCTCAGATTTAAAAGTTCGATAACAATCTGATTCCCCCTACTAGCTAAAAAGACTCATCTACTTGATGGGTCTTTTTTGTTTATTGACGCAGGTTTAAGGTAGTTCGATAATTCGGCGATTTTGGTTCGACATTCTGCTTCCCCTCTACTTATTACGATTTTAAGGTTTGGAAAGTCCATTTTAGCTTGCTGAAAAACTTAATCTTTTCTCTAAAAAAAAAATCTTGGAGTAATTAAAATCTAAATCCCTTACAAACCAATTTTGAATTAATAAAAGCTACCAAAACTTAATGTTAAAACTTGTAGCGATTTAAAAGGAAAAAGCGTTATCAAACATAACAAGAAACAATTCGCTGCAGAATCATATTGTTCATCCTCCTATTGAGCTGTGAAGGTATACCAATATAATTTTTGTATTCTTCAAGCGTGAATTGCCCGATGATTAAACCGCGTAATTCGGTTTTAAGCCGTGCACTCGTCTTAAATATGTTCGCAATATATTCTTCTGTCTGAACGGGAGTTAGTGCTTCTATTGATCCTTTATTTTGTTGCAAATAATGTTCGAAGCAACATAAGATTATGTCGTGTTGAAGCTTAATAATAGGTCGTAGTACCTCATTCTGAAATTTTTCTTCTAAACTAAAATTTTCAGTTAACACGATGCTGGAAATTTCTGGTCGAAGTTGTTTTTTTAAATCACTCATCCAAATTTGTTTCTTTACTCCATACCTTGTCACTATTCAGTTTAAACGACCCTAGATGTTTTCTTTTCCATGTGTGTGGTGGAATTATTGAAAGAAAATTTTGATCTCTGTTATTCTTTTCATACAGGTGATACACCTCCCCTATTATGGGTTCAAAGTCACAGTGTGTGTTATATAACAGTTCATTAACGGCATATTCGTCGAGCAGTAATTCATACTCGGCTTTAATGCGTTCAATTTTACTTTTCAGTACGTGATTAAAACTGGTTATTCCTCGATTTTTCCAAATAGATAGATTATTTGCCATGATGCTAGGTGCCCCGACGTTCGTTCCATATGGTAATAGTTTTGCATTATACGATTGAGATTCCTCGTCAAAAACTGTGCTATCAGGACGCTTCTGCCTTTTAAAGTTGGGTAAGTTCTCTTTTCTTGCGTAAGGAATATTTGCAAATTTCTGGACAGATGAATATTGGTTTAAGCCCGTAATACAAACATCATTTGCTTTTTCTAAATCCAATGCGCCATCTTCTTCGAGGTAATCATCTTCAGTTATGATACACTGTACTTCACCGATTATAAGGCGACAATCGCTCTCCTGCAGCTCAACGTTTTCGACAAGTTTCAACCCTATTTTGATTCTACTTTCAGCAACGAACGGAGCGTAAAAATTCTCGGTATATTCTTCCCCTAGATTACATTCCCGAAATTCGGATTGATTGGATTCGAATTTTACCGAAGTATAATGTGCTTGATCTAAAAAAGATTTATGGACATGATTGATGGTGTAGTATTCCGTATCTACTATGTTTTTGTAGGTATGCCTTGGCACAGTTAGCGGCCTCATAATAAACCCTATACGGGCAGGGTTTGAACTTATGTGAACGATTGAATTGAAGATCGCCAAATTGGGGATGTCGTCTTTACTTTTGGTCCCTAAAAGATGGACTCCCTTATACCCTGACAGCGAATTGATAAGTTTCAATCGGTATTCAGTATTCCAATTATAGATTTCTTCTTTTTGAACGACCATACGGCTTTATGATTAATCCTTAATAAAAACATCAGCCAGTTTAATTTGTTTTTACAAAAATGTGCTTCAAATCTTATCTCCGTGAATTAATACGTTACGCTTATGGCATGTCAAAATTTTCCGCCTCTGCAACAAAAATTCGATAACATTCTGCTCCCCGCTACTCTTAAAGCAAAGCAACTCTTTAATTATCAAGGAGTTGCTTTTTTTGTGGTTACATATAGCCTACAATAACTTGTTTTCTACCTTTACTTTCTTGCGCTTTTCTTCTCAGCACTTTTTTGAATTTGACAGTGAATAAATAGGTGGATTGCTTGGTTTATTTATTTGAAAACTAATTATCTTTCGAAGGCGCGCCTACCCCCTCAATTTCAAAACGTGGCAATAAATAAATAGATGGATAGCTTGGTTTCAACAATGAATTTTTCTGTAATCAGTTTAAACTCGACAGGAGCTTTTGTTAAGAATTTTTGATTTTGCCAATGCTTAAACAGAGGGATAGCTTGGTTTATTTTTAACTCAATACAGTTATCTCATGGTACTATTTGAATGTGTACTCTTTACCCTCGAATAGGGCTATGAGCTTCTTAAAGTACTTCTTTCGGTAATCGCCTAAGATACCACACCAACAAGCCTCAATGGTCATGGGTTCTAGTGTAAGACCCACTAACGTTACAAACGTAACGGAGTAATAAACTGTCGAATCTAAGATGTTGACATTGATGGTGTGCATGTCTCTTTTGACTGTTTTAATGAGTCCTAAGTCTCGATCTGCTTTGTCGATTGTGAACCCCTTTTCTATTAGAAACTTGTACGAAGTGTTAAAAGCGTTTGAATCTAGTGTTACAACTATCTTACTGGCTTTCTTTGGAGGTATTACTTGTGCTTGTGTCGAATAAGATAATAAGACTGACAGCATTATTAGAATGGTTCTCATTACCCAAAGTTATAAAACGTTTGGAGATTATTAGTATTCTATTGGAGACTTCGACGTTCAATTCTGATAAATCTCATTTAAATTCTGCTCTCATAATAAGGGTTTATTCCTTTGGGGTGTGATGTCATGGTTACGCCCCTTTTTAGTTTATGCCATACTACCGGCATATCCTCCTCAGTCAGCTCAGCTATCTCAAGACCCCTCAAGTAGGTTAATTATTTATTATTTATTTTCGTTTTATAAATTCAATTTATGAGAAATTTACTTTTAATCTCCCTTGTATTCTTCTTCGCTTGTGGTAGTGATGATACTGAAGACAATCCATTACCGACTTATACTATTGAAGGTAAATGGACGTATCAAGGAAACAACCTAAATACAATGTATATCTATGAAAATGGCATAAGATATACGTACTATTGTATTGACGATAACTGCGATTCACTTTATAATACCTTTCAGGCGGGTGATACAAACGCCTT
Organism: uncultured Bacteroidia bacterium; assembly: GCA_943789165.1. GTDB lineage: Bacteria > Bacteroidota > Bacteroidia > NS11-12g > UBA9320 > UBA987. Next base: position 447,739 of record CALSTB010000001.1, on the reverse strand, counting down.
ACCGGGAACTAATAATTACACTTTTATTAACGATACACTCAGAGTTGATTTGAACTTTGGGAATGAATTAATTACGCCCATTACTTTTGAATGTGATGGTGGGGAAGCATATTTTGAAACGCCAAAATATAGTTTACATAGATTAAATTCTAAGTGTAACTAAACCACCGGCATATCCTCCTCAGTCAGCTCGGCTATCTCAAGTCCTCTGAGGTAGGTTAAACTAACATTGAGGGATGAGTGCCCCATTGCCTTCTGAAGTGTACTAAGTGACCCTGTGCGCTTAAATATATCAATAGCTCCTGAATGTCTGAAGGAGTACAATGTCTGTCCTTCCTCAATCAACTCTGATTGTTTCTTAAATCGACTCCAAAGGGTCTTAAAATAGTCTCCATTATGGGGTTCACTCTTTCCTGACGGTATACAGTCAATTGGTAATAGCCTGGATTTAATAATATCTTTACCTCGTGAAATTCATTATATTCTCTTTACTTCTTATCCCAAACGTACTTTCTGCACAGGACAGTACTTACTATCTACCTGCTCATAACAAGCAGGATGACTCATTGAAGTTTGAACTGAATCAAATAATTAAGAATCATACAGAATTTACCTATACCGCATCATCAACAGATGTATGGGATATTCTTAAACACACAGATAAGGACACTGCCAATGCAAATAATGTTATCTTAATATATTCACAGAGGAGTGTTGATGCTGCACAAGAGTATAATAGTGGGTCTGGCTGGAGTCGGGAACACGTTTGGGCAAAATCTAGAGGAGATTTTGGCACAAGCAACGGTGCAGGGACAGATGTTCATCATTTAAGACCTTGTGACATTAGTGTCAACTCCACAAGGAATAATAGAAATTTCGATACGTGCATTACTTGCGTAGATGTAATAGATAATGGCTTTAATACAGGGTCTAAGCGTGATGCTGATTTATGGACATTTGAACCACCTGACGCAGTCAAAGGAGATGTAGCACGAATGATATTCTATATGGCTGTCAGATACGAAGGAGAAGGCTCTGAGCCTGATTTAGAGTTGACTAATACATTACTTAACAATACCGACCAAAGTCCCTTACAAGCTCGCTTAAACACACTCCTTCATTGGAATAGGATTGATACAGTTAGCAACTGGGAACGTAATAGAAATAACATCATCGATAGCTTTTACCAGCACAACCGCAATCCTTTTATTGATTATCCTGAACTAGCTGAATATTTATGGGGTGATAGTATTGGCGCAATATGGATGCCCGAGCAATCGGATACAAGTATAGGAGCTAGTATGTCTGAGTTTTCTAGTAGCAAAGTTAGACTTTATCCTAATCCAGCTCAACATCAAATTACTATAAGTCATTCTAATTTAAGTATAGACTCCTATGCGATACTGAATTATTTGGGGCAAAATATGATAGAGAATGCACTTGAATCTAATGTTGTGGATGTATCTGCTTTGCCAAAAGGAAGCTATGTTCTGGTGCTAAGAGACCGTAATCGTAATATAATCTACTTCAAGAAGTTTTTAAAGTAATTTATTCATTAACATCAATTGGTGGTTCATATTAGTTCTTCCCTATGTTTTGTTTAGGGTACTAAAAAAGGGGTTATGCGTCAGCACTAGTTGAGGCAATCGCAATTATTGGTATTTTTTTCATACCCAAAGTTGCAAAACGGTGGGAGATTCAAAACCACCTTTTGGAGACTTCAATGCACAATGATGTACTTTATCATTTAATTTCCGCCTCATAATAAGGGTTTATTCCTTTGGGTGTGACTGGTTACGCCCCTTTTTTAGGTACTGTCGCGTTAATCCCTCTAGTATCCAAAAGTAGAGGGATTTCACTTTTCATCAAGCTGCTAAAGATTTAAATGTGTTAAACCAACTTGATCTTGAATCTTTGAGTTGATTCTTTCTGATAATATTGATGATTTCTATTCCAGCCAACGTTCGTTGGGCTGATTCAAATTCCTTGAATCCTGTACTTATTGCTATTCGCCTTTTAATAGTCCGATGATCCTGTTCAACAATATTATTTAGATACTTAACTCGTCTTATCTTTATCTTCTTTAGTGAAAGACTTCGTTTATTAATTGTACGTATCCCTGCTGTATTCGCTCCACTCTTGTCAATGTTGATTATCCTTGGTTTGTCGTTATTCCCTATAGCCTTGTTTAAAAACTTCTGAGCCGAACCCTTCATTCTTCGCTTGGTTAACAGAAAATCAACTGTGTTTCCATATTTATCAACCGCTCGATAAAGATATCTATCATTACCACCCACTTTTATGTAGGTCTCATCCATCCTCCAACTATCACAAACCTGCTTTTTCCGATTGTGCATATTGGCTTCAACAATAGGAGAGAACTTAAAGACCCATCTTTGAATTGTTGAGTGGTCTACTCTCACACCTCTAATTCTCAATATTTCTTCAACGTCGCGATAGCTCAATGTAAATCTCAACTTGAAATATACCGCTTGAAGAATTATAGATTTGGGATATCGATGGTGTTTGTAGTTCATGGTCGCAAATTAATCGTTTCGCTATTTACTAAGATTAACGCGACAGAACCATAAAACACCCCTATAAGAAATCTATCCTTTTTAGAATTTTGTCCTTATCGCTGTATCATAAATGACCCGCTAGCCAGCGTACCATCTACATTCATCGAATAAAAATAGACACCTGCTTCTATTCCTTCAGGAATGTCCCACGACAATTCATTCGTACTTTGAGTAGTCGGTTTATGTTCATACACCATTTGTCCATTGACATCAAAAATCCGTAACTGCATGGAACCGTAACTTTCTTCCGGCAGACGGAAATTAATTATGTCAGAAGACGGATTGGGGTATACCGCAACATTCAGAGAGTTGTAGTCTCCTATTCCCAAACTTGTCAGCGCCTCAATGTCTCTATCTTCATCACCGGCCTGATACGGCAAATAATGAAAGTAAATGAGAAACATTTCATCTGTCGTGTTCAGTCCAGGCCTAACAAGCACTGGTGGATTGTTTGGGTTGTGTGTATTCTTACTCGTGTTGTCGTACGTTCCATATCCATAGATAGTACTGTTTTTGGGAAGCTTTTTAATCTTCTCAAAAAACAGGAACTCTTGCCACTCAAAATCCCAGTGTGGAATGTTCACAAACCGAATAGTGTCATTCGTTGGCGTAATGGCATATGACCCAATTTTACTTCCTAATAAATGCATATGGGGGAATACGCTTAACATAGAATAATCATTATTGCCAATGTTTCTGGTCGCATTCACGTTCGTTTCCTTATTTGCAGGTAGCAAAAATTGCCAGTTTTCTATTAGTGGATTGGTACTGAGCTCACGTATGGAAATCTCATCGTCGTAAAACCAAAACCGAATCATGGTGCTATCGACTTTACCAAATGACCCTTCTGGATAATGCATTGCCAATACAATATTGGAGCCTGCTTGTACTGTAAAACCTAGATTAAAATCCGACCCATTGGTTGGAAATACGGTTGGAGGAGATCCGGGAACGTAACCACCAATCAATCCTTTGGTTGGTCCTGTACAAACTCCCGCATTGGTATCAGTTGGGTAATTACCAGTTCCATCCAAATAAACCAAAGCATGGTGGACTATAGCGTGATTCCCTGGTATTACTTCAAAACCTCGAATCTTCTTATCCTTTGTCAACCCAGATGGTACTGAAAAACAAACGTAATCATCACCATTAGCCGTCGCCTTGCTTGCATATACCGGCATTTTAAGTTCTAAGTCTGGTTTTTGTGTGATAAATCCTTTTGTGCCGTATACTGGAGGCGGTGGCGTTTTACTTGCCTCGCCTTCCGGACTGCCATTGTTCACCCAATCGATAATCGCTACTTTCTCATCTGTCGACAACACGCGTTCGTGGGCATAGCTTTGATATTTTGTATCCGCAATCCATGGAGGCATACTACCTGATTCAATACTCGCTTTTATGCCAAAAACATTAGGCTTAACGTCGGTATAAGTCAAAAGTGAAAATGGGGCTATTCCATTTGGGTTGTGACAGTTTGAACAATTGTCGTACACAATTTGTGCAATGTTGTTACTCCAAGTATTTTGTGCATTCGCGGAAAAATGTATCGCAAATACCAAGATTGAAATTAATAGTTTTTTCATAGCCTCTTTACTTAATGACGTGTTCGATGATCAAAACGTCTCCTTTTATCTTAAAACGTGCACTTCTCCTTTGAACTGTTTCGATTTGTAAACGTCTTTAAACTCTATCATCCAAATATAAACATCCCACAGCACAACTGCATGAGCTTATCAAACCTCAATTGTTTACCAAAACAAAAAGGCACTTGTCGCCAAGTGCCTTTACCCTAATTGAAAAGAAATGTTTTGAACAACGCTCATGTGCCCGATGAACGTTATCTACTCACATTATAGTTTTAAAAGTTGGCTTAAGTCTTTACTCGATTTTAGCTGATCTGTCATATCGGTCATGGCAAAAACAGGACGACTGTTTTGGTCAACACCCAACTTGTCGAACGCTTCCGCATCCAACATGTACGTTTTTTTATCTTTTGTAAACAACAGGATTACATTCTTGCCATCCACATTACATGTTACGTAATTAGGTGAAAAACTAAACGCTCCATTGTATGTCAAATCCATTACACAAGCCACATGCTTATTCTTAATTTCTTTACCCGTTGCTGCATCTACATAAGTTGGCGTTAAATTTTGAGCACGACCAATTCGATAGATTTGGTCACAATTGTACACGCCAAACTTCGGAGAGTTTAAACCACGAACCAATTTAGGATAGGTGTGACCGGCATCCCCACCTCCTCTTAACAAGGTGGCGTTCATATCATTGTCCATTCCCATATTCCCAAGCTCCATGTTGTTGTTCCATCTGCCAACATATAACTCACCAATTTCTTTGTTGAACTCTGCGCCGTTGGCCAATTCAACTTTTAAGTGTTTAATGGACTTATCCATGCTCACTACTTTACCTGCGAGTTCTTTAGAAACATCTAACCGTTCTAAGAAATCGTCAAATGTGGCTGACGATAGGATGTAATACCGATGGTTGTTCCAATCAGAATAAGCCCAAGAATAGGCGCTGTCAGTAACTGATGCCTGTACATTTTGTATAACAAATTCATCTCCAACTTCTTCTTCCTTAATGTCGTTTAAAAATCCCCCCTCAATTTTGGCTTCTTTATTAAATTCGATATCCTCTATCTTTTCCCATTCACCCGTATTGTCATCCATCTTAAAGAAACCAACATCGTCTTTCACCGCTGTTGCATTGAAGTCTATTTGAATAGGTTTGTTTAATTGTAATTCATTTCCGTTCTGATTCGCACGTATTTCATACATGCCAACAGATGAAAAATTGTATTCCGTACCTGATGATGTGTAGGTCATTGGTATTCCAGAAAAAACGATGTCCGCAGCATCTCTAAATTCTTGATAGACTAGGTCATATTTACCTTTGACAGGTTTTCCGTTTTTGTCGACCACCGCGTTGGTAGGTATGTCAATCGTTGTCCCAGATGAGAATTTAAGCGTTGTAGACTTCGAATTGTCTACTTTTTTTGTACTTGGTTTCTTCTGAAAGCTTTCAAAAAACTTTGCTTGACTTTCATAATTTAAGTTGGCTCCTACGTGTAGAATAAAGCCGTGGAAATAGGTTTTGGCATCTTCAACTGTTGATGCTCCCGTTTGACAAATAGCCCTCCATGATGGGTCTTTTTTACCAATTTGTGCTAAAAGCGCAATTAGCTTCCGCATGCGTTGTTCATTTAACGCCTGCTGGTCAAAACCTTCAGCAAGTTTAAAAGAGGTGTAGACTAAATCGACATGGTGAATTTCCAGATTACGTAAGGCACTTAAGTCAGTGTTTTCGTCGATAAACGATTCCCCAAACCGACTTGGAATAATAACCGTGTTTTCATGTGTGTCATTAAATTTAACCACGCGTTCAATCTCAATTGACGCTTGGCAAATGGATCCAACCAGAAGTAAAATGATTAGAAATAGATAAGTGATTTTTTTCATAGTATTATGCATTTAATACTATTTAATCACCCATTGAAGAAAAGGTAACCCTCTGTTCTTAGATTTTTAAAATCTTAAGATATTGCACTTGTAAATCGTTCACCTTAAAAGCTACAAAATACTGGCCTGGAGGTGTGCTTGGGTCCGGTTTCCAAACAGCAGAATATTTTTCAGGTTCCAACTCTTTGTCTGCCAAACTAGCTATTAATTGTCCTCGAATATCATAAATCATGATACCCACTTTGGTCTTGTTAAATACACCGTATCGTATTTCTACCTCGTCTTCAAACGGGTTTGGCTGCGCAGTATAAATAACACCTTTGTCGAGGTGTACATCTTGAACACCAATGTTTTTACCATCACCATCAACTACAATATCCCAAGTTCCTTCCCATTTCCCATCCGTATTTTTTGTCAACTCGACAATACGGTGCGTGGCATCAAAGTTTCCCGTTTTAATAGATGCCGCAGCATCCTTGTCAATATCGGTATCGCCTTTAAAATACAGTTGAGTTACTAGGGTGTCTTTTCCTGGAGGGGTTATTTTAAAATGAATGTGAGAGGGTCGGTATTGACTGCCGTTCAAATATTTACCAGGCCTTATCGTTTCGAACGAATAAAACCCTTGACTATTGGTGGTAAACTTACCTCTCAAATTATAGCCAGTGTTGTCATACTCGCCAGCATCGTTTGCATGCCAAACATCTATCAACGCATTGGCTATCATCTCAGTACAATCTAAGTTTGTAACCCGACCAGATATAATCAAACGCTCACCAGGCTCGGTAGATTTAGCTAATTGATTGTCGGTTTTAACGGGAGGATTTTCTGTATAAAACGGGCCAACGCCATAGTAATCTTTGGTCGTAACGTCACAAGCCATCGTTTGCTGAGTGGATTGTGTCTCTCCTAAAACACTTTTGGGGAATAGCCCAACCGTAAAGGCAGCTATCGAAGCATTTTTTAAGAACTGCCTTCTATTGTTTGATGGTTTGGTCATTACTCTTCTAATAAACCATCAGTCTTCCACTGGGCGATAATCGCCAAAGTAGCTGCATCAAGCTTAGTTCCACTATATGGCATAAAACCAGCGGTTCCTTGGTCTCTGTTTACTCTGTCAATGATATAGTCAACTGCGTCTTTAGCGGTGGTGTAAGCATTGGCGTAGTTTGTTTCATTACCTCCGTACACATGACAAGGTGCACAAGATGATGTAATGATGCCTTGTATGTTGCCTTTGTAGGTTACTTTGACTTTCGAAGTTACATCCACCGAAAAGGCATCTTTAAACTCAACGTCACCAGCTTCATTCGTGGCTGTAACCGATACTTTGTAATTCCCTGCTGTTGCAGCAGTTGTTGATATCACCCCAGTATTTTTATCAATCGTAATTTCTGCCCCAGCATCTGGTGTAGTAGTGATACTGTATGTTATTGGAGCTGTTCCTTTTATCGTTGGAGCTTCAGATTCTCCGGCCACACCAACATCTGTTGTGAGCGAATTGGGTTCATATACTAAATCCGATGGTGCTGTTGCAGATGGAGTGGTTCCGTCATCACCGCCACATGAGGTGAACATGATACTCGTAAGACCGAGTAAGAAAATAAAGAAGATGTTTTTATTAATTGATTTCATATTTTTTTATTCAAATTTCGTGTATGTATTGATATGTCTTATGTACTATTCCTATTAAGTTTGGTACTTTTCCTTTGCTCGAATCCTAAACTCACCAGGCGTATAAGTTGCATATTTTTTAAACCAGCGGTTAAAATACGCATTATCTTCAAATCCGATAAGGAATCCTATTTCTTTAATTGAGCTATCCGAATGTAGTAAAAACCGTTTCGCCTCCAACAAAATCCTATTGGCAATTAGGTCACTTGTTCCATGTCCATATGCCTCTTTCAATATGTTGCCAAGCTTCGAATCGTTCACGGCCAATGCTTCACAGTAGAACGTGACTCGATGTTGTTTGCTGAAGTTGTGTTCCAATAAACTGCTAAACTTTGAAGCCATGCTGTCAACTTTTTTGACTTCATTAGAACCTGTGTTGTTTGCTCTTGACAATTCCAACATCAACAGGTTCAAGTAATTTCGAATCACGGTTTGACTCGCCCAATCTTTCGAGGCCTTCTCTTGGTTTATTGAATGAACAAATGCCTGAATTTTGTGAAATGACTCTTGGTTGAGTTGATTAGTTGGTCGTTTTAAGTTGAAATCATTGTGCAATAGTCCACGGGTACTAAAGGTCGTATTTCCCATGGGACCAAAATATTCTGGTGTACATTTTAACACCCAGCCGTTTGACGAAGCGTCTCGTTGAACACAATGAACTTGGCCTGGATAAAGTACATGTACATCCTTATCGGCAATGTCCCAGTCTTCAAAATCAATCATGTGGCTCCCTCCACCTTTCTCAAAAATGAAGATTTCATAGTAATTGTGTCGGTGCGGTTCTGTGTGGTCGTAATTGGCGTTTTTTTCCAAACGTTCAATAATGATGTCATTTGAATCCATGATAGTAGATCCTAATTTGAACTCGGGTATTGAAACGTGCTTAGCCATTATTTGCGACCGACAAGTAACTAAGATTTAGTTACTCCTTAATTGTACGATGCCTTCAATCTATTGGATTTTTCCAATTATGACGGTCATTTGTCATTTCCAAAGCCAACAAGAAATCAATCACATACGTGTTTAGACTCTACACATTCAGTTCTAAATACCGAATGATTTCTCTTGCGATGTCTTTATTGGTTGCCGCTTCGATGCCTTCTAAACCTGGAGATGAATTCACTTCAAGAACCAATGGTCCTTTTGATGATTGCAACATATCTACGCCTGCAACACCTAAGCCCATTGCTTTAACTGCTTTCAACGCTGTGGTTTCTTCCTCGTCGGATAACTCAATGACTGTTGCGCTGCCACCACGGTGTAAGTTCGATCTAAATTCACCTTCCTTACCTTGACGTTTCATCGCACCAACTACCTTACCATTCACAACAAAAGCCCGGATATCCGCTCCTCCTGCTTCTTTGATAAATTCTTGTCCTATTACCCTTGCGCCTAAACCGTTAAAGGCTTCAAGTACGGAAGTAGCTGCATTTTTTGTCTCTGCTAATACGACACCAATTCCTTGAGTTCCTTCCAGAAGTTTTAGGACCAGAGGTGCTCCACCTACAGATTCTACAAAGTGTTCAACGTCTTTGGTATAATTCGTAAAAACCGTTTTTGGCAAACCAACACCCGCTCTTGCAAGTATTTGCAGACTTCTAAGCTTATCACGTGAACGAACAAGTGCTTGAGATTCCACAGCCGAGAAGACCTTCATCATCTCAAATTGCCTGACAACGGCTGTACCATAAAAAGTTACAGAGGCTCCTATTCTTGGTATTACCGCGTCAACATCTGTTAAATACCCTCCTTTATAATAAATTTTAGGCGTCTTCTTTTCGATTTCGATGTTACAAGTTAAGTGGTCAACTACTAACATTTCGTGACCTCTTTTTTCACCTGCTTCTACCAATCTACGTGTTGAGTATAGTTTAGAATTACGTGATAATACGACGATTTTCATTTTATATGATTAAGAGGGCATAAAGGAAATACTAATTTCCGAAGTCTCAAATAAACCGAAGAAAGAAAAAATTAAATAGCCTTGAAAATGCCCAAGTTGTGACGAAGGTTAATCTTCATCATCGTCATCAGAATCGTCGTCGTCGTCATCCGAATCATCGTCATCCTCAGAATCGTCGTCGTCCATATCATCATCAATGTCTTCGCTTAAGTCTTTTGGCGTATCATCATCGTCGTCGGAGTCATCGTCGTCGTCATCGTCGTCATCATCCTTCATTTGTTCATAGTAGTCAAGCAAGACCAACCACTCGTCTTCTTCCTGTGGCATAACGACAGCTCTGAACCTTTCTCCTTTGTAATCGACACCAAATGGCTCTAATTCGCCATCATCGATATCTTGTCTAATGGACTTCTTAAGTCCAGTAGGCATGGCAGTGAAATATTTAATTCTCCTCACCTGACTTAATTTATGTTACAAATAAATAGCACTAAAAGTGATTTTTTATTTACCCATGTAAATTTTCATACAATTTTTTAATTTTCACTATGTATGCTGAAATATTTTTTTCTGCCGATAATCAAAAGTGACTACTAATGTGAATTACTAGCTCTAACCTTCGGATCCGGTGATTTATGACATTACTTCGACCAACGAAATGGAAACTGCAGAGTCTAATAAGTAATTAGAACCCGGAACGTCATGTAACCGTAGAATTATGCCCGACAATAAGGCTGTTAATGTTAATTCTTCGAAATCAACCGTTCCATTAAAAAGTATGATTATGGTAAGATTCAGTTTAATGAGCATAATGCTCGCGATCAGTTCGCTCAGTTTTGGACAATTTGCACGTGGAAATTCTTGGTCATATACGGTCTATGTCGGTGCTAGCAATATGTTAGGTGATTTAGGGGGAAGTGATTTAATTGGCAGCTCCAGCATCCGTGATATCGACATGAAAGCGTTCCGACCTGCACTTGGTCTTGGTCTTCAACGCCACCGTAACAATGTCAATTACACTGCCGATATTATCATAACAAGATTAGTCGGTGATGACGCGTTTACGGATGCGCCTGGTCGACAAATTAGAAATCTAAGTGTCCGAACGGATTTAGTTGAGGCAAGTCTCAAAGCTGAGATATTACCTTTCAAACACAACAAGGTTCTAAAAGGAATCTATATTAATGGAGGTGTTGGTGCTTTTTATTTCCAACCGAAAGCCAACTACAACGATGACTGGTATAAACTTCGCCCATTGGGCACGGAGGGGCAAAATTACTTGGCTGACCAAAATTCATACAAACTTGTGAGTATGGTGATTCCTTTTGGATATGGTTATAAGTTTCAGCTAAACAGATGGTCTACCTTAAAACTGGATGTTAGTCTACGTAAAACATTCACCGACTACCTTGATGACGTCAGTGGCGTATATGCGAATAATTCATCGATTAGTGAATCTGGAGGTTCTATAGCTGGAATTTTAGCAGATCGTTCGGTATCAGGGATGACAGAAGGTAGTCAACGTGGAAATGGACAAAGCAACGACAATTATTTTCTAATTGGTTTAAAGTTCGAACGCACTTTAGGCAAATCTAAATACGACGATTGTACAAACTTTGAAATTCCGTCTAGACGTAAAAAACACTAAAAAGCGTAACCAAAGCCAATGCTCCCATTAGGGAAGTGAAGGAAGTTTATGGTAGGTTTAATTTCTACACCATACGTTTCGTTTAGGAACTCATTGGCTTTGTCAACGTCATAGTAAATGAGAGAATAGCCCAATTCAAATCTAAAAAACAACCGTTTGCCCGTTTTGATCCCAATTTGGGACGACCACCAATTAAAGCGAACGTCTAAGTCCACTATGTCGTTTTCAATTTCGTCAGCACGGATACATAATGTCCCGTAGCTCAGTCCTGCATAGGGTCCTGAACCTGTTTTATTTAGATACGTGTTGACACCTAGACCTGTATAACGGGTAAACGTTTTTGAGTCAGGAAATAAGTTTGGCAATACACTAACATCTGCTTTTATACCAATATGATTGTTAGCCAAGGGCAACACATATTCGGCTTGTAAGCCTCCAATTCGAGGTAAGCCTCCTAGAAGAGAAATACGATACCTATTTATTTCGAGTGAATCGTGACCTATTTGGCCATAACCAGATAGAGCAGTACCAGATAATAAAAGACCAACAACAACTTTTTTAATCATCGAATTACTCCCTTAATTTGGCTGATACAGAATAAGCAGAACGGATTCTGAAATAATGATCTCTTGTGACTAATTCGTCCGTAACCACCTTTAGTCTAAGACTAAACTTTTCCTTCTTAATGTACTCTTGTAGATCCTCATCCGTGCAATCCAATACTAGTACGTTCGTAGTTGATGAGGGAACAGGCGATTTCCAAGCAATGCGTTGTTCTTCCAAACCATCGGCATTTATAAAAATCGCTATTTCTTCTAAAAAGCTAAAGTCTTCATTTGGCGGATCAAACAGCGTAAGCACAAGGCTGTCTAAAGAAATAGTTTTGATATACTTCTTTTCTGTATCGTTGCTTTCAAACTCACTTTCAGCATTCGTTTCCGTTTGAGGTGTTGCAATGTTAAACGGTAGATTAATGCCGGTTGAACTTTCAATTTTTACGTCTTGTTCATACTTCAACGTGAAATTTGTAAAACTTTCAAATTGGTTACATCCGGTGGTCAATGCAACTAAAACAAACACATAAAAGATCCGACTAAGTGGTAGGTGTTTCATAAGGGAACAAAGATAAAAACTATATTCTGTATGCGAGCCCATCTACCGTCATACTTACGTTATCGTGAAAAATTTGTATACTCGTATTACCTCTTAAAGTCCAATTATGTTCAAGGTCAACTCATCGCGCTTATTTTTCTATCTTATCTTCTGTTTGGTGTCAACCACGGCCTTTGCCCAAAAGCCAGGTGCGTATAAATGTTTGGAGTTTGATGGCACCGATGATTACGTGCTAATTAGCGATCATTCTTCTTTAAATTCTGATTCTACTATCACAGTTGAAGCTTGGATTAAGGCGGATGCTTATGGGAGAAATGTGTATGACAACAGTATTTTTTGCAAACATGGTTGGTCGCGGGGCAATCTTGGATATGTGTTGCGTTGTGGGAGTAACGGTAAAATATCTTTTAATATTTCTGATGGTAGCGGTACGTGGAGGGAAGCGGCTTCTGCGTCAATTATGGAAACGGGTATTTGGTACCACGTCGCGGGAAGTTTTGATGGTGATTCTGTAAACGTTTATATCAACGGTGAACTTGTTGGGACTACGTTATATACTGGATATATCTCACCGTCGTCTGGCTTAACAGCTCGAATCGGAGACCTTGCCAATGGTGGAGGTAGGTTGTTTGATGGAATGATTGACGAAGTACGGGTTTGGTCGACAGCAGTTGATCAAGCTACGCTGCGAGATTGGATGTGTAGAAAAGTGAATTCGGCTCATCCCAACGTAGCTAATTTAGAAGGAAATTGGCGATTGAATGAAGACTCAGGCACAACTACTTTGGATGAATCTGGAAATTCCAATTCGGGTACACTAACCAACGGACCCACTATCAGTCTCTCTGGAGCAGTTGTTGGTGATACAAGTGCGCATGTATATGGAGGCAGCTTGGTTCGACTCAAAACAAAGTATCAAGATGAGTTGATCCTTTCAAGCATAACGGGAAGTCCTAATACAGTGCACGTTGTCGCAGAATATTCGGCCAGTGGACAAGGTTTGTCAAGCGGATTAAGTGTAGAACTAGATTCAACTCATTATTTCACCATGTATCATCTACCTGATACGGCAGTGCACTTTTCTGTTTCGTATGACTTTGGAAACAAATCTGGGGTTACCGGAAACCAAAAATGCGGTATCGACTTGTTCAAGAAAACTGCAGGCTCATCCGGGAAATGGGTTCATGCTGGTGCCACTTTTCATCAAAAAGGTGACTCGTTAACACTAACCAATCAAGACTTAAGTGAATATGGTATCATTAGCTATCCAACAGATTCAAATAATATTGTCACCTCAAATTCAGGCGCTTTTGTCATGTGTGGAAGTGATAAAATTGACCTTATTGCCATTGGCAACGACTCATTTACTTACAACTGGTTTTTAAACGATAGTCAATTATATGGTGTAACAGGCAATGTGCTGACCGTAGATAGTGTTGCCAAGTATCGGGTTGAAATTACTCGAAATGGTAGCTCTTGTTCTTTTAAATCCAAAACCATATCGGTTACCCGCATTAGTAAACCGAAGGTAACGTTGTCGAAGTTTAACGGCGTTTGTGAAAGTATCGATTCCGTGACGCTCAGTGGTGGTTCTCCCTCTGGTGGCGTGTATTCAGGAACTGGAGTTAGCGATGAATTCTTTTTAACAAGTCAAGTGGGATCTGGGAATTACACCATCACATACGCGTATACCGATTCAAATAAATGTAGCAACGAGGCCAGTCAAAACTTTCAGGTATTTGCACTGCCTAGTTTGAATTCTTCAGGGTCTTTGTCGTATTGTAATGATCTAGATTCGGTGAAATTGGATGCCGTTACGCCAAAAGGTGGTATATACAGTGGCCCGTTTATCTCTAATAATTATTTTCATATCGACAGTGCGAATCGCGTGAACAAACTATATGCGTTTAGGTATACTTATACCGATGGAAATAATTGCTCAAATTCATATGACGATTCGTTAGAAATCAAATGGGCAACACCATGCACGCTTTCGAGCATTGCACAGCTCTGTTATCAAGACGACTCTGTTAAATTAAAAGGGAGTCCTACCACTGGTACTTTTAGTGGTAAAGGCGTAAATGGTTCTTTCTTCAACCCAACTGTGGCTGGCGTAGGAACACATTCAATCGTATACGCTTTCACCAACCTTCTTAAATGCACCACCACCGATACGCAACAAGTTACGGTGATTGCAAATGGAAGTGTTGCTTGGCCGCAGCAAATTACGACTTGTATCAACGGCGATAGTGTATTACTGAAAGAAGGGACTCCATCAGGGGGTTACTTCAAAGGATCTGGGGTAAGTTCTTCGAATCACTTTATTCCTGAACTTTCAAATGTTGGGAATCACGTATTGGCTTATGTCACAATCGATGGAAATGGTTGCCACAACAAGGCATACCAAACGGCCGTTGTGAACGACACTTCCAGAATTACGTTTACCACACCTCCGTCCATCTGTTTAATAAGTGATCCTTTACCCCTGACTTTTGCTAGTCCAAACGGTGGGAGTTATTCAGGACAAGGTGTTGTTGCCGATACTTTGTATCCACAAGTCTCCGGTCATGGTTCCATTCCTATTAAGTACGAATACACGAACGCTTCAAATTGTACCAGTACCGATTATTCAACTATTGAAATTTATAAACCGGACTCCATTTCTATTTCAGCAACTGATAAGCTATGCACATATGACGATCCTGTTGTAGTTAAAAAATATCCAAGCGGTGGTTCCTTAAAAGGTAAAGGCATCATTGGAAATGTATTTTCACCTTCAGTTAGTGGTCCGGGTAATTATGTGATTACGTATTCCATTTCGGGTTCACAAGGTTGTGCGGCGATCGATTCGGTAGAAATATCCGTTGGTGCAAAACCAGATGTTCAACTCAGTCCAATGAATAGTATATGCGCACAAGATGACGTGTTTGAACTGGATAATGGAACTCCCAAAAATGGTGTGTATCGAGTGAATGGTGTGGTTATGGATTCCTTATTTCCTACTAAACTCGGTCAGGGAACCATGTTCATTGAATATAAAGTGGTTACTAATTTGGGTTGCGTAGATTCTGTCAACACCACTTTGGTAATTAACCCGAATCCTAATAAACCTGTTATATCAAAAACTAAAAACACGTTAATTTCAAGTCATTTGAATGGAAATCAGTGGTATACCACTTCTGGTTTAATAGCTGGTGAGACCAACCAATCGTTTGACGCAACCGGAAATGGTTTGTACTGGACAGTCGTTACCTCCGATTCAGGATGTTCTTCGGTTTCAGATACTTTTGATTTGGTGTATGTCGGCATATCCGAATTGCTTCCAGACTGGTTACGCATTAGTCCAAATCCATCCACTTCAGGTGTATTTCAAGTCGAAAGTACCAATCAAATTCAAGAAATAAGGGTTTTAGGCATGACTGGGCGAGAGGTGTATAAAGCCGGGCCAAACACATTATCACATCTAATTGACTTGTCCCAGTATCCATCCGGTACCTACCTTCTTTTAATAACTGAAAATAACCAACAATTTGCGGTAAGATTAATGAAAGAATGACGACGGGTTTTAACCCATAAAATACAAATGACATATTCGTGAGGCAACCATTGTCAATGGTCGTGTCTTTAGGTTAGTGATTCATCACAAAACCAAAAGAATGCCTGTAGTATTACGAAACATCCTTACCACCGCGATACTTGTCCTTGTTTCCACTTGGACTTTAGCACAAATAACATTGAACGGAAAATCGGTCATTTGTGAAGGCGATTTGGGTACCTTCAGTTTTACCATTCCTGCGGGAAAAACCGTTAAGTCATATGACTGGGATTTTGGAGATACTTACACCTCTACCAAAGCCAACCCAACCCATTTGTTTAAGAAGCAAGGGACGTATACCATTAAGCTTGAGGTTACCTATACGACCAATCAAGTGTTGACGTATACCCGCGATGTAGATGTGGTTGCTTTGCCTAATGCATCTTTCCAGTACATCTCAACCAGTGACACTTGTCATTACACTAATGAAGTGTGTTTTATTGATAAATCTACGCCAGTAGTTTCTGGCAGACCCATACAAAAACGCACCTATTTCTGGGGTGACGGCAAGTATGATGAAACAAAATCGCCTAAAAACGGTGACAAGTCTTGTCATTCATATTACGTGCCTGATAGTTTCTACGTTGAAATGGAAGTTGAAGACAATCTAGGTTGCAAATCGACAGTTAATCGAACCGTTAAAATTGTCGCAGGTGTGGTTGCAAAGCTTACCGTCCGTACTACCTATCCAGATTGTGAATCAGCAGAACTTTGCTTTACCAATACGTCAACCACTAGCACAGGAGGTTCTTCCACTTTCAAATGGATTGTCGATGATTCTACTTCTAACAAAGACCATTTTAGTGGAAACTCGCTTTGTATAAATTATAAAGCATCAACAACAGTTAAGGCCCGACTTGAAGCCACTGCAAACTCGGGATGCACCAATTCGATTGAATACAGCATTCCCATAAAACTAGCCGACCCAAACCGAAAGATCAAACTAGATAAAACCAAATATTGTTACGGTGAGAAATCGTTTGTAGCCAGTATAGACTTTGTCGACGGTGAAAAATTGAAATGGTCTTTTAATGGCGCACAAGGTCCGACTTGGGCCTCATGGAATTACAACTTCGCCACACACGGTTTAAAGCCTGGAAAATACACCATCTATTGTGAAGTCTCGCGAGGAAGTTGTAGTAAAACATATATTGAAACAGTTGAGATTATTGGCCCAGTTGCCGATATAAAACTATTTAATGCCACCCAATGTCGGTCCAATAGGAAGGTGTTCTTTGTTGATCGTTCTACGTATTTTGATTCATCCAATGTCACTTCTAAATGGGTTGTTTGGGATTCCGACGGCGATGATTGTATCATCAACCGAAGTGAAAACCTAAACAGAAATAAGAATTGTAATGTGACCATTGGATGGTTTGGTAAACACCAATTTTCAACACTCAAATCTTTGAATAGGTTGGATTATACCATCACAGACACGGTAACAGGTTGTTCCGATTTTCTAACCAAAAACATTGACCTTGATGCCTGTGGAAATTGCACTGGTGGCAGCGCCGGACACATTAGTTTGTGTGAAGATGGCACTTTTATAAATAACGGAAACAATGCCAATAGTCCTGAAAAAGTTTCGTTAGACAGTGGTAAAACGTGGCACGCTTTTCCTTTACAATTGAATGGAAAATACGCCGGTGATTACATGGTGGGTTTGATTTACAAATTCAGTGATTCGGAATGGGTAGAGGAAATTGGAAACGATTCAATACGTGTTCACAAATCACCTCGTGTCTATATTGATACTCTTTTTATACCCGACCTGTTAACTGTTTACCGAGCAAAAAATGACAAAGTAAGTCTTGATTTTGAATCAAGTTGTAATCCAACTGTCGCACGGATAAACTTCGAGAATGGGAAATTTTACCCTAGTGAAACCATTAGGATCGATTGGAGCGATGGTAAAAATACGTACATAGATTTTAAAGACACGATTATAACCAAATCATTTACCCATGCGTATGCAGGAGCAGGTGGTTCTGGAACGATTAAAGTTATCGTAACTGGAAATGGTGGCTGTTTAAAAAAATACGAGTTTGATTTTACCTATGGTCACGAATCTGACTTTGATGCCGTTGGAAATCCATGCTTAAATGAAGAAATGTGCCTATTTTCAGATGTGAGCTATTACAAACCAGAGGTCCGCTGGGACTCCATCAACAAGCTAGGAAAAATAGAGTGGTTGCTAAATGGCGTTCTGTTAGATACTACTTATGATGCCTGTTATACCTTTGATTCTTTAGGGTTGTATCGCTTTGATATGGTTTCTAAAGCCATGTCTGGATGCACGGATACCGTCACAAAAACGTTTTATGTACATCGGGTAACAGCGGGTATTAAAGACGAATCAAAAGGATTCTTTTGCAATGGTCAACGGACATTTCTAGACTCATCGTCCATCAATAGTACACCAAAACACAAAGGTGTTATTGACCGGTATTACTGGGATTTAGGGAGCGGCACCTACAGCAGTTATGAGAAAAACCCTACGGTTGCCTTTGACGGCACAAAGAAAAACGTCTTAATTAGGCATATGGCCGTGTCACATGAAGGCTGTAGTGATGAAACTCAATTTAACCTTAGGGTACTCACGTCTAAACCTCATTTCTCTCCAAAAGATTCCGTCGGTTGTGCTCCCTTTACAGCTGAACTAATAAACCACACAGTAGGTGCCAATCAATACATTTGGGAATTAGGTGATACCAACAACATTACCATTGAACGAGATTCTTTATTCAATGAACAATATACCTACCACAAACCCGGTGAATACTATGTCCGACTGATTGGCATTGATTCATTTCTTAATACCAAAACAGGATTTATCGAAACCTGTCATACCGTATATCCGGAGTTAGGCAAGACAGGTATAAAGATTACCGTTTTGCCTTCAACTCACCGCGGTATTTTTGGTCCAGATACGCTTTGCGTGAACGATACAGGATCCTTCGAGTCACTTGACTTTATATCCTTCGATAAGGAAGTGTGGCGCTTAGGTGATAATAGTAATGCCATATCCACAACAAATGGTAAAATCGCCCATGCATATACCAAAGCTGGTACATATACGATAACCTTACATCCAGAATTTGCGCATATGCAAGTAACCCCAAAATGCATTAGGTACATAGAAAAGAATGTTGAGGTCGTTGATGTTACAGCAGATTTTGGTTTAGATCCCTCTTATGAAGAACCAGAATTTGGGTTTTTTAATTATTCGTCACCAAAACAGGCAGCGTACTTCTGGGATTTTGGTCAGCCAAGCTCCGGCCCAACGAACCATTCTACCATATTTGAACCAAGTCACGATTATGGTATTGACTCTGGTGAATATACGGTGTGTTTAGTGGCAAGCGTATTCTCATGCTTTGATACATTTTGTAAAAAAATCACAAACACGTATTACGTAGATCCTGCCACAGTGAGCTCTGCTGACATGTACAACGTGTTTACTCCAGGAAACGGTGACGGCAAAAATGATGTGTTTGAAATTCAATTAAACAATCAATCACAGCACGACTTGGTGATATACAACCGATGGGGCGATGTGGTATTTGAAAGTCGTAAAGACGATACGAAAGATGAATCCTTAGCGTGGAACGGGAAGATCAATAACGATGGTAAAGAGTGTCCGTCAGGGACGTACTTCTACTTATTGAAGTATGCGTTCAACGATAACCCAAATGAAGAAATTACCGTAGAAGGTACAGTTACTTTAATCAGAGATTAAAATCCCATTCGACTTGCATCCCACGGGATACGCGATAAAATGAGTAGTAATGCGATGCCGTAAAACCAAACAGTCGTTTTGTGTTTCTTTAAATCTGTTTCTGCCTTTTTTACCTTCGATTTCCCGATATGTAACAAAGCAATAGCAATGATCATTACCAATATATGTTCAACAGCGTAAAACCTTAGTTCTGGTGTCTTCATAGCAGCACCGAAATCGCTAAAAGCGGTTTTGGTAATTGCACTTGTAAAGAGATAAATGACTAAACCCAATAACAATTGAATATCGGCGGTGATAGTTAAGAAAAGACCCAACCTTCTATTGGTATCTGTATATGGTTTTTTCCCAAACCACCCCACTTTTGAAAGTCCAATTGAGGCGATTGCAAGAATTAATAATACCCATCGTAGCCACGAGTGTGCGTGTAAAAGACCCTGATCCATATTCTTGTTTTTAGTTACACAAGGTTACAATAAAATTTGTAACGATGCCTTCATAGCTCAACATTTTAGGTTAGGGTATGCTATAAATCAAGACTGGCTTTTAACATGACGTTTCTTCCAGCCATTGGATACACGTAGTTAAAATCTTGCCTTTCTCCTCCAATAAATCCGCTAAACGTATACCCATCTGGAGTGTAGAATTGGTTCAATATGTTGTTAATAAACAAGCCCACCTCAACTCCAGACAAGCCCTGAACTTTTTTGGTTTGGTAGCGAATCGCGAAATCAATATTGTTGTACGCTTTAAGGCTACGCGCATCGTTTTGTGTTTTGTCTAAAAACTGTCTGCCGACATATTTACTAGTCAAATCCATCTGCACAGCTTTGCTCACTTTATAGCTTAACATCGCCATGGCTATCACATTGGGCGAAAAGCTAATATCTGTGTTGGAATGATTGATTTCGATAATATCATAATTACCATCCCATTCGCCTACGTATTCTGTAAATGCGTCAATTTTGTTTTGAGCGAAAGTGGCATTCCCGCCAAACTGAAGGTCTTTACTTAATGGGTATTGAAATTCGAATTCGACACCTTGCCGCACACTTGATTCAACATTGGTACGAACAGCTTCTCCAACGTCATTCACTGCGCCAGTCAATACCAATTGGTTGTCGTAATCCATGTGGTAGAATGTTACACCCATTTGCTTTCGACCTTTTGTATATCGATATCCAACTTCTACGTTGTTGAGTGATTCGTGTTTTGGCCAATCGTCGGGTCTATTGTTTCTAAAATCATCCCGAACAGGTTCTCTGTTACCTTGTGCAACGGTGGCGTAAAGCCTCGTTCTTTTGTGGTTATAGGTTACACCAAGTTTGGGGTTGATAAAGGTATATTGCACTTGTTGGTTACCAAATTCAAGATTGTTATCTAAACCCTCGAAGGAGTAGTCTACCTGACGAAATTGAACGTCTAGATACGGTAACCATTTCCCAAGTCTATAGGTCGCTTTTGCATACGCATTCACCTCGTTTTTACTCGATTCGTTGTCGTAATATATCTGATTCAAGTCTTCATATCCCGTAAATTCAGTGGCAATTGCCTCTCCGAAATGCCTGCCAGTATAAGTGCTAAATCCAGCACCGATAGTTGCGTTAAGTTTGGTAGAATTGTAATGCGCATTTGTGATGAATCCAAGCAAGGTGTTGTCTAACCAGCGTCTTCTAATCACATCCGCTTGCTCAAAAGTATCGGTGCCCTGCAAAACAGTTGGCAAACCATAATCTGTTAAGTCTTCTTTTGGCTTAAACTGTTCATAATAGCCTTTACCCGTTGTGATATATCCTGCCGAATTGAGATTCCATTTACCGCTTAACTCATAATCGTGAAACAACTGGTAATGGTTTTGGTTGTAGTTGTCTACTTCGTTCTCGTAGGTGTAAATATTGTACGTTTTGGAATTTGATTGCTGCAAATTCACCAACTCATCGCCAACAATATATAATTGATTGATGTATCGGTTGGTTTCTGCGGTATTTCCTTCAAACTTTGGTTCAGGAATACCATACCAAGCTTGATACGTGCGCTCACTTCCTAACAGCACATTGGCTTTTAAAGAGGCTTTATCCCAATACTTAGCGACGATTAGATTGGCAGATTTTAGGTCTGAACTGGCTCGATCAATAAATCCATTGCTTTCTATCAGAGATCCACGTAATTGATAACCCCAATTGTGTTTTAATCTCCCCGAATTGTGGGTTAAACTCACGCGGTTGGTTCCAAAACTGCCGGTCCCTAAAACAACCCTAGATTGTTTTAACTTGTTAAGGTCATTTGTTCGAATGTTTACACTAGCACCAAAGGCTGATCCACCGTTTGTAGAAGTTCCAACACCTCTTTGCACCTGAACACTTTCTGAGGACGACGCAAGGTCAGGTAAATTAACCCAATAAACCCCTTGTGATTCCGCATCATTAAGTGGAATACCGTTTATGGTTACGTTAACTCGTGTTGGGTCAATACCCCGAATTCGTACACCCGTGTACCCAACTCCATTACCAGCCTGAGAAGAAATGACGGTGGAAGGTGTTAGGTTTAATAAGAACGGAAAATCCTTTTGTTGGTCAGATCTTTGGATGTCAGTTTGATCTAGATTAGTCACCGTAGCAGGTGTTGTATTCGTCGCTCTAACTCCATTAATAATTGCCGCATCTAGGTACTCAAATTCTTTAGTGAGTTGAATGTTTAATAGAGCGTTTTCCGAAGTTACTTCAAAGTTCGCTGTATAGTTTTTAAACTCAATGTGTTCGACCTCGATGGTGTATGAACCGACCTTGACATTCTTGAATTCGAATTCACCTAGTTCATTGGTTACTGTACCTAAAGACGAAGTTGCATTAGACATTTTAACAAAAGCGAAGGCTACGACTTGTTTTGGTTTTGTAGTAAACACTGAGCCCGTAACAGTGGTCTGGGCGTGGGTTATAACCGCGGTTGCGACTATAATAAAAGTTAAAAGTAATTTTTTCATTTCCTGTAATTTTAAATAACAGGAGTCGAGTTGATCCGAATCTAATCTTCCTACGGCAGCATTACCTGCATCAGGTTCTACGGGTATCATCTCAGCCACGATTTAACTCGAAGCACCCCTTTGATGGGTCAAAACTACGCGATTTGTTTATATCAAAAAACACAAGTTTGGATTTAATTTGAGATTTTTCGCTTCTACAATTGTAAGAGAATAACGGTAAGTTTGACCTCAAGAAACTGAATAATGATTCTATTAGCGGATAGCGGCTCTACAAAGTGTGATTGGATGATTCTAGACGGAGACAAGCGTTTATCTACTCACACCAAAGGTTTTAATCCTTTCTTTCATTCAACTGAATTTATTGCAGAAGAGTTAATCAAAAACCAATTGTTAAGCGACTCAGCTTTACATATAAACGCGGTGTATTATTATGGAGCAAGCTGTTCAAATGACATAAGAATTGGCATTGTCCAAAAGGCCCTTTCCAAGGTTTTTACCAATGCAGCTATCATTTCTGTTGACCATGATTTGAAAGGTGCAGCAATCGCTGCGTGTGCTGGACAAGAAGGAATTGCGTGTATCTTGGGTACAGGTTCCAATTCGTGTTATTTTGATGGAAAATCGATTCACGAACAAATTCCTGCACTTGGATATGTTCTTGATGATGAGGGTAGCGGTTCTTATTTTGGAAAATACCTGCTTTCCAACTTACTCTACAATCAATTACCACAAGACATTGCAGACAGTTTTAGATCTAGGTTTGGTTTGACAAAAGACAACATTTTGTTCAATGTCTATAATGAACCCAATGCAAATGTGTATTTGGCTTCGTTTATGCAATTTGTTTCGGACAACGTTGCGCATCCGTTTTTGGCACAAATGGTCCATGACGGATTAAAACGCTTCGCGGAAATTCATATTTTGTGTTATCAAAACCATCACTCGGTTCCTGTCAATTTCGTTGGATCAATTGCCTATTACTTCAAACCTATTCTTGAAAAAATTGCTGTAGACTTGGGATTTACTATTGGTAGCATCATACAAAAGCCAATTGATGGCTTGGCTGATTTCCACCAACAAGCGCCTTAACACGGAATACAAAAATGAAAGAACAATCCAAGTCATAAACCTGGATTGTTTCCTGTTCGCTACGAGGCCTTCTTTCCGACCATCAACAATTCATTCACCACGACCTCAGTAGCGTACTTCTTGTTACCTTCTGGGTCTTCCCAACTGCGGTTGTTAAGTCTTCCCTCAACACAGATTTCTTGTCCTTTTTGAAGGTATTTCTCTGCTATTTCTGCTGTCTTACCCCAAGCTACTAGATTGTGCCATTGTGTTTCAGATACTTGTTCACCGCTAGATCTGCGGAATGATTCGTTGGTCGCCAAGCTGATCTTTGCAACTTTCTTTCCACCAGAAATTTCCTTGACTTCTGGATTGTTTCCTAAATGCCCGACAAGTCGAACACTGTTTCTTAATGAGTTCATGTGTTTGGTTTATTTGGTTAAAAATGTTTCCTCAAATTAACGCTTGAACAGTCGAAAAATACCAACGAAAAAGCAACATAACTCCCAACGCCCATGGATCATTCTCCGAAATAAAAAAAGCGGCTTAAATAAGCCGCTTTTTACTATCATCTGTTAAATGTGTCCTTTTATATTTCCCCAACAACTGACTCTGTCACGTTGATTAAATGGTCCCCAACACGCTCAAGAGATGAGAATATCGTATTGTAAATCATTGCTGCTTCAACGTTGTATTCCTCATCACCTAGCTTGTCGTGGTTTTCATCTCTCAACTTGTTTCGCATAATATTGATGCGGTCTTCCACCTCTCTTGCTTTCGTTTTGGTAACTGTTGCGTAATCAGACACTTTTAGGTTATTCACCATTACATCAAAGCCCTCGCCAACTAACTTAATCATGGCCAACAAGTTTTCTCTTTGCTCCGGTAGGAAGTAAATTTTCTTCTCGTTTTTAGCCTCGATGTTTTTAGCAATTTGGAAATAGATATCACCTATCCTTTCCAAATCATTCGCAATATTCATGTACGTTCTTAACCTAATTGACGTCTCCTGGGTGATTTCTTTATCAGCGAGTTTAGTGATGTACTCGGTGATTTCTATCTCCATATTGTCGGTTATGTTCTCATATTTTGCCAGCTTTTTTTGAAGCTTGCGTCTCTTCTTCTCATCCGTTTCTTTTAGTAAAGCTTCGAGAAATTCATTCATCTTTCCGGTCACTTGTCCAAAATGAGCTGTTTCCTTTTGTAACTCTATGGTAGCTAATTCTGGAGTGATAATACTTCCAGAAATAAACTGAAGCTTACTGTTGATTTCATCTTCATCAAGCTTTTCTTTCACAGTTCTTGTCGCCACTTTTACAAGCCACGGCACGAAACTAATCATGATCAATACGTTTATCATATTGAAGGACGTATGGAACGCAGATAAGCCCATAGCCATACCTTCTTTCGAGGTTGGATCATCAAAACCAATTGACATCATAAATGTCGACAAAATTGGTAAGAAGAAAGGGAGTAATATAACCATCCAGGACACCCCAATTACGTTAAATAATGAGTGAATCCTTGCCGATCGTTTGGCCGCTGTATTACCAACTATGGAAGCCAGCTCGGCTGTAATTGTTGTACCAATGTTTTCTCCCAAAATCATGGCTGCTGCTACATCGAATGGAAGCCAACCTTGGGCACACATGGTTAATGTTATTGCCATTGCCGCGCTCGAGGATTGAACCACAATAGTTAGTACCGTTCCTACGAAAACGAAGAATAGTCGTGACCAAATTCCATGATTAGAGAAGGATTTCAACCATTCTAATACTTCTGGATTGTGCTTGATATCTGGCACTGCGTCTTTTAGAGCACTTAAGCCTAAAAACAAAATGGCAAAACCTACGATAAACTCACCCCAATACTTCACTTTTCCTTTGTTCATGAACAACATCGGTACACCTATGGCGAATAGAGGGATAGAATACGCAGACAATTTTATTTTGAAACCCAAAACAGAAACCAGCCAACCAGTAATCGTGGTACCAATATTAGCACCCATCATAACGCCTGCTGATTCCATTAGAGAAAGTAATCCGGCGTTTACAAAACTCACCGTCATTACCGTGGTTGCAGAAGACGACTGAACCAATGCTGTGATTAAGAATCCTGTCAAAACCCCTAATACTCGGTTTTTTGTCATGTTGCCCAAAAAACCTCTTAATTGAGACCCTGCTGCACGTTGAATTCCTTCACTCATCATCTTCATACCGAAGATGAAAAATGCCAATGCTCCAAGGATCTGAATAATACTACCTATTCCAAAGTCCATATTCTAGTTTTTGATAAAATATTGAGTTTTACAAATCAAATTAGCCTTCAATGTTTATTGCCAATTTTCATTGAGCAAAAATGCACAATATGCTGTGGACTGTAACCATATGGACATTAAATTTTTGTTAAACAGACTTCAATTTAAATCCTTTATGAATGGCCTTCAGTAACTGATGAAAAAACCACTTAATTTTATAATATTTATCGAGAAACATAAATATATGTTTCTCGTTTACAAAGGTTTACACGTAGTTTAACCGTTATTTTAGTTCCATTTTGGGCCTTGTAATATGTAAAATTCAAACTGTAATTTATCGTGGCATACAAAAAATATTCAATTCTCGTTGGATTCCAATGTTATGGTTATGTTAAGATTGTATTATCAGTTGATTACAATTTAATAACATCATTGTAGGAATTGAGTTGTATTATACACCTTTGCCCTCAAGTATTACTTTATCCTCATTAAAATGTTAAATAATTTTAAACTTTTTACAACTTGTATCGCAGTCTTATTGCTAACCTCTAGTGCAGCAATTGGACAGAGCGTCAAGACTTCCTCTTTTGGAAAAGGCCTTAATTTCATTACCGACGATTCGACACTTAAAATTAAGTTTCATTATAGGATGCAACAGTTGTTTACTGCAGAATACGACGGTACCGATTGGTCAAGCAATGCGTTAATTAGACGTTCGCGTATTAAACTTGACGGTTATGCATTGACTCCTAAACTTGTATATAAAGTGGAGTTAGGACTATCGGGACGTGATATGAGTGTTTCGGGTGAAGCAGGACAAGGTCGCGAAAGTTCTCGTTTAATTTTAGATGCAGCTTTAAAATACCAAATGACCAAACACTGGCAACTGTGGGCCGGACAAACAAAGCTTCCTGGTAACCGCGAACGTGTTGTTTCATCTGCCAATTTGCAGTTCGTAGATCGTTCTAATGTTAATAGCCGGTTTAATATTGACCGTGATATGGGCATACAGCTTCACGGTAAATTCAAGGCAGGTGGTACCGTTATTCAACCAAAATTTGCCCTTTCAAATGGCGAAGGAAGAAACATTACAGAAGGAAATCACGGCGGTTTAAATTACACCGCACGATTAGATTTTTTACCTTTTGGTTCTTTTGAAGGAAGTAAACAAGATTATGTGCTTTCTGATATAAAGCGTCAATCAACACCAAAACTTGCTATTGGTGTCACTTATAATCAAAACCAAAATGCCGTACGCCAACAAGGTCAGTTAGGCCGATTTGTAACAGACTCATTAGGAAATTTTGTTGAGAACACACTGACCCATTTTGAGGCTGACCTGCTTTTCAAATATCAAGGTTTTTCTCTATTAACAGAATACGCCATGACGGAAGGAGCCCTTCAACTTACTGATGTATCTAGACATTTCAATACAGGATCGGGTATTAACGTTCAGGCTGGTTATTTGTTCAAAAACAATTGGGAGGTAGCCGCTAGATATACGACGGTTGCCCCAGATGATGCGAACTTTTCAGCGATTAGAGAACAAAATGAATATACGCTTGGCATCAGTCGTTATATTTCAGGGCATAACTTAAAGATTCAATCAGACTATGGAATTATAGAAACTGTTGGTTCTTCTAGTTCGACTGATTATCGATTCCGTTTGCAGGTGGAAATGCAGTTATAGAACAATCTTGTTAAAACTAAAAAAAGGTGCTCGCAATGCGGACACCTTTTTTTATTGCTCTAATTAAGGGTTATCTCTTTTTAACAATAGTCGACTTATTGTTAGCTACGAAGTGGTACAAACCATTTGGTAGGTCTGACATATCGATAACCATTTGACCATCTGTTCTGTTAGTTTCCTGTTTTACAGACTTTGTTACGTTTTGACCTACAGAATTAAGCACCTGTACCTCCATTCCGTAATCCAGGTTAGTCACGATAATCATATCCGTTGTTGGATTTGGGAACATGTGTATTGTCGCTTTTTCGTTGTTGACCGATTGTACATGTACAATTTTTGAATAGCTGTATGTTCCATCAAAATCCGTTTGTTTCAACCTGTAATATTATGAACCCGCTAATGGCGTTGCATCCGTTGTTTCGTAATTCAATACTTCATTTGCGTTTCCAGCGCCTTTGATTTCTTCAATAACGCTCCAGTTTATACCATCTTGAGATCTTTCAATTGAGAAATAGTCGTTGTTCAACTCCATTGCAGTTGCCCAAGTTAATTCCACCTGATTGTTGTTGTTCATGACTCCGTCGAAGTGTAAAAGCTCTACTGGTAGTGCACTCACAAAGTTTACTTCGATATCATCTACTATCAAACCACAAGTACCAGAAACAGTTCCAGTAAATGTTAATGTATGACTCGTAGAAGAGGCAACAAACGAAAAGGATTCCGTTGTAAAGTTGAATCCTCCTCCATTTCGTGATATTGATTCAGATAAAGCATTACCACTAATGGTCACATCCATAGTTTGTAATGTTGGACCACAGGTTGTTCGGCGAGAACACTTAAACGACAATTCATATTCATATCCAACCGTAAAGCCAGAAATCGTTTGACACAAACCAGCTTGCTTGTCCACTTCTGCTACTCGGTTCGTAGAACTTGATCCACCGTAAGTACTTTCTCTGTGCGTAGCTTCAGGACTACAGCCCCAACCAGTTGACGTACTATTAAAATTACCGTTTGAAACACTTTGAGCGCTGACCGGTACAAATTGAGTACATGCTAATGCAAAAGCGAAACTTACTTTAACTGCATATTTATAAAGTTTTGTTGTTTGTAACCAACAAAAGAAAACAGGCATTGTTGGCAATAATAGATTGAAATTAATAAACATAACGTGCGACTTTAATACAATCAATACTTGTCAATTGCTGTGCCACAAAATGTTTATAATCTGATTTACAGTGTTTTACGTTTCCTCAACTACTCAACGTTGTCTCATTATTGGACTGTAGTTTCATATTGGCTAATTTTTTATATATGGGTTTAAGCCCTTTTCGCACTTTTAAACGCCGCCTTTAATTGTTTAAAAAGCACAAAGCCGTGTTTGGCAAAAAGCGACAGTTTAACACTTGGCTCACCTCCGAATCGGTCGTCGAAATGAATATTGACCCATTTTATCGTATACCTATACTGCTGGTAAGTACTTATTAAAACGTTGGCAAGGTGAAAATCTTTTGGTACGTGATTGACAATCGACTTCAGCGTATCTGTATGCATAAAGCGATAAGGCACATTTGCATCACGCACCCAAACGCGGGTTGCAATCCAAATAAATGAGCTTACAATTCTAGAAATGTAAAATCGCTTCCAACCGTCGTCCCGTGTTTTTCTGTAACCATACACCACTGGGTGATCATCGCTCGCTTTTACACACGCGGCAAAATAACCTGGGTTACACTGACCATCGGAGTCCATTTGAAAAACCCACTGTGCGTTATTTTCAATCGCCAATTGATATCCATAGATACACGATTGACCGTGACCTGAATTCGCTTTATCAATTACTTTAATTTCCGAATTGGTCTCAGCATACGACTTCATGATGTCGATACTCTTGTCTTTAGACCCATCATTGATGATGCAATACACAAAGTTTGTGAGGTTTTCTCTGAGCACAGGTAGCCACGCATCTAATACATGCGACAATGATTCTTCTTCATTGTATACGGGCATAATCACCCAAACCAAATCATCTTTCTGCATCTTGTTGTATTTGACTAGCTGTTTCCAAAGCCATTTCTATAGCTTCATCTGTGTTGATGTACGTGTATCGCGCTAAGCGGCCCGAAAAATACACATTGTTTTCTGCCTGTTCTTCTTCGGCAAGAAGCCAATATTTTTTAAATAGTGCTGCATTGTCATCTGCTGGCACCGGATAATAAGGGTCTCCTTCCCAAGTAGGCACTTCGTATGAGATTACAGTATTATCAGTCTCCTGCTTTGTAACATGTTTGATTTCCACAGACCTTGTATATGGATGGTCGTTGGGATAATTAATCTGAACGCAAGGTTGTTTTAATGGTTCTTTGAATTCCTTAAACGATATGTCCAATGACCGCCAAGGAAGCTTGCCATATGCATATCCAAAATACGCATCAATTGGTCCTGAATAAAGCGTTGCCACATTTGGTTTAATGCTGTTTCGTACCTCTTCAAAATCTGTTTCAAGTCGGACGTCAATCAATGGATTGTCAATCATCTTCCCAAACATCTTGGTAAAGCCTTCTTTTGGCGTTAATTGGTATTCGTGATCTACATATCGAATGTCTTTGTTAAACCTGATAGGAATTCTGCCACATACCGATTTGTTTAAATCCTTCGGGTGCATTTCCCACTGTTTCAGGGTGTAATTCAAATAAAAGGCTTCGTATAGCTCTTTGCCTACCCTTGACAACACAAATTCTTCCGAATTTGCTGGATCATCATTCGGAATTCGAATTTCGTTTAAATATGCTTCAGCCTCCTCTGCTGTAAATTCCCGGCCAAAAAACTGACCTAAAGTAAGTAGGTTGATTGGAAATGGGTACAACTCATCGTTAAACGAACTTCTTACTTCGTAATTACCAGGAATCCAGTCCGTGTATTGTCCAAGGTAATCTATTAACTCCTTTTTATTACTTCTAAAATAATGTGGTCCGTATTGATGAATTAATACGCCAGACTCATGAATTCGGTCATAACAGTTACCTGCTATGTGGTCCCGTTTGTCTATTATCAAACTCTTCCATCCCTTTTTTAAAGCCAGCTGTTCAGCTACAACGCATCCAACTGGACCAGCACCAACAATTAATAAATCGTATTCGTTTTTCATCCAGTTATAAAGGAATGTTTCCGTGTTTTTTCTTTGGTAAAGTATCAACCTTGTTTTCAAGCATCTTAAATGCTTTTATCAACTTGGTTCGTGTCTCTTCAGGTAATATGACTTCATCCACAAAACCGCGTTCCGCAGCTCTATATGGGTTCGCAAATATTCCCGCGTATTCTTGTTCTTTTTCTAACAAGGCTTGTTCTGGATCAGCCGCTGCTTGAATCTCTTTTCTAAAAATAATTTCAGCGGCACCTTTAGCACCCATCACAGCAATTTCAGCACTTGGCCAAGCAAAATTCATGTCCGCACCAATGTGTTTTGAATTCATTACGTCATATGCCCCTCCGTATGCTTTTCTAGTAATGACCGTTACACGGGGTACTGTAGCTTCACTAAAAGCATAGAGCAACTTAGCTCCGTTGGTAATAATGGCATTCCATTCCTGATCCGTTCCTGGCAAAAATCCTGGTACATCCTCCAAGACTAATAACGGAATATTAAAAGAATCACAGAATCTCACAAATCTCGCGGCCTTCTGGCTAGACTTCACATCCAACACCCCAGCCAAAAAAGCGGGTTGGTTGGCAACAATGCCTATGCTTCTACCAGCAAGACGTGCAAATCCGACAACTATGTTTTCAGCAAAGTCTTTATGTACTTCTAAAAACGAATCCTCATCTATAATGCCCGTAATTACCTCACGTATGTCATACGGTTGGTTTACACTTTCAGGTACAACATCAGCCAATACTGAACGGGTTTCATCAGTTAGTTCGTATGACACCAATGGCGCTTGTTCTTCACAGTTTTGTGGAATGTAACTCAACACCTTTTTCAAGTTGTCGAGCAAGGCTATTTCATTCACTGCCGTAAAATGGGCAACTCCTGACTTGGTAGAATGGACACTTGCCCCACCTAGTTCTTCAGACGTTACTTCTTCATTGGTTACCGTTTTGACAACGTTAGGTCCAGTTACAAACATATATGACGTGTCTTCAACCATCATAATAAAATCGGTAATGGCTGGACTATATACAGCGCCACCTGCGCAAGGGCCCATGATGGCTGAGATTTGTGGAACAACACCACTCGCTCTTGTATTTCTATAAAAAATATCGGCGTACCCACCTAATGAGACAACACCTTCTTGAATACGTGCTCCGCCACTGTCGTTTAAACCAATGACTGGCGCTCCATTCTTCATGGATAAATCCATGATTTTACAAATCTTCTCAGCGTGTGTTTCCGATAAGGATCCACCAAAAACGGTAAAGTCTTGCGAGAAAACGTACACGAGTCTGCCATTCACTGTACCATAACCGGTTACTACACCGTCGCCCAAATAATGTTGCTTATCTAAACCAAAATCGGTGCTTCTATGCTTCACAAAGGCCCCAATTTCTTCAAACGAGTTTTTATCCAAAAAGTACTCTAATCGTTCCCGAGCGGTAAGTTTCTTTTTGGCGTGTTGAGATTCAATTCTTTTTTCACCACCGCCAAGCAGTGATTGTTCTCTTTTACGTATGAGTTTTTCTCTTCGTTCTTGTTTATTCATGCTACCATTTTTGCTGCGTTAAACACATACAAATACCTAGTATTTCAAACTATTGAATGACCGTTTCATTCGCCTTGCAAAATAAGCCCCGAAATGCCAAAAACAAAAAGCCCCTTTCACATACTGCGAAAGGGGCGTTAAAGTTTTTTTAATCAGGAATTAATGAACTACCTGTAGTTTTTCAGTTGTAGAAAACTCTCCAGTGGTCATTTTTACAACGTACATTCCATCTTCCAAACCTTCAATGTTTATTGACTGAGTGAAAATTTCTGCAGTTACCTCTTGACGTAACACTTCTCTTCCATTCATATCGTAAATCACTACTTCACGATTTTCATTTCCGTTTGAAATGTTCCAATCGATGGTTAAATCAGTTGTAGCAGGATTTGGATACACATCAACAACGTTTGTAGTCGTCACATCTGCAACACTTACACCCCAACCTTGAGGATTCCACCAAGTGATTTCATTGTACTTTACGTTATTTGCGTTTCCTGGTGCTACTTCAGGTGAAACTGGGTCAGCGGTACCATTGTTTCTGATATATGCTTGAATGATGTAACGTACTTGTACAGATTGCTTGAAATACGCAGTTGTATTCAAAGTTCTGTTCACGTGGATGGTGTCACCGCTTTTCATTTCCTTCGTTGCTAGAACAAACGCGAACTGGTTTGCACTTGGGAATGCAGTAATTAACTGATTAGATGTAGAGGTAATAACCATTTGGTAGATAATTGTATCTCCAACTTTCACATCATCAGTACCGTTATTCTTTAACACAAACTCTGTAGACAGGTTGGTGCCGGTTGATGAATTACTATTTAACTGAGTCGGAGTAATTATCTCATCCACAGATAAATCAATTGTTCTTTGTGCAAACGCTCCGCCTGCCGCTATGAACATAATTAAACTTAATACGTAAACTTTTCTCATTTTTTTATTAGAATTAGTTTAGCAAGTTGGAGTTTTTTTTGTCAATAAACAAACGAATATCAGCTAAATATTTGGTGCAAATCCTCAAGTGTGACTTGTTTTAGGTACGATTTTTCGGTTTTAATCAAGCCGTCACTCAACGACTGTTTTTTTTGTTGTAACCGAATAATCTTTTCTTCTACGGTATTATTTGTTACAAACTTGTAGCTAAACACGTTTTGGGTTTGACCAATCCGATGTGTTCGGTCTATCGCTTGGTTCTCTGCGGCTGGGTTCCACCATGGGTCTAACATGAACACATAATCTGCTGCGGTAAGGTTGAGTCCAAATCCACCTGCTTTTAATGAGATTAAAAACACCTGTTTCTCTTTTTGCTGAAACGCCATTACTTGCTTCTTGCGCTCTTTTGCTGGAACAGACCCATCCAAATAGCAGTAGGGTATTTGCTTTGATTGCAGTAAAGTTTCCACTAAAGATAAATGACCTACAAATTGAGAAAATATGAGAAGTGTGTGATTCTGCTCGAGTGCCGATGTTAGCCTTTGTTCAATTTCCTGAAATTTCCCTGACGATGCTTCGTACGCCTCATCACTTAAAATAGGATGATTTGCGATTTGTCTTAATTTGGTTAACCCCGACAAAATTTGGATCTGTGACTTAGCCATTCCCTTCTCCTTCACAGCGTCCAAAATCATATTTCGATAAGTTGACTTGGTTTTTTCGTATACGTCCTGTTGTTCGTCTGTCATGTCGCAATACACAATCTGCTCGGTTTTCGGTGGCAAATCTTGTGCAACTTGGAATTTAGTCCGGCGCATGACAAACGGTTTTATAATTTGCTGTAGCTCCTCTGATTTGGCTATATCTAATGTCTTTTCTATTGGCAGTACATATTCTTTTTGAAAAAATTTATGATTTCCCAACAAGCCTGGATTCACAAAATTCATTTGACTCCACAAATCAACAATGGTATTTTCGATTGGTGTACCTGTGAGCGTGAGCCTCAACTTGGCATTGAGCTGCGTGATTTTTTTAGCCAGCTGAGAGGTCGGGTTTTTGATAAATTGACTTTCATCAAGCAATACAACATCAAATTCGACAGATTTAAAGAGTTCAATATCATTTCGCAATGTCCCGTAGGTCGTAATGACTACATCTGCCTCAGCAAATAAACCACTGTCTTTGTCGCGATTCATACCTACATGGGGCTTAATCACTAATTCTGGAGTGAAGTTACTGGCCTCTTGAATCCAGTTATAGATCAACGAGGTTGGCACCACCAACAAGCTTGTATTGGCTCCAACCGTTTCTTTAAACAATTTCGGTTGTAACGATTCTTGCTGTGCCTCGGTCTCAGAATCTTCTTTGACTTTTTGTAAAAACGCCAGTGATTGAACTGTTTTTCCCAATCCCATATCGTCTGCAAGGCAACCGCCAAAACCCATGTCGTATAAAAAACAAAGCCAATCATAGCCAGCTTTTTGATACGGTCTTAACGTCCCAATAAATCCTTGTGGCAACGCTGTTTCAACGATTCCATCAAAATCCGAAATGGATTTGTCTTGACCGAACTTTTCTCCTGCTTCTAAATATGGCTTGACCAAACCAACGTGATGTTTTTTCAGTCTGAAGTGATTACTGGTTTGACTAAAAATCGAAAGCCCTTTTATTTGGTCTATCCAACGTTCGGGTATGATAGCGGTTTTGCCGTTTGGTAGTAATATCGTGGTTTGCTCATTGAGAATTGCCTGACGTAATTTGGTAATTTCAATTTCCACCCCACCTAAAATTACTTTGGCCTTAATATCGAACCAATCTCCGGATTCTGAGGCTACCAGTTCTATGCTTGATGCTTCGAGACTATATTCTTGCTCTAAGTTTTGCATGACTTCAAAACCAGCCTTTTGCAAATCCTCCTTATTATTCGTGACCCAATGAATTAAATCTGATACTGTGGCTTCATTCTCAAATCCGAATTCAGACCCACTGATGTGTTGCACTCCCATCAATGCCAGCGTTTCTTTCTTAATCTCTTCCCACGGCTTTGATCGCTTGATTCTTTTAAAAGTGAAAGAATCATCTGTTTTATCCATTCGCACAGAAACGTATTTAGTGGAATGATACGGAAAAACGTATTTATCGTATCGAAAGCCAAGCGTGAGTCCATAGTTCCCATTGAGTAATCGTTGCAATTTGATTACCGGATTCGCCTGATGTTTTTCTGTTTGAATATCGAAGCCCACTGCATACACATTGTGTTCTTCGATTAGCGGAACAATCACCTTTTTGAAATACTCTTCTTCATTGCGTTTAGGTATTTCAATGAACCTCTTTTTAATAAATGGTTGGAGTTTTTGCCCTTTAAACCCTTCTTCAAAATACAATATTCTTCCACCAGCGATTAAATAGCATGGGCTTCGCGTCAGTAAAATAGCATTGTTCTGCGCAAACTGAACCCGATGGTTGTTGTGCTTTATGGTGGCGAAATAATGTGTGTTCGTGTCATTCCGTCTTAAATGAAATAAAGCCGTTGCCGGTTCTTTGCACCACTCTATTGGCTCATAAATGACGTTTTTGAGGTTTTTCAAAAAGACCTGACGGCCTTTTATCAAGGCAACCACTTTGGCCAAACGTTCTTCAATATGAGGCCGTATTTGTTTTTCGTATAAAACCTTATCGAAGTGTTTTGCAAAAAACTCGGTAGGTCTAATTTTTTTAACCTTGCTAAAACGTTTTACGATGTATTCCGGTAAACATTCATCCAACAACTCAAGCGCTTTGTAGTCGTTAGGCAGCATTTTTTTGTCGTAATAATCCCCATTTCCGCTATGTACGCGTTGGTGCACCATCGACATATTACCAGCACTTGTTAATTGAACGACATAGGCTTCTATCGTCGGTCCAAGGTGTGGATGACGTGAAATGGAATAAACCAGTTCATAAGACGCTGATGCAGGAATTTTCATTAAAAAATAAAACTACAAAAGCCGTAAAAATAGAACGGAAAAAATTCAGGAAGAAGTAGAAAATGGAATAATTCGTTAGAACTTAAAGTCTTCCATAAACTTGGTAGTGAAGTTACCGCTTTGGAAGTTTTCGTCTTCCATCAATTTTATCTGCAAAGGAATCGTTGTTTTTACCCCTTCAATAATAAATTCATTCAATGCGCGGTGCATTTTTGTAATCGCTTCTTTTCTTGTATTTGCTTTTACAATCAGTTTAGCAATCATTGAATCATAGTTTGACGGAATTCTATATCCCGCATAAATATGGCTATCAACTCGAACGCCATGGCCTCCTGGCTTGTGTAAAACTGTAATGGTACCAGGACTTGGTCTGAAATCGTTGTATGGATCTTCGGCGTTAATACGACATTCGATGCTATGACCTTGTGGGTAATAGTTCTTACCAGTAATTGGAATTCCTGCCGCAAGTTTAATTTGCTCCATAATCAAGTCGTGATTAATCACTTCTTCAGTTACTGGATGCTCCACTTGAATACGCGTATTCATTTCCATGAAATAGAAATTCTTGTCTTTGTCTACCAAAAACTCAATTGTTCCTACTCCTTCATATTTAATGGCAGATGCTGCTTTGATAGCTGCCTCGCCCATTTTGTTTCGCAACTCTTCATCTACAAAAGGAGAAGGTGCTTCTTCAACAAGTTTTTGATGTCTTCTTTGGATTGAACAATCGCGTTCGCTTAAGTGACACACTTTGCCGTATTGGTCTCCTGCGATTTGAATCTCAATGTGTCGAGGTTCTAACACATACTTTTCTAGGTACATGCCATCGTTTCCAAAAGCGGCAGCAGATTCTTTACGTGCACTGTGCCATGCTTCTTCAAACTCCTCGTCATTCCAAACGATCCGCATTCCTCTTCCACCTCCACCGGCGGTAGCTTTCATGATTACCGGATATCCAATTTCTTCATTTGAAAGGCGAATGCCTTCTTCAACACTTTCTAACAACCCTTCTGAACCAGGAACACAAGGAACACCAGCTTTTATCATGGTTGCTTTGGCATTGGCCTTGTCGCCCATGCTGTTGATCATCTCTGGCGAAGCCCCAATAAATTTGACTCCACTTTCACGGCATAACTCAGAAAACTTTGCGTTTTCAGATAAGAACCCGTAACCAGGATGTATCGCATCTGCATTGGTAATCTCTGCAGCAGCCATAATGTTAGCCATGTTCAAGTATGAATCTTTACTTGCTGGAGGTCCGATACAAACGGCTTCGTCAGCAAATTTAAGGTGTATACTATCCTTATCTGCCGTTGAATAAACGGCCACTGTTTTAATACCCATTTCCTTACAAGTACGCAGCACTCGCAAAGCAATTTCACCTCTGTTGGCTATCAGAATTTTATTAAACATGTGTCGTTACGTTTTGTGAAAAAATGAACCTTAAATAGGCTCTACAATAAACAATGGTTGATCGTATTCGACAGGAGAAGCATCATCAACACAAACTTTTACAATTCGGCCTGCCACTTCTGATTCAATTTCATTAAACAATTTCATTGCTTCTACGATGCAAATGGTTTGTCCAACTCTAATTTCATCCCCAACTTCAACGAAGTTTGGTTTGTCCGGTGACGGACTTCTATAGAAAGTTCCAATCATTGGCGACTTAATTTCAACACCACTAACAGCTGGTTCAGCTGCGGGTTCTGATTTTTGTGCCGGTGCTGGTGTACTCGGTGCGGCTGGAGCTGCTGGTGCAGGGGCAGCTGCAATAGGCGCAGCGGCAACTGAAACCACTTCAGTTTTATTCGAGTTTTTCTTAATCTTTATGCTAAAATCTTGTTTGTCGATTTCTAAATGATCAACCTTTGAACTGGAAACCAGTTTAACGAGTGTTTGAATTTCTTTTAAATCCATAATTCAAATTAAGGTAAATTATTCGATAATATTAGTACTGTTTATGAAGCATCGTAGGCCCACTTAATATAGATGGCGCCCCAAGTAAATCCTCCTCCAAAAGCTGCCAAAATAATGTTGTCACCTTTTTTCAATTGTTTTTCATAATCCCATAAACACAAGGGTAGGGTGGCCGAGGTGGTGTTACCGTACCTATGAATGTTCATCATTACTTTTTCTGCTGGTAGACCCATTCTATTTGCAGTTGCGTCAATGATGCGTTTATTGGCTTGGTGTGGAACCAACCACGCGATGTCATCCGCTTTTAGTTGGTTTCTCTCCATAATATCGTAACTCACTTCTGCCATATTGGTTACCGCAAATTTAAATACGGTTTTACCTTCTTGGTAAACGAAGTGTTGTCTGTTATCAACTGTAGCGTGACTTGGAGGTAAAACAGAACCACCAGCTTTCTGATGTAAAAATTCTCGTCCTGAGCCGTCCACTTTCAAAATGCTATCTATTACACCAACTTCTTCTTCAGTTGGTTCAAGTAAAACAGCTCCAGCTCCATCCCCAAAAATGATACACGTGTTGCGGTCTTCGTAATCGAGTATGGCAGACATTTTATCTACCCCTACAACTACCACTTTTTTATATTGTCCAGATTCAACAAATCTTCTGCCTGTTTCCATAGCGAATAAAAATCCAGAACAGGCCGCTGCGAGGTCATAACCCCAAGCGTTTACTGCTCCGATTTTATCACAAATTACATTCGATGTGGCAGGAAATACGTAATCTGGAGTAACAGAAGCACAAATTAATAAGTCGATTTCTTCGGCTGAAATGCCTCTCTTTTTCAATAGTCCTTCTACCGCTGGAACTGCCATTGCTGAAGACCCTTGTCCTTCGCCAGTCAGCTTTCTTCTTTCGATAATACCAGTTCTGGTTCTTATCCATTCGTCGGTGGTATCGACGATCTTTTCCAAGTCGAAGTTTGTAACAACTTGGTCTGGAACGTAACCATTAACTGCGGTAATCGCTGCGTGTATATGACTCATTGCAAAAAATTAAGCGGTAAAAATATAAAAATTAAAGACTTGCTTTGATTTTCTGGATAAGATTTGAAAGCACCACTTGTTTTGTTAAGCGAATCATATTCACAAATGTGTTTGCTTTCGAAATTCCATGTCCAATAATAACAGGTTTGTTAACTCCTAATATAGCAGTACCTCCGTACGACTCAAAGTTAAAGCGGTCAAGGAAGTCATCATTGATTCCACGTTTCTTTAACTTATAAAAGAAGCCTTCGCATGTTTTTAGGACAATATTGCCAGTGAATCCGTCACAAACAATAACATCCGCTTTATCAGAAAAAAGGTCTCGCCCTTCAACGTTCCCGATAAAATTTATTCCTCTAGTGTTTTCAAGAATTGGGTACACCGCTTGATTTAACATGTTCCCCTTTTCTTTTTCCTCTCCGATACTTAACAATCCAACTCTTGGATTTTCAATTCCGAGAACGTACTGTGCATACAGTGAGCCTAAAACACCAAATTGCCCCATTACATCAGGTTTAACATCGGCATTGGCGCCAACGTCTAAAATCAAACCGTTTGTTCCATCAATTTTTGGAACAAGAGATGTTAATGAAGGTCTAAGGATTCCGTCGATAGCTTTCACCGTATATAGGGCACCGACCATCATTGCGCCTGTATTTCCAGCACCAGCAAAACCATCAATGTGCCCTTCGGCCAACATCTTGAGTCCTACGTTAATACTAGAATTCCTTTTTTGCGAAATAGCACGGGTTGGATGCTCAGCCATACCGATTACCTCTTCGGTGTGAACAATATCCACCCGACTAAGATCAATATGAGCACTTAAATGCTTTTCTATGGTGGATTGATCACCGATCAGAGTGAGTTGAACGTCGCTTAAATCAGGCGTAGAAAGTGCGCTGATAACACCGTTCAGTGTTTCACTCGGGGCAAAATCCCCGCCCATCACGTCTATCCCAATCTTCATAAAAATGTTTAAGAATAAATTCTTAAGCTTGCTCGTTTACGTCAATAACCTTCATTCCTCGATACATGCCTGTTTCAAGGTTTAAACGATGGTATTGAGACACTTCACCTGTTTTAGGATCTTTAATAAGCTGCTTAAACCCAAGTTTGTCGTGGGTTCTTCTTTTGTCTCTCCTTGTTCTGGAAATCTTTCTCTTTGGATGAGCCATACTATCAGTTTTTAAATATTTCTTTTAGTTTTTGCCATTCAGGATGATCTGAATTATCTGTTTCATCTTCTGAATCGGCTAACATTTCTAACACTTCTTCGTCGCAGTTCTTTCGATTTATTGCATCCTTGCATTCAAGTTTCATCGGCAACGACAACGCAACATAATCAAACAAATGGTTGGTTAAATCCAACTCATATGCGTTACTATCTACGCTTATCAACTCCGGTTCTTCTTCAATTTCCTTGTCGGTAATTTTAATATGTAAATGTTGTACACATTTTACCGGGTATTGAAGTTCACTTAAACAAACGTCACAAGTTTTAAGCACCCAACCCTCAAGGGTAAAGTTGCAAGACATGTGGCGTTCAGAACGCTCTAAATTTAAAAGAACATTAACCTCCCCTTCTCGGATCAACTCTTGCTCTATTAACGCAAAAAATTCGTTGTTTAATTGGTACTTAAAGTCGTGAAATCCTTCCTTTAATGAACCAAATTGTATAGTGAAATCTTTACGCTCCATCTTCACTCCCAAAAGGGTCGGCAAAATTAGCATAATTTGTGGAAAAAAAGAACTTTATTTCAGATTGGGAACACCGATGCTGAATTTTTCTCTTCTGTGTGATTTGTAGGCCAATGGGGACTTGTTTAACTCATTTGATTCCAAACGATTAAGGTAAATTTTCTTGGCTTCAAATATGGCACTTACGTGGGACGCAATATCTGCTGTCCCTTTGCCAGCCAAATCATACGCTGTCCCATGATCTGGTGAGGTTCTTACAATTGGAAGACCGGCGGTATAGTTCACGCCATTGTGAAATGAAATCTGTTTGAAAGGAATCAAACCTTGGTCATGATACATGGCCAAAACCGCATCAAACTGCTCATATCCTTTTGTTCCAAAAAACCCATCTGCTGAGTAAGGACCAAAAACTAAATGTCCTTCTTCAATGAAGCCATCAATGGCCGGTTTGATAATATCTAACTCCTCTTTGCCAATTAACCCGTTATCACCGCTGTGTGGGTTAAGACCTAAGACAGCGATTTTAGGTTTTCTAACACCAAAGTCAAACTGTAATGAGTCTAATAAGATTTGAATCTTATTGGTAATTCTCTCAATAGTCAAGGACTGACTAACTTGAGTGATTGGGATATGTCCTGTAACCACGCCAACTTTTAAATCGTCACTGGTCAAGATCATCATATAGTCATCCACTTCAAATGACTTTGCCAAGTAATCAGTGTGGCCAGCAAAATCGAATGAATCTGATTGAATCGTGCTTTTGTCAATTGGTAGCGTCACTAGGTTCTCAATCTGACCCACTTTGATATCTTCAATAGCAGCATTAATTGCTTTTAAAGCCAAAGCACCTGCTTCCTCGCTTGGAGTACCAGGTGTAACAGTCACCTTGTTGGAAGTAACTTGTTTCAGATTAATCATATCCGGTACACAGTCTTTTGTGTCTGTAATAAGATTATATCTAAGGTCAGTTAACTCTAACGCGTTGCAATAAAACTTAAACACCTCTGCATCCCCATATAAAACAGGAGTACAGTGATTGAATAGATAAGGAGTTGAGAAGGCACGTAACATGACTTCCATTCCCACACCATTTGCATCGCCAATGGTAAATCCTAACTTGGTCTCTTTAAAATCCAATGCGTTTGTATTAGCCACAAAAATACATTGGGAATCCCAAAGGAACGATTTTGTTTATGAATAAGTAGTTCGTAAAAGACTAGCTAATGAGCTTTTGTCTTAACATGAATTCAAGTTTCTCGTTTGTTTCGATTAACTCAACAACTTCCATTTGATTCTTTTTGTCTTCTAAGAACTTCTTGTAAGCGTCTTCAACCGTTTTACGAACCAAGTCAACATTCATTGGCTTGTAGAGATACTTGAATATCTGACCTCGGTTAATGCCATCAACAACCACATTTAACTCAGAACATCCTGTTAAAAGGATACGAGTGATGGACGGATGGGTTTTGCATAAAGTTTCAAAAAACTCGATACCCGTAATGTGAGGCATCTTGTGGTCAGACAAAACAACATGTATTTCCTTAGATTCAATGACAGAATACGCCTCATCAATGCTATTAGCAAGGTGTACGTTGAATTCTCTTCGGAAATTTGCGTTAAATGAATTTAAATTTTCAACCTCGTCATCGAGGTACAGAACAGAGATTTTCGTGCTCATGATCAACAATTTTCATGTAGTTATAATTAAGTAGTAGTAGTAAAAAAGTAGAACATGCACCGCACATTCTTTAGCAAATGTAAACCAAGTTTTTGTATTTATCAACTTTTCTTCAACAAAACTTAAAAATGTGGTAGTAATAGCCATTTTATTATTGTCTACTATAGGGTACATATTTAAAGTCCTTGTACTGAAGTGATTACCGCTATTCTGCTTGTACTTAAGTATCTTCACACGAAAGAAGATTAGTAATTGTATTCCTACCACCCACATATAATCTCCCTATCGCAAGGCGTTGCGGCGCTTGATGTTTTAGAAAAAATAAAGCAAACGCCCGGAATTCAAATTTTTGATACCATCGAAAATCAGCTAAAAGAATTGGTAAACTGCCGCAATCCAAAAGTCAAATTCAAGGAGAATCCCGAAATATATCAACATTTAATTGAGGATTACTTAAGCGGTAGAAGCCAAGATTCAATTGGCAACTGGGTTCATTACCCATGGAATAACACATTAATTCACCTACTTCCTGAAGAGGAATTCGTTGAAATTAGGACGAATCGGAACAAATACAAGATTACTGAAGCCCAACAACAAACACTTCGAAAAAAAATAGTCGGA
The DNA here is from genome assembly GCA_943789165.1 of uncultured Bacteroidia bacterium. Taxonomy (GTDB): domain Bacteria; phylum Bacteroidota; class Bacteroidia; order NS11-12g; family UBA9320; genus UBA987. Next base: position 404,461 of record CALSTB010000001.1, on the reverse strand, counting down.
GTGATTGGCTTATCTGTCGGACAAACGGTTGCAGTAACCATGGCAATGTAACGGATGTTCGGTGAAATACGTTTGGCGGACTTTGATGAAATTGATTTGAGCAATCTCAACCGAGTGAGAACCCACCTCATCAATATCGGTATTAACAAAGCCGTAATTGTCGCTCGTGAAATTGCTGAGATTGATCCCTACTTGAAAGTGACCGTTTATGAAAATGGAATAACGGAAGAGAATATTGATGACTTCTTCACTTTAAACGGCACACTGGATGCCCTCGTGGAAGAATGTGATGGCCTTGATATAAAAATAATTGCCCGTCAGAAAGCGAAAGAACTTGGTATTCCGGTGGTTATGGAGACCAATGATCGTGCAATGCTAGACATTGAGCGTTTCGACAAAGAGCCAGACAGACCAATTCTGCACGGCTTGGTTCAAGGTTTGGATGTTGCCAAGCTCAAGACGTTAAAAACAAATGAAGATAAAGTTCCATACATGCTTGACATGATTGGAATAGACGATACAAGCCCATTACTACGGGCATCCATGTTGGAAATTGAACAATCAGTTAGTACATGGCCACAGCTTGCAAGCTCGGTCACTTTCGGAGGCGGTATCGTAAGCGATACTATCCGAAGGATCCTATTGTCCGAGCAAATAAAGTCTGGCAGGTTCTATTTTGATATTGAAGAAAAACTCACTGAAACCTCACCTGAACAAAAACCATTTGTCTACGATAAACAAACTCATTTGAGTTTAGACCAAATGGTGCAGATATTAAACGGATATACAAAATCCAACGGCGTCGAATTAAACAAAAAGCAGATTCATGAACTTGTTGAACTTGCACAAACGGCTCCATCTGGCGGTAATATGCAGCCCTGGCGCTGGTACGCTAAGAAAAATCAAATTTTCGCTTTTGTAGATCATGCGCAAGCCAACTCGTTCCTAGACTATAACTTTCTAGGAGGGATGGTCGGTTTTGGTGCTGCTATCGAAAACATCATAATTGGGGCAAATAAACTTGGTCTCAAGGGTCGATACCATTTTGTATTTGAAGAAAAAAACCCACTAGTTGCCGTCATCGATTTTGAGCCAACCGCCATGCTAAACGAATATGATTTAAATCTGTATTCACACATACGAGCTAGAGGAACTAATAGAATGTTGGGAGAACTTGAGCCAATTCCCAAAGACGATTTTGGTTTAATTCAAGAAGCATCAGAACAGATCCCTGGCGCTCAACTTACATGGATTACGGATAAAAAAGAACAACTCGGTGAAGTACTATGTGCCGTCGAAAGAATTCGTTTAATGACCGACAGAGGTCATACCGATTTTATTGATGAAATACGCTGGACAGTTGAGGAAGCTGAATCCACCAAGGATGGAATTGACTTAAGAACTATAGACTTAACAGAAACAGAAAAGGCTGGTCTATACGTTTCGAAAAATTATAAAGTCATAAGGCAACTAAGAGACTGGGGCCTAGGTACTGGTTTTGAAACCATGATGCGAAAGGCAATTAAAAACACCGAACGCATTGGCTTTATCTCTATGCCATCGGGCACTCGTAAGGATTATTTCGAAGGCGGACGCGCTTTGCAAAGGGCATGGTTAAAAGCAACCGAGCTCAACTTAGGATTTCATCCTATTAGTCCGTCGACTTTTATTTTTAATCGGTTTGCACATGACAATGACGATGAACAATTGAAGCCGTTTCGAAATGAGTTGTTAAACATTAGAGCGGAATTTAAGGACATACTTAACCTTGATGATCAGCGAGGCGAAATATTCCTATTTAGACTGTTCAAAGGGAAAGAGATAGAGACACGCTCTTTGAGGCGTGATATAAACGAACATTTATTTTTTGAAGAAATAGAATGAATATTGGGTTAAAAAACGTAAAAACACTCCAGGCAACGACGTTTGAAATATTGTCTTTTAGGGCGGTAGATTACCCCGAGTTGTGCAAGGAATATCTTGAGGGGCATATTAATGTCTTAAAAGATTATGGAGTGACATCTGTGAAGTCCAGTAATCCAACCTGGACGAAAAACCCGAACGCATATTGCATCGTTGCCATGCGGGATAATGAGATGATGGGTGGTATTCGTATTCACAAAGCCGATGGCGTACATCTTTTGCCAATGGAGGAAGGTGTCTCCAAAATCGATCCGACTGTTAGTGATGAAATAACCAAGTACACTGAATTGGGTTGTGGCGAACAATGCGGATTATGGAATTCGAAAACTATCCGAGGCTATGGCATCAGTTGGATTTTGGTGAATTCGTCAATAGCATTACTGCCTCAGCTTGGTATACACAAATTGTATGGCTTGGCTTCCGACTACAGTATGTTCTTGTTTTCACCGGCTGGATTTGAAATTCAAAAACAGTTTGGAAACAAAGGTGGTTTTAACTACCCAACTGAAAAGTACATAGCACGTGTAGTGATGATTGGTGATTGTGATGACTTACCAACTTCGGGGTCTGAGGAGCAGGCGTTTGTAGCCTTGCTCAGAGAAGACACCAACCTCAAACGAAAGATTGTTGTCAACCAACTAAAACTAAATTTATCATTTAATTTAAATATCGACTCATGATGAAGCGACTTGTCATTCTTTTATTCGGTTGTTTGCTTACAAACTCTGTACGCGCACAGTTCTTGAAAATTGAGGATGAGTCTTCTTACGATTTAAGAAGTAGAAGTTTTGTCTACCTTGAAGACAAAAAGGGCAAATTGACCATCCAAGATGTAAAGGCTGTTAGCCCAGATCAGTTTCTACTAAACGAAATGGACGTTTTTAATTTCGGCTTCACAAAAAGCACGTACTGGTTAAAAACCACTGTACAAAATGGTACGACTGTCAATGAACTGATGTTTGAAATTGGCCAAACCAATACAGATATTGTCGAATTGTACTTCGATGATCAAGTTCAAGTGGTTTCCGACCTCACTAAATTTTCAGATAGAGCGATCAAAGATCCGAAACCTATCTTTAAAATGCCTATCAAACCTGGTCAAACAAAGGAAGTGTATATTAAGGTTAAAGGACAAGATGAGCTGGTAATACCCATACATGTCAGTTCCACGCAAACCATACAGAGTAAAGGTCAAGTGCGTGAAACGCTTTTTGGACTATTCGCTGGAATTCTAGCGGTAATGATCCTGTACAACCTGTTTCTCTTCTTATCTCTTAGAACGAGTATCTATTTCTTTTATGTAATTAATATCCTACCACTTTTCATTGGGCAGTCGTCTTTGGTAGGGTATGCGAATAAATTTTTCTGGCCTAATTCTAATTTCTGGCCAGACCATGCAGTCGTCATATTCCCGCTGTTATCCATCATTTTCGGACTGATATTCATGTCGCGTTTTATCAATCTAAAACGAAACATGCCTTGGTCCATTTGGGCCATCAATGTATTTATAGCAGTCAGTGTGATTGGTATTGGCTTTTCATTAATTGGCCAAACAGCAATAGCCTCTATTATTCTAAACGCCAATGGCATGGTGTCGGCGCTGGTCATTATTACCATTTGTGCTGTATTAACGAGAAGGAAAGTAAGCTCAGCCAAGTTCGTTTTGGTTGCTTGGACCATCTTTTTAATTGGGGTGATACTCTATGTCATGCGTAGCTTAAACATTTTGAGTTATAGTCTTTTGACCAACTATTCGATGCCTATAGGCGCTGCAATTGAAACAGTACTGCTTTCGTTTGCACTAGCTGACAGAATCAACATGCTTAAAAAACAACGTGAGGAGTCACAAAGGTTGATGTTGATGGAAGTGAAGAAGAATAACGATTTAACAAGAAATCAAAATAAGGTCTTAGAAGAAAAGGTTAAAAAACGTACAGAAGAATTGGAGGTAATGAACTTGGATTTACAAGACACCCTCTCCAACCTAAAATCGACACAAGGCCACCTAGTTGAGGCCGAAAAAATGGCGTCGCTTGGTCAACTAACGGCTGGTATTGCCCACGAAATAAACAATCCTATCAATTATGTGTCTTCTAACGTTGAACCGTTAAGACAGGATTTGGGGGACATATTAACCATCCTAAATGGATACAAGGAATTTGCTAAAGATAGTGACTTACCTGAGATGAAAGCACTCCTGACTCAGGAAGAGGAGTTGGATATTGATTATGCTATTAAAGAGATGCACGAGCTGCTTGGTGGCATTGAAGAAGGCGCAAAACGAACTTCTGAAATTGTTACCGGACTAAAGAATTTCTCAAGAACCGATGACGATGAGGCACAAAGTGCTGACATCAATAATGGTATCCAATCTACCATTACCATCTTAAAAAGTGAGATGAAAGATATCGAAACCGTAATTGAACTTGGGTCAATACCGCATATAAAATGTTATCTTGGTAAACTGAATCAAGTTTTTATGAATTTGATAGACAATGCCATTGACGCAATTAGGGATCGATATGAAGACCCAACCCAGGGTGTTCTTACGGTTAAAACTATGCATGTCGACGACAAGGTAGTCATTACTATTGCAGACAACGGCTGTGGAATGCCGGAAGAAGTAAAAAATAGCATCTTTGATCCATTCTTCACCACGAAAGACGTGGGTAAAGGAACAGGATTAGGTCTTTCCATTACTTACGGAATAATGGAAAAACACAATGGACATATTTCCGTAGAAAGCGAACCAAACGTAGGAACCACATTTACAATTGAATTACCGGTAACAAGTGAATAAGCAATACCTATTATACGTTGATGATGAAGAACCAAATTTGGTCGCTTTCAGAGCTATCTTTCGTCGAGAGTTTAATGTGATTACAGCAACTTCGGCTGAAGAAGGACGTCAAAAATTAGATGACAACCCTGAAGTCAAAGTGGTTATCAGTGACTACTTAATGAAAGGGATTACGGGTATTGAATTTTTTGAAAGCATTCTCGAAAAACACCCATACATCATACGTATCATCCTCACTGGTTTTGCAGATCAAACCGCTATGATGGATTCCATCAACAAAGCGCGTGTTTATAGATTCTTGAGTAAACCTTGGAACGAGTATGATTTAAGACAAACCATTTTGTCGGCCATAGAGTTATACGATGCTAGAAAAAACATAGCCAAGCACCAGAAAGAGCTTGAGAACTCGTATGATAGCTTAAATCAATTTGTCCATAAGGCTTCTAATGAAATGCGAAGCACGCTGGTTTCTATGCATGGCATTGTAAGATTGGCCAAGCTTGAAGACAGTGATAATAAAAACATGAATTACTGGCCTATTTTAGAAAAAGGCATCATGCAGATTGATCTTCAATTAAGAAATATAATTGAGCATTATGAGTCTGACCAACGCATAGGCGTTTCAAATAAAATTGACTTTAACGAAATCATTCAACGTTGTAAACAAGCCTTAGATAGTTTCCAAGACTTCAGTAACATTAATATGAATGTGGTTGTCAGGGCGACGGAATCGTTTTACAACGACCCATTTAGAATTCAGCTGGTCATTAGTAATTTACTTAATTACGTTGGCGACCAGATTAATCCAGATAAAGGACAAATTAACTTAGATATTGAAGTCATTGATGGGAAATCTGGCGTTCAAATCATGTTTACAGATGATGATATTGGGATCGAAAACGAACAACTCAATGGCCTTTTTGAACTCATTCTGTCGAAAGGAAATAACCAAGATATCAGCCTATATCTAGTTAAACAGGCCGTAGAAAATATGAACGGCACAATTGACGTAACTTCTATTCCAGGAGAAGGAACAAGTTTTAATATTTTTATACCAAATAACCAATCTGAATTCCATGCGAATAGCTCTAATTGATGATAACGAAATTGACATTTTTGTAAACACCAAACTACTTGAAACATCGTCTATCACTGCCGAAATTAGCAGCTATTTAAATCCTTTGGCTGCCTTAGACGAGTTGTGTTCAAAGGAGATTGACGTGATCATCGTAGACAACCAAATGCCAGAAATTTCAGGCTATGGGTTTTTAGAGAAAATAATCGAATGTAAACAAGATGATTTGCCATTGATGATTGTGCTTACTGCAAGTGTTCATGAAGAATTGCGCGAGAAGTACAAAGGTTTACACGACCAAATTAAGCTTTGGGAAAAGCCGTTAAATGTTGAAGCGTTATCCTCGCTTCTTGCGGAGGCGTAATCGCCTAAAACGTTCTTCAATACCTACTCTTTTAAGCCATATCGGCAATACCATAATGCCTATCAATATATACGGGTAGTAGGTCAGCACACGCCATAGAATCGACAATTGATTGGAGACCTGTTTGGTAGGTAAATACGGTCCCATAAAGGCTGGAAAAATAAACTCAGCTACCCCACTTGCACCGGGAGTTAACGCAATCATCATCAAAATCCACATGACCAATTGTTTGCCGAAAATGACCCAATGCTCATTTGCTTCAACGGTGCTCAACAACATAATCAAACAGTTGATTACCAAAAATCGGGCTGTCCAAGTAACAAACGTTGCTCCCATACTTTTGATCCAAAACTTTTTAGGTTTAGACCTGAATTCTTTAGAAGCCACCAATAGGTCATCGCTAAACCTATTTGCGCGTCTACTAAACCTTTTAAGGAAAGGTAGTTTCACGATAGACATAATCAAACCTCGACATATTTCGGGTTTGATAAAGAGCGCAAAAGCTAAGAAAATAGTCCAAATCAAAAGGAAGATATACCCACTCCAAAACAAGGTTCTTAAGTTGCCGGTATTGATTACGTTGTCGAAACCTACATTTTGAAACGTTGGAAACAAAGACGTGTTCATTACTGCCCAAAATGCAATAGGCGTCATAATCATATAATAGAGTTCATCTAAAAACGATGTGACCAGAACAATTGCAGTGGTTAAACCTGTCTTCATTCTTTCTTGAGCCATGATGACAACTGCTGCTGCTGTGCCACCAATAGCCCCAGGAGATACAGCCGAGGCAAATTCCCATAACATGATAATTTGAAAGCACTGTTTCCAAGTAAGTTCTTTTTCCGATAAGATTCTCAGCCGGATAATATAGCCAAGGTCGCGAACGACCATTAAACCGGCAGCGGCTAATAGCCAAATGTATGCGCCTTTAGACCATGCAATTTCGGATACACCTGTGATGCCTTCGTTATTCCAGAACAGGAAATAAGCGGATACACCAAATCCTAGAATCAGAGGGATAAGAATCCTTCTGACTTTAAAAAACTTCAGTATGTCAGATCTTTCTGACAAGATTTAATCGTTTATTTTCCTTGACCAACTGAGTACGCACGTTGACCATCAATTCTATTTAAAAACTCCGTAGAGGATACATTGATAACTCCGCTTAGTTTGTCAGTCAAGCTCCACCAAAAGGATTTTGACTGGCCTTTTTGGGTTAAACGGACTCCATAACCGGTGCTGCATTCAGTATACACAGAACCATCTGGCCATACCACCGTTCCTCTATTGGTTAAAGATACCAATTTCGTTTCACTTGGCAGCACTTTTAACAATTGTTCTGCAATCTCATTCGCGGTTAATTCAGAAGTGAAAAATAAATCAATTCCTTCAACTTCTACTTCCGATGTATGACCAATCATCACACGCTGATGGTCTGGTCGCACAGGTAGATGAAATTCAGAACGGTCTTCGGTTTCACGCAGGGTAATATTTGAAGGCAACTTGCCTAAATTGCCAATAATTGCCTTTGCAAAAGCAGTCGTATCGACGGAAGGAATACTTCTATCTCCAAAATCTCCTGTATGGACGCCACTTTCAATTGTATATAACAGTGCCCCTTCAATTGCTCTTGCTTCTTTTAATAAGCCCAAATGTCTTAACATCATGATGCCACTCATCAGAAGCGACGTTGGGTTTGCTATGTTTTTACCGGCGATATCCGGCGCTGTTCCATGCACTGCTTCGAAGATGGAAATATTGTCACCAACATTGGTAGATGGAGCAAAGCCCAATCCACCAACTAAGCCTGCACAAAGGTCAGAAACGATGTCACCCTGTAAGTTGGTTAAAACAACAACTTCAAAGTCTTGCGGTGATTGTACCAGTTTCATGCACAAGGCATCAACAATAACATCGTCTGCTTGTATGTTGGGATATTCTTTCGCGATTTCATAAAACACATCTAGAAACAGACCATCGGTAAGCTTCATGATATTTGCCTTGTGACCGCAGCTCACCTTTTTAAAACCTTCCTTCTTTGCCATTTCGAAAGCAAAACGAATCACTTGTTCACAGCCTTGTCGGGTAATAAAACGCCGACTCAAAGCGACGTCCTTACTCAACATATGTTCTATTCCCCCATATGTATCTTCGATGTTTTCTCTTACGATGGTAATGTCAATTGGGATACCAGCCTTCGAATACACCGTGTCAACGCCTTCTAACGTTCTAAAGTGACGTCTGTTTGCATATGTACTCCACACCTTTCTAGCGGTAACGTTGATGCTTTTTACGCCTTTGCCTTTAGGTGTCTCCATTGGTCCTTTGTACAAAATACCATTGCGTTCAATACTTTGCATGGCTTCTGGCGTCATTCCGTTACCAAAACCTTGGTCGTAATATGATTTCCCCATTCCAATAACTTCGTAATTCAATGGAACCTCGGCAGCATTAAAAATAGACAAAACAGCGTCCATTATTTCTGGTCCAATGCCGTCTCCCTTTGCTACTGAAATAGTTAATTTTTCTGTTGACATATTGACGTTCTTCTATCTGCCGCAAATGTAGCCGATTTTGATGCCTATTGCCATTCAGCGAAGTGATATCACCGTCATTAAACCTGTCAATTGTCAACTCATAAAGTCGCCAGTTTATTTTTAATTATTCTAAATAAAGGTCACTTTTGCACCCATGGTTCTCACCGACATACAAAAGGGTGATCACGTAGTGATTATTGGCGTCAAGCCTTGTGAAATTAGAGACAAGTTAATGGAAATGGGCTGCGTACCTGGTACGTCCGTCCGACTATCTTTAAAAGCGCCTCTTGGTGATCCTATAGCCTTCGATATCGATGGATACTGTTTAAGTATGCGTAAGTCTGAAGCGGCTCAAATTGAGGTTGAACACTTTGTAGAAGATGTCAAATAACACAATAAAAAAGGTTGCTCTTTGTGGAAACCCAAATTGTGGTAAGTCCTCACTTTTTAACCACCTCACTGGGCTCAAACAAAAAATAACCAATATTCCGGGTACAACGATTGACAGAAAATCTGCTGTCATACATATCGATGGTACTCAATATCAACTAATCGATACGCCAGGCACGTACAGTGTTAATCCAAAATCGAAAGACGAAGAGGTTGCTCTCGACTTATTTAAACCCAACCACCCTGAGCGACCAGACCTCATAATTTACGTCGCAGATGCCCATAATCTTAAAAGGAATTTATTCTACTTCAGTCAGCTTTCTGAGTTGAACATACCCATCATATTGTTGCTCAATATGGTGGATGTTTCTAAGGCCGCTGGTATTGATATTGACACTGCCAGACTAGAAAAGGAACTTGGAATCCCTGTCTTAGAAACCAACGCAAGAGTGGGAACTGGTTTAGGTGATATTGAAAAAGCAATATCTGGAACGCATTTTACCACACACTACCCCTTTACTAACGAAGACAAAAGTGACATACAGCTTCGATACGAACGCATTTCGGGTTTACTCAAAAAGATCGTCCATCAGAAATCGAAGCGGCAGTTAATAACTGAGCGTATTGACCCCATTCTAACCCATCCACTCTGGGGTTACCTCATCTTCTTGACTTTGTTGTTTGTTATTTTTCAAAGTGTTTTTTGGTTGGCGGAATACCCAATGCAAGGTATTGAGTATGCGTTCGATAACATTGGGCAACTACTCATGGATGTTTTACCTGAGAATTGGTTTAGAAGTTTGTTAGTGAACGGCATTGTTGCCGGACTTGCAGGGGTGGTCGTTTTTATCCCACAAATAGCCATTTTGTTTTTCTTTATGGGTGTGTTGGAAGACACGGGTTATATGGCGCGCGTGAGTTTTATAATGGATAAGATTTTACGTGGCCTCGGATTAAGCGGAAAATCAATTGTTCCGCTAATTTCAGGAGTTGCTTGTGCCATACCAGCCATTATGGCGACCAGAAATATTGAGAATTGGAAGGACAGGATTATCACCATTCTTGTGACGCCATTAATGAGTTGTTCTGCACGACTTCCCGTGTACACCTTATTGATTTCGGTGGCTATTCCTGACGTGTATTTAATGGGTATTTTTGGATTAAAAGGACTTGTTTTATTAGCTATGTACGTGATTGGAACGGTCGGAAGTCTGGTATCCGCATTGGTGTTTAAATTTATCATACGACAAACTCGACTTAATTATTTTATCATGGAATTGCCGGTATACCATCCACCACGATGGAAGAACATTGGTCTACAAGTAATCCAAAAAAGTAGAAGTTTTGTAACGGAAGCTGGGAAGGTCATTTTGATTGTGTCCATTGGTTTGTGGTTTTTAGCCTCTTACGGTCCGAATCCTAAAACAGCTAGCGTGTTAGAACCTACAGAAACAGCACAGTTAGAAACATCGTACGCTGGTCAGTTTGGTAAGGTCATTGAGCCTGTCATTAAACCACTAGGTTTCAATTGGAAAATCGGTATTGCCTTGTTAACCTCTTTTGCCGCGCGTGAAGTATTTGTTGGCACCATGAGTACCATTTATAGTGTGGAAGACGAAAACAACCTCGTCAATATCCGAGAAAAAATGACCAATGAGCGAGACCCTGTGACTGGCAAGCCCGTCTACAGCATCGCCGTCGTTCTTTCTTTGATGATTTTTTATGCATTTGCGATGCAATGCATTAGCACCTTAGCCGTGGTTTTCAAAGAGACGAAGAGCCTTAAATGGCCCTTAATACAGCTGTTCTATATGACAGGTCTTGCTTACGTTGCCAGCTTTGTCGTATATCAACTTCTGAGTTGATTAAGCTAGTTTGTGTAAAAACCCATCCAATATCGATACGGTTTTATGTGGATCTTCATACATACAAAGATGTCCGACATCATTCATAACTTCCACTTGTGCTTGAGGACAAATCTTAGCTTGTTTAAGTACTTCTTCAGTCGAAACAAAGGTGTCTAGCGCACCTATAATCCATAAGACGGGTTTGTTAAAATTTTGAAGCGTAGATGTATGGTCGTTGCGGTTAATCATAGCTTCCGTGGCCGACAAAATTGCCAAATCTGATGTATCTTTCACTAACTGATACGCTGTGTTTTGCAAATCCTTGTTTGACGCAATGGGAGACAACAATTGTTTTGAAAACTCCTTTAAAAAACCGGATCCCCCATTCCTCGACACAAAATCAATCAGTTTACGCCTGTTGTCCTTTTTTTCGTCAGCGTCAGAGGCCGCATGCGAATGTATGAGGCCAATGGCTTCTATCCTTTCTGGATGTATAGCTGCCATTTCTAAGGCAACATACCCACCCATTGAATGCCCAACTATGATGGCTGTCTTGATGTCCAATTCATACATAAACTGGAAAACAAAATCAGACATCGCTGCAATTGAATCTACTGTTTGTTCATTCTTGCCGAATCCTGGTAAGTCAATCCCATGAAACGTAAATGCCTTGTCGTTCAGATTTGGGATAATGGTATTCCACATCTCTGAAGTTTCGCAAAAACCATGTAAGAAAATGACGTGTTTCATAAGGCAAAAAAAAAGCTTCCGACCAGCGGAAGCTTTCAAATGAATTAATATTTTTTAGAAAAAGTTATATCGTTTGTCAACAATCTTCGCTTTTTCTTTGAGTGCATTTTTAACACCTTCTCCTGCCATTTGCATTGTACGATCTCCAACCTGACGACTAATATCCTCAAGGTTAAACTCGTTCGCTTCACCGGCTTGTACTTGACCTTCAGACCAAACAACGTACACACCGCTAACCCCTTTAATTGGACTTGAGCGTTCTCCTTTTTTCAATCCTAAGATTGTACCAGCTACTTCTGGTTCTGCGCCAATTCCAGTTACTTGAGCAGAAAGCATGTTTACTGCAGGAACAAAGGAAACTGCAGAGTTAACTGCTTTTGCAACCTCTTCAGGTGTTGAAGCCGTTTTCAAAGCATCTTCTAACTTCTGTGCTAATTGAATTGCTTTTTGCTCGCGGATGTAATCAAGGATTACTTGATCTCGAACGTCTTCCAATTTTGCTGTTCCTTCTTCTCTTATTTTAGTACACTTGGCAACAATATATCTATCCTGACCTTGTAAGTTGATTACGTCAGAAACATCTCCAACTCTTGTTTTGTCATTGAATAACCATCGAGCCACATCCGTTGCATCAGGTACACCTTGAATTGTAGGATTGCTCAAAGTAATCTTAGTAGCTTCACGAACGTTTTGTCCAAGCTTCTCAACTACAGTAATGAAATCATCGTTATCCTGCGACTGGAATTGAATCTCTCCAGCCAATCTTTCAGCTTCACGATCCGTTTCAGTACCAGGCGTTATTTTGCGTTCTAAAGCAGCAAACTGAACTAACTTTTTTGAAGGTCCGTCGGTAATATTTACTACGTGCCACCCTTTAGATGATTTCACGATTGAATAGCTTCCAACACTTGACGATAATATTTTGTCTTTTACTTCTTGTGGCACTTGCATGTTGAATCCGTCTTTCTGAATCCAACCTAAATCCCCACCGCTTTTACCCGTTTGGTCGTAATTGTCTTTGGCTGCTTCAGCAAACGTCATTTTACCAGACTTAATATCTGCTAATATTTGCTTGGCTTTAGTTTCACCATCATCTGATGCCTGTACCAATACGTGACGTGCTCTCATAACAGTAACACTGTCTTCTTTTACGCCAGTCACTTTATACAAACCATACGATCCGTTTTGATATACTAAATTACTAACAGCACCTGAGTCTGCAGTAAAAATGAAATCCTCAACGTCTGAAGGTAGGTCAGACATGCCACGTCGTACATAGGTAGAATTAAAAGGTCTCATTGTTCGTTTCATCGACACAAATGAGCTGTCCTTTTTTGTTTTCTTAAATGCTTCAGCTTCTTTAGAAACTAATTCTTTCGTATAGGCAGTGTCTTTAGCAGTAGCGAAAACGTTTAATACCACAAAGTCAATATCACGAGAAGCCAATTGTTGGTATTCGTCTGAATGGTCATTCAAATACTCTTTCAAATCACCGTCGTCATATGAGAAGGTTGAATCAGAAATCGATACATAAGGCAATCCAACAGATTTTGCACTCATTTTGAATTCCTCTAAGTTGTATTCGTATTGTGCGTCAACTTTGGTGGTATAAATACCTGCACGAATCATGTTTTCATATTTCGCTCCTTCTCTAAACTCACGCATGGGTTTTTCCAAGAAGTTCATATAATTCGCATACTTACTTTCATCCTCTAACATGTCGATTTCAACATATTGACGCAACATATTTGGATCAAACTGTTTTGTATCAGGATTTGTAAAGTTTCGAACTACCATTGGATCCGGATCAGGACCAAATAATGCATCGATAATTTCTGCTCGGCCCATTTCTATGCCCAACAATTCATGTTGCTTTTTGATTACGCGTTCTTGAATGATTTGATTCCAAGCTTGTTCTCTTAAAGAAGCTTCATCAAAATCAGAACCTTGATACATCACTTTCAATTCTTCAACGCCTTTCATCAAATCATCGTACTGCACTTTTTCACCCGCAATTTCTCCAACTACGTTTTTAGACCCTCCAAACGCGGAAGTTCCGCTTTTGAAAAAGTCAGTCAATACAAATGCCAACATGGCCGCACCAATTACAAATAGCAAACAACCTGTTTGCTTTTGAATTTTTAATATTACCCCAGACTCGTCGTTTTTATTCTTCGCCATTTTTTTAAAAATAGTCCGCAAAATACGGTTTTTTAACGCTAAAAGTCAATGCTTTACGCTTAATTCAACAATACGAATAATCCAAGTTGACTCTGGCGCCTAACCATTTGACAAACAGTATGTTACGTTTAGTCAATCTTTATTTCGTGTGACTCATTAGGATACATCTCAGTTTCTTCTGGAGTAAATATGATGGTAAATCGTCTTTTTTGAGTCGCTTGAATACTCAATTCGGTTGTCCCTTGCAGTCCAGGACGATGTCGCATGTATACACTTTCTCTCGATTTCTCTTTTACACTTTTACTGAACCATCGTTTCTTATAGTAGATAATTTCGGCATTGGTGGGTCTGGTAGTGACCGCGTAAATCGTTGGTTTTTTCCCATCATACGACACATAACTTGTAAACTGGCCCACTTGATGGATTGGAAACAACTGCTCCAACTCTTGTTCCATTACTGTTCGGTTGTAGATTTTTGCATACCCATCATACGATGCCCAGATCGCAGATATTTTACCCGCATGAAAATCCACGTCAATATAATCACCACTAAATCGATCGCTCCCAACATGACCTGAGATTAAATTGTTAAGACGAAATTCATTAAAACTTTCACCTCCATCCGTGCTTAGCGAAGCATATACATCACTGAATACATTGTGTTTACTCCAGCGTCTATCATAATAGGTAATTATAAGGTGTCCGCTTGTTTGGTCAATAGCTACGTTCGGAAGGTATTGGCTTTTACCATTGTTGGGCACATCGCTATGTACCCGCTTTGGTGTTTGCCAAGTTGTTCCTGCGTCGTCAGAATACGACATGAACACATCTGCATCGCCCAGTTTATCATCGCCCCAAACCATATATAACCGCCCTGTGAATTTTCCTGGTGAATTGTCTACCATTAAAAAAGGCATTCCATTACTTCTGTACTTATGCGGAATGTCCATTGCCCAACCACTTTGTTGGTTAAAAACAACTTTGTCAGTACCCCACGTTTTACCTCCATCTAAACTCTTGTCGAAGTATATTTTATGGTGACCTGCCCAGGCACAATATATTTCTCCATTCACCCCGACTGCCGTTGTTGCACCTTCCAGCGTATTATCGTCATCCACACAATCACCAACACTGTCAGATATGGTGATGGCTTGAGTCCATGTTTTACCAATATCATTTGAGCTGGAAAATTGAATTCTACTCTGGTGTTTCTTTTTCTTGCTATTGATTTTGTCAAACTCTGTCCAAGTCAAATAGGCATTGCCCTTATAACTTGATGAATAATCATCGGTACTAATCCAAGGTTTGTCTTGCATTTTAGGCTCATTCAAACCCGTAAAGCTGCCATCAGAAAAATATTGACCATCATCTGTAGAGGTTTGAATAACAATCCGATCAATAAATCCGTAATCTTTTGTTTTGCCTGACGTTCGAGACAAATGCACATAGTAGATGTTGCCGTCAATATCGCTATGCAAAACGGGATCTCCCCAAATACCGAAACTGCTTTTTTGAACGCTGGTTTTCCAAGTATTTCCGTTGTCTGTAGAAAGATATTGGTACGCAATATTCGCTCCACCAACAAGTACTGATGGGTTGGTCTTGCTAATGCAAATGCTGGGTTCATTGGGATATATTTCACTGAATCCGTTTTGATCTAGATTCATTTGAACCTCGTTTGTTTGTGCCAATGCGACAACATTGAACAAACAGCAAAGCATCCATATTTTGTTTTTCATGTAATTCATTTTAGAGAAGTGCTCAAAAGTAAATAAGACTATCTGTTAAAAAGCAAACGTTGCCCTTTATGTGATTCGTCGAATTCTCCGTGATTAAAAATCAAATTTCCTGATACGAAGGTCTGGTCAATGGTATGACTAAATGTTTTACCCTCTAAAGGTGACCAACCGCATTTATACAGAATGTTTTCCTTTTGAACGGTGTATGATTCATTTGGGTTGACCACCACAACATCTGCCCAATTGCCCTCTTCAATAAAACCTCTTCTGTCTATTTCAAATAATTCGGCAGGTTTGTGACACATCCTATTGATAGCATCCTCAACTGATATTCGGCCTTCTTTGGCATGCTCCAGCATGAGTTGCAAACTGTGTTGAACCAACGGCAAACCTGAAGGTGCTTTTAAATACTTCTGTTGTTTTTCATCCCAGGTATGTGGGGCATGGTCCGTGGCTATGACGTCAAACTTTCCTGCTCTTAAAGCCTCCCAAAGAGCTTCTTGGTCATTGGCGCTTTTAATTGCTGGATTACATTTTATTAACGATCCTTTTTCATCGTACTGACTAGCGTTAAACGACAAATGATGCACACACACTTCTGAAGTAACATTTTTAGTCTTGAAATCGTCACCCGGTGTAAACAAAGCAATTTCGTCAGCCGTGGATATATGTAATATGTGTATGCGCGTACCGTATTTGTTTGCCAACTGGGCCGCCTTGCTTGACGATAAATAACAAGCCTTTCGACTACGTATGTCTGGATGGGCACTAAAAGGAATGTCTTCTCCAAACTTGTCTATATACGCTTGTGTATTTGCTTTAATAGTGGCTTCATCTTCACAGTGGAGCGCAATGATAGTTGGTGCGTTCGCAAATATTTTAGACAAAATATGGTCGTCATCAACCAACATATCCCCTGTGCTGCTGCCCATAAATATTTTTATACCACAAACTGTTTTGGGATTCGTTTTTAGAATCTCTTCATAATTGTGGTTGGTCGTACCCATGAAGAAAGAATAATTCGCCAACGATGTTTTGGACGCAGTTACATATTTCTCCTCTAAAATTTCTTGTGTCACGGCCTGTGGATTCGTGTTGGGCATCTCCATAAAACTGGTGACTCCTCCTGCCACTGCCGCTTTCGCTTCTGTATAGAT
This sequence comes from uncultured Bacteroidia bacterium, assembly GCA_943789165.1. Lineage (GTDB taxonomy): Bacteria > Bacteroidota > Bacteroidia > NS11-12g > UBA9320 > UBA987. Next base: position 387,695 of record CALSTB010000001.1, on the reverse strand, counting down.
GTTTGCTTTATGTGTTAAACCAGGCTCTCTAAAATGTACTTGATCATCAATCACACCGGGCAACACCCACTTCCCTTCAGCGTCGATTTCTTTTGCAGTCGCGCTAGATAAATGAGCGCCAACTCGGGTAATTATTCCATCTTTAATATGTACGTCTGTTGCGTATCTCTTCTGCCTATTGAAGACAGTTCCGTTCTTTATAATGTATTCACTCATTTACAGAAATGTTTGTGAAACAAAGGTATCACCCGAGTTCGGTTATTCAAGAGTTGAGTCAATGTAAAGACGGATAATCCACAAACGCTATTTTTTTTTGTATCAACCAAACGGTTGGCTTAATTTTCCCATCTTATGTCTGATAAAAAACTGTTCCTTCTTGACGCGTATGCCTTAATATTTCGGGCGTATTACGCGTTTATAAAAAACCCACGAATAACCAGCTATGGTTTAAACTCATCTGCCATTTTTGGTTTTACCAATACCTTGCTTGATGTATTACAAAATCAAAAACCAACCCACATTGCGGTTGTTTTCGACCACAAGTCGGAGAACGTACGGAAGCAGGAATATCCGTTGTACAAAGCGAACAGAGACGAGACTCCTGAGGACATAAAATCTTCTGAACCATATATCAGACGGGTGATAGAAGCTTTTAATATTCCCATTTTAGAAGCGGAAGGATATGAAGCCGATGATGTCATTGGAACGCTAGCCAAACAAGCCGAGGAAGCAGGCTTCATCACTTATATGATGACGCCGGATAAAGATTTCGGACAATTGGTGACTGAGAAATCATTCATGTACAAACCTGCTCGTTCAGGCAATAGTGCAGAAGTTTGGGGACCTGCTGAAGTGTGTGAGCGTTTTCAGTTGGATGATACTTCTCAAATTATTGACTACCTAGGTCTTATGGGCGATTCTGTTGACAATATTCCTGGTGTTCCAGGTGTAGGTCCTAAAACAGCTAGTACTCTATTGAGACAATATGGGTCTATGGAAAAACTGTACGAAAACACCCATGAATTAAAAGGAAAACTTAAAGAGAAAATTGAAGACAATAAAGAGCAAGCGTTTTTGAGTAAAAAGCTCGCTACCATTTTATTGGATGCACCTGTTGATTTTGATGAGGCGAGTTTGGTACATGAAGAACCTAACAAAGAAGCCATTCGAAAAATATTTGATGAAGTAGAGTTCAAAACACTTTACAAACGGGTGTTGGGTGAATCTCCTCAATTTATTGCTTCTGGTGGTCAGCAATCATTATTTGGTGACTTACCGCGGACCAGTTCTGCCAGCAGTGCTGTAAAAGAAGCGAAAAAAATGTCAGGTGTTAAAACCATCGATGAGGTAAAACACGACTATGAATTAGTAGATACTCCTGAAAAAAGAAAGGCGTTGTTGGGAAAGTTATTAAAACAAAAAACAGTTTGTTTTGATACCGAAACAACCAACCTAGATCCATTATTAGCGCGAATTCTAGGCTGTGCTTTTTCGTTTGAAGCCAACAAAGGATATTACGTCAACTTCCCTGATGACTTTGAAGAATCGAAAGCCATTTTGGAGTCTTTCAATCCTTTCTTCCAGAACAAAGACATTGAAATGGTGTTGCAAAATGCCAAATATGACATCAAAGTACTATGGAACTACGACATAGAAGTTGAAGGAAAAATATTTGATACCATGCTGGCGCATTATCTGTTGGAACCAGATCAACGCCACAACATGGATTATTTGTCTGAAACCTATTTGGGGTATAAACCCGTTTCCATTACCGAACTAATCGGTAAAAAGGGGAAAAATCAATTGAGTTTTGACACAGTGCCATTGGACAAGGCAACAGAATATGCCGTTGAAGATGCCGACATCACTTTGCAACTAAAGCAACAATTTGAACCGATTTTACAATCTGAAGAAGTGCGTTCTGTGTTCGACAGAATTGAAATTCCTTTGATAAAAGTATTGGGCCGAATGGAGCGCGAAGGCGTGAATGTAAATACAGAATTCCTGGCCAACTATTCTAAGGAGTTGGAAACCGAATCTTTAGAAATTGAAAAAACCATCTACGAACAGGCTGGGGTCAAATTTAATATTGCCTCCCCAAAACAATTGGGAGAAGTGTTGTTCGATCATTTAAAGCTTGACGCAAAAGCGAAGAAAACCAAGACTGGTCAGTATAAAACAGATGAATCAACGTTAACCAAATTGGCCGACGTACATGCGCTACCCAAAATGATTTTGGAATATCGCCATAACCAGAAATTAAAGAGTACCTACGTGGATGCCATTCCTAGATTGGTTAACCCTAATACAAATCGTGTACATACAAACTTCGCGCAAGCGGTGGCGGCAACTGGGCGATTAAGTAGCACGAATCCAAACTTGCAGAACATCCCAATCAGAACTGAGAAAGGTCGGGAGATCCGAAAAGCTTTTGTTCCGCGTGACGAAGACCACATATTGGTTGCGGCAGATTATAGTCAAATTGAACTGCGTATCGTTGCTTCGATGAGCGGTGATGAAGCCATGACGGAAGCATTTGTGAATGGACTTGATGTACACACCGCTACTGCAGCCAAGGTGTTTGATGTACCATTAGATGAAGTCACCAAAGAACAACGATATAAGGCCAAAAGTGTCAATTTTGGACTCATTTACGGACAAGGTGCTACGGGGCTTTCGCAAAATCTAAAGATTAAAAGAAGTGAAGCGCAAGAGCTCATTGATTCCTATTTTGAAAAGTTTAGCGGTATCAAACAGTACATGGATGATACCATTAAAAACTGTCGAGATTACGGATATGTGAAAACATTGATGGGGCGTAAACGACAAATTCGAGACATCAATTCACAAAATCGAACAGTGGTTGGTTTTGCAGAACGAAACGCTGTCAACGCACCGATTCAAGGATCCGCTGCAGACATGATTAAGCTGGCGATGATAAACATTGATGCTGCGTTAAGACTTCAAGGATTTAAGTCTAAGATGATTCTTCAGGTACATGATGAATTGTTGTTTGACGTGCATAAAGATGAATTAGATCGATTAAAAATGTTGATCAAACCACTTATGGAACATGCGATGCCGTTAAAAGTGCCTACCGTTGTTGAGATTGGGGAAGGACAGACTTGGTTGGAAGCACATTGATAATGCTTAATGTTGAATTTTTAATCTTTGAATAATTGAATACAATCAGCCGAATAGGTTTAGGGTTTGGCTATTTAAGAATATCCGACTTTAATAAAATTGTTACTATTTATCGGAACTGGTAGTTAATATATAAACTACCTTGGGTACTGCGCCATTTTGAATTTTGGATTTGCTTCAAAGATTGGTTCAAACTTCGCTTTAAGGTGAACCCTAAATCATACTGTTTTGCTAGGCAAATTCCTATCGAGTATCCCGCTTTAATGTGAAACCTGGCATGATTTAACAACGAGTTGTTTCCAGTTTTGTACATGCCCATTCTGTATAACAATTCGGAACTGGAAGACTGGTTGATGCTATGCTGCAATCGTAAATCAAACCCGAGAACAGGAGTTACGTAGAAATAATTTAAGAAGTTAATTCTAGATTCTATTTGGTAGTATAGAAAATATTTTTGAACCTGTGTCTTCATCTCATCGGCTTCAACCACATACTCCCCAGTCGTGGTATCATTTGTGCGATTAACATTGAATATGCCTCGATATGATTGATTGGAGTACATAAAACCAACACTTTGATTAAGACGAAATGGAACCCCTTTAAAAACCTTGTAATCAGAATATCCAAACGCAATACTTGGTGTGAATTTTCCAAAAAAGGAAAAGTACGGGTAGTCTGTTGATTCATGATAGGGATTTGAGGAAAAGTATCTCCCGTCTGCTTCATCCTGAAGTGACATCCATGAGAAATTAATGTACCTGTAAGATGCAGAATCTTTAGGAACATTCTCAGCATACACACTTGAAAACATCATAAATGGAATTAACAACAGCAACATCAGCTTCATAACATTGTCAAATGGCCTCCACAAGTCTTTCATAAAATTGAAGTAGATTTAATATCGGAGACCTAATTTCTTAAAAATAAAGCTCATCAACCAAGCTGGACCAATGAGCAAAAATTGAATGTCCTGAAGAAACGAAGGTTTTTTGCCTTCGATTTTATGCCCAATGATCTGGAAGACCCATGCAACTACAAAAATGGCAAGACTTATTAACGCCAAACTTCCGTTATCGGCACCTACCCATTGAAAGATTTGGTTGTTTAGCCATAGACAAAAAAGTCCCCAAATTACAAAACCGATAGCCAGCGATTTTGACAAAACGAAGTAATACGCTAAGGCCAATAACAAGGCAATACTACCTGCATTGAACCAAATTGATTTCTCAACAATCCCCTCAGTAGGAATGGCAAACAACAAACCGACTAGTGAAAAGAAAATAGCCGGAACACACAACCAATGGATGGTTTTGTTTACGTGGTTTTTGTGGCTTTCGCCATACGTATCTAGCAGAAGGTGAATCTTTCTCATGTGCTTTGAATTGAGCACATAAATTTAAATGAATCCGTTCAAACTATATCAATAGTCTAAAAGTTCTCGCAAAACAGTGGCTACTTTTTCCCCGTTTGGCAACATCACTTTTTCAAGCCCCATATTCAGTGGAACTGCTGGCGTGTCAACGCTTCCGAAGGTTTGCACTGGTGCGTCTAACGACTCAAAACAGTTTTTAGAAATGCGTCCCGCAATGGCTTCAGCAAAAGAATTGGTCAACGTTTCTTCAGTCAACACCAAAACCTTTCCATGTTTTCTGGCTTGATCGTAAATGGCTTCGTTGTCGCAAGGACTCAATGTTCTTAAGTCTAGTATTTCAACTTGGTTGTTAAACGACTTCGCTGCTGCTTTCGCCCAATACACGCCCATTCCATAGGTGATTACCCCTACCGATTCTCCATTCTCGATGGCTTCTTCTGAGGCATGCTGTGCTATTCTAGCCTTGCCTAAAGGCACCACATAGTCTTCTGACGGTTCTGGTGTTTTGGCGTCTTCCGTTCCTGGGACCTTACTCCAATAAATGCCTTTGTGTTCAAACATGACCACTGGATTCGGATCGTAAAACGCTGCTTTCATCAAGCCTTTCATATCCGCGGCATTACTCGGGTAGACAATTTTGATTCCTTTGATTGGTAGAATACTGCTTTCGTTGGTACCTGAATGGTACGGTCCGCCACCACCATATGCTCCTGTTGGGATCCGTATAACACTTTGTACGTGATACTTTCCACCGCTTAAATAACCCGATTTACTGAGTTCCGTAACCAATTGATTCACACCAGGCCAGATATAATCGGCAAATTGTATTTCAACAACAGGTTTGCAACCTACTGCACTAAATCCCGCAGTTGATCCAACAATATATGCTTCTTGAATAGGCGTGTTAAACACGCGGTCTTTACCGTATTTCTGAGCCAACGTGGCCGCTTCTCTAAATACACCACCTAATCGAATACCTACATCTTGACCGTATAACAATGCCTCTGGATGTTTCTTTAGAATTTCATCCATGGCAAACAATGCAGCATCCACCATCATAATGGTCTCTGCTCCTTCCGGACTTCTTTCCCCTGCTTCTTCAGTGATGGGTGTTGGTGCTAATACGTGGTCGGTCAATGTTTCACCTTGCGGATCTGGTGCATTAACTGCCTTATCAAATTCTTCCTTTATATACGCATCAGCAGTGGTTTTTACAGCGTCTAATTCCGCTTCATCCACCCCAAGTTTGATCAATAATTGTCTGATTTTTGGGAAAGGGTCGTCCTTAGCGTCTTCCTCAAAATCATCACGATACCACTCACTTCGAACACCACTTGTGTGATGACCCAATAACGGCACTTTGGCGTGAACCAACATAGGTGCTCGTTTCTCTCGTACCCAACCAATGGCCTTCGCCATTCCATCGTAGCTCGCAACAAAATCGGAACCATCCAGTCGTTGAGTCTTTAATCCTTTAAAACCCTTAGCAAATTCGTAGGCATCCATTGCCCGCATTTCGTCGCCGCTTGCAGATATACCCCAGTCATTGTCTTGTACGAGGTACAAAATTGGCAATTGGTGTAACACCGCCATTTGCAATGCTTCGCTGACTTCTCCTTCAGTCATTGAACCATCTCCTATTGAGCATACAACTACTGGGTTTTTGGATTCCAGTAAACCTTGCTGTTCTTTATATTTTAAACCGTGAGCAATACCCGTTGTCGGAATTGCCTGCATACCTGTGGCGCTACTTTGGTGCGCCATTTTAGGCATATCTGGTCTGCTTAATGACGGGTGTGAGTAATAGGATCTTCCTCCAGAAAACGGATCGTCAGCTTTCGCAAGCAATTGAAGCATGAGTTCATAAGGCGTCATGCCCATACCTAATAACAAGGATTCGTCACGGTAATATGGGGCAACCCAATCCTGTTTGTGCAACAAATAAGCGACAGCTAGTTGGATGGCTTCATGACCTTTTGAAGTAGAATGTACGTATTTAGTGATAGGCCTGTTTTCTTCATAAATCGCAGCCATTGCTCGGCTTTCGCACATGCTTTTATAAGCGCGTTTAATGATTTCGATTCCAACCGGACTTCGTTTGATAGATACGTATTTTGCCTGTTTCATTGGGAGGTGCAAGTTTAACGATAATTTAGGTTACAGTCGGAACCTGAGGCATTAAAAAAGCAGCCTCCGAAATGGAGACTGCTAAACGTAAGTAAAAGTATAAAAAGTAATTATCGACGTCTTCTGTTTCGATTGTTACGAGGAGCGGTTTGTTGGTTTGCAATGAATCGGTCTAATTGCCGCACACTGCTATCAAAGGTCAGGCTTCTTCGTACTTGTCTGAAGTTGAAAGGATCAACCACAAAGCCATAAGAGAACTTTGCGAGTTCAAGCTTCGTTTTGTCAAACGCCATTAAGTTCATTAACTGACTTACTTCTGCACTGGTTGGTCGAGATGAACGAACAAACTGTTTTGCAATGGCAAGCTTGTTACGGTCAAACGACGCGCGTCGCATTTGTTGTTTGGTCGAGATAAAGGCATTGTACCCACGGTTGCCTCCTCTGTTACCGTAAGTTGGCCCATTTCGTCGATGGTTGTCGCGGTACACTGGCCTTTGTCGGACTGGTGGGTTTAGTTGTTTGACTTCGGTCACACGTAAATTGTAGTTGTCTGTTAGACGTGCAAACACAGCCGACCTAAATGGAATGTTTACTGAACCATTGTACAAGACTTCACGCCCAGCATTTTGTCCGCGCCCACGACCTTGACGACCAAAGACCTCAACGATTTTTACTTGATGGGTTCCTGCCCTTAAATTGTGAATGGCGAGTGTTCCACCAACATCGTTGTACCTAATCCCGTCGACGACGACGACAAACCGTCCGTCGTTAAATAAGTTGAGGTGAAGCTTCGAGCTCACCGCAGCTTGTGCATCTATACCGAAGATGCTCATTGTTAATACTGTTAAAAGAGTAAAAGTAGTTTTCATAATATACCTCCTGTTAATTAATAATTATTTCAGTAGATATTCCAAGAGCTATTCCCAACGCAATGGGGTATTATTAACCGCTTAGTTTTTAGGTGTTTACGAAAATTGTCTAGGTTTATTTTTGTCCTATTGGTAGGACGTTTTTTCTCGTAAGATGTTCATTTGTTGGCGTTTAGAGGTGATACCACATTACAACTAAAATACCGAAAAGAATGGCAATTTTTTTTATGTGTTTTTGTTGAATTTCAAACTTAAGTAATTTGGTAGCGAGCTTCCTTTGCCTTTATTCGGTTTATATATCTTTGTCGCATGCAAACACAGTTGAAGCTTTACAATTCTAAGAATAGAGAAATAGAAGTCTTTGAACCTCTAAATCCTCCTTTCGTGGGTATGTATGTGTGTGGGCCAACTGTGTATAGCGAGGTACATATTGGTAACGTAAGAACCTTTGGTTCATTCGATTTAATTTATCGCTATTTGTTGCACTTGGGTTATAAGGTTCGATATGTCAGAAACATCACCGATGTTGGCCATTTGTTGGACGATACGTCTGAGGACCGCATTTCTAAAAAAGCCCGTTTAGAAAATATTGAACCCATGGAAGTGGTGCAACGGTATACTGTAGACTTTCACCAAACCATGGAAAAGTTTAACGCCTTACCTCCAAGCATTGAACCTACCGCAACAGGACATCTTATTGAGCAAATTGAGTTGGTGCAAACCATCCTTGATAAAGGTTTGGCCTATGTTTCTAATGGCTCTGTTTATTTTGACGTTGCAGCGTATAACAAATCGCGTAATTACGGAGAGTTGTCGGGGCGAAATGTTGATGACCTTATCTCAAATAAAAGGGCTTTAGACGGACAAGACGATAAAAAACACCCTGCAGATTTCGCCTTATGGAAAAACGCAGAGCCACAACACATTATGAAGTGGAACTCACCTTGGGGAGTTGGTTTTCCAGGTTGGCACCTCGAATGTTCTGTGATGAGTACGAAGTATTTGGGTAAACAATTCGATATTCATGGAGGTGGAATGGATTTAAAATTCCCACATCATGAATGTGAAATAGCTCAAAACAAAGCGGGTTATGACGAAGAACCAGTCAAGTATTGGTTGCATACCAATATGCTGACCTTCAATGGTAAGAAAATGGCCAAAAGTGAAGGTACGGGTGTTACTCCAAGAGAAATGCTAACAGGAAATCATCCCTTGTTGACCCAAGCCTATAGTGCCATGACCATTCGGTTTTTTATGCTTCAAGCACATTACCGAAGTACTTTGGATTTTAGCAACGAAGCTTTACAAGCTGCAGAGAAAGGATTAAAACGACTGATGGTTGCATTGGAGGCAATCGATGGTCTTCCAACGTTTGACAAATCTAGTGTGGACGTTAATGACATCAAAGAGAAGCTATATGGTGCCATGAACGATGATTTTAACTCTCCTATTGCCATTGCGCATTTGTTCGAAATGGTTAAGTGGGTTAATTTAATCACTGATGGAAAGGAAACAATCAACGAAGCAGATAGATCGTCCTTATCAACTTTAGCACATACATTTGTTCATGACATATTAGGATTGCAAAATGAAACATCGAATGATGGTTCTGAGAAAATTGATGGTTTGATACAATTTGCGTTAGAATTGCGTCAGCAAGCCAAGTTAGACAAAAACTATTCGTTGTCAGATAACATACGAGACCGTTTGAAAGAAATTGGTTTTGAAATTAAAGATGGAAAAGACGGCACTACTTACAACCCTATATAATGCAACATAAACTATACGTATCTGTATTAATCATATTATTCATTGGCGCGTGTAAACCTATGGTCAAGGATCCTGGAAAAGGGAGTGATCCGAAACCTAATCCGATTGTTAATGTTGCATTCGACGCCGATTCGGCCTATAAATTCGTTGCCGAACAAGTTGAGTTTGGTCCACGTGTTCCTGGAACCACAGCGCACCAGTTGACTTTAAATTACCTCAAGAACAAGCTTGCCCAGTATTGTGACACAGCTGAAGTGCTGACAGGAAACTTGATCGATTACAAAGATGAAAACTACCCAATATTTAATGTTTGGGGCCGATTCAATGTCGACAAACCAAAGCGCATATTATTAGCTGCTCATTGGGATACAAGACCGCAATCAGACGAGGATCCAGAAATAAACGACAAGCCCGCGGATGGGGCAAATGACGGAGCAAGTGGCGTTGGTGTTCTACTAGAAATTGCCCGACAATTACAGGGAAAAGATATTGAATATGGCATTGACATCATCTTTTTTGATCAAGAAGATGGAGGAGAAAGTGGAGGGCGACCGGAATCTTGGTGTTTGGGATCTCAGCAATGGGGGAACTCAGTTATGGAAGGTAAGTATACTGCCAATCATGGTATATTGTTGGATATGGTTGGAGCGAAAAATGCCACGTTTGCACTTGAAGGAAATTCAACCGTTTTTAACCAGTCGTTACTATTAGAAACTTGGAAAACAGGTCAAAGCCTTGGTTATGGCGAATATTTCTTAATGATCCAAGGGAATACCATTACAGATGACCATGTATATATGAACAGGTTTGCGGGTATTCCTTCAATAGACATTATTCATTTTGATTTAAACACGATGAATAGTTTTCCTACACATTGGCATAAGCAAACTGACAACATGGATATTATTGATAAAAACACCTTAAAGGCGGTTGGACATACTGTTTTGCATGTTGTTACCAATAAACGATAATTTTTCCCTGAACTCATTTTAAATACTTCTGAAATGGATACTGTATTACTCTCAATCTTTACCCTTGAAAATCTTGGCGATCTGATCATGTTGATCATGCTTCAAGCTGTGCTTGGTTTCGACAACTTGTTGTATATCTCTTTGGAGTCGCAAAAAGCCCCACTTGAAAAACAAAGTATGGTCCGGAAAACGGGTATTGGTTTAGCCGTTATTTTTAGGATTGTTTTGTTGTTTGTTTTATTGCGCGTTGTCAGCCTTGTCCAAGAGCCATTGTTTGCTTTTAATTGGGACGGCGTATTCGCTGGTGAGTTCAACGTACACAGCCTAATTGTTTTGATTGGTGGTATTTTCATTTTATATACAGCCATTAAGGAAATCTGGCACATGATGAGTCTGGATGACATTCATGATGATAAAGACTCTAAAAAACCAAAGACAGCAGGTCAGGTAATTTTTTGGATTGTTTTGATGAACCTTGTGTTTTCTTTTGATTCCATTTTAAGTGCAATGGCGCTTTCAAGAGTCTTTGCCGTTATGGCAACTGCCATTGTAATTGGAGGTATATTGATGATTTGGTTGGCAGATAGAGTTTCAACATTTCTAAAAAAGAACCGCATGTATGAGGTGCTTGGATTGTTCGTTTTATTCGTTGTTGGCATCATGCTAATTACGGAGGGTGGACATTTGGCTCATATGGAGTTTTTTGGTACCAAAGTGACGGTGATGAATAAGGTTACTTTCTATTTTATCATTACTATTATGGTATTAATTGACATTGTACAAGGAAGGTATCAACGAAAAATTGCCTCAAAAATGTCAAAGCAGTGAGTACTTAAGTAATCCTTCATGCAACAAGAAACGGCTCTGGCCATTTTAAAATCTGGAAGAAATGTCTTTTTAACGGGTTCAGCCGGAACGGGTAAAACGTATGTTTTAAATCAATATATTAAATACTTAAAGGAAAGAAGAATACCTGTAGCGGTAACGGCTTCTACAGGGATTGCTGCAACACATATGAATGGACAAACCATCCACTCTTGGTGTGGGATGGGCGTCAAAGACAATATCCATCAGGTTGATTTAAGGAAGCTTGCAGAAAAGAAATACATCCAGAAAAATGTATCAAACGCGAAGGTTTTGATCATTGATGAAATTTCCATGTTGCATAAGAATCAACTTCAAATGGTTGATGAAATTCTGACACATTTAAAATCCAGTTTTGAATCTTTTGGCGGACTACAGGTTGTACTATCTGGTGATTTCTTCCAGCTTCCCCCTGTTACTAAAAATGAAGAAACGAACAGAGAAAAGTTCGCTTTCATGAGTAAATCCTGGGTGGATGCTCAATTAACGGTTTGTTATTTAACGGAGCAATTTCGTCAAACCGATAACGAGCTCAACGAAGTATTAAACGAAATTCGCCAAAACGACGTATCGCCAAAAAGCATGGCCATTTTGGATGAGGCGGTGTACAATAAATTCAAAGAAGAACCTACCCGGTTATACAGCCATAATTTTGATGTTGACCGTGTAAATCTTGAAGAAATAGAAACCTTGGCTGGTGAAGAAGAAGTCTTTGTAGCAGTAACCAAAGGAAACCAAGGACTAAAAGACATGCTTCAAAAATCGGTGCTTGCTCCGGAGAATCTTATCTTAAAAGAAAACGCCCGAGTCATGTTTGTGAAGAACAACTATGAAAAAGGTTTTATGAATGGCACGCTGGGGTCGGTAGTCGGCTTTGACCCAGACACTGGCCATCCTATGGTGCGGCTAAGTAATGGAAAAGAACTCATTGCAGAACCAGAAGTCTGGTCGGTCGACGACGAGACAGGTAAAACCTTAGCGTCTTTTACTCAAGTGCCTTTACGCCTTGCCTGGGCAATTACGGTTCATAAAAGCCAAGGCATGACTTTGGAAGCGGCGGAAATCGACTTAACCAAGACTTTTGAAACTGGCCAAGGATATGTGGCGCTCTCCCGATTAAAAGACATCAATGGATTACGTTTATTGGGGTATAACGAAATAGCGCTTCAAGTGGATGGACTTGCCTTGAAAGCAGACAAGCGGTTTCAAGAATTGAGTGAACACGCTGAAAAGACAATTGATCTCACCAACATTAACAAGCAACATATTCAGTTTATCAAGCACTGCGGTGGCACTACCGATGCTGATGAAATAAAGCGAAACTCCAAAAAACTTAAAGCGAAGTCCAAAAAAATATCGACCCAAAACCAAACTAAGGCCTTATTTGCATTAGGTAAGTCTTTAAAAGAAATAGCAGACGAAAGAGGGTTAACGACTGGAACCGTGGTGAGTCACTTAGTGACACTTAAAGCCGAGGGGGTTGAACTTAATTATCAAAGACTAAAGTCATCTCTTAAAGGACTGGAAGAAATGGAAGCTGCCGTGGAGCGTATCAGGGACAGAAAAAACGCTGAAGATTTTTTGGAAAATGGCTTGGTTCGGTCTAAGACTTTATTCGATGAATTAGGTGGCAAATTCAGCTACGAAAAAATCAATCTGTTCAAGTTATTTCAAACTTAATTTCAGCACATTTTGGCATCCATATTTGGGAATACATTCCACATTTGGAATATTTTGGCGTAATGCTCATTTTGTAACTGTCTCTTTTTGTGTGTGTTACGTTTTTGGCAATTGATTTGAATACTACATATTGACTTCAGTTATCTGATGTCATTTTTAATGTCGCATGTGTATACCGTCAGCAAAAAGTGAACTATTAAGGGTAAAGATTTAAGAGAGAGGTTTTAATATATTTATAACCCTTTAAATCACCCAGAGATGGTAAAGAAGAAAAGTACAAGTTCACTGATCAGTGAATTAAAAAGAAAGACTAGAAAGGTCTACAGTTCAGAAGAAAAGATTAGAATCATTATTGAAGGTATGCGTGGAGAAACCACGATTGCCGAGTTATGTCGAAAAGAAGGTATTAGCCAGGGCAACTATTACAAGTGGGCCAAAGACTTCATGGAAGCAGGCAAACGTCGTTTAACAGGCGATACCATGCGTGAGGCCAGCACTACAGAAGTTCAAGAGCTCAAGGGGGAAAACCGTTCATTAAAAGAACTGGTAGCTGAACTATCCCTAGAGGTAAGAACTTTGAAAAAAAACGTAAATGGAGAAGACTCATAAGGCCCAAGTATATGCATTACAGTCAACAAGAGAAATACGAGTTGATTCAACTTGTAGAGCAATCAGATTTGGGTGTTATCCGCACTCTGAGAGAGCTTAAAATTAACAAAACAACATTTTACAACTGGTACAGAGCTTACACCGAGTTAGGCTATGAAGGACTGGCACGTAAGCCCAGTAAAAGGCAAGGTTCTTGGAATAGAATCAATGAGCAAGACCGGGACAAGGTAGTTGAGATAGCTTTAGAAAGGCCAGAGCTTTCGTCACGTGAAGTGGCCTGGCATATTACCGATACGTACAGCTATTACATCAGCGAATCTAGTGTTTATCGCATACTAAAAGAAAATGGATTAATAACCACACCATCCTTTAGAATCATGAGTGCTTCGGACAGTTTTAAGGATAAAACCACACGAGTCAACCAGATGTGGCAGACGGACTTCACTTACTTCAAGATCTTCGGTTGGGGTTGGTATTACCTGTCAACCATATTAGATGACTATAGTCGATTTATAGTCAACTGGAGGCTGTGCTCTAGCATGAAGGCACAAGACGTGAAAGATACCCTAGATCAAGCCTTATTGGCATCTGAGGTGTCACAGACCAACAAGCCAAAACTACTATCTGATAATGGATCTTGTTATATCTCAAACGAACTTGCAGAATATCTTGGCAATCAAAATATGGAGCATATTAGAGGCCGTCCGTTACATCCACAGACCCAAGGAAAGATAGAACGCTATCACCGATCCATGAAGAATGTGGTCAAACTAGACAATTATTTTAGTCCTGAACAACTGGAAAGAAAACTCAACGAGTTCGTGGAGTATTACAACTACAAACGCTACCACGAATCTTTGCAGAACTTAACTCCTGCTGAGGTTTACTACGGAAAAGGCGAAGTGAAATTGAAGCAAAGGAAAAAGACCAAAATCAGGACACTTAAGGCTCGTAAAAAACAGTATCAGAAATTTAAACTAAATTAGCATGAACTCTCTCTTAGTTTTTAACTCAAAAAGTTCAACTTTCGCTGAAGACGTACACTAAAACGATAGATTAACCAACTACAAAATAGTTTCAACCCGCTTTACTTGTTATTTCATTTCATCAGAGAACTGATCCGACGTGACAACAGAATCAATACCAGAGTTGAAATACAATTGGTAGGGGGCATCTAGAAGTTTGATACCTTAGCGGTTGAAACCAAGCGATACACTTTATCTTTTGTTGTCAAGTTTTGAAATAGAGCGGTAGGGGGCTATCTCAGACGTTTGAGGGATATCAGCAGAAACGCAGCAATCCAAACTTTACGCAAGTGCAAATTCGAAAGTATGAAAAGGTCTTACTCTTTAATGAGTTTAATAGGTCTGTATACTTGACTATTGTTTGCAGTCAAATAGTACAATCCAGCTTCTCCGTCTATTTCGATTGATTTGTGTTTCGTATGGTTAAAACCAAAACTTAAAATAAGCCTACCCGTTATATCAAACAGGTCACAATTAATATCACCTTCAGATGAAACGGGCTACTAGACAGTGGCCTAAACTTTATTGTGGTTAATAAAACGATGCGACAAAATCAGTTTCGTTGCAACAGAACCCTTAAGTTTTATCATCAACTTCAGATGCTTCGACCTCAACAGTTTAACCAGACTTAAAAGAGAACAGTAAACCAATTTTAGTCCTCATTATTGGATCTCCTGCCTTTAAGTTATCATAACCATCCAGTGCATCGGAATAGGTCTGTAAGATGCCAGAGCTAATTTGCACTTTTAGGATTTTAGTTAATTCAATCAACGTGCCCACTTCGACTGAATTATTGAAGCCAACACCTTGGGTCGTGTTAAACAAACCATCATCCATAACAAAGTATCTCTTAGCATCATAACTGGTCATACCAATCCCCAAACTTACGTAGGCATTTAATCGAGATGCGTTAGCGTGTGGACGGAAATAAGTTCTAAAACCCATAGTGTACATGCCAAGAGATGATTTATAATACTGCTCCTCAGATTGACCAGTGATTTGTCCAAATAAGATATCAAAATCTAGAGCGAATCGAGTCTTTATATCCAAACTTGCCGCTAGTCCATAACCTAAATCAAACTTTGCATAATCCCCTTTCCAACCTTTCAAATCCACATCGGCAACACCATTTGATTGACCAATAACACCTGTTCCAATATCATAAATACTCCCAGTCTGAACACCTACGTTAAAGCTTCTATTTTGTGCATTGGTGCACGTGGTGATGCCAACTATGAATAGAATTAAAATTGACGATAAATATTTCATGACTCCTTTATTTTGTAATTATTAGTTGGAAAGTAGTACTTGTAGTAGCACTTGAGACTCGAAGTGAATAGACACCTGAAGGCAAGTAGTTTGCATCAACGCGCTGAACATCCTTTTGAGTCTCCTTACGAAATACTACCGCTCCTAGGTTGTTAATCAACTCCAATTGATGAACTGCCTGACCATCATCGAATTGAACGAAGAATATTCCGCTATTCGGATTAGGAAAAACTTTGATATTTTCTTCAGATAGAATATCTGCCGATTCGTACTCATAACCAAAGGTATAGATAACACTTGCTGCAAAACAGCCTTGTGCATTACCCACCTCAACCATATACTCCCCCAGTTGCAGAGCCCGATATTTTTGGGTTGTAGCTTCTGATATTGGGTTGCCGTCCAAGTACCACTGATATGAATCAAAAAGTCCGTTTTTGACTTGTATTTCACTAGAGGACATTCGCGCAATTTCAGGCGTTTGGGGGACATCCAGTAGCAATATGGTAAAACTGCCTGCTGTAACGCATCCCATAGAATCAGTAAATGTCACGTTAACCGTATTGAAACCAACATCTCCTTCAAGCGGATTAAAGGTGATGCCGTCATTCATTACCCCTTTCCCATCAAAGATAATCGAAGAGGTCTCCTTAGAAAGATCAAGCCATTTGTGATTTTTACAAAGTGTAGTATCTTCCATTTCGAAAGGCAGATATTTTCGGCTGATTGCTACTGTGAAGCTAATACTATCTTGATTGCCACTGGGGTCTTGAATCAAGAACTTATTTTTTGTGAGGCCAACTGGGAATATTTCACCTGAAGCCAACCCAGCTGTTTGAGTAATTGTATAACTGCAATTGTCATCCCCAGTTGGAGCATCATAAGTAACCACAGCATCACAATAACCAAATGCCATATCCCTCGGGTAATCAATAAATGTTGGATTAATCGTATCCTGAACTGTAATTACTACGCTGGCTGAATCTACATTACCGTTTACATCCGTTACGATTAAGTAAACTGTGTTAGCTCCAACATCTGAGCAATCAAAGCTTGATTGACTTAATGTTCTAGTTGCTATCGTGCAGTTATCTGTTGAGCCGTTATCAATGTCAGTTACGGTAACTGAACCAGCTCCACTGGCATCTAAGCTGACCGTAACGTTTTGAGTGAGTAAGGTGGGCTTGATCGTGTCTTGCACGGTGATCACTGCACTCGCTAAGTCTAGATTACCGTTTACATCAGTTACAATCAGATAAACCGTGTTAGCTCCAATCTTTGAGCAATCAAAGCTTGATTTACTCAATGTTCTACTTGCTATCGTGCAGTTATCTGTTGAGCCATTGTCTACCTGAGCTGCGGTAATTGAAACATTACCACTAGCATCTAGGCTGACTGTTACATTTTGGGTAACTACCGTTGGTCTGATTACATCCTGGACCGTGATTACAGCACTGGCTGAATCTACATTACCGTTTACATCAGTTACGATTAAGTAAACCGTGTTAGTTCCTACATTACTACAATCAAAACTTGACTTACTCAATGTTCGACTTGCTATCGTGCAGTTATCTGTTGAACCTTTATCTACCTGAGCTGCGGTGATTGAACCATTACCACTGGCATCTAGGCGTACTGTTACATTTTGAGTAACTACCGTTGGTCTGATTTACATCCTGTACCGTGATTACAGCACTGGCTGAATCTACATTGCCATTTACATCAGTTACGATTAAGTAAATGGTGTTAGTTCCTACACTACTGACAATCAAAACTTGACTTGACTCAATGTTCGAGTTGCTATCGTGCAGTTATCTGTTGAACCTTTATCTACCTGAGCTGCGGTGATTGAACCATTACCACTGGCATCTAGGCGTGACTGTTACATTTTGAGTAACTACCGTTGGTCTGATTACATCCTGTACCGTGATTACAGCACTGGCTGAATCTACATTGCCATTTACATCCGTTACGATTAAATAAATGGTGTTTGATCCTAACTCTGAGCAATCAAAACTTGATTGACTGAGCGTTCTAGTTGCTATCGTGCAGTTATCTGTTGAGCCGTTGTCTACATCGGCGACAGTGATTGAACCACTGCCACTGGCATCTAGGCTGACTGTTACATTTTGAGTGACTACCGTTGGCTTGATTGTATCTTGTACCGTGATTACAGCACTAGCTGAATCTACATTACCGTTTACATCCGTTACGATTAAGTAAACCGTGTTAGTTCCTACATTACTACAATCAAAACTTGACTTACTCAATGTTCTACTTACTATCGTGCAGTTATCTGTTGAGCCGTTGTCTACTTGTGTGGCTGTCACGCTTCCTGCTCCGCTTGCATCTAGGCTGACCGTTAAGTTCTGCGTTACTACCGTTGGTTTGATTAAATCCTGGACCGTGATTACAGCACTGGCTGAATCTACATTACCGCTTACATCAGTTACGATTAAGTAAATGGTGTTTGATCCTACCTCTGAACAATCAAAACTTGATTGACTGAGCGTTCTAGTTGCTATCGTGCAGTTATCTGTTGAGCCGTTGTCTACATCGGCGACAGTGATTGAACCACTGCCACTGGCATCTAGGCTGACTGTTAAGTTCTGTGTTACTATTGTTGGTCTGATTGTATCTTGTACCGTGATTACAGCAATGGCTGAATCTACATTACCGTTTACATCAGTTACGATTAAGTAAACTGTGTTAGCTCCTACCTCTGAACAATCAAAACTTGATTGACTGAGCGTTCTAGTTGCTATCGTGCAGTTATCTGTTGAGCCGTTGTCTACATCGGCGACAGTGATTGAACCACTGCCACTGGCATCTAAGCTGACTGTTACATTTTGAGTCACTACTGTTGGCTTGATTACATCCTGGACCGTGATTACGGCACTAGCTGAATCTACATTACCGTTTACATCAGTTACGATTAAGTAAATGGTGTTTGATCCAACTTCTGAGCAATCAAAGCTTGATTGACTTAATGTTCTAGTTGCTATCGTGCAGTTATCTGTTGAGCCTTTATCTACCTGCGTGGCTGTCACGCTTCCTGCTCCGCTTGCATCTAGGCTGACTGTTACATTTTGAGTAACTACCGTTGGCTTGATTACATCCTGGACCGTGATTACAGCACTCGCTGAATCTACATTACCGTTTACATCAGTTACGATTAAGTAAATGGTGTTTGATCCAACTTCTGAGCAATCAAAGCTTGATTTACTGAGCGTTCTAGTTGCTATCGTGCAGTTATCTGTTGAGCCGTTGTCTACATCGGCGACAGTGATTGAACCACTACCACTGGCATCTAAGCTGACTGTAACTGCTTGCGTAAGGACCGTTGGTCTGATTACATCCTGTACCGTAATTACAGCACTAGCTGAATCTACATTACCGTTTACATCAGTTACGATTAAGTAAACTGTGTTAGCTCCTACCTCTGAGCAATCAAAACTTGACTTACTTAATGTTCTTGTTGCTATCGTGCAGTTATCTGTTGAGCCATTGTCTACATCGGCGACAGTGATTGAACCACTGCCACTGGCATCTAGGCTGACTGTTAAGTTCTGTGTTACTATTGTTGGTCTGATTGTATCTTGTACCGTGATTACAGCACTCGCTGAATCTACATTGCCGCTTACATCAGTTACGATTAAG
Source organism: uncultured Bacteroidia bacterium (assembly GCA_943789165.1). Lineage (GTDB taxonomy): Bacteria > Bacteroidota > Bacteroidia > NS11-12g > UBA9320 > UBA987. The sequence continues at coordinate 368,338 of CALSTB010000001.1, read as the reverse complement.
TAAATGGTGTTTGATCCTACCTCTGAACAATCAAAACTTGATTGACTTAATGTTCTAGTTGCTATCGTGCAGTTATCTGTTGAGCCGTTGTCTACATCGGCGACAGTGATTGAACCACTGCCACTGGCATCTAGGCTGACTGTTCCATTTTGAGTGACTACCGTTGGCTTGATTGTATCTTGTACCGTGATTACAGCACTCGCTGAATCTACATTACCGTTTACATCAGTTACGATTAAGTAAATGGTGTTTGATCCTACCTCTGAACAATCAAAACTTGACTTACTTAATGTTCTAGTCGAGATAGTACAGTTATCTGTTGAGCCTTTATCTAATTGTGTAGCGGTCACGCTTACTGATCCGCTTGCATCTAGGCTGACCGTTAAGTTCTGCGTTATTACCGTATCCTTTACTGTGATTACAGCACTCGCTGAATCTACATTACCGTTTACATCGGTTACTCGTAGCCATATAGTATTCGTTCCTAACTCTGAGCAATCAAAACTTGATTTACTCAATGCTCTAGTTGCTATCGTGCAGTTATCTGTTGAGCCGTTATCTACTTGCGTAGCTGTCACGCTTCCTACTCCGCTTGCATCTACGCTGACTGTTACATTTTGAGTCACAACCGTTGGCTTGATTACATCCTGTACCGTGATTACAGCAATGGCTGAATCTACATTACCGTTTACATCAGTTACGATTAAGTAAACTGTGTTAGCTCCTACCTCTGAACAATCAAAACTTGATTGACTGAGCGTTCTAGTTGCTATCGTGCAGTTATCTGTTGAGCCGTTGTCTACATCGGCGACAGTGATTGAACCACTGCCACTGGCATCTAGGCTGACTGTTACATTTTGAGTCACTACCGTTGGCTTGATTACATCCTGTACCGTGATTACAGCACTGGCTGAATCTACATTACCGTTTACATCAGTTACGATTAAGTAAACCGTGTTAGCTCCAACTTCTGAGCAATCAAAACTTGATTGACTTAATGTTCTAGTTGCTATCGTGCAGTTATCTGTTGAGCCATTATCTACTTGCGTGGCTGTCACGCTTCCTGCTCCGCTTGCATCTAGGCTGACTGTTACATTTTGAGTAACTACCGTTGGCTTGATTACATCCTGGACCGTGATTACAGCACTCGCTGAATCTACATTACCGTTTACATCAGTTACGATTAAGTAAATGGTGTTTGATCCAACTTCTGAGCAATCAAAGCTTGATTGACTTAATGTTCTAGTTGCTATCGTGCAGTTATCTGTTGAGCCGTTGTCTACATCGGCGACAGTGATTGAACCATGACCACTGGCATCTAGGCTGACTGTTAAGTTCTGCGTAACTACCGTTGGCTTGATTACATCCTGGACCGTGATTACAGCACTCGCTGAATCTACATTACCGTTTACATCAGTTACGATTAAGTAAATGGTGTTTAATCCTACCTCTGAACAATCAAAACTTGACTTACTTAATGTTCTAGTTATGATAGTACAGTTATCTGTTGAGCCGTTGTCTACTTGCGTAGCTGTCACGCTTCCTACTCCGCTTGCATCTAAGCTGACCGTTAAGTTCTGAGTCACTACCGTTGGTCTGATGATATCAATAGTCAAGCTAAGCGTAACGATACTATCGCACCCAGCTGCATTTACAAAGGTGTCGGTAGCTGTATTGTTACTGCTCGTATACGTTATGCCATCAGTCCAGGTGTAAGGTACGCAAGAGGTGATGGTGTCTTTAGAGTAAGTGGTGATGCATAATGAGTATACGCTTACATGTCCAGCATTTGAACCATTGCCGTCGTTGCCGTATGCTCCAATAGCCACGGTACTCCCATCGCTACTTAGTGAGACAGAGTATCCAGATTGATCACTTGCTGCTTCTCCATCGATATCTGAGCCTTGTTGTGTCCAGGTGCCGCTTGAGTCTTTATATATCCGTACATGTCCAGCATTTGAACCATTGCCGTCGTTGCCGTATGCTCCAATAGCCACGGTACTCCCATCGCTACTTAGTGAGACAGACAATCCAGAATTATCATCTGCTGCTTCTCCATCGATATCTGAGCCTTGTTGTGTCCATGTGCCGCTTATGTTTTTATATATCCGTACATGTCCAGCATTTGTTCCATTGCCGTCGTTACGATATGCTCCAATAGCCACTGTACTCCCATCGCTGCTTTGTGAGACAGACCCTCCAGAGTAATCACCCGCTGCTTCTCCATCGATATCTGAGCCTTGTTGTGTCCATGTGCCGCTTATGTTTTTATATATCCGTACATGTCCAGCATTTGTTCCATTGCCGTCGTTTGCATAGGCTCCAATAGCCACGGTACTCCCATCGCTGCTTAGTGAGACAGAATGTCCAGATAAATCACCTGCTGCTTCTCCATCGATATCTGAGCCTTGTTGTGTCCAGGTGCCGCTTATGTTTTTATAGATCCGTACATGTCCAGCATTTGAACCATTGCCGTCGTTATAGGATGCTCCAATAGCCACGGTACTCCCATCGCTACTTAGTGAGACAGAGTATCCAGATTGATCATATGCTGCTTCTCCATCGATATCTGAGCCTTGTTGTGTCCAGGTGCCGCTTATGTTTTTATAGATCCGTACATGTCCAGCATTTGTTCCATTGCCGTCGTTACGATAAGCTCCAATAGCCACGGTACTCCCATCGCTGCTTAATGAGACAGACCCTCCAGATTGATCACCTGCTGCTTCTCCATCGATGTCTGAGCCTTGTTGTGTCCATGTGCCACTTATGTTTTTATAGATCCGCACATGTCCAGCATATGAACCATTGCCGTCGTTTAGCCATGCTCCAATAGCCACGGTACTCCCATCGCTGCTTAGCGAGACAGAGACTCCAGAGTAATCACCTGCTGCTTCTCCATCGATATCTGAACCTTGTTGTGTCCAGGATTGAGCGTTAGTATTTATTACTCCAAAAAAGCCGAGCGTTAGTATTAAAAATAAGTTTCGTTTTTTCATTTATATTTTCTGAATAAAAGTATTTATTCTACACGAATGTACCTATAATTTTAAAAATGCAGATTGACTACATTTGAGTCTTTAGCTACTTAATAAATGTCTAATTTACTTACTTTTGATGTAAGTCTTCAAACTAATGTTCACCAGAGATAGTGTAAATTAAGTCATAAATTTAATCTTTGCAACAGGTGTTGCTTTCTTCTTTTTTTCATTGTTCTTAGTTTAATTAAATGTCGTTGTTCGAGTATTTCTTGGCCGCGTCCAAAATACACGTCTGATGGCGTTAGATTTTGTAAAGATTCGTGATATCGTTCGTTGTTGTAATACTCTATAAATTCTTCAAGTCTATTAATTAGATCACCTGGTAAATAGTAGTTTTCAAGTTTTACCACATTCTTCATGGATCTATGATAACGTTCAATCTTTCCTTGAGTCTGGGGGTGAAGAGGCCTACCTCGAACGTGTTTCATATTTTGGATCTGTAGGTAATTGGCAAGTTCTAGTGATATGTAACATGATCCATTGTCCGAAAGAAGTTTAGGCCTTCTGTTCTCTGGAACGTCCGAAGCAAGTAAGGCTTCATTTAAGGTAGCTTTAACGTCTTCTGCCTTCATAGAGGAACACAGCTTCCAGTTGACAATAAATCGGCTGTAATCGTCTAGAACTGTAGAGAGGTAATACCTATTATCAAGGTGATCGAATAAAAAAAGCGAGTGTAATTTCTAAATCGATAAATTAACCAACTACAATATAGTTCCAACCTGCTTTACTTGTTATTTTATTTCATCAGAGAACTGATCCGACGTGACAACAGAATCAATACCAGAGTCGAAATGCAATTGGTAGGGGGCATCTAGAAGTTTGATACCTTAGGGGTTGAAACCAAGCGATACACTTTATCTTTTGTTGTCAAGTTTTGAAATAGAGCGGTAGGGGGCTATCTCAGACGTTTGGGGGATATCAGTAGAAACGCAGCAATATGATTTTTACACGGGTGCAAATTTGAGATATTTGAAAAGGTATCACTCTTTAATAAGTTTAATGGGGCTGTACAATTTACTGTCGTTTATAGTCAAATAGTACAATCCAGCTTCACCGTCTATTTCAATTGATATGCGTTTGGTATGACTAAATGAAAAACTTGAAATAAGCCTACCAGTTATATCAAACAGGTCACAATTAACATCATTTTCCTGTTGAAGGAACTCTACATTAAATCGTTTGCTACTTGGATTTGGTGTTGCCATGAGGCTTATTCCCGATGGTTGACTTAAACCTGACGTTCCAGTCACATGAAGTGCCGCAACATTAGATGTATCAGCACAGTCGTTGTATAGGTTCACGCATCTAAATAACTGATTATTATTTGCAAGTGAAACACTTGATACGTTCAATGTATTCGTTTTGACTCCTGAATACTGCCCAGCGTTATCTAATTTTTGATACCCTAAACCTAAGTTTGAAAACCATTGATAGGTACCGCGATCAGCTTGGACTCCAAAACTGATGTTTTTGCCTATTGATGTTGATACGTCAACAGGGTGCATGACTATTTTGTGAGGTATAATATTTAGATCAATTTCTATAATACTATCGCAACCAGCGGCATTCTGAATAGTATCGAGAAATTGCCCTGAATAAACTATGCTTTTACCTGAAGGGGTTTCATAGGAACAATAAGCCTCAGTTTTTAATGTACCATAGGTACTTTGGCAAAGCCCCAAATCAAAAACACGAACTTGCCCAGCATCTGCTCCTTTTTCATCGTTGCCGTATGCTCCAACTGCAAAAATTGACCCGCTCCCAGAAACAGAAACAGAATTGCCACATTGGTCCCCAGCCTTCTGACCGTATACGTCTTTACCTACTTGTTGCCACTTTTTTGTGATCGGATTATATTGGAAGGCGCGAACTTGACCAGAAGAAGAGCCGTTTCTGTCATTAAAGATTGCACCTATAACTACTAATTTACCATTGTCGGAAATAGCTACTGACCAACCACTTCTATCACCAGCCGCAGAACCATCTATGTCTTCACCTATTTGAAACCAATCTTTGTTGTTCTCATCATACTGAAAGATTCGGGTGTGCCCAGCGCTACTGAAACTACCGTCATTCTGATACGCTCCAATTACCACGCGCATTCCTTTTGCATCTAATGCTACTGCCAAACCACTCCAATCAGTAGCAGCTTCGCCGTCAATATCAGTGCCTATTTGAGTCCAAGTTTTGTTTGTTTGGTTATACTCAAAAATTCTCGTATGCCCTGAGCTGGCCCCACCATCATCATTCTGATATGCACCAATTGCAAGGCGTGTTCCATTTCGAGACATGGAAACTGAAATACCGCTAAAATCATTCGAAGATTCTCCATCGATATCTTGACCTACTTGCACCCAGTCTTTTTGTGAATTAGAATACTCATAAACCCTTGTGTGTCCCGAACCTGAACCATTTCCATCATTCTCGTGAGCCCCAATTGCAATTATATCACCTTGGCCAGATAAAGATACAGAGACACCGCTATAATCTTCTTTTGCTTCACCGTCAATGTCACTGCCAATTTGCTTCCAAATATTTTTACCTGACTCATATTGAAAAACCCTTACGTGCCCAGAATTACTCCCGTTGCCGTCATTTCTTCCCGCACCTATTGCAAGAATCTTCCCATCTTCAGAAAGAGACACAGACCGACCGCTTTGATCTTCACTTGCTTCACCGTCAATGTCGAAACCCATTCGTTCCCATTCATTACTATCAACATTTAACTTGTAAACTCTAACGTGACCAGAATTTGAACCAACGCCATCATCATAAATTGCACCAACTGCAAGTATCCTTCCGTCACCTGATAAAGCCGTAGAGATTCCGAAGTTATCACCTTTGGACTCACCAAGTAGGTCATCTCCTAATTGAGTTTGAGCTGTTGCGCCGGATGATAGTACAAGGCAGAGCGATAGAATGTGTAGTTTCATAATTGCGTGTTAATGGTTGATTAAACTACATATTTCATAGAAATATGCGTTTGAGTTATTGTGTTAGTGATGCGTGAGGGGCCCTCTTGAAGTTCTCTTTATTTAAACTTGGAAACCAAGTTACTACTATTTTTAATTGTCTTAGCTTTTTCAAAACTTCAATCAAAATGACCCGCTAATTGTTATTCTATGTTATCGAAGGTAAAAAGGAATATAGTGTTGGGTTGTATCTAAATGAATAACGTGAGCATAATCATAAACAGAATGGACGGTTAATACGTATGCCTGTCAAAAATCATATTAGACACTGCATCCCTTTTGTGAACCTAGGGCTAAATGATTTAACGCTGTTACAGTTTTCTTTTACTACCGCTAAGATGAGAGCCGAATATTTATCGGCTGTTTGCATTGAAACAATTATGATTGAGTATCTCGTTTCTTAATTAACGTGCTTAAATAATAATCTTTTATCTCTTTATTAGATTATCAACATAATTCAGTATCCACAAATAATAAAAACAGTCTCAAAGTATGCAAATTGTATGCAAATAAAAAAGCCCTGCATGTCTGCAAGGCTTGTAAATACTTTATAGTCAGGGTGGGCGATGTAGGATTCGAACCTACGACCCTCTGCTTGTAAGGCAGATGCTCTAAACCAACTGAGCTAATCGCCCTTCTTCTTTTAAAGGGCTGCAAATATAATGTTACGAAAATCTTATTTCAGCACTTTTTTAAAAAAAAATTCATTGACACAAATTATAGACACACCACCGTTGCATGTTTATTCGTTTTGTCTAAACACAACCACCAATTTAGCATCTTTGTCTGTTACCTTTTTAACACCCATTAAGCCTGAAAAAAACAGCGAAATACCTTCACAAAACACTCTGGTGGTTACTCTACATAACCCCAGTGGTGTTGGCGTCCTATTATGTGGGTGGAAAGCTGCTACGAAAGGTGCTTATTTCGGAGCTAAACGAACAACTGAACGTTCAGGCAACAGTATACGCGGTTAACCTCAACGGACTCAAAACTTTTCCTAATCTCAGCCTCGAGCTGACCAATGTCCGCATCAATGAGTCTGTCCTACGATACAACCAACACCTACTTCAGGCACAGCGCGTGGTTGTCAAATTCAATCCTTTAACCTTGTTAAATGGCAAGAATGAAATCGACAAAATAGAACTCTATGGTGGTGCAGTTCGGTTACACACCGACAAAAATGGCACAACGAATTACGACATATTTAAGCCAGATACTTCTGCCAACCCCACCGCACTCGATATTGATTTGAAACACGTGTCCATGAAGAATTTCCGATGCATCTACGTGGATCAAAGTCAGGACCAAAGTCTAAACTTTGAAACAGACGCATTGGTGTTTTCTGGAAAGTTTAAAGATGACAAATTCAAGCTCAAAACCAAAGGAGATGGTTTATTCGACCACCTCACCTTGGGTGGTATCGACTACGTTATTGGAAAAAAAATAAGAGCGGATTTGGCCATAGAAATTGACCAAAAAATAAACGCTTACCACATAGACAAAGGACAAATAGGCATGGACAACTTGATGCTAGACATTAAAGGTGATGTCTTGCTAGTTGGTTCAGAACCCGACCTTGATCTTAGTTTCACAGGGAAAAACATCGACGTGCAGTGCGTCATTTCGGTTTTGCCAAATGAAGTTGCTTATGCGCTTCGTGATTTAAGAAGCTCTGGACAAATTGATGTCGAAGGAACGGTCAATGGTCGCTTTACAGACAATGCATGGCCCAATATTGACGTCGCATTTGCGTTTTCTGATGCGTCCGTATCTTCAAAAGAATTGGATCTAGATTGTCAAAAAATAAATCTGACTGGAACACTCAAAAATCCGGATTCCAAAAAAATGGATCTCGCCATCGACCTAACGGAATTAAATTTAAAGAAATCTAGTCTGTCTGGCACTTTAACATTGAAAGACTTGATGAAACCGAATACCCAATTTAAACTCAAAGGGCTTATTGATTTTAACGATGTTAAAGGTCTCATTAGCTCGGACAAGACTGCAGAATTTATAGGGAAATCGTTGTTTAACCTCGAGGGTAATTTGCCTTACAACGACAGCTTACAACAAGTTGATTTCACTCGATCTACTGTGAAAGGCGACATTGAGTTGCGTGATGTAAGTTACAAAATCGGAAATCAATATCTCCTGCAAAACCTGTCTGCAAAAACAAGAGTCATTGGGGACGTTCTCTCGAAAGTGTCGGTTACAGGTGAACTATGGAGCAATAACGTGGATTTTGAAGGAAACATCTCAAACTGGCAGACGTACTTAGTCGACCAAAAACGCCTGCAGATAAAGGGAAAACTTAAAAGCACCCACATCAACTTAGATGTTTTGGGTGACACAACCGAATCAACCGACACCAGTGCGTTAATCAGCTTAGATTATAACATCGACAGTGACTTAGAAGTAGACATTCTGGCCTTTAAATGGTCGAACTTTAAAGCCAAGAACCTGTCTGGTCGCATGCGGTGGGACAAAAAAGGAATGGTTTTTAGAAACCTGCTGTTTGACGCCTGGGAAGGCACCAACCAACTTGACGGAGAACTTCTGGATTTCGAAGATAGGTTTGAACTTCACTCCACTTCTGTATCCGAAAATGTGGCCTTAGATGCGCTGTTGAAAGACTTCGACAATTTTGGTCAAACCGAATTTACACCCGACATATTAGAAGGAAAGTTAACCACTACTATTGACCTGCATATGCACTTCGATCGTAAATTTAATGTGATTGAAGACAGTGTGGTGGCGCTTGCAGATGTGCTGATTGAAAATGGTCGATTGAAAAACTATTCTACCTTGGAGTCGTTGTCAAGTTTTGTTGAACTCGAGAATTTACAAGACGTCAAGTTTAAAGAACTTAAGAACACCATTGAAATTCGAAACAGAACCATTTACCTGCCGTCCATGGCAATTGAAAACAGTGCCATGAACCTTGAGATTGCAGGTACGCACAACTTCGATAATTACATGAATTACCAACTTAAGATACGGGTAACAGAGCTGCTCGCAAACAAGTCTGGTTGGGTCAAACGCAAAAAAGAACGCCAGCTTGAAGAAAACAGCGACGGTGGTTTAAGTGCTTATATCTTAATGGTCGGAACTCCAGAGGACCTAAAGATCAAATACGATCGCAAAGCTGTAAAGGATAAAATCAAAAATGAGGTGAAGGAAGAACGAAAGGAATTCTTCAAAGAACTCAAACGAGAGATTCGTCGAGAAAAATCACCTACAGAAGATCGTAAAAAGGTGCAGTGGGAAGAGTAGTCGGCCTTCGGCCGAAATGTAAAATGTAAAATTTTAAATGTAAAAGTGAATCCTGCTCGCCTTATAAACGGTAGCCACTTTGCAATATCTTTAATTTGAATTCTGACGTTTGTCGGCCTGTGGCCGATATGCCAAATGCCAAACGCTAATCGCTAAACGCCCCTTAAATTGGTGACTGATTCTAAAACAATGGCATACATTCTACCAACCTAGCAACGTTGTTGATCCAAAGTTCCAACCTTTAGTGGCATTATACATTTCATTGTTGCCAGCAATAAACCTATATGACGCATAAATATGTCCTCGACCAAAAGGCATCACCAAACCGAGTTTTGGTTCGACATAAGGTTGGGCAGCCTCGTCTTTCGGTTTGTACAGGCCTGTGTTAAAACCAGCCCGTATCGGGTAAAAATCAATCGTCGTGGACCGAATACTGACCTTAGGCAATTGGACTAAAAAATTGAATCCAATCGCTTGAGCGCTTGTCTGAATAGTACGATGATAATCGAATGTGCTTATCGCGTTTAAAGCTGGGAAATAAGCCCCGACACCACCTTTAACCGTCTGTTTGTTTTGAGTTTTTTCATGGTAAATCCCAACATCAAACAACCAAGTTCTTGAACACTCGGGTGTCAGCGAAAGACAACACAACTGCCAGGCTTTGTTCAATGGTAAAACTTCCAAAGTGTCCATTTCATTCATGTCTCTTCCATACTTTGAGAAAAAATATTCAGGTTCTGTTATCCAACCACTTTTAATGGTGGTCTTCTTTTGGGCAAACGCGCCAACCGATACAAAACACACACAGATACAAATGAGCTTTTTCATAATTCTTTTCTTCTATGACGAAAGTTTTGGTGAATTGGTTGAAACAATTTGTGATTTAAGAAATTTCTACCCAATTTACCCCTATGACGGATAACACACAACCAAAGGGTTTTGAAAAGGCAAAACGGAGTGCTCAAAAAATAATCGAGAACGGAAGCAAACTAACGAGCTTGATAGAAAAAGGCGTAAAAAAAGCAAAGGACAAAGACAATGCGCTGAGTGGTTTTGTTGATGACTTGCAAAAGCTTTTTAGGATGCTAAAGGCGTATACAACGGGTGCATATAAAGACTTTTCACCGACTACCCTCTTGTATGTCGTTGCGGCAATTGTCTATTTTGTAAATCCTTTTGATGTTTTACCGGATTTTATTGTCGGTTTGGGATTTATCGATGACGCAACTGTAATTGCTTTTGCCATAAAGAAAATTCAAACAGAACTAACAGCATTTACGCTATGGGAGGCGAATAACTCCGCCGACCAATAATCTACTTCGAAGCCGATTCTACAACGTCTTCGAACCGAATGACATATCTAAATCCTACGGTTGAGTGTCCTTTATTTGGATTGATAAACAACTTGGCGTCGTGCATACCAACGTTTTGTCCGTTTCTAAAAGAATGGTGCTCATAAAGCCAGTTTCCTCCTCGAACCATTTGTCCTGAAATCGTATCATTGAAATCATTGTAATACGATTCTAAGTCTGCAAGAAGTAACGACTCTTTGGTTCCCATCGATCTGAGTTGATTTTGTCTCCATGCAAATAATTCTTTCCAATTATCTTGATACGTCTCTTTACACCATTCACTCACATTGGTGTTCATGTAATACACGCCTGCCACCTGATCCATATGAACTGTAACAGGCCCCCAGACCTGCTTTTTATGTGCAATCGAACTGGTATATAGGTATCCATCATCCATAAAGTTTTGGGTATTCATGTTGGCATATCCTGGAAGAATCGCTCGATTAATCAAATTTTGATGGGTTGTGTCGTGAATCAAATTCAAGTTGGTTAGATAGTCTGTGTCATAAAAGCCACTGAGATACGGCGGGCGTCTTTGAGTACCTCCATAATAAACATCTCCATTTGCAAAAGCCCACTCAAATTGATTAGGCAAGTCCACAATGATGCGTTTCCCTTCTAGCTTTAACTCTTCGTTTAACTTCTCTTGATACCACAAACAATACGCCTGCGCTTGATAATAATTTATACCAACCACTGGATACATATCATATTTAGGATGATAGAAATACATCTTGGTCAATGGATCATTGTACGCATATTTAAAATCGGTTATCCAAACAAGCGTGTCTGGATATAGCAACGCTTTGTTTTCTTCAGTCTGATGACTTAAAAACTCCTTATACTCCCCATTGGTCACTTCAAAATTCTTAATAAAATAAGGTCGTACAACCTCTCTGATGTCTGCCGTAGTTGGTATTTCATTATACTTTACCCAATGCAATCCATGAACGTCTTTGGTTCCATCCTTCAACTTCGCCATGTCTGGGTAGAATCTGGTCACCTTTGGCATCTCCAATTCTATTGTGTCGTTCAACTTTTTAAGATTCACGCTCTGTGAAAGCAACGGATGAATCCAAGTCATACCCTCCATTTTCTTTATCGGCTTGTCGATGGTCAATTCACTTTTAAGCACTATTTGACTCGACTGAGCAAAAACGAAAGAACTGATAAAAAGGGAAAGGATACAGGTGGTGAGTGACTTCATTGCAATTGTTTTGGGTAATCAAATAACGCCTCGGCTACCCAAATTAGTATAAACAAAAAAGTCCCATGCCAAACGACACGGGACTTTAACAAGATTGTATGTAAGATTATTTTGCTGCACCGTAACGCTTCGCAACTTCATCCCAGTTCACTACATTCCAAAATGCAGCAATGTAATCCGGTCTTCTGTTTTGGTAATTCAAGTAGTATGCATGTTCCCATACGTCAATACCCAAAATTGGTGTTCCTGCGCAACCAGCGCCCATCACTGGGTTATCCTGGTTAGGTGTGCTGCAAACACAAAGCTTGCCTTCACAAACGCATAACCACGCCCAACCTGAGCCAAATTGTGTTGCCGCAGCATTCGCAAATGCTGTTTTAAATGCGTCTAAGCCTCCTAAATCAGAGTCGATAGCTGCCGCTAAGTCACCGCTTGGTGCACCTCCACCGTTCGGTGACATGATACTCCAAAACAAACTGTGGTTATAGTGACCACCTCCATTATTTCTCACAGCGCCATTGTCGTTGTGGTTTTTTAATAAGTCTTCTAAAGACTTTCCTTCCATTTCTGTGCCTTCAACCGCTGCATTTAATTTTGCAACATACCCAGCATGGTGCTTGCCATGGTGGATTTCCATCGTACGTGTATCGATGTTTGGTTCAAGTGCGTCAGTAGCATACGGTAATGCTGGTAATTGAAATGCCATAATTTTTTGTTTTTTACTGTTGGACAAAATTATCCAAATCGTTCATTATTGATACGCAATAAGTCGTAAAATTGTTTGCTCAATAGATAAAATCAATGGACGTACATCAACTCATACGAAATAGACGCTCAATATATCCAAGTCAATATTCGGGTGAAATCATTGACGATTCCATCATTCATGACATCATGGAGAACGCGAATTGGGCGCCAAACCACTACCACACCGAGCCTTGGCGCTACATCATTTTTAAGGAGAAAGGCTTAACCAAACTTATGGCTACCCTTGCAGAACTGTACAAGTCGAACAGTGGTGATGCCTTTAACGAAGCCAAATACCAGCGATATGCCGCACGTGCAAAACAAGTTTCACACGCTATCGTGATTGTTGTGGAGCTCAGCGACAAACCCAATTTACCAGAAGTTGAAGAAATCAGTGCCGTTGCCTGTTCCGTTCAAAACATCTTATTGACTGCCTCTAGTTATCCAAATATTGGCGGTTACTGGAGTTCGGGTATGTTGGTGTATTTGCCAGAATTTGCGGAGTTTTTAGACTTAGAAGACAATCAAACTTGTCTTGGCACTGTGTATCTGGGTAGTTTGAAAAAGGATGCGATTCAACCAAAATCTACGCGCAGGCCAATTGGTGAGAAAATTAAATGGGTAACTAAATAATATGAGAGCCGTCATCCAACGTGTGGCAAACGCAGCAGTAGTTGTCAATCAAGAAACAACAGGACAGATCACTTATGGGCTGCTAATTTTACTCGGTGTGGAAGAAGCAGACAGTCAAGAAGACGTGGATTGGTTGGTTCGAAAAATCATCAATATGCGGATTCTTAACGACAAAAACGGTGTTATGAACGAATCCATCACCGACCAAAATGCCGAAGTTTTGGTCATTAGTCAGTTCACATTACACGCTTCAACAAAAAAAGGAAACCGCCCTTCGTACATGCGAGCCGCCAGACCTGAGACTGCGGAAAGTCTGTATAAACACTTTATAACCAGTCTGGACGAAAATCTAGAAACCAACGTACAATCAGGCATTTTTGGTGCCAATATGCAGGTGACCTTTACCAACGATGGACCGGTAACCATTCTCCTAGATTCCAAGAATCCAGAATAATTTATCGTTCGTAAAACCGTTTAATACAAATACACGTTTCCGTTGTATTTTGCGAACTATTAGTCACATATATCCTATCTAATGAACCAATTTATAAAACCGACTTTAAAACTGACCCTTTCATCTATTGTAATCTTACTCATATGTGTTCTTTCAACGAATACAGTAAAAGCACAAGAGGCCCCCAAAAAAAAATATCCTAGTCTGCTTTGGGAAATAACTGGTAACGGTGCAGAAAAACCCAGTTACTTATATGGCACCATGCATGTAAGTAGCAAGCTGGCTTTTCACCTTGGCGATTCTTTCTTTATGGCTTTAGAAAGTTGCGACTACGTTGCGCTTGAAAGCGACGCAACCACTTGGTTGTCGTATATGTTTGGCACAGAATATATGGAGGAAACAGGCGGTTTATATAGAACTGCAACCTATCACCGAGATTTTTATCGAGACGCCTTCAAGTTCGAAGAAGTCGACAAAAAAGTATTTGGAAGCAGCCTCAACTTTAGCAACCGAATCATGAATGGCATGTTGTATCGTAAATCGTCATATGCAGCCGATTTTGAGGAAGAAACCTATCTCGATATGTACATCCACCAAGCTGGTGAAAAACTGAATAAAAAGGTAATCGGTTTGGAAGACTTTATGGAATCTCAGCGTTTAACACAACGCGCAGACATCCCTGATGACGACGAAAAGGACAAGCCAAAAAACCTAGATTATAGAAAATTGATTAACTCAGGTAAGAGTCCGAGAGAAATGCTCGAAGACGCCTACCGAAGTGCTGATTTGGATATGGTAGATTCACTTCAACGTATCATGAATCCTGGAGAGAACCACCAGAAGTACATGTTACATATTAGAAATCAAAACATTACTGATAAGATGGATTCGATTATTCAGTCTGGTAAAACTTTGTTTTCTGGTATTGGTGCCGCCCACCTAGCCGGTGAAAAAGGCGTGATTGAAATGTTGCGAAGCCTCGGTTATAACGTACGACCAGTGACCAGAAATATTGGGGAATACAGCAAGCAGTACCGAGACAAGCTTGAAAAAACCTATGTAGAAAAGGAGTTAAGTACGTACAAAACTTCTGACGATTGGATCGAAGTAAAACTACCTGGCAAACTCATTGAAATGCCTTCGAACCAATATTACAAAATGTATTTCTACCCTGATATGTCGAACGGAACCAATTACTCATTGATTCGTCTGCGATACCATGGCGCCATGCGCAATCAGACAAAAGAATACATGATCAAGCGAATTGATAGTTTGTTGTACGAAAACATTCCAGGGAAAATCGAAGTTCAAAAATCGATTGAACGAAACGGATATCCTGGTTTTGATATCATCAATAAAACCAAAAAGAGTGACTATCAGCGATACCTCATTTTCGCCACACCGGTTGAAATGATTGTATTTAAGGTCGGTGGAACGCTCGATTACGTTAAAGACAATAACAATTTAGAAGAGATTTTTAGTTCGTTTAAAATCAATGGTACTGACCACAAATGGCAACGCCACGAGTCTCCTTATGGATTTGCGATAGACCTACCAGGTACTCCAATTACAGATGAGAAAAATACGGATATGAAACACCTTTTTGGCAACGCAGTAGAATTATTTGCCATCAATGGTGATGATTTTTACAGTGTCAAAAGAGCATCTTACCACGACCAAAGCTATATTGAAGAGGATACTTTTGAACTCTCATATATCGCTACTCAATTCCAAGATGAATTAAAACATAAAGAACTCAACCGTTCCTTTTTGCAACATAAGGGCATGCAAGCATTACGAACAACCTGTAAAGATTCGCTTCGTTTTGTCCACTCCCTATACATGATTGACGGTCCGAAATACTACCAGATTTTGGCTAAAACCGCCGATTCGACCTGGCCGGCGGAATTCTTTAATACGTTTGAAAAAACAGCTGTTTCTCCCATTCGGCCGTATTCTACTTTTGAAGACACGACTTACTTCTATACGGTTAAATCAAATACCAAACGATCAGGCTACAGCGCATTCGACTTAAGAGAAATTACCAGTAGAATTAGAAATAAAGAAAATGACCGTAATTATGACGGTAACTCCGAGTACATCTATTATGGTGACATGATGAACGATGAGGAAGTATATCTGTACTTCCGTCAGTTTTCTAGATACTATTACCGACCATCTTATGATTCTTTGTGGAGAGGAGAAAAGCACTTTTTCACACGTAAAGGTTTGGTAATTGAAGATGAAGTAATAAGCAAGGATTCAAACACCTATTCCTTTGTGCTCACAGACACCAATAGTGTGAGAAACATACATGTACAATACCGAGTTAACGGCGGTATCCTTTACGGAATGCGGTACGTTGGAGAAATAGGCTCAGAAAGTGAGTTTGGCAAAACCTTTTTTGAAAGCTTTCAACCACAAGCTGATACAGTTGTTGGATTACCGTTTAATCAGAACAAAGGAGATATTTTCTTAGAGGATTTATACGGAGAAGACAGTTTGGCAAAGGATTATGCTTTGCAGTCTATGCGGATGATTAGGTTTGATAAAAAACACACCAAACAAGTCATTGATATCATCGATGGTTTTAAACACAAAGATTTTGGTGTAAAAGAACGTGTTCATCTCATTGAGCAATTGGGTTATTTGAAACACCGCGCTGTGATGCCATATCTCGAAGAAGTGTACAACCGCAGTGTAGATACAGCCCAAATACAGGTAGCCGTGCTTCAAGCGCTGGTAAATCAAAAAACGAAATCTTCCACTAAACTATTTGCCAAATTACTTGAGTCGGAAACACCTTTGGTCAGCCAAAGTTCAGTGGAATACCTAACCTCAAGTATGTCCGACAGTTTGATAATTTATAAAGAACTGTTCCCTTTCTTGTTGAAATTCACTGGATACCCTGAGTACAAAACAGGTGTTTATGTATTGATGGCTGAAATGTTGGATTCTGGTGTTTTAAAACCCAAAGACTATAAAAGCTATCGAAAAGACTTGGTACGTGAAGCAAAAGATGGCCTTAAGCGTGTGATGGCTGAATCTCATTCAGAAAGTGGGTATGATGAGTCGTATTCGAGATATTCTTACAGCAGTACGTCGCACTCAGAAAGTATGGAGGCGTACAATAAGCTTCTGATTCCGTTTAAGAATTCTAAGGATGTTAAAGAGTATTTTGTGAGAACCAAGCGGTTGAATTCAAAACCAGATTTACTCAACACCAGTTTGCAGTTTGTTGCAGCAGGAATTGAAGTAGAAGACAGTATTTGGGGTCACTTCGCAAATCAGGACAAGTATTTAATTAAGCTTTACACATCGCTTAAAGAGATTGGTAAAGAAGACCTAATTCCGGATTCGTGCTTAACCCAAGAAAAGGTTGCGCGAGGTTTGTTGTACAGGTACGTCACCATCGAGGATGAAGACAGTGTTCAATTCTTAAAACGTGTTCCAGCCAGTACTAAAGACACCAAGGGCTACATCTATATTTTCAAGAAAAAGGACAAGTACAACGAGGCTGAATGGAACTACGACTATGTCGGGGTATTACCATTAGATTCCACCATCATTCCAGATCAAACTGATGTTCGAAACACTGGTAATGACTACCTGGACGATGAAGACTTAGACGAAAAAATGAAGTATGCGGTTGCAGATTTATTATATACTGAACGCAATAGGGTGAAGAAGAAAAACCAACGTTACAACTATTACGGGTATTAGAGATGATAGGTTTAATTTTAACCTTTTTGCCGGGAAGTTTTTTTACGACTTGGCAAAGGAATATGTTAAAAACAAAGTTGGATATGCCATTATTGGCGTTGTATCGTACTATGGCGGTCAGTTTCTAGCTGGAATGCTCATCTATGTCCTTATTGATTTCTTTGGTATAACAGCCATCGATGAAAATAATAAAATGGTCATCGGCTTACTTGGACTCCCAATAGGAATACTCACTTGTTTTATCGTATATAAAATGTTGTCGAAAAGAATTCACCATGAAGAAGTGCTTACCTCTGACGACGTTTTGGACGATACCCACATGTAACAATGTGCCTGTCTTAACTAACCTATAATTTACCTTTGCGTTAGTTCTCGTTATTTCTTCGGCTCACGACCTGGAGTGTATGGCGCTTTGACAATATCCAAGGTGTCTTCCATTTTTTCAATTGTCGTAATCACATCCTGAATTTTCACCATTTGTTCAGCAAACTCCACTTTGGCTTCTTGGTATAATGTTTTGTTTGTTTGGGTGATTTCAGAAGCGTTACTCAACGAACTGTAATACGCCATACTAATTCTAAAAGCTAAGGTGTTGGGTGTTTCAAATTCATGTTTCGACAAAGCATTATCCCCCCAAACGATGATTTTTATATCATCAATCGCCAGTTCTGCAGATCTCACTTCTGTTAACATATCTAGAGAAGCAGATGGTGTAGTTTGTACTGCGACCTTGATATACTTCAATCGGTTTTCTAGGTCTTGAATCGTCCGCATCGCAGCCGAAACGTTTCGATATAATTCACCACTTTCTTTTTCGAAAGCCAGAACATCTTCGCGACTTTCGGCAGGTAAGGTCTGATGTAAAAGGGGCTTAATTTCAAACGACTGTGGGCCAACCAATTCCGTTGAAACTCCATTGACCACCTTGTACATGGTCACGTTGTAAGTTCCTGGCAACGCCATTGGACCTTTATCCGCACTGCCATATCTACCAGGCTTTTTGGTTACCAATACCACTGGACTGGTTGGTGGATATCTAAAATCCCACACTATGCGTTGAATACCTTTTGTTGTCTTTCCTTTTAACCTTCTTACAACTTTGCCATCAGCATCTTTTATCACAAAGAGTAAATACGGTTTTTCTTCCGCTTCTTCTAGCCGCAGTTCTTCAGGTGTTGGGTAATAAATATCGCCTTTATTCTTTTTAATTTTTTTCTCTGCTTCCTGTCTTTTTTGCTTTAACGTCTTTAACTCTTCGTTTAACATATACGTAAACACGGCTCCAACTGGAGGGTTGGGAGTGGTAAAAAATGATTCCCCTTGTGATGCTTTTCCAGGTCCACCCAATGGCCGACTTTGAGTAAACATCAACGCCGTTTTAATGGGATAAATAATGGCTGGTTTCGCCGTATCACCCGCTGTAAAATGGCGTAACGTTGAGTAATCATCTAACACGTAAAAACTACGGCCAAACGTTCCAAGTACTAAATCGTTTTCGCGCTTTTGAATTTCCAAATCACGCACCGCAATCGTTGGTAAGCCCGCTTTTAACTGCGTCCATTCTTTACCTCCGTTAATAGAGAAAAACACGCCAAATTCGGTTCCAGCAAATAATAAGTTCTTGTTTACGTGGTCTTCGGCTACGTCATATACGCTGCCTCTTTCTGGCAGGTTTCCTTGAATTAATGTCCACGTTCGCCCTTTATCATTAGAACGAGCAACATAAGGTTTAAAATCGCCTTGTTTGTGGTTGTTGAACACAGCATATACCACGTTGGCATCGTGTTGCGAACAAACGATAGCGTTCACATACGTCATGTGTGGTACACCTGCAACCTTATCAATCTTAAACCAGGTTTTTCCGTTGTCTTCTGTTATTTGAATGAGTCCATCATCTGTTCCGATGTACAGCAGTCCTTCCTGAATCGGAGATTCATCCATTGCCACGATGTTTCCAAAAATGGTTGTCGATTTGTTTTTCTCAACGCCTTCCATTTCCCAAACCCTATCCATGACCTTCATTTTGTTTCGGTCTAATTGGCGTGTTAAATCAGGACTAATTTCCTCCCAGGTATTACCACGATCATCGCTCTTGAATACCTTGTTTGCAGCAAAATATAAGCGGGTATGTTTATGAGGCGAAACAATCAAAGGTGCATCCCAATTCCATCTTAAAGCTGGATCGCCTTTTTTATGTTGTGGCTTAATGCCTGTGCGCTCTCCACTTTTTTTATCGTAACGAACCAACCAACCATATTGCGATTGTGCGTAGACAATATTCGGATCAACTGGATCAATCGCAGATTCAAAACCGTCGCCCCCATTGGTAATAAACCAATCGTAATTGGAAATGCCGTGTTCGTTGATAGTCCGAGATGGTCCACCTTGACTATTATTATCTTGTGTTCCTCCATAAATATTATAAAACGGGAGGGCATTGTCGACACTCACTTTGTAAAACTGAGTGATTGGCAAATTGGCTTTGTAATGCCAAAATTTACCGTGGTCCCAAGTTTCATACAATCCACCATCGCAACCCACTAACCAATGATTGGTGTTTGTAGGGTCAATCCACATGGCATGGTTGTCAACGTGTTTGGAATTCTCTCCAGTGGCTTTAACAGTTTTACCTCCATCAACTGTGTGGTGTAACCAGGTATCCATTACAAAGACTTTATCTTCATTCAATGGATCGCACACAATTTCTTGATAGTAGTTCCCGCTGGTTGTGTATTTACTCATTTTAGTCCAGCTTGCTCCTTGGTTGGTAGATCGATAAAAACCTCCTTTACCGTCAGCCGCCTCTACAATAGCATAAATAAAATCTGGGTTTGACGGCGATAAGGCCAATCCAATTCTTCCTTTATCTACTGCTGGTAATCCTTTGTTGATGGTGTCCCACGATGCGCCGCCGTCTTTGGTTTTGAACACCCCTGAGCCAGGACCACCTCCAATATAGGTAAACACGTGTCGGCGTCTTTGTTGCGATGCCGCATAAATCACGTCTGGATTTCTTGGGTCCATTTGCATGTCTGCAACACCCGTATGTTCATCTAATTTAAAAATTTGGTTCCAGGTCTTGCCGCCATCGGTCGTTTTATAAATTCCTCGCTCTCCTCCAGCGTTCCAAAGCGGCCCCATGCTTGATACATACACGATGTCGCTATTGGTCGGGTGAATGAGTATTTTACCTATATGCTCGGACGTTTTAAGTCCCATATTTTTCCAACTTACACCACCATCTTCCGACTTATACACTCCGTCGCCATAGGCAACACTTCTTTGGTTGTTGTTTTCTCCTGTACCGACCCAAACAACATTCGTGTTGGACGCTGCAATTGAAACGCAACCGATAGAATAACTCCCTTGCTTATCGAATACTGGCGTGTAGGTGATTCCAGCATTGCTTGTCTTCCAGACACCTCCACAAGCGACAGCAACAAAGTATTCTGCCGAATTATTTGGGTTAATAGCAAGATCCACAATCCGCCCAGACGTTAACGCTGGTCCGACAGATCGAAAACTTAAGCCATTAAAAGTGGCACTTTTTAGAGTGGTTTTAGGAGTAGTCTTTGCTGCTTTTTTTTGAGCTACACTAAAAGATGTAGCAGCCAAAAAGAAAACGGAAAGCATTAAAAATCGGTAATTATTAGTCTTCATAGTGGTGCAATTTAATAGCAGTGAACCACAAAGAACACAATCCACCTATTTTTTCGATTATTCTACACTTTCTCGCTTTTAGCTTACAGAAAGAATATAGTCTTGGATTTTCTTGGATTCTCCAGTTAAGCCTTCAAACCAATTTGACAGTATTTCTTTGGCTTGATGCAATTTATCTGGGTTTTCTAAGTAGTCTGCGATAACGTCAATGAAATGCCGTGGGTCTTGATCAAGTGCATGTAAAACGCCTAAGTCTTGTAAGGTAATCGCTTCAGGGAACGCCTCAATTTTTGTACCTGTCATGATTGGAATTCCATGCACTGCAGCTTCTAATACGTTGTGTAACCCTTTCCCAAATGCGCCTCCTACAAAGGCAATACTGGCATATTGATAAGCACTTGATAAATGCCCAATGGTGTTTAGTATGAGTACCTGGGAATTCGTAAAGTCTGTTGTGTCGGTAAACAATACGGGGTTGAAATCTTGGTAGTCCTTTTGAAGCTTTTCAATATGTTCCAGACGTACGTCATGTGGGGCTATAATCACTTTGATGTTTGGCTTAATCGCTACCAAATACTGCAAAACGATATACTCCTCTTCTGGCCACGAACTGCCTAGAATGAGCGTTGTTTGGTTGTTTGTGAAGTTTGCAATTTGGGGTATTGCCACGTTCTTTGATTTCAACTGAACCACACGGTCGAATCTCAAATCCTTTGACAGCGTGACATTCCGAAAATCGAAACCCTCCAAAGTGTTTAGAGAGGCTTCGTTTTGAACGTATATGTTGTTGAACTTTTTAAGCTGTTTGCGCCAGGCGCCAGCAAAGAAAGACGACATAAACTGGTTTTTACGAAACACTCCATTGACAATAATCGTAGAACAGGCATGGTCGTTTACGGCAGATAAAAGATTTAACCAAAAATCGTATTTCACCAAGACGAAAACAGCTGGGTCAACCATTGAAACCAATCGCTTCATTTCTGATTGTCGGTCTAAGGGCAAATAAAACTTGGCCGATATCAAACCGTCTGTCTTTGCATGTTGATATCCCGACGCTGAAAAAAAGCTTATGACGATTTCAAATTTCCTCTGAATCTTTTCTTCCGAAATGAGTGGGACAATCATTTCATACTCGCCTAGTGACGCACAATGTAGCCACAAAACTGGTTTTTTGGATGGTCGCTTTTCCCAATCCGATAGGTCGTGAAACGCTGTTTTTCGTTGTAAAAGAAACGATTTAATACTGGGTTTGAAGAGACCTACAACCGGTAGGAATAGTCTGGATAATTCAACTATGAGCGTATATAGGATACGCATTAATCAATGAAAAATTCTTCTTCACTGATCTTTTTGGTGTACACGGGTAGCATAATGCCGATGCGCACTCCTTGAAGCAAATCAGTTCGTTTAGTGTCGTTGTATGTTCTGGTATCAAAATCAATTGAACGCATACTTTTTGTGAAGGCTTGCTGAAAACTGAAGCCCACTTGAAAGTTCACACGCTTCTTTGGGTCCAAATGTTGGTAACCAATAAACTGTGTAAATGCCATACCGCCTGTCAATCGATCATAGCCTTTTTCGTAATCATCCGTTATCTGAGGTACGGTTAAAGAAGAAGCAAAAATGTCGATTCGATGAAGCATAAAGCCAAAACCTACATCAACCAAAATTCCAGAGTTTTTATTGTTCTTTAAAATCGGAAATAACCTCCCCCCATTTAAAGTCATGGTGTGTCCGCGTTGATTCAATCGTATTACAGAAAACAATCCGTCTTTATCAATGATCTCATCCGTTGGGCCAAGAATCGAATCAAACATATTCGTTTCTTTTACTCGGTTTCCAAACATCCAATTGTACTTCACACCAAGTGTCCAGCCGGCTTCAAATTTATAGCGGGCACCGAAACCAAGCGTTGAGTTCCAGCCAAAACGCTCTTCTAAGTCGCCTCCTGGATTTTGAATGCCATATTGTACATCAAACAAAAACCCTTGTTTTTTAGGGAATACCGTTTTCTGTTGTGCGTGCGCGTGAAACACTCCAGCGATTAAAAAACTAAGGACTAATAGACTTCGAAAACCAGCTTTCATTGAATAGATTTAACGCAGCAAATAACGTAAAATTAAGGAGATAAGGTAAAGTTTTGGTTAATATTGCAGCCAATATTACGAAGGTATGTCTATACAGATGGTTGACTTAAAAGGTCAGTATCTAAAAATTAACGATGAAATAAACGAGGCGATCCAAACCGTTCTCGATTCAACCATTTTTATCAATGGTCCACAGGTAAAATCTTTTGCCGCCAATCTTCAATCGTATTTAAACGTAAAACATGTGATTCCTTGTGCCAATGGCACAGATGCTTTACAAGTAGCCTTTATGGCTCTGGATTTAAGACCAGGTGATGAGGTAATAGTACCTTGTTTTACGTACGTCGCGACGGCAGAAGTGATAGCCTTATTGGGTTTAAAACCTGTGTTAGTCGATGTTGATCCCAACACCTTCCAAATTGATATCGCGGCATTTGAAGCAGCTATTACCGACAAAACTAAAGCCGTAGTACCGGTGCATCTCTTCGGACAATGTGCTGATATGGAAAGCATCCTGCCGATAGCAAAAAAACATTCCATCTTCGTAGTTGAAGATACTGCCCAAGCGATTGGAGCAAAATACACCTTTGACAATGGTCAGGCCCATTCGGCAGGTTGTATGGGTGACTTTGGAACGACCTCGTTTTTCCCTTCCAAGAATTTAGGATGTTATGGAGACGGTGGAGCGATATTTACTAATAATGATGATTTAGCGTCTAAAGCGCGCATGATTTGCAATCATGGTCAGAAGAAAAAATACCACCATAGTGTCGTTGGTGTCAATTCCAGACTGGATACAATTCAAGCCGCCATTTTAGACGTCAAATTAAAATATTTGGACACGTACAGTGCCGCCCGACAACAAGTGGCTGCTCGGTACGACGAAGCATTTGGCAATCATGAGGCGTTTGAAATTCCTCAGCGCGATCCAAAGTCCTCTCACGTTTTTCACCAATACACCCTCAAAATCAATGGTTTAGATAGAGATGCGTTAAAAGAACATTTGGCTAATAACGGTGTTCCGAGCATGGTGTATTACCCTGTTCCATTGAATGAACAAGAAGCTTATAAGGGGGTTGGAAAATTCCCCGTTACGTATGACCTTTGCAGCCGTGTTTTGTCATTGCCGATGAGCACAGAGCTGACAGAAAATCAGATACATACGATCATAGAAACCACATTAAAATTCAGATAAGATAAATGAAAATTGCAGTTATTGGTACCGGTTATGTTGGCCTAGTTTCAGGAACATGTTTCGCTGAAACAGGTAATCATGTAACTTGTGTAGATATTGATGAAAACAAGGTAAACAGTTTAAAGGGTGGCAAAATCACTATTTACGAACCTGGTTTAGAAAAGTTGTTTGAACGAAACCTAAAGGAAGGTCGGTTACATTTTACAACCAATATCGAAGACGCGATAAAAGAAGCAAAAATTATCTTCTTGGCATTACCAACTCCTCCGGGAGAAGATGGTTCTGCAGACTTATCGTATGTGTTGGGCGTTGCTGAACACCTAGGTAAGATCATGACGGAATACAAGGTGATTGTCGACAAAAGTACTGTGCCTGTAGGTACGGCAGAAAAAGTCCACAACGCAGTAGCAGCAAATTACTCTGGCGAATTTGATATCGTATCAAATCCTGAATTCTTACGTGAAGGTGTTGCTGTTGATGATTTCATGAAACCTGATCGCGTTGTAGTGGGTTGTAGCTCAGAGCGTGCAAAAAAGTTAATGGATGAATTATATGCACCATTTGTGCGCCAAGGAAATCCAGTAATCTTCATGGATGAAAAATCTGCTGAGTTGACTAAGTATGCAGCAAACTCATTTTTAGCGACGAAGATTACCTTCATGAACGAAATCGCTCGTGTTTGTGAATTAGTAGGTGCCGATGTTGATAAAGTAAGAAAAGGAATTGGTACGGACACCCGAATTGGTAACAGATTCTTGTTTCCAGGAATTGGTTATGGTGGCTCATGTTTTCCAAAAGATGTGAAAGCCTTGGTGCGCAGTTCTGCGGAAGTGGATTACGATTTTAAAATATTAAATGCGGTTGAAGAGGTGAATGAATCTCAAAAAACCTATTTAATTCCAAAAGTGAAACGTCACTTTAACGATTCACTAGCAGGCAAACACTTTGCTATCTGGGGATTGGCTTTTAAACCAAATACCGATGACATCCGCGAAGCACCTGCTTTGTATTTAATTGAAGAATTGACCAAGGCTGGAGCAACAGTTACCGCTTTTGATCCAGAAGCCATGGCCAATGTAAAAGGCGTTGTTGGAGATAAAATTACTTATGCCGATGACATGTACGCTGCGCTTGAAGGTGCAGACGCGCTTATCATCGCAACGGAGTGGGCTGAATTTAGAAACCCTAACTTTGAACGCATAACAAACGGGTTGAAAAACAAAACCATCTTTGATGGTCGTAATTTATTCAGCTTGGAAAAAGTAGCTAACGAAGGTTATACGTATTACTCTATCGGAAGAGAAACAATCAAATGAAAAAGGTATTAATAACAGGTGGTGCAGGTTTTTTAGGGTCGCATTTATGTGATCGATTTATCAAGGAAGGTTTTCATGTAATTGCCATGGATAACTTGATTACAGGTGATCTAAAAAACATCGAACATCTGATGCCTTTAGAACAATTTGAATTCTATCACCACGATGTTTCTAAATACATTCACATTCCAGGTGAGCTAGATTACATCCTTCACTTCGCTTCTCCAGCTAGTCCAATCGACTACCTGAAAATACCGATCCCAACGTTAAAAGTGGGTTCATTGGGTACTCACAACTGTTTAGGCTTGGCGCTTGCCAAAGGCGCTCGCATGTTGATTGCCTCTACTTCAGAAGTGTACGGTGATCCGATGGTGCATCCTCAAAATGAAGACTATTGGGGTAATGTGAACCCAGTTGGTCCACGTGGTGTGTACGACGAAGCAAAGCGCTTCCAAGAGGCCATGACCATGGCGTACCATACCTTCCATGGTGTTGAAACTCGCATTGTCCGAATCTTCAATACGTATGGACCTCGCATGCGTCTAAATGATGGTAGAGCATTGCCAGCTTTTATCGGACAAGCATTGCGTGGTGAAGACATTACTGTTTTCGGAGACGGCAGCCAAACAAGAAGCTTCTGTTACGTAGATGATTTAGTTGAAGGCATTTATCGATTGTTACACAGCGACTATGCATCGCCCGTAAACATTGGCAATCCAGATGAAATCAGCATCCTTGATTTTGCTAAAGAAATTATTGCGTTGACGGGTACAGATCAAAAAATAGTGCTGAAGGATTTGCCAAAAGACGATCCGAAACAAAGAAAACCAGACATCACCCGAGCAAAAGAAATTTTAGATTGGACGCCGAGTTATAGCCGACAAGAAGGTTTAAAAATAACGTACGAATACTTTAAGAATCTTCCTAAAGACGACTTGTATAAGTACGCTCACCCAAGAGAGTTTAAGTAACCTATTTCAATAAGTTCTCCAAAGCTGCATGGGCAGTTGGATGTGTGAACTTCAAACCCGCTTTTTCTATTTTTTTGGAGGAAACACGACTACCTTCTAAAAAAATCACCGCCATTTCCCCAAACAGTAGTTTTAAAACAAAGCTTGGGACATTAGGCATCCACACTTTTTTACCAATGACTTTTCCGATTGTTTTGGTAAAGTCTAAGTTAGTAATATGCTCTGGCGCAACGCCATTGTATGGCCCATTCATAGCGTCATCTTGAATCGCTTTTAAATATATGTTACATAAGTCCTCAATGTGAATCCATGGAAGGTGCTGGCTTCCTTTGCCCAGACCCGAACCAACGCCCAGTTTCACCGGCATCACCATTTTGGCTAACGGCCCATTTTGTGGTGTTAATACCACCCCTGTCCGAATCATCACTGTACGCATATCCACAGCTTCAAAATGTTGAGCAGCTTCTTCCCACTGTTTACAAACTTCTCCAATAAAGTCAGTACTCGGACCGTGGCCTTCATCAAAAATCGTTTCAGAAGTTTGTGCTCCGTAATAGCCAATTGCGGAAGAACTGATAAATGCCTTCAGTTTCGTATCGGTATTCTTTACAGTGTCAAACAACAACTTAGCAGAATTTACACGACTCTGCACTATTTCAGCTTTTCGCGATTCGTTCCACCGACCTTCGCTGATGTTTGCTCCCGCTAAATGAACAATGTAATCAACGTTTTTCACCGCGTTTTCATCCATCACATTGTCTCGCACATTCCAAGTAAACTGCTCATATGGGGACACGGCACTGGTGCTTCTACCCAATACTCTGACTGAATATCCTTCTTCCGAAAGTCTTTTACACAAATGGCCACCAATTAATCCGGAAGCGCCTGTTACTAAAACTGTTGTCATAATACTACACCAAGTTACGATTTGTCATTGCTCCCCATTATAAACTCTATATCTTCGTCAAAGTTTTCCGAAATGGCATTTAGTTCGATTGTCATCTCTAATACAATAATACATGTCATTTAAAAACTTAGGCTTGTCTGAGCCTTTACTGAAGGCTTTACGCCTCCAAGGATATGAAAATCCAACCCCAATTCAAGAAAAATCTATTCCTGAAGTATTTCAGGGAAAAGACTTATTAGCATCCGCCCAAACAGGAACAGGGAAAACCGCTGGCTTTACCCTGCCTTTGTTACAGATGTTGTCTGAAACTCCGTCCAGAAAACGAAGGGCAATACGCGTATTGATATTAACTCCAACCCGTGAGTTGGCCGCTCAAATTTTGGCCAACTTGGAACAATATGGTCAGTTCTTAGACATTCGTTCTACCGTCATCTTTGGCGGTGTGAGTGCGAATCCACAAATTACCGCTCTAAGAAAGGGTATTGATATATTGGTGGCCACTCCAGGACGTTTATTAGACTTAGAATCGCAGCGCAAACTATCGCTTCACGAAGTGGAACATTTGGTGCTTGATGAGGCAGATCGTATGTTGGACATGGGTTTTTTAAGAGATATAAAAAGAATCCTTAACCTGCTTCCAAAGCAAAGACAAAACCTCCTTTTTTCAGCGACGTTCTCCAAAGAAATCAAAACCTTGGCGGGAAGTTTCTTACACAATCCTGTTATGGTGGAGGCAACTCCTGAGAATACAACAGTTGAAAAAATCGAGCAAACGATTTACCGAGTTGACAAAAAGAAAAAACCTTCCCTGATTATCAAACTTATTAAAGAAGGCAATTGGCAACAGGTTTTGGTGTTTACACGTACCAAGTATGGGGCCAATAAGCTTGCCGAAAAAATGGGGAAAAACGGTATTTCTGCCGTACCGATTCACGGGAATAAAAGTCAAAATGCCCGAACAAAAGCCTTAGCCGATTTTAAACGAGGAAGTGTCCGCGTATTGGTTGCTACAGATATTGCGGCTCGTGGTTTAGATATTCCTTTGTTGCCACATGTGGTTAACTACGAAATCCCAAATGTGCCAGAAGATTATGTTCACCGTATTGGTAGAACGGGTCGTGCAGGTGCGGAAGGAGAAGCCATTTCTTTGGTGTCTATCGAAGAGGTTGACTTAATGAAGGGAATCGTCAAATTGATTGGATTCAGTCCGAGAACAAAGACAATTGATGGATACGAACCAACCGATGTGATGCCTGCAAAATCAGCCACAAATAATCAGCAGCAAAACAATTCTAAAAACAAGAATCGCAACCGTCCTAATAACAAATCAAGAAATAACAGGGGGTTTAAGCCAAGAAGAAACTAGCTTATCGCTTTACTTCTACCTTAACGGCAACAGGGCCTTGTGTGCCCATTTCAACTTCGAACTTAACCAAGTTATTTTCCTTGATAGGTTCTAGTGTATTGTTGATGTGTACAAATACGCTTTCTCCAGATACAGTGTCTTTTATAAAGCCAAAACCTTTGTCGTCATTAAAAAAGGTTACAGTACCTGTGCGTTCGATTTCCTCTTCTACATCTTCGCGTTTAGATACGCTGATTTCGATGTTTTCGATTTCAATCTCTTCTTTTAAACTTGGATCTGGTGGGGTTTCAGTAAAATTACCGTTGGCATCGACATACATGATCATGTCGTCCAAACTTTTTTTGTCTTGACCGCGCTTTTCCTGGCGTTTCGCCTCTTTTTCGCGCTTCTTCTTCGCCTTCTTGTTACGTACTTCTTTTTTACCGAATGTTTCTTGAGATCTCCCCATATATGTTTTTAAATGTCAGAATCTAGTGCAACTCGAACTTTATTAAAAACCTATTGTGGATCTTACTTTAAAACGAATTTAGTTCTAGAAATGAATGCAAAGATAAAATAAGAGCATCAATTTTTTATGGGATTTTTTTATTCTACCATAAACAGCTCCGAAGCGATGTGGTCACCGAGCATGATACCCGCTTTTGTTAGATACAATCTACCCTCGGTCACTTTAACATGCTTGCTGGATAAAAACGCATTTATCTCCTCTTTGTATATTTCTAACAACGCATACCCATAAACTGTTTGCAACTCTACTAAATCAACTCCCCATTTTGTTCGTAAGCCAAGCATGATTCGTTCATTGACTTGGTCACTTACCGTTAATTCTTCCTGTTCCCAAAACGGCTGCCCTTCGCCAATCGCTTTGAGGTATTTAGCATTGTTGGCGATGTTCCACCTCCTTGTTCCGTTTCCATAAGAATGCGCTGACGGTCCAACGCCTATATATGGTTTTTGTCGCCAGTAATTTGTATTGTGAACGGCATATGCATTGGGTTTGCAATAATTTGAGATTTCATATTGTTCCCACCCCTTGTCTTCTATTGCCTGTTGGAAATATTCCAGTTCCTCAGCCGCCTTTTCGTCTTTAAGGGCCGGATATTTCTTGTTATTAATGAAATGGTTTAAGGCAGTTCCTGGTTCGACTGTCAAGCTATAAGCCGAAATATGGTCAATCGGCAAGTCAAGTGCCAGCGCTACATTTTGATGCCATGTTGCTGTAGGCATTGATGGAATGCCATAAATCAAGTCCAAATTGATTGCCTCAAATCCTGCTTTGTGTGCGTTTTCAATTGCCTCGACAGCTTGAAGGCTGTTGTGCGATCTGTTCATCCATTCTAAATCTTCTTGACGAAAGGATTGTACGCCAATACTCAAGCGATTTACGCCAGCTGATTTCCACATGTCCAGATTTATCATTGAGCAATCATCTGGGTTGGCTTCCAAAGTCACTTCAATAGAATCCGAGAGTGAATAGTGTTTTTGAATCTGTGAAATGATGTCTTGTAACTCCGCTACATTCAGAACACTTGGCGTTCCTCCACCAAAATAAATGGTTTCTATCTCTTCCGTAATTTCGGCTTTGCGGTCCAGCAATTCCTTACAAATAGCGTCCACCATTTCAGTCCTTTTGGCTAGAGAAGTTGAAAAATGAAAATCACAGTAATGACAAGCTTTACGACAAAATGGGACATGTACATAGATTCCTGCCATAGTGCAAATGACGCAACTTATTGCAGAACCACAATCCTTTTGCTTATAGTGCTTTCTCCAGAAGTTATTCGAACGATGTAAACTCCTGTTTCACGGGTGTTGCTCCATGCAACAGTCGTTTGATGATATGGATTTTCTAGTTTCACAGCGTTCATTAACTCCCCGGATAGACTAAATATCTCAATGGTCGATCCAGCTTCTAATGGTCCATAAACGATTAAGTTTTCTCCAGTATGCAATGGGTTCGGCGACAAAGAGACTGAAATTAATTTCGAAGGTCGTGTAATGCTATTCATACCACACGTATCGATTACGGGAGCGAAGTATTTTGCCAAGTTGTTGCGTCGTAGCGTAAAATTATCATACGCATGCCCTGCGGTCGACGGGTTAGCAATTTGCGTTGCGCAGTTGGCATTATTGGTTGTGCGTTCAAACAAATAATCTGGTACTTTTTGTCCCTTGGCCTTGGCTGTATCGATAAGGTCTACAATGCTTTTTGACCCATGCATAAGCGGTCGACTAATGATGCCTTGGCAATTGAACGGGAAAGACATAGCACAGGTGTTAAAACCCGCAAATACTCTGCTGTAACCGAAAGGAACGATTAAATCATTCGGTTGGTGAAACGTGTATAACACAGGTGTAACTGTTGAATGGCTTTTAAAAATGTCGTTGAAAGCCCCACCATAAAAATTGCCAACTCCTCGAATGGTATAGGTGTTCTGAAGTGGTGGGTTTAAACTTCCATAATACGGACCCAGTGCTGGTCTTGCCAAGTTCATTGAGGCAATGGATGTATCCAACCCAAGACCAATCACACAGGCGTTTTCGTATATCTTGTTGGGAGGATTGACATTGCTCATTGACGCTGTTAGGTTGTTCATCACCTCCGTACTATCATCAATAAAACCAACGCCCATTGCTATAAAACCTCCAGCGCTTTCTCCAACAACAAACACGTTGTTCGCATCGGGACGGTAAGTCGTTCTATTGTTTACTAAATACCGAATAGCCCCATGAACATCTTGAATCCCTCTATAATAAGCACGATACCATTCGCTCGAATCTGTCATATTCAAACAATTCCAATTCACTCCCAAAGACGAAACATTGCAATTAATTTGTTTGTCGGTGTTAAATAAGCCTAGCCTATAATTTACAGAGGCGGTCACATAGCCTCGTTTAGCAAATTCCTCACGTAATGTAACCAATGAAGCTTCCGCCTTGTCGCCAGCCATAAATGCCCCTCCGTGCACCAATATCATTAAGGGTCTTCCGCAGCTTTTAACGGTGTCGTCGGTGGGGTATGACACGTCCATTTTTAGTTGACGTACGTTTCCAGCAACGTCAGCTGCACTGCCATAGGTTATGTCTAAATCGCTTTTAATCTGATATTGTACAGTGACGTAATCTTGGGTAAAACCGTTGGTTTTTAGAACTCCAAGGATTAGAAGTAGTATGGCATATCGCTTCATATTCATCGAATTAATACAATGGGAAGTTACTACATTATCCTTTTTGAATCTCAGATGCCCAAAGGTATTTACACGCTAATGTCCGAAAGGGTGCCCAGTTTTGTGCCACCTTTTCCATGTCCGTTCTCAATGCCTTTTTCTCAGACTCTAAGCCATACCAATGTTTCATTTTAGTTTGGATGCCTAAATCATCCACTGGAAAGACATTTGGCCTATCTAACGGAAACATTAAAATCATTTGAACCGTCCATTTTCCAACTCCTTTAATTTCTGTCAGGTATCGGATAACCTCTTCATCACCAAGGCTACTTAACTTCTCAAACGACATATCGTTGTTCAAGGCAAACCGTGCTACATTTTGAATGTAGTTGGATTTAGAGCCCGATAATCCAACTCCTCGCAAAGTTGTAAACTCTAAGTTAACCACTGCTTCCGGATGTGCCTCTTGGTCTGGAAATAAGTTAAGGAAGCGTTGCCAAATAATCTCTGCCACCTTCGTCGACAATTGTTGCGACACAATGGATTGCATTAGGTTTCGATAAATGTCGACGTCAGGCATGGGTTCCACATCAACTGGTGTAGCGGCAATCACTTTTTCCATGACAGAATCCATAGAAATAAGTTTGGACTTAATATCCTTGTATGGCAATTCAAATGACATGAGTATTCAAACCTACAATACAAGTATACGCCATCCAAACTATTCCACTATTGACTCTTTTCAGTACGCTCGACCACTTCAACCCAACCTCCAGGCTGAGTAGCAATAACGGTATGGTCGTACATGCTTTCCGCAGTAATAGTTGGCTGGTAAAAACGTCCAGCATACGTGGCGGTGAGTTTAAACTCATAGGTGAGTTGTCCTCCACTATTCAAATTAAAATACGTATACACCCTGTCGTCTCTAAAATCTCGATATACATAGTTGTGGCCACCGGTTCCATTCAACCTTGTGTTTTCAATTTCCCAACCTGTTGGCATCATCATGGACAAGGCTAAGTCCTTTTGATAGCCCTTACGAGTGCCATTTTTAACCGTTACAATTGCCTTGAATTCGGTGCCTTGCTCCATCTTTTTTGGGTCAATTTTAACTCCTGAATAATCGACATACTTCACTTCAAGGTTCATGTTACTTTGTTTTTTAACGGTGTCTGATTGTAATGGTACGTACGTTTTAATCAGTCGGACAAACAACAGGCCTTCACCCTTATTAGCCACCTTTACAGGTATTGTTTTTCTGCTTGCGTTCAAAATCAATTCTTTCTGAAACAGTGCTTTACCCGTTTTCGCTTGCGTTGTATGTCCAGATCGAGTGAAATCAAAATGCAATTCACCATTGCCTTTGTTTTGTTTGTAGATACCCGCCATCGCAATCAAACTATATGCGGTTTCTTGGGTGCTTAACCAGCTTTTTGACGACAACTGTTTGGCAACCTCCTTCATCAAATCAGCATATCGTAGTTCCTCGCCTAACAACCCTAGAGTCTCAAGAATCATGGCTTTATCGCGTAAACTACTGCCAAAAGTATAGCCGTGTCCGTTGATGTAGTGTTGACCAACAATTTCTAAATCATTCACAAGAGATGTTGCCACCTCAGGCATGCCTGCTTTGGCATATGCGGCAGCCAATCTCCATTTTACCGTTGGGTTCAAGTTTGCAGTTTCTCGCATCCGGTTCATTGACGCCAAATCTGGTTTTCCAGCCAACACTAAGGTGTATAATCTATAGGCCTGAATGAGGTCATCGTCATACCGACTGTTACTAAAATTTTTAGCCTCTTTTTGTTGGTACGACAACCAATCTTTCATAAAATCTCTATCTACTTTATACCCTTTTTGTTGAGCCAATACTAAAAAGTGACCCGCATAATTCGTTCCCCAAGGACTACTCTCATTAGCACCTGGCCAATATCCCAATCCACCCGTACTGTTCTGGAACAATTGAAGACGACGAATGGCCGCTTGAATGTTCTCATCAGCTTCAAAAAGTTGACTTTCAGTTAGCGTAATGACGTCGTTTAAAAACAATTGCGCAAATACAGAACTGGTCGTTTGTTCAACGCATCCATGTGGATATTGAAGTAATTGGTCTATTCTAGAATGGAGGTTTAACGGCGGCAACGCAGAAACCTCTATGGCACAATTGTTTGTTCCATTTAGTCCCTCTAAAATCACCGAAGAGGACAACGTTTCACCTGATTGTACTACCAAATCAGTGACGTCCGTCACCCTTGGATTAGGTGTTCGAATGGCGATTTCAATAGCTTTTGAGTCTTTTTCATTCCCCTCTTTGGCTGTTGCTTCCAAAGTGGCAACACCCACTTTTTCTGCCACTTCTGCTAAAAAATAAACTGTTTCATCGCCAGATTTACTGAACTCTATCGTCTTGGTTGTAAGTCCAACGAGTTTTAACCCATCA
This sequence comes from uncultured Bacteroidia bacterium, assembly GCA_943789165.1. Classification (GTDB taxonomy): domain Bacteria; phylum Bacteroidota; class Bacteroidia; order NS11-12g; family UBA9320; genus UBA987. Next base: position 333,827 of record CALSTB010000001.1, on the reverse strand, counting down.
TTCGTCTTAACAGAAACGACGACAGACTTACGTCCATCTTCAAGAGAAAAAACAGTAACCGGAATTTGTACTGTTTCTCCAGGACTCAGCACTCGTGGTAAAGTTGGCAACACCATAATGGGCTTTTTTACTTTTACCGATTTCTCCGTCTCACCATAGGCATCGTCTTTGCGAGCGATGACCATCATGCGTACGGCGCCAATGTATGCTCCCATTTCGATGTAATGACGGGCAGTTTGACCAGGCTTTAATTGAAAAGGACCTAAAAATTTCACAGCTGGTTTAAATCTATTTGCCTTGTGTACGGATTCGTCAACTCCTCCTGACTCATCTCCTCCAACACTCAAAACATTCCCGTATTTACCGGCATAACCGCCCATCACCTCATCGTACAAATCCCATGTTCTTACACCCAAACCTTGTTTTTGGTAAAAGTGATTCCACAAAGTGGGTGTTCTAAAATGTGTTAGGTCTAACAAACCTTCATCAACCACCGCCAATGTGTACGTCATCGGTCGGCCGTATTTTTCTTTAACCTGAACCAGTTCATTTCGATCTGGTCGGATTTCATCTTTAACCACCAATTGTGGGTGTAAATGGCTTTGCTTGTTTTCAACTTTGATTGGTAAAATCCCATATAAACGGGCAGGTAAATCATTGTCCTTGTGTTTATACGTTTGCAAATAGCTCACATGCACATACACATTCGGTGTCATCTTGGTGTTCGTCGTAAAACTGAACTTTGTTTCTCCTTTGCTTCCATTTATCCAAAACTTCTTTAAAATAGAAGATCCGTTCTCAACGCATACCAACGCACGCCCAAAATCGGAAGATGGTATGGTTACGTGTACTTTTTCATTCACTGCATAACTCACCTTGTCGCTCGTCAAAACGATGGTTTTGGCCTGACTCGTTTTGTTTCTATTCCCGCGACGGTAGTATGGCCAATCGATATAAAATGTATGAGAACTTCTGTGGTTAGAAACTGGATCTTTTGCAATCATCACAAATCGGCCCCAGTTCGGATACGGCAACGAAAATGGTGTTGACGTTAGTCCGTTAGCGTCGGTTGTTACCACTGTATCTAAAACGGGAAACAAACTGTTCGACTGCATATAGGTCGCTAAGTTCCCGTCGTTGTCCCACCACCAGTTCCAATCGATTTTATAGATTTTCACTTGTAGCTTCTTTCCAGTAATGGGTTGCCCCTTGTCGGTTACATTTACCAATCGGAAAGTGTGCTTTTTGTCCGTAACCAAACTATTGTCTTGCTCATTCACTTTTGGAGATTCAATACCCACATAACTCTGGTATGCTTTAACCGGGAACGTTCCATAATCCTGACTAAAGTTCCCTCCTTTTTCAAAGATTTTGGCCATTAAATCCACTTTCAAACTACCTCGCACTTCGTTATTAAGTGCCAGGTTTGGATTAAACTTCACTTCCCCATTTTCGTCTAAACTTCCTTCCGAAAGCACCATTTCTTTAACTCCTGTGTTTTTGGTTCTATCATCAAAATCAAAACTTCTGTACCCTGTAAAAATGGTTGCTACTGGAGTTATTCTCCCTTTCACATTATACTTCAGTCCCGGAGAAGGAGCACCATGCAGCCACATACTTTGTAGGGTAACTTCATTGTCTTTACCAACCGTTATAATGCTGTCTTTTACACCCAATACAATTTTTAACCTGTTCGGTTTAACGGTTTCGATTGCGAGTGTTTTGTAATATACGGAACCTCCCACACGGACCTTAGCCGTATAGTTACCAGTTGGCCATTGTACTTCTGTAGATGTTCTAAAATCATACACATCACCAACTGATGTCGTGCGTACTTTTTTGCGCACAACTTGACCCTGAGGATTCATCAATTCAAAAGTGACTGGTGTATTTGCCGGTAATTTATCTTGTTTGTCTTGCAGTGTAAAGCACGTATAAATACTGTCACCTGGTCTCCAAACGCCGCGTTCGGTATAGATTTTTCCATCAACCATCGACGCTCCGTTTACTCCTCCAACATCAAACTTGCTAGTAGAATTATTCCTGCCATTACCAAGTTTTAAATATCCCTTTTGATTGCCAGAACTTGCCACAACTATGTATGGTTCGTCCTGAAGTTTCAATTGAGCCATACCAAGTTGATCTGCATAAGTCGTAGCAATTCTGGTATTCTGATATGTATAAAAATCCAACCTTGTGTTGGCCAATGGCTGTGCCGTGATAAGTGAACTCACAAACACATGTGTTTGGTCGTCTGCACCTTTTTTTACGATCAAACCTATGTCTGAGGCCAAGATATTGCGACACAAAGAGCCGCTGTAGTAGAAACGACTGTCGCATGGACCGTAACCCACCAAGTTGTGGTTTTCGCCATTGTAGTACTCGTGATACATGCCGTCTTCATCTAAGCTATAATCTGTTGAACCTTCTTTACATTCGAAAAAAGTATACGAACTTCTATAACCAATCAATACACGATAGATGGCACCAGGTTCTTTTTTAATGTAGTTACTAATGTTTAAAGTGTAACGCGACCATTCTGTTTCAAGTGGTTTTTTATTTTCGGCTAAATCAACCTTACCCGTATACACCAATGATCCAACCCTAGACAATTGGTTGTTACCGTCCATATCATTCACTTGTAAAAACTGAGGGATGTTTTTCTCATGTATTTGGTATACCCACACATCGACCGCTTTTAGCCCCATAGTCTCAAACGGAAACACAACTCCTTTGGCATCTGGTACAATGGTTCCTTTTCCGACCATACGTAGTTTAGGCTTGGTTTGTTCGAATTCAATCGCTCGCTCCGTATCGTTTTTCAATCTATATCCTGCGTAGTTTTTTATGTCGGCACTACATTGGATTTTATGGGCTCCAGTCAATCGTTTTTTAGGGTAAATGGTGACTTTGTTCCCAGACAACTCATAGTTTTCTATTATTTGGCTATCCAATAAAACAAGACCTATCAAGCTTTGAATGCTGCTCAAGCTTTCAGAAAAATACAGCTCCACTTTCTGGTCTGGTTCGTTGGTGACTTTAACCGATTCAAGTCTAAAAATACCCATGCCAGCAACGCTAACAATACGATGATCCCTGCTTTTAGATTCAACAGGATTACCCGTCAACTTAAGGTTCATTTTCTGTTGAAACTCCCCTCTCATGATGCTGTCTATGCGGAAATGAAACATGTTTTCAGAATGCGAAGTCCACTTTATATTGAACTTCTTGTCATTCATCTCCGCAGTTAAGCATTGTGATATCAAATCAAATTCTTCTTGATCACTGGTTGCTACATATCCAGTCAAGTGTCGGTATCTTGGATTGTTATCCCCATAGGTCCGTAGACCATTTAAAGCGAGATTTAATTTCTGCTCACGTGTTTCAAAGCGAAAAGGGAACTTCTTTAGTTCCCGTTTTACAGACTTTAGTTTACCTAAGTAAAATACCGCTTGGTACACTGTACCTCGAGGAAGTTTTTCTTCAGGGGTAAACTCGATTGTACGATTGTCTATCCATGTTGCTTCGCCTTTTATACTCGGACTAAACCCAATAAGATCATTGGCGTCAATCTTTTCCATTTTAGATGATTTGACTGCATCTGAAATAATAAGTTGGATTTTGGCATCGCGATTAATAACTCCTGACGTATACGCCGAGATGTGTTGTACAAATTCTGGGTTGTACACTGGAATGTTCGAAGAATTGTTACAAGCAACAATTGTTAAGAATAGAACTAGAAGGATGTGATACGTCTTTTGCATAACTGAAACTGATTTGTAATTCAATTTTAGTATGACTTACCACCGCATCTCCTTGCTTTTAATTAAAAGCGGTGCCTGATTTATTTTCCGTGAGGGTTTTTAGATTTTCTGCAAATCGGTCTTATCGACCATGAAAACGTGTTGGTTTTCTGCTCTTCAACGACGTCGAAAAGCCAATGTTAATTAACAAAAAGTTGTCTTTGTTAAACCGGTTACCGCGGTCTCTTCCTGGGGCATATTGCGCCTCATTACCCCGATAACTAAGTGCTGCTGATGCTTTTCCTCGGTTAATTAATAACTGCTCTCTACTGTAGTAACTGGTGCTCACATCATCGATGTAATCTGTATTGGTTAGCCGATATCCCATTTCACAATAGAAGGAACTGCCAAACCCATACCCGAATCTGAGTCCGCCACCAATGGGTGCAGATAACCCAATCAGTGAATACTGTTTGGTATCTGGTTTTAAGCCTTGGCCTTCGGTCGATAGCGGTCTTAAGGCCACATAATTCCCGCGATATTCCGCTTTTGGGTTGTAATAAAATCCGCCTACTCCACCGAATACGTAGTACTCCCAATGACTCTTCTTTCTTTTTGTTTTCATCTGAAACTTCGCCACTCTTAATTCAGTTATGAATGATGCTTCGAGTATATGGGTCCTAAAACTTAGGTTTCTTGGATGACGACTCGCTGAGTATGATTTTGCATCGGACTGTTCCAAATACGCATAAGTTAAACCTGTTTTGACCGCCACATATTTGTTGAAATTTCTTTTTAACCCAACACCGATGGTTGGTTTGGTGGCGCTAAAATCTAGTTCTTCATATCCGAACAACAACAAAGCATTTTTTTGACGTCCTCCAATATCCCCATAAAAATAAGCACCACCAACATGGACTGATTTTTCAATCTTTGGTTTGTTGTGGAAGTCATATTGCGCAAGACATGGAAGAATGACAAGCATCAATCCAAAACTATATATATAGCGCATCCATGCCATTGTTCAATTAAAAAGCTGCTTTTTGCATAAGTACTGTTCCGTCTGTGGCAATGGCTTTTATGAAATAAACACCTGCACTCATGCTTGAATGAGAAAATGTCCAGCTAGCCAATCCATTGACTTTCATCTCTGCAACCACCTTGCCTGCATTGTCGATGAGCTGAGCTGATTCCAGCTGGACGCCTACTGGAAAATGTACTTGTATGGTCTGGTCATTTAAATAGCTAATGACCAATTCAGATTTGCTTGTTTTAACATCTTCAACACCAACTGAATTGTCTTTAACCGATACATTCATCAACACGGGTAAGTGATCCGACATTTCGTATAAGGCCGTTTGCACCGATGAAGGAATGATGTTGCTCGCTGGGTTTTGCATGTTTCCATTGAATCTACGACTGTCCTGACCAAACGCAGTATACGTTCCGTCGACATATTTCACTCCATACGTACCGTCCATTACTTCTTTCCCACAGAGGATAAAATCAAATCTGTCGTCCATACCCCCTGTACTAAAACAGCCACCTCGTGAATCACCATCGTGGGTGCTTTGTGTATGTAGGTTTGAGTAAAGACTATTGTTGTTCCAACTACCTGGAGCGTCTTTTGGATCGTAAAACCTAATGGCAGTCGCGCTATTTTTAGTTAACGTCTGATAACACGCTTCGCTATGTGTTTGGATGTTAAAATCGCCTGCAAAAAAGTAACTATGCGATTGGTGATTGTTTTTCAAATACTCCATGGCTGCGGCGGTCATGGCAGCACGTTGTTCTTTATCACTTGAACCAGAACCTGCTTTTAGATGAGCAACAAATACCGTCATGTAAGTCGTGTCTCCTGTCTTTAATGCGCCGTTTTTAACGAATAGTTTATACACGTCGATTACCCGTACCATTTCTTGCCCGGTTAGGTCTTTCGATAAAGCCACCTGACTGTGTAAACCCAACTTGTCGCTATTAAAAAACAACATATTGGTTAGGCTACTAAAACTGTTGTTGGCATATTCTGCTTGGTCGTAATGTGTAACCCCGTTTTTGTTCAAGGAATTGGTAAGTAATTTATTTGGGTTCAACCAATTGGCGCCCATTTCGTTTACCGTTAAGATGTCAGGTTGTACATGAGCGACTATCGTTTCTAAATGCCCTTCTTTGGTTTCTGGATTATTTGTACTGTTGGTACATTGAGTCGTTGTGTTGCGATAATTCAGCAAATTGTAGTGCATAAACCGAATGGTATCTTGCGCAAATGCAGCTGAAATTTGTGTACATAAAACGAGTAGTATAATGATCCTTAACATGGTGCAAAGGTAGTTTTAATGGACGACGCTTTTATACGACGAATGTTATTTTACTGTAGATTAGCCATAAATTTAACCACACCATTTTCCTGAACCAGTATGTGTAAACTCGTTTGCATTTTCTTTTGTTGCTTTGGCCTTCTATGTATTTCCAATGGGTGCTCGATAGATCAATCTCAAGCTACTGAAGAAGTAATTACGACAGTTTACGACAGCACTAAAATTGGATATATGTCTATCGGTATGGGCTCAAACTTTGGTTCACTCCAACCTGTATTTAAGTCTGTTGGAACCAATTATACCTACAAACGTGCTCAAACGAGCTTCATTGGTGAGAAGTTTAAGCCCGATGAACCTATTTGTTCTGGGTCATTGCGCCCGTCTTCCATTGATTCTATTATTAACTTGGTAAAAGACATTCAAGACACCTCCATTTGGAAAAACAATTCACATATTATGAGTGGTGGAATTGTCGAAATGTGGGTACAACACGACTCCATAAACCTCCACTTTACTTTGTGGAATGCGTATGACTCAATTGCCAAAGAAATTGTGAAAATCCTAAATACGAATCTCCCAGATTCAGTTAATAATTTATGGATCTCAGATTTTGAAGCTAATTTGATTTCTAGAGACTAGTTACCAAATTTTTATTCTTTCAGAATCGGGCTTAGACATGTTTGTGCCTTTACAATTAAATGCCTTTTCGAATTCTGGAATATTCAATAACGGACCTATTACTCTTTGTTCTCCTGGTGAATGTGGGTCGGTTAGTATTCTATTACGTAACGCTTCGTCGGTGATGTTTCCTTTCCATACATTGGCCCAACCTAAAAAGAATCTCTGCTGCCAAGTAAATCCATCAATCATTGGATCTTTCTTTGTTTTCATCACTTTCTCGCATGCCATGTAGGCCAAAGTCAAACCACCTAAATCAGCAATGTTTTCTCCAAGTGTCATTTCCCCATTCACAAATTCGCCTGGTAATACTTCGTAAGAACTGTATTGTTCCGCTAATTTTTGAGTTAATTCCTTAAATCTTGCTTTGTCTTCTTCTGTCCACCAATCATTTTTGTTGCCATTCCAATCGTATTTCGCTCCTTGGTCATCAAAACCATGGGTAAACTCATGGCCAATCACAGCACCAATGCCACCATAATTAATGGCATCGTCAAACGTTGGATGGAAGAATGGAGGTTGTAATATTCCGGCAGGAAAAACAATTTCGTTCCCGCTTCTATTGTAATAGGCATTCACCATTTGAGGCGACATATGCCATTCCTTTTTGTCAACTGGTTTGCCCAGTTTTTCAATCATTCGGTTGTACCTGAATTCAGCTAAATTAAGGAGGTTTTGCAGGTATTCATTTGGCAAAATATCCAGTTTAGAATAATCTTTCCATTCATCTGGATAGCCAATTTTGTATGTAAACGACCCTAACTTTTTAAGTGCTTTTTCTTTTGTCGAATCCCCCATCCAAGTTAAGTTCTGAATGCTTTCTTTATACGCTCCTCTAAGGTTTTCAATGAGCTCAGTCATGTACTCTTTCGACTCTTTAGGAAAGTACTGTTGAACAAATAGTTTGCCCAATGGCTCAGATAAATTTCCATCGATGGTGCGCAAGATTCTTTCTTTTCGAGGTCGCATTTCCTTTACGCCTTGCAACTCCACACTAAAAAACTGAAAACTCAATTGTTCGAATTCATCATTGATGTGTGCCGAGAAACTAGAAAATACGTGCCACTTTAGGTACAATTTCCAATCTTCAAGACTCACTTCATTCATCAATCGATCTAAGTCTTGGTAGTAACTCACCGGACCAACGATTATTTCCTGTGCCTCCCCAAGTCCCATTTCTTGAAGCATTACCCTAACTTCTATATGCATTAAAGAATTGTCGAACTCCTCAACATGCATTTTGTTATACGTTTTGTCGGCATCTCTTAAGTCCTTCCTGTCCCAACTGATTTCCGCCAATCTTGTCTCTAATTCTAGAATTCTTCGTCCTGGGTTATCGGCTTCAACTCCAGCTAGGTTTAAAACAAGTTGTATGTGGTCAACATACTTTGCACGTATGTCTTCAAATTTTTCTTCGCCTTTTAAGTAATATGATTTGTCACCTAACGTCAGTCCCGACTGGCTTGCACTCACGATGTGTTCCGTACTTTGCTCATCATCTACACCTACGTAAAAAGCCGTTGGCGTTGACACACGAACCTTACGTAGCTGTGCAAAGGCTCTATTTAGGTCGCGCAAGTTTGTAATTTGCTCAATGGATTCAAGAATTGGAAGTAATGGTTCAAATGACCGCTCATTGCGTGCATTTGAATCTAATGCCGATTTGTAAAAATCTTGGATTAGTTGCAAATCACTTCCCTTTGCAGGATTCTTGGCTAATAAAGCCTGATCCAATATGCCTTGAATCTTGTCTCGGTTTTCTTCTGCAAGCACATTAAAACTCATCCACCTTCCTTCTGTAGGAGGAATCGGATTTGTTTTTTGCCAATTACCGATGGCATATGAATAGAAATTCTCACAAGGTGCTACCTCATTGTTGATGTTGTTTAAGTCAAATGCCTTTGGCCCTTGTACTTTTTTTGGATTGTCTTTGTTTACACTTTGTAGAACTACCAGCATTACCAACGCAACCCCAACAATTTTTAAATTTCTCATCTGCATCACTTTTAACATTTCGTATACAAATAAAATACTTTTAAAAGAGCAGGAATATTTAATCGGTCAAAATTCCTTTAACGTCGAAAAAACACAGACAGACGAACGCTTTTGTGCTAACTTACGTTAATAGTTTGTTGAACTTTAAATGCACGTTTTAGTTTAGACTAAAAATTACGTGCTTTGCTGTACCAACCAACCACCAATAATGTAGTATAGAAATGAGAAGGTTTATAAAAATATCAATGATTGTGGTACCCGTAGCTTTAATTAGCTGGGGTTTTCTATTAAAGCAAAATGATACGGGTGAAGAGGTATTGTTAAAGGTAATTAAGGAAAATCTTGATTACATGCATTTTGCTCCATTGGAGATGAACGATGAATTGAGTGAAAAGGCCTTCGACAATTATTTAGATTTTGTAGATGGTAACAAACGGTTTTTGTTGGCTGAAGATGTTGAATTATTAAAAGTCAACAGACAACTAATTGATGACCAAACAGAGGCTGGGAGTTATGTGTTCTTCGACAACACGTTAGCGCTTGTAAGCAAAAGAGTGAAAGAGTGCCAAACGTATTACCGCGAAATATTGGCTACGCCATTTGATTTTACCGAAAAGGAAACCGTGGATTTTGGCGAGGACATTCCTTATGCAGCGAACGCAGCGGAAATGAAAGAACGTTGGAGAAAGTATCTGAAGTACAACGTGCTTACTCGCGTTGCCACAGCATTAGACATTGAAAAAGCAAAAGAAGCAGACTCCACCAATACTGATGAAATCAAATCATTGGAAACGATTGAAAAAGAAACGCGTGAAGCCGTTTTAAAAAATCACGACGATTGGTTTGAACGCTTAAATAAACTAGATCGTAAAGAGCGATTATCCACTTATGTAAACGCGATAACTACTTTATACGATCCTCACACCACGTATTTCCCTCCTGCAGATAAGGAGAATTTTGACATACGAATGAGTGGTCAATTGCAAGGAATAGGGGCACAACTCCAAGAGAAAGATGGTTATATCAGGGTAACGTCTATAGTTCCTGGTTCGCCTTCTGCCTTACAAGGTCAGCTCAAAGCAAACGACTTAATCCTAAAAGTGGCGCAAGGTGATGGTGAAGCTGTTGATATTGTCAATGCCCGTATCGATGACGCCGTAAAACTGATTCGCGGAGATAAAGGAACTGAGGTTAGGTTGACTGTTAAAAAACCAGATGGTACCGTTGTGGTGATACCCATCATTCGAGATGTTGTTAAGCTTGAAGAGACTTATGCCAAATCTGTGATGCTGAAAGACGCTTCAAATAAAAAAGTGGGATATTTATACCTGCCAAGTTTCTATGCAGACTTTAACGGTGAAGGTGGACCATCGAGTTCTAAAGATGTTAAACGAGAATTAAAAAAGCTTCAAAAAGAAGGAGCAAAATCACTCATATTTGATTTGCGTAATAATGGTGGTGGCTCATTACAGGATGTGGTTGACATTGCTGGTTACTTCATCGACAAAGGCCCTGTGGTTCAAGTGAAAGCGAGAAACTATCCACCAAGAATTTTAGAAGATGAAAGCGGTGGGAAGATTTGGGACATGCCTGTTGTTATTATGGTAAACGAGTTTAGTGCTTCCGCAAGTGAGATTTTAGCGGCTGCGATTCAAGATTACGGCCGAGGCATCATTGTTGGGTCCCATACTACCCACGGAAAAGGCAGTGTGCAGCAATTCTTTGATTTAAACAGAACGCTTAGAGGGACGGGATATCCAGATTTAGGCGCGCTTAAAATAACTACTCAGAAGTTCTATAGAATAGATGGAAGTACCACCCAATTAAAAGGAGTTACTCCTGATATTATTTGGCCTGACAACTATACATATATTCCTACCGGAGAAAAAGAACAACACTACAGTTTAGAGTGGGATAAAATTGAACCTGCAGAATATGTAGTTGACGTAACCGACAAGCCTAAATTCAAATCGGTTATAAAATCAAGTCAAAAGCGAATTGAAAACAACTCGGTATTTAATGAAATTGATAAGAATGCACAACGTTGGAAGGAACAACGCGACAAACATATCTTCACTTTAAACTTGGCAGAATATCAGGCTGAAACTAAGGCACAGAAAGAAATTTCGGATGAATACTCGAAGTTGTTTAAGTCCTTTGACGAAATGAAAATATTCAGTTTAAAAGCCGATACCGACGACTTAAAAGCGGATTCAACCAAGATGGAACGCGCAAATGATTGGCATAAATCATTACGAAAAGACATCTATTTGTATGAAACTATACAGGTTGCTGAAGAATTGATGTAACATGGCGGATAAAAAAGGTAAGTTGTACCTCATCCCAAATTTTTTGGGAAATGGAAATAACGATTTTCTTCCTAAATACAATCTTGATATTATTCACCGATTGGATGAGTTTATCATTGAGAATGAAAAACCCACTAGGGCTTTTTTAAAAGCCATAGAATCACCCATTCATCAGAATGATTTCATTTTCCATTTCATGGATAAGCAAGCCGATCCTCAAGATTTTCCATCCTATCTTAAAGCCTGTGACAAAGGGAAAGATATTGGACTGATCTCAGATGCCGGCCTACCATGCGTCGCGGATCCTGGTCATCAGTTGGTGCGTATTGCCCACAAAAAATGTATTGAAGTTGTGCCACTGGTCGGGTTCTCGTCCATCATGATGGCATTAATGGCTTCTGGTTTCAACGGACAATCGTTTAGGTTTCATGGATACTTGCCGTACGACCAACAACTCAAACGCAAAAAGCTGAAACAAGCCCTCAGTGATTTGTCAAGAAACGAAACGCAAATCTTTATTGAGACTCCATATCGCAACGCGGCTTTTATAGCAGAATTAAAACAACAATTCCCCAGCGACACCAAATTGTGCGTGGCAGTTGACCTTACATTAGACACCGAAAACATCACCACGATGAAGTTGAACGAGTGGTCAGACAAAGAGGACCGGCTCCATAAAAGGCCCGCAGTGTTTGTATTGGGATTGTAATATTTAATCTCATTGTCCAAACGCAACTTGGTTTTTCTTTATCTTGTAACTTAATCAAATCTCAATCATGCCTAAATTGAAAACCTCAATTAAAATTGCTGTTGGCATGTTTGTATTCTTTCAATGGACTTACGCGATGTCGCAAGTCAAGGATACCATTCCTCCGGTTATTGACCTTAACACCGAAGACACCATATTTCATGAAGTGAACTTAATGTATTCCCCTGTTAGGGCCTCAGTAAAAGATAATGTTTCTGACAGCTCACAGCTTTCTTTAACACGCTTTTCTAATGTGAACCCCTTTGCTATTGGAATATATTCAGATCGATATTTAGCAATCGACTCGGCAGGAAATCAATCCACAAAAATCCGTTGGGTGATTGTTGGTGACACCACGCCTCCGACGATAACAAGTGATCCGTTAATTGTAAAGGTGCAGCTGTTCAGTAAAATTGATTTAACTAAGTATTTAATCCTTCGAGATAATTACAGCTCACCAGATTTATTGAAGGACTCGCTGAAGGTGTTTTTTAGTGATGTAAATTTCAATCAAGTAGGAAATTACGCTATTGAATATATTACAAATGACCAATCAGGTAATTTCTCAAATGAATGTCTTCAACTTGTTGTAGTTACTCGCTACATATCTGTGGAAGATATGGAAGAGAAATCGGTATCCATAAGCCCAAATCCGACTACGTATTCCTTCAAAGTTGCAGGAATTTCAAACTCCTCAGGAACGATTTCTTTGTTTTCCAGCAATGGCGAACAAATCTTATCGCAACAAATTTCAAGTACGATGAACACAGTTAATACAAGGCACCTTAAGCCTGGAATTTATCAGTTAGTAATTAAAACAAACAACGGTCTTCAAACACGGAAAGTAATTATTCAATAAACCAATGTTCCCTATCTTCGCCAAAATTTTTACTCTTGACTGTCTCCGATTTAATCCAGCAAATTCAGGCTAAAAAAAGTTATTTGTGTGTGGGGCTTGACACCGACATCGAAAAGCTGCCAAGTCACCTACCTAAGACTACGGACTCCATATTAACGTTTAACAAAGCAATTATTGAGGCTACACATGACTACGCCGTCTCTTATAAAATCAACACAGCGTTTTATGAGCAGTATGGTGCAGAAGGTTGGACCATCATGGAAAAGACCTTGGAGTTGATTCCTGATAATTGCTTTACCATCGCCGATGCCAAACGAGGTGATATCGGAAACACCGGTAAAATGTATGCCAAAGCGTTTCTTAAAAACATGGATTTCGACAGCCTTACGGTAAGTCCGTACATGGGTCAAGATTCTGTTGAACCTTTCTTAAGTTATGGTAAAGTGGTGATTGTTTTAGGTTTGACTTCAAATGCAGGCAGTAAAGATTTTCAACATCTGTCAACGGGTAATGGTCAATTATATGAAACCGTCATCGAAAAAGCGGCGACTTGGGGAAACCCCGACAACATGATGTTTGTCGTTGGTGCTACGCAGGCCGAAAAGCTGAAAGAAATACGTGCCATCGTTCCGAACCACTTTTTATTAGTTCCAGGAGTCGGAAGCCAAGGCGGAAGTCTTAGCGAAGTCTCTACTTTCGGAATTAATGCCAATTGTGGTCTGCTTGTCAACTCATCCAGAGGCATTATTTATAAGTCGAGCGACGAAGGGTTTGCTGAAGCAGCGCGTGCGGAGGCTCGTTCTTTACAAGCTGAAATGGCGACATATCTTTGAGGGAATAAACCCCCTCCTTGAAAGAATCTTTCCTGCATTATATCTGGCAAACTGCCCAATTCGACCACACTGATTTAAAAACAGTTTCTGGTCATTCCATTAGCATTCACAAAAGAGGATCTGCGCACCACGACGGTGGTCCCGATTTTCAAAACGCGTTGATTGCCATCGATGGTGAAAAATGGGCCGGACAAGTTGAAATCCATATCAATAGCAGCGATTGGTTCAAACACAACCACCACCTAGATTCGACTTATGACGGCACAATCCTACACGTAGTGTATACTTACGATGCTGACGTAACGCGTACCAATGGGACAATCATTCCTTGTCTGGCATTAAATACCCGAATCTCAAAAAGTTTAATCACAACGTATGATGCGCTCACCAACAACAGCCACAAAATACCATGTGAAATGGTTTTGTCTAAGGTTGCATCTCAAACAAAACTCCTTACCATCGAAGCGCGCGCCATCGACAGGCTTGAGGCGAAGTCTATACCCATTTTTCAAAAACTACAAACTTGCCAAAACGACTGGCAGGAAGTCCTGTATCAAATGATATCCCGGGCATTTGGCATGCGTGTAAACAAGCTGCCGTTCGAGTTACTGTCGAAACAAGTCCCGACGCGACTACTCTCAAAATATACCAATATCGAGTATGTTACAGAAGCGTTGTTGTTTGGCTGCGCAGGTTTCTTAAACCCTCAACTTAAAGACGACTACGGCAAACACCTGTATCAGGAATATGCGTTTCTGTCGAAGAAACACAGTCTTGATACCATTCCCATTGAACATTGGAAGTTTTTACGCCTTCGGCCAACGAATTTTCCGACCATACGGATTGGTCAACTAGCTGCTATGATACCATCTCAACAGTCACTTTTTGCAACCGTACTTGAACATATGCGCTATGATTCACTGAAACCCATTTTTGATTGTCAACCCAATCCCTATTGGTCGAATCACTACCGCTTTGATGTTGAATCGAAACCCAGAAAGAAGTCGATTGGACAAGGTTTGTATCACAACATCTTGATCAATGCAATTGTTCCTGTGGTCTACTGTTATGCGCTTCACCGGAATGACTTACCACTCCAAGATAGATGTTTGACGTTAATGACAGAAATCGCCCCAGAACAAAATTCTATAACCCATTATTTTCAAAAACAGGGATTTGATCTTGACAGTGCTTTACACAGTCAGGGAGTGTTGCACATGCATGAGAAGTTTTGTACTTTTAAGGACTGTTTAAACTGCCAAATCGGGCACCAAATATTGACACAGCCGTAACATGAAACAAAAGTTTTTAAAAACATGGAAGTTCATTATAGAACAGCGCTTCTTTGGCGTGTGTGCCTACTTAGGTGAAAAACTCGGATTACAAGATTCTAGGATTCGGCTTTACTTCATTTATCTCTCTTTTATCACTTTTGGCTCGCCCATTTTGATCTACCTTTTTGTGGCGTTTTGGCTCGAAATACGAAATCAAATGGGAAAATCTCGCCGTTCGGTTTGGGATTTGTAAATTCTTAATCAAAATATAACTGTATTCCATTCAGGTCAGGCAGCGTAACGACTTGAATAACAATCTATTCTACAGCCCGTAAAGAAATTTTCAAACTTTTATGTTTGATGATGCAACCTTTGGTTGATTCCATAGACTAATGGGTAAAGAAAGAAACTTGGCAAGCGAACAGGACATCATATCTGCCTGTATTGACAATGATTCACGTGCCCAAAAGATATTATTTGAAAATTATGCACCCAAAATGTTAGGGGTATGTGCTAGATATTGCTCAAATATGGAGGACGCAAAAGATGCGCTCCATGAAGGATTTATAAAAGTATTTCAACGCATTGAAAACTTTAAAGGCACGAGTACGCTTGAAACTTGGATGACTAGGTTGATGATCAATACATCCATCGACCACTTTAAAAAGAGTACAAAATATTTGCACTTCGAAGATTCTGAAAAAGTGCACGAATATGGAAATGATGATACTAGCTATATACTTAATTTGGAAGATGACGAAGAAGTCAGGCTGAGCGATTTATACAAGATTATCGCTCAGCTTCCGGATGGATATAGAATGGTATTTAACTTATATGCGATTGAAGGATATTCGCATAATGATATTGCGAAAGAATTAAAAATAAGCACAGGTACGTCTAAGTCACAATTGGCTAGAGCGCGCATGATGCTTAAAAAACTGGTGAAAGAACAACTAAACATTGGCTAAGAACAAGAAACATATCGATGATTTGTTTAAAGACAACCTGCAAGGATCGCAGTTGCCTTTAGATGGTTCAGAGTGGAACAGATTGTTCGACGAACTCCACCCGAAAAAGAAAAAACGCTTTGCCTGGTGGTGGTTTGGTATTGGCTTTTTGCTGGTTTCTGCTTTAGGACTTCTTTATTTTACTGTAAACCCGACTTCTACTGTAAGTCAGACACTTGTTGAAAATGGTGCTGCTCTTGAAGAGAACGTTAATGAGAAAAAAGAAAATAGAAGCGACAAAGTTGAAGTTGAAGCTGAAGTTGAAACGGAAGGTGAAAGAGTACAGAACATAGAAAATGGAGGCGGTACTAGAACTGATGTAGCCTCTAAGAATAGTGAACAAAGAGAAAAGAGAAAAGACAAGAATTCTGGTGGTAAATCAACTGAACAAGCTATTTCAAAATCCACTAATGCAGGAGGTCAAAGCACTGTCTCAAAAGGTAATGGTACAATTCCTGTAAAGACTCAAACGCCCAATACTTCTGGCACTGCAAGAATATTGTTAAAACGAAGTGATTTGATATCTGTTTTGGCGAAAACAGCTATAGACATACCTTGGAGATTTAATCCATATGGGGCTCCGTTGCTAACTTTAGATGAACAAGTGGATCAGCGTCCAACTCCTTTTTACATCACCTTGGATAAAATGGTGGACTCCTTAGATATTGACAAAACCTTCATTGAACCATATATCGGTTTGTCCTTAGGAGGAAGTAGGTTAAATCAAAACTTAAACAGCGATATACTTAACTACACAACTTATAGAACAAGAAATGAATCATCAGGCTTTTTGCCAAATCTGGGATTTGACATTGGCGCAGGGTTTAAGGGGATGCAAATTGCTTCCGGATTAAAGTATCTTGAAAAAGGACAACAAAACAGTCCTCAGTTCACGTATGAAATTTACGATTCTGTACGTCGGGTTGATGCACATGGTGATACCACTTACCCACGATATAACTATCGAGACACAACGATAAACAACGTACCTAGTCCGCGATACCGGTATATGAGTATCCCAATTTCAATTGGAAAAACGTTCTACGAAGGCGATAAATTCGACCTATCCGCTGGAATAAACACGAACATTCAAATCTTAATTGGCGGTACAGGAACTATCCTCAATGACGAGCTGTCTTTAATGAGTGTGCAGCGTTTATCGAGCTTCAACCGTCTGTCGTTGACATACGGCGGTTATTTCTCGGCAGGTTATGCCATTAACGATCGTATGAAACTCAAACTACTCGTGAGATACGATGCAGACGCATTGGATATGATGAAGCACAAAGACATATCGCAAAAGATGTCGGGTTTGGGAACCGACTTATCCGTTCAATTTAAACTGAAAAAATAATGAGACACATACTTTTACTATGTTCTGCCCTTAGTTTTATTTGCGCTACTACCACAGCTCAAGTCTGGCAATCTCTAAACGGCGGTCTAAAGTACAGTCCGGTTGCAATGACGGAAATAGATAAAACAGTAGCCGTCGCCTATAAAATAGCCGACAAAGGCGCAAACGGGGTGCAATATGGCATTTCCATATGGAATGGCTCTGTTTGGGTACACCTACCAAGTTTTGTCTGTGATTCTGGTGCTCGAGTTAGTTCTATGAAGTGGTACAAAAAAGAGTTGTACATCGCAGGTCAATTCAATCGCTTTAATACCTTAACCAATGTGAAATCGTTGGTTAAATTCTCGAATCGCAAGTATGTGAATGTCCCAAATATCAGCACCAGTGCTGTAAAATATTTTGAGACGATTGTTGACCTAAATATATACAAAGACTTACTAGTTGTTGCTGGTCAGTTTGCCAGTACAGAAGTCAAAAACAGCGCCAACCTTGGATTCTTTGATGGAGAAAAATGGGTTGAGTCAGGTATAAAGGAATTGGAAGCAATCAACGGTGGAGTGCTTACCACCTTGGGTTCAGGAGATCACTTTTACGTGGGTGGTGTTTTTAGTAAAATTGGTACAACTCAGTCAAAATACATTGGCCACTTTGAAAAGGGCGAGCTCATTCCATTCACCTATAATTACGCCAGACCTTATCATATGGTTGAGTTTAACGATGGTATTATTGCTGCAGGTACCATCAACAGTAATGAAACGCCATCTTATTTCTTTAAAATCGAGGGAGACACAGCAAAGAAAATAATGTCAGGACTCGATCAAGTCAGCTATGTATCTGATCTTGTTGCAGCCGGTGACATAGTTTACGCTTCTGGTATGTTCAAGTTTTCGACTGACCAAAAGGTATATCATATTGTCAAATTTGAAAACGGCAAATGGACTCCTTTAAACATTGGAGAAATAGAAAACGTGAACCACTTGTTGTTTCACAACGACCTACTAATCGCTGGTGGAGAATTTAAGTCGTACAGGGGCATCACATTGAACCACATCGCGGCTTTGCCAAAAACGAAATATGCCATTGTGAATGGCAATGTGTTTCACGACAAAGACAACAACTGTGTCTTCAACGGAAGAGATGAAAAACTTAATGAAAACTTAATTCGGATACAGCCTGGAAACCGTGTTATCCGTCCAAAATTTGACGGTTCATACCAAATTTATTTAGAAGAAGGTAAATACACCATCACAGTAAGTCCTGGCAAATATTGGGGACCTTCTCCTTGTGCGAGCCTTACACAAACAGTGGAAGTTGACCCTGGTGATGTACTTGAGCGAATAGACTTTCCATTACTACAACAAAGCAATGTAAAGGACTTATCGGTGGTGCTAACATCAACGTCAGGTCCACGTGCAGTAGCCAGAAATACACAACAGTATTTCATAAACTATTCTAACCTCGGCTCATCTGAACTTGTTAAAGGTGATGTCAAATTGGTTTTTGACTCAAGGTTGGAAAACTTTGTCGCATCTCCGAAGCCTGAAAAAGTAATTGGAGACACCGCTTATTGGTCGTTGGAAGACTTATCTCCAGGTGAAAGAGGAGCTATCAAATGTTTGTTTAAGGTGAAAGATACGGCCACAAATCTGTTGGAGTTGACAGCTACCATTGCACAACCAGAAAGCGAAAACGATGACAACAACAACTCTAGTTCCTTGACTCAAAAGATTATGGAAGAAGATGTTGAAATCCACAAATTCATTAACCCGGGAACCAATTGGACTGATACTGTAGTTATTAACCAGGAAACTGAATCCATTCAATATCAAATATCTTTTGCGAATTACACGGACGACACGGTGCGTTCAGTATATGTGATAGATACGGTTTCTTTGATTAACAACATTTTGGAAATAAAAGACGTGGCATGGAGTCACCCAGTTATTCCCATTACCATTGAGGGACCAAAATATTCTGATTACCTCATCTTAATTTATAAGTTCGAAAACATTGATCTTCCTCCGAATCCAACTAAAAACGGTGAAATTGTGAACGACGAAGGTCATATTACTTTTGAGTTGATGCTGAGCAATCTCAACGTAGGAATGGAGTTTTTTAACCGAGCCAAAGTTGTTTTTGAATACGACTATAGCCAAATGACCAACGAAGTTCTCGCATTTGTTGATGATAAATCTTCGGTCCAAACGCAATACACACAACAAGAGGTTTCTGTTTACCCAAACCCAACAGACAACATGGTGAGTTTGGATATTGACGGATTCAACACAGACAATACGTATAAGGTCATTTCAATGACTGGTCAGCAGGTGTTATCAGGATCGATTACGAACGACAAAACCATTGACTTGTCAAGCTTAACGCCAAGTGTGTACTTCATCAATGTAACCACCGAAGATGCCTTTTATACGGCTAAGGTCATCAAGCAGTAGGCACTTCGCACGTCATATGGTAGTTGATTAAGACTTCTTCACCGCGGTGATTTTCGTTCTTACGAACAACTTTAAATCCATTCTTCTCGAAAAACGGTTTGGCAGTGATGCTAACATCAGAAGAAATCGATTCCATTTTTAATGATTTGACCCGATCTAGGACTTCGTTTAATAAACACTGTGCAATTCCTTGTCGCATGAAATCGCTATGCACATACATGAAGTCAAGATAATTTCCTTCCTTCAACGATGCAAAGCCCACCACTTGATTTCTTACTTCAGCAACCAAAACGACTTGTTCCTTCAATAAATCTCGCCAGCGAGATTTGTTCTGGGTGGTTTTAAGCCACTCTTTTATTTCGTTGGGCGTATAATCCTTGACTGCGGCAGTTTTAATGCTGTTTGAAAAAACCTCTATAAGTCGACCAGTATCTTCTGAGTTTGCCTCCCGTATGTGTGAGATTTCCATTCTACAAATAAACTAAAACAGCGTCACAACCGAAGTTGACTCTTAGTATTAAGACCATATCTTTGCCGCAAATATTGATTCATGTCTTTTACCCCAAAATTTGATTTAATCGAAGAGCTTCAATGGAGAGGCCTTCATCACCAACACATTCCAGGTGTTGAGGAAGCATTATCGAAAGAACAAATTACTGGATATGTTGGATTTGATCCAACCGCCGATTCCTTACACATCGGTAACTTAGTTCCAATCATACTGTTGGTGCACTTGCAACGCGCAGGTCACCGTCCGATTGCCTTGGTAGGAGGAGCAACTGGTATGGTGGGAGATCCATCTGGGAAAAAAGCAGAACGTACGTTGTTAGACTTAGACACGCTGAATCACAATTTAGCTTGTCAGAAGAAACAGCTTGAACAGTTTTTAGATTTTACGGGTGAAAACGCCGCGGAAATGGCCAACAATTACGATTGGTTTAAAAACTTAAATTTCCTTGAATTTATCCGCGACATTGGTAAGCATATCACAGTCAACTACATGTTAGCCAAGGATTCTGTTAAGAACCGTATTGATGACGGTATTTCATTTACGGAATTCAGTTACCAATTGGTACAGGGTTATGATTTCTACTACCTGAACGAGCATAAAAACTGTAAACTTCAAATGGGCGGAAGCGACCAATGGGGTAACATTGTAACGGGTACAGAATTAATCAGAAGAAAAGGTGGCAAGGAAGCTTACGCCATCACTGCGCCATTGCTAACAAAACCTGACGGTAGTAAGTTCGGTAAGTCTGAGGGAGGCAACATCTGGTTAGATCCTGCCAAAACGACTCCTTACCAATTCTACCAATTTTGGATTAAGACAGGAGATGAAGAAGCTGAGAAATTGATTAAGATTTTTACCCTTTTAGACCAGCCTACTATAGATCAAATTGTTGCCGACCATAAAGGAAACGAGCATTTACGTGGTTTGCAAAAGCGACTAGCTCAGGAAGTAACTACTTGGGTGCATGGCGAAGAAGAATTAAAAAAGGCGGAATACTTATCCGGTATCTTGTTTTCTGACGACGTAATGGGCAATTTAAGACAGCTGGAACAAGGAGATTTCTTAGATGTGTTTAGTGGTGCCAAACAAGGCAATATCCAATCAATTGAAGGAATGAACGTTGTTGATGTCTTGGCCGAATGTGGTTTAGTAAGTTCGAAAGGAGAAGCAAAACGCGCGTTGAAAGAAAATTCCATCTCTGTTAACCGTGAAAAGGTAACCGAAGAATATACGTTCACAACTGCCGATCTAATCAAAAACCGCTTTGTTTTGTTACAAAGAGGTAAGAAGAATTATTTCCTATTGAGTGTTGGTTCATGAGCATCAAAAGCATTAACCCAAGTGATTTAGCCATTCCACAATTACACCAGTTTTTGTTGGGAAGTGTTGGTCCACGTCCCATTTGCTTTGCAAGTACCATCGACGAAAACGGTGTTTCGAATTTGGCCCCTTTCAGTTTCTTCAATGTGTTTAGTGCCAATCCTCCTATCTTGGTTTTCTCACCAGCAAGAAGTGGAAGAACAGGTGCTAGCAAAAACACATACGATAACTGTAAGGTGGTACCTGAAGTAGTCGTTAACATGGTGAACTACAACATGGTTCAACAAATGAGTTTGGCCAGTTCTCCCTATCCTAAAGGAGTAGACGAATTTGTTAAAGCTGGATTCACTCCAGTTGCTTCCGAACTCATCAAGCCATTTCGTGTTAAAGAGTCGCCAGTTCAACTAGAATGTAAGGTCATAGAAATTAAAGAACTCGGACAAGGTGGTGGTGCAGGGAACTTAATTATTTGTGAAATAGTCAAACTACACATTGATGAATCCATTATTACCGAAAACAACCACATTGATCCTCGGAAAATAGATTTAGTAGCCCGCATGGGCGGTAATTTCTATTGTCGAGCAAACGGAGAATCTTTATTTGAAATTCCAAAACCCATTACTTCTATTGGTATTGGCGTAGATCAATTACCTGAACATATTAAATACTCAAGTGAGCTAACTGGGAACCATCTTGGTCAGTTGGGCCAGCTTGAAGCGATTCCAATGGAGGATGAATATCAAAAGGCCGAAACCATGTCTGCCGATGACGCTTTCCATACAGCCAAAGCTTTGTTACAAGATAATAAAACGTTCGAAGCACTTTGCGTGTTATTAAAGAATACCTACAATGAACAGTAAATCCTTATTCAAGCTGGTTATTTACCTGATCAACTGGATTAAACTAAGTTTGATCACTTTGCCAGTAAGTGCGGCATTGGTTGCAATGAAACAAGGTAAAATGAAATATGGTTACGACTTCTTAACGGTAGACCACAATTGGTCGTTGGTGATTGCCGTTGGTATCGGAATGGTGCTCAACACCTGGCATGCAATGTCATTTGAAGAAGAAAAAAACGTTGATCCAAAACAGTATCTAAAAATGCGGCAACGCTTTATGATTACTAATAGTGCTTGGACACCGGAACAGCTTCAGATTAAAGTTGAGGCGTTACTCATAAAGCACCCAAAGCGCATGACTGTTTTAACTAGCAGCCAAGATGCATACAAAATTTTGGTCCGGAATGGTTATGGTTTCAAAGACATTGTCACACTCGAGCGAAAAAATGAAGGTGTGGAGATTTATAGTCGACCTAAAAGTCCGCTAGCCTTAATTGACCTTGCCAGAAATTTGAAAAATACGAAAGAGATAAGCAAACATTTAAAAGAAGTGGGTTAGCAATGAAAGTAGCGATATTATCAGGTACATCAAGAAAAGGAAACAACACGGTACGTGTTGCAAAAGCGTTAAATGCGCTTCATACTGCCGAAAATCACGATGTTACCATTGTTGATTTTAGAGCATACGATTTGCCCTTTTTCAATGGTGAACCCATTGATGAACAAAACCCGACAACATTCCAAAAAGACCTTATCGATACTTGGGGTAACGCTGATCTGGTTTACATATTAAGTCCGGAATACAACTGGTTGGTATCGCCAGAATTGGCTAATATGACCAATCATTATAGTGGGAATAACCACAAGTTTTTATACGACAATAAGGTATTTGCTTTTGTAGGGGTGAGTTCTGGTATAGGAGGACGATTACCTACGATGCAACTTTCATCAGTTCTCGAAAAACTTATTTTCTACTTAGGCGGACAATCTGTTTGCTCACCCAATAAGTTTGAATCTCATTATACACCTCAGGAGTTAGACAATTCAGGAAATTTCATCAAAGATTCTGGTTATAAACAACGTCTTGAGAGTTTTGTGAATTACAGTATCCAGTTGTGTAACCGTTTTATTGGTTCGAAATAATATTTACAACAGTTCTGTAGTAATACAGTTGGATGTTATTGTGAAATCATCAGTTGCGTGAATCTCCACACCTTGGGTGATTTACTCGAGCAAAAAGCAGATAAAACCCAACATACTGAATAATGTAAAAATGCAAAATCCACGGTTATCTTTTTTTTATAGTATTTGAATAATACATAGATTGCGGTTTACTTTTAATTTGGGTCTGAACAGACCAGTTAAAGGCAAAAAGAACAACTTAAATATGAAAAAAACGATTGGACTTATCGCGTTGGTGTTTGGCTTATTTTCTAGTGCTTTTGCTCAAGAAAACTTATTTCAACGAACTATCGGTGGATCTAAAGCCGAAAACAGTTACGGTTTGGAACGCACACTAGATGGTGGATACATCAGTGTAGGTTACACAGAAAGTTACGGAAAAGGTAAAAAAGACATGCTAATTGTCAAAACAGATGGCATGGGCCAAGTTGAATGGTCGAAGGCATACGGAGAAAGTGGAGATGATATTGCGTGGAATGTAACGTTAGCAAATGACTCAGGATTTGTTGTGGCTGGTTCCACAAATTCGTACAACGCTAATGGAGATGCTTTAGCCATGAAAATTGATAAAACTGGTAAAGTCGTTTGGGCTCGTACCATTGCCTCTGATAGTGTGGAGGACGGTTACAACATTATTCGGTCTTTATACAGCAGCGGTTATTACATGACTGGGTTTGTAAGAAATGATTCGAACGGTGATCAAGGCTTCCTTGTAAAGCTTGGTTCAGGTGGAAATGTCAGATGGTATAAATCATTTGGTAGCCCAGGAAACGAAGAAGCGTATGGTTTGGCGGAAGATAATAGAGGCAACGTAATCATTACAGGTTTAACAACGTACGATAGTATCACGAATGGTGGGTTGACTGGTAGCTCAGGATCGTCTGATGCATTTATTGCCAAGTTTGATTCCACTGGTGGTTTCAAGTGGATGAAAACATATGGCTCCACCTCAGATGATGCAGGTTGGGACGTGAAAGTGGACAGAAACAAATACATTATCACAGGTTGGACAAAGGCAGTGAGCGCAGGAGACAATGATATTTTTGTGCTGACTTGCGACACTTCTGGAAATAACATTAACGCGCAAGCACTTGGTACAACAGGTGAGGATAGAGCATTTGACGTAGTAATCAAACCATCGAACGCTGGATTTGGTATCGTTGGATACGCTGAACCACAAGTAGGTGACCGACAAGTCATTTATTCTGACTTTAGTTCTTCTGGAACACTTGGTAATTCTATTTTACTTGGTGGGTCTTCTAGAGATGGTCATTGGCCGACTGATGTTACTACCTCAAGAGATGGTGGTTTTGTCATTTTATCAACCTCACGATCTTTCAACACAAGTGGCGACGATGATTTATTTATTTCTAAAATTCGTCAAAACGGATCAGCTCTATGTAATTCTGGCGTTGAACCCATAAACTCTTTCACCTTAAACCTAGTAAGTAAGTCATTCGGTACTGCCCTTACAGGTTATGCGACACAAACACCTTCTGTAAGCACAACAACGATTTCAGGTATAACGGACTCTACACTTTGTTGTCAGATTTCAGCAGCCTTACCAAAGACTCAAGTTGAGGTATGTGCTGGTAATTCTGTAACCTTAGGCAATACTGCCGTTAAAGGTTTAAAATATGTTTGGACTGATGGTTCAGGCAAACAAGTGAGTACAAAAGCAAACCCAAGCGTTGCGCCTACAACAACTACTGCGTATAAACTGGTTGTTAGTTCTAACGATCAAGCGTGTGGTTCTGATTCAGCTATCGTTACGGTTAAAGTGAACCAATACCTTACTGCAGACATGGCAAGAGATACTAGTTTTTGTTCTGGTGATTCTGCAACCATCGTTGGGAATGCCAATTTGATTTCATACTTATGGGTGGGGAAACACATCAACTCTAACAAACGCACAAATTCAGTAAAACAAAACGACACCATCTACTTTACTGGTATTGATGGAAATAGCTGTACATACAATGACACAATGGTTGTTCAGGTGTTTGATTTACCTACTTTCAACTTGGGTAAAGACACTACCATTTGTTCAGCATCTCCCGTCGAATTAAAAGGTCCAGCCAACATGGCTACCTACAATTGGAACAACGGAGAAGCAAGTACACAAACGTTTAAAACCTCCACTGAAAAAACACATAAACTAGACGTGGTGGATCAAAATGGTTGTACATATTCCGATGACATAGTGATATTAATAAACCCATCATCGCCTTTCAGTTTGGGAGCAGATGACACATTTTGTGCGGGTGCATCATTTACCATCTTAGGTCCAGGTGCACTTTCAGGGTATATCTGGAACGACACTGCATCAAGCTTGCAAAACTTAACAGTTACTGCAGCTGGTGAATACCACTTAACTGCTTTTAACAGTTTTGGATGTCCTTCATCTGATACCATCTTGATCAGAGAACGACCAGCCCCAAGTTTTAGCTTAGGACAAGATTTTGCATTGTGTGTGGGCAGTTCACGTTACTTGGTTGGTCCAAAAGACATGACGACGTACAAATGGAATAACAACTCAAACAATGATTCATTGTTGATTACAACCATTGGTGATTACTGGCTTAAAGTGACGGATAAACACAGTTGTACGTATACTGATTCAATTAATGTAACCAGCGCTTCTTTACCTGTGATTACGCTTGGTAACGATACAACCATTACACTTGGTGATTCATTGGCTCTGACTCCGGGTTCAGGATATGCTAAATATGAATGGAGCACGACAGAAACCACAGAAACCATTTACGTAAAAAATAAAGGCACGTATTCTGTTACTGTTACAGACCAAAATGGCTGTCAAGGTTCTGCGTCAATTGCGGTTGACACAACTAGCCTTGGATTAGAAAATCTTAAACTTGACGGTTTAGTCATATTCCCAAATCCTGTTTCAGACAGATTGAATATCGAGTTTGGATCTATGTCGTCAGACGAGTTGGTGGCCAAAGTGGTTGACTTAAATGGCAAGACGTTAAAAACGAAAACGTTTAACGTGTATCCTGGTCAAAATGCGTTCAACATGCCAGTGGGAGAATTACCTGCAGGACATTATTTCCTTTGGTTAAGCAATTCTCAAGGCGCAACAACGTTAAAAATAGTAGTTGAGTAAAAACATTCATGTCGATTGAGGTAAACAGGCTATGTAAAAAGTACGGCGAGCAATGGGCCGTTAACGACGTTAGCTTCAATATCCCAACGGGTCAAGTTGTTGGTTTTTTGGGCCCCAATGGGGCTGGAAAAAGCACGACAATGAAAATGTTGACGTGTTTCATTACGCCAACTTCTGGTACGGCAAAAGTGTCGGGCCTAACGGTCGGTGAGGATGATATGGCTATCAGACGCCAAATCGGTTATCTTCCAGAACACAATCCTTTATACTACGACATGTATGTGAAGGAGTATCTTGGTTTTGTAGCCAACCTTTGTGGTATCACTAAAAATGTACCTAAACGGGTTGCTGAAATGATTGGTCGAACGGGTTTAGAGCGCGAACAAGCCAAAAAGATTGGCACCTTGTCGAAAGGGTACAAACAACGGGTTGGAATGGCTCAGGCCTTAATGAACGATCCTAAGGTGCTTATCCTTGATGAACCGACTTCCGGTTTAGATCCGAATCAAATCACTGAAATAAGAAACCTAATACGCTCCATTGGCGAAGAACGAACCGTCCTTCTGTCCACCCACATTATGCAAGAGGTTGAAGCCATGTGCAGCAGGGTGATTATCATTAATCAAGGTACGTTGGTAGCCGACGATAATATCTCAACTTTACAGCAACAAAACACCTCTGATCGGGCTTTTGTGGTTCAGTTTAAATCACCAGTAAAAGCATCAGAACTTAAGGCGATTAAAGGCATAAAAACAGTAAGCGTTATAAAAGACAATCGGTTTCGTGTTTCGGCCAAAGCCGATGTCAACCTTCAGGAAGCCTTGTTTGGTTTTGCCGTTAAAACCAACAATATCATTTTGGAACAAAAAGAAGAAGAGCAAAGTCTTGAAAATGTGTTTAGGACTTTAACCAATTGATATGTTAAGTATACTCAAGAAAGAAATAAGAAGCTTCTTAAGCTCCCTCATTGCCTACATCGTTGTAGCAGTGTTCTTACTTGCTATTGGTTTGTTCATGTGGATCTACAAAGACACCAATGCGTTGGATTACGGTGCGGCTAGTCTTGACACCTTGTTCATGATGGCACCATGGATTTTCATTTTTCTGGTTTCTGCCATTACCATGCGTTCTTTCGCAGAAGAACAAAGAGCTGGAACTATAGAACTCCTTACCACCCACCCCGTCTCCGATTGGCAGATTATTTTGGGTAAATTTTGGGCCGGACTTGGACTCGTTTTATTCGCATTACTGCCGACCTTATTGTATTACTATACCATTCACAAACTGGGCAGTCCAGTGGGCAATATCGATACAGGTGCCATGTGGGGTTCTTATATCGGCTTGTTGTTTTTAGGTGGCTGCTATGTCAGCGTTGGTTTGTTTGCGTCATCGTTAACAGAGAACCAAATTGTGGCCTTTATTCTCTCAACTTTTCTGTGTTTTGTAACCTACTCGGTTATGGGGCAGTTAAGCGGTTTGTTGAATACAGGCACATCCAACTATTACTTAGAATGGTTGGGCATTGACTTTCATTATACGTCTATAAGTCGTGGTGTGGTTGATACCCGCGACATCACCTACTTTGTTGGGTTTATCGCTTTCTTTTTGGGTTTAACTAAACTGTCGTTTGGCAAAAGAAAATGGTAGAAAGTAAACAACCCAAATCGCCTACGATCTCAACTGCACAGCAAAAGCAGGTGTGGCAATTTCTTATTTTGGTTGCCGTTATCGCTGTTGTTAATGTTGCCTCTGGTCAGTTCTATAAACGGTTTGACTTGACCAAAGAAAAACGATTCACGCTTTCCAAAACAACTCACGAACTCGTTGGTCAATTAGAAGAACCCATGTATGTTCAGATATTTCTGGATGGTGAGTTTCCTCAAGAATATAGGAGGCTTAAAAATGCAGCGCATGATCTACTCGACGAATACCAACTCATAAGCAAAGGAAATATCATTTACCGGTTTGAGGACTTACTAACCGACAAGCCAATAAAGGAGAAAGACGATATCTTGAAACAATTGGCTGGCAAAGGTGTTCAAATCACCCGCCCAGAAATTGGGCAAGATGAGGCCACTTCAGAGAAGTTTATCATACCCGCTGGTTTGGTGAATTATAAAGGGAAAGAATATCCTCTTAACTTACTTAAAAGAGAATTCGGTCAGCCGCTAGAAGAAGACATAAACGGTAGCATAGAATTATTGGAATATGAAATCGGTAATATTATTCGTAAATGTGTTGTAGACCGTGAAATCAAAATTGGATTCACCAAAGGTCATGGTGAACTTGAACATGTCTATTTAGCAGACATTACAAAATCACTTGAGGAGTTTTATACGGTTGAGGACATCAATATTAACATTACTGATACGGCTTGTACCAAACAATTTTTCTCAAGAATTAGCGCAGAACCGGATAGAGCTGGCGAAATATTATTAAACGGCGTCATGAATCAAATGAATTCATACAATGCCTTAATAGTCGCCAAACCTCGTATCAGTTTTCTTGACGAGGAACTTTTCCTACTGGACCAATATGTAATGAATGGCGGTAAGGTCATTTGGCTCGCAGAACCCCTTATTGCAGAAATGGACAGTGTAGCTAAGTACGGGTCCATCATGACTGCCGATTACAACTTGAACGTGAACAACCTGTTGTTTAGGTACGGTGTGCGCATAAACCCAAGCTTAATTCAAGATCTGAATTGCCACGGCATTCCTGTATTGGCAAATGGCGCAAGCGGTCAACCTGGTTTTATGCCTTGGTTGTTCTATCCAATCTTCGCTCCTCAAGGTGATCATCCCATTGTGCGCAACATGACGTCCGTTTGGGGACGATTTGCCGCAGGCATTGATACCCTCCCAAACAAAGATTTGAAGAAAACGGTATTGTTACAATCGTCAAATACCAGTAGAATTGCCAACAACCCTGTAAACGTTTCATTGGAATTATTGAGCTTGAAACCGACAGCCGAAATGTTCAGGCATCCACATAATATCGCAGCTGTTTTGGTTGAAGGGAAGTTTAATTCACTGTACGCCCATCGACCATCTATGAAGAAAAAGAGCCCGATTCCTTACAAAGCGGAAGTGGAAAACAACTCGATGATTGTCATATCGGATGGGGATTTGATTGCCAATCAAACAGACAAAGAAAAAAAGCAAGTGTATCCATTGGGTTATGACAAATACGCGTCAAAAGCCTTCAAAGAACCAGTTGAATTTGCCAACAAAAAATTCTTCCTTAACTGTGTCGATTACCTCTGCGACGAGTCCAATTTAATTGAGGTAAGAAGCAAAAAGATTCAGTTACGTTTGTTGGATAAAGCCAAGGTAAAAGCCGAAAAAACAAAATGGCAAGTGATCAACATGGTGTTGCCGATTCTTGGTTTGTTGCTTTTTGGGTTAATCAATGCCTGGATTCGCAAAAAGAAGTACACGTAAACCCCATTCGTTCATCGTATTCCTCCACTCACAAACTCCAATTGGCATTGTCCAATCGTGTTGTTACCTTTGATCTATGCAATTATCTCGTGTTAAGATGGGTCGTCGTGGGAACAAACGTTTCCAATATCGTCCAAGATATTACGATGAGCAAAGAGAAGACTTAGAAGGTCGGATTGAGCGTATCACCTCTGAGGTAACGGGTAAATATTCTGCAGAAGGGTCAAAGCGTCGATTAAAAACTGCCTTTAAAAACCGGGGGCATCAACCTCTGGACCCAACAGCCCAACAACAAAGACTGGTTTCTAGAGTTCGTGTTTTGCTAATTGCTGCGATTCTTGGATCATTGGCGTATTTAGCATTTTACACCAACACTTTAGATGTCATCTTTGAAGGATTTAAGAAGGTTTCAACCTGATTAGCATCTAGTAATCCCCCAGAAATCAATTATCTTCGAGGCGTTCAAGAATGCCTGATTTAATACGTTTACTTCCAGAATCTATTGCGAATCAAATTGCCGCTGGCGAAGTGGTTCAGCGCCCTGCGTCTGTCGTTAAAGAGATGCTCGAAAACAGTCTCGATGCTGAGTCTACAGAAGTAACACTGGTGTTCAAAGACGGTGGACAAACCTTGCTCCAGATAATCGACAATGGTAAAGGTATGAGTGATACCGATGCTCGAATGTGTTGGGAGCGCCACGCTACTTCAAAAATTAAAAAAACTGAAGATTTATTTAACCTGTCCACCTTTGGTTTTCGTGGAGAGGCTTTGGCAAGTATCGCAGCTGTAGCCCAAGTTGAAATGAAAACCCGTCGCGAAGAAGACTCTCTGGGAACTCATATCGTTATCGAAGCGTCAGAGGTTAAAAAACAGGAAGTCATTTCGATGAATCCCGGAACCAGCATTTCAGTTAAAAACCTCTTTTTTAACATTCCAGTACGTCGAAATTTTCTTAAATCGTTTTCCGTAGAAACCAAATACATCATTGAAGAGTTCCAACGGGTGGCAATCAGTCGGCCAGATGTCCGAATGAACCTGTATAACGGCAGTAATGAAGTGTATAAACTGGCGGCAACAAGTCTGGAAAAACGGATTGAAGACATCTTACTCAAATCGAACAAGGGTAGCCTGTTAGAAGTTGATGAAGATACTGAAATTGTGCAGATTAACGGATTCATCGGTAGTCCGGAATTGGCACGAAAAACAAGAGGAAACCAATTTATGTACGTCAACGGTCGCTATATAAAAGAGCCGTACTTCCATCATGCCATTTCCAATGCGTATGCTGAGCTAATCGACAAAGACCATCATCCGTTTTACGTTCTCTTTTTAAAAATCAATCCTGCCAAAATTGATGTCAATGTACACCCAACCAAAACGGAGGTCAAATTTGAAGAATCGCGGCTGATATATCAGATAATCAAATCGGTTATCACCAAAGGATTGTCGAGTTACAACACCACGCCCGAGTTAGACACCAACGCTTTTCTACCAAACTTTGAGCGCCCTAACAGTACTTTTAACAGAGTTGTTGAGCCGCCACAGATAAAAACAAAAACGGGGTATAATCCTTTCATTGGCGATTCGGTTAAGAAGAAAAACGAAACTGCTTGGGAAAAACTATACGAACCTTTTCGAGACGCGGAAATTGACAAGCCCATTGTTCAACCTCAAACCGAAATTTCTGCCTTTACATCGAAACCCCAAAACGTTGAAGTCGGCGTGGCGTTTCAAGTGTACAGCAATTTTATTGTTTGTATGGTGAATAGACAGTTGTACTTGGTTGACCAGCGTCGTGCGCACGAACAGGTGTTGTTTGAGAAATACAGTTCTCAACTCAATGCAAGCGCCGTACCTTGTCAACAATTGTTATTCCCCCGAACGATAGAACTACAAACCGCTGATTTTGAAATTATCCAAAGTTTGTTGGCTGATATTAACCAATTGGGATTTGATGTAAGCGTATTTGGAAAAAATACAATCATCGTAAATGGTACACCAGCCGACATCAGTAAAGGAGAAGAAAAAGAAATATTAGAAGGCATTTTGGAACATTATAAATTAAACCAACAAAGCCTCAAACTTGACAAACGTGAGAATTTGGCACGTTCTTTAGCCAAAAATGCTGGAATTAAACGGGGCATGGTTTTAGAACAAGACCAAATCAACCAACTGGTTCAAGACTTATTTGCCTGTCAGCACCCAAAATACACACCTTCTGGTCAGGTAACATTTGTTTCAATGGAGCAGAATCGTTTGACTGAATTATTTGAATAGGCACTTATGCAGTATTACAGTTCTACAAATCAAAATAGTTTAACCCCAATGGTCAAGAATTTGATCATTATCAATGCGTTGTTTTTTCTAGCAACCGTAGTTTCACAGCAACGTGGAATTGATTTGTACAATTATCTAGGTTTATTTAGTCCTAGTTCTTCCCAGTTCCGCCCTTGGCAAATTCTGACACATTTTTTTATGCATGGCAGCATTCTGCATATTGGTATGAACATGTTTGGCTTATTCATGTTTGGACGCATGTTAGAGGTTAGGTGGGGACCAAAAAGGTTTTTACTGTTTTACATGGTGACGGCATTCTTTGCGGCCTTACTGCATTTTATCGTTGTTCAATATCAAATTCACGCGTTATTGCCTAATTACACGGCGTATGAAATTGCCGAGGTGACAAAGAATGGTTATGGTGTAACGTTTCAAAATGGCAGAATTGAAGCTCTGAACATAATGATTAACACACCGGTGGTTGGAGCATCAGGTGCTATCTTCGGAATTTTAGGTGCTTGTTATGTTTTGTTTCCAAATACCATTTTATACCTCATCTTTCCGCCGATCCCTATAAAATTAAAACTGGCCGTAACATTATACGGACTTTATGAGTTATATAGAGGCGTGATGAATTCACCAGGTGACCATGTCGCTCACTTTGCACATCTTGGTGGCTTGGTAGCAGGTATTATTATTGTCAAATACTGGAACAAAACCCGTAGAGATAGCTTTTTTTAATATATTAGAACAACATGTCGTTGTGGGATAAAATACAATACGAGTTTAATAAGGGAAACTCCCCTATTCGCAAACTCATTATTATCAATGTCGCCATTTTTATTTTGAGCGGTTTGGTGATGATGGTTGGTCGTGGTCGTGGTGAACAAGCGGCCATCCAAGCTGAATCCTTTCTCGAATTGTTTTACACAAATGGCTCGTTCTCCGTTTTCCTCACGAAACCTTGGTCGATTTTCACCTATATGTTCTTCCACTCTGGTTTGTTTCATATAGCTGGAAATATGATGCTTCTCTATTATATGGGGCGCATCCTACTCGACTTCCAAAGCAATAAGAAATTTTATACCATCTTCTTTGGAGGTGGCATACTGGGAGCCCTAACCTACATGCTTATTTATACCGTGTTGCCATCTTTTGCAGGTTCTGGAGGTCCAATGCCAGGGGCATCTGGAGCGGTGATGTCGGTTGTTGTTGCAGCAGCTGTTTTACTACCAAACTATGAGTTGTTCTTTTTCGGACGATATCGTGTCCGCATCAAATGGATTGCGCTCGTGTTGGTTGGCGTGGATCTATTGTATTTAACCGCTAGCAATCAAGGCGGTCATCTGGCACATCTTGGTGGAGCACTTTTTGGCTCTCTGTACATCCTTCATCAACAAGGTCGTTTAAATCTCGACCTCTTAAAAACAATTAAAAATCCGTTTAAACCGAAGTTTACGGTGATAGACGAACGCGATATTTTGCGAAGCAAACAACAAAAAGTTAAAACCGAAGCGGCAACGTCATCAAGACACGCCAATGCCAATAGTTCTGGCACACCGCGTCAAGAAGAAATTGATGCCATATTGGATAAGATTAATCAAAGTGGATACCCCAGTTTGACCAAAGAAGAAAAAGACTTACTGTTTAGGGCAAGCGACAAATAGTGAAAAAGATTTCTCGAGCAATTCTTCGTGTTCTGAATTATGTGGTCATCGCCGCAGTGCTGCTCTCTTATCTCGCTCCCTTTGTAAACCCCAATATCTCTTGGATCATCGCCTTTCTTGGCCTTTCATTTAAGGCTTGGGTCTTTGCATTGCTGATATTACTCGTTCTAGGTCTTCTACTCAAAACCAAAATGCTGGTAAAAAATGGCATTGTGTTAGCCATTGGCATTCCTTTCTTGTTGCGCATTTTTTCTATACATGGCACGCCGACTGAAACCGGCAACTTGAAACTTGCCAGTTTTAATACGTATGCTATTGGCCAACATAGAAATTTGAACACATCTAAGGACATTGAATCCTATTTCCAACTCAACGATATTGATTGTGCGGCCCTCATTGAATGGCGGTTTAGAGAAGGAAACATCAGCAAGAAAGCATTTCCCTATCAAGTTAAAATCCGTACAACGAAACTCTCAAACAATGGTATTTTACTAGTATCAAAATACCCGATTAAGTCGTCAGGCATGGTCCCTTTTTCAAACTCGTCGTACAACATGGCTGGTTTTATGGATATTGAGGTAAACGACAGGCTCGTTCGTGTGTACGGAATCCATCTTGAAACCACCAGAATTAAATCCAGAGACTATCATTCTTTGAAACACATGGAGTTCGATTCTGTGTATACGGAGAATGCCAAAAGTGTTGTCGCCCGTTTAAAAACTGCCATGCAAATCAGAGAAAGTCAAGTCCAAGACATCGTAACACACATGAAGGACTGTCCGCATCCGAGCATAGTTATCGGCGACTTTAATGATACGCCACAAAGTTACACCTACCAGCAACTTAAGTCGGGGAAAACAGACGCTTTTGTCACAGCCGGACGAGGTTTTGATGCCACCTTTTTGAAGCCTTTCCCGTTTTTAAGAATTGATTTTATCTTACTCGACAACCAACTTACCGCAACGGAATATCACTCTACCGATAGCATTTATTCCGATCATAAACTCATCTTTGCAAACATAAAATTGTAATCGTCTATGGACTTTCTTGACCCAAAATTATCAGCCTATGCTGAAGCACATACTACACCTGAATCAGAGTTACAACAAGCGCTAAATCGCGATACGTATGCCAATGTATTGATACCGCGAATGTTGTCTGGCCACCTACAAGGACGTGTGTTAAGCATGTTTAGTAAGATGGTTCAACCCAATGTGATATTAGAAATTGGCACATACACTGGGTATTCCGCTTTGTGTTTGTCCGAAGGACTAAAACCTGGTGGTAAAATCATTACACTTGACATCAATGAGGAAATTGAAGACATGACGCGCAGCTACTTCGAAAAGGCTCCGAATCCTGGTTGTTTTGATTATAGAATTGGCAATGCGCTAGACATCATTCCAACAATAGACGAACCAATCGATCTTGTGTTTATTGATGCCGACAAAGAAAACTACTCAACCTATTTCGATATGGTTATCGACAAAATGCCTTCTGGTGGAATCATCATTGCAGATAACGTTTTGTGGAGTGGTAAAGTGATAGACCCAAAACAGTTGGAAAAAGACGAAGAGACTCAAGCTTTAGATGCTTTTAACAAAAAAATGAATGCCGATTCTCGTGTTGAAAACGTATTAATGCCCATTCGTGACGGACTCATGGTTGTCCGCAAGAAGTAAACACCCACTATTGCCTGTACATAAATAAGTCATGTCCCCCTTTGTTCTCGATTTTTAAGGAGTCTATGGACATTGCAATGGTATAATGCCCTGTAAAAACGGTACCAGAATTGTTGGAATAGGCGCAGCGGAGCATACCATGCCCGGTAAATGAAACGATTTGTTCACCCAACAAACTACCATCATAACTGTACGTTCGAATAAAGCTTAGCGATTGACCTTGCTCTTCGTTACTCGACAATTTTGTTCCTGTTACCTTCATTGAGTCCCTTTGCATACTGATAGTCGAAACCGCACCCTTTTGCAAATTTGTAGCTGTTTCAAACGTGTGCTGTAGCACTCCAGTTGAATTAAAAGAATACACCAAGCCCACTATGGTTGAGGATGCCGAATCTACGTCATCTTGATTTTCCTGAGTTGTTATTACCCAGATATTTCCACTTTCATCGATGTCCATATCTGCAGCAACATCATACGTCCTATACCCATATTTTATCACTCCAGGATTGCCAAAATTCCATATCCAATTGATTGTATCAGTTACTTGAAACAAGAAACCGTCATGGTCATAATTGCTAGTTGTTTTGTTCGTAGATACACCGTCGAACAACTCGTTGGCATAACTACCACATACATAAAACCGTCCAGATGGATCACTTTTAATTCGGCGTACATTGCCATTAAACTGTTTTATCCATGCGCAACTACCCTCTCCTTCAAATTTGGCTAAAAACTGTGCTTCTTTTGGGTTTTTGACTACTTCAATTTTTCCTAATCGCTCTTTTTCGGCAAGGACACCGGCGATTAACAACTCATTGTTTTTGTTTACATGGATGTCAAACGCTTTGCTTCCGTAACCACTGACAAATGACCACGAACACGCTCCAGATGGATTCAATTTTACAATAAACATATTTTCCGAAGCCGTCGATTTTAAGACTTTCGTACCGCATGTAAATGTGTTAGAAAAATAACCTGTGACCCAAATTTCATCTTCGTTATTGATGGTAATGGCAGTCGCTCTTCCGATGGTTTGCTCGCCTATTACCCACCCAATTTCTCCACTGGGTTGTACTTGAATGATTTTTATATAATCTTGGTCATCGGCTTTAGTGAAAAAACTTGCGATATACGCATTCCCTTTACTGTCCAAGACCACATCTGAATAATGATTACTGCTTATTCGCCCTGAATTACCCAAATCGATTAGCTGTTGAGCAAGTCCAACGTTATCCTGTTTGTCCCCAAATTTGTCTTTAGAACTCCCACAAGAAAATACAACCATGATTACAAGCATCAAGGACAATCGAAAAGAAGTATTCAATCTAATCGGTATAGGCTTCATTTGTTGTTAGGTGTCATTACAGACAACAATAATAACGTGAAACAAATAACAACATGGAAATATCGCCATGTTACTAGGTCATAAAGGTAAAAACAGTCGCGTTTTACTATTTTTGTCCCTCTTAAAATTGACGTTTATGAAGTTAACAAAATTTGCTGCCATCGCTTTAATCTTCTTTGGTTTTGGCTGTGGTAATTCCACAAACACCACAACAAGTTCTAGCAAGCCTGCAAGAGAAAAAAAGGTCATTCCTGCGGATGAAATTCTAGCAAAATACGGTGAAGGTTTATATGCACAATTTAACATTACGGAAGGGGATGTTTTGATTCGACTTGAAATGGATAAGGCGCCACTTACCGTTGCCAATTTTGTTGGTTTGGCAGAAGGCAGTATGCCCAATGACGCTCGACCGCTAGGAGAACCTTATTACGATGGATTAAATTTTCATCGTGTCATAAACGTTGCCAACGGTGATAGTGAAAACTTTATGATTCAAGGTGGTGATCCAGATGGAAACGGAACTGGTGGCCCAGGGTATCAATTCAGAAATGAAATACATCCTGCGTTAACACATCGTAGTCCTGGGACTTTGGCGATGGCCAATAGTGGTCCGAACACCAACGGTAGTCAGTTTTATATTACCAACGACGCTCGACATGATTTAGACGGTAGTTATAACGTTTTCGGTTATGTTGTTGAAGGGCAAAAGTGTGTTGACCAAACCCTTCAAGGAGACAAAATACATTACGTTGCGATTATTCGAGTAGGTGAAGCTGCTAAACAATTTGATGCGGTATCTACTTTTAACGCCAATAAGTAACTTCTATGCAAACTGTTGATGACTTACGTTTCAAAGGCAAAAAAGCCCTTGTTCGTGTTGATTTTAACGTTCCGTTAAACAATCAATTTGAGATTACGGATGATGCCCGTATGATGGCAGCTGTGCCCACCATAAAGAAGATTTTGAATGATGGAGGAGCAGCTATATTAATGAGTCATTTAGGTCGACCTAAGACAGGTCCGGAAGATGCCTTTAGCTTAAAACACCTTGTACCTCATTTGACTAAAATAACGGGAGCTAAGGTTCATTTTGCCTCCGATTGTATCGGTGATGAAGCATTAGTAATGGCACAAGATCTACCGGCTGGTGACATTTTGCTATTGGAAAATCTGCGTTTCTATTCTGAAGAAACGGCTGGAGATGTAGCCTTTGCTGAAAAGCTTGCACGCTATGGCGACATATACGTCAATGATGCTTTTGGAACCGCACACCGTGCCCACGCCTCAACTTCAATCGTTGCACAGTTCTTTGGAAACCAAAAGTGTTTCGGATACATCATGGCCAACGAAATAGCCAATGCCAATAAGGTCATTGCACAGCCAGAAAAACCTTTTGTCGCTATTGTTGGGGGAGCCAAAGTTTCGGATAAACTGTTGATCCTTGAAAACCTCATGCAAGTGGCTGATACCATCTTAATTGGTGGAGGAATGGCCTATACGTTTGTCTCTGCTCTTGGCGGACAAATAGGAAACAGCTTGTTCGAAGCCGACCGTGTTTCACTCGCTTTAGAATTGTTGGAAAAAGCAAAAGCCAAAGGCGTTAAGTTGATGTTGCCTGTGGACTCAGTTTGTGCTGATGGTTTTACAAATGAAGGTGGAGTGACCACCTGTAACAGTGATTCAATAGCAACAGGTTGGATGGGTCTAGACATTGGACCAAAAGCAACCGAAACTTATGTCAATGAAATATTAAGTGCCAAAACCGTATTGTGGAATGGTCCTATGGGCGTTTTTGAGTTTAGTAATTTCGAAAACGGAACCAAGTCTGTGGCTCATGCCGTTGCCGATGCGACGACTAAAGGCGCTTTTACACTGATAGGTGGTGGCGATAGTGCTGCTGCTATCAAACAGTTCAATCTTAAAGACGATGTTAGCTATGTGTCCACCGGTGGTGGTGCGTTGCTAGAATACTTTGAAGGAAAAGAACTTCCCGGCATTGCTGCAATCAATGCAGTGGCCAATACATAGTCATTGCCTATCCGTTTACTTAACGTTTGACCCTGAATGGTCAGGCGAAATTGTCTAGTTTTTATAACAAAATAGTGCGTGCAATTCTCTGCACTTTCAACTGATATAGGGTGAATAACCCTTCGTTGTACTTGACTTGTGAATATATTCACTTTGATTTTCAAGTACTTGCGATTTTTTCGATAAAAGTATGTTGCAGATTACACTAAATCATCAAAATTGCTGTTTGTAACTGATATTATTTGTTTCGCCTATACGTAAAATGAATGCTTTTTTTTCACCTCAGTTTTAAGAAAACGTGAGGGGTAAATCCACTAACCACATCCATTTAACTTAAAAAAACACACAAATGAAAACACTATTAGTAACAACCATATTATTTACCTTAATGTCCTTTCAAATGGGGACTGATGTTCAAGCAGATAGCAAACTAACTGCTACCTTTATGGGTTCCAACGATGACGGAGCTTATTTATACATAGACGCTGAAAACGTAACTCACATTTTCGCTGAGTTGGGTGATGACGTAAACTACGATTTTTTAGATGATCCATATATCGGTAAAAAGTTCGTAGTAACATGGAAAGAAGTTGACGCTGACGTTTATGATGACGAAGGTGATCCAACTGGTGAGACTACCAAGGTAAAACAAATTGTGACCTTGGCCTTAGCCAAATAAGTACTTTAAAAATTACTGAGACCAGCCTAGCTGGTCTTTTTTTTTGCCTATAACTTTAAGATCTTAATCTCAACACGACGGTTTTTTGCGCGCCCTTCTGGTGTGTCATTAGTATCAATCGGTTCGGTTGGGCCATATCCCTCGGTCTTCACTCGTAAGTGATCTATGCCCTGAACTACCAAGAACCTTTTTACTGATTTGGCCCGGTTTTGTGACAGCTCCATATTGTGTCCAAATCCTCCGACGCTGCTGGTATGTCCACCAATCTCAACTTTCATTTCAGGATGTTCTTCCAATATCTTTAACAACTTCCCCAAACTGGTAATAGACTCTGGAAGTAAGTCGTCTTTGTCGATATCGAAATATACATTCTCCAACACAAACCAATCCCCTATCTTCAAGGTGTCAATTCCAGAAACAGGTGTCGGTTTTGACAAGGTATCATACACCACGTCTGACGCTGGAACATCATCTAAGTTACAGCGGCATAAGGCTGAATCAGAAATAGGAATCAAGCTCACGTCATCCATAATGTAATAGGCTTCTGCAGAATACCCGTTCACAGGCGTTAGGGCTATTTTGTTCAGTGGCATAAAACTGCCTATGGTAATATATTTCTCTCCTCCATTTGCCTTATAGCCACATTGTAATAACATCCATTCGGTTTTATACGGTAGATAGCTTTCGTTCAACAACACATCAGGTTGGTTGGTTATAACTGACTTCAGATCCGATATTGGCTTTTTACTGAAATGAACTCCTAAACCATTGCTTGTATAGGCGCACTGGTTGGCAAGTTTTACGTACATCGAGAAACAGTACAAGCTGTCTTTCTTAAGGGGTTTAATTAGTTTGTTCTGAACATATTCTATGTCTTTCACCAAAC
This sequence comes from uncultured Bacteroidia bacterium, assembly GCA_943789165.1. Taxonomy (GTDB): domain Bacteria; phylum Bacteroidota; class Bacteroidia; order NS11-12g; family UBA9320; genus UBA987. The sequence goes on along the minus strand of CALSTB010000001.1, from coordinate 293,273 downwards.
TATACACCCTAAAACCAATGCAGCCTGTGCCCGATTTGCAATCCTCCGAAAGGTAAAAATCCGGAGTAGGAGAAGCAGGACTCCATGCATCTACTTCATCAGTAATGGATGGCATTGACATGTTTATTTTTGGGTGGACTTCAAACATGGCATTCTGAACCAAGTTTTCTACGTCGTTGGGCCAAAACATTGCTGTATCCAAAAGGTGCGGTCTCGCCAATCTTTGCTCTTCTGGTAAGTAATATGCCAATTCGTTATTGCCTCTCAAATTTGCATAAGGCGTTTGGATTTTAGAAGAATTGAACCGGTCGCCGTGAGGAAAAACCACATATTCACCATATTCCTTCCGAATGTCGATTTGCGTGATCCCTTCCATCACAATGACTTCCCGATAACCTGTGCTCGATACTCGCTCACCGTCACGATACTCCTGTTTTAACACCAAGTCACCGTACTCATCATAGTAGGCGACAATGCCGTTGAGTAAGGATGTGCGGTCTTTGGGACTCGCTTTAAACTCTGCTTCCTTTAACACATTTCCTGACGCCCCATAAAACTGCCATTTCCCTGTTTGTAAGGAATAAGCATCTATCAAGCCTGTGAGTTCTGATTTCACCTTCACCTTTACAAAATCCCCTGCCCTCGTTTTTATCAAGGTATCATAATACAAGGTGTCCTGCGCCAGTCCTGAGAACGGTATTAAAAGAATAAATACATATAGAATGGTTCGCATTGAATACTTCGTAAACTGACTTTTAATACAGTTTATTGGATGAAGGTAACCACTATTTGAAAAATAGTGAAAGATTAATGGTGTCCTCTTTTCTTTACCACACCGCCGGTCACTTCTTTTATTCTTGAAACATAAAAGAATGCTTTGGCATCCACTTCTGAAATGGCTTCTTTCAGTCTGTGCACCTCCAATCGTGTCGCGATGGTCATGACGATATCACAGTCGTGTTTCACGTCAAAGCTTTTGGGGAGGGAGATAACCACGTTCCCCTTTATACACGGATATGGCTTTCTTAAAGTCTTTAACAATAATGGCTTTTACTTCATCGTGTTTCTCAGACACAATGGTTAAGGCCGTATATTCTTCAAATCCATCAACCACGTAGTCCGAGGCTTTCACTGCTGTGAAGTAGGTTAGTATCGAATACTGCCGCTTCGATACCAAAGTTAAACGCCGCCAAAAGGAAGATAATGCTGTTCACAAACAAGACAATTTCACCTGTCGACAAGCCTAGTTTTTTGTTTGTATAATGTGCTACTACTTCAAACCCGTCAATAACGCCACCGCCTTTAATTACAAACCCAACGCCTAGTCCCATCAAGAACCCGCCAAAGATGGCGATGAGGATTTTGTCTTTTGTAACGATATCAAACGATAATACGTTGATAAAAATGGCAAGCAACGCAACGGCTATGATTACCTGAACAGCGAAGGTGATGCCCATTTTCTTATACCCCATAATCACAAACGGGATGTTAAGAACAACGAGGAACCAACTAATATTTAAGTGAAAAATTTCGTGTGCTAGGATGGATATCCCGATGATACCACCGTCTAAAAAGTGATTGGGAATCATAAATCCTTGTAGGGCAAAAATGGCACATAGTACGCCCAAACACGTATAGCCAATAGAGGGTAAAGATAAAATGGCCTTCCAATCAATTTTACGCATCGAGTTATGAGTTATCTATTAAGTCTTGTAGGTGTTTTTGTTTAACTGGTTCTCTATACTTTTTGGCGTATGGGGTGTGATAAGAATGTCCTTTCAAAAAGTTTATTTGAAGCTTATTCCAATCTTCCCTGCTTTTAATTTGACCCATCGCTTTAAATTCTTGGAACAACGTTTCTCCGATCGTATAGAACTGGTCGGTTCCAAGGTAATCTAAATCAGCGTCGCAAATTATTTGTTCGTATATGTTTTTTGGTTTTTGAGGAATTTGGGTAGACAGAATCATGCCTTGAATCCTCTTAATTTCTGATTTTGAATATCCCCATCCTGGAAGTTCTTCCGCAGTAAAAATGACGCCTTGATCTTCATGATCAGAGTACGTCCATAAGAAACCTATATCGTGAATGAGGGCGGCTGTTCTTAACAAATGTGCATCTCTGCCAACAATTTTATAGCGTTTTGCGTATTGATTACACACATCGAGAACGCTCAAAACATGTTCCCATGTATGATACGTTAATTCCGGCCTAATCCCGCTGTTAAACTTTTGGGCCAGGTACTTTTTTAATTTGCCAATATTCATGCTTTGGTAATGGATGGTTTACCCAATTTCAGACAAATAAGTTTTGCCATCAGCGAGTGATAAATCTACCCATATTCTCAAAGGTAAAAATTTTAACGAATCTTAAGCATTAGATTATTCTACAGACTCAGAATATTGGCTAGTAAGCGATACGCTCCTGGAACACCTGCTGGCAATTCTCTGAAAAAAGAAAGCCCTGTATATACTATATATCCTTCTCCATATGACCCCACTAACAAGCTTCCGTTTTTAGCCGTTTCATTGACGTCGTGCATCGATAATACGGCTGCTAGTGAGCTATCCCACTCCGTTGGAAAATACAATCCACGCTCTTGTACCCAATTGTTAAAATCTTTGTCGGATATTTTATTTGGTGCATTTAACACTTGATGCTCTTTACTTAAGAAACTAACCTCTGCATCTTCTTCCGTTACCCTATCTCGAGACAAAGTAATGGAATACGGTCCTAGGGGTTGTGATTTTAGTTGATGCGCTGTATTGTACTGCATTACTAAGTTACCTCCATGCTTCACATATAAAGTGACTTTCTCATTAATACTGCCAATCGTTTCAATCGTGTTTAAGGCACGAATACCCATTACAATAGCGTCGTATTTGGTTAACTCAGCGTTTAGCAATTGGTCGACATTCATTAAGGTCACTGTGTACCCCATTTCTTCAATGGCTTCAGGCACTTTGTCACCGGCGCCCATGACGTATAACACGTGTTGTCCGGTTTTCTTTAAATCTACTTTTACCACCGTTGCTTCGGCGCTTGGAAAGACTGCCGATTGTGGAATGTGGTCATATGTAAATTGATAAATGCCTAAACTATAGACCAACGATTCGTCTTTAAATATGGCCCGGATATTCCCAGTACTTTCACCTGTAGGTGGGGTTACCTTAAACTGGAAGGTCTTCTTTTCACCAGACTCCTTAAAAGCGGTTTTGATAAACGCTGGTTCGCATTTCCAACCTTGTGGAATAAACAATTCCACGTATCCTGCTTCGTTTGGTTTTCCCGATACCACCTCAACATTGATCTGTTTTGATTTGTCTGAAGCAAAGACCAATACATCGCGCTCAAGGTTGACCATAACGTTGGGGGTCACAACCAAGGGTTGGATGATTTGACCTTTTACTGGATCCGTTGAGCCATGTTGCAGTGGAACCACCATGGTTACGGACTTCCCATCAATTTCTAACTCAACAGTCAGGTTAAAAGGATAAGGAGTCTCCGGTAATCCAATCATTTTTTGATCTTCCACAAGATATGAGCCTGCAGTTTTTGATCCCGTTAACCAATAGGGTTGACTCACCCCATTGTCGGAAACTACCCACTTTAGTTTTTGTTCAAAAACCTTTGCGTTTTTATTGATGTTTTGAGAAATCTTGCCATTAACCCATGTCGATTTTACCTGTTTAACGGTCACTTCACTGGTGGCGGAAACTTCAAGGTTAGATTCAATCTCTTGCCCCACATACACCAGTTGTTCTTTGCTAAATGCTGTGGCTTTCACCCCAGCACACTGTAAAATAATTGTGTGGATGTCCTGCAATTTTCTTGCTCTCATCTCCTCGTCAGACAATTGAGCGATTTGGTCTCTTATCACAAACAGCTGTGATAAAACTAACTCAGGTTGGTGGATGTTGAAGCTCTTGATGGCTTTACTAATCAACTTATCTAGTTTCGTATCAAGCCCTTTTTCTTTATAGGTAGATGCAAACAATTGCTCTGTTATGTGACCCTCCAACAATTGCAGATACTCCCATTGATTGCCAATAACTGGCGAATTGCCAAAGCCTTGGCTTTTGTGTTGACTCCGACTTAAGCTCGAAATATCTGACCCAGATTTTCCCAACAACGGCAAATAAGGATTTACGTCAATTTTAACATAATCACTTGGTGATTTAGCCACTTGTTCGTCCATTTTTTCGACGCTGCCATAAAACCAATAACTGGTATTCCAAAACAAAGACGTCGGTTGCCACGTCCTCACATACTCCAATTGCTCTGGGAATCGCTCTGGGTCTGCAGCCGCTTTAAAAGCCTCAACTGCTAACATCGCTGATGCCGTATGATGTCCGTGCGTGCCTCTATCTGGATTGACTTCTGGTGAAAACCGTGTAATGATTACTTCTGGCCGTACTTTTCTTATGACCCAAACTACGTCGGCGAGCACCGCTTCTTTGTCCCAAAACTTAAATGTTTCTTCTGGCGTTTTTGAATAACCGAAGTCAATGGCTCTGGTGAAATACTGATTTCCTCCATCTATTTTTCTTGCAGCTAACAATTCTTGCGTTCTGATAACGCCTAATTGGTCGCCGATCTCTGTGCCTATTAAATTTTGGCCACCGTCACCGCGGGTTAAACTTAAATAGCTCACTTCAGCATGTTCGTGCTTGGTTAAGTAGCTTATTAACCTCGTGTTCTCATCATCTGGGTGGGCGGCGATATACAACACCGACGTAGTATTCCCCACCGCTTTCAGACCATCCACAATCTCTGAAGACGGTATGGTTTGTTGTCCAAACGCCATCGTTCCGACGAAACTGAAAAACAGGGATGTGATAATTTGTATTGTCTTCATTTATTCGTTTCTAAATAGTCAATTAATGCTAGATTACATCGCTTTAACATGTCATACACTTCTTCGAAGCCGCCTAATCCACCGTAATACGGATCGGGAACATCGCCATGGGTGTCGATGGAATCAAAATCTCGCATTTTAAACAGCTTGGCTGTCGTTTTGTTCGATGGTTTCACGTCCTCCATATTCCGGATGTTCGATGCATCCATGCCTATGATATAATCGAAGACATCAAAATCTTGGGAAACAAACTGCCTCGCTTTACTGGGCAATTCAACACCTTTGCTTTTTGCTGTAGCCATCATTCTTTCATCTGGGCTAGATCCGATATGGTATCCAGCTGTCCCAGCTGAGTCTACTTCATATTTGTGCGCAAGTCCTTGCTGCTTAATTAAATGAAGAAATAGTCCTTCCGCCATTGGCGACCTGCAAATGTTGCCAAGACAAACAAATAATATGCGTTGTTTAACCATTCAGCTCCAAGTATACATTAAATCAAATTTTGATTCCTGATAATGTTGGTAATCTTTGTGTACATGAAACGTCTTTACTCTTCACTCCTATTTATTGGCTTATTTGTACTTATAGGCTGTTCTGATCAAAAACCGGCCAATCCAGACCCTGTTGAAGATACTTATCCCATCGGCTTAGTAAGCACCCGACTTGGTGACATGTACTTTTGGCTTTATGATGAAACACCCAATCACAAAGCCAAGTTTATTGAGTTGGCTGAGGACAAACACTATGACCAATTTACCATGAATCGAGTGGTTCGCAACTTTGTGATACAAGGCGGTTGTCCGGACTCCGTTCAATACTTTGAAGGATCTCCTTTTTTGTTAGATCCTGAATTTCATGATAGTTTAGGCCATACATACGGTGCGTTAGGTATGGGTCGTGATGACAATCCCGGAAAACAATCCAATGCCTGTCAATTCTATGTGGTTTGTAATGAAGCTGGTTTGCCCACTTTAGACAGTAACTACATGATTTTTGGAATGATTATCAAAGGGTCAGATGTACTTGAGGATATAGAAAATGAGCGCACGAATAGCAAGGATAAGCCTATTACAGACATTCCTTTGAACGTTTCAATAAAGCGGTATACAGAAAAGGCGTTGTTAGACTCCCTGGGTTTTCAGCTTCCCTAAAGAACCAGATAGATGTGTTTTGGGATTTAGCCAAAGCCATAAAATCATGATCGCAGCATACGCCCAAGAAACTGGCCCTATCCAAGCACCCGCGATTGTGCCATATACGAACGGCACTGCAAGAGCCAATACCAACAATCGTATACTGTCTAATATCTTGCCAGCTGGTTTGTTGTCTAATAACCGTCCGTGAACAAACACAGAAAACAGAATGGTTAATACCAGTACCAACAATTGTTTGTTTTCATACAAATCTCTAAACAGCGTTCTTTTGGGATCGTCAACAATCACAAACATTGACACAAATAACACTAGGGTTAATAGTGTGTTGATCAACAGATAGAAACCAAATGGTTTAGACATGGGTCTGGCGTGTGGTAAACGATTGCCATGCTCATCAGTTTTGAACTGAGGAGGTAAGTAACCTACGTCGGATGGAGTCCATTCAGGCTTGGCAAAGAACAATTTGATTTTATCCTTTAAGCTGGAAGCCATTTTGGCTCTTTTGAACAAATCCTTCCAATAAAAGAAGTTAGAGTTGTATGCGTTTTCACTATCGAATCCTGTTGTGATGCCATAGTCCGGCTCTTCCTCTTCAGGGGTATATGTACCAAACATCTTATCCCAAATCATAAACACGTGGCCATAGTTGTGGTCGATGTACTTTTCGTTTCTGGCGTGGTGAACTCTGTGGTTTGAAGGCGTCGAAAATATTTTTTCTAAAAAGCCTAGTTTGCCAACAATTCTGCTGTGCGTTACAAATTGGAAGGCACCAACAAAGATGATTGCCGTCGCTGCAAAATCTGGATGAAAACCCATCACTGGTAACCAAATAAAGAAGAAGGATCGGTTAATCACCGCAAAAAACGATACCCGGAAAACTGTAGAAATGTTTATGTCTTCACTCTGGTGGTGCACTATGTGTGCTGCCCATAGGAAGTTAATTTCGTGACTAAGTCTGTGGTGCCAATAGGCTAAGAAATCCGTTGCGAACAAGGCCAAAATCCACGTGAACGCATTCGACGGGATTGCCCAAAGTGTTACGTTATCAAACACCCACATGGAGGCCACGTAAAAAACGTATAGCCAGAAAAAGGCAAACACCCTTTCTAAAATGCCACAGGTAAGGTTCGCCATGAAATCAGCAAAAGAATAGGTATTAACATTTCTTTTAATAGCAACGATCTTTTCGATGATCATCAAGACGGCCAACACCGTCAACATTATGATCCAACCTTTAGCTGTCATGTGTTTAAATTTTGTACAAAGCTACGAATTCATGCCTTTAATCGGACTAAATTGACAACAATCATTCTACGAATTGACTGGTTTAACCAACTGGTAAAGTCCGAAAAACATAATGCTCATAAATATAGCCATCAGAATGTGGCTAATGTCGTGGTAGTTGAACCAGTTTGAAAGGCTCACTTTTTGTGAATATATAATGCCCGGTATCGCTGAGTACAGCAGTGCGCCGATGATTATCTTGCTACCTTGAATAGCTAGCTTTTTATAAGCGAAAATGTGCATTGGTAGGACAAATCCCCATAAAGCAACCACCGAATTTATTTGGGTCACTTTGAACGCTTGTTCAATACCAATAGACAGGAAGTAGACCATACATACAATTGCTATTAGCCATTGAAGGACAAACCATTTCGGCAGAATCTTTAACATTCTTCTTGAAAGGTTGGCCTTTATGAGTGTTAAGCTCCCCATTTGTAACAACATCAAACCCGTTGCGCCAAACATCCAACCTATCGCTTTATATGAGGTGGCCACATACGCTTGAAAACCATGTCCGAGCCAAGCAGCGCTAGTCATGCCAATCGCAAAAACGAAAAAGTACTTTTTAAACCATGGGTACGCACCCGACTGGGAGTTTTTTAACTGGCTAAAGAAATAGAACGCTGCCCAACAAACCAGAGCAACTAAAAAGTCGGTTAAGGTGGTTACTGGTTCCCTCCATTCGAAGTTGCCGATAAAAACGGTAGGGTTTAATACGGAAAGTATGTACACGAGGCAAATCTATAACAAAAGCTTCGGTATCGTAATCGGTTATTGAATCACGTCATTAATCTTGCCCCACATTTCGTTTAAGAACTTGGTTGGTACTAACGAATTGTCAGGGTTGTCGCCCATTCGTATGACGATAATATTTTGACTTGGAACGATGTTTAAGAATTGCCCATTTTTACCCAAACCAGAAATCATATCTGCTGGTGCGTTTTCGGAAATAGGTTTCTTTATCTCCAATTGCAAGCCAGGAAGCATGTGCGATTCTTTACCATTCAACCACCATAAATATCCATACGACTTGTTGATGTTTTGTGACGTATTCACCATATCATCTATATATTTCGTATCCGCCAAAATCGATTTGTCGTTCCATTTTCCGTTGTTCAAAACCAGTAATCCAAAACGCGCCATTGCCCGTGGTGTGCTGAAGTACACATGGTTGTAATCAATATAAGACCAGTTACCATCCATGCCTATCGGGTCGCGCAACCTGCTGTTAAAATAGGTGTCAAAATCGCCTTTGGTCGCTTGCTGAATAACACTATCCAATAATGTGTATGGCGCATTGTGATACGCCCAACGCGATCCAGCATCTGCTTTGTAACTTAAACAGGTCTTGTCGGTACAATCAGAATTGCCCGCGTCATCCAATCCACTGGTCATTGACAATTGATGTTTAACTGTAATTTTGTCTTGTTGTTCTAGTGTGAGCGTGGTCCAATTACCTAGATATTTCGATGTTTTATCATCGATGCTTAAATGTCCGTCTTCTTGTGCTTGACCAACCAAAAATGAGGTAAGCGTTTTTCCTGCTGAGGCCCAATACCACAATGATTTTTTGTTGAAATCAGCCAATTGCAAAATGTCTTTGCCAGCATAGTGTTCTAAAACAATTTTTCCGTCTTTAAGTACCAAAAATGCCCGCGTGCTCCCATCATCTAAAAACTGATATAGCTCTTTAATCTTACTCGTATCCCAATTAAGTGATTCCGGTGAAGTCGTTTCCCATGTATCGCTTCCAGTAGGCGGAAAGTACAAGCCTTTCTCATCAATTCCCCCGGGATCAATCACAACAGAGTCGTCTTTACAGCCTTGGCTGAACATCATGCCAACCAACAGAATAATCAAGAAAGGTTTAAGAGATCTATTATGCATACTCAAATATAACGACCACCTCGATTCTTTGTTACAAGTGGGTAAAAAACTGTCCCAAGTGTGATTTTTATCAATTAGCCAAAAAAGTTGACCCCTACCTTTGTTCAATTGAAACGTCTTGTTTCCATATCGCTGCTTTTAATTCTTAGCACAGGCTTTTTTGTGAATATAGGAATATACGCTTGGTTTCAAGTTGAACAGGCATATATCGCTTCAGAGCTGTGTGAAAATCGCTTTGTTCCAGAATCAGATTGTGAAGGACACTGTGTGTTAGAGAAGAAAATCAATGACGTTGAATCTCAAAAAGCCCTCCTTATTGAATTCAAGTTGTTATCCTTTTTAACGACACAATCTAACGATATAGTAGTCGATGTAATGGAAGCCACGGCTTTACAAACCAAGCCAAACAACTTCTTTAATTATCTGTTCACTTCTTCCATTTTCAGGCCGCCAATAGGGTAAACAGCTCCGCACCCAACTAACCCTAACCCTATTATTAACAAAACATTTTACGCATGCAAACACAATATGTGTTCGTTTGGTTGCTGTTATGCAGCAGCCTAGCGACGTGGGCGTGTGATGCTTGTGGTTGTTCTGCCGGTGGTGTCGGATTTGGGTATATCCCATTTCAACAACGCCATATGATTGGTTTGCATTATCAAAACAATCAATTCGAAACCACGCATCCTGCCCTATTTAGCACCGAAACTGATCAGGTCAGTTTTGATAAATTCAATACGTTGTCCCTTTGGGGTCGATATTACCTAAATGAAGATTGGTTTCTTTCTGCGGTGGTGCCGTTTAAAAGTAACAGTTTCAACCTAGGCAATGAAACAACCCAATTGACTGGGCTTGGTGACATTCAGTTACAGGGGTATTACTCATTACTGTCTCGTGGAGATGCCATGTCGGATAAACAATTAAACTGGTTTCTAGGAGGTCAGTTGTTTCTCCCAACAGGTCGTCAAGATGATGCAACAAGGCAATCACTCCCCAACCTACAATTAGGTTCTGGCGCGTTTGGTTCAGGTTTGTTGTCGACCATTTCATATCGTAAGTACAACTTGGGAATAAGCTCTGAAATGACAAGTCGCTTTAATACATCCAACAAATACAATTACTCATTTGGACGTGAGTTGTCGACCAACAGTTTGCTGTTTTACCGAGTCAAGCGTGAGCGCGTAACCCTTATACCACAACTCGGTGTGTACACCTTAAACCGAGCTAAGGACTACATAGATCGAAGCCAAAAATCCATCAATATCCTGAGTGGTGTTTCGCAATTGAACGCCGTAGTTGGTGTGTCTGTTTACGTCGCAAACATAGGATTACGCACATATTACCATTTGCCAGTCAGCCACAGTATATCAAACGACCAAACCAAGCCGACCCAATCTTTTAACATTCAACTTTTATACCTTTTAAAATCAAAAAATAATGAAAACAACTAAAAACATATCGATACTCCTTTTGGCTTTTACCGCCTTATTTTTCTCTTCGTGCAAAGACGAAGATCCGATTGTTGAAGAAGACCCAAAAGTGGTTTTTGACTTTAGCTCTCCAACTGCAGGTGCCATGTTTGGCTTAGGGGATACCATTCACATCGATGGAATGATATCACATACCATTGACATGCATGGTTATGAGGTATCAATTATCAATACATCACACAACGATACCGTTGTATTCAACGATCATGGTCATGTTGACGGCAAAATGTTTCATATCCATGAAACGTGGGTGAACAATGTTTCGGACCACAGCAACATGACGTTAAAAATTGAGGCCATTACGGATCATGCAGGCAATTCAGAAACGAAAGAAATCATGTTCCATTGTCACCCTATGTAACACCACCGATTAAAACCAAAAAGCCCCGACAAATGCCGGGGCTTCTTTCAAGAAAAATAAATGGTCTTATTCGCTTTTAACGAATTTGACAATTTTCACGCTACCATCTGCCGCCGTTAAGTGAGCAAAATAGTAACCTGTAGGTAGTGTAGATATATCAAGATTCTTTGAATCCGTTAAGTCGCTGGTCAAAACTTCAGTTCCTCCAGTGCTAAAAACCGTTACGCTTGCAAGCGTTTTGTCTGCACTAAAATCCACTTGAGTGACTGCTGGTACAGGGTATGCTGCTGCGTTCCAGTCATAGCTCGGTGCTTCTAAATTCTCAACACTTGAGGTTTGAGCCGAACTTGCTGCTTGGGTAGATCCCGTTCCAGGTAAAAGTGGTGCTGTTCCTTTACGAGTGTTTGGATTAATAATTAACCTGTTGCTTACAGTCACAACGCATCCAGTTACTGTGTCTTTTGCGGTTAAAGTAACTTTATACACTCCTGGCTTAGCATACTCGTGTCTTACTGGGTTTCCTCTTTGGTAGTCTCCATCGCCAAAACTCCATCCGTAAACCACATTGTTGCTATTGCTGCGTGCTTTGAATTTTACTTTGTTACCGTTAATCGTATAGCTGAACTTAGCTTTTAGGTTACATGGTTTTTCGATTTTAACTCTTTTACAAACGCATGTTTTACATTTAGTTTTTGGGTTAAATACGATTAAGCATACTTCGTAAACGCCTTCTTTATCATACTTGTGTTTTGCAGTTTGACCTGTGCTTGACGTGCCATCACCCCATGACCAGAAGTACAATACACCTGATTCATTAGACTCTCCTTTTACACGGATCTTCTTGCCGTCAGTCTCATATTTGAAATCTGCTTTTAAGTCGCAGTCTTTGCCTTTAACCACAACTGTTTTGCACACTTTAGCGCGACAACCTGCATTCGTAGAAGTAGCGTTTCCTAAATATGCTGTTACACATACTTCATAAGTACCAGGCTTTTTATAACTGTGCTTCGCATATTGACCTTTAGCTGTCTCACCATCACCAAAGCTCCACACAAATCGTGCAGATGTGTCGTTCGCTTTTGCTTTAAATTTAAAGTCGTTACCATCTTGACTAAATTCAAAATCAACTTTTAAAGTACATGGCTTTTCAACTTTGATGTCGATACATTTACGTGCAACACAACCTGTTACTGTATCTTTTGCAACAAAACATACTGTGTACTTACCTTCTTTTGAGTAGGTGTGTTTTACTTCATCACCTCGAGTCGTGTTTCCATCGCCCAAGATCCAACCGTAAACAGCGTTTTTAGAATTTGACTTGCCAGCAGCTTTAATAGTTAATCCATCAGACTTCCATTCGAAATCAACTTTAAGGTTACATGGGTCTTCTACTTTTACTTCTTTACAAACGCGAGTAACACAACCGGTTACTGTGTCTTTTGCCACTAAGCAAACTTTGTATTTACCTTCTTTCCCGTAGGTGTGCTTTACAGCTTGACCTCTTGAGGTATTGTTGTCACCAAACGTCCAGCCGTAAACAACAGTCTTACTGTTTGATTTTGCCTCGAACTTAGCAGATAGGTCGCTTTTTGTCACGCTGAAATCCGCTTTCAACTGGTCACAATCGATGATTTTAAATCTTTTACAGACGGTAGATGAACATCGTGTGTTGTTAATGCTGTCGTAACCATATGCTGTTAAGCATACCTTGTAATACCCTGCAGAATCGTATTTGTGTTTTACGTTAGGGTTGTTAGAACCACTTCCATCACCAAAATCCCACTTAAGGGCTAAGGCATCGCTAGAAACGATGGATTCGAATTTTACTGTTTTGCTATTGTTGTCGATACTAAATTCAAAATCCAGTGTGTCGATACAATGTGTTGCCGAAACAGTTGTTGGCCAAAATAAAGCCGTAAATAATAATAGAAGAAGAGGTTTACCTAGTAAGCCGATCTTCTGTGTAATTGATTTCTTCATAAAAGTGTTTTTAAGTATTTGTATTAGTGTCTTTTCACTTTGTTAGTCTTAAGGGGTTGTACAAGGTTGCATGCTTTTTTAAAACTTTTTTCTAACTCATTGGTTGTTTGGCGATTACACCGACACTTATTTGTAAAATTCTATTAGATGTTCTCCGTGATTAATACAAACGAGTGTTGGATTTTCATGATATTTTCCAGACTGGAGATTCAAATTCTGAATTAGTGGTATACTCGTGTTACATTTCAACTGACGTGGCGCACGAGCACAATCATTCCAATAAGAACTTGAAGGTTGCTTTTTTCTTAAACCTTGGGTTTACTATTTTGGAAATTTTTGCTGGCTTATATGTAAACAGCATCGCTATTATTTCAGACGCAGTCCACGACATGGGTGATAGCATGTCACTGGGGTTGTCGTGGTACCTAGATAAAAAGTCCAAGCAAAAACCTGATAAAAAATACTCTTTTGGTTATGCTCGATTCTCGCTACTCGGCGCTGCCATCAATTCGGTAGTCATCTTGGCTAGTTCCGTGTTTATCGTTTCTGAAGCCATCGGTCGTTTTAAAGGGGAATCAGATTGTTATCGAACTTTTAAATCTGAGGTCTACAATTTATTTTGAAGAATGCGGCTTAAATGAGTTAAATTGCGCAACGTTTAACGTAAAATCCAATGCAAAAAACTTACTTATTTATTTTACTAGCATCTTTATGCTTTCTTTCCTTTGAAACACAAGCAACCGTAATATTTGTAGACTATAGTTCTTCGGGTACTAATACTGGTGCATCCTGGACCAATGCATTTACCACACTACAGCCTGCCCTGAATGCAGCCTCTGCTGGAGATACCATTTTCATAGCATCCGGTACCTATAAGCCTACACATATCCCAAGTACTGGAGGTACAAGTACCACAAATAGGGACTTATCATTTTACCTCGATAAAGATATTAAAATATACGGAGGGTTTGCTGGTACAGAGGCTGCATTAAGCCAACGTGATATTGGCAGTAACCCCGTAATTTTAAGTGGAGATATAGGTACATCAGGGTCAAACTCAGACAACTGCCACCATATTTTTATAACAGACGGGCTCAGCTCTGCTGCAGTGCTAGATGGGGTAACTATTACTGGAGGTAATGCAGATGCATCAGGTTCAATAACCTATTCCGGACAAACAATTGAGCAGAAATTCGGCGGCGGTTTGTATAATTATTCTTCATCTCCTACACTTACCAATTTAACTATAAGCGGCAATGCAGCAAGTCATGCCGGCGGCGGTTTGTATAATTATTCTTCATCTCCTACACTTACCAATGTAACTATAAGCGGCAATACAGCAGGTATTTATAACGGCGGCGGTTTGTATAATTATTCTTCATCTCCTACACTTACCAATGTAACTATAAGCGGCAATACAGCAATTAGCGGAGGCGGAGGTATATTTAATTTTAATGGTTCATCTCCTACTATTACTAATACTATCTTCTGGGGAAACAAAACAGGGTCTTCGCCTCCTACTACTAATGTAGCAGGTGCAGATATTAAGAACGCAAGTAGTTCTACAGCTATTATCACCTATTCGCTAGTACAACTAGCTAGCTCCAGCTATACTGCAGTAAATAATAATTTGCTCACCACAAATACCAATATGGTTTATGCAACAGATCCTTCATTTAACGATGCAAGTGATCCAGATGGTACTGATGATATATGGATGACGGCGGATGATGGGTTAAATATTATTAATTCTCCTGCTTACGGTGTAGGAAAAAGCTCAGGCGCTCCTTCTACCGATATTACGGGTGCTTCACGAGCGTCATCTCCATCTATGGGAGCGTATGAAGGTTTTATTACGCGGTATTACGTAGATATTGACGCTACGGGCACCGGTGCAGGTACAAGTTGGACTAATGCCTATACAGGGCTTCAAGACGCTATAGATGCATCCTCAGTAGGGGATGAAATATGGGTCGCAGAAGGTACATATATACCCAATGTAATTCCTCAATTTCAGGTTACATCTACCGACAATAGACATAAAACATTTGCCATAAACAAAAATATAGCAATTTATGGTGGATTTGATGGTACTGAATCCGTCCTATCGCAAAGGGACGCTAAATTAAACATTACTGTATTAAGCGGAGATCTTGGAACTATTGGTACAGTATCAGATAATTGCTTCCATGTTGTGATGACTGCTAATTTAAATTCAACTGCAATCATCGATGGATTTACAATTCAAGATGGTAATGCAAACGGAGGTAACACAACAGATCAGTATGGTGGTAGAAACTTTGCAAGAGAACTAGGAGGGGGAATTGCTAGCAATTTTTCTTCACCTACTCTTTCCAATCTAATCATCAAAAACAATAGGGCAAAAATTGGAGCAGGTGTCAGTAACAGGGTTTCCAGTTCATATCTTATTAATTTAACTTTCGTAGACAATATTGCTAATGAAAAAGGAGGGGGAGTAGCTAATATAACTACTGGATCTCCAAGTATTATTAATTGTGTTTTTAGTGGGAACCTAGCTGATGATTTTGGTGGTGGTATATACTCTGAAAACTCACCTACAATAACCAATTGCACCTTTTTCAATAACAAAGCAACTACCACTTCACAAGGCGGTGGTGGTGTATATGCAATAAATGCAGGAACTACTACGGTATCAAATTGTATATTTTTTGGAAATAAAATAGGCTCATCTACGACTAATGTTGGTTCAGATATTAAAAACGGTACTGGTCATACAACCACTGTAGACTACAGTATGGTACAACTTGCTAGCGGAAGTTATACCTCTGGAAACACCAATGCCCTCACATCTGCAACCAATATGGTCTATAACCAAGACCCATTATTCAGCGGTCATGGTGGTCCAGATGGAGTAGATAATGTATGGATGACTGAGGATGACGGACTCAGACTAAATAGTAATAGCCCTGCAGTAGATGCGGGACTTAATAGTGCCATAAGTGGGTATTCTACAGATATTGTAGGTACTGCTCGTGTGGTGAATACTAACGTAAATATGGGAGCTTATGAGGTTCTTTGTTCTGAAACGACTGAAACGATTAACCCTGATGTCTGTGATAGTTATACCTCTCCAAGTGGAAAAACTTGGACAACAAGCAGCACGTATTCAGATACGATAGCAAACACTGCGGGTTGTGATAGTGTTATAACGGTGAACCTTACGGTTCGATATAAGTCATTTGCAACTATTAGCCCAGATGTTTGCGATAGTTTCTTATCTCCAAGTGGAAAAACTTGGACAACAAGCAGCACGTACATGGATACCATTCCAAATGATGCTGGTTGTGATAGTGTGATAACGGTGAACCTTACGGTTCGATATAAGTCATTTGCAACTATTAGCCCAGATGTTTGCGATAGTTTCTTATCTCCAAGTGGAAAAACTTGGACAACAAGCAGCACGTACATGGATACCATTCCAAATGATGCTGGTTGTGATAGTGTGATAACAGTAAACCTAACAGTGCGTAACAAGTCATTTGGATCTTTAACGGCCAATGTTTGCGATAGTTTCTTATCTCCAAGTGGAAAAACTTGGACAACAAGCAGCACGTATTTGGATACGATAGCAAACACTGCGGGTTGTGATAGTGTTATAACGGTGAACCTTACGGTTCGATATAAGTCATTTGCAACTATTAGCCCAGATGTTTGCGATAGTTTCTTATCTCCAAGTGGAAAAACTTGGACAACAAGCAGCACGTACATGGATACCATTCCAAATGATGCTGGTTGTGATAGTGTGATAACAGTAAACCTAACAGTGCGTAACAAGTCATTTGGATCTTTAACGGCCAATGTTTGCGATAGTTTCTTATCTCCAAGTGGAAAAACTTGGACAACAAGCAGCACGTATTTGGATACGATAGCAAACACTGCGGGTTGTGATAGTGTTATAACGGTGAACCTTACGGTTCGATATAAGTCATTTGCAACTATTAGCCCAGATGTTTGCGATAGTTTCTTATCTCCAAGTGGAAAAACTTGGACAACAAGCAGCACGTACATGGATACCATTCCAAATGATGCTGGTTGTGATAGTGTGATAACAGTAAACCTAACAGTGCGTAACAAGTCATTTGGATCTTTAACGGCCAATGTTTGCGATAGTTTCTTATCTCCAAGTGGAAAAACTTGGACAACAAGCAGCACGTATTTGGATACGATAGCAAACACTGCGGGTTGTGATAGTGTTATAACGGTGAACCTTACGGTTCGATATAAGTCATTTGCAACTATTAGCCCAGATGTTTGCGATAGTTTCTTATCTCCAAGTGGAAAAACTTGGACAACAAGCAGCACGTACATGGATACCATTCCAAATGATGCTGGTTGTGATAGTGTGATAACGGTGAACCTTACGGTTCGATATAAGTCATTTGCAACTATTAGCCCAGATGTTTGCGATAGTTTCTTATCTCCAAGTGGAAAAACTTGGACAACAAGCAGCACGTACATGGATACCATTCCAAATGATGCTGGTTGTGATAGTGTGATAACAGTAAACCTAACAGTGCGTAACAAGTCATTTGGATCTTTAACGGCCAATGTTTGCGATAGTTTCTTATCTCCAAGTGGAAAGACTTGGACTACGACCAACACATATTTAGATACCATTGCAAATGATGCGGGTTGTGATAGTGTTATCACGGTGAACCTTACGGTGAGATATAAAAGTTCCTTCTCGTTCGCAGAAACGGTATATGAAACCTTTACATCGCCAAGCGGAAAAACATGGACAAATTCAGGCACATATTTAGACACAATACCTAATGACGTTAATTGTGACAGCATCATAACGGTCGATTTGACTGTAATCAACAAGTTATTTGTCGATACAGATGGTTCATCAGGAACAGGAAAATCATGGGGGACTTCAATGAAAACCCTAGATGACGCCATCAAAGTAGCTAATGCAACGGGCAATCATGCTGAAATATGGGTGCGCAAGGGCATGTATTATCCTGGCGGACAATCGAGCAGCAATCGAGATTCAGCGTTCCTAATTACCAATCCAAATGTTGAATTATTAGGAGGTTTTGCTGGAACAGAGACAGAGCCTGGTCAACGAAATCAAACGGCCAATCCAACCATATTGTGTGGAGATATCGGTACAACAAACGATTCCTCTGACAATGTATACCACGTATTAATCATCGCACCTAACGGATCAGACATCGGACCTAATTTTAAACTAGATGGGTTAACCTTTAAAAACGGTAATGCCGATGGTAGCACTAAATATACGTATGGCAGTAGAGACGTTTACCAAACCGATGGGGGAGCAATAACGATTATGGGCAGTGGAACCACTGGCCAAGAGATTAGTCCAACGATTACCAATTGTCATTTTGAAGGAAATTATGGCGATTATGGCTCGATTTACATACGCGTGCCTAATGGTAAGTCTTTTGCAACCATTAGCCATTGTACGTTTAAAAACAACCATTCAATTTATGGCGCTATCTTTAACGATGGTCAAGCAGGTGAAGTATCTCCAAACATTGTAAACTGTGCCTTTGATGGCAACACAAGTGCCACTTCGGGTGCAGCGATATACAACTATGGTTATGGAGGCAAATGCTCTCCTACAATCACAAGTTGTGTGTTTAACAGCAACAGTGCTAGTTCAATGGGAGGAGCAATCTATAACACGGGTTATGGTGGAACATCCAATCCAGTGATCACAAACGCTACCTTCCACGCAAACGCAGCTGGTTCTCATGCAGGAGCGATGTATAGCTTTGGTAACAGCGGAACATGCCAACCTAAGGTGACCAACTCTATCTTTTACAAAAACACAAAAGGTGGAGATGTGGACCATAAGTTTAGTGAGTTCTATAACTATGCAGCGTATCCATACATAAAAAATAGTTCGATGCAACGTGCAAGCTCAACATACACAGCAAGCACATTCAACAGCTTAAATAGTGGAACAAACAACATCTTCCAGACCAATCCAAACTTTGAGGCGATTGCCGATGGCAATGGTGCGGATGATGTTTGGAGAACAGGAGATGATGGATTGAGATTATCTTCCTCAAGTACCAACTTGTTAAACGGTGGAACCAATACAGGTGCCCCAACTGCGGATATCTTAGGAAATCAGCGTATGGGAACAACCGACATGGGTGCTTACGAGTATGTCAACTGTGGCTTAAATGTTAAACTAGCTACTTCGGTTACCACTCATACAGCAACGCAAAGTGTTGTGGATGGTAATTTTGTATGCTACTGTAACAGCGACAATGAATTACTCTTGGCTCTTGACACCAATGGAACTGGGGCGGTGATTACACCTAGTCAGGTAAAACTATACATTGGCAATCCATCAACCTTGAGTTACAACTCTGCTGGCGGTATGATAACCAACACGGCTGGTGGTGTGATACTAGAAAGACGATGGGATGTAGATCCAACGACTCAACCAACTTCACCAGTAACGGTTCGTTACTTCTACACCAACGACAACTACGACGACATTGTAACGGCTATGGCTGGATTAACATCGCCTACAACCATTACTTCGCCAAGTCAACTACAGTTTTACAAGGTAACAGGCGGCTCATCGGCAACCTTCCCGAACCCACATGATACGGGTGTAACGGGTATTGTACTGACCAACGGAACAACAGCCAGCACAACAGTGTGGGTTAATGGAACACATGGTGTACAAGACCATACAGCAGAATACCTAGTAAGCACGTTCTCCGGTGGTGGAGGCGGAGGCGGGGGTGGATCTAGCCCACTACCAGTGGAACTGATTCAATTCGAAGCAAGCCCAGCAGCTAGTCATACAGCAGACCTTACATGGAAGACCGCATCAGAGCTAAACAACTCACATTTTGTAGTTGAACGTAGCTATGATGGTAGAGACTTCCAGGCAGCAGCAATTGTTCAAGGAAACGGGACAACACAAAACGTGATTACCTACAACCACAACGACAATACGATTGATCTAGCACAAAACACTGTGTTCTATCGATTACGTCAGGTGGACTTTGATGGCACCACGGCTTACTCACCAGTAAGACGAGTAGACTTTGAAGGCAGCATCATACCAAACAGCGTAACGCTTTATCCAAACCCAACAAAAGGAACGGTTACGGTTAGCTTTACAGACGATGAGGCTGAAAGTCATGCGATTAAAGTAATTGACAACCTCGGAAGAGAGCTGTACAAGCAAACCTTCGACGGACAAGCCATAGAGCTTGATTTGTCGAGCCAAGCAACGGGTATCTACTTTATCATTTTAGATTCTGGTGAATCCTTTAAAGTGATTAAACAGTAGTGAGAAAGTATCGTATTACTACACAAATACAATAAGAGAAGGCCATTCGTTTTACGGATGGCTTTTTTGTTGTTCAATTGATTTGAAAATATAAAAAGTGAAGTAAACAAGATATCGGGTTGGTGAAAGTATTTACGGATATAAGTTGGTTTAAGACCAGTAGCTAGTTACGAATACTAGTTTTATATATTACTAACGCGTAATATTATTTGTATATTCGCTTTATGGAGTTCAAACCTCTTGAATTATATCTATCTGATCCTAGTCCTTACACAAGCCGTAGACTCGTGGAACAGTTGGGTGAGGAAAAGTTTACCATTAATGACATAGGCGTTAGTTCACGGGTGTTTACCCATTGGCGATCAAATGGGTTAATCCCTGAAATAGAGGATGGCTCATGGGTAAAACTGAACGTGTTTCAATTTATCTGGGTACAGATAATTAAAGACTTGCGTGCGTTTAACTTTTCTTTAAAGCAGATTGTCAAAGTACGCGCTTCGCTATTTGAGTCCTTCGAAGGGTTTGCTACGGCGGATTTGTTTGATAAAAAAGGAAAGATAACCAAGGTATTGCGAGCACAGCTTAAAAAGATGTTCGACAATCACCAAGAGATAATTGAAGGCCTAGAAAGTGGTTTCGAGTCGGATTCAAATTCAATAAAAGATTTCCTTGAGGCTTTTCAAATCCCATTGCTCCTATCACTTAGCTTGAACGTATTGTTCCGTGCAATGGATCACACGCTACTGATTAGGCCAGATGGTCGAGTTGATTATACTTCAGAAACGCAAGACGAGACATTGGTCAATTACTTGTCCGAGCACGATGCGGAGTCCATCTTGGTGCTTCCACTCAAAAAGTACATTCTGGTGCTGGTATCGACAAAAAAACTAGAAGATAAAGTTGGTAATATGGCCCTGGTTACCCAAGTTGAAATGGAAGTTTTACAAGCCATGCGGCAGGGAACGCTATCCGAACTTAGAATAATTTTTGACCCCAAAGACCAACACGCAGATTTGGTGTATACCTATAAAGGGGTTGTACCCGAAAATGAAATGAGTAAAGTTTTAGATCGTTTTCGGCATAAAAAACACGTTCAATTGTCTATGAAAACCAATGACGGTAAAACGGTATCTTTCGAATACCAAGACCGAAAACGGGTCCATAAATTAAATGGAAATTAATTGATAATTAATTCAGATTAATTGATAATAAACTCGGATTAATTGATAATTAATTCAGATTAATTGATAATAAACTCGGATTAATTGATTTTTAAATGGAAATTAATGGACAAAAAGAGGTGTAGATGCAGTAATGACAAGGCATTGAAGAACTCAAGCCAATTAAATACGGGTTCATTAGAAACGGAAACACCGCTAATGGGCATACTCCAATTGAGTTATGTCAGAAAAGTCAAAACAAGGACTTACAATACAAGAATTAAAAACCTATAGCGGATTTGAAAAACTAAGTGAGAAGGAATTAGAACAAGCGCTTCGATTTATTGAGTTGATGAGTGAGGTGCTTATTGAAACATTGAAATAAAAGAATAATGCAGCATGTAGATCAACAATTGGCAGTCTTTGCCAAAGGGCAAAAGAACAACAAAGGGAAGGCCATTACAGCGGTCATGTATACCCGTGTATCGACCAAGGAACAGGCCGATAACAATCAGAGTCTCTTTACGCAAGCAAAGCACATCAAGCAATTTGCAATGAACAATGATTTGCAGATAATAGGGGAATTTGGTGGGACTTATGAAAGCGCCAAGAGTGATGAACGGGTTCAGTTCAAACAAATGATTGCCTTTGTCAAAAGACATAAGGTAGATGCCATTGTGGTATACTCGATGGATCGCTTTTCAAGAAGTGGTCCCAATGCTATTTACATTTCAGAACAACTCAGAAAGATAGGTACTGAGATTATATCTGTAACCCAACCTGTAGACGCCTCTACAGCTGCTGGGGAATTGCAACAGGGAATTTACTTTATGTTCTCACAATATGAGAATCAGCAAAGGCGCTTAAAGTCCATGGCGGGCACCCGTGAAAAGCTATTACAAGGACATTGGGTTACCAAACCACCCTTAGGGTACAAGAAGATCACAGAAGGTGGACAAAAGAAAATAGTCATCACAAAAGAAGGTAGATTGCTGGCAGCAGCATTTAGAAGAAAGATTAAGTACAACTACGAATTTACTGAAATTAGTAAGTGGCTGTCAACAAGAGGTCTAAAGGTGAGTCATAAAAGATTATCTGAGTTATGTAGAAACGTATTTTATTGCGGTTTCATGGCCCATCAGGCATTAAATGGAGAGATTGTAAAGGGCAATCATGAAGGACTCATCACACGTAATGAGTTCTTGAAGCTGAATGGCATGCTTCAAATCAGACCTGCCAAAAAGCCAAAATCAAAAATGTTGGATCATCTACCCTTAAAGAGGCACATGCATTGCTCAAAGTGCAGCAAACCAATGACGGGTTACTTTGTGCGACCAAAGAAGTTATATTACTACAAGTGCAATACGAAAGGTTGTAAAGTCAATAGAAGTGCTAAGGTGTTAAACCGAAACTGGGAACAGACGCTTTCCAATCTTCAGATAGATGCAAAATACGTTACACCCATCCAAGAACAGCTCAAAAGAAAGCTCGAAAGCTTAAAAGTAGACTCTGGTGATGGGCTAAAACAGTATCGCAGTAACAAAACAAAGGTTGAGAGGAAGATAGAGATGTTGGAAGAACGATTTGTAATAGGAGAAATTACCAAAGACTTATTTGATAAGTACGCTGCTAAATATAGAGAAGAATTGGTGGCAATATTAGAAGAAATCGACAAATGTGGAATTTCATTATCGAACCCTGATCAGGTAATCAAGCAGGCCACTGATTTGATGTCTAAACTTCAGAAAACCTGGCAGTTATCAAAATCAACAGAAAGATCAAAGTTGCTTAAAGCGGTCTACCCAAGCGGAATTTGGCTTGATCCTGAAAATAACAGTTATCGAACTTTTGGTTTGAACCCAGCGGTGCGCTGTATCCTAGATATAACGGGGAAATCCGTAGAAAAGGAAAAGCGGAATAGTGAAGATAAACTCACATATTCCGCTTTGGTAGCCCCTAGGGGAATCGAACCCCTCTTTCCAGGATGAAAACCTGGCGTCCTAACCGATAGACGAAGGGGCCAAGTCATTGCAGTTTAAAGAAACAGTTGCTTGACGCGAAGGCCTTTAAATTACAAGGCTGCAAAGGAATAAATATTTCCATAAATCAACAACTAATTTTTTAAATATTTTACCTTTGCAACCACTCATTTAAAAAACACAAAAATATCCTAGAATGAAAGTAGCTATTAACGGTTTTGGACGCATAGGGCGATTGGCCTTCAAATGTCTTTTGCAAAAAGAAAATGTTGAAGTCGTAGCAATTAACGACCTCACTAACAATGCCACATTAGCTCATTTGTTGAAATATGATTCAGTGCAAGGAAGATTCAATGGAACTGTTGAGTCCAATGATGATTTTCTTATCGTGAATGGCAAACAAATTCGCGCTACTGCAGAACGCGACCCGGAAAAGTTACCATGGGGAGAACTAGGTATTGATGTCGTTTTAGAAAGTACAGGTTTTTTTAGAGATCCCATTGGAGCTCAAAAACACATCACTGCTGGGGCCAAAAAAGTGGTTATTTCTGCACCTGCATCTGGAGATATAAAAACGGTTGTGTTAGGTGTTAACGATCATACAATGTCAGGCAATGAAACCATCGTATCAAATGCTAGTTGCACTACAAACTGTTTAGCGCCAATGGTTAAGGTGTTAGATGATTTATTTGGAGTTGAATCAGGGTTCATGACTACAGTTCATGCATATACGTCAGACCAACGTTTACAAGATGCACCTCACTCAGATTTAAGAAGAGCAAGGGCTGCCTCGGTTTCAATTATACCAACAAGCACAGGTGCCGCAAAGGCAGTTGGACTGGTGTTACCACACCTAGCTGGCAAATTGAATGGAAACTCTCTTAGAGTGCCAATTCCTACTGGAAGTGCCACCGATTTTGTTGTCACCCTTAAGAAAGAAACCACAATTGAAGAAGTTAACGCTGCCTTTAAACGCGCTTCGGAAAATGAATTAAAAGGTATTCTCGAGTATACTGAAGACCCAATCGTTTCTATCGACATAGTAGGGAACCCACATTCATGTATTTTTGACTCTCTAACCACAATGGTTCAAGGCAATACAGTTAAAATTATGGGATGGTACGACAATGAAGCAGGTTATTCCAATCGAATCGCGGATTTAATTTCTAGAATTGGTTAAAAATTAGTCAATAAAATATCGAGAAGTGCGTTTCTTTTGGAACGCACTTTTTTTTCGCCATAAATAGACAAAATCTAAACAAACCTTAGTCGCAATTCATTAATACACCACAATTCTTCGCCGATCCAAGACAATATCATCAACACTTATAACTACAAGGTAAGTAGACATTGATAATGAAATCGGTATTTTCCCATGTCCTTTTGATATTTCGATGTCGCTTGTACTTAGATTCTTTCCAGTTACATCATATAAACGAACAGTGACATGTTGAATAGTATTAGAGAGATCAAAGTTTAAAGTGTTATCATAGTAATAGACCTTGGATACAGGGTGCATAAGCTTTGAACTTGACACTAAAGTAAACTGCAGTTCATTTGACTTTCCAAAACAACCATTTTGGTCTTCAACGATACAATATACTTGACCATTCTGGTCTGGTTCGTACGTAGAGTTTGTCTCATCGACGACTTTATTGCCGTTAAAGTACCATTGGTAACTTGACCAAGTCCCCACCACACTGCAAATGTTTTTATTGAAGGTTATACTTGGAGTAGGCAATGAGTTAACAGTCACATGTGACGTCAATGTTTTGTAACAACCTGAGTCATTTGAAACAATAACGGAATATGAACTATTTATTTCTGGTGAAATGGTTCGAAATAAATTGGTGTTACTATTATCCTTCCATGTTGCAGATGTAGCGCCAGTTATACGTATGTCAATTGAAGCACCTTTGCATATTGAAGTGTCAACAGGATCAATCTTAGGTTTTAGTGACTGGCATTCTGTAAGTTGAGCCACAAAGCCCAAAATTTTAGTTGTATATGGTACGTTCTGACTTGAATTTCCGCTAAAGTTGAATGTCCTAGAATATACGCCACCCCAGTATAGTTGGTTATCTTCAGCGAGATGTACTGTATTTCCAGAATTGGTGTAAGATCCGGTACCGGATCCAACAATCAACCATTTGGCCTCTCCAGATGAATCATATTTTACTAAAAATGCTGCGTTATTCGATGCTCCTCCAGTCCTAGAGTTGCTTGTAGGGTCAAAGTCGCCGCTGCCAGCAAAAGTGCCACATACAAAAGTGTTTCCACCTTTATCCACCTGGCAATCATTAATCTGTAATGACACATTTGAGAAAGGTTCACTGTATTCCCACACTACATCTCCATTAGTTGAAACACTACTCATTTCAAATTTGGCTTCTCCAACTCCAGCATAACTGCCATAACACATAATTTGGTCATACGCATTAACCCGTATTTTGCTAAAACGATGAAGGGTTGATGCTTTGACCCACCTAAGATTCATTTGAGTGTCTAAACTGCAGTAGAATGCCTTCCCAGACAAAGTCAATTCTTTGGTATTCGTAGAAGGGTCAAAGTCAACAGTTCCGTTTAATTGGCCACCGTAGTAGATGTTCCCATCTTTTTCAGCAAGAGAGGTAACTCTTACTATAGCATCTGAATTCCCAATGGTTGTTTTTGGATAGCGTACTGTCGTATTTGGATCCATTCGTAACAAAAAAGAACCAGTTCTATTCAGCTGCTCGTTTCCAATGGAACCAAACCCACTGTAACCATATCTTGTAGAAGTATGGACAGACATCGCCCCGTGAGCCGAACAAAGCCAAATGATTTGCCCGTAGCCTGTAATGGCAAATTCCGACGTCTCTACATTGGTTTTTGTTTTGTTGCCTTGCGAATAGGCATACCACAAATGATCACCGCTACTATTCAACTTGAGAATAAATGCCTGCTGACCATATCCAGAGGAGATAGCATCTTTTTGATTCTCAATGTCTAAATATGTTTTAGTACTCTGATATAAACTACCTAAGTACACAAAACCTGAATCATCAGTTTCTAACTGAATGGGAGCTCGAGTTCCAGTACTAATTAATTTCTTAAAAAGTAATGAACCATCAGGCTTATACGCTACAAAGTATAACGTATAAATAGATGCATATCCCTTGAGTAAATGAATCTTATTCACCCAAACACTGTCTTTAAAATAGCCCGCGACATAGGTGTTACCGCTATTGTCAGTAGTTATGGCTTCTACTGATGACGTACTGGAACTACCAACTTGATAACTAGAATCAATGGTTTGGGCACCAACTATTGGAGTCATTAAACCAATAATTATCGTGGTTAAAAGTATTAGCCTTTTATATAGGGATTTCGACAATTTCATTGAATTCGGATTAAGTCATGTGCGTTTGTTAAATCAAAAATACATTTTCAACGGAGTTTTCAAATTTCTAAAGGAAAACTGCAGGCAATTTGAATTTAAGTGTCAAACATACGATGACTGCAAAGCGATACAAATAATTCTAAAAGGTGATTTTGCAATTCAATTTCACAACAATCCTAAATCCCTTATATTTCCATCGTGTTACAAAAATTAAAAGTCCTTGGACCAGGATTGCTATATGCCGGTGCGGCAGTTGGCGTTTCTCACATTGTACAATCCACCAAAGCCGGTGCAGAGTATGGTTACATTTTGATTGTAGGTATTATTCTGGCACATATGTTCAAATACCCATTTTTCGAACTTGGACCCAAATACACGCAATTAACCAAGCAAAACCTGTTACACGGTTATGCAAAAATCGGAAATTGGGCATTGGGTATCGTCGCAATTTTGACTGTCGCTACCATGTTTACTATTCAAGCTGCAGTAACAATAGTTACCGCAGGGTTGGCAATTAAAATCACTGGGATAAACGTTACTCCAGTAATGATGAGCGCAGCTCTACTAACTATTTGTTTAGCCATCAGTGCGATAGGTAAGTTTTCAGTTTTGGATAAGCTCATGAAGGTAATCATGATCACCCTTTCCATTACCACCGTCATTGCGTTAGTCTCGTCATTTACCTATCAAATTCCAGCTGCTGATTTAAAACCAGGAAAGGTATTCGACTTGTTCAATTCAATGGATGTCATTTTTTTAATCGCTTTTTTGGGTTGGATGCCGGCACCGCTAGACATTTCCATTTGGCACTCTATCTGGAGTGAAGAAAAGTTGGAGCAAAATCCGAAAGAAAAATCGACAGAATCTTTATTTGATTTTAGAGTAGGGTTCTGGGGAACAGCCATCCTAGGAATAGCTTTTTTAGTTTTAGGGGCCAATGTAATCTATGGTTCAGGATTAGAATTGGCATCAGGTGGCGTTGACTATGCTCAACAACTTATAGATATCTACGTTTCGAGCATAGGTGATTGGTCGTATTGGGTTATCGCTATCGCAGCCTTTACAACTATGTTCAGTACAACATTAACTTGCCTCGATGCGATGCCAAGAGTACTTGCTAAAATTGGGAGGATATGGCAGTCTTCAACCATTCAACCAGAATTGGACTCTTTAGAAGCAATAATAGCCGCCAACTATGATAGAAAACCTAGATTAATTTGGTTGTTCGTAATAGCGGTAGGAGCGTTGACCTTATTAAGGTTCTTCATTACGGATATGAAACAAATGGTCAACGTGGCGACAAGCTTTTCGTTCTTAACCGCTCCGGTTTTGGCTATTTTCGGTATTCTCATTGTGAAGCGACAACTTCCCACAAACTTTTGGCCTAAATGGAAATATTTAATCGCATATTTAGGAGTAGCGTTTTTGGTTATACTCGGCGCCGTTTATATTCGTCTAGTTATAGTGTAACATGGATATACAAGAAGGTAAAATATTAATTTCTGATCCGTTTTTGCAAGATCCTAACTTTGCAAGAACCATTGTTTTGTTAACCCAACATGACGAAAACGGAAGTTTCGGTTTTGTCTTAAACAATGAAGTTGAGTTGTCTATCGATGAGGCACTAAAAGATGACAAGCTTCCAAAACAAAACTTGTTTCAAGGAGGACCTGTCGAAATCCATACAGTTCATTTCTTGCACGGACTAGGTTCTGTGATTGAACATTCTAAAGAGGTAATTCCAGGTGTTTGGTGGGGTGCTGACTTTGACAAAGCACTCGACATTCTTCGAAAATCCCCTGACATGATTTCAAAATTTGTGTTTTTTATGGGTTATTCAGGCTGGGCAGCCGGACAACTTGCCGAGGAACTAGAGGAAGAAGCCTGGATTGTTTCAGACATTGGAAGCGCCATGGTCTTCAACCAAAACCTTGATGCACAAGAACTGTGGAAAAAGGCAATGCGTAGTTTGGGAGGCAAATATGCAGTCTTGGCTGAAGGACCCACGGACCCAAGCCTAAACTAATACTCAATGGCAACATTCAACTTCTCCAGTTTCTGGAGCAATAGCAGGACTCAAATATGGAATGTTCAGACCAGAGCCTCTAATAACCAACAAAACACCAAGAAGGATCATTGAGTAGTTGATGTATTTATTAATATTCTGAAAAAAACGAAACTTCAATTTTTTACCGAGATAAGAACCAACTAAAAACATGGGCAACGTTCCAATTCCAAAAAAGAACATAAACAATAGTCCTTCCGTCATACCAGGTTGACTCACAGATACTGCAGCTGCAGCGTAACTTAAACCACATGGAAGCAGGCCATTCAAAAATCCGATAAAAGGCAAGCTATTCTTTTTGTGATAGTATTTGCTCATGGTTTTGGATAACCGAGCTGATATCCATGACATCATTTGTTTGATACCAGGAATTCGATGTTTAAAAACAAATAGTAACAAAAGAATTCCAGAAACAAGCGCTATGTACTGTTGAAGGTCGAAAAGATGGACTGTGACCTTTACTAGACTGAATGCTAATCCCAACAACAAATAACCGGCAATACGACCAAAATGATAGATCAACAAATGAGGCGAGAGGCCTTTAATATTCCAATTGGTTTGCACCGAAAAAACCAATGGACCACACATTGCAGCACAATGTAGTGAGCCCCCAAGTCCTAAAAGTAGTGCAGCCCAAATCATCAAATTACAAGCTTAGTCTTTTTGAAAAAGGGCTTCCCCTTAAGAACACCAGTAACCTCAATGTACCAAATTCCTGCTTGTAAATCAGGAATCTCAAGTGTGTAAGTATGCATTACCGACTTAGTACCATTGGAAAGTACTCGATCAAACTTACTATTGCCCATATGCTTAAGAACCACTTTGTCTACTTGTCCATCTTCCCCCAGTTGGATGACCAACAATGGGTTGTGATAATCCATTTTGACATTAGCCGCAATTTCTTCAGCTTCCATAGTTTCGGTGTGCGCCTCACCTTTTTGGTAATAATCCTTTTCGTAAAGCGAATCGTTGTTATTGACCATGTAAAATCCTAACCCTACGATAAAGACGATAAAGATCGTCATACTGATTATAAGCCCTTTTCCCCAATTCATTTCGTTATTTTAATTGGTCCAAAGAAAGTGGTTTTAAAGGTTTTTAAAGGAGCGTTATCAATGAATACTTGTACTTCAACCGCCTGTTTATATCCCTGAACGTCACTTTTATCTTTTTTTAACATAAACACTCTTTTCATTTCACTATTAGCGGATAAAGCAGCGTTTGAATCGGCAACAACCAAGGTAAATCCTGGTGTTAATGCGACCATGCTAAAACGTTTGTCATCAAATGATTTGTTGACCATTTCGAGATTGTACATGTTGCTAACAATGTCGTTGGGCTCTTCAAAATATGTTTGACCTGGAATACGTAAAACGTGAGCTTCTACATCGGTGCGACTGGCTAATAAATAGGAGAAAACGCCCATGAGGATCACCATTACAACGGTATACGATATAATTCTAGGTGTAAAATTAAAACCCGTTCCGTTTCGTATATTATTAATCGAGTCAATGCGTATAAGACCTTTAGGTTTTTTGATTTTGTCCATAACGCTGTCGCACGCATCCATACACGCAGTACAGTTCACACACTCCAATTGCGTTCCATGCCGAATGTCTATACCAGTCGGACAAACATCAACACAAAGATTGCAATCCACACAATCGCCTTTGTTTTCTTGATTTTCATTTTTTCGAATTTTCCCTCTTGGCTCACCGCGTTCATCGTCGTATGCCACTACCATACTGTTTGGGTCAAGCATTACTCCTTGTAACCTACCATATGGACAAATCATGATACAGACCAATTCTCGAAGCTTGGCAAAAACTAAATAAAATACGGTAGTAAAAATTAATAGTCCAATAAGTGCGGGCAAACCTTCTAAAAAGGGCCCGGAAATTTTTTCCCAAAGATTTTCCCAACCAATGATATAAGCTAAAAACGTATTTGCGATTAAGAATGACACACCAAAAAATGCAATGAATTTGAGGGTTTTTTTTGTAATCTTTTCTCGATTCCATGGCGTGGCATCGAGCTTCTTTTGTTTGATAGAGTTCCCTTCGATAACATTTTCAATCTTTCGAAAAACCATCTCTAAAAAGATGGTTTGTGGACAAACCCAACCGCAGAAAACCCGGCCATATATGACGGTAAACAGCACAATAAACACAATGGCCGTTATCATCAGTAAGACCAAAAAATGGAAATCTTGTGGCCAAAAGGGCTGACCGAAAATCACAAATTGGCGGTCGATGACGTTCAACAACAACAATGGATAGCCATTGATTTTGATAAAGGGACCGAGAAAGAAAAAGGCTAGGTAAAACCAACTTAAGTACGTTCGGTACTTATATAATTTACCTTTAATAATTTTAGGGTACAACCAGACGCGCTTACCTTCTTTGGTTTGATTGCCTAGATGTTCCCTAAAATTATCTTCTTTGGTATTACTCATTGGCTGCTGGAGTATCTACTTCCTAAGAAGTTGATTCACTGCCTGAAGCAGCTTCAGGTTTTGGACTAGCATCAGTATTTCGTTCATATAATTCGCCGTCTGGAGCTTTGCCAACAACTCCATCAGGGAGCTTTGTTCCTTCAAGACTAACTACATAACTTGATACTGCTTGAAGACTTGTTGGGCCCATGTTTTGTGCCCAAGGTTGCATGCCTCTTGGTCGACCATATTTAACGGACTCAAACACGTCCTTAATGCTTCCACCATATTTCCAATACACATCTGTAAGGTTTGGTCCAACTGTGCCCTGACCATAATCACCATGGCAAACTTTACAATTTGCATCATAAATAGTTGCGCCTTTTTCAAGGTCTTCTACACTAGTTAGTAATGTAACATTGTTTTCATCGACAATTTCACCGGCTGATTCTAAGAAGGTACTGTGTTCAGCTGCGGCCAGTTTCATTTCGGTCTCGTACTCCTCAGCTTGAGTATATCCAGAATCTGTAAACGTAAATCGGATGTAATATATCACCGCAAATAAAACGGTTCCATAAAACAAGAACATAAACCATGGTGGTGGAGGATTATCCAGTTCATAGATTCCATCATGTGGATGGTTAATAACCGTGTCTTTATCGGAAGCAACAGATTTGATTTGAAAAACCTTCTCCCAGAAAGGTTGTCGTTTAGCATATTCTTCGCCCATTTGACCCTTCATGTACCGCTTCATATGCACGGCAATAACCATCATGCCCGTGGCAATTAACACCAAGATGAAAGCAAAAATGTACAATACCGTAGCTAAGCTGATATTGAATGATTCGTAACTCTCTTTTGCCGCTGTGATGTCGTCTAAAGATTGTCCGAAAACGGTTTGTACCAGTAATATACAAACCAATGTTATCGTGGTTTTTAAAATATTAGTCTTCATAACTGTTATCGTCGTTTAGTGGTAATTCTGTATACCGTCAGCAAAAAGTGAACTATTAAGTGTAAAGATTTAAGAGAGAGGTTTTAATAACTTTATAACCCTTTAAATCACCCAGAGATGGTAAAAAAGAAAAGCACAAGTTCACTGATCAGTGAGTTAAAAAGAAAGACCAGAAAGGTCTACAGTTCAGAAGAAAAGATTAGAATCATTATTGATGGCATACGTGGTGAAACCACCATAGCAGAGTTATGCAGGAAGGAAGGTATTAGTCAAGGCAATTATTACAAATGGACCAAAGACTTTATGGAAGCCGGTAAACGTCGTTTATCTGGCGACACTATGCGTGAAGCCAATACAACTGAGGTTCATGAGATAAAGACAGAGAACCAATCACTCAAAGAACTGGTAGCAGAACTTTCTTTACGCAACAGAGAGTTGAAAAAAAACTTAAGTGGCGAAGAATAGAAAGGAGGAAGTATATGCATTACAGTCAACAAGAAAAGTACGAATTAATTCATCTTGTGGAGCAATCCGATTTAGGTGTAATCCGTACACTCAGAGAGTTAAAGATAAACAAAACCACCTTTTACAATTGGTACAAATCCTTTACCGAAGATGGTTATGAAGGATTAGCTCGTAAACCATCGAAAAGAAAGAGTTCGTGGAATCAAATTAATGAATCGGACAGAGACAAGGTGGTTGAAATAGCCCTAGAACAATCCGAACTTTCCCCTAGAGAAGTAGCCTGGTATATAACCGATACGTATAGCTATTACATTAGCGAATCAAGTGTGTACCGCATCTTAAAAGCTAATGGTCTGATATCAACACCTTCCTTTAGAATCATGAGTGCATCAGACAGTTTTCATGACAAAACAACACATGTTAATCAGATGTGGCAAACAGACTTCACCTACTTTAAGATCTTTGGTTGGGGTTGGTATTACCTCTCTACAGTTCTAGACGATTACAGCCGATTTATTGTCAACTGGAAGCTGTGTTCCTCTATGAAGGCAGAAGATGTTAAAGCTACCTTAAATGAAGCTTTACTTGCTTCGGACGTTCCAGAGAACAGTAGACCTAAACTTCTTTCGGACAATGGATCATGCTACATATCACTAGAACTTGCCAATTATCTACAGATCCAAAATATGAAACACGTTCGAGGTAGGCCTCTTCACCCTCAGACTCAAGGAAAGATTGAACGTTATCATAGATCCATGAAGAATGTGGTCAAATTGGACAATTACTTCAGCCCGGAACAGCTGGAACAAAAACTTAATGAGTTCGTTTATTATTACAACAATAAACGCTACCATGAATCTTTGCAAAACCTGACTCCTGCAGAGGTTTATCACGGCAAAGCTGAGTCGAAATTGAAGCAACGAAGAATGACTAAATCAAGAACGCTAAAAGCACGAAAAAAACAGTATCAAAAATTAAACCTAAATTAGCATGAACTCTCTCTTAGCTTTTGACCCCAAAAGTTCAACTTTCGCTGAAGACGTACACTATAAACGAATCAAGATGAAACAGATCCTATTATTGATGTTCTCTGCAGTGATCTTAGCAGGTTGTGGAGCAGATGAAGTCCCAGTTCAAAAGGGAAATAAGATTGATTTTAAAGCAGAGTGTAATACATTTTGTTCAGCCAGTGCTTTCATAGATCGCAATAGCGAAATCATTTGGCAGGAGACTACAGAGTTTACCGACAACTTTGAATTGTCACACACAATGGAGCTTCTGGAAGGTGATAAAGTGTTGTTATTCGTAATGCCTCGAGACGGCGAATTTCAGGTTATAAAAACAGAAATTTACATTGATGGCACCTTACAAGCGAATCAAAACAAAGTGTGTCATGCTGGAGGTGGATGTAGTTTTGAACAGGAGTAACTATTCTTCGGCTTCTTTCAGCTTCACTAGGTATTCTTCAACTTCTCTTGGAACCATAAATTTGATTCCTCGCCCAAGTCTTAAATAACTTCTAATTTGAGTCGAGGAGATGTTTAACATCGGTCCTTTAAGCAATCGTACTTTTTGATTTTTAGCAAAGTCACCTCCTGGATTGTTTTCTCGGTTATACACGATTAAATCATACTCCAATAAGATTTGCTCGTGCTCCTTCCATTTGTCGAAATGCTGCAAATTGTCTGAGCCCAATATTAGCGCAAACTCATTTTTTGGATGTTTTTTTGCCAGTGCTGTAAGTGTGTCCCACGTATATGAAGGTCGTGGCATATCAAACTCAATATCGCATACACGAAACAAAGGTTGGTCTTTAATAGCAAGTTCAACCATATTCAATCGGTCCCTTTCATCATAAAGATCAATAGGCGATTTTAAAGGGTTTTGAGGGGATACAACAAACCATATTTCATCCAGTTTTATTTGATCTAAAATGAATTGGCTAAGTATTAAGTGCCCTTGATGGATTGGATTAAATGATCCAAAGAAAAGTCCGATTCTCATAATGTTATAGCGTCAAAAAGTAATTGACGATGCTCTCCGTTTCTTTAAGTGTATGTGCTAAGATATTATTAATCAATACAATATCAAATTCTTTCTCGTATTTAAGTTCTTCGTTGGCTTTGCCGATTCGTTGTTCAAGTTCGTGTTCAACTTCAGTTTCACGTCTTTTTAAACGTTCCATGAGTTCGTCGACGCTTGGTGGACGAAGGAAAACAGCCAAGGCTTTTTTACCGTAAATGCGCTTAATATTGAGGCCTCCAACTACATCAACATCGAAAATTACCGACTTGTTGTTGTCCCAAATTCTTTCTATTTCTGACTTCAATGTGCCATAGTACAAACCGTCGTAAACCTGCTCGTACTCCAAGAATTCACCGTTTGCTAGCTTGGATTCAAACTCTTCTTGGGTTAAAAAATAGTAGTCTTTCCCATCTACTTCATTCGGTCGTTTTTTTCTTGTAGTAGCAGAAACCGAAAATTGCAAATCCGGATTGGTCTCCAAAAGGTGTTTTACCACAGTTGTTTTACCAGAGCCCGAAGGAGCAGAGAAGATGACAAGCTTACCCATTTTACAACACGTTTAAAGTTTGCTCTTTTATTTTCTCTAATTCTTCCTTCATCACTATGACCAATTCTTGAATTGGTGCAAATCCAGCTTTGGAACCTAGGGTATTAATCTCTCGACCCATTTCCTGACTGATAAAGCCAAGTTTTTTGCCGTTAGCTCCTTTATTGATTTCGTTTTCAAATAATTCACAATGTGTTCTCAAACGATTTTTCTCTTCCGCGATATCCAGTTTTTCAAGATAATAAATCAATTCTTGCTCGAACCGGTTTTGGTCGACCTTATTGTCTTTGCTGAAATCTTCAAGTCCTGCTGTCAATCGATCTTTTACCAATTGCTTTCGCTCTTCTTCAAAGGTTTCTATTAAAGGAATCTGTTCTTGGATAATAGCATTATGTTTCAATAACATGTTGCATAATTCAGCCCCTTCATTAATTCGAAAAGAGTCAAATTTTTGATAAGCTTCGTCAATAACGGCCATTACATCTTCCCAATCTTCATCTTCAAGACCAGTATCATCGGAAGTCATTACGTCAGGCATCATAATAATGCTGCGTAATATGTCTTTATCGTTGGCACCTAATTCGTCTGACAAGGTTTTGATTTGCTCGTAATAATGTTTAGCCAGTGCTGTGTTAAGCTTGGAGCCAGCGACTGTTTCGTCTGTACTGTCGATACTCAACATGCATAAAACAGAACCTCGGATCATTTTAGGAGTTAGGTACTTACGAAGTTGGGGCTCCTTTTCTCCCAACATTTTCGGCGTTCTTAAGTTTAATTCAAGAAACTTTCCGTTAAGAGATTTGAGTTCAATTTTGATGTGGTATCGCTTGGTTATTTTTTCAGCACTACCATAACCGGTCATCGATCGAATCATGCCTTATTCCTATTAGAATTTACCATATACACACCAGTGAAAATCACGAGTGCAAAAATAACTTTTTCCCAAGAAAGGGATTGATTTCCAGCGTTTATTGCAATAAAAGTTGCTATAACGGGCTGGAGGTAAATATAGGACGCAACCAAATTTGGTGACGCTTTTTGAACGGCCCAAGCATTCAACAAATAAGCAACAAAAGTCGTCATGATGGCTACAAAGGCAATCGAGTACCAAATTTCTACAGGGAATTGTGTGAAGTCGGCAGATTTTAGGTCGTTCCAGGCAAAAGGCAAAACCATAATTGTACCAACTATAAAAAGATGTTTTATGACGAATAACGCCGTATATTTTGATAACAAACGTTTTACATAGACAAGGTAAAAGGCAAAACTAGTTGCGTTAAGTAGTACCATTACATCTCCTGAAGCACTTTGAGTACTAAACTCAAAAGCGGTTCCGCCAATCATTAACATGGCACCAATAGCGGCTATCAACATCCCTACAGCTTGCCAAATTTTCACTTTTTCCTTTAAAATGAAAACTGAAAATATTAGCACGAACACGGGAGCGTTAAGCATTAACACGGACGCATTGATTTCTGATGTATGGGCGAGACCATTAAAAAACAAAAGCATGTTTCCTGCCACACCAAAGCAGGCAGCGATGATAAATTGTATGAAATGACCTTTGTCTTGAACCTTTTCTTTTTTTCGAAACAGATAGACAACGTTAAATAATATAGCTGCCACTAATATGCGAAGAAACACAAACCCAGAAGGCCCAAGGTGCTCTGGCATCACACCTTTTGCTATGGTATAGTTCTCGCCATAAATGATGGCAACCGTTAATAAAGCTAAATGAACGCGAACGTTATTTTTCATTGGCGGCAAATGTAAGTTTTAGATGATTGTAGTTATGTATTGAAAAACATAGTTAAGCGTAGGAAGAATGATTCTAAATAGATATATTAAAAAGTAAAATGTCCCATTTGTGGAAAACAATGTCTACATTTAAATCGAATTGAGGTGGCTTCTGCCGCAACATTCGAACTACTATTACTTATATCTTGATGAAATGCAACTAAAAAACGAACCAAAATTGGGTTTGGAGTTGACCCTTAAAAAATCGTTGGTGATTACAACGGTTTTAGCAATTCTACTTTCACTCGGTGTATTCATGTACACAAACCTAACCTCAACACCTGACACATTTGCCGGAACACAAGGTACTTCTAACTTTACGTGTTATGGACCAGCAGGTATTGGCGACAACACAACCAACCGTTTTTGCTACGACTTGGATTCTTTAACTTATGAAGATGGTGATTTAGTTTCTTCAATTCCAAACCTTGGAGGAAACGGAACCGCATGGTCTCAATCAACTACAGCTAACCAACCTGCTTTTCAATCAGGTAGTTCAGCAATGAATGGTCACCCAGTGCTAGAATTTGACGGTACAAACGACTATTTGCAAATGGCTGATCAAAGCGATTTAAACACCTCTGCCTCGACAGAAAGAACCTATGTGGTGGTTATTCGAACCAGTACGAATATCACTGGTCGACAAGTGATTTATGAAGAAGGTGGTGGAACAAGAGGATTAAACATCTACATCTACAACAGCCTTTTATACATGGCTGGATGGAACAAAGCGGACGATGGAACAGATGCTCCTTGGGTATTTAAAAGTGTTAGTTCTGCAATAGATACGAGCACTGAATACATTGTTACAATGGTATATGACGGAAGTAATGACAATACCACTTCAGGTAAAATATTAGGTTACCTAAATGGTAGCTTAATGGGAACTGCCACTGGAGTTGGTAAGCTTTACAGTCATGGTGACGACATTGGATTAGGTGCTATGAACAAAAATTCAGTGTTTGAAGACGGAAACGGTAGTGGAAACGGGTATTACTACCAAGGAGATTTAGCTACTTTTATTCAATACAATTATGCACTGGATACGGCTCAACGAACAATACTAGAAAACAGCCTGTCTTCGAAATTTGATATAGCGATTCAAAACGACAAATTTTCACATGATGCAAATGGATTTGATCACTTTGTAGCGGGAATTGGAAAGTCATCAAGTGACCTTAACGATTGTGCTGCCAGTGGTGGATTGATTCAATTATCTAACCCAACGGATTTAGACGCAGGTGAATACCTTCTATTCGGTTACAACCTAGAATCTGGAGCATCAAATACTTCAAACCCAGACAGTATTCTTACCCGCTGGAACAGAAACATTAAGTTTCATGAAACTGGCGATGTTGGTGCTGTTGACATCATATTTAATTTAGATCAAGCTGATTTTACCGTTACAGATGCCGACGATTTAAGATTAATGATTGACACCGATGGTGATGGTGATATGTCGAATGCACAAATTGTACATGGTACATACAATAGCTCAAGCAACACCATTACATATAGCGGTGTTACTGTAAACAATAATGCTACCTACACCATGGGTTCTACAAGTTCAGCAAATGCGTTGCCAGTAGAATTCTTATACATTACAGCAAAACAAGAACTATCTGAAAACCGAATTGATTGGGCTACTGCAATGGAAGAAAACAACAGTCATTTTATTGTTGAACGGACACATGATGGCGCAAGTTGGGAATCTTTAGATGAAATTGGTGGTGCTGGGTTTTCATCCAATATCATGAAATATACATACCTAGATCAAAACCCTTACTCAGACGTTAACTACTACCGTATCAAACAAGTGGATTACGACGGGAGATACGATTATTCACCCATCGTGATGGTGAATAGCTTAATCGAAGAGGCCAATATCAGTTTGAAAGTGTATCCTAACCCTGCAATGGATTATGTTCAGGTGCAGTGGGGACAAGAAGAAGAAACTGGTAAAATAGTACTAATAGGTCTTAACGGAAACGTTGTGGCCGAACAAATGCCAGACCAACACAACGCCATGGTGATCGATCTAACTTCGGTAAAAGATGGCGTGTACTTCGTTCAATTTATTGGTAGCCACGCAACCAAGACTGAACGACTTGTGGTACGACACTAAAGAGAAACTGTTTTTTTATTATTCTATTCTATACTTTTTTCTCCCGACGAATCATCGTCGGGAGTTTTTTTTGTTTAAAAATTTATTAAAAAAGAGCTAGGTCCCATGCGGTCTTTCCGTACACCAAACTTTGATTTCTAATCTCTAAAGGACTATCCATATTGTTGCTGTACAAACTACCAGTTCCGAGTCCTTGAGGCATATCGATATCATACTGACTAACCCATTGTGCAATGGCATTTAATCCGATGTTCGATTCAAGTGCAGATGTTGCCCACCAACCGATGTGATGTTTGCGGCATAGTTTCACCCATTCATCTGAAACTGAAAACCCTCCAACGAGATTGGGTTTTAAGATAACGTATTGGGGACGTATGTGCTTGAGTAATTGTTCGCCGTCCTTGAAAACATCAACACCAATCAATTCCTCATCCAATGCAATATCGATCTTTGATTCGCGACTCAATTTGGCCATATCATCCCATTGATTTACTGCAACGGGTTGTTCAATACTGTGGATGTCGAACCGTGATAATTCTTTTAACTGTGCCAATGCTTCATCTGCTAAAAAAGCACCATTTGCATCTAAACGTATTTCAAGATTAAACGCGGAATGATCTGTACGAATACGTTCAAGTAGTCGGCATTCGGCATCAAAATCATGCTGACCCACCTTAAATTTTATGCACTTGTAGCCTGAGTTAATCTTGGTTACGGCTTCCTCATACATCGCTTCCAAATCGGCCATCCAAACCAATCCATTGATTGGAATTGGTTTGCCGCTGACAAATTCGGTATCAAAGTATCGTCGTTTCCCACCATTTTTTAAATCCAAAAAAGCGGACTCTAAACCAAATCGGATAGAAGGGAAAGGGTGTAAGTTAAAGTCTAAGTTGAAGTCTAAGTTGAAGTTGAAGTCGAAAGATTCTTCACAAAACTGCGTACAAGCTGCTTCAAGTTTCTCATCATACTCATCGACATCATCAATACTCAATAGGTGTAACGGCGCAGCTTCTCCGATTCCGGTAACACCATTGTGCGTTAATACGATGTAACGAATGTGTCGTTCTTTAAAAACATTACGACTGGTTTTTGCCGGCTTAACAAACTGTAATTGGTGATGTACAATCCGATATTCCATTTAGCGAAGCATCAAAGTCATCACAATCACCATTAACAAACTCAACAATACATGAAACTTGAGCAGTTTGTTATAAGCAGGTCTGTTCTCTTTTGTATTCTGTAGGCTTCTCAATTTCAACCAATGAAAAATGAATAATCCACCCACCAATAAAACCAACAACCCTTGGCTTGAGGTAGACCTCTGAAAAAACAGAAAAAGCAGCCCAACGCCCAAAAGCACTAAAACTAATTGATAGTATTCCGCAGCACTTTTACCTAAGCGAGCAGCCAAAGTAATTTTACCATTCATTTTATCGCCTTCGATGTCGCGGATATTGTTAATGTTCAATACACCAGTTGCTAGCAATCCTATGGCACAGGCCGGTACGATAGACGCATAGAAACCATGATCGAATTTGCCAGATTGTAAATAGTACGTTCCCAAAACTGCCACCAAACCAAAAAAGATAAAGACAGCTACATCACCTAAGGTGCTATAACCATACGGGTTTTTACCTACCGTATATTTAATAGCAGCTCCAATACTTAATAAACCAATAACAAACAGTCCAATAAAACCAAAGTTAACGGAATCGAAGGAAATCCAAAGTAATGAAACACCACATATCAAGGTGAGAATGGAGGTGAGAATCAAGGCATTTTTCATTTGATGAATGGTGAGCGAACCACTTGCCAATGCCCGATCCTGACGTGTGTCGTCATCGGTTCCTTTTTTAAAGTCCCCGTAATCATTCGCAAAGTTGGAAAGCACCTGTAAGAGGATGGCCGTCAATAAAGCCAAGGCTGTTATCCGCCAATCATGTTCGTAGAAAAATGCAGCCAATGCCGAACCTACAACGATGGACCCAATGGCTAAAGGCAGGGTGCGTAATCGTGCTGCTTGAACAAAGGCCTTGACCATGCTAATTATTTAATAACGTCTAGTTCCTTACCAATTTTTATAAAAGCGTTAATCGCCTTATCCAAATGATGTCGTTCATGTCCTGCTGAAACTTGAACACGGATACGAGCTTGACCTTTTGGAACCACTGGAAAATAAAATCCAATAACATATATACCTTCTTCTAACAGCTTTTCAGCAAAGTTTTGAGACAACTTAGCATCGTACAACATGATGGGAACAATAGGATGTGTTCCCGGTTTAATGTCAAATCCAGCTTCAGTCATTTTACCTCGGAAATAGTTGGTATTGTCTTCAAGTTTGTCGCGAAGGTCAGTCGTTTCACGAAGCATATCTAAAACCGCAATACTGGCCCCAACGATGGAGGGTGCTACGGTATTTGAGAACAAATATGGTCGTGAACGTTGACGTAAAATATCAATAATCTCCTTTCGTCCTGAAGTGAAACCTCCTGACGCACCACCTAAAGCTTTGCCTAAAGTTCCAGTGATGATGTCGATCTTACCAACTACGTCACAGTGCTCGTGCGTACCTCGTCCGGTTTTACCCATAAACCCGCTAGCATGGCATTCATCTATCATAATTAATGCCT
This sequence comes from uncultured Bacteroidia bacterium, assembly GCA_943789165.1. Lineage (GTDB taxonomy): Bacteria > Bacteroidota > Bacteroidia > NS11-12g > UBA9320 > UBA987. Next base: position 251,358 of record CALSTB010000001.1, on the reverse strand, counting down.
GATATTTCTCAGCTAAAGCAACAATTTTATCTAGTTGGGCAATGGTTCCGTCCATAGAGAAAACCCCATCGGTGACAATGATTCTATTGTTTGATGATTGACTTTCTTGCAGGCAACGTTCTAAATCTGCCATATCATTGTGCGCATATCTAAACCTGGCTGCTTTACATAATCGGACCCCGTCAATGATGGAAGCATGGTTCAACGCATCACTAATGATGGCGTCATCTGGACCAAGAATAGGCTCAAAAACACCTCCGTTTGCGTCAAATGCTGCAGCATATAAAATGGTATCTTCAGTGCGAAGAAACTCGGATATCTTTCGCTCCAATTCTTTATGTATGTCCTGCGTTCCACAAATAAAACGAACAGAGGAAAGTCCATAACCATGGGAGTCTATGGCGTTTTTTGCCGCCTCAACCACCTTTGGGTGAGAAGACAATCCTAAATAATTATTCGCACAAAAATTAATGACTTGTTCGCCAGAACTTAAGGTAATATCGGCTGCTTGAGGTGAGCTAATAATGCGTTCATTTTTATACAGACCAGCTTCTCTAATGCCGGCCAATTCTTTTTGTAAATGCGGTTTTAAGGTATCGAACATAGGGGTGATAAATTTTGAACAAATCAACGTATTTTTTGATTAAAACCGACGGTGAACTCTGGCGAATTCACTTTGAAATAGGAGAATTTGTGTTTTTGGCCTAAAAAAGATGACTTTTATCGGGCAAAGCCAACCTTTTGGTGACTAAATGGTTTGGATAGTATTGGCTTAAATAAATGTTACTTTTGCCGCTTAGAATAGGCATGGTACGGTTTAAAACCAATGACCTAATTTTACGTTTTCGAATGGCAGAAGAAAAGAACAAGAAACCCAAAATTGTTGTGAAGAAAGATTCAAACAAACCTGAGAAAAAGGGAGGGCTTCCAAGATTTAGCATGAGTTGGATTTATGTGCTAATTGCAATAATCCTATTGACCATGTTATACTTCCCTGGTGGAGGTGATAATTCATTAACAACTCGTGAGTTGCGGGATATGTTGGCGAACAAAGAAATTGAAAAGATCGATGTAGCAAACAGAACCAAAGCGTATATCTATTTAACGGAAGACGCTAAAAAACTAGAGAAGTATACCAAAAAGAACCTTGATAAAGGCTTTGGAAAGTCTATGAATCCAAATACCCCGGATTTTGTGATGGACCAAATTCTTGACAACCAAGAGTTCATTAAAGAAGTGGCCGACGCGCAAGCGGATATTCCAGAAAATGAACGCGTTTTCTTAAATCCAATTCCTGAAGCTGATCACAGCAACATCATTAATTGGATCATATTCTTTGCCTTATTATTTGGCTTTTGGTACCTAATGATGCGCCGTATGGGCGGTCAAGCAGGTGGTGGAGCAGGTCAAATATTCAACATTGGAAAGTCTAAAGCACAGTTATTCGACAAAGACACTAAAGTGAATGTAACCTTCCATGACGTGGCAGGTTTGGAAGAGGCTAAAGTGGAAGTCATGGAGATTGTTGACTTCTTAAAGAACCCTAAAAAATATACCGACTTAGGAGGTAAGATTCCTAAAGGAGCACTACTTGTAGGCCCTCCAGGTACGGGTAAAACCTTATTAGCGAAAGCGGTAGCAGGTGAGGCCAATGTGCCTTTCTTTTCACTTTCCGGTTCTGATTTCGTTGAAATGTTCGTGGGTGTTGGAGCCTCTCGAGTGCGAGACCTTTTCAAACAAGCAAAGGAAAAAGCACCTTGTATTATTTTCATCGACGAGATTGACGCGATTGGACGAGCACGTGGTAAAAATGCGATGCAAGGTTCAAACGATGAGCGTGAAAATACACTGAACCAACTGTTAACAGAAATGGATGGTTTCGGGACAGACACTGGTGTCATCATTTTGGCAGCAACAAACCGTGTGGATGTGTTAGACTCAGCCCTTTTAAGAGCAGGTCGTTTTGATCGACAGATATACGCAGACATGCCAGATCTTAATGAGCGTCGTGCCATTTTTGATGTGCATTTGAAGCCATTGAAGATTGAAAAAACGTTAGATAGAAACTTTTTAGCCAGACAAACCCCTGGGTTTAGTGGTGCGGATATCGCCAACATGTGTAACGAGGCAGCTTTAATTGCAGCTCGTAAAAACAAAAAGGTGATTGAAAAACAGGATTTCTTAGATGCCGTAGATAGAATCATCGGTGGTTTAGAAAAGAAAAACAAAATCATCACGCCAGAAGAAAAGAGATCTGTAGCAGTACACGAAGCTGGACACGCAACCGTGAGTTGGTTATGTGAGCATGCGAGTCCTTTGGTAAAGGTGACGATTGTTCCACGAGGACGAAGTCTTGGAGCTGCATGGTACCTACCTGAAGAACGACAAATCACGACAACAGAACAGTTGTTAGATGAAATGTGTGCTACGTTAGGAGGAAGAGCTGCAGAGTTTGTAACCTTCGGAAAAATATCAACTGGTGCATTAAGCGATCTTGAAAAAGTGACCCGCCAAGCGATGGCAATGGTGTCGATTTATGGTTTAAATGACAAAGTAGGAAACATATCTTACTACAATTTAAACGAGGGTTTTACAAAACCTTTTAGCGAGCAAACGGCTGCATTGATAGATTCAGAGATCAAAAAACTGACTGACGAACAATACGCGAGAGCGATTAAGTTGTTGTCTGAGAACAGAGATAAGCTGGATCAACTCGCTGATAAATTATTAGAAAAGGAAGTCATTTTCAAAGAAGACTTAGAAGCGATTTTCGGGAAACGACCTTGGGAAAAACCTGAGGAAGAAATGAAAGCGGTTGCGGAGGATGTGGAAACTGCAGTTGAAGAGGAAGTTGAAGCAGAAAACAAGAATGAAAAGACGTACGAGTCATCGACTTCGCCTGAAGATACGTCCTCAACAGAAGATTAAGCATATTTAAAGACGATATAGAGGAGGTTCCCAAAGGGATCACATAGACGAAAGTCAAAAGACATCAAAGTCACTCAAGTCATAGTACTAGAGTGGCTTTTTTGTTTTAAGGCAATTCAAATCGCATCAAACAACCTCAAACTTTCTGTGAATATATTGTGAACCGCACTTTTTAGACTATGAACCGTAATTATTTTCAAAATTTATTGTTTCACAGCTTGACTTATGGCTTTTCATTTACTAGTATTATAAAGTAACACGTGCTTAACAACTAGAATAATTCAAAAAATGAAAAAACCAAAATGCAGAAATTTATAAGAATCTCAAGGGTGGCAAGAGCCACAAAATCAGACAAAACCAAAAGAACAATTTTCTTAAGAATCTTTCCCAGTTGGGAAAATGAGAAAGATATTACTTTTTCAACTAAAATAACAGTTTCAGAAAACAGATGGAATAACATCACAAAATCTATATCTGGCCCTGGAATCGAAAGTAACCGCTACAACACTCAAATTAATCAGTTGGAAGCTGAAACGCAAAACATATTTCAGCAGTATATAAACGGAGTAGAACATCCAAAGAGAAAGGAATTCAAAGCAGAATTAGAATTTAAGCTTTTCAACAAAGGATTAGGTAAAAGAAAAGATTTGCTTGTTTCGGATCTATTTGATAGATACGTTGAATTACACAGAAGTGACTTAGGTACAATCCGAATTAAAAGATACCAGTTTGTTCAAAGGCGAGTAAATGACTTTAATTTTTCACGTTTCGGTACAACAAGTATTGAAGTTAAAGTGCTTAATAAAGAGTGGAGAGATGGGTTTAAACAATTCATGATGAAACGCTACAAATATCAACCAAGTACGATGAATGGCTATCTAAAAGTGTTGCATGCAGCTGTAAAATACGCTTATGATACGAATCACATTGATAAATTCCCATTCAAAGACTGTAAATTCGATAAGGAAGAATCGAAAATAAAGTACTTAACAAATGAAGAATGTATACCGTCAGCAAAAAGTGAACTATTAAGGGTAAAGATTTAAGAGAGGGGTTTTAATTCCTTCTCACTTAGTTTTTCAAATCCGCTATAGGTTTTTAATTCTTGTATTGTAAGTCCTTGTTTTGACTTTTCTGACATAACTCAATTGGAGTATGCCCATTAGCGGTGTTTCCGTTTCTAATGAACCCGTATTTAATTGGCTTGAGTTCTTCAATGCCTTGTCATTACTGCATCTACACCTCTTTTTGTCCATTAATTTCCATTTAAAAATCAATTAATCCGAGTTTATTATCAATTAATCTGAATTAATTATCAATTAATCCGAGTTTATTATCAATTAATCTGAATTAATTATCAATTAATTTCCATTTAATTTATGGACCCGTTTTCGGTCTTGGTATTCGAAAGATACCGTTTTACCGTCATTGGTTTTCATAGACAATTGAACGTGTTTTTTATGCCGAAAACGATCTAAAACTTTACTCATTTCATTTTCGGGTACAACCCCTTTATAGGTATACACCAAATCTGCGTGTTGGTCTTTGGGGTCAAAAATTATTCTAAGTTCGGATAGCGTTCCCTGCCGCATGGCTTGTAAAACTTCCATTTCAACTTGGGTAACCAGGGCCATATTACCAACTTTATCTTCTAGTTTTTTTGTCGATACCAGCACCAGAATGTACTTTTTGAGTGGAAGCACCAAGATGGACTCCGCATCGTGCTCGGACAAGTAATTGACCAATGTCTCGTCTTGCGTTTCTGAAGTATAATCAACTCGACCATCTGGCCTAATCAGTAGCGTGTGATCCATTGCACGGAACAATACGTTCAAGCTAAGTGATAGGAGCAATGGGATTTGAAAAGCCTCAAGGAAATCTTTTATTGAATTTGAATCCGACTCGAAACTACTTTCTAAGCCTTCAATTATCTCTTGGTGATTGTCGAACATCTTTTTAAGCTGTGCTCGCAATACCTTGGTTATCTTTCCTTTTTTATCAAACAAATCCGCCGTAGCAAACCCTTCGAAGGACTCAAATAGCGAAGCGCGTACTTTGACAATCTGCTTTAAAGAAAAGTTAAACGCACGCAAGTCTTTAATTATCTGTACCCAGATAAATTGAAACACGTTCAGTTTTACCCATGAGCCATCCTCTATTTCAGGGATTAACCCATTTGATCGCCAATGGGTAAACACCCGTGAACTAACGCCTATGTCATTAATGGTAAACTTTTCCTCACCCAACTGTTCCACGAGTCTACGGCTTGTGTAAGGACTAGGATCAGATAGATATGATTCAAGGGGCTTGAACTCCATAAAGCGAATATACAAATAATATTACGCGTTAGTAATATATAAAACTAGTATTCGTAACTAGCTACTGGTCTTAAACCAACTTATATCCGTAAATACTTTCACCAACCCGATATCTTGTTTACTTCACTTTTTATATTTTCAAATCAATTGAACAACAAAAAAGCCATCCGTAAAACGAATGGCCTTCTCTTATTGTATTTGTGTAGTAATACGATACTTTCTCACTACTGTTTAATCACTTTAAAGGATTCACCAGAATCTAAAATGATAAAGTAGATGCCCGTTGCTTGGCTCGACAAATCAAGCTCTATGGCTTGTCCGTCGAAGGTTTGCTTGTACAGCTCTCTTCCGAGGTTGTCAATTACTTTAATCGCATGACTTTCAGCCTCATCGTCTGTAAAGCTAACCGTAACCGTTCCTTTTGTTGGGTTTGGATAAAGCGTTACGCTGTTTGGTATGATGCTGCCTTCAAAGTCTACTCGTCTTACTGGTGAGTAAGCCGTGGTGCCATCAAAGTCCACCTGACGTAATCGATAGAACACAGTGTTTTGTGCTAGATCAATCGTATTGTCGTTGTGGTTGTAGGTAATCACGTTTTGTGTGGTCCCGTTTCCTTGAACAATTGCTGCTGCCTGGAAGTCTCTACCATCATAGCTACGTTCAACTACAAAATGTGAGTTGTTTAGCTCTGATGCGGTCTTCCATGTAAGGTCTGCTGTATGACTAGCTGCTGGGCTTGCTTCGAACTGGATCAGTTCCACTGGTAGTGGGCTAGATCCACCCCCGCCTCCGCCTCCACCACCGGAGAACGTGCTTACTAGGTATTCTGCTGTATGGTCTTGTACACCATGTGTTCCATTAACCCACACTGTTGTGCTGGCTGTTGTTCCGTTGGTCAGTACAATACCCGTTACACCCGTATCATGTGGGTTCGGGAAGGTTGCCGATGAGCCGCCTGTTACCTTGTAAAACTGTAGTTGACTTGGCGAAGTAATGGTTGTAGGCGATGTTAATCCAGCCATAGCCGTTACAATGTCACCGTAGTTGTCGTTGGTGTAGAAGTAACGAACCGTTACAGGAGAAGTTGGTTGAGTCGTTGGTTCCACATCCCAACGTCTTTCTAGTATCACACCACCAGCCGTGTTGGTTATCATACCGCCAGCAGAGTTGTAACTCAAGGTTGATGGATTGCCAATGTATAGTTTTACCTGACTAGGTGTAATCACCGCCCCAGTTCCATTGGTGTCAAGAGCCAAGAGTAATTCATTGTCGCTGTTACAGTAGCATACAAAATTACCATCCACAACACTTTGCGTTGCTGTATGAGTGGTAACCGAAGTAGCTAGTTTAACATTTAAGCCACAGTTGACATACTCGTAAGCACCCATGTCGGTTGTTCCCATACGCTGATTTCCTAAGATATCCGCAGTTGGGGCACCTGTATTGGTTCCACCGTTTAACAAGTTGGTACTTGAGGAAGATAATCTCAATCCATCATCTCCTGTTCTCCAAACATCATCCGCACCATTGCCATCGGCAATCGCCTCAAAGTTTGGATTGGTCTGGAAGATGTTGTTTGTTCCACTATTTAAGCTGTTGAATGTGCTTGCTGTGTATGTTGAGCTTGCACGTTGCATCGAACTATTTTTTATGTATGGATACGCTGCATAGTTATAGAACTCACTAAACTTATGGTCATCATCTCCACCTTTTGTGTTTTTGTAAAAGATAGAGTTGGTCACCTTAGGTTGGCATGTTCCGCTGTTACCAAAGCTATACATCGCTCCTGCATGAGAACCAGCTGCGTTTGCATGGAAGGTAGCGTTTGTGATCACTGGATTGGATGTTCCACCATAACCCGTGTTATAGATTGCTCCTCCCATTGAACTAGCACTGTTGCTGTTAAACACACAACTTGTGATTGTAGGAGAGCATTTGCCTCCATAACCATAGTTGTATATCGCTGCACCCGAAGTGGCACTTGTGTTGCCATCAAAGGCACAGTTTACAATGTTTGGAGATACTTCACCTGCTTGACCATCGTTAAAGATAGCGCCATAAATTGAATGGTTGTTTTTAAACGTACAATGGCTAATGGTTGCAAAAGACTTACCATTAGGCACGCGTATGTAAATCGAGCCATAATCGCCATAATTTCCTTCAAAATGACAATTGGTAATCGTTGGACTAATCTCTTGACCAGTGGTTCCACTGCCCATAATCGTTATTGCTCCCCCATCGGTTTGGTAAACGTCTCTACTGCCATACGTATATTTAGTGCTACCGTCAGCGTTACCGTTTTTAAAGGTTAACCCATCTAGTTTAAAATTAGGTCCGATGTCTGATCCGTTTGGTGCAATAATCAATACGTGATATGCATTATCCGAGGAATCGTTTGTTGTACCGATATCTCCACACAATATGGTTGGATTGGCCGTTTGATTTCGTTGACCAGGCTCTGTCTCTGTTCCAGAAAAACCTCCTAATAATTCAACATTTGGATTGGTAATTAGGAACGCTGAATCTCGATTGCTGCTCGATTGTCCGCCAGGATAATACATGCCCTTGCGCACCCATATTTCAGCATGATTGCCCGTTGCATTAGCTACTTTGATGGCGTCATCTAGGGTTTTCATTGAAGTCCCCCATGATTTTCCTGTTCCTGATGAACCATCTGTATCGACAAATAACTTGTTGATTACAGTCAAATCGACCGTTATGATGCTGTCACAATTAACGTCATTAGGTATTGTGTCTAAATATGTGCCTGAATTTGTCCATGTTTTTCCGCTTGGCGATGTAAAGGTTTCATATACCGTTTCTGCGAACGAGAAGGAACTTTTATATCTCACCGTAAGGTTCACCGTGATAACACTATCACAACCCGCATCGTTTGGAATGGTATCTAAATATGTGTTGGTCGTAGTCCAAGTCTTTCCACTTGGCGAGGTATAGCTGTCACAGACATCATCACTTATCGTTGCAAACGACTTGTAACGCACCGTTAAGTTTACCGTAATGATGCTATCACAATTGGCATCGTTCGGAATTGTATCTAAATATGTGTTGGTCGTAGTCCAAGTCTTTCCACTTGGAGATAAGAAACTATCGCAAACATCTGGGCTAATAGTTGCAAATGACTTATATCGAACCGTAAGGTTCACCGTTATAACACTATCACAACCCGCAGTGTTTGCTATCGTATCCAAATACGTGCTGCTTGTTGTCCAAGTTTTTCCACTTGGAGATAAGAAACTATCGCAAACATTGGCCGTTAAAGATCCAAATGACTTGTTACGCACTGTTAGGTTTACTGTTATCACACTATCACAACCAGCATCATTTGGAATGGTATCCATGTACGTGCTGCTTGTTGTCCAAGTTTTTCCACTTGGAGAGGTATAGCTATCGCATACATTTGCTGTTATTGTTTCTGTCGTCTTATATCTCACCGTAAGGTTCACCGTGATTACACTATCACAACCCGCATCATTTGCAATGGTATCCATATACGTGTTGCTTGTTGTCCAAGTCTTTCCACTTGGAGAGGTATAGCTATCACATACATTTGCTGTTATCGTTTCAGTCGTCTTATCGCGAACCGTAAGGTTCACCGTGATAACACTATCACAACCCGCAGTGTTTGCTATCGTATCTGAATACGTGTTGCTTGTTGTCCAAGTTTTTCCACTTGGAGAGGTATAGCTATCACATACATTTGCTGTTATCGTTTCAGTCGTCTTATCGCGAACCGTAAGGTTCACCGTGATAACACTATCACAACCCGCAGTGTTTGCTATCGTATCTGAATACGTGTTGCTTGTTGTCCAAGTTTTTCCACTTGGAGAGGTATAGCTATCGCATACATTTGCTGTTATCGTTTCTGTTGTCTTATCGCGAACCGTAAGGTTCACCGTGATAACACTATCACAACCCGCAGTGTTTGGAATCGTATCTGAATACGTGTTGCTTGTTGTCCAAGTTTTTCCACTTGGAGAGGTATAGCTATCACATACATTTGCTGTTATCGTTTCTGTTGTCTTATCGCGAACCGTAAGGTTCACCGTGATTACACTATCACAACCCGCATCATTTGCAATGGTATCCATATACGTGTTGCTTGTTGTCCAAGTCTTTCCACTTGGAGAGGTATAGCTATCACAAACATTTGCTGTTATCGTTTCAGTCGTTTCAGAACAAAGAACCTCATAAGCTCCCATATTTACGTTAGTATTCACCACACGAGCAGTACCTACAATATCTGTAGAATACCCACTTATGGCACTATTAAGTCCCGCATCTACTGCAGGGCTATTACTATTTAATCTGAGTCCGTCATCCTCCGTCATCCATACATTATCTACTCCATCTGGACCACCATGACCGCTGAATAATGGGTCTTGGTTATAGACCATATTGGTTGCAGATGTGAGGGCATTGGTGTTTCCAGAGGTATAACTTCCGCTAGCAAGTTGTACCATACTGTAGTCTACAGTGGTTGTATGACCAGTACCGTTTTTAATATCTGAACCAACATTAGTCGTAGATGAGCCTATTTTATTTCCAAAAAATATACAATTTGATACCGTAGTAGTTCCTGCATTTATTGCATATACACCACCACCGCCTTTTGAAGTGGTAGTTGCTTTGTTATTGAAAAAGGTGCAATTGGTTATTGTAGGTGAGTCTTCAGAGTATATACCACCACCAAAATCATCAGCTAGGTTCCCACTAAAAACACAATTAATAATACTTGGAGATCCAGTAGCTATATTAGCTACTCCCCCTCCTTTTTCAGTAGCAATATTGTCTACGAAAGTTAAATTAATAAGATATGAACTGGAAGCGCTGTTACTGACACCTGCTCCAATTTTTGCCCTATTGTTTTTGATGATTAGATTGGAAAGAGTAGGTGAAGAAAAATTGTTAGCAATTCCCCCTCCTAGTTCTCTTGCAAAGTTTCTACCACCATACTGATTTGTATAGTTACCTCCGTTTGCATTACCATCTTGAATTGTAAATCCATCGATGATTGCAGTTGAATTTAAATTAGCAGTCATCACAACATGGTAGCAATTATCTGTTACTGTACCAATAGTTCCAAGATCTCCGCTTAATACAGTAATGTTTAATTTAGCGTCCCTTTGCGATAGGACGGATTCAGTACCATCAAATCCACCATAAATTGCTATATTTTTGTTTATGGCAAATGTTTTATTTCTATTGTCGGTAGATGTAAACTGAAATTGAGGAATTACATTGGGTATATATGTACCTTCTGCGACCCATATTTCATCCCCTACTGAGGATGCATCTATAGCGTCTTGAAGCCCTGTATAGGCATTAGTCCAACTTGTACCTGCACCGGTGCCCGTAGCGTCAATATCTACGTAATACCGCGTAATAAAACCTTCATACGCTCCCATAGATGGAGATGACGCTCGTGAAGCACCCGTAATATCGGTAGAAGGAGCGCCTGAGCTTTTTCCTACACCGTAAGCAGGAGAATTAATAATATTTAACCCATCATCCGCCGTCATCCATATATCATCAGTACCATCTGGATCACTTGCATCGTTAAATGAAGGATCTGTTGCATAAACCATATTGGTATTTGTGGTGAGCAAATTATTATTTCCTGAAGTATAGCTGGAGCTAGCTAGTTGTACTAGCGAATAGGTGATAATAGCTGTAGAACTACTTGCGTTCTTAATATCTGCACCTGCTACATTAGTAGTAGGAGTCGAAGACCCTGTTTTGTTTCCCCAGAAGATAGTATTAGTAATAGTAGGAGATGAACCATTAAAATTAAATATACCTCCGCCTCCGCTAATTGCTGTATTGCCGCTTATAGTTACATTGGTAAGTGTAGGAGATGAAGAATAATTATACAAACCGCCGCCGTTATAACTACCTGCTGTATTGCCGCTTATAGTTACATTGGTAAGTGTAGGAGATGAAGAATAATTATACAAACCGCCGCCGGCATGACTTGCTGCATTGCCGCTTATAGTTAAATTGGTAAGTGTAGGAGATGAAGAATAATTATACAAACCGCCGCCGAATTTCTTCTCAATTGTTTGTCCGGAATAGGTTATTGAACCTGATTGCATTTGCATTACCTCCAGTAATAGTTACCCCATCTAGCACTGCAGCAGAGCTGAGCCCGTCTGTTATAAAAATATGGTGGCAGTTGTCTGAGTTTGACCCTGATGTACCTATATCTCCACTTAAAATTACGGGGTTACTGCCAATATCACGTTGGCTTAATGCAGCCTCTGTACCAGCAAACCCTCCGTATATTTTAATATCTTTATCAAGGTAAAAGGCATAATCACGGGTATTCCCACTTGCAGTACCTGAAGAGGGATCTAGCGTAGGTTTATATGTGCCCTCAGCTATAAAAATACTATCCCCAGCAGAGGCTGCATTCAGGGCAGGCTGAAGTGTGGTAAATGCATTGGTCCAGGATGCACCAGTATTAGTACCCGAAGAACTATAGTCTACAAATATTACGGTTGCTTGTGTTTCAAAGGAAAGAAAGCATAAAGATGCTAGTAAAATAAATAAGTAAGTTTTTTGCATTGGATTTTACGTTAAACGTTGCGCAATCTAACCTCATTTTAAGCCGCATTCTTCAAAATAGATTGTAGACCTCAGATTTAAAAGTTCGATAACGTTCTGATTCCCCCTGCCCATTTAAAGCAACTTGGTAATAAAGTTGTTTAATTGCTCCTGCCCGATTTTAATCATTTGTCAATCTCCTTGTGTAGTAATTTAATATCCCATCGTGACCAGTTTCATCGTGACTATAATTATAACCATTATCAAATCGATATATTTGTTTAGCAAACACCAAACTTTCAATAGTAATATGTATTCTCACAACTTGCCAGTTTTGTCCTTGTGTCTTCCAATATGAAAGGAATATTTCTTTTCCTTATACTAATTGGTCTGAATATCACAGGGTTCAGCCAAACCACAATTATGGTGGCTATTGTTGAGAATAATCTTGTTTATCATTCGTTATCTGATGGCAAAATAAAATATGTACCGTTGTCTTCAAATGTGTTTACATCCGAGACTCCGAGATCGATGGACTATGATCCAGACAACTGTATTTATTATATCATTACGGACTTTAGGTCAACACCAAAACTTTATACTGTAACACATAAAGGGCTAGTAACTTTAGTTGGAGCTATTAGTTCCAGTACAGGCCAATCTGTTTACTCCTGTGAGGCAATTACTTACAGCACGTATAACAAAAGAACGTATGTTTCTGTCAGCTTTACTAATCGCGATTATTGGACCGAGACCATTGCTGAAATTAATGTTTCCACAGCAGTATTTACCCCAATCACAACAGTTAGAACTTCACTGGCAAAAGATAGCGATGCTGATTTTATGGAGTGTTACGACTCTGTTCTTATCATTTCAGACAATAATGTTTCTCCGAGTTACACAACATTATTTTCATTTGATTTGGCGACTTTAGGTCCATCTAGTGCGGAGACTTATATTTATTTCGATAACAGTTTCATGAATTTCCAAGAACTAACCGTTATTAATGACAAGGTCTATGTGGAAGAGGCAAAAAAACTTTATGAACTAGATTTAAGGGCTTCAACTAAGACATTTGACTACGTTCAAGACCTAAATTACACTGGGTTCAACGGGACGTCTACAGCATTAACTTCTTTTAACCATAATGAAATTTTTAATATCGATTTACATAATGACACAATGATTTGTAAAGGCGATTCAATTGAAATAAGCCCATCCAAATATCCAAACTTTGTATGGTTTGATGGCAGCTCTGGAGTAAAAAAAATCAAGAGTCCTGGCAAATATTTTGGTTCCATACAGGTTGAATCTTGTGTATTCACTAGTGACACATTTACGATTGGTATAAAGATTTGTGACACTTGTAGGTCTCACTTTGAATCAATAGATACGACTAATTTGTTAATTGCCAACGATACAATATTGTGTGAAGTAGACTCCATTAAAATTGGAGTACCTACAATATCCAATTGGGATATAAGATAGAGTACAGGGTCAACCAAAGATTCAATAGTTATCAATTCTGCTGGATTGTATTATGTCACTTATTCCTATGGTGATTGCAGTTTTCAAACCAAAAGAATTATTGTTGGATTTAAAGCCTGTGATAGCTGTGAGATGAAAACACAGAAATTAATTGATTTTTTCAAAACAATTAGTGACGTCCCCCTGTGCCATGGAGACTCCTTTATACTGAGTTTGCCAAATTTCATTGACTCAGTGGACTGGTCTTTTGGTGTCAATGACCACAACATTATAATAAAGGAATCTACTGAACTAAGTGTATACCGTCAGCAAAAAGTGAACTATTAAGGGTAAAGATTTAAGAGAGAGGTTTTAATATATTTATAACCCTTTAAATCACCCAGAGATGGTAAAGAAGAAAAGTACAAGTTCACTGATCAGTGAATTAAAAAGAAAGACTAGAAAGGTCTACAGTTCAGAAGAAAAGATTAGAATCATTATTGAAGGTATGCGTGGAGAAACCACGATTGCCGAGTTATGTCGAAAAGAAGGTATTAGCCAGGGCAACTATTACAAGTGGGCCAAAGACTTCATGGAAGCAGGCAAACGTCGTTTAACAGGCGATACCATGCGTGAGGCCAGCACTACAGAAGTTCAAGAGCTCAAGGGGGAAAACCGTTCATTAAAAGAACTGGTAGCTGAACTATCCCTAGAGGTAAGAACTTTGAAAAAAAACGTAAATGGAGAAGACTCATAAGGCCCAAGTATATGCATTACAGTCAACAAGAGAAATACGAGTTGATTCAACTTGTAGAGCAATCAGATTTGGGTGTTATCCGCACTCTGAGAGAGCTTAAAATTAACAAAACAACATTTTACAACTGGTACAGAGCTTACACCGAGTTAGGCTATGAAGGACTGGCACGTAAGCCCAGCAAAAGGCAAGGTTCTTGGAATAGAATCAATGAGCAAGACCGGGACAAGGTAGTTGAGATAGCTTTAGAAAGGCCAGAGCTTTCGTCACGTGAAGTGGCCTGGCATATTACCGATACGTACAGCTATTACATCAGCGAATCTAGTGTTTATCGCATACTAAAAGAAAATGGATTAATAACCACACCATCCTTTAGAATCATGAGTGCTTCGGACAGTTTTAAGGATAAAACCACACGAGTCAACCAGATGTGGCAGACGGACTTCACTTACTTCAAGATCTTCGGTTGGGGTTGGTATTACCTGTCAACCATATTAGATGACTATAGTCGATTTATAGTCAACTGGAGGCTGTGCTCTAGCATGAAGGCACAAGACGTGAAAGATACCCTAGATCAAGCCTTATTGGCCTCTGAGGTGTCACAGACCAACAAGCCAAAACTACTATCTGATAATGGATCTTGTTATATCTCAAACGAACTTGCAGAATATCTTGGCAATCAAAATATGGAGCATATTAGAGGCCGTCCGTTACATCCACAGACCCAAGGAAAGATAGAACGCTATCACCGATCCATGAAGAATGTGGTCAAACTAGACAATTATTTTAGTCCTGAACAACTGGAAAGAAAACTCAACGAGTTCGTGGAGTATTACAACTACAAACGCTACCACGAATCTTTGCAGAACTTAACTCCTGCTGAGGTTTACTACGGAAAAGGCGAAGTGAAATTGAAGCAAAGGAAAAAGACCAAAATCAGGACACTTAAGGCTCGTAAAAAACAGTATCAGAAATTTAAACTAAATTAGCATGAACTCTCTCTTAGTTTTTAACTCAAAAAGTTCAACTTTCGCTGAAGACGTACAATCAAGTTATGTAGTTAGTCTTGAAGGAACAAAGCTCCCTGATGGAGTTGTTGGCAAAGCTCCAGACGGCGAATTATATGAACGAAATACTGATGCTAGTCCAAAACCTGAAGCTGCTTCGGGCAGTGAATCAACTTCTGAGGAAGTAGATACTCCAGCAGCCAATGAGTAATACCAAAGAAGATAATTTTAGGGAACATCTAGGCAATCAAACCAAAGAAGGTAAGCGCGTCTGGTTGTACCCTAAAATTATTAAAGGTAAATTATATAAGTACCGAACGTACTTAAGTTGGTTTTACCTAGCCTTTTTCTTTCTCGGTCCCTTTATCAAAATCAAAGGCTATCCATTGTTGTTGCTGAACGTCATCGACCGCCAATTTGTGATTTTCGGTCAGCCTTTTTGGCCACAAGATTTCCATTTTTTGGTCTTACTGATGATAACGGCCATTGTGTTTATTGTGCTGTTTACCGTCATATATGGCCGGGTTTTCTGCGGTTGGGTTTGTCCACAAACCATCTTTTTAGAGATGGTTTTTCGAAAGATTGAAAATGTTATCGAAGGGAATTCTATCAAACAAAAGAAGCTCGATGCCATGCCATGGAATCGAGAAAAGATTACAAAGAAATCCCTAAAATTCATTGCATTTTTTGGTGTATCATTCTTAATCGCGAATACATTTTTAGCTTATATCATTGGTTGGGAAAATCTATGGGCAAAAATTTCCGGTCCCTTTTTAGAAGGTTTACCCGCACTTATTGGACTATTAATTTTTACTACCGTATTTTATTTAGTTTTTGCTAAGCTTCGTGAATTGGTCTGTATCATGATTTGTCCATACGGTAGGTTACAAGGAGTAATGCTTGACCCAAACAGTATGGTAGTGGCATACGACGATGAACGCGGTGAGCCAAGAGGGAAAATTCGAAAAAATGAAAATCAAGAAAACAAAGGCGATTGTGTGGATTGCAATCTTTGTGTTGATGTTTGTCCGACTGGTATAGACATTAGACATGGAACGCAATTGGAGTGTGTGAACTGTACTGCGTGTATGAATGCGTGCGACAGTGTTATGGACAAAATCAAAAAACCTAAAGGTCTTATACGCATTGACTCGATTAATAATATACGAAACGGAACGGGTTTTAAATTTACACCTAGAATTATATCGTACACCGTTGTAATGGTGATCCTAATTGGCGTTTTCTCCTATTTATTAGCCAGTCGCACCGATGTAGAAGCTCACGTTTTACGTATTCCAGGTCAAACATATTTTGAAGAGCCTAACGACATTGTTAGCAACATGTACAATCTCGAAATGGTCAACAAATCATTTGATGACAAACGTTTTAGCATGGTCGCATTAACACCAGGATTTACCTTGGTTGTTGCCGATTCAAACGCTGCCTTATCCGCTAATAGTGAAATGAAAAGGGTGTTTATGTTAAAAAAAGATAAAAGTGACGTTCAGGGATATAAACAGGCAGTTGAAGTACAAGTATTCATTGATAACGCTCCTTTAAAAACGTTTAAAACCACTTTCTTTGGACCAATTAAAATAACGAAATGAATTGGGGGAAAGCGCTTATAATCAGTATGACGATCTTTATCGTCTTTATCGTCTTTATCGTAGGGTTAGGATTTTACATGGTCAATAACAACGATTCGCTTTACGAAAAGGATTATTACCAAAAAGGTGAGGCGCACACCGAAACTATGGAAGCTGAAGAAATTGCGGCTAATGTCAAAATGGATTATCACAACCCATTGTTGGTCATCCAACTGGGGGAAGATGGACAAGTAGACAAAGTGGTTCTTAAGCATATGGGCAATAGTAAGTTTGATCGAGTACTTTCCAATGGTACTAAGTCGGTAATGGATACTTACACACTTGAGATTCTTGATTTACAAGCAGGAATTTGGTACATTGAGGTTACTGGTGTTCTTAAGGGGAAGCCCTTTTTCAAAAAGACTAAGCTTGTAATTTGATGATTTGGGCTGCACTACTTTTAGGACTTGGGGGCTCACTACATTGTGCTGCAATGTGTGGTCCATTGGTTTTTTCAGTGCAAACCAATTGGAATATTAAAGGCCTCTCGCCTCATTTGTTGATCTATCATTTAGGGCGCATTGCCGGTTATTTGTTGTTGGGATTAGCATTCAGTCTAGTCAAGGTACCAGTCCATCTCTTCGACCTTCAACAGTACATAGCGCTTGTTTCTGGTATTCTTTTATTACTTTTTGTTTTTAAACATCGAATTCCAGGTATCAAACAAATGATGTCGTGGATATCAGCTCGGTTATCCAAAACCATGAGCCAATACTATCACAAAAAGAATAGCTTGCCTTTTATCGGATTTTTGAATGGCCTGCTTCCATGTGGTTTAAGTTACGCTGCAGCTGCAGTATCTGTAAGTCAACCTGGTATGACGGAAGGACTATTGTTTATGTTCTTTTTTGGAATTGGAACGTTGCCTATGTTTTTAATTGGTTCTTATCTCGGTAAAAAATTGAAGTTTCGTTTTTTTCAGAATATTAATAAATACGTCAATTACTCAATGATTCTTTTGGGTGTTTTGTTGGTTATTAGAGGCTCTGGTCTGAACATTCCATATTTGAGTCCTGATATTGCTCCAGAAACTGGAGAAGTTGAATGTTGTCATTGAGTATTAGTTTAGGCTTGGATCCGTGGGTCCTTCAGCCAAGACTGCATATTTGCCTCCCAAACTACGCATTGCTTTTTTCCACAGTTCTTGTGCATCAAGGTTTTGGTTGAAGACCATGGCGCTTCCTATGTCTGACACAATCCAGGCTTCTTCCTCTAGTTCCTCGGCAAGTTGTCCGGCTGCCCAGCCTGAATAACCCATAAAAAACACAAATTTTGAAATCATGTCAGGAGATTTTCGAAGAATGTCGAGTGCTTTGTCAAAGTCAGCACCCCACCAAACACCTGGAATTACCTCTTTAGAATGTTCAATCACAGAACCTAGTCCGTGCAAGAAATGAACTGTATGGATTTCGACAGGTCCTCCTTGAAACAAGTTTTGTTTTGGAAGCTTGTCATCTTTTAGTGCCTCATCAATCGACAACTCAACTTCATTGTTTAAGACAAAACCGAAACTTCCGTTTTCGTCGTGTTGGGTTAACAAAACAATGGTTCTTGCAAAGTTAGGATCTTGCAAAAACGGATCAGAAATTAATATTTTACCTTCTTGTATATCCATGTTACACTAAAACTAGACGAATATAAACGGCGCCGAGTATAACCAAAAACGCTACTCCTAAATATGCGATTAAAAATTTCCATTTAGGCCAAAAGTTTGTGGGAAGTTGTCGCTTCACAATGAGAATACCGAAAATAGCCAAAACCGGAGCGGTTAAGAACGAAAAGCTTGTCGCCACGTTGACCATTTGTTTCATATCCGTAATGAAGAACCTTAATAAGGTCAACGCTCCTACCGCTATTACGAACAACCAAATTAATCTAGGTTTTCTATCTTCGCTGGTAGCTGTTATGACTTCTGAAGAGTCCAATTCTGGTTGAATGGTTGAAGACTGCCATATCCTCCCAATTTTAGCAAGTACTCTTGGCATCGCATCTAGGCAAGTTAATGTTGTACTGAACATAGTTGTAAAGGCTGCGATAGCGATAACCCAATACGACCAATCACCTATGCTTGAAACGTAGATATCTATAAGTTGTTGAGCATAGTCAACGCCACCTGATGCCAATTCTAATCCTGAACCATAGATTACATTGGCCCCTAAAACTAAAAAAGCTATTCCTAGGATGGCTGTTCCCCAGAACCCTACTCTAAAATCAAATAAAGATTCTGTCGATTTTTCTTTCGGATTTTGCTCCAACTTTTCTTCACTCCAGATAGAGTGCCAAATGGAAATGTCTAGCGGTGCCGGCATCCAACCCAAAAAAGCGATTAAAAAAATGACATCCATTGAATTGAACAAGTCGAATACCTTTCCTGGTTTTAAATCAGCAGCTGGAATTTGATAGGTAAATGACGAGACTAACGCAATGACGGTGGTAATGGAAAGGGTGATCATGATTACCTTCATGAGCTTATCCAAAACTGAAAACTTACCTATCGCACTGATGGCTAAACAAATAGTTAGTAGAGCTGCGCTCATCATTACTGGAGTAACGTTTATCCCAGTGATTTTAATTGCCAACCCTGCGGTAACTATTGTTACTGCAGCTTGAATAGTAAACATGGTAGCGACAGTCAAAATTGCGACGATACCCAATGCCCAATTTCCGATTTTTGCATAACCGTGTAACAGGTTTTGCTTGGTTAATTGCGTGTATTTGGGTCCAAGTTCGAAAAATGGGTATTTGAACATATGTGCCAGAATAATACCTACAATCAAAATGTAACCATACTCTGCACCGGCTTTGGTGGATTGTACAATGTGAGAAACGCCAACTGCCGCACCGGCATATAGCAATCCTGGTCCAAGGACTTTTAATTTTTGTAACACGATGGAAATATAAGGGATTTAGGATTGTTGTGAAATTGAATTGCAAAATCACCTTTTAGAATTATTTGTATCGCTTTGCAGTCATCGTATGTTTGACACTTAAATTCAAATTGCCTGCAGTTTTCCTTTAGAAATTTGAAAACTCCGTTGAAAATGTATTTTTGATTTGACAAACGCACATGACTTAATCCGAATTCAATGAAATTGTCGAAATCCCTATATAAAAGGCTAATACTTTTAACCACGATAATTATTGGTTTAATGACTCCAATAGTTGGTGCCCAAACCATTGATTCTAGTTATCAAGTT
This sequence comes from uncultured Bacteroidia bacterium, assembly GCA_943789165.1. Taxonomy (GTDB): domain Bacteria; phylum Bacteroidota; class Bacteroidia; order NS11-12g; family UBA9320; genus UBA987. The sequence goes on along the minus strand of CALSTB010000001.1, from coordinate 231,477 downwards.
GGTAGTTCCAGTACGTCATCAGTAGAAGCCATAACTACTGACAATAGCGGTAACACCTATGTCGCGGGCTATTTTAAAGACAGTGTTTGGGTGAATAAGATTCATTTACTCAAGGGATATGCATCTATTTATACGTTATACTTTGTAGCGTATAAGCCTGATGGTTCATTACTTTTTAAGAAATTAATTAGTACTGGAACTCGAGCTCCCATTCAGTTAGAAACTGATGATTCAGGTTTTGTGTACTTAGGTAGTTTATATCAGAGTACTAAAACATATTTAGACATTGAGAATCAAAAAGATGCTATCTCCTCTGGATATGGTCAGCAGGCATTTATTCTCAAGTTGAATAGTAGCGGTGATCATTTGTGGTATGCCTATTCGCAAGGCAACAAAACAAAAACCAATGTAGAGACGTCGGAATTTGCCATTACAGGCTACGGGCAAATCATTTGGCTTTGTTCGGCTCACGGGGCGATGTCTGTCCATACTTCTACAAGATATGGTTACAGTGGGTTTGGTTCCATTGGAAACGAGCAGCTGAATAGAACTGGTTCTTTTTTGTTACGAATGGATCCAAATACGACAGTACGCTATCCAAAAACAACCATTGGGAATTCAGATGCTATAGTAAGAGTTACCTCTCTTGCTGAAAAAGATGGGAACATCTACTACGGTGGCCAATTAAACGGAACTGTTGACTTTGACCCTTCTACGAATACCAAAGAATTGACTTTGTCTGGGAAGGCATTCTACTGCAGTTTAGACACTCAAATGAATCTTAGGTGGGTCAAAGCATCAACCCTTCATCGTTTTAGCAAAATACGGGTTAATGCGTATGACCAAATTATGTGTTATGGCAGTTATGCTGGAGTTGGAGAAGCCAAATTTGAAATGAGTAGTGTTTCAACTAATGGAGATGTAGTGTGGGAATACAGTGAACCTTTCTCAAATGTGTCATTACAGATTAATGATTGCCAGGTGGATAAAGGTGGAAACACTTTTGTATGTGGCACTTTTGCTGGCAGCGGCGACTTTGACCCTACAAGCAACTCTAGGACTGGAGGAGCATCGAATAACGCAGCATTTTTAGTAAAATATGATTCATCTGGAGAGGCCAAATGGTTGATTGTTGGATCCGGTACCGGATCTTACACCAATTCTGGAAATACAGTACATCTCGCTGAAGATAACCAACTATACTGGGGTGGCGTATATTCTAGGACATTCAACTTTAGCGGAAATTCAAGTCAGAACGTACCATATACAACTAAAATTTTGGGCTTTGTGGCTCAACTTACAGAATGCCAGTCACTAAAACCTAAGATTGATCCTGTTGACACTTCAATATGCAAAGGTGCTTCAATTGACATACGTATAACTGGCGCTACATCTGCAACATGGAAGGATAATAGTAACACCAATTTATTTCGAACCATTTCACCAGAAATAAATAGTTCATATTCCGTTATTGTTTCAAATGACTCAGGTTGTTACAAAACATTGACGTCACATGTGACTGTTAACTCATTGCCTACTCCAAGTATAACCTTCAATAAAAACATTTGCAGTGTGGTGGGGACTTGGTCAAGTTACCAATGGTACTTTAACGGCAATAAAGTCGTCGATGAGACAAACTCTACGTACGAACCAGACCAGAATGGTCAAGTATATTGTATCGTTGAAGACCAAAATGGTTGTTTTGGAAAGTCAAATGAACTGCAGTTTACTTTAGTGTCAAGTTCAAAGCTTATGCACCCTGTATCCAAGGTCTATTACTATGATAACACTTTAAACTTTGATCTCTCTAATACTATTCAACATGTCACTGTTCGTTTATATGATGTAACTGGAAAGAATCTAAGTACAAGCGACATCGAAATATCAAAAGGACATGGGAAAATACCGATTTCATTATCAATGTCTACTTACCTTGTAGTTATAAGTGTTGATGATATTGTCTTGGATCGGCGAAGAATTGTGGTGTATTAATGAATTGCGACTAAGGTTTGTTTAGATTTTGTCTATTTATGGCGAAAAAAAAGTGCGTTCCAAAAGAAACGCACTTCTCGATATTTTATTGACTAATTTTTAACCAATTCTAGAAATTAAATCCGCGATTCGATTGGAATAACCTGCTTCATTGTCGTACCATCCCATAATTTTAACTGTATTGCCTTGAACCATTGTGGTTAGAGAGTCAAAAATACATGAATGTGGGTTCCCTACTATGTCGATAGAAACGATTGGGTCTTCAGTATACTCGAGAATACCTTTTAATTCATTTTCCGAAGCGCGTTTAAAGGCAGCGTTAACTTCTTCAATTGTGGTTTCTTTCTTAAGGGTGACAACAAAATCGGTGGCACTTCCAGTAGGAATTGGCACTCTAAGAGAGTTTCCATTCAATTTGCCAGCTAGGTGTGGTAACACCAGTCCAACTGCCTTTGCGGCACCTGTGCTTGTTGGTATAATTGAAACCGAGGCAGCCCTTGCTCTTCTTAAATCTGAGTGAGGTGCATCTTGTAAACGTTGGTCTGACGTATATGCATGAACTGTAGTCATGAACCCTGATTCAACTCCAAATAAATCATCTAACACCTTAACCATTGGCGCTAAACAGTTTGTAGTGCAACTAGCATTTGATACGATGGTTTCATTGCCTGACATTGTATGATCGTTAACACCTAACACAACCGTTTTTATATCTCCAGATGCAGGTGCAGAAATAACCACTTTTTTGGCCCCAGCAGTGATGTGTTTTTGAGCTCCAATGGGATCTCTAAAAAAACCTGTACTTTCTAAAACGACATCAATACCTAGTTCTCCCCATGGTAACTTTTCCGGGTCGCGTTCTGCAGTAGCGCGAATTTGTTTGCCATTCACGATAAGAAAATCATCATTGGACTCAACAGTTCCATTGAATCTTCCTTGCACTGAATCATATTTCAACAAATGAGCTAATGTGGCATTGTTAGTGAGGTCGTTAATTGCTACGACTTCAACATTTTCTTTTTGCAAAAGACATTTGAAGGCCAATCGCCCTATGCGTCCAAAACCGTTAATAGCTACTTTCATTCTAGGATATTTTTGTGTTTTTTAAATGAGTGGTTGCAAAGGTAAAATATTTAAAAAATTAGTTGTTGATTTATGGAAATATTTATTCCTTTGCAGCCTTGTAATTTAAAGGCCTTCGCGTCAAGCAACTGTTTCTTTAAACTGCAATGACTTGGCCCCTTCGTCTATCGGTTAGGACGCCAGGTTTTCATCCTGGAAAGAGGGGTTCGATTCCCCTAGGGGCTACACAAGTAGCAACGTAAAGCCTTGACTATTAACTTAGTCAAGGCTTTTTTGTGCATTAGGGTATCGTTTTAGGTATCGGTTAACAAAGATTTGACCACATTACAACCTTAGCGACTTGGCAACTTTTAAACTGGTCATCGTTTACGGGTGTAAATAAGTTACATATGGGAGCTAAAATAGCAGTGTGTCGCAGATAGGGTGTCAGTAAAAGCCAAAAAAGTCAGATTATTTTTCAGCTTTAACGACCCCCCCAACCCTTATAAATATCACTTTCCTATTTGAGGTGGGCATTGCAAAACAGCCTATAACCCAACGTTTCGGTGACAGTAATATCCAAATAGCTGTTAATCAATGAATTTGGTGTACTCTATGGCCATAGTTTGTCAGGGAGGTAAAATTGCCTCAGAGGTAACCCTAAGTCTCCCGGTATACACCGTGTTTTATCCATTCAATTAATTTTTTATCAATGAGTTTATTTAATAGCCAATTAAATTAACGGTTTGACTAGACTGGGTATTAATTCAGTTTAGTCTTGTTGGTTCCTGTTTTTATTGTTTCGAATACATTGACTCCCTTTTCACCTAACTCAATAACTTCTTGCATTGTCATTACTCCAATCTGTGCGGCTCTTTCTTTTTGTTCCTGACGACAATTTGAATGCCATGCAAAAATCCCATTATTATCAAGCCAGTCAGTTTGCCAAAGCGCTCCATCATACCTTGTGATTATTACAAAATCATTAGAGTTTTCTGTATCTTCATTATACTCCAAACCTCCTTGAATTAGCTTTTCTATGTCAAATTCATCAGCATTCATTCTTGCGACGCCAAATAGTTCATCATCCTCTTGATTATGTTCTCCAACTTCAATATCCCAATCAATTCGAAACTGATTACAACCACCATCATACTTTTTGTCGACAATTTTTTTGTCAACAATCATGTTCGCTAAATGTATGTAAATCGGCATGTTATATATAATATTTTTTGTCTTTGTTCAAATAGAGGACTTGATAATCCCTATATTTTGAAAAGTGAAATAGTGTATTCAAATTGGTGTGCACCGTTTTATTTATTCATTTCCTTTTTAGCGTTGGAGTGAAAGCTCTTTGCAACCGCGCGAAGGAGGACAGCAATGTGCTTGAACTTGCACTAGCTTTAATACCCCCAATCGTTATGAACGATGGGTAAACTATTTAATTCATCTCTGTGCAACCTCCATTTGGGCATGAACTTATCCATTAAGGCAATGAACCTATCATTGTGGTTTCGCTCATGCAGATGGACCAACTCATGGACTAAGATATACTCTAAACAAAGAATTGGTTTCTTAGCTAATTCAAGGTTTAGCCAAATTCGTTTATCATCGGTGTTACAAGCACCCCATTTGGTTTTCATTTGCTTTACTCCCCAATCATTGCATTTCACCCCAATTACCTTTTCCCATTTTTCTATCAGTTGAGGTAATTGCTTCTTTAATTGCTTTCTATACTGGAAATATCGGGTAAAGTTAGCCACCCATATCGGATTAAAGTGAGCCGTGTAAAACAGTTGCCTAAAATCGCTTCTATGTAAGGGAGTGAGTCACTCTTATACGGATTACATAGTTCAATATTACCCGTTTTTAGTGGTTCACTTTATCCCGTTGTGCGTGGTTCAATATGTCCGCATTTTGCACAAGTTGCACTTGTGTAAAAATCAGATTACTGCGTTTCTGATGATATCCCTCAAACGTCTGAGATAGCCCCCTACCGCTCTATTTCAAAACTTGACAACAAAAGATAAAGTGTATCGCTTGGTTTCAATAGACTAAATAATAAAAGTTTTTACTACCCCCCTTACATGATGTAACTTGACGTTGGGAGTATATTTAGGCACCCACGGAGGGATTAATTATCTAAAGTGGTGTCTTTGCGTATGTTTGAATTGCTTTATCATATGAGCAGGTATGTTAATTAAAAAGAGGCAAGTTTATTCTTGCCTTTTTGCATAGTCTAACTCAGTTCATCGTCAACATGAAACGCCAGCATCTCTAATAACTCAAAACGTGCAGCATATCCCGTTAGGGGTTTTTTAGTCTTGTTGTTAATCCAATTACCTCTACTTGTTTCAAAAGTCCAGCGTTCGTATTCTGTCGCTAGTTTAATATCTGGTTTGTCTGGTTTATGTTGTTTGGATAAATCAAATCCTACTCGGTCAAAAATGCGCCTGCCCTTCATTGCTTGCAAAATATTATGAAGAGCTTTAGCATATATCTTTTCATTTCCCGTTCTGGTTTTCTTTAAGTCTGGCTCAGTGAATATTTTACTACCGTACTTTATCACTTCTATCAATGCCTTTTCATGATTGCTGACGGTATACACAACAGTTACAAATTAGTTATCGAATAAGGTTAAAAACTTACTCAATATAGAAAGCCATCCTCACCGATGGCTTTTTTTATAGCTCTCCTTTTTGCTCAAGTACCTTTTTCACCTTTATGATGGTAGCACTACTCTTACCAGTCATTGAATTTATTTCTCTAACCGTAAGACCTTTTTTAAGCTTAGTCACTACCACTTTGTGTCTTTCAAGTAGTTTATCATTAGATTGACTAGAACCAACCTTACGACCTTTGTATTTACCTTTAGCCTTAGCAATAGCAATACCCTCAGCAGTTCTTTGCTTGATTCGGTTACGTTCCATTTCACCAATACTCCCCATCACTGAACAAACAACTTTTGCAATAGGGTTCTCATCACCATTAGGTAACAAAGTCTCAAATCCTTCTTTTAATGATTTAAGGTTAATACTGTTTTTATTAAATAATTCGATGGTATTCAATATATCTACTAATGAGCGACCTAGTCTATCAATTGAATCCACTACAATAGTATGCTTACCATTAGTCGCTGTTACGGTATCAAATAACTTTGCAGCCTCCACTCGTTCCAGAAATGGAACATTACCTTGTACTTTATCTACAAATAAATTATTTGAATCAAAACCTTCAATATTTTTAAAATTATGATATTGTCTCGATGCTGACTGAGATATGTTGGAGATTCTGGAGTAATAGAAGTTCATAGCATTAATCTTTAATTATAAATCAAAGATAATGTTTTAATTTTAGGATATAAAATAAATTAAAACAAAACCAGGTCGTAAATGGTTTTTTATTTCAATGGACTTGTTTTACTATTAAGCTTTAGTCTATTTTTAATTAAATACAGTCAGGTTTAGGTACATTTAAAATTGAGAAAAGTTGTTCTTTATCTAACTCTGATACCCCATTGTCAATTGACATCTTTAAAACTTCATCAAAAGTCGGATTTGTTTTGAAAAATTTTCGATTAAAATAGTCATATTTAATATAAGACCAGAAGTAATAATAAATTCCTTTGGGTTCAATCATCAAGGCCGCATTAAGATATTCTTCAATTTTATCAATTATCGGGCGTTTTGTAAGGAATGCTTTTTTGCCTTGTAACAAACATATTGATGCATAAAAAAATGTTTCCGAATTATCAAAATTATCTTCAACTGCTTTTTCAAAAGCAGTTAGTGCTTTATCATACAATTTCAGTTTTAAATAACACATTGCAATCGAATTATTTAAATCTTTGTTGTTAGGGTTGTCAGAGAGGGCTTTTCTGTATTCATTTGCATATTTATTAACCTCTTGTATTGGCATTGAATACACACTATTAAAAGTTGATATTACTATCGGTTTATGACAAAATTTACATTCCGTTTGTCCAGTTGTAACTCTGTCACCACAACCAGGACAAGTTAATTCTACTATTTCTTGAACCATAGTTTTAGTTTAGAAGTTTTAATTTACTGTTTCTCTCCTCTGCCAAATTGCAAATATTATTTACTACTTCTTCAATATTGTCAAAGTTCTTGTTTTTAATCAATTCAGCTAATTCTGAGATTTCTTTAAATACATCTTGTTCGATTGATTGAACCTCTTTTGCAGATTTAACTTGACTACTATGAACTAAATCATAGGCTTTTTCAACTAACTTTTGAAGTCTTTTGTCCACCAACTGATTAATAAGTGAGTTTAATTTTGACGATGCTTCCTTGACATACTTTAGTTCATCTTCTCTTTTCTCAACATTTACTGCTGTATGTTCGTTGGCAATTAAATTTACTAATAGTGTAATTCCAAAAACGGCAGTTATTGTTACTTGAACAAGTATTGTTAATGTGTTACTTTCAGGTGACATTATAATAAATGAAACACCTACTACAAAAGCAAAAAAAAAATAAATTGTGGTTATTATGAATAAAGGTCTTCCATAATCAACAGAAACACTACTTTTTCGAATTAAAAAGGGAGTGCTTAAAAGCATAAAATATGCGAAATGAATTGAACCATAAGAAATCCAAACTGAGGTTATATGGTCTGTACCTTTAAGTAAGAAAAAATAAAGATTAAAAACAATCAAAAAGATTGAGTTTAATATGTACCAAAGTATTTTGTTTTTTTTCATAATCAATAACCTAAATTACATTTTACTTAATATTTCCTTTTTCTTAGCATCAAACTCCTCCTGAGTAATTACATCTAAATCTAACATCTCTTTGAGTTGTTTGATTTTTTCAACAGGATTATCATTTGAGTTTTGGGAAATTGGCTGTTCAGATTGTTGTGGATTAAATGTTTCTTGAGACATATTTCCAAATACACCACCAGCGGCTAGTCCCATACCTAAACCAGCACCAGCAGAAGCAATACCACCACCACCTTCATTATTTGCAATTCCTTTTAATATATCAATTTGTTGTTGTTTTGCCCAATCATCTCCAAGAATACCCATGACAGATTTGTCTGCTTGTGCATTTTTCATTTTTTGAATAGCATCTATACCGATTTCATCATACTTCTTTCTTAGTTCATCATCGTCAATATTTATGGCTGCGATTGTAAATTTAATTAATTTCAGACCATAATAATCAAGTGTTTCCTGCATAAACGGACTTATTTCATCCGAAAACTCATCTAATCTAGCCTCAATTCCTAAGAGTTCTTGTGTTGACTCATTTGCAGCTCTTGTAATATTTGATTTGATTTTGCTTTGAAATTCATTAACAAAATATTTGTTAAGTTCATCTTGTAATTGAAAAGGAACATTATTACCAATCAGTTTTTCAAGGAATTTAATTGAGTTGTTAATCTGTACTTTATATGTTCCTCTTGCCCTTAGTTTAGTTGCAACACCAAGCATTTTATCACGTACTTGAATTGGTGAATCTGTTCCCCACAAAATTTCTTGGGAATGAGCTTTACGAACAAAATAAACCACACAATTAAACGTACTTACCCCACCTGTAAATACATTTCTTAATCTGCTAATAAAAGGATAATTTTCAGTCGAAAGTTTATATGTACCATTGTCAAATGTTTGTTCAACAGTACCACCTTTTATAAAAATTGCTTCTTCACCCGGCATTACAATAAGAGTGGAATTTGTATTAAAATCCTCTTCTGGTTGTCGCCAAATTAAAAGTTCACCTGAACCACTATTTTTAATAACATCTGACCAATTTTTTTTTCCACCTGTAAAAGCAGACTCATTTTGATTCTTATTGAATATTCCCATGATTTTTTTAATTTAAAGTTCAATATTTTAAGGAAAATCAATACGGTATATATTGCCAATACATTTTTTAAAAATACGTACATAAGCTTTATAAAGACCAATTATAACACCGTATTTTCGTAAAGCTAGGATTGTATATTCCGAACAAGTTGGTTTAAATAAACATCTTCTTCTAATATCCTCATCTGCATATCTTTGATATAGAATTATTGGAATTATAAGAATTTCCTTCAAATAAATGATTGTAATGATTGTAAGTAAAGAGAAATAGATAAGACAGAAAAATAATGATGGATATTTGAGCTTAAAACTTAGTAATTTTGTTGGTAATATTAAGTTTAAATTCAATGTTTCAAATGAATGTATAGTAATATAGGTCGTAATTAATATTAAACATAATACAAATACAAAAGAAATAATTACTTTACCAATTGTCAATTTCGGTCTATTAATTTCCCTATAGCACACATAAGCTTCTGAGATATCCTGTTCAATTTGGTTTGGCATTTCTTCTATTATTGAAGAATGCCAAACCAATTGGAATGATTTTAAATTGAACATTAATTTAATTATCTATTAACTCTTTTTTTCTCTTAACTTAGCTTTCATACCCTGAATAGCTTTTTCGGAATAATCGTTTGCTTCCATTGCACAATAGAACTTATCACCAGGTACAATTATAGCAAAATCACTTGTTTCAACTTGTGTACGTTTATACGTTGATTTACCTTGGCAATTTACTTTTTCTACAACTTCTTTTTCAACAGTATCAGTTGTGGAAGAAAAATTAGTAATGTCTTTATAGAAATATTCTTCTGTTCTTTCTTTCTTTTCACCCGAATCCATACTAAATGTATACTGATAAACATACAGTTGGGTAGATGAGAATAGAATATATGAAATTTGATATTGAGAACTTCTCCATACATTGTCTTTTCCTCTTCTAACTAATTTACTTTTTTCATTGATTACATAGTTCTGAAAATGAACAGGTTCAATTTCATTTACCTCAGATTCATCTAATCCAATTTTGTTAAGAGCTTTTGCTTTCCAATCAACAGCTTTTACACGTTTCATAACAAGAGCTTCATACTCCTCGTCTTTTAATCCTTTAGAAAGGCATCCACCAGAACCATAAAAATACTTAATTATACTTTGTTGTTCTTTGTTACGCCCATTGAGAGCGTCACGTAATTCAAATTCATTCATAGAAAATATTTAATTATGTTATATAAATGTTAAATTAAATAAAAAAAATTAAATAATACAACTATCCAAATAGTTAAATGTACTTTTTGTACGTCTTCAGCGAAAGTTGAACTTTTTGAGTTAAAAACTAAGAGAGAGTTCATGCTTGGAAATATCGGGTAAAGTTAACCACCCATTCCGGATAAAAGTGAGCCGTGTAAAACAGAAGGTTAAAATCGCTTCTATGTAAGGGAGTGAGTCACTCTTATACGGATTACATAGTTCAATATTACCCGTTTTTAGTGGTTCACTCTATCCCGTTCGTGCGTGGCTCAATATGTCCGCATTTTGGACCTGTTGCAAAGATTAAATTTATGACTTAATTTTCACTATCTCTGGTGAACATTAGTTTGAAGACTTACAAGTAACTCATCTTCACAAGGAGAAATTACGATTAAAAGACGTCTTCTTTGATAAGTTTCCCCTTTCGGTATTCAATTTTCTTAACCAAATCACCTGTCTCGGAGTAAAACAGCCACGTCCCGTCTTTTTTACCATTAGGTTCGTATTGACCTTGGGATTCCAACTTTCCTGAGGTGTAAAAAGACTTGGTCTCTCCTACTCGGGTTCCATCGATTCTTGTTTCAAAGTTTTTTAGCGAACCGTCTTCGTAAAAACGCTCCACCTTGCCTTGAGCCTTTCCGTTTTCAAAATGCACAATTCTTCTCACCTGTCCATTTTCATAATGCCAAATCCAATCTCCATGAGGTTTTTCGTTTTTTCTGGGATATGTATGTTTGATTTGTCCATTATCAAAAGTGTCCGATAAAATAGCGGAGCCCTTCTTATGAATGGCTCTTGGAGGGTCCTCCGTAATCCGTGTAATTATTACTCCATTATCATAATTCCCTCCATTTGTCCATCGACCTAAACTATCATAAAAATCCCAGCGTCCGTGCTCTTTCCCGTCCAGATGTTCGCCTTCGGTTTTAATGTGACCATTTTGATGGTAAATAATGAATTTACCGTTCATGGAGTCATTTGTATATCTAATTATACTTTCTATCTGACCATCTTCAAAATATCGTGTCCAAGTGCTATCTTTCTTACCCTTGGAATAAAACCCCACTCTCATTGTGTCTTGATTGGGGTAAAATTCCAGATACTTTCCAACCCTCATTCCTGAATCAAAAACCACCTCAATTGTAATTTTCCCTTCATTAAGGTAGATGGTCTTCCCTTCTTTAAGTCCATTAACATACAGACTCGAAAACTTTATATTCCCAAAAGAGTCATACTTAACTAATTTCCCGCTAAATGGCTCTTCTCTATAAAGAACTTTACCGTCAACTTGTTTCACTAGCTTCATTGAAAGTGAATTCATATCTATTTCCTTATTACTTGTGCTATTACCACACCCAAAAAGAAAAATTATTAGCAAAAATTGAAGGCAGTTCTTTAACATATTAAAAATATTGGTTTTGTCGCATCTGTCAATCAAAAATAAAGATAATTACTTCAAATTAGGAACTATGCCGTCAATGAGCAAAAGGACTTGAACGTACTTTTATCTTGACCTATCATCTGATTCTTCTCTCTTTGAGAGTTAATACACAATAATATGTTTTAAAGACCTCTTTATAGGTAAACTAATTGGTCGTATGGAACAAAATCAAGATATCTTCACGAAGATGATGGACGACAAGGAGTTCGGTGGTCTAGTGAAGAGTTATATGTTGAAGAAAGTGTATGAGCGGTTGAATTAGCATGAACTCTCTCTTAGCTTTTGACCCAAAAAGTTCAACTTTCGCTGAAGACGTACAGCCGGAATAATTGGAGCCATCATGACGCCTACAGGAACACCCGCTTCTGTGAGTCGTTCAACGGCGTTTAATTTGCTTTTTACTGAGGCTGTCCGAGGTTCAAGAATGCGTCTCAAACTGTCGTCTAAAGTGGTGATACTAAATATGACTTGCACCAACTGGTCTTTGGCCATATCTCTTAAAAGGTCAATATCTCTGGTCACCAGACTGTTTTTGGTGATTATACCAACAGGGTTTTTGTGGGTTTGGCACACTTTGAGCAAACCTCGAGTGATCTCGAGTTTGCGTTCGACTGGTTGGTAACAATCTGTATTGCCACTCATCATTATGGGTTCCCCTTTCCAACTGCGACTCATAAACTTCTGTTTAAGTAATTGAGGCGCGTCTTTTTTAACTAAAACGACATTCTCAAAATCCACACCACCGCTGTATCCCCAAAATTCATGGGTGGGTCGGGCATAACAATAGCTACAGCCATGTTCACAACCTTGATAGGGATTCATACTCCAAGGCATGGGTATGTCTGGACTTAATACTTGGTTTAAAATGCTTTTGGCTTGTATCTCGATGATTTTGGTGTTCGACGCCCCAATGTCTTCCAATCGTTCTCCTTCATCAGCCACATATTGGTGCTTGTCAAAACGATTTTCTGAATTAATGGAAGTTCCTCTGCCTTTGATCATAGTGCATAATACATGATTGAAACACGTTTATCAAACAACGCAATACACTATGGATAAGTTTGAAATTGTGCACATTAAACACACAGGATATGTATCACACTTTCCTTATTCCACTTCAAAACTCCTCACCACAGCAAACCCATTTTCGTCCGTTACCGTGAGCATGTGTTTGCCCTTGCTCGGCTGAAATTCGACTTGATGTACGTCAGTAGTCGTAGTTAAAAATGTTTTATCCAAATACCAAAACAACTCTGCATCACCACGTCGATGAACTGCCTCGAAGATTACCTTTCCTTTTTCACCAGATAACAATTTAGGTATGTGGATCACACTGTTTCGTAACGGATATAAGATGTCTAGGTCTTGTGTATTTTCAGCACAGTCCTTTTTAAACTTTGGTAGTGGCACATACTCTGGGTGGTTGGATTTATAATAACTCTCTGCCGCTGTTGGTATCACAAACCATGATTTAGTTTGTGTGTTTCCAGGCAATTCGCAGCCTGCAAAAACGCGTTCTCCCGTGGTTTTTGAAACATGTATTTTTTGATGAAACACACAAGAAGGTGATGGCATGCAGGCATTTGGCAAATAAGCCTTAATGGTTTCATCACAGTGTTGCCCCATTCGCTGACCACTTTGTTTGCATAGATTAACAAACTGCATATCACGTGTAGGTTTGGTAAACCATTCGGATTTTGGAAGTAGCTGAAAAACCTCGAATAATACAGGCGCAGCAGTGTTACTTCCCGTCATACCAGGAACGCCTTCTCCAGAAGCATTTCCAACCCATACTGCCACCACGTGGTTTTTAGTCACACCTATGGCCCAAGCATCCCGTGCACCATAGCTTGTTCCTGTCTTCCATGCGATTTTTTGTTTACCATCAAACCGCGACCAATACTGCTCAATCACAGGCCGGTTCACCGACGACATAGCTTCCAATACTTCGTAGGCTACTGCAGGAGAGACAGACGGATTTACGGATGTGGACTGAGCACAAGAAGAGACCTCTGCATACGCCCTACTTAAGTCCCATAAAGATGCTTCAGCACCACCTAGAATCAAAGACAAGCCATATTGTTCAGCGGGTCTAAACAGCGTGGTTAGTCCGAATTCCTGTAGGTTTTGTTTAAACTGCGTAACGCCATAATCGCTTAATAATCTGACGGCTGGAATGTTTAAAGATCTTGCCAAAGCTTGGGAAGCGGGCACCATACCGTCGTATGCCTCTTCATAGTTTTGTGGGGAATATCCGTTGATTCTGGTTGGATAGTCGGCCACCAACGTTTGAGGAGATAATTTCCCGTTTTCCATTGCTTTGGCGTATAAAAATGGTTTTAAAATACTACCTGTACTTCTTGGTGCCTGAGCGATGTCTACATGCACCTTATTCTCGTCTGAGCAGTTTGTGTTTCCCACATATGCCACCACATTTTTTGTTTGCACATCCAACACAACTACAGCCATGTTGGCAATTCCTTTTGTTACGTTACGCTGGTAATGACGATCGACTATGGTATTAGTACCAGATTGAATTCTAGACTGAATACTGGTTTTGATTCTACTGCCTGTCAAACCTTGGGCGCTGAAATATGCCATATAATGAGGTGTTAACTGGGGCAATCGTTTTGGTTTTTCAGGTAACGGTTCAGCAATGGCTGTGTGGTATTCCAATTCCGTTAATTTTTTATCGTCAAACAATCGTTTCAATAATCTATTTCGTTTATCCTGTAAAGCTTTTCTGTTTTTTGATAAATGCATCAAAGACGGTGCATTTGGCAATACCGCCAACGTTGCTGATTCAGCCCAAGAAAGGGTGTGCGCATTGTGTCCGAAATACCGCCAACTTGCCGCCTCTAAACCAACCACGTTACCACCAAATGGTGCGTGACTTGCGTGTAAAGTCATGATCTCTTCTTTGCTGTACTTGGTTTCTAGTCGAAGTGCCATCACCATTTCTTTGAGCTTATCAGTGAGGCTCCGCCCTGTTCGTTTTCGACTCATGCGAATCACTTGCATAGATAAGGTACTTCCGCCGCTGACCAGTCTTTTTGACCGGATGTTCTGTATAGTGGCTCGTCCAAGTGCCAACAAGCTCACGCCATGATGATTCTGGAATCGCCTGTCTTCAAATTCAATCAATGCCGTTGAAAATTTGGTAGGAATGCTATCGGATAAAGGGAATCTCCATTGTCCGTCAGGAGCAATGTGTGCCATCAGTAGTTGTCCATTGGCATCTTCTAAAACAGTGCTGTAGTTTTCTTCGAATAGTGTTTCGGGCAAACAAACAACAAAATAGAAGCCCAATACAACGAGCAGTCGTTTGAGCCATTTTTTAATTTTAGGTATTCGTCTTAACGCTAACATTTCTATATCTAAGTTCAAATATGAGCCAAGACTTATTATCTGCACCGATGAAACTATTATCTGCTTTTGGTTACAGCATAAGGGTAGCCTATTTTTGATTAAATGTTAAAACGAGCGATTATTGGTCTGTTTGTAGTCTTGTCGATGTGCATCGAAGTACAAGCACAGCAAAACTATTTTAGACATTTTGGCTTGGAGGAGGGTCTACCTCAATCACAAGTGTTTGATGTACTTAGTGATAGTCGCGGCTTTATTTGGGTCGGCACTCGTGGAGGTGGAATTGCCAGGTTCGATGGGAATCAATTTGTTTCGTACAACACCAAAGACGGCTTAATAAACAACTTTGTGAACTGCTTGTATGAAGACGCTGAGGGAGACATTTGGGCGGGGACGCAATCAGGTTTAAGTCGGTACAACGGACTAAGTTTTAGCAATTATCCATTGTCGAAAGACGGAGATGTTCGCGTTTTTTCATTATACGAAAAGGACTCCACCTTGTTCATCGGTACATCGAACGGTTTATACATAAGGCAAAATGAAAGTCTACAGAAAATAGCCAATCAAGATACGAATGAAAATTTCTATGTGACCGCATTAACCAGTTTTGGTCAACACATCTATATGGGCACCAATCGAGGATTGTATTTACTAAATAAACGCAACAACAAAACAGTACGGTTTATCAGTAAGACAGACGGTTTGCCTGACAATTATGTGCAATGTTTGTTGGCCGATAGCAACGGCGTATGGATTGGTACCTATGGCAAAGGCATCCGGTATTATAATGGTGATGATTTGACCACAAAGGTGCTTCCATTGCCCTATAATACCATCTGTTACGACTTAATGAACGTCGACAACCAATTGTGGATTGCCACCCAAGACAATGGTGTGTATGTGGTTGACATTGGCGACCAAAAAATCATTCGATACGGTATTACAAATGGTTTAACCAACAACCATGTGCGGTCGTTGGCATTAGATTATTGGGGCAATGTATGGTTGGGCACCTCAGGTGGAGGTTTGAATCAATTTGCAGGACAACAGTTTAATCATCTAACAACCAAAGAAGGACTTCCAGAAAACTATACCTATGCTGTTCACCAAGACACAAAAGGCGCTATTTGGGCTGGGACCGGTCGTAAAGGCGTGGTGAAAATTGATTCAGGGAGGTATACGGTTTATGGCCAAGACTCAGGTTTTGCGGATATCAAAGTAAAAGCCATTGGGGCTTCGATCGACGGGACGGTTTGGTTTGGAACTGAAGGTGAGGGATTGGCGTATTACCAAGACAGTATTTTTACTTGGTTGACGGTCAAAAACGGTTTGTGCGGGAACTACATCAAAGACATTATTTGCACACGTAAGACTGATGTATGGGTCGCTAGTTTAGATGGTGGCATATCACATCTTACCCGTGTTAAAGGAGGATACAATATTAAGAATTATCGGTACCTGACGGAGTTGCCGTCCAACAGAATCCATGCGTTACATGCAGATAAATCAGGAGCGATATGGTTCGGAACGGAGAGTAAAGGCATTGGGGTCATTTCGAATGGAAAAGTAGAAATGGTGTTGTCTGAAAGTCAGTTAAACTATCAGAACATCAGAGCCATTCGCAGCAATAAAAACGGTATTTGGATAGCCACTTCTGGCGGTTTGTATCGGTATGACCGTTCCACCAAACAATTGTCGCAGCCAGTCGAGGAGGGATTAAAATCGAATAACTTGTATTTGTTGGAATTCGACAAATTGAGTCATGTGTATTTAGGACATGAACGAGGATTAGAAAAACTGACCTTAAACGAAACCGGTGATGTGATTGAGGTAGAGTACTTTGGCGCAGCTGATGGATTTAGTGGGATTGAGACTTGTCAAAACGCAAGTTTGTGTGATGATGAAGGCAATATGTGGTTTGGCACCATCAACGGACTTACGCAGTATAATCCCAATAACATTCAAACCAATGAAACGAAGCCTCGTGTTTGGCTTGACAACATTGATTTGTTTTATGAAAAACTTGAAGCAAATCGCTTTAATTATCAACCGACGTCATGGAACAATTTGTTGACGTCTCCGATATTTCCGCACGATCAAAACCACCTCACCTTCAGTTTTACCGGAATTGATTTAAACAACCCAACCAAGCTAAAATATCAGTGGAAGTTGGAAGGATTTGACGGAGAATGGCGGAAACCAACCCAGAAGAAAGACGCTGTATATTCTAATTTACCTTCAGGCAAATACACGTTAAAGTACAAGTCTATTTCGTCAGATGGAATTGAAAGTGAGGTGGCCGAATGGCCGTTTGAAGTCTTACTTCCTTTTTGGAAAACATGGTGGTTTAGATTACTCAAATGGACAATACTCATATTGCTGATTGGGTTGTTTGTTTGGATATACGTACAACGAATTAAGGCAAGAGGCAAGAGGGAAAGAGACAAATTGGAGGTTGAAAAAGAATTGATTGAGTTGGAACAAAAGGCTTTGCGTTTGCAGATGAATCCACACTTTTTGTTCAACGCTTTGAACTCTATTCAATCGTTAGTTGCCCTAGAGAAACACCAAGAAGCCAGGAAATACTTACAAAAATTCGCCAAGCTAATGCGGTTGACGCTTCAGAATTCTAGAGTTGACTCAATTCCACTGTCAGATGAAATCACCACCCTGAGTAATTATGTTGAGCTGGAACAGTTTAGTATGAAAGCACCATTTAGTTTCTCCATTACAACGTCTGATGAAATCAACCCCGACAATATTTACATTCCGCCAATGATGCTGCAGCCGTTTGTTGAAAACGCCATTAAACACGGATTACCTGAATTGGGGAATAAAGGACAATTGAACGTGACATTTGAATTAGACCAGCAACTGCTCATTTGTACAATCATGGACAACGGTATTGGTAGAGAAGCGGCAATCGAAAAGGCCAAAGGCAAAAGCAAAAGCCACGAATCAGCGGCGATTCAAGTCATCACCGATCGTCTGAAAATGTTAAACAAAGGGCATACTGGCAATAGCCTCGACATTCAAGATTTGGAGAATGGAACTGCGGTAGTGATTAAGTTGGTGGTGGGGTAGTTTTGAATTATAGAATTATTGAATGTCTGAAGGTCTGAATGTCTGAATGTCTGAATGTCTGAAGGTGTATCGTCCTAAAATAAGTTGACAGGTTAATAGTTAAATCCTGATATAGAATTACAGTTAATTCTTAGTACTAAAATAGGTTTACTTTTTATAAGTATTGTCATAATAGTTCTTCCATAGTTTTACTGGTTTGATTCCAATAGTTTGATGTACCCTATTTGGGGTTAACATACCAATGCTCATATGCGGTCTTTCTTGATTGTAAAGTCTGATAGCATTGTCTAATAAATCAAAGGCTTGTAGTATTGTTTTGGGATTCATGTTCAGAAGATATTCACTCTTAATTATTCCATTGATTCGCTCAGCTATGGCGTTTTCTCTTGGATCTCCATTTTCGGTCATACTAATCTGTATACCACGGTTTTGCAGCATATAGACGTAGGCATCAGAACAATATTGTATCCCTCTATCTGAGTGATGAGTTAACGTTAATCTTTCTTCTGGTTTCAAAGTATTTAAAGCCATTTTTAAAGCTTTTATGGATTGTACAACTTTCAAGTTTTTAGCTAGATGATAACCTACTATCTTATGTGAAAATGCGTCTGTTATCAAGCTGATGTAACAAAAATTCTCCCCTAATTTCCAATAGGTAATATCACTTACCCAGAGCTCGTTGATTCTACTAGGCTTTATAAACTGAGCTATATTGGGCCATTTGTGGTATCTGTGGTATGAGTTGGTAGTTACAGCTTTTCGCTTTCTTCGACGTACTAATAGCTTGTTTGTAGATAACATATCAAATAGGCCATCTCTCCCTATCTTTATCTGATGCTCCATCAAAAAAGGCTGTAAAACCTCATACAACTTTCGTGTGCCCATGTAACGGTGAGATTCTCGTATAATCTTCACCTGGTCGACAATCATAGCATGTTCAATGCTCATCCAATTTTGATGTTGTTTGTGCTGGTAGTAGGATTGCCTACTTACACCAAGTAATCTGCACAGTTTGACAAGTGGAACCGATAACTCTCGGTTCATATCTTCTATTACTTGGTGCCTGACTTTTTTTCAATTCGAATTTTAAAACGTTCTTCTGCCTGCCGAATTACTCGTTTGTAATACTCCAATTGTAATCGCAAGTCTTCATTTTCTTTCTCCAGTGATGAATTATCCTCATGGAGATCCGCTGAATCAAAGTTTTCCTGAGATTTTTTACTCATTTGATAAAAAGTGTCATCTGTAAAGTTAATTACTTCGTCACTGTAACCAAATTCTCGACGCCATTTACTAATTGCAGAAACATTCTTAATCTGATACTTTTTTAATAAAGCTACTTGGGTAATTCCACCCTTTAAATACTCCTTCACTACTAAATGTCGAAATTCCTTTGTGAAACGTTTTCTTAAACCTGTTTTGTTGTTCATTTTTGCTTAAAATGTGTCAACCTATTTTAGGACGAGACAAGGAAGGAGGATTGAATTTGATAACTCCACAAAAAACATTAACCCTAAACCCTCGTGGCTAACTCCTAAAGCCCACAGCATCTTCAACTTCAACATAGATCGTCTCTGCTCTATTTTCTACTCTCTAGATCAACTCTTAACCCCTAAATCCTAGTGGCTAACTCCTAAAGCCTTCAACTTCAGCTTCAACTTCAACGTAGGCCGTCTCTGCTCAATTTTCTACTCTCTACATCAACCCCTAAATCCTAGTGGCTAATGCCTAGACATTAATCCCTACTCATAAAAATGCGAATGATGTACCACAACAGTAACATGAATGAGGCGAATAAACCAAGAGACGCCAAAACGTATTGGTCTTTGGAATATACGTGAATCATGTTCGACGTTTGATAAAGAATGGCACCACCTGCTAACAACACCATTGCGGCGCTAAACCATAGTCCA
The DNA here is from genome assembly GCA_943789165.1 of uncultured Bacteroidia bacterium. GTDB lineage: Bacteria > Bacteroidota > Bacteroidia > NS11-12g > UBA9320 > UBA987. The sequence goes on along the minus strand of CALSTB010000001.1, from coordinate 211,532 downwards.
AGGTCGAAGCCGAAAATCATTCCAGCGACAATCAATCCCAAGGCAATCACACTAGCAATAACGATGATGCTACGCATGAATGAGAAGTCTTTTTTAGTGATGAACACAACCATACTCAGACCTACAAATAATCCTATTGTCAACAACATGGCTTGTCCGAGAACGTTTGGACCAAGTTGGATTAATGCAAGGTATAACAATGGAACAAAAATGAATGCTTGTGCGGCGATGTATAATAAGTAACCTGCGTATTGTTTACGGACGTCTTGAGTTCGTGCGACAACCTTTTCAGCTTGTGTGGTCACTAACATAAACAAGCCCAAAACAATGAGCCAGGTATATCCTGACAACATGCTTAAGCCAATTTTGACTATGGCTGGCGTTGATAAAAAAATGTATTCAAGAATTAAAAATACCAAAAAGGCACCGGCTACATGGCCGTATGTTCTTCTGTAAAACTCTACCCTTTCGTGTGCTTCATCTTGTGCTACCACTTGATGATCTAAGATTTCATTAGGCTCGTACATAGTCATGATTTTTTTCAAAGTTAAGCGTATGATAGATTTTCGCAACTAAAAATTTATGGACCAAATTATTTAACTTGCAGCTAAAAGAATCACCGTGAAGATCAAGATTGGAGGCGTACCCGAACATTTTAATTACCCTTGGAAACTGGCTATTCAAAATGGTAGTTTTTCTAACATCGGCTTGGATGTAGAATGGGAGGATATCGCTGGAGGAACTGGAGAAATGAATGCCAAACTGCGTAGTGGGGAGCTTGACATCGCAGTTGTATTGACGGAAGGCATTATTACCGATATTATAAACGGTAATCCTTCCATGATTGTCCAAAAGTATATCAAATCACCGCTCATCTGGGGGATTCACACTGGAGCTAATTCGGCAATCAATTCAGAAAGTAGTTTTACAGATGTGAAGTTTGCGATTAGTCGGCCAGGCAGTGGTTCGCACTTGATGGCAAGTGTTGAAGCCAAGAATAGAGGCATTACTTTAAAAGAACATCAATTTGTGGAGGTCGGTAACATTGACGGGGCTGTAAAAGCACTTAACAATGGTGAAGCAGACATTTTGCTGTGGGAGAAATTTACGACCAAACCATTGGTAGATGCCAAACAGTTAAAACACATCGGGGACACGGTAACACCTTGGCCTTGTTTCATGATTGCAGCTCGACAAGAACTATTGGTGAAGCACCCCAACATGGTCTGGAATCTATTGTGGATTATCAGGAAGATTAGTCGCCATTTTATGAATGACCACAACGCTGAGCAAATCATTGCTGATAACTATGGATTGAGTTTACTAGATGCTACGACTTGGTTCAATAAAACGGAGTGGGAGCAGGATGTCTTCATCTCGAAAAAGATGTTACACAATGTGGTAAATACATTGTATGAAACAGGTATCATTACCCAAAAAATTAGTGCTGATGAACTGTGTTGGAATCGGATGATGGTGTACTGATGTAGTTAAAAGTAAAAAATGACGGGAGGATAAAGGCATTAGCGGCTAAGATTGATACATAGATATGAGCATGCAAATGAATGTTGTATTCAGACCTTCAATCCTTTCGACCATCAATAATACAAACAGTTCAAATTGAGTAAACTAGATGCCAAAAGTTTTTGCCCTGCAACCAAACAAGATTGGAGAAATTGGTTAGAACAAAATCATCACACCGAGGATGGAGTTTGGCTAATCGTGTATAAGAAATCTTCTAAAACACCCAATTTGGATTGGAGCGAATCGGTAGATGAAGCGTTGTGTTTTGGTTGGATAGACAGTGTTAAACAGTCTGTAGATAAAGATCGATACAAACAATATTTCTGTAAGAGGAAACCAAATAGCACATGGTCGAAAATCAATAAAGATAAAATTGAGGTGCTACAAGCCGAAGGCTTAATGACCGAAGCTGGGCTTAAAACCATTGAAATTGCCAAACAAAATGGTTCTTGGACGATGTTAGATTCAGTTGAAGCCCTCATTGTTCCTCAGGATTTGGAAAATGAATTACTCAAGTACCCCAATGCCATGGAGAACTATCAAGGCTTTAGTAAATCAACCCAAAAGTCGTTGCTATATTGGGTGATATCGGCCAAACGAAGCGAAACAAGAATAAAGAGAATTACCGATATTGCGGAGAATGCAAGCAACAATGAGAAACCAAAACCGTTTAGACTTAGTAGGTAGACAATGACTATCTACGCGGTTTTATTTACCAATTCACTAAAACTGATATAGACACACATGAAAGCACAAAACATACTATTCCTTACGGCATGTCTTTTTATGTTATTCGCCTGTGACAATGGCAACAAATCTGAAAGCGTCGATTCTTACACCGAAGGCGGAGACGTAGAATGGGAGGCAGAAGTCGCCGAAGCAGCCGCCGATTATAAGGCGGAAGAAGCACAATCTACCTATCAAGAAACAAGAAAAAACGAGTCAAATAATAATGGCTATTTACTCAACACTACTCAAGGGACGGCTGCTTATGCTGTCGCGGATGTAAGCGACAACGACGTCACTACTTCAACTGACGCAAACCAAAAACCTGTAATGCGTACCAACGATAAAATCATTAAAAAAGGGAGTGTCGGTATCCAGGTAAAGGATTACAATAAGGACAAACATCATTTCGAAGATGCCATTAGAAAGTATGACGGATACAAATCCAATGAAAACGAAAAAACTGAGTTATCTAGAATTTCTAATACCATTGAAATGCGACTTCCCAACCAGAACTTCGATCAATTCATCAATGAAATAACCACAGGTAAGGGCATTAAGAATGTCGATTACAAACGCACCAGTGCCACAGATGTTGGGGAAGAGTATATGGACTTAATGACCCGAATTAGAACAAAGAAAGAAGTTGAGAAACGGTATATAGAAATTTTACGGAAGGCAAATAAAATCACAGACATTTTAGCCGTTGAAGACCAGATACGCGTAATCCGAGAAGAAATTGAGTCGAAAGAAGGTCGATTGAGATTTTTACAAGACAGAATTTCCTACAGCACGGTTAGTTTATACATTTACGAAAACCTAGAGTACGATGCACCATTGGTCGACAAGCCAACGTTTTGGGGTAAAATGGCTAATGCCGCCAACACCGGATGGAATTTGATTTTAAATTTCTTATTGTTTTTGGTATATATCTGGCCAATAGTTTTGATGTTGGTGATTACGATAGTGCTGTACAAAAAGAAGCTGTTCCTATTTAAGAATCGGAAATAAGAAGTATTAATCGATACCGACAATTCTATTGTTGAACACCTATTTTTGCACATAATAGCATAGGGTTATGAGCAAATACGAAGCATTTCTGGAGGAAGTTGAAAAGGGGTACACTTTTAAAGGTGACAGTGTTTTACTAGGCACCAGTATGTTAGATGGTGGCGCCATTCAGAACAAACCAGTCAAAGCACCTCTCAAAACCTTCAACCGCCATGGATTAATCGCGGGCGCCACGGGTACCGGGAAAACCAAAACCCTTCAAAACATTGCAGAAAGACTGTCGGAAAAAGGTGTGCCTGTATTGCTCATGGATATCAAAGGAGATTTAAGTGGATTGACTCAGAAAGGCAATGGACATCCTAAAATTGATGAGCGTCACGAGCTTATAGGTCAGGATTGGGTTGCGCGTGCATACCCAACAGAATTGTTGACCATTAGCGAACAAGAAGGTGTGCGCATGCGTGCTACCATCAGCGAATTTGGACCCGTTTTACTCTCAAAAATATTAGAACTAAACGACACCCAAGGAGGCATCGTTAGCATTTGCTTCAAGTATTGTGATGATCACGCTTTGCCTTTACTAGACATCAAGGATTTTAGAAAAGTCTTACAATACATTGGCGACGAAGGCAAAGAAGAAATAGAAAAGAATTACGGTTATGTGAGCTCGAGCTCTATAGGTGCCATCATGCGAAAACTCTTAGAAATTGAAGAGCAAGGTGCGGATGTGTTCTTTGGAGAGAAAAGCTTTGATGTGGATGACTTGATGCGGGTGGATGAAAACGGCATGGGCTATATCAACATCATGCGGCTGGATGACATCCAATCCAAACCCAAATTATTTTCAACGTTTATGTTGTGTTTGTTGGCAGAGATTTACGAGCGTTTGCCTGAGCAAGGAGACAAAGACACCCCAGAATTGGTGATGTTTATTGACGAGGCCCACCTCATTTTTGACGAGGCTAGTAAAGCCTTAATGGATCAAATTGAAACCATCGTCAAGTTGATTCGCTCAAAAGGTGTTGGGTTGTTTTTCGTTACACAAAATCCAACCGATATACCTGATGCGGTGTTAAGTCAGCTGGGAATGAAAATCCAACATGCGCTGCGTGCATTTACTGCCAAAGATAGAAAAGCCATTAAGCTAACTGCGGAAAACTATCCAATGACGGAGTTTTATGAGACTGATGAACTACTGACCAAATTGGGTATCGGGGAAGCCATTATCACCGTCTTAAACGAAAAAGGGATTCCAACCCCATTGGTACATACGTTGTTGACTGCGCCTTCTTCAAGAATGGACGTCATCACAGAAGATGAGAAAGAAGACGTGTTGGGAAAATCTAAGTTGATGCGGAAATACAGTGAGGAAATCGACCGAGAATCTGCCTATGAAATGCTGACTAAAAAACTCGAGCGCATGGAAGAACGAGAGGAAAAAGAACAGCAAGAAGCGGGAAAATCATCTTCGAAGTCGCGTCGTCGTCCAGAGAAGTCAACTTTCGAAAAAATTGCCAATCATTCTCTTACCAAAACCATCATGCGTGAGTTTACACGTGGGTTGTTTGGGAATTTTGAAGTAGATGCATCTAATTTCTCAAATAATAAAATTATTGAATTTGGGCATGGCAGGAGGCACATTCACGCCTAAACTTTTTCAAATTTCCTGCCCCTTGGCTGGGAAAACCCTACCTAATGCTACGTAATTTTAAGAAATTTTTATTTCGTTTTTTTGAGATGATTTGATTTTTGTGTTATTTAACGGCACCAAAATCTATATATGAATAATAACTGGATAAAAATTGGGGCCGTAATACTAGGGTCTTTACAGGCGTCATACTGCTCTGCTCAACTCGACAACTTCTATGAACGAGGTAATAACGACAAGAATCTGGGATATAAATGTTCACCACCTTACTTACAAGGTAAATGACAATGGGCAATCTGGTTTTAATGGCTCAACACAAAGTATTTTTCTTCGTATAAGACTAGACAATACAGGGAAAGGGGGAGAAACATGTTGTTTACCAAAACGATCTTTTTGAGGATGGAATTGCCGTTTTGTTAGGTGGGGCTTTAGGCAATAATAGTTTTACATCTGACGGTGGTCCGGTCACCAATTTTCTTTTAGGGGATTACACAAAAACATGGAATATTAATGATGACGACCAATTGTGTATTTCTGCAGGTTTTAATCTTGCTGACCGTTTTTTTTATGTTGGGGAGCGTGATACATCATGGCAAGGTCTTTACGGTTTTGGACTGTCGGTTGGACCGGCATTTCAAGTGGACTATGCTTTGAACGACAAGTTAGCATTTAGATTAATGGCTTATGGATCCCAAATAGTACTTCGGGATTCTAAGTATGCGGATGATAGAGTTGAAAAGAGGGTAAAACCTCTAATACTAGCAATAACGCCCGAAATATTAAGTAGCACTGGATTTTACCTTGGATATGACCTACGAAAGCCTCTGTATGGAAAGTTCATTGCCAACGATGAGTAGAACAGCTCTTCGTCTAGGTTTATAGGTTTTGATGGTTTAGATTGAATGCCTGAATGATTTCACAGCTCGATAGTCAGAGCGCAGCGAAGAATCTATATTCTGCATCCAAAGCCAACAGCAAATGGCTTATAGCTAACGGCCTATAGCTATTAGCATTTGGTTCATTCATGTAAAATCTACTTTTACATTGATCATTTTACATTTCGGCCGCAGGCCGACCACTTAAACATCAACTTAAACTTATCACCTCAAATCCATCTTAATCTGCTCCCGAATAATCGCCATACCTTCATTAAAACAGGTTCGGCATCGCGCTTCGTATAAGTCTTTTTCACCCAGTTCGACGGTTTGCTCGTTATGCACTTTTTTAAAGGTATATCCGGCTACGCCTCCGCATTGCATGCAAATCGCATGGACTTTAGTAACATACTCTGCCATGGCGAGTAGTGTTGGCATGGGTCCGAAAGGTTTGCCTTGAAAATCCATGTCTAAGCCAGCCAATATCACACGCACTTTCTTTTCGGCGAGTTTGTTGCAAACTTTAGGAAGATCTAAATCAAAGAATTGTGCTTCATCGATGCCAATGACTTCTGCGTTTCCGGCCAATTCCAAAATTTTACTTGAATGGGGTATTGGAATGGAATCAATGCTGTTGGCATTATGAGAAACCACTTTTTGCTCGTCATATCGCACATCGATTTGTGGTTTAAAGATGAGAACCTTTTGATTGGCAATTTTAGCGCGGTTGATGCGACGGATAAGTTCTTCAGTTTTACCCGAAAACATGGAGCCACAAATGACTTCAATCCATCCTTTTTCAACACGCGGTTCAATAAACATCTAGGCGACTTTTGTGAGCTGACAAATGTAAGGTCTTGTCAATAGTTTTGTGTCAATTTCACTATTCTAAAATTTTAAGTGCGTGAATAACGTTATTAATGACGACGGACAAATAAGTCTATTTTTGTTCAACAATACGGTGCAACATGACAAGAGAGGAAATTCATAACGAAATCGGGAATTTGGTTAAGCTCATTGAAATCAATAACAACAGGATGTTTTTGAATGACGCAGATTTTCAACTCGATTTGGACTTGTTGCGAAGTCATATCGTAAAATTATATGGCTTATACGATCAATTGAGTATCAGTCAACCAGATTCAACTGAAACCGTTGCGTCAGAGCCGCCAAAAGTGGTGAAGAAACCTGAGCCGGTAGTGATTCAAGCGAAACCAAAGCCAAGACCAAAAAAAGTTGAAGTTGAAGAGGAAGTTGAACCTGAAGTCGAAGCAGCGCCTGAACCGGTAGTCGAAGCGCAGGTTGAAACAGTGGTGGAAGAAGTTGCTCCAGAACCTGTAATTGAGGAAGTGCCTGTGAAAGAAGAGGTAAAGGAAACGCCACCTCCACCCGTGGTAGAAAAACCAAAAGCCTCCCACAAAATCAAAAATCCTGTACCGAATACGGATGCCAATGATGTATACGCTCGATTAAAGAATACCAAAATTGACAGCATCAAAAAAGGAATCAGCATCAGCAAACGATACGAAGTCCAGAATGAATTATTTGGCAACAATCCCGAAGCCTACAACGACGCGATTAAGAAACTTGACAATCAAGCGAGTTTTGATGAAGCCATGGCGTACCTAGAAGGTACTTTAATGGTTAATCACCAATGGGCGGAGGATGATGTATTGGTTGATGAACTAAGAATCTTACTTTACCGACGTTATTCATAACGTACACTTTTAACCAAACGCATACATGTTTTCTGTTTTCCTGAGGGAAGCACCTTTCGTGCGCCTTTTGATTCCTGTAATTATTGGGATTTTAGTCCATAATTATTATCCATTTTGGAACCTAACGTGCTCCATATCATTAGTAATATTGAGCCTTATAGGGTACGTGCTGATTTATCGCATTCCAACCTTTAGAAAAGCACAACTACAATCCATCACCGGTCTGGTCATTTTTCTTCTTTTGGTTTGTTTCAGTTTTGCTTTGAGTCATTTTCACCAACAACGCAACCACCCAAACTATGTGCAATCCGGGAACCAGCAGTTGCATTTGCGACTGGTCGAAGACCCAATCTTAAAAGGTGAGTATTACAAGGCAAGGGCAAAGGTGTTAGGCCAAAACAACCATCATGCTCAAGGAGAAATCATGGTATACCTTGAAGTATCACAATGGTTGCCAAGCTATGGGGATGAAGTTGTTGTCCAAACCAACTTACAGAAGATTGCTGGTGTCAAAAATCCCTATGAATTCGATTACCAGCGGTACTTATTTCATCAAGGTATCGACTTTCAATGTTTTGTTCGATATCAGAACTGGCGGTTAGAAGAATCAAACACTGGCAACCTGCTGTTTACTTGGTCATATGCCATAAAACGACTGCTAGAAAGGGAATTCAATAAACACTTTGAATCGGAAACCCACATTGCTATGTTGAAAGCGTTGTTGTTGGGAGATAAATCTGGGTTAGACGGAGATTTGAAGATTGGATTTGCACAAACGGGAACCATGCATGTGATGGCTGTCAGCGGACTCCATGTAGGCATTGTATTTGCTTTTATGAATGGACTTTTGCACGTCTTTTTTCGGAAAAGATGGAAACTCGTTGGTACTCTTATATCCTTATTGGCTTTGTGGTTTTTTGCTTTGATTACTGGTTTTTCACCCTCCGTGAGTCGGGCTTGTTTTATGTTCAGCATTCTGGCTATTGGAACACAACTCAACAGAAACTCCAGCACATACAATTCAATTGCCTGTGCGGCCTTTACGCTTCTGGTAATAGATCCAAGTAGTTTGTTTAATGTTGGTTTTCAATTCTCATTTTTGGCCGTTCTTGGCATCGTTAGCCTGCAGAAACCTATACGTAGTTTGGTCAAAACCAATAGTTGGTTTATCAGTAAACTACTCGATTTGACCGCCGTTTCTGTTGCGGCACAACTTGCTACCTTGCCACTTGCGTTGTATTATTTCGGACAATTCCCCGTCCTGTTTTTCTTGTCGAACTTGCTCGTAATTCCAGCTATTACAGTGATTTTATACGCGGGTTTATGTTTTATCCTTTTTACAAAGATCACAGTAGTGGCAGGGGTGTTTGCGTGGTTATTAAAAGTGTACTTGTGGTTTGTTCTTCAAACAGTTCAGGTCTTTCAAAGCATTGCTTACAGTTTTATCGACAATATTTTCATGACTAAATTAGATGTAGTATTTCTGGCGTTGTTGATCTTGGCGTTAGGTACTATGTTATTAGGCTCAGGCACAAAGTGGTCCAAACATGTCGTCTTGTTGATGGGAATTAGTTTAGTGACAAACGCCTCCATCCGACGATTCCAAAACCACAATACGATGGAATTGATTCAATTTGATCTAGGAAAAAAAACGTGTTTGATTCTACGGAATGGAACCAGCATAAAGAACGTATCTAACACAAACCTCTCAGAAAACGACTGGTCATTTCGATGTAAACCGTATTTGGTTTCGCGAGGTGTGCATTTTACCGATGTGCCGCCAAAAACAGAATTCAGAAAGGTGTCCGAAATTATTGTGGAAGGAGGAGCTTCTATTAATATCAATCAACTCGTCCAACAAGCAATCCACCACGCCGATTCATTGAAGGAGCAATCAAGGTTTAAACAGTGGTCTCTGTAACCTACATGCATCACCTTGTAGTAATGCCGACGTTTCTCAATACGTCATTGGCATTGGTGTAGATTCTATACGGGAAGTCGTACGGAAATTCACAAGAATCACTCTCTAGGGAATTTCCTTTAACATCGGTAAAGACGTACACAGAATCTACCATAGCTTCATTATGGTAGTAGGTCACAATTTGTTCGATGGCCAAATCATCTGTACACAAACTGTTGTAGAACGAGGTGGTTCGTTCAAAGGCGAAGGTATTTCCATTTGAGTCGAAGTAGTGAGTCAGTCCCATGTCCCAATCGCCTGTTTGGCTGAACGGGTAAGCGCCAAAACAAATTATCTGTGTGTCGGGTGTATACCAAATGTTGTACACATCGTCAATGTCCTTCGGCCATTTTAAGTCACGTACTTCTACTGGAGTGGGTTGGTCATGGACACGTGCATATACTTTGGTTAGAAGGTTTTTCTTCATGCGGCTAGAATCAATCATGGCTTTTTGACCTTCCAATCGATGCGTACATCTGGTTCTGGGATACGATCTTGTTCTACTGATTTTTTAGTTGGTTGCCCACAACCTATCACAAATAAGGCAACAATTGGAATGAGTTTATTTAACGCCATAGTCAAAGGTATAAAAATGCCGAAGCGTTACGTTTGATCTTTTTTGTTCAATAATTTGTGATTGCTGTACCAAATCTGTTTCAACCAGTAGGTCTGAAAGCTTTCCTTCAAAGGCGATGTATTTCTCAAATCGATTGGAATAGGTGATAGAAGCGAACATTTCAGCAAATGCCATATCTCGTGGAACGACTAACGTTCCTTTCTCAGAAACAGGTTAAGTGACTGAGTAACTAGGCATCCTTCCCGATTCAGCATTGGATTGGTAAAAGGATTGGTAAAAACTATCGGGTCCATCTCCCAACCATTTTTTCGATAACTGGTGACTGATTACACCGTTTAAATAATACTTTTCAATGGAAGTATCCGCTGCGAAGTCGTGATAAAACACAAGCGAGTCGTAGCCATAAATGTGCGCATCGGTATAAATCTTAGAGCGTATAACACGATGGTTTTTATCTGTCAAACGAGTAGTTTTTAGTTGACCTTTAGAATATCCTTTGCAAACAATGCTTCCTTTTTTACCAGTAACCATCACCTCTTTATTGACCGATTCATTCCTATGATTGAAGACCTCAACTTGTTTTAATTTACCAGGTGATCCATACGTGTACACTTCTTTACGATAGGAGACGCCTTGCATGTAGTTGTACATAGAGTCAGGGTAACCTGCTGCATTTAACCAATATTTAGCCCATATAAAAGGGGCTTGGTCTAATGGCGTAAGTTCCTCTTTTTGCGTGGTATCAGCATAGACACTGGGTAAATTTTGCTGGAAGACAACGACGTTTTTAACCTTGTTCTTTTTAAGAATCGCTGGGTTGGGTAAGGTAACTTGTCCGATTGAACAAAAAGGTAAGAGGCCTAAACACGCCAAAATAAAGGTTGATTGTAATCTCAATGTTTGGAACAAAAAAAAGGTCATTAGTGTGGTAATACTAATGACCTAAAGTGAATATATATTTTATTTAGTTTTCGGTTGCTTCTTCAGCCTCACCCATGGCAACTGGGTAAGAAATTTTTGTGAGCCATTTGGCTGGGTCTTTTTCTGTCATTGGATCAGTTATGTACTCTTCCATTGCAGCACCTGCCATTGTCATATTTTTTTCTTTCATGTAGGCACCTAATGCCTCATGTGCACCTTTCATTCCTTCGTCATATGGACCAAAGTAATCTACGGTGATGTACGTTCCAGCTGGTTGTTCGTAAAACTCATAACCCGCAGGCGCTTTGTCCATGTTAACTGGCATGGCAATCGTCATTTCAGTTTGCATGTTTTCTTCGTCCCAAGTCCAGTACAAGGCAGAAGGAGCGCCAGCCATATGCTCCTTAACCAAGCCACCTAAAGTGCTCATTTTTTCTCCGAAGTATTCCGAAGTCAAATCAGCCATTTTCATTACTTCTTTTTTGCCGACGAATTTTGATGCTTCTCGTTGAACTTCTTCAACAGTATAAACTACTGGTTCTGGAATCTTATTAGCTTCTTCTTCCGCGATACCTTTTAATAGACCAAGTTCTTTTTTGAACATTTCGGTCATCATTTTCTCTGCGCCAAATAGAGCACCCATTACGTTCCAAGGAATTCCTTGTTTTTCGATATACGACATCACCACTTTGGTTTTGCCATCTTCTTCGGTTAATTCCATTTTTGAATTACCCTCTCCGAAGTCATGCTTTACGTTGTTTTCAATCACGTGGTTTTCCATATCAGATGCGGTCATGGTCATTGTACCACTTCCAACATCTTTATTTCCACTCCAACTCATGCTTGAACCTACTGCTCCTGATTCACCGTCAAAAGTGACTTTCATGTTTGGATCAACATCATACCAAGGCGACCATTTATCAGCTTTCTCGAATGTGCTAACCTGATCCCAAACAACTGAAATAGGTGCTTCAATGGTTTCTTCAACCTTTACATTCATTTCTTTTGGTAAGATTAAAGAGGCGATAAGCCAAATGACAACTACAACTAGAAGTAGAATGCCGAGTACTTTTAAGACTTTCATAACTGTGATAATTTTTTTTTGAACGTGGGAAGATAATGAGAAAATTTAATTCACTAGAGGTAACTAGTTTTAGAATTTATGAGTTGTTGTCAAAAATTGATGGTTGTCTTTCCGTCTATTAAACGGTAACAGGCTGGTTTAAAAACATTCAAGTGTCTTGTTTCATAGGTAAATAACTGATTTGCAATCGGCTTTCCTTATTTTTGTCTACCATGCCTCGCCTAAAACTTGCTACTAAGATTATTTGCACGTTGCTAATAATGACCATGAATTTTAACGTATTCGGTCAGTATGCGCGAAACTTCGCCAACAGCAATTATGGAGGAAATCAAAGTATATCATACAACCCCGCGAACCTTGCCGACAGTAGATATCGATTTGCCCTAACACCTTTATCTGTTTTTACAGATGTTAATAACAACTTTGTTAATGTAAGAACACCGTACAGCTATGGCAATGTGTTAAACAACAATGTAGCGACAGATCTTTTAGATGAAAACGACATTCCTGTTTGGGATAATTCGTTTATGGAAGACAAGCTGAATGGCAACGACAAACAAGCCTATGTATCGGCAGAAGTTATGGGACCCTCTTTCTTGTTGGGGAGGCAAGACAAAAGCGGAATTGCATTTACAACGAAGACTCGGTTTTTTGCCAACGTCGACGGGCTCAATGAAGACTTGATGAAGGTGTTTTTGGTTGATTTTGATTCAGCCGCCCCAGACTATTCTATTAAGTCGCACCAACAACGGTTAATGAACAAACAGGATGTGGAGTCAAATTTAGGATTCGGCGGATTAGCCTACCAAGAATTTGCCTTCAGTTATGCAGCTGTTTTACAAGATAAAAAAGCCAATTTCATCAAAGGTGGTGCGACTGTAAAGTACTTGATTGGACTTGGTGCTGCCTTCGGACGGGTAGATGATTTTAACTATGAATTGGTAGGCATAGATTCTTTAAGAATCAATTCAGCCTCAATTTCTGCGGCATATACCAGTGATCGATATTACACAAATGACCGCAGGTTGAACGATTACCTTGGAAAGAATAAACTTGGTAAAGGTATGGGCATCGACTTAGGCGTTGTCTACGAATATCGGCCAGACTATAAATCGTATACCTACCGCATGGATAGGAGAAACCACGAAGACAGAACTAAAAATAAATACAAATTTAAACTGGGTGCAGCCATAACAGATTTTGGCAGCATTAAATTTGATAATCGACCATTTACTCAAAGCCTTAATATTATTTCAGATGGTGATACTACTGATTGGGCAGACTTTGAAGAGGTAACTAGATTTAATGGAACCAACGATATTGATTCGTTCGCCATCAGATTATTCCCACGATCAACGGTCGATAGTTCTTTTTCAGCCAAGCTTCCAGCGAGCTTAAATCTGAGTTTCGATTATAGTTTAGATAACAATTGGTATTTAAGCACGTCCTATGTACAAAGTCTAAGAGGGAACAAGGTACGCGGTGTGCGCAAACAAAGCGTGATGGCTGTTGGAGCTCGATATGAAACCAGACGTTTCGAAGCATCGAGTAGTTTGGTATTCGGACAGTTTTATAATCCTATTTTATTAAGTGCCTTTGTTCGCTATGGACCAGTATACATTGGTAGCGATAACCTTGGAGGCATCTTTGGTGGTAAGTCGACCAATGGATACAACGTGTATGCTGGAGTGGCCCTACCCATTTTACACAATTTAATACCAGATAAAGACGGAGACGGAACGAGTGATGAAAAAGACAAATGCCCAGATATTTTTGGAAGTGAATATGCCAAAGGATGTCCTGATTTAGACGACGACCGAGTACCAGATAAAGATGATTTATGTCCAGATATTCCAGGCGCACGAAACGCAAAAGGTTGTCCGGACGAAGATGGTGACGGCGTTGGTGGACCAGAAGATCATTGTCCGACCTTGGCTGGAACAAAAGCCAACCATGGTTGTCCAGATACCGATGGAGACGGCGTAACCGATGATGTGGATGCGTGTATAGATGTTTATGGAGAAGCCAAGTATAATGGTTGTCCAGATCCGCCAGAGCCAAAAGACACGGTTGAGCCTGTAATTCCTGATACGGTTCCAATTCATACCGATCCAAAACCAGCAGTCAAGCCAACGACAAAACCTGTGGTTACAACACCAACACCGCCTAGTAAAGACATTACGGTAGAAGACGTGGTGGACTTAATGGACTTCGACAAATATGATTACTACCTCATTTTAGGAGCGTATAAAAACAAACTCTTAGCCGACGAATTAGTGAAAAAACTCAACCGTCAGGCAGGAGTGTTAACGTATATTTATTTCGACGAAGCGAATCAAATGAATTACGTCACCTTTGGTCGAGTAACCGATGAGGCAAAAGCGAGAGCACAACTTGCGAAACTCCAGAAACCAAGTGTTGACGCATTGATCAATGGTCATGTTTGGTGGAAGAAGGTGCTGAAGTAATTTTGAATCTTTAGTGATTAATTTTTAATTGAATCCGCAAGATTCAATATTGTTAGAATCGATTGTCTTCAGACAACGGATAACACATAAGATTGACATTTTTTGAGTTTGTCTAAAAGGACATTTCAGAACTTTTTTCGGTTCATTCTTTAATTACTCAAGTAAGTCAAAGTAAATGCGCCAGTAAGAACACGTCTGCAGAAGTTAGTCTTGGGTCACAGTGTCCTGAGTCAATCAACCAACCTCGTCCTTCTCTTTTATTCGCAATACTTCCCACCCAAAAACTACCTTTGTCGCATGAAAATCTTAAAATACGCCTTAATCTTTATTGGCTTCGGATTATTAGGTACCATACTGGCAACGTTTTTTGCGCCTGACAACCATGTGGTTGTGCAAGAGTTGTCCATTAATCAGCCATTAGATCAATGCTGGGACGCAACGTTTAATCCTGAAAAAGTAACGATGTGGAGAGACAACCTAGATTCTGTAGAAACCGTATCAGGTCATTACGATGAAACAGGTTATAAAGCGCTGTTTGTATTTAGCGACCAAGAACAGGTGTCAAAGCCAGCGTATGAACTAGATTCAGTCTTTAAACACGAGTCCGCTACGTCATCCATCATCTTAAGTGATAAAATCAGATTAGATACAAAGTATGAGTTTGAGCAGATTGATTCGTCGTCCACTAAGCTTAAGGTTACCACGATTCTAACGCCAAGTGGATGGATGTATAAGGTAATGTTCGCAGGTTCAGGGAACGGTTTAGAGGTTAAGCGACAAGCGGAATTAGACAATCTAAAAAAATGGTTGGAGAATCAATCTACCACACCAATTCAATAAACTTCATTGCGATAAAAACCACTACGCCGAATTTGAGAATCACACCTCCAACAAAGCCGAGGAAAGATCCAAGTCCTGATTTAAGCGCCGTTTTATTATCCTGACCAGTTATTAATTCGCCAATAACTGCCCCAGCAAATGGTCCGACCAATATGGTTAATGGACCCAACACTGGGAATATAAACGCAACGATTAACCCAACAATACTGCCTCTTTTGCCTGCATCCGTTCCGCCAAATTTTTTGGTTCCCCAAATGGGCAGAAAATAATCTATCACGGTTACTGCTATAACCAAAACGCCGGCCAACACTAGAAATTTAGTTTTAATTTCTTCGGCGATGGTGCTGTGTAACAACAACCCAAGAACAGATAAATAAGCGATTGGTGGTCCAGGAATAATGGGAGCAATGCAGCCTATAGCACCAAGTAAAAGGAAGACAATTCCGAGGATGATCAATACAACGTCCATCTAACAAAGATATACAGGGAGGCATCAGACAAGCATTGATTTTTACCAAAGCAACCCGAAAATCTATAAACAACGGTATTTTTGACGTCAATTTACACTATGCAGCTTTACATTCAAGACGTCACGCTTCGAGATGGAATGCATGCCATCAGGCATCAGTACTCCAAACAACAGATTAAAGACCTAGCCATTGCTCTAGATAAGGCCAAAGTAGATGCCATTGAAATCGCCCATGGCGACGGACTATCTGGTGGAAGTTTCAACTATGGATTTGGCGCCCATACCGATTGGGATTGGCTGGAAGGTGTGGCCGAAGAATTAAACCATGCCGTACTGACCACTTTGTTAATTCCAGGCATTGGAACCATTGAAGATCTCAAAAAAGCATACGCCTTAGGTGTACGATCTGTGCGAGTAGCAACACATTGTACAGAAGCAGATATATCACAACAACACATCGAAGCAGCCAAAAATATGGGTATGGACGTCGGAGGATTCTTGATGATGTCGCACATGAATACGCCAACAAAATTGGCGGAGCAAGCAAAATTGATGGAACAATATGGCGCCGATTGCGTTTATGTTACCGATAGTGCAGGAGCCTTGTTAATGCATGAGGTTGCCGACAGAATGAAAGCGTTTAAAGATACACTTGATGCAAAAACAGAGATAGGCATCCATTGTCACCACAACCTCGGTTTGGGAGTAGCGAACACTATTGTAGCCATGGAACACGGAGCAAAAAGACTGGACGCTTCATTGGCAGGAATGGGAGCAGGAGCGGGTAATTGTCCGTTGGAAGTCCTCATCGCTGTCATCAATAAAATGGATGGGAAACACAACTCCGATTTACATCAATTGATGGATTTAGCCGACGATGTTATTCGACCGTTACAGACTAGACCTGTCCGTGTAGATAGAGAAACACTGAGCCTCGGATATGCGGGTGTATACTCAAGCTTTTTGCTACACAGCGAGCGAGCAGCGCAGCGATACGGTTTAGATACAAGAGATATTTTGGAAGAGTTAGGGAAAAGAGAAATGGTAGGCGGACAAGAAGACATGATTTTGGACGTAGCCTTGGACATGAAAAAAAATAAGAAATGAACAAACAAGCAATAGCACAGCTATTAGACCAAGCCGCAATGAACGCAGAAGCGGTTGAGCAAATAAGTGGAACACAAAGTTTCACGGAAAATCAAGCCTATGAAATCCAAGCTTTGGCCATGGAAGAAAGGTACAAACGAGGGGATCACTTTGTTGGGTTAAAACTAGGGTTTACCAGCTTTGCGAAAATGGAGCAAATGGGTGTGCATGACATGATTTGGGGCCGACTAACCAAAAATATGTGGATAGAAAACGGTGCTACCATCGACCTCAATTCATTTATTCATCCACGTGCTGAACCCGAAATTGCGTTTAAACTAAAAAAGGATCTAGACCGTGAAATTAGCTTGGAAGAAATACCTGAATATATAGAATCTTGTTGTGTGGCAATTGAAATTATCGATTCGAGATATAAGAACTTTAAGTTTTCGTTGGAAGACGTGATTGCCGATAATTGTTCGTCGACGGGCTTTGTTTTGGGTGATTGGCATCCGCTCCCAGCGAGTTTAAACAACCTCCAAATGTCACTTTCGTTTGACGGAGAAATAGTGGAGTCAGATTCTAGTAACGCGATTTTAGACAACCCATATTTATCCGTTTGCAATGCATCAAGATTAGGAGCTAAGTACGGTCAACCATTCCCGAAAGGGTCTGTGTTATTGGCTGGAGCGGCAACGCCGGCAGTTTTTATAAAAACGAATTCAACGATTACAGCAACTGTGGAATCGCTGGGTAGCGTAAGTTGTCTAACAAATTAAGAATAGAGTAAATATCATAAAACTTTGTTAGGAGTTGAATGTTCCCATAGATATTACGAAAGCAAATGCCGAGACAAGTACAAATTAGAAGAAGCATCGTTATAGCAGTATTGCTCATTGGCATAACGGTATTGATTTTTTATAAAATATCTCAAAAAGATGAAAAGGTCGAAAACAAATCGAGCTTTCGCAAGCTAAATGTGTACACGGCTACTGTACACAACACAGACAAAAAACTACTGATCGACTTGAGTGGTAAGCTTGTGGCAAAGAATAGAATTGACATCTTTTCTGAAGTAAGCGGCGTATTGCGGTCATCAAGTTTTAGGGAAGGTCAACGATTTAGTAAAGGGCAAGTATTGGCTCAAATTGATGACAGTGAATTACGGGCAAATGTCAAGTCGCAAAAGAGTTTGTTGCTTAACAGTGTAGCGCAAATCCTCCCAGACCTAGCCATTGATTTCCCAAATGAAGTTGAAAAGTGGAAGGCGTTTCACGCGGCAATAGACTTCGATAAAAACGTTCCTCTGTTACCAGAGATTAAAGACGACAAGTTAAAAATGTTCATCTCAAGCCGAAATGTGTATTCAACCTATTTTGGTATAAAATCTTTAGAACTTAGGCTCGGTAAACATACCATTACCGCACCATTTAGCGGGGTGTTGAGCACATCGGATATTGATCCAGGAACGTTGGTACGCACTGGTCAACGACTAGGCAGTTTTATCCAACCCAATCAATTCGAATTAGAAGCATCGATTAGTTTGGATGATTTAAGATATATCCAAGTTGGAGGTTCCGTAGTTTTAAAAAGCACAGAACTTGGCAAGCAATGGACTGGTAACGTATTGAGAATCAATGAACAATTGGATCCAGCCACGCAAAGCGTAAAAGTGTTCATCGGAGTGAGTGATTCTGAATTGAAAGAAGGTCAATATGTAACCGCAGTAATACAAGGATCGGTTCTATCTAAGGTGGTTGAAATACCCAGGAGCTTGTTACTTGAAAACAATGAATTGTATTTTGTTGAAAACGATTCCATCCTCACCAGAAAGAAGGTAACGGTGGTCTACAAAGGCACCGAATGGATGTATGTAAAAGACTTGGAAGAGGGCACTACATATTTGAATCAGGCCGTATCAAGCGCACATGACGGCATGATTGTTAGCGTATTGAATAAAAAAGACTAACGTGAAGAAGGTCATATCATTTTTCATAAAATACCCCATCACAGCCAACGTGTTGATGGTGTTAATGATCATCTTCGGGTTTGTATCGTATTTCAAACTGAATGCCAGCTTCTTTCCTATCATCCCGAACCGTATTGTCAATATTCAATTGGTGTATCCCGGTTCCTCACCTGAAGAAATTGAAGAAGGCGTAGTCGTTAAGATTGAAGAAAAACTAAAAGGCGTTAGTGGGGTTGAACGTATCACGTCGAAAAGTCAAGAAAACGCGGCAACGATTACAGTTGAGATAGAAAAAGGCTACAAAACCAATATTGCCCTAGAAGACGTAAAAAATGCAGTGAATGCGATCAACTCGTTTCCTGTTGGCTTAGAAAAACCGATTGTAGTCTTACGCGAAAACCTGAATCAAACAGCCACGTTTGCTGTTACTGGTCAGGACATTGATTTAGTTACGCTTAAACAATTCGCACGGCAAGTGGAAACCGATTTGCTCAGTTACGAAGACATTTCAAAAGTCGAGTTGAGTGGTTTTCCTGAGGAAGAAATTGAAATCGCATTAAGCGAAGACCAAATGTTGGCGTACAACATTAGCTTTAATCAAATTTCAGCTGCTGTTAGAGGAAGCAATGTGGACATTACAGGGGGCACAATAAAAACGCCAGAAGAAGAGCTACTTATCCGAGGAAGAAACAAAGGATACTACGCAAGAGAACTTGAAAACATTGTCGTTAAAGCAACGCCAGATGGAAAAATTGTTCGGTTGGGTGATGTTGCCATTGTTCAAGACAGGTGGGCAGATAATCCCAATAAAAGTGTAGTCAATAAGGAGCTTGGAGTTGAAATTGACGTCAGTAGTACGGACGAACAAAACCTCATGCAGAATGCGGCTTATGTACGTGACTACATTGAGGATTTCAATGCAGTCAACACTAAAGTAAAGGCGACACTGATATCAGACAGAAGCGTAACACTAAACGAACGTCGTGATTTGTTGGTCACAAACGGTGGTGTTGGGATGCTGCTGGTACTAATTCTACTCGCACTGTTTTTAAATATTCGAATCGCATTTTGGGTAGCGGTTGGTATTCCGATTTCCTTTTTTGGAATGATTGTATTGGCTGCATACGTGGGCGTAACGATTAACGTGATATCCCTGTTCGGTATGATCATCGTGTTGGGGATTCTCGTGGATGACGCTATTGTTATCGCTGAGAATATTTACCACCATTATGAGAAAGGCAAAACCCCTCTACGAGCGGCGATTGACGGCACCATGGAGGTAATTACAGCGGTATTGTCAGCCGTGTTTACAACCATCATTGCCTTCTCCTTTTTCTTTATGGTAGATGGACGCGCGGGAGATTTCTTTAGTGAATTAGCCTTTGTGGTTATCGCCACCTTACTGGTTTCAATGATTGAGGCGCTGATTATTTTGCCGAGCCATATGGCGCACTCAAAAGCGTTACAGTCTGGTGAAAAGAAAAAGAACAAGTTAGAACGACTTACCGATAAACTGATGTTCTATTTGCGTGATAAGATTTACGCACCAACACTGCGGTATAGTTTGAACAATAAGTTCTTGACTATGGTCATCGTGTTTTGTGCGTTAGCCATCACGGTTGGTGCATTCAAAGGCGGCATCATTAAAGCGACGTTCTTTCCATTTATTGAAAGAGATAACATCGACATCGCACTCACTATGCCTGCTGGGACACGTCCAGACATTACTGAAGAGAAACTAATCCAGATAGAAGAAGCGGCCGCTAAGGTCAATGAAGCATACAGATCCACTCGGTCTGATTCATTAAACGTCATAGAAAACATTGTTAGAAAAGTTGGTCCAGGAACCAACGTTGGCGCCATAAGCATTTCACTGTTGAAAGGTGAAACACGAGGCATTCCAAGTTTTATGATTGAGAATGAAATTCGTAAAACAGTGGGTGTGATTGCCGGTGCGGATAAATTGACTTTTGGTGTTGCCAATCCTTTTGGTAAACCCGTTTCGGTGACATTGTTAAGTCGGGACTATGAACAACTGACTCAGGCAACCGACGAGGTAAAAGAGGCCATGTCGAAGTTTTCGGAATTGAAAGACGTTGTTAAAAACGAACAACCTGGTCCGCATGAAATCAGATTGGAACTAAAAGAAAAGGCTTATTTGCTGGGACTTTCAGAGGCCGAAATAATGGGTCAGATTCGGCAAGGGTTTTTCGGTCAAGAAGTACAGCGACTACAACGTGGTATTGACGAAGTAAAGGTTTGGGTTCGATACGATGAAACCAACCGATCATCAGTAAAACACATGGAAGACATGCGTATTAGAACGCAGTCGGGTGCAGAATTTCCCTTAAAAGAATTGGCAACGTATACCAAACAACGAGGTGTTGTCAATATCAGCCACATAGACGCCCAACGAGAGGTCACAGTCGAGGCGGATGTGATTGGGCCACAGATCAGTGCTCCAGATGTCATTGAAGATTTGAAAGAGAATTATGTAACTCAAATACTAGAGCGTTATCCATTGGTTACGCCATTGTATGAGGGACAAAATAGAGAAGCGGCAAAAACGCAAGAATCAGCAAAAACTGCCTTGCCAATTGTATTGATTTTAATTATTTCATTAATCATTTTCACCTTCCGTAGTGTCGGACAAACGCTCTGCGATATTTGCCTTAATTCCTTTCAGTTTAATTGGTGTTGCTTGGGGTCACTGGCTTCATGGAAACCAATTAAGCATCTTGTCGTTTTTAGGCATTGTTGCGCTAATCGGTATCATCGTCAACGATTCGTTGGTTTTGGTTACCAAGCTGAATTCGTTTTTAAAAGAAGGAATGACCTATAAAGAAGCGGTATTTAAGGCAGGTTATATGCGGTTTCGCGCCATCTTTTTGACGTCGGCTACAACCATCGCAGGACTTGCACCTTTGATATTTGAAAAGAGTTTTCAAGCACAGTTCCTCAAGCCAATGGCCATTGCTGTTGCGTATGGAATTGGTATTGCAACCGTTTTAACTTTGATTGTATTGCCAGTAATATTGCTCGTATTAAACCACATACGGGTTTGGTGGAGACATTTTTGGTTTGGTGAAATTGCAACCAATGAAGCTGTTGAACCGGCGATTAGAGAATTAAAAGCAGACAATGAATCGGAATAACATTATAGCCATCATAGCATTGATATGGGTGTCAAATAGTTCCGTATTTGGACAGGCAACGGAAAAGTGGGACGGATCGAATAAACTAACCGTTCAGAACTGTATATCGCTGGTTTTATCGAGCAACTTTGATGTGACTTTGGCGAATTTGAACACGGAATTGGCAGAGAATTCTGCAACCATGGGGAACGCAGGTTTGTTACCATCGGTGAGTGCCAATGGAGGCGCAAACTATAGCAACAACAACACAAAACTGGAATTTGCTGGAGGTATTCCACCTGCCAATGTTGATGGAGCACAGTCGACAGGTTATAACGGTTCTATTGGTTTAAATTATACGGTCTTTAATGGCTTTGCAAATTTGAGAACCTTTGATAAACTCAAGTTAAGCAAAGACCTATCTGAAGCACAGCTGCGTTTAACAATTGAAAATGCCATCATAACCACTATTGGTGTATATATGGATTTAGCCAAGGTGCAAGAAGACATTAAAGCACTTGAAGAAACAATAGCTATTTCACAAACGCGGTTGAAGCGAGCCGAAGTAGCCCAGTCGTATGGCAGCGGAAGCACATTGCAGGTGTACAGTGCGAAAGTGGACCTGAATACTGACAGTATAAACTTATTGACAGCAATCAATGCCAAAGCCCAACTCAGTCGCCAATTAAATTATTTAATGGGAAGTCAGATTGATAATCGTGTAGATATTGATACGGAAGTAAAGGCTTTTGAAAACTTGGTGTTTGATGAGGTGATGATGCGCGCGAAGTTGAATAATGTGCTGTTAGTGATGGCAGGAATCCAAGAAAATATTGCAGAGGTTGATCAGAAGTTAGCAATGGCAAATCAATACCCTACCGTAGCGCTGAGTAGTAGTTATGGGTTAAATGCTTCTCAAAATGGAGCTGGCATTGTGTTAGAACAAAGCAACGTTGGTTTTGCCAGCGGGGTGACTGTGAGTATTCCAATATTTACTGGCGGTCGGACCAAGATTGCAATGGAAAATGCAGCAGTTAAAATGGAACAGAGCGCCGTTCAAAAGCAACAAAATGAACGTTTGGTTGAGAAGGAAGTACATGACTTTTGGAGTCAATATGAGTTTTATAAAAGCGTATTGACCATTGAGCAAAAGAACATTGAGACAGCAGAATTACAGGTGAGTCGGGCGACTGACCAGTTAAAATTGGGGCAGATTACCTCAGTGGAATTTCGACAAGCCCAACTTAATTTGTTGGCGTCTAAGAATAGAATTAACGCGGCTAAATTCAACTTGAAAAAAGCCGAGTATCAGTTGTTACGGTTAAACGGAACTTTGGTAAAATGAAAATAATTTGTGTTGGAAGAAACTATCGGAAA
This sequence comes from uncultured Bacteroidia bacterium, assembly GCA_943789165.1. Taxonomy (GTDB): domain Bacteria; phylum Bacteroidota; class Bacteroidia; order NS11-12g; family UBA9320; genus UBA987. The sequence continues at coordinate 188,145 of CALSTB010000001.1, read as the reverse complement.
CATGCCGAGGAACTGGGCAATGAAGTGCCGGAGGAGCCGGTAATCTTCATGAAACCAGATTCAGCCATTCTTCGACAAAGAGATGCGTTTTACATCCCAGATTTTTCTAACGATGTCCATTACGAAGCTGAAATTGTCATTAAATTGAACCGACTAGGCAAGCGCATACAAAGCAAGTTTGCGTCGAAGTATTATGCTGAGTTTACGCTGGGTATCGATTTCACAGCTCGTGATGTGCAAGCCAAACTAAAGGCAAAAGGATTGCCCTGGGAAAAAGCAAAAGGGTTCGACAGCAGCGCTGTTTGTGGTGATTGGTTGTCGGTAGACGACGTTGATATAAACAACCTTTCATTTGAATTAAAAAAGAATGGTGAAACGGTACAACGAGGAAACACCAAAGACATGCTGTTTTCTGTTGACGAACTCATCGAGCATACTTCTCAATATTTCACGTTAAAAATTGGTGATCAGATATTTACCGGCACACCTGAAGGTGTTGGTCCAGTTACATCAGGAGATCTGTTAGAAGGCTTCATTGAAGGTCAGAAAGTCTTGAACGTGAAAGTGAAATAACAACTCCCACGCTCACAATAGATTTAGTAGTTAATGAAATTGTATTTTTGACTTCATGGCTGTGCTTAAGTATTGTGCTTCTTTTGTCTTCATTATTCTTGGGTATTTGTCACTTTCCGGACAAGGTATGGAAACGTATTACTTAGTCGTTTTTAGTTTCGTCTTTATACCTAGCGTAGAACTCATCTTACCCGAGTCGAAGTCGAGTAATGTGTGAAAAATCCTATTTCTGTTCGATTTGATTTTATACACGTTGGTACCGCTATATATTGGTTTGTTCGTGTATTTCTTAATGACAATTACAAGCGATGTGAGCTTGATAAGCTTGGTGGGAAAACTGTCTGCAATGGGATTATTGTGCGGCATTTTCGGTATTAATATGGCTCATGAACTGGGACATAGAAAAAGTAAATTGGATCGGTTTTTGGCTCAAATGTTACTGATGACATCGCAATACACGCACTTTTTTATTGAGCATAATCGAGGTCACCATAAACGTGTCGGAACGCCTGCAAGATCCTGCTACAGCAAGGAAAGGAGAAAGCTTGTATGCCTTTTGGTTTCGGGTAATTATTCGTTCGTACCAATCTGCTTGGAATTTGGAAAATGAAAGGTTAATTCGGTTAGGCCAAACTCCCTGGTCGTTGAAAAACGACATGATTGTTTATGCATTGTTGCAGTTGATATTATTAACCACAATAGGGCTTGTGTTTGGGGGTTATGTGGTAGTGATGTACAGTACAGCTTGCTTGATAGGCATACTGTTGTTGGAAACCATCAACTATATTGAACATTATGGACTGACTCGAAAGAAAATAACGAAGGTGAGTTATGAACGTGTTCAAGACGTACATTCATGGAATTCAGACTATTTACTTGGACGGACATTGTTGTTTGAATTGACAAGGCATTCACATCACCATGCAAACTCGTTACTTAAATATCCCCACTTGGAAAGCCGTAAAGAAGCTTCTCAGTTACCAACCGGTTATCCAGGAATGATGATCTTGAGTATGGTTCCATGGGCCTGGTTTAAGGTGATGGACAAAAGATTACCTGTCGATTAAACTTTTCGAACTTTAGGACGGCGCACCATATCATACTGGTGCAAACCATGTTTGTAGGCATTTTCCGTAATTCTTTTGGTTTCGAATTCTAATTTTTCGAAAAACGGAAAGGTGTGTTGTGATGTATCTAACTCAATCGTATAATTAGGGAAAAGGTATTCAACTTGTCGAATCCCAAATTCTAGTAGTTTTCGTCCGTATCCTTGTGAGTGAAAATCTGGGTGAATCATTCCCCAAGTGATTCTGGCGACTGGGTTATCTTTAGTGATATAAAATCCACCACATCCAATTACTTCAAAATCGAGTAAGACCACATAGAAGAAATCGGCCATCGAGGTTTCATAGGTAATGGTGCCAGAATCTTGACCATCGAGCCAAAGTTCTAAGCCTTCTCGTTCATCATCACTAAAAAAAGCTGGACAGTTTTTGTCAAATATTTCAAGACATGCGAGTCTATCTGATTTTAGATAAGTCCTAATGGCGGCATGTTCTGTCATGATAAATATTTGATTCTATTCAAATTTTGCGGCGAATATATTTCTTTTATTCATTACCGGAATAAACCCAATGAAAATGGGTAAACATCTTCATTGGGTAATGCAGAAATAATATACCCGGATTGAATTTGCATTCAATTTTTGCACATGTATTCACCGTAGTCACCCTTTCGGATGCAATATTCACATGTAGTATAGTTTGGTTTATATCAATTTGTTCACTTGTTCTAGTTTGGAACATTCGCCCGAATTGCAGTGATAATGGTTCCGACAAGACAAATGTTTATTTTTTTTAACGGAGAGTTCGATTAATATGATGGATGACGTGATTTAATTATTTACTGCGTTGTTTTCAGGAAAACTGCCTTGGCAGAGCTGGAATAATTGAGAATATCTCAAATCAAGTAATAATCTCGGTTTACATTTGGGGAAGTGTATCGGATAATTACCATCCTCCTCATTTTGTTTGCCGCATTAGCAAATGCGCAGCAACCTCATTTTCAGAAATTAGAGACTGTAAATGGTATTGCCTCTGATAGAGTGTATTGTGTTACGCAGGACAGCAAAGGATATTTGTGGTTTGGAACGGATGCTGGTGTGTCGTCTTTTGATGGCTTTACTTTTAAGAATTTCGATAATCGCAAGGACCTCACAGCGAACGAAGTTTTCGAAATTTATGAGGACTCGAAACAGCGTATATGGTTTCTATCCCAAAACGGGGAAGTCTCGTTCTACTATGACGATGTTCTACATACGTCAAAGAATGTAAGTGGATTAGCCAAGCTCCAAATCAATTCTGATTTAACGTCCTTCTGTGAACGTGAGAATGGCGACATAGTTTTTTCATCTTTGGCCACAGGTATATATCTATTGGACTCAAATTTTAACGCAACGCATTACAACATCGCTTCCGTGTACAGGGTTTGGGAAAACAGTAAAACGAGTTGCTGGCACTCGCATTTAACGGCATTTACCACTTAAAAAGCGATGGACAAATGAATCTCGTGGAAGCCTTCAAGCGAGAAGGGCATTATGCAAGAACATTTGTGGATGGAGACACTTGCTACATTGCTTTGGGCGATCAGCTTTTTCGATATACGGACAAAATTGAGTACCTCAGAAGTGTGCCAAATGGTGCTGAAACAACGTTTATCGATAAACACAACGGGCGCTTTGTAATCGGCACCAGAACGGGTGTGTATTTGAATTATTCTCTGTCATCAGCCCAAACACATCAACCCCTGTTTGAAGAATCAGTCATATCCGCAGCATTGTACGATAGAGAAGGCAACTTATGGGTGTCAACCGTTGGAGATGGGGTGTATTTTTCATCTTCTCCAGATGTGAATATTTATACAACGAAGTCGGGTCTAGCTTTAAATCAAATTAGTGCATTGCACAAAACCAAGAATGACGAACTTTTCATTGGGTATAGAAATGGAAGTTATGGTTCAAAAAATGGATCACTCATTAACAATATTCCTATACCGACACCTACCAATGAGCCAGTAACACAAATAAAGACCAATGCCAATGGAGAACTGCTGATCTTGTCCAAATCTTACCTGACCTATATCGATTCCATTAATCACAAACACTACTTAAGAATACTGTTAAACGATTTGCTAATCGATTCGAATGAGGTGTATTTAGCAAGTAACCGAACCTATAAAATATCGACAGACTTGTTTTATACATCTATGGGTAAAAGTCGAAACCAATTGGGATTAATCGGACAAGATTTACTGGAAGAGATTGTTGTGAAACATCGCACAAATGTGCTGGCAAAAGACTCACACGGTAATGTGTTTTTAGGTACCGACCAGGGTTTGTTTGTTCAAAACGAAGGCATCACCATCGACTTAGGTAAAATTTCAGAAGGCTTAAATGCCTATATCAATGACATTGTATTCGACGCTCGACGCGGACTTACATATGTTGCGACTAGAGGAGAAGGACTTAGTGTTCTGAAAGGTACTTCCGTCGAATACTGTTGAACAAAATTTATCGTCAAACACATGTGTTGCTTTGGAGCTAGACAACCATGGGCAACTTTGGGTAGGAACCAATCAAGGCTTAGACTTTATCCCAAATTTACTAATAGACAACACAGTCATGCGATTTGGAGCTAGAATTGGTATGAAACCAACGGCTATCCTTGACGTTGTGAGGATAGGGGATGAAATGAACCTCGCCACAAATATTGGCTTAATGACCTTCGACCTGAATACGCCATTTGTCACAATTGCGCCTACCACGCCTGAAATATCTGGAACGTTTATTAAGTCTGTTTTGACTGAAATGGGCACTATTAAAAATGAGTTTAAATATGACCAGAACACCATTCGATTCGACTATACGACGATAGCCTACAAACACATGAACCACATGTCTTTCGCCTACAAACTTGAAGGATACCAAGAGGATTGGCGGATAACCAAGGATAGAAACATCCAGTTTGAAAACTTAGAGCCAGGTGATTATCGTTTTAACCTGAAGTCAGTGTATATGACAGGCATGGAAAGTGAGCCTATACACGTCGAATTCACCATATTAAAACCGTTTTGGCGACTCTGGTGGGTTCAATTGATTAGTATAGTTTTGCTTATTGTGACTATTTGGTTAATCCTTTCAAGTCGGATAAAAACATGGCGAGAAAAGCTAACCCTTGAAAACCGACTATCTGAAATAAAAATTGATAAGTTACAATTGGAAAAGGCATACTTGCTCGCTGAGCAAAAGGCGGGAGTGATGCAAATGAATCCACACTTCCTGTTTAACTCCTTGAATACAATCAAGGGATATTACGGTCAAGGTAAAATGAAAGAGGCCAATGGTTTTATTGGTAAATTCTCGAAGCTGCTACGTAAAATTTTGGAGAGTAATAAGCCGTTAATTCCATTACAAGATGAAGCTGAGATTCTAACCTTGTATTTGGAGCTTATGCGGAACAGATATGATCAAGTGTTTGAATACGAAATCATCAATTTGGTTGAAGAACAATTGAATGCTAAAATTCCCCCAATGATATTGCAACCCATTGTTGAGAACGCGGTGATTCATGGATTAGCGCCGATTAACGATGGGAAGATTACGATTACTTTTGAGATTTTTGATGGTTACTTAGTGTGCAAAGTAGCGGATTCGGGAGTTGGTTTTTCTGAAGCGGTTCACGATGGACATCACTCTGTCGCATTGGAAAACATCAGAGATCGACTGGATATCTTATCGAAACAGTATAACAAAACCTTTAGTATTAAAATATTAAGTCCGGTAAACGGGAGCAAAAATCCCGGCACAGCCGTTATTATAAAACTTCCATTGAATACGTAAATGAGAGCAGCCATTATTGACGACGAAAAACAAGCCATCGCTTCTTTAAAGATGGAATTGGCAGAGGTCAAACCTAAAATTGAGATTGTTGGAACAGCTAATTCTGTAGAATCCGGATTAAAACTGTTGTCGGAGATTACACCCGACGTATTGTTCTTGGACATAAGGCTCAAAGACGGATTGGGCTTCGACATCCTCAGCAACCTCAGCAATTTTGGTCGGTTCAGGGTAGTATTTACAGCGGCTTATGATCAATACGCCTTAAAAGCGTTTAAACATGGCGTTTTCGATTATTTGCTAAAACCGGTGGATCAAGAGGATTTGCAAGGTACCATCAATCGGATTCTTGCCGACTCTACCAATTCAAATTTCAATCTACCTCAAGAGCAAGTCGACCATATCATCAAACTGCCCACTAACATATCGGCTGGGGCCAAAATCGCTTTAAACACAACTGACGGTATTTATCTTAAAAAAATTGAAGACATCGTGCATATCCAAGCCTATGGCAATTATACCAAGTTGTTTTTGCAAGGCGACAACAACCCGATGGTGATATCAAAAACTTTAAAGGATTTTGAAAACCTCTTAAAACCCGCAAGGTTCATTCGGATACATACGTCTCACCTAATCAATTTAGGTCACTTGGAAAGCTTTCACAATAAAAATGGTGGACATGTGGTCTTATCAAATGGAGAAACCTTGCCAGTTTCTGAGCGTAAAAAGTCAAACTTAATGTCGGCTATTAAATAATTAAGCGCTCTGATATACCTTCCGCATCTCTGGCTGCTTCGGAGCAAATTTTGAGGAAATAGCAGGCAAGGCAACAACGATGTCTGTGAAAATAGCAACTGACAAAGCGTGTTGAGGATTGGCTTGTTGATCGATTTGTCCGATATACGCGTGCATCGATACACCTGAATCTAACAGGTTGGCAATGACGATGTTTTCGGTAGATGGCAAGTAACCAATTTTAACGCCTTTCCAAAATACACCGACCGCAAAGAAATCGTATGCATTGTCTAAATCGCGCTCCATAGTTAGAGCATCCCCAGCGTTTAACCGGTCTTTTAAATCAACATAACCATAGTGCATGATGGATTGCAAGAAGCCGTTGTACACACGAACTGGTTCATTTTTTACACGGGCCAATCCGGTTGGTAATACCACACCGTCTGCACCTAATCCTAACTTGTTTAATAAATCTGATTGTTTCATTTTATTACGTTTTTTAAGTTCAATATTTTTTATCCTAACAACTCTTGTATGTCTTCCTTTAAGCAACTTCTCCAAAATGGACGGATGCAGTTTCTCCAAAACTTTTTACTAGCAATCGATAATTCACGCAATTCATTTTTAAGTTCTAAAAGGATAAACGCACTCACCTTTGGGTGGATGAAAAATGGCTTCATATTCCACCATCCTGGATAGTTTTGTTTAATATAATTCCAAGTATCGGCCCAAGAATTGAAAACTGGGAAAGAAAGCTCCAAGTAGTCGTAAACATTCTCCGAAGTGTCCAACATGTAGACAAATTCTCCATTTGCATCCCGATGTCTGTTCACGGCAATCGAAAATTCTGAAGACCCTGCTTCAAAAAATCTTTGTTTATAAATTCTGTCTTCCATAATTCTGTAATTTTGATTCAAACAAACGACCTCAAAATGCAGCCTATCTGCATTAATGAAAAAATCGAAAGTTTTTTTTAACTATGCCTTCAAATAAGGAAGCCCTTGTACGGTATCGAGCTATCAACCGATGTTTGATAAATTATAAAATCGCAAGCCAAGAAGCTTTAATTGATGCTTGCACCGAAGCCGTTGGAGCCCATGTATCTTGGAGAACAATCGCAGGTGATATCAATGCCATGCGAAACGATAGTCAACTTGGTTATTACGCACCTATTAAAAACATAAAGGGTCAAGGGTATACGTATACAGACGACGCTTATTCGATAGACAGCATTCCTCTTCAAAAGGAAGAATTGACAGCCATTGCATTTGCAGCGAACGTGTTAAAACAATACAGTCACGTAGGATTGTTTTCTACCTTTTCTGAAGCGGTTGAAAAGCTAAGCGATAAGGTGGAGTTACACATTAAAGAGAATGATACCACGGCCTTGGGCAATGTCATTTCTTTCGAACAAAGCACGACGGATGGCGGAAGTAGATATATTAATGAAATACTTCAACACATTAGACAGCAAACAACAGTTGAAATAGAATATCATTCGTTTAGTTCTAATTCGGTCAAAACGCATACGATGCATCCGTATTTTTTGAAAGAATACCGGAATAGATGGTATGTGGTAGGCTATCACGAAGGCTATAAACAGTTGAGAACGCTGGCACTCGAGAGAATGAAAAGTATTACACCGGATTATGCAACAAGTTATCGATCAAGCAACTTTGACATTCAAGCGTATTACCAAGATGCCATTGGTGTGAGTATAACACCCGGTAAACCAGAGCGGATTGTTTTTGAAGTATCCCCAAAAGAGTATCAATACATCCAAAGCCAACCCATTCATTCTAGTCAAAAGTGTGTTGCACAAACGGATGAAAGTGTGACTGTTGAGTTAAAAGTAATCTTGAATTACGAGCTTAAAAGCACCTTGTTGTCTTTGGGCTCAAGCGTTAAAGTTTTGGAACCAGAATCGTTAAAGTCCTTTCTACAGGAGGAATCACAACAAGTGTTGAAACATTACAAATCCAAGGGTTGATCAAAATCGCTTATCTTCGAACCAGCGAAAAGAAGTTTTAAAATGGGGTCAAAACGCTTTGTGCCGGTAATTTTATTTGTAGGATTACTATTAGGCGGGTCATATTATTATTTATGTACCATTAAACAAGTTTGTGATGGTGTGTTCCAAAATATAGGGGCAGACTTGAAAGGCGTGACCGACTCTTTGCAAGATGGGTTAAGTCCGTTGAGCTTTAGGTACAATTCTGCAGAACCTGTAGTTGGTTCTGATTTCAATACCTATAGGGAAAGTTTATTGAATAAGTTGGGCGAGAATGATACGCTTATTATAAACGCGAATTACTACAGAAATGAAACAAATGGATCAGATTTGGCGCGCGAACGTGCGGAAAATGTGCGCTCATTATTAATAGACCATTGTGATGCCAATCGGTTGTTGACCTATACAGATTACGATGCTATAACAGACGCAGATGATCAGTCCTCATTGGAGGCAGTGAAATTCACAGTGGCAAGTGGCAATAATTGGGTTGATGATAACGCAACAGACACGGCTGAATCTGCGGAATGGGTTACTGAAGAAACTCAAGAATTACCAGTAGAAAATCAAACTACTAATCAGAGCATATCAACCAATTCAACTGTTCAGGTTGGAGATCAAATGTTGATTTACTTCCCGAAAGGATCCATAAAGAAACGGATAACGTCGGACGTTCGGAACTACATTGATCAGGCGATTCTGATGCTTTCTGAAAACCCAGATTTAAAAATATACGTGGAGGGTCACTCCAATAGTGAAGGCGAGGCAGAAGAAAATTACCAACTTGGTCGCAGACGTGCTTGGGTAGTGAAGAAAATGATATGGGACAAAGGCGTGGATCCAATGCGCATCATAACCAGTTCTAAAGGAGACTTAGAACCGATGAATACACTAGATGATGAAGTTGGAAAAGCGTATAACCGCAGGGTTGTTTTAACGATTAAATAAGATAAACAAAGGTCAATGATACTATTAGATATTTTCGGACAAAGCCCAATTCAAGGTCCTGGTACCGAAACATTTACAGAACATTTGGTTGAAATAGTTGCCATGTTACTGGCAGCTTTTTTGCTGGGTTGGTGGCTAGGTAGAATTGCTGTAGGCAAATGGAGAAATAAATATAAGGAAGCAGAATCTGAGCTTAACATGTTAAAGGCTGAATCCCTCGGTTTAGAGGATAAAAAGCTGGAAATAATTACTCTGAACGACAAGATTAAACTACTAGAAGATAAAAACGCTCGATTGAGGAATGAGGTTAATCAACCAGTTGTGCATGCTGCTGACGCAGTGTTAGAAGCGAAATTAAAAACGCAGGAACAACTCATATCTCAGCTTAAATCAGATTTGGCGAAGAGCGAAAAGAACCAAGCTAATTTTGACCGAACGATTGATGTAGCCAAAGTAGTGGAGGTAAAGGAGAAACCTAAACCAACCGAACCTAAACCAAAAGTAGTGGCTAAGGCAAGTCCAGAACCTGTTAAAGAAAAATCAAAAGCCAAGGCGAAGTCAAAAGGTAAAGGCAAAACCAAAGACGGTGATGATTTAAAAAAGATTGAAGGTGTTGGGCCCAAAATCGAACAATTATTAAACGCAGATGGGGTCAAATCGTATAACGATATCATGTCAGTTGGTCCGGATAAAATTAGAGAAATCCTTCTGAAAGCAGGACCTCAGTATAAAGTTCACGATCCAACCACATGGGGCGATCAAGCACAATTAGCCAAAGACGAAAAGTGGGATGAACTTCATGAAATGCAAGCCAATTTAAAAGGCGGGAAGAAGGTATAAGTCCTAAGCAGTTATAACCACTTTTTCATCCTTTTTTCAATCTACCTTGTTTCAGTAGTCAATTATGCCCAATTTTGAGGCTCAATCACAGTTTTATGATTAAAAAAGGCCTACTATCATTTGTCGTTCTTACCATTTCTCTCTCGGCTTTGGCACAAGATACGACCTGGGTAAATACCCTAAACTTTAGCGATATCACCAAAAGAAATGGTACCTATATTTTTCCTGAAGGAAAGACCTATAGGAAAATCAACATGCATTATACGCTCAAGTGCGATCCCCAAACAACGCGCGATAATTTCAATTGTGGTGAGTGGGATTATTTGTCATACGTGATAGTGCACGATAGCACTGGAAGAATTGACAGCAATGAATATGAACACCCGAATTTTTTAATTGGGGATTTAAATCCAACGAGCTACCAATATGCAACGACTTCCGTTTCAGATACTTTTTATAAATACAACCACTTTCGAGTAGTCACTGGCAGTTACTTCAGCCGACTCTATTGTAATTGGTCGTGGTTCATCAACTTCATCAGAATTGGTAGACGAACACCGTGTTCAATACCTCTATACAGCCACTGAGTTAACTACAGCAGGCTTGCAGCCAGGAGATATCACCGCACTTTCATTATATGTAGCAGCAAGTTCTGGCAACATTGAGAATATGCGTATTCGAATGGCACAAACGCCTCTAGCGACTTTAACCAAGATGGTTGAAACGGGTTTCAAAACGGTATACCAAGGTAATTTTAGTGGAACTCTTGGCAAAAACCGAATTCAAGCACTTGAAGCACTCACGTGGGATGGTGTTTCAAATGTTGTGGTTGAGTTCAGTAGACAAGAAAGTGTTTTATCTGGCAATCTTGAGGTGGCGACAGACAATGCTGCCATTACGGGATTCAAGAAACAGGCGGTGATCATTATTATCAGATTGATGACAACAACTTTATGACTATTCAAGAACCTGCAACTGTTTTTGCAGATGTGGATTCAGCAATATCAATAGGTTTTTGGGCCAAAGGCGATGCGTCATTGCCGACCAACACGTCTGTGTTAGAAGGAAAGGACAAGGACGGTAATAGAGTCATCAATATTCATTTCCCTTGGTCGAATGGACAAGTATACTGGGATGCTGGGAATAGTTCTGGCTACGATAGAATCAACAAAGCAGCTGATGCAAACGTCTATAAAAACACATGGAATCATTGGGTGTTTACCAAAAACACCCGAACAGGTGCCATGAATATCTATCTCAACGGAGCGCTTTGGCATTCTGGTGTTGATAAAAATAGAGACCTTGGAGACATAACGGAATTTCGTGTAGGCAAAGGCATTTCAAACTACCAATATGCTGGGGCAATCGACAGATTGAGCATATGGAAGTCGGAATTGACGGCAACTGAAGCGGCCGACCTAATGAACAAAGAAATCTCAACAGGTCAACCAAATTTTGGAGACCTTGTATGTGCATTTTCATTCGAAACTTTCAGAGGTCAAGCGCTAATGAAATCTGACTTTAGTACTTCAATTGAAGCACAATTTAGAGGAGCAACAGTGGTTAAATCGTATGCAGAAACAGCATTTTACAAGACCACACAAGTGACTGACCGCCCGAAGTTAGAATTTGTGATGGCAACACATCAATCAAACCTGGATTCAACACTTTCTTACGATGTGGTTGAGCGGCCAATTGTTTTTGTAGATGAGTTTAACGACGCAACAGATGTGACGAAACAAACAGGCGTGTTGGCTACGTATAAAGGCGGATTTAGATATAGCTATAATGCTAACGGTTCAATTAAGGACTCTACGGCAATTGCAGGGTCACAAACCTTAAATCAAACATTGAGGAAGTATTACATTCCTTATGAAGTCATTAATAATGTTGAAATCGCTCGCTACATAACGCCTTACGGTATCGGTTTGGACCTTGGTCCAGATGGATTTAAGTGGATTTATGATGTAACAGATTATGCTTCGTTGTTGGAAGGTCAAGTGACCTTTACAGCAGGAAACCAACAAGAGTTAATCGACCTTAGGTTTGAAATGATTGAAGGAACACCGGCAAGAGATTTAAAGGAAATTTCGTATTACATCAACCGTGAAAGTCGATCGTATCGAAACATGGCGGACGATGTGAATTTTAAGAATACGGAAATTGACATTCACCCTGAAGCAAAAACCCACAAACTAGTAACACGCATAACCGGTCATGGGCACAACACCGACGACAATACCAAACCACATTGTTGTGAGTGGGCGGATAAACAACATTATGTTAAAATAAATGGAAAGGATGCCCTGCAATGGGATATTTGGCAAGATGACAAGTGTGCTTTAAATCCTGTATTTGATCAAGGCGGAAACTGGGCTCCTCCAAGAGCTGGTTGGTGTCCTGGTGCTCCTGTGGATGACTACAATTTTGATATCACTTCATATGTTACAGGAGATAAAGTTTCTTTGGATTATGATATTGAACCCGTGCCAGTGAACAACCTCGGTCAAGGTGGAGGCAACTACGTAGTATCCATGCATTTGATGCAATACGGCGAGTATAATTTCCAGAATGACGCAACAGTTGAACAAATTATTAGTCCGAATAACTGGGAATACTATTTGCGAATGAATCCAACATGCGCAGAACCAAAAATTCAAGTGCGTAATACTGGTAAGAACGTAATAACGGAATTAGGCCTTAAGTACGGAGTGGTAGGTGGAAACCCAATCACGTATTATTACAAAGACACTATCCAGCCTGATGAATCGAAGGTGGTTGAATTGCCTTTTGCCATTTGGGATTATTTATCAAAAGAAACGACCAATACGTTTTTTGCTGAAGTATTTTCAGTGAATAAGGTTGCTGATGAATATGCGGACAACAACAGAGCAGAGTCGCAGTTTGAAATTCCAGAAATGGCGCCAAAGACCTTTACCGTATACTTTAGAAACAACGCCATTGCCGATGCGACCTTACAAATATTTGATGACGGTGGGACAGTGGTATATGAGCAATTGAACGCACCTGGAGGTCAGTTAATCAAGGAAGACATTACGTTAAATAGAGGTTGTTATAAAATGGTCTGTGAAACAGAGAATCAATTTGGATTGTTCTATCCGTTGATTCCTGAAATCGGGTCAGGGTTGTTAAGATTGATTAAATCAGGTACGAGCTTTAATCAGAGTTTCAATCCAGATTTTGGTAAAAGCGTTGAGTTTTACTTCACTGTTGGACATACACTTTCAGATGAAACAGTTGAAGTGCAACCTTGGAAGTTATATCCAAACCCTAGTAACGGTTTGGTAACGTTACAAACCAATGATGGGAGCGACGGGAATGAATTTACGTTGATCACTACCAATATTTCAGGTCAACAGGTAAGTTCAGTTACTGGGACAGTTCAAGGAGGTATTATTCAACTTGACTTGCAAGATCAGGCCCCAGGGATTTACACCGTAGAGTTGATTGAAAACAGTAAAAAAGCAACGTTTAAAATAGCCATTCAATAAGGGGTTGAAGGAAAACAAGTATCTATACTTTGCGTCAGACTTCCATCTTGGGATACCCAACTACGCTCAAAGTTTAGAGCGCGAGAAGAAACTGATAAAGTGGTTAGATCAAGTAGCACCAACCGCTGAAAAAATCTACCTCATGGGAGATATTTTCGACTTTTGGTATGAATACAAAAAAGTAGTCCCTAAAGGTTTTGTAAGGCTCCAGGGGAAAATTGCCACGTTGTGTGATCAAGGAATTGAAATCTATTTTTTTAAGGGAAACCACGATATGTGGATGTTCCAATACTTTCAGCATGAGCTTGGTATCAAGTTGATTTCAGACGAACTGGAATTTGAACGCGATGGAAAGTCTTTTTACCTCCACCATGGTGATGGACTCGGTAATGGCGACCATAGCTACAAATTGCTTAAACGGATATTTCGGAATCCTATATGCATTTGGCTCTTTGGCATTTTGCCAAACCGAATCGGCCTTGGGATTGCGCACTATTTTTCCTCTAAAAGTCGTTTAGCCAATGCAGTCAACGACGAAGTATATCAAGAAGGTTCGGAATGGTTGTTGCAGTTTTGTAACGACAAGGTGAAAGAAAAATCGTATGACTATATGATTTTCGGACACCGCCACTTGCCACTTGAAATCGACTTGGACAATGGTGGGAAGTATATTAACTTAGGAGAATGGTTACACCACTGCACCTATGCCGTGTTCGACGGTCGAGACATTGAAACTTGAAACGTTCAAATAAATATGTGGAAATCATAGGATTGCCAATTGCATAATGGTGGCGATTGATTCTACTTAGTCTTCGGGCTTTCGAACCGAGTCAGTCCGCAAAACAACGGTTATACCTTTCACGGGTAAGTTTTTTACAACCGACAACCTCGGGAATGTCTTTCTAGTCAAAGACGACAATTCGATCGAAAAGTACGATGCCAACGGCAAAACAATTAGCCGTGGGTCAATTTCAAGATTTACGGGAATACTTAAGTCAGCTGGACGTGACCAATGCGTTTGAAATATACGGGTACTACGCCGACCAACAGACACTTACTGATACTGGACAACATGCTGAATATACGAGCGGAAATTAGCATTGTCGGACATTAGTACAGGCGAGGTTTCAGCGGCAGCACGATCGTTCGACAATGGCATTTTGGTATTTTGATGCAAGCTCCATGAAGCTGTTAAAAGCGAGTAAGAATCTAGAAACGCAAATTGAGGGCGTACCCATGGGAACATGGACTACTGAGGTTTGGAAGCCAACTCAAATCTTAGATAACGAGAAAAACATCTTTGTCCACGATTCAAGTAATGGCATTTGCTTGTTCGATGTATTTGGCAATTTTTATAAGTCAATTGACATAACTGGCTTGTCAGATTTTCAAGTGAAAAAGACCAAACTCATGTATTATCAAGATCCATATTTGATACGATACGATTACAAATTTTTCAAAAACGATACACTATACACCCATAAGAATGCAATGAACATTCGAACAGAGAACAAAACGATTTTCTGTTGGGCTAATGACTCATTGCAAATTATTAAATACGATTAACATGCCTAAGGACTTCAAGAAATATTACATCATAAAAGCACCACCTAGTGAGGTGTATATGGCGCTCACCAATCAGAAAAGCATAGAGCTTTGGACGGATGACGCCGCAGAAATGACCACCGAACCAGGTTCGGAATTTAGTCTGTGGGGTGGCAGTATATTAGGTAAAAACATTGCCTTTGAAGAGAACAGGAAGATTGAGCAAGAATGGTACTTTGGGGATCAGGAAGAAGATTCTATTGTCACGATTATCCTTCATCCACATAAAAAAGGCACGTCGGTTGAACTGAGACACACAAACATTCCAGACAAAGATTATGAGGACTTTTCGGAAGGCTGGGACCATTCGTACTTCAACCAGGTTCAGGAATTTGTGGAGGACGACGGACTACCAGATTAATGGCAAATATGGGCGCAGAGAATAAAACAAAACCAGAGTCTGCCAGCGTTACAGACTTCATCAAGAAACAACCCGAAAAATACCACGAGGATTGTTTTAAGCTCCTTGACTTTTTTAAAGAAGTCACTGGCGAGGAACCCGTCATGTGGGGAGGGAGCATCGTTGGGTTTGGCCAGTATCACTACAAATACAAAACTGGTAGAGAAGGTGACATGTTATTAGCCGGTTTTTCACCACGTAAGACAAGTTTGACCATCTATGTATTGGCTGGTTTCGGAAATGAAAAAATTATGAGTCGATTGGGTACTTATAAGACCGGCAAGTCTTGCTTGTATGTAAAAAAATTATCTGACATTGATCTAAACGTTTTAAAAGAACTTACCTTGTTCTCGATAAACGGAATCAATGAAATCTACCCCAAATAAATTAGTAGCTTTTGCTTTAGTCGTTATGCTATGCTCCTGTAGCACAGCCAAGCGTAAGATGCATCAGGGATTAGAAGATTTAGTTGAAAAAGAATTAATCCTACATGCAGAACGTCACGATTTGAATGACTCTACCACTCGCCAAGACAGTGTGTATGTCGTATTCGAAGATGATAAATTCAAATCATTCTATGGGTTCAATGCGTACATGGATTTTGAAACACTTGATGGTAAAACGGTGAGTTATGGATATGGAAAATCAGGAGCACATTATACTGACCCAGTCAAGAGCTTTTACCATTATTACAGAACTTTCAAATATTTTAAGTACACCAAAACATTTAGCAGAATCGGTAGCGTAAAATATTCTTCTGATAATCTGGATACTATTGTCGTACGACCTCCAATCAAAAACAGCGTCAAGCGTTACAGCTATTACACGTTGATTTTTAATGACTCGTCCCAACTTGTTAGCATCACTGAAAGGTTCTACGATGAATTATATTACATGAATGATTCGAATGTGATTTCCATAAATGAAATGGAAAAACCACCTTCAAAAGATTATTTCTATCCTAAGCTTGGTGCAAACGATTCAGTATTTATTGCACCTATTATTGTGGCAGATACCACCACAAAAATGGAACTCCCATTTAAGGCACTTAGCACGTTGGATTCCACGATTCATGTGTCCGGACCGGTGTATCAACAAAAAAAATCGGTGGTAGTGTATAGTTATATTAGCTGTGCACCGTGTGCAGTGCTTAAAAACAAACTCAAGGAGGAAACAGATAAAGGGAAACTCAACGATTCATTAATTGTGGTATTAAATACGTTCGATGAATAAGACAATTTGCTTCGTTTTATCGCTAGGAAGGGGTATGAGTTTCCCTATTATAAAACGCAGGAAATAAATACAATAGGCTATGGATTTCCTATGATTTGTGGATATGACGAAAATGGAAATCTAGAATGGACGGTCAACGGATACGCCCCGAGTGTCGTCAAACAAGTAGTTAAATACTTAAGCGACTGACTACAACTTAGCGTCAAAAGGATTTGCCAACCCTTTGTATGAAGTCAAATCAACTTTTAACGAGCCCACCCAAATATCGGTTTGAACACGAATAGGTAATCGGTTACCGTCGTCACTCACCCAAATAGTCATATCGTCTTCGTCCTTAAAAACGCGATCGACAACCAACTGTGGACGTAGCTTGATACAACGAACCTTTCCGAAGTCACTTTTTATCGTTTCAATACCCAAGTATTTAAACTTCAAATTGTAAATTTTTTGATCTAGGTAGATGTCTAATGGGAAGGTTTGTCCAACATACGCCTTACTGAAATCAATGGTTCGTGCGTAATACGTTCCACTCACAATGTCTTGTACGTATTCTGGCATATCCATGTTCTTTTTAAGTCCACGTAGCTTCTTGCCTTCATGGTCGTAGTACACCAAATCAGTGTCTTTGTATTTGTCTTCTTGTACGGTTTTTAAAGTATTTCAAAGGAGCAATTCCCGAAGTGTCGACGTAAGATTCAAAACGGTCACGAACCGTATACATCCAGTCAAAAGATTTATTGGTCTTACCGCTGGCTACAATATGGTAAGTTGGTCTTTCGCCAACAGAAACTACAGTGTCATCAACCCGCATGGTAATCCGAGCGGCATTCAACCACCCGTAATGAACGCGATAGGTGAGTTGTTCCCCAAAACCAAAAGCCTTATTGTTTTGCTGTCTAAATTTAAAAGCAGCATTTTCTTTCTCAGTGAAGCTAAAGTTGAAAACAACTAGCAGCGTCATTGCGATGTATTTGATGTTTGTTTTCATAAGGGTCAAATTAATCCACTCAACCATAGTCAAATGGTGTACCATCTCCTTATAGTGGTGATTTCAAATGTACGTACAGTTTCATTTTAATGGATGTCGTAATTTGTAAGATGCTTGTAATCAAACGGTTGAAATCATGAACTATTTGAAGTCTATCCTACTATATTTGCCATAATGGATTTAAGAGTTCGACGCGGTTTTTTGGTTTTATTGTTCACTTCATTGTCCATATTTTCATACGGACAGTGGGACAACACCTTCTTTGACCTCGAGAGAAAAGACACCCAAGTGGGTTTGTTGCAGCTCAATGTGGAAAGCTTAGGATACTTCCGGAATTCAGAATATAAATCGCGGATTGATCAAGGTAGAACGCTGTTTGGCTATCAAATGTGGCCTGAGTTAAGTTACCAATCGAGCGACAAAGTCCAAGTATCTCTAGGATTATTTGTACAACAAGACTTTGGAGCGGATGAAGCCATTATTAAAAGGCCTACGTTTAGCTTTCAATTCACTAATAACGGACATTTTATCCGATTCGGAACATTGATGGGAGCCATGCAACATCAATTGGTTGAGCCATTGTACGACCCAGAGCGGGTGATTGAAAATCGACTAGAAAATGGATTTCAATATAGACGAAATACGAAACGCTTTGATGGAGAGTTTTGGATTGATTGGCATAAAATGATTTATCAGAACAGTCCATTTCGTGAGGAGTTTACGACAGGAATTAGAATTGAACCTAAACAATACTTGAAAGAGGATAGGCATGTACTTTCTCTTCCAATTTCGGCTATCTCATTTCACAAAGGCGGAGAGATTGATACGTCTCACATGCCTACCATTAGCAATTTTAACTTTGATTACGGCCTTCGATATCGCTATCGACCAACTAACGGCTTCATTGACTCAATAGACCTACAAGGACACGCTTTATACTATGAAGATATTTCTACCGAACCCGAAAACTATATTGATGGTTTAAGTCAGTATATGTCATTAGCCCTATACGCAAAAGGTTTTGGTCTGATGTTGAATTATTACGATGCCCACCAATTCCACAACCCAATGGGTGATGTCGTGTATAGAAGTGTATCGGCAAGGAACAACACATATGTCTTTGATTATAGAAAGGTAGCCATGGTAAGGTTACAATGGCAAAAGGAAATAGCGAAAGATTTTAATTTTCTGATACGTTCTAATTTCATGCGTAACATGAATGATCAAACCAACGACATCATTGCCGAGTTTTATTTCAGGTGGAATCCTAGCTTTGGTTTGTTTCAAGTGAAATAGGTATTATGGAGGAAATCCAACGATACCAGCAACTTGAACATCACAACGATTTACTTAGACGGGTAATCGACCAGTTAAACAAGGATTTCGGTTCTAACATCATCGAAATGCAATGGGATGAAGGTGATGCCAATCCGTACAAAGATTTTATCAGTAAAGTGGAAAAGGAAGTTGGCAAGCTGATGGAACACGACAAACAAAACATGATGTCTATTTTGTATCGTATCGATGTGTTTGAATCTAAGTTGAAGGTTGTCTGGACCTTGGATCCAGTCGATAGGATAGGCAAGTTAACAGAGCTCATTTTGAATCGAGAATTACAAAAAGTCTTGACTCGAAATTGGTGCAAACAGAAATGACTTTTGCACCACATCCGTTTTTTAAAAATCGCGTAAATTGCAGCTCAATATTTTAGGTATGAAACGAATAGTTGGAATCGTATTAATTGCTTCATTGATTTTTATAGTTGGCTGTAAAGATGACGAAGATGATAAACCCCAAACACAAGAAAAGACAAAAACAGATTTAGCAACTGAAGGACATTGGCGTGTAAATGGTGGGACAATCGAACCATCAATCACTATTGATATTCAGGGCAACGTGATTACCGTTGATGATTTTTGGGACCTCTTGGCATACCAAGGTGGTGGTACGGTACAAGATTGCGATAAAGACAATTTGATGTTTTTAAGAGCTGACTCGACTGTTTTATTAGATGAGGGACCAACAAAATGTGATATGGGCGATCCTCAATCTGAAGATGGTGGATTGTGGTTTTTCGTTGAAAACGAAACGAAATTGACTTTTAGTAGTTTCCCTTTCGACCCAACCGGCGCTCCACAAACACTGGACATAGAAACGTTAACTGCCACGAATTTAGATTTACATATGGTGTATGAGTTTATCAACCCAATTGATGGAGATACTACGGACCATGTGATCAAACTAAATTACGTCAATACGAAGTAGTGAAGATTTACCATAACGCTCGATGCAGCAAAAGCCGAGAGGCCTGCGAACTACTTTCAAATGCTGGGAAATCAGTAGAAGTGGTTGACTACATGAATCAACCTCTAAGCGAAGAGGAGTTAAAAGACATAATAGATTTGTTAGGCATTAAACCATTTGACTTGGTTCGTACTAAAGAGAAAATCTTCCAAGAAAAATACAAAATGAAAAACGCCAAACGCGTTAATTGGATAAAAGCAATGATTAAGTATCCAAGCTTAATGGAGCGACCAATCGTAGTTTCAGGCGATAAAGCGGTTGTAGGCCGTCCACCTAAACTCGTTTTAGACCTTTAATCTTTCCAACGCTTTAAACTGTTTGGAGGAAACACCCATTCAGGTGTTGTCAATGAATTCCCTTCCTCTAACCTATACCAAGGACTCAAGTTTTTATCGTTTGGATTGACCAAAATATGGATGCTTTGCGCGGGCATGTAGCTTTGCGACAATAAAAAGATAGGTGCACCTAGCGAGTCTTTCGCTACGGCCATAACAGTGACTGCATGACCATAAGGATTACCTGTAACATGAAACACGTCACCCGGTTGAATATTCGCAATAGCTACTTTTTCAACCTCTTTGCTCATCGATTGCGTGCCACAATAAGAGAATACCAAATCCATATATTTTCGAAAGTTTGCGTGACTGGTGTCTCGTTGATGTGTCTTGATCCAGTTCACAGAATTACCTGTTATTTTGGCTCGATATCCATCCGCATACGCGGTCCATTTAGCCAAATCACCACTGGTAAAGTGAAACGCTATTTTGTCGAATTGCTTCGTTTTAAACAAATGTTCAGCACGAAGTCGCATGGTAGCATCCGCACATTGTTGTAGGTCTTTGGTGCCCACATCAATATCCAGAACAGCATACTGGACGCGTTGGTTGTATTTTAACTCGCCGTTGTATAAATACACGGTATTGTCCTCTTTAAACGACAAGTTTTGCAAATAATGGGCGACGTGAAGGCTGTCATAAAGGAAGCGTTCGAATCCATTTGGTGTTGGGATATCACCCACTTTTGAAATCGTTATGGCAGAATCTCCTTCTACATGTGGTGGATTATCCGTTTGAGCTTCACAGCTTGTTAAAAGAACAAATTGTAAAAGACTAATTATTAGAGTGTTGGAAATTTTCTTTTGGGAA
Organism: uncultured Bacteroidia bacterium; assembly: GCA_943789165.1. Lineage (GTDB taxonomy): Bacteria > Bacteroidota > Bacteroidia > NS11-12g > UBA9320 > UBA987. The sequence goes on along the minus strand of CALSTB010000001.1, from coordinate 166,957 downwards.
GTCATGTTATTATTACCAACGACGCAGTTAACAATAGTAGTATACCTGTATCGATACTTTGTTTGTCGACTAGACACGGATTAATTGGAGTTGATAAAATGTAAAGCACAACGGGTAACTTTTCTATAACATTGCAGGGTACACTTTTTGAATAGATAGTAAAGAGAATTCATTATTAATGCGAAAACATCCAATCATACAATTTTTAGCATGTGCTGCTTTATTACTGACTAACACGTTGGGGTATGCGCCAAATCCAGAGCGATTTGCAGCTGATTGGGTTGACAATACGTTCGAAAGTTTAACAGTCGATGAACGGATTGCTCAGTTAATGATGATTGAAGTAAGGCCGACATACGGTGCAACGCATTTAGCAAAAGTGCGCAGTGATATTAAAACATACAAAGTGGGAGGAGTCATCTTTTTCAAGGGAGATCCACTCACAGAAGTTAAACTAACGAACGAATTTCAAGCAATGTCTAAGACGCCGTTGATGGTTGCCATTGATGGAGAATGGGGATTGGCGATGCGGTTGAGCAATACAACGTCATTCCCGTACCAAATGGGCTTAGGCGGTATTGCAGACAATCAGATAATCTATGAAATGGGTCGCGAAATTGGCCGACAGTGTAAAAGAATGGGTATTCACGTCAATTTTGCACCAGTCATCGACGTAAACAACAACCCGAACAATCCTGTCATCAATTACCGATCATTTGGAGAAGATGTCAAGAACGTAGCAGCCAAAGGATGGGCATATGCAAGTGGTATGCAACGAGAAAATGTGATGGCTTGCGCAAAACATTTTCCAGGTCATGGCGACACAGACGTCGATTCACATAAAGATTTACCAGTAATCAATCACTCCAGAGAGCGATTGGATTCTGTCGAGCTATATCCATTCAGGAGTTTAATTGACAGCGGCGTTATGAGTGTGATGACAGCGCATTTATACATTCCAGCAATTGACCCAGCACCCAATACGGCTATTTCGATTTCAGAAAAAGGAATTAACGGTTTGCTGAGAAAAGAACTTGGTTTTAATGGGCTGGCCTTTACGGATGCCCTTAATATGCAAGGCGTTGCGAAATTCCATTCACCTGGTGGATTGGAGTTGAAAGCGTTAAAAGCTGGGAATGATATTTTGTTGGCACCTGGAAATATTCCAAAAGCAATCGAATTGATTAAAGCCGCAATAAAAAGCGGAGAGTTAACACAGAAATACGTTGATGATAAAGTTAAAAAAGTACTTAGAGCCAAATACTGGGCAGGGCTAGATAATTTTAAACCACTTGTTGAAGACAACTTATTGGAGGAACTAAATTCTTCTTACGCAACCTTTTTACTGAATAAACTTATTGAAAAGCAGTTGTGTGTAGTGCAAGATAAGGACAATCTTCTTCCCTTAAAACTGAACAGTAAGCAAAGAATAGCGACCATTTCGATAGGGGGGCCAAGCGGCAACGACTTTGAATCAACGTTTGATCACTACCATTCGGCAACCCATTTTCACTTGCCAAAATCCATCACTGAATCCCAAATTGCAAGAGTGGCCAAAACATACGCTGATTATGATGTAGTGGTGGTGACACTACACCAAACAAGTCGATATCCAAGAAATAATTTCGGCGTTGACATGTCGACAGCACGTTTTGTGAAAGCACTAAACAAAGTGAAGAAATGTGTATTTGTCGACTTTGGAAACCCTTACAATTTGAAGTTTTTTGACGGAATGAAAACCGTTGTCATGGCCTATCAAGATGACAAGACGAATCAAGTCAAAGCCGCTCAAATGCTGTTTGGCGCAATTCCGGCGGATGCATTTTTACCAGTATCGGTAACTCAGAATTTTAAGGTGTTTAACCAAAAAGTTATTGAAGACTTAAAAGTGTTGCAGTACGGAGAGCCAAGTGAGGTATCCTTAAACGAAAAGAAACTTGCCAAAATTGATAGCATTGCTTTAAATGCCATTTCAAAAGGGGCAACACCTGGTTGTCAAATTTTGGTAGCACGACATGGTAAAGTAGTTTATCAAAAGTCGTTTGGTAAACATACCTATGAAGGAAAAACAGAAGTGTCAAACAGTGACTTGTACGATTTGGCGTCATTAACTAAAGTGAATGCGACTACGTTGGCAATCATGAAATTGGTTGAAGATTCAGTAATCAAGTTATCAGACCCGTTGTCAAAATATTTAGAGAACCTTGACACCACCAACAAACAAGATATAACACTTAAGCAGGTATTAACGCATACATCTGGTTTAAAGAGTTGGATACCGTTTTATCGAGTAACCACGGCCGACCCGATGGTGTACGATACGACATTTTCGAAGGTAGAATCGGATCGTTTTTGCATAAAGGTTTCCGATGATTTATACATGTGTCGAGAATTTCAATCCGTCATTTTTGGAACCATTTATGATTCTGAAGTTAAGAAACCAGGTCACTATGAGTACAGCGATTTGGGAATGATACTAATGCGGTATTTAATAGAACAAGTAACACATACGAGTTTAGATAGATTTGTAGACAGTGTGTACTATCAGCCGATGGGTCTACGAACGATGACGTATAAACCTTTAGAGAAATTTACGAAAACAGAGATAGTGCCCACAGAGGATAATGCAGACTTTAGAAAAGCCTTAATTCATGGCTATGTGCATGACCCAGCTGCAGCTATGTTGGGAGGTGTTTCAGGACATGCCGGACTGTTTTCAAACAGTGCTGATGTAGCAGCTTTGCTGCAAATGCTGATGAATGGCGGCTTCTATAACGGACAAAGGTTTTTAAAGGAAGAGACTATAAATACCTTTACTAAATATCAGTACATGGATTCACGACGGGGTATTGGTTTTGATAAACCGGAACCAAATAGTCGCAAAGTGAACCCAGTTTCTGACTATGCGTCGCACAAAACATTTGGTCATAGTGGGTTTACAGGAACGCAAATGTGGGCTGATCCAGAAAATGGCATAGTTTATGTTTTTCTTTCAAACAGAGTATATCCAACTGCAGATAATAAAAAGTTAGTCAGCATGAGTGTACGCTCAGAAATTATGGATGCGATCTACGAGGCCATTGAGTGATTATTTTGCCTTTGACTCGAGATCTAGTCAGTTTTTAATTCAATACATATAGATAATGAAAAAGTGGAGTTTAATTTTAGGTTTAACAATAACCTTAACATCTTGTGATAGTTTATTGCACGTACTAGGAACAGCAAATGAAGTACTTGCAGAGGCGGGAGGAATAACGGAAGGGGAAGCAGCTGAAGGATTGAAAGAGGCCTTGACTAAAGGCGTATCGACAGGTACTGTATTTTTGGGTCAGACGGATGGGTTTTTAAACAACGCAGCGTATAAAATATTGGTGCCGCAAGAAGTAAGAGATGCGGAAGATAAAATTAGAAGTATACCTTTTGTTGGAGGAGAAGCGGGAAAACACTTTGACAACTTAATAACGGCAATGAACAGAGGTGCTGAAGGAGCTATGGCTGAAGCCAAACCTATTTTTGTGAATGCGATAAAGCAAATGACCATCAAGGATGCCATTAACATTGTAACTGGAGGAGAAGGGGCTGCTACCAATTATTTAAAAGCAGCGACGAGTGCACAATTGAAAGAAAAGTTTACTCCGGTAATCAAGGAATCACTGGATAATGTGAACGCAAATAAGTACTGGACCCCATTGTCAACGTTCTATAATACAGCAACGCAAAAAACAGTTACAACAGATCTTAACGAGTATGTAACTGAGAATGCAATGACAGCTTTGTTTTCAGAGATTAAAAATCAAGAAGATAAGATTCGAGCAAATCCTGTGGAACGCACCACAGAAATTCTAAAAAAAGTCTTCGATTACGCGGATTCAAATAAATAGATACAAAACATTTTGAAAAGGCGGCTTTTAACAAATGCCGCCTTTTTTAATACTTTCTTTTTTCGGTAAGGTTACCAGATTCATCGTAACTTTTCCAAGTCCCCTTTTTTCTACCCATTTTGTATTTCCCAGTCGTTTTCTTTTTCCCGTTCAAATAATATTCCGTGTAATTTCCGTCCAACACACCTCGCGTTGTCTCAGCTTCAATTTGGATTTTGTCGGAACCAGGGAACTGCCTTTTGTAATTACCATCTTCAATCCATTCTAGAACAAATTGCGCACTGTAGATATCACGCTCTAACGCATACAGTTTGTATAACTTGGTAAACTCGTCTTCATTGGCTTGTTCAACAATTACAACTTCTTGGGTTTTCAATAAAAAGACATGCGTTTTGTACAATGATCCCTTGGAAATAAGGTTTAAACCAAGACTTTCAAAGCCTTCGAAATATGACTTACTCGAATGCATGGATTTTCTACTCTCTGCGTCTAACATGGGTAAAAGCACTGGATAAAGATTCGAGGGAGACACAAACAGAGAGATACTGCTTTCTTTCGATTGATCCTTATAGTTCTGATAATAGGCAGTATTGGATAAAGTGCGTTGGTTTTCGTAGTCTTCAATTAAACCAATGAGTGTGTAAGGACTATTTGAAAAAACGACATAGTCGTTGATAGTGGTATAATAAGGTTTCGTGATTTTGTTAAACTTCTCACCAAAAAACAGCTTGAAAAAACCTTTGATTTCGAGGTATTGGATTTGATAACTTCGATAATCGATTTGCTTGAAAAGTGCTGGCGTACGTTTTTTTACTTGTTTTGAAACAAACGATAACCTGTCTTTGGCCAAGTCTATATCGCGTGCTTTTATTAGAAAAACTGCGTTCTCACTTTCGTCATAGGACAAGTTTTTTCTCAATTGCGCCATACTAACTTCTGGTCCAATCCAACTCAAAAGATCATTTTCAACAGAAATACCTAGCAACGATTCTATTTGCTTTCGATGTTTGTTATACGCGGTATACTCTGGTTGATTTTCAATTAATCCCTGCAAATTTGAATTGAACGATTGGAAGGAGGAAAAGTTTAAACTTAAAGACCATGCAGCTCTATTTGACAGCACTGACCCAACTGTATTCTCACTTTGTCCGGAGGCTAAGACAGCGCTTAAAAAGGAGGATTTAGCACTGTCGATACTTGTATACCCGTCCAGTGCCCAAAACCCAGTTTCAGCTTTAAAATCTAATGCGCTATGTCCGAGTAAGTCACCAATAGCTTTAATGTCAGAAATGCCATCCGAAAAATAACATTGCATTAATTCATCGGCTTGTGCATATGGCACATATAACCGACATAAACCCTTTTGACTAACCTTTTTATATACCGTTTGAAAGTCTTTCGAATCCACAATTGACTCACCAGTCGAAGCATCAATTGATCGTATTAATATGTTGTGAGCATAAGAACAAATAAGCTGATTCCCAATTTGTCCTAAGTGCAACTGCTCTCCTGTTTCATCAGTGCCTGAAATGTACGTTACACTGCCGTGTTCAGATCGTTTAGTTGAGTATCCTGAGGCTTTTAATAGTTGTTCCAAGGTGGTTAATAAAACGGCAGGTTTGGCTTTATTACTCAAGCCAACAACGAATAGGAAATCATAGTCGTTGCGCTTAGTTGGGTGAGCAGAGATAATAAGATTTCTGTTGTCGAACCATTTAAATAAAGTTGGGTTGTTAGATACCAAAGTGTCTAAATAGTTCGCTTCAGCCGTCAGGTCAATAAAGCTGGGATGCGTTTTAATGGCATTCCATACATCGTTATTACTAAAGGTTTTCCAGTTCTCAATAGGTTGGTCCGTTTCCATGATGTACATGGCATCGTTCGGGATGAGTTTAAGCGCACTTATTGAGGAGGTCTGATTGAATTGAAAATATGCCCAAATTGCAAGAATCAGAGCCATTGGGAGTATCCACTTTAAACGTTTCATAAGGTGTAAAGACGAAAGATACAAAAGAAAACTATCTTGATATTACAACTTCGATTAAAGTGAAACTATCTCATATTATCTCTGTTAATAGTAGATAGGTAATTAACTTCGCAACGTGAAAAAGGTTTGGGAAAAACTTAAAGTTAAATGGGGAATCGAAAGCGACGCACGGATGACGATAATCTTTGTCGTATTTGCGATAACCGGCACGGCAACCTTGTTTGTAAGAAAAGGCTTATTCCATTTTTTCGACATAGACATAGCCAATCGGACACTTGCAATCATTGTCAAATGGGTTTCTATTTATTTCATCTACCAAATAATGCTGCTTGCAGTTGGAAGTTTGTTTCGAGAAAGCAAGTTTTTTTGGTGGTTTATTAAAAAAATGAACCTTCGAATGATTGGTAAAAAACCAACAAAATGAGTGTAACTAAAGAAGCCATATTAGAGGCATTAAGCCATGTAGACGATCCAGATCTAAAAAAAGATTTGGTGACGTTAAACATGATTAAGAATATTGAAATCGAGGCGACTAAAGTGCGTTTTGATGTTGAGTTGACGACTCCAGCATGTCCAATGAAGGATATGATTCAAAACGCGTGTATTAACGCCGTAAAGCATTTTGTTTCGAAAGAACTAGACGTTGTTCCAAACATGACGAGTAGGGTGACTACGAGTCGTGAAGAAAAGGATGTACTGCCAGGTGTGAAAAACATTATCGCAGTAGCTAGTGGGAAAGGCGGTGTTGGGAAATCAACTGTAGCCGTCAACTTAGCTAGAAGTTTAGCTAACACAGGAGCTTCTGTGGGTGTTTTAGATGCAGACATATATGGGCCAAGCATGCCGACGATGTTTGGATTACAAGGGCAGAAACCTGGTCAGGTGGATGGAAAAATGGAGCCACTGGTTAAAGATGGAATCAAGGTAATATCTATAGGGTTTTTGGTGGATGAAAGTCAAGCCATTGTATGGCGAGGACCTATGGCATCATCAGCTATCAAGCAGTTTACAACGGACGTGAATTGGGGAGAACTGGATTATCTAATTTTAGATTTACCTCCAGGAACGGGCGACATCCATTTAACCATTGTTAAGCAGGTACCAGTTTCAGGAGCGGTAGTCGTTACTACACCTCAAACGGTGGCTTTGGCGGACTGTAAAAAAGCAGTGAACATGTTTTTAAATCCCAATATCAATGTGCCGGTTTTCGGTATCGTTGAAAATATGAGTTATTTCACTCCAATCGATCAGCCTGATAAAAAGTACTACCTATTTGGTAAAGATGGTGGTAAACAACTGGCCGATCAGTTTAAGCTTCCATTATTAGGTCAAATTCCTATTGTTGAAGCTATTAGAGAATCTGGAGACAATGGAGTAGCGCTTGGCGAAAACGAAGAGGTGCGGAAAGCGTACAATCTGTTGGCAGGTGAATTAGCCAGACAAGTAGCGATAAAGAACGGAATTGCTGGTAACTCAAATTAACGTAAATTCGAATAATAATATAGCACCTTGAATAACGATACAATTGCTAAGATTGAAGAGGCTTTAAACAACATAAGGCCGTTCTTAAAAGCTGACGGAGGCGATGTTGAACTACTTGATGTAGTTGACGACGTGGTAAGGTTGAAGTTGTTAGGGGCTTGCAGTAGTTGTGAAATCAGTCACATCACAATGAAGGCGGGTATCGAAGAAAGCATTCGTCGAATCTATCCAGAAGTAAAAGAAGTCGTAGCTGAAGTATAGTCAAATGACTTCTTCTCGTTCCAATTTGCGCATTTCTGAGTTAAGCGTAACGGAGTTTATTAATTGTTTTTCTTTATTGGTTGTTGCTGGATCTATTTCCACTTCCTATTTCTTTGGGCAAATTTATAAGGCCAACTTAGGCCTTTCGTTTTATTGGTTACTCGCTGCAACGATTTGGATTATATATACCTTAGATCACGTGCTCGATGGATTGAAACTGAAAGAACAATCCGTTTCTGTGCGTCACTTAATTCACTATAATTATAGGAAATCAATATTGCCGACTATTGCGGCTTTGACCTTGTTTAATGCCTATGTGGCTGTGGCATTTTTACCTCAAAAAATGCTTTATGCTGGGGTAATGATGGGACTTGGTGTAGGAGTTTATTTTCTATTGGTTCATTGGCTAAAGTCAAAAAGCATCTTGTTACCAAAAGAGTTTTTTGTATCCATCATCGTTGCGTTTGGAATGGTGGTGTTGCCTGGCATATCTGGGAATATGACCTTTTCTTTTCACGGCATTTTGATGGTGTTAAGCATGGTATTTATCAACTACACCAATTTGCTTTTATTCTCGTTGTACGACTATGAGAACGACCAGAAAAACAACTTAGTTTCAGCTGCGATTCAATGGGGTATTGAAAAAACGAAGTCTGTCATCCTGTACATGCTGGCTGCAGCTTTTGTGTGTTTCACGTGTTGGACTTTTTTAATCATGAGTCCAGTCAAATTGCCAATAAGTATCTCATTACTAATCATGTTCAATATCTTATTGGTTATTTATATCCAAGAAGAGCGTTTTGCCATAAATGAACGATACCGTTTTTGGGGTGATTTTGTATTCCTGGTGCCAGGTTTGGTCTGGTATCTTCTTGTTCAGAAACAGTTTTTTTAATTGGCAAGCTGCTTTTGCCATGCCCAAGATGAGCGCATCATTTCGTCTAGTTCAATAGTGGTTTTCCACCCTAACAATTTTTTAGCTTTTGTTGCATCTGCCCAAATTTGCTCGACGTCACCAGCCCTTCTTTCGCCATAGGCGTAATTGAGTTTTAAGTTATTTACGCGTTCAAAAGCTTCTACAACTTCAGTAACCGAATGACCTTTACCTGTTCCTAAATTGAAAACGTCAAAAGACATGTTCATGTTTGGGCTGTATTCAATGGCTTTCACGTGAGCTTGAGCCAAATCGACTACATGGATAAAATCTCGAATATTGGTGCCGTCTGGGGTGTTGTAATCATTGCCAAAAATGGTCAGTTTTTCTCGTATACCTGCTGCTGTTTGTGTTACATATGGAATCAGATTACTTGGGACGCCCAACGGAAGTTCACCAATTAATGCGGATGAATGAGCACCTACCGGATTAAAGTATCGCAAGCAAACAACACGTGCTTCAGAGAAATTGGCATAATCCTTTAATATTTGTTCACCTATTATTTTGGTCGTTCCGTATGGAGATATCGCCTCAACAATTGGATGCTCTTCGGTAATCGGACTTAGTTTGGTATCACCATAAACGGTGCACGAAGAAGAAAAAACGATTGAATGAACGTTATGTTTTTTTGTACAACTCAAAAGTGATATCAGTCCTGAAACATTGTTATGATAATATTCAACCGGTTTCTCAACCGACTCACCAACTGCCTTATAAGCGGCAAAATGGATGACGCCAGAAATTGATTCTTTTTCGAAAACCGTCATCAGTTGATCCGTGTCACACACATCGACTTGGTAAAAAGCGAACGACTTTCCTGTGATTTGCAGAATTCTATCTTGTACATCTAAGGTTGTATTAGTTAGATTGTCAACAACCACAACCTCGTATCCCAACTGTAGAAGTTCAACCGTTGTGTGACTTCCGATATATCCCAAACCGCCTGTAACTAATATTTTACCCATCTATACAATGCACTTGATTGTTTTCGAATTTATATACTTCACCACTTTCGGGGCAGGTTGCGTTTCCTGAAGAATCGAATTCTAACCGATGCCCGAACTTGCTCATCCAGCCAATTTGCTTTCCTGGATTACCAACCATTAAAGCAAAAGCAGGTACTTCTTTAGTAATCACTGTTCCAGCTCCAATAAAACTATATGCTCCAAGATCATTGCCACAAACGATGGTAGCGTTAGCGCCGATGCTTGTTCCTTTTCGGACCACTGTTTTGAGGAAGTCACCTCTTCTATTGACTGCGCTTCGCGGGTTTACTACGTTCGTAAATACCATGCTCGGACCTAAGAAAACATCGTCTTCGCAGGTAACACCAGTATAGATGCTCACATTGTTTTGCACTTTTACATTGTTGCCTAACACCACATCTGGACTGATCACGACGTTTTGACCGACATTACAGTTTTGACCTAGTTTGCAGCCAGTCATCAAGTGACTAAAATGCCACACTTTTGTGCCCGCACCAATGGTGCAACCGTCGTCAATGACTGCTGTTTCATGAGCAAAGTAATCCATTAGCACAAAGGAAGTCGAATCTAATTTGTCTGCCAAAGAAAATTGAAAGCGTTTTTAGATGAGCTACGTTGGGAGGTAAAAATTATACGTTAGGAGGGGATAGTACTACACACAGGGACCAAATCGCAACTTGTACTTTTAATTTTTAAAGGCAAATAAACCGGCTCTTTTTTCCCTTTTGAGAGGGACATATCAGTTAGCATATAGGTGCAATCTCGGGCTTAATATCTTAAATTCGCTGTGCAGTTTATGAGTAAGAAGTTTGTAGATGTTGAAAGGATAGTTGCGTCCAAAAATGAAAAGCTTTTAAAGCGCTTACCCAAGTTTGTCATTTCTTATCTAAAACGAATCCTGCATCAGGAAGAAATCAATAAAATAATCGAGGAAAACAAAGACCTACAAAATGAGGCATTCTGTCTTGAAATCGTAGATAGGTTTAATCTTAAACTACAACCGGTAGGCACTGAAAACATACCGTTAAGTGGTGGTGCTATTTTTGTCGTGAATCATCCACTCGGCGGTATGGACGCGATGTCTCTGGTGTCTGTCATGAGCGAATTTAGAACCGATATAAAATTTATAGTAAACGATATCCTGTTAACACTCGAAAACCTTAAGGGGTTGTTCGTTGGGGTTGATAAACATGGTGCAAACGTGAAGAGTTCATTAAAAGAAGTGGATGCTTTGTTTGCTTCAGACAACGCCGTGTTTGTGTTTCCTGCGGGAATGGTTAGTCGCAAAGTGGGTAATGAAATTGTCGATTTAGAATGGAAGAAAACATTTATCACGCAATCGAAGAAATATAACAAACCAGTTGTTCCAGTGTACTTAGATGGTCGACTTAGTCCCTTTTTTTATCGAGTATCGAAACTGAGAACTTGGCTAGGAATTAAGGTAAACCTTGAAATGTTTTTTTTGGTAAACGAGTTGTTCAAACAAAAGAATAAAGCCATTCGTATTACATTTGGACAGCCAATCAACGCCAATACTTTTGATACGAGTCGAACAGACAAAAATTGGGCTCAGTGGGTTAAGGAAAAGGTGTATAGATTAAAATCGGCAAATGAGTAAATCATTAGAGTATATCATAGATCCAATACCATTAGAGGTTTTAAAAGCTGAGCTGACAGCAGACCGGTTTGTGCGTACAACAAACAAGGGGGGGAACGAAATATATATTGTTAATCACCACAACAGTCCGATGGTCATGAGGGAAATTGGACGATTAAGAGAATTGACCTTCGCATCAGCCGGAGGAGGTACTGGGGAACCACTCGATATTGACGAATTTGACACTTCAGAACACTGCTATGAACAGCTTATCTTGTGGGCGCCGGAAGCACAAGAAATAATTGGAGGCTATCGTTTTATTGATTGTTCTAAAATTGTCAACACGAATCCTTTGGAGCTTTCTACAGCGCATTATTTCGACTTCTCAGAAACATTTATTTCTCAGTTTTTATCTGAAACCATAGAGTTAGGTCGCAGCTGGGTTCAGCCAAATTTTCAACCTAGTACTGGGTCTCGGAAAGGGATATTTTCCCTTGACAACCTGTGGGACGGTTTGGGAGCAATCACTGTAGACAATCCACATATCAAGCATTTTTTCGGCAAAGTAACGATGTATACCAATTTCGATGTGATGGCCAGAGATGCTATTCTCACGTTCATGGAAATGTATTTTCCTGATACAATTGGATTGGTAAAACCGAAGGAAGGTTTGGTAATGCAGTCAGATTTAAGTGAATTTGTTGAGGAACTGAACGGACTAGATTTTAAAGAAGGGCATAAAACTCTAACCAAATTTGTGCGATCAAGAGAGGAAAACATTCCACCATTGATTAACAATTACATGCAGTTGTCACCGACTATGAAAGTGTTCGGAACAGCCATAAATGATGATTTTGGAAGCGTAGAAGAAACCGGGATACTCATTACCATCGCCGACATTTATCCATCCAAAAAGGAAAGACACGTCGACACGTATAGTCCAAGTTAATAAGGAGCGTTCTTCAGCTTATCGTATTGGGTTACCGTAATCGTAGCCTTATCCACTTCAACCAAACCATCCGCTTTAAATTCGGACAGCATTCTGATGGCAGATTCAACAGATGTACCAGCTATGCCTGCAAGCGTTTCTCTGGAAACGGCCATGCTAAAGGGTTTACTTGGATCGTCAGTATACTTGTCGGCTAGCTGAATCAGCGCACTCGCTACACGTTTTCGAACGGAGTTATAAGCTAGTTCTACGATTTTATATTGCTGTGCAAGCAAGTTGTTGCTTAAAAGGCGAATAAACTTTGAAGCAATGTTGTTTTCATGTTCCACGACATCCATAAAGTCGGCGGTTGGAATTAACATTACTTGAGAAGGTTCCAGTGCTTCTGCACTTTCTGTTGTTGTTTGTTTTTGTAACACTGACCAATAACCAAAATAGTCGCCAGGCTTTAATAAATCCAGAACCATTTCCTTTCCATCATCGCTCAAACGTGTCAACTTCAATTTACCGCTGAGTAACTGATACACATGGGTAGGCGTTTCACCTTCGTGATAGACCAAGTCCTTCTTGTTGTAGTTTTTCAAATAACCATTGGGGAACAACTCGTTATCAGGTTTGGTCGCCGCTTTGGCTTTTTGACTTCCGTCTTGGATTAAGTCAAATTTCTTAAGTCGGTTTTCAACTGCAGACAACAAATCTGTTTCATCAAAAGGTTTTACGATGTAGTCATCTGCTCCCAAGCTCATGCCTTTTCTAATGTCTATCTTTTCTGCTTTAGCAGTAAGGAAAATAAACGGGATCCGCATGGTTTGTGGATTTCGACTTAACATATGCAATACCCCGTACCCATCAAGATTCGGCATCATTATGTCACATAGAATCAGGTCAGGAAGTTCTTGCTGTGCAACGGATACACCAATTTTACCATCAGCTGCTTTGAGAACAGAATAACCATCCAGTTCAAGAATTTCGCTTAGGTTTTCACGAATTTCTTCGTGGTCTTCAATCACTAAAATTGTTTTCATACTATGCATGTATATTCTTTAATGTAAAACCAAAAGTACTGCCTTTGCCTAGTTCACTTTCAAAAAAAAGTGTTCCACCCAACAAGTCGACGTACCGCTTAAATATGTGCAACCCTAATCCAGTTCCTTGAACATTTCCTGAGTTTGAAGCTCTGAAAAAACGTTGAAATAATTGTTGCTGATCCTCTTTACTAATACCAATACCGTTATCTGTCACTTTTATTGTTATGTCCTTATCTTCTTGCAAGATATCAATACTAATATGACCTTCATTGCCAGAGTACTTTATGGCGTTGCTTAGTAAATTGGTTAAGATATTTTGTATAATAAACCGATCTGTTTTAACGTCTGTTGAAGACAACCCATGTGTTAATGTAATGGTTTGATTCTCTTTCTTTAACAATTGCATGTCCTCCTTTACTTCAGAAGCACATTCAATAATGTCAAAAGGTTCAATTTCAGACAAGATGTTGTTGTTTTCTAATTTTTCAAGACTTAAAAAATCATTCAAAATCATTGTTAGGTTTTTCACATTGTTTTGAATTCTATCTGTATGTCTTTTAATTTTTTCTATCTGATCAACCTCAATGTATTTGTTAATAAGGGATGCAGAACTAAGTATAGTACTTAAAGGCGTTCGAAATTCGTGAGAAGCCATACTCACAAATTTTGACTTCATTTCATTTAACTCCTTTTCCTTTTGAAGGGAATTGAATATTTCTTTTTCCGCGTTTTTTTGTTGGGTGATGTTGCTTTCGACAAGTAGTATTCTGTCTGTTTTTCCTGCATTATTAAATAAGGGAACAGCGCGAACTCTAAATGTGAAGCTGTTGTATTCCATTTCGAATGTCGACGGTATATCGTTAAAGACAACTTGTAGTTTTTGGTTAACAATGTCACGCATTTCTTTTTGAATGACATTGAGGTAGTTTTTGCCGATGAGTTCTTTAGTGCCAAAGCCGAAATCTCGAAGACCTTGTCCTTCTATGAACAAAAAGTTTAAGTCTTTGTCAAGAACGCTAATCGTACCGTTTGGAAAATTTTTAGCAATGGTTTCGTACAATTTTTGACTTTCGAGGAGGGCAGCCTCAGTCAATCCTTTTTGCACAATTTCTTGCTCCAATTGGGATTTTGACGCTTCTAATAGTTGTGTTCTTTCCTGAACGATATGCTCCAGATTGTCGACATACGTTTTTAACTCATCTTGGGCTTTTCTTTCCTTTGTTAGGTCGTGTATGAAACCGGTAAAGATTGTTTGATCATCAAGAATTACCTCACTTACTGCCAGTCGAAAAGGAAATACACTGCCATCTTTTTTCTTTCCTACAACCTCCCGACCAATGCCTATTATCTTAGGTTTACGTGTTCTTAAATAGTCGGATACATACGTGTCGTGCCGAGAATGATCAGGTTCAGGCATTAATACACTGACGTTTTTACCAAGTATTTCTTCTTTTTCGTATCCAAATAAAGTAAGTGCAGAGTCATTCACTTCTTCAATTAAACCTCTAGAATTAATTAGAATAATCCCATCGATAGCCGTTTGAAAAACAGACTGAAATTTAAGTGAAAGCTCATGTTGTTTCATGTAAGAGTACTCAATTCAAAGTTAATTTTTTATTCGCGTGTATAAGGGATAAAAGTAATTGTTGTGTCATGATACATTTCATATCAATTTATAATGAATCGCAGGACAAATTTTATCGATAAATACTTGTCAGTAATCAGAGGTCAAAACCAACTAATCATTTATATCGTTTAAGAAGTATGAGGAATTCAATTTTTAAAACAATTTTAGTGGGTTTGTCCTTATTGTTATTGATAAATTGTAACGGTCAGGAAAAACAAATGGACACAATAGATATGGATATAGGGAAATCTCTTAAATCGGACATTGACAAAGTGGTAAATAGCCAACCAAATTTGAAAGAGAATTTGGATAAGGTCATGCTTGACAAAACATTCAGCGTGATGTCGCCTGAAACAATCGAGCTAAAAATAAGCAACAAGAACTGGGACTCTTTACGGCTAACATTTGTTGCCTTTCTTGGCAATTGGGATGATGCTGTGTATGCTAAAGCGGTAGCCCATTATAGTGATTTTGCGAAAAAAATGAAGCCATTTGGACTACAAGTGGTTTTGGTGACAACGGCAGGTAATAATCTAACGGATGAAAATTTAATTATTGAAGTGGATTCAAATCATTCTGCATTGGCGGAAATTGACAAATCGATTGAGATTTATCCAACATGGTCCGACTTAAAAACGAATGAATCCGAGCCAATTGGTCATCAATATGCCATCCTGATTGGACAACGAAATGAAGTTGTGAAGGTGTGGTCAAGTCAGAAGTTTACGGATTTTGTGGAACCATCAGAGGTGAAGCAGACTTACTTTACTTGGGTCTTTGACATAAAGGATGGGTCTGCTTTGAGGCCGTATAACAAATTGAATGAATTTGAGGAATATGTAATTGCACAGAAAGGAACAGAACGCCCTTTTACTGGGGAATATTTTGATAGTAAGGCAGAGGGTATTTATACCTGTCGCAGGTGCAATGCACCATTGTATTGGAGTGGCGACAAGTTCGATTCACATTGTGGCTGGCCAAGTTTTGATGACGAGATTGAGGGAATGGTAACACGAACTTTAGATGCGGATGGAAGAAGGACCGAAATAACTTGTACCACGTGTGACGGCCATTTAGGACACGTGTTTGAAGGTGAACATCTGACCGATAAAAACATCAGACATTGCGTAAACTCGGTGTCCATTAAATTCCAACCAATAATCAAATAGATATGAAACTTTTAGTAAAATCGGTTGTTCCAGTATTGGTGCTTTTGCCGTTCTTTGGATGTGCACAAAAAAAGGCTAAACCTGTAAAAGAAGAGATTGAGATGAGTGAATCAGTGAATAACGTCAACATGGATACCGCCACCTTTGGTGCTGGATGTTTCTGGTGTGTTGAGGCTGTATTTCAGCAAATGAAAGGAGTCATTAAAGTAGAATCTGGGTATGCCGGCGGTGTGGTAGACAATCCAACTTATAAAGAGGTTTGTAGTGGAACTACGGGCCATGCAGAAGTTGCAAGAATCTGGTACGATACGAGTATTATTTCGTACGAAACCTTGCTAGAAATTTTCTGGCATTCGCATGATCCTACTACGTTAAACCGTCAAGGTGGTGATAAAGGAACTCAGTATCGATCGGTCATTTTTTATCACAATGATGATCAGAAACAAAAGGCATTAGCGATTAAACAAGCAACGGATACCAGTGGTCTTTGGCCAAACCCCATCGTTACAGAAATATCTGCTGTACCTACCTATTATCCTGCTGAGAATTATCATCAGAATTATCTCGAGAACAATCCAAATCAACCGTATTGTTCAGCAGTCGTTGGACCTAAAGTTCAAAAAGTTCGAAAACAATTTAAGCACCTTCTAAAGGAGTAAGTTTAATCAAATATCGAAATAACAATCACCTTCGAATCTTCGGATGAGTCGGGATTGATGCGATACTTTTCCGAGAAACAATATCCTCCTACCCAGAGAATTTCTTGATCGACTTCAAAAATGGGTACCAAGGATTTTAAGCTATTGGCAACTTTGTTGTCAATGAGTACATCGCTTACCAGTTTACTTCCAGTTAATCCAAATGGTTGAATTTTGTCACCGACAACCACTGACCTAACAGCAATAGACTGATGTAAAACAGATCTATCGACAACACACTTATTTTTTGGGAATGGCAGTTTTAACGATGACCTATCCTGTTCTTCTACCAGTATTGTCTTTCTACCAAAATGATAAGTCCCAAGTTTACTTATAGTAATTGCTTCAAACGTGTTTTTTTCTGTTGGTCTTACAATGTAATCGGTTCTGTCTTTTGAGATGTTAAACGCATCGTTTTGTATGTGACTTCCTACATCTTTTGAGCTTGTAATGTCGCGAAATTGCTCATAGGAAAAACCCGTGTTGGATAATAATCTATACAGAATTATATGTGGATGTGGATAACTGTGAACCACATTAATTAGGATAAATGTAATTCCGTTAGTTGTCCGTACATGTTCTTTCTTAACCATCGAAATTACATGATCGATAAGAGAGTCATATTCTTGCAAATGGGTACTATTCCTAGTGACGATAGATTCGATATTTGGCTCAATATCTAGAAGACTTGGGAGAACGTTATGCCTTAGTTTATTCCTTAAATATTTGTCAGATGCGTTCGAACTGTCGTTTCTATAGTCAATCTTGTTTTCACTGGCGTATTGTCTAATCTCTTTCTGGGTAAACGACAACATCGGGCGAATAATAGATTCTCTTTTGTTTGGTATTCCAGTTAGTCCCGACAAACCTGTTCCCCTTATCTGATTAATGAGAACAGTTTCCAATTGGTCAGTTTTGTTGTGTGCCGTAGCTATTAGGTCACAGGTCAATTCTTGACGCAGTTGTTCGAACCATTCATATCTGAGTTTGCGTGCCGCTTCTTGGATTGACACATGGTTTGAGGTGCTAAAAGCTTCAGTATCAAACCGCTTTGAATGAAATGGGATTCTTAAATTGGCACACAATTTTTCGACAAATTGTGCATCAAGATCACTTTCATTTCCTCTCAGCATGAAATTGCAGTGAGCCACCACTATTGGCAAGCCAATCGCATTGAGTAGATGCACCATAACCACACTATCAGCTCCGCCACTTACGGCACAGACGATTCGGTCGGTTTTTTTTATGAATCCCTCGTTAAATAAGATATGGTCAAGCCTTTCTTGCATTATTTTTGCGTGATTCAAATCTATGATACCAAGCCCGGTAATAAAACCTCGATTGGGGAAAATAATTTCAAGTCTAATAATTCTAATTTGTTGTGGTGTCTCAACCGTACATGCACAAAGTGTGATTGAATTATTGGGGGCCGACGTTATTGAATACGACCAGGAATTTGTGGATGCAGAACGTGTTAAAGGCAATGTTCGGTTTAAGCAAGATGGTGTCCTAATGAACTGCGATAGCGCCTATTTTTATCGAAAAGACAACAAGGTAAAAGCGTATGGGAATATTTACATCCGGCAACGCGATACCTTTAATCTTTGGGGAGACTACTTGGAGTATGACGGAGACAAAAAGTTGGCTTACGTTAGTGAAAATGTAAGGTTACGTGATCAAGAAATGCAGCTGACAACTGATTTGGTTCAATATGATGTAAAAGCCAAAACGGCATTTTATTCGACTGGAGGGAAAATTGTGAATGGGGCAGACCGGTTAACCAGTAGGCAAGGCCGTTATTATAGTCGGAGTAAAACCTTTTTCTTTAAAGACAGTGTTGTGCTGACCAATCCAGAGTATCGAATGAAAAGCGATACCTTGAGCTATAACACGATTTCGAAGATTGCCTATTTTTATGGTCCAACCTATATTTATAGTGAAGAGAATACGATTTTCTGCAGGTATGGTTGGTACAATACGATTGCGAATACAAGCCAGTTCAGTAAAGGCGTGTGGATTGAGGGTAAAGACAACAAACTGGTAACAGATAGCTTGCGATATAACAGAAACACAGGCATTGGTCGGGCATTCAGAAATATTACATTGATTGACACATTAGAAAAAATCAAGATTGAAGGTCAGTATGGGATTTCATATCGTTTAGAAGGGAAAACAATGGTCACTGGTGATCCACTTGCCATAAAGTATTTCGATGATGATAGTTTGTTTGTGAAAGCAGACACGCTTATAGACCAACCAGATACCAGTGGAGGTAGAAGGTTATCGGCCTTTTACAACACAAAAATTCATAAAAGCGACATGCAAGGCATTGCGGATTCGTTGATTTATTCTTTTTCAGACTCAACGATTTCTATGCTTGGCAATCCAGTGTTATGGACTGAGGAAAATCAAATTACGGGTGATACCTTAATTGTCTATAGAAAGAATGGAGAATTAAATAAATTGGATGTTTTACAAAATGCGTTTATCGTTTCGTACGTACAACCGGAAGTATTTAATCAGATTGACGGCAATGATATGACGGCGTTTTTTAAAGCGAATAAATTAAATAAGGTGCGTGTTTCTGGTAATGGACAAAGCGTGTATTATGTCGAAGAAACGGATTCAACGTATACAGGAGTGAATCATATGGTGTGCAGTGACATGCGTATATCAGTTGAGGACAATACCGTATCTGACGTTCGGTATTACGATAGTCCAAAAGGAGGCATTTATCCAGTTACAAATTTCCCTTCTGATAAAAAGAAACTGCCCAATTTTGTTTGGTTTGAAGACAAACGACCGACGTTGGATTATTTCCTTGGACAAAAGGACATACAGGATAAAAACAGACCTGATTCCGTAAAGGACTTATTTAGTGAAGAAATAGAAGAATGAGAAAATTGATAGGAGTGTTGTTGGTTGTTTTTGGTTTTGGCCTTGTAGTCAATGGCCAAACAGCGTATGAACAAAGTATTTTACTAAAACGTGCGAAGACAGACTCTTCATTTAGGGATACTTCGGTTTCTATTCTTCCAAAATCAGAAATTGAACATTTTTCTGGATTGCATTATTTTCCAGTGAGTGAAGAGTATAAAGTCGAAGCCAAGTTTGTAAAAAAGGTGGGAAAATCATTTGAAATGCAGACGAGCACAAGTAGAAAACCTATTTATCGACAATATGGCTACCTAACGTTTACGGTCGAGGGTCAAAAAGGGAAATTGTATCTATATCAGCAAGTTGCCTCTTTGGAAAACAGTGATACGGTCAATGGATATTTGTTTTGTCCTTTCCGCGATTTAACAAACAAAGATTCGTCATATGGCGGTGGCAGGTATTTGGATTTTAAGCTGACTGAAACGGAAAACAGGGTGGTAACAATTGACTTCAATACGTGTTATAATCCGTACTGTGCGTATAACAACAGGTATTCATGTCCAGTGCCACCAAAAGAGAACACTTTAAAATTTAGAATTGAAGCTGGGGTTAAAAAGTGGCATGATTAAGAGTTCATCGCCTTTACCTAAAACAACTAACTTTGCCGCGAGTTATGATGATCGAAGTACTTAAATCGAAAATACATAATGTAAGAGTTACTCAAACAGAGTTACGTTACGTTGGAAGCATTACCATTGATGAGGATTTGTTGGATGCAGCAAATATGATTGAGGGAGAGAAGGTCTTGGTGGTGAATAACAACAACGGAGAGCGACTTGAGACTTACACGATAAAAGGGGAGCGAGGCAGCGGAATGGTTTGTCTAAACGGAGCTGCTGCCAGAAAAGCACAATGGGGTGACCAACTGATAATTATTTCGTTTGGACATCTTGATTTTGAAGAAGCGAAGAAATTTGTGCCGACCATAATATTCCCTGATGCGAATAATCGCTTAAACACTTGAATCCAGCAATAAAAAATATCCTTAAAAAGGCGTTATACCCGATGATCGCGGTTTTGTTGATTGTTTGGGTGTACCATAAAATCCAACCCGATAAAGTTCTTGAAGACTTAAAAGGAGCTAATTATGTATGGGTCTTTTTGGCTGCCTTGGCTGGCTTGTTTAGTCATTTTATCAGAGCGGTAAGATGGAAACTATTAATCGAGCCAATGGGGTATAAAGCAAGGGTAAAAACTGGCTTTTATGCAGTAATGGTTGGTTACACAGTGAATTATGCTACACCAAGAATGGGTGAAGTGGTAAGATGTGCGTTAAAAAACAAAACTGATAATATTCCGGTCGACAAACTAGTTGGAACTGTGTTTACAGAGCGCGTTTTCGATGTGCTGGTGACAATGTTGGTTACAGTATTAGCTGTGTTTTCTCAATATGATTTGATTGAATCTTTCATCAACAATGCCCTTAATAAAGCCGGTGATTCATCGTCTAATAAATTAATAATTCTTGGGGTGTTAGCCGTTTTAGGCGTCATTGGATTATGGGTTTTCTTTTGGCTAAAGAAAAGAGAAAACAATCCACCAATTATCAAAAAGCTCTTGACGTTTGTTGTTGGGTTGTTGGAAGGAGCAAAGAGTATCTTTAAGTTAAAGCGTCCATGGTTGTTTTTGTTTTATACAGGTGTAATCTGGACGATGTACTTTTTGGTGTCGTATTTAATCTTTTTCGCTCTTGATGGTACGAGTCATTTAGGACTAGATGCTGCGGTAACGACATTAATTGTGGCCACAGTAGCAGTCATTATTCCTGCTCCAGGAGGATTGGGGAGTTTTCACACGTTTGTTCCACAGGGTTTGTTGTTGTACGGTATAGATTTGAGTTTGGGTACTAGTTACGCCATTATTTCTCATGGTAGTCAGATGTTGATGATTTTTATTACTGGGGGAATTTCCATGTTGCTTATTGGGTTAGAACGTAAAAAGCAAAGAGCATGAACCACATTGAAACGATACAATCTAAAATTCTCGGGAAAGACGAATTGACCGGTCATGTGGATTCGTGGAAACAGACTGGAAAGAAAGTAGTATTTACAAATGGATGCTTTGACATTTTACATAAAGGGCACATCGATTATTTGAATAGGGCTGCAGATTGTGGAGACGTACTTATTGTGGGAGTTAATTCTGATGAATCAGTGAGTCGACTGAAGGGGTCGCACAGACCTATTCAGGATGAGTCCTCACGGTTATGGGTGTTAGCCAGTTTATCGTGTGTTACAGCCGTTGTGTTGTTTGGAGAAGAGACGCCGATAGAATTAATTCGAAAAGTATCTCCCAACGTATTGGTCAAAGGGGGAGATTATACTGTTGAAACCATCGTTGGTGCCCAAGAAGTGCTGTCAAGTGGCGGTATTGTTGAGGTCATTCCTTTTTTGGAGGGATATTCAACTTCACGCTTAGAAGATAAAATACGACGTTGGGATAATCATTCTAGATAAAAAAGTCTCAGAAACTATATTTGTCAAACGTCATGAATCGCAAGTCGTTTGTCAAATTCGGAATAATCATTCTAACTGTATTTCTCTCAGTTGTACAGGCAGTTGGTCAAAATATTAAATTCACCCATTACGGAACTGATGAAGGATTGCCAAGTCCTGAAACCTATTTTACCCACCAAGAAGTCAATGGATATATGTGGTTTGGCACTGATCGTGGGTTGTGTAGGTATGACCTTGTGTTAAATTCTAAAACGAAGCAAAGGCAAGTAGTCAGATTCAACCGAACTCATAATAATAGTAAGTATAACCAATTTGTAGAATCAATTAGTTTGGAGACCGATTCCACTACGTTGGGAGGATTGTTGGGCACCACCACCATAAATTTTTCAGATGTTTTCTATAATTGTGTTGCATGTTTAAGAGAAACCTTCACCGATCTATCAGATGAAGACCCTGATAACCACGGTACCAAAGTAGTAATTAATATACCTTTAAAATAATGAAAATCATGATTATCGACGACGAGATCAACAGTATCCGCGTCACAAAAAACCTCCTTCAAGAATGCTGTAAACAAGCCAAAGTAATTGGTGAATTTGTAGACCCTTTTAAAGCCCTCGATGCAATTGCAAAGGACAAACCTGATTTACTTCTCCTGGATATAGAAATGCCAGGAATGAACGGGTTTGAACTGATCGAGAAATTAGATCTCGACGAGCTTAATGTCGTATTTGTCACGGCCTATGACCAATATGCAATTCGAGCGATCAAATGCTCTGCAATTGATTACATCTTAAAGCCATTTAGCGTTGCAGATTTGGCAGCTGCCATTGACAAAACTAAATCAGTTCTAAAAAATGGCAAACTAAGAGCAGAGGCAATTGCCCAACGAAAACCAACCTGCCTCGTTGTCCCAGGTTTGCGCGAGTATGAAAAAATTAACCTGAACGAAATTATTTATGCCGAAGGTCAGCGTGGCGGATATACCATGTTTGTATTAAAGAATGGCGCGAAAGCTATGGCGTCAAGACCTCTGTCGTATTATCAAGATATTTTCTGTGAAAAGCCTTTTATTAAAATTCATAAGTCGCACATTATAAATATGAATGAGATGAAAAAATTCCATTCTGCAAACTTTCGAATCATCATGTCAAATGACGTAGAATTGGAATTGGCACATCGCAGAAAGCCTGCTTTCCTGAAATTATTGCGAGGAAAGTAACCTAATTCCTTGTTGCGAATATGCGTGAATAGACGAATATTTGCTCATGTCGAAACTTAAGGAGTATAAGCCGTACTTCGAAATACATACTGCCGTATTTCTCTTTGGGTTTACTGCGATTCTCGGAAAGTTTATAGCTTTTGATGAATTGGCTTTGGTCTGGCATCGAATGTGGATCGCAGTATTTGGACTCCTTCTTTTTCCAGGAGTGTTTCAAGGCTTTAGACAAATTCAGAAAAAAGACGTAATCACTTTTGCCATTATTGGCGTAATAGTCAGTTTGCACTGGGTGTCTTTTTTTGCCAGCATTAAGCTTGGAAACGTAAGTGTTGCACTTGCCTGTATGGCAACCAGCGCCTTATTTATTTCATTACTGGAACCAATCATTACGAAATCGAAGTTTCTTTGGTTTGAACTAGTTTTAGGAATATTTGTTATAGCTGGTATTTTACTAATACTAGACATAGGGCAGGCTTATTACTTGTCTATCGCAACCGGATTACTTGCCGCTTTTCTTGCTGCACTTTTTTCAACCTTAAATAAAAAACACCTAAAACAGTACAACCCCATTTCAGTTTCTGCAATTGAACTGTTAACAGGATTCTTGTTTCTCACATGTGTCATTCCGATTTACGAGGGTGAAATCAATTTTGAAAAGTATTCACTATTTGGAGACGACCTTCTGTCCAAATACACCTTATTTGGTGTGTATATCCACTCATTTTGGTATTTGCTTGCACTAGGTATTCTATGTACTTCGGTAGCGTATGTTTTAGCCCTTTCATCCTTAAGGGGGATATCAGCATTCAGCGCAGGATTGGCAGTCAACCTTGAGCCGGTGTATGGCATACTAATGGCTATTGTTTTGTTTAAGGAAGACAAACAACTTACTACAAGTTTCTATTTAGGAACAGGCTTGATATTCGTATCCGTTTTTATTCATCCCATTGTCAACAGAATTCAAAGGAAAAGGAAGACAGTTTTACTGTAACGTATACCTCAAACTCACGCCAAAATCCGTAATAGCCGACCTGAAACTTTGTGAGTTCTTAGGTTCAGTTAAGGTTCTATTGTAGAACATACGCAAGTTGGTATTGTCGTTAATCTTATAGTCAATGTTAGGTTTGATAGAAAAAATTCTATTCCCAGCTTGAGCTGTGTTTGTGCCTAATTCAATATCACGCCTTACAGTAACCCCATCCCGAATAGAAAGGTCAAACCTGAAGTTCAAATTGTTTTCCAAAAAGATCCTAGAACCTCTATATTTTATTGGCAGTTTAACTCCCTTAGTCACAAATCCCGCGCCTATCACCCATTCTTTGTTACGTTGCTCAATCATTTGGAACGTATTCATAAACATGGTGATATTTCTATCTCGCTTGTGCTCTAGTTTTAATGTCAAACCATTTTTCATGGTAACATCAACACCCAAAACTGGAGTTAATCTCTCAACCAATGAGACACCTTGCTGGAATGTATACTTCGATTTCAAATTGCTTGTATCACTGACTAAAGTATCATTTCCATATGTCAACTCACTATAGTAACTGTTTAAGTTTAATGTTGAGTTATATGCGTGTTGAATGCTAATATTGGTAAAGTATTTTTTCAGCCCAAACATGTCCTTAAGTCCATTGTAGCTTATTTGCCATGCTGGTGCAGGCATTCGCTTAAATGGGTTTAATGAACCACTTTTAGCAGATTTACCACTGTAAGCTGTTAAGAAGGCATGTAACATGACGTCTTGCTGTGTTTGCCCATATCCTACAGGGAATCCTGTAACAGGATCTAGCTGGCCAATTTTGTCTTCAAACCTCTTATTCCCATTCGTGAATTCTTCACGTTGAATACGATTGGCAACTTCCAATCTATTGTTTTTAAATTGTGTAAAGGCTGCCGAACTATAATTTTGAGTTACATCACCAAGTTTATCAAAGGCAGTACCCCATGAGTTGAACGATATCGAATATTGTCCGACTTCTTGAATTCCTAAATCCAACCAATCCTGTGCTTCGTTGTCAAAACGGAAGTTACTAGACAAAGTATTACTCGTCCGTTTTGTGATATTTAAGGTAATTCTGAAATTTCGGAAAGGTTCTAGAGTAGCACTACCAGTTAAATTCTGACCACTTAACTGCAAGAAACGGTTATTTTGTGCAGTATCATTGGTCATGAAACCATTACGAGCTAAATCATATCGTATTTCTGGATCTTGTAATCCGAATATAAACGGCCAAGAAGGCGCTTGAACATCAAAGTTATGACCCAAGTACTGAATGTCTTGATTGAAACCAGGCAAAGTTGTACCGTTTGTTTCTGTATAGGTTAACTGTGCTTGTTTCATCATTAACAAGAAAGCACCAATGCCTTTTGCTGCAGGATGCAAACCTTCACGCTTCTTTTTCTTTTCATCCTCGTTATCTTCATCACCATTGTCATCAGGACTTTTTCTTGTTTCCGATGGTTTTTTCTTAACCGTCCTTGTCACAAATGGGCGAAGTTTTTTAGATCGGTTGTAAAATGAGGTAAAATTCATCCGACCATTAAACGTCATTGTCTGACTATTCTGAATGGTATGACCAAGTGTTGGATACGTAGGAGGAGCGGTTGTCCAGCTATAGTTAGCAGCATATTTTGCCGATGCTGTAATCCAATTTAAACTTCTGATTTTATTAAATGGAACCGTATAGTTCAAGTCCATGACCTGATTGAAGTTTCGCATGGTTCCGAAATTGAAGAAGTTATTTCGAATAGAATCCTCTTTTTCCCTCGTATCGATTTCACCAAATGGTTCTTCAACCCAAGCGTCAACCACGCTGTTGTAATTGAACTTTAAATTTCTCGTAAAATTCCATCGACCACCATAGGTACGTTTGAGCGTAAACGACTTGTCGTAAAAGCGAGGAACAATTGCCTCAAAGTCATCATTACTTCGATTCTGTAATTCACCATACCTTCGATCCACATCAAACTGGAAGTTTAAACTACTCGGCATGATAGTGAAGTTGAAGTCCTTGATCATACTCAACTTTTTCGAACGAATGATCTTCTTAAACGGTTCCCAAGGTTTTGCTCTATTAGAGTAAGTATAAGCCAGACTTGCTCGATGAGTGTTGATGAAGTTCTCCTCTACAATCTGATTTCTCCTGTATGTCCTTTGGAACGAGTAGCTTGTGTTAAAATTCTCAATATCCCAAAGCCGTACTTTGCCTCCACCGGTTCTATTTTTCTTTACATTGGTAAAGTTCAAACTATATCGACTCGTATAGTCCTGACTTGTCTCTTTTATCTTGGTTCTTTCTTCTGCGTTTTCAGCAGTGCTTAATACTTGTTTGTATAAAATATCAGGGTTTAATGGATAGTACTTTGGATTAATAAAGTTCTCATTCCAACCAATAAACATTGGTATGGATATACCATATTTCTGAGGGAAGAATTTGCCCAATTCAATATTGGACGAAATGTCGTATTGGAAAGTTTGATCTAAACTACGTTCGTTTAATGTTTTATCTATTCCTCCGAAACCAATGGTGGTGTAATTCCCAGAAATATTCACTCGAGCGAAATCAGCCAATTTAGTCACCATCCTTGCGGTTGCAGCCCATCCACCCTTGTTTGAAATGCCTGTTACCCGCATTTCATTAAACCAGACTTCTGTGCAAAGTTTCTCCTGTCCAGTGCTGCTATTTGGGTTCATAACGCCAAGCATCATCGTTCTTACTTGACTTAGATCTGGTAAACCGACTACGCGAAGAATATGGCCTTTTTCATTGGTTACTTCATATGTCGTGGTTTTTGAACCGGTTGCTTTTTCCCTAGCTATTTTCAAATCATAAAGATCCTGCAATGGGAACTCCATAAAGTTGGTAGATGGCCAAATTTCGTCTTGTAAAACCGCACCATTAGGTGTGATTTGAAGGGGCATCTGGTACTCGTAATAGTTGTTTTCTAAATCCGTTCCTATCCTAACAAAGGCCCAAACATCGCCGTTTTGTAATTGGTCGCCTTCGGCATGAAGGAACATTTTAAAATCTTTGTAGTTTCTAATATCGACTTCGGTTACCCTAAAGGCACCTCGTGCGTCACCTTTTTCTAAGTCACACACTCTCAGTGAAAGAGATTGCTCGTTTTGTAAGACCTGATTTGGTTGCGTAGGATCTAACTCACGTGTTATCCCAGGAGGTTCAACATATTTAATCGGAACTCTTGAACTGTTTTCTTCGATGTTAACTGTACTAACGACAAATTCTACCGGATCGTTAGGATCTGGCGGTAAGCCAATCGTTGGAGGGAATTTTAAACTGTTTTGATACCGTCGCCAGTCTGCTCGAATCATGCGCATTTCCAACAATCTAATAATTACACTGTCTTCGAATCCAGTCATGAACATTCGCATAAAACGAATTGATTTGAAATTGGTAATTCCACCCACTCTTTTTTGATATTCACGAATTGGAATTTTCAATTGATAATAGGTAACGCTATCTGGTTTTGCGCCTTTATCTACTCGTTCAGCGTACACCCGAATCGAATCCGCAACGTATCCAGTTCCCACTTTTAAGTCGGCCTGACTCAGGTCGATTTTGTATTGGAAATATTCTTCTATCTGGTCTAGCGTATTGTCTTGATTAATATCTTCATCATCCGGAAAGGTTGAGTTTGCCTTTGGTGTTCCATCAGGTAGTCGATCTAAATTGGAGTTTCCATCAGGCTGTTTGTAATATAAATAACGGTGAAGAACAGAAGTCTCAGTTAGGTCGTAATCTGGGTCTCGATGGTGTTTAAAGTTATCACCTGCCGGGTCGGCTACAGCGTTTAAATACGCTTGTGAGTTCACTCCATGTTTGGTCTTGATGTCTCTCAAATACGTTGTGTCGTAGAAACCCAATTCCACAGCATCACTTAATCCATCTAATCCAACGTCTTGATAGGTCCTAGCATTAGGGTCATTGTCGAATCCATCGACAATCGGTTGGATCGTTCCGACAATACCACAAGCCGTTTGTTCTACTGGCGCAGAAACAGAGTTAGCTGTTGGTAAAGAGTTTTCCATCGATCGTTTCTTATCAGGCAAAACATCTTCTGAAACACTTCCAAGATTTAAGTACAATTGACCACTGTTCTGAGGACCTGAATAACCAGGTTCTTTCTCATACACAAATGGGTCCATCATCCAAATCTCGATATAATCGTAATTGGCGGCTTCAAAATCGGTGTTTTCTATCCGACGACTAATCCCTGCCCAGTTGGATTCAGGGTTGTCCAATTCTCCGTTCGCTAGAAGGTTGTCAACACCAAAGTTGTATGGACCACGCTTTTTAGGATAATAGGCTAAGTCCAGCGTCTGAATGGTACGTACTTGCTGTTGTTGTATGTTTTTTGTTGGGAACGGTTCATTATAAGGAATTGGTCTTATAAAATGACCAGAAAGCTGCACTGGATCTTGTTTTAAGTGCTCTGGCATTCTGTCCAAACCTGTTTGTAACACAGGATCTATAGTATACCACGAAAACAAACCACGCCGATCATTTTCAAGTTTAATCTGACCTTGACTCGCATTTGGAAACAAATCTGGTTGATGCTGAGGCACACTGGCCAGTTTCCATCTGCTCACGTTCTTTATTTCATACGGTGTTTCAGCTCCTTCAAAATCGTCAATAAAGGAAGTTCCACGCTCAGCATCACCAATACTCAAAGGTTTGTGAGGAATGATTTGAGCGAATTCCCACGTTAAAGCTACTGTCGACTCTTCTTTTGTTTCAATAAAGGGTAGTTTGTCAACCCATCTCGTTAACATCCTTGACTTCGTATTGAAGGCACCGTCAAATCCATAAATGGTGTTCAACAATGGCTCTTCTCCAATATTTGTTTTTGGTGTGAGTGGTCTTTCAGTCAAATGCAAAATGGTACCACCTAACAGAAGTTTATCAGACACCTTGTAATCAAATCTACTACCAACCAAAGTTTTCTGCTGGAGATTGAACAGCGAATTGCTCTCACAAGATGCTTTAATTACAGCACCTGCCCCAAGTATCCCTTCGTTAATAATGGTGACCATACCGATAGTATAGTCAACGATGTAGTCAGTACCTTCATTCAGCAGTGATCCATTGGCCGTTACTTTTACCGAACCTTTTGGAACGTTGAAACATTGTAGTCGAATCTGGTTACTCGAGGATCCTTTATAACTTCCACGTAAAAAGAATTTATCATGAGAAACGTCCTGTTCGGCGTCCCACTTCGTTGAATCATAGAGTGCGTCAAATGCGTAGTAATCTGCATTTTTGCCATTGGCATCGTTAAAGTTTTGACGTGCAAAATCACCAAAAGGTTCTCGCATAGGGAATATGATTCTTCCCTGACCAGCCTGTATGGTAACGCCTTCAATTAAATCAAATAATCCATCCGGTTTAGACTCAAATTGACGGTTCATTTTGTCCAATTTGAAAACAGCGTTTAACTGTCTTTTATACCAATTTGTTTCACTTGGCTCAACAGGTAAATATCCTAAGTCACCGCCACCCTTATCATCGGCATATACAACGTTGAAACTAAAATCTTCGGTCTGCATGTTATATGCTCCCAAAGAATAGATGTTTTTCATCATCAAATTCCAGGTTGGTAAATTGGTTTTGATGAGGGTAGACTTAATCATTTTTACCGCTAGAGTAGGAGGGTTTTGATTGTTTGGCGGTCGGTCTCTTGCAAACTCCCCAACTTTGTAAATACGACCGTTGTATGAATATTCATAAGCAACAGCAAGTATCTCATCTGTATTAAGGGCTTGGTTTAACGACACATAACCTAGCTGCGCATTCATGGTATACTCTTGCGCATTTAATTGACGGGCATTTGTTAAATCGACGTATTCAACACCGACCTTCAAGTTGTTTTTAGTAGCATCTGCATTCTGCGAAATTTGGCTAAAAAGACTGTTGGCATCGTTGTTTGGATAAGGCTCAACTCCAGGTAAAGTATAGGAATTGTTATATGGATCACTTTCACCCAAATCCATAAGGGCCACTAAATTTCCAGTATTGCTGTAGTTAGAAGCTCTGTTCGTCACCCATACTTCTATGTAATTGATGATTACATTACTTTGAATAACAGGCAACCTGGCTAGAGCATTGTCATAGTTGTCGGCAAAATATTGTGATAAGAAAAAGTGACGGTTCACATCGTAGTCACTTGCTTGGATGTTGAATTTAGTGATTTGAGCACCACCATTTACCTCAGTTTCTCTTGTTTCACCTTTTTGCTGAGTAGCAATGGCAGTCATGGTTAATTTACCAAATTGCAATTTGGTTTTTACCCCAAATAAGCTTTGTCCACCTTGAATTAAGCTACCATTTAAGGGTAGGCTCACATTACCAAGTTCAATGGATTGTAAAATGTCGTTTTCCTTGCCCTGCCAATTTAAACCGGTTTGGTTTTCAAATTCGAAGGTTGCTTCAGTATCGTAGTTGGTGTTTACTTTAATCCTGTCACCAATCTGGCCAGTCACATTGACCTGCATCTTCATTTTAAAATCGAAGTTGCCATTTTTCTGTTGTCTGGCTGTAAAGTTGGGGTTCTCTACACGGTTGTAATTCCCTCCAAAAATAAGTTCAGCTGAACCACTTGGTCGGATATCAATAAGGCCTTCCCCAAACATATCTCCTGCTAGTTTCGGATCAAAGAAAAGGTCAGGTAAAATGCCGCTGCTTCTAACGAAGTTGGTCGCTTGAGATTTTTGTCTAAAATAGTCTTGTTGGTCTTTTTTACGCTGATATTCCAAATACTCTTGGAAAGTCATGGGTTTAGGAGATCCAAAACTATGGTCTCCAATTTTTTTCTGAAAGGTATATGTTTTGTCTTCAGGGTTATATTCAATATCGGTCCGAACGTTGTCTGGATCTCTTAAATCAAACTGATTGATTCGATTAAATTCATCACTTTTTTTGTCACGAATGGGATATTTAAGTGTATCCTTTTTTGTTGAATCATCGTCCAAACCATCTTGTGAAAGTGGGTTCAGTCTTACAGGCCGATTCGCAGTAGACGAAATGGCTAAATAAGACAACGTACAAATTGCCAACAGTACTCTATAACTACTTCTCAAGTGTTCTCTTTTTTGTTACTAGTAATGTGTTTAAAACACGTATTAAACGGAGTATAAAGTAATTATTTGCTATAGGCAGTTGTATTGATCTTGGGATTGACAAAATTATAATATTTTAAGTGAATTCTTGATGAGGTTTTCGGTAGTAGCATCATCTCCTAATTCTTTACTAGTTTTAAGGACTGCCTTTTCGGCTGCTAATCTTCCAAAACCAAGAGCCTGTAAAGCCTCAAGTGCTTCGTTGAAATGGTTGTGATTGGTGTTACTTAGTGGTGATAGGTCTCCCCCAAGTTTGGTCATTTTATCCTTTAATTCTAATATCATTCGTTGGGCGGCTTTGGGTCCAATGCCCTTGATTGATTTTAACAACGGAACATTTCCATTAATTATTGCTCCAATGAGGTCATTATGGTTTAACGAAGACAATATCATTCTGGCTGTGGAAGTACCGATTCCACTCACGCTGATTAAATGAATGAAAATGGAGCGTTCCATTGCATCATAAAAGCCATACAGCGTGTGACTATCTTCCTTAACAGAAAGATATGTTAGTAATCGAAGTTGTTTTTTGCCTTGAAGTTTTTCAAAAGCATTTAGTGAAATATGAATGAAATATCCCATACCATTCACGTTAACAACGGCATGAGTTGGCGTTAATTCAACGACGGTTCCTTCTACAAATTCAATCATGAATTACAATGATATATTAAAATTAGGCGAGATATTTTATTTGCAAAGAAAAAGCCCCTACAAGAGAGGCTTTACCGTTGTTCTAACTAGACACATTGTCAAGTCAGAATATTGAAAAGGTTGAAAAACAGTAAGAAACTATTCTGTGAAAACGTAGTCTGTAGTTGCTTTTGAGTGACAACCAACACACATTCCGTTCATTAAGTTTGTACTTCCTCTCATGGCAGTTCCATTGTCAACAACAATTTTACCACCAGCTTCGATTACGAAGTATTCCCAATCGTTATTCGCTGCGTCAAACCCGTTACCACGTTTCGCCATGGCTGTAATCATTTCCATTGCATCACTTTTCATGTGTTTAACAATCAAGGTTCCAATAGGGTACATACCATCAACTGGTTTTTGACTGTTCTTCACGTAAATTTTACGAACAGAAGTACTGTCATTTCCAGCGTGAGCGCCAGTAAGGGCGGGGTCAACACCACTTTTTGTGTCTACTAAGTCCCAAGATTCCCATCCAGAGAAACTTGCATCGTCAGCGATAAATTCATTGTTAGTCTGTGGTTCTGGTTCTTCATCGTCCTTACATGACTGTACAAATACCATTGACAGTAGTAAAACGGCAACCATTGATAGCGTTTTTGTTTTTTTCATTTTCTGTTAAATTTTTTAGTGTACTAAAAAACGTAGTCGGGCCTTTTTTGGTAACCTGACAACAGAAATGAAAAATCTTAAATTTAGTTTAACTTGTTGATGGTTTCGACCTTGAATTCCGTGAGGTCACTTACAGTGGTTTGGTCCAAACTTTTTTTAATCGCTTCTTCGATTTGCTCTGTTTGTTTTTCAAAAGATTTACATGCAGCACACATCTTTGTATGCACCGTCAAACGTATACGGTCTTTTTTGCTTAAACCAGTATTGTGTTTTTGATGAACGAGTTGACTAGCTCGCCTACAAGAAATAAATAATACGTTTAAAATTTTCACTTATTGGTTATCGTTATGTTTAAACCACTTGGTTTCTATACACAGTCTTAACTGAGTTCGTGCCCGTTCAAGCATTTTCCAGTAATTTGATTTAGAAATACCTAAATCTTCAACGTCTTTATCGTCTTCTAAGTATTTGATTCTAATAGAAGCTGCCCATCTTTCTGGTAATTGACTTAAACAGCCATCAAAAACAGTAATAAACTCAGGGGTGTCCAACAAATGCTGATCACTTGTTTGAGTTGGAATACTTTCCGTTTTCCATGACCCATCTTCGTTAAACATTTGGTAGTCTCCTTCTATGGAGGTCTCATTTCGTCTATAAACCTGACGGAAATGGGCCATAATTTTATTTTTCAAGATGGGAGTGAGCCAAGTTTTAGGTTTGGAACGATTCTCAAAACGATTGAACGATTGGTAAGCTGCAAGAAATGTATCCTGCACTAGATCCTTAGCCAAACCCGAGTCACTAACCCTTTTAACAGCATAGGCAAACAGAGCGTCAGAGTGCTCATTAACCCATACTGATACGGTTTTCCGAGCCTCTATATGTATACTTTGTCCTTCCTGCATTTGCGGTAGAGTTTGTACAAAGAAAACAATCTAATGTTGTTTTGAGTCCCAAATTGGTAGTCGAACGATGGTTCCAGAAACTTTTTACCTACTGCTGATAAACAACTTGGAAAATATATGGATTGCCTTGATTTCTTACATTTGTTTAACAACACACAGGCAATGAAAACAATTACACAAATCTTTTCTTTCAGTTTAATACTATTATTTACCGGCTGTACAAAGGTCAATGAGGATGATAAAACAATCCATACGGAAGTCGAAAACTTTCTAGAATCATATAACTTAAAATTCCAACAATTATTAATTCCAGCTAATGAGGCCCAATGGAAATTGAACACTTTTATTATTGAAGGGGATACTACAGCGGCTTTAGAGGCTCAGAAAGCCAGCGAGGCAATGGTGGCCTTTACGGGAAGCGCAGAGAACATTGAACAAGCATTAAAGTTTTTAGAAAATCGAAATGAGTTGCTACCGGTCCAAATCCGACAGTTAGAAGCTATTTTGTATGCTGCTGGAAGTAGTCCTGCAATAGTATCTGAACAGGTAAGCGAAAAAATAAAAGCTGAGAATCTGCAAACGCAAATGTTGTTCGGGTATGAATTTTCAATAAATGGGAAACCAGTTACGGTCAATGATATAGATGCCATCCTTGAGAATAGCGACAATTTGGAAGAAAGACTTTTGGCGTGGGAAGCGAGTAAAGAGGTTGGAAGAGTATTAAAAAGCGGCTTAACAAACTTACGTGGGCTGAGAAACGAAACCGTTCAAGCTCTGAAATACGACAATTATTTTCAATATCAGGTGTCAGAATACGGAATGACAAGTGATGAAATGATGAAAACCTGTCGGTCAATGATTCACGACGTATGGCCTTTGTATCGCGAACTACACACTTGGGCGAGATATGAACTAGCCAAAAAATACAACCAACCTGTTCCTGAAATGCTACCAGCACATTGGTTGCCCAATAGGTGGGGTCAAGAATGGAGTTCTATGGTGAAAGATGACGGTGTAGATCTCGATAAAGCGTTAATGGCAAAATCGCCAGAATGGATAATGGAACAAGCTGAAGACTTTTATATCAGCTTAGGATTCCCAGCATTGACAAAAAGTTTTTATGAAAAGTCAAGTTTATACCCATTGTCACTGGATTCAAAACACAAAAAGAACAACCATGCATCGGCATGGCATATGAACAATGCTGACGACGTACGCAGTTTGATGAGTATTGAGCCCAATACACGATGGTGGGGAACGACCTTACATGAGTTGGGACATATATATTATTATATATCTTATACAAATGACAGTGTACCTATTATTCTTAGGGGAGGGGCGAATCGGGCTTATCATGAAGCGATGGGAACACTAATTGGCATGGCGAGCATGCAGCCACCATTTCTCAAACAATATGGGTTAATTGATGAAGATGTAGAGGTAGATCCAACCATGCAACTGTTAAAAGAAGCTCTAGATTATGTCGTTTTATTGCCTTGGGGAGCGGGTGTTATGACGGAGTTTGAGCATGATTTGTATGCTAATAACTTGTCTCAGTCTGAGTATAATAAAAGGTGGTGGGAGTTGAAGAGATCTTGCCAGGGTATTGTTCCGCCATTTGAAAGAGATAGTTCATACTGTGATGCGGCAAGTAAAACACATATTAATGACGATGCAGCGCAGTACTATGATTACGCATTAAGTAATGTACTCCTATTCCAATTTCATGACCACATTTCTAATAAGATATTGAATCAAGATCCTCACAACACCAATTATTACGGCAGTAAGGAAATTGGGTCATTTTTGAAAGAATTGATGAAAGATGGTGCGAATTGCCATTGGCCTGATCATCTTAAAAAATACCTCGGTTCAGAAATGACCGCAAAACCTATGGTGGATTACTTTAATCCTTTGATGGAATGGTTAAAAAATCAAAACAAAAACCGTGTTTCCACTTTACCAGAAAAGTACCCGTTGAATTGAAAATATAAAACACTTCCAAAAGGGCTTATTGTGGTAATAAACACCTAAAAAAGGTTTAATTAACACTTAAAAAGATAAAAAATATTAAAAAATGACATTTCTAAAGAATAAACACTTTTTAGCGGTGCAACCCTCTGATTGTTAGTTGTTCTAGTTAGCAAGGATTTCGTTTTTTTCTAGTGTTTTTCACTACAAGTCTCCTGTAACTATCGTCTTTACTTGGTTTTCTGTCTAACGTCCCTTTATATTTGGACTCTTGGTCATAGGTCTGCTATGTCCAGTAGTAGGTAATATATTTATTAATTTAACAAGTAAAAATGGAAAAACATTACAACACGAAATGGCTTTCGTCCCTTTATCGGGGATTGTTGTTGTCTGTCAGCTTACTCTTAGTAAGTGGAATGGCAATGGCTCAATTAGATGGTACGTACACCATCAACTCAGCTTCTGCAACTAGCGGAACAAACTTCAAATCGTTCACTGACCTTGCCTCAGCCCTAAAATCAAATGGGGTTAAAGGAGCAGTAACGGTTAACGTTGTCGCGTCCTCAGGACCTTACAGCGAAACAGTTATGTTTGAACCAGCTTCTGGTGCAAGCGCAACTAACACGATTACTATCAATGGTAATGGCGAAACAATCACCACTACATCTTCAACAGATGTAATTGAATTGTACGGCGCAGATTACATGACTTTTAAAAATCTTAAAATCAATGCAGCTGGCACTGGTAACAGTACGAAATGTGTATTAATGAGAAACAATGCTGATTACAACACATTTGATGGTTGTGAAATGATTGTTTCTAGGTACCGTGGTACTTCAAACACGACAGCTTATGTTGCTTTCTCGGGTTCACGAACTAGCGTAAGATCAACTGGTAACCACGGATCTCACAACACATTTAAGAACAACAAAATGTGGAATGGAACAACTGGTTATACGTACGGTCCTTACTATGGTATTGCAGAGTACTACAACTATGCAACGGGTAACAACACATTTGACAACAACGACATGAGTAGTGTATATTACTACTGGATGTACAATTACTACTCTAGTGGGTACAAAATCACAAACAACGATTTCCACAACCAAAGAAATGGTGCTAACTATGCTTATGTAACATATTGTTATTATGGTAACAGTAGATCAGTTGCTAACCAAATCCAGGTGAATAACAACGAATACAGAAACATGACATGTAATTATGTATATGGTATGTATTCTTACAGATGTCAAGGTACAAGTTCTCAGCCATTCCAGATGAGCGGTAACAAATGTTACAATAATGACGCTGGTTACTATTGCTACGGTCCAAGACCTTATTACGCAACTAACTTTGAGTCTAACAACAATGAGGTGTACAACAACTCTGCTGATTACTATGTATATGGTATGTACCCATACTTTGGTTCAAATGGTATCGTAGACGGTAATGCAGTACATGACAATACAGCTGGTTACGGTGTGTATGGTTACTATGTATATTACATGGAAGGTGTATTCAGTAACAATACGTATTTTAATAACGCTGGTGACTATTATTGCTATGCATTGTTAGGTGGTTATACTAGAGGAAGTCTTGACATTGTTCATAATACTTTTGTTTTAGATCATGATGTGGATTACTATAGCTATGCAATCTATGCATACATGCGTAATGCATTCACAAACATTAATGTTAAGAACAACATTATTGTGATGAGCGGTAAAGCTGGATATTACAACTACCCGGTTTATTCTCCGTTCAACTATAAGGACATGAACTTTGAGAACAATGATTTCTATGTGACCAGTTCATCTACAAATTATTGGTATACAAATAGCCAGAACACAACTTTAACGGCATTTAATACTAGTGTTGGAAGCAACTCTAATATTGAAGTAGATCCTAAGTTTAAAAACTTAACTGGTGGAGACATTACTCCAACAAACCCGGTTATTGCTAACTATGGTCAGCCAGGATATGCAGATATTGATTTGCAACGGAACAACAAGAACCAAATGTGGTCCAGATTTGGGCGCATTTGAATTTACTATTGATCACAATGCTTCTGACCTTGTATTTACAGGTGCGAAAGAATGTGGTGGATACATGGAAGCAATCAAATTTACATTCAACAACGGATCAACTGTAGACTTAGAAGATGCACGTGTTTATTACACTATCAACAAAGGAACTGCAGTTGAAATTCACGTTGATGAAACTATTGACTTAGTGAAAGCTTCTTCTTCTGCTGATTATACATTTGATGCAGTACCTGAGTTCCACGAGCCAGGTGTAAACACAATTGAAGTTGGATTGGCATGTGATGACAATACAGCTAACAACACGTTAACTACTACGATTACAATTACTCCAGCACCACATAGCTTTGAGTTATCTGAAGGAACAAACTTCCCAGGATACTTTAATGCAGGTTCAATGGGTAACCCAGATGTAACAGTACCAGGTAAGAAAATCGAATACAACGTAGAAAACCCAACTAAGATACGGAAACAGTGCTTATGGAACTGATTGGTCAGCAGCAATTGTTGCGATGACAGAAGGTGGAACTGACGTAAGTAGCGATGCTAACTTAACTGCTCCAGGAAGTGCAAAAGGTATTTTGGATTTCGATCCATCTGCAACTTTAGCAGATTCTATGGTATGGTTAGGATTAACTGTAACTGATAACAACACAGGTTGTGATTCAACTTTCGGAAGATGGGTTTATGTACCACATACTCCTGCGGTTGATTGGATTGCTCCTGACGGATGTGACGGTGACGTTGTTGCCTTTGTTAACAAAACTAAACAAGAGAAAGGTGCTATTGAGTACTCATGGGATTTCGGTGATCCAAACTCAGGAACTGAAAACAACATGTCAACTATCTCTGACCCAGTTCACAAGTTCAGTACTTATGGTACATACACTATAACTATGACTGCATGGAACTTTGATTATCCTAAGTTCACGTACACTAAAACGGCACAAGTATCTATTTCTCCAGTACCTACTGTAGCATATAGAGTAAACAACGCTTGTTTTGGTGATGCTATCACTTTTGTAAATATGACTACTTTACCTTCAGGTATTACAGGTACAATTGATTACACATGGAACTTCGGTAACGGAGCAACTTCTAAGAAAAAAGATGAGAGCTACAAATACCCAGCTCCAGGTGGATACAAAGTAACTTTAACAGCTTCACTTAAAGGTTGTGCAACTTCTTTAACTAAGAATGCAAACCAATTTGCTAAGCCAGTTGCAGACTTCTCAGTATCTGGAAAATGTAACTTAGAAGAAATTGAGTTCATGAATGCATCTACAATTGCTATTGGAAATACTGGTTACAACTGGACTTTCAACGATGGTAGTGTATCTAACTTATCTAACCCAACTCACGCATTTGCAACTCCAGGATCACACACTGTTAAATTGAAAGCAGTATCTGAATTTGGATGTATTGACGAAACTGAGAGAACATTCACATTGAATGAGTCTCCAAAAGCAGATTTCTCTTACACAGATGCATGTTCTGAAACTGCAGTTGAATTCACAAGAGAAGGATCTTTACCATCAGGTGCTAACTCAATCTTTGAGTGGGACTTCGACGGAGAGAAAGTTTCTACTAAAGAAAACGACAAGCACAAATTCGGAACAGTTGGTGTTAAGAATGTAAGCTTAAAAGTTTCTTCTGACAACGGATGTTCTGATATGATTTCTAAAGAGTTTGTTGTAAAACTTCAAGCTAAAGCTGATTTCGTAGCAAACAACGTATGTGTTGGAGACGAAGTAGTTTTCACAAACAACTCTGAAGTTGCTGCAGGTAACTTAGATTACGAATGGAGATTTGGTGGTGCTAACGCTGCTGGTGTAAGTACTTCAACTAATACTTCTCCTCGTCACAACTACAAGTTAGGTGATGAGTCTGTAACTGAATCATTTAGAGTAACTCTATTGGCTTTAGTTCCAGGTGGATGTTCTGACTCAATTGCAAAAACAGTAACTGTTAATGCAAAGTCTGACGCTTCATTTACTGCAAGCTACAAACTGGAGAAACTTAGTTATCTCTAACCAAGCAACTACAGACGGACAATCAAATCAGTTCAACTGGACATTTGGTGACGGTGGACGTTCAAACGACGTTACTCCTACATACAAGTACTCAGTAGATAAGGACATGTTTGAAGTTTGTTTAGCAATCATCAACAACGCTGGTTGTATCTCTAAGCACTGTGAAGAAGTTGAATTAGACATCAACTCTAGTAGTGTAAATGATATCGCAGCTAATAGCGTATTCAATGTATATCCTAACCCTAACACTGGTATCTTCAACGTGAAGGTATTAGATCCACAAAACGACTTAAACATCGTAATTATGGATGCAACAGGTAAGACTATCAAAACAGTTAACACTGACGCGAGCGGTGTTTACAATGTAGATATGACTGACGTTGCTGCAGGTGTGTACATGGTACAAGTAATCAATGGCAACACTTCTGCAATGCAGAGAGTGACTATTGCTAACTAATAATACTAATAATATAAGAGGTTCCCGAGCAATCGGGAACCTACTATATTAAGTGAAATGAATTGAGAGATTTTGTAAACGTTTTTATCTGAAGAAAGAATCGTTTTTAACCAAAATCATTACACTCAATGTTTAAATATTGTCATAACAGTGATTATTTTTAAAAATATGACAATGCAAAAGATTATTCACTTTTAGTATCAACATGCCTGTATTAATAGGCATTGACATCTAAATAACAGGACACAATTTTCTTTGAAATTGTTCCCCAGCGCTTTTGAGCGCTTTTGTTTTCTTGTTTTTCTTGAGGGCTATCCTATATATTTGAACTCTTGGACATAGGTCTGCTACGTCCATTAGTAGGTAATATATTTATTAATTTAACAAGTAAAAATGGAAAAACATTACAACACGAAATGGCTTTCGTCCCTTTATCGGGGATTGTTGTTGTCTGTCAGCTTACTCTTAGTAAGTGGTATGGCAATGGCTCAATTAGATGGTACGTACACCATCAACTCAGCTTCTGCAACTAGCGGAACAAACTTCAAATCTTTTGCTGACCTTGCCTCAGCCCTAAAATCTAACGGGGTAAAGGGAGCAGTTACGATTAACGTTGTTGCGTCTTCAGGACCTTACAGCGAATCTGTATCTTTCGAACCAGCTTCTGGTGCGAGTGCTACAAACACTATTACAATTAACGGTAACGGCGAAACCATCACAACTACTTCTTCAACTGAAGTAATTGATATGTATGGTGCTGACTTCATGACTTTCAAAAACTTGAAGATTAACGCTGCTGGTACTGGTAACAACACGAAGTGTGTATTGATGCGCAACAACGCTGACAACAACACATTTGACGGTTGTGAAATGATTGTTTCTAAGTACCGTGGTACTTCAAACTCAACAGCATATGTTGCGTTTTCTGGCTCAACGTCAAGCGCAAGATCAACTGGTTACCACGGTTCTGACAACACATTCTCTAACAACAAGATGTGGAGTGGATCTACAAGTAACTCAACTGGACCTTACTACGGTATTATCCAGTACTACAACTACGCAAAAGGAAATAACAAGTTCGAAAAGAACGACATGATGCACGTTTATTATTACTGGATGTATAACTACTATAGCAGTGGTTATAAAGTAATCGGTAATAAATTCCACAAACAAAGAAATGGTGCTAACTACGCATACATTACTTATGCATATTATGGAAACAGCAGAACAACTGCTGAGCAAATTCAATTAAATGACAATGAGTACTATGACCTTACATGTAACTATGTATATGGTATGTATTCTTACAGATGTCAAGGATCTTCGGCTAAACCATTCCAAATGAGTGGTAACAAGTGTTACAACAACGACGGATTATATGTTTATGGTCCTCGTCCTTACTACGCTAACACTTACGAAGCTAACAACAACGAAGTTTACGGAAACGCTGCTGATTATTACTTGTATGGTATGTATCCTTACTATTCTTCTAATGGAGAATGTAAAGGAAACAAAATCACCAACAACGATGCTGGTTACTACGTATACGGAATGTACTGCTATTTTGCAAGTAATGTAAATATTGACGCGAATACAATTAGCGACAACTCAGGTGGATATGGTGTATATGGTTTCTACCATTACTACATGACTGGGTCGTTGATTAACAACACGTATTTCAATAACACTGGTGATTACTACAACTATGCATTCTTAGGTGGTTACTGCCAAGGTTCGTTAGATGTTTGTCACAACACAATTGTATTAGATGATGACGTTGATTATTATAGTTATGCATTTTATGCATACCACTATTATGCGTTTACTAACATGAACTACAAGAATAACATCGTTGTTATTTCTGGTAAAGCAGGTTATTACAACTATGCAATGTACTCTCCTTATAACTATAAGGACATGAATTGGGAAAACAATGATTTCTATATCACTAGCCCATCAACAAATTATTACTACACAAGCAGCCAGCACACAACTTTGGCTAACTTCAACAACAGTGTAGGTAATAACACAAACATTTCTGTAGATCCTAAGTTCAAGAACTTAGCTGCAAGCGACATTACTCCTACTAACCCAGTTATTGCTA
This sequence comes from uncultured Bacteroidia bacterium, assembly GCA_943789165.1. Lineage (GTDB taxonomy): Bacteria > Bacteroidota > Bacteroidia > NS11-12g > UBA9320 > UBA987. Next base: position 124,783 of record CALSTB010000001.1, on the reverse strand, counting down.
ACTACGGTCAGCCAGGATATGCAGATGTTGACTTTGCAGGTACTACACGAACTAAATGTGGTCCAGATATTGGAGCATTTGAATTTACTATTGATCACAATGCTTCTAACCTTGTATTTACAGGTGCTAAAGAATGTGGTGGATACATGGAAGCAATCAAATTTACATTCAACAACGGATCAACTGTAGACTTAGAAGATGCACGTGTTTATTACACTATCAACAAAGGAACTGCAGTTGAAATTCACGTTGATGAAACTATTGACTTAGTGAAAGCTTCTTCTTCTGCTGATTATACATTTGATGCAGTACCTGAGTTCCACGAGCCAGGTGTAAACACAATTGAAGTTGGATTGGCATGTGATGACAATACAGCTAACAACACGTTAACTACTACGATTACAATTACTCCAGCACCACATAGCTTTGAGTTATCTGAAGGAACAAACTTCCCAGGATACTTTAATGCAGGTTCAATGGGTAACCCAGATGTAACAGTACCAGGTAAGAAAATCGAATACAACGTAGAAAACCCAACTAAATACGGAAACAGTGCTTATGGAACTGATTGGTCAGCAGCAATTGTTGCGATGACAGAAGGTGGAACTGACGTAAGTAGCGATGCTAACTTAACTGCTCCAGGAAGTGCAAAAGGTATTTTGGATTTCGATCCATCTGCAACTTTAGCAGATTCTATGGTATGGTTAGGATTAACTGTAACTGATAACAACACAGGTTGTGATTCAACTTTCGGAAGATGGGTTTATGTACCACATACTCCTGCGGTTGATTGGATTGCTCCTGACGGATGTGACGGTGACGTTGTTGCCTTTGTTAACAAAACTAAACAAGAGAAAGGTGCTATTGAGTACTCATGGGATTTCGGTGATCCAAACTCAGGAACTGAAAACAACATGTCAACTATCTCTGACCCAGTTCACAAGTTCAGTACTTATGGTACATACACTATAACTATGACTGCATGGAACTTTGATTATCCTAAGTTCACGTACACTAAAACGGCACAAGTATCTATTTCTCCAGTACCTACTGTAGCATATAGAGTAAACAACGCTTGTTTTGGTGATGCTATCACTTTTGTAAATATGACTACTTTACCTTCAGGTATTACAGGTACAATTGATTACACATGGAACTTCGGTAACGGAGCAACTTCTAAGAAAAAAGATGAGAGCTACAAATACCCAGCTCCAGGTGGATACAAAGTAACTTTAACAGCTTCACTTAAAGGTTGTGCAACTTCTTTAACTAAGAATGCAAACCAATTTGCTAAGCCAGTTGCAGACTTCTCAGTATCTGGAAAATGTAACTTAGAAGAAATTGAGTTCATGAATGCATCTACAATTGCTATTGGAAATACTGGTTACAACTGGACTTTCAACGATGGTAGTGTATCTAACTTATCTAACCCAACTCACGCATTTGCAACTCCAGGATCACACACTGTTAAATTGAAAGCAGTATCTGAATTTGGATGTATTGACGAAACTGAGAGAACATTCACATTGAATGAGTCTCCAAAAGCAGATTTCTCTTACACAGATGCATGTTCTGAAACTGCAGTTGAATTCACAAGAGAAGGATCTTTACCATCAGGTGCTAACTCAATCTTTGAGTGGGACTTCGACGGAGAGAAAGTTTCTACTAAAGAAAACGACAAGCACAAATTCGGAACAGTTGGTGTTAAGAATGTAAGCTTAAAAGTTTCTTCTGACAACGGATGTTCTGATATGATTTCTAAAGAGTTTGTTGTAAAACTTCAAGCTAAAGCTGATTTCGTAGCAAACAACGTATGTGTTGGAGACGAAGTAGTTTTCACAAACAACTCTGAAGTTGCTGCAGGTAACTTAGATTACGAATGGAGATTTGGTGGTGCTAACGCTGCTGGTGTAAGTACTTCAACTAATACTTCTCCTCGTCACAACTACAAGTTAGGTGATGAGTCTGTAACTGAATCATTTAGAGTAACTCTATTGGCTTTAGTTCCAGGTGGATGTTCTGACTCAATTGCAAAAACAGTAACTGTTAATGCTAAGTCTGACGCTTCATTTACTGCAGCTACAAACTGGAGAAACTTGGTTATCTCTAACCAAGCAACTACAGACGGACAATCAAATCAGTTCAACTGGACATTTGGTGACGGTGGACGTTCAAACGACGTTACTCCTACATACAAGTACTCAGTAGATAAGGACATGTTTGAAGTTTGTTTAGCAATCATCAACAACGCTGGTTGTATCTCTAAGCACTGTGAAGAAGTTGAATTAGACATCAACTCTAGTAGTGTAAATGATATCGCAGCTAATAGCGTATTCAATGTATATCCTAACCCTAACACTGGTATCTTCAACGTGAAGGTATTAGATCCACAAAACGACTTAAACATCGTAATTATGGATGCAACTGGTAAGACTATCAAAACAGTTAACACTGACGCGAGCGGTGTTTACAATGTAGATATGACTGACGTTGCTGCAGGTGTTTATATGGTACAAGTAATCAATGGCAACACTTCTGCTATGCAGAGAGTGACTATTGCTAACTAATACCGATTAAGAATAGAGATTTTTTAATCTCAATAAGAACCCCGACGGAAACGTCGGGGTTTTTTTGTGCTTAACTTTGTACCATGACTATGACGTATATAGACTGGGAGGTAACCGACAAAATTGGCTACATAACCCTTAACAGACCTGATAAACGAAATGCATTAAACCAACAAGTAGTCACAGAATTGAAACAGGCATTTGCAGAAGCCAAAGCGAACGCTGATTGCAAAGTGGTGATTCTAAAATCATCTAGCGATGCATTCTGTGCTGGCGCCGATTTACAATACTTACAGAGCTTACAAACCAACACAAGACAGGAAAATGTGGCCGATAGTACCCATTTAATGGAACTGTTTCACACAATCTATACTTTTCCCAAAGTAGTGATATCAATGGTGAATGGTCCGGCTATTGCAGGTGGATGTGGATTAGCTACTATAGTAGATTATTGTTTTGCATCAGAAAGCGCCTCTTTTGGATATACCGAAGTCAAAATAGGATTTGTTCCAGCCATCGTAATGGTGTTCTTGTTACGAAAAATCGGAGAAGGTAGAGCCAAAGAGATATTATTGTCCGGAGAAGTTTTTAACGCTGAACGAGCGCTTAATTTAGGGTTGATTAATGCAGTCTTAGATTCAGAAAGTTTAGAGGAGTTCACTGTTGATTTTGCTAACAATATAGTTCGTAAATCATCGAGCCAAAGTGTTGCTGTTATTAAAGAAATGATAGCAAAAATTCCGGAAATGGATTTGAATCAAGCTCTCAATTATGCAGCAGATATGAATGCAACCATGCGTGAAAAAGAGGATTGTAAAAAAGGCATTAATGCATTCTTACATAAAGAAAAAATTTCATGGGATTAACCTTTGTTGATACGCATAGTCATCTATATGCAGACGAGTTTAAAGACGAATATGTAGAAGCGGCTGAGAGAGCGGTAACCCAGGGTGTATCAACTATTCTCCTACCAAACATCGACTCATCGAGTTATGAGGCTATGATGGCTCTTACAACAATCAATGCGGACTTGTTTAAACCAATGATTGGCCTACATCCTTGTTCGGTGAAACCAGAAACGTATAAAACGGAACTGGACTTTGTCAAACAAAAATTAGAGAGTGACAATTACATTGGTATTGGAGAAATTGGAATGGACTTGTATTGGGACAAAACAACAGAAGGAATACAGACTGAAGCGTTGGAATTACAATGTACATGGGCTTCTGAAAGAAACTTGCCAGTTGCGCTCCACACCCGAAATGCCACGAAGAATGTCATTCAGGTTGTTAAAAAATTGAATCTTAAAAACCTCACAGGCATTTTCCATTGTTTTGGAGATGGAATAGAAGAAGCTGAAGATATAATAGATATGGGTTTTAAGTTGGGTATTGGAGGTGTGCTGACCTTTAAAAACAGTGGTTTAGATAAAGTTATTAAAGGCATCGAACTTGAGCATTTAGTGCTTGAAACAGACGCACCCTACCTAGCACCAACACCATATCGCGGTAAGCGAAATGAATCGTCATACGTACCATTAATTGCCCAAAAACTAGCTGATATTAAAGAAATTTCTATAGACAAAGTAGCTGAAATAACTACGAGAAACGCAGCTGAACTGTATCGGATTTAATTAACTTTGCCGCTTTAGGAGAGGTGCCAGAGCGGTTGATCGGGCTACCCTGGAAAGGTAGTGTACTCGTAAGGGTACCGAGGGTTCGAATCCCTCTCTCTCCGCAATGATTGTTTACAGTGTAACATGTTTAGTAGATGACTCAATTCATGATGAATGGGTTGATTGGATGAAGTCGGAGCACCTGCCAGAAGTTATGGCGACTGGGAAGTTCTTGACGCATCAGATGTTTCGTATTGATCCACATGATATCAACGATGACGGGACTAGTTATAACATTCACTACACCCTAGAAAAACGAGAAGACCTTCAGGACTATTCGGTCAATTTTGGCCCAGAGTTAAAGGCAAAAACCTTAGCCAAATACGGTGATAAGGTAATTGCTTTTAGGACTGTACTCGAATCGGTTTAGATTTTATCTTCGCTAAGTTTACGCCAGCGAAACCATACATACGTGCATACAGCAAATATGCAGATGGCTATAAATTGGGAATGGGAAAGTAATCCCCCCAAAACGAAACCACGTTCTTCATCTCCCCTGAAAACTTCGTTAATCGACCGACCCACTGCATACATCATCAAATAAATCAACATGAGTTGACCAGCAAATTTTTGTCGTTTAGCAAACCAAATCAACGTGACAATGATAATTAGGTTGATACCGATATCGAATAATTGAGTCGGGTAAAGTGGTACGTTTTTAGGGTCGGCAAGACTGTCTGGATGGCTAAATGTCACGCCTAGCGCATTGTCACAAACGCGACCATGGCAACAACCTGCCAAGAAACAACCAACTCTACCAAATCCCTGAACGATAGGGCCGACAAAAGCAACTATGTCGAGAAATGGACGCACTGGTATCTTGTTCTTTTTTAACCAAAGAATAATGACAGGCACCACAAACAACACTGACCCATAAAACACAAACCCACCGCCTGTCAGCTTCAACATGAGTCCTGGTTCGGCAATATATCTTTGAATATCCTCGAGAAAGAAAAACAATTTTCCACCAACGAATCCAGCAAAAATGGACCAGATGAACATGGTGGACAGTTGGTCTTTAGTAATCCCAAATGATTTAGTCTTTTTGTAGACAAACCAATAAGATACCAGTACTCCGATCGCGATCATTAAGCCATAACTATACAGTGTTATATGGCTGGGCAGTATTCCTTGAAGAAAGCCGGGAGTTTCGAAACTTATTATTTTAGGAAACATGAATACAAATTTAACTTAAATCGGATTTGTGATAGGTCCGCCCTTTCCATACCGATGGAATTGGTAGAAAATAGAATATTGCTGTGCAAATGGTATTGACAATCACATAAAATTCATATGCGATTAGATTCAAGATTCCATAGGGTTTTAAGCCGACTTTACTACGCAAGATCATGATGTACATCGTCTGAATAAAAAGCTTACTAATCCAAATACTAAGGGCGTGTTTGGGAGCCATAAAGGCTAGTCCGATAAGTGAAGGAACAAACAACCCGTACAAAACAATCAGTGATTTCCACAACAATGGAAGTTCCTGAGCTCCGATTAACCAGCGTTTTCGCTGATGCCACATTTCAGTCACGCTAGGGATGTACCAAGCCAAACCTAAACTACTTGGATTCAGCATGGTTTCCCAACCCCAACCTAATGCCGTAACTTCTTTAAACAACTTGTAATCTTCTGTGATGGAAAAGTCGATGTTCTCATAGCCTCCGGTTTCCCAATATGCCTTTGCACTTACCGCCATGTTGTTGCCAACTGACGTGCAAGCCACATCAATATTGGCAAAACTTTGGATATACCCCATGAAATGCAACCAGTCGATGGATTGTAAGACCGAAAAAAAGGAAGCATTTGGTTCACACGTGGTCGTGCCTGAAACGATGCCCACGTTTCCTGTAAACTTGGTCAATAAAGCTTTTATCCACTTCGTCGGCAGCTTAACATCAACGTCAGTTATGAAGTAATATTCTCCCGAAGCATGATGTGCCAATTGGCCTAAAACATTTGCTTTACCTTTTGCCTTGCCCACCTGAGTGGTTATCGAAATCAATCGGTATTGCGGTTTGTCTTTAATAAATGCTTGAACAAGTGCCGCTGTATCATCTGAGCTGTCATCATCACCAATTAATATTTCAAGCTTGTCTTTGGGGTAATCGAGCTGATCAATAGCTGCCAAACAACGCTCAATGAGTAAAGCCTCATTGCGTGCCGCCAACAGCAAACTGACCTTCGGATATGCATAATCAGTTGGAAACTCAAATTGATTGGATTTGAAGATCGTCACCAAACTTAATAGCTGAATGCTAAAAAATACAGCTATGACAATCACCATAAGAAGCATTATAATTTGCATGACTGAAATCCATTTTTGACCAAATATTCACAGTAAGCTGGTAGTAAAATTTTCAAATTCTCTAACGCTTTTAAACTGTCGTGGAACACCACTATGGCTCCTGGTTTGGTGAGTTTTTGTAGTTTTTTTAACGCCCTTGACGTGTCGAGATTAGCATCAAAATCACCTGATAAACACGACCACATAATGATATTGAAATCGGAGCTTAACGCGGTAATTTGTGACTTTTTAATACGACCATATGGCGGCCTAAACAACTCTGAATCAATACATTCGCTTGCTATCTTTGTATTGGATAGATAGGCATCTTCGGTATGTGCGAATCCGTTTAAATGATTAAAGGTATGGTTACCGACTGCATGTCCTTTGTCAATAACCAACGCATATGTTTCAGGGTGTTTGACAACATTGTCGCCAATGCAAAAAAAGGTTGCAGTAAAACCATATGACTCTAGTATAGAAAGTACATAGTTTGTGGCAGTTGGGTTCGGACCATCATCGAAAGTCAGGTAAACCGTTTTTGCCTCTGTTTGGATATTCCAAATCAGACTTGGATAAAAAGGTTTTAGAAACTTCGAACTGTGGGCGTACCAATTCACACTTCAAGTTTAACTGAATTCTTGATAAAATATAGAAATATTAAATGGCTTAGTCGAATCATAAATGCGCACTTTTGCAGGTAGGTTAGCTTTGCTTAATTTTTCGAAGACATGAAGTATCTTTTATCCATAGCCGTATTTTTAGTTAGCACAATCCATGTTTTGGGAGATGTGGATTCCTTGAATCAAGGTGCCGTAAAAACATGGACGTTGGAAGAATGTATCACTTACGCGCTTTCAAAAAATCTGTCGATAGTGGATCAGGATATAAACGTACAACGCGCAACCAACACCTACAATCAAGATAGATTTGATCGGTACCCAACGTTAAATGCCAGTGCTTCACACAATTACAATTTTGGACGAACCATTGACCCATTTACCAATCAATTTGTTACAGATCGTATACAGTCGAACAATTTCTCTTTAACCAGTGGTGTCACCCTATATAACGGAGGGCGAATCTCTAACACCATTTTGCGTTCAGAAAATGAAATAGAACGAGCCAAATTTCAATCTCAATCAACAGTTAATGACATTTCGCTACGAGTAGCTGATGCATTTCTTCAGGTAATTTTTGCTCAAAACCAGTTGAAAAACTTTGAGACGATAAATAAATCAACTACAACTCAACTTGAACAAGCGAAGAAGTTGTATGAGGCAGGAACGACTAATCAAAGACAGTACCTAAACTTAAAAGCACAAGACGCTCGTGACCAAATGAATATTCAGAGTGCTAAAGGGTCAATACGTATGGCATATTTGAGGTTGCAGCAGTTGATGCAATTGGACTTAAATATTGAAGAATTTGCAATCACAAGACCCAATTTCGATTCGGTATCCATGGCAAATCAATGGTCGATTGCAGGGCTTATTAACAACTCTGTTTCTTCTTTGCCAAACGTAAAACTAGCAGAATCACAGCTCAGATCATCAACGTTAAACATCGATATATCTAAAAGCGCGTTTTACCCACGAGTGAGCGTGTTTGCTAATGTAAATACGTTGTATTCAGAATCAAGACTTGAGAGATTTAACCCACAATTGAGAACAAGCCCGATAGGATATGTTGAAGGAACGAATCAACCAGTTGTAACTGAGTTTACGTCATACGATACAAGAGTTTCAGCTTTTGGCAATCAGTTGAATGACAACTTCGGACAAGCAGTTGGGGTGAGTTTATCCGTCCCGATATTCAATGCAAATCAAGCGAGGGCAAGTGTGCAAGATGCCACTTTAGCTGAACAGCAAGCAAGAAACAATTTGGAGCAAACGAAATTTGGCTTAAAAGCAGACATCATTCAAGCGTACACAGATTTTGAAAATGCAGTGGCAACCTATAATTCGGCTACCGAAAATGAATCAGCACAAAAAGACAACTATGAGTTTGTGCAGAAATCTGCTGAGGCAGGTGTGGCTACTACCGCCGAATTAATTTTGGCTCTGAATGATTGGAGTCAAGCCATTAATGATTTAGAGCGCGCTCGCTTTCAATTAATATACAGCAGAACAGTACTTAATTTCTACAACACAGGAGAAGTCGTACTGTCGGTGAACTAATTTCTTATTTTGAAAAGCGGTACACGAAGGTTTACTTCGCATCGTTGGAAAACAAACATATTTCAGTTTCAGTCATTGGTGGAGGTAGTTGGGCAACAGCTATCGTTAAGATTCTACTCGACAATGAGTTATCTAAAACGGTAAACTGGTGGCATCGTAGCGATCAGAAAGTTGATTATATCAATAAACATCAGCATAACCCCGATTATCTTAGCTCAATCACTTTTGATTTAGATCATTTAGTGGTATCGAGCGATCTTGAACAATGCATTAAACAAGGGGAAATAGTCATCTTGGCAATTCCCTCTGCTTTTGTGCATGAAACCTTTAGCGATTTTGACAAACACCTTTTCAAAGACAAACTGTTGGTTTCTGCAGTAAAAGGTTTGATACCAGAAACAAGCGAAATTTTAGGGGATTATTTTAAAAATCACCTGAAAGTCGATTCAGACCAAATAGGTGTGATTACTGGACCTTGTCATGCTGAAGAAGTGGCTCTTGAAAAACTGAGTTATCTGACCGCGGCATCGGAAAATGAAACTGCAGCCAAAACAATCGCGTCCATTTTTTCTGGTAGATTCATAAAGACATCAACGACGGACGACATATATGGAACCGAATATTCTGCAGTCCTCAAGAATGTTTACGCCATTGCTGCGGGTATTTGTCACGGATTAAGATTCGGAGACAATTTTCAAGCAGTGTTGGTTTCAAATGCCATTAGAGAAATAAAAAGGTTCATCGCAGCCGTACACCCGATTGAACGCGACATAGATGATTCTGCCTATCTCGGAGACCTGGTGGTGACGGCTTATTCGCAGTTCAGCAGAAACAGAACCTTTGGCAATATGTTAGGTAAGGGATACTCTGTCAAATCTGCTCAACTGGAAATGAACATGATTGCTGAAGGGTATTATGCCGTAAAAACGGTACACGACATGAATCAAAACTTGCAAGTGTCGATGCCCATAGCAGATTTTGTATATGACGTTGTTTACGGAGGTAAAAGAGCCAAATTGGTCGTAGACGACCTACTCGATCAATTAAATTAGCCATCTGGCTGGTACAATAGCTTAAACATTTCTCTTCGGTTGCTTAGTTCAACTAAGACGTATAGTACCCTTCCATTTTCTGAGGACAATTCATAGTTGCAGTAGAGCGCATACGGTTCCAACACCTTATTACATTGACCTAAGGAATTATATAGGGTTATCCTCAAAATGATTTGTTCAGTAGATTGAACTGTCAGATTGGATTTGTCTATCCAACAGTTAACTTGTTGCTGGTCTTCAAGGTAAACGGAATTACTTTTTATAATGCTAGAATAGGTGAAGCATCCGTCGTAATCCATTTGTTTTAATCGATACAAGTAAACTTCGGTGTCTTCGTTGTGATGATCAATGTAGTAATAATTCTGGAGCGAATTGGAGTTACCAATTCCTGGAATAAAGTTTAAGACACGCCAGTCTGTTACGGAAGATCGACGCTGTAACTCAAATCCCGCGTTATTGATTTCCATAGCTGTTGTCCAATACAGATAGGTACAATCATCATCTCTTGTACACGTAAACGAAGTGAGGGTAACCGGTAGCACGGACCCATCAAAAAGCGTGTCAACATCACTTGGAAATGTAATGCTCGATGTCAGGCCAGACCAGTTTCCTGAATTGTTGATCATTTGCAAACAGGCAGTCACATTGCTGTTACACGTTGTGGAACCATCATATAAGGATTCGCCGGTTTGATGAACCGCTGTGACGCCTGAAGTAAGACCTGTACCACTTAACGTTTGAACTGCACCAGAACCATTGTTAGGCAAGCTGACGTGGCCAATCATGGCAAGGAAGGTTGGCGACGAACGACTGCCTACAATGGCAAATATTTGATCAGCAGAGCTACTGGCGATATCAAAACCTGCGTCCGATTCAGTGACGGAACCAATATTACAAGTCGGATTGTTGTCAGCGTTTTCAATAATGATGACAACACCCTTGTCAATTGTGCTACCAGTGTTATTCGTCCATGTGTTTTCACCTTCCCCATTACTTGAATAAAAGCTAGTACCCGTCCATTCTTCATCAATGAACTTAATACTGGTGCCGTTCGGACAGTCATCCAACAACACAAAAGCATAGCCATCTTGATTTGAAGCGCTCCATGCCACAAAGGCGATGTCACCTACGTCATCGATAGCGCCGTCTTGTTGAGCAAATGCAGACGAGTAAAACATACCACATGCTAAGGTGCTTAGAATTAAGTTTTTCATGGTTTGGTAATTGGTTGGTGCAACATAAAACTTTACCTAAAAACAAGAGTATTTAATCATCCCAATGCAACAGTCCATCAATTTAAGCGTTGATATGCCATACAAACTTTACATTTGTTGCAATGAGGAAAACAGCCATCTTCTTATTAGGATTTACGTTTGTGTTAACGCATTTGCTATCGTCGTGTAAGGACGACCAAACTTTTTTTCTTAGTGGAGATGCGGCAATGGAATTCAGTTCTGACACCGTTTTCTTCGATACTGTGTTCACTTCTAATATTCCAAGAATTCCTCTTTCGGTTAATCATCAATTTGCAGTGGTAAACCCATATAAAGAGGCAGTTAATACGGATTTTAAACTTACTGGTGGCGTGAACTCTGTTTTCAGAATTAATGTCGATGGAGAAGTTGGGCCCGACATATCAGGAATCGAAATAGGCGGAGGCGATTCGGTATTCGTTTTTGTTGAACTATCGGTTGATGAAAACAATGACCCGCAATCATTGCCATTGATAGTTAGGGACTCCATTCAGGTGACGACCAATGGGAACCAACAACACGTACAATTAATCGCATGGGGACAAGACGCCCATTACTATTTACGCGATACAGTTTGTAACGAAGTGTTAGACGACAAACTGAAACCATATGTCGTTCACGGATACTTATACGTTCCTGAGAACTGCACGTTGACCATCAAAGAAGGTGTGAAAATGCACTTTGCACCAAGGTCATGGTTATATGTGGAAGGTACCTTGATTATTGAGGGCACCAAAGACGAGAAAGTGATGTTTCAAGGGGACAGATTGCAACCTCAATTTGAAGAAACTGCCGGTCAGTGGGGTGGTATATGGTTGGATAGAATCAGCAAAAACAACACCATCAAACACGCCGAATTAAAGAACGGAACTGTTGGAATTTATTGTGACAGTAGTGGATACGGGACTCAGCCCAATGTCATAGTCGACAATACGCTTATACGCAACATGAGCTTCGATGGCTTGTCTGGGAAAACGTCGTATATCAGAGCAACGAACAGCATTTTTACCAATTGTGGACGATACAGTTTTTTAGGATTATGGGGCGGGAGGTATGAATTAAGCCATTGTAATTTCACTACGTATAACTTTGATTTCAGTCGACGTGAACCAACGTTCGCTTTAAACAATATCCAAATCAATGAATTCTTCCAGATCGTAGATATATATCCTCTAAGCTACAGAGTGCAAAATTGCATTATTGATGGAGGCTTACAAGAGGAAGTGTCTTTCGGGATTTATAGACAGGTTCCAGACCCTTTGTATTTCTTTAACGGGGATACGCTTTTCAACAACAACTTGGTACGTTCTGAAAGAAAATTTACTGGCAAGCATATCGACAACGTTGTCAATGTGAATGCGGCATTTCTCGATATTCGAAATCATGATTACCATATTGAAGCCAATTCAGGCGCAATCAATATTGGTAAAAACTTAGGAGTTAGTCGAGATTTCGACGAACAAACCAGAGATGCACAACCGGATGCCGGCGCACTTGAGTACAAACCTTAAAGCATATTAATGCTTCAAAGTGAGTTTACTCTTCTGCAAAGTATTTAAAGAAATAAGGAATGGTTTCAATGCCTTTATAGAAATTGAAAATGCCGTATTTCTCGTTTGGAGAGTGAATCGCATCACTGTCCAGTCCAAATCCCATTAAAACTGTTTTTAGCCCCAATACCTCCTCGAACAACGCAACAATAGGAATACTTCCTCCACCTCTTGTTGGAATAGGTTTTTTACCAAATGTGGTTTCCATGGCCTTGCTTGCTGCTCGATAGGCTTTGCTGTCTGTTGGCGTAACTGCTGCTTCACCTCCGTGGTGCAAAGTCACTTTTACTTTAACTGATTTTGGCGCAATGCTTTCAAAATGGTTTTTAAACAAGTCAGATATTTCTGCTGAGGTTTGACTAGGCACTAAACGCATAGAAATTTTAGCATATGCCTTACTCGGTAAAACCGTTTTAGCACCTTCTCCAATATATCCTCCCCAAATACCATTTACGTCGAGAGTAGGTCGAATTCCTGTTCGTTCAATAGTTGAATAGCCAGCTTCTCCCATCACATCATCCACCTTTAATTCAGCCTTATATTCGTCAAGACTGAACGGCGTCTTTGCCATTTCAGCGCGGTCAGCATCGCTCACAACGTCAACGTTATTGTAAAACCCCGGTATTGTAATGTGTCTATTTTCGTCGTGCAAGCTGCTGATCATATCACACAATACATTGATTGGATTGGCAACAGCACCTCCATAAGTTCCACTGTGTAAATCGATGTTTGGTCCAGTGACCTCAACTTCTACATAACTCAATCCACGTAACCCAGTATCAATACTTGGCACATCATTGGCGATCATGCCAGTATCAGAAATCAATACGACATCCGCTGCAAGTTTTTCAACGTTGTCTCTCACATATATACCAAGGTTGGTTGATCCAACTTCTTCCTCACCTTCAATCATAAACTTAACGTTGCAAGCCAATGAGTCGGTGTTCATCATTGTTTCAAATGCCTTTACATGCATGTATACTTGACCTTTATCATCACAAGCACCACGCGCATAAATGTTTCCATTTCTGATGTTAGGTTCAAATGCAGGAGTTTCCCACAACTCATCAGGAACGGAAGGCTGTACATCATAATGACCATACACCAATACCGTTGGTTTAGATGGGTCAATGATTTTGTCGGCATACACAATCGGATATCCAGCGGTTTGTTCAATAGATACATTGTCGGCACCTACTGACTTTAACTTCTCGGCAACAAATGCTGCTGCCTTATGTACGTCTTTTCCAAAAGCTGGGTCGGCGCTGATGGAAGGAATCCGCAACCAATCGAGTAGTTCATTTAAAAAGCGTTCTTGGTTTTTATTGATATAATCCTTTTGAGTCATGATATTATTTTAGGACGACGAAGTTAGATTTTTTGAGACAATCGATAGACGTTTAAGGCGTTTTTCTAGCCTCGGTATTATAGATTACTAGATTATACCCATATTTGGAATGAGTTTTGTACAGTTTTCTTAACTGTATGAGAAGTGAATTTAAAAAAATTGGAATTGTAGTCGGACTAGGTTTGATGATATATTCATGTGCCACTGTGCCGTTAACTGGTCGCCGACAAATGAAATTACTCCCAGAAAGTGAACTAGTAGCTATGAGTTTAAGCTCGTACTCTTCGTTTTTGGATACTTCCAATGTGGTAAGTACCGGTGCCAATAGCACGATGGTTAAGAACGCAGGATTACGCATATCCAAAGCGGTCGAGACGTTTTTAAGCACGACTGCCGACAGCACAGAAATTAAAAACTATCAGTGGGAGTTTAATTTGGTGGATGACCCAAATGTAAACGCATGGTGTATGCCTGGAGGAAAAGTTGTTTTCTATTCGGGTATTATGCCGATTTGTCAAACTGAAACAGGTGTTGCGGTTGTAATGGGTCACGAAATAGCCCATGCCATTGCGCGACATGGTAACGAAAGAATGAGTCACGGATTGGTTCAGCAATTGGGTGGTGTAGCCCTTAACGTTGCTGTGATGGACAAACCAGAAGAGACACAGCAATTGTTTCAGTTGGCATATGGAGCAGGAACACAATTAGGTGTGATGTTACCGTTCAGCAGAAGACATGAAAGTGAGGCGGATCATATGGGTTTGATGTTTATGGCGATGGCTGGTTACAACCCTGAAGAAGCACCACTTTTTTGGGAGCGAATGAACGCGCTTTCAAACGGACAAAGACCTCCGGAATTTTTAAGTACCCATCCCAACCCGTCTAAACGATCGGCTGATTTGTCCAAAGACATGCCTGAGGCGCTTGAGTATTACGAGGCATGGAAGGAAGAACAAAATTGAAAAGGAATTTTTCTTTTGCTGGGATAACACTCCTGATATGTTTATCGGTGTTTTTTGTTGGATGGAAGTCTACACAAAACCACACCCAAACAATTACATTTAAACAACAAGAGTTCGAAGTTTTTACTGTCAAAAACCCGAACAAAATTGTGTTTGGATACGCGGATTCACTCGGCAATCAACTTAACAATTTCAAAAACTTTAAGGCGTTTCAAAGCAAGAAGGGAAATGATTTATTTTTTGCTGTTAACGGCGGTATGTTTACGAAAACATTTGAGCCGCAAGGCCTATACATTCAAGACAAAATTGAAATTCAATCAGTCGATTTGGATAGCGGTTATGGTAATTTCTACTTGCTTCCAAACGGTGTTTTTGGTTTGAATGCAGGCAAACCATTTGTTCTAGAAACCAAAACACTGATGTCTTCTAGTTTTGCAACAAGCATACCCTTCGCGACACAATCTGGACCAATGTTGGTTGTGGCAGATTCAATTCATCCCGCGTTTAACGAAGGTTCGAAAAACAAGCACATTCGAAATGGAGTTGGTATTAACAAAAAAGGAGAAGTGGTCTTTGTTATCTCTAACCAAAAAACCAATTTTTACGACTTTGCACAATTGTTTAGAGACGAATTGAACTGCTCAAATGCGTTGTATTTGGATGGTGCCATATCAAAGATGTACAATGAAGAAACGAGTCGAACAGAAGACGGCCGATTTGGTGTAATGATTGGCGTTATTAAATAAAAAAACCGGCCCTCAAAGGAGGACCGGCTTGGTTTTTTAGTTTACCTACGATTAGTGTTTCACAATTAGCTTATTTCTTGAAGTAAAGCCATCTCCAGATACTTCAATTACATAAATACCTTCTACCAACAAGCTTAAATCTACACTTGAGTTTGTAGCAGAAACAGCTTCATTTATGTGCATCTTACCTTGTAAATCAAGGATTTTAATGTTGTGTATGATTTTGCCATCGGCTTCAATTTGAACCATTCCATCAGCGGGATTAGGGTATAAAGTCAATGCATGATCGACAATCTTGGCTATGCCTGTATTAATTCCCGATGTGTCGGCACCACCAATAGTTCCTCCACCTGTACAGGTTTTTATTGGAGCCGTTAGGTAACCTGAGAAATCGACATAACCTTCAATGGTAATGTCATCTGTAAAATCCTTAATACCCAATTCGATATCTGCCTTAGTTGAAGTTCCCCAGTAGTTACTTGTTAAGTCAAGTGTATCTGATTTACCTGGGTTAGATCCAACACTTACCTGAACAGAATTGGTTTTAAATCGTAAAAAGTTGTTGTTCTCAATTACTAAGGTTTTTGGCTTGTATAACAAACCACCACGCAGTTTTAGCAAAACCTCACTGCTGTCAAAGGTGTTTTCTCTAACTTCAATATTAGCGTCGTTTCCAGGATATGTTAAGTCCAAAATAGTATATCTAAAGTTTTGAAAGAGATTACATTCTAGGACTAAGTTCAAACCAGAAGTTTGACGAATGCCACCTGAATATCCAAAGTTCTTAAAGGTTGATTTTTTGATGGTCGTCCATTTCCCAACCGTGATACCTCCAATGTTTTCAGCATAACAATCAGTAATACTCAATCGTGTATTTCCAGATGCGTACACCATATATCCTTGAGGGTAACTCTGTGTTCCTTTGAAAACCGAGTTTTCTATAATTACATCTACGGTGTCCTTTGTGCCAGAGGTATAACTATAGATATAATAATATCCATCAACGAACTTGCAGTTCTTAACAAACATAGATTTCGTTTTCAGGTCGATTGTTTTGGTCCCACCTGCACTATGGCCATCAAACATCACATATTGAAATTGAGACCCTGTTCCGGCTGAAACATTGTAACCAACTGACTTTTCAGTAAACTCAATGGTTAAATTGTCTATAAAAATGACAGAATCCTTTTTACCGATGGCCTCAAACGTTCCATCAACAATTAGTTTTAGTCTATCTACTGTTGCCTTTATTACTACACCTGGCTCCACCGTAATTTTAACTCCGGCTTCAACCAAGGCATTGGCGTTGACTAAGTAAGGACTCCCAGAAGCAGTCCAGGTTTGGTTTGAAGAGATAATTGAAGATACCGTCGTTTGACTATAAGTAGCGGTAACCGTCAAAAGGATTAAAGCGAACAGCGAGTAATGTTTGTAAAATGATTTCATGTTGTGTTTCTTTTCTTTATTGACGAGTCAATTTGAAAACGTTGCACAAAACTGGTGAAAAAAAAATTAATGGTGTTGAACTGCAACGTTCTGAAAACGCTTCGTCTATTAAATAACATAGGGATACTTTTAGTTGAGCTATTTTTGATATTGAATGTCAAGCGCGGGGAAGAACGATATATCGCAAGAGATTATTGAGGGTTGTATGGACAGTGACGAACGGTGTCAAAAAGTGGTTTACGAAACTTTGTATCAAACCATGTACGCCATTTGTCTACGATATAGCAACAACTCTGATGAAGCAAAAGATTTGCTTCAGGACGGCTTTATGAAACTTTTTAAGAAGATAAAGAAGTACAAGGGCGATGCAAATTTTACGGTTTGGGTAAAACGTTTGTTCATCAACCACAGCATCGATTATGTACGTTCAGCATACAAAAAGTATGTGTATTACGTGGATGAAGTTTACTCTGAAGAATCGGAAGACCCGTTTCAAGAAGAAGAAGACCCTGAAGAAACAACAAAGGAAAAAGTATTTGAGGCAATGAATCGCTTACGCGCCGATTATAGATTAATACTCAACCTGTATGCCGTTGAGAATTTGAGCCACATTGAAATTGCAGATAAGCTAGGCATGCAAGAAACATCGTCTAGATCAAAACTATCTAGAGCTCGAGTGGCTTTAAAAAAAGAAATGAAACGTGTCTAAAGAACATAACCATATCGATGACCTATTATCTGGGTTTTTAACCGACGCAACCATGGATGCGGAGGGAATAGATTGGGCGTCGTTTCAATCTAAAAAGAAACGCAAACGTTTGATTTGGTGGTGGATAGGCGCTGCAGGTATCACTGTGCTTGGGCTCACTACTCTTTTGTTATTAAATACTACGAAATCAGGCGATGAAGAAATATCGGTAAGTCACAAAGTTGTTCAGGAAGTAACAAGCTCGAAGCCAGACCAAAGTGCAGGTCTTGAAGAATCAAAAGAGAATTTAACAGAAGAATCAACGAACTCAATAAATGAGGGTGGAACCAATAACTTAATTGTTTACACAGACGAACAGTTAAAGGTTGCTCCAACCAAAATACCGCAAACTAATTCACGTATACCAGTGGCAATACATAAGCGACCACTTGAGGTAGTAACCATGAATCCTATCGGCTACCCGTCATTGAACTACGTCCTACAACACGATTTAGGTCAGTTGCCAGATACTGTAATCATAAGACCAAACGATCCAACGCCTGGTGTTCCAACTCTCGCAACTTCGTTTATTAAATTTGGATTTGGACCATCTGTTGTTAATCCAAGCTTAAGACTTGGTGCTGATGCGGGATCTTTCATACATAAAGACTACAGTGCAATTAGAAATAATGGCGAGCAAAATGCTATCGGCTTTTATATGTCTGGCGCAGTTGGTAAAAGAATGGGTAAGTGGTCACCATACGTTGGTTTAGGCTTGTCGCACAATGCGGTTTTTGCAGATTATAATTTCTCATATTCAGAAAAGCCTATTCGAGATATTGATGGCACAATCTTAGGATATCAAGATAGAAACAGTGAACAAGTCACCTATACAAGTAACCATTCCTACTCTATGATTGACATCCCGTTAGGTACAGAGTACTTGGTTAAACGCTTTCCTAAAGCCTCAATTAGCTTGGTGGGACAAGTATCCCCACAGGTGTTGTTCTCTGCACAGGGAAGCTTGCCACATGCCGTATTCTTAAACGAGAAATCGGTGCTTAGCACCGCTGATTACAAACTGAATTCTATCGCAGGTTATTCTGGTATAATGTATGCCCACACCTTCAATAATATGGAGTGGTATGTAGAATCTAAATACGCGTACAATTTCGGATTAACACAGGTCAAGGATTTATACAACACAAGGTTTAATATGGTAGTCGTTACCTTTGGAATTAAGAAATGATATGAAACGCATCCTTAACATAATGGGTATTCTCTTGTTATTGGTTCAACCAGTAATGGGTCAACAGATATTTGTTGAGTTGGATGAGGAGTTTCCGTATTGGATTGATAAAACGACAACAACCAATAAATCATTAGTAGCATTTTCACCCAAATCGACAATCGGCTATCGGGAGGCATCTTTCCGAATTTCCACATGGAATGGTTTGTTTTGGACTCAGCTACCCACAATATCAGCAACCAACGTGTTCTACGGAGCCAACAACAATTTGGTAGTTGAAACACACCAAAACAAGATCATTGTCGCTGGATCTTTTTATACCAATGATTCTTTAATTAGAGGTATCACACAATGGAACGGTAGTTCTTGGGAAGCACTAGGTGGTGGATTAAATACATCTAGACTCATTCACGATGAGTTCTCGATAAGAGATGTGGTTTCATTTGATGATGACCTATTTGTTTGTGGTGATTTTAACCTGGCAGATGGTTTGCCAGTAATGAATTTTGCAAAGTTTAGCAATGGAAGCTGGTTGGACATCCCTTCAGGAATCGGAGATATCAATCACCTACAAGTGCTAGATTCTGCGTTATACGCCGCGGGTAGTTTTACGTTAATCGATGGCGTTTTGGTAAACAACCTTGCGCAATTGAAAAACGGTAAGTGGGAAGCAGTTCCAAATTCGTTTTCTACCGAAATCACAGGCTTAGGCGTTTATGGGTCAAACTTAGTCGTGGTAACATCAGGTGGGTTTTATCAATACGCCAACAACTCATGGACTTTATTAGGTCAGGCACTTGACGTGCTTGAAGTTGAAGACATAGTTTCTTTTGGAGGAAGGCTTTATGCCACAGGACTGTTCGTTCGAAACAATACAGATTCGATTCGATTAATAGCACTGACGGAAACAGATATGACTGTTTACCTAAAGGACTCAGAGATAGTTTCATCCATTTCGAATAAAATCATGCTCAATGAGTTGGATGAAACACTGTATGTGTCAGGGAGCTTTTCAAAACTAAAGGGAAAAGAATATCAGCGAATGGCTGCCTTTCGGCCTGGGAATAGTGTATTGCAAGGTCAAGTGTATATGGATAAAAACAGCAATTGTGTGTATGATGCTGGCGATGAACCAAAAGCGAATGCAATTGTATCACTAAACAAAGGGGAATCGTATACAAGTACAGATGATGAAGGGAGATATACGCTTTTTGTTAGCAACAATGCGACGTCAACCATAGAGATTTTTCCAGCATACAATGAAATTCCTTTGTGTAACGGAGCAGAAAGAACTGTGGTTACCACTGGTAGAGATTCACTTTTAATTGAAGATTTTGCATTAAAGCTTAATCAGATGACACCGGTAAGACTGACTTACACAGGAGAATCAGGCTACATTGTGAAGCACGGGTATTCGGCCAACTATGTATTGGATTGTTCGACTGTTGACGAAACGACCTACCCTATGCAAATTCAGTTACATTATGATAAGAGATTATCAGAGTTTAACGCCTCGTTAAAACCAACATCAACAGGGAACGGATTTGCCACTTGGGAAGTTTCAGGAAACACTACCATTAACATTGAATTTTTGGTTTCTCCATATGCCATTGAAATGGGAGAACAGCTTTCGTTTGATGCAACCGCCAAGGCGATAAATTCCAACGTGCAAACCCACGATAAGTTAAATCAAACGGTGGTTTCTGCCTTTGACCCAAACGACAAACAATGTGACAAGGCAGAAATAAGCACAACGGAAGAGACCTTAGAATATTTTGTACGATTTCAGAATCTAGGCACTGACAACGCCCGTGACATTCATGTAGTGGATACGATAGATAAGGGTATTCCAATCGAGTTTATCCAAATCCATAAAAACAGCCATTATGAACGATATACAACTTCGTACAAAGTGCGCGGTCATGCCATCGTATGGAGTTTTAAAGATATAGAGTTGCCGCCTAAATCAATCGCCGGTGACAAAGAAAGTAGTGGTTATGTGGCCTATCAATGTGGCATGTCGGAACAACTACAATTGGGTGATGTCTTTAAAAACAAAGCCTATATCTATTTCGACTTTCAGCCACCAGTTATTACCAATACCACTGAGTCGGTGGTGATAGAAAATGGCAACCCTGTAGAGGGCCAAGTGGAAGAATTCGTTGTTTATCCTAATCCTGCAATAGCCGAGGTGAACATCCAATCAAAACACATCGCCATTCAAGTAGTTCGTGTGTATGCCACTGACGGTAAACGCGTTCATCAAACCCAAATGATGGGGTCAAGTTTAGCGACAACGTTGGACTTGCAGCATCTACCAAATGGGATTTACTTCGTTCAAATTGACCATGCATTAGGAACCAAAGTGATTCCAATTGTGTTAAGTTCCGTACGATAAAAATCATTGTCGAAACTGATGTTTATAAACATCGACTAGGGTTTTATCGATTTCCCTTTTAATTCAGGATATTTATTCCGAAACTTTGAAGCATAAGAAGTTGCGTTGGAACATTTCTTGCGATGTTCAACTAAAGAATTCTCAATGAAAAAAACAAGTTTCGGGATTGCACTAGTATTCATCTTTACCGCAATCACATCAATGGCGTTTATAATGGCTGAACCGACAGCCAGTGATATCATCAAAAAGGCCGAGGACAAATTTAGAGGTGCTCAAACAACAGCTGAAATAGCCATATCCATTCAAAGACCTAAATGGACGAGAACCATGGAACTTAAATCATGGTCGAAAGGATCAAAATACAGCATGACGCTCATCACGGCTCCAGCTAGGGACAAAGGCACAGTGTTTTTGAAAAAAGACAAAGAAGTGTGGAATTGGATACCCTCAGTTGAGCGAACCATTAAATTACCTCCTAGTATGATGAGTCAGAGCTGGATGGGTACAGATTTAACCAACGATGATTTGGTAAAAGAAAGCTCGATGGTGAACGACTTTACGCACACCCTCTTAGGTAAAGAAACCATGGGAGGAAAGGAATGTTATAAAATCCAATCTGTAGCAAAAGAAGATGCCGCAGTGGTTTGGGGGAAGGTGATTTCTTGGATTGATACAAAGGACTACATCCAAATGAAAGCTGAGTTTTATGACGAAGACGAGGAGTTGGTGAACACCTTTACAGGATTGAATGTAAAAATGATGGGAGGAAAAATGATTGCTTCCAAGATGGAAATCATTCCGGCAAACAAGAAATCTCAGAAAACAACCTTCGAATACAAATCGTTAGATTTTACAACAGCTATTAGCGATGACTTTTTTACCGTTCAAAACATGAAAAAAGTCAAATAAGACATGATACTTAAACTCGCTTGGAGAAACATTTGGAGAAGTAAGCGTCGGACGGCAATCACTTTGGGCATGATCATTTTTGCTGTCGTGCTATCCACCTTAATGATGAGTATTAAGGAAGGTATGTACGCTAATATGATTAAGTCAACTGCTGGTGATTTTAGCGGATATGCGCAAGTCCATTTAAAAGACTTTTGGTCAGAAAAAACCCTCGAATATGCGTTTGAGATTGACGACGACGTAGTCAAGATACTTGAAGAAGAAAAAACTGTAGATGGTTACCTACCTAGAGTAGAAGGTTTTGCGCTAGCAGCGGTTCATAACATTACCAAAGGCAGCGCTGTATTGGGAATTGATGTTGAAAAAGAAAAGGCTTTTACAAATCTCCATGAACGCGTAGTAGAAGGAGAATACTTACTTCCAGATGATGACGCAATCTTAATAGGCAACGGTTTGGCCAAGTATTTAAAAATTGGCGTTAACGACACCTTAGTGTTAATAGGTGGAGGCTACCAAGGAAGAAGTGCGGTTGGGAAATATCCAATTAAAGGTATTGTGAAATTTGGCTCACCCGAGTTGAGCAAACAACTAGTGTTTATGCCGATGCAAGCCGCAGATATGTTCTATGGAACCAATGGCTTGGTTACGAGTGTTATTCTAAAAACAGCTTCAGGTAAAAAAGGAATCATAGCTGCAAAACACCTTCAAAAGAAGCTTGGAGATGAATACGAAGCGATGGACTGGAAACAATTGAACCCAGAGCTTGTCAACTTAATTGAAACTGATAGGGTAGAAGGCTACGTGTTTATGTTCATCCTATATTTAGTGATTGCCTTTGGCATCTTTAGCACTATGTTAATGATGTTGGCTGAACGACAACATGAATTTGGTGTGCTCGTTGCGGTTGGTATGAAGCGGGCAAAGCTGGCAGTCATGGTTTGGGGTGAAATATTCATTTTGTCCATATTGGGGTCCATACTGGGCTTAATATGTGCCTTTCCGGTCTGCTACACGTTTTACGTCAAGCCATTTAGGTATGGAGAGGAAATGGCTAAAATGGCTGAGGAGTATGGAATAGAGGCGGTGATAAAAACGTCGTTAGCTCCAGAGATTTTTATACAACAAGCAGTCATCGTAGGCATTCTGGCATCCATTATTGCCCTATATCCATTGTATAAATTATTAAAAATAAACGCAATAGAATCCATGCGTAGTTAATTGATAGACCATGTTACTAGTAAAAATTGCTTGGAAAAACATTTGGCGTAATAAGGTGAGAAGCTTTGTGGTCATTACGGCTATAAGCCTAGGTCTATGGGCTGGTGTATTTGGATCTGCCTTTGTACAAGGCATGATGAAATCTAAGATTGAGGACGTCATAAGGACTGAAATGTCACACATTCAAATACACGTCCCAAAGTTTAGGGATGAGTACGACGGAAGTTTGTACATGAAGAATGCCTCAGAAATATCTGCATCGTTACGCGCCAACCCGACAGTAGAAGCTGTTTCTGAAAGGATGATTTCTATGGGAGGATTGGCTTCCAGTAGAAAAAACGGCATGATGAAATTGGTTGGCATCAACCCATCCGATGAAAAACAAGTCTCGAATATTTACGAAAAGATTGTTGAGGGATCCTATTTCGAATCGACTAAAAAGAGACCAATCGTATTAAGTAAGAAAACGGCAGAAGACTACGGTGTTAAAATCAATTCGAAGATCATTTTTAAAATGTTAGATGCCCAAGGTCAAATGACGGATATAGCTTTTAAAGTGGTTGGGATTTACAACTCTGGCAATCCGATGTACGATAAAATGACGGCGTTTGTTAAGTTAGATCAAATGCGTAATGCTTACGGTATTTCGGACGGTGCAAACGAAATTGCTGTTTGGCTAAACGACCACAATCAATCAGAAGCGATTGCAACAGAATTTCAGTCCAAGTACGCTGATTTGGAGGTCTTGCCTTGGTTGGATTTGTCGACAGGTATGAGAATGATGATTGAAGCGTTTGATGTGTATTTATACATCATTGTTGGCATCATACTAGTGGCGTTACTTTTTAGTATTGTCAACACCATGTTGATGGCCGTACTAGAGCGGGTGCGAGAAATAGGCATGTTGATGGCAGTTGGAATGACCAAAGGTCGGGTGTTCAACATGATTATGTATGAAACGGTGTTTATGACCATGATCGGTGCGCCCATTGGTCTGTTTCTGTCATGGATATCGATACAATACTTTGGTAACGCAGGAATTGATTTAAGTGGAGCTGCATACGAGTCCCAAGGTTTTGGGAGTGTTGTCTATCCTTATTTAGATATTGAGAGTTACGTCAATGTAACCCTTATGGTGCTGGTAATGTCATTACTTGCAGCCATATATCCGGCCTTAAAGGCCTTGAGTTTGAAACCTGTTGATGCAATTAGAAAAATATAGCAATGAGTGTAATTGAAACTAAAAATTTGTCAAAAATTTACGACGAAGGACCAATCCGGGTTCACGCAGTAAATGAAGTTACGTTAAACATTGAAGAAGGGGAATTCACGGCAGTAGTAGGACCTTCAGGTTCGGGTAAAACAACCTTATTAAACATTGTTGGCGGATTAGATAGGCCAACCAAAGGAAGTGTGAAAGTAGATGGTGTGGAACTCAGTACCATGAATGAAAGCAATCTGATTAAATTCAGACTTGAGAACATCGGTTTTGTGTTTCAGTCCTATAATTTGATTCCGGTGCTTACGGCAAAAGAGAATACGGAGTTCATTATGCTGTTGCAAGGTGCACCAGAAAAAGAACGCCAAGAACGGGTTATGCAATTGTTACACGAAGTAGGGATTGGAGAGCAGGCGGACAAACGACCAAGTGAGATGTCAGGTGGTCAGCAACAACGCGTTGCCGTTGCAAGAGCATTGGCGTCTCGACCCAAATTTGTTTTAGCAGATGAACCTACAGCGAATTTAGATTCTAAATCTGCAGAGAATTTATTAGACCTCATGCTTATGTTGAACAAAGAAGAACAGGTGACTTTCATTTTTTCAACGCATGACCAACGGGTAATTGATCGCGCGAGACGTGTAATTACCTTAGAAGACGGCAAGATTGTAAAAGACGAACAACGTTAGCTTGAAGCCATGAAGAAGTCCTTATGGTCTGTGTTGTTCTTGATGGTTGTCGGTAGTGCGTACGGACAAAGCTTTAAAGAGCGGTTTTCGTACCGCGGATATTTCAAAGACATGCGTATCGTATCAATTGCGCAAGATTCAAACAACAATGCCCAAACACTTCAACAAAACTTATTACACCATCGGTTAAATACTAGGTTCCAACTGGATACGTCATGGCAGCTGGGGTTGGAGTTGAGAAATCGTGCATTTTATGGGGAGTTTCTAAAATATGCACCAGGGTACGGAGACCTAATCGCACAGGATCCAGGATTGGTAGACATGAGTTGGAGTTGGATAAATGCACCAAATTTTGTGGCCCACACCGCCATTGACCGTTTGTGGTTGAATTATTCTAACGCCAAATGGGAAATACGTTTAGGTCGACAACGGATTAACTGGGGACAGAACATTGTCTGGAATCCAAATGACTTATTCAACGTACTCAACTATGCCGATTTCGATTACGAAGAACGACCAGGCTCAGATGCGTTAAAAGTGCAACGATACCTGAAAAACAATAACAGCATTCAGTTTGCCTATAAATTTACCGAAGACCTTGAAGACGCCGTGTTTGCTGGGATGTATCGGTTTAATAAGAAAAATTATGACTTTCAGGTTTTGGCCGGTAAATACTATCAAGATATTGCCTTAGGAGTTGGTTGGGCTGGAAATATAAAGAGTTCGGGGTTTAAGGGAGAATCCACTTTTTTTCAACCATTAAGCGACACGATGAACCAAGTTTTATTGACATCAGTGTCATGGGATATGTCGTTTAGCAACGGCATGTATGTGTTAGTTAGCGGCTTGCACAACAGCAATGGGACCAATGATTTAAACAGACTCTTAACCTTGTCAGGTGCAGGAGGAGGGCAACTCGATCTTAAAAACTTAATGCCAAACAAATACAGTGTTTTTGTTCAGGGTTCTGGAGCTATAAACCCACTTATGAACGTAAGTGTTGCTGGTATTGTGGCAGTGGATTTAGGTGGGGTTTTTGCCATGCCGACCCTCTCATATAGTATCAAACAAAACTTAGACTTATCTTTAGTAGGTCAAAGTTTTTTAGGGAAGGTAGACAACAAAGTTTCTGCACTTTCCAATGCAGTCTTTTTGCGGTTTAAGTGGAGCTATTAATGCTTAACCACAGTTTTTGTCACAAAATACTTGGAATCGAAAACAAGCGTAACATTTAAGGCTTGTGCAGAAATGGATGGGTCCAGCTGAATACGATGTGTAGTACTACCGATTATTTCAGGAGTGAACTCTCCAGAGGTGAGTATTTGGCCAACCGTGTTTGAAACATAGTAGGCAACAGAAGTGTTGGCTAAAGCCTCAAATTGGAGATCGATATGGTCTTCAATTGGGTTAGGATAAAACGTTACATGATATGGATTGCTACCATCAATAGGCTGTGCAGAAACCGTTTCGTCTTTAACCAAAATGACCTCATACACGGTGGTGTGGGCCTTCGTTGTTGAAGTTTGATTTGCTGCAAATGGATTAAGTGTTGCACTATAAATTCCTCCAACGATGTGTCCAATTGAAAGTGTATCAACACTGTTTGATGGAAGTTTAATTACATCTGACGTGGTATGGTTGGTCTGTTGGTTGACAATGAATTCGGCGCTGGCACCAATGAGCTCCGGCATCTTTGTTTCCAGTTGAAATTCTTTCAATGCGCCACTACTACTTCGCGATAGTCGACTAATCGTCTTTACAAAGGGCACTTGGTCGTCTTTTATTAAGGTAGAATCTTGGTAGTAATACTGACTCATTCCACCGAAGAAGAGCATGTGCATTTTGTTGTTGGTGCTATCGAATAACGAGGCATGAGCACTATGGTAATGACTGAGGTATTGATTAAAACTTGGTATTGGCGTATATCCTTTTGCATTTATCTGAACTGGATATAAAAATGGGAGATCAACAGTAGATTGAAACACGCCTGCGGAAATCATTAAACCTTCAGTTCTATCGGTTTGTATCACAGGCATAAGGTTGTAATCTCTCCTTCTTAAATGAACTGGATCGGTAGTTACTTTATAGTTGTCAAAACTGAGTTGAGTACCTGCATTGTTCACTGTAAAGCTTCGAATTTGATTGGTGTATTTCTGAACATAAGTCGCGTGTCCCATAGGGTTATATCTCCCGGTAAACTTTTGACCTCCAACTAAATATAGCGTGTTGTTTATCTGGTTTAATTGGCCACCACAAACGGCAAAGGTAGTGTCCTCGATTTGCTTAAAATTAGAGACTATTGAGGCGCCATTTACGATATCGTCTATGAGCGTTGAAACAGTAATTGTTGTTAAAAATGGGAAAGTAATATGGTCGTTTTGAGAATTGGAATACGCGTATCCACCTATGACATATAGCGTGTCGGCTATTTGGTGAAAATTCATATTTGTGGATTGCAGTTGTTCTTGAATATTGGTCGACAAGCTCGATAAGGAAGATGACCAGACCTGATTTTTGTTTACGTCTACTACGTATATACTTGAATTGTTATTGCTACTTGGGAAAGATGAAAAGGGTTGTCTGGAGTGAAGTCCGTCTGTTCGCCCACCAATGAGCAGCCATTTGCCATTGTGTTGAGCAAAAGCATAAGAATGTAGTCCTGGCATGTTATTAACGGTAACAGGATTTAAGACCACTTTGTACTCAAAATCATGTTGGGCATTTGTAGAAAAAACCCCAACAAATAAAAGGGAAATCGATAACAATAATTGTTTCATGATGTCTTCAAATAATAATGAAATGCCAAGATACTGCCACGAAACTGTTTCGCACAAAAAAGCACATCAATAGAATTGATGTGCTTGTAAGTTTTTTCGATACTCGTTTATGCTTTACCCAGCTGTTTTAACAATTGGTTGTGCGCTCTCAAAGCCCCAAGGAACGTGGGTTGCGAGTAGTATGGAAGACTGAATTCTTCAGCAGTCTTTTTTACAATTTCTGATATTCGTTTGTAGTGTATATGACAAATATTAGGGAATAAATGGTGCTCAACTTGATAGTTTAACCCACCAACATACCAAGAAAACAATCTGCTTTTAGGTGCAAAGTTCATGGTAGTCATCAATTGGTGAATCGCCCATTTGTTTTCCATATTGCCTTGATCATCCGGTAAAGGGAATGACGCATCTGGAGTTACGTGTGCTGGTTGGAAAATAGCAGCTAGGATAAAGCCAGCAATCCAATGCATAGCCAAGAATCCTAAAACGATTTGCCACCAAGCAAGTGGAACAAAGATCAATGGAATAACTAAGAACAATACGTAATAGATTGATTTTACGATAATCAATTCCGACAGTAGGCGTGCGTAGCTCTTCTTTTGGGTTTTGATTAGATCCTTCTTTTTATATCTATTCAGTTGGTTGAAGTCTTTTACTGTCGCCCACATGATAGTCATTAAGCCATAGAAAAACCAAGCATAAATAAACTGGAATCTCTGAATCTTCATGTGTTTTTTGTGCGGAGAGAATCGAAGGATTGGAATAGTTTCCAAATCTTCATCCATATGATCAACGTTGGTGAAGGAATGGTGCAATACGTTATGTTGAATCTTCCAATTAACACTTGAACCACCTACGAACCAAATTACTTGACCGATGATTGTATTTACTGTTCTGTTTTTTGAATATGCGCCGTGGTTCGCATCATGCATCACCGACAAACCGATACCTGCCATGCCAAATCCCATTAGCACCCAGCAAGCGAATACCATCCACACACTGGTGAAAACGCCCGTTACCATTAACGAATACGGAACGAAATACATCGCCAACATGGCAATGGTTTTAAACACCATACTTGCGTTTGCGTGTTTAGAAATACCTTTTTCTTTAAAGTACTGATGAACCCTCTTTCGTGCTGTGTTGTAAAAATCTCCAGCAGATGGACGAGGAAATTGAACTGTTTTTCTACTCATATAATTTTGATTAGTGAACAAACTTGCGCTTGTTTTAACCTGTGGCAAAGGTAATAAAAAAGCCTGTAGTAATTTTTATGACATTTATCGAAGAATAAAGCAGTTGTAAACCTAGTTAATACAGAACAAGAATACATTTGCCACCATGAGATTTAATACCCTAATTAACCATAGTCTGTTTGCTTTGTTTTTTCTTTTTTTAGCAAGTACGTCCAGTGGTCAAAACGTATTGGTTAGTGGAAAAGTTCTAGACGCAAACGAAAAATTACCCGTTGATTACGCGAGTGTGGTTTTATTGAAAGCTGCCGACAGTACTTCCGCAGGTTTTACATTCTCAGAAGACGACGGAGGGTATCATTTCAAAAACATCGAACCCGGGTCGTATGTTATCCAAGTTTTTCACACAGGCTTTAAGTTGGTTTCAAAGGCCGTAACGGTTGCTTCAACAGATGTTGTTGTTGGAACATTGTATTTAGAGGCCTCTGCTGAACGTCTTTCAACAGCACTAATTGAAGCCAAAGCCATACCAGTTGTTATTCGAGGAGATACCTTGGTCTACAACCCAAATGCGTTTAAAACGAAAAACAATGCAACGGTTGAAGACTTGCTAAAAAAGCTACCGGGTGTTCAAGTTGCTAAAGACGGAACGGTGACCACACAAGGTGAACAGGTGATAAAGGTATTGGTGAATGGGAAAGAGTTCTTTGGAAATGATCCAACAAAGGCAACGCAAAACATCGACGCAGAATCACTTGAAAAGGTTGAAATCATTGATAAAAAATCAGATGACGCTGAGTTTTCAGGTGTGGATGATGGAAGCCGAGAAAAGGTGATAAACCTCGTTCTAAAAGAAGACGCAAACAAAGGTTACTTTGGGAAATTGGAAGTTGGTGGAGGAACGGAAGAAACGTATTTGGCCAAAGGAACGGTCAATTATTTTAAAAAGGAAAACCAGATTACTGCGATTGGAAACCTCAATAACTTGAATCAGAATGGTTTTGATTGGAGGGAATATTACCAGATGCTAAATGGTTCTGGGGGTATTAACCTTGGACAAAGAACGTTTTGGTACAATCAAAATGAATGGTTAGGGAGTACGGATAAAGGACGACAGGAGAACGGTGTTTTGGGAACCAATGCCCATCTAAAAGTGACTGAAAAAGCATCCATCGATGCCAGTTATTTCTTTATGAACCGGTCTAACACATTGGTGTCATCAACAAAAGCGGAGAACTATTTGCCGGATGCAGTCATTTTAAGTAATTCGACGTATGACGCCAATAGTACTAATGGTCAACACAAAGGCATTTTTAAATATACTTGGAAACCGGATACATTAAACTGGATAGAAATTGGGGCAGAAGGCGACTTTTCTCAGGGAAGTACAGAGGCCATCAGTTTAGCAGAGAACAGAACGTCGTTTAACGAAGGGGGTTTCTTAAACACGTCGATGTCGAGAGTAGACAAAGCTCAGTTTAACAACAACATCAAGTCGAGCCTTATTTGGCGACACAAAATGAAGGCGTCTAGAAATTCATTCAATCTACAATTTGGTTCGGAAATGAATAATGCGGGTGATACCTCACAGTGGGTCACTGGTTACTCGTTAAACGAAACGAGCTTTTCTAAGGACTTGCCATTTCAGTTTAGGGACAATGCTGGCGGCACAGGAACCATATTGTATGGCAGAGCAAGCATGAATTTTGGACTGGATAGCTTCAACAATCTGAGCTTCACGGTAGATAATAAAATGACGGTTGGAGATTATGTCATGAGGCGAATTGATCTTGTTCGAGATTCTGTGTATCAGAATCAAAGTCCTACCATCGATACCCGATACAGAGTCTCGAAAGCACATGTCAATTTCTCACGAAATGGCAAGTCTAAAAAAGGATGGTATACACATTTAGGTGTGGGCGTCATTAATATTGACGTGGATCGAGAACTAACTGAAGCGGGAGATCAAAGGTTTACCAGTGATTACCTAATGCCGTCGGTTAACTTCTATTTTGGACATCACAAACCCAATAAACACAGATTTGGAACTTGGTTCGGAACAAACGAACAATTCCCAGGGACCAGTCAGATCAACCCTATTGCCAACATCCAAAATCCGATTGACACCATACAAGGTGATTTTAATTTAGATCCTTATGTGAGTTACAATTGGGGTGCGAATTACAACATTCAGAACAGAGCGAAACATCGGTACTTCCATATCAACACCAACCACAATTTTACACCAAACGCGGTGATGACGTCTCAGTTAAGAGATTCAAACAACGTGAGTTATATGACTTACAGAAACCAAGAAAGTACGATGTGGAACGGGTTGAATTTCTATTACAGCTTTTTAATTGAAAAGCTAAACTTAGAAGTGGGCTTAGACGTTGGCGCAAGCAATTATCAGTTTTATACAGAACTAAACAACGTACTGTATAAAAATGGTCGGTTAAACTTCAGTTCAGGCATCGATTTATCATTCGAATTTGATGATTTGGAATTGAGTTTTGAATATGCACCTGATTATTCAATCCAAACGGCAGGCTTTGTGTCAACCAACCCAAAATATTGGTCTCACAACTTTATAGCAGACTTTGTGTATGATTTGACTGACAGAATCCAAGTATCGACTGAATTTGATGTGTTTTATTTCGAAGGACAACAAGTTGGGCAGAAGCAACTTATTTCCTTGTTAAATGCTGAGGTAAGATGGAGTCTTGATACGTTGGATAAATGGTCTTTGGGTTTGATTGGCTACGATATACTGAATCAAAACCAAAACATCGATCGAAACTTCTTTGGGAATTCATTCTCGGAAACGCGACAAAATTCAATTACTCAATTCTTCATGTTTAGTATGAAATACAGCATCAAGAAAGGAAAGAAAAAGGAACAACGCCACATGCGTCACTGGGATTAATAGTCGAAACGCTGACCAGAGAGATTCATTCTTAATCCGACAATAAACAAATTGGTTCCAGCATTTTGTTGGGTCGATTTTATCTTACTATCCCGCATTACCATTCTTACATCAAGAAAAGTACGCATGTACAATTGATAGCTTATGGTTAGGTCAATCAAGTTTGTAACCTGAGTAATGCCATCTCCAATCTTTATCCCATCTTCTTTGGGACGATTGGTATAATCCGCTAAGATGTTTCCTCCAAAATGAGTTGTGTTGCCAACTAGAGTAGAATCTGCGCCGTGAGTAATATTGAAATACTTGGCAACAATGTTTAGTCTCGGGATTGGTTGATAGCGCGCAATTGCCAAAACTTCCTTAAAATTTGCGCCCATTGGGTGGGCCATGGGTTGTCCGAAGTGTGACCACGACTGATCTGTTTTTAAATGTGTGTAGACATACGGTCGAACCAAATTGGTCTCGATCTGTAAGTCAAGGTTGTTGATGTTCGCGACGTTTAAATACTTTAATCCGGCTTGAAAAGCCCATTTGTTTACCCAGCTTCCCGTTCTATTCACAAGTTCATCTTTGTGAAATTCATCGAGCAAGAATTGAGAATAAAAGGAAAAGCCTTTGGCAAAATTCCATTTAGCATCGATACCAATAATGGAATTATCGGTGCTGTTCAAACTGTGTTCTGCCGCTCGGTAAAAGATAATAGGATTCAAATAGCCAATTTCATACCCTTGCTGTTGGTTGCTGTCATTTCGAGCAAAGACGATGTTTTCGAAGACACCTACATCTAGTTTGCCAGGAATTACATTGACATTTAAGTAATGAAATGCGGAATACTTTTTACGTTGTTTGGGTGTGCGACCTTGTTCAAAATCCGTCAATTCAGAAAAAAGGTTGACGTAGTTGATTCGCCACACCTGAGTATGAAATTTAAGGAACAGGTTTTCTTTACCAATGTCACTTAGAATTAAAGACCGATAACCGTTTCCGATAAAGTTTTTATCGTGGCCAAACTGTACGTCGATAAAGTCTGCCGCTTTAAATGTGATATATCCCTGGGCGTTGAAGAAATCATATCCATTATCGCCGAATGTTTTGATAAAACCAGTGCCTCTAACCACACCTAGGCTTTCGATTTCATCGTTCAGGTAATCAGGAAACTGGATCTGGTTTTCTGATATGAAGGAGTAAAACCCAAGCTTTTCTCCGACATTACCTCGTAATTCTAACCCACGGGTGTTTCTCCATCCATCGTTTGAGGCTGCAAAGGCCAACGCTGGGTTTACAATTAATTTGAAATCAGGCTCGTTGACGGAAAAGTGCGATCCTTTGAAATGATAAAACCGATTCCAAATATTTTTTCTGGAGTTAAATGTATGTTTATTGGGGGTATGGATGATGTCCCAATTGTCCGCTTCTAAGATGTCAAAATTGTATCCATCTGCTCTTGAAATGGGGCTTGCATTTAGAATGGTTTTCCTATTAGTTGGTAGGAAAAGAGGAACGAGGTTTGTGCGTTTAAATGGCTTGATACTGGTGCACTGATTTAGGCTGTCTGCACTCAGAATCGCATATCGATCAACTAAATGATAGTATTCTTCATTGAGCGTTAATAAGGCGTGCTGACTTTTAGCTACCTGAGTTGTGAATAACAACACCAAGGAAATAAAGAAACGCATCAATGATTTCATGTCGAACAAAGATATTGCAATTATCGCGTTATCGTAAATCCATCAGCATCCAGTGATGTATCGCTAGGAACCACGTCAACTTTTGAAACTGAAGACAGTGGTGAACCTTCCCAACACCAGTCAATGAAGGACTTGAGTACATCTTCTTTCGCTTTGGCATCGATGAACACCGTACCATCCGCTTGATTTTTAACAAATCCTGTAATGCCTAAGGCCAATGCTTTTTTTTGGGTGTACGCTCTGAAAAACACGCCCTGAACTCGGCCCGAAACCGTTATGTGTACTCTTGTGCGCATTTATGACAATACTTCTCTTAATACTTTGTGTGATTTAATCTTTCTACCATGAAGTCCATGGATTTCATAGTAATACAGCAGTTGGTCCAGCAGGTTTGCCCTAATGATTCGAGGGAAATGGATGTCGGTTAAATGCTCAGTCGTGGTGTGAAGCATTTGCCACAAGGTTTTACTCATTTCTGGACTTAAACAGTTAATGTGTTCATAGGCTTGGTCGATAAATAAGCCTTCATTTAAATTGAATACCTGGTTTTCGTTGTATTGGCCTTTTGGATAAAATCCTAAATATCGGGTTAGATGAACCAAAAAGTAAATTGGGTAATTCCCAATTTTGTCTGATTCGTAATCAAGCATTTGGATGAACTGTTCCAAGAAGTGAAACAGATCAACGTTTTGTTCTTCTTCGGTTACCGTGGCGTTGATTATTTCAGCCATGAACAAAGCAACACTGTTCTTAAAAATATTGAAGTGAACGGTCTGCAAAACAGGATTACACCTAAGCTCTTTTATCTGTTGGATTCCGGCATTTTCTTTTTTGTAAAAAACCAAATCCACCAAATTGAGTGGCATGATGTGAGAGGGGCGTACATTTCCTTTTTGATTGCGCACTCCATGCAGCATGAATTGCTGGCTGCCAAAATCTTCGGTGTAAATGTGACAGATAACGCTGTTGTCTTTAAAATTAACGTTGCGAACAACAATGCCTCTGGTCTTTGTGAGCATCTTAATTTACCAACAATAATTTAGTCACTTTGGGGTCCTTGTCTTCTTCGTTGGCGGTAATAAATAGATATATGCCGGTTTGGGCACGCTCGCCGTTAAAATTGTTACCATCCCAAACAGCGGTCCCACCATTGGATATCATCTCGTATACCACCCTACCTGCAATGTCGGTGATCTTTACGGTAGCGTTTGTTGGCAAACCGTTGATGGTAATTGGGCCATCATACCCTGGACGAACCGGGTTAGGAAAAATGGTCACATTCCCATGTACGTCAGTTGCTCCAGTTGCATCGCCTCTGTATGAAACGATACCCCGTGAGGTTCCAAAAAACACTTCACCCGTTTTTGCCAAGATGCCAACACAGTTAACCACATCACTCAATAGTGGACTATTTTGTGTTGTAAAATGCCTCAGTACTTCAGATCCATCAGCAGCAATCAACCAAACACCTGTATTGGTTGCGACCCATTTTCGATTTGCACCGTCTACTTGAATGTCATTAATCACCTCGCTACCTAATAAATAACCCACGTCTTGACCGTCATCGATAATGAACCGTTTGGCTTCTCTGAATTCTGGTCGGTTTGAGTCGTATACCCCGGCAGGATTGTAAAAGACAGCCAAGCCTTCACTTGTACCCACCCAAAGTTCACCATCTTGATCTAGGGCCAATGCATTTACTTCGTTTGAAGGTAAACTACCTCTACCTACAGAGTTACTTAATGAAAGAGGTGTTTCA
Organism: uncultured Bacteroidia bacterium; assembly: GCA_943789165.1. Classification (GTDB taxonomy): domain Bacteria; phylum Bacteroidota; class Bacteroidia; order NS11-12g; family UBA9320; genus UBA987. Next base: position 89,001 of record CALSTB010000001.1, on the reverse strand, counting down.
CTTGCGCTTGATAGTACGCCTTCAGTTTCTTTAAACACCATGATGCCGACTGAAAAATCTTTGCTGATCATCCATTTGTTGTCTGCTCTGTCAATTACAATTTCTGTTGGTCTTTTAGACGGCATTTCAAACTCATTCCATTCGCCTTTGGGTGTTCTCACCTTTAAAGGTTTGTCGGAGTCATAATTGGTCATCCACACGTTTCCTTCAGAGTCGTAGGCCAAACCATCTACTTGTACGAAGCCACCACCACTTTTGTCTAGGATGCTGTTTTGATCCGTATAAACACTCACCAATTGGTTGTTGCGTAAATGGATCAGTCCGAAACCGTGGCTGCCAGCAAACACTTCTGTTCCCGAAGCATCGGCAGCAATAGTGAGAATGTCGTACGCAAATTCAATTTCAGGAATTGGCAGTCTTGGTTTCCACAATCCGTTTTCAAAAATGTAAAAGCCAGCGTTGCTAAAAATCGGATTCCATTGAGGAGAAACACCACCTCCGGCAACCCACATTTGGTCGTTGACAGGAGTCATAGAAAACGCAGAAGCTCGTTGTGGACCATTGGGTCGCGTAAACCCATATTGACCGGCACTGTTTATTTTTACCAAACCTGTAAAGTCGCTGCCAGTCCAGATGCTTTTTTCATCATCAAGGATGGCAAAATTGTTCACGTTTTCTTTGATAAATCGCTGTGAGCCGTTTGGGTCTATGATGGTAATGCCTGGCGAGACTTCAGGTCTCAAAGGCACTTGAACAATAACTAAGTGATCATGACACAATTCAATGCTTCTAGTATCCCTTTTATATTGTGGGATGGTGTCGCCTTTGTATCTCCATCTTTGTCCGTCATAAATACGCAGTAACTGATTGATTTCACAAAACATTTCGTTTTTGAAAACGCGTAGGAGTCGTGAGTTTCCATTGTTTTGAACCTCAATCGGGCCTGTCCAGCTGTTGAAATCGCTTAAGTTGAGTCCAGTTTTCGGAGCCTTTAAAACACCAATATTTGTCGCTGCGAAAATGGTATCTCCGTAAAACGCAAGAGAATTTATCGTCGTTGCAACTCCGTTTGGTCCAATGTTTAAATAGGAGTCACTAACTGCTTTTTTGACCAAATCAACAATGACTATCCCGAATGAGCATGAGAGGTAGGCAAAGTTGCCCTCGAAGTGTACATCGTTAATGGTTTTTTGACCTAAAATCGACTTACGAAGGATGTCAGAAATGTTAAAAACTGAATTTCCTTGAAGAATATCAATGTTGGTATTCTCGTAGGCGATAAACAATAAGTTGAGTCCGCTGTGATACTTTAGTCGCTTGACTTCCACGTCTGAAAAGCCATTGACTTTGGAGTGAAGCTCCATTTCACCAGACTTTTTATGAAAGCTGTAGAAACCTCTTTCGGCACCGACAAACAGGAAATTAGGGCTTTCAGCAATGCTGTTCACTGCGTTATAGGGCAAGTGAATGCGCCATTCGCCGATGGGTACTTCTGCCTTTTGGGCAAAGGATTGTGAACACAATAGCGTGAACAGAAATAGAATTAGGGTTCTAGACATCATGAAATTCATACAAATTTAAAGATTAATAAGGCTCTGTAACGACGTTGTATTGTAAAACGATTTTAAGTGCAAAATGTTATACCTCCATGCATTGAGATTAGAACTAAAATCTACCTTTGTACGACTTATGGCAAATAAGATTGAAAATAAAGCTCCTGTTAAGATAGTTCAAAAGACCAGAGTAAAACCTGATTGGCTGAAAGTCGACATAGCAGGTGGAGGAAAGTATTCGGAAATGAAAAGCCTTGTTAAAGAGCACGGCTTACATACCATTTGTGAAAGTGGGAAATGTCCGAATATCGGTGAATGTTGGGGGGTAGGAACAGCTACCTTTATGATTGGGGGAAACACATGTACTAGGTCGTGTCAGTTTTGTAACGTAGCCACTGGTGCAGGTGAACCACTTGACGCAACAGAACCTTTCAAGGTTGCTCAATCTATAAGCATCATGGGTATTAAACACGCGGTTGTGACAAGTGTAGACCGGGATGATTTGAAAGACGGCGGTTCAGAACATTGGGCCAAAACTGTTTTAGAAATCCGTAAATGGAATCCTGAAACAACGCTCGAAACGTTAATACCAGATTTTCAAGGAAACACCGATCAACTGGACAACGTCATTGCTGTACATCCAGAAATCGTTTCTCATAACATTGAAACGGTTCGTCGACTGACCAAAGAAGTCCGCATTCAAGCTAAGTACGACCGAAGCATGGAAGTGTTGAAATACTTACGTGATAAAGGTATGAAAACCAAAAGTGGATTGATGCTGGGAATGGGTGAAACAGACGAAGAAATCCGTGAGACCTTAGCCGATTTGCGAGCAGTAGGAGTGGATATTATAACAATGGGACAGTATCTTCAGCCAACAGCACGTCATTTAAAAGTCGACCGTTATGTGACTCCAGAAGAATTCGCTACATATAAAGACTGGGCCGATGCGATGGGCTATGAGTTCGTTGAAAGTGGACCTTTGGTACGTTCCTCATATCACGCCGAAAAGCATCTGAAATAGAGTATTACGATTCTTTCGTTTCGGTGAAATTGTCGAGGAACCTCCACATGATTGCCCGAATATCTTCTAAGTCTTCACTGCTCATTTTTAAAGATTTTATCAACTCTTTAGGTACTCCCTTTGCCTCTTCCTCTATAGCTTGACCCTTTGGTGTAAGTGCGATAAAGACCGTTCGCTCGTCCTTATTCGAACGCTGCTTTGTAAGAAGTTTTTTCTCCTTCATTTTTCGAATCAAAGGAGTTAGCGTATTGGTATTTAGAAACAATTTACTCCCTAATTCCGTAACGGTTAATTTCTTATGCTGCCACAACACAAGTAGGACCAAATATTGAGGATAGGTTAATTCAAAAGCCTCTAACAGCGGCTGATAAAGTCTGGTAATCATACGTGAACTCGCATACAGAGGAAAGCATACTTGTTCGGGTAAAAATAGATTAGAATTCTCTTCCATTAATTCAATTGTTGTGGACGGAAATACCCGTCAATTGTAGTTAAAATGTAAAATGTCGCACAAGACATAGTTGTATACGACAATTTAATCGAAATATCTTTTTTAACCGATAATAAATCTGTTTTTTTGAATATAATGTCGTACATTTTTACAAGCTTACGACTTAATATCATCATCGCAAACTAAAAAGACACACATGAAAGGCGGGGAATTTTTAATTAAAGAGCAACTAGCCTCTGAGGTATTTATACCTGAAGAGTTGAACGAAGAGCAACTGATGTTCCGTTCTATGGCAATCGATTTTATCGAAGCTAAGATTTGGCCAAACGTGGCTAAAATTGACAAGCAACTAGAAAACCCAACCATGATTCCGAATTTGCTGGAAGAAATTGGTGAACTAGGAATTTTAGGAGCTGGCGTGCCAGAAGAGTATGGAGGAATGGGCGTTGATTTCAACACCGAAACAGTGCTGAGCGAAGAACTTGGTAAGGCTTTGTCGTTTGGCGTTGCTGTTGCAGCGCATACTGGAATCGGAACACTACCCATTTTGTATTTTGGGACACAAGCACAAAAAGACAAGTTCATGCCTGGCTTAGCAACGGGGAAACTTAAAGCAAGTTACTGTCTGACGGAGCCAAATTCTGGTTCAGACGCTTTAGCGGCCAAAACGAAAGCAATTCTTGAAGGAGACGATTGGGTATTGAACGGTCAGAAGATGTGGATCACCAATGCTGGTTTTGCCGATCTATACATTGTTTTTGCGCAAGTCGATGGTGACAAGTTTACTGGTTTTATCGTAGAACGCGACACTCCAGGTTTAACACTGGGTGATGAAGAAGTGAAACTTGGCATCAAAGGGTCAAGTACGCGACAAGTGTTTTTTGAAAACGTACGCATCCCGAAAGACAATCTGTTGGGAGAAATCGGCAAGGGACATAAAATTGCGTTTAATGTTTTAAACATTGGCCGATTCAAGTTGTGTGCCATGGTAATGGGAGGTTGCAAAAAAGCAATTGACATCGCTACCAATTATGCCAACGAAAGACATCAATTTGGTCAAGCGATTTCTGGCTTCGGTGCTATTAAGCACAAACTAGCGGAAATGGCAACCAAAACGTTTGCTACAGATTCGGCGACGTATCGAGTAGCAGATTTGATCACGGATAAAATTGAAGAATTAAAAAAAGAAGGCCTAAGTAAGGTGGAAGCCAAGCTAAAGGCAGCTGAGGAATATAGCGTTGAATGCGCAATCTTAAAGGTGTTAGGTTCAGAGTCATTGGACTACGTTATTGACGAAGCGGTTCAAATTTTCGGAGGCACAGGGTATTCAGAGGAATATCCAGTCGCAAGGATGTATAGAGACGCAAGAATCAATCGGATTTTTGAAGGAACCAACGAAATCAATAGAATGTTGGCGGTTGGCCAATTGATGAAAAAGGCCTTAAAAGGAGAATTGGATTTGATGTCGCCTGCGATGAAAATTCAAGAGGAACTGATGGCCATTCCTGATTTTGGTGATGAAGATGAAACCGATTTGTTATATGCTGAGAAAAAAGCGATTACCAATGCTAAGAAAGCTATTCTGCTTTCAGCTGGAGCTGCAGCACAGAAGTTTATTATGGAATTGGAAAAACAGCAAGAAGTGTTAATGAATCTTGCTGACATGGTGATCGATTTATTTACGGCAGAAAGCACATTACTGAGAACTGAGAAGATGATTGCGTTAAAAGGCGAGGAGGCATCACAGCTTCAAATATTAATGACTAAAACGTATTTGTCAGATGCGTTAGAGCGCATCCATATGTCTGGAAAACACGCCTTATGCGGTTTTGCCGAAGGTGATGAATTGCGAATGATGTTGATAGGTGTCAAGCGATTTACGAAGTATGAACCATTCAACACAATTGCCGCCCGACAAATGATCGCTGATAAAATGATTGAAGCCAATAAATATCCTTTTTAAAAATACTATGGACGTACAAGAAGCAAGCAAACGCAAAATCAAATCGGTCGCGGTCTTAGGGTCCGGCGTCATGGGAAGTAGGTTGGCGTGTCACTTTGCTAACATTGGATTGAAGGTATACTTATTGGACATTGTGCCTTTTGATTTGAAAGAGGAAGAACAGGACAATCCTAGAGCCCGCAATCGAATTGTTGAGACGGCATTAAAAACCGCGTTGAAGTCTAACCCTTCTCCAGTGTATAACGGAGATGTGGCAAAAAGAATCACGACTGGTAATTTCGATGACAACATGGACTGGGTTTCAAAAGTCGATTGGACAATTGAAGCTGTCGTTGAGAACATCAAGATAAAAAACCAAGTCTTTGAGAAGGTTGAACAATATAGGAAGCCAGGCACATTAATAACCTCCAATACTTCTGGCATACCAATTTCGATGATGCTTGAAGGAAGGTCAGAGGATTTTCAAGCGCATTTTTGTGGCACACACTTTTTTAACCCTCCAAGATACCTTCGATTATTAGAGATTATTCCCACAGCTAAAACAAGTCCAGAAGTGACGCATTTTTTAATGCATTTTGGAGATTTGTTTTTAGGCAAACAAACGGTACTCTGTAAAGATACACCAGCTTTTATTGCAAATAGAATAGGGGTTTTTAGCATCATGGCAATCTTCCATTTGATGCAAGAAATGGATTTAACCATCGAAGAGGTGGATGCGATTACGGGACCAGTTAGTGGTCGCCCCAAGTCTGCCACATTCAGAACTTGCGATTTAGTCGGCATTGATACCTTAGTAAAGGTTGCAAATGGTGTTGGACAAAATTGTCCAAACGACGAAGCTAAGGAGTTGTTCGCTATACCTGATTTTGTCCAAAAAATGGTAGACAACCAATGGTTTGGTGACAAAACGAAACAAGGATTTTATAAGAAGACAAAAGACAGTTCTGGAAACAGCGTCATTGAAGCTTTAGATTTAAAAACCTTTGAATATAAGCCCAAAACGAGTCCGAGATTTGAGTCTATTGGCGCAGCAAGAAAAGCAGAGAGTCTTCCGCATAAGCTAAAAATATTAGCGAAGGGAACCGACAAAGCGGCTAATTTCATGAAGGCGCTTAACCTTCGTGTACTCGCCTATTCAAGTAAACGCATTCCAGAAATCGCCAATCATTTATATCAAATTGATGATGCGATGCGTGCTGGATTTGGTTGGGAACTTGGGCCATTCGAAACCTGGGATATTCTCGGGGTTAGAAAGGTTGCAGACGCCATGGCCGAACAAAACATTGTACCTAATATATGGGTAACTGAGATGCTGGCGGCTGGAATTGAATCGTTTTATAAAACGGAAAACGGCGCTCGTTACTATTATGATTTCGCAGTACAAGACTATCAAGTTGTTCCTGGAACAGAAACGTCTATAGTGCTAAATAACTATCGTTCAAATCCACTCGTTTGGGGTAACAAAGGAGCTAGTTTGCATGATATAGGAGATGGTGTTCTTTGTTTAGAATTCCATACCAAAATGAATGCGATTGGTTCAGAAATCCTTCAAGGAATCAATAGATCAATCGACATTGCCGAAAAAGAAGGTTGGAAAGGATTGGTCATTGGTAATGATGCCGCGAATTTTTCTGCTGGAGCGAATTTGGCAATGATGTTGATGTTGGCGATTGAGCAGGAATACGATGAATTGAATATGGCGATTAGGTATTTCCAAAATACCGTGATGCGCTTAAGATATTCGTCAATCCCTGTGGTTATGGCTCCACATGGATTAACGCTTGGTGGCGGTTGCGAAATGAGCTTACACGCGGATTCAACAGTAGCTGCGGCAGAAACCTATATCGGTTTAGTGGAGTTTGGAGCAGGTTTGATACCTGGCGGTGGAGGAACCAAGGAATTCGTCGTTCGCACAAGTGATGGATTTTATGAAGGGGATCCGCAACTACCAGCTTTACAAGAAAGATTTACCACAATTGCAACAGCTAAAGTAGCTACGTCAGGTTATGAGGCGTTTGATATTGGCGTTTTGCATGATGATAAGGATATCGTGGTTGTAAATCAGTCGAGACTGATTGCAGAGGCAAAGCAAAAAGTGATTGAGTTGTATGATGCGGGTTATTCGATGCCAGTCCAAAGGGAAGATATCCTTGTTCTTGGTCAAACGGCCTTAGGGACTATGTACGCTGGAATTAAAGCCTTTGGCATTAGTGGATTTGCTTCTCCTCACGATCAAAAAATCGCCAGAAAATTAGCCTTTGTAATGGCTGGTGGTGATTTGTCACAAGCAACTGAAGTATCTGAGCAGTATTTGTTAGATTTAGAACGGGAAGCGTTCTTGTCACTGCTTGGTGAAAGGAAAACGCTAGAGAGGATACAGCACATATTAAAAACAGGGAAGCCTCTAAGGAATTAAATAATAAATAGCATAACTAACTTAGGATAACGCAGGTGTACTTACGGAGAAAATGAATGCAGACACATGACTAATGGACTCAAGACTGTGTAGTTTTGATTACTAGTCAAGATGAAACACAATTATGAAAGGTTGAATATTTGGATAAATGCAATGAGTTTAACGGTTGACATATACACAATGACTAAGGGATTTCCAGATGGTGAAAAGTTTGGACTTATTGGTCAAATGCGTCGTTCAAGTTGTTCTATTTGTTCGAATATCGCAGAAGGGGCTGCAAGAGATTCAGAAAAGGTATTTATTCACTTTTTAAATATTGCACAGGGGTCTTTAGCAGAGTTGCATACTCAACTCATTCTTAGCCATAGAGTTGGTTATGTACATAGTGATTTATTGGATAAGTCACGAAAGGAAATTAAGAGTTTGAAAAATGGGATATTTAGATTTCAAGAACGGCTTAAAAGTCAACAGTCTTGAGTCGAGAAATCCTGAGTCTTTAATAAAACAATATGACACAAGCATATATAATTAACGGTTACCGAACAGCAGTAGGAAAAGCCAATAGAGGAGGTTTTAGATTTACTTCACCTGTGGATTTTGGTGCGGCAGTTATCGATTATTTGATCGACAATACACCAGGATTTGATCCAACAGTAGTGGAGGATTTATTGGTGGGTAATGCGGTACCGGAAGCCGAACAAGGCCTGCAAATGGCACGTTGGGTTGGCGTGAAATCGAAGTTGCCTTTAAACGTAGGTGGGGCCACTGTAAATAGATATTGTGGTAGTGGGTTGGAAACAATCAGTATGGCGGTAGGGAAAATTCAAGCCGGATTAGCTGATTGTATAATCGCTGGAGGAACAGAAAGTATGAGTTTGGTGCCAACAGTTGGGTTTAAAACCGTACCTAATTACAGCATTGCCAAAGACCATCCTGACTATTTTTTGGGTATGGGACTGACCGCTGAAGAAGTAGCAACCAAGTTCAATGTGAGTCGAGAAGATCAAGACGTATTTGCCTTTGGTTCACACCAAAAAGCATTGGCTGCTATTGAAGCTGGAAAGTTTAAGGCCGAGATAGTGCCCTTTAACGTTGAAGAGATTTACTACGATCCAGAAAAACGCAAACGGAAGACGAGAAATTTTGTGGTGGACACAGATGAAGGACCACGACGAGATACGAGTTTGGAAGTTTTAGGGAAACTAAGGCCTGCTTTCAAACAAGGTGGATCTGTAACCGCAGGTAATTCATCACAAACATCAGATGGAGCCGCATTCGTTATTGTCATGAGTGAAGAAATGATGAAAGCTCAGGGTCTTGAACCAATCGGTCGATTAGTAAGTGTTGCAAGTGCTGGCGTGGACCCAAGATACATGGGAATTGGTCCAGTGGAAGCCGTGCCAAGAGCATTAAAACGAGCTGGTCTTGACTTAAAAGACATCGACCAAATAGAGTTAAACGAAGCCTTTGCCTCACAGAGTTTGGCAGTTATTCGAGAATTGGGATTGAACCCAGAAGTTGTGAATGTAAATGGAGGAGCCATTGCACTTGGGCATCCTTTAGGGTGTACTGGAGCCAAATTGACAATACAATTATTAAATGAAATGAAGCGACGAAAACAACGCTATGGAATTGTCACCGCTTGTATAGGTGGTGGACAAGGAATTGCTGGTGTTTACGAGCGTTTGTAAATAAGATCTAGTGTGTAATTTAGGCTGGAGCGGGTAGGAACATCAAACGATGTGCTACCCGCTTTTAGTTTCTGGTCCTATTTAACGCAGCGATAAACCACGTATTTGTCATCCTCTTTAACTATGTCAACCGAACTAAACATTTTGATCAAATGTGTTTTGTAATTCAGGTGTTGATTAGCCACAATTTCCATCACACCATCGACTTTAAGACAAGCGTGTGCCTCTTTAAATAGTCGGATGGGTAAGCTGATATCGATTTCATGATCTACATGGAATGGTGGGTTGCAGGCGATATAGTCAAAGCTGTTGGGTTCAAAGGCGGACAATGTATACTGCTGATGAAAATGGACCTTTTTCCCTTTGACATTCATCTTGGCACTTTCAATAGCCAAAAAGGAGTCATCCACTAAATGAACTTCTAAATCTGCATTTGCATCCAGCATCAGCTTCCCTAAAATGCCGTTTCCACAAGCCAAGTCCATTACTTTAACTTCTCCTAACGGTGTGCTCATATTTTTCGCTAAAAACTGAGTAGCCGTATCAATCATTTTTGCCGAAAAAACGCCAAAATGTTGTGTAATCGTTTCGTTTTCGTACAAAAACGAGTGAATTAGGTCTTTTTCTGGTTGTTTTTTAACTTTTTTTAAAATAAGGAGTCTTGATTTTTTCCATGCCAACGACTGTTGGACATCCTCAAAATAAACACTTGCTAATTCAAGCAATTGTTTTGAGAAATGCCGAGTCATAAAACCACAAATGAGTTCGCCTTTTACACTACAATGTTGTGAGAAATGTTGGAGGTATACTTCAAACAGGTCTAGGGATTTAGGAATCTTTAACAATCCTACATCTGGTTTTAAACGAGGTTTGTCAAACGGAGACAAGAATGTTTGCCCGGTTGTTGTCCGCTTGTTACTGTCTAAATTCTTTTCAATGGCTCCTTTTTGGCTTGCAGTTTCACAAACTATATCAGTGGTTTCGACATCAGCATGTATGGCGAGGTATCCGAATGAATCGTTGTATAGGATGCTTTTTTTAGGAACTGCCTGAAGCTCGTTCAGTGCTTTGATTAAATACTCATCTGCAGCACTCCATGCCCTTAATGAACGATTATTTGATGCTGGATATCGCTTAACAACAATCGGTTTTGTTTTATGCATCGACAAAGGTAACAAGCCAAACAATAGCTTACTCCAATTCTTTTTTAATTGCGGTTATTCCGTCCTTAATTCCTTCGTAATAGTTGCCAGCTTTCATCTCTGGAATAATGATCGAATCAATGATGTGCTTGGTTTCGTCATTGGTCAATCTTGCTTCAATGCCTTTACCGTTTTGGATGTGAATTTGTCTTAGATTCTTACTAATAACAATGAGGACGCCATTGTCTTTGTCCTTTTTACCAACACCCCAACAACGCGCTAATTGTAATGAATAATCAAATATGGATTTGTCGGGTTTGATGGTGCTCACTGTTGCTACAGCAATTTCATTAGTTGATGTTGCTTCATATCCGGAGAGTATGGCAATGAGAGATTGTAGCTGGGTAGAATCAAAGACGTGTTCATAATCACTCACAAAACCAAGAGGTTTAGGGTAATCAGCGCAAGTAGTCTCATGCTGCGTTTTGATACCACATCCGCATACAAGTACGATGACTAGGGATAGGATGCTTCTGTTTATTAGGCCATTCTTCATATTATTCGAATGTAACGTTATACGCGTACTTATCCATTTTGTGTATGCCAATGATTGAATACCCAACACCAGTCTCAATGCGTTTTTTGCGGACAATGCTTAATACGTCATCGTCACCCAGAATGTGTCTAATGTCGGTGTAGTTTTCGGTTTTAAAGTATACTTCTAAGCTGTCTAGATTTGAACCAACAAGGGAGTCAAGAATGCGTATCGGTCTGTCGCTGTCTTCCTCAATAACAATCAGTGTGACAGATTCTAAAGCCTGCGCAGCGATGTTAAATGAATGCATTGTTTGGTCCTTGTCAAATACTCCGTTAAACCGATAGGTTGAAAGCTTTGATTTAGAAACATCGTCATAAATGAAGAAATATACCTCGTCATTTTTGGATGATGTGACACTCATGTCTTCGCTTAAATTGAGTGCTTCAATGCTGCAGACTAATGTTGAATCACCTGAGCGAAGGTGGTTTTCAGAGGTTTCATCAATCGTACTTCTGAGTTTGCATCCCACAGGAAAGAGACCTGTCAAAAGGATCAGGCTAATGGTCAATTTTAACTTCACGAAATGCGCTTTGTGCTTTTTCTACGTATAAATGTAACAAATATTGCCGCAGCGACACTCTTGACAAGTAGAGATGGAAGTAAAACAGAGAATAGATAGTTTGTCGGTACGAAGGAATAATGCAATAAACTATTAATGAAGAACGCAACACCAATAAGCGCGATATGGGCAAATACGAATAAGGAGATCTTTAACCCTAATTGTTTTTGCGCTTTTTGTTTCAGTCCTTGAACCACCAACACCATTATAGGAAATGCAAGTACGAAACCAGCGGAAGTGGAATGTAGTATTTGAGGGTTCGCAACAAATCCACTGAATATAGGTAACCCGAGAAGTCCCAAAACGATATAGCTGAGACAAGCCACAAAAGCAGACCAGCCAAATAGATACGCAGTAACACATAGAACGAAGGTTTGAAGCGTAAGTGGTATTTCGATTATTGAGAAAGAAATCGGTCCAACAATCGAGAGAGATAAAATTGAGATCAAATAGGTATAAACGAAGTGCTCGTTTAGCTTACTGTTCATATAGGGTGTATACAATGTCGGTGTAATACGTGTTGGCAGGTAATTCTACCGAAATGCCACTCAGTTTATATTGAAGGTAAATGTTGTTCAATAGCCCTTGACCTTGCATGAATGTTTGTGGCATATTGTTTATTAGAGTGTAATTCGTTCCTCCCCAAACGCTACCATTGCCGTTGCCTGAACTTGTTCTGCGCACGTACACTTTAACTTGATTGTCCCAATTGATGTCGCTTTTATTTACAGTAACGCGCCAATATGCCTGTCGTTTAAGTTTTTTAATGTCCATGCGAACACCATCTTGCTTACTTTCAGTTTCTAAGCTATAATCTTCTCCAGCTTTAATGTTGGTATACGTAAAAGAGAAATCGACATCTCCTCTAATGCGAATTTCTTGTCCGTTAGCAAAAGTGTTGCAAATCAACACAAACACGATACTACATATTGTTTTATACTGCATTAGTCGCTGATTGTATACGTAATGGTTAAGTAGGTTTTATCGTCATCTACAATGAGTTCATCAATATCTGTAAGTTTCAATTCGTAAATAAGTTGATGACCAAAATTGCGACCACGTTTCGTGCATCCGCCGCCAATGCCGCTCACCACAATCTGGGGCTGGTTAGAAAGCGTAATGGATTTAGAATATCGTTTACCCCAAGTGCCAGTTCCTTGGGTTTGTAGGTCTTTGACTTCCAAATCGATCGCCAGACCGTCTGGGACACTTCCGGAAGTGATTTGGGCATAAATTTTTCTATAGCTGCCTCGATATTTCATAGAGCAACTGTAATTCAACCAAGTGTTGTCATCTTTTGAGTCTATGTTTTCCCCTGGTTTGTCTCCCGCATTTTTTGGCAAACCTAACGAAAGGCTCACCGTATAATTAGTTGGCATGACGCTAATCAAACTAATTTCTGGCATTTTTAAACTTAAGCCATGGTCGTCGTAACTCCAGTATGACTGCCCGTTTGCGGCGTTTAGGCAGCTCAATAGAATCGATGTAATGAAGAGCTTTTTTATCATTTTCCTCCTACTTTAAGTCGAGTCCCTTTATTAAAAAACTGTATTTGTCTCACTTTAGGTGTAATAGTCATGTCAATCAATTCATCTTGCCCTGCAACCAAATCCATTTGAATATAAGGTGTTTTAATAACAAAGTCGTCTTTCCAATATGTTGGAATCATGCGAAATTTCCAATTCCCTGGACGTAAACTGCCAAACATAAAGTTGCCGTCTGCATCTGCTCTTGTGAGTAATTTTTCTTCGCCCATGGATGCTTCAACGATGATGGATGGGAATTTCAATTCTCCCTTGGAAGATTGTGTGGTTTTCACTTTCTCCATTGTGATTTTTCCAGTGACCCTAGCGCTTTTCGTCATGGTGATGGAAACGTCGGTTGTTTTCTCTGCAAATATTTCGACCTCAATAGGAAGCTTTTGGTCAGGCAAGTCTCGAACCCCAATAGTAGCGCGATCGATATATAATTGATGAATGCCAGGTCTAACGTTATTAAAGGCAAAGGAACCGTCCTTGTTTGTTGTGATTAGTTGTCCATCGAGCATCAATACCACGTTGTCGACCGACTGTACACCGCCATTGACAAGTTTACCTTCAAGCGAACCTAAAGCCATGGTTCGGACCATGGGAACCCCAAGACGTACGTTGTAATTCACAGATAGGAACCAGTCGCGTCGAATGGGGGCTTGGTGTAGAATACCATAGTTGGCACTGGCTTGAATAGATTGTTTGGGTGTGATTTCGTATGCTGTTTTAAAGTTTAGTAGGTTTCGGTCGTTATATAAGTCTTCAATCAAAAAGTTGTTTTGAAACTCACATGTGATACTTAGCTTCTTGCCATATCTGACATTGGCATCGATACCATACAGTAAATACCTTTCCGTTTCTGAGGAAAATCGATTGTTGTTTAGGTATTGGGAGAAAGATGAGATCCAGAAGTTCGGCTTCGGTCGATAGCTTAGTTGAAGCTGGGCATCATAGCCGAAACTCGTTTCACTTCCGACGCTCAATTTGTTTGTGGTGTTACCAGCTTCAGATAAAAATCTGGATGAGAATTTTCAGCGTTTGAAACCCATTGTTACACGAATCCGTTTCTCTGTGTAATCAAAATTCTTTGAGGCTAGCCGATCTGTTTTTTCGCGATAAACCGCAAGGACTTGCAGGTCATAAGCCTTAGTTATCTTGGCTAGGATACCTCCACTCATAAAGAATGAGATTGGGGCCACACTAAACACAGTATCAAGGTTTGGGTTTGAATTGCTGTAATTACCGTTGATTTGAAAGCCGATTTTATCCAAGGTATATCCAGCGTTTAGACCCAGGTTAAGTGAGTTGTTGTAATACCCTTTAAAATTTTTATCTGCATACAAACCACTGCTACTAATTCTAAACTTATCGAGATTAATATTGGTATTGTAGGACGCCGCGTTGCCATCTTGACCTTCACTAAAACTTCGAGAAATTTCTCCGGTAAACCGCCAATCACTGAAGTTGGATAAATCCACTTGAAGTGAAGTCAAGTTAATTGTTTGACCTTCCCTTAAGTAGTTGTTTAATGAATTGATTCGGTATTTGTATTGTTTGGGTGTGTGGAATGTGATGAAACTACCAAACTGTTCACGAATTTCTGGCTGAAAAATAGGCCTGTTGTAATATCCACCAAAAGATATTTTGTCTTGAACGATGGTGTTGAATTCTATACCGGTTCCAAATCTAAAATTCTCAGTTAATTCGGATAAACCATAGGTCTTTTCACCAATAAATACATTCGTTTTGCGTGAGTTGTAATGGACAAATTTTTGCGAGAAGTTGCCAATACGAGTAATTCTAACTGCTCCAGGTCCTCGGTAGGCAAAGTTCAAATTGTGCACCTTGTCAACGTCTAAAGAACCTTTGCCAGAAACCTGATATTGCATAATGGAGTTGTAGTATTCACCATTAGTATTTTGGGTGAAATAACTGGCATTGACGTTAATTGGGTATCTAAAAAACGGGTCAACTTTGACGGTACGTGCGGGATACACTTTAATGATTTCTTGATCACCAACCGATTGACTGATGTCAGCGATGTCACAGAACAAGTCGATAAGTTGGTCTTCAACTTCATAGGTTTTGGGATCATTCAAAATCCACATGTCGATGAAAATTGTGGAATCTGCAGGCACGGTTTGTACGAGCTTGTTTTTGATAATGCCATTTTTACTAGTCAGAATTAAGGTTTCAGGAGAATTGCCATTATTCATAATCATGAATCGTGTTCGAATGGTATCTACTGACCGTGCATACGAAGGGTATTCGATAAGTTCGACCTTGACATCGGTGATCTTTGCAACATTAAAAGTGGTTTTTTCATTCCCTATATTTTTACCATTCAGAAGAACACCAAAAGAGAGATTATAGGGTCCTGAAATGGTGGCTCTTGGAATTGAAATTGGAACCAGAATAGGTTGACTCTTATGTGGGTAGAGGGTTATTTTCTTATTGAATAACAGCGCTCTTAGCGGTTTAGGAATGTCTAGGTCAAGTACCAAAATCAACGTGTCGTCGGTTTGGTTGGCAACGTTTAAAACGATGGTTTGCGTTTTGCCTGGAAGCGTTTCGCCTTCAGGAAGGTTAGACAGAGTCAGTTTGACTTGCGCATTTGCTTCGCCAGCCGCTATTGCTAACGATAAAAGGACAGCCCTGAATAAGAGCCTACAAGTCATGGGTGTTATATTCCTGATTTAGGGGTGGGAACGTCTATTTCTAGATTTATCCCATAAATGTTTTCGTCACCACAATCAGCTACGAGAATACCGTTATAAGTGCCCTCAGGAACCTCATTAATAGATAGTTCGAATAATTTGCAGTAACCAGGATATACTTTTTGATATGGAATTTCAGTTCTAAAAACTTGCTCTCCAGCATCGTTGTATAGTTCAAGAATCATAATTGGCTTGAGCATGTAATTACCTCTATTGATAACACTCACTGCTACCAGGTTAGATTCTTTTGTAGTGTCAATGTCTACGCCAATGATTTCCAAGTCTTTGACTGGTTCTGAATTGAAGTTAGAAATGATTTGAATCGCATATCGAATTAGGGAAGTAACTGTCACGCCTCGTTGAGGAGCAATGGTGTCAAGATCTTTGATTTCTTCAACCATGATTACACCCCAGTAACTTCCAGTAGCGTCAATTTTGTCGTCTGGACTCAATTCATATGTCAGGGTATAAGATTGTTGTGAAGCAATAACAATTTCGTTGTCAGAAAGCAAGGTCCATTCTGAATTACATCGATCTCGTTCCGTACCTTCAATGAAGGTTGTTTGACCATCGCAATTGTGAACTACGTCCGTTTTGTATATCCTAGCTCTTCTTGCTTGGTCAGATGTATTTTTAATAACTATTGAGCCTTGAGACTTAATTCCGGCTTGAACTGTATGCTCATGAGATAGTCCGTTGACTATTACCAAACTCGCTTGAGAGTGCGCATAGAATAACAAAAGTAGTGTTAGAGAAATAAGTTGTTTCATATGAATCAGTAATACAATGTTTGTCTAGTGTACGAAAGAACAAAAACCTAACCACGATGTAAATTTAACTTCTTCAGTTTGGTGTGAAAGTGTCTGTAAAACAGAACAGGCAAGGCTTTTGGGCAAAAAAAGGTCGCCCAATTGGGCGGCCTAATAAGATTATAAAAACTAGTTACGAAAGCATAACTAGGATGATTTGATATTAAAGGTTAGAGATAGTGTAAGTGATAGTTAAAGTAACGTCTTCATCGAAATCGATTTGAGCGTAAGAACCAGCAGTAGGATCTAACTCTAAAGCGTAAGTTAACTGGTGACCGTTAGAAGAACCGTCAGCCGTATAAGCGCTACCGATACCAGAGATAACAGTTTGATCAGTTGAAGTCAAAGTAATTTGACCTGCACTAGATCCCATAGTACCGTCACCGTTACCAGCGTCAGCACCAGCAGTAACTTTTAACAACATTCCACTAGGAACAGAGTTGTTAGAAATTTTAGCAGCCACAGTTCTAGAAGTTTCAGAAGCACCGCCAATAGAAGAGTAGTTAACCCAAACAGCGTTGTTAGTAGCACCAGAGAAATCAACAGCCTCCCCAGCTTCAGTTGGAGCGTCAACAGATAAAGAAACAGAAGTTGAACCTTCAAGGTCAAGGATAGCTACTTCAGGGATAGAGATAGCAACAGTGTGATCAGCGTCAGCATCATCTTGAGCGTTAGCGTTGAAAGCAAAAACTACTCCTAGAGTAGCAAGAGCAAATAATTTTCTTTTCATAATAAATAGTAATTAAAGTAGTGCTCGAAGATTTAGTAGTAGTAGTAACTTCGAACAGTTTAAAGTTAGAATCGAATATATTCCCAAAAAAGGATGAAAAGTCTCGAAAGCGGACAAATGTGCAAATACGACTCAAAACAATACAATACGCACTCTAAACTGACGGTATGCTGACATATAATGCGTATTATTTTTTAGATAATACGTAAATGGTATCAGAAACCCCTTATTTATAGTAGGTATGAAGCAAATGATTTGAACCCAAAAGAATTTAGAACTACCTCAAGTTAGCTTGTCAGCAGTTTATTATTAGCAATAAAAACATATCCTGTAAAGTCGTATACTCGTACCATGCTTTATGGCCTTCTCAAATTTGCTTTGTCGTATGCTACCCGAAAGTACTTCGTGCAAATCAATATATTAAACGAAGAAAACATTCCAAGTGATAAGCCAGTTCTGCTTCTACCAAACCACAGAAGCGCATTTATGGACCCAATTGTAATTGCGTCACAGATAAAGCGAACCACTTATTTTTTAGTTCGAGGCGAATCCTTCGGAAATCCAGCCATGGTCAAAATTTTTAATCGCCTTAAAATGATACCTATATATAGGCGTGAATATGACCCAGATAAAATTGGCCAAAACAAAGACATTTTTAAATACTGCCATGAGTTAATGGAGCGCCGTGGTTGTCTCATGATATTTCCAGAGGGAATCTGTCAGACCAAATACTTGTTGGCGCCTCTCAAGTCGGGAGCCGGACGTATCATCTTAGAAGCAGAATCCAAAAACAACTTTGAATTGGATATCCATGTGATTCCAATTGGTATCAATTATTCTAACCCGCACAGATTCCGTGGCAACTTGACCATTGACATTGGAGATCCGATAAAACCTATCAAATACAAAGAGCAGTATGAAGCCGATCCATGGGAAGCTGTTAATGCGATTACAAGTGATATTGATACTGAGTTAAGGAAACGCATTATTACTGTCGACAATCAGGAGCAGATACGTACGGTTCGCCAAATTGAACGATTGTTTGAAGGTAAAAACGACAATCACCCTTTTGTAAATGAAGATTGGCATCAAACGAGGAAAGGAATTAATGATTTTATTGAGCGACAAAACGAAGTCAACTCAGAAAACTTTGCTCAGTTTGAAACTAAGCTTCAAAGATATGTAGGTACTCTTCAGAGATTAGGTGTCGAGAAGAACACGGCACTTATTAACCAATCAGGAGTAAACATCGGAAAGTTAATCACTATAAGAGTATTGTTATTGATTCTCGGATTGCCACTTTTCATCGTAAGTTATTTGATGCACATCATTCCTTTTCAACTGACTCGAACACTATCCTTAAAGCTGGTGAGAAGAGTCGATTTCATGGGTTCTGTTGCATTGTCTTTAGGCCTATTGGTCTTTACCATCTTTGGTGTTGGAGAAACAATCCTTGTTCATAAAGCCTTCCACAATTGGTGGATTACAGCAGGCTTCTTCTTCGTATGGCCTAGTCTTGGCATGTTTGCTTACGGGTATTTGGCCGAATGGGTAAAATTAAAAGAAGCTTGGACATGGATGCGGGTGGGAAACAATCGCTCAACGCTATTACAAAAAATTAAAAAGGAGCAAAAAGAATTGATTGACTTTCTTGAGAAGGCAACTCAATCATAAATAGTTGATGATGCCAAAGTGGATTTTGGCCTGACTAAACTTGATGCCATTCCCTTGTTCACTTCCCAAAGCATACGCCAAGCTTAATATCCCAGAATTCACGTCTAAGTGTACTCCAGCACCAAAACCATATGGGATGTCGGTTACTAAGCCAGTGGCAGTATTGCTTTTATCCTCTGTATAGGCCGCGTTGACGAACAACTGGAAAAAGGCGTTTTCTCCCAAGAGGTAGCGATATTCTAACCCAACCATTGTATAGCTATTGGCCAATAGTGATTCTTCATTAAAACCACGTAATGATCGGGTACCTCCATACCTATATAAATCGTTTACAAAAACTGTTTCAGTGATCAATTGCTTTCCGCTAATCAATCCAACAGCCGTACTTTTTTTACCAATAGGTACGAAGAAAGAAGCACTGTAGGCAAACTCCGCTTGGAGCGACTTTAATTTAACAGAATCATATACAGTATAAGATTCATTATTGTCATTCGTAAAAAGTACCTGATCAATCCTGATGTCTTTTAAGACATTCCTGGTGCCCACGTTACCATCCATTTCAAGTTTAAATCCCTTCCTTGGATTCAACGTATTATCCAAACGGTTTCGCTGGATTTGTAGTCCGTAACTAGTAGTTCTGACAGGGTTCCTAATCGGTAATACCTTAGTGTTTCGAACCGCAATCGTATCAGCGTGAATCAAGGCAGATTGGGTATTCTGAACATACAGTTTTAAAAAATCAGATCCTTCAAATAAATACCGAACGCCAAGCTTAGTTTTTAGCGTGAAAAACTGCGTATCAAATTTGACGTATTCAAACGTGCCATCTAAGCCAATAGGGTTTTTAAATAGATACGGAATCTGTCCGTTCATCTTTAATTGCTGTGAACGCGCAGCGAAACTTTTCCAATGTAAATCGTAACCAATGCCGCGTTGCAGAAGATTTTGTAAGGCCAAATTGACTTCACCGGTAATCAGTAAGCCATTTTCGTTGCCAGTGGTATTCGGTGCGAATCCAACAATACCGTCCGCTTGGTCGGTTTTTCGGTGTTTTAGATATAGGGTAATACGCACTTTTTGTCCGGCAAAACTGACGCGTGGATTGGCAATAATGGTTGCGAAAGGGAGTTTGGCAATTTTTTCCCTCAACTTAATCACGAGCTTTTCGTTGTAAGCGTCGGCTGGAGAAAACCCCAGATATTGATATAAAAACGCCTTTGATATTTTAACGTCTCCAACAACAGACAGGGTATCAAACTCAAAATACCTGTTTTGATGTACGACTAATTGTGCATGCAGACTCCTATCTGGAAGTAACTCCATACTGTCTAATTGCACAGTAGCAAAGGGAAAGCCATGATTTTCACCATAAGTCAATAATCGGTTAACGATGACTTGAAATTCTTTTGGATGAATGGCTTTGTTGCTTACTAGGCGGTGATTCATGCCTGTCTCGTTGAGCCAGTTTTGGGCGGTTTTGTTATACGTCAAATGTGCCCATTGATATTGTCTACCAATAAATAAATGCGCCAACAACGCATTACTGTCAACTGCAATACTATCGAAAGAGGCCGCAAGAAAACCATCATTATGTAATTTGGTAAGCAATTGCTTTACATATTGTTTGGCCGACACTTCGTCCTGAAAGCGATCTGTAGGTTTCGTTTTGCTAATGAATTCTTGACTTGTACTATCTGCTCCAATGTATCGTACGACAACGTCCTGCGCCGTGACGTTTAACCCATAAAACAAGGCAAAAGCTGTAAAGACGATATGTTTTAACCTAAACATGTGAGGAGAGACAATGTACTTCATGCTGATGATTATAGCCAACAACTAAGAAGAGATATAGCATTATCGATTTCAAATTTTTGCTGTCGTGTGGAACGCTTTCAAGTAGAAAGGCTCAAAGTATGCGATGTCTTCAAAAGCATGAGACTCTAATCGTTCATAGGCCAATGGTCCCATGTATTTCGCTGATAGAACATCGTCCCCGAAATAACGAAGATTATCATGTTTTATGGTCTCGGCGATTTTTTTTGCTCCGCTACCAATGAAATGAACCAGTCCTTCCTCGAGTTCTTTTTTATAAGAATTCTCGTCAATTATCTTTGGTTTGGCAGAATCAACAAGTGTCAAATCACCCATAAATGTAGCGCTATACACTTCCATGCGCCTGGCATCAATTACCGGACAAATCACGTTCTCAGTCCCAATTCGATGTTCGACTGTTAAACCATATGCCAAAATAGAGAGAGTGTCAATGGCAATCATTGGAATATCTAATGCGTAACAAAGGCCTTTTGCCACTGATGTACCAATTCTCAAACCAGTGTATGAACCTGGTCCGGCACTTAAAGCAACCGCGCTTACATCACGTGGGGTTAGTTGTGATTCTTTCAGCAATTGATCAAATAAGGTAGTTAGCACGGCAGCATGCTGAAAGTTGTTACCATCTTGTAAGAAACCAACCAAGGTGTGTTTGTCGGAATACAAAGCAACCGAACAAATAGGACCAGAGGTTTCAATACAAAGCAAATAAGCCATTGTACAAAGATGCAGGATTTTACATGAAACTACCTTAAGGAGGTCACCATCAGTTTGTCTAATATTGCATCAAATTTTTGACATGATCAAGGGAATACAACAGCCAATTTGTACCAAGAAACCTCATCGAATGGAGATTCATGGTGATGTGAGAGTGGATGACTATTATTGGTTAAATGATCGCGAGAATTCGGAGGTAATTGATTACTTAAACGAAGAGAATAATCACACCAAAGCCGTTATGGCCGATACCGAGGCGTTTCAGAAAAGTTTGTTTGACGAAATGGTGGCCAGAATAAAGCAAGACGACGCTTCTGTTCCTTACTTCTTGAATGGCTATTGGTATTACACAAGGTTTAATGAGGGGCAAGAGTATCCCGTTTTCTGTAGGAAAAAACAAAGTCTTGAATCGGATGAAATCATTTTACTCGATGTCAATGTGTTGGGTAAAGACAAAGCCTTTCTGTCAGATAGGGGGCATGTCTATTAGTCCCGACAACAAGCGACTGGCCTACAGCGTAGATTTTCAAAGCAGGCGCATATATACG
This sequence comes from uncultured Bacteroidia bacterium, assembly GCA_943789165.1. Taxonomy (GTDB): domain Bacteria; phylum Bacteroidota; class Bacteroidia; order NS11-12g; family UBA9320; genus UBA987. The sequence continues at coordinate 67,050 of CALSTB010000001.1, read as the reverse complement.
GTGTATTTCAAAGATTTGGAGACGGATGAACTTCTGTCGCAGACTATAGAAAATACAACTGGCGGGGCAACGTGGGCCAACGACAATGAAACACTTTTTTATGCCACCAAGGATAAGAAGACGTTGCGATCGGATACCATTCGTCGATATTTCATTCCAGATAATTCGTCGGAGATCGTTTATCACGAAAAAGACGAGACGTATACTCTCCATGTGAGTAAAACCAAGTCTAGGTCGTTTATCGTCATTTCATCTAATAGTACGTTAACGTCAGAGTATCGAGTACTTGATGCGGATACCCCGAATGGCAATTTTGACATTTTCAAGAAACGAGAACGCGGCATTGAATACGGGATTGCGCATTTTGAAAATCACTGGTACATTCTTACCAATTGGCAAGCACAGAATTTCAGATTAATGAAATGCAGTCTGTCACAAACCGAAAAAGAACATTGGGTAGAGGTCATTCCTCATCGCGAAGACACTTTGTTAGAAGGTATGGAGCTTTTTAATGATTTTATGGTGTTGGATGAACGAAGAAATGGCTTAACGCACCTACGAGTGGATCAGTTTAGCACAAATGAAACCCATTATGTAGAGATGCCAGAAGATACCTATACCTGCGGCACGGGGACCAATCCAGAGTTTAATTCTAGCATATTGCGGTTTGGATATACCTCGTTAACAACTCCGTCTAGTGTGTTTGATTATGACATGATCACACGTCAGAAAACACTTAAAAAAGAACAGGAAGTATTGGGTGGGTACGACAAGAACCAATACACATCTGAGCGACATTTTGTAGAAGCGCGCGACGGTACTAAAGTGCCCGTTTCGCTTGTTTATAAGAAAGGAATAAAACTTACACATGAGACTCCGTTACTCTTGTACGCATATGGTAGTTATGGCCATTCGATAGATCCTTATTTTAGTAGTTATAGACTTAGTTTAATCGACCGTGGGTTTGTGTATGCCATTGCCCACATTCGAGGTGGTGAAGAAATGGGTCGACATTGGTACGAAGATGGGAAGTTGTTGAAGAAGAAAAATACGTTTTACGATTTTATCGATTGCGGTAAAAGTCTAATAGAAATGGGATATTCAAGTCCGAAACATATGTATGCCATGGGTGGCAGTGCAGGAGGTTTACTAATGGGTGCAGTAATGAATATGGAGCCTACATTATGGAATGGTGTAGTGGCTCAAGTTCCTTTTGTAGATGTGGTAACAACCATGTTGGATGAGTCAATCCCGTTAACAACTGGTGAATTTGATGAGTGGGGGAATCCAAAGAATGAGGAATCCTATCAGTATATAAAGTCGTATTCTCCGTACGACAATGTTGAAGCGAAAGACTATCCAAACGTATTGGTAACAACAGGCTTACATGATAGCCAGGTGCAGTATTGGGAGCCAGCTAAATGGGTTGCGCGATTGCGAGAGCTTAAAACTGACAACAATGTTTTGTTGCTTCAAACCGAAATGGAATTTGGTCATGGAGGAGCGAGTGGCAGGTTCGAACGCGTTAAAGAAATCGCTTTGGAATATGCGTTTATCCTTGATTTAGAAAACATCAAGCAATAAAAAAGGGCTAACCATGTTAGCCCCTCTTTCTGTTTTAAAAGTACCTATTGTTCAAAACGCTATTTAGACGCAACTAAATTTACGTCAAATTCGATTTCGTCTTTGATGAAGTTGTCCTTCAAAAAAGCCCATTTTGCATCTGTATTGTTATTTCCCCAAACTACGTTCCAGTTGTTTCGGTTGATCGCAAACTTGCTAGATGCTGTCATGCCAGTTTCTGTCATTGTAGTCGTAACTGGGATTTCAATTTCTTTGGTAATACCTTTAATAGTTAGATTTCCTTTTACCATGTCTGCACCACCTGATGTGATTTCAAAACTTGCGGTTGGGAATGAGTCTACCATAAAAAAGTCACCACTTTTTAAGTGACCCATTAATTTAGCAGTAGATGCCTCGTCGCTTCCACCAACTTCAGCAATTGAAGACATGTCTAGAGAAAAGTTTCCAGCTTCAATGATGCCGTCTTTTACTGAAAGACTACCTGCTGTTAGTGCTACAGTACCTGTGTGAGAACCATCAAGAACTTTAGCACCTGACCAGTTTACGGTAGATTCACTTAAGTTCACAGAATACGTTACACTTTCAGAACTTGCTTCAGCTGTTTCACCAGCGTCTTCTGTAGTTGCAGTTTTAGGATTGCCACAAGATGCGAATAATACACCTGTTGCGATAGAAAGAATTAATAATGTTTTTTTCATTTTTTTGTTTTTGCAATATTTCGTTGTGCAAGGATAAACGTACGTTTGGTCATATTGTTTGTATATACATCTATTTTTTATTCCTTTGACTAATTTGTGACAAAAGAAAGTTTTTCCCGTTAGCCAATTCATGGAAAAACAGTAATCCATTTACCTTATTTTTGAGCATCTTGAAGCAGCATTTCCATATCTTAATAGCCTCATTTTGCGTGTTGGGTCTTTCGGTTAACAACGCCTTAGGTCAGGAGAAAGCTAATTACTATGAAATTCCTTTGGTGGAGGATCAAATGATTGAAAAGACTATCGCCTTAGATAATTCCATTATAGTGAGTCAGGTGGAATCATACTTCAAGGCGGATTATGTTCCAACTCGACGCTACTTACAATTTAAACATGATTTGACCTTGCTTCAAGACACGGTTATTGATATTCCCTTTCGAAATAAGCGAGTAAGTCATTATTCAAACGATTCACAGTTTTACGAGTTTTTCTACGATTACTTAAAGGGTAATTATTCATTGGTTGAGGTTGGGGACAGCGGCATTCAAGTGGAGGCTGGTCGTTTTCCAAATAAATTGTACGAACCCCAACTTGTTAGGACACATACCACAAAGTTTATTCTTGATAAGAGGGTTAAAAAAGAACGCGTTTATGTAATCCAAGATGATCAGGAGAAAGGCGTCTCGACGTCCGTGTCTCGTATGAAAAAACGAACAAAGGTGTCGGCTCTGTTTTTCGATGTAGTGTCAAACAGCAGCGATGTATCATACATCTGGCGAGAAAGCAGTAATCGAGTGGATGACGTACATGCCTTGATATGGACGAACGACGGTGAATTGTTACACAGGTTTAGTTTGCAGCTGCCAGATAAGTCTATTCATTCCGTATCAATAAGTCAAATTGATGAAGACAGATATCTAGTGACTGGAACCTATGCTACCTATCAAACCAAAATGGCAAGTGGAGCATTCATGGCGATTATCGAAGACGGCGCAATGATGGAGGTGACATTATATTCTTTCTCAGAGTTGCCACATTATTTCGATTATTTAGACCGCTATGAAAAAGAAGAAATGAAGCGAAAAATGGCTCGTTTAAAGAAGCATGAGAAGAGCACAGAGATCAGAACCCAAGCCATTTGTCATCCAGTGAAACAAATGGGTGAGTCATACTTGTTGGCCATCGAGTTTTATGAGGAATCGTATACAAACGATTATGGCGTAACCCGAAATGGAAACACGATTGCAGGCACTCCTCAAACTCTAAAAGGCTATGAATACTCTCATGGGACTGTGCTTCGATTTGATTTGAATGGGCAGTTGAAACACGACTATTATCTTCCAATAGAATTGGAGTATTTGGCCAAAACAAAAGACCTTAAACTTAAATCTGTGGTGGTTGGTGATACCCTGTATATCGGTTATGCAGCACTCAACCATTTGTACTTTGGCAACATTAAACCGGCAGCGTTTGTCAGCCTAACAAAAGAATCTGCTGTGGCAAACGAGCCAGATTCAGTCATACGTAAGGAGGCTAAATTTACATACTTGGATGACGGTCGTGTGTTGGTCTATGGTTTTAAAACAACTAAGTCGGGGAAGGGCCTGAATAAAAAGGCAGACATTTACTTTATAGAAACACGAAAAGTCCGCTAATTTTGCGGCCATGTCAACAATCAAGAAACATCTAGTCACTTGTGCTTTACCATATGCCAATGGGCCACTTCATATTGGTCATATTGCAGGATGTTTCTTGCCAAGTGATATCTATGTTCGGCATTTACGAAATGCTGGAAAAGAGGTATTGTTTGTTTGTGGGACAGATGAGCATGGTGTACCGATTACACTTAAAGCTAAAAAACAAGGTGTAACGCCACAGGACGTGGTGGATGTGAATTACAAAATCATTAGTGAGAGCTTGGACAAATGGGGAATTGATTTTGATAATTTCTCACGTACTACCAAGCCGATTCACCATGAAACGGCAAGGGATTTTTTTAAAACACTGTATGATAAAGGTGTTTTTATTGAAGAAGTGACCGAGCAGTTCTATGACGAAGAATCCAATCAATTTTTAGCAGATAGATATTTAACAGGGGAATGTCCAAACTGTGGCAAGGATGGCGCTTACGGTGATCAATGTGAAAGCTGTGGAAGAACCTTAAGTCCTTCGGAACTGATTAACCCAAAATCAGCACTGACCGGAAATGTACCAATCCGGAAAGCAACTACGAATTGGTTTTTACCCTTAGATACCTTACAAACAGACTTTTTGAACGACTGGGTTGCATCAAAAAAAGATGTATGGAAAGCCCATGTGTACGGTCAATGCATGAGTTGGTTGAATGACGGTTTGAAACCACGAGCCATGACCCGTGATTTGGATTGGGGAGTTCCTGTGCCCATTGATGGTGTTGAAGGCAAGGTGATGTATGTGTGGTTCGATGCACCCATTGGTTATATCTCGGCGACAAAAGAAATTCGTGAAGATTGGAAAGATTGGTGGCAGAATGAAGAAACGGAACTGACCCACTTCTTGGGAAAGGATAATATCGTTTTCCATACCATCATTTTTCCGGCGATGTTAAAAGCGCACGGAGATTTCAATCTACCGACGTATGTGCCAGCAAATGAGTTTCTTAATTTAGAAGGACAAAAACTATCGACCTCAAGAAATCACGCTGTGTGGTTGCACGAATATTTGGAAGACTTTCCTGGTAAAGAAGACGAATTAAGATATGTATTGACCAGCATCATGCCTGAGTCTAAAGACAGTGATTTTAGTTGGGCGGATTACCAAGCTCGGGTAAACAATGAATTGGTTGCTATATTAGGAAACTGGGTCAACCGTGTGATGGTTTTAACCCATAAATACTTTGAAGGCGTTGTGCCTTCAAATGAAAATCAAGCGGATTACGACATGCTTGCGACCGCAAACCAATCGGTTGAGAACATCTACAACTTGGTACAGCAATTTAAATTCAGAGATGCCTTGTCTGAGTTAATGTCAATCGCACGTTTGGGTAATAAATACCTTCAAGACACGGCCCCTTGGCATGCCATTAAAGAAGAAAACGGCGAACAAAGAGTGAGAGAAATATTGAATGTTTCTCTACAATTGTTGGCACTATTTTCCAAAACCTGTAGCGCGTTTTTGCCTCACACCTCTGTGAAACTTAAGGAAATGCTAAACCTAAAGGAATCAGGATTGATGGCTGGACAACAAGTGAACAAGGCCAGTTTGTTGTTTGACAAAATTGAGGACGAGGACATACTTAAACAAAAAGAGAAATTGGAAAATCAAGCCAAAGACAATGCAGTTGCACCAGCAATTGAGCCAATTAAACCGACTATTACCTTCGATGATTTTAGTAAATTAGATTTTAGAGTTGGCACTATCATAGAAGCTCAAAAGGTACCAAAGGCCGACAAGTTATTGCAATTATTGGTAGACATAGGTCTTGAAAAAAGAACCATTTTGTCGGGAATTGCAGAACACTTTCAGCCAGAAGATTTAATAGGCAAGCAAGCAGTAGTTGTCACCAACCTGGCTCCTCGTAAAATGCGTGGGGTTGAGTCGAACGGCATGTTGTTGATGGCCGAAAACACAGAAGGCAAGTTGGTGTTTGTTGAACCAGTTGGAGGGATAGAACCAGGGTCGATCGTTCGGTAATCACAATCTTATAGAATCGCCAAATCTGGCGATATTAAATCCCGCTTTTAGAACTGCTTTGGTTTGAGCAGAATTTGGATCTAGCAATGGATTGGTATGGTTCATATGAATAAAATGGACTTTGGCTTTTTCTGTTTCAGGTAGGTCTTTAAACAACTCCATCGTTTCAATTACAAAAGGATGTGGAATCTCACTGATGTCTCGAGATTGTATTTCATCTCCGTCATAAAAGGTTGCGTCAACAAACGCGTAATCAACCATTGCAATGGCAGTAAAAATGCTAGAATCCCACTTTTCCCATTTGTCGATGTCTGGTATAAACAGGGCAGTCTTATCGCGTCCTTTAATCGTATAACCAACAGTTTCAGAAAACTCGTCACGATGTGGAACTTGGAATGGGGGTAACAGTTAGGTTGTCGTTTAATAGTATAGGTTCATTCGCTTTAATTGGAAGTACATCGATATTGTCCAGCATAACTAACTGACTCCACGGACCATGACTTGTTAGGAAGTCTTGCATTCTCGGCATGGCATACACAGGTGTGCAATGCGCGTTAATGGCTTCTTTTCCTAAGTACATCAAACCTGCATAATGTCCGATATGGGCATGGGTGAGGAAGATGCCATTCGGTAATTCGGGCAATGCCGTATCTTGTTTGCTCAAAATTTTGAGTTGAGAAGTCATGTCGGGAGTTGCTTCAAATAAATAGGTTGTTTGGTTGAAGTAGTCGACGATTCCTAAGGAAACCACTTTGCGGTTTGTGTCTGGTTTCTTAAACAACTTGGCACAGCAAGATTTCGTACAACCAATGTGCGGCGATCCAGCATCTTGTAAATTGCCTAAAACGACCAGTTCGATGGGAGAGATGGGCGCATGTTTGACGGGCTCCTTAATGACCAAAGGACAACCCAAAATAGAAAGACAAGCAAATGCAAGGATGAGGCGTTTCATTTTTAATCTACTTTCTTGATTTTCTTGATGCTGTACACAGCTCTAAATTCATAGTATACTGTGGCTTTTTGGCCATTAATTAATGACAGCTGTTCATCGATGTAGTATTCAAATTGCATTTTCTCGTTTTCAGATGCTGTAATTGAAAAATCACCTGGGAGGTCGCCTTGGCTCGGTTCTTCAGCACCTGAAAGCGTGCCACTTATTGAGGAAAAACCATTGTGATTGGCGGGAGCATAATTTCCTAGGATAGAAGTATCCGCATGCACGATATCCATGACAAATGGGTCTTTCTTCTCGGTAAAGTGAATTTCAACTTTTTGATCTTTTAACTGATAGACGTCGTTGTGTTCCATATCAACGTCCTCCACATTTAAGAGAAATGCGGTTGTCTTTCCGGTGGTATCAGACTTTATGTCGATGGCGAACATGGGATATCCAGCATCCTCAACATAAACAACGGTACCTAGGTCGCGTTTTTGGTTTGTTTTTTCTTCCGTTTGAGTCGCGTCAGTTTGCTTTGCTGGTTGCTCGCAAGCTATAAATGCCATTAGCAAAAAGAATACAGTGGTACATTTCATATTCAAACATAAGGAAAGCGAATCAATGTAATTCTTAGTTATGATTTAAAAATGGTATTCTTGATTCTTGAAAGTGTACAAAGCCGAATTAATGCGCATCCTCGCTTTAAGTATATGTATCTTGGTTTGCCAACAAGTTGTTGGACAATCTTGGTTTGACAAACATTTTGAAATCGACGCAGTTGAGTTTACCATTGGTCAGAGTGGTATAACCAAAATGAACTGGAAAGATGGTATGCATGGAGCCACAAACGCCATGAAATATTTAACTGACCAATACGACAACACCGGATTAAAAAAGGATGTTTTAACCACAACTCGTCCGTTTAATGTGGAGTATAGTTTTAGCGACTACAGTGGATATTGTTGTGGGAGTGATTACAGTTTTACCAATGTAAGAAGCGCGTTTGGTGTCAAACTACAATCGAAAAAGAACTGGCGTGTTAGGTATGGAATAAGCTTAAATGTGGTAGATCGTGCTTTTGGCGATCACGACCATTATCCACTTGATGATACCCCTTTTGGTGACCACACGATATATTTTCAAGAAGTTGGTAAAACGGATGTCATTCACTTATCGAAAGGATATGGTCAGGATCAGTTTGATACCACTCTTTACGTACCGAGGGCGAAACTAGGATATGTCGCTCACCCGAAATCCTTTATTGGTTTAGGTCTTAACTGGCAACTGGTTTTGCACGAAAGCATCTCAAAACGGAACCATTTTAGTATAAACGTTGGAAGTATTTTGATGACAGCCGTTAACAATAAAACAAATATTTATCTAGCGTATTACGATTACCAAAGTATTAATTCAGGTCTGCCTGCTTACGGTCATATCAATGATTTTTACACCAATGAATATGACTATTGCCGGATCGAAGTGGAAGGAAGAAGATCAAATGAAAGACTTGTAGTAACCTATAGAACGCCAGCCATCAATAATGCACAAATCAATTACGGGGTTGAGTTTTCTCGACAATTGTTCAAAAACTTCCCACTCACGTTGTCGTTAGGCATTGGTGGTAGATCAAATACTTATTGGCGCAATTGGAAAACATTGGCTACAAGCAAAGAGGTGTATTATCAAGGTAGGTTAGGTTTTTTGTTACAAAAGAAATCATCCAATTGATGTATCTTGATTTCCTAGGGTAACAGCTTCATATTTTTTTTCGCCCAATCATTATTGGAGTCGATTGCTAAAATCGCTTCGTATTTCTTTAATGCTTCTGAGTAGTGGCGTGCAGAATGAAGATCAAAAGCCATAATGGAAAGGAGTTGTACTTCTATGTATTGTTCCCATTCTACTACTTGGGCCGATGTGGAGTCTATTGCCTTCACTTTTTGCAATTCATATTTTGCCCCAACAAAGTCTTTAAGTTTGATTAATGAATCGACCGTTTGAAGCATTTCATATTGTAATATGATGTTCAAATTGGTACGCGACATTTGATGTGTGCTATCTTTACTCAATGCTTTATTATACCAATTCTTAGCATTCGAGAGGTCTTTTACTTCATGATGTTGAAGGCCTTTGGCACTTAACCATTCTACTGACCATGGAGCTGCATAGAAGGGGATAAGCGACAGTCCCAAAATGCCAACTCCGATTATGAACCGTCCGATATGTGCGGTATGTAAAATCCATCCAATCAACAAACCCCATATGAACCCAGAAAAGTGAGCGGCATTGCCGATGTTTAAGACTTTGAATTTGGTTAGAATCACACAGAGGAATAGCCAGCCAATTAGTAATTGGACAGTATTCTTACTTAGGTATTCTGGATAAACGCCTTTTTTTTGATTGAATAGGATGACGCCAAAGACGGCGTATAAAATGCCCGACAGTCCAATGCCCGATTGGTTTGAAATGACGAGCTCCGCGGAACTGACAATAATGCAACTGGTAAGTATGAGTATGATGTAAACAGGACGTTTAACATGTTGTTCTAGCAAACTACCTAGATAAAACATTGCGTTAAGATTCAGCAACAGATGTACAAGAGAAACATGTAAAAAATTACAAGAGATGACCCCCCAATAATGTCCGCCCCAAATCCGATAAACATCTGTGGAGCCCCAGTTATAATGCCTTTGTGTTATGTCAAGCTCTGGGTCTACATGAAAACCTATAAAAAGTAAAACACTTATGACACATACTCCAATAGTAATCCATGGAAACTTTGCCAAGGATTTTGAGAATGATTTAATGCGGTTGAAGTAATTACTCAAGCACCAAATATATGTTATGGCCGGGAATAAAAAAGGCTCCCATCGAATGATGGAAGCCTTACATAAGTTATCGTTTCTCTTCTATCCCAAATAGGATTTCAAGATTTTGCTTTTCGACGACTTTCGAAGTCTGCGCAATGCTTTTTCTTTTATTTGACGAACACGTTCTCTTGTCAAACCAACCTTCTCAGAAATGTCTTCTAAGGTGTGTGCTGGTCCGCCATCTAGTCCGTAGTAATATTTCAACACATCTCTTTCTTTTTCTGAAAGTGTAGAGATAACACGGTTGATTTCTTTTTGCAAAGATTCGTTCAACAACGGATTGTCTGGATCAGGCTCATCGTTGTTATCCAAAACACCAAGTAGTGTATTGTCTTCACCTTCGGTTAATGGTGCGTCGATACTCAAGTGACGTCCAGATGTTTTAAAAGCGTTTTCTACTTCGGTAACTGGAATGTCTAATGCTTTTGCAATTTCTTCCGCAGTAGGCTCGCGCTCATGCAACTGCTCTAGTTTAGCGGCAGTAGCTGAGATACGTCCAATAGATCCAACCTTGTTTAATGGCAATCGAACAATTCTTGATTGATCTGCTAATGCTTGAAGGATGCTTTGACGAATCCACCAAACTGCATAAGAAATGAACTTGAAACCACGTGTTTCATCAAATCTTTTTGCTGCCTTAATCAAACCTAGATTACCCTCATTAATCAAATCTCCTAAGGTTAATCCTTGGTTTTGATACTGCTTTGATACTGAAACCACAAATCGTAAGTTGGCATTTACCAACTTTTCAAGTGCGGCTTGATCGCCTTCACGAATACGCTGAGCCAGGATTACTTCTTCCTGTGCATCAATCATATTCACCTTACTAATTTCGTTCAGGTATTTGTCTAATGATTTGTTTTCGCGGTTAGTAAACTGCTTACTAATTTTAAGTTGTCTCATAGAATTTTAAAGGTAACTACTAGTGTATGCTGTCTATTGAATAGAACTTGCAAAGGTATACTAATGTTTTACTTTTTTTGCTAAATGTGTTACTCCTAAACATCTACAATAATCAAGCCAAACCCACGTAATTACTGGCGTGTAGCTGAAGAGTCTTGTAAACATTGAGTGAATTTTGACTAGCTACATCCAGCGACACTTAAAATTATTTTTAATTATTTTTCAAAATGGATAAAAAACGTGTCAGATTGAGCAGTAAATTTACCAATTACTGGTTGTAGGTGACCGAAATTATGGTTTGTTTTGATGGAATTTTGAGATTCGGGTTACTTATACTTTTTGTCTGGAGTTTTGGTCTAAAGGCCTCAGCTCAAGATCGTCCAAAGGTGGCCGTTGGATTTAATTATTATCCTGGCTTTTTGGTAGCACATCGCGAAGATTCTAAAAACCTAGAAGCGCACACCCATGGTTTTGAATTGCAGATTTCTAAACAACAATCTGTTCAGCCTTGGGCGAAGCATTATTCAAAACCCGAAATTTATATGGGTTTGCTTTATATGAATTTGGGTAATCCAGATTTAACCGGCAATGCCTTTGCCGCCATGCCTGGTTTTGAAACGTCACTAAAGTCGCTTAAACAAAGTGAAATTCGGATTCGATTTAGCACCGGACTCGCCTACATCACAAAAAAGTTTGACATCTACACAAACAGAAGAAATCAAGCAATCGGCAGTCACTTAAATGGCGTGATGCAAGGATTTGCAACCTGGGAAACAAGAAGGCCCAACAATCCCTGGCATTTGCAAGTGGGCTTGGGTTTGACACATTTCAGCAATGGGAGTTACCGTGTTCCAAATCTTGGCGTCAATATGCCATCGCTTTATTTTGGAGCCAACTACCTGATTGAACAAAAGCCACATCGCAATCCCATAAAGGACACATTGAATCCAGTGAAATGGCAATTCTATGCGGCTTATGGATTCAAAGAAAGGAGTTTAACCAAAACGACAGGCTTTCATATTTTGAATGCAGGTGTTACGCGGTTACAAAACATCAACATCAAACGAAGCTGGCGGTTTGGATTTGATATCTATCTGGACAAAACACACCATTTTATTGATTATCCCGACGACCCACTTACGGGACTAACGCCTCCAGAAATGACCGAGTTAGGTATTTACGTAGGACATCAATTGTTAATTAGTCGGGTGTATTTCATCACAGACGTGGGCTTTTATCCCTATAAACCGAGTACTAACAAATTTATTATGTATCAAAGAATTGGTTTCAACTATCATTTTAACCAGCATGGGTATGTGTTAGCAGCGTTAAAAACACACTTCGGCATTGCCGATCATTTTACCTGGGGGGTGGGTTACCGACTATGAGAATCCTAACTGCCATATCGGTTGTCATGTTGCTTTTTACAGGATGTAAAAAAGAGCAATGGGATGATTGTATCAGTTCAACCGGTAAAGACGTCACGATTGAAAGACCTTTAAAGTCTTTTGATAAAATATCTATTGGCGATAAGTTTAAACTGATTATTTCTCAAGATACCAGCCAAGGTGAACGCATGCTCTTAACTGGGGGTGAAAATATTTTGGAAGGTGTTCAGGCAGAAGTAGACGGAACATTGCTCACGATTGAGAACTGCAACAAGTGCAACTTTGTTCGGTCGTACGACCGCATTATTACCATAGAAATATTTATTCATGACCTGACTGAATTGTCGCTATTTGGTGCAACGAATGTCACATCAGGTGATACATTGTCGTTGAACAATTTGAACATCTATCATTCTGCATTGGAGGATATTGAGTTGACGCTAAAGGCAACAGGAGAAGTGTACGTAGAGTCTATCAACTCAGGTGCAACCATTTTACACGGTTCGGCTAAAAAAATAAAGGGATCGATTGAAGAGATTACAAACTTTGACGGGAGAGACCTTGTTGCTGAAGAGGCTTTAATCGACATCCATACGCCATTAGATTGTTATATAAACGCTACCAAGCTGATATACGCGGGCATTTACAATAAGGGAAACTTATACTACGTGGTAGAACCAACTGACCATAAAGAAGTGCATACCCAAAAGAGTACAGGACGGTTATTGAAACTTCCTTAGTTCTCGTCAAACACGCCTTTTAAGTCTGCACTGTGAACTGGCTTAAAATGAATCTTTGGCTTGTCGCCCACTTTAAAGTCTTCACTGCTCATCATCAACACGTCGTTAACGGATTTTAATATCACTAAGGTCGCAATCTTACCCACTGGGATGCGATTGAATTTAGCAGATTTGTTCAGCGATTGTCCATTTGGTCGCATCACACAATTCAACTTCTTAAAATACAACCGAATGTCTTTGCCCTCAGTCACTTTTTCGGGAATGGTTACCGTCGTTAAGTTCGAATAGTTGGTAAATCGATCACAATTTACCCATGAATACGAGGGAATTTGCATGGCATAAAATACATCGTTTGTGAATCTTGGAAAAAGCTCATTCATTTTCGCAAGGATGTCATCATAACTGTTATTGGCCACAAATTTGGCAAAGCCGGTTTCATTCTTAAACTCTTTGTCCAAACCCGTTTTATATACGTTGTACATCGCGTCAAAATTTGGATTGCGTTTGAGGGTTGACAACACATAAGCGTCGCGGTCTTTTTTATAACTTCTTGAAAAGAAACTCTTTATTTTACACCAGAAGAACTTGCAATTCACAAACCTCGACATGCCTTTGGCTGCAGTTTCGATAGTGCACGAGGTTAGTTCACACAAGCTTTGATATGGCTTAATAAACTTGTCTTCTGATTTCGGTCTGGCATTCCATTCGGTATATTTTCCTTCATCGGTGGCGTCAAAAGTTTGGTAGTCTTCCTGATCTACAGGAACGTAAATAACGATTTCGTTGTACTTTAAATTGGGGATTAATGCGCCATTCTGAAAGGCTTCGACGCGGTACATGCCAGATGATTGCAAGCCGTCACCCGTTCGATTAGATTGCGTAGTGAGGCCATAGGCGAACGCATCGCCTATGGTTACGCACTCTGATACTTTAAGGTTTATTTGCCCATCAGGGAAAGTCTTTGGAGCTATTGAGATGTGCGCGCCGTTTTTTAAGTCGAACACACCTCCTTTGGCTCCGTCAAAATGTAAGTCTGTGGGTTTTGGTTGAATTTGGTTTAGTATTGGCCATACATTGCCTTCGGTTTCACCGTTGTTGCAATGAAGTGTTATTTCAACTCTACGGTTGAATGCTTTGCTTTGATCATTGTTGTTGTCAGCGATGGGTTTATGTTCACCATAATAGGCCTCATCTTCTATGTCTACTTCGCTAAAGTGTGTTGTTATAAAGGCTTTAACAGCCTTCACTCGGTTTTGTGAAAGTTGTAAGTTGTAGTCATCGTCAGCGTCAGAATCGGTATGACCTGAAATAGCAACCGAACAACCATCACCCTCCCGTTGATTTAATAGCACGTTTATTTTCTCGGTCTGAAAAGGCGTTAACCGGTAACTATCAGAGTCGAAAAGGATAGATTCTTTGTTTTGACCAAAAGATAGTGTTGTGAAAAAAACTAATACAAGCAGGAAGGTGAGTTTGTTCATAGATATAAAAGTGATTTATGACCCTATGACGTGGCATAAATCAAAAGGGTTGGGTAAGAATGAAATTTATTTCACTGTAATATATCACAGTGGTAATTGATGATGGTCAGTAGGCTGTTTCACAGTTTCAGACTACTTTGTATAATTAAACTTAAAATCCCCAGCTATATGAAGACCATCGTATGTCCTGTTGACTTTTCTGATATATCTGAGAATGCAGCAAATTATGCAGCCCGAATTGCCCGTGATCTCGATGCCGAAGTGATTCTGGCGCACGCACAACATGTGCCTGTTTTAGACGTCCATGCGCCACCTTCAACTGTGAAGGATTTAATGGATCAGCAACAATTAGAAAACTCTAAAAAGCTAGATGATCTAGCGAGTCGCATTAAATCGTCGATTGGCGGTAACATCCGTATTTGGCAAACCTTTGGTTTGGTGGTGGATATGATTCGTGAAATTCAGGCTGAATCGACCATATACTTGGTTGTGATGGGGACAAAAGGAGCTACCAATGCCTTTGACAAATGGATTGGGACCACATCAAGTGACGTCATGCAACGCTGTGAAATCCCAATGATTATTGTGCCAGAAGGCTCGGTGTATATTGGCTGGACCAAGGTCGGATACGCAACAGATTTTAGTATGGAGTCGGACAATGCGATTTTGGATTTTCAAGAAGTCGTCAAACCTTTTTCATCTGATTTAAGCATTATCCATGTGTCGAATAAAAAAATAAACGCTGATGAAATGCTTGCCGTTGTACGACATTTTGAACCGACAGCAAACGTGGATACCATTGCTGGTGAAGATATTGCAGCAGAATTGAACGAGTATGTGTGGGAGAATGATTTACAACTCATTGCATTAAAAAGGCACAAACGAAGTTTTATCAATAATCTATTCCACAAAAGCGTTTCAAAACAACTGGCCATTACAAGTAAAATGCCGGTATTGATATTTTAATAAGTGAACATAAAACACAGGAAATCGGGAGAGATAGAAATCAATTTTTGCAACGGACATAAATAAAGCACAATGAATTTAAGAATCGAAGAAGGACAAACAGTATTAGACCTGAAGCATCAGTTTGCTGATAAGTATGAGGGATTAAAAATAGAGTTGTTTAAAAAATCGCATGATGATGGTGAATCGTCAGATGCTAAAATGAGGGTGTTTGGGACAGAAGCCATTGAGAATCTTGTTTCTGTTAGTCTTCCCGTAGTTATTGAGATACACAAAGAAATGACGGTGGCAGAAGTTGAAGAGGCTTTTGAAAAACAAGCTGGATTACACGTACAAGTATTTCGTAAAATGAGGAACATCTGGATCGAAACGGTCCAAACAGATGGATACAGCCTAGAACACCAAATGCAACTCTCCCATAATTCTACCGCATCATGATGAACATCTTGTTGCCAACGGATTTTTCAGACAATGCGCAGCAGGCTGCTGACTTTGTATATGATATGTTTGACTCAGATGGATTTCGACTCATTTTGATACATAGCGTTGTTCCTCCAAGATCAACGCCCGGTATGATGATTAACATTACGGATTTGATGCTAAAAGATGCGGAACGTGATTTGAAAGCGGAAAAGAAACGTTTAGATGAAAAATTCGAAGGTCGTGGGCGGGTTGAAACCTTTGCGAAACTGGGATACTTGCAAGACATCCTACCTGGATTTTGTACAGCGAAAAATGCACATTTAATTGTGATGGGTACGCGAGGTGCGAATGATTTGTCTAGTAAAGTCTTAGGGTCGAACACTGAGCATATTGTACGACTTGGCTTCGCACCGTTACTGGCCATTCCGATGGGATACGTAATAGGAGACGAGCCAAAAGTGTGTATTGCCACGGCCAAGCAGGAAATACCTCATGTGCAAGAATTGGAAAAGATTTTAGAGAATTTCAAAAACAAACACAATGTGCGGCTGTCCATCTTGCATGTCTTGCTTACTGAAGACGAAAAGGCAAGTAAAAGCCTTGGGTTAAACGGAATGCAGATTCATGTAGACACCGTGAATGCCAAAACACCAGAAGAAGGTATCACTAAATATTTAAAGGAGAATCACCTAGATTTATTGGTGGTTTGTCACAGACATAATACACGTTTAGACTACTTATTTAGTAGAAGTACAACCAAAAAATTAACGGGACAAATTCAAATACCGTTGATGATTTTGCCGGGGTAACGTTTTACAAATATTTCGACAACCAAGTCTGAGACATAGGCTTAATCAGCGCATTGTTGACCTCGCCTTTTGTTGCGATTAACATGTCAATAAAACCCGAATCCGCTTTCACTTGTTCGGTATCCACTTTTGCCTTAACGTGAGTTGAATCTATAGCAGATATGGTATTTCCTATAATGTGATACGACCTCAAGCGATTGAATAAATCAAGTTGAAATTGTGCGTCAATGTCTCTAAACACCTTTACTGATGAATCTATGCTGCAACCAGATGCTGCTGCACTTGCTTCATCTACGCCCAACACAATTATTTGGTGGTGTAAGATTTGAAACCCACAATTGAGCTTTGCACCATGCGCGGCCCATTCGTCGCAGAAACGATCTAACATGAGTAAGATTTGCGACTCCTCTGACTCCGTTAAAGCTCGGTTGGCACCGTATAGCCAAACTCGTGCGTCGTCTGCTAGTTGATTCCAATTATTCATGACTATAAATCGTTGGCGTTCGCCACTAATTCAGCTAAATCTAGCACTTGTACTTCCCCTTCTTTATTGAAATGTTTAACGCCATCGCTTAACATCGTCATGCAAAACGGACAGTTAGAAGCAACGATAGTCGCCTTCGTTTCTAAAGCTTCTTCGGCTCTTTCAACATTGACTTCTTTCGTGCCTTTTTCAGCTTCCTTAAAGATTTGAGCGCCACCGGCACCGCAACAGAAACCATTTGTACGACAACGTTTTAGTTCAACAAGTTCTGCGTCGAGTTTTTGAAGTATTTCACGCGGCGCATCGTAAATGCCATTGGCACGACCGATGTAACAACTGTCATGATACGTGATTTTCTTTCCTTTATAATCCCCTTTACCAAAAGTCAATTTGCCTTGGTTAATAAGGTCTTGTATGAACGTTGTATGATGCATGACGTCGTAGTTTCCGCCAAGATCAGGGTATTCATTTTTAAGCGTGTTAAAGCAATGCGGGCACGTAGTGAGTATTTTGGTGATGCCATACCCATTCATAATGGAAATGTTGTTCATGGCCTGCATTTGAAATAAAAACTCATTGCCCGAACGTTTTGCTGGATCCCCTGTGCAAGATTCTTCTTTGCCGAGGATGGCAAAATTGATTTCCAAATGAGCCAAAATTTTGGCCATGGCTTTGGTGATTTTTTGAGCACGTTCGTCAAAACTTCCAGCGCAGCCTACCCAAAAAAGTACGTCAGGAGTAATGCCTTTCGCATTCAGTTCTGCTACCGTTGGTACGTGTATCTTTTCTGCCATGTTATTTAATCTTCAAACTCATTTACGTAAATCATCACCTTTTTAAAACCTTTGGTGAAGTTGCCCGTGTATCTTGTTGAGCGCACTGGATGATTGTCAATCCAATGGTAGTTGCCACCACGAGGTTTGCCCATCAGAAGTGCGTGATATTTAAAACCGTGTTTTTTGAGCCAAGTTTCGGTGACCTCTCGGGTTTCTTCCGTTCGGGAAGTAAAGAAGGTGATTATGTGGCCTTCTTCGTACCAGTGGTTACATACGTCTAAGGCGTCTGGAAATGGGTCCACGACCGCCATTCTTTCTGGATCTTCATTTGGAACGTCTTCCGTGATGGTGCCATCAATGTCAATCAGATAGTTTTTTACTTTGTCGTCAAGTACTGGACTAATCTTCTCGCCATCAACCGTTACATCCTTTAATTTTTTACTCATATCTCTGTCGTCCATTTATCGCGATCGGTGGCTGGAAACTGCCACGGAGCACCGTTGTTTTCAATATTGGTAAACATCATGTTGAGTTCGTTTGGTGCCTCAGCTTTTTCCATAACGAGGTATTGTCTCAACTGACCAATTACGTTTAACGGGTCGATGTTTATTGGGCAGGCTTCTGCGCAAGCGTTACAGCTGTTACAGGCCCATAATTCTTCAGGGGAAATGTAGCTCAACAAATTTTTGTCGTCAGGTTCAGTGATTCCTGAATCCATGCGTTTGCCTATTTCTTCCGCTCTGTCTCGGGTGTCCATCATTATTTTTCGAGGGGATAAGAGCTTGCCAGTTTGGTTGGCTGGGCATACCGACGTACAACGACCGCATTCTGTGCACGTGTATGCGTCCATGATGTTTTTCCAACTTAAGTCTGTGATGTCTTTGGCACCAAAACTCTCTGGAGGTGGGGCATTTGGGTCGGCGGATGGGTCGCCCATCATCATTTTCACTTCATTGGTAATCGCACCGATGTTGTCGACTTGTCCCATAGGTTTGAGCTTCGAGTAGAAGGTATTTGGGAAAGCCAAAATGATATGAAAGTGTTTCGAATACGGTAAAAAGTTTAGAAATATGAGGATGCCAATGATGTGGAACCACCAAGCGATGCGTTCGAAAACGATGAGGGCTTCGCTGGAGAATGATTCAAAAAATGGAACGAGCAACTGACTGACCGGGAAGCTTCCCGCTTCTGTATAATGCTCGACACCTCGGGCTTGAAGTATTTGATCGGCGGCATTCATTTTTAAAATGGCAGCCATGAGTACTATTTCTGTGATGAGGATGATGGTAGCGTCTTTAGTCGGCCAGCCTTTCATTTCGGGTTTGTGGAAACGCGGTATTTTGTTGACAAATCGTCGGGTTAGGAAGAGGATGCAGCCTACCAAAACCAGTACAGCGAGTATTTCAAAGAAGCCAATGGCCACGTTATAGACAGGACCTAAGAAGGCAAATAGTCTGTGTGTACCAAGAACACCATCAAGGATGATTTCTAGGACTTCAATATTGATGAGGATAAAGCCTATGTACACAAAGAAGTGGAGGATGGCGGGGATAGGTCGTGCCACCATTTTAGTTTGCCCAAAGGCGACTTTGAACATGATGGACCAACGTTTTTTCGGTTGATCTGTTCGGTCTTCATCTCTCCCGAGTAAAATGTTTCTGCGTATTTTGGAAACGTTTTTATAGAAAAAATAGGTAGCGACTGCGAGCGCTATAACAAATACAATTTGCTGAGCTATTTGCATAAAGCGAAAATAGTTAATGCCAATTATACCACTGCATTGTTGGGGCAATAGTTTTACCCAAGTGTTCAATTTGGATGAATAAAAAATTTGAAAATATGCGTTTGTAAAAATGAAATAAATAATACTTTTGCAGTCCTCTTGAAAAAGAGGGATTTGGTGCGGTAGCTCAGTTGGTAGAGCAATGGACTGAAAATCCATGTGTCGGCGGTTCAAACCCGCCCCACACCACAAAAAAGGCTCAACTTAGGTTGGGTCTTTTTTTATGTCTGGATTTTCAGTGAAAATCCATGTGTCGTACTCCGCCAGCCGGCGGACGCCCCACACCACGAAAAAGGCTCAACTACGGTTGGGTCTTTTTTTATGTCTGGATTTTCGGGAAAATCCATGTGTCACTCCGCCAGCCGGCGGACGCCGTCATAAATGATTATAAGACAACGGAACATTCGCATATCCAAAACCCTTAGGCGTTATTTATAGGAAGTTTATATTCGTATATAAAGAAGTTATGCTCCAAAAATTAAAATAACCAACGCTTCCTTTTAGATACCCAGAGTGAAGTCAAACTTTAAAAATAAACCTTAGTATAATTTTGAGTGAGAAACAAAATAACAAAGTCTTTCAAGCTTTCGAAGAGATTATGCAATACGCACACTTTTGGAATTGGGTTCCAGATTGGCAAGTTGCAAAAGAAATTTATGAGTCGTTCCCTAATTCATATTCTGTTCTGACCCCATTTGCATATAGTTACTTGGAAGAACTGATACGATCAACTACAAGTGAATATGGGATAGAATTATTAGATGAAAATGGTCAACCAAAGAAAAGAAAAGTCGGCCTTGGCCTAATTAAACTGGCAAAAGATGAGAATAAAGACAAGAATCCAAATTATGTGAAGCTTTTGAAAGAGATTGAAGAATATTTTTCTTCATCAACAAGAAGTGACGAAGGAGATAATAGGAATAGCGTTTTACATGGGTTTATGCACCCTCGATATTGGAGCGATCAATCATTTGAAAGATTAATCTTTGACATAGCAAAATTATCTCAGCATGCTGGATTCTAAACTTAAATAAAAATGCTGGAGCATAACATCGGCTATACCTATGCTTACCTCGGCACTCAAAATATCCGCTAATTGGTAAACAAGTGCCCATGTTGTAATTTAGCTTTTGAATAAATCACGAACTAAATATACCGGTGACAGCAAAGTAAATCATGACTGAACAAGAAACATTTGAACTTATAAAGGGCAACATTTTGTTGATTCAAGAAAACAAAAGAAAACCAGTCAGAATAGCAATAAACGGGATTGAAGGAACTGGAAAAACTGAAATGGCAAAAAAATTGACTGAATATCTAAATTCAGAAAACATAAAGGCTATACACGTATCAATCGATGGATTTCATTTCAACAAAGAAGTGCGATATCGTCAAGGGCGTGATTCTGCGGAAGGATATTATGAAGACTCATATAACGAAAAAGGTTTTGTTGAAAAAGTCTTACAATCATCTCAAGCTGAATTGCCGAGTTATACAAGTGCTACTCACGATTTAGAAACAGATGAATATGTAGAGTTAGAACCAATAGAACTGCAAGAGAATACCGTTTTGATAACTGATGGAGCTTATTTGTTCAAACCCATTTATAGAAATCATTGGGACTTAAAAATATACCTGAAAACAAGTTTCGAAATTGCTATGAAAAGGGGAGTTGAAAGAGATAAAAACGCACTGGGTGGTGTTGAATTAACAAGGGAAAAGTACAATAAACGGTATCACGAGTCTTCCAGAAGGTATTTGAAAGAAAATGAGCCTGAAAAGTTTGCCGATATAGTAATTGACAATTCTGATTTTAATAATTTAATAATTCTCAAAAATGCGACTGCTTCAAATACGTATATTTAATGACGCGTTCTTGCGGAGATACCAACAGCCTCCCACGCCAGTTGGTAAGTGTGCGAACTAGTAAAAAGGACAAAATGATTGAACTAAAGAAGACAACTATAAAAGATTTGGCAAGCTTATTCAAATTTCAAACCAACAAAGAAGGTATTTGGATGGCAGCTTTTACAGCTGAGAATCCAAATGACAAGGCAGCCTACATGGCAAAATGGAGTAAGATTGTTGAAAATACAACGATTTGTATGCAAACAATTCGAGTCCAAAACCAAGTGGTTGGTAGTGTAATACATTTTGATTTAGGCGAGGAGACAAACGTTTCATATTGGATAGATCAACAACATTGGGGAAAGGGGTATGCAACTGCCGGTTTGAAAAGCTTCCTAGAATATTCGGCAAAAAGACCGCTGTTTGCCCGGGTGGCATTCGACAATTATGGGTCCCAAAGAGTCCTTGAAAAATGTGGATTCAAATCCATTGGAAAGGAAAAGGGATTTGCCAATGCACGAAAGAAAGAAATTGTAGAATACATATATACATTGGAATAAAACATGGAGTCGAATATCACAAATGAATTACGAACCAGGTGCACTTAAAATAGTTAGACCGTAAGTCAACCAAACATGACTAATGGGTCATCAGTTTGTTCTCAATATTCGAGTGAGTAAATCACGAATTTGTACCTTTACCGCCGGAAGAATAAAGTGCTGGTTTGGCACTAAATAATCTGTCAACACTAAAAGAAATAAAGAAAGAAGTCAAAGAATGAAGAAATTGTTAATCGTATTGATGCTAATGCCGTTATCTCTGTTTGCTCAAAAAAGCGACGTTGGAAATTGGTTTATCTATTTTGGAAACAAGAAAATAAACGATCGTGTTAATTGGCATCACGAAGTACAGTACCGTAATTTCAATTTCGCGGGTGATATAGAACAACTACTGTTGCGTACAGGTGTCGGATACAACCTCACAGAGAACAACAACAACTTGTTGTTGGGTTATGGCTTTATTTATAGCGAACCCTATATCGCTGGAACGGATGAAAAGAGAAACTTCAATGAGCACCGTGTGTATCAGCAGTTTATAACAAAGCAGACTTTTGGTAGGTTGTCGTTACAACACCGATACCGTTTTGAACAACGCATGGTTGAAGATGATTTGAAGCTTCGTTTGCGGTATTTTATGTCGTGTAACGTGGCATTGAACAACAAAAAAATGGAGAACAAGACTTGGTACCTTTCTGCGTACAACGAGATTTTTATCAATCCAGAGGAAAACTATTTTGACCGCAATAGATTGTATGGGGGTATAGGATATAAATTTTCGGACCTTGTAAGATCCGAAGTAGGATTTATGAACCAAGCTTCGAGTAATACCTCCAGAAGCCAGTTAAACTTGATCACATTTGTTAGTTTTTAGCCCAAAACTTTAAAATTCATTAACCATGAAACACTTCTTTACCTCACTTATTTGTCTTTGTACTTTAATCAGTTTCAACAGTTGTGAAGTCAGCAACACGTCTTCAGGATTGCCGATACAGATGGAACAAGATAGTACAGACCTGATTTTAGCAAAAAAGGCGTTAAGTTTTATACATGAAGGAAATGCAGATAGCTTAAAGGTTTTGTTTATAGATGACGCCGTGAAAGATGCCACAACAGAGCAATGGCAGCAGGTCATGACTGCCTGGAAAGCCGCGATGGATCGAGGTAGTTTCCCTCCTGATTCTTTGATATCCGTTTCTATGGAATATCATAAAACCGTTTTTAAGGAAACCAACTTAAAACAATTCAGATTCCCTTTTATCAACGAAGAAGAACCTAAGACCTCTAGTTATTTCCTTGTGACTTTAACCGACAATAAGTTGCATGGTTTAACGGTGACATCAGGTCCGAAGATTATTCAATAGAACACATACTGCTACAACTGGTTACTGAACGAATTCTTGATTAAACGCAAACTTTGCAGCCCGGATAGGAGAGGGCTGGGACAGTTTACTCACAAGTAATGAATCTTAGAAGAGTCGGATAAGAAGGTTGAATCATGCTTCAAGTATTGTGGAAACCCCAAGCCACAAAACACTTTTGGTCATTACTCGTTTCCTTAAAGATTGTATAATTGATAGTATCATTTGATAGTATCACGTTTTGAAGCCACCGTTACTCAAGAGCCGTTTTTACATTGAAGAAAGCGTAACCAGGACGCGTACCCTAATTATAATTTAGCCAATCAGATACAGACGTGATCTGTTTTTTATCATCCAACTTCTAGCCACATTCGTTAAATATTCAGAATATTTACTATTTTACTCAGCTCGTTGATAAAACAACGATTTAGTGCGTGAAGAAAACAAAAGTTACACCAAAATCAGGATTTAAAGGCCTAATTGAAAATTGGCAAAGTGATTTAATTGCAGCAGTTAGTGTTGCTCTCATTGCTTTACCATTGTCGTTAGGAATTGCCCTTGCCGCAGGTGCGCCTGCGATGGCAGGTATCATTTCGGCTGTGGTTGGTGGCGTGGTGACAACGCTGTATCGCGGTGGACATATATCCGTAAATGGTCCGGCTAAAGGCGTTATCGCTGTTATTTTGCTTGGAATCATCAATATGGATGATGGTACTGGTCAGGCATTTAATTATGTACTTGCCGCTATCGTTGTCTCAGGCGCTATTCAAGTAGTGTTGGGTTTGCTTAAACTCGGACGACTCGCTGATATTTTCCAATCTTCTGTTATTCACGGACTTCTTGCGGCGATTGGTATCATCATTTTTGCCAAACAAATACATTTTGCCCTCGGCACTCATTCCGACAGTCCTAATATTGTCCAAAACCTAATCGATGCCATGGTCATGTTACCACAAGCCAACCCTTTTGTTGTCATTGTGTCTTTGCTTGGATTGTTGTTATTGCTGTTCCACAATAAAATCAGCTACCACTTTTTTCACCTGTTGCCTACACCGATGTGGGTGATTGCCCTCTCGATTCCGCTGGCTTATGTGTTTAACTTTCATGAAGACCACGTCATGTCTTTCTTTGGAAAAGCATATGAAGTCGGACCGCATTTGTTGCTCGATATTCCTGACAATATCATGGATTCTATCATGCATCCTAATTTTGGTAAGATTCATACCATCGAGTTTTGGACGACTGTAGTTTCTATTTTGATTATTACGAGTATAGAGTCTTTGGCTATTGCCAAAGCCATCGACAAAATAGACCCTTATAAGCGTAAGACAGATTTAAACAAAGACTTAACTGGCATTGGTTTAAGCACCATGGCAGCCGGTATGTTAGGTGGATTGCCTATTATTTCTGTCATAATTCGAAGTACCGTCAACGTGCACAACGGAGCTAAGACCAAATGGTCTAATATGTACCAAGGTTTGATATTGCTCTTGTTTATCGTCCTGTTAAGCCCCGTTATGCAACTAGTGCCCTTGTGCGCTTTTGCCATTTTACTGGTGTATACGGGCTTTAAACTTGCGTCTCCTTCTGTCTTTAAACAAGTATATAACCACGGGGTTGAACAGCTCATCTTTTTTACTGGGACCATGGTGTTAACGCTGTACACCAACTTGCTTATTGGACTGCTAGGCGGATTGATGTTAGCCCTTGTGAGTCATTGGGTTTTATCGAGATTATCGATTCCGCGGTTTTTCAAGATGATTTATGATTCTGGGTCTATTCTGGTGTTAAATCCAGACGGCACCTATCTCTTAAAGATAAGAGGTATTGCTAATTTCTTGAGCATTTTGAATATTAAAAAATTGCTTTCTCAAATTCCAGAAGGTTCCACAGCCGTCATTGATTTATCGGAAACAAGATTGGTGGGAACTACGGTCTTAGAAGACATTTATGACTTTAAGAAAAGTCACAACAATGCTGGAGGTAAAATTAAAATCAAAGGAATTGAACAGCATATCTCGTCTACAAACCACAAATTAGCCACCAAGATCAAGACCAATATCTTACAGCCATTGAATAGACGTCAAAACTTACTTAAAGAAATGGCGGAAAATTATGGTTGGAACTTTGAGGTAGAACCAACCGAAGATTTGGAATACCTACAGTCGTTTTATTTCTTCAAAACAAGACCGATAGAAATTCAGAAGAATTGTATTTCAGATAACGATAAGGACATGCATATGCGCTTATTAGATGTGCGATTTGAAGAAGGTGCGGATATTTTTCCAGATGAATATCGAACGACCTTGGGTTTGTTGAAACTGCCATTTAAAATACCAAAATTCACGATTGAAAAGAAAGATTTCTTGGACAAGGTGTTGCACATCGCGCAGCATAAAGACATCGATTATGTCGTGTATGAAGATGCGATTGAAGACTACATCGTAAAAGTTGATGACATTGGTGAAGTAGAGTCCTTTTTAACTGAAAGACTGCGTGTACTTATTGAGATCAGCGGCATTCATCACCTTGAAAGCAACGGAGAATCCATCCTCATTTTAAGCAAAAACTTGGCACTCGCGCAGGTGAAAGATTATATTCAAATGATTCAATTTGTTGAGAACATAAAAAAGCTGCTAGCACAGACCAACAAGTAATTGAACACAGTGTGGCAACGCATGATAATTCTGGAGAACAAATTCGCTCTTAATCAAACCCAATGAAAGGAGCAGTCAAATCACTTACAACCGACAGGTATCTACAACCAATGCGACAGCAAGTAGTTGACCTGATAAAACCCAATTCAATGGTCGTAGACTTGGGTTGTGGTAGTGGGGATTTATTATTCAAATTGGCAGATAAGATTGAACGCGGTGTTGGAATAGATAAGTCAAAAACACTGATTGACTTTGCAACAGTCCGGCAACAAAAGGAAAACATTGACAATCTCCAGTTTCTCGAAGCAGACCTATGTGGTGAAGTGGTATTACCAAAGTCGGATTATGCCATTGCTAGTTTGCTTTACCATGTTGTTGATTCGGAAGAAGCCACTGCATTATTGAAAAAGCAAGTCACCACGGCTAAAACCACCATTATTTGCGGATTTAGCAAGCCGAATAACTGGAAGCAAAGTCTTTTGTTGTGGATGGATCAAAGATTTACAAGTCATTACCAAAACTTTAAAACATACAAACAAAATGGGTATATGGAAGCTCTGCTGCAATCCTTGGATGCTACTGAGTGTCAGGTATTGGATACTTTTGACCCTGTAATTAAGATATATGTGATTGAAAAACACATCATGAAGAACGAAGCACCAAAATAGCAAACAATGAATTTCTCACATATATGCCTTGCGTTTGTTAGTCTTGTTGGATGCAAGTCAGAAATAACCAACACCTTATGTTTTCCTGATAAAGGGATTAAATCCGCGAGAATATTTGTCATGATTGAATCCGATACATCCGCAAAAGAACTGGAGATGAGGAAGACGTTTGTACAGATTGATTATGACACATATGGAAGACCCATAAAAATCAATAATACTATGGAAATGACGACAGTGCTTAAACACTATGATAATGGAAGATTGACACACATAATAAATAGGCATAAAGACATGCCAGAGGTGTTTTTTCTATCAGATGAGAAATACGATTCCATTCATGCGGCTGCACCCTATGTAACAGATACTTTTAAGGTATTGAGTCATTACGAAGATGGTAGACCCAGTGTGATAAATTTACATGATGGATCTCAAGTGGCTTATACATATTCAGGGTGTGACCTAACCATTGAATCCACATTGAATGCGAATGGAGATACGAGTGATCAGGTACAGTTGATTTATGAGCGTGGTGTTGTCGTGGAAAGCATATGGACGCAAGGTGGATTAGAAACGAAGCTGACTAGAAAATTGTATGACTATGAATTTAATGAGCAAGGTCATTGGGTTCGAAGAAAATACATTACTCGCGAAAATGAAGAGGTTGTTGAAACGAGGGAGTTGACGTATTATTAAGTATTCGTTAATATTGAAATTAGCTTTAAACCAATGAAGAAAATAATCGGAATAGCGGCGTGCGTAACCATGGTGTTTTTATCAGGTTGTACCATGTCTAAGTCGAAGGACATTTCTATAGCCTTTAAGGAACTATCGTATGGAGTCATCAGTGTTGGTGGGACGTCCGTTACAGAAGACGATGATGACAAATCTCCTTCAGGTAACACGGTAAGTCACTCGAAAATGAGTATCACCGAAAAGACAGATACGATTACTGGTGAAATTGGTCGCGTATTCGGGGTCAATTTTGTATTGCTGTCGAACATCAATGCGTATTTTCCAGTAACCCGACGATGGACCTTTCCTAGTAAAATTGGAGCACCTGGCGGAGAACAAGTCGGTAGCGTTACACGAGAAGACGGTATTGTAACAAACACGAAACAATGGATGTATTATACCTTTGAAGAGGACTATGAAATTGTGAAGGGTAAATGGGTATTACAATATTTCTATAAGAATCAGGAGATCTATAAAAAGACCTTCGTTGTCCAGTAATCGTGGTATTGTCGGCGCATGACTACAGTTCTGCCAACACCTTTTTCATCAAATTCAAATTATACCGGTTAATTTTTTGATGCGAAGGCATCCATCCCAATAAGAATCGGGTAAAATCTGTACAAGCAATAGGATAGAGCCATGTCCATTCATCTTTTAGGGCAGTAAAATCAATCTCTAAAGAAAGCTTTTGGAGGGCTGATTGAAGTTCAGTAAAATAATATTCCAACAAGACGGCCTCATGTATTTCGCATTCATCGCCAGTCAAGCAACTACCTAAAAAGTACGCGACGTCTTTCATGCCACAACCACCACCGACGTATTGAAAGTCCACCGCTGCGACTGATTTGCCGTCTTTCGAAAAACAAAAGTTGGCAAGTTTAGCATCACCGTGAACGATGGTTTGGTACGTGCAATTATGTAAGGCCGCATCGATCGCCTGTGCTTTTGTTTTGAGTTTTTGATGTTCAATCTTTTCATACTCATCAGGTCGTGTACCTAAATGCCAATACGTGCCCACATCCCAGAGTCCTTCAGGTTTTTGATGCATAAATCTTGCATGAAAGTGAGCCAGCCATTTCAGACAAAGCTTCACCTCATCAAGACGCAAATGATGCTTGCGGAAAGGAAAGTGCACGTCCAAATCCTCCAACACAATCCATTGGTCTTTACCCTCGGAATAAGCACCGAGAAATTCGGGGACACGGCAATGCAAATGACATTTTTGATTCCAATGACGATACCAATAGGTTTCAACCTCGTAGGAGGTAATCTTTCGTTGGTGGGCAAATGATGTATTCCAACCGCGCGGATGGTCATTCGACTTATTGAGAGCAATGTGCTTTACGACCACTGTTTTGAGGGATGAATCAATCAACGCATATCGCACAATGTTGCCATACCCACTCCATAAGGATTGGATGACATCCACCTCCTCACAATCCGATGATTTGGTTGTATCTAATAGGTATTTTTTGAATCCGGGATTCATGCGGTGGCAAATCTAGTGAAACGGTCAAGACAAAGAAAGTCGGTCAGGAGCGAGTGGAATCCGCAATAAGAATTTCAGAAAAGAAGTAATTTGTTACCTTTAACGACCAACTTCATCTGTAACAAAAAGAAGGCAATATCAATGGAATCACACGAACTAGTACAACTAATTCAAGGAATACCCAAAGCAGAATTACATCTCCATATTGAGGGCAGTTTTGAACCGGAACTCATGTTCGAAATCGCAAAGCGAAACAACATTGCCTTGGACTACGATTCCGTCGAATCCTTGAAGAAGGCATACAAGTTTAACAACCTGCAAGAGTTTTTAGACATTTACTATATCGGTGCACAAGTCTTGATTCACGAACAAGATTTTTTCGATCTGACTTGGGCCTATCTCACCAAAGTGCACAGCCAAAACGTTGTCCATGTCGAAGTCTTTTTTGACCCACAAACTCACACGGATCGAGGCGTTCCGTTTGAAGTCGTGATCAATGGTATTTATAAGGCACTTGAAAAAGGACAACAAGAATTAAACATATCATTCAAACTCATCATGTCGTATTTAAGGCATTTGTCGGAGGAATCAGCGTTTAAAACATTAGAATCTTCTTTGCCTTTTAAAGATTGGGTTGATGGGGTGGGGCTGGATTCTTCAGAGTTGGGAAATCCACCGAGCAAGTTTGCCAATGTATTTAAAGCGAGTGCTCAACACGGGTACAAGTTGGTTGCCCATGCTGGCGAGGAAGGGCCATCTGAGTATATTTGGGAAGCACTTGACTTATTAAAAGTAGTCAGAATCGACCATGGGAATCGATGCCTGAATGACAATGCCTTGGTGGAAAGGTTGGTTCATGAAAAAATGGCTTTGACCTTATGTCCACTTAGTAATGTGGCGCTGAAAGTCATACAAAAGATGGAAGACCACCCTGTTGTAACCATGTTAGACAAAGGACTATTGGCGACCATTCATTCTGACGACCCAGCTTATTTTGGCGGGTATATGAATGAGAATTACTATGAAACAGCACGGGCGTTGCAACTGACCAAAGATCAATTGGAACAATTGGCTGTGAATGCATTTGAAGCAAGTTGGTTGAGTCGGGAAACGAAGGACAACCATATAGCCGAGGTAAAACAATATTTCAAGGGTTTGAACTAATCCACATGAATACAAAAAACACATCATTGAATAGGAAGATATATCAGGTCGACGCATTTACCGATAAGGCTTTTAAAGGAAATCCTGCGGCCGTATTGATTTTAGATCAAATGCCATCAGCTTCATTTATGCAAAACCTTGCAATGGAAATGAATCTGTCGGAAACGGCGTTTGTTGTGCCGCAGGTAGATACTTTTAGAATTCGATATTTTACACCAAAAGCCGAGATACCGGTAGCAGGTCACCCGACTTTAGCGAGTGCTCATATTTTGTTTGAACTTGGACTGGTTGCAACAGATCAAGAGATTGTTTTTGAGGCCAACGTGGCGACTTTAACCGTCAAGAAAGAAGGAGATTTTATCGCCATGAATCTACCAGCCTTCCCAATTGAGAAAATTGAGATTGTACCAGAATTTGAAAGCGCTGTGGGTTTTCAGCCAGTTGAAATGTACCAAAGTAGCTATAATTGGAAAATAGCTATTGCTGAAAGCGTAGAATCTGTAGTCAATGCCAAACCTCAATTTTCAAAACTAAGCGGCTACGGAATTGGTCATTTAATAGTAACTGCCAAAAGCAACTCTGGCGATGAGGATTTTGTAGTTAGGTGTTTTGTTACGGATTTGGGTATAGACGAGGACCCTGTAACGGGTTCAGCGCATTGTGCCTTAACACCTCTTTGGGCTTCGAAGTTGAATAAGTTGGAAATGAAGTCGAAACAAATTTCACAACGAACAGGTGATTTGTTGGTGAAGTTGATACATGATCGAGTAGAAATTAAAGGGAAGGCTGTGACTGTGTTTGAAGCCGATTTAAATCAAAACGTGGAGCTACGATAATTAGAGGAAAGAAATCAAAATGAAGAGAAGTGATGCATAACGATACAAATGGTTTCCTACCTAAATTAATCAATAACCCAAAACGGGTTTTTTGTCATGGATGCGCTTGGAGCTTGGTTATCGATGATTCTATTATATGGCGTGTTGGTGCCTTTTGAATCATTTTTCGGCATGCCACGCAAAGCGCTTTATGTTTTGTCGGGCATTGCGTTTTGTTTGTTCATATACTCTACCGCTTGCAACCGACTGATTAAGTCGAATTGGAAGCCTTATTTACGATTGCTAATCATCTGCAATGTGTTGTATACTGTGTTGTCGATTGGCTATCTCATCAAGCATGCCAACCACCTTACCACGTTTGGTTGGTTGTATTTTATACCCGAATTGGTTCTAGTTGGAATCGTTGTTTGGATAGAATACAAAACATATGTAGCCTTAGACCATAATTCTTGATTACTTTGAACCAATGGAAACGTTCGAAGATTTCAAAATCAAAAAGCAGTTACAAAACGCGATTTCAGACTTAGGTTTTGAAACACCAACGCCTATTCAGCAGGCGTCCTTTTCGACCATCATGAGTGGCAATGATTTTGTGGGCATTGCGCAAACGGGTACAGGAAAAACAATTGCGTACCTCCTGCCAATCCTACAATACTTGACATACTCGGAACAACCACAACCACGGGTTTTGATTCTTGCGCCCACCAGGGAACTGGTGATTCAGATTGTTGAACAAATTGAAAAATTAACGCCTTACATCAACATCCGTATCGCAGGTGTGTATGGCGGAACGAATAACATAAAGGGTCAAAAAGCAACCATCGCCGAAGGACTTGATATCATTGTTGGCACACCAAGAAGACTGTATGATTTGACTCTCTCAGGTGTTTTGCGATTGACTTCCATCAAAAAATTGGTGATTGACGAGGTGGATATCATGCTTGATTTCGGATACAAAACCCAGCTAAAAAACATTTTCGAATACCTTCCACCAAAACGACAAAACATCCTGTTTTCAGCAACGATGACGACGTACGTTGAAGAGTTGATGGACGACTTTTTAGTGACTCCTGTTCGTGAAACAGTGTCAGTGAGTGGGACACCACTTGATACGATTAATCAGGTGTGTTATGCAGTTCCGAATTTTTACACCAAGGTCAATGTTTTAAACCATTTATTAATGGATAAAGAGGCCTATAATAAGGTTTTGATTTTTGTCCCGACAAAAGAATCCGCAGACAAGCTCGCTGAGGAATTAGACTTTAATAACGAAATATCTGTCATTCACTCTCGGAAAGAACAAAACCACCGTGTTAAATCCATTGACAAATTTGAAACGGGTCAGAGTAGGATATTGATTGCCACAGACGTGATTGCGCGTGGAATTGACATGAACAAGATTAGTACGGTGATAAGTTTTGACACACCGAATTATCCTGAAAACTATATCCATCGAATAGGAAGAACGGGAAGGGCTGGAAACGAAGGTCACTCTATATTGCTGTACACCGAAAAGGAAGTAGTAGCAAAGGAGGCCATTGAAAGCCTGATGAAGTATGACATTCCTGTCAAGGCAATTCCTGATGACGTATCAATAAGCGATCGTCTCATACCAGAGGAAAAGGACAAACCTATTGAGCAGCAGGAGCAGTCCGATAAAATTGCGGTAACCCAAACCGGTAAATCGTTTCACGCAAAATCGGCGAAAAACAGCAAGGAAAATGCTGGAAGAAAGAGTTACAAAACGCAGCTCAAACAGAAGTATAAGAAACCAATCCGAAGAGGGGATAAAGTCCTCAATATGAAAAAGAAAAACAAGAAACGGTGAGGTGAATATTAGCTTTGTTAACTTGTGTTAATGCTTTCATTCCTCCGTTCCCTAACCTACTCACTTCCCCAATAATCCCGCATCTGTGCCTCCGCTTGACGAATCCAGCTGTCGTTATTAATCAATGAGTCTTGACCTATCCAAGTCACCTTGCCGTGTGTGGCATCGGTTAAGGTTAGTTCTGGGATGCTTCCACCGATAGATTCACCGGCGTCACCAGCTTTGGTAACGATGGTGCTTAACCACATAAACCGCGGTTTCCCGTTTACATTTCTAACAAATGGACGACTCTCGGCTGGGTAGTTTTTACTCCAGTCGTAGTTCTTCTTGCTCTCAATGATTTTTGCTGAAATAGCGCTGCTACCAATGAACGGATCTTTCGAAGTACGATGGTCGATGTAATACACTTTGTTGTCGTTATCACCTGGAATAAGTAAGCTTAAACTCAGACCTTTTTTGGAATCGTCATAAGGCTCCAATCCGAAAAAGCTGTACAACTTAGCGTCGTTGTTGACATTGAAATACGTCACAAACGGTTGTGGGTTGGCTTCATTTGGAAGCTCTGGGATTCGAATATCGCCTTGATGGTAAAACGGCATTGGAGCGAAGAAGCCATTGGTGAAACGAAAACTTTCAGCCGTAAACTTGGCCACTCGCTTTGGAATTAAATGCTGTCCGCTGAGGTATTCGAATGTTGAAATGCTATCAGGTGCAACGTAGTCACCGCGACCCAATAAGACACGATTGACATACGTGTCGCTTTCCGAATGTTCATGAATCACAAACACACCACCAAAAACAGGTCGAGGGAATAAAAATCCTTTCCACTTTATGATGGGAATTACCTGAACCCAATGGTCGTTTTTGTCTTGCAGATAAATAGGTGCAGCCGTTTCGCAGTTCAAATATTGCCAAAACCTAAATCGCTTGGTTACTGCCGTCTTTGTCTTTTTGCTAAACAAAAGCAATTCTCCAATATCAAAATTGACTTGCTTTCTATATTTTGAAGAGAACACAGGCGCTGGAAGGTTTGAAGGAACATGGATGATTTCGTACATGTTTTCCTGCAACTGCTGAAGCTTATATTCCTTTGATGGACCGATGGCACAACTATAATAATATTGGTTGTCCTTGCCACGAACGAAGGTAGGTGGAGTTGCATCGTCGGTTTCCGAAAGCGCCTCTTGATTGATTAACGTGTGAACGGAGTTAATCGGTTGTATGCGTTCATAACCCGTTTCAGGAAGTGAAGTCAGCGCCACTTTGTTGATACTCGTATAGTGGTAATACAGACTCAAATATTTGTATATGCTTGGTCCGGCCAAATATGAAAACGCCACAAAAACGATCAAAACAATCGATGAAAACACATTGCCTTTGTTGCTGCGTTTGCTCCAACCTTTGAAGTACCAAAACGCAATAAGCAAACCAATAAGTACCAACAATGCGTATTTGCGGATGGCCAAAACTCCCGGTTGAATACCCGCACGAGTGATAAAAAGTAAGGCTAAGGCTAAAAGGAAAATGAGCACAGTCGTTATTGGACTTTTCTTCATTTTGGCTTTTAGATACTTCCCTAAACGGGTGCGGATGTTATATACCGTCCAGTAAATCCGATTGCCAGAATTGTTGCGAACTTCTTCCATGGCTTATTTGTCTAAAAAGTCTTGTACGCCTTTACGCCAATCGTCGTCTTTTTTATTTTCTTTTTTTGCGGGTGCTTCTTTCTTTTCAGGTTCAATCGTTTTGGTCGGCACTTCTTTGGCTGATAAATCTGCTTCTAATGCGTCTATTTTCTTTAAAGTTTCATTCGCTTTTGCCAAACCTTTTGGCAGTTTTTTGGCGATAAACGGTCCGGTGTAAAAACCAACCAACACTGCCGCCAAGGCGATAACACCATGGAGCATAGTAACCAACGGGTTCAAGCTTCCTAACCACCAAGTGGCATACATAAATATCCCAGTGATGAGAACAGCTGGTACCAGTCGCTTAGAAAAAGGTTGATTGCGAATAAAGGTGACATCCGTTCCTTCTGGCAACCGCTCTTTATGTGTTAAATCAAACCAGCGTTTATACCATTTTTGACCCTTTTTGTGGTCCCAAATGACGAAGACAACGCCTAAAACTAAACCGATGATTAATGACAGTAACGTATCCATAACGATTAGATTAATTGATTGTAAATGTGTTTGTGTTCCATGAGTTTGGCAATGACCCAAGTTTGCAATTCCTCGCTCCAAGTTTGGTATTCGGTGTAAAACCTCGACTTATCAAAAAGATACATCAACACTGGGTTTGCCGTATTGTAGTTTGATAATAATTGCCATAAAACAGTTTTGTCATGACTTTCAAGGCCAATGCTTGGATGAAGCAAATATGGTCTTAGTGATTCAGAAATGTCTGATCCACTCAGTTTGGCGCTGTCCTTCATTTGAGAATGGAAACGCTCAAAATCGAAATAAATATCTGGCAATAATCCGTCCTGAACCAAACGGTTGATTAACCCTTTTTTCTGATTTTTATTCATCAACGTGTATTCCACCTTTTCATCCAATCCTGAAATAGCGGTCAATAGAACATGTTCTTTCATTACCTCAACCAAGCCTGGATTTGATTGATAGATTGAATAATCGCTTGATACCAATTCGGCGTTGTACAAGAAACTTACAAGACTAGGATCATGTAAGTTGTACTCCACGTGTCCATGTTTGGTCTCTCCAGAAACTTCGGTTTGGGCACCTGCATATACCAGCAACGGCTTGTCGTTTTTCAGACGCTTAAAGACATATAGGCCTTTAAAAGCAGCAGTATAAAACGTATCGATGTTGTTAAAAGGATGCGTCGGAATGTCGAACTTCATGTACCGTAAATCACCGTATTTTTTACATGATTCGATAATGTCGTTCCTCAGTTTGTCGTTCGACCACGCCTGAGGCTTGTCGTAGAACTCACGAATCAACGCACGCTGATCCTTGGCCGCAACCATTAGGCGGTCTACAGAATAAAAGTTGACCTTCATGTAGTCCACCATCAACAAATCTTGTGGTGAACGGTAGGCAGATATTTCCTGATCTAACTCAAACCATAAGCCGGATTTGGTGGTGATATCATTTATTTGCGCATTGTACTGACTAAATATGTTTTGATGTATTTCACGGTCGAAGCTGTGAAACGGCATGTACACCGGACTATTCGCTTGTTTTGGAGAGATGATAATGCCATACGGGTTGGCTAAGCCATGTGATAAATAATGTCGGTCGCCTTGTTCGTCGGCAATCTCCGGACTCCAACCCCAACCATCCACATGGAACTTTTTCAAATTGGTTGGTGCCAATCCAATGTCGTTTAAACACTCGTTGTACCGTTTAACCATAGCGGCATTGTTCACCTCAATTAAGTTGTGACCGAATAATTCGCTTTCAATCAGTTTAATCATTGATGTCTCCGCTCAGTAATGATTTGTTTGCTTGTTGTTGGATATACAATCGCTTGGCGTGCTCTTTAATCTCTCGATTCACACCTGTTTGATTGATGCGTATTGAGTTCTCAATGTAATTCAGTGCTTCATACAAACGGACGTCACCAAAGGAAACGCCTTTCATATTTTGCTTCATGAGGTCTTTCAATATGTCTAATTTTTTGTCGTAGGCTTGGGTGAAAAAGTCATCGGTATTGTCCCACCACACTTCTGGTAAGTCAAAGTCAATCAATCTCGCATCCACCGCCTTTTGAATATTCCGTAAATCTCTTGATGAGAAGAAAGGATATTTCTCCAAGACTTGGTTGTAGAACAGACCAAAGAATTCATGGGCATCTGTATCTAACGTTTTCTTTGTGTTGTGAAACAGTTCTTCCACTTCAGGAATTTGGAAGCTATATTGTGTACTTACCAATTCGTTGATAGACTTGGCAGCTTGTTGGGCTTCCATGTATTTGTAGTTTTTCGGGTCGTCGTTATCGACAAACTTTTTATCCAACTCGGTATATTTCTTCCACCACAAATAATCTTGGTCGATAAAATCGTACTTGCTCGAAGCACCTTCCATAGATATCCGCATTTGTATCCGCGACAAAACCGCTTTGTCGATTTGGTCCGGGATATTCGTGAACAAACTAATTAATCGGTTACCCAAATTCACTGCATAAGCACCTTCTGTATTTCTTAAAAAGACACCAATAAATTCACGTACTCCGGCTGAAACCCCTTGTCTCGTTCTTTCTTCTAAGTTGTTCTCGGCATCGTCAATTGGCGCAAACACAATCTTGTTTGGGTCTTGCATCGGTTTAAACCATTCCATGGCCCGCTCTGCGGTTCCACCCTGGAAAGTAGAAACAATGGTCTCTGGCAAAGGCCAAAACAAAAACGGATAACCCAATTGGTCGCAGCGTTCTTGAATCAAAGTTGCCGTTGCTGCGATGAGCATGCTCTTACCAGTACCTGGTTTTCCATCAGCCATGGTAATTGAAGGCAGTCCACCTAGTTCGTTAATCGGATTTTTCTTGGCATCAAAATCGTAACACAGCAATCGCTCGGCATACCGTTTAAACAAGTGCTTGGCTTGTTTGTTGGCCACAATGGCTTCCATCCGGGTTGGATTGAACTGCATGCCTTTGACGCGAACAGATGATTGTGTTTCAAAACCTTGAAGCACGAACTCACTGTTTTCAAGTTTGTAGTGATTTTGATCAAACGTTTGGGCATACTTCAATGCATTTTTACGCAGGACAATCTCCTCCATTAAGCGTTCGAAATACAACAAGGTAAGTTTGACAAAATGTAGGTCGGTGGTAACGATTCCTGACCGTTCCAAATACGCTGCATAATAGTAAATACTGCACTGGATTGCCTTGCTTGGTCTGGTCAAACTCACTTCGGGAATACCGCCAAAATCTATTTGAATCGAGGATACTTCATCAGCCAGATAATCTTGTAAAGCATACTGAATATAAGAAGCAGCTGAAAAAAGCAGTACTGCACTTTGGGTTTGACTTTTATCGTGAAATTCTGGTAACTCAGATTGGTGTAGTGAACCGTTTTGGTTCTTTTGTTGGAGCAAACCTAAGCCACAAGCCTCTGAATACTGACTCGCCACATACTTGCCAATGCAAAAACCGGTGCGGACAGCATTTAATATCTGGCTGCTGGCACTGCTCAAAATCACACGGTCGTTACTGATTTTAATAGCCGCTTTTAATACAGATGCTTCATCTTCTTGTGTGAGATCAAGGGCTTTGTTGACGTTGGTCAAAAAGTTCAGGTTGATGCCATTGGTTGAATTGGACTTATTATCTGGCTTCCAACCTACTTGTTTTAAGTAATTGGTTACCTCGTCCTTGTACTGGACTAAGTCGTCTTCTTTTATTTTCAATAAAGATGATTCTTGTTTCTCCATGTTTGTATGCGATAGTTCGACAATGTTTTATTGCGACAATGCTTATTCAATAATTCTATAATTCAATAATTCAGTTATTCAATCCTACAATCACTCATCATACACGTACACAGGTGCCGCCAGTCCTTTTAACATTTCAGGGTCTGTGTCGTTTAAGTATTGAAGGACATCATGTGACGTTATCATATACGAATGCATGTCAGAAATCATTCTGTCCATACACTCTTTATTGGACTCATCCACGTGAAATATCTGTCGTAATTCACCTTTCGATAAAAACGATTTTGTCCGTTTCTCTCCAGTCGAAAAAACCACTTCTGTTTTATAAGGCATGATATACTGGTCCTCAGAAAAGTGTTTCCGTAACAAGATGGTATAATCGTGTTTGTCGCGGCTATACTTCCCGAAGATGGGTCCAATTTCTATTCGTTTTAACACCTTCGGCATAATGTTTTCGTAGGCATTATCGATGTCGGAAGCGATTACTTTTAACGGTGACGAATTATGTGTTAACCGTTTAATCGTTTCGACAAACTCAGGGTTTTTGTTGACATCTGAAGCTGGTTCCTTAGCGATTAATGGATTGTCGAACACCATGGTATAAATGAATGGTTTGTTCGTTACACTGTCGTACGACGCCCAAGAATAAAAGTATGTTCTCGTCTTGTGCTCGTCTGTATGCTGATTCAACAACTCGAGATTGCCAGGCGTGAATTCAGTAAATAAATTACTCCATTGTAACCGGATGTAATAACTCGACTTACTTAGTTGGTTGAGGAGTTTTACGGGGTCCGTCTTTTTCCGAATTAGGTGGTCGAGGATGGATTGCTTCAAAGAATCTTTTGGCGGTAACTTGGCAAGTTCACTGTCTTTTTTAGCAATGTCATCATTTAACTTTTTGAACTCCATGAAATTCGGGAATCCACTTTCCGTCAAATCCACCAACATAGAATTGGTTGTGTCGTAGGCATATTTGAGCCTCAAAGCTTCAATGTTATTTAAAAACTTTTGAGAGAACAGTTTTAGCACTTTTACCTCTAATGAACTCTGGGTTGACAATTCATCAAATGAATTGAGCAGGGTTTCGAGGCAGTTTTTAATGTAATTGAAATAATCTGAATAGGCGTTTTCGCCCTCCAGGATACTTCGATCCAGTTCCGTAAAATGATTGTTAATGTCTATTGTCTTCACCAAATATGTTAATCCATTAAGTCATTAACAGATCCTTTGTTGTCCTTTTTAGGAGCGTCATCATTGGTAGGTGCGTCGTCACTTCCTTCATGTTTGAAGGAGAACGTTTCAGATACATCAATACCGAACTTCTTGCTGTGTTGTTCCATTATTTTGGCATCTTCTTCTTTGTATTTGGCAGTTGCTTCTGCCATAGCCACCAATACTTGATGTAATTCCGTCATACGCTTAGGATGTTTCTTAACACGTTCAATTCTGTCTTTCTCAGAACCAACCAACACCTTGGCAGCAATCTCAGTAATTTTTTGATCGGTCTTAACCCCAGCTTCTTCATACATAGATGCGGCTTCTTGTGCGGTAGCCGATTGAATCAACTGCAATCCAGATTCGTAGGTAGCGACTCTTTCTTCCGTGTCACTTTTTAACTGTCCGATTAACTGTTTTAAGTTATTCTTGGTAGTGGTTTGCGCTTCTAAGTGAATGACAATTTGGTCTACAAATCGCTCTTTCGATTGGAAGATACCTAATGCTATATTGAACTTGCCTTTTAAGTCAGCACGCTGTTCTTTCAGGTCTGCGACTTTCTTTTCTTGGGCAGTATATTCAGGACTGTTATTAGGCAATTCGGTTAATTCAATCTCCGCTTGCTTCAATTGGTTCTCCGTTGTTTCCAAATCTGCTTTGCGGTCTTCCATAATAGACGCCGCTTTTTCTTTGGTTTCAAACGCCAATTCCTTTCGGTTTTTAAGCGAAACGATTTGCGTGTCTACGTCGATGATCATGTTTTCGACAATACCAACCATGCCTTGCACTTGGCTGATGATTCGGTTTAAGCTTTCGCCAATGTCTGCGTTCTTCAAACGTTCTCGGTAACGACGTTGGGCTTCCTCTTCCGCAGCTTTTAAGCCAGCAATCTTATTCATAAGTTCCGCTTTTGTTTTGCGGACCTTGCTGTTTTTGTACCCGAATAGGATGTTCCATGCATTCGACATGTTCTCTGCAGTTTTTGCTTCGAACTCAGCGTCTTCTCGTGCTTTTGTCGCATTTTCTACAAGCTTTTGCTCACTGGCATTCAGTTCTTGAAGCTTCGAGAACTCGCCTCCACAGCTGTCTAGCATCGAACGTAAGTGCAACATCAACTCTTGTAAGTCTTGTTCAGTTGCTTCTACATCACCATTTAAGGTGTTAAAATTGGCGTTGATGATGCCATCAACAATATCTTCTGCAGAACGGTTTTCACCAACTGCTATTTCAATATCTGCTTCTATTTGGTCAAGCTTGGATGAGATATCCGTGCCTGTTTTTTTTTCTAATTTGGCTTTAAGGGTTTCAACTTTCTTTTGGTCACCCAGCTGGTCCAATAAATCAAAGGAGTCTGACATATATTTTATTTTTTGGTTAAGATGCCCAAATTTAACAATTATGGGCACATAAAAAGAGTAAGAATAGACGGTTAATCGGTTTTTTGTGACGTATGAAACGAAGCTTACATGAGTGACAGTAGATAAGAATGAGGTTGTCTAGATAATACGGGCATCCTCTGGATTAGTTACATCAATTTCTGTTTAAAAGTCGTTTATTTGAACCATGATTTCCGTCGTTATTCCCATTTATAATGAAGAAAACAACATTCGACCGATGTACGGCCGAATGTCTGCCGTGTTCGATAAGTTAAACGTCGACCGCGAGTTTGTATATGTCAATGACGGAAGCACTGACAACAGTCAGGCGATCATTGAAGCCCTGGCAACGGAGCACACAGACGTTAAATACATCAACTTTAGCCGCAACTTCGGACATCAAGTGGCCGTAAGCGCTGGTTTAGATTTTACCACTGGCGAAAAAGTAGTGATGATTGATGCGGATGGACAAGATCCACCAGAAATCATCGAGAAATTATACCTCAAAAGCATCGAAGGTTATGAAGTAGTCTATGCCAAACGCGAAAGTCGCAAAGGTGAGTCGGTGATGAAAAAAGCGACGGCTAAAATGTTTTACCGTGTATTGAACAAGATTACCAGTTTCGATATTCCGTTGGATACCGGTGATTTTAGGATTATGGACCGCAAAGTCGTGGACCAATTGATCAACATGCCAGAGCGCCATAAGTTTTTACGCGGACAAATTTCATGGATTGGCTTCAATCAGACCTACGTTTCATTTAAGCGCGACGAGCGGATGAGTGGAACAACAGGATATAGCTATACACAGATGATTCGGTTTGCGTTAGATGGCATCACGTCGTTTAGCAATTGGCCATTAAAGATTGCCACGATCTCAGGATTTGTTTTTTCTTTTATCGGCTTTATCTTAATTCTGTACACCTTGTATTCTAAGATGTATTCCGATACATACCAGGCAGGATGGGCGTCACAGATGATTACGATTATCTTCATTGGCGGCATTCAATTGATTGGTATTGGCATCATTGGTGAATATGTCAGTCGGATGAATGAAAACATTAAGAACCGTCCGTTGTATATTATAAAAGATTCGAATATTCCACATGCATCAGATTGAGCCACATTATTTATGGCGACATGTGTATAAGGCCAATACGGACCCTAATAGTCCGTTTTATAAAACCCAACACAGTCAGTTTGAATTCACCAATAAGATCTACAATTATTTGGTGCACCCACAATGGGATTTTTTTGGCAGCGAGACCTTGTTGTTAAAGGTCCTGTTTGTGGATTATGATACAAAATACGCCATCATTGAAATGATCGGTGAGTGGAACGATACCATTCACAATGACATAGCCATATTAAAGCGGGAAGTCATAGATGAAATGATTGACTTAGGCATCGAAAAGTTCATCATTTTAGGAGAAAACGTTTTGAATTTTCATCCAAGCGATGACGCGTACTACCAAGAGTGGTGGGAAGATACACCTGGAGGGTACGTTGCATTTTTACATTTCAGAGATCATATAATTGACGAAATGGAATCCGTGGGCATTGAAACCTATATTCGGATAGAAGAAGAGGATGAGACCACATGGAATTGGAAAACCAAAAAGCCAGAAGACCTTTTTGAAGCAGTCGATCAGATTATGATGAAGGCTTTGGAAGGGAATTCTTAAGGAAATGTAAAATGTAAAATTTTGAATGTAGACGGGGGGCGCTATTGTGGTCATCCATTTTGATGAGGCTCAAGGATTGAAGATTCCTATAAAATCAAGAAAATTTCTTCTAGACCTGCTGCCTCATAGTTTTACAAACTATCCGCTCAATTCATCATTTGTACGAAACAAGTCTGTTGTTGTATTATTACAATAAGTCAATCAGAATTTTACAAATTTGGCGGTCAAGGAATTGTTTACTCTGAGGATGTAAAGTCCGTTGGTTAAGTCCAGAACTTCAATTTCCGGTATTTGTTCATTAGATATATTAGTGTACACTTTGTGGCCCAGTACGTCAAAAATATCCACCTTGGTTGGCGAGCTATAAACGTTTGAATTTGTCTTCCATACGACATTGATACGGTCATTTGTCGGATTAGGGAAAACTGTAATCTGGTTATTATCTACTTGGGGTTTAGACTCACTGGATATATAGAACAACTCGGTACCTATTTGATCATCAGTCGCTGTAAAGTATAGTTTGTCGTGCATTTGCAAAAAATTTCTAGGGAAACTGCCCCGTTCACCTTCGTATAAATCTTCAACAAGCCTCGTACCATTGGCTTTGTCAGATACAAATAGTTCCGTGCCGTATCCAATGTGTTCTGAACTAAAGTAAAACTGGTTGTTATAGGCTGAGTAATCGGAAATCAAAGATGATCCATTTTGACCTTGTAGATCTCTAATCATCATAGTGGTTTCTACAGACATGTTTGTTTGCCAGAGTTTGGCAGCCCCGCCTTGGTCAGAAGAGCTAAAATAGAGGTAGTCAGCCGTGGCACTTAGTAAGTTAATCGAAACAATTTTGGGGTCAATTTCCATTAAACTGAAATGTCTTTTTGTTCCATCTGGTGTCCCGTTAGAAGAATAAAATGAAGGTCCACTACTTCCGTCAGTCGCGATAAAAACGAGTTGATTCTTGTATTTCGCTAATTGCGATAATTGTGAACTATTCAAACCTTTGTTAATGTCAACAGCAATCTTTGTTCCGCTCAAAGTGCCATCTGTTACCCACAATTCCACCCCGTTAAGATTGTAGCCAACAAAATATGCAAGACCATGAAGAAAGGTGAAATTAACTTGTCCAACATAACAAGGGCTAAGACATAAATTTTTTAAATATTTAGTACCTGCCGATGTGCCGTCTGAGAACCACAATTCTTGATTGCCAGTAAAATCATTTAATGTGAATAAGATTCCACCGTTATAGGCAGTTATGTTTTCTATCCGAATGCGGGTATTTAGGTGTTTCTGAATCTCAATACTTTTAGGAATAGAACTCGCAGAGGAAACGACTTGTAAGTTGTTTCTACCCGTTAAATCATTTGCAGAGTAAAAGAATATTCCGTTACTCACGCCAAAGGATTTTAAATCAACAT
Source organism: uncultured Bacteroidia bacterium (assembly GCA_943789165.1). Classification (GTDB taxonomy): domain Bacteria; phylum Bacteroidota; class Bacteroidia; order NS11-12g; family UBA9320; genus UBA987. The sequence goes on along the minus strand of CALSTB010000001.1, from coordinate 23,306 downwards.
AACCAGATTGGCCATGAGGTATTATTCTAATTGGCTGGGTACTGATGGATTCTTTTAACCACAGCCTTCTTTCGTTACTAGTATCAGTTGCTATGTAAAATAAGCGAGTACCCGTAGAACCCAAAATTTGAGTATAACTGGTCAAGGGGGAATAGTCGTCGTTTGCATCAAAGGTTATTTTGACTGGATCTTTTTTGCCCTCAAGTGTCCACAATTGAACACCCGATTTATAGTCTCGAGCAATAAATACGAGGCTTTGATCATGTTTTGTAAGGTCCTCCGGGTACGATGATCCTGTGCAACAGGAATCGAAATAAACTGGTGAGGTGTCATTTCTCGACCCTTTCGTTTTCCATAATGAAGGGCCAAATAACACACTTTCAACGACAAAAGCGAGATCGGTAGATGTTCCGACTAATTCACGAGGATTGTTCCCACGTATTGATGGTATGTCTGAAAGCAATACAGTTCCTTCTGGTGTTCCATCACTCGTCCAAAGATGTGCGTTATACGCATCATCAAGCACTGGAAAATACGCATCCCCATTCCAAATATAAAAAAAGTCTTCTTCGTACTTCGGCCGTTGATCTATTTTTAAAAAGAATTCAATTTCCCCAGACAAACCATCAATATAAAACATGTTACTCCGTCCTGACCCAAAAACTGTAAAGAACAATTTGTTATTTAAGACTCCTTTAAACTCTGGACCATATATGTCAGATGTTTTGGAAATAGGTAATGTGCCAGTCGTGGTTCCATCACTCCTCCAGACATCATTGCTGGAATTCGAGTCAGATCCATTGAAATACAGTAAATCATTGAAAACAATTAGACCAGTAACTTTACCGTAGTACCTATTTGGTTTAAATATTTTAATTCTTTTGGTTTCATCTTGCTGCCCATTTGTTTTCCATAATTCATAATTACTGCTGTCACCTTCACATATGTAATAGAGTTCGTCCTTGAAGTTGACAAGATTACTTGGGTTTCTATTAACTCCAAACATGCTGATTGAATTTGTAATGACGCGTGTGTTCTCGACTGTTCCATCAGTGGCCCATAGGACAAAACCAAAAGAGTCCTTAGGGTCGGTTTGGGAGAAGTAAAACTGATTGTTAATATGAACAGGTTTATATCTATCTTCAATATAGTGACTACTTGGCGCTAAAGAGAACGTACCACTTGACGTCCCATCTGTTCGGAAAAGTTTACGAATACCGTCTGTAGAATTACCATGAAAGTATAGCAAGTCGTCGGCTTCGTAATATAAAGATGGATAGTATAGTGGTGCATCGCTCGAGTCGAGAATTGGACGCGTCCCATCTAGCGTACCATCTGTAATATAAAAATAACCATCTAGACTAAAATAGAGTTTGTCTTTGAACACAAATAAGGCGCTGGCATGTTCAATAGTCTTACCATCACCGAGGTCGACCGGGTGTGTTCCTTCGTAAGTCAGGTCTGTTTGCCAAAGTTCATTTCCATAAGCTGTAAAATATATGATGTCACCCAGCTTGGTGAGGTTTTTTGGGTTTAATGCTTTCTCGGAAGATGGTTCAGTCCAAATATCCTTTACCAACTGAATGGTCTGCGAATTTCCTGTTGTATAGATAATACAAAGGAGTACGATGGACAGAATTGAATTTCGTAGAGATTTAGATAATTTGAAAATCATGGTTTGGTTGGCAACTTGGTTTTCATGGTTAGCCAAAGTTACGGGATTTGAAAGAAATGTAAAATGAAAAATGTTGAAGGGCTGCAACAATGTGCTGTACTTTGAGTTGTTAGTCTAGTTTAGACTTCTGGGAAAATAGCACTCTACTCCCCCGTATCAATCTTCAACCTAACCGTTTCAATTCGGTGGTCTTCAGAATGGAGAATGGTAAAGACAAATCGACCAAGGTCAATGGTGTCGCCTTCGTTCGGAATGCTTTGATGTTCAGAAATGATAAAACCAGCAAGGGTTTCGTAATCACCTTCCGGTATTTGAAGGTTGTATTTTTCATTTAAGAAATCGACTTCCAATTTGGATGAAAGTTCATATTCTAAGTCGGAAATCTTTTTATCAATGATGTCGGTTTGGTCATCATGCTCGTCTTCAATTTCCCCAAAGATTTCTTCAATGATGTCCTCAGTAGTGACAATGCCAGAAGTGCCACCAAATTCATCTACCACCACCGCGATACTTTTACGGTTTATGGTGAAATCATTTAACATTTCATTCGCCAACTTCGACTCGTTGGTAATTAAGATGGGAATAAGAATGGAACTAATTGTTTTCGGTTCTTTGAATAAATCAATGTGGTGAACGTAACCTATGATGTTGTCGATGGTTTCACGATACACCAATATCTTACTATGGCCGCTCTCCATGAACACGTTGAGCAATTCATCTACTGAACTATTTAAGTCAATCGCAACCAAGGCAGTTCGAGGAATCATACATTCTCGAATTTGAACACTGCCAAAATCCAATGCATTTTTAAGAATGTCTGTGTCTACGTCCCGATCGTCTTCGTGTTTGTGTTTCTGACTTTCAGTGATGTAATGGTCTAAGTCTAATCGGCTAAACGTCGGACTTTCCTCCGTAAACTCCTTTTTTAACGCCAAGTGCAAGATCTTTTTTGCCATCCACAGTGTAAACCGGACGATGGGAGAAAGGATGCGTGCGAAAAATTGAAAAGGGTAAATCAGGACACTGAGTATGCCAGTTGGGTTAATGCGGAAAAGAACTTTTGGGATAAACTCAGCCAATACCAAAACGACCAATGTAGAGATGAAGGTAATTAAAAGCATTTGAGCAAAGCCTTCTAAGTGCAATCCAAAAACATCGGAAAGGCTTTTGTTTAACAAAGCTTCCATTGCCAAACCATAAATGACAATTGCAATGTTGTTACCAACTAGGATTGTACTGATGAAGCGAGATGGGGTTTTGATATACTTCGCACAAATGATGGCCCATCTGACACCTTGAACACTCTTCAATTCTATCCGCAATTTGTTCGCAGATAAAAACGCGATTTCTAGCCCTGAAAAGAAAGCCGATAAGAGAAGGGTGAGTACGATGACTAAAAAGGAAGATTCCATAGTGCTTTGCGCAATACAAAAGTATGGAAATTATCGAATTGTGGTGCTTTCCCTGACCAAGTCAAAGACTTATTTTTGCGGCGTTTTACTCATGGATAGAAAAGTTCGCGTTCGTTTTGCGCCTAGTCCGACTGGACCTTTACACATTGGTGGTGTTCGTACTGCCTTGTACAATTATTTATTTGCCAAAAAGCATGGTGGAGATTTCATCCTGCGAATTGAGGATACCGACCAAAAACGCTTTGTGCCAGGAGCCGAGGACTATATCAACGAATCGTTGGAATGGTTAGGATTAAAGCTGGACGAAGGTGTTCGCCAAGGTGGTAACTACGGGCCTTACAAACAAAGTGAACGTATGTCGATATATCGACAATATGCGGATCAGTTAATCGCATCAGGTCATGCGTATTATGCATTTGATACTTCTGAAGAGTTGGAAGAAATGCGAGCAAAGTTAGAGGCGGCTAAAATGTCGGCTAAATACGATGCGACTTCACGTATGAACATGAAAAACTCATTGAGTTTGAGTCAGGATGAAGTTAACAAACGTTTGGAGAATGGCGACCCATATGTAATTCGGATTAAACTACCTCGAAATGAAGAAGTGCGTTTCCAAGATGAAGTGCGTGGTTGGGTGGTAGTGCACACAAACCAAATGGATGATAAAGTCTTGTTAAAACAAGACGGTTTACCTACCTATCATTTAGCCAATATTGTGGATGACCACTTGATGGAAATCACCCACGTTATTCGGGGAGAAGAGTGGTTGCCTTCAGCACCATTACACGTGCTTTTGTATAGGTATTTGGGGTGGGAAGACACAATGCCAAAACTTGCACATTTATCATTATTGCTAAAACCAGATGGTAAAGGAAAGTTAAGTAAGCGGGATGGAGATCGTCTTGGATTTCCAGTTTTCCCTTTGCAGTGGACCGACCCTAAGACTGGTGAGGTAAGCGCTGGTTATAGAGAAAGCGGTTACTTGCCAAGCGCGGTAATTAACATGTTAGCCTTATTGGGATGGCATCCATCCGATAATCAAGAGTTGTTTACCCTTGAAGAGCTTGTTCAAGCATTTTCAATAGAAAAAGTGTCAAAGAGTGGCGCCAAGTTTGACGCAGATAAAGCCAAATGGTTTAACAACCGGTATTTGCAAGCTATGGACGATGCCGAATTGGCTGAGTTGATTCGTCCAATGATTGACGAAAAAGGCTGGGAAACAACCGATGAATATCTCGTTAAAGTGGTGTCCATGGTGAAAGAGAAAGTGAATTTTGCTCCTGAGATTTTAGAGGTGTCAGAGTACTTCTTTACAACACCAACTTCGTATGACGAAAAAGTGGTCAACAAGAAATGGAAGGGCGATACGCCCAATATAATTGCAGAGTTAGCAGACGTGTTTGATGGATTAGCCTCTTTTGATGCAGATGCTATTCAAGCAAGGTTTAGCGCTTTTGCAGAAGAAAAGGAAGTGTCACCTGGTTCGATAATGCAGCCTCTCAGACTATCGGTGAGCGGAATGGGTGGTGGACCTCCCATTTTTGATATGCTTGAATTGCTTGGGAAAGAGACTGTTGTGCAACGCATGAAGTCAGCCAATGCAAGCATTTTAGCTAGTTAGTACAGTTTTTAGTTCACTGTTTATTTCTTGGTAACAGGATGTCCTGTTTAGAGTGTAGCTTTGTTTTATGTCGCGTCCGTTATATAAAAATCGGTATTTCATTGTCTTCGTAGTGTTGGCAGTTTGGCTCATGTTCTTTGACCAAAACAACTTTGTGTATCAGTATAAACTCGGCAAGCAGATCAGTGATTTAGAAGTCGAAAAGGAATTTTACGAAAAGGAAATCGTCAAACTGAAAGAACAAAAAAAGCAATTAAGCACGGATGAAGAGATGCTCGAGAAGTTTGCTCGTGAACAATACCTGATGAAGAAAAAAGATGAAGTTCTGTTTCTTTTAAAGGAGGAAGAGTAGTCGATTGTCTTTGAAACTAATCCCAATCGAAAACATCAATTAATCTGGGGATTTCTTCCAATAATCAACCGCAATAGTTTCTAATTAAATTTATCTTTGCGCCTCTAAAAATCGCAATGTCAAACAAAATTATTTATACCAAAACCGACGAGGCGCCGATGTTGGCGACTTTCTCTTTTTTGCCAATTGTTCAATCATTTACTTCTGTTGCTGGAGTGGAAGTGGAAACACGAGACATCTCCTTAGCTGGGCGTGTTTTATCTCAATTTCCAGAATACTTGAAGCCTGAACAACAAGTCGGAGATCATTTAGCGGAGTTGGGAGAGTTGGCAAAGCAACCTGACGCGAACATTATTAAATTACCAAATATTTCGGCTTCGGTACCTCAGCTAAAGGAAACCATCAAAGAATTGCAGTCCAAAGGCTACGCAATTCCTGATTACCCTGAAGATCCAACAACGGATGAGGAAAAGGCAGTTGCCGCAAAATATAATAAGGTAAAAGGTAGTGCAGTGAATCCGGTGTTGCGAGAAGGTAACTCGGATCGCCGTGCACCTAAGGCAGTCAAGAACTACGCAAAAAAGAACCCGCACCGTATGGCGGCTTGGAGCAATTCAAGCAAAACACACGTGGCGACGATGCAAGCAGGTGATTTTAGATCAAATGAAAAGTCTGTGACCATTCCTAGTGCGACGACGTTCAGAATTGAACACGTTGCAGAAAATGGATCAGTGACTGTTTTAAAAGATAATACACCGTTGTTAGCAGGTGAAGTCATTGATGCTACTGCGATGAGTAAAAAAGCATTACTGGTTTTTCTTCAAAAGGAAATTCAAGATGCGAAAGCAAACGACGTCTTGTTTTCGTTGCATATGAAGGCAACGATGATGAAGGTTTCGGACCCAATCATATTTGGACATGCCGTTGCCGTTTTCTTTAATGATTTGTTAACGAAACACAAAGCAACGTTGGAAGAAATTGGGGTTGATTTGAACAATGGTTTTGGTGACTTGGTCAACAAACTAGGTCAATTATCAGCCGATAAAAAAGCAGAAATTGAAGCTGATATCAAAGCGGCTTTTGACAATGGACCGGACGTAGCGATGGTGAATTCCGACAAAAGTATCACCAATTTGCATGTGCCTTCCGACGTGATTATTGATGCATCCATGCCAGCCATGATTCGTAACGGTGGACAAATGTGGAATGCAGCAGGTAATCCTCAAGATACAAAAGCGGTGATACCTGATAGCAGTTATGCTGGCGTATATAAAGCCACCATCGATGATTGTAAAAAGCATGGAGCTTTTGATCCAACTACTATGGGGACCGTTCCAAACGTTGGCTTGATGGCGCAGAAGGCAGAGGAGTATGGTAGTCACGATAAGACTTTCGAAATACAAAGCGATGGTGTTGTTCGCGTTGTTGACGGCAATGGAAACACGTTGACTGAACACACAGTTGAGGCAGGAGATATCTGGAGAATGTGTCAGGTAAAAGACGCTCCAGTGCAGGATTGGGTAAAGTTGGCAGTAAGTCGTGCGAGAGCGACTGGTGTACCAGCGGTTTTTTGGTTGGATAGCAAAAGAGCCCATGATGCAGAGTTGATTAAAAAAGTGAATGCCTATTTACCTAACCACGACACGAGTGGTTTGGATATACGGATTTTGGCACCTGAAGAAGCGACGAATTTTACATTAGAAAGAATTCGAAAAGGGGAGGATACCATTTCTGTAACCGGTAACGTATTGCGGGATTATTTGACAGATTTGTTTCCAATTTTAGAGCTAGGAACCAGTGCTAAAATGTTGTCAATAGTGCCATTAATGAATGGCGGAGGCTTGTTTGAAACAGGAGCCGGCGGATCTGCACCAAAGCACGTTGAGCAGTTTGTTGAAGAGAATTATTTGCGTTGGGATTCATTAGGTGAGTTCTTGGCGTTGGCCGTTTCTTTAGAGCATTTGGGAACCAACTACAACAATTCTAAAGCCATCATCTTGGGCGAGACTTTGGATGAAGCCACTGAGAAGTTCTTAGAAAATGACAAGTCGCCAGCTCGAAAGATTGGCGAAATTGATAACCGAGGAAGTCATTTCTATTTAGCCATGTATTGGGCGGAAGCATTAGCGAATCAAACCAAAGACACTGAGTTGCAATCACTGTTCACCAACATCGCGGCAGAGATGAAGTCGAACGAATCGAAGATCAACGAAGAACTAACAGCTGTTCAAGGTAGTCCGGTTGAAATTCAAGGGTATTACTTACCTAACGAGGAGTTGACTTCGAAGGCTATGAGGCCTAGTGTTACTTTGAATGCGGTTTTGGGGAGGTTGTAGATTTACTTGTGGGCAACTATTTGGCTACGCGTCATTCAGAGCGCAGCGAAGAATCTATTTGTACAGTACTTGAACTGTTGTTAGTTGTAAGTTTTATGAACTAGGCAATACTCAGGTCAGGCATTAACTATGCTACGCGTCATTCAGAGCGTAGCGAAGAATCTATTTGAGCAGGACTTGTACTGTTGATAGTCGTCGGTTTTATGAACTAGGCAATACTCAAGTCGGGCATTAACTATGCTACGCGTCATTCAGAGCGCAGCGAAGAATCTCACAACAGATCCAAGTTGTCTATTTCATTTGTGAGGTCATGCCATTGTGGGTTAAGCTCCGAAATCACATTCTCTTTGAACTTCCTACTTTTACCCTTTAAGTATTTTTCGTAGTCTATGGCTTCGGTTATATCACCAAAGAACTTATAAAAAACCAACTTTGATAGATTGTATTTCGCTGAAAAGCTGGCTGGATAAAACTTGGTTCTGTGCTGCCATAAACGGTGCTTGATGTCACTTGTAACGCCAATGTACAGTACGGATCCAAACTGATTTGAAATGATGTAGGTAAAGCCACCTTTGGCTGTAAACATGAGTTGCATTAATTTATAGCAACATAGTACTGCGTTGTCGTAATTGTTCGAATAAACCTCCATGCGGAGATTCTTCACATCCTCGTGACCTCGGATGCTCTGAATGACGGTGAGCATGAATTAGCAGACAGCGAGGGCTTTCCTGACGTCAACCCCTCTGAATGACGTGTAGGCTAATTGCGGAACTCAGAATCTAAAACCTCCAATTAAACATTAAGAATTCAAAATTAAGAATTAAGAAACCCCACTCACCTCCAACGCAGGATCAACTTTCTTAATCATACCTTGAAGTGCGCGACCCGGGCCGACTTCAATAAATTCTGAAGCGCCATCAGCCACCATGTTCTGAACGCTCTGTGTCCATTTTACAGGGGCAGTAAGTTGAGCAATAAGGTTGTCCTTAATCGTTTGTGGATCTGTTTCACCAACGGTTGATACGTTTTGGTACACCGGACATGATGGTGTATTGAACGTAGCATTGGTTATAGCAGCAGCCAATTCAGCTCTCGCTGGTTCCATTAAAGGAGAATGAAATGCACCCCCTACAGGTAATGGCAAAGCGCGTTTAGCGCCTTTTTCTAACAATTGCTCACACGCAATTCGTATGCCTTCATTACTTCCAGAGATTACCAATTGTCCTGGACAGTTATAGTTTGCGGCGACCACTACTTCATCAGAAATACCGTTACACACTGCTTCTACATCAGCGTCTTCTAAACCAAGAATGGCGGCCATTGTAGATGGATTTTGCTCACAGGCTTTTTGCATAGCAAGTGCTCTAATGCTAACGAGTTTTAAACCATCTTCAAAGCTCAAGACATTCGCCGCAACCAAAGCAGATATTTCTCCCAATGAATGTCCGGCAACCATGCCAGGAGTAAAATCATCCATGGTTTTGGCCAAAATAACCGAGTGTAAGAATACAGCGGGTTGAGTGATTTTGGTTTCTTTTAAATCGTCATCCGAACCACTGAACATCACGTCAGTAATAGGAAATCCTAAAATGTCATTTGCTTGGTTAAACAAGGCTTTTGCATCCGGATTAGAATCATATAGTTCTTTACCCATGCCTGAAAATTGCGCGCCTTGTCCTGGAAATACGTATGCTTTAGTCATAATTTGAAGCGATAAATTTATTCTGTTTTATACAACTGACCAACGATTTGATATGATTCGTTGCCCATGATTTTAGTGTCTCTTTCAATAGTTATGGTATATCCAACGTTTTTGGTATAACTCAAACCAGTAACGGTTGTTGCGATTTTTCCTTTTTCAATGAGTTCAGCAGAAAACCGCTGGACGTGGCCTTCCGTATCAAGTTTCAACTTAAAGGTTTTAATCTTTTGGTTTGGGTTTGTTGAAACATAAACGTCGGCGGTTTCATTTGGTTCTTCATGTTCATCAGACGTCACTTGGGCAAAGTCAGTTTTCCATACTGCAGGTTTTATGCTCAAATCTAAGAAGGCATATAACTCGTCGGCCCAATTTGGTGTAGCGTTCGAATCCGCTTGCGTTTCTGTACCCATTCTAGTTCGTTTAAAAACGCCTATTCGTTCCGTTGTCAAGCGATCAACTTCAGCTGTAAAAAAGGCGTGTACATCAACAAACTCGACGTCATTCGTTGTAGTATTGTTTGAGGACGAACACCCAACAAATGTGAGCAATACGGTGAAATAGAGGAGTAATTTCAAGGCTTCAAAAATAAAAGAGATTACCGATTTCTAGTCAATTCGATCTAAACCATTTTTTGCACGATGCTCAATGCTTTTTTTGTATTCTTTATTGGCACTGAAAGACATGGCTTTGTAGAAATACAACTTGGCTTTGGAATCATTCCCTAACTTTTCATGCAACTCAGCGAGATACAACGCAGCATATGAGGCATAGTATTGCGGTAGGAATTCCCCTTCCCGCATAGCTTCCAGATAGAACGCCTCAGCCAACTTACTGTTGTTTAATGCGTCGTATACCCTTCCTTTACGATAGAAATATTCCGTCTTTAGCAATACGGTGTTGAAATTGGCAGCTTGCTGTGGCCTAATGATTTCAAGTGCTTTGTTGTAATAGCCTCCATCAAAAAGCAACCTAGTCTTTAGCAACGTAACGTTTGGTTTGATACCACTTTGCGCATACTTAAAGGCCTGATCATCTTCTTCAAGATTGGTGTTTCCTTTTGTCTTTATCAGCGCCAAATATTTGTTATACGATTTTTCATCACCTTTAATTAAGGCGTCCCAACTTAATTTTTGATAACAACTCTTGACATAGTTCATACCGTCGTAATCGTTTAGGTATTGAAGCAGGGATTCGTCAGCGTCATTATCCAGGCGATTCAGTTTTGCCTTGCCCAACATAAACTGCAGAAAGGGAATGCTACCGTACGGTTTGGCGGTAGGAATTTTTTGAACGACTTTGATTATTTCATCATTCCGTCTGCATTTGTCTGCAAAATGCACACGGGCAAATCCACTTAATGGGTTGGAAGCATAATCCTTCGTCAAAGAATCCGCCAAATTCCAGGCGGTGGTTTTGTCATTCTTTAAATGTAAGTGAATCGACGCAACATAAAACTGCGCTTCCTTTTGCATGAGCGTCCATTCAGGTCGGCCCTTTTTGACATTGATGAAATCTTGTAACATCTTAATGCCGTTGTCCATACTAGAGCCATAGCCAAAGAACTGAACCAATTTTTGATAATTGTTTGGAAGACTACCAAAGCCAGAATGGAGTAATCCTATGGTCTTTTTGGCTGGATAAAATTGAGGATGGTTCTCAATCACTCCCATGCCAAGATTGTAGCTTTTACGGACATCCAGGGCGGCAGCCAATGTGTTGCCTCGTTTGCCGTTTACGACTGATGAGTAGAAATAGATTTCTTCCAAAAGGAAGTCGCGATAGCCCTCGGCCTTTTCTCCTGAGGAAATGCGGTTAATTGCGGCGTTTTTTACGGAATCAAAACGAACGTAGGCGTTAGAGGTTTCATTGGTGACATAGCTCAACATGCTTTTCACAACCATGAGGTAATCAACAGCAACGTTTTCGGGATCTTTGGTGTGGGCCGATTTTAGAAGAACAAGGGCTTCACCAAGTTTGAGTTGGTAAATGGATTGCTGTGCCGCCAAACACGTTTCATTAAAGTCAATACGCACTGCGGCGTCTGTTCGAAACGAACTTAAAAAAACAAGGCTTACAATAAAAGCAAAGCGAATGGCCTGTAGCATTTAGACAAAGTTATTCATTGTCTATGACCTTAGCCTAATGAAACGTAAATGAAAAAGACCGTATTAGGCTTTTTTTCGACGTCTAGATTTTGGTTTTTCTTCAACCACTTCCTCAACGATGCCTGCCATTTCCGCATCCACATTGATACGTCCACAGTGTTCGCAAATAACGATTTTCTTACGTTGACGAATATCTGACTGCAATTGAGGTGGAATTTTTGCAAAGCAACCACCACAAGAACCACGAAGTACAGGAGCAACGCCAAGTCCGTTAAACACACTCTTACGAATTCTTTCGTATGCTTTTAACAACTTCTCGTCGGCAGCTTTCATTGCCTTCTCTCTGTCTTTACCAATCTTGCCTTCTTCCTTTTCGGTTTCAGCAGTGATTTCTTCAAGTTCTTTTTTCTTGTTTTCTAAATCGATATTACGACCATCAAGATCTTGCTTTACTTCTTCAATCAACTCTTTCTTCAGCTGAATGCTGTTCTGCAATTCACCGATTTTCTTTTCAGCGGCCAATACTTCTAAGCCCTGAATCTCAATTTCTTTATTAAGTGCATCGAACTCACGGTTGTTTTTAACCTTGTTCAATTGTTCGTTGTACCTTTTGCTTAGTTGCTGAGCTTGACTGATTTTCTCTTTGTTCGCAACAATGTTTGACTCAAAGTCAGCGATTTCTTGTTCGAATTTGTCTAATCGAGTCTGTAATCCAGCTAGCTCATCTTCTAAATCAGCTACTTCCATTGGTAATTCACCACGAACTGCCTGTAAACGATCTAATCTTTTATCGATGGTTTGGAGGTTCCAAAGACCTTGAAGTTTTTCTTCTATTGTTGCCATAAATTAGTAAAAATAATTTACCGGGTTTGTATCTGTTTCCGTGAAAAGGACTGCAAAATTAGGTATTTTTTCCGATAAAAAATCACGTAATAATTCGATAGTAAATTGCTCACTTTCAAAGTGGCCTATATCGCAAATCATCAGTTCATTTTCACCGTCAAAAAACTCGTGGTATTTTATATCTCCAGTGATATACGCATCGGCTCCTGCGGCCTTAGCATTCTTGATTAAAAAACTCCCCGACCCTCCACAAACGGCTACACGACTGATTGTGTTGCGGTTTGTATTGGTGTATCTTATAACGGCAGTTTGCATATTTAACTTCACCATTTTTAAAAACGCATCTGGTGTTAAAGGTTTAGACAGTGACCCGATAAGTCCGGCACCAACATGCAAAGATTTGTTTTGAAGTAGATGCAAATCGAAGGCAACTTCCTCGTAAGGATGAGCTTTTAACATCGCGTTTACGACTTTGTCTTGGAGATGCGCAGGAACCACAACTTCAATTTTTGTTTCAGGTTCTAAATGCAATTCTCCTTTGTTTCCAACAAATGGGTTGGCATTTTCTCCGCCTCTAAAACTACCCGTCCCTTCACTTACAAAACCACATTGGTCGCAGTCACCGATGTGCCCACCTCCAGCGTTAAAGATGGCATCACGAACAGATTCCATGTGTTCACGAGGAACGTACACCGCGAGTTTTAAAACCGTTTCACTTTTCTTGGCCAGTATCTGCGTGTTCGTTAAACCAAGTTTTTGGGCAATTTTTTGGTTGACTCCATTTTCTAAAACGTTGTCTAAATTGGTATGAATCGCATAAATCGCGATGTCGTTTTTAATGGCTTTAATAATTGTCCGCTCAACATAATTTTTACCATTGATTTGCTTTAATCCTTTAAAAACAATGGGATGGTGTGCCACAACCATGTTACATTTTCTTGCAATCGCTTCATCAATTATGGCTTCAGTCGCGTCCAACGAAACTAGAATGCCAGTTACATCCATTTCATTATTTCCGGTAATTAATCCAGCGTTATCGTAGGATTCTTGTATGCTTGGCGGCGCCAATTCTGAAAGAATGGAGGTAATTTGATGCAATTTCATGTCTGAACTCAGCTTTTATACTGGTACAACAAAACAACATAAATTATGGGAACTGGGCGATTATTGAGCCCAAATTATTTAAGGCCTAATGGCTTAAATTTGCCTCACTTGAAATGGGTAAGATGGATATTGTGGCCGCTATCGGTGGTTTATGGCTTGGTAATGGAAGTGCGCAATGCGTTGTTTCGTTTAGGAATCTTAAAATCCGTTTCGTTTGATGTACCCGTAATCAGTGTTGGCAACCTGTCGGTAGGTGGGACGGGTAAAACGCCAATGGTTAAATACCTCATTCAACAATATGGTGCAACACATACCATTGGTGTGTTAAGTCGTGGCTATGGCAGAATCACTAAGGGTTTTTTAGAAGTTGAACCGACTTCACTTGCGAAAAATGTCGGTGATGAGCCTCTGGAAATTAAAATTCAGTATCCCGAAATAACTGTGACTGTTTGTGAAAATAGGGTGCTTGGAATTCCTGAAATGCTTGTCATCAATCCCAAAATTGACCTAATCATTTTGGACGATGCCTTACAGCATCAATATGTCAAACCAAGTGTGTCCATTGTGCTCAGCACTTTTTCAAAAACCCTTCCACACAGATTTTGTACTTCCGATGGGCCGATTGAGAGAGTTTCGGCACAACATAAAAAGAGCGGATCTGCTGATTTATACCAAAGCCCCGGATCTTGAAAGTAGTATGGGTGACAAAGGCTTGCCTACGTTTTTGAGCAAAACCTATTATTCTGATTTGCACATCGCTTTTGGAAAAGAACGTGTCATTGAACGTCCAATGGTCGTAAGTGGATTGGCTGATAACATCCAATTTCAACAAGGCATTAGACAGCTTTATCCAAATGCAGTCATGAATGGATTTGAAGATCACCGCACGTACACCATTACGGAGGTGAAACAGATGATTTATGACGCAGACAGACTTGATAACAATATCATCACCACAGAAAAGGATTGGGTAAAGTTGAAGACCTTCGTGTTAGATTTAAAACCTGACGTAACATTTTGGATACAACCCATCACACTTGGATTTTCAGATCCACAAGCTTTAAAACAGATAATTGATCAAAAAATAAATGGCTAAGCAAGTACGAGCAAAGAAATTTTTAGGCCAGCACTTTTTGAAAGATGAATCAGTGGCACAACGCACAGCGAATTTGGTGGACAAATTTGAGGTTGAAAATTGGTTGGAAATTGGCCCAGGAATGGGTTGTATTAACGAAGTATTTAATCGCCAAAGACATTCAGTTAAAAGCGGTTGAGTTGGATAGAGATTCAGTGGCCTATTTGGGCAAGGAAATGCCAACTTTGGAGGTGCTTGAATCAGATTTCTTGCGGACGGATTTAACCACCTTTTTTTCAGAGCAATTTGGTGTGATTGGCAATTTTCCGTATAACATTTCGTCTCAAATCTTATTTAAGATATTGGATTATCGTCCAAGTATACCTGCCTTTGCAGGCATGTTCCAATTGGAAGTGGCCAAGCGAATAGCTGCTAGTCCAAACAACAAAACATATGGAATCCTATCAGTCTTGATACAGGCATTTTATACCATTGATTTAGAATTTGAAATTCCACCAACGGTTTTTATTCCTCAACCCAAGGTGCAATCAGCAGTTATTTCCGGCCAACGAATTGAACAGGAAATTGACTGGAATGTGCCCATGTTCTTTGATGTGGTCAAAACAGCGTTTCAGCAACGTCGAAAGACGGTGGCAAATGCTTTGAAGAAATTTAACATACCGAAGGACTTACTTGTCACTAATCAAATGTTTAAATTGCGTGCAGAGAATTTATCGGTGGAAGATTTTAAAGAATTGACCGCTTGGATAGAAAAGAATAAAATCGATTAATGGAAGCGTTTGACCTAAGTAAGGAGTTTTTAGAGGAATTTATCATTCAGCTCGACTTGCAAAAGGAAGACGAATTAATTCCAGTCCTGGAAAGACTTTTTCCTGCGGATATTGCTGAAATTTTTGATTCTTTAAACCTAGAACAAGCCGTTTACGTAACCTCGTTACTCGATTCCGATAAAAAAATTGAAGTACTCGCGGAACTAGAACCAGAAGTTCGGGTTAAGTTCTTTGAAGGTTTTAGCAGAGAAGAAATAGCGCTCAACTTTATTCAAAACATGAATAGTGATGACGCGGTGGACGTATTGAGCGTTTTAGACACAACGGTCGCGTCAGAGATCATCTCGCATATTCCAAATAAAGAAGACTCATTATACCTGACCAGACTTCTTAGGTATCCGGATGATACGGCGGGTGGTTTGATGGAAGGTGAGTTGATTAAGGTCAACATCAATTGGACTGTAGGACAGTGTACTGAAGAGATCCGTAAACAAGCTGAGGAGGTGACTAGGGTTTACACGGTGTATGTGGTGGACGATAGTGATATTCTTCTCGGTTGGGTGTCGCTGAAGCGAATCATCTTAGCAAAAGCTTCAACGCCAATTTCAGAAATATTTGATAGCAATATTAAATATGCAACGGTAACTACAGACGGAGAAGATGTGGCAACCACGATGCAGAAGTATGACTTGATTGCCTTACCCATCGTCGATTCCTTAAACCGATTGTTGGGTCGTGTTACGATTGATGACGTTCTCGATTTAATCAAAGAAGAAGCAGACAAGGATTATCAAATGTTGTCTGGTATTAGCCAAAGTGTTGAAGTAAAAGACAAAGTTTGGGTACTATCAAAAGCTAGATTGCCTTGGTTAATTATAGGTCTTTTCGGCGGAGTATTAAGTTCAATAGTTATCGGTCAATTCGATGGCGAGCTACAAGAAAACGTTCAATTGGCTTTATTCATGCCGTTGATCATGGCGATGGCTGGTAACATTGGTGTACAGTCTTCATCGATCATTGTTCAGGGCTTAGCCAACAACACAATCGACAGTAGTTCGGTGCTTAGTAAGCTTGGTAAAGAACTCATGGTGGCACTCATCAATGGTTTGGTGTGTTCAGCTTTATTAATGGGGTACGGCTTGGTTTCAGGCAAAACAAATAGCATCATGACAACAGTCAGTATCGCACTCTTTGCAGTGATTCTGTTGGCAGCAGTTGTAGGAACAGTTGTCCCGTTGATTTTAGATAGATTTAAAATTGATCCTGCATTAGCGACAGGTCCGTTTATAACCACCAGTAATGACTTACTTGGGTTGTTTATGTATTTTATGATCGGAAGAATGCTCATATAAATGGAGAGTTTAGATTCTAATACGCTTTATCATTCCATTATTTCAGGAAATACCCAATCTCTTGCAAAAGCAATCACTTTGCTTGAAAGCACCTTGCCTTCACATCAAGCCATTGCCAATGAGATATTGGATAAGTGTTTAGAAAAAACAGGAAATTCAATCCGTATTGCTGTGACCGGAGTTCCTGGTGTTGGGAAAAGCACCTTCATTGATGCCTTTGGTCAACACCTAATTGAAACCTATCAGAAGAAAGTAGCCGTACTCGCCATTGATTCCAAGCAGTCAAAAAACACGAGGCAGTATTTTAGGAGATAAAACGAGGATGAACCGACTATCTGTGTCTGATCAAGCCTTTGTACGACCTTCTCCAACAGGTGACACCTTGGGTGGTGTGGCCGCAGAAACACGGGAAAGTATCTTGCTGTGTGAGGCTGCTGGTTTCGACATTATTTTGGTAGAAACAGTTGGCGTCGGGCAAAGTGAAACGTTGGTCCACAATATGGTCGATTTCTTTCTGCTGTTACTACTTCCAGGAGCTGGAGATGAGCTTCAAGGAATTAAACGAGGCATTGTTGAAATGGCCGACATGATAGCCATAAACAAATCGGATGTAAACCCGAGTCTAGCACAAGAAGCCAAGATGCATTATAAAAACGCACTTCATTTGCTGCAAAGTGGCCGTGATCAATGGACAGTCCCAGTAGAAAAGATTGATTCAATATCTGGGCTACATTTGGGAAAGGTGTACGAAGAAATTCTAAGCTTCGTTACTAGTCAGAAAGAAATTGGCGCTTTTGAAGCAAACAGAAAAACGCAGGCAGCTGATTGGTTGACTGAGCACATTGAAAATGGTTTTTTGAGATATGTGAAACAGAATCCAGAAATGCAACAGAAGATGAACCAAGTCCGGAAAGAAGTAGAGGACAACAAGATGTCACCCCGAACTGCCGCAGCTCAATTTATTGCCGAGATTGTGAATTTAAGCTAACGCGAAACGCTAAGAAACAAACCATGTGTCATCCATGATTGATACCATAAAACTTCTATTGAGTTTGCTTGCGGTTACTATCATAGGCTGCGAAACATCACGTAAAGAAGCAAACTCGCCATCAGAAACTATTATAGCGGAAAGCGACGAGACACTGAGTCCAGCTGTTGTATACGACCAATTTCCGGCTACTAGAATTGAAGCGTTTGGGGACAGTATTATTCAGTATTTTATTCATGAGGCTGGTTATGACATTTCGAACCACAATACAACCATTGACACCAGCGCAGAGGAAAACTTTACGAAAGTCAGGATATCCATAAAAACCGATACGTACAAAACAAATGGCATCATTTCTTATGACTTATATACCTTTCACACACAAGAGGAAGCCACTGATTTCTACAACGATTTAAAGACGCAAGAATTGATTCTGTGGTTTGGTCTAAATAAGCGGCCTAACCACATTCTTTTAGATAGCAATCGAGTTTTTTGGCATCACTTAGAACATCCATACGGTCATAGAATACGCGATTTAACGGGTATATTTAATGAGGTATTTGAGTTTAAACCAACATCGGCTAACCTTGATTCAGTGTCGGGGTTTACCTATTGTCAATGCCAAAATGAGGAAGCAAGCCTCAAAGGTATTGTGGGGAGGTGGGAAGGACGCAGCGGTATAAAGGTATGGGATAAACAAGACGAGTCAAGTCACATCCGACGACGAAAAGGCTTGCCAGAGTATCGGGATGAAATAGAGATAATAATTGAAATGGATTCGATTTCGATTAATGGAAACAAAGACTTTGTAGAAATCAGATCCTCTGTTAATCTACCAGACAGCCGATATTTTTGGAAATAATACTATCTCGAAGAAAATCCATATGCCTTAACGTCTGAAATGAAAGCGTATTTGAACGTGCTCAAACAGCCTAAATCAAGCCTTACGTTATACACGCTTAAAAAGACTAATAACAGTCATGTCAAATTCGTAAAATTAGACTCTGGAATTGGCTATATATTGTTTGGCAACCGGCTGTACAAGTTAACCCAAGCGTCATAGAAATAAGCTCAATTTATTACGTCAGTTGTTAAGTCCAATTTGTCGTAGAACAACTGTCTAAAAACCGCCTCATATTCTTCTTGCACTTCATCCATATCAACTGCAGACCCAAGTTCTTGTTCCATTGACGTAACCGACTTGTCTTGAATACCACAGGGAACAATGTGATTAAAATAGGTGAGATTGGTATTGACGTTTAAGGCAAATCCGTGCATGGTTACACCCCGACTCACTTTGATACCTATGGCGGCAATTTTACGTGGCGGACCTTCTTTTAACCAGATGCCAGTAAGTCCTTCGATTCGCTCGGTGAAAATATTGTAGGCTTCCAGCGTTTGTATCAAACTTTCTTCTAACAGGTCGACATATCTTTTAACACCAATACCAAGTTCGTGAAGATTAATTATCGGATAACCCACCAGTTGACCTGGACCATGATACGTAATGTCACCGCCGCGTTCAATTTCGAATTTTTGTGCTCCAATTGAGTCTAAGAATCCATCATTAATCAACAAGTTGTCTTGGTTGGCGCTTTTGCCAAACGTGTATACGTGGTTGTGTTGACAAAGAAACAACACATCCTCAACCGTGTCTAGATGCCTTTTGGCAACTTGCTTTTTTTGTAAATCCCAAGCTTCCTGGTAATCTACCAGACCTAGCGACTGAACTGTTAGCGTAGACGAATCCATTTGACCAGTATGCTAAGACCTAAAAATAGAAAAATAAAAACACCAAGCTTTCCAATATAATCGCCGGTGGCGGCATAAAACGTTTTAAATTTTAGCTTGGGTATGTACACATTTAAAAAACCCTCTTTCCAATAGCCCAGTTGATTCAGTATCGCACCATTATCGTCAATCAAACAACTGATGCCGGTGTTGGCACTTCTGACCACATAACGGCGATATTCAATTGCTCGTAAACGGGCATAGTGCATGTGCTGCTTGTGTCCTGGAGTGTTTCCCCACCAACCGTCATTCGTGATGACTGCAAGCATATCGGCATCTTGTTTTACGAATTCGCCCACATATTCACCAAAAACAGATTCGTAACAGATTAATGGTGCAATCGACAATTGCTCGTTGTTACGCAAGGTGAAATGAAACGACTTTGCTTGTCTATCCCTACCTAAATTACCAGAAACGCCACCTAAATTAAGGTCAAGAATATTGTCAAATTTTCTAAAGACAATAGGGAAGGGGAGGCTTTCAACCCCTGGTACTAATTTCGACTTGTGATAAGTTGTGGTTGTACCACTTGGGTCAATTTGTAAGGCTGTATTGTATGAATCATAATACTTTGCCTCTGGTTCAAAGTAACGTGGATATGGTGGCAGAGGTTCATCATCTTCATAGAAACGGTGCGTAGATGCGCCAACTAACATACCAACGCCAGGATGTTTGGCCAAAAAGGATTTTAGCTTTCTTACCCCAAAGTCTTGGTTAATGAACGATTCATTCATGTTACCCACCAACGCGGTTTCTGGAAGGATGATAAGCTTTGTATCATCTGTTATTCCGTCTTCACACAATTCAACAAATTTGTCAATTTGTGCGCCTTTGGTTCCAGCGGCAAATTTTTCATACGGGTCGATGTTTGGTTGAATGACCAGCACATTTGGTGATGCGCCGATCTTGGTTGCATATGGTCCTTGCTGATTCTTCAGATACATCGACCATAATACAGGCGCCACCAATAAAGCTACGATGGCAAACGTGGTTAACTTTCGAAATTTGGTGAATGAATTGAAGATGAAAACGTTGACCGTTAAAATCCATAAACTACCGCCAAGTGCGCCAGTGTATTCGTACCATTGTACTAGATTGGGTGATGTGGCAAAGCCGTTACCGAGTGTTAGCCATGGATAGGCTACGCCCCAACGGAAATGTAAGTATTCAAACGACAACCAAGCGACTACGAAAAAGAGTAATGCTCGACCTTGTCCGATTTGACGCTTCGCTTTTCGGTACAACACAAACGGTAAAAGCATCAGCAAGGAATTCGCAATGAGCATAAAGACCGCTCCTCCGAGCGAGGCATTCCATACCCACCAAGTGGTAAGTATGTTGAATGTAAACAAACCTATGTAGGTATACACCCCAAACCACTTGTTCGACTTTTCTTGATCAAACAAAGATTCTAAATAGAAGAAGGGAATAAAGGCGATAAACAACAAGAAGGGTAAGGTGTGAGGAGGCCATGCCAACGATGGTAGTACGCCGCCTAACAATGCTAGACCTAAATAGATTAACCTTCTTTTCATTTTCCTGCTACACAAACAACAAACTCGCCTTTAATTGGTTGTTCTAATATTGATTTTTGAACGTCATTGATTGTTCCTCTATAATGCGTTTCATGAAGCTTTGATATTTCTCGAGAAACTGAAATCGCTCTATCACCACCGAAAACTTCTTCTAATTGGTCAAGCATTTTGACGATGCGATGCGGACTTTCATAAAAAACCATGGTTCGTTCTTCATCTACCAAATGTAGCAATCTCTTTTGACGCCCTTTTTTATGTGGTAAAAAACCTTCGAACAAAAATCGATCACACGGCAAACCTGATACCACTACCGCTGGAATTACTGCTGTTGCTCCTGGTAAGCATTCAACTTCGAATCCTTTCGAAATGGCTTCACGAACCAATAAGTACCCTGGATCCGAAATGCCAGGAGTGCCGGCATCGGAACAATAACATATGTGTTTGTTCTCTCCCAATAACCGCATTGCATAAGGCAGCTTTGCATGTTCGTTGTTTTGATGGAAGGATTCAATCGACGTATTAATTTCGAAATGATTGAGCAACTTTTTTGTCTGACGGGTATCTTCTGCAAAAATGAGGTCACATTGTTTTAGAGATTCAATAGCTCGATACGTGATGTCGTCTAAGTTGCCGATTGGAGTCGGAACTAAAATAAGTCTGCCGTCAGAGGATACTTGCACGAGACAAAGGTATTAGATAGAATAGAACTTTTAGGCATAAAAAAAGGCTCCGATTTCGGAGCCTTTCTTTTATGTAATTATATAATCTTACTCAATCGTTACAGGTACGTGAATACCAGTAATGATGTCAGTTTTACCTCGTGCGATGAAAACAACAACGTCTAAATCTTCAGGAACAACAGATCCACCACCTGGAGGGATAACAGCTCCGTTGTAATCAGTAGGAACGTCGTAAGTTACAGTTTCAGTGTACCACTTACCTTCAGCAGTGTTTTCAGAAGGAACTTCATGACCCCAAGGACCAGTTAAGAAATCTCTCATAACATGCTTGTGTACGTAGCTAGCACCGCCACCACTTTGGTTAGCAACCATACCGCTTTGTAACAACGCGATGTTTACTCTGTTTTCGTTAGCAGACTCATCACCTGTGTAATATACTTCGTATGTTACAGTCATGGTAGAGGCAGCTTTGTTGAAAACCGCTTTACCACCAAGGTTTACAGGAGAAGGCTCAGCCATAACTGCAGCAGCAGTTTCAGCCCAATAACCACGGCTCATTGCTAAGCCAGTACCTTTGTTTTGTGCTTTTCCTGGGAAAGGTTGTCTGTTCATAGTACCTGCTGGGTAACCAGTCACGCCACTTTGATTAACAAGATCTTGTCCATAAGAGTTGGTGAAGTTAGCCCATCCTGCAGCAGGAGCAGCATAACTACCAGCGTTAACACCAATAACCACGAAACGCTCAGGGTTGTTGATTAGAATGTCATTTGCAATTTGATGCCCTTGAGGACAGTAACCACATCTAACACCGGTGAAGTCTTCAAGAACAGCATTTCTGTTCGACTTTTCCATTGACGCCATTGTTGGATTGTTTGACGTACCTGGAGTAGTTGTAGACCCTTCATCTTTACAGCCAAACATCACTATGCTGGCCAAGACACTAAGTAAAAAAATCTTTTTCATATTCTATTATAAATGTATAAAACTCAATTAGCTTCGAAATTGATTTTAAATCTTCAAAAAAGCAAGTAAATCCTTTAGTAATTAGGCTTTTGAAGCCACTGGACTGTCAAATTCCAATGACAAATACGTAGATGTGTGGCCTTTCCCTCGTTTAATGAGTTGTTCTGGACTACCAAAATCAATGATTTCGCCACCACCTTTTCCGCCTTCTGGACCAAGATCAATTATGTGGTCGGCTACTTTGATAACATCCATGTTGTGTTCAACCACCAGAACTGTGTTGCCCAAATCCACAAGGTTCTGTAAAACGGACAACAACACGTTGATATCTTCAAAATGGAGTCCAGTTGTAGGTTCGTCTAAGATATAAAAAGTGTTTCCCGTAGATATTTTGCTCAATTCACTGGATAACTTAACTCGCTGCGCTTCTCCACCAGAAATGGTTGTGCTGCTTTGTCCAAGTGTGATGTAGCCTAAACCTACATCTCTTAACGCCTTAATTTTACGATAGATGGACGGTATATTTTCAAAAAACTTAGTGGCTTCATCAACACTCATGTCAAGAACGTCACTAATGGATTTCCCGCGATAACGGATTTCGAGGGTGTCTCGATTATACCGTTTACCCAAACACGTCTCGCATTCCACTTCAACGTCAGGTAAGAAGTTCATTTCTATCACACGTCTTCCACCACCTTTGCATGTTTCACATCTACCTCCTTTTACGTTAAATGAAAAACGGCCTGGTTTATAGCCACGAATTTTTGCTTCAGGCAATTCGCTATATAAATTCCTGATGTCGGTAAAAAAACCAACGTAGGTCGAAGGATTGGAGCGTGGTGAACGACCAATTGGAGATTGGTCAATTTTTATCACCTTATCGATGCTTTTAAGACCTGTTATCTTGGTGTAAGGAAGCGGTTTTCTTCGAGAATTATAAATGAATTCTGAAAGAATGGGATGAAGCGTTTCATTGATTAA